>CBDEFO010000007.1:0-870785 GCA_965237525.1 Candidatus Latescibacterota bacterium | reverse complement strand
GGCTTCTGGAAGGTTTCAGCGGAGAATCGAAAAAAAGTAACGAGTATTTCTGATGAATACAACGTGGTCTTCGTGGAATCAGAGGAGGGATGTAGAAGGGAAATCGCTGACGCAGAGATACTCTACGCAATACACGTCTCGAAGGAATCGGCGGCTTTGACCTCTAATCTGAAGTGGATACAGTCCACATTTGCCGGTGTGGATGGTTTCCACCATCATGAGATTACGGAAAGGGATATCGTACTGACCACCGCCAGCGGCTCTCACAGGGTTCAGACGCCTGAGCACATCATCGGGACGATGATAGCGCTTGCGCATCAGTTCTACAGGTGCTATGAAAATCAACTGCGTCGGGAATGGGCAAAAGACCAGGTTGCTCCACTGATAGATGAAATATACGGGAAAACTATAGGGATATTGGGCTTGGGAAACGTGGGGAAGCCCACAGCCAGAAGGGCAAAGGCGATGGGAATGAGGGTGGTGGCCGTCAAAAGGGATGTATCCGAAGGGGATGAAAACGTTGACGAACTCTATCCCCTGGATCAGTTTATGGAGGTGGTCAGACAGGCGGACTTCCTTGTACTTACTCTCCCTCTTATTCCGGAGACAGAAGGAATGATAGATGAGAACGTCTTAAAAGAGATGAAAAGGAGCGCCTTTCTTATCAATGTGGCAAGAGGATCCATAGTCCATAAGCCCTCGCTTGTCAAGGCTCTCAAGCAGAAATGGATAAGAGGGGCGTCTTTAGACGTCTTTGAAGTGGAGCCGCTCGACAGCGATGACGAATATTACAGCCTTGACAACGTGATCATCACACCTCATTCAGCGGGCGTTTCGCCTCGCTTTATGGATCGGTCTGTGGACATCTTCTGCCAGAACCTAGAAAGGTTCTCCCAAGGGAGGGAATTGCTCAACGTTGTGGATAGAAAGAGAGGGTATTAAATCAGTAGACAGGGCATCCCTGCCTATCCCTTACGATTGCTCCGGGGTTTCACATCTCGTCATGACTCACGGCTGAAGCCAAGCAACCTGATTGCGACGCCTGATTAAATCTTGGGCAGTGAAGTAATCTCATATCATCTTCATGGGTACAGCATTGTCTTGGAAGCTGTTACCCATCTTTCTTAAAGTAGAGTAGTATAGTCCGACCTTTACGAAATCCAATTCTTTCTCTTCCAACTCGAAAGTCTATTCTACCGTGGCTTAACGGTCTTGTGTATTTGGTGGAGCCCTCCTGGCTCTGCCAGCGGAGACGGGCACTACCACTCATTTGAATTTAAAGAAACCCTTCTATTGTGTCTTATGTTATAGAGTGCAACTCTTGCAGTCTCTCTAGTTTCTACTTCCTCGCTTTCTAAGAGTTCTTCATATATTCCCAATGACCTCTCCAGGAATCTTTCTCCATCAGCCTCCGTAAAACCTGCTCTTATATTTTGTTCTTTAGCATACTCTACACATTCATGAGCAATCCGATATAGTTTGGCAATCATAAGCTTTATATCGTTTGCCACCTTGGATTTCGGATTCGCAGATAGGTAGTTTTCAAAGGCTTGTGCCTGTGACATAGGTCCCTTTGCAACTCCCTCAAATTCATATATATGATGTTGTAATTGAACGAGTTTCCATTCGAGACGATCTCTGTGAGTTCCATCTGGGTATCGCCTAAGATACGCCTTCAACAATGCAATGGGCCCTCGGTAGCGAGTCATACCATAAGTCTTATGGCTCTCATATTTCTTTGCATAATCACATAGTAAAGCAAATACCTCTTCGTATAAGGGATGAGCAGGGAAGGCCTCCAGGATATTGTTCGCTAAGAGATACCGATATTTAACCTCTTTTTGCACATCGTGACTCCATACAGGTCCCTCTTGTTGCAGAAGTAGATATGCACGTGACATAGAGAATGTGGAATCATAAGGAATAATACGATAGTTCGGTATGTTCCTTAAGATTTCTCCATTCAGTTGTAAATCTATTCGAGGAAATACTCCGTGTCTTCGACTTGAATCTGAAAGCATATAGTGCACCGTTTGTCCAGGTTCACCTGATGTCTCTCCCTTCTGCTTAACTGGGTATTTCAAAATTCCCTTGTTGTCGAAACTACCTGCATGTGATTCGGCTATTAGGCCAAGGACTACGATCAAGAATAACTTCGTAAGACTTTTCATAATTCCATTTCTCCTTTCGCCTACCATTCATCTTTCTATTTTATAATTGAGAGGGTCCTCCAATCCCGCCAATTTGAACCCACTGATCCTTTGGGCACAGCTTTCACACTCTCCGCAGGCTATATCTTCTCTGTCGTAGCAGGAGCACGTCAGGTGCAGGGGGGCGTTCAATAGAACGCCCCTTTTTATTATCTCCCACTTTTTCATTCCTATCAACGGGGTCAAGACTTCGATATTCGTCTTCGGCTTTGTGCCTTCTGCTACGAGTCTGTTGAACACCTCGTAGAAAGGTCTTCGGCAATCGGGGTATCTGGAGTCTGGCTCGACGGCGCCTATAAAGACTTTAGTTGCGCCTGTTGCCTCAGCCCAGGATACTGCGGCGCAAAGGATGTTGGCGTTTCTGAAGGGGACATACGTGGAAGGAACATCGCTTCTGCTGGGATCATGTTCGGCTTTCGGAACCTCGATAGAGGCATCTGTAAGGCTGGAATCTCCTACGATAGATAGATAACTAAGGTCGGCTATCAGTTTTCTTCGTGCTGTATAGAACTGAGCAATATCGTGGAAGGCCGTAAGTTCTCTTTTCTGCGTCCTCTGTCCGTAGTTGACGTGCAGGAGCGCTAATTCGTATTTCCTGTGAGCTATCGCCGCGGTCACACAGCTGTCGAGTCCTCCGCTCAGGCAGACCACAGCGTGATCTCTTTCCATCTATGCTTCTTCCTCTTTGTTGTAAGTCGCCGTCACCGATGTCGTTATCCCTCCTCTGACGCTGAACTCTCCTTTAACGGTCATAGATACAGGATCGCACGCTTTTACCAGGTCATCTAATATTTTATTTGTCACATCTTCGTAAAATATTCCTTCATCTCTGTAGGACCAAATGTAGAGCTTGAGGGACTTAAGTTCAATACACAATCCGGCGGGGACATAGGATATTTTGATCGTCCCGAAGTCAGGCTGTCCTGTTATGGGGCACACGCTTGTGAATTCGGGACAGTTCATATCCACAGTGTAGTATCTACCCTTGTAGGGATTGGGAAATGTCTTCAGATCTTTGCTCGGTTTAGTTGACATCTTCCTTTCATCTCAACACAGACAGTAGAACAGACATTCTTGTCTGTTCAAGAGACAGGTGCGATTGCTTTGTCAGACTGGAATGTCTCATCCACCAGGTTTCATCCCTCACAACGACATTTCTCAACTTGGACCTTCACTTATTGCTTGCTCTTGGATTCATACTCCAGAGGGTCATCCACGCCGTTGGCTTTAAAGGCTTGGATGCGTTCGACGCAAGCGTCGCAGACTCCGCAGGCGGGGCGTTTTCCCTCATAGCAAGTATGGGTGTGTTCGTACGGAACGCCGAGTTTCAAACCTGTGGCTACGACCTGTGACTTCCACATGTGGATCAGGGGAGTATGGATGCAGATAGCGCGTTCTCTGGTAGCTCCCAGGCTCAGGGCCTGCTCAAGACTGTCGTAGAACTCTCTCCGGCAATCTCGGTATGCTGCGTAGTCGTCCTTTACGGCAGCGATGCAAATGTTTTCTATTCCTTCTGTCTCCGCGTAGGCGGCCGATAGTGCCATAAAGATAGTGTTTCTGAAGGGCACAACTGTCTGAATCTGCGTACCATCGGAGGCCGCAGGGACGTCAATATTGGGATCGGTCAGCGGACTTCCGCCTATCTGAGTCAGGTCAGCACCGATAACTTTGTGCCGGACTGCTCCTGCGATGTGCGAAAGTTTTCGGCTGTATTCCAACTCTATCTTGTGCCGCTGGTTGTAATCGAACGAAAGGGTATATAATTGTCCTATACCTCTATCCTTGAACCACCAGAGGCAGGTGGCCGAGTCCATCCCGCCGGATAGGAGAACTAAGGCTATGTTCATTATATTCCCCGTTGGTTCGGGTCGAATATGAACTTGTGCATCTGAATCTGCATCCTTACGGGGAGGCGGTCTTGCAGGATCCACCCTGCTATGTCTCTGTATTCGATTTCTTCGAACGCCGGGGACATCAAAAGTGTTACCTTTTCGGATAGCTTGTGTCTTTCTATGACTTCTTTTGACCATTCATAGGCTTTTCGGCTCGAGATCACGAACTTTATCTGGTCCCTCGGTCGCAGGTCATCCAGTATCTCCCAGCATATTTTATCCGATTCTCCGCTGTCAGGAGGTTTCAGGTCTATAATCCTTATCACTTCCTCCGGCACTTTATCTACGGGGAGGCTCCCGCTGGTCTCTAACAGGACCTCAAAGTCCTCTTCAAGGAGTGCCTCCATAAGATCCCTGACCGCTTTCTGGAGCAGAGGTTCTCCGCCTGTGATCTCCACAAGGGGACACCCGTAGCTTTTGACCTTTTCCATGATCTCATCAACCGACATCTTGGTCCCCTCGTAAAAGGAATAAGTTGTATCACACCAGACGCACCTTAAATTGCATCCGGTGAGCCTTACAAAGACGCACGGACGCCCTGCGTACGTGGACTCTCCCTGAATGCTGTAGAATATCTCGTTTACTATCATGCTCATCTATCTAAGACTTCGTATATGCTCTTTTCGAATACGTCCATCATGTAGTCTATTTCCTGTTCAGTTACTATAAGGGGCGGTCCGAAGGCTATCCAGTGAGGATCGAAGCGCGTGAGGAGTCCGTTCTTGATCGCCCGCTTTCCGACCTGAGTCCCGAAGTTGAGATCGTCTGAGAACGGCTCTTTTGTGGCTGTGTCCACCACGAATTCTACTCCTAAAAAGAGTCCCTTACCCCTTATATCTCCTATGATTCCTGTTTTCTCCCTTAAGTCCTCAAGTTTGGACCACAGGTATGCACCCATTTCGCGCGCTCTTTTGGGGAGGTCTTTTTCTATAATCTGGCTTATGCAGGCTATTCCCGCCGCGGAAGCGACTGGATTCCCCCCGTACGTATGTCCATGTGAAAACTCGACCTCGTCTTCGGGCTTTCCCCAGAAGGCTGAGGCCACCTTGTCGCTCATTGCAATAGCCGCAAGGGGAGCGTAGCCGCTGGACATCCCTTTCCCCATGCATATTATGTCGGGCGTGGTGTGAAATGTCTGTGCTGCGAACATCTCTCCTGTGCGGCCGAAGCCCGTTATTATCTCGTCAAAGATCAAAAGGATGTCGTACTTATCGCAGATCTCTCGTATCATAGGAAAGTATTCAGGGGGCGGCCGTAACGATACCTCCCGTGTTTCCTATCGGCTCCATTATGATGGCCGCGACAGTGCTGGGACCCTCAAGTTTTATCGTATCTTCGATGATCGAGGCGCACAGGACTTCGCAGGATGGATATTCCTTTTCAAAGGGACAGCGATAGCAGGTTGGCGGGAATACATGTATAAATCCTGAGAGTGTGGGTTCGAACATCCTCTTTCGCCTCTGTGTTCCAGATGCGCTTAGCGCTCCAAACGTGGCCCCGTGATAGCCAAGATATCGAGATATTATCTTGTACTTTGTGGGATTGCCGGTCTGATTATGATACTGGCGGGCGAGTTTCATCGCTCCTTCTGTGGCTTCTGAGCCGCCGCTTAGAAGTTTTACGGTGTTCAGGTCACCGGGCGTGATTTCGGAGATCAGTTTCACGAGCTGGACAGCGCGGGTATTCGTAGAGTGCATGGGAGGGGAAAATGCCAGTGTATCGAGCTGTTCTCTGATAGCCTCTATGATCCTGCGATTGTTGTGCCCGACTGTGACTACGAAAATGCCCGAAATCCCGTCCAGATAGCGTTTTCCGTTCACATCCTCGTAACACACTCCGTCGGCTTTTGCCATGATGAGCGGATCCTGTACAAACTCGCTCATCTGTGTTAAGTCTAAGACTATGCGTTCGAGGTATTCGGGTGCAAGGACATCGTTTTCTGTTGAATCCATGGGGTTCTCCTTTGAAGCTCTTTTCACTTTTAACGGAGGAGCATAATTTTTCTTAACGATTCAAAGCCTTCAAGGTTCAACTTGTAAAGGTAGATCCCACATGCGACATTGCTGCCGCTTTCATCTTTTCCATCCCAGACTATAGAATGGCTTCCTGCATCCATTGCTTTGTCTTCCAATCTTACAACTTTCTGTCCCATAATATTATAGACAGATATGTTAATGTGACTTTGGACAGGGAGATCGTAATTTATCATTGTAACAATTAATCATGGTTCTACATATGCGCTTATATCAGTAAGTATACCAGAGAGATTCATCAACACTTATACATTACTGCTGACCTCATTAGCTACAGCTAAGTCATTGTCTCCGTCCCCATCTAAATCCTCACTGAAAACTGATACAGGATTATCCCCAGCAGTATAATTAGTTGGAAGTCCGAAAAGATCCTGTGCATAGGCAGGCGAATTTAAAGTGACTAGTAGGATCAGAGTAGTATGTAAGATTAAGATTGTTCGCTTCACTTCAGTGGCCTCCTGTTCGAAGCCCATTGTGGACTTACATTTCTCTCTTAAAGATACGGTATTTAGGCTCTGTCGTCAAGTGTAAGTAGTGAGTGCAGATTTTGGAGAAAAGTTTATCGTTCTTCTGCGCACACCTGATAGATTTCCCTTGAAGTTAAGAGGCATTTTTCGTATTTTAGTTGTGCACGCACATACTCTTGTTATCCGTATAGACCGTTGTCTAAGCTGCTATCAGTAAATCTGGACGATGCATATTCCGAGGATTGAGAGAAGCTACAGGAACCTGAAGAGATACCGTCAAATTGTGGCGGTGTTGATTAGGTACGGCTTCAGCGAGATTCTGGTCAGGCTGGACCTTGTCTATCGCTTCGGGTTCGCCAGGAAGCTTTTCAGGCTTACGAAGGAGTGGGATGACAAATCCTACGCTGTCAGGCTCAGATTGGCATTAGAGGAGTTGGGACCTACCTTCGTCAAATTGTGGCAGGCGCTCAGTATGCGTCCGTTTCTGATCCCCAGGGAGCTTGCGAGGAGTTGACTAAACTCCAAGACGAAGTGCCTCCGGTGGAGTTTAGTGTCATAAAGCCAGAGATAGAACGATATCTGGGAAAAGAGATAGGGGCAATTTTACGTTGGAGATACAGCACCAGAAGATTAACAGATTTATCACTGGGATGGATAGGGCGTCCAATCGCCTTTCTTTCAGCCTCTTGATAGCTGCACTCATCGTCGGATCTTCATACGTCTTGGATAAGGGGCCTGAGTTTTTGGGATATTCTGTCATTGGCATTCTTGGGCTCTGTTTTGCGGGGGTATTGGGTATATGGCTCGTGATAGGAATACTTCGTTCAGGAAGGTTGTAGGATCAAGAATTATGAGTAAATACTATCCGTCGCTTGATAACTACTACTCCATAGCCCAGATGAAAGAGGAAATGGGCATGGTGATCCCCGTTTGGTTCCCGGACGAAGTTCCACAGGACAGGATAAGACTTATACTTGCAACGACTCTCAAGGACTGCGAGGTATGTGTGTCTCCGAAGCTGATTAAGGTGGTGATAGACGGATGCGACAGATGCCTTGAGATTGCCGAGAAACTTCGGGAGGAGATGGCTCCGTTTGAAGTCATGTACAGCGCTGAAAATAGGGGAAAAGGAGCCGCTGTTCTTGATGGTATGAAGGTTCTTCTTGAAGATGAAAGGGTTGGTTTCGTCGCGGTGAGGGACGCGGATGGGGATCACTTCATAAACGATCTTTTGAACTTATTTCGCATATCCAAGCAGATAGAAAGGGAAAACGAAGACGTTCCATCCGTAGTGATAGGTAGAAGGTCTGAACTCCACAGGCCACTGGGATTTCAAAGGGGAGAATACGAGTTGATAATCAACAAACTCGTGCTCGACGGGATTAAGTTCAAGTTAGCGGGTCGGGGAGTGGTATTGGACACCAGATATGCGGCCGTGTATGCAGATGTCCCAGACTTCCAGAGTGGTTATAAGCTCTACAACTTATCGGCCGTAAAGTATATAGTGGCAGCGCTTTCTACCCGTGAAGCATCGTCGGCGGACTTCGACATACTGCGCTACGGCCCCGAGATAGCTCCCATAGTCGAAGTGGCTCTGCAAGGGGGAATAATAGGAGAAGTCAAAAGGATAGGGTACGATGAGCAACCAGTAACTACGTATGGAGAGGGCAAGAGGGCTTATAAATTCGGGTGCAAAGCGGGATGGCTCTTCAAAAGACTTGGTTTGAGTCCCTCTCAGGCCGAAGCGTTCATGGATAATACCGTGTCCAGGTGCTTGTTATTCAAAGAGGCTGGGGGGAAAGATGAACTCAAGGAGTTTAGAAGAATATCTCTCAGACTTTTGGGAGGTTCGCCGTCTGCGGACGATTACTTGCCGGTACCAGTCTACTGCTAATCTCGGAGAAAGAGCGTGAGAAGCTCAAAGGACTGTTTCTGATAGGAGAAGAATAAGAGGGCAGGTTAAGATGCCTATCTGATAAGGGCGCGTTTGTCTAACGCCCCAGCTTTGCCACCTCTGCCGGGGTTCCAGGACTGATGGAGAATAGGTCTTTACTTTGATCATCCGTAGGGGAAGACGCATGGATTGGCCCTGAAATCTTGGGCGAACACCAAGGCTCGCCCCTATATAGAACGGATAAACCACACATACAAAGCCTCGCTGCCTTTCCCTGATTACTGACTAATTGGGTCTAAGCCTCTTTGCATTTATCACAAGGGCATATTTCCCTTAAATGCTCAAATGAGTATATCCCTGTATCGTGTCCGTCTCCCCAGGTGAACTTGAGTGCGTATCGTCCTACGTCCTCCACTTCTACGATGTCGCTGCTCGTTCCAACTACGTCCTCATTGATGAGCTTCAGTTCAACCAGACCTCCGCCTGGCGAACGTTTTTGACTTTCCTTGGAGTCCTTGCAATGCGCGCACGGACAGTTCTTTCTTATGTAGTCGTAAGGATAGACACTAGTATGGCTGTCCTTCCACACGATGGTTATCGTCTTTTTTGAAGGGTCTGCGTCCATATCCGCAGGCGTCTTTTCCAAAGCGTTCATTTAGATAATTTTCCTCCTGCTATAGTGTGTGAATGTGTTTTAGGTTATAGGAGGTATCCGACTGTTCCACAACGTATTACCAAGACCTAACTGTGCTGACTTGTCAAATCGCCGATAGAGATCTGGGACATTCGTCGCACAGGAACCGTACTCTTCTGTTGTCTCCTTGCAATTGAGTTAACTTGACCGTCCCTTCTCTCCTACGGCACAAGGGACAAGGTCTGTTGAGATCAGGGATAGCACCTTCTTCATCTTTGCTCGATTCCCGACATCGCTTGCAGAGGAAGATAGCTACCTTTTCTCCGTCTACTATCTCTGTGGTCACTTTGGAGACTTGGTTGACGCCGCATCTTTCACATATCATAAATTACGACCTCCGCAGAGTCAATTTAAGTAGCAAGCTACAAAATGTCAAGAGGTGAAACTGTTGAAATGGTATCCTTGGGGTGAATGGGCCTTAACTATCTTTACGCCTCTTCTATCGATCACTCTTTTTCAGATGTGGAGGAGACGGAAGGGAGTGGGCTGCGATCGGCTCTTTATGACAATTCTGCCTTTATTAGTAGGAATAGCGGTCGCATCGTGCGGGATCTACTATATGTTCTGGTGGGATAAGCCGCATCACACTTATATATGGCAGCCCGACTGCTCCATAGCCTGCTGGAGATACTGCACAACTTACTCGGGCTCTTGGGCAAACGCTACAATCCTTTCGGGGATTGCGGTTATGCTCGGAGGAATACTCTCTCAAGGAAGGAGCAACAGGATAGGATCTATCTTGTCAATTCTAGCTGGGATCGCCACGTTTCCAGCGGGGACGATGGCTATCTATGCAGGATGGCTTGCGTGGGGAAGGAAAAGACATGCTCTTTGAAACCTAATCAGGAGTTCCCACAAGGTTTCTCCATAGATTGCCAAAAATTCCCCTCTTTTTCTGCTTCTGGGGTCTGTATGTAGGCTCTGCCTTGATGCGTTCTCCTCTTATCGCCTTCCAGGGATTCTCGTAGAATAGTCTCTGTGCTGTTTCTTCTCCCAATTCTTCTCTTACCGCGTCTCTTGCTCTGCTTAATATCAAGGGACGTGAGGCTAGGTCGTGCGCATCTGTGGCTATAAAGTGCACTAAGCCCTTTGTGATCATGTTCCACGCTGCCTCTCTAATACGGCTTCGGGCTCTTGGGGATAGACTGGAAGCATTGATCTGAAGGAGGACTCCCTGATTGGCAAGTCGGTATACAAGCTCTTCATCGTTTCCGAGTACAGCGTTCCGCTCGGGATGCGCCAGAATGGAGGTGAGGCCTGCAGCTCTCATTTTAAACATCGCATCCTCGAACTGATCCGGAAATGATCTCATCGGAACTTCTATGAGAAAATATTTGCCATTTCCATCTAAGGTGGCAATTCCAAGGTCTTTCGCCGCCTTCAGGCCAAACTGAAACATTATCTCCGAGCCCAGGAACACCTTTATGGGCAGGTTTTCTTTTTGAACCCTCTCGGATAGCTGATCAAATCTGCTCCTGTAAAGTTCATCTATCTCCCGGTTCAGATTATTCAAAACGTGGGACGTAGCTACTACAGCCTCTATGCCGTCGTCAATAGCGGTTTTTATCATTTCTATAGATTCGTCTATATCTTTTGCGCCGTCGTCCACAGAGGGCAAGATATGGGAGTGTATGTCCACCAAAGTAGGCTACTCCTTAATATGAATAGCATCTGCGAACTCTTCTGCCAGATGTCCAGTGGTATCTTTTTCCAGCGCACTGCCCACGACCACAAAGGAGGCGCCGGCTTGTACTTTGCCTCTGGAGGTTTCGGGCTCTCTTATACCGCCTCCCGCAATAAGGGGCAGAGAGATATATTCTACTACAGAAGTCAACATCTCGTCGGAGATAGGCATCGCGGCTCCGCTTCCAGCGTCTAAATAGACGCACTTCATCCCCAGGTACTCTGCTGCCAGAGCGTGCGCCATGGCTATTTCGGGCGTATCTCTCGGAATAGGCTTTGTCCCACTCATATACTCGACTGACGTTGTCCTGCCGGATTCTATTATCATATAACCTGTAGATATAGCTTCCAGGCCGGTGTCCTTTACGATAGGAGCAGCTTTTGCCTGTTGACCGATCAGAAGTTCGGGGTTTCTTCCGCTGATCATTGACATAAATAGGATGGCGTCAGCATCGTCAGAGAGCTGTCCCACACCGTTGGGGAAGATAATGACAGGGAGATCTGAGGATTTCTTTATTTCTCTTATGGTTCTGCCGAAGTTGTCGGAAAGGAGAATACTGCTCCCTACTAAGAACGCGTCGGCTCCACTGTCCTGGTAGTCAGCAGCTATCTGCCCTACCTTAGCCTCATCCAGACACCCCGGGTCAAACAGGACTAAAAATCCCGCGCCTTTTTTACGTTTTACATCGAGTAGATACTGAAAAACGGACATCAATTCACCAATTCTTAGGGCATATCATACAGGAGATTGCTTCGGGACTCTGGCTCTGGCAGTGCCTGAGGGTTGAAAGCCAAATTATTCATTTGCAAGCCAAGCGAAGCAATCTCGAAGGGAAGGGAGGAGGGTGCACCCTGTCTACTGCTCAAGGCGCTCTTGGACAATCTGCGCCACTTTCCCTAACGCCTCATCTAATTTCTCCGGATCTCTTCCGCCCGCCTGCGCTAAATGGGGCTTTCCACCTCCAGCTCCGCCGACTATCACAGCGATGTCTTTAACTAGATCGCCCGCTTTTAGCCCCACGGATTCTATAAGGTCATCTGTGACGACGGCCAAAAGGGAAACTTTGCCGTTTGAGATCATGCCTATGACTCCAACGCCGCTTTTGAGCTTATCTCTCAGAGAATCAGCCATCTTGCGGAAGGAGTCCATATCTCTGCTTTCCACCTTTGAGGAGACTATTTTTCTGTTGTCTATGTCTATAGCGTTCTCTACGAGTTCGTCCACTTCGGAGACGGCGTACCGGCCTTTGATCCTTTGAATCTCTCTTTCCAGGGCTCTGTTTGTCTCTATTAACTTTTGCACTCTATCTGCGACTTCTTCTGTAGGCACGTTTAGAAGATGCTCAATCTCCGATAGTATCCTGTTCTGTTGATGGGTCAGATGCTCCGCTTCACCCCCGCTTAAGGCTTCGATTCTTCTGACTCCCGCTGCTATGCCTCCCTCAGATACGATTCTGAACAGGCCCAATTCACCAGTCCTTCGGACGTGGGTCCCTCCACACAGTTCCATGCTGAAGTCCCCTATTTCGACGACTCTGACTACAGTGTCGTACTTCTCTCCGAAGAGAGCCATAGCTCCCATACTTTTCGCTTCATCTAAGGGTCTGTAAGAATCTTGCAGCTGAATGTCCTCCCTTATCTTGCCGTTAACTACCGCTTCAATGTGTCTGATCTGATCTGGGTCCAGGCCCGTAAAGTGTGTAAAATCGAATCTCAGGCGGTCGGGGGCTACCAGAGATCCCGACTGATGGACATGCTCTCCGAGGACTTGTCTCAAAGCCCTGTGGAGAAGGTGCGTGGCGGTGTGATTCCTGGCTGTGGAGAGGCGGTGACCCGAATCGACCTGGGCTGTCAATTGTTTTTTTATCGCCTCAATATCTCCCTCAATTAGATGTCCCTTATGGACTATTTCGCCCCCTTGCGGCAGGGTGTCGTCTATTTGGATGGTTATGTCCTCGTTCTTTATTACGCCGCTGTCTCCGATCTGACCTCCTGCTTCGGCGTAGAAGGAGGTCAGATCCAGGATAAGATCGACTTTATCGCCGTCCACCCTGTATCTTATCGCCTCCGCCTCTGCCTGGAGTTCGTCATATCCTATGAATTTGGAGCTTTCTTTATCCGATACGCTGATCCAGTTTCCCTCATCTTCGGCCCGGAATCTGGAGGCGCTTTTGACTCTTTCCCTTTGATAGTGCATTTCTCTGTCAAATCCAGCAAGGTCTATGGAGAGCTCCTTTTCCTCTGCCATCAACTGTGTAAGATCAGGAGGGAAACCGTATGTATCGTAGAGTCTGAAGATATCGGCTCCGGAGATCCTCGTTTTTCCCTCCTCCTTTAACCTGCCTACAATCTCCTCAAACCTATTTATGCCTCTGTCCAGCGTCCTGCTAAAGTTTTCCTCTTCGGATTTCACCACTAGGGAGACATGCTGAGCCTTTTCGACGATTTCGGGATAGGCTCCTCCCATCAGGTCCACTGTGGTGGAGACCAACCTGTATATGAACGGCTCGTGCATGTCTAACATCCGCCCGAATCGTGCGGCTCTTCTCAATATCCGCCTCAAGACATAGCCTCTCCCCTCGTTGGAGGGTAGGACTGCGTCTGTGATGGCAAACGTGAGGGCTCTTATGTGATCGGCTATTACTCTGAACGGGACGCTCCCATTGCCGGCAATGTACTCTTTGCCTGTTATCTCCTCTATCGCCGAAATGATAGATCTGAACAGGTCTGTATCGAAGACGGAGTTCGCATTTTGCATCACGGCTGATGTCCTCTCCAGTCCCAAGCCTGTGTCTATGCTCGGCTTGGGAAGGGCAGTCAGTTTCCCGGATTCGTCTCTTGTATACTGCATAAAGACCAGATTCCAGAGCTCATAGTACCTGTCGCAGTCGCATCCTACCCGACAGTCAGGTTTGCCGCAGCCGAACTCGACGCCGCGGTCCATAAGGATCTCAGAGCAGGGTCCGCATGGGCCTGTGTCGCCCATGCTCCAGAAGTTTTCTTCATCGCCCTTCTCCAGGTCGCCGAGCCTGACGATCCTGTCCGCCGGAAACCCGATCTTTTGGATCCATATCTCCTCCGCGTCGTCGTCGTCTTTATATATGGACACCCAGAGCTTATCTTCGGGAAGCCCCATCACATCGGTCATAAGTTCCCAGCCGTATTCTATCGCCCCTTCCTTGAAGTAGTCGCCGAAGGAGAAGTTGCCGAGCATCTCGAAGAAGGTGTGATGTCGGGCTGTCCGTCCCACGTTCTCAAGGTCGTTGTGTTTTCCTCCGGCGCGGATACATTTTTGAGAGGTAACAGCCCGCTTATAGTCCCTCTTTTCCGACCCTAACAACACATCCTTAAACTGAACCATGCCCGCGTTTGTAAAGAGCAGGGTCGGATCGTTGTGTGGTATCAAAGGAGAGCTGTGAATTCTCCTGTGGCCTTTGCTCTCAAAGTATCTTAAGAACTCTTCTCTTATTCCCGCCGATCTCATCTTTCCTCATCTTTTTCTATCTCATCCCAGACCTTCTGGACTGTGCTCCATATAACTTCCCCTTCAAATCCTCGTCTGAAGAGGAAATCTGACATTCTTTTGAGGGCTTTATTCTTGTCTAAGCTCCGGTATCTGTTTATCCTACCCCTCAACAGACTTAAAGCTACATCTTCAACGTCCACCTCTTTGAAGTACTCGTCTATCGCCGTATCTACGATGTCGCTCTTGACCCCTTTGTCTCTAAGTTCCCCCATAATCCTCCCTTTTCCCATCTTTTTTCCGATCAGGCGACTTTTCGCCCACATTCTGGCAAATTCTAAATCGTCGATAAGCCCCGAGCCTTTAAGATCATGAATCGTCTGATCTATCACAGATCTGCTGAATCTTTTCTCTCTTAACCTATCTACAATCTCTTTTTCTGACCTTGCCCGATACGAAAGGAGTCTAAAGGATCTTTCCTTGGCTTTTGTCAGTTCACTCTTTTGCAGTTCTACATTCAAACTGTGGTGCCTCCACGTGTCGATATGATTTGGCTCATGTAGGTTGCGCTGACACGATTTAAATGGCGTCAATAGAATCGAGCCGGACAAGCCCACATGAGCTGAAGATTTCAGGACTCTTCATCATAAGGTTGAAGCTTTATCAACTTCGACTTCGGAAGCTGGTGTCTCAGCTTTAGGCTTTGACGGAAAGAGGGCTTCTTTGACTTTGGCTTCGATCTGGTCTGATATTTCCGAGTTCGCTTTCAAAAAGAGCTTGGTATTTTCACGCCCTTGAGCTAACCTCTCTTTGTTGTAGGAAAACCACGTCCCGCTCTTTTCTACGATTTCCTTGTCCACAGCTATGTCCAGCATGTCTCCCATCTTGGAGATTCCCGTCTCTACGCTGTTAAACATGATGTCAAACTCAGCCTCTCTGAACGGGGGAGCCATCTTATTCTTAACGACTTTGACCCTTGTCCTGTTCCCTATAATGCCCTGGTCTGCCCCCTTTATTGAGCCGATTCTCCTTATGTCCATCCTCACGCTGGCATAGAATCTTAAGGCCTTTCCTCCAGAAGTAGTCTCGGGAGAGCCGAACATAACTCCTATGTTTATCCTGATCTGATTTGTGAACATCATACAGGTTCTGGATTTATTTATTGAGCCTGCAAGGGATCTCAATGCCTGGGACATGAGTCTGGCCTGGATCCCCACATGGGAATCGCCGATTTCACCTTCAAGTTCTGCTCTGGGAACGAGGGAGGCTACAGAGTCTACCACCACAACGTCTACCGCGGCGCTCCTGACCAGGGTATCAGCGATGTTGAGCGCTTCTTCACCTGTATCGGGCTGGGATACCCACAGGTGGTCCATATCGACGCCGATCTCCTTGGCGAAGTTTACGTCCAGGGCGTGTTCTGCATCTATAAACGCAGCTACGCCTCCTTTTTTCTGCGCCTGCGCTATTATGTGCAGACAGAGCGTCGTCTTTCCTGATGCCTCGGGCCCGAAGATCTCAAGGACCCTTCCTCTTGGGACTCCTCCTATCCCCAGGGCTGCATCCAGAGCCAAGGACCCCGTCGGAATGACTTCTGTCACCACTTTTGCGCTCTTTTCACCCAACTGCATAATGGATCCTTTTCCGAACTGCTTCTCGATCTGAGATACTGCCACCTCTATCATCTTTTTCTTGTCTTCACTTATCTTGGGTGCCAATTTTCTCACCGCCTCTCCGAAACTCTAATAACAGTAGTGTATTAATGAATTTGCTGCGCTTCCAATTCTACAGATCCCAAGGGGGAATAGATAGGACCTGGGTGCCTAGGATCACTCTTCATCAGGATGATGCGGTCAACCTCCATCTTTCGCGTTTCAAATTCTATTTTATCCATACGGGCCAGAACTCTCCCTAATCCCCTCGGAGTCCTTACTCTACCTACTGTAAGGTGAGGGGAAAAACCCCTGTTTTCTCTTTCAATTCCTATCTTTTCAAATTCATTCTCCATCCTTTCGTATAGACTCTTTAGCATATTTCCATCTTCCTCGGCTCCAATCCAAATAACCTTCGGTCGCTTCAGATTCGGGAAGGTTCCAACATCTCTTACCGTTATGTAGAAACGATGTATCCCGTTGCAGGACGTTTTGATACACTCCATGATTTCATCTATCCTGTTGCTACCTATATTTCCCAGGAACTTCAGTGTCAGATGGAGATTACGTGGCTCCACCCAGCGGATGCTCCCGCCTTCTCTTTTGAGGGCATCTATAACTCTTGAGATAGTGTCTTTGATCTCTTGCGTAAGTTCTATAGCAATAAAGGTTCGAATTGTCTCCATACGCCGAAGGTAACGCTATAGCGCTCAGGCTATAAATATAGTGCACGTGTGTATAAATGTCAAGGATATTTTGAATTCTTGATAGAATTGTTGTACCTGACAAAGATCAAAACATGCTTGTTCTACATCTCATTAATAAATGCTGAGTATGATTTTGTCAATATCTTTTACACTCATGCTATCCGGCTAATATCCAGTAAAGGCATCCGCTTAATATAGCTGCTACAGGCAATGTCAACACCCAGGACATCAGAATCTGATATACAATGCGCGGATTTGCCGTCTTCGTAATAAGGCCGATTCCAAAGAGGGAACCCACAGACACGTGAGTTGTGGAGACAGGTATTCCCATCCGGCTCGCCAGGATAACAAGAGTTCCTGTGATGATATTGGTGGTAAATCCCTGACCGTGGTTCAAGGGCGTGATCTTCTTGCTCATAGTCGCTGCCACTTTACGAGCGTTCAAAAGTCCGCCTGCTGCCATGCCGAAAGCTACGGCAAGCGTCCCCCATTCTATCCCCAATCCCTTGATCAAGAGCATTAAGGCCACAATCTTGGGTGTATCGTTTAAACCACGGGCAAAACTCACAATGCCTGCGCTGACAAAGTGAGCAAAGTCCAGTGCTTTTTGACAGTTCAACCCAAAGATTTTTCCGCTGTACCTCTGCCTGCAGTTCTCCTCTGTGTCCAGCGCGACATCAACTGTTGTGACACAGCTGAGGCAAGAGCAGAGGTAGGTTGAGGTATGGGGATCACTTCCTCCCTTTGGCCGATGCAAACATACCACTCTTTTGTGATACTCAACCCAATGCGTATGCAACGAAATAATGCGTAAAGTGCTCCTGCCAGAAGAATAGCGATTAAGGGACTGAACACAAGGGGGAGAACAAACGAGGATCCCAATGCAGCAAGATTAACCTGCCTTCCAACAGCTACGAGTCTACCACCTACCAGACCGCCCATAAGGCTGTGAGTGGTGGAGATCGGGAACCCTGTAACGGTAGCCAAAATCACTGTGAGTGCAGCACCGATCGCAACAGCGGTGAGAAACTCCAAAGATGTCACAACATCTTGAGAAACTAATCCTACTCCGGAGAAAGTCTGGGCAAGAGCCTTGGCAAAGAAGATAGAACAGACAGCTCCGAAAAATGTGGTAGCGGTTGCCCACCCAATCGCGGTTTTGTAGGTTGTGGTGTAACTTCCGAAGAGAGTCGCTACTCCTTTGAAATTATCGTTGGAGCCGTTCGAGTAGGCCAGAAAACAAGCGGCCGAAAATAGAAGAATTGTCATTAGAAAAAGGAACCGGGGGTTTTATCTAACGCTTAATAAGAAATCTCCTAAGCATCTCCATTGCCGCCTGAGAACTCCTTATTTTGTTAGGCGCTCTTTCGGTTCCTAATTGAATCTTTTCTGAGATAGTGCCTTGAGCGGTCGAAAGTCCCAGATATACCAAGCCTACGGGTCTTTCTTCTGTCCCGCCTGTGGGACCCAGGATGCCCGTTTCGGAAAGTCCTATATCGACTTTAGCAAGTTTGCGAATACCCTCCGCCATGGCCTGTGCGATCTGAGGGCTGACAGCCTTGTATTTCTTGATAGTCTCTTTAGGGACGCCGAGCAGCTTGATCTTGGATTCGGAGTTGTAGGCAACAATTCCCGTCTCAAAATATTCAGAGCTACCCGGCATGTCCGTTAGGCGGGAGGCTATCAGACCACCTGTGCTGGATTCGGCAAGGGCGACGCTTAAGTCTTTCTTTTTCAGCTCCTCACCTACTACCTCCTCCAAGCTTCTCCTATCCCTTGTATATATGTATTCTCCCGCCCTTTCGTCTATCTTTTGGGCTAGAGATTCTGACCTCTCCTTGCAAAGCCTTAAACTGTCGCCCTTTATTGTGATCCTTAGGTCCACGCCGTAGAGGCTCGGAAGGAAGGCTAAGTGTTCAAGACCGTCTAAATCTTCGAGTCTGTTGTAGAGGCCCGATTCGCTGATGCCTGTAGTTCTAAGGTTGAGATGATGGGTGACCTTACCTCTTGTGTCTACAAGGAGTATAGGGATTATTTTATCCTCCACCATTCTCTCCATCTCGCGTGGGACGCCCGGGACGAGGAAAAAGTGTTTTCCCGCTCTTTCAAGGTGCACACCCGGGGCTGTCCCTACGGAGTTTTCCAGGACTTCAGCGGCGTCAGGCACCATCGCCTGATCTATGTTGCTCTCGGGCATCTTTAGCCCTCTTTGACGGAACATCTGTCTAACGCTGTCTAGAATCTCCTCGTTTAAGACGAGGCTCATGTCGAAGAAGTCTATGAATACATGTTTTGTCACATCGTCGTGCGTAGGACCGAGTCCGCCGGTGACGATTACTGCGCCTGACCTTTGGTATGCGTTCTTGAAGGCCTCTTTGATCTTCTCTCTATCGTCTCCTACGGAGGTGATCCAATCTAAGGAGACTCCTATCTCCGATAGCCGCTGGCCTATGAAGGCTGAGTTGGTGTCTATAGTGTGCCCGTATAATATCTCGTCCCCGATGGTTATTATCTCAGCTTTCATTTAAGTATCTCCAAAGCAAGTAGAATTCTCAACGTTAAGTTGGCGTATATTCCCGCGACTACATCGTCTGTCATAATCCCCCATCCTCCTTGGAGGGACTCAGCGCATCTTGCCGGCGGAGGTTTGATGATGTCGAATCCCCGAAAGAGCAAAAATCCCAGGGCGATTACCCACATCGTTTTGGGCAGGAAGGCATAGCTAACATAAAGTCCTGTGATCTCATCTATTACGACTCTTGGAGGATCGGAACCCCATTGCGTTTCGCCCCATCCGGAGACATATACACCTAAAAGAAAGAGGAGGGGCAACGATATGGCCCACTCCGTAAAGTTCAACTCAGGGACAAGCCAGTAGATTATGACTCCGAGGGCGCTTCCTGCTGTCCCCGGTGCAAAGGGGAAATACCCCGAATAACAGCCTGTAGCGATAAGGCGTTTAGATTCCCCTGCTATCAAGCCTTCTGCCTGCCGCTATTTGTAAGATAACGCACGCCTGAGACCACCGTTACCAATGTTACTATTACCATAAGGCCTTCTATCAGATCGTACGACCAGGAATCGGGAATAAACCACATCTTAAATTTGAATTCGTCCAGAGTGGCGCGGGCGCTCATAAAGCCCAATATCAAAAAGATGGCGACCAGCTGTATGGTTGTCTTCCATTTGGCTAATCTGGACGGAGCTATCTGTCTGCCCCGATAGATAGCGTACATCCTCAAGGCCGTTATCACAAAGTCTCTTATCAAAATAGCAGCCACAAGCCACACTGCTACAATCTTTAAAAGCACAAACGAGATCAGCGCAGATGAGACGAGGATCTTATCAGCTAAGGGATCGAGGAATCGCCCGAATCTGGATGAGTTTCCACGCTTTCTGGCCAAATAGCCATCACAAAGGTCCGTAAGTGAAGCGATGCCGAATACCACCAGCGCCAGACCCTTAAAATGCCAACTTTCAGAAAGGACCAAGCTGAAGAATATCGGAGTCAGTATGATCCTGGATGTGGTCAAGGCATTGGGTAGATTTATCAGATTTTTCATACTTATTCTACTTTCTGACGACCCTCACAAATAAGTAGACAGTAAACAGGGACACCCCCTGCCTCTCCCTTGAGATTGCTTCGGGGTTTGGCCCCTCGCAATGACAGAAGGCCAAAGCCCTCGCAACGTCATTTTGAGTCCACTGAACCGTCATTGCAAGAGATAGCGAAGCAATCTTGTAAGACAGTAGTCGGGTAGGAGTGGGGATACCCTGTATGCTGTCTACTGTCCAGTGTCTACTATCTTCTGGCGTCCTTCTAAAGCCCTGGATAGGGTAACTTCATCTGAAAGCTCCAATGCTCCACCCATGGGTAGTCCTACAGACAGTTGGGACACTTTAAGGCCCAGTATTTTAGTCAGTATGGCCGCCAGGTGGATAGCTGTTGCCTGACCATCCACTGTGGGATTGCAGGCTATTATAACTTCCTCTGCGTTGTCTTTAACTCTTTCTATCAGTTCCTCTATTTTGAGGTCTTCAGGGCCTATCCCATCCAGAGGCGACAGAGCTCCTCCCAAAACGTGATAGATCCCGTTGAAGCTGGCTTTTTCGAGGGCTATCACGTCACTGGCTTCTTCGACGACACATATTTTTTTATGATCCCTGCGGGGATCTGAGCATATAGAGCAGGGGTCTTGTTCTGTCACATTGAAGCAGATCGAACAATAGCCTACATTGTCTTTTAAGACTACGATGGCTTTGGCCAGGGATATGGATTCTTCTCTATCCTGTTTGAGTATGAAGAAGGTCATCCTCCGGGCTGTGCGCTCTCCCACACCAGGTAGCTTTCTAAGCTCTCCTATGAGTCTGTCCACCGCGTTCATATTCGCTCAAATTGATTAAGCTAAAATCCCAGGCCAGGAATCTTCAAGCCGCCCATCATCTGGGGTGTAATTCCAGCAGTGACTTTCTTCATCTCTTCTTCGGCGAGTTCCTGGGCTTTGTCCTTTGCCTGTTTGATGGCCGCTACGATGAGATCTTCTAACATCTCTATATCATCCGGGTCAACTACCTCAGGGTCTATCTTGATGGATACAACCTCCTGCTTGCCGTTGGCCACGACTGTGACCATACCTCCTCCTGAAGACCCCTCTACCGTTACGTTTTCCAATTGATCCTGGACCTTCATCATCTTTTCTTGAAGTTCCTGAGCCTGCTTCATCAGTCCCGCAAGACCCTTTGCCATTTTGTGCTCCTCTGTATTTTTGAGTTTATTGATCGTAGCTCATCAGCTCTCCGTCAAATATCTCCATAACGTCCTGAAGGGCTACGTTGTCGTTATCGGCTTCTTCTTTAACCCTAGCCTCTTGGTTTTCCAGGATTACACAATGGACCTTGGGATTTTGCCTGAATATTTCAGACAGCACAGCTTCCAGAGTCTTCTTGTTTCTCTTGACCTGAGTTGCGCAAAAGGCGTTGTCACTTTGGAAACATAGGGTCAACACACCGTCGCTTATACTTTCTGGCCGTCCGTCGGTAGAAAGAAAAGTACCAAGAGATATGCTCTTCTTTTTTACTCTATCCAAAACTTTGCCCCAATTGTCCTGAAGATTTTCTAAGGTTGTCTCTATAGGCTCCCTCTCAACATCTCCTTTTGGTTCTTCGGGGTTTTCCTCCTGGGCAGTTATCTCCTGCTGCCCTTGGGCTTTCGGAGGAGCACTTTCGAAGAAGTCTCCTTGAGGAGAGACAGATGTCGGCTCAGCACTTTGTGGGAGTCCATCTGAAACGAGCCTCGATTCGAGGTTCGACAGTCTCTCCAGCAGGTCCTTAAGGAGGACCGTGGACTCCAGGTGCACAAGCTTAACGATTGCCATTTCGAGCCTGAATCTGGGTTGTGAACTCCTGCTTATCGTAAGTTCAAGATCAGATAGTATCTTGATCATCCTCAAAAGGTCTTCCTCGGAGAAGTCCCGGGAGGCTTCCTGGTATCTTTCTTTTTCGGACTCTGTCCCCTCAATACTTCTCATCCCGCCCTCGATTTTGGCAAAGAGGAGATTCCTGAGGTGTTCTATCAGATCTGTCAAAAGCTCTCCTATATTGGCCCCTGACTCTAGGGCTGCGGAGACTAAACCGAGTCCCTGTGAGGCGTCCTTTGAGGATATAGCGTCTGTTAGATGGAACAGCAAATCTCTATCTATTAATCCCAGGATATCTCTTGTAGATTCAAAGGAGACATCCTTTCCAGCAAAGGAGATGATTTGGTCGAAGAGGCTCTGGGCGTCTCGCAGGGCGCCATCGGCTTTCCTTGCAATGAGAAAAAGCACATCGTCATCTGTGTTTATGCCTTCAGATTGGGCTATCGACCTGAGTTTTTCCACTATATCCTCGGTGGGTATCCTTTTGAAATCGAACCGTTGACACCTTGAAAGGATAGTAGCAGGGACTTTATGGGGTTCGGTGGTAGCAAAGATGAACATTATGCGGGGAGGAGGTTCTTCCAAGGTCTTTAAAAGGGCGTTGAACGCTTCGGGGGTTAGCATGTGGACTTCGTCTATGATGTAGACTTTGTACTTGCCCTGCATAGGGACATAGCCCACCGTCTCCCGAAGTTCCCTTATCTCGTCTATGCCTCTGTTCGATGCCCCGTCGATCTCAAGGACATCCAGATTTCTGCCGTCCCTTATCTCTTTGCATGATGTGCATTCGTCACAGGGAGTAGGAGTTGGCCCACTTGCGCAGTTTACGGCTTTTGCAAGGATTCGGGCAGTTGTAGTCTTGCCGACTCCCCTTGGACCTGAGAAAAGATAAGAGTGAGCTATTCTCTCAGAGACTATAGCGTTCTTGAGGGTAGCTGTCACGTGATCCTGGGACACCACGTCTTCAAAGAGGGAGGGGCGCCACTTCCTTGCCATTACAATGTAGGACATAACTCGAGTGCCTCGGTTTACGAGTCAAAAGGTAAAGAATGGTCGTGCACCCTCCTTCGACCCCCCGTCCTGAGCGTTCCAAGGGTAGCCAGCTCCAACCAGGTTGCCCTGCGGCACACGACAAGTTCCGTCTACCGCTGCTACCTTCCGGTCCTGACGGGATTCAACGGCTTCCCGTTGCGCAGGACCTGATCTTCAACGCCGCTTTCCCCCGGTCGTTTTCACAACGGTTGGGCCTCAGCTCGGGAATTAAACCCCGCTGTAGCGGATTGCGGGAACCAGGGCACCGCTATCTCCCCGTCTAGCACGACCAGTCGTATTATATGGTGGAGCAGAGGAGATTCGAACTCCTGGCCTCGTCCGTGCGAGGGACGCGCTCTCCCAACTGAGCTACTGCCCCGCCCTGAGTAAGTAGACAGCATACAGGGCGTCCCCGCTCCTCCCTGTCTACTGTCAATAAATCAAAAACTTCCGGCATCCAGCAATTTCTCCAACAGCACTCGATAAGGCTTGAATCCAGTCTTTCGGTGCAACGCTTGTAACGATTCATTCAACGACTTGTCAGTTATTTTGATATGTATTTACCTAATCCCAATATATTCACCAATTACAATAACTAACTTGAAATAGACATTTTCTTGCTTCTTATGCAAATAGTACTTTGAATCCCTGATTATGTTGCCGAAGGACCTGAATCACCAGCACAAAACAAATAGAAGTAAACCGTAGATTAAGCGCAAAATTGTCTTGGCAAGAAAACTTTAGAATGTAAGCTTGCTGTTTTGTGTCAGGTGGATTTGAAAGTTAGACCAGATTAGGAGTTAACTTCTTTTCAAAGAAGAATTAAACTTTACTAAAGCATTCCAATCTATTTTTCCGTCCACACAATATTTTTCTCCAAACTCAAAAGTAAACTTATTAATAATTTTGGAGTATTCTTCTAAAACTTTTTCGTTCTTTTCCTTAGCTCCATGCCCTAAAGGTTCAACTATTTCAATATACAGATCTTTATTCCCAGAAATGAATGTCCAAAATTCTTGTCCACAGTATTTAAAGTAATCGCCCTTATCTGGTTTATTATCACACCCATAACAACATCCATTTACAGCAATGATTTGAAGATTTGAATTGCTTGTTCTTAAGATTTTTTTAGCTTTTTTGAAATTATCTCTCAGCTTGTTAATTTGGCTACTGTTACCCCAATTGGGGCCAGACTTGATTCCAATAATATACCGAATACCATCTTTGTCGAACTCTAAATCTATCCCCTCCGCAGAAGATTTGTTTCCACTGTAAACTTTTTGATTAATGTATATTGCTAAACCTTCGAGAAAATCACCAAACATTGTTTCTTCTTGGGATGATAAATGAGCATTGAGGAGAGTTTTAACTAAATCTTGTGCTGTTAAAATGTTTTTTGCTTTAAAAACGTAAGGATTTTTTCTTTTTAGAATTTGGGTTAATTTTAGCTTTTCGAGATTTTGTAAACGCTTTGAATGAAAGAGGTGAATATTATTTTCGACATAAGCTGTAACATCCTTAAGTCTTAGAAGCTTCATAAATGTCGCTTTCTTCCAATAAGAAATATTCTTTAGGTTTGATCCTTTCAGAAACCATATCGCAATAGGATTTTTGAATTTCAATTCCTATTGAATTTCGTCTAAGACGTTGAGCCATTTTAATAGTTGCCCCAGACCCCATAAATGGATCTAAAACAACATCTTTCTCTTCGGTAAAAAGCTTAATAAACCATTCAGGAAGTGATTCAGGGAAAGCAGCGCTATGATTTTTATTATTACACTCTGTTGACATATGTATTACATTTGTCGGATAAGCCATATCTCTTTTTAACCAATTAGAAATGTTTTTTCCAAAACCACTTCCAACCTTAGATTCATCCCGGATTTTATCTGTTTTACTTAAATTCTTTAATCTAGTTTTAGACCATTCTCCAATAGGAACCATGACAGTTTCCTGAAACATCTTGAACTTTTTATTTTTATTAAACTGAATAAGCCTTTCCCAAGAATCTCTAAACCGATTTGGCCATTTGCCCGGATAACAATTCTTTTTGTGCCAAATAAATTCTTCTGTCCACAACCATCCTTGTGTACGCATAGCTAATATTAGTTCCAATACATATGTATGTCTCTCTCCATTTACTACGCGTTCTTTTATATTTAGAATGAATGAACCTGTTGGTTTCATAACTCTGAGCAATTCTTTTGATATTGGCAAAAACCACTCAACATATTTGTCTGGATGTATACCGCCATAAGTATTTTTCCGCTGATTAGCATAAGGCGGAGAGGTAAAGATAAAGTCTATCGAATTATTCTTAAGCTCTTTTAATTTTTCGAGGCAGTCCCCACATAAAATATTGGCTGATATTTCCATTCGATTTGCCTCCTGAAATATATGCTTTTCAATAAAAGAAGGTTGAACAAAAATCTATTAATAGAATACCAAATCAAACAGGAAAACAAAATGAAATTTTAGTGAGTGTTAAATAAAGCTATTAGGTCTAACTAGGGCTTATACAGTTTTCTATGCTTAAGAACCTATAGACAGCTATTTGAGCTATATAAGACCCCACGGAGATATTAAGAAAAACCTGTAAAATTAAGAATATCATTCTGTTAAGTCATAATTATCATAAGTTTTGTAGGAATTATATACAGACTGTATAAAACCCCAATTCAACATCATTTCCTACAAATTGTCAGCAGGACTTATCACTCCCTTTCCACCACGGTTTAGGTTTAGAACGTGAGTATAAATCATTGTCGGTAGTGCCTACCAAAATAACCAGACAGCAACAGGGGTTATTTCCGCAACCATAAACTGGGAAAAAGACAGGACAGAACCAACGCCTGAAAAGCTTTCAAATCCCACACTTGGATTAGAGAAGTATGATTGTAACGACTTGTCAGCTTTTTTTAATATCTATGGATCTATCCAAATATATTCACCAATTACAGTAACTAAGTTAAAATAGACATTTTCCTGCTTCTTATGCAAGTAGTACTTTGAATCCCCGATTATGTTGCCGAACGGCGGCCTTGAAAGGCCGAGAAAAAAGCACCAGCATTTTTTGAGGTCCTACTCGAAGGCATTGTGAGGGTGATGCTATTTGTCACCGGATAGTTCTCCACTAGTGGCACTAAGCGCTGAGTTGGCTTGTTTAATTTTGTTTTGTTTCTCTTTTTCTTCTAATTTCTCATTTAAAATTAGCTCGACACAGATTCTTAGTGCTGGAAAATGTTTTAAACACTCATCCTCAGAAAGATCATGAATTCCTTTGCTAAGAATTGAATACATATTTGGATTATTGACAAGAAATGTTGGCAATGATCCTTGTAGAATTGCTATCTTTTCTGTCATTCGACAATTTTTATATGCTTCCTCATCCCACTTTTCCGCCCTTTTCGCACTTTCATGAGCTTCCTCTATAAGTGACTCAAATAGTCTTCTTAAATAAGCATAGGCACCTATTCCAAAATCGTGCGATGCTAATCCTATAGCGCTGGCAAATTCACGAAAGCGTTGTTTTCCTAGCAACCCCTTATATTTTACAATACCTGGAATATTCAAATCTCCAGCAGAAGGGTGCTGTCCGATTTTTTGAAAAGTAAATTGTTTTATAGGTTTATTATGCTCAATGTAGCGTGTATCCGAAATCAAAACATAGAAGAGTTGTTCGTGAAGGGTATCCCGAGTACATTCTAGGGTAATTTCGTATGAACCAGTATCGAAATCAGGTGGGGGATCAGGCTGGATTCCTCCAAGCATACGTAGTTCATCTAGAACGGCATTTCTTTGGAATTCGGATGGCAAGTCTCCTGCTCTTCTGCGGAAGGTTGCGTTGCGTCCGCACTCAACACAGAAAGAATCTAGCGTGCCATCGAAATAAATAATACGTGCTAAATCATATGTCTCCATACCAGAGTAGATATAGACATCATAGAGAGAAACCACTTTGA
Organism: Candidatus Latescibacterota bacterium; assembly: GCA_965237525.1. Lineage (GTDB taxonomy): Bacteria > Latescibacterota > CBDEFO01 > CBDEFO01 > CBDEFO01 > CBDEFO01. The sequence goes on along the minus strand of CBDEFO010000007.1, from coordinate 843,679 downwards.
AAAAGTCTTCTGGTGTTGGGACTTTCTTTTTGCCACTCATTATATTATTAGCTTCTGATTTATTGGTCTTTATACAATCACCCTAACTATCCCAAGCACCTTACCCAAGGAGGACAGGGCGCCTAACCTGCTAATCTAAAATAGCTTCGAGAGAGCACAAAAGCAACCCACAAAGTCGGAGCCCTCGCGTCAACTGAGCGAGTGTTAGACAAGACTCATAAATCTTAAACAATCCCTTCCCTTTCTAGAACTCGCCGAATTTCTTCGGACTTTGCTAAGATTGAACCTTTTGGAAATCGAATCTCAGCGAGTCCATGGATGTTACTGAACTCGTGGCAACCGTCTTCAAGTAAAATAATAGCACGGTGAAAACCTAATTTGGCTTGAAACAAACCTGCTTCGTGAATTACGTTCTCTCTAGCGTGGAGCGTCTTGTCCGAATGCTTATCCTCTGCGGCAAAAACTAAGAATGCGAACTTGGCTGAATGTAACATCTCATTTAGTCGCTCAATCGTAGTCTTGCCAGCTGGAGGCTCACGGTTGAACTCGTCCGTTTCAAGACCCAAAGCTTCTTCAAGAAACTCTTTAAGTGCAAACCATATCCTCGATTTTCCATGTCCTATGAATACTTTCGTCTTTATGTGCCCTTTTAGAGGGTGAGAGCCTTCACTCGAAAGAATTTCCTGTATGAATGTGTTAACTCGATTTGTGATACGATCTAGTATATCTTCGATTCCCTTAAGCTGATGGAAGGCACTTTCGATGTCGTGCGAAGGACAAGTGTCAATTCCTTCTCTCAAAGCATTGGCTGTTTTTTCTAGCTGCGCTAAAGGGGATGCCTGAGTCTTATCACCAGTAAACCATCGGTCCTGAGAGAAAGCAGTTGCTGGATCCCATTTTGGCTGGCGCGAACGGTCTGGCCATTTCTTATGTGCAGGTTCGCTTATTTTCAAGTCAATGCCGTGCAGGTGGAGGTCGAAGAGATAGCGATACTCTTCTTGATCTGTGATAGCTGCTAGTCGGCTAGCTTTCTGTACAATCGGGACTATACTTGGGCGTGCAGAAGAATCGAGTAGTTCGCATATTTCTTGAATCAATTTTTCCTTCATATAAATGCCTATCAAGTAACTTGTCTGTCTAAATTAGGCTTATTCAGTTTTCTATGCTAAGAACTTATATACAGCTATTTGAGCTATATATGACCCCACTGAAATATTAAGAAGAAACCTGTAATATTAAAAATATCATTCTGTAAAGGGGAGCGGTATGAGATCACTTATTCAAAAAAGCCCGCTGTTTTGCGTCTCGTGCAATTATGTGTTATGTGTGTATTTACAGTTCAGCTTTATCAATTCCACCAAGTTTCATTAGATACCTTTGCAAACCACCCTTCAACGGCTTGTTGCCATATATTGGAACGGAAATGCGTACATTACCGCCACTTTTAGCAAAAATGTGGTGACTCCCATTAATGCGTTTCAATTCCCCGCCCTTTTGCTCAAGCAGCCGAGACAACCTTTTGCCACTGACAACTTTTAGACCGCAATCTCCATCACCTTATCTTTTCCTGATACCGCTATGTCTTGTACATCTACAGATAAACAGCCTTCAACGGCTTCATAAATATTGTTTAACAATTCGTCAAACGAATCTCCTTGAGTTGCACAGCCAGGAATAGAGGGTACTTCCGCCCAATAACCACCTTCTTCTGCTTCATGTACTACTACTTTTAGCTTCATGGTAAATTCTCCTTTTCAATAGCACATAACTCCTGTAATATTAAAAATATCATTGCTGTTGAGGGGAGCGGTATGAGACTTTGATGCCATAACTCCAAACCATTCAACAGGCGTGCTCGGCGGTACGGTGAAGTGCCTGGTTCGGCTTTTAAGTTATGCTGTCTCACTCAATACTTCTTGATATGAAAACTCCGATAACCTTGCATTTTCCTTTGCATGCTCTATTGTCATATTCACCAAATTTCCTTCTTGATCTAAATCGACATATACATTTTCACTTATTTCTTTTGTTTCAAATATCTCTTTGTCCGTAAATTCCATATGAGCAGTATCAGTCTCTGAAAAATATTTTACTTTCATTTTTTATTCCTTCCGAAATGAATTGTCAAAAAAGGCATTATGGACGGTTTCACCATCTTCCAATAATATAACACGTAGATATTTGTTAGCTTCCTTAATCTTTGCCCACGTTTTAATTCTTCCATCTGATTGTATCACTTCTTTAATAGGGTTATTTATCACAAATTCTATCCAGTCATCCTTAATATAGGCACGGTCAGGTCTTTTCCTTGTGTATTTGAAATATTGGGTAGTTTTCACGTTTTAAGATTGTTTTTGCCGAACCAGGGCTTATACAGTTTTCTCTGCTAAGAACCTATATACTGCTATTTGAGCTATATAAGACCCAACTGAAATATTAAGGAAAAACCTGTAATATTAAAAATATCATTGTGTTGAGTCATAATTATCATAAGTTTTGTAGGAATTATATAGAGACTCTATAAAACTCCAATTAAACATCATTTCCTACAAATTGTAAGCAGGACTTATCACTCCCTTTCCACCACGGTTTAGGTTTAGAACGTGAGTATAAATCATTGTCAGCGTAGTGCCTACCAAAACAACCAGACGGCAACAGGGGTTATTTCCGCAACCATAAACTGGGCAAATAGACAGGACAGAACCAACGCCTGAAAAGCTTTCAAATCCCACACATGGATTAGAGAAGTGTGATTGTAACGACTTGTCAGCTTTTTTTAATATCTATGGATCTATCCAAATATATTCACCAATTACAATAACTAAGTTAAAATAGACATTTTCTTGTTTCTTATGCAAATAGTACTTTGAATCTTCGACTATGTTGCCGAACGGCTCGCTCAACAGGCGCGCGTTTCTTGCGCGTCCTAGTCACAGCGATTGTTTTGCATCATTTCTTGATGTCATACTTTTTCTTGATGGATTTAGTAACGAATGCCGTGTCATAAACCAACCCATCCACATTTGGCTTTTCTTTGAAACAAACAATTGTGTTGGTGCTCCGTGGCTTTGAGTAGTAGTATGTCTTGCCTCCACTTGTTGTAGTTGTTGCACTACCGTATGCGCGATTCCTAGTTCCGTATGCGCTACCAGTTGTGTGTGAGGTTGTTGGAGTTGTATACGCTTCCGTCTTTGTGTATTTCTCTGAGTCAACTATAATGAAGTATTTATATCCCTTCTCTAATGCCAATTCCGCAGAACGCAATAGAGTAAAATCTGATGCTCGTTCACGGCTCGTAAAGCTATTACCCTTGAACGTAACTTTAAAGACGTTTTCTCCAAGTTGCGTTTCAGAAAACCCTCCCATCAAACCTTGCTTCTGATAAGCGGTTGCACATGCAGCCAAAAGCGCTACAAAGATCGCTAAAATGATGTGAGTTCTCATCCGTTTCCTCCTGACGCATTGTACTGCCCCCTTGGAAAGCGACATCGATTAAGCAACCTGGGGTAGTAGATAAAATTGTTTTCTCCACTCTTCCGGGGTCTTATATCCCAGGGATGAATGAAGCCTGTTGTTGTTGTAATTATCGATCCACTGAGATATGATCTTCTCAGCCTGTTCAAAAGATTCAAAATTGTGAAGCCAAACACACTCTTGCTTGAGGGTCCTGAAAAAACGCTCTACAACACCGTTCCAATCGGGCTTACCACTTGGTATGTACTCCTGACGAATTCCCCAATATTCGGTACTGGCCAAATAGGTCCGAGACAAAAAGATGGAGCCGTTGTCAGAGCGCAAAGTGAGACCCTGGGGGACAGCCTCTTTGGAGGTGTATCGAGAGATCACGGCCCGATCCAAGGCATCTGTGGCCTCCAGTGCCCTCCCTCTTCGACTAAAACGATACCCGGGAACCTCCCGACTCCCGTTGTCCACCACCGTAATAAGAGGACACCAACCGTCTTGCCCACAATAGATCCTGGTCAAGTCAGCCGACCAGAGACTGTCAGGACGATCTACTACAGAACGCTTCTGGACAACCCGTGGCCCCTTTCTCCCGGGGTCCCCGATTGATTCTATCGGGGATTCCACAGCTTACACTGCCACCCCTTAAGCTTCATTATCCTATGAACCTTCTTGATGTTGACACGTGCCCCTTCCTTGAAACGAAGATGCGCCCAAACCCGCCTGTGACCAAACGCTTCTTCTCTGTCCAGTATCCCTCAAATACGAAAAGCAAGCTCTTCATCTATCACAGGCTCTTTGACAGAAGAACTGACACCTCTATCCCTGAGCCTATACAGAGCCGAACGATGCAAACCCAAAGCCATAGGCCACCACCTTCCGTACGAATAGCCTCGACCCAAAAACCGTCCACTCAAGGCAATCGCTTCGTTTTTTTTAGACGGGCTACTTCCTGGAGTATCTCCAACTGGAGCGTCAACTGCCCTACCTTGCGCTCCAAACGGCTGACCTCCCGCTCCTTCGGATCCTTGCGACCACGCCGAGACTTCAGACTCTCCTGGCCTCCTTCTAAGAAACTATCACGCCAAGCATATGCCTGCGACTGGCTAATTCCATTCTTCCGACACACCTCTGCTACATCCGCTCCTCTCAAAAGAGCCAACACGACCTCTGCCTTACGGGTCACCGTCCAGCGCTTACCATCTTTCACTTCGGGGCTTGACACTTTGACCTCCTTTCTCAAACCCCAATTTGCAAAATATTTTCGCTCTGTCAAGGGGAGCGGTATGGCATAACCATAAAGCTCACGGGCGGCAATTCCGCTGCGCTCCATTGCCGCCCAGTGGAGCGACTTGCTATGCCTCTTTTTGATTGACATCTTCTGTCAAAATCTTCCTCAATTCATTAGGTAATTCCATTTCATAAGGCACTCTGGCAAAGGCCTCGAACGTATCAAGTAATGTTTGGCTATATTCTAGTGATGATACACGAATCATCGATCCACCGCACCGAATGGCATTTATCAGCGCTTCTGCGTACGTCCGTGTTTTATCCACCTGTCTTAAATCAAAGTATCTTTTATAAACAATACCCATAATATATTGCTTGTATCTATCAGTGATGATAACACTTGTTAGTATGTGCTCTGTTATCCGCCCAAGAGCCAACATACTGCTTTTGGGTATATTTCCGTTCTCATGGTCTGCAGACGTGGTCCCTAAAACAACATTTTCTTGATTCAATGGTATATGATCTACAGACGATACCCATTTACATAAACATGAAGTGATTTCGTATAAGGCATAGTGATATTTTGTAGGCCACTCGTCATGCGGATCAGAAAGTTTCTCGTTTGGAGATAGATTTCTAACGATTTTTTCTACAAAAAGAGGATAGTAATAAAGCCACATATGATATTTTATATTTTGATACAGGGCGCTAGTCACCATTATGTCAAAGAATCGTATACCTACGAGTAACTCGGACTCCCATTGGCCATCTTCTTGGAAATCACCGATAGGCTCGTTGTACAGATCCGGTGTGGCTTGTGCTGTGGCTTGTGCTGTGGCTTGTGCATAGAGCTTGTCTAATTCGGTTATAACGAATTCACCAATAGGTTTGTACGGTCCGTATCGTTCCGCTACACGACAATCTTCAAATAAGAAATTAAGAAGCCTATTTCTCTTTGGAAGCTCATACTCATAACGCAGTTTGAGATTTTGGTTGTTGCGAATCTCGTGATATAAAACACTCTTGGTATCTTCAGCTAAATATTTGAGATAGATGTCAACGAATTCGCTATTCTCGTAAAAGTTTTTCTCAAGAATTTGTAAGGCGAAATAAGGCCTAATGGACGCGATAGCGTTTACTGTGTTTCGATTTACCAAAACCTCATGAATTATCTCTTTCGCAACCTCCTTTTTTCTTTCGTAGGAAGGAAGGTAGGCGGCCAATTGTCTGTATATATTCCTTTTTAATTTATCAGCTCTATTCAATATAAACGAAGATTTAGATTTATTTCTTTCGTCCGCACTATCGGCAAGAGACAATGGTGTAGAAAACTCATTTGAGTTCTTTTCAAAATAGTCACGAAGTCGAGAGCCAATAAAATTACCGTAATATATGCGCTCAATCTTATTAAGATGCCTTTCAATTAACGAAAATAACTCAGAGTATCTCCTCTCCCTCGATAGCTCAAAGACAAATTCACGAAACTTTGTAACATTAGATCTTGATAGTCCTTTAACTCCTAAATAGGTATATAGAGCCAAAACCATACACAACAATACGATAAAGGACGCGTTAGATGTTGTTATTGACCATCTGGAAAGATTGAGGCCAGGGGTCAAGCCTAACGTGTGGAATGTTTGATAAAATTGAAGGTAAAGGATTGCAACAAACGATGCCAGTACAACCATCCATCCGAACATGCCAAAACGAAGAGAAATCTCCAATCGTCTTGCCCTTGGAAGGATTGCATAAACTCCGATGAATAAACTGGCAACGGTGATTAAGCTATCTAGGTTCACTAATTACTCCCTGAGGCATGACTAGGACCTACACAGCCTTCTAGGCTATGAACCTATATACAGCTATTTAGGCTATATAAAGACCCCACCGAAATATTAAGAAAAAACCTGTAATATTAAAAATATCATTCTGTAAAGGGGAGCGGTATGAGATCACTTATTCAAAAAAGCCCGCTGTTTTGCGTCTCGTGCAATTATGTGTTATGTGTGTATTTACAGTTCAGCTTTATCAATTCCACCAAGTTTCATTAGATACCTTTGCAAACCACCCTTCAACGGCTTGTTGCCATATATTGGAACGGAAATGCGTACATTACCGCCACTTTTAGCAAAAATGTGGTGACTCCCATTAATGCGTTTCAATTCCCCGCCCTTTTGCTCAAGCAGCCGAGACAACCTTTTGCCACTGACAACTTTTAGACCGCAATCTCCATCACCTTATCTTTTCCTGATACCGCTATGTCTTGTACATCTACAGATAAACAGCCTTCAACGGCTTCATAAATATTGTTTAACAATTCGTCAAACGAATCTCCTTGAGTTGCACAGCCAGGAATAGAAGGCACTTCCGCCCAATAACCACCTTCTTCTGCTTCGTGTACTACTACTTTTAGCTTGATGGTAAATTCTCCTTCTTAATAGGACATAACCAGGGCTTATACAGTTTTCTACGCTAAGAACCTATATACAGCTGTTTGAGCTATATAAGACCCCACTGAAATATTAACAAAAAACCTGTAATATTAAAAATAGCATTCTGTGAAGTCATAATTATCATAAGTTTTGTAGGAATTATGTACGGACTGTATAAAACACCAATTCAATATCATTCCCTACAAATTGTCAGCAGGACTTGTCACTCCCTTACTACCACGGTATAGTTTGTGGGGCTGCTGCATAGGTAGGTTAGAAAGCTCCTTACTCCTTCCTCGCCACAATAGCGAAGTACCCCGCCACGTACGTCCGCTGATGCGTCCAGCTTCCCGGGGTGGCTTGTAGTAGGTCACGTCGCTGATGATACGGTGATTCCTGGACCTGTTCGATGGAAAACCCCAGCGCGATAAGCCCATTGAAAATATTACTCATATAATGGTGAAACTCAATACCATCGTCCTCGCGGCGATGGAGTCTCTCGGCATATGGCCTGGTGATGCGATAGCAATCGCCATTCCAGTCTGCGGAATGTACGGCCGGTTGTGTGTGAGCCACTCGGTAGACTCCGCCGGTTCTCAATAACCTGGCGACCTCGGAATACACCTGCCGAACATCGGGGACATAGCCGAGGGACTCCGCCTGATGCACGAGGTCAAATGATTCAGCATCTATACACGATAGATCTCGCATGTCAGCGTGAATGGCGGTCACCTCATATCCGTAGTGCGCCGCCGCTTTCCTGTCCCCCTCTAGTTGCCCCTCGGTGAAATCCACCACTGTGACCCGTGCGCCAAGCAACCCGAAGACTGCTGACTGTTGGCCACCTCCAGATGCAAGGCAGAGGACGTCCTTGCCCTCAACGTCAAGCAGCCCGCTGGGAGGGTACATTTCGCACCACGGGTACGTGTCAGGATCCAATTGACCTTTCGCATACTGGCGAGCGAGGGCGACGTCCATATCCAGCCACGGGATCGTGAACCCACAGCCCTTCTTTACCTCTTCTTCCCAAAGCCGTTGGTTGGCAACGGCAATCTCGTCTTGTTTGATCATGTTTCTTCAGCTTTCTAACTAGGGCTTTTCCTAAAATGATCACGCGGTAAGCCGAGAAATATTCCCTGACTGTCTACTGCACTCTTAAGCTCTTTCTATAGAGATATTGGAAGCCGATTTTACAGCATCCTTAAGAACAGTTGGATCGTCCGTAACTTTGCCCAAGATATTAACCGCGCTTGCGGGGCGAATTTCATCGCCTACGCTATTCGGAGTCCTGCCGTAGAATATGCAGAAAGCAGTACCCGGGGGCCAGTAACCCAGATCTCCTAATTGGACGACTTCAGCTCCATTCTCCTCGCCCGCTTCCACAGGTATCGAGAAGTATATCTCATCTCCCTAGGTGCTGAAGGAGGATGAGATAGGGAGGGCTTCCCAGATCATTTTAGCTGTCTCGGAATCGTTCAGTTCTGCTGCTAATTCGACATTTCCGACTCTTATTTTTATGTTATTGAACATACCCTTAATGGCGCGTGAGGTCAATGGCGGAGAGAGAGGGATTCGAACCCTCGGTGAGGTTTCTAACCCCACACACGATTTCCAGTCGTGCACCTTCGACCAACTCGGTCATCTCTCCGATATAAGGTTGGCGGAGAGGGAGGGATTCGAACCCCCGGTATCCGCAAAGATACAACGGTTTTCGAGACCGCCCCTTTCAACCGCTCAGGCACCTCTCCACCTTTACCTGTTTTCCCTTATACTCCTAAAGAACGACTTGAGAAGCTGGCTGCACTCTTGTTCTAAAATACCTGATGTGACCTTGAGTCTGTGATTTAGTCTTTTGTCTTGAACTAAGTTGTACAGAGAGCCGCAGGCTCCCGATTTGGGATCTTTCGCTCCGAAAACTAAACGGTCTATTCGGGATAACACAAGTGCACCAGAGCACATGGGGCACGGCTCTAAGGTAACGTAAAGAGAGCATCCTGAAAGCCTTTGAAAGCCCAGGTGCCCTGAAGCCGACCGTATAGCTAATATCTCAGCGTGGGCCGTCGGGTCGTTCTTATGTTCTGTTTGATTGTAGCCTGAGCCTATAATCTCGTCGTCCATAACCACGACAGCACCGACCGGGATTTCGCCCTCCTTGAGCGCCCTTTCTGCCAATATCAGAGCCGATCTTATCCATTTTTCATGCATAGAGGCCATACACAAAAAGACCACAGATTTTCCGTAACTGTAAGATAAAATTAAAATGGCCTTTTGTCAACAGCGTTTTTGGGACTTATTTTAGCAGTAGGAGTTTCTTGGTATCCAAAAATTGCGCCACAGTTAGTCTGTAGAAATAGACCCCGCTGGATACCTTTCTCCCTTTATCGTCCCTGGCGTCCCAGAAGACAGAGTGAAACCCCGGAAGAGGATCCTCATCCACAAGTGTTTTGACCTTCTGCCCTAAGATGTCATAGATGACAAGCAGTGCTCTACCGCCCCTTGTAATGCTGGTTGTGGCTGGAATCTGGTAGCGTATGATCGTGGTGGAATTGAAGGGATTCGGGAAGTTTTGCTCTAAGGCAAAGGGTATGTCCAGCACGGTGGGATCTGACATGAGAAATATGCTCCAGTCCACCGGACCCTCTAGTTTGTCCCTTATGTCATGAGGGTCTGATGTCCCCCACCAGTTGAAATTTGCGCTTATCGGAGATTTAGATAGATTTCTCACATTTTTCCCGTTGTCGACAAAGGCGTTAAGTTCCACAGAAACTTTTCCGCTTTCTATTACTATCGCCTCTTTAATGTTCAGAAAAGTGTTCTTAGATATTACAGTCGACGACGAAGCCGAAGCGATTCCGACATTGCTGTTCTGGAAAGTATTATTTCTTATCAAGAGCAGCGGGGTTTGAGAGACTTCTACTCCTGTTTTGCCGCTTATATTGTTTCTCTCTATGATACTGTTTTTCCCCCTTTGGATACTAATTTCGGCTCCCTCTCCATTTTTTGAAAAGGTGCTATTTTGGATCTCAGAGCTGCAATCGCTCAAGATTGTGCCTCCCTGGGCGTTTCCCGAGATAGTTGTGCTGTTTATCAAGACATAGCTGGGGCCTGATATAACGACACCTTTTCCTCCTGAGCCCTCTACGACGGAGTCGACAATTACGACAATTTTTCTGCTGTTTTGCAGATCGATTCCAGACCTTGAGGTGTTTCGCACAACGGAACTGATGAACGACAGCCCGGAAGGAAATTGTCCCGTCAGTCCGAATTGGCTGTACTCCACAGTCGAGCTTCTTAAAGTCACAGTCCCCTGGCGTCCGACGACTATCCCGTACCAATCGCCTTTTTCAGGATTAGGTCCCTCAGATGTGAATAGAGCGTTGTCAGCTTTCATCTTTCCCCTTACGATTATCTCGCACCTTTGAGGGTCTGTCCCGCTGCCCAGCACGTCTGACCGCGCAAATCTGATCTCTGTTTTCGGCTCTATCTGCAGCAAAGTTTCCCGATCGATCTCAATGTCGCCTCCCACTTTCACCTCTCCCGTCGAGAGGACGGATGACCCGGAGAGGTGTCCGAAGTAGACGTCTTTTTCTATTGACAGATCTATAAGGATGTTGGCTCCGCTTCTTCTTATTGTCAGTTCGACTAAATTCTTCCTGAAATCCATAACCACCGCCGGCACCTCCTCATACTGAAGAGAGGAGGGATTCGTATCGGCTCTAAACGTTGTGAATCTGATGCCATCGAACGGGTCGGTGCTATCTCCTAAATTGCCTCCTCTGTTTTTGGCATATTCCTCATCATGCGCCCAGAAATCCAGATTATCCTTTCCGTTTATCCGGTCGGGATCTTTCCCCAACGGGAATCCGGCATCGAAGTAGAGACCATCAGCGCATTCTAAATCGAGCACTTTTCTACTTTCGTCGGAGTTGCCGTTAAAGGCAGTATTTACGTGCCATATCAAGAGTCCACTCCCGGGGATGTTGCGGTCGTAAAAGTTGACGGAATTTCGCCTATTGGCAAGGAGAAGATATTCTGTCTGGCTTAGCCTGATTTTGTAGATATTGCCGCCGCTCCAGAAAGGCTCTACTACCATCCCTGAGATGTCCTGGTTTAATTCTATCAATCTGTCGTTGTCTTTTCCTATCCATCCCAACTGCTCTAAGCTATAGGCGCAGAAGGGATTGGGACCATCATTCTCGTTCCAGCCCAGGGTGCCTGTGCCCATGATGCCCCACGCTCCTATCCCCGCAGAGTCATCTTTGGGACTCTGTTCTTTGGGTCTTAGAAAAGAAGTATCGTAGTAGTCACCAATACCTAACTTATGGCCGTATTCGTGCGCCATAGTGCCCACAGCGTGGCTAAAGTTAAACGTGCGCGCAATTGCCCCATTATCCGGGAAGATCTTGATGAAGCCCCCTGACGCCGATTCGTCGTCGGTGGTAAAGGTATGGGAAAAGCCCAAAAACAACGCCCCTGTGGCCGTTTTTGATATAAACCCTATCGGTCTGCTCATCAAGCTGATGATGATGAAATCCACAAAGCCGTCGTCGTCTCCAGAATTAGGTATCCCGTCGGGGCCATCATTATCGTAATCTCCGAAATCGATTGATGGATCTTGATCTACATTCTGGAGGACTTCGAGCGCAAAACGTCCGAAATCTCCGAAACCAGTCTCCGAGGTCTCTGAAACATAATCAGAGGCCTTCGAATTTGAGGAGTACCTCTTTCCCAGGAATGAGCCTTTGATCGTAAAGGCCCCTGAGGACATGGTGGAGTAGAAGTGGCTGAGGCTGCCCGGAACGTCTGGATCTAGAATATCTTCTGCGTAGGACGGAGCCGTATTATCGAAAGGGGCTTCACCGGCGAACTTGCCAAAAATTATAAGAACATTTTGTGCATTTGTCGCCTCTATTAGAAGCTTACCTGCTCTATATTCCTTCGGAATAATGGTACACTCGAAGAGAACTTCGGGGTAAACATCGGACTTTAAGGGTTGAATAAAGGAGCAGAGGAGAAATGTTAATGCAAGAGTCTTCATTACTGAACTGGTGTTTCGCCCTTGAAATCGTCCTAGGGAAATCAGAAGGATCTACTCTTATGCATCATTAGGTAATACGACTGAACATATTCACTAAAGTTGCACAAAAACAGGTAGACAACAGGTGAAGACATGCGTGTCTGCCCCAGACCAGGAACAGGCAGAATGTCCCCCTTCTTATTGTTCTACAGGACTATATCTGTTTGAAAGGAAAATTCACGGACCGGTGTTTCTCGTTTGAATATGCGGTATTTCCCGGATAGGATCATCCATTTGAGCTTATGTTTTCCTATCAGATACCACTTGATGCCCCTTCCGTTCAACTGTCTTGGGAATCCGAGCCCCGGGAGATCCTGCTCGAACTCATATATCTCCGAATCGCGGGAATCGGTATCAAAGAGTGTGAGTCTGGTATTGATTCGGAGCAGTTTCGAGGGCTTAAAGCGGATTTCTCCAAAGACGGATATGCCTTTGGGGGTCTTTTCCCCATCGTTAAGCGTAGCCCGCGAAAGTTCGATTCTCCACTTCAAAAGATAGTTCTTCTGCAGTCTCCATTCGGCGTCTGCGCGTAGATTGTTCTTCCTTTTATCCCTGATGCCTATTTCTCCTTGAAAGTTCTCGCTGGATTTTGATCTGAAGCGCAAGCTTAATCTTAGTGTTCTGGAGAGGTTATATTTAATTGTAGCGCCTGAGTTTGTCCCCCGGGTCGGAAGCGGCACGCTAAAGGTGCGCCAGGGACGGCTGTATTGATCCAGGAAAGCCCTTATCTTTGTCCTTTTGTTGAGATCCCAGCTTATCCCGCTGAATATGCCCTTTTCGTTGTTGACTTCTCCGCCCAGGGACGAGAAGGCCGAACCGTGAAAGCTGTGGAAGTCTGCAGCATAGTTTCTGGCCAACACTCTGATGTCTATTTCTCCCAGGTCGGCCACTGCCCCCAAAATGTAGGCGGCGCTCGGTTCATCCGATAGTGCAAATTCTCCGAATAGGTTCAGTTTCTCTCCTCTCCAATCAAAATCCCATCCCAAAAGCAGGAGTTTATCCCCTTCGAAAGCAAAGCGTCTTTTCTCCATATTATCCCTTTGAAATGGCGGATCGAAGGAGGAGAAGGAGAAGGTAGTGCCTAAGTTAAACGCCTTATTTGCCTTAAAAGATAGCCTTGCGCCTGTCAGTTTTTCCTTAAGGGCGTCTTTTCTTTCTTTCTGGAGGTCGGAGACGTGAACGCCGTCTTCGTCGATGCGTGTGACGTTTCCCTCTTTGTCCAAAGCAGCGTCCATTCTGGAGGATGAAAAAAAGAGTGCTCCCTGGAAGTTGGGGAGGGATTTCTTTGCGAATACGCCCCTTAAGGCTCCGTTCTCAAAGCTGGAGCGATAGCCGACGGATGTGGAGTCTTTCCTTTTGACCGACTCCGAAGTCGTCAAGACCGACTGCCATCGGCTAAATATCAGTCCCTGAGCAAATCCAGGCCTCAAGTTCCCCAAGACAATTTTATCCAGATCGAACTTGTCTTTGATCTCTATGTATCCTGCCGCAAAATCCGTGGGGCTGTCTTCTTTGGGATCTTTCTCAGAAAGTATGAGGACATCTATGTCCTGTCCCGATGAAAGCTCCGTCCTTTGGTAGAATCTGGACGACTTGAAAAAAGAACCTGATTCATCATCGGAAACCTTTGTGATCAACCTGACACGAGATATTAGTTTACCATGTTTTTTGACCGATTGAGGCGGAACGTCCGCTGCGATACCGGAAACGTATCCGTATCTGGAGAGTGCTTCGGCTGTGTCTCTTCCCAGACCTTCTATTTTATAGAGGTCATCTGTGCTTTCAAACGGTCCGTTGGTCCTGCGGAATCTCAGGATCAGCCGAGCCTCCTGCTCTGACAGAAAAGGTGCGATTGAAAGTTCCTGTGACCGTACCAAGTTGAGGTCTATTCGTCCGCCGCTTAAGACCTCAACTAACTCTTCGTATCCCGATTGACTGTCTGCGTCTAATACGTCCTCTGAAAGGTCTGTAATTTGAGCGTATGTAATGCCAACGAGCCTGTAAGATAGAAAGATACCGAATCCACAGATTAGGGGTATCCTCTTAAGTAATGGTAGTTGATCTGTCACTTTTTTCTATGGAAGCAATCACGTCTTATCGCCGACAAGAACATTGTCGTTGAATCTGTCGGCGGCAAGGTGTAGAGAGGGAACATCAGAGAAACTTAAGTTGAGCAGTCGAGGGACTTCATCGGTAAGATCAGAATTTACTGGGGCATAGAACAGATGTGAAAAAAAGTTGCAGTCAGATGAGCCTAAGGAGCGAACAGGTTGCCAGAAGTATTCCGACAAAGTGTCGGCTACAAGGCATTCTAATCTCCGCTCGGATACGAGAATCCATGCGCCATCTACATGGCTGCAAAGCAAAAGATGGTCTATATGCCAGTGCAGACATCCGCCCCTTAGGTGACGCAAGAGTCGGCTCTTAAGTCCACCGAGAGCGCTTCCTGCATACAGGTAGGTTCCTTTGGGAAAGTGAAACTTACCTAACTTGCCTATCTCAGCTTCGAAGATATCGGACAATTTTATGTTCAGGATGTAGGTCCCCGGAATCAAATCTTCTCCAGTCTGGATAAGATTATGGCTTTTAAATTAATGGCTATTTAAATTAGCCCGAATAATTCACAAAAAAAGGCCGTGTATTAATTAAGACATTGTATTATATTATAGTTATGCCGTTTAACCACCTTCGGTGTCATTGCGAGCCGAAGGCGAAGCAATCTCGATTCTGTGGTAGATGTGATACTCTCCGGCTCTCATAGGAGGCCACTATAAAACCTTGAGATTGCTTCCCCGATAGACTCAATCGGGGACCGCTTTGCTCCTCGCAATGACTCCGCCAAGTTTATGAATTAATCGGGTTAGTAGACACCTTACAGGCGGAGAGCAGGTGCCTCTTTCTATCCGTGATTGAGTCCCCAATAGCGTCAATTGGGGATCGGGGGCTCTTCCCTACTTGCTTAATTTGCTGGGAATTGAGGTTCCTGGTCGTTGAGCACTCTAATTATGTCCACAGCGACCATAGACATATTCTTCATAGATTCGTTGCTCTGCCCAGCTATGTGCGGTGTGACCACTGCGTTGTCTATCTTGAAGAGAGGGTTATCAGGAGTGGGCGGTTCGTCCTCAAAGACATCTATGCCGGCGGCGGCTATTCTGCCATCTTCAAGGGCGCGCACCAGCGCGGACTCATCTATCACGGCACCCCGTGAAGTGTTGACCAGATAGGAACCCTTTTTTATTACTTGCAACTCCTCCTCTCCTATAAGATGGTAGGTATCCTCGGTAAGGGGTGCATTGACGGATACGTAGTCCGACCGTTCGAGGAGTTCTTCAACAGGTACCCTCCGGGCTTGGAGTCTTTCTTCTTCCTCTGGATAGTCTACTATGTCGTAGTAGAGGATCTGCATATTGTAGGATCTGCGGCATATTTCTCCAACACGCCTTCCGATCTTCCCGAATCCCACTATTCCGACGGTCTTTTCCCATAACTCCGGGCCTGTATGAGTATTTCTTACCTCCCATGCCCCCTGCCGTAGGGCGCGATCCAGCTTGAGGATTCTTCTGGATATAAGAGCCATCATCATAACTGCGTGTTCTGCGACGGCTTCGGCATTAGCAAGAGGTGTGTAGACGACCCTTATTCCCTTTTTGGTGGCCTCCTCTACGTCCACGTTATCCAGACCTACACCGTGTCTTGCTATGACCTTGAGTTTGGGAGCGTGGTCCATCAACCACCGATCAGCCCTCCCTTTGGCTCTGAATATTATGCCGGAGATATTCTGTATGGCCTCAAGGAGTCTTTCGTCTCCAGATTCCCAGGCGGGCGACCAGACGATCTCAGCGCCGTTTTCTACAAGATAGTTTTTTCCGGATTCGTTCATCTCCTCAAACAGAAGTATCTTAAATTTAGCCATTCTCCATATCTCCATATGCTGTACGTTATCAGCGGTGTCTATAATTCCAAGATTAATGAATTTGAACAAAAAGTCAACCGAATTCGCAGAGATCATCCCAAAAAATGGGGGGAACAGGTGAGAGATTAGGCATATGCAAGTGCGGGAAGAATATTTTCCTTGACCAACTCGGCTCAAATTGATATATTCACGGTGAGGTAAGCAACCAAGGCGGGCAGAATATATAGTCTCATTTCTGGTACACGGTCGCGTTTAACTCCGGGAGGTACTAATGGTTGAGGTAAAGATAGCCACTCTTCTTATCGATCAGACAGGACACATTGTTTTGTTGAAGGAGTTGAGCGGGGATCGAGTCCTTCCTATATGGATAGGTGAGGCGGAGGCAAGGGCTATAGCTGGGGAGGTCCAGGATCAGAAGTACAAGCGTCCCCTATCTCACGACCTGCTGGAGATGTTGCTTGACACTTTAGAGGCAACGGTAATCAAGGTGGAAGTGTCCAATCTTGTAGACAGTACCTACTACGCTCAACTCTATCTTCAAAGGGAAAATAGGATCGTAAAGGTGGATGCCCGTCCAAGCGATTCCATAATTATGGCTTTAAAAACTCACGCTCCAATATTTGTTGCCGGGGCGCTTCTAGAACGAGTTGAGGGCATCCAGATAGAAGATATAGAGGAAAGTGGGGAAAGTCTGAAGGACAGAGTACAGAGGATTAATCCTGAAGATTTTGGGAATTTTAAGCTGTGATGCCTGTCAGAGAATATAGAATATTTCTATTATTTGCAGTGGTTCTCTATTTTGCCACAGAGGCTTTCGGAGAATCGGAAGATAAAGAGACGCGCCTTTTCGATCAGGAGGCTGAGGACGTCTTCCAAAGAGGAATAGAAAGGTATGTGAAGGGACACTTTCAAAGAGCGCGGCTCGAATTTCAGGAGGTATTAGAGAAATTACCCATCAATCAGAAGTCATCCGCAGCAAAGTTGATGTTAGCCAAGACGCTCTACAAGCTGAGCGACTACGAACTGGCGATCTCTGTCGCCGAGGAATTGAAAAGTGAGTTCCCGTCGAGCCGGTACCTCTGGGACGCCGATTTTGCGGCAGGCGATTCTTATTTTCGTCAGGGAAGGTTCGTCGAGGCTGTGTTCAAATACGCGCTTGTGCTAGTGGGGACACAGGAGACAGACTTAAAGTTGAAAGCAGCTGAGCGTCTGTCGGTCGTGGGATTGAAAAATCTGTCTAAATCCGAAATCGAGGATATAAAAGAGAAGTTCGATCCAGGAGTTGTAGAGGAAGGACTTCTTTTAGGCGAAGCAAGATGGGTTTTCAGGTGGGGCTATTCTCAGCTGGCGGCTGAGAAGGTGGACAGCTACATTAGGAACTTCCCAGACGGTCTATTCTTGAAAGAGGCGATAGCTTTAAGGGAGGAGATAGAGGTGGGAGTGCAAGTAAGCTATCGTACAAGCTGGCCATCGGATAAGATAGGTGTCATATGTCCACTTTCCGGCGAGGGAAGAATCTACGGAGAGGATCTAAGAGACGGGGCAAAGTTAGCCTTGGAACACTCCTCGCTTCCCCGTAGAGGGGCAATCCAATTAATAGTTGAAGATTCAAGAAGCGATCCGATAACTGCGGTAAAGGTGGTCCAGAAGTTGATAGAGAAGGACAGAGTCCTTGCTATAGTCGGACCTCTGTACAGTTCTACGACTATAGGGGCAGCAGCGGTGGCAAACTCCGAATCGGTTCCACTGATCGCTCCTACGGCTTCAGAGGGCCCGATAGCCTCAATTGGACCTTACGTGTTTCAGATCAACTCAACTCCAGAGGTTCAAGGAAAGAGGATGGCCGAATACGCTGTGGGGACACTGAACCTGGAGACGTTTGCCCTAATCGCCTCTATGGACATGTACGGACAGGAGATGTCCAAAAGTTTCAGATCGAGGGTGGAGGAATTGGGGGGAAGAGTCCTGGAGGAGGAGAGGTATTTTCCGGGAACAAAGGATTTCAAAGAGCAATTGGAGAGGATAAGGAACGCTGGGCTCTTGCTCCAGGATATACTATTGGCAGCGGATACCTCAATGGTGGACACTCCCGCTTTTGAGGAGGACCTCCCCGAGGAAAAGGAATTGCAACCTGTGGGGACTATTGACGGCGTTCTGATAGCGGGCGCTTCTGATGATGTGATATTGATAGCCCCTCAGATTGCTTTGAAGAGGATCGAGACCCAACTTTTGGGAGGAAGCCAGTGGAACTCTCAGGACATAATCAGAATGAGCGGAAACTACGTGGAGGGAGCCCTATTCGTATCCGGGTATTTTGAAGATTTAGGATCACCCGCGATCAATCGGTTTATAAGGTCGTTCAGACGTAAATTTGGAAGGTCGCCTTCAACGGCAGCCGCTTTCGGCTACGACGCCATGTCGCTGGTGCTGAAAGAACTAATTATAGGTCACAGGACCAGGGAAAATTTGAAGAATACTCTTCAAAAGGTAAGGAACTTTGAGGGGGTTTCAGGGAGGATCTCATTCGGAAGCCAGAGCCATCAGAACGAGAACGTCTATCTTTTGAAGATAGAAAAAAAGAGGATAGTTTCGCTCGGAAAACTCTGATTGAGATTGCTTCGCTGTCGCTCGCATTGATATTGCTTAGCTTTAGTCATGGCGAGAGAGATGAAATCCCCCGAAGCAATTTCGACGGCGGTTTTGAAAATCCCCGTTGTGTATGGTGGGAGATATCAAGATCTATTTGTAGGAGAAGGAATTAAGCCGTGAGACTTCAAGATAAAGTTGCGATTGTTACTGGGGGAGCGTCGGGGATAGGGCGGGGGACAGCTCTCTTGATGGCAGAGGAGGGAGCAAAGGTCATAATTGCAGACGTGGATGAGGAGGGCGCAAGAGAGACGGTTTCTATGATTGAATCGAAAGGGGGGAAGGGCGTCTCCTGTTACGCCGATGTGGGGACTGCAAAGGGAGTTGAAGACATGATAGCAGCGGCTGTGGATAGTTATGGGAAGATAGACGTTTTGCACAACAACGTCTACTGGCATTCCGGAGGGACGGCGGTGACTATCTCTGAGGAGGATTGGGATCATACCCTGGACGTCTGTCTCAAGGCTGTATACATGGGATGTAAGCTTGCAATCCCCCAGATGCTGAAGACGGGCGGAGGAACTGTCGTTAACACGGCATCTGTTCACAGTCTTGTCTCCTTTCACAAGCATGCTGCGTACGATGCTGCAAAAGCCGGTGTCATAGGACTCACACGCTCTTTGGCACTGGATTTTGGACCCCAGATCCGGGCGAACGCAGTGCTCCCGGGGGCTATTCTGACTGCCGCCTGGAGTGGGATTGATCAAGAGGAGATGGACCACTGGGCCCGGATGACCCCAATGAAGCGTATGGGGCAGCCTGAGGATATAGCTAAGGCTGTGATATTCTTAGCTCCTGATGACGCCTCGTTTATTACGGGGACAAGTCTGGTAGTTGACGGTGGATGGACCATTGTAGGTCATCCCAGGACAGATGAGTAACGTGTTTTAGATCAAGTGACCGAACTGGATAAAGAGCCGGATAGTTCAGATTTTCTGATTGAGGGGTTTCTTAACTGAACCCCTCTCCTTTTTATCGCTTTATATTGACAGTCAAGCTGAACTATGCTACTTTAAGGATATGTGAAGTGCTTTCCAAAAGAGTAGACAACACCTCTAGGGAAGAGTCGGGAAGTGTCTGCATGGTGTCTATCCACGATTGAACCCTTGATCCCGATTGAGTCTATCGGGGATTCAATTGGGGGTCGGGGGCTACTATTTAATTGTTTAGGGACATTAACAATGCAGATCAAGATAGATAGACATAAACTGATTATGGGCATCGGGAGCAATGCGGTGGACGTAATCTACAGGGTGAACAGGATCGCGGGCAAAGATGAAAAGACGTATATCCTCCCTAACGATGAAGGGAATATGGTAAAGGAGGTCGCAGGGGGAGTTGTACTGAATCATCTTGCATGGGCCAGGCTCTTGGGCGTCCGTACGGGTCTCTTTGGATTTCAGGGGGACGATAGATTCGGAAAGTTCATAAGGGGTACTATGGACGTTCATGGGATCGAAAGGAGTTACGTCAAGGTTAAGGAGGGAAAATCGTCCACTTTTGCGATCATAAACGTGGAGACCCATGCGGAAAGGGCCATATATATGGCGTCGGCTCTGACGGGGACCACAACATCTGAGGACATAAAAAGGGAGTTCTCGGAGTGCATTGCGAACGCCGGGATGGTGACAACTGAGATCTCGCAACTCCCATTAGATGCGGTTGTAGCTGTGCTGAGTATAGCGAAGGAAAGTGATGTTCCGACGGTTTTAGATGTGGACGTGCCCCCGAGCTTCGCTGTGGATTTGGCTGGCTTGGGAAGTAGAAAGGAGTTTGAAAAAGCTCTTTCTCTGGCTGATCTTATCAAGCCTGCCAAGGCCGCTGCGGACCAGATAGTAGGAGGCGATACATCTGAGGATAAGGCGAGGGACATATTCCAGAAGTACAGCCCCAGGTTAGTAGCTGTTACGGACGGCGCAGAAGGGAGCGTTCTCTATGATGGGGGCTCTATAGTGAGGGTAAAGTCCTACAGTGTAGATGCGAGGGATACGACAGGAGCGGGAGACGCTTTCTTGGGGGGCGTGATCGCTGGGATATATTACGGCTTGTCTTTAGAGGATATAGGAAAGCTTGCAAATGCGTGCGGGGCTGCGTGCTGCACTGTGGCTGGGGCCTTTCCGGTCTTGGGGGGGAGTCTGAAAGATGTAACGTCTCTCTTTGATGGAAAGAGGATAGATGCCCTTGAAGGTATATTGATAGGCCAGAGTGAAGGAGTGAACGATTACACTGACGTAGGCCTGGATACTGTAAGGAACCAGATAGACCATTAGAAGCCTTGTGAAATAGTTATGTCCCAGGCAGCGTCTGAAGCGCCGATTATGGGTCAAAGAGTAGCATATCGTATCGTTTTGCTGTGGAATAAGCAAAATAGTCTTATCAGAGTTCTGGTCAGCAAGGAACAGGAGCTGTTTGAAGAACAGGATGCACTGTCTTTGACAGACAGGGCACACATAGACGCTTTCCCCCTTCTTATGAAAGATACAAGCCTCTTGAGATTCTGTACTGTTGCAACAAGATTCAACTGTTCATTCAGTGAGGCTGGTCCTCTGTAACGGGCTCGTCCCATACCGTGTTGTTGCCTGGCTTCAGCAAAGATATGTTCACTGCGTTTACGGAGTCTCCGGGAGAGTTTGTAGTCAGCTGTTAATGAGATAGACCGTGCATGATTTCTGGCTTTCGCCTCTCGCACTTTTCTATCCCGTTCGGCCTGAATATGTGCTGGATTTGTCTTGTTTTTCCATGTAGGAATCGGTTCAATCCTCTCATCGGCTCGCAGAGGAATATGGGGTATGATTCCCCGGTCAAGTACATCAGCGATAAAATTACCAGAACCGTAACCGGTATCGGCACTAAGTGTCTGAATGTCTTTGGGCATGGTGTATGTTTCAAGGTCATCTACCATCTTAAGGGCACTTTCGGGCTCTGCTGTCCCTGTCGCCTGCGTGCCCTGAGTCTCAAGGATTACTCTGCTTTTTGTGTCGATCAGATCATGGCCCATAAACGAGAGAAAAGCCCCTTTGCCCTTCGATTTGCTGTATAAGCGCGCGTCGGGGTCTGTAGTCGAACGGTGTGTTTGGTTCGTCCACTTTTCACCATGAAAGTCTTTATCCTGAGGATGCCCGGACCTACCCTTTGTCTTATCACCTTCAAAACCGATTCCCTTGAGATAATCATCAAGAGAAACAGGGGGTTCTATCGGCTCAATACTTTTCACTGAAGCATCAGCTTGTATCTGAGTGCCGTCGACACTAAGGTGTTTACCGCTCACAAGACCGACATCTATGCAACACTGGACTACCTGACGCATTATCCGTTCAAACAACCCACTGGATGCCCACTTGTGATTGCGAAGCTTGTTGATCGTGCTCCTATCCGGAACCGCATCATCAAATGTCTGATGACAAAACAACCGATATGCCGCATGCATCCCCACTTCCTGACAGAGCCGATTCTCACTCAAATTATACAGATAGCCAATAAGGATCATTCGAACAACTAATTCAGGATCAATACCGGGTCTGCCATTGTCAGGGCAATAACAATCTGATACAACGTCTCGTACAAATGAAAAATCAACTGCCTCATCAATCTGGCGAAGGATATGATCCTCGGGAACTAAATCCTCCATCTGAAAATAGTGAAACATCGGATTTGTCTGTTCCTGCTTTTGTGGGGTCATTGTTTCCTCCATGTATAATATTATCAATAACATAATATAATACATCGGAGCTGCTTTATCAATGCTTGTTTTATACTATTTTCTGAATCTAAGGGTTTTTCACAAGGCTTTTAGAGGCTCTCTATTTAGGAATGGGGGGATTATAATCGCGAAGCTATGGGGTTGATAAGAAACGTTCAGAGTAAGGGAGGTCGTATTTACGTGACGGTTTTGCGTAAACCGAGGCTTTTAACCGAGAAGATCGCCCATGCGTTGCAGAGTGTGGGAACTCCCGCCTATTTTCTCGACCCCATTGACGTAAATCACGGTGAGAGCGGTCAAGTCATCGAAGGGGATGTGGTTACAGCTATCTTTCAGGGTGATGCCAAAAGGGAACTCTTGGATGGCATCAGGACGATCAAGCATAAATGAGCTTATGATGTAGGGATTACGTTGTAGGGATTACTAAGGATGACAAATCTGATCTTGCGAAATTGAGCAATGTGCTTCTGCCTGTCCAGCGCAGAAAGAGGCGATATCTTTTGAGTTGACTCCTACTCCAAGCACAGCATGTCACCACGTCCTTGAAGATAGCCTTGCGATGTCTTTAAATGACGCCAAGGAATTCACAAATCAGGATTTCCACGAGTGCCATCCAGGTGGAAGTCTGGGAAAGATTCTGGACGACAGTGCGTGATTATTGTGAATTAAATTCGGTAAACTTTTGGGAGGAAAATTGGCTAAGTTAATCGCTTTTGATCTGGACGATACTGCTTTAGCAGTGGACAGGGGATTCTCCGAAGATGGAATAAAAGTTTTAGAGGAAGCTCTCCAAAGAGGTATTCTGATAGCTTCTGTGAGCGGGAGAAATGTGGACAGGAGCAGCAGTCCTTTCCACGATAAGCCTCAATTGTTTGAGAGAATATATATGGTCTCCTACAACGGGGCTGTCGTCCTGGAACCTGTGGAGAGGAACTCAAGGGAGTTGATTCACGTGCAGAGGATGCCGGAAGATAAGATGCTCGATCTTACAGATTATGTCCGAGACAATGGCTATGATCTTGTCTATTATCAGTTTGAGATGGACGGAAACGGCCGGATGGATGAAAAACTCATAGCCGTTCGTCCTTCCCAATCTACGAGAATACTCGAGATCCAGACAGGGGCAACGTACGAGTTTGACAAGGGTCTTATAAATAGGATAATGAATAAAAAACTAGGGCCTCCTCCCAAAATGATGGTGCTTCCGGGGGAAAAGAATCGAGATAAAGTTTTTGAAGAGCTTGAAGATAGGTACCAGGATTCACTCTATATTGCCAAGACGCACACAGACAGAGTGGAGCTTATGCATCCAGATGTGAGCAAAAAAGCGGCAGTGGAGAGCATATGTCAAAGGAACGGGTTTTCGATGAAAGATGCGATGGCAATAGGGGACGGGGACAACGATCTTCCTATGATACTGTCTGCGGGAATGGGCATTTTGATGGAGAACGCTGCCGATGAGGTTAAAAGGGCTGTGGGAGGGACAAATGTGCGCATGGCTCCGCCCTATGACGAAGACGGTTTTGCCCGGGCTGTGAGAAAGTTTGCTTTTAACGCTTCATAATCTGGACTTTCGACTCTGACCACGAGCATCTGTGTAAAAAGAGATGATACTGCCTGAATATGGCGATCTTGTAGTGGATAAATATGATTATAAGATATTGTCTGACAATTATATGTATTGTGTTGCTTAACATAGCATGTGAAAATGCAGATCGGGGAGGATACGAGGGTGAACCTGGAAAAGTCCCAACTTCCGAGTCGTGGGATTCCCAGATCATTCTGTCAGATCTGGGAGTGTTAAAGGCTATCGTAAAGGCCGGACATACTAAAAAGTACCAGGAAAAGAAGGAATTAGAGATAGACGAGGGGATTCAGATAGACTTCTGCGATAAAGAGGGGAATCGTTCTTCTACTTTGACGGCTCAGATGGGATATGTAAATGAGAACACGAAGAATGTGAAGGTGATGGGCAATGTGGTTGTGATATCCTCTGATAAGGAGTCTAAGCTGGAGACCGAGGAGTTAAGGTGGAACGCTAAGGAGGGGAAGATATACGGAGATGAATGGGTGAGAATATCTGCGAAGAACGGTGTTGAAGAGGGCAGAGGCTTCAAGTCCGATTCAGATTTGCAGGATTGGACTATGAAAGAGGTGACCATGCGTTCTCGAAAGTCTGAAGGTAACTGATAAGTAACAGTGACATTTTGCTGATGACCTATTGATATAAAATTATGATAATATTAATGTTAATACTACTTTTAGCGTTGCTTAGCAGGGAAGCCCCTGCTTTAGAAAAGGAGAGAATCCTTATCGGGAGGGCTGACAGCACAAGGAGCGTGCACAGAGATGGGAAATTGACGAAGTATTATGTGGGAAATGTAGAGGCATCTTACGATGGGACGAAGTTGTCCGCAGATAGCGTTATCTATAAAGAGGAACCTGAAGAGATAGTTTTTACGGGCAAAGCGTCTATGGTGGACTCATCCAGGTCGCTCAAGGCGGATCGGATCGCCTATTTCCCGGATGAAGATAGGGCTGTAGCATTGGGAAATGTGTCTATAGAGGAAGACGGTAGAAAAGTGAGAGCAAAAAGGGTGGTTTACCTGAGGAAAGATAAGGTGGTAAAGGGATACGGAGATGTGGAGGTCGTGGACGAAGAGGGATGGGTCTTGACCGCACAGAGGGTGATATATGAGGAGCAGTCAGAAACTCTTACGGCAGATGAGGATGTGCAGGTTGCGATGCCCCGAAGGGGTATAGTCGTTTCAGGAGGACGGGCTGAGTATAATCTACGGGAAAACAAGGGCGTCTTTTTAGATTCTCCAAGGGCAGTAAGGGGCAAGGGAAGTCTTTTCGGGTACAAAAGCAAGGACTATATGCAGATCACAGGGGATAAAATAGAGATATATGGTGGGGCAGAAGAGCTTGCGGTTGTGGGGAATGTGAGGATAAAAGGGCACGAGGTAGAGGCCTTCTCCCACGAGGCAAGGTATGTGGATGAAGTTGGGAAATTGACGCTCAAAGGAGAACCGAAGGCGTCGCACAGACTTGCGCGCAACGGAGAGGAAGGGGTTGAAAGTTGGATAGAGGGCGAAGGTATAGAGATATTGTTAAGAGGTGATTCAGTCGGGGAAATAACCGTAACTGGGAATGCAAAAGAACGCTCGATCCGCATGGGAGATTACGGGGATACTCTTCAAAGTGTAGATCTAAGTGGAGATATTATAGTGTTGAAGTTACAAGATAATAAGCTTCACAAAGCGATTGTGGAGGGCAACGCTGTGAGTGTCTATTCTCCCGATGTGATCTCAAAGCCAAGCAAGATAGACGCCACAAAGATAGATATAGAACTTGAGGATGAGGAATTAAAGACGCTTATAGCTGAGGGTAATGCCACGAGCAACTATTACCTGCCTGACGATTCAGTTTCGCAAGGGGCTATGAACGAAGTTAGTGGGGACAGGATAAAGCTCTACTTTGAGGATGGGAGGATAGCTCGAGTATCGGTCAAAGGTGGGATTTTGGGCGTGTATCGCCCCGATCGGGACAGGGGAACTGGGATTGAAAGGAGGCAGTGAGGTTTGTGTCCTTAGCGACAGAGGGGCTAGTTAAGATATACGGGAAGCGAAAAGTAGTGGACAGTGTATCCCTGAAGGTGGAAAAGGGCCAGGTAATAGGACTTTTGGGCCCCAACGGCGCAGGAAAGACGACGACTTTCTATATGATCGTGGGGATGATCGGCCCAGACTATGGGAGCATTATTTTAGAAGATGAGGACATTACGCCCCTTCCTATGTACAGAAGAGCTCAGAAAGGTATAGGGTATCTGCCTCAAGAGGTATCAGTCTTCCAGAAGTTGACCGTCCAACAGAATATCATGGCAATATTGGAGACCATGGACATACCGAAAGGAGAAAGAAAAAAGAAGGCGTCATTTCTTATGGATGAACTCGGAATCTCCAAGTTGGCCAGAAACAGAGCCAGTACGCTCTCAGGGGGAGAAAGAAGAAGGGTAGAGATAACCAGAACGCTTGCTATCGAACCTAAGTTTATGCTGCTGGACGAGCCATTCGCAGGCCTGGACCCCATCACTGTAGAAGACATCCAGAATATCGTGTTGAGGCTGAAGGACAAGGGATTGGGAGTTTTGATAACAGATCACAATGTAAGGGGAACCTTGGAGATCACGGACTACGCTTATATTATGTGCGAAGGAGAAATACTGATAGAAGGAACGGCAGAGTTTCTGGCAAACGATGCTGAAGCAAAGAAGATATATCTGGGCGAGAGATTTACACTTCATTGAAAAATGCGTTAGAGTGTAGTACCGATCAGAAAATGGTTGTGTAAGCGAGACCTTTTTATTATCTTAATACTGGTACGATAATTGCTAACGCACCCTGTATCATAATTGCTGCCTTTTACTGAACTTATAGAATATGCCTAAACTTACACAGTCTGTAGGATTAACTATTGAACAGCGACTGACCCCTCAGATGATTCAGTCGCTTCAACTGCTTCAGGTAACCACGCTTGAACTGGAGCAACTGATCTCCCAAGAGTTGGAGATGAATCCCCTTTTGGAAGAGGTCCAGGAGCTGGACGAGGATTCCGAGCAGGGCCCGGAGGAGGAAAAGGATAAATCTTCTGATAATAACGATATTGCCGAGCAGGAACTTGTGTCGGATTTTGACGAAGCAGATTGGAATAGTTTCTTAGATGAAGGCTACGATGTTGGGTCGTACAACCATTCCGAGTACGATCCGAACGGGCCTGATGGGGAGGAAAGGGAAAATCCGTTATGGGACAGGAGTCGGCCTTCAATGATTGAAGTTTTATCGTCACAGTTGAATTTAGCTGTCTCTTCTGAGGAGGATAGAAAAATAGGCGAGTTCATTATAGGCAACATTGACAGTGAAGGCTACTTAACCTGTTCAGTTGAAGACATAGCAGAAGCTCTGGATGTGCAGGCTCCAGATGTTGAGAGAGTGCTCCAGATAGTGCAGACTTTTGATCCTCCCGGAATAGGAGCAAGGGATCTAAGAGAATGTCTTATGATCCAACTAAGGGAAAGGGCAATGGAGGACAGCCTACCTATGAAGGTTGTGAAAGATCATCTGGAAGACCTTCAAAAGGTCCGGTACAGCGAGATCTCCGGGTTATTGAAGGTGGCTTACGATGAAGTTATAGAGGCTGCAGAGGTCATCTCTGGACTGAACCCGAAGCCGGGTCTGAACGCCGTCGAATCTGACCCTGCAGACTATGTATATCCCGATCTTATAGTCAACAAGATAGATGACAATTACGTGGTGACCTTGAACGATGGGACGATCCCTTCTTTGAGGATCAGTTCGATCTATCGTTTACTTTTGAAAAAGAATTCCGGAGAGGTGGACCAAGAGACCAAAGAGTTCATGCTCAAGAAGCTGAACGACGCAAGGTGGATGATCAACGCTATAGAACAGAGAAAATCGACGATGCTGAAGGTGACACAGCTTATAGTTAACGTTCAGAGGAACTTCTTAGAACATGGAGTGACACATCTAAAACCCCTTGTGCTCCAGGAGATAGCCGATGCTGTAGGAATGCATATCTCGACGATAAGCAGGGTAAAAAAGGGAAAGTATATCCAGACTCCTTATGGGGTGTTCCCTTTGGATTACTTCTTCGACGGGGCTGTAAGCTCGTCTAAGGGGGAGGATGTGTCCGTAAAAGCGGTTAAGGATAGGATACGGGAATTGATTAAAGAGGAGACCCCCTCTTCACCGCTGAGCGATCAGGTTATATCCGACCTCCTTAGGAAGGAAGGGATAGAACTCGCCCGAAGAACCGTAGCGAAATACAGAGATCAGATGGGAATTAACCCAGCTAAATACAGAAAACGTATTACAAACTCTAAGAAATCCCAAATTTAAAGACTAAAATTTTTTGAATTCTCCACAAAATTGTGATTATTGTCACAGACTAAGAGATTCATTTAGTATATATTTAAGACGTATATCTTCTATAAATCTGTCAATTGTTGTCATTCCGGCGTCCGGTGCGGTGCTCCAACAAAAGGTGCATAGTCAAATTTTTTTGTGTTTTTATGAATTTGTGCTTGACAAATGTGCTATTTTGCTATACATTTGCGGGGTCAATACGATACAGTTTCTGAATTCCTGCAAAGTAGACGCTGGGTTCCAGATGATGGTCAGGCTTTATGTCGGATCCCTGGGGCAAAGAGTGTTGAGTGGCTTGTTAACCGTAGAGCGAGCCAGCGTCTGCCTGTAAAGGAGTGCAGAATGACTATGAAATCGACGTTTCTGTTTAACTTCCGATTAGCAGTGGTTGTAGCGGCCTGTATCCTGGTGTTTCCCGCTTCTGATATTTTTGCCATCGATGGCACATCAGTTCGTGTGGCTTTACCGGATACATCAGCAGATCCGAGTATAAGCATCGACATTCCGGTCACAGTGACAGAGATGACAGGTGGGCCAGGTGTCTTTTCTGCGGGCATAGATATAACATACGATTCATCGGTGCTTCAAGCTACTGCGGTAAAAAAGGGAGACCTGACAGCTACTGCTCCTTTTTCAAACATCTCCGATCCGGGCATAGTCCGGTTCGCCATAGCCGATTTCCAGGAGCCCTTCAGCGGCACAGGGACGCTGGCTGTCGTGTCGTTCAACGTTGTAGGTTCCCCAGGGCAGACCTCCTCCTTAACCTTTCAGAAAGCGGTGTTCGACGAAAGCCCTGGGCTTTCGTCCTCAGATGACGGTTCGTTTACGGTGTCAGGAGAGCCACTTTCTGTTAAGGCTTTAAGTGTACCCGATAGATCAGCCAGGTCGGGCGATCTGATAGTTGTGCCTGTAAATATTTCTGGCATTACGTCTTCTGACAGCATTATTTCTGCTCAGTTCGAGCTTGTGTTCAAGGGAAGCGTCTTGAAGCCGGCCTCTGTACTTTCGGGGTTTCTGCCTGATGCCACATGGCAAATAGTGGGCAACATAACCAAGAGTGATACTGTAAAGGTCGCGCTGGCGGGGTCCACTCCTTTAGCTGGAAACACAACTTTAGCTTTTGTAGGATTTAGAGTAGTAGGAGCTGATGGGGACTCTACGGATATAGCATTCGACCCAGGAGCTCTTGCCAACGAGAAGAATTTTGTGACCGAGCTGGGAGGGATTCTGGATAACGGATCACTCCTTGTACAGGGTGTAGCTCCTCCAATTGCCATTCGTGCAGACACTTTAAAGGCGGTCAATGGGTCGTGGGTGGAGATTCCTGTCTTTGTGGACGGAATCTTTCGGGAAGATGGCTTTGTATCCGCTGAGTTCGATCTTTTCTACGATCCAACGGTAATGGAGCCTGATCCTGCGGTGAGCTTTAGGGGGGACGTCGTCGACACCTCGTGGCAGTTCGTTATCAATGTGCCTAATCCTGGCAAGATCTCTGTTGCTATGGCTGGTGCAGAGCCCCCTCTTTTGGGAAGCGGTGTCCTGGCAGTTGTACACGCTAAGGTCATAGGCAATGTCGGCAATTCTACGGTGTTGAATCTGGAGAATGGTCTTTTGAACGAGACCCCTGTAGAGGCAATTGACGGACTTTTAGCAGTTGTGCCGCCGGGGATTTTAAGGGCTGAATTTTTGGAAGTTTCACCCGGGGAGTGGGCAAAGGTTCCGGTGTTCGTGGATAATTTGTTCCCAGGAGCTGATGTGATCTCGGCTCAGTTTAGCGTTCACTACGATCCTGTTGTTCTGAGAGCAGATACTTCCATGTTCTCTACAGGTTCTGTAGTGGATAATCTATGGCGGATTGTGGCAAATGAAATATCCCCCGGATCGCTGAATGTGGCGTTGGCAGGACCTACGCCGATTTTAGGCAACGGTGTATTGGTTGATCTGCATTTTGAGGTTGTGGGTGCTCCGGGAGATTCTACGGTGTTGGATCTAGAAAATGGTCTTTTGAACGAGGACTCTGTAGAGACAGTGGACGGGTTAGTAAAGGTAGTAGCTCCCGTAGTTTTAGTGATACCTGATAACATAGAGATAAACGAAGGAGAGATGGAGTTAGTCCCTGTGATATTAGAGGGCAATCCGGGGGGCTTCATCTTCTCGGCTGAGATGGGTATTGCCTACAATCCTGCTGTTGTAAGAGCTGACAGCGTGACGTTGGCCGGGACAATAGTCACTGATAGTCCAAGTTTAGCGTTCAACGTGGAAAATGGGGTTATCAATATCGGCCTTGCTTCAGCGAATCCGATAAACGGCGATGGTCCTTTGGTGTTCATAAAGTTCACGGCTGTCGGGTCTGATGGTGATTCAACAGACGTGTTTATTCGTGGAACAAGAGGTGGCAGACTCCCTGAGTTGAACGAGGGGATCATACCTGCTGTGAGGAACGGAAAGATAAGGATTATCGAGCCGTCGGTGCCTTCTCTCGCTCTTTCGGACACCCTTTTGGGCTTTGGGAGCGTTAGAATAGACAGTTCTTCTCAAAGGACGCTCTACATCATCAACGAGCGCGGAACAGACTTGATCGTTGATAGTCTTTTTGTAGGCAACACAGGTGAGTTCACAATAATAGAGCCTGCAATAGAGCCTGCTCCTTTAGATACCATACTGGCTGGCGATAGCCTGAGAGTGACGATTGAGTTCAAGCCCTGGTTTACAGGGCTCAGAGAAGACACGCTTCACATCTTAAGCAACGATCCTGATAATCCCGACACTACTGTGGCTCTGGTGGGTGTCGGGCTCCGTCCTCCAAGGCCGATTATAACTCTCCTTCCTGCTCCGTTGGACACATTGGATTTTGAAGCTGTCAAGAGATTGCGGTTCAACCAGAGGATATTCTTCATCTCCAACGTCGGCGAAGAAGTTCTGAATGTAGACAGTCTTTTTACAGGGACGCCCGACTTCGGGATAGTAGAACCTTCACCTGGGACGAAGCTAGTTCCTCCTGATGACAGTTTGAAGGTAACAATCAGGTTTTCCCCCACTGCCGCAGGTGGAAGGTTAGATGAGTTGACTGTACAGAGCAACGATCCTGTTCATCCTGACACTACAGTTTTGCTGAAAGGGGAAACCCAACCCCCTGCTTCAATCAGCGACATTCAGGTCTGCAATCTTACAGCAACTGGCGCGACGATCACGTGGCTAACAGATCGTCCGGCGACTCTGACAGATAGTGTGCGCGTGCTTAACCCTTCCATCTCTCTGAACGTTGTATTCACTGCGTCCAGAATCGGTTTCAACACTCACCTTGTGGGCCTAAGCGGATTAATCCCTGATGTCACTGGCTACTTGTTTGAGATAATATCCGAAGGGGCTACAAGCGTTGGCGAATTCGATACGCCGCCCGAGGGCACTCCCGGACTTCCACAAAACGCTACTGTGAAGGTACTTAACGAGGATGGCACAGATGCCGTAGGAGTTCTGGTGTCTGCAACTGTAACAGACCTTCTTAGTTCTATTGTGTCTTTGCCTATATGCGGACTCACCGGTCCAACTGGAGGAGCCACTCTCCCCTTGGATTTGGTGGCAGGGGTGCATCCAAATCCATTAGTCGGTTTGGTCAAGATGAATTTTGGCACGGGGTCGGGCACCTTCCTAACTGTTGTGCTTGAGGCCAAGGATGGCAAGGGCAACAGTGCTTCGTCTGCTTCTCT
Source organism: Candidatus Latescibacterota bacterium (assembly GCA_965237525.1). Lineage (GTDB taxonomy): Bacteria > Latescibacterota > CBDEFO01 > CBDEFO01 > CBDEFO01 > CBDEFO01. The sequence goes on along the minus strand of CBDEFO010000007.1, from coordinate 811,564 downwards.
TGCATCGGGTACCATGGATTTGAACGTTGATATAGCCACCCTGCAATTGTCTCCTCCAAACATCCCTATAATTAACGCCTCTCCTGCGTCACTGAATTTCGGTCTTGTGCAGGTCGCAAGCTCTAAAAGGGATACTGTGACTTTAAAGAGCGTAGGTGGAGATACGCTCGATATTAGCGGGCTTTCAGGCATTGATCCGCCGTTTAGCATCGTATCGTCGGTCACACTGCCAGATACGCTTCCGCCCGGTTCCTCGACAAATGTCGTTGTAGAATTTAGTGCTACCACTGCCGGTGCTTTCCTGGACACTCTGATCGTTACAAGCAACGATACTGTGAACCCTATTTTAAATATACCTCTAAGCGGCTCTTCGAGCTTTCAGGTTGTGATCAACGAGGTTCTGTTCAATCCAGCAGGGACATTGGATGCCAATAGAAGCGGTACAACTGTCGAGGTGGAAGATGAGTTTATAGAGATATATAACGTCGGCACGAATCCAGTGGACATAACTGGATGGACGTTAAGCGACACCAGCGCGGCGAGTGCTTTTGCCTTTCCTGGTGGTACCAGCATAGCTCCGAGTGAGTTTATAGTCCTGTTCGGAGATACGACCGGGGCCACAGGATTTGCAGGACAGATCTTCTCAGACCCTGATGGGCTTATCGGAAACGGACTAGGGGGTCCAGAAGGAGTCGTGCTCAAGACAGGAGGAGGCGACACGGTTGACTCTGTGTTCTCACCATCTCCTCCCATAGGGAAATCACTGGTGAGGATTCCTGAGGGCACAGGTGCATTTGCTGATCACGATAGCCCAAACGCTATACAAAAGGCCTCGCCTGGAGAGGCCAGAGTTGAGCTTTCGTCTATAGCAACTCAACCGAATTCGGTAGAAATTGCAGCAGGATTGACAGCTCAGCTCAGTGCGAAAGGAATCTCCCTTGCTGATACAACCGATATCACCGGTCTGGTGACCTGGTCGAGCGACAATCAAAGCATAGCTGCCGTTAACGACTCAGGAAAAGTGACAGCCAACCAAGAGGGGACAACATTTGTGACGGCTGACATCTTCGGTCTTGTAGATACGACGACGGTGATCGTCACGGCTCCTTTGCTAGCCAATATAAATGTGTTCGAGATTGGGAAAGATTCTATCTTTGTGGGTGAGCAGAAGCAGTTCCAGGTAGAAAGGACCTTCACAGATGGGAGTCGGGATGCGGTGATGGCTGCTCCGGGTCTGATGTGGATGAGCGCTGAAGACACGGTTGCGACAGTCGACACTACGGGCTTGGCCACAGGCGTAGGACCCGGAATGACGTATATCAAGGGCATGCAGAATGCACTAGTGGATTCTGCGCTTGTGAGTGTATTTCAAAGGGGCGACGTAAACGCCAGCTTCAGTCTGGAAGGCTTAGATGTGGTCAGGATAGTGAACATAATAGTCAGAATACCTCCTGCTCCAAATGCCTTTGAACTCTTGGCGGGGGAGTTCAGAATAGGTGGCGGGATCGATATATTCGACGCTGTAGGCGCCGTATTGGAAATAATAGGAATTCCGTTAAAGACGCTTCCTCCACTGGCAGTTCTGCCGTCTGAGGTATCCCTCCTTGGAGCATCTCTGGAAGATGGGCAAGCCCTCTTCCCAGTATCTCTGGATAATAGCTCACCGATCTACGGGGTTCAGATGAGGATCAAGTACGATCCATCGTCTATGTCGCTGTCAGATGTGATACTTACGGACAGAAGCCGGAATATGGGCCTTGCCTACAACGAGGTGAAGGAGGGCGAGGCTATAATAGTGATGTATTCCACGACTATCGGTGGCATAGAACCCGGATCAGGATCGATGCTTGAGATTCCGTTCAGTCTGTTGAACGATTCGGACGAATTAAAGGGTATCACTATTGAGGAGTTGAAATTAGTAGATGCTGCAGGCTTGGCGGCTCTGGCTGAGGGCATCACCTCTGAGGTCAATCAGATACCTGATTCTTACTCTCTAAGCCAGAACTTCCCGAATCCGTTCAACCCCGAGACCACGATAAAGTTCGAGCTCCCTTCGGCGGGGGATGTAAAGTTAGTGATACACAGCGTTATAGGTCAGAAAATAAGGACGCTGGTTCAGGGTCACAGAGATACCGGACGCTATTCTGAAACCTGGGATGGCAGAGACGAGTCCGGAAATCGAGTTTCAAGCGGCGTCTACTTCTACAGGATAAAAGCGGGCCACTTTGTAAAGGTGAGAAAGATGCTGCTGTTAAAGTAATCCATAGCACTGTTATCATAAAGAAGTGTAAATCTTAGCCCTCCATTCTGTCTCTTGAGTGGGGGGCTAAATTTCTTCTATCCCTGTTCCCGTTTACATTTTCTGTCATTGCGACGGGTGAAACCTCGAGGCAATCTCGCCTTCCTGGGAGAGACACTTAATGATAAGAAATCTGCTGAATCCTTGGAGAATGTTCTCCCTCTGTATTATATTATGTTATTGATAGTATTATACATGGAGGAAACAATGACCCCACAAAAGCAGGAACAGACAAATCCGATGTTTCACTATTTTCAGATGGAGGATTTAGTTCCCGAGGATCATATCCTTCGTCAGATTGATGAGGCAGTTGATTTTTCATTTGTACGAGACGTTGTATCAGATTGTTATTGCCCTGACAATGGCAGACCCGGTATTGATCCTGAATTAGTTGTTCGAATGATCCTTATTGGCTATCTGTATAATTTGAGTGAGAATCGGCTCTGTCAGGAAGTGGGGATGCATGCGGCATATCGGTTGTTTTGTCATCAGACATTTGATGATGCGGTTCCGGATAGGAGCACGATCAACAAGCTTCGCAATCACAAGTGGGCATCCAGTGGGTTGTTTGAACGGATAATGCGTCAGGTAGTCCAGTGTTGCATAGATGTCGGTCTTGTGAGCGGTAAACACCTTAGTGTCGACGGCACTCAGATACAAGCTGATGCTTCAGTGAAAAGTATTGAGCCGATAGAACCCCCTGTTTCTCTTGATGATTATCTCAAGGGAATCGGTTTTGAAGGTGATAAGACAAAGGGTAGGTCCGGGCATCCTCAGGATAAAGACTTTCATGGTGAAAAGTGGACGAACCAAACACACCGTTCGACTACAGACCCCGACGCGCGCTTATACAGCAAATCGAAGGGCAAAGGGGCTTTTCTCTCGTTTATGGGCCATGATCTGATCGACACAAAAAGCAGAGTAATCCTTGAGACTCAGGGCACGCAGGCGACAGGGACAGCAGAGCCCGAAAGTGCCCTTAAGATGGTAGATGACCTTGAAACATACACCATGCCCAAAGACATTCAGACACTTAGTGCCGATACCGGTTACGGTTCTGGTAATTTTATCGCTGATGTACTTGACCGGGGAATCATACCCCATATTCCTCTGCGAGCCGATGAGAAGATTGAACCGATTCCTACATGGAAAAACAAGACAAATTCAGCACATATTCAGGCCGAACGGGATAGAAAAGTGCGAGAGGCGAAAGCCAGAAATCATGCACGGTCTATCTCATTAACAGCTGACTACAAACTCTCCCGGAGACTCCGTAAACGCAGTGAACATATCTTTGCTGAAGCCAGGCAACAACACGGTATGGGACGAGCCCGTTACAGAGAACTAGCCTCACTGAATGAACAGTTGAATCTTGTTGCAACAGTACAGAATCTCAAGAGGCTTGTATCTTTCATAAGAAGGGGGAAAGCGTCTATGTGTGCCCTGTCTGTCAAAGACAGTGCATCCTGTTCTTCAAACAGCTCCTGTTCCTTGCTGACCAGAACTCTGATAAGACTATTTTGCTTATTCCACAGCAAAACGATACGATATGCTACTCTTTGACCCATAATCGGCGCTTCAGACGCTGCCTGGGACATAACTATTTCACAAGGCTTTTAGTTTTGTTCCTATATTCCAGCGACTGCTGGGCTCAGAGTGAGGATACGCTGAGAGTGGGCGAGGCACGGGTTGTTCCAGGGGACACAGTGGTAACTTTGGATATCTTTCTCACAAATCGCAGCGAAGTGGCTGTGGTAGATATAGAGATAGAGTTTGATCCTCAAGTCCTGACACCTAAAAAGGTGATCGAGATGGGGAGGGCTGAAGGTGCAGGTGTAACGGCTGGACTTCGAGAAGAAAATAGAGTACGTATATTGTGGTCGGACTTGAGTAGAAGTATAAGGATAGCTCCGGGAGATGGAGCTATCCTTATACTGTTCTTTAACATAGCTAACGATGCTCCATCGGGGAGGTCTGATCTCAGACTTGTACAGATCACCGTGGGAGATGCGGACGCTAATCAGATTCCGACTGTGGGTGTAGACGGAGCCATTGTAATTGTCCCGATCTTCGATATTGTAGTCATAAACGAGGTCTTGGCTGATCCTCATTCTGACAGCTTGGAAGGAGATGCAAATCGGGACGGTGTGAGAGATCGCTTTGAGGATGAGTTTATTGAGATTCTGAATATATCCCCGATAGATTCAATCGGGGATATAGGGGATTTTATAGTTGACATAGGAGATTGGACTCTGGGCGATGTGTCTGGGGGAGGAAAGTTCGTATTTCCAGAGGGAACGACCATAGCTCCGGGCGAACGGATAGTCCTGTTCGGTGGGGGATCCCCTTCGGGGTTCGCGGCACAGGTCTTTACAGACGATGGGAGGATAGGAAACGGTCTGGCAAATTCGGGCGATACAGTCCTTCTTATTGCGGATGCGGGTGACACCGTTGATGCGCTGACAAGCAGTGACTGGAACAGGGATCAGTCTTTGGTGAGATTCCCAGAGGGGACGGGCGAGTTTGTCCAACACTCGTCGCTTCCGGGAAAAGGGAAATTCTCTCCTGGAAGAGGCAGGGCTCTGCTCTCCTCAATCTCAGTGGAGCCGGATAGCCTCGAAATCAGCGTTGGAGAGGGGGGACAGCTTGAGGCGATAGGGATATTTTCAGATGGGGAAAGCGGGATAATTACAGCAAATGTGGAGTGGGAAAGCTTAGATAGCACTATTATAGAGGTCGATAGAAAGGGGTTAGTTACGGCCCTTAGGGAAGGGGAGGTTTTGATAAGGGCGTTAGGGTTCGGGTTTGCAGGGACAGGGTCGGTAAGCTCATTTGCTCCTGCAGTGACCGTCAGGATAACATCGAGTCCGATAGGAGCGGCGAGGGAGGACGAAGAGTACGTCTATCGAGTAACCGCAACTTATGACAACGGAGACATCCAGTTCTTTTTAGAGGAGCGACCCGACTGGCTGACGATAGATCCTGAAACTGGAGTCTTGAGAGGAACACCGCGAAACAGTGATGTAGGCACAAGTTCGGTCAGGGTGAGGGCTGAGGGTTCATCAAGCTTCGACGTCCAGACTTTCACTTTGAATGTCCAGAATACAAATGACCTCCCGATAATTACAAGCTTACCTGTCAAATCTGCGTTTGTCGGAAGATTATATCTTTACAATGTGGAGGCTGTAGATGAGGACGGGGATGTGCTGAGATTTGTAGTATCTGGACCGGAGAGCATGGAGATAGACGAGGAGTCAGGTGTCATAACCTGGACTCCGGGAGAGGATGATCAGGGGGTACACGAGGTGAACGTCAGCGTCTTTGATGGGAGAGGGGGACAGGGGTTCCAGAGATATACGGTGTCAGTCCACGTCACTGGAGCTGTGGTCATCAATGAGATTCTTTTCGACCCCGCTGAAGGCTTAAGTGGGGATGCAAACGGCGACGGCATAAGGGATGCTTTCCAGGACGAGTTTGTGGAGCTTATGAACGCAGGCGATTCTCCCGTGGACATAGGCGGATGGACGCTCGGGGACGACGACGTGGGAGAAAGTGGAAGATTTGTCTTTCCGGAGGAGACGATAATTGCTCCGGGGGAACGGATAGTCCTGTTCGGTGGGGGAGTCCCTTCGGTGTTTGCTGGACAGGTCTTTGTAGACGATGGGAGGATAGGAAACGGTCTGGCAAATTCCGGCGATTCAGTTACCCTCATGGATTCAGCCGGCGCTCTGATGGACAGCGTAGCTTACGATGGGGGAGTCGGCGGCCAATCTCTGGTAAGATGGCCCGAGGGGACGGGGGCATTTGTAGAGCACGTCTCTACCCCAGGAAAAGGAGCGCTGTTCTCTCCAGGGAGAGAGCGGGTAGTGCTGATAAGGATAATGCTTGCGTCTCAAGACACTTCGATAACCGCGGGAGATTCGGTCCAATTTTGGGCGATAGGTATATTTTCCGACGGGAGTCTGGATAGCGTTACTTCTGTGGCAGAATGGACAAGTTCTGATACCAGTGTAGCAGTTGTGGAAAATGAGAAAGATGAAAAGGGGTTAGTAGTGGCTCGAAGCGAGGGGGCGACGGAGATTTCAGCGAGAGTAGGAGATCTGGAAAGTCCTCCCCAAACACTAGTCGTATTGAATAAGACCGCTGTAGAAGAGTACGTGTCAGATGTTTATTCAATACCAACGGAATACAGCTTATTGAGGAACTATCCGAACCCATTTAATTTAAGAACAATCATAGAATATGAACTTCCTCAAAGGACACTTGTAACGATAGAGGTTTACAACGTACAGGGTCAGGTCGTAGAGGTTCTGGTGGACTTTGAACAGGCAGCCGGTCGGCACTCGGTGGTATGGAGCGCGCAGGACCTGTCCAGCGGGGTCTATATATGCAGGATGAGGGCAGGTAGTAGAGATTTAGCCTCTATGAAGATCCTCCTCTTAAAGTGATGAAGCCTGCGCCATTAAGTATTGAAGGAAGCAATCTGAATTTGAACTGTACAAAATCGAGCTTTGGAGGGTGGCAATATGAACATACAACGCCCTCCAAGTGTAGCTCTCCCAACAGGGGCACAGTTACCGCACGGGAATCATTCTGATCCCAGGAGCCAGTTAGCGGGACTTTGCGATCTAAAAGAAGACCTTCTGAACACTTTGAGAGAGGGGATCGAAGGCTTATCGCAACCAGGTGAACGTACCGCAGGAGCAGTTCTAGCATCCACTGCTACGATATCCGTCCGAAGCGGGGTTGGTGCCGCCGGGCCAATAAAGATTGGCTGGACACTGAGGGCCGTCGACTTGGAAGAAGTTGAAAAATATACTTGTGAGCAAAGAGTAGAATTGTTATAATATAGTGCGGATTTAGCGAGGGAATCGAGATGTATTCGTTCGTATCCAGTGCAACCTGAAGAGCATTGCCACTATAGGGAAAAGATATGGGCGATCCGAACGGAAGCGAAAAGTATAGAAGATTTTTGGAGGAGAATATCCCTCTTATAGATGAAAAGTTGTATTCTTTTCTTCCAAAGAACGATCCTTTGGAGTTCTTATACAATCCCATGAGAGATTACCCGGAAAGAGGCGGAAAAAGGCTCAGACCGGCCTTAGTTATACTCTCGTGTGAGGCGTTAGGAGGGAAAAAGGAGGAGACTATCTGGACTGCTGTAGCGTTTGAGCTTTTGCACCTTTTTCTGATAGTTCACGACGATATAGAGGATGGATCGGAGATGAGGAGGGGAGAGCCCTGTCTCCATAGAAAATACGGTGTGCCACTGAGCCTAAACGCGGGGGATGCCCTCTTTGGCAAGGTCTTTGAAGCACTCCTTGAAAACAGAGATCTTTTGGGAGACGAAAAGACCTTTACGTTGATGGAAAAGATGATAACTGGCTTTCAAATTACATGTGAGGGTCAGGCTTACGATTTGGGGTGGATAAGAGAGGGCAAAATTCCTGATCCTGACGATTTTTTCATGATGCTTAAGAAAAAGACAGGATGGTACACGGGGAGAGGACCGTGCGACGCCGGAGCTATAATAGCCGATGCAGATGAAAAGAGCAGAAGAGCGACAGGGAACTTCGGGGAGACTATAGCGATGGCATTTCAGATAAGAGACGATCTTTTAAATCTTGTGGTAGAGAGCGGGGAATCCAACAGAGCTCCGGGAATTTCAGGCGGGTCATACGGCAAGGAAAGGGGCGGCGACATAGCTGAGGGCAAGAGGACACTGATGATAATAGACCTTTTCGGAAAGTGTCAAGATGGGGAAAGGGAAAAAGTGTCGGAGATTTTGAACAGGGACAGAAACAGCAACACTCCCGATGAGATAGAATGGGTGATATCGCTTTTAGAGGAATACGATTCGATAAACTATGCCAAAGAGATGTGCAAGAAGATGGCGCACAAAAGTGTAGAGTATCTAAACGCTATGCCCGAGGGTGATGCGGTGGATATATTAAAGGCTATGTCGGACTTTTTGGTAGAGAGAGATTTTTAGATACGGGTCTGTCAGATTTCTTGTACAAATGGAAATTGCGACGAACTGGGATTCCTCAATGCCATAAGCTATAATTTAATTGCACCTCATCATATCCTGCACGCTCGTCATTGCGATCCCCGATTGAATCTATCGGGGAAGCGAAGCAATCTCAACAGTCTACTTGCTTTTATATCATATATCGCCTCGCAGTTCGCTCCTTTTCATCCAATATTCAGCTTCGCTTAAAGTCCCAGCTTTTCTCTGTTTATCCAACTCTTTGACCTTCTCTGAAAGCCCTTCTCTTCTGCTCCTTACAATACTATCCGCTATATACCACCCGCCGACTGATAAGAATCCCACAAGTACGAGGATAGCTACTGTACTCGATTGCGACTGTGATTCATCTGTTATGCCTTCGAACTGAAGTCTTATCCCTGACTCTTCCCACTTTTCTATCATCTGGGGAGTTATTGCTTCGAACTCCACGGAAACTCTGTCGTAGGAACCCGACTGATACTCAGTTTTGAAGCTGATTGGTCGTTCCAGCTTGCCGTGGAAGGTATTCTCTGATATTACAGCACCTTCTATAAGGTCCATTTCCAGGAGCTTTTCGTACTGCTCCTTATTTATGATCACTTCATCGGAGGAGACAAGGCTCAGAAGGATTATAACTGCCAAGAGGAATCCCGCAAGACATAGAGATATTTTCCACACCGATTCTTGGTTTTGGAGTGAATTCATACGTTCAGCGCTCCCTTATTTGCGTTTTTGCCTCTTTATTCTGCAAATAACCTTCTGAATTTACAGAAGAAAGACTCCAGAGTCAAGCAGTTTCCTTCATAATTTTTTTCTTGCGTTATTACAAGAAATGTTCTATATTATAACAGAAGACTAGAGTGGGCAGCGCCCACTCTTTTGGTTATTAGAAAGAGGGTAAAATAGTGGAAAAAGAGGAAACTTTGGAGCTGGTACGCGTCCTTTTAGTGCCGATCCTCCAAGATACAGGTGCACAGTTGATAGGTATGGAACTCATAAGTGTAGGCAACAGGAGCATCTTGAGAATATGCCTCGATAAGGAGGGCGGCATAAAGTTAGACGAGTGCGCTTATATCAGCCGGACGTTAGGAGACATTCTGGACGTGGAAGATCCTATAGAAGGAAGATACACGCTGGAGGTATCATCACCTGGACTCGACCGTCCCTTAGAGTGTAGGTCTGATTTTGTCCGTACGGTCGGCAAGAAGATAGATGTCTCCACAGGTTCGGGGAAGTTGAGTGGGACATTGATAGGCTATGACGAAGATAGCATAACCTTGAAGGAGAGATCTGATGGTGGGGAAGTGAAAATAATGTTTGAGGATGTAGTCAAAGCCAAACTTTCTCTGGATATGCAGTAAGCGGTTTGAAGGGAGCTCCAAATGAACTACGAGATATTAGAAGCCCTGGGGCAGATTGCAAGTGAGAAGAACGTCAGCAGAGATCTGGTGATAGAGACCCTGGAGATGGGGCTTCTGTCTGCTGCCAAGAAGCGATTCGGGACAGCGGATAACATACAGGTGGTTATAGATCAGAACACCGGTGAAGCCAAGATGTTCGCCACTAAGACAGTTGTAGAAAAAGTAGAAGATCCGTCAGTAGAGATCCCCGTAGAGAAGGCAAGAGAGATAGACTCGGACGTTGAAATAGGCAGTGAGGTGGCAGAAGAGATCAGACTCTTAGATTTTGGGAGAAATTCCATTCAGACTGCCAAGCAGATACTCGTTCAAAGGGTTAGGGAAGCTGAGCGTGAAAAGACTTACAGTGATTTCCAAAAAAGGATAGGAGAAATCATTCAGGGGAACGTTCAGCAGGTTATCAAAGGAGACATAATAGTAAGTCTAGGTGCAACAGAGGCTATCATTATATCCAATGAGCAAATAAGAAAGGAGAGATACCGTCAAGGCGATCTGATAAGGTGCTTGATAATAGATGTGGATAGAACCAACAAGGGGCCTCAGATTATGCTCTCCAGGACACATCCCGATTTCCTTATCCGACTCTTCGAGATGGAAGTCCCGGAAGTCTATGAGGGGTTAGTGGAGATAAAGGCCGTAGCCAGAGAACCAGGTGAAAGGTCAAAGATAGCCGTGCATTCGACAGACGACCGGATAGACCCTGTGGGAGCCTGCGTGGGCATCAGGGGGTCAAGGGTCCAAGCTATAGTGCGAGAGTTGAGCAACGAAAGGATCGACATTATACCGTGGAATAGCGAACTGATGGTGTTTGTGGCAGAGGCGCTGCGTCCAGCCTCTGTGCCCAAGGTAATATGGAAGGATGGGGATGAAAGGATAGTGGTCATAGTTGAAGAGAGCCAATATTCCCTAGCTATCGGTAAGTCCGGTCAGAATGTAAGATTAGCGGCTCAACTTACGGGATATGGTATCGATATACTAACCCAATCTGCTTACGAAGAGAGACTCAAAGAGGAAAGAAAGGAAGCAGGGGAACTGACAGACTTGCCGGGTGTAGGAGCGAAAACGTCGGAGAAACTAAAAAAGGCAAACATCGAAACAATAAGTGATGTTTCCAGATTTTCTGCTTCAGAATTAGCTGAGATACCGGGGATAGGAAAATCCACAGCAGATAAGATATTTGAGGCTGCAAAGTCGCGCGTAGAATCGAACACTTAAACTTGAGTAAAGACAATTCAAACTTCTGTTCGATGCGGCTTTGAAAATCCCAGAAGGGATCATTAATGACAAAGAAGAGAATATACGATGTAGCAAAAGAATATGATGTCTCAAGCCAGGCAATGTTGGCTATAGTAAGAGATCTGGGCTATGACGTAAAGAGCCACATGAGTTCTGCCGATGAGCAGATGTTGGAGAGTATAAGAAAGAAGTTTGAGGAGGAGAAGGAGACCTTCAGACAAAAGATTAAAAAGGAGAAAACAGGAGCTGAGGAGAGGAAAAAACAAGAGCAAGAGGCACAGCTTTCGCGCCAGGAGCGCAAAAGAAGGGGACAAAACAAGAAAGGATCATTCGTACCTAAGTTGCAGCCTGCGCCTACAAGGCCCACGATTAAAAAGGACAGGAAAAAACGTCCCAAACGGAAGCGGCGCGAGACAGATCGGAGAGAGGTTGAAGCGAGCGTCCGTAGAACCTTGGCACAGTTGGAGGTCGGATCGAGGCAAACGAGAAAAAGATACAGAGATCGAGCGGATAAAGACACGACGATAGCAGATGAAGAGGAAAATGTTCTGAGAGTTAGTGAATTCGTATCTGTTGCAGAACTTGCCGGGCAAATGGGAGTAAAGCCGACGGACGTTATATCCAAATCCTTGAGCATGGGGTTAATGGTGACCATAAATCAGCGTTTGGATATGGACACTATAGTAATGTTAGCGGACGAGTTCGATTTTGAGGTCGAGCCTCTATCAGAATATGGAGAAGATATATTAGAAGAGGAAATAGAGGAGGAAGAGAGATTAGCTCCCAGACCGCCGGTTGTGACTATTATGGGACACGTAGATCACGGCAAAACCTCACTTCTGGACAATATAAGAAAGAGTAATGTAATAGCGGGTGAAGTAGGAGGTATAACTCAGCACATTGGTGCGCACGAGGTGGAATTAGAAGATGGAAACAAGGTAACATTTCTGGATACACCGGGGCACGAGGCCTTCACGGCAATGAGGGCACGAGGCGCAAAGATAACAGACATCGTAGTACTTGTAGTGGCAGCCGACGATGACGTGATGCCTCAGACGATAGAAGCTATAGACCACGCAAGAGCAGCTGAAGTTCCAATTGTAGTGGCCATAAACAAGATTGACCGCCCGCAGGCCGACCCTGAAAAGATAAAGAGACAACTATCCGAGCACGGGGTGTTAGTCGAAGACTGGGGTGGGAAGATAAGCTGCATCCAGATTTCAGCCAAAACGGGAGAGAATGTGGATAAGCTCTTGGAAACCCTTGTGCTGGAGGCTGAAGTACTGGAACTTACGGCTGATCCTGATAAGAAAGCTAAAGGGACGATAATCGAATCCAAATTGGACCCGGGAAAGGGACCTGTTGCTACTGTACTCGTCCAGTCTGGGATACTGGACGTTGGAGATACATTTGTAACAGGTATTTACAGCGGATCCGTAAGGGCGATGATGGATGAACGTGGGCGCCGAGTCGAAAAGGCCGGACCATCTGTGCCCGTTCAAATCTTCAGGGTAGATGGAATGCCCCAGGCAGGCGACTCCTTTGCGGTGCTCTCCTCCGAAAGAGAAACCAGAGAAATAAGCCGGAAGCGACAGCAACTTAAGAGGGAGCAGGATTACAGGAAAATCAGGAAAATAGGCCTGGGTGATATACACGGACGGATCCAGGAGGGACAGGTCAAAGATCTGAACCTTATCGTCAAAGGGGACGTAGATGGTTCAGTGGAGGCTCTATGTGAATCTCTGGTGCAATTAGGGGGGGATAAGGATGGACAAGAGGAAGTAAGGGTGAATATTATACATAAGGGCGTAGGAGCGATAACGGAGTCGGACACTCTTTTAGCCTCTGCGTCTGAGGCCATAATTATCGGTTTTCACGTCAGGCCAGAGCCCAGAGCCAGGGAACTTGCAGCACAGGAGAAGGTGGACATAAGGTCCTACAGAGTTATCTACGAGGCGTTAGAAGATGTCAAAGCAGCTTTGCTGGGGCTCCTATCGCCCGACTTGACTGAGGAGATAATAGGGGCAGCAGAGGTGCGCCAGATCTTCAACGTATCTAAAGTAGGGACGATAGCCGGCTGCTTCGTAAGTTCAGGAACGATCAAAAGGGGCTCTGCCGTGCGGTTAATAAGGGATGGTGTCACGGTATATGAAAGCAAGCTTAGCTCTCTCAAGAGGTTTAAGGACGACGCCAGAGAGGTGGCGTCAGGTTACGAGTGCGGCATGGCGATAGAGGGCTACAACGATATAAAGGCAGGCGATGTTATAGAGGCCTATGAGGTAGTGGAGGTTGCAAGGAGCCTATAGGCTTGGGATCCATGACAATAGTTTCGTGCACAGCAGATATATTTTTCCCGGAGAGCAGCTCGCGCAAAACTAAAAGACATCTTCTGAAGAGTCTGACAACTAGACTTAGAAACAAGTTTAACATAACTGTTGCCGCGATGGATGGGCACGATCTCTGGCAAAGATCTGTTGTAGGCTTTGCTGTGGCAGCTAACGAGACTAACAATGCGAACGAGGTCCTCTCCAAGGTGATAAGGGATATTGAAAGGGAGACCCAGGTGGAGTTTTTAGATTATAACTTTGAGGTGAAGTGAAAGTGAATTACAGACGTGACACTATTAACGCTGCTCTTTTGAGAGAACTTAGCGATATAATACTCAACAAGTTGAAGGACCCGAGAATAGGGTTCATAACTGTGACAGATGTCAAGGTCTCGAACGATCTGAGTCAGGCTAAGATCTATATAAGCCTCATGGACGGCAAGGATATAGATGAGCATCTGAGCATATTGAAAAAGGCATCGGGCTTTATCAGGGCAGAACTGGGCGGGAGGATAAGGCTAAGGCACGTTCCGGAACTTACGTTCCATCATGACATCTCAATAGAAAGCGGGACAAGGATAGATAAGATTCTGAGAGAGATATGACAAAATTCAGTAGACGGTAGCCAGAGCATCCGTTCCCGCACTGTTAATGGGTGTTGCTTGCCGTTCACAATTGGCCGCTTAGGAGTCAGCCCTGTATTCCAGCTAAGGGCTGCTGTCTACCATTTTTGCGGGAGATATGATTTTGGAGGAAAGCATTGATGGAATATTAATAGTACACAAAATGGCCGGTCCAACTTCGCACGACGTCGTAGATCAGATAAGGGATATCTTTAAAATCAGGAAGGTAGGACACACGGGAACTTTAGACCCTATAGCTACCGGCGTTTTGGTTGTATGCCTCGGAAAAGCCACTAAGATAATCCAGTTTCTCCCGGAGGAAAATAAGGAATACTCAGTAGTCGCTGTGATAGGCAAATCCACTGACACGTTTGACTCAGAGGGCAAGATAATAGATAGTATTCAGCATATACGGGTGGACTTGCAGGATATAGAAAAAGTTTGTAGGAAATTCAAGGGTGATATAGAGCAGGTTCCTCCCGCATTTTCGGCCCTTAAGGTGAAGGGTGAAAGGCTCTACAAGTCGGCAAGGAGAGGAGAAAAGGTAGAAGCACAAGTAAGGAGAGTCAGGATCGATTCGATCCACACCGAGAGCTACGAACCACCACATTTGACCTTGAATGTTGTATGTTCTAGGGGGACTTACATAAGGTCGCTTGTAAACGATATAGGCGAAGAATTGGGAACTGGCGCCTACGTAGCATCTTTAAAGAGGATCAGGTCAGGCCCCTTCCACTTAAAGGACGCAATGAGGATGGAACAGATCGAGGAATACGCAAAGAAAGGTAGGATTGGAGAGCGGATCATAAGTATAAGCGGAGCCTTACAGCATATGCCGGTCCTGACGCTTGCAGTGGAAGATGTCTTCCGCTTCTGCAATGGAGTTCCCGTGACATATTCGCAGAAAAATACGAATCTGGAAAGAATAAGAGTGGAAGATAGGCGTGGAAAACTTATCGGAATAGGCGCTTTCGATAGAGATTCGGACTCTCTCAAACCGATTAAGGTTCTCTACAGCCGAAGGGAGGAATCAGTATTAGGCCCAGCGTTAAGGGCGTAGTAGATGAAAATAATTGAAGATATAGAGGAATTTTGCCACAAGTTGTCGCGGCCTGTAGTGACAGTCGGGACGTTTGATGGTGTTCACAGGGGCCACATGTCCGTACTGTCCACCGTGCAGACGAGGGCACAAGAGTTGAAGAGGGAAAGTATAGCGCTTTCTTTTGAACCGCATCCTCAGACTGTCCTGAATCCCAAGACGGCCTCGCCCATTCTGACTACGAAGGAGGAAAAACTCGAAATTATAGAAAAGATCGGCATACATACTTTCGTGATCCTTTCCTTTACTCGAGATTTCTCTCTTCTTAGTCCGAAGGACTTTGTAGAAAGGATACTGTTGAGCAGATTAGGTGTGGGTAGATTCATTATCGGTCATGATCACGGATTCGGAAGGGGAAGATCAGGCGATATAGATATGCTGGAACAGTTAGGCCAGGAATTAGGGTTTGAGGTAGAGGTCGTCCCCCCCCAAATAGTAGATGGTGACAGGATAAGCAGCACAAGGATTCGAAAGCTAATCTCATCGGGAAATATGAGGTTAGCCGCTAATTTTTTGGGGCGCAACTACAGTTTTAGCGGAGAAGTGGTTAAAGGTGAGAGCAGGGGCAAACAATTGGGATTTCCAACAGCCAATATACGTATAGGTGATCCTTGGAAGCTAATTCCTCCGGACGGCGTCTACGCGGTTTGGACGGAAGTGTCGGGCCGCCGATATAAGGGAGTGATGAATGTAGGATACAGACCGAGTTTCGGAGGTAAGGAACACGTGGTGGAGGTACATATTATCGGATTTGAAAGCGATCT
Source organism: Candidatus Latescibacterota bacterium (assembly GCA_965237525.1). GTDB lineage: Bacteria > Latescibacterota > CBDEFO01 > CBDEFO01 > CBDEFO01 > CBDEFO01. Next base: position 795,789 of record CBDEFO010000007.1, on the reverse strand, counting down.
TTATGGCCGGACATTGAAAGTGGAGGTTCTGGAAAAGATAAGAGATGAGATGAAATTCGGTTCGGCAGATCAACTTGCAAAGCAGATCGAAAAAGATAAAGAAAAAGGAGAGGAGATTCTAAATGTAGACCAGTGGAGAGGCAGGGATTTCCTGTCTACTGACTAGTGGTTGAATATCAAATAAAATCGGTGCACCTAATTTGATCTTTGTTTAGAGTATTAGTAGATTAAGTTGAGTTGATTGTCTTAACTTTAATCTACGGAGTCCTATGGACAAAGAGAGATTGGCCGTATTAAGACAAGAAGTCAACGAGATGTATTTTAAGAAAGAAATGTCAAAGCGAGAAGTTATCAAACAAGCGAGAGTTTCCAATGATTTCGTTACAGCTTGGACTAAATCTCCGGATCAGGATTTTGCCATGGATAATCGGGGTTGGCCAAAAGGAAAAAGGCAAAAATTGGCTAAAGTTGACGAACAGAGAATCAAAGAGATTTACCATAGCTTAGAGGACGATCCTTATCAGTTCTATTCAGGAGCCACTGTTATTGAACAAGAATGGAGGAATCGATATTCTAGCACCCCTCCTCCGTCGTTGCCGACTATCGGCAGAATGCTTTCAGATTTAGGACTTTCCCAGAGAAGGAAGAAAGGTAAAAACAAGGGTGCATCTCGTTATCTTTGTTATCCAGAGTATACCATTTACTATCTTTTAGGAGGCAGAGTCCTAGAATCAGACTTTATTGGTAAAAAGTATCTTACCGGCAGAACTGAGCCGGTCAACTTCGTTGGATTTTCCTTTAAGAAAGAGCCTAAGTTAAGGTATTTTCGGCGGGTTGACGGTCAAACAGCAACTAACTTTATCGAGAAGTGTCAGTCTTTCTTTGACAGGTTTGAAAAACCAGATTTCGTTAAGGTGGACAATTGCTCGGCGACTATTGGCAGTGTTTCAGGTGAAAGGAATGTCAGCAAAGCAATGCAGTTTCTCTTGAAAAATCAAGTGATTCCGATATTTGCCGTTCCCAGAAGGCCCTTTTCTCAAGCATCTATAGAAGGCAACAATTCTGTATTTTCAAGGAAGTTCTGGAACAGAATTCAGTTCAAAAGCTTACAAGAAGTTGATCAGAAGTTAGAATGGTTTAATCTTTCATCACAGAGATACACCGGCTACCGTCCACCTAAGCAAGAGAAGTCAAACGAGAAAGATTTCATTCCCAAGACCTATTTTATCAGACAAGTCAAACAGGACACAGAACAGACAGATAAAGCCTTTATCGATGTCCTAAATGAGAAAGTATCTCTTCCCTCCTCTTACACCAACTACTTTGTCCTGGCTGAATGGAACCTAAAAGAAGAACAATTATACATCCATTTTGAAAAAGAACAGAAACCAAAGATTGTCGAAAACCTATCATTCAAGATCAATCAAAGATCGAAAGAGAAGTGCACCGATTTCATTTGATAAATAACCCCTAATGTCTACTTGTCAAATAAGGAGGTACAGCTTTGGCATTAACCGGTGAGAGAAAAGAGAAGCTGGTAAGAAAATTCGGAAGAGGCGAAGGCGATACAGGTTCGCCTGAGGTGCAGATTGCCTTGCTGACAGATAGGATAGCATATATGACGGAGCACCTGCAGACCCACAAGAAAGACCATCACTCGCGTTTAGGTCTACTAAAGATGGTGGGCAAAAGAAGGAGATTGCTGAGGTATCTAGATAAGAAAGAGGTGGGCAGATACAGGGATCTAATTAAGGAGTTAGGGCTGCGGCGATAAGCGAAGATAGAAAGAATCGACTCCAAAAGTAAGGCTTTAAGGGAGGTAAGAATAATGATAGAAAAGGTGGAGATGACGCTGGGCGGGCGAAATCTATATATAGAGACCGGGAGAGTGGCTAAACAGGCCGATGGAGCTGTGATAGTAGGATACGGAGACACTGTAATATTGGCTACCGCCGTGGCTTCTAAAGAAGAAGAGCTGGAAAAGGACTTTTTTCCTCTTCAGGTGGAGTACAGAGAGAAGAAGTATTCGACGGGTATGATACCGGGCAATATAGGAAGGAGAGAAGCGCGCCCTCTGGACCACGAGATACTAAGCGCCAGACAAATAGACCATCAGATACGCCCGCTTTTTCCGGGGGAGTTCAAATGTGAAACTCAAATTATAGTAATGGTTCTGTCCTTCGATAAGGAAAACGAGGCGGATGTATTGGGAATGATAGGGGCTTCTGCAGCTCTATGTATATCTGGTATACCGTTTATGGGTCCCAGCGGAGCAGTCAGAGTCGGAAGAGTGGACGGCCAACTCATAATCAATCCGACGCTGTCTCAGCTGGACGACAGCGACATAGATCTGGTAGTCGGGGGCAAAAAGGATACCATTATGAGTGTGGAAGGTTCTGCGCTGGAAATTTCTGATAAGGACATGTTGGAGGCCCTGAAGTTCGGGCACGAGGCCATAAAGGAGATTATAGAACTCCAAGAAAGGCTTATAGCAGCGGCGCCCAACGTCCCAAAGAGAGAGATTCGGCCAAAGGATGAGATCCCAGGTCTTAAAGACGCTGTTGAGGAACTTGCTGCAATCAGGATCAAGGAAGCTAATAGAGGCGTTGATAAAGAAGACAGGAGTGCGGCGCTGGGACAGCTAGAGACTGATGTTATGGAGAAGTTGTCCGAGAGATTCCCCGAAAAGGAAAAAGAGATAGCTGAGGTCCTTGAGGAAATTGAAAGGGCGGATATGAGACAGATGGTCATATCTGATGGCAAGAGAATTGATGGGAGGGCCTCTGATGAGATAAGACCCATAACCTGCGAAGTAGGCGTCCTACCAAGGGTTCACGGATCTGCCCTCTTTACAAGGGGTCAGACTCAGAGTCTGGCTGTGACGACACTGGGCACGAAGATGGATGAACGCATGGTGGATGATTTAGAGGGAAAATCGTTTAAAAGGTATATGCTCGATTACAACTTCCCGCCATTCTGCACTGGAGAAGTTAAGCGGATACTGGGACCCAGCAGGAGGGACATAGGGCACGGGGCCTTGGCTGAGAAGTCGATCGAGCCTATGATACCGCCTCAGGAAGATTTCATTTATACTATAAGGGTAGTTTCAGAGATTTTAGAGTCGAACAGTTCGTCGTCTATGGCTACTGTATGTGCGGGAAGCTTGTCTCTTATGGATGCGGGAGTGCCTGTGAGGGGAGCTGTGGCAGGTGTAGGGATCGGTTCGATAAAGGAGGGGGACAGAGCCTGCATTCTTTCTGACATTATGGGAGCTGAAGATCACTGGGGAGACATGGATTTGAAAGTGGCAGGAACTAGGGACGGGATCACAGCCATACAGATGGATATCAAGATAGAAGGCATAAGCTTTGATATTGTGCAGGAGGCATTGGAAAGGGCAGGGCAGGACCTTCATAAGGTACTCGATATTATGGATGCAAGCCTCTCACAAGCTCGTCCCGATCTGTCGCCTTACGCTCCGCTGATCTCGACAGTAGACATAAAACCATCTCAGATAGGGATCATAATAGGACCAAAAGGGAGTACTATACGAGAGATGGAGGAAGTTACAGGGGCTAAGATAACCGTTGAAGACGATGGAAGAGTAGTTATAGCCTCTGTGGATAAAGCGATGGGAGAAAAGGCAGTGCAGATGGTGGAGAAATTGGTCGAGGAGGCAGAGGTCGGCAAGGTATATGATGGCAAAGTCAAAAGGATTATGGATTTTGGTGCTTTTGTGGAGATAATTCCGGGAAAGGATGGGTTGGTGCACATATCTGAGCTGGAGCACCACAGAGTGGATAAGGTAGAAGATGTCCTCAACCTGGGAGACAACGTCACAGTCAAGGTAATAGGAATAGATGGTCAGGGGAAGATCAAGCTGAGTAGAAAAGCAACTATGGACAGGAAGGACACAGGGAGCGGTGACGGGAGATCCGATAAACCCCGCTGGTATCAAGGAAGGCAGCCTACAAAGCCGTCAAACTAAGCGTTCTAATTGCAGCATTAAAAGGCTATCGGATCGCAATTTCCGGTAGTCTTTTTTAATGTTTTTCAGCAGAATCTGAGATCGCAGCGTATTGGCGAAAGTATTGCAGACTTGGAACTAAGTAGCTTGTACGGAGGATGATTATAGAAAGATGAATGGGGCAACGAGAAAAATTGGGGAGAGAATCCCTTACAATTTTAGAGAGATAGAACCAAAGTGGCACAGGATATGGAAGGAGACAGGGAGATATAAGACCAATCTGGATTCCGAGGATAAGAACTACTATTGCCTGGATATGTTTCCTTATCCCTCGGGGAGCGCTCTGCATGTGGGCCATTGGAGACCATATGTAATATCCGATGTGTGGAGCAGGTATAAGGCTCTTTGTGGTTATAACGTCCTTCACCCGGTAGGATGGGATTCTTTCGGTCTTCCGGCGGAGAATGACGCTATATCAAGAGGAATTCATCCAAAGAAGAGCACAGCCAAAAATATCGGCAATATGAAGCGTCAGCTTGAAGAGATGGGTACGATGTACGACTGGGATCTGGAGATAAACACCAGTTCGCCTGAGTATTATAAATGGACCCAGTGGATATTCCTTCAGATGTACAAAAAGGGATTGGCGTATAAAGCTACGGCTCCTATCAATTGGTGTCCAAGCTGTAAGACCGGATTGGCCAATGAGGAGGCGGTAGGGGGGCGCTGTGAGAGGTGTGGAAGTGAAGTGGAAAAGAGGGATATGGAACAATGGATGCTCAAAATAACTGCGTACGCAGATCGCCTTCTGTACGATATGGAAAGGCTAAAGTGGCCCGAAAAGGTGAAGGTCATGCAGGCCAACTGGATCGGTCGCAGCCAGGGAGCCCGTGTGATATTCAAGGGTCTTGCTCCGGATGGTTCGGAGCATCAAATTCCCGTGTTTACTACGAGGCCCGACACCTTGTTTGGAGCTACGTATATGGTACTGGCGCCAGAGCAACCCTTAGTGTCAGTACTATCAACGGATGATCGTAAAGAGGAGATATCCGAGTACGTGGAGAAGGCGTGCAAGACCTCTGAGATTGACCGCACGGCGGCCTCAGACGAGAAGACGGGTGTCTTTACGGGATCGTACGCTCTAAATCCCGTTAATGGACAGAAGATACCGATTTGGATCTCCGATTACGTGCTTATGTCTTACGGGACGGGAGCCATTATGGCTGTCCCTGCCCACGATCAAAGAGATTTTGAGTTCGCAGCCAAGTTCAACCTTCCAATTGTGGAAGTGATACACAGCAAACAGAGCACTAAAGACGATCAGGGAAAACTTACTGAGGCCTTCGTGGCGGAGGGGATTATGGTGAACTCCGGGATGTTTGATGGACTGGAAGGGCAAAAAGGCAGGGATAGTATAACAGCGTGGATCAGAGGGCAGGGTCTCGGCCAAGAAGCCGTCAACTACAGAATGAGAGACTGGGTCTTCTCAAGACAACGTTATTGGGGAGAGCCGATTCCAATAGTATATTGTGAAAGGTGCGGTGAGGTACCGCTGCCGGAGGAAGACCTTCCTGTGCTCCTTCCTGACGTAGAGAAATACGAGCCGTCAGGTACGGGGAAGTCACCCTTGGCTGCCATACCGGAATTTGTTAATACTTTTTGTCCAGAGTGCGGCGGAGAGGCAAAACGAGATACAGACACCATGCCTCAGTGGGCTGGGAGTTGCTGGTATTTTTTGAGGTACACAAGTCCGAATGAGGATAAAGCTCCTTTTGATAGAGAGATTGCAGACAGGTGGCTTCCGGTAGATATGTATATCGGCGGGGTGGAACACGCCATACTTCATCTGCTCTACGCCAGGTTTTTTACGAAAGTCTTGTACGATTTAGGACACATAGGCTTCGATGAGCCATTTACCCATCTTTTTAATAACGGAATGGTCTATAGGCTGGGAGACAAGATGAGCAAATCCAGGAGAAATGTGGTGGGCCCAGATGAACTAGTTGAAAAGTACGGCTCTGATTCCCTTAGATTATACGAGCTCTTCATTGGTCCACCTGACCAGGATTCTGAATGGAACGATAGGGGAATAGAGGGCACCTTTCGCTTTTTGAGTAGAGTATGGCACCTGGTAGTTTCAAATCTGGATAACCATGAGAACCCTTCTGATTCCATGCTCAAGAGGCAGCATGCTCTAATAGAACAGGTAACACAAGGCCTTGAAGCCTTCAAGCTGAACACTACCATCAGTAGATTTATGGAGTTTGTAAATTACGTCTATTCTCCGGACGCAGGCAATGGGAAACTGGATAAAGAGAGCCGGGATGCCTTCCTTATCCTCCTTTTTCCATTTGCTCCACATATAGCTCAAGAGTTGTGGTCAATGACCGGCCACGAAGGCAGCATCATGGATCTAGAGTGGCCCAACTACGATCCTGAACTCGCAAAGGCAGATAAGGTTACCACCGCTGTGCAGGTGAATGGAAAAGTGCGAGGCAGGTTTCTGGTTACTCCCGACATTTCTGACGAAGAATTGAAGGAACTGGCCCTTGTAGATGCTAATGTCCAGCGTCATATAGGTAAGGGTGAAGTACGTAGGATTATTGTGGTTCAACAGGCGCGATCGAAACTTGTGAATATTGTGGTGTAGTGAGTCTGTCTCTGACTTCAGACGTTTACATCCCCATGTGAGCATTTTTTTGGGTTGTTAATTTAATTTTGCAAGATCCCTATCAAGTCTACGATAAACTTGATCATTTAATATAATAGAACTATTTTAGAAGGACTTCCAATGGATGGTTATAGTATTAAGGACGCAAGTGTAGCACTCCAAATGTCCACAAAGACAATCTATAACTATATAGCAAATAGGATATTAGATGCTAGTAAGGTCAATGGAAGATGGATAATAGATATAGAAAGTATTAGGAAGATATCTAGTTCAAGAATTAGAAACAATATAGAAATAATAGGAGATATTAGCAATCTTCTGGAGAAAAATGTAATAGTAGATAGAGAGCATTATGAAGGAATCTTAAGACAGATTGGCAAGTTGAAAGCCACAGAGGAGCTTTTGTGGGAATATAAGTCAGCAAAAGAGAAATTAGAAGATAAAGTAGAAAAGTTGCAGAACAGATTGGAGGAAGACAGGAGGAGTAAGGGATTATGGTTCAAAATATCTGGAAGAAAGAGGAAGTAGTCATGTTATAAAAAGTACTAGAAATAAAGTGAATATTAGTGTAAGTTTACATAATATACATTATAGGAACTAAAAAATAGATCCAAACAATCTGGGATGTCTGGAATTCTGGTGCGGCAGGTAGATGACAGGAAGCTTAACCAGGACAACGTTTGTTGGGGGTTGGGTGCCAGCGGTATTTCTACCCTTGGTGGCATTTCCTGGGATCGATGTCCTAACACGAGCAGATAATTGGCAGTCAATGGGGAAAGACCGAAACGTGCATGGGCCCCGGGATGACGGAAGCGCCGAACTATGCGGATCTGAATGACCCCCTGGCGTATCTTGTGCCCGTTAGGAACAGCGTCTAGAGACGGGGAAAACAAGTGCCTGACTTCGCGGAACGGTTCCGCTGACAGATTGCCTTTCGCCTGAGGAAGAGGAGCAGAAACTGGGTGTCATAGCCCGCCCTTGTGTACCATCTTGTGTAATCCCCAGATGTCATTCAGCAGTCACTTAGGTGTGGCGGCATTCTCCCATAATTTATGTGAAGAGTTCTGAAGGCAGAAAATGATTCAAATGACATCCAGGGAACGCGTCATCGCTGGGAAAGAGATTACAGGGCCAGACCGTGTCCCATTCAAACATTGCGTGCTACCTGCTTCCTTTCGAGCACATCCTAAGCTTCCCGACCTACTCGCCCCGTATCCCAGTGACTTCGAGGGAGAGAACGGAAGACCCACGGGCTATCTTAATATTCCTACTGCAAAAGGCAAATCGTCTACGGCCTTTCCATCTTTTTGCTACTCTCCCCCGTTTGTTCCTTCCCCTACTTCTTTATTTCTTCCTGCATCTTCTCCTGCAATTCTCTAATTTCCTGCTGATGCCTTCTCATTTCCTCTTGCCACTCCTCCAACTTCTGCGTCTGTTCCCTCGATTGTCCTTCTTGCCAAAGCTCCCCCATTCTTCGATGTCTAAAGTCTCTCACAATGTCTCTTAATTCTCTTTCAAAGCGCGGCTCGAAGAACATCAACTTTGCCTGTTGCCGCACGGATAACACCTTCTCTACAGCCTTATGAAACTTTTCGCTGTTCTCCTGGTGTTCAACGTTATTTTTCCTTACTTCCTCAATCTTCTTTTTCAACTCATCATCCGACGTATCCTTATTCTCGACAAGCTCTCGCAGTTCCCGCATAATCTCATGTCTCTTCTCATTCCGCTCTCTTTCCCTATCTTCGCGCCGATTCATAATAGGGAAAAACCTCTGCGACTGCTCCTCAGTCAGATCCATCAGTTCAACCATCTTCCAGGTACGAATAGTCCTTATCCTCTCCCTCATTTTCTCCCCTCTTGCCGGGAAGTTAAATGGCCTAGGTTGTGACATAGCTCTACTATCTAATCCAGCGATAAGTCCTCCCAAGACCAATATAAATACAACATAAACACTTTTCATTTTTCATGCCTCCTTAAGAGACCACTAATCCATAAATCCTTACACTACCTGCACTCATCGGCAATGGCTTCCCTGTCCGCGTTCCTTCTGTCCTCAACTTTGAGATTCTGCCAATCTGCTTCTGTGACCGTCGGTTGTTATTGTCATTCAAGAGAATATACTTGACAGTCCACTACCCCATCGATAAGGAGATTGCTTCTAGCCTCTGGAGCAGCTCCTCCTGACTCTCTTGATCAAGATCTTCAAGAAGAGTGTCCAAATCCGACCTTTCAATTATATAGTCCAGCGCGGCGGTGCCGAGTTCCTGAGCCTCATAGACTACGTAGCCATACTCCTGGCTACTGACATCCACATCAGTATTATCATAGCCAAATCCTTCGGACTCCTCTAAAGCAGCTATATCTTCAATCATTCCAGGACTGATCAGCCTACTGATAATGATCTTTTCTACATCCGATGAGTCTACTACAAAGTCTACAAGCTCTCCAATGTACCATTCCTCAGCACCAGTCACGGGTGTCCATTCTTCTCCCATACGGGAATCGGGTTTGCCACCGCCGTTTAGAAAAAATAGCAAAATAGCTATACTCAAAATCCCTATAGCCGGAACAGCTGCCCTTATCCACAGCTTCTTCTCTTTTTTTCTATTTATCCTTTCCCTTACCTGAGGAAGATAATTAGCCCAGAGAATGTTCTCCTCTTCATTATAACTTTTTCCGAAAGAACCTACATCTTCCAGAAGAGGTCTCAAACTTTCCAAATCTTGGAGACAATCCTCACACGAATCTATGTGTCTCTTAACAGCCAATTTCTCCTCCTCCTCCAACTGCCCCTCGATAAAATCTATAAGACGGTCATTTATATTATTGCAATTCATTTCTATTTCGCCTGAAAGTTAAATCTATACATCTCTATGCTTAACCAGCGACTTTTGAAGCTTTTTAACTGCCTGAAAATAGTTAGACTTTACTGCACCAACGCTTCTACCTACTATTTCTGCAATCTCGTTGTGAGAGAGTTCCTCGTACTGTCTTAATATAAATATAGCCCTCTGTTTCTCTGGAAGGCTATCTACTGCCTCTTTAATAGCAGCATTAAGTTCGGAATTTTCCGCTTTTTTATCTGGATTAGCACTCTTAGACGCTGTAATCTCACTTAAAACGTCCAATGAAACAAATTCTACTAATTTGTCCCTCCGTCGGCGATTCATACACAGATTCAGCACAATCCTGTAGAGCCACGTATATAAAGATGAATCCTCCTTAAACTTATTTAAACCGTAATAGGCCTTTACAAATGCCTCTTGCGAGATATCCTGTGCATCTTCTCTGTCCCCCAGAAGCTTCAAAGCAAGATAATAGAGCCTCTCTTGGTAAGTTCTGACAATTTCGGTTAAATGCTCTCTCATCTCCCTCTTTAAACTGCTTCACAAGTGATATTTCATCGCCCTGCTCTGACATAATACTCTCAAGAGGTAACAAATGCTCAGAACAGTAGGGCGAAGTTTGAGAAGACATACAGCGCAAACACTGCGACAAACGCAATCAAAGTGATCTGTTCTCCCAGCATCCGCAATTTCACGGTTTTTCAGCTCCTAAAGTTTAGATTGGAAGTGTCCCATTCCTTCCTCTACTGTCTTGGACACACAACACTGTAGGAGGTTTAATGTTTTTTCGTCTTGTCTCTTACAGCCTCGTTTACTCTCTTCAGCACCTCCAATAACTCCGCTAATCTATCTAAAGGTAGCATCCTTGCTCCATCTGACAGAGCCCGAGGTGGATCGGGATGTGTCTCAATAAATACTACATCTACGCCTACTGCCACGGCCGCCCTGGAGAGAGCTTCTATACACTCCTTGTTCTCATTCTTACTCGGGTTTAGAGAGACTACTGCATGAGTTGCATCGAAAGCCACAGGATATCCTGCGGCTTTCATTACAACTAAAGACCTCATGTCCACCACCAGATCATGATACCCGAAAGCAGTTCCTCTCTCAGTTAGCATAACCTGTCTGTTTCCTGTAGACTCTATTTTCTCCACTACATAAGTCATATCTTCAGGAGCTAAGAACTGACCCTTTTTCACATTCACCGGCTTTCCTGTCTTTCCTGCTGCAAGCAAGATATCCGTCTGTCTTACTAAAAACGCGGGAACCTGGAGCATATCCACTACCTGTGCTGCTACATCTGCCTCTCCTGCAGAATGAAAATCCGTCGTCACAGGCATTCCTAATTCGCTCTTTACACTCTCCAGGATTTTCAAGCCCCTATCTATCCCCAATCCTGAAAACGAATCTATGCTTGTCCTGTTCATCTTAGCATAAGATGACTTGAAGATGACTGGAAACCCTGCACGTTGACATATATTCCTTAGTGCCTCTGCTGTCCTCATCACCAGCTCCCGGGATTCAATTACACAGGGTCCAGCTATAAGGATCAGACTATCACTGCTGATTCGGATTTTGCCTACATCAAAGCTTTTCATCTATAAACTTACCTTGTGTTTAGTGTAGAATGTAACTCATCTTTTACCTCATATTCGGCCTGGCACTTTAGCATTGCCTCCACGAATCCCAAAAAGAGTGGGGCTGGTTTTTCCAGCCTCGACTTAAACTCAGGATGTGCCTGAGTTGCCACGAAAAATCTGTGTTTTGGAAGTTCTACGAACTCCATCAACTTGGCGCCGTCCAGCCCTTTGTAATATCCGGAAAACACCAATCCGTAATCCTCAAAAAGCTCAATAAAAAGTGGAGAGACCTCGTACCGGTGTCTGTGTCTTTCTAAAACTGCATCCTCCCACTTGTGAAGCAAGCCCAGTCTGAACACCTGATCCTTATCTTTTTTCATGGTTTCAATTTTCTCTGAGTCCTCCTCCAGACGGCTGGACTTCCTATAGAGTTCATAGACCAGACTCCCCCTCTTCAACACAGCCGCGTACGCCCCAAGCCTCATGGTCCCTCCATATTCACGCTTTTCTATAACTTCCCTTTGACCCGGCTGAGTATCTATAACGGCGTACTCTGTCGAGGGATCTATTTCTGCGGTGTGGGCCCCGTTCATCCCGCAGACGTTCCTTGCGAACTCCACCACAGCAAGCTGAAGCCCATAACACAAACCCAAAAACGGTATGTTGTTCTCCCGCACAAACTTGATAGCCTCTATCTTACCCTCCACACCTCTTCCTCCGAACCCCCCTGGAACTATAATTCCGTCGAATTCCCTCAGATTCTCAGTCCCCTTATCGTCTTCTTCTATCCCTTTAGAGTCTATCCAATCGATATCGATCCCCACATCGAACGCCGCTCCCGCATGCTCTAAAGACTGGTTTATAGATATGTAAGAATCCATTAGACTATAGTCCCCTATATCCACGTACTTCCCTACCATCGCCACACACAGAGTCTTAGAAGGATTTCTTATTCTCCTTACCAGACTTTGCCAGTTCGTCCAATCCGGCGACTTTCTCGGCTCCAGGCCGAACTTTTCCAGGATTTTCCTACCAATACCGTCCTTCTCCAGATTCAGTGGAATATCGTACAGGGTCTGGATATCTGGGGCTGAAATCACAGAATCGGCCGCTATATTCGCGGAAATCTCTATCTTTTTCTTCCTTACCTCATCTAAAGGCTCATTTGCCCGACACAGGACAAAATCGGGAAAGATGCCATGCTCACTTAGAAGCTTAATTGCCTGTTGAGTCGGCTTCGTCTTCATCTCCCCAATATGAGACGGCACTGGAAGGTAGGTAACGAGGATATAGATGACGTTCAGCTCCCCTATTTCTCTTTCCAGACCCTTCATCGCAAATAAAAAAGGCTCGTTCTCGTCGTCTCCTACTGTCCCACCTACTTCCACCAGAGCTATATCAAATCCCACAGCCGATTCTAAGACTCTCCTTTTAATCTCATCTGTAATATGGGGAATAGGTCGAACCGTCTGTCCCAGATACTCCCCACCCCTTTCCCTATTTATCACCGTCCGGTATATCTGTCCTGTTGTCAGATTATTCCGCTTCGGGATGTCAATCCCCAATAGTCTCTCGTAATTCCCCAGATCCTGGTCTATCTCTCCGCCGTCATCTGTCACCCACACCTCACCGTGCTCTGTAGGCCTCAGCGTCCCTGCATCGTAATTTATGTATGGGTCAATTTTGATTGCAGTTGCGCTGTAGCCGTACTGCTGCAATATCTTCCCGATCGAAGCCGTAGCGGTTCCCTTGCCCACACCACTAATAACCCCGCCTGCTACTACGATTAATCTTGGGCCCTCATATTTAGGGTTCAATTTCCTTCCTCCTGTACATCACGCTTTAAACGACCTAAATGCCGTTCAGATGAGAAATGGAATTAAAAAAGATCAAAGAGGGCTTAAGTGCGTCTCCAACTCTCCCGAATTGAATGCAGGATACCCCGGTGTTCTCTGAGGAGAATCTGTGCCATTCCCAAGGCACAGGCTGCAACTCCAGAAGATAGCTAACAATAACGGAAATCGTCCCCGCATGACAAACCAGACACAGACGCTGATCCTGCTCTCCCACAATTCTATAAGAATCTCCATCTTTCTCCACGCTGTGGCTTTTCAGAAGATAATCTAACCCTCTTGTCACCCTCTTGTGGAACTCCCTAAAGGTCTCCCCCCTCGGGTACCCGTCCCACCAGGCTGCAAGCGGCCTTAGTGCTACCTCCTCAAGATGCTTTCGAACCATAGGCTCCGCCCATCCATCAAAATCGCCCACGCTGATTTCCCTCAACCATTCAAGAAACTCCGGGGACTTTCCCAGAGCTCGAGACAGATAGCTCACAGTCTCCTGAACTCTCTTCAAGGGGCTGCTGTAGAGATAATCCACCTCAAGATTCCTGCAACGCTCCCCTACCCTCTCTGCTTGACGATGACCTAATTCAGTCAGAAAGCCCTGACTGTTCTGCATCTTCCCGTCATCCCCAAAATACCTTGCTTGACCGTGTCTAATAAGATAGAGTTCCACTACATCTCCTTCTAACACTGGATTTCCAATCGTCTCATATCGATTCCTTAGCTTGTGTCACAACGACTCATCTTCCTCCTTACCCTCTCTAAATCCTCCATTGTATCCACACCCACAGACCTGAACTCTGTCCTGGACACATATATTTTATATCCATTCTCCAACGCTCTCAACTGTTCTAACCTTTCGATCTCTTCTAAAGGTGCAGGTTCCATACGAGCAAACTCTAACAAAAATCGTCTCCTATAAGAATATATACCTATGTGTCCCAGGAAGCAATATTCGTCCATCACGTGAGGTCTATCTTCAATATCTCTAATGAAAGGAATCGGTGCTCTTGAGAAGTAAAGGGCGAAGCCCTCTCTATCAACGACCACCTTAATTAAATTTGTGCTTAATAGTTCCTCTAAAGATCTGATCTTGTACGCTGCTGTTCCCATTACTATATTTCTATCCCTGATAAGTGGATGGGCCACAAGATCTATCACACTCGGATCAATTAGCGGTTCATCTCCTTGAACATTTACAACTATTTCTACATCCTTCAACGACTCCACAACCTCAGCTATCCTGTCCGTACCACTCTTGTGCTCAGAAGAAGTCATAACCGCTATCCCACCGAAACCCTCAACTGCCTCCTTTATCCTCATATCATCCGCAGCTACGATGACATCAGATGCCACACAAGCCTTGCACGCCCTCTTGTAAACATGTTCTATCATCGGCTTACCCGCAATTCTCAAAAGGACCTTTCCTTGGAGTCTTTTCGACTCGTATCGTGCGGGAATTATCACAGCCGTCCGTCCCATTACTCGATCACCTGCGGCACCTTAAAGTAGCCCTTCTCCTGACTCGGAGCGTTCGCCAACAACTTCTCCTTCGGCATAGAAGGCTTCTCTGCATCCTCCCGAAACACGTTGCTCATCAAAAGAACGTGAGCTGTAGGCTCGACATTCTCAGTGTCCAGCTCGTTCAACTGATCCATATACTCAAGGATTCTGTTCAGGTCATCCACTAACCTTCGTCTCTCATCATCTGAAAATGATAACCTTGACAGGGACGCTACCTTGTCAACGTCATCCAACGTAACGGGCATAGCTCATACTCCTTCTTGTGGCGCTCTAAATAAGTAAACAGGGTGTATATCTTCTCACTAAGCCGTCATTGCGAGCTTAAGCGCAGGCAATCTGACTTAGACTGCCTCTCCCGGTCTCAACTTGGCATATTTGACCAACAGCCTCTTCTCTGCACTCTTAAACTTGACAACCAACTTCATATCCTCTCCCCTGCCGCTCATCTTTAACACCTTGCCATTGCCCCAATCTGGATGTATCACCCGTTTGCCCACATCCAGCCATGATGTATCGTACAGGTCAGTATATACGTCATCACTGGATCTGTACTCCTTAAAATTCACGTCGTCCTCCAAGAGATACTCTCCCTTGCCAATTCTCACAGTTCCTTCAATCAAATCCGGCGGAATCTCACCCAAAAAACGAGATGGCTCGCTCCACAGCGTATTGCCGAACCTTGAACGCCGGCTTGCGGCAGATAACAATAGACGCTCCTTTGCCCTCGTGATCCCCACGTAGAACAATCTCCTTTCCTCTTCCAGATCGTTCCCCTGCTCTATGTTCCTCGACAGCGGAAAGAGCCCGTCCTCCAATCCGGTTATGAACACAACTGGAAATTCCAGACCTTTTGCACTGTGCAGCGTCATCATCGTTACTGCATCCTTTTGATCGTCCCACCTGTCAATATCAGTGATCAGCGACACCTCCTCCAAAAATGCCTCCAAAGACGCGTCATCTCGCCTCTCAGAAAAATTCACAACAGCGGACAGCAACTCCTCAACATTTTCTGTTCTCGACTCCGCCTCAATTGTCCCTTCAGACCTCAGCTCATCTAAATAGCCTGTCTTTGACACCACATCCCTCACCAAAATATCCATCTCTACCTGTTCTTTCCGGGCAATAAACTCCTCTATCATGCTCTTAAAGTCAGTAATCCTCTTCCTTGCTGCTGAGGTCAGTTCCTCAATCTCATCCAGCCTCCCTAAAACCTCAAAGAGAGACAATCCATTTCTTAAAGCGAATGTCTCTACTCTCTCGACAGTGGTATCGCCTATACCCCTTTTGGGAACATTGATGATGCGCCTTAAGTTCACAGAATCTCTCGGATTTGCTATGACCCTTAAGTAAGCCAGTGCATCCTTGATTTCCTTTCGCTCGTAGAACTTTACTCCACCTACTATCACATACGGAATCCCGGCAGACCTGAACGCATCCTCCAGAGCTCTGGATTGAGCGTTAGTCCTGTACAAAAGCGCAAAGTCTGCTAATGATCGCCCATTTTTTGATAATTCATCACCTATAACCCCTGTTATCCTTCTCCCCTCATCCCTCTCATCCTCACAATTTAGGAAGCCTACTCTCTCGCCCTTTCCTTTATCTGTCCAAAGCTCTTTACCTCTCCTACCCTTATTATTGCTTACAACTGCATTGCCCAGGGCCAGTATATTTTCCGTTGAACGGTAGTTTTGTTCAAGCCTTATGACTCTAACGTCCTGGTAGTCCTTCTCGAAGTCAAGAATATTATTGAGATCTGCTCCGCGAAACGAATAGATAGACTGATCGTCGTCTCCTACAACGCATATATTTCTGTGCTTCTGCACTAATATCTTTGTTAACACGTATTGGGGTCTATTCGTATCCTGGTACTCATCTACCAGTATATATCTGAATTTTCTTTGATATTTACTCAAAATATCGGGATACTCACTGAATATCCTAACAGGCTCCAAAAGTAGGTCGTCGAAATCGAAAGCCCCGTTCCCCCTCAGGGAAACCTGATACTGCCTATATATCTTTGCTATGATCTCATCAGCGTAAGTCGTTGCAGAGGACTCAAAGTCCTCTGCTTCGATCATAGAATTCTTCAGCCTGCTTATTCTTCCCCTTGCAGCAGAAGGATGAACCTGACTCTCCGGAACCCCAAGATTCCTCATAACCTTCTTGACTAAGGAGAGCTGATCGTCAGAATCGTATATCGTAAAGTTTCTAGTATAACCTACATGTTCCGCCTCAATCCTCAATATCCTGGCGCACATAGAGTGAAAAGTCCCTATCCACATATCCTTCACCGCTATCCCTATCAGCCCTTCCACCCTTTCCTTCATCTCATTTGCAGCCTTATTTGTGAACGTCACCGCAAGGATGTTCTTCGGGTCTACACCCCCCTCACCCATCAGATAGGCTATCCTGTGGGTAAGGCACCCCGTCTTACCGCTCCCCGCGCCTGCCAGTATCAAAATAGGTCCATCTACAATCTGTGCAGCTTCACGCTGCATCGGATTTAGACTATCTAAAATTGAGACAGATTTCATCAGGATCTCCCAACTATGCTTTGGAGAAATCTTCCACCTTGATCTCCGGACCCAAGTCTTTGCCTGAAAAACCCCGAGACGCTTCCGCATCGCTCGACACTGTGCCCTTGACAATGGCTTTTGTCTCCAGAAATTCACCAACCTCTCTGGCTATAGCCATGTCCTGATGATCCAAAAGCCCACGTATGGTGTAAAGCACAGTACTCTCATAACTCCCATCGTTCCTCGTCAACATGACCAACTTCCGTACCTTAATCTTTTCTTCTCCCAATAATCCATGCTGTATAGATATAGAGGTCCCTACATAACATACTCCTATCAATCCAGGTAATGACAATACTGTGACTTTAGCGGGAACCAGAAGACTTTTCTTCACTTCCAGTATTCCGCGTCCTTTGTCAAATGTGACCGTCCTCTTCGTAAATAAACGATGGACGAGAAGTAACACACTTGAGGCGAGGCCAGAAACCAATATGAAACCGATAAGAATAAAACTGAGCGAAATAGAATCGGCTTTGTTCACTCAGAAAATCAGCACTAGTACGACAATGAACAGCAGAATTGAAGAGTCTATGATCTGATATATTGTTCCACGGGATCTACTGAGTAGAACCAATCTGTCCATGGTTTCTTCCTATATCTCTCTGGTATCCTTTGCCATCATCATCACCCCTGACTTTATGCAGAGACATGATCTCTGCTCACTGACGATTTGAAACTCTCCCGCGCCGTGCCCGCTTAATTCTGTTCTTGGCGTTTATGTGCTCCCTGTTCGTCCTGCTGAAGACGTGAGTGCCGTCGCCTCTTGCCACGAAATAGAGGTAGTCCACGTCCTCAGGATATAAAGCTGCCAGGATAGGACCTTTACCCGGATTCGCTATCGGCCCTGGAGAGAGCCCCCTGTATTTATAGGTATTATAAGGAGATCTTAACTTCTTGTCTTGTGTCGTCATTCTCCTGCCCAGCACATACTCCAAAGTCACGTCGGCGTCCAGACGCATCTTCAATCTCAATCTGCTGTGAAATACTGCAGAGATAATCGCTCTTTCTTGGGAAACTGCCGCCTCTCTTTCAATTGTAGATGCCAGAGTTACTATCTGGTGTGTGGAAAATCCTAACTCCCTTGCTCTGTCCTTAAGAGAATCTACAAACACATCTTTGAATCTTCCCACCATCCTCCTCAACACAGCTTCTTCATCCGAGTGCGAGTCGAAATTATACGTGTCTGGAAACAGATAGCCTTCCAGATTCTGAGCCTCTATCCCTAAGCTACTGCAAAACGTAGAATCGTCTGAAAGCTTCAAGAACCTTTCTTTGTCCAAATCTAACTTATCTTCCAGAATATCAGCTATAGCGCTCCTTGTCAGTCCCTCAGGGATTGTCACGTTCTGAGTTATGTAGCCGCCCTCAATCAGCCTGTCTATTATCGAAAGTGTAGATTCCGAATCTGGCAGCCTATATCTCCCAGCCCTTATCCTCTCCTCTGTTCCTAAAATCTTCACGGCTAAGAGGAAAAATAGGGAACTTCTGATCAAATTCTTGCTTTCTAAAGCTTTCCCTATTTCTTTTGATGTCAAACCCTTCCTGATTATAACCTCCTTGTTTAACCCTTTTCCTACAGGTAGGTTCAAAAGGAAGGCTAAGACCATCGTCAGAGTTAAGGTCAGGATTAAGGATACACCTAACACCAGTCCTGCTCGACCGCGGCCGAGCAAAAACGCTAACCTAAATGGCGCTGTTAATGCATAGTACATAGAAGAAGCGAGAACTAGTGCCCAAGTTGCAGTTAGCACTGCAACTGCGGACAAAGATAAGATCCCCAAGTCTGCAGCCCGCAACAGGATATCACTTTTATTCCTCCTCATCGTCACCCGAACTCCGCGAAAGCCTATCTAAATATCCCTGAAGAATCATTGTTGCTGATATCCTGTCCAGGTCTTTCTTCCTGCCTTTGAGCTTTATTCCCATCTCTCCCATCGCTCTTTGAGCTGCTATAGTTGTCATCCGTTCGTCCCATACATCGATCTTTAACCCCGTTTTCTCCTTTAAAGCCTCCACGAATCCTTTTACTTCCTCACCTTTTATTCCTATACTCCCGTTCATATTAAGAGGCATACCGACTACTATCTTCACAGCCTCTGTTTCCTCTGCGATCCTGGCGACTTTTTCCAAGGCCTCATCTCTGGATCTTATGACAAGTGTGTCCAGCCCCTGAGCTGTTATCCCCAAGGCATCGCTTATTGCGATGCCTATCCTCCTTTCACCATAGTCTATGCCCAGTATCCTTCCTTTTGACTGGTGTGCTCTAAATTCTGATCCTTGCTGCATCCACGGCCCTTTGATGATTACGGAAAGCTATATCTTTCGGAGGACTATCCAGGTCGAACCACCTAGCTTCACTTGCATCGTCCCCCGGGGTGACCTCGCCCTGCCACGTGTCGGTAATATACACGATTAACACCACTCTGGTCCTCGGGTCTTCACTACCTGAATATACGCCCAAAAGTTCCAGATTTTCCACGTCAAGCCCTGTTTCCTCCTTTACTTCCCTGATTGCGCACTCTTCCGGTGACTCAAAGTATTCCTCAAACCCCGCCGGGAGAGACCATGCCCCTTTTCGAGGCTCAAACGCCCTCTTTACAAACAAAACCTTAGTATCATTCAGTATCACGACCGCAGCCGCAGGAGTAGGATTCAGATAAAATACAAAATCACAGTCCTTGCACACCGGTCTTTCCATTCCATCTAAGATGCGCTTTTCCAGATGCCCTCCGCATCTGGGACAAAACTTGATCACCTCAAACTTATCTGAGATTTCCTTCTCCTTGTCCAAGTTGTACTTGTATCTGTATCAATATGTCAGCACATCCATCAACTCCATTGCAATGACTACATGCCCTGTACGATTGGGATGTACAGGCTCGGGGCAGAAGGTCTCCGGGGCCCTGTATTTGAGGTGTTTCTGAAATACATCATGAGTCTTAACGAGTCGGGTTTTGTATTGTTGGCTCATATCGTGGACAACCCTTAAATACTCTGGAATAATCTCCATCACACTACTCGCGAACGTCTGGTCCGAACGATCCGCGCTGATATAAAATGGATCTATAAGGACAAGCTGAGCACTTGTTTTTTCCACTGCCTGGCCGAGGATATAGTCGTACGTCTGGCGGAATAGAGAAGGAGAGACTGCATTGTCCGCACCGCGAACGTGGCAGTGAATGTCGTTGATCCCTATCTTTACAGAGAGCCAGTCCGGGTTTTCGACAATCACATCAGCTTCCCAGCGATCCTTCAAGCTCGTTACACTATTGCCACCGATCCCTTTGTTGATAAAGGTGATATTCCGATCAGGGCACTGGCTGGTCGCAATATCGATGAAGAGACTGACGTATCCGTCCCCAAAAGGAGCTTTGTCTTCCTGTCTTCCACAGTCTGTGATGCTGTCTCCGATAAAGAGAAAGGTTTCCCCATCCTTCACACATAGATCGCCCATTTCTAGCGCTCCGTTATCTTTACTTTTCTCCCTTGAACTCTTATTCTCCCTTCGGCAAACAACTGAATCACTTTAGAGTACAACTTATGCTCCTCGTTTAACACCCTCTCTCCAAGATCATCGGGTGAATCCTCATCCAATACCGGAACCGGCCTTTGAGCAACTATCGGACCGTGATCGTACTCCTCGTCCACAATATGAACTGTAACCCCGGAGACCTTCACGCCGCTTTCTATTACCTCCTCATGCACTCTACGGCCGTACAGGCCCTTCCCGCCGAACGATGGAAGGAGAGCAGGATGTATATTCAATATCCTGTTTCTATAGGCACCTAAAACCTTTGTTCCTATAAGCTTCATATATCCTGCTAATACCACCAAATCTACATTGTGGTCTGCCAAGGGCATGCAGTATAGTCTCATCTACCACATCGTCTGAATCCAACTTAGTTCCGCTTATATGAAGAGCGGGAATACCGTGTTTGCGCGACCTTTCTAAGGCTCCGGAGCTGCTACTATTACTTATGACAACCCCCACATCCGCATCAATTGCACCCTTTTGGCAATTGTCAATTATTGCCTGAAGATTCGTGCCCCCGCCGGAGGCGAGAACACCTAAGTTAAGATGTTTCATTGGATAGTGAATTTACCAAATGCAATTTGATGCAACCGAAGTCCTCCGGCACTTCAATTTATACCTAACCGCTAGATCCGTCTTAGACTGATACTATCGCATTATCTATCAATCTTGCGCTCCCAAACCATACTGCAAGAGCTATCAGCACCTCCCCTTCAATCGTATCTATCTCTTTTAGATTTAAGGTATCTACAATTGACACATAATCTACCCTGGCCGTCCTCTGTGCCTCTATCATATCCTTTATGAGCTTGATTATTTTATCAGCTTCCCTTTGTCCCTCTCCTATCATCTTTCTTGCCCTTTGAAGAGACTTGAACAGAATCGTAGCATCTTTCCTCTCCTGACAAGAGAGATACATATTCCGCGAACTCATAGCGATGCCGTCCTCCTCCCGGACTGTAGGACACACTACTATCTCCACATCCATGTTTAGATCCTGGACCACCCTTTCTATAACGAACGCCTGCTGAGCATCCTTTTGACCGAACACCGCAAAGTGCGGCTTCACACAGCAGAGCAGCTTGGTCACAGCAATAGTCACTCCCTGGAAGTGAGAGGGACGTGATGCCCCACAAAGACCTTCAGTTAATTTCTCTACTTTCACGTAAGTATTAAAACCCTCAGGGTACATCTCCTCCACAGAGGGAGCGAAGATCACATCACCACCAGCCTTTCCTACCAGAGTCACATCTCTTTCGAAATCTCTCGGATAGTCCTCAAAGTCTTCGTTCGGTTCAAACTGACCCGGATTCACAAATATACTCACCACAACTTGATCTGCCTTATCTCTTGCCTTTTTTACTAGACTCAGATGCCCTTGATGCAGAAAACCCATAGTAGGCACTAAGCCTATTTTCATCTTTGTAGACCTTGCCTCGTCTGCCCAAGTATGCATTTGGTCGACAGCATCTATAATTGTTTTAATCGACATTTGAATCTTTGCGGACTCATTACTATGCGCAATTCCGGTCCGTTGTCATCCATAGCTTTCATCTAGAGACGGAAACTTCTGCGCTTTTACATCTTCGATATAAGATTTACACGCCTGCCTTGTCTCCTTTGCCATCTCTGCGTACTTTCTGACGTACTTAGGCAGAAATCTTTCAAAGAGTCCCAACAGATCCTGAGTTACCAGTATCTGTCCGTCGCAGTATGGTCCCGCGCCTATCCCTATAGTTGGAACCTTGAGGCGTGCAGTTATATCCTTGGCCAGATCGTAAGGCATCGCTTCCAGTACTAGACTGAAGACTCCAGCTTCCTCAAGCGCCTTAGCGTCCTGAATAAGCTTCGCGCTTTCCTTTTCTTCCCTTCCCTGGACCTTGAATCCACCCACTTTATGCACAGACTGAGGGGTCAGACCGATGTGTCCCATAACAGGGATCCCGGCGTTCACAATCTTGTCTACAGTATCCACTATCAGGGATCCGCCTTCGAGCTTTACCGCCTCTGCACCACCTTCTTTTATAATTCTACCTACATTCTTTAAGGCCTCCTCAGGGCTCACCTGGAAGGACATAAAAGGCATATCTCCTACTACCAGCGCTCTCTCAACACATCTGGACACTATACAAGTGTGGTAAACCATCTGATCTACCGTCACAGGGAGAGTAGTATCGTAGCCTGCAAAGGTCTGTCCCAAGGTATCCCCGACTAAAACAAGATCTACTCCTATCTCATCCAGAATGGAGGCGAATATCGTCTCGTAAGCCGTCAATGCAGCGATCTTTTCGCCCTTTGCCTTCATCTCCAGGAGTCTTACCGCGGTGACTTTATCTTTTTTCATAGCATTCGTTGGGATCCCATGGGAACGTAGTATTTTGTTCCCACAAAAGGGTTTTCAATCTGGGATATCAAACCTTCAGTATCCTTCAAAAAATCTATGTCAGATGCCCTTACCACTAAAAGTGTAGTTTCATCATAGTGGAAGAAAAAGTGATTATACGCATCGTTCAGATTCTGCAGATACTCGGAGTCTATCTCCCTTTCATTGTCCCTTGCCCTTTGATTTATCGTTTCCGTCAGTTTTTCGATATTCGATTGAAGATATATCACCAAATCCGGCTTCGGAATATCTTTCTCAAGTAAAGTCGCCAATCTCTCGTACAGAGCCAATTCCTCATCGCCCAGATTCACATGGGCAAATATCCTGTCCTTGGCAAAAAGATAGTCGCTCACAATCGAGCTTTCGAAGAGATCTGGTTGGATGAGCCTCTGCTGCTGTCTATACCTGCTCAACAGGAAAAACATCTGTGTTTGGAAAGCGTATCTTGTGGGATCTTCGTAAAACTTCGGCAGGAAGGGATTCTCCACTTCTTCAAGCATAAGTTTCATCTCTAATTTCTCTGCCAATATCTTTGCAAGAGTCGTCTTCCCTACACCTATCATACCCTCGACAGCTATGTACTTCGGATGATTCAAGGTCACTCGTATGGGCAAAATGAAACTATTATTGTTATAGATTTTGAATAGTGATTATCCTGAATTATCCAAGCTGCCCAGGAAATCAACCTTCCCATGCCTGCAATTTTCAAGTAGATCGGATACTTTCGTCTTAGAGACAGGATGCATCAGATCAGGAGTCAGCTCCGCGAGGGGAACTAACACAAAAGCTCTACTTTCCATCCTTGGATGAGGGATGATCAAGGAATCTTCGTTCAGAACTAAATCCCCATACAGTAGCATGTCCAGATCTATAGTCCTCGGCTCCAATTTACTTTTATTCTTTCTTCCCAGGCTCCTTTCGATTTCTTTCAACCTATCCAGGAGTTGACTCGGCCCTAGATCCATCTTTGCCTCCACAACCATATTCAAGAAAAACGGCTGATTCTCTACCTCCATAGGCTCAGTCTCATATACTGACGACCAGGCCGTTAAATTTATCCCTTCAGACTCAGAAAGGGCCACCACAGCCGAACTTAAGAATCCCATTCGATCTCCCCAATTGGATCCCATAGCGATGTAAGCCGTTGTCATCTATTTACAAAACTCCCTCTTTATCTCCACCTCTATGCAATCGAAGTGCCCCTCTATCGGAGTATTAGGCTTCCTTACTCTGACAAGCACCCCGTCCACATCCAACCTGTCCTTCACTGTCACAGCTATCTCCTCGGCCAACTTCTCAACTAAATTGAATCTCTTGCCTGTTACTAACTCCTCAGTTAACCTGTAGATCGTCCCATAGTGTATAGTATTTTTGACATTATCTGTCATTGCAGCCTTAGCAAAGTCTGTCCACACGTCCACATCTACCTGAAATTCCTGACCCAATTTAGCCTCCTCGGGGAGATCTCCATGATAGGCGTAGAACCTCATATTCTTCACACGGATAACGTCTCCCTTCATTTACCCTCCCTTTTTACCATAGCTGTCCCCCAGGGAAGTCATTGTAAGCTCGCCGTGGTTTACACCTTTAGTGCTGATCAACCTATAAGCTATCCCCTTAACGTCCCCCACCCGTCCCCTTGCGACCATAACTTCGAGGCAGTTTTGCTCATTTAGATGAACGTGTATAGTGAAGATTATAGAACTGAAATTGTGATGCTGAAGATCCAAAAGCTTACCTAAAAGTTCCCTGGTTTCATGGCTGTAGATAATTGTAATAGCCCCTACAATCTCGTGATCCTTCTCCTCCCATTCTGTCTCCACCAGCTTATCCCTGATAAGGTCCCTTATTGCCTCAGACCTGTTTGAGTATACCTGCTTCTCTATCAAGTTATCAAACCTATCCAAAAGTGTAGACGTTATGGAGATTCCACATCTCACTGTGTCAGCCATTATTACCGACCCCGTCATTTGAAGGTAGACAACCGCAGGCCAAGATTAGTAAAAAGCCACACTTGTAAAGCTCACAACAGACTGCGTCAGGTTGTCAACAGCCTTATCGTACTTCAAAACCCTGCCTTCTTTTGCATTCATAACGCTCAGCATAGTGCAGATAGACGAAAATCCACAGATCCTCCTTCTGTCATTATCCTTGCTAATAGAGTGAAAGAATCCGTCCATATCTACCTTTCCCACAAAATCTAACAGCCTCTTATCCTCATCCTCCACCCATTCCACAAACCCAGCAATCAAAGCCTCTTGATCTCCAAACTTTTGACCCATGTGAGCAAGATCCACCCCTGCGATGAAGCATACTTTCTCCCCCCATTCATCTATAGTAATCCTCAATGCTTCCACAAAATCTGTAAAGTGTTCGTCCTTGCACGGTATCCTACCGTCAAGCATCATCTGATTAAAGGACCCGCACAGAATTGGAACTATCCTTATATCCTTCTTACCTCCAAAAAGATACTGGAGAAAGAGCACTTGGAATTCGATAGAATGTTCAGTTCTATGCGCAAACTCGTCCTCAAAAATATCCTGTTCGCATAATTCTCCCAATTGCCCTATAAAATCCCTATGCGATCTTACAATCCCAAGCGGAGTCCCAAAATCCTTGGATGTTACGGCAAACATATTGACAGCAAAATGCCCGGTGCCGAAGATCACAAAGACATCGGCATCGCACCGCTCAGCCACCTCTTTACAAGCCCATGCAGAACACACACCTCCTCTGCTGAAATCTATGTGCGGGGAGATAACGCCCTTCAACTCTCCTGAGGGAGTCTCCACTACGGGCTGGCCCGGCCCCTCTGGAGAACTGAAAAAGCTCCCTAGCTGCGATCTCAGGGCCTCAGGATCCTCCTGATACGCGCTCCCTGCGTGCGACGCTTTCCTGATCTGGCTATCTTTAAACTCCTGTTCCATGTTCCTCTTAGCTTGGTTGAACCTGTCGCTTTCCAAAAACAGATAGGAATCTAACTGATCCATTATTTCTTTCAGACGATCGCTGAACAGGAGATCCCGATACTTTCTGGAATAAGCCGTCTGAATATCCAGGATAGAATGCTGTCCATCGAACATGTTAATAATATAGAACACGTTAAAAGGCACAAAAAGCATGTTATCTGTGAACCGCAGCGGATCGCGCAGACAGACCACCTTTTGACCCGACATTTCCGTCGGGAAGGCTTCTATATTACGAATCCTGGGATAATCCACTTTCTCTTCCCCTTTGAAGGATAGGTTCTTCAAGAACAAAGCGATATAATTTAATCTAATATAATTCGGACAATTTATCAAGCAATTTGCTCTGTTTCAGTAGGTAAATCCTATATATTAATATCCTTTCTCCTTGATAGCAGGAAGACAAAAAACGGACAGCCAAGGATCGCAGTAATGATCCCTATCGGCATCTCCGATGGAGCTACCACGATCCTTGCTGCTGTATCTGCCAGTACCATCAATATTGCGCCCGACAGAAGAGAAGTTGGCAAGAGTCTCCTGTGATCAGGTCCCACCACCATTCTCATAATGTGGGGAACCATCAAGCCCGCAAAACCTATGATCCCGCTCACCGCCACAGCCGACGCAGCCAAAAGAGACGCTACAACTAGAAGAATTCGCTTTACCTTTTCCACCTCTATCCCCAAGTGACGCGCCGATTCCTCGCCTAAGAGCATAACATTCATGTCCCTGGCGAAGACCAGGATTACCGCGGACCCCGTAAGAATATATGGAAACACCATCAGGACATGCTTCCACGATCCTGCGGAGAAGCTTCCCATAAGCCAGAAGAAAATAGTGTGTAAATTCTCATCGCTCATCAGCATAATAAACGCCGTTAGGGCAGATGCTAAAGCCCCTATCGCGATCCCTGTCAAAAGCAGAATAGAAGCCATCACTTTTCCGCCTCTCAGACTCAGCCCATACACCAGGAACGTCACACATAATGCCCCTGAAAATGCCATCACAGGGACTGAGCTTAGCCCCACAAACGTAAGTTCTATCCCCAGAGCCATCGCTGTTGTCGCGCCCAAAGCTGCCCCTGAAGAGACACCCACGATGTACGGATCAGCCATAGGATTTTGAAAGAAGCCCTGCATAACCGTTCCCGACATCGCAAGCGCAGCCCCTACAAGCATGGTCAAAATCAGCCTCGGAAGTCTGATCCTTGATATGATAGTCAGGCTCGTCTCATCAAACACCGATTCGGCAGACACGCTCCCTATAAGCGGTGTCTGACTCAAGATTATGCCCACTGCATCCTTCAAAGATATTTCAACAACACCTACTCTTATCGAGAGGAGCGCAGACCCGCATAAGGCAACTACTAAAATAGGGAGAATAAACCTTAATTGTTTGAATATTATCATAGTTACAAAGCAGACCGGCTTCCCTGGTTTACCTCCCAAATATCTGGGAGCAGATTTATTCCCTCATAGGTTCTAAGGCATATACCAGCCTTTGCCCAGCCCGCTAAACTACCCAGATATGCATGTAATACACGCTCCCTTGGATCAGAGCCGATAGAACTGTCCAGCCTTTTACTTTTCTTGATTCTCACTCCTATTCCTCACCATACAGCTTGTAAAGATCAGATCAGGATCTCTTGCAAGCATCATAGCAAAGGTAAAAAAGGCTATGCGGCCCTGGCCACTCCCGGCACATTCACAACAGGCACATCGAAAATATAAATGCGTGCCTTATTCCTGTGATCTCTATCACATTCTATAATTTCGAAGTCAATGTTCGTGAATCTCCCACTGTTCTCTCAAGTCTATTCTTCTTTGATACTATCACAATATGCGGCGCCCCGCCTACGGGACTCGGCTGAACGACGACATCAGCTCCATATACCTCCTTTATATTCTCAGCCGTGATAATCTCCTGGGGCGTCCCGTACCTAAACGTTACCCCGTTTTTCAAAAGCATAATCCTCCTGCAGTACTCTGCTGAAAAATTCAGATCGTGAGACACACATAAAATTGTTAAGTTTTTCTCCCGGTTTAGATTATGAAGGAGATCGAATATTTCCACCTGATGATTAATGTCCAGATGGCTGGTAGGTTCGTCCAAAAACAGGATGTCAGTCTCTTGAGCTAAGGCTCTGGCTATGATCACCCTCTGCCTTTCTCCCCCCGAAAGCTCCGTTATGAGTCTATCCTTCAGGTGAATTGTACTCGTCCAATCCATAGCCTCATAAACCATATCCAAATCTTTCTTTCCCACAGATTGGAACCTTCTCAGATGGGGAGTTCTCCCCATAAGCACAATATCCATCACAGAAAAGGCAAAATTCACAATCGTATCCTGAGGTATTACCCCTACCCTTCTAGCTATCTTTTTACTGGAAAGCTCATCTATCCTACTTCCAAACAGATAGACACTCCCCTCTTTCAAACCTATAACCGCGCTTAGAGCCTTCAAAAGCGTACTCTTCCCCGAACCGTTAGGACCGATCACTCCGATAAAGTCTCCTCTCTCAAGGTCCAAATCGATGCCCCTCAGCACATCCGCATCCCCGTAACCGCATCTTATACGTTCGGCTTTAAGAACGACATCCATAATAGTTGTAATGACAAATGACTGGCGTCAAATCACTGTTATGACAGGGCGACTTATCCCTATATAAGGGAAAATCCCGACCTTCAACGACAAGGAAAGTCGGGAACAGAATCTTAAGGCATAGTCTACTGCTCTGAACATAATGATAACAGTATATCCCAAGGTTTGTAGCTACTCCACCTTACATTTTCATCATATCTTTGGGATCAGCAATTGTCCTTGACCATATTATACTATTGCCTGTAACCGTTGTCAATAGAAAATGATCCACTTCATCTCGGAAGATCTTGAAAATCGTTGACAAGGAAGTGTTCTACGACTATCTTTGAGAAGCAAAGAGATTGGGACATTAGCACGGCAAAGTGCTTGGGTGACCTCAGACTACCTAAAATTTGGATATGACATTGAAAAACAAAACCTACATATTCTCTACCATTTTCGCTATTTTGACACTTTTTACGTCCTTTAATATGACCTCAGCACAGATAACTCCCGGAAGATCGGAGGTCTCCGCCCTTATCGGAACTTTTCAGTTCGAAGATAGACGCTTTGACGATTCTGGAAGCTTCGGAGCCGTCTACAGATACTATGTGACTCGACGCTACTCCTTTGAAGCGGGATTCGCGTTGAGCCGTCCATCTTTCACAGGAACCGTCATCAATGAGACCACAAACACGGCCGTCTCAAAACTCAACGCTGATGCCACAGTCTTTCTCTACCACGTAAACGCGATCTACAATTTTATCTTGTCCAGCCGCGTCGTCACGTTCACCACAGGTGGCATAGGAGGGACTACCACCGATATAGAAGACCTCGATGCAACAAGCGGAACTGTCGTTCAACTTCGGAGGCGGCATCAACGTCCTTATCTCTCGTCACTTCGGGATACGAGCAGAGGTCAGAGACTTCGTATCATCCATAGAGATAGGAGGCTTTCTGCCCTCAAGAGGTAGGATTTTCGTAAGACCCGACGGCGATAAAAACACACTTGTAATAAGCTTTGGACTCATATTCCCTCTCTGAATTACATGCCTGAATTCATAGTTCCTAAAACTGTAGTGATCCCCGAAGGCGATTTCCTGATGGGCAGTCACAACGGAAGGGACAATGAAAAACCTGTACACAGGGTCTGGGTAGATGACTTCAGGATAGCGATACATGCTGTCACCAGGAGAGAATATGCCTTCTTTCTACAGGACACAGGACATCAGGAACCCGATTTCTGGTACGAGGAGAAATTCAGCAATCCCAACCAGCCCGCGGTCGGACCGAGCTGGTACGACGCTGTCGCTTACTGCCAATGGCTTAGCCAGTTGACAGGAGACGAGTACAGATTGCCTACAGAAACCGAGAGAGAAAAGGCCTCAAGAGGCGGACTGGAAGGTAAAGATTACCCCTGGGGAGATGGAAGACCTTCGGATGAGGATTATTATGGCCTCGGGCGCCAGGAAGAGCTCAAGCCCGTTGCAACAGGAGAACCTAACAACTACGGTCTCTACAACATGGACGACGGCGTACACGAATGGTGCTACGACTGGTACGATCCCCACTACTTCCAATATTCTCCAGAGTGCAACCCGAGAGGCCCTGATACAGCAATGCGGCGCGTAGCCAAAGGAGGCTCCTGGCGCCACGAAATAAAGATCAGCCGATGCGCCGCCCGCAGCAGTTTAGATCCCTCCCATAGATTCAGCGACTTCGGCTTCAGATGCGCAAAGAACTGCTGACATACTCAACAAGCTGCATATAAAAAAGCTCCCCTCCCGGTTTCCCAGGAGAGGAGCCTTAAACTTACAGCTTACGGGTTATTCAACCTTGATCTCTATCGCCTTAGGCTTTACTTCCTCAGGCTTGGTCAGACTGATTGTCAAAACGCCGTCCTTGAACTTGGACTGAGCTTTCTCCACATCTATCCCCTCAGGGATCCTGAATGCTCTGTAGAACTTTCCGTAGTTGCTCTCCCTGCGGTAGTAGCCCTCGCCTTTATCCTCGCTTTCGGCCTTCTTTTCTCCACTTATCGAAAGGACATTGTCCTTAACCTCGACCCTTATGTCCTTCCGGTCAATCCCCGGAAGCTCGGCTGATATTGTGATCTCATCATTGGTCTCTTTTATATCCACCCTCGGTTCCGAGCTCCCTGAGAAGCCGTCTCTGCATACTGATGGGAGCCTGAAGCTAAAGAAGTCGTCAAGATCGGTTCTGAAGAGATTGTCGAAGACCGACAACCTGCTCAAAGGATGCCACTTTACTAACGCCATTTTTAACACCTCCTGTTAAGTACCTCAAATCCGTTGTTCGTTTCAACTTCCGAGTTTCTTTCTTAACCTGCTTCCGTGCTTTTATTATACATGCAAGTCCTGTGCCAAAAGAACAGGAGGTGTTATTTTTATTTTAATAACTATCTGTATATATTGATCTTAAGTAAAGACATAGAGAGCAGAGAAGGGAGACCACAGAAATGCGATGTTACTGCCATTATTACATATTTGCTGTTGATACGACAGCTACATCAGTCAAAATGGCATAAACAATTGGCGGATCTGCTAACCGCTGGCCGTCTGAACGAGTTCTTCAACTAACCTATCTATTGACTCCTCTTCCGATTCGATCTGCTCTTGTAAAAACTCTCTGTCCTGCCTCAGATTTTGGATCAGATTATCCACATCCTTGAGCATGCTCTGATACCGGGCCAGTCTTAAACGATGCTGCTTCAAACGCTCCTGTTTAGTCACATCTAATTCCCTCTTTAATTGACCTTGTCATTCAGATTCCAGTCGTACTCCCAAAACTCTACCTTGAAATCTCTTCCTCTTAGGTATTTCCTGTCCTCATCCGAAAAATAGTCCCTTACAAACTCCAGAACCGATCCTGAAGATTTGATAAAATCTTGTGCATACCACTCGAATATCTTGGAAAGATAGACGATCCCCTTATTCTTATCTATCTTGTTCTTAGCACTGTCCTGCAAAAACTTACGCCCGGCCTCATCTAACTCCTTGTCCAGATCCTCCGGCTTAAAGGCCTTGCTCTCCAGGTTTGGACAACTTAAAGACGCGCACACCAATGCAAAATGGATCCTCGGATCTCCAAAAGTCGGCCTTATAACTCTGTTCTCTATATCGTTCAGCGTGTACTCCACGCCAGCGATCTCATATTTAAGCTTATCGAAGAACCCTTCAACGTCCATCACGCTCTTTAAGGGGTAATTATCCAGGACACCCTTTATCGCCAGAGCGTTGTAAGCGTTGATCCAGAACGTCAATTTCTGCGCTCTTGTCTTCAAACTTCCCAGATGGGCTTCCGCCAGCTGCGATATATACATGTCCATAACATTGCTCTTTTTTAGCCTCTCATAATCGACTCTTCCGTCCTTTACGTATTCATTCAAGATCTTCTCAAATGCGTTATAGTTGAATGTGCCTCCGTATGCATCTGTGCCGAATAAGAGACACATAAAGACACATAAGTACGGGGAGCCTCTTCGTAAAAGACTATTATAGCTTTTTTTCCTTTCCATATTTTCTCTCTTTAGCAATCGTATATTTTTCTGGCACATTACAATATTTATGAAAACTGCTCATCATCATAAAGATAGTCACCGTCCTGGCTATCTACAATTCCGCCTAGGACATCCTTTGCCTCCTCCATATCTAATTGGGAGACAACTATAACTGCCTGTACTCCTATTCCCGTCCCTTTCATTCCGTAAGCTGTATTTAAAGCATCTCCCTGGATCGCACACGGAATCCCGTTGTTTCCCAGGACCTCCTTTGCCATCTCCGCGTATATCATGCTTGGGAAACTTGCCACTTCCACAAACTCGTATCGTCCTTCATCCCCCATTAGAATCTCTTCATCTTCCATCAAAGCCTCACCTTGTTTTCTCGGCGTTCCACCTTTTCCTCAAGATTCTTTGCTCCTCTAACCATAAGTATCACAATAGCTAAAGAGACTACTATAGCCTGAATGATCAAAAGCAGAGAATCTATCGGTCTGCCGTTTTTCAACGCTATTGCGGAAAGTCCCAGTCCTGTACACATAAGGTAGATGAAAAGAACACTTTGCCTTCTGCTCAACCCCAAAGCGTGCAGTCTGTGATGCAGATGATCCTTCCCCGTATAATCTATCCATTCTCTAAAATTAGACACCTTCTCTGTTACTATCCTCTCTACAGTCGTATATATCATATCAAAGATCAAGACCCCCATTATTAAAATGGGAACGCTGAAGGCCTTGACCGGGTCATTTCTCTCCGCTCCATCTACAATTACAGTTCCCCACACGCCCATCACCGCCATCCCAGCTATGGAAAACCCCAAAAACATGCTCCCTGTATCCCCTATAAATATCGTTGCAGGTCCTCGCAACCTGAAATTGTACGGCAAGAATCCTAAGCAACTTCCCATAAGCGATAAAGACAGGAGCATCAGATGGCTCTGTCCATCTGCCTGAATCGCAAAAAGCCCTATAAAAAATGCCATTATAGCGGTGATGCCCACTGCGAGTCCGTCCATTCCATCAAAAAAGTTTAAGGCGTTCGTAATTCCCACAACCCAAAAGGCGGTGCTCGCTACTTCTCCTATGTTCCCCATCAGCGTGTTCGGTAGGAAATCGAACTTAATGCCGAACCACGACATGACGAGAGAAGCTGTTATTTGAACCAGTAGTTTCAACTTCGCGGAAACACCTACAACATCGTCCGCCATGCCGCACAACATAAGCATCGTCGCGCCTATGATGATTCCCTTGAGATTGTCGGAAAAATCCAAATTGTTAGCCACAGTAGCCGTAAAAGCTACATATATCGCTATGCCTCCCAAAAGCGGGATAGGGTCTGTATGGATCTTCCGTGTATCGGGATTATCCAGCACGCCGATCCTCAAAACCGAGAGTATCACAAGTGGAGTCACAAGGAAAGATACGAAGAATGAGAAAGCAAGGATATAGAGCCATTTAAGACCATGATCCAAGAAAATCCCTTTAATACCTGGCGACAACACAAACATGGCAAGTAGGATCAACACTAAGAAAAATACCACTACAAAGATCGATTTGTGTCCTACTTTTTGATATTTCTCTTTCTGTCTCTGCATCTTGTATGATTCCACAAGGATCCTATTCAACCAGGACGCTACAGTGCCAGCAAATCCCTTACCGCCTCCACAATAATGTTCGCCTCGCCCTCAGACATAGATGGATAGATCGGGAGCGATACAGCTCCATCCCACGCCGTATCCGCGTTGGGACAATCCACCAAGCCCAGATACCCGTGTATAGGCAGATGCACAGGCCGGGCGCACGTAATCTTCCTTTTTCCCATAGCCTCTATGAATTCTCCAGATTTCCTGCCAATATCCACCACATACCTATAGAAGACATGATCTCTGTCCTCATAACTGATTGGGAGGGCATTTGTTAGAGCCTTAAATTCACAGTTGAATCTATTTGCTATTTCTTTTCTTCTTCGCAGGAACTCCGGAAGCTTCTTCAACTGAGCAATCCCCAAAGCTCCCACCATATCGGCCATTTTGTAATTGTACCGGACTTTATAGTCCTCTTTATTATCGTACTCTCTCAAATCCTTCATTTTATTCAGTGCACCCTTATCGTCTGAAAGGGCCATCCCTCCTTCCCCTGTGCCCAACATCTTTGTGCCATAGAAAGAAACGATCGAAATGGCTCCGAACCCCCCGACTCTCTTGCCCTTATAAAGGGCCCCCACGCTCACTGCAAAGTCCTCTATAACTGGGATCCCTATCTTTAGAATTTCATCTACATCCGCAGGGAGTCCAAACATATGCGGCAGAATTATCGCCTTTGTCCTCCTTGTAATTCTCTTTCTTACGTCATCAGGGCATATATTATAACTGCGAGGGTCAATATCTGCAACTACAGCGTGTGCACCCACGTAGTTTACAGCGTTCAACAGCGCAGTACACACATAAGTCGGGATGATTACCTCATGTCCTTCTCCTGTTCCCAAAGCCAGAAGAGCCAGGTGCAGAGCTGCGGTCCCTGAACTTGTAGCAACGCCACCACTCCTGCCCACAAACTCCGCCATCTTTCTTTCGAATCTTCCTACACACATCCCTTGAGCAATTTGTCCTGAAAGGAGGACATCGCGCACGGCCTCAACTTCTTCAACACCCAGAGTCGGTCTGGAATGCCCAATAATCTCACTCATCGGCACAAAACTCTCACTCCACCTTCAGAGCCTACGATCACCGTATTTGCTATGCCTATGAAGAGTCCGCTGTCTATAACGCCTGTTATACTCTTAATCTCTCTTTCGACTTCCTCTGGATTATCAATGCCTTCGAAGGCGCAGTCTATGATATAGTTTCCGTTATCCGAGAGGAAAATATCGTCGTTTTGCTCTCTGCGCAGGTTCGGGAAACTGCATATATCGTTGAGATGCTCAAGAACAGAGGCCCAGGCGAAGGGCACGACTTCCACAGGAAGGGACGATTTTGTGCCTAATTTTTCGACTAATTTGCTATCGTCTACCACGATAATCAATCGCTCCGAAGATTTGGCTACTACCTTTTCTCTCACTAAAGCTCCACCCAAGCCCTTGATCAGGTTTAAGTTTGGATCTACTTCATCTGCTCCGTCTATTGTGACATCTATTCTGGTATGTTCTTCAAGCATCGAAAGTCTTATCTTTTGCTCTTTGGCTATTCTCTCGGTCTGTAGAGATGTCGGGATTCCGACAATACTTAGACCTTCACGAATCATCCGACCTAATTTGATCAGCGTGTAGTAGACTGTCGAACCGGTGCCCAATCCCACTACCATACCGTCTGTTACGTATTCTGCGCCTGTTTCTCCTGCAATTGTTTTCAAGTTATCCCGGTCAACCATCGTGCTTTCCTGTTGCTTCGCCTCCTCGGTCAGATATCCAAGAACAATCTGGACGGAGCAAATCCCTCGGCAAACTCGGTTTTGCCCTGCCAACCTCTGAAGCGAGCTAAGGACCTTGCAACATCGATTATGGACATCTCCTTAGCGTCCTCCCTTAATGACCATCCCACAGAGGCCCTCATCATCTGGGATACGTGGGCCTCTAAAAGTGATAACTTCTTATTCAACACACTCTTAACATTTACAAATACGCTCGGAATAAAGCTCTGCTCGGTACTCGGGCCTTCGTAAAAGAGGACGTTTTCTATATACCTGGTCGCTGAAACCGTAGCCTGAGACAGATTCCTATGATCCTGATGAGTATCTTCAGGATAGTGCACGAATATCATATCTGGCATTACCTCCACTACAGTCTCTTCTATTCGTTCTATCAACTCTCTGTCGCAGACAAGCTCAGTGTCCTTATAGTTGCCGAAGAAGACATCCTTGGCTCCCATAAGCAGAGCGGAATCTGACTGTTCCTTGCGCCTTGTATCAGGATCTGCCGCCATGCCCCCGTCCGTCATAATCAAAAGATAGATATGGTTGCCACATTGACTGTACTTTATCAGTGTACCTCCGCACCCTATCTCTATGTCATCAGGATGTGCTCCAATCGCCAGAATATTCATTTATGTTTCCCCTCATAGATCTCGGAGTTTCCTGTGTTATTATCGGTTAATACCCTCATGTTCTACGTGGCGGATCGTAAGTTTGAGCACATAAGTTTAATATTCCAGCATTAAGTTTCCCACACAAGTCACGGGTGGTTGGGTTCTTTTGTCTTCAAAGCCCCCACGCTCTGCGTGGGGGTAGTTCACTGCAGGATCATAGCGTTACTCTAAGCTTCGGGACGCTTGGATGTCCTGCAATGAGATTGCTTCGCTCCCGATCCCCCCCTGATAGATTCAATCGGGGGTAGAATCAATCGGGGATTCAATCGAGGGGTCGCAATGACGTTTCTTACTTTTGCCTTAGTCATTGGCCAGGTGCCGAACCTCCAAGCAATCTCAAAGGCTTTTCGGCGCTTCTTAAGAAAACTGAATAGTCCTGATCTTATTGTCCTTCCCTTATAATGTCCAGACTCTTATCCCCACAATTGAAAATCAGGTCCACCGCAGACATATACGGCTCGAACTCTCCGAACAACTGTCTATATTGGGGATGCCTGAAATCCTGAAAGATGACCTCTATCCCCGCTTCCTCAAATTTGCCTACATCCATGTAGTCCACTGCTCCGGCACCTGCAAGGTAGGTGTCCGCTCCCAACTGGAGGCACATATCAACCAGTCTGCCTGTCTGATCATCGCCCAAATCCATTTGGGACCCTATGACAGTTTCGGTCTGAATCCCCAACACCCTTGAAAGATACCTGACCGCCTCTATATTTACGTCAGTAAGCATCTCCCATTCCCTCGAATAGAATTCCTCCCAAAATTCTATGTGATCCTTAAAAAACTGGGCCTTGGAATAGTTGGAAATTAGAGCTTGTAGATGCTTCCTGCTCCACTTCTCTCTATGATTTATCCTGACCTGGTTGATCTTTTCGGGAAACTTGTAAAGCACGGGGACCGTCAGCCACTGCCATCCACCAGCCGTCTTGATCCTGTTCCTGTTTTGCCAGTCGTTTTTCTTATATTGAACGTTATCCAAGAGTACAAATAGATCGGATCGATCTATCTTATCGAAATGTCCCAGATAGGGGAGATACTGAGGCTGATGCGCGCTTGCAATCACTCCGAAATCTCCACAAATATCGGATTTGTGACCATAACAGACCAATCAGCTGTCAGAACCGAAGCTCGGTAGTAGGTCTTGACGCCGCGCGGGGCGTCCTTGTCCACAAGTTTGATGGGAGAATCCCAATCCCATACGACTCTCTTTACGACCTGTCCCCCTCTTATCAGCTCTACGTTTAGTTTCTTTCGCAGCTTAGTCCTGTCTACCACTGTCATGGCTAAAACTACCTCAGGATAGCCCTTAACTTGGATCGTCTCGCTCGAATATCCGACGACGTCTCTATTCTGGCTATCTTTAGTGGAAAACTCGTCGATGATGACATAATCCGCAAAAAAATTCCTCGTGGCATACATCCTCCCGTTCCTCATAGCATCCAAAACGGACTCCCTGGTCACCTCATCCGTCAAAAGCACGGTCGAAATCTCCCTTATCACTTTGGGGTCGAACTCTCCCTCAAAGTCCGACTCACCAATTGCCCAGACAGGATTTTCTCTTTCCCCCCTGCAGTACTCAAGAAGGACCTTATCCCAGACACCTCCCGGGACAGCCGTAAATTTCATTCCTTCCCAGAATGCAGCAAATCCCGCGTAATCCCTCGCCTCCAAAAGATGATTCTGATAAGCCGCCGTCACTATCTCCACCTTTCCTGCAATTGGAGCTTCCCTGGACAGCTTCTGGTTCACCTCAGGATGAGCCCAGAACACCATCCCACCCCTGCTGTTAACATAGTCTATCACGTCTTGATAAGGGGTGATCCCGAGGTTGCCGCTGTACTGATCGTAGATCGGATAACGGTACGGAAAATTCTCAATTAGAAGCAAGGCTCCGAGTACTGCCAACGATATCCCTACCACTCTCCTGTAACCCCGTTTTCTCCTCAAAAAGTCGTTCTTCGATACTTTTGGAGGTCTCCTTAAAAAGACATTATATGCCAGCAATATCAGTGCAATGGGCCACAGACTTATTATTATGGTGACTAAATCGTACTGTCCCGGAAAGTCTTTGGCTATTGACGGCAGATTATCGTAGTCCTCCGCACTTTCCAGCCCTATCACCAAAAGATGTTCGTGCCAGTTCTTTGCCTGCAGATTGCCCTTAAAGATACTCCCCTCCCAGTAATAGAACGGCACAGTCTCTATGCCGTGGATTATCACGGTTCCGGGATTCTGGGCGTTCAGTTCCTCAAACATATCCACATATTCTTGAGTCCCATATGTGAAGATAGATTCCTCCTCCGTTAGTGTTCCGGTTATCCAACCTAAAATGTTCCGAAAAGGTCGAATGCCGTACTCCACTCTAATATTATCGTGATCTGTGAACATCGCCACCTGAAGTCCGTTCTCCTCTATAAGCTCCACAAGCTCAGGAACAGAAAGCTCCCCGCCGCTAA
Source organism: Candidatus Latescibacterota bacterium (assembly GCA_965237525.1). Lineage (GTDB taxonomy): Bacteria > Latescibacterota > CBDEFO01 > CBDEFO01 > CBDEFO01 > CBDEFO01. Next base: position 757,266 of record CBDEFO010000007.1, on the reverse strand, counting down.
CGTCAGAATCTATGTGAACGACCGAAGGAATCCTCCCAACGTCCTGGGCCCAGATTAACATGGGAATGAGCACTGACACAGCCGCAACTACAACTATCGTAATCTCTTCTCTATAAGCCGACAATAGAGTTCCTCCGTCCTTTCGATAGTTCTTTCCAACTCAAAGATTCCAGCCCTCTTCTCCCCTGCTCTTCCGAGTCTTCCTCTCAACCTGGAATCTGACAGAACCTTTACCATAACTTCAGACATTCTAATTGCGTCAGCGGGGGGAACCAACAGCCCCGTTTCTCCGTCTGCCACAATATCTCCCACCCCTCCAACATCCGTCGCCACGACCGGCAAACCGCACGCCATAGCCTCGATTAACACCCTCCCCAGGCCTTCGTTCAGCGAAGATAATACAAAGAGATCCAGCGAAGCCATGATATCAGGGACATCCTGCCTGTCCCCTGCAAAGACCATCCTTTTCTCCATACGCAGACTTCCCATCAGATCTTCCAATTCTCCCCTTAAAGTCCCATCTCCTACGATCAGAAAGCGAACGTCCGGCCTCTGCTTAACCGCCAAATTACACGCCCTGATAAAATGCTCACACCCTTTAATCGGTACCAGCCTACCAACCCATCCTGCCAATAATGAGTCCCGCGGAATCCCAAATTCCGTCTCGATCCACTCTCTATCCCTCTCTGCCCCTTTGAATTTACTTATATCTATCCCACAAAATATCGTCTCAAACTTCTCAGATGGTCCCACCTTTAAGCTGACGTGATCCCATTTGCCCCTTTCGGTCAACGTGATCACTCTATCTGTAATCCTTGTTGTCAACCTTTCTAAAAGGATATATAGCTCTGTCCTCAGCTTCCCAAAATAACCGTAGAAAACGTGGCCGTGTGGAGAGTGGATTATCGTGGTTGCGCCCGCCCACCGGGCTGCTAATCTCCCTAAGAATCCCGCCTTCGACGAGTGGGTGTGGACAATATCCGGCTTTTCGCTACCGATAATATGCCTCAACCTGAGCAGAGCTTTCAGATCCCAGTACGGATTTATTGACCTCTTGAGTTCATCCACCAAAATCAGTGGCACATCTGTCCGCTTGCTAAAGCTCTCAATATCCTCATAAGGTTCCAGCGTCCTCCCTGTTGTGAGTTTGACGCTGTAGCCGTCTTTTCTCAAACCCTCGGCAAGCTGCATCACAGCCTCAGCAGAACCACCCCCATCCAAACGGGTTATGATTAATAGAATCATGAATAGTAGACAGCAGTCGGGGCGCCTCCTCCTTTCTCATCAGATTGTTTCGGAGTTTTTAATACCTCGAAATGACGATTTTTGGCTCCAACCTTCAGCTGTTGCGAGTCCCCGATTGAGTCTATCGGGGATTCAATTGGGGGTCGGGGAAGCCCAGAGCCCCTAGCACAGAACCAAGCCAAGGGTCTCTGAAGATCAGCCAGACAATCTCACTCAGACTGCCTCTCCCTATATGCTGCCTACTGTTTTCTTGTCTTAACGAACCTCTCTTTTTATAATCTCTACAATTTTGCTCAACTTATCAAGAGAAATAATAGGATGAGTGGGGATTAAGAGCAATCTCTGAGATATGTATGTCGCATTTGGAAAGGGATCGTTATCCAGATCGTATCCCAGATCGTGTATCCTGTGAATAGGATCACGGTAAAGGATCGTTATCTCCACGCCCCCTTTGAAAATTTCCCTTTGAATCCTATCTCTAGTCTTTGTATCCTCAAACAGCACTGGAAACTGATTAAAGACGGGAGTAGAATTCTCTGGAATGCGGGGCAGTACGGTTCTCTCTGTACCTTCAAGCTCCCCATACAGAAAAATCCCATTTTGATGCCTCCTTGCGAAAATATCCTCAGCCCTTTTAAGGACTTCCCTCCCCACTCCCGCCTGAAAGTCCGTATACTTAAACGACACAAAATCGGTGTGAAGCTCGGTATATTTGAATTTAGATACGATACTGTACAAGGCAGTATAGAAGAATGGTCGCACAGCTATAGATAGCGCCGCCGTTTTTGCCTCCATAATCAACCTTGACTTTAAGCTCAACTCTGACAGCTTCGAAATCTTTTCAACAATCCTTGAAGAGATGTCCTCCGAGTCCGTGAGCACACATCCCCCTGTCAAGGTCGAGAGATTCTTCCCTCTGTTGAAACTGTAGAAGCCCACGTCACCAAACGTCCCGGTCATCCTGCCCTTTATCTTTGAGCCGAAGGAGGAAGCTGCGTCCTCTATGATAAATACGTTCTTATCCTCTACAACATCTTTGACTCTTTCGATATCCATCGGAATTCCGAACATATGGACTGGAACCACGCACAATGCAGTTTTTCCCACGGATTCCTCCAGATGCTCTATATCCAGATTAAACGTATCGAGCGATACATCGCAAAGAACAGCTCTTAATCTAGCTCTTTCTAGCGGCAATATCAAAGAAGGCGCTGTATAAGCCGGGAGCACTACTTTGTTTTTGTCCGATAATCCCTTTAAGACCTCTAAAATTATGTAGAGCGCTGTCGTCCCTGAATTTACAAAGTGACAGTAGCCGACTTCAATGTAATCTGAGAGTTGCGCCTCAAGGCCCCTGACGCTCCCGTTGGACGAGGTGATTCCCTGTAAAAGGTCTCCCAAGCCCAGGGGCGTGCCAGCAGAAGGCGTCAATAACTGCACCCTTCATCCACCTTTCGGACTTTCACTGCCTCCAACACAAACGCAAAAGCCATAGATAAAGCAGGAATCCCGACAGGTACCTTTCGGGCTACGGCAAACCCAGCTTTCTCAAATATACGACATATCTCATCTAATCTGTAAGCCTTCGTCGGGAATGTCCCCCTTCTGTTGTGAAGCCAGTATTTAAACCTTATATAGGGATTATGTCCGTTGCGGATGTCCACAACCATCTTTCCGTCTATCTTGCAGAGAGACATAAGCTCGCGAAGGATAGCTGCTACTACTGTCCTATCCGGCATATTCAGAAGCGTATTAATCATCAAAACGTAATCTAGAGACCCACGCTTGAACGGCATTGCTAAAGCGTTTCCCTGGAGGAGGCTTACACACTCCACAGAATTATCTTTGAAAATTCCCTTAGCCTCCTTCAAAAGCGGCATAGATCTGTCCACTCCAACCAGGACTAATTCATTCTTTGAAGCTGACGCTCTGCCTACGGACGCAAGGAACAGACCGTTTCCGCATCCCACGTCTAGTATAATGCCTTGACCGCCCATACACAACAAGCCGGCCAGATCTCGTACCTTCGATGTCACTTTCCCCAGGAAGGCAGGCTTCATTTTAACCCCCGATACATCCAACTCTTTGCAGCGGGTGTTCCACTTCACAGTATCTCCTCCACTGATTTTGCCAGTTTTTGCCAATCGAATTCCTTTTTCGCTCTTTCCCTTCCTGCTCTGCCCATTTTCAGCGCCAACTCCTCATCCTCTATAAGCCTCCTTATCGCATCTGCTATTTCCTTCTCGGACTCTGGCTCTACTAAAATACCCGTAACACCGTCTAACACTGCTTCTGCTGTGCCACCTGAACGCCCTGCTATTGCGGGCTTTTCACACGCTGCAGCTTCTACAAACGAAATCCCGAATCCCTGTATATCGCCCTCTAAAGACGTCCCTTTTGTTACCCTGTTCGGCATCACAAATACGTCGCAAAGATTGTAATAATCCACTATCTGGTCATCGGGAACATATCCTGTAAAAAGGACCGTGTCCTCGATCTCCAACTTTCCAGATAGCTCCTTCAATCTTTCCTCTTCAATTCCCTTACCCACTATCACATATTTGGAGTAAACAGGGTTCAGCTCTTCTCCTTGCACGCTCTTTGTTTTTTTCTCTCTGCTTATTCTTGACAGAGCCTTCATCACCATGTCGTGTCCCTTCCTTTGGTCGAGCCTTGCAACAGTCAAGATCACCTTCATCCCGTCCAGCCCCAGACGCTCTGTCAAGTCTTTATCCTTAGCCTTTGGGCAAAAGCGCCTCGAATCGACCCCCGGACATATCTTTACTATTTTCTTTCTATTTACGCCGAACCCTTCAAGCTCCTTCGAAGTGGAATCACTGATCGACACTACGGTCTGGCTCTCGTTTAACACCTTTCTCATCAGCCATTTTCCCCTTCTCCCTTTACCCAGCCGGAAGGTCTCAGATCCGTACACATAGACCACGTACGCGATCTTGAACAGCCTTTTGCACAGAAGCCCTGCAATTCCCGAAGATAGCACCTGACCGCAGTGAAACTTTCGAGGTCTCACTACGAGTGATAGATAGAGGCTCCATATCAGAGTTAAAAGTGTCTTGATGACCTTGGCCCATATTGACTCGCCTAATGGCAGCCATATCCTTTTCACAACAACATCGCGCTGCCTATCGAACTCCCGATAGCCCTTTGCCTTCGGAGCTATCACAACGGTCCTTTCTTTGGGTAGTTCTACCCATAAATTGTAGAAGAACGTGGCGATCCCACTTACCACAGGCGGGAAGTCGTTCGCCCACAAGATCGTTTTCCCCATGACTCTATTCCCTTTCAGACATAAGGCGTAATCTGACCATCTCCCACCCGAAGCCGGCGAGGTACGCCAAAGATGTGACCAACCATATAAGCTTGCCAGAAAACAGCGCCTTTATCAACCTCGAAGCCGCCCTGAGCGACCTCTTGAGCAAAGTGGCGTTCTCAGGTACATCCTCGCTATGTTTCTCCGTCAATTCTACGACCCACTCCGGATATACCTTCGTGCAGAGCGCAGATTGTCTACCGTTCCTGAAAAACTGTCTTACCAGAGCCTTAAACCTACGGGGCGGAAGGTGATAGATATAAGTGTTCGGGATCACGACTACTCTGTATCCCGCCCTCCTTATCTCTCTTCTCAGATAAGGGTCTAAGCCCCTCGGGATAATCTCATTCTCGCCGCCTACTTCACAGAAAACCTTTTTGGGGATAGCACAGCACGGATGCTCTGCCATATCGCTCTCTGTGATGACCCCCACCACATCAGAGCTCCTCCTCGGAACTTCCTCCATAGTCCTCCTTTGGAGCCAGGGGACGTCGTCCGGCACTAGATTCGCCACTCCCGCCATGCCTATATCGGGATAATCACTTAGAACCCCATAGAGATTCTCTAACACCTCAGCGTGCCCCAGCCTCGTATCGTCGTCTAAAGTCACTAAAATATCGCCCCTTGCCATTGCGGCACCTGTGTTTATGGCTCTGCCCTGTCTTTTATCCCCTTTGACTACGATGACCTCAAAGTCCTTGAAGGACTGATCCCTCAACTGCTCTAAAAGCTGCGGGAAATACCCGTCCCTGTAGGCATCTGATGTCGGAACGATTACCGACATCTTCGGACTGTCTCCTCCTGTTTCCTGGTACGCTACAACTTCTATCTCAGCCCCTTCGTCCTCTCTGTTCATATGTCTCACGAACTGGCACCGGAGTTCCAAAGCCTTAAGTTCTTTGTTTCTATTTTCTTCTTGCATGGAATTATGACTCTGATCTGGAGTCGTTTTATGATGAGGTTACTTCGCTTCGATCCCCGATAGAATCAATCGGGGATTCAATCGGAGTGTCGCAATGACGTTGTAATCTGCTCTAAATGACGCCGTTCAGCCTCCAGCTTCAGTCATTGCCTGCTCTTGCCTCCAGGACAGACAAAAATGTCTGTCTACCTAGCCCTCTGTTGGGGTAGATCTTCCTGTCTGACGAAGCAACCCCCAAGGATGGGGAAGAAGTGGCCCTTCTCTACTTATTCAAGCTCTCGGCTGTCTCTTTTTGGCCACAAGATCGGCTAACATCCCTATCAATCCAACCTGAAGAGCGGCGATAAAAAACATAGTTGAAGAATCCGTTATGTTGCTCAGCACAAAAATATCGTATCCTAACCTTATAAGCGCCGCCGACAGGAGTCCCAAACTTATGGGCAGAAAGACCCGTAAAGGGTTAAAATACATAATCGTCCGTACTATCAGGACCAGAAAATTGAACGCATCCCTGGCCTTTATCTTGGATTTTCCTTTCCTTGTTCCGTAGTCTATAGGGATATAATTGACGGCGAATCCATCGCCTAACATAGCCAGAGTGATCGTAGTCGTAAAAGAGAAGCTATCCGGCAAGATGTTAAAATACCACATTACAGTGTCCTTTCTAAAGGCCCTCAATCCCGAATTAAGATCTGGTATCTTTGTCTCCAACAGATAATTAGCAAGTATATTTAAGAAGCTCTTGGCAGGTCTCCTTATTAAGGGTATCTTTACGTTTTCTCCGGTTCTTGCACCGACTACCATGTCGTATTCTTCGATCCCCTCTACAAGTTCAGGTATGCGGCTGTTTGGGTAGGTGCCGTCCGCATCTGTAATGACTACAGTTTCGTAGCGAGACTTCCTTATCCCAGACTTCAACGCTGCTCCGTATCCCTTGTTCTGAAAATGGTCTACAACTACTATATCTGAAAGCTCCTTTAAAATCTGGCCGGTATTATCGGTAGATCCGTCGTTCACGACGATAATCTCATAGTCTGTCTTATTATTGTTCATAATGTCAATTAGCCCCTTCAACACCCCTTCGATTCCCTTTTCCTCATTGTAGGCCGGGACTATCAGACTGACACCGCGCAATCGCCGTTCGATTTTTTGAGCCATAGCCCCTTCCAGCGGTTATAAAGAGTTGAAATTGACACGGCAGAGAGTACCATCATCTCAGGGACCACTGTGTAGCTATACCTTCTGATGCTATGTGTAAGTCCGTGAAATAGAGTGAAATACAAAAGCAACCCCAAAACAATCCAGGCCACCCTGCCCTCCCTCAGGGACAGGTATCCTCCCCAAAAAACTGTTCCCAATAAGAGGTAGTTTATCCCCATCCACCAACCGGCTAATGTTTTGCCTTTCTCTTTGATAAAATAAGTTCCCACAGGAGGAGAGAGCCAGAAGATAGCAATCCTGCTGGTGCACAATTTGATAAATCCTTTCGGATTTCCACATATCTTATCAAATACTACCAGTTTCAGCTTGCTCAATCCCTCATTCTGTCCGCCCAGCTCTTGGGCCTTCCTCGTGACAAATTCGACTCCTCGGTCCCGCTCCATCTCAAACTTCTCCATGTCGAAGACAGTCCACCAGTTGCTTCCGGAGAACAATGGGTAATTAGCAAAAGCAAATGCGAAGTTCAATAAGTCCTGATTCACTACCCTGTCTTTCATAAACCAGTTTCTTGTCTGCCACGGGACGATGACAATCAAAAACGCCGTAACTGCCGCTAGGATTCCTTTAGTAATTCTCTGTTTATCTCTCTGTCCTAATAACATAAGCGGTGCGATAAAGAACAACAAAAGCCCTGCAGTCTGCCTTGTAAGCGTCGAAAGCCCGATGAGGAATCCCGCTAAGATATATAGATATAGCCTCTTATCTCGGACCACCTTGATGCAGACCAATGTTGATAACCCTACAAGGGGAATGAATAGATTCTCAGAGTACAGCCTTGTGGCTACTTCAAAAGACGGATGCAGGGCTGTCAACGTCGCTGCTATAGTGCCAGTCCTCAAGTCCTTGATCTCTCTTCCAATTAAGTATGCAGCGATACATGCTGCGGCGCCCAACAGGGCATTTCCAGCAGTTGCCGCCTCATGGCTGTGCCCGAAGAGACCGTAGACAAGCGACAGAAAGAGCGGGTACATCGGAGGCCTTTGCGAAGTAGGATGTCCATCGATTTCGAAGCCTCTCCCTTGTGACAGACTCACAGCTATCTTATCGTATTCCAGGGCATCCTTTTCCACAGGAACAGTGAAGTTATAGATGACCCCTAATCTTATAGCCAGAGCCACAATTGCGATCCCTGCGATTAATGCTGATTCCCTCCTCTTCAAGCTGTCCTCGTCCCCTTTGGTATTTCGTCGTTCTGGCTTGAAAGTTCCAACACCCGTTCGGTAACTTTCTTCCAACTGCAATTTTGAAGTGCATAATCTCTCCCCTTCTTGCCCATGCGTTCCCTTTCTTGGTCGTCCTCCAAAAGCGCCAATATACTCCGGGAGATTTCCTTCTTGTCCTCAGTGTCCACAGATCTTCCAGCCTCCGCTTGCTCCACAAACTGACCGCACTCAGGGCCCTTGCTTGCCAGAATTGCTTTCCCACAGGACATATACTCAAATAACTTCAGCGGACTGCCTTCCCCACTTTCTCTTATATTCCTTATAAAACACAGAGTCAACTTCGACGCGTTGATGTAGAGCGGCACATAGTCATAACCGACCTCACCTGTAAACACAAAATCTCTATACACGCCCAACTCCCTCGTTCTTTCTATTAACTCACCCTTCATAAACCCATCTCCTACAATCAAAAAGCTGACATTTCCTCTCTCTTTAAGCACATCAGGACTACTTTCTACCAGATTCAGGGCACCGTGGAACGGATAGAGACTGCTTACAAAGCAAACGTAATCTCTGTCCCGCTTCAGCCCTAATCTCTCCTTAGCCTCCATCTCGTCCATAGGCGTAAACATGTCCACATTCGTCCCATTCCTCACTACAAATATCTTCTCAATATGGACGTTTGCCCTCTCTGCGAGTTTCCCCCTCAATTTGGGTGTAATAGCGATCACCATATCTGCCATCTTAACGCCCCAATTCTGAAAGAATCCGCTCAATATCACCTCGGGACTCGATCCTGAGGTATCACTCCTTTCCTCCTGATTTATCCCATTCACTTCTAACACGGCAGGAACGCTCAGAAGTTTTGCAGCTAGCTGTGCCGTAGCTGAAATATACATCTCCCGTATATAGACCACATCGGGTCTTCCCCTCTTCAGATGGTATAGAAAAATATACAAAAACACCAAAAGATAGAAGACGAAGACCCTGAAAAACCTGATGTTAGTTGTGGGGACATAGACCACATCCACGGATGTCTCTTCTCTGTGCTTACCGTACGCCGGAGCGAACAGGATCACCTCGTGTCCCAGCATCTTCATATTCTCAGTAATCTCTTTGACATGCGTTGTCCATGCTATCTGACGACTCAGATAGACATCGCATACGTAAAAGATTCTCAATTTCTTGCTCTCCATTCTAATTGACCCGGAAGGAGATCCAAAAACATGTCCCTGTCCCTTTCATCGAATATCCGCGTCAATAGCAGAAATCCCGTATACGCAGCGATGGAGGCCAAAACGGACAAAAAGAGCCCGATGTTCCCTAAAAGGTACAGAACCACTGCAAGGCCTACTCCACAGACTGTTGGTTTTGCTGAAAGGCTCAACACTGGAGGAGAATATAACGCCCGCGAAAGAGCTATATAGCCCATCATGAACAATAAAGCCTCGGTTGCCACAGTTGCGATACTTGCGCCTTTAAATCCCATCGATGGAATAAGCAGGAAATTCAACCCTATGTTGACAACCATACACACCCCTGCGTTGAAAGCCGCCACCTTCTGTCTATCTAAAGTGATCACAAGGGCCCCTATCGGATAGTTCAAGAACGCTATAAACGTCGCCCAGATCAAGATCTTGAGTGCCGTGCCGGCCTCAGCCCAGTTTTCCCCTCCCAGAAGGATCATAATCTCATCTGCCGTAAACGTGACCCCTACAGCTATCGGTAGTCCCAATAGCGCTAAGTACTTGAACGACCTTTCAAAGATAAACTTTAGCTCTATCGGAGAACTCTTTGAAAGCCTAGACATTACGGGAAATAGAGCCCCAACTATCGCATAAGGGATAAAGTGCAGTGTTATGATCAGCTTATACGCCGCTCCGTAGACGCCCACTTCATAGTCTCCTCTCATCCACTCTAACATTACAATATCGAAATAGTTATAGACCATCACGAATATTCCTGAGATTCCCACAGGTATCGATAGCATAAATAGAGATTTTATAGCTCCCCAATCCACCTTCCAGTTGTGGTGCCAGGACGCCGTTTCAGCGATCTTGGCTTTAACAAGCCTGTAGCTCCAGGCTGCTATCAGAAGATTTCCCACCACAAACGCTGCCAGAAGCTCGTATATTCCTCCTCTGAGTAATACCAAAACAGCTATAACTGCGATGAGGCTGATCAGGCCTCCAGCGATGTCTACCAAAGCTTTCGTGTGCATCACCTCAAAGGCCTTAAAAAAGGAGGACAGCAAAACTGTAAAAGAAGCCGTTATCCCTGACACCATAACCAGATAGATCAGGGACGCCTTTTCTGAAAAATACCCAAGTCCATCTACGATCCCGAGAGTGATCATAAACGCGATAACAAAAAAGATAGACTTCAAGATCATACTGTTGTGGACGTATTCGCCCGCTCTCTCTTTATTCTTGGCAACATCTCTTACCAGGGTCGTCTTCAACCCAACGTCCGATACGACCAGGATAATGGACGCAAAGCTCTGTGCAAATACGTACATCCCGAAGGTATCGACTCCCAGATAGCGCATCATAATCGGAAGCGATACCAACGACAGTGCCTTCAAGACAATGTCATCTATGGCAAGAAAAGAGGCGTTCAAAGCTATCTTTTTCGTGACATTAGTCATCTGTTCTTAACCCATTTAAGCACGCTTTTCCAACTGTGCATCCTTCAAAAGCGCATCCACTTTCTTGCCTGCGCTCTCCCAAGTGAACTTTTGGGAAGCTCTCTTCCTTCCGTTCTCCCCCAACTTTCGAGAATATTCCTTATCTGTAAGAAGCCTTATTATCGCGTCTTTTATCCCATCGTAATCTTTGGGATCCACTAACAATCCCGTCACGCCATCTTCCACTGCCTCAGCTACTCCGCTTATATTGCTCCCAATTACTGGCTTGCCGCATGCGTTCGCCTCCAGAAACACTATGCCGAACCCCTCAAAGCTGCCCTCCACTATATCCGAAGGCATAACAAACAAATCGCACGCAGAGTAGCAACTCGGCAGGTCCTTCTGATCTATATACCCTGTGAATATCACATGATCTTCAAGTCCTAATTCCTTTACAATTCTTCTTAAATGACCCTCCTCTCGCCCTTCTCCCACTATAAGATAGACAGTGTCAGGGAGCATTTCAATAACCCCCGGCAGCGCTCTCAATACAGTTTCATGATTTTTCCTTCTAACTAGCCTTCCAATAGACAGTAACACCCTCTTGCTTGAAAGGCCAAATCTGAGTTTGATTCTTTCTGATTCAATATCTGGTCTGAACTCCTGGATATCTACTCCGGGGTACACCACGCATATCCTATCGGGCCTTTCATATCCAGTTTTTAATATCTCATCCTTTGTGAACTGGCTGATGGCCATCAGCGTAGAGGCCCTCCTCAAAAGAGCCCGCGATATCAAACCATCCAGCCTCGACTTGGATAGAAAAGTCATAAGATCCAAGCCGTAAATCGAAATCACATATGGTATGAAGAGCAACATATTTAGGAAGAGGACCCCCAATGCGTGCGTCGTCATAAGATGTCCTATGAGCACAACATCGATGCGATATTTGAGACAATGTAGCACGCTTTTATAAATCATGATGACAGATGAAAACCTCCTTGGGTCTCTGAGCCTATATATCCTGTAGGGAGCCCTTTTGTCCTCCTTCCAATCCCTCGGAGTCACCGAAAAGGTGAGTACCTGAACGCTATGACCGTTCCTTTCCAACTGAACACATAGATTGTGCAGAAACGAAGCCACACCACCTTTTAAAGGCGGGAAATCGTTTGTGATCACAAGGATATTCATAATAATGAGTAGGCAGTAGGCAGGGCACCGCCTCCCATCACCCCACTGTACATTTTATCTGCGTGGTAAATACTCTTGTAAAATACGTAAGCCAACTGACAATTCCCAATAGTTTGAATCCATCCTCCTGACAGCAACCCCATGGAAGTTCCTCTCCACAAATTCAACACTGTCATCTGTGCTGAGATTATCTACCACGACGCTTTCGTGCTTATTGCCATCGTACTCCAGAGCTTCTATTACAGAAGGAAGGTATTCCTCTAATAGTTCTTTGCCGCTGTAGTTGAGAATAAGGATACTAGCCTTTCTATTCATTACATAATACCTTCATATAGCTTCTATCCTATCTAGCATTTTTGTACACTCTTCATTTAATTACTAACCTATCACCTCTGAAATTAAGCTTACGGACTCCTCCGGATCACCCACAGAAAGAGCCCAGCACTCTGCATTTCTTGCTATTTCTACTGCAATATCTGCCCCGCTCTTGCCGTAAGAGGAGAAGTTGAGCGACATCTGGGCAATCCGGGATGCGGCTTCAGCACGACTTATCTTTGAGAGGACTGACTTACCGTTTGGGTTGTACGTTGGAAAGATCACATATCCCACAGGTGCAGGTTCTCCGTAAGGATCCGCCGCTATGTCTGTCACATCTATATAATGGACTCCTCCACAATCTATTCCCCACTCGGCGTCCTTGGACCCTGTTTTAGAGATCAGTTGTGCCAGGGCATCAAACGACCTTTCCTTAAAGCACAGGCTCCTCGGAAATGGAACCACATCCAGTGAACTGGGGTCTATTAAAGCCACTTCCTTCAGACAAATACTTGAACCCTGAAAGAACCAGTCCGAGCGCCAAAGTGGTCTTCCCGCTGCCCGGAGGCCCCGGAAGGAGCAAAGCCTTTCCACCTACGCTTACAACCCCCGAGTGGATCTGAAAGAAATTGTCCAACCCACGTAAAGCCGTATCTGTAATTCGGTTTTCTAAAAAGGGGAGAAGCCGTGCCAGATCATACGTTCGACACAGAACTTCTCCCCTTTCAAAGACCGTAAAGACCTTCTGATCTGTTGCTTCTACGCTCTGGACATCGACAGAGTAAATCGCATCCCCTTGTTCTACATCCTCAGAATAAAAATAACGATAGAGACTCTTAACCTTTCTGCTCAAATCCTCCCAGTTAGTCCTGAAAAGCACCCCGAAACTCACAAACCTAAACCCGTCCTTATACGTCCAGGGGATATTTTCAACTATACGTCGTTCTTGCAGTCACTATTCTCCGTATTATTCCAAAAGCCTCAGTTCCTTTAACTCTTCAATGACCCTTTCTACATCTTCTTGGGCCCTTTCCCGTTTCACGTCGAAGTTAGACGCAACCTTATTTGTTATATCCTCTACAGAGTGTTCTCCATCGCATAACTTAAAGACAAAAGCCGCTGTCAGGTTCAGAGAGTGAACTAAATTTCCCTTCCAGTCGTAGACGACACCTTCGTCGTCTATTTCTCTACACAACAGATCCTCACGTCGCTGTGGACACTCCAACTGAACCGATGATTTGACGTTCCTCACGTTTATGTCCTCGCTTCGGTTCATAACTTTGTCTAAATCTTCTGTGCACACATAATCACGTGTAAACTCTGGCTTTTAATCAGCGGAATCACAGCGAGGAATCTATCCCATAGGAGCAGAAATCTTGTCACCGCTTCATTGAATGGAACATACTTCAAAAGAGGAAGATGATCAGGGAATCCCGCCAGCGCATATGCTGTAAATCCAAATCTTTTGGCTTTTTTTACCCTAAAACCGCATTCTTCCAACGTACGCTTCAACTGTCCCTCCAAAAACGCCACGTCGGCTTCGTCAAACTTATTCGACCTTTTATACATTATCTTTCTGGCTAATCTAACTACAAGAGAGTCATTGCTCGGCTCAGATAGCACTAACGCTCCTTTATCCTTCAAAACCCTATGGATCTCACACAGGACCGATGTCAAGGACGGCATGTGATGAAGGGATCCTCTACATGCCACAGCTTCGAAAGATCCTGACTTGTAAGGAAGACTCATGCCATCTCCTACTGTTGTTCCTTTAAAGTTCTTGTCCTGTCTTGTGTCCCTCCTCAGCATTTCTATGGATATATCTAAACCTACTGCAAAATCGCATTTCTTTACTAACTCATCTAACAGCACCCCTGTTCCACAACCTATATCCAAAGCTACCTTTCCATCTGGCAATTCGTCTATTATTACTCTATTCCAATAGTCCTGAAATATCCTTGAATACCCGAAACCGTACCTGACATCGTATTCTCCGGCAAGCCGCCTGTGGAGTTCTATTTCTCTCTGCTGATGCGTTAGCATATCCAGTCCTGCTTCTTAAACTGTCCTTCCAAAAACGCCACATCGTCCTAATCGATCACTATTTTATCACAATCAAATGATTCATCCCAAGCTCAAATCTGGAATAGCAGATAATTGTTGAGCCTGCATCCCTACAGATTGATATAAGCTCCGATTGGGAAAAGTGATTCTTATGCTCATCCATCTCGCTAGAAAATATTCTAAATCTTGATCCTATCTGGAGAATATATCTTGCGTAGTTACTTGGGGTCGTGATAATAATAATTCCCTCTTTGGATAAATAGCTTCTTAAGTTTCTTAAGGTCTCCATCGGGTGGTTTAAATGTTCCAAAATCGCAAGCATAATAATTGTGTCTCTCTCAGGTACATCTAAATTGGCGGAGTTATCACCGTCAATATACAGATTGACAAAAGTATGATCCGGATGTAATAATTGTGCATTTTTGAAATAAGTAGCGTTTCCTTCAATTCATATGTAGTCGACATCATGTGGAAGATATCGAATCATTTCTCCTGCTGAACACCCAACATCAAGTATGCGATTTCCACGTATAAAAGCTAACGCATTCTTTATCCTCATATTTTGCAATAGTGGTGACAGAATTCCGTTAATTTGAGTTTGTTTCTTCATATTTTCCGATGTGTGAGCATGTCCCGGCCTGACCTAAGCAGCTACAGTCTCCAGGGATGCCTCATTTGCTTTTGCCTCCAGAATGGGAATTATCACCACTAGTCCCCCGAGGAGCCAGTAAGGCTCCATGATCCTGACTATAATAAACGTATTCGCGAAGAGTCCATGTGCGATCATAGCGACCGTACCGACAAAAAATCCCATGCATATCCCTTTGTACATTCTATCTTCGGTCTGTTTGTAAGTTCTCCACGCCACCTGAAGGATCTTGACCAAGAGGGCGATGAAGGCGGTGAAACCCACAAGTCCTGTTTCGACCAGCGTCTTTATAAATTGAGCGTCCAAGAATCTCCAACCTGTAATCCCATATCCCAGTATCGGATGGCGCAGAAATCCCTTTAAGGCGTTCTCCCAAGCCCCCAATCTATCTGAAGTCGAAGTATCCAGAGTAACACCGCCTACATCCCTTTGCATTTTCCTCCACTGCTCAGATTCGCCCTTTTTGAACGTGTACGACACCCTCTCCTTAACAGCCTTTGGCAGGATAACTGGAGAAAGAGGGATCACTACCAAGAGCCCCAGGATGAGCAATAGTCTCCTCTTACTTAAGACAGTCAGCGTTACGTACATAACCCCCACAGCCATCCACGACCCTCTCGACTGTGTAAATAGAATCAGAACTGCACACAGAAACGAAAGTCCTAACAGCGCCCTCTTATACGTTTTTGAATCCCGATCATCCATATTAAAAAGGAGTCCTAGCACCAGAGACAACATGAGCACCAGATAGCCCCCCAGCGTATTCGGCTCGCCACCTTCTCCTTCGAAGGGCGCAGTTATCCTACCTCCCGCCGGTATCTGAGCCAAAGATGCAAAACATACAATAGAACACGTTATCAAAGCCACTATCAGAAACGATCTGACCTGTCTTCTGCTCTCGATATGATTTACCACCATAAAAAACATCACAAAGTACTCTATGTATTTCAAGACGAAAAAGAAGCCTGTGATCGGAGATTTAACGTCTCCGTAGAGTATCCCTGCTCCTGTGGCAAGGATACACGCCATTGCATAGTTCCGAATCGGACGGTTGAACTCCGTCTTCAAAAAGAATCCCAGATCCTTATGTACAGCCATCCTCGCTAACCAACTGCAACCTACGACCACCAGAAGTATATCCTCCAGTCGGATAGTCGCTCCCTCTCCGCTTGTCTCTCTGGTTCCAAACTCAGGTGAAAGGAGCATTGAAAGGATAAGGATATAAATAGCTGCCTCTGCGTACAAAAAACTGCCTCTGCGTACAAAAAACTGACGACAAGCACACAGACACCTATAACGAGGGCAATGCTCATTTCGTATGGTACCCTCGATACTACCAGGGACAGTAACAGCGTTAAGACAACTATTCCTCCCAAGGAAAGCACACTTGAGTTTCTATAGCGAGAGTTCATATATTACGCCTTATATGTTCTAAAACCACACGTTCAAAACTCAATAAAATACTAACTATCTTCCCCTTTTTGATTTTCCCATCATCTCTTTCATCTTATCGACGTCCATACCACCCCCAGAGGATATTTCCTCCTGAGCCTTTTTGATCTCAGTGCTTATCGTTTTTTGGACATAATTACTGATAAAGCCCCTTATGAGATCGGGGGCTGCGCCTGTCACAAAACTTATGAAAGCGGCAGCTAAAAAGCACGCAAGTGTTATAGCCAGATATAGCTTGGTCTCCCTCTTTACATTAGATCGTCCACTTCTTCTACGGCGTGAACGGCGTGAGCGCCTTGAATGGCTCGAATATGGCATTGAAATCACCTTCCTTTCGACCTGAAATCTACGCCAACTGAGTGTCGGGTGAAAATATTCTGGCCAAGACTATAGAGATCCAAGATAGTAAACGTCTTAAGAGGAAAAGGCGACCTAACGGAGATTGCTCACTGACCCTTCGCAGAGCCTTTGCTTTGCTCTGAGCCAAGGCTCTGGACTTCGGATGGCAATGACAGTGCAAAGACTTTTGTCATTGCGAGGCCCAAAACCTGAAGGAATCTCACCTGTCTACTGACTTAATATATCCAACAAGTTTTCAAGCTACTTAATATCTTTGATTAAAAAGCCAGGCAAGCAATGACACAAGTGGCCAGGAAAGATTAGGCATATGAACTTTTCGATAGGAGGGCCATCTTCCTATCTTAGGATGACCTGATTAGACTTTCCCTTTCCTCCCATCTCTTGGGAGAACGCTTCGGCCTCCTTTTCTGTCTTAAACGCTCCTAACATTAAACTGAAACTTGCGCTGTCCAGTCCATCTGCAACCGTTATATACGGATAATAGCCATCCTTTATTAACTCATCAGCTTCATATTGGGCAAGTTCCCTCAGGTCAAAGGTGCCTATCTGCACGCCGTAAGGCAAATCCATAGCCTCCGCATAATCTGTATGGCCCCTCATTTTCAAATGATCAGCTTGTACCTTTGCTCCAACGATGTTTTCGAACCCGCCTACCAAAATCCTGTGGAAGGTGTCACCGCCCACATTTGCACCCACGACAAACACCTCGTATCCCTTTGCCCTGAGTCGTTCCATCTGTAGGTTCATATTTTCTAGCATCTTATACGATCCTACATGTACGGAGAAAGGTCTCTTTCTATCATGGTTTGTCTCCATGGGAAGATTCTCGGTTCCCTGTAGACGTTCTGCTATATCCTTTAAGTAAACTGGATCTTTCTCTTCGGGCGCAAGCGCTGCTGTGGCGACGCTTTGGGACCCATCGGTTTCATGGGAGGAGTCCAACGCCCCTACAATATCTCGTTCTGGATCTGCATTCGTCTCCTTTGAAACGCCTTTTTCCTCAAAAGATGCTTGAATACTCTTCGGAGTCCCCGTTTGGCTCTGATACGCCCCTTTTACTTTGGACTCTTTGTCAATAGGGGCATCTACCTTTTCCTCCCGAATTCCTTTAGGTGTTTCTGTCAATTCTCTCTCGATTGGAATTTCTGTGTTTTCTGTACGTTTTCTATCTATCTGCTTTCCAAGCGATATCAGACCCATCTGCCACATGAACCCTACGGCCACAAACGCAGACAAGAAAACGTTGACCCCTAATCTTGCAACTTTGCCTTTTCCTGTTTCGCTGTCTTTGCTTTCGGCGGAGCGTTCGCCCTTTTCTGAATCTTTACCATTACTGCTGCCGAATACAGATTTGGCGTTATCCACGAGCCTGGACAGCAGTCCGGCTTTCGATTCCTCTCTATTTTCACTGCCGTAAGAGTAATACGACGAATAGTAATACCTCATATCGTAGAAGTCCGAGCTTATATCCGCGCGAGCGCCGTTCAGCACAATCCCCAGCGTCTGAACATCCACTTGATCCAACTGAAGCTTTGCCCGCTTCAACGAATTTCTCGGAACCTCACCCACCCTATATACCAGGATCACCCCATCTATTTCTCGGGCCAAGATGGCTGCGTCGGTGGCCTGGAGTATGGGGGGGCAGTCAAAGAGCACTATATCGTAGTCCTCCTCCACTTCCCTTATGAAATCCTTCATAGACTGTGAGCTCAATATTTCAGTGGGGTTAGGGGGAATCGTTCCGCTGGTGATTATGTTCAGATTATCCATCCCAGGGGTCATCATAATATCCTCCATGCCCATTTCCCCTGTCATTATGTCCGCCACAGTCCTGACAACGTCCTTGTAGTCGTAATTGCCCAGTATCACGTCCGACAAACCAGGTTCTCTTTCCAACCCGAATACTTTATTGACCACAGGTTTTCTCAAATCGGTGTCTATAAGGAGCGTCTTTTCCCCCACCTGAGCCATGGTCATGGCAAAATTCACCATCGTCGTCGTCTTACCCTCCTGCTGGGTGGAGCTTGTGACCAAAACACTTTTGGCGTTCTTCTCAACAGTCAAAAACTGGATGTTCGTCCTTAAGGCCCTGTAGCTTTCTGCTATGTTAGACTGAGGATCAAAATGCGCTACCAATCGCGCCTTCTGCTCTATAGCCGCTTCATCTTGATCAGCCACTCCCTTGGCCATTAGAGACGCTTTCACCTCTTCAATATCTATGTGAGGTATCAGCCCCACTACAGAAGCCCCCACATACTCTTCGACGTCCTCGATCGTCCCTATAGAAGTGTCCATAGTCTCAGCAATAAATGCAAAAAGGAGCCCTAATATCATGCCTATGGCAGATCCTACAACAGCTATAGACAGAGGATTAGTCGGATTTATGGGTACACTGGATGCGAATGCGTGTTGAATTATCACCACCCGTTCGGCCCCGGTGCTCTCCATTTGTATCCTTGCTGTATGGTACTGTTCCTCCAAAGCCGTAACTATCTGACGTCTACCTTCCACATCTGCCATAAGCCTCTCAAGTTCCAGTCGCCTTTGAGGGATCCTCTTTTCTTCTGCCGATAGCGCGTCCAGCCTCGCCTTGAACTTTTTCTGCTCGACCTCCAGCGCCTTTTGCATCCCTCTTAGCTCCTCGACCATATCCTTCTTGACATTAGCAATCTTAATATCTGTCGCCCGAAGCTGAGGGTGCCTAACACTATAGTCTAAAAGCAAGACTTCCCTTTCGCTGCTTAGATTAGTTAGGCTTGTTGCCAAAGACATGAAAACACCTGTAGCGATCTTTTCGGGAGGCTCTCCAGCGCCTCCTCCGATATAGTTCCCACCTTATCTACCTGCTTAATAACATCATTGATCTGATTTAAAGCTGACTCTGCCTCCGTATGCGATGTTCGAGTTATGGACTTCTCGCTCAGCACAAGGCTCGTCTGAGCGACCAAAGAGATGATATTCTTTTCCTCCCTGTACCTTTTCAAATTCATCTCGGCCTGTGCCAGACTATCTTTCTCAGCGTCCGTCAACTCCTTTATGCGTCTTATTGCTTCCTTGGGCTGGCTCGTCACCTGATCCCAGTGGTAATCCCTATATGCCTCTGCGACAGCGTTTGCAATCTTTGCCGCCGTATCGGGATAGATGTGTACGGCTGAGATGGTTATAATATCGGTAAGTTCTTCCTGCTCAATACTCACGCTCTTCTCAAGGCTTTCGATCTTGCGAATATATTCAGGGGTATCGGCTATTTCTGTCAAACTGATGTCTTTTCCTATCATGCCTAAGTTTTTGGAGGCGATAGACAAAACTTTCTGACTTCTTATAACACCTTTTCTTGTCTCCAGGTCACCTCCTCCTCCGTAGTACGACGATAGTGCATCGGTATATTGACTGGTCGGTGAAGTTTCCTTTTCAATCTGTATCTTTGCAGAGGCGCTATATTTAGGGACAGGTCTTGAAAAAGAACTCACCATAAAGGTGAATATCCCCAACATCAACGCAGTGAAGGCAATGAGAAACCTCCGCTTGCGCAGTATCCGCCAGTAGTCTCTTAAGCTTAATTCATATTGAGACGCCATTCTTTACCACTGTCCTTCCCTGTCTACTCATCTTGAGAGGTCTTTTTTTCCTTGGAATCTTTCTCGTTGTCAGCCACAGCCTTCGCTCCCGCTGTGGGCTTACCTATTGGGAGCGTCCGCAGGGTGGTAGTGCCTGTCTCCGGAGGTCCCGTATCTATCCTCAAGCCGCCGCCTGTCGTGTACAGGTCCCTATAGGTGCTCGGCCACACAATTAGGCTCAATATCGGGTTTATCTTGTTTATGGCAACATTTATATCCGATATGAATGACCTCGGAACATAAAGAATATCGTTATTTTCAAGTATAATATTCTGAGCCAGATCAGCGTTCTCCAATATGCTTTCCGCATCCACAGAAAACATCTGAGGATTAGACGCGTCTCCTCTTATAATCTTTATATCCTCCCTTACAGCGTCATTCGTGAAGCCGCCGGCCCTGATAACAGCCTCCATCACACTCACGTCGCTTGGGAAGCTGAACACCCCTTGAGATCTAACCTCTCCTATCACTAGTACCTTCCTATCCACCACCGACAATCCGGGCACTCGTACAAGGTCTCCTCCCTCCAAAGTGATACTTGCGTCCTTTATCCTATTAAGATTTATGATATATTCTTTACTCCCCCTGGTCAACTTGATACTGTCCAACTGCGCATCGTCCGTAGGTCCGCCTGCCTCCAGGATAATATCCAACACGGTCTTTTTCCCAGTTAGTGAATAGACGCCCGGTCCATTGTCTCCCGCCTGCTGAGTAGTCTGTATCGCGCCTAATAGAGCCACCCTCCTGCTGTTGTATTTATCCACTAACACATCCACCTTTGGAACTTTCAGATATACAATTAGAGACTCTGTCAGGAGATCGTCCACTTCCCTTGGAGTTAAACCCGCCACTTCCAGATCATGAACCAACTCAAAGGAGATCCTCCCATCCGGTCGCACGACAACGGTCTCCTCAGTCTCTTGGGTCCCAAAAGCCAATTTTATCTTCAGCTCATCGGTCGGTCCTATCAGATACTCAGGGAAGCCGAATTCCTCGGTGTACGACCTATTCTCAGCAGGGCCTGGCTCAGGCAAACGATGTACATAGGCCCCTTCAAGCCTCCCAACCCCGTCGTCATCTCCTACTTGAGGGGCGGGCACACTTGCTGCACACCCTACTAATAAGACCATCACGCCTATTATAACTCCTTTTCTTTGGAGATCCATTAGGAGTTCCCTCCTTTTATTTTCAAACAGACCCTTTAAAAAGTAGACAGCAGACAAAAGATTATGTCTCCCATCCTCTCCGTTCTCCCACAAGTCCCATCAAAAATCCAGTCGATCCCTTAAGACCCTCCCGCATCAACTGCAGAAGCCTCAAAAGATATGCAAAAAAGAAAGATCGCGCGGACGCCCTTGGGAAGACCTGTGCCATCACCTCAGGCCTAGGAAGGTAGGTCTCTTTAAGAAACTCGAACCTTTGCCCTCTCTGCTCTATGTTAAACAACAACAGGAGGTCGCCCAATTTGTCGACGTTCCTGTTTTCCAGAGCCGAACGCAGAACCGCTCTTTCCAGAAAGTTAAATTTCAAATGTTTCATCTCTTCTAACACGTCTTTCGGAATATCCGCATCCATAATCTCCTTTACGTATGTCAAAGAGTAGTACAGGGGCTTTTCCAGGTTGAAATGGCGGGCCCGAGTCAATAACCGCCTCCAATTTATGTCCCAACTTTCTAATAACCTTCTGATGTCAACGAACCATATCTTCCTGTTGAAAGAGTGTTTAAGGACATGAGCGGCCAGATATAAGATCGTATCCTCTTTTGATAGGAAAGCCCCTTTACCATCTCCTCTTTTAAGGGCTTCGCTCCATATATCCTCCTCCTTTATCCCGAGGGCAAAGCTCCTTGCACCTATCCTTGAGGCGTTCATAAGATCCGTGTGCAAATCGAAGAAGATCGTCGCGTTCTTTACAAACACATCTTTATACCTTCCGCTGTCCTGATACCCTAAGTTCCGCATCGTCCGCCTTGCTTTACTCTGGTCCCTTTTTCGTACCAGTATGTCTACGTCCTCCATCGGTCTTAAACCTGGATCCTTATACACATCCATAAGCGATACGCCCGGAAGAACGATGCAATCTATTCCTTCATCCTCAAACGCCTCTAACACCTCTAAGGTAGCAGCATGGAGGACCATGTTCCGGCCGAAAGACCTATAGTACTCCTCTTTTAGATCCTCTAAAACATCCCGTGGAATCCTGTCCTCTACTGCTATCTGTTTCAAACTCTTGTACACCAGACCCGATAATCCTTCATCCAGGGACTTTGTAAAGACATAATCCCAATCTAACCCAATCTCACAGGCATAAATCGCATCCTCATCTAAACTCAGCTTCGAACAAGAAAGAAGGAATCTATCTTCCATTCTCCAGGCCATCTCTATCTCCTGCCCCTTATGTTCTTGGGAAGATCCCTCTCGTGGATAGCCTCTGAGACGCTTAGCATCGACATATCTCTTAAATCGATCTCTTTTTCCTCCTTTAGAGGCTTTCCCTGAGGATTATAAAGGAGCCTTACGACCGGCTTGAGGGGACTTTCGTCTCTCGTCTCTATCACTCTGCCCACTGCCTTAGAGTTCAATCGAACGTAGCATCCTATCGGAAACGCTGAAAGTTTCATTATCAACGCCTTTACCACCTCTCTTTCGAACTGCCCCTTCTCTCTCTGGACTATCTGAGTTACAGCATCAAAGGACATCAGACCTTTCCTGTGCGGTCGGGTGTGAGTCATAGCCTCATAGGTATCGGCCACAGCGATGATTCTGGCATATTCGCTAATCTCCTCGCCTGCAAGGTGATCGGGATATCCTTGACCTCCGTGTCTTTCATGTTCCTGGAGCGCCGCTTCGGCCAGCCACGAATAGTCCGGACCGAATTTCTCCAGGATCTCACAGCCGTACTGTGGATGCCTGCGAATTTCAGCCATCTCATCCTGCGTAGGTTTTCCCTCCTTGCGGATTATGTCCTCTACTTTGACCATCCCCACATCGTGAAGCAGTCCCGCCACTACTAATTGGATAAGTTCATCTCTATCGTAATCGTAACTCAGTCCTTTGCCTAGCCTCAGAGAATATATAGCTACATTCACAGAGTGGGATATGACCGACGAGTGTAGAATATCTGTGTCCGGTTCATCCTCAGTGTACACGGCTTTGTGGAAGAGAGTGTTTTGAGCATCAGACGAATCCACAATTTCCTCAGCAATCTGGAATGCCTCCTGCAGCGAAAAATCGCCTCCCTCCTTAATCGAAAATATAACCTCCTCAACGTAGCTGTACATCCTGTCGTAAAGATTTTCTATTCCGCTTTTATCCACTTCTTCTATGTCGTCATCCGACGCGTCGGTTGCCGGGATGTCACTGAGCTCTGAGGTTGTAGCATCGGCGTCCTTGGCTGTCTGTGACACAGAACGATCCTTCTGAGGTGGAAACTGTCCCTGTGTATCTGGTTTATCTTGATTAATCACCTGACCCAACTCTTCGTAAACCTCCCTCAAAAGCGTGATATTGCCCCCTTCTTTATCTTTCCTGCTATGTTCCTCAATCAGTTTAGAAAGGTTATCGCCCTTTATGATGTCTGATAATCTGGCCTTATCCTTGGCACCTGGGTCCAACTCAGAGCTGCTATCTTTCCCCTCTTTATCTTTCTTAAGCAGATCGTCTTCGTTTATGATGTCCGATAATCTAACCATAATCTCACTTCCTCGTATCTGAGACTTTCCCTACAATATCGAGGTCTATTTCTTGAACTTTGTCGCTAAATCCAAAAAGGAGCGACATATCGCAAAGATTATTTATTTCCCTGGGAAGCCCTAAAGAATATCGGTACAGCGCCTCGGTACTCACATCCGTAAATATCTTTCTTTGCGCCCCTGCCTTCTTCAAACGGAAATTGATATAGTTTTTGGTGTTTTCCAGATTCAGGTTGTTCAGGTGGTATTTGATAGCTATTCTCTGTTCAAGCTGTTTTATCTTGGCGACTCTTTCTCTAAACTCAGGCTGACCTATAAGCACAAGAGTCAAAAGGAATTGGTTGTTCAACTGAAAATTCAAAAGCAGCCGCAGTTCTTCCAGAATATCATCGTCCTTTATAGATTGAGCCTCATCCACAATGACAACAGTATTCTTTCCTATCCTGATATTATTTACAGCTGAATCGCTCAAAGCGTGCAGGAGTTCTAATTTATCGTCAGCTTTAGGTTTGACTCCCAGTTGATACAGTATCTCCTTCAAAAAATCAATCGGAGAGAGGGTCGGATTAGCTATCAATCCTATCTCATATTTATCTTTCCCCAAAGCTTTGACCAGAGTTCTGCTCAGGAGCGTCTTCCCCGACCCGATTTCCCCCGTGAGCATAGCCGCGCCCTTGCGGTTGCTTATAGTGTAGAATAGTCTTACCAGAGCTTCTTCGTGCTCAGGGGAAGACCAGAAGAAGCGCGGATCTGGAACGTTCTCGAACGGAAATTCCTTTAGACCCCAATATTCTTTATACAAATCTACACCTTAAAGGAGGCTATCCTGAATCATCACTTAATACGCACGCAAAAGCAGAATACATTACAGTTCGGTCGTTTTTGTGGCTTCTTTGCAACCTTATCCTCTCCAACCTCTATGCTTCGACTTTTTCTACTAATTCCGAAAACTTCCTGATCTTCCCTTCGCTATCGTACCCACATGTCGTATTTCCCCCATTTTGTCTTGCAAAATAGCTCGCCTCATCCGCCCTTTTGAGTAATTCCTCCACATCTTCAAAAAAAGATGGATAGGTCGCCACCCCTACACGAGCGGTAACGCGGATTTCCCCATTGCCATCCTCGCGCGGAACTGACACATTACCTACAGCTTTTCGTATCCTTTCAGCTTGATTCAAAGCCGGTGCAGTTGTCGCTCCTGGGAGTATTACCGTAAACTCTTCCCCTCCCCATCGCGCCACTATATCCGTCCGTCTTGAGGAACTCCTTAAGGCATTCGCCACCGCCTTCAGTGTCCTGTCCCCTTCTATGTGCCCGTAGGTATCGTTGATCCGTTTGAAGTTGTCTATATCCACAATAGCGATAGAAAGGGCTGAGACCAGCCTCCTTTTAGGTTCCCCCTTCTTAGGGAATTTATTTACTTCATTTTCTAAGATAGTGTTGAAGAACGCCTTGTTGTAAAGATTTGTCAAACCGTCTATCTGAGCTAATCTCTCAGTATGTTTCATATTGATGATCCGCTTAATCAGGGCGATCAAGAGCTCATTCGGGAAGGGCTTATGCAAAAAATAAAAAGCTCCCATCTCGATAGCAGTGATGGCCTTTTCGTCTGTCCCGTAGCCCGTTATGGCTATCACTTCAGATTTCGGGCTCCTCTCCTTTATCCTCTGTAGGAGTTTGATCCCTACTTCTTTGTCCGGATCGCCCTTACTATTTGGCATGCTCATATCCATAAGGATAATATCGTAGTGCCTCTCGATCAAAGCATCCGCCGTATCGGCGTCCGGGGCCTCATCTATATAGATCGTCCTGCCTAACTCCTCCTGCAAGTTCTTCATGGTCAGGAGTTTCTTCAGATGTTTCCTCAAAGGCGCTTCATCATCCACGATCAGAAGGTTTATCTCAATATCGGTCGCTTCTATGAGATCAGCAGTCAAGACGACCCTCCGCGTCTACAGTATATTCCTTAAAAGCCTTGTGAAAAACCCTTAGATTCAGAAAATAGTATAAAACAAGCATTGATAAAGCAGTTCCGATGTATTATATTATGTTATTGATAATATTATACATGGAGGAAACAATGACCCCACAAAAGCAGGAACAGACAAATCCGATGTTTCACTATTTTCAGATGGAGGATTTAGTTCCCGAGGATCATATCCTTCGTCAGATTGATGAGGCAGTTGATTTTTCATTTGTACGAGACGTTGTATCAGATTGTTATTGCCCTGACAATGGCAGACCCGGTATTGATCCTGAATTAGTTGTTCGAATGATCCTTATTGGCTATCTGTATAATTTGAGTGAGAATCGGCTCTGTCAGGAAGTGGGGATGCATGCGGCATATCGGTTGTTTTGTCATCAGACATTTGATGATGCGGTTCCGGATAGGAGCACGATCAACAAGCTTCGCAATCACAAGTGGGCATCCAGTGGGTTGTTTGAACGGATAATGCGTCAGGTAGTCCAGTGTTGCATAGATGTCGGTCTTGTGAGCGGTAAACACCTTAGTGTCGACGGCACTCAGATACAAGCTGATGCTTCAGTGAAAAGTATTGAGCCGATAGAACCCCCTGTTTCTCTTGATGATTATCTCAAGGGAATCGGTTTTGAAGGTGATAAGACAAAGGGTAGGTCCGGGCATTCTCAGGATAAAGACTTTCATGGTGAAAAGTGGACGAACCAAACACACCGTTCGACTACAGACCCCGACGCGCGCTTATACAGCAAATCGAAGGGCAAAGGGGCTTTTCTCTCGTTTATGGGCCATGATCTGATCGACACAAAAAGCAGAGTAATCCTTGAGACTCAGGGCACGCAGGCGACAGGGACAGCAGAGCCCGAAAGTGCCCTTAAGATGGTAGATGACCTTGAAACATACACCATGCCCAAAGACATTCAGACACTTAGTGCCGATACCGGTTACGGTTCTGGTAATTTTATCGCTGATGTGCTTGACCGGGGAATCATACCCCATATTCCTCTGCGAGCCGATGAGAAGATTGAACCGATTCCTACATGGAAAAACAAGACAAATCCAGCACATATTCAGGCCGAACGGGATAGAAAAGTGCGAGAGGCGAAAGCCAGAAATCATGCGCGGTCTATCTCATTAACAGCTGACTACAAACTCTCCCGGAGACTCCGTAAACGCAGTGAACATATCTTTGCTGAAGCCAGGCAACAACACGGTATGGGACGAGCCCGTTATAGAGGACCAGCCTCACTGAATGAACAGTTGAATCTTGTTGCAACAGTACAGAATCTCAAGAGGCTTGTATCTTTCATAAGAAGGGGGAAAGCGTCTATGTGTGCCCTGTCTGTCAAAGACAGTGCATCCTGTTCTTCAAACAGCTCCTATTCCTTGCTGACCAGAACTCTGATAAGACTATTTTGCTTATTCCACAGCAAAACGATACGATATGCTTCTCTTTGACCCATAATCGGCGCTTCAGACGCTGCCTGGGACATAACTATTTCACAAGGCTTCTAAAGAATGTGTAAATTATATAACCCATTTATTATACACACAAATACCTGAATTTGTCAAGTGAAAAAGCACATTAGTAGAAGATGACTCGTCTAATATAAGTTCGGGATAAATAGAGAAGTTACCTGATTTCTAAAATCGGCCGCCTCTTTGAGGACACGGTAAGTCTCTTTATTTTCCCTTTACGCTCTGCAGTACCATCTCTAAGAGGTCGGCCCTCTCAAGTACAACAGCTCCAACCTTTATTAACTCCTCAAACCCACCTGCAGCTTCAGATAATCCCTTCGGCTTTAAGGCATAAACTGTCTTCCTCTGCTGTTTGGCACGTTCCAGGGCCTCCATTGTGCCTGCACTGTTAATAAGAGCTTCGACCACTATCAACACCTTTGAAATGCCTACAACGACCCTGTTCCTTGACATCAACCGTCCCACACTTACGCCTGTGTTCGGCTCATACTCTGAAATTAGCGCTCCCCTTTTAATAATCCTATCGGCTAATTCTTTGTTATCTTTAGGGTACACTCTTTCTAAGCCTGAACCCAGGACTCCAATCGTCCTGCCTTTCTCCAGTGCGCCTCTGTGAGCCTCGGTATCTATTCCCAAAGCCAGACCGCTGGCGATAGTTACGCCCTCCTCTGCCAGACTGCGCGCTAATTTTAGAGCATCTTTCATTCCCCTTTGAGTGGCTTTATGGGTCCCCACAATCGCTACGCACTTTTCGTCTTCGACTTTTAAAGTACCTTTCACGTAAAGAAAGATCGGAGCGTCATCCTCCAATTTCAGTAACTTCCTCGGATAGGATGCATCCGAAAAGGTGATCACATCTATTCCTCTGTTCTTTATCGCCGCTATATTATTTCCTGTCTGCCCCACATTCCCCGATGCCTTACGGATCAGTTGTGCCCTCTCATTGCCGATCCCGCGAATGTCTCTGATATCCTTTGGCGAAGCTGACAGGACCTTGCGCGCCGACCCAAGTTCTCTCACTAACCGCCTGAATATCCTGGGCCCAATTCCCTCCACCTGTCCTAACGTCACTATGTACTCGAGATCATCCAATCCAATACACTTTCTTTACCATCTATTATTTGGTGAGTATAAAAACGAATCGTCTCAGTTAAACACAACGCATTGACCCCCGATGCTCCTGCCATCTTCAGCACCTTCGCGCACTCGTTAGCCGTCGCACCGGAATCGTAAATATCGTCCACAAACAGAACCTGCTTTCCTTTGACCTTTCCTGCATCTTTTATCGCAAAGGTTCCTTTAACGTTGGCATCTTTTTGATCCCGACCTATCATGACCTTCTGAGGATAGTTCTTTCTCTCCTTCGTTATGAGCCTTGCATCGTGCTTAATTCCTTTCCTTTTTTCCAACTCCTCTCCGATAACGACCATAGGGTCAAAGGGTCTGCCCTTCAACGCCGAAGGCGCGTTTGTTATTACGTCTACGTCTGCAAATTGTCTGGTTTTGTCGAAAAGATATTTATCCTATCAGCTATATCCGCTGCCGGACTCCTCTCAAATCTGTATTTGCACATGAATACAAGATCCACTATCTCTTTTCTTATGTGTCTTCCCCCAACTGTTTTTTGTTGCAATCCAGAGTGTATCCCTCAACAAACTATCCGGTCAATCTCACAGGCTCGACACCTCCGTATCCTCATCCGAGGCTTTCTTGATCTTCGGCATAATTCGGTTACGAAGATTTGATTGATATGTGACAATCACTACGTTGCTCCAAAATGTAAACTCCTGCGTGCCGCTTGATAATTGAGATTGCTTGGCTGACCCTTCGCGTGGCTCTGGGCTTCGGCTGACAGCGAATTGAGTCCGAGGCCAAGCAGAGCCATTCATAAGTGCCAAATCTCGACTCTGTGAAGGAGTAGCAAAGAAGAACCAAACTCAAAAGCTTTCTCATAATCTTCTAACCCGATTAATTCATAAACTTGGTGGAGTCATTGCGAGGAGCAAAGCGACGAAGCAATCTCAAGGTTTTATAGTGATCTCCTATGAGAGCCGGAGAGTATTACATCTACCACAGAATCGAGATTGCTTCGCCTTCGGCTCGCAATAACACCGAAAGTGGTCAAACGGCATAATTATAATATAATTCAATCCCTTAATTAATACACTGCCTTTTTTTATGAATTATTCGGGCTAAAAACAACCTGTCCGAAAGCGTCAAAAAAGACCTTGACTTCTCACACAATATACCCTATACTTTGACATGCAATGCCTGTCTGCATGGAGCAGTCGTCAGCTTCATAAGTTGAACCTAAATCTTCAATGTAAAGAGGAGAGTCACTATGGTTAAACTCAGACTATTTCTGCTGATAGCTGTTGCTCTTGCAGCTCTTTTAGACTGCTCCGGCAACAGAAGCCGTGACATCTTTGCGTCTGAGAGAAAATTGCCCTCCAATGTTCCCCGTTCGTCCGTTGAGGCTAAGATATATACCGTCACGGCCGACAACATCCTCGGTTTTCCTGTCGTTCTCCTGAGCGACAAGGAAGAAGAAAGGTTCCTTCCTATCACCATAGGCACCTGTGAATCTGAGGCTATCCTTCGCGAGACATATAAAAAGAAGATGATCAGACCTATGACTCACGATCTTTTGAAGTCAGTACTCAGGACCCTTGGTGTGGAAGTTCTCTACATATATGTGGATGACCTTAGAAACAATACTTATTATGCCACTATTAGCCTGAAGACCAACGATTCCACCCTGGAAGTAGACGCCCGCCCCAGTGACGCGCTAGCATTGGCTGTCAGGGTATCAGCCCCTATATACGTAGCCCGAAGGATAATGGATGAAAATGGCATTAACCAGGATATGATAGAAAAAGAGGAAAAAGAAAGTCCAAAACGTAAAGAGCGCGACCTGAAAGAATTCTTTTAGTTGCTCACTTGCCCCCTCTATGCTCTCCTTCATGCCCCTCCTATTCGATGAATGTTAAGCACTGTTGGATCTGTCCGCTATTTCCTCTCCAGATCTTAAAGAAATATGACGAGGATTGTCAAGCCATTTTCACAAATCAAGATTAAGGGCATAATCCACAATGGGGAAAATCTCCATAAATTATAAAGAGACAAAACTCCGGAAAGAAGCAACCATATTTGATTTTGCGGACGATCTCGACATAAAAGTGCCCACTTCCTGCGGTAGAGTCGGAAGCTGTCACGAATGCATAGTCGAAATCAAGGAGGGGATCGGCGCCCTAACACCCAAAGCCGAACAGGAACAGTTTCTCGAAGAGAACTTCAGGCTCTCCTGTCAGGCGAAAATAGCAGATTCCACAAAAGATATACAGGTACTTACACTCGTAAGACGCCCCAAAATACTTACGTTCGGAGAGCCCAAGAAGATAGAACTGGACCCTGTGGTTAAGAGAAGAGGCGAGGTAGTCCTCTACAACGATGAGGAGATAGATCAATATAGAGACAAAATCTACGGCATCGCAGCCGACATCGGCACAACTACGATAGTGATGAGTCTTATGGACCTGCAGACAGGAGAGGAAGTAGCCAATACCTCCTTTGAAAATCCACAGATGTTCGGCGGCAGCGACATAATGCACAGGATCCAGTACGAAAACGAACATCAAAACGGAGAACTCAACAAAGTCCTGCTGGCATATATAAACAACGAAATAAGAGACTTTCCCTGCAGAAGGAACCAGATATACGAAATGGTCGCGGTCGGAAATGCCACGATGAGAGATATATTCTTCAAAATAAGTGTAAAGTCTATCGGAGAGAAGCCCTACAAATCCGTCACCGAAATAGAGATGGAACAGGGCAAAAGATCCACCACGTCCTTAAGCGCAAGGGCGTTCAAAACGGGCGTCAGAATAAACCGCAAAGGGAAGGTCTACGGCGCTCCTTTAGTCGGATGCCACGTGGGAGCCGACGCCGCATCCTGTCTAGTGTCCACAGGAATGCTCGAATCTGACGAGCCGAATATGCTCGTAGATATAGGCACGAACACAGAAGTCCTGCTTGGAAACAGAGACCGTATGCTGGCAGCCTCCTGTCCTGCAGGACCCGCCTTTGAGGGAGGAGGAATCACCTACGGAATGCCCGGACTGGAGGGAGCAATAGAGTCCGCATCCTTCGATAACGGTAAACTGAGATGTAGCACAATAGGAGGCATAGAGCCCAGAGGGATATGCGGCTCAGGTCTTATAGACCTTATGGCGGAACTTCTGAGAAAGGGCAGACTCGATCAACTCACAAGGTTCACCGACGGCGTAGACAAATACACGGTCGCAGAGGGCCCGAAGATAACGCTCTCCAGAAAGGACTTGAGCGAACTTGCGCAGGCCAAAGCCGCCAACTACTCGGGACAGCAGATACTTTTGAGGAAATCCGGAATAAGTTTAGATAAAATCAAGAAATTCTACTTTGCCGGAGGCTTTGCAAATTATATGACGGCCGAAAACGCCATCGCCATCGGCCTTATCCCGCCGTTTCCCAAAGAAAAGATAGTAAAGGTCGGGAACGCAGCTCTGGAAGGGGCGAAAGAAATACTGCTTTCAAAACAAAGACGGCAGTTCCTCGAAACAGAAGTCAAGAAGATAGAACATATCGAACTGGAACAGGAGGCAGACTTCTTTGAGATATTTACAGAGGGCTGTATGCTAAAACCGATGGAGCTTTGAACGAGCATGACCCTATCTCAAGCTCTCCTGATCGGTCTTGCCCAGGCGTCAAACCGAATTCCGCCCAGTAAGCAGTAGCCGTCACCTGGTGTTTCTACAATACATATTAGATATCGATCCCCCTGGAATCTCCTTTGAGGTTATGACCCACTTTGGTCCCCTCCTTACCATATGTACAGCCTTCTGGAGGGACTTGAAGAACCTCACATCCTCGCTCTTAGTTGCGACAGAGAGCGTCTCTAAAGGTCAAAATTTACGCTTATTGTCGAACGAAGCCCTGAATCTGAGGACCATCTTGTTCCTGCTTCTTGCCACAGTTCCAATAGCGATAGCCGGTTTTTTTTCAAAAGTCATATAGAGTGCTTATTTCCCATCCCTCAGCTGGCACCTATCATGCTCATAGTTACAGGGACATTCCTTTGGTGCACCCGCTACAGTCCTAACCCTGCAAGAGATCAGAATGCAAGAGATGTTATCGTTATAGGGATCGCTGAGGCCTTCGCGTTCTTCCGGGTATCTCCAGGTCGGGTTTCACCATCGTCACAGCCCTTCTGAGAGGCGTCCAGGTGGAATACACCGTTCGATTCTCATTCCTATTTGCCATCCCTGCAATACTCGGCGCAAACAGTGCTCCAGTTAAGTCGCCCGATCGCCTTGCACGTGTCCTATACTTCTTTCTCCCCCAAAAGCTTTTCCATACTCTTCGGTGACCCCTCTCTTATCCACTTCTTCTCAGCGACAGCGGCGGCGTACATCTCAGGCTACGCAGCCATCAGGGTCATATTAGGCATTGTAAGGAGAGGGAAAATTGAGAGATTCTCGTACTACTGCTGAGCTACAGGATCGACAGGGCTTATTGCGATGTTGTGATACCTTTGCATTTATCACTTCATCGCGCTGTATCCTCCATCCACAAAGAGCGTCTCGCCCGTGATGTGGCTTGCATCGGGAGACGCCAGAAACGCCACGGTCCGGGCTACCTCAATAGGATCTGCCAGACGCTTCATCAGATTCTTTTGCCTGAGCTCTTCCAGGTCTACGTGTCCAAGTTCGGCAAACTTGAGCAATATTCCCGCTTCCACATATCCGGGTGCCACAGCGTTGGCACGGATGTTATATTCCGCCCATTCTGCAGCTAACACCTTGGTTAGGGCTATCACCCCGGATTTGCTTACACAATAGGGCGCTCTCCTTGGGAAGGCAAAAGGCCCTGCTATCGAGGAGATGTTCACGATACAGCCGCCTTTCTGATCGATCATATACCGTCCCGCCGCCTGACTGCAGAAGAAAACACCGTCTAAATCCACGCCCAAGACCCGCTTCCAATCTTCCGGGGAAAGCTCTACAATCGGGCAGTTGAACTGAATACCTGCGTTGTTGACCAGAATGTCGATCCTTCCAAACTGATCTATCGCAGAGTCAAAAGCCTTTTGAACCTGTCTTACTTCGGAGACATCGCATTCCAGGCCCAAAGTTTTGACATTATTTTTCCCCAGTTCCCGCACTGTCTCGTCTGTGGCACCTTTATCCACGTCCATAATCACTATGGACGCCCCTTCTTCCGACAAAACAGAGGCGATAGCCTTCCCTATTCCGCTGCCGCCTCCTGTAACTACGGCTACCTGGTCGAGAAACCGCATAATACCCCTCCTCTTCCTTCTCCAGTAAACAGTAGCCCCCAACGCCATCCCCGATAGATTCAATCGGGGGGGGTCGCAAAGACGTTGCTTGTGAGATCTTCAATCCCTGGCTGCTCTTGCCTTCTGTCATTCCTCGGTTCTGACTTAGGCATTGATAGGGGAATGAAATCCCCCGAAGCAATCTCGCTGTCCGCTGCCGTTATGCTGTCCACACGTCTCTGGGAGCACAGTCGGTCTTGAGAAAGTAAATCGTTTCTATAATTGGAACAACGTGAGCAGAAACACGAGGTCTTCTTCTGCCTGGACAGCGTGCGGCAAATTTGAAGGCATGTATATCCAGACGCCCGCCTCGGCACAACAGCTTTCTTCTCCCAGCTGTAACTTTCCTCTCCCCTGGAGGATCTGAATCGCGGCGGCGGAACGCGCTGTGTGCTCGGACAGCGTATGTCGGGACGACATGCAGAACAACACCACCTTGCAGCAGGACTGTTCCGCAACCGTCTTGCTCACAATACTATCGCTGGCAAATTCGATCATGGACTCCAGATTAGCCACAAGTGCAGATCCCTTTTCTGTCTCTTTCAGAACTCAATTCCTTCTGACAATAATCCCGCCCCTTTGTCTGGGGTTTGAACATTGTTTCCCTAGCTATTTTTAGTGCAAATCCTAATAATTGGAGACTTTCATCATACTTATGTCCTCCAAGTACGTCGTCGGCGCGCCGCCTACTATGGTAATTTCCCCTGCGCTCCGTTCTCAAACTACATCGACACAAGGGTGTTTATATCCACAGGGGTCCCTAAATCATCGCAGAACGCAGAGACCTCAGATACGCCAAGATCTGTCATCCAAAAGATTATATCCGGAAGATGGCTTCCCGAATCGTTCAACTGCCCTCTTCCCGAGAGCTCGGGATCTGTCCTTCTTAAATCTGAGCGATCCTCTTTGCGTGACCGTTCGATATGCCCCCACATCCTATGAACCCTATTCTGATTTTAGAGGCCATCCTCTCCTCGTGGTGGAAACAAGATAGGAAGATACGCAACGGCTTCGATGCCGATACAATTCCGTTCAAAAATATAATCTTTGCTGTCTTTGTTTGTCAATGTGTTTTAAGAAATAATCGGATGAAAATCACGTGCGTTTGTTTCGTTCAGAGGCTATTAGACCTCGACTTTTACCGAGGAGTTTTATATGTTTCTCTCTGTGGAAGCTATGATTTAACAATGGAATCATAGGAACTTGTGGGTAACTGGCATAAATCCTTGTCTACTGCTCTGAACTTTTGTATATTATAGGGAGAATCAAAATGAGTTACTACGATCAAATATGGAGCAAATGCTAGGAGGTTAGAAAAATATGAATATTAAGTGGGGATACTGGATCGTCATAATGATTCTGGTTTTTGTGGGTGTGGTATCTTGTTTCTGGATTCACGATTTACCAAAGAAGAAACCCTCTAATATTGGAAATGTAGTTCAAGTTGTAGGCACGCTCGCAGTATTGATTACTGTTATTGTTGCCCTAGCTATAGCAGATCCTCCTAGGAAGAAGGTGAAGGCGGAAGTAAAAGCACATATTAGTTCGGCTGAAATTCATAAACATCCTAAGGATGAGCTGTCAGAACCATTGAAAAGAGTCTACCAAGATCATCCTAATCCTTTTACTTCCCGTAAAGTTGAATTTGAGATAACTAATACTTCAGACTTCGATTGGGTTAAGCCAGTTTTGACTTTTAGACTTCCCCTTAAGAAACTACATCCCAAAGACAAGAAAGAAGGGCAAAGGCATTACACAGAACTCACCTTCAATTCTAATATGTTTTCTTCCCAGAGGGAGCTTCATTGGTTAGAGTTTGGAGATACAGGTGTACTTTCCAATAGCAATTTGCTGTATTGGAATAGGAATAAGCAACAACCTATAACTATTTGGATTAGAATGGTTCTCGATGAAGGCAAGAAGTTAGAACCCTTTAAGGTTGAAGTGTCTGTTAATTGTGAAGGTACTGATGGGTGGACTGATGAAGTAGAAATTTTTCCCTCAAATCTGCCAACGGAAGAAAAAAGTGAGTTACTCACAACTACTTTAGGAGCAAGTGCACCTGACCACTCCCTTCACTAAAGAAACAGCAACTGGTGAATAGATTACTATGTGAAGGGACAAAGAAGGAGCTGATGAAAGCTAAACAGCCAAACCTTTTGTTTATATTTGCAGATCAATGGCGTGCTCAGGCAACAGGTTACGCAGGTTTTTAAGTATCACAGCCTATCGTTAATGCTACCCACCTTCTGCCATCTTTTTCTATAAACTCATCTGCCGTGTGTGGACCCCAGCTACCGGCCCGATAAGGGTAAATCGGGGGCGGGCTATCTTGTGCCCAACCTTCCAGGACACCGTCAATTAGCTTCCAGGCGGCCTCTACCTCATCGTGGCGGATAAAGAGGGTGCTGTCACCCAAGATAGCGTCCAGAATGAGACGCTCATAGGCTTCAGGAGGTTCGGCATCGAAGACTTTGTTATAGTAAAATTCCATATCGGTGGGTTGCAAAATCATTTGTGGACCGGGGATTTTCAGACCGAAATTTAAGCTGATGCCCTCATCGGGCTGGACCCGAAGACGCAGGGTGTTAGGCTGCATTTTATCAGCTTTTTTATGGCCGTCGTGGTAGGCATGGCCAAAAAGGGCTAACGGAGGCTGTTTAAACTGGATAGTAATTTCAGTGACACGCTCCGGCAGGGCTTTTCCAGTGCGCAGGTAAAAGGGGACATCCGCCCAGCGCCAGTTGTCAACATGTAACTTTAAGGCTACGTAGGTTTCAGTGGAAGAGTTAGGATCCACATTCGACTCCGTGCGATAATCGGGGATCGCCCGTCCATTAATAGATCCGGTGGTGTATTGACCGCGGATGGCATATTTACCCACCTCATCTGGCAAAATGGGACGCAGGGCGCTTAAAACCTTCACCTTTTCACCTCGCACAGCATCGGGCGCAAAGGAAGCAGGCGGTTCCATGGCTACCAGGGCCAAAAGCTGCAGCATGTGATTTTGCACCACGTCGCGCAGAGCCCCTGAACGATCGTAATAGCCGCCGCGCCCTTCTACACCCATGGTCTCTGCCACTGTGATTTGAACATGATCGACGTACCGGCGATTCCACAGAGGCTCAAAGATGCTGTTGCCGAAGCGGAAGGCCATAATATTTTGGACCGTCTCTTTGCCTAAATAGTGGTCAATCCGGTAAACCTGGCCTTCGTCTAATATCGACAGTATGTCCCTGTTCAAGCTACGGGCCGAATCCAGATCTCGCCCGAACGGTTTTTCCACAATCACGCGGGTCCAGCGGCTCTCATCATATGGATCTGCGATGAGTTCGGCTGCCTCCAGCATGGGCATGATATCAGGGAAGACATCGGGAGAAGTAGAAAGATAGAAGAGGCGATTGCCAGTGTCGGGAGGAATCCCCTTATCTCTATCGAGCTGGCCAAGTAAATCTTTTAGACCGACGAATCCAAGGGCATCTTCGAAGCTTGCTGTGTGGTAGTAAAGGCGTAAGGCAAAGTCAGACCACTCTTTTGAGCCTTTTGCGGACCGAGCTCGGGAAAAATTCGTCACGGCCTCTTCCATTTCAGCCCGAAACTGATCGTGCGATTTCGGCCTCCGGGCAAAGCCTACAATCTGAGTATGTTCTGGGAGCAGACCCTCGTGGGCTAATTGAAAAAGGGCCGGTATCAATTTTCGTTTCGTTAAATCCCCCGACGCACCGAAGATAACGATAACGGTGGGTGTGGATCGATCCATTTTATGCTCCTCGTCAGTTTGAGTCCTTACTTAGCGAACCCTATCCGCTGTGAGATTATTCCATATCCCAATCGGCATGATAAATGCCCGGCTTATCGATGCGCTGGAAGGTGTGGGCTCCGAACAAATCCCTCTGCGCTTGGATCAAGTTAGCAGGCAGTCGTTCGCTGCGGTAGGCATCATAATAAGCCAGTGAAGCGCTCATAGCTGGAACGGGGACGCCTAACGCTACAGCTTTACCAATCGAAAAACGCAAGGCACCCTGGTGGGCGTTGATCGCCTTTCGGAATTCTTCGTCAACGAGGAGGTTGGGCAAATTCCCATTGCGAAGATAGGCGTTCGTGATGTCATCAAGGAGCCTTGCTCTGATAATACAGCCTGCGCGCCATATCTTCGCAATAGCGCCTAAGTTCAGATTGTACTCGTATTCTCCTGAAGCTGTTCTAAGCAGGCTCATCCCTTGGGCATAAGAGCAGATTTTAGCCGCATAGAGCGCATCTTTGACCGAATCTATCAACTCCTGTGAGGAGCCGCTATATTTTCCCGACGGACCCTTTAAGATCTTAGCCGCCGCAACGCGTTCATCTTTTTGCGCCGATAGGATACGTCCGTCCACAGCGGCGGTAATTGTGGGTATTGCGGCTCCCAACTCCAGGGCGTTTTGGCTGGTCCATCTTCCCGTTCCCTTTTGACCTGCCTTGTCCAGGATAACGTCAACTAACGGCTTTCCAGTCTCTCCATCTATCTTCTCGAAAACTTTGGCAGTGATTTCGATAAGAAAAGAGGAAAGTCCTGACTCATTCCATTCAGAGAAAAGCTGATGGAATTCCAGCGCTGAAAGATCTAAAGCGCCTTTGAGGAGATCATATGCCTCCGCTATAAGCTGCATATCGCCGTA
This sequence comes from Candidatus Latescibacterota bacterium, assembly GCA_965237525.1. Lineage (GTDB taxonomy): Bacteria > Latescibacterota > CBDEFO01 > CBDEFO01 > CBDEFO01 > CBDEFO01. Next base: position 718,930 of record CBDEFO010000007.1, on the reverse strand, counting down.
CTCGATGCCGTTGTGAATCATCTTTACGTAATGCCCAGAACCCCCCGGTCCGATATAGGTTACACAAGGTTCCCTGTCTTCCCCTGCCTGGGCGGCTACAGCTTTCATAATCGGTTCAACTTTCCTGTAAGCCTCAGGAGAGCCGCCGGGCATCAGGCTCGGTCCCCACAGGGCGCCTTCTTCTCCGCCTGAAACTCCCATACCCAAAAAGTTGATCCCGTAAGCCTCTAGCTCTTTTGCACGCCGCCCCGTATCCAGAAAACAGGAGTTGCCCCCGTCTATAATCAGGTCATTTTCGTCTAATAGAGGCACAAGTTGACCAATAGTAGCATCTACAGGCGCTCCTGCTTTGACCAGAAGCATGATGCGGCGCGGTCTTTCCAAAGACGCCACAAATTCCTCCAGAGCGTAGCTCGGCTGGATATTTTTCCCCACTGCTTCGTCCTCAACAAAGGCGGTCGTCCTTGAAAGAGTTCGGTTGTAAACGGACACACTAAACCCGTTTCGCTCAACATTGAGCACGAAGTTTTGTCCCATAACACCCAGGCCTATCAAACCGAATTCCTGTTTGTTCATAGTAGTTTCCCTTTAATATCAGTGGCTAGGTGAAAGAAGTCCTGCAAAAGCCGTTTCAACCACAGAACTCCGCTTCGCGTCTCCTTTCGAGGTGAGATTACTTCGCTGACCCTTCGCTTCGCTCTGGGCTTCCCCGATCCCCCCCCGCAATAGACTCAATCGGGGACTCAATCGAGGACTCGCAATGACGTTGCTTGGATTTTACCCTTAGTCATTGCGAGGTGCCAAGCCCCGACGCCGTCAGGAGTTTCGACCCCGAACGAGACACGAAGCAGAACCAGAACCAATCTCACCGTCTACTATTTTAAGTGACAACCTCGCCTTGGGTATTCAACAACTTCACTAGTCCAGAATTTGCTTTTTCAGGCTCTTTGCCAAAACTTAAGACATCCATCGGGCAGACGCTGACGCAGATCCCACAGCCGATGCAGGAGCTGTTCAAGGTGTTCAGCTCTTCTTGCTTCAAAGCAAAGCTCATTACGTCGATGCCCACCTCACAATTGCGCGAGCACTCGTAGCAGCTGATGCACTTGTCGTTAGCGACGATTTTATATTTGCTCCATTTGAGCTTGGTGAAAAGATTCGATTGCAAATGCATCAATTTCGCCAGCGGGCACCAGTAGCGGCACCACACTTTGCCACCCATAAACGGATAAAGCGTCACCGGCAAGATCCCGACCAGCCAGACGTCTGCACAGAGGCGGTAGATACGTATCCCTAAATCCGCAGATCCGGCGATGACTCCGTAAATATCTTTGACCAAAACCAGAACAGTGACGACAGCGGCGAAGATCAACACCACCAGAATCATCCGCTCCCACTTGATTGAGGTTTTACCCTTGGGCGCAAGGTGTCGCCAGCGGTCGCCAAATGTCTCCGCCAGTCCGCCGCAACCGCAGATCCACGAACAATAGCGTTTGCCATGAAAGAGGACAAAAATCGGAATTATCACAAAAGTCAAAAACACGCCCCATAGCACCCATATCTGATGCGGATTATAAAAAAAAGTATAGAAAAAGAGCGGCCAGGCGTAGACGATGCCATAGCTGCGCCATGCCTGCTCTGCAAAGACCGGATCGTTAGCTAAATTTTCGCCGACCCACTGGTATTTGACCGCATATTGAAAGAGGAACTCGGGTATGAGAAAGAAGAAGATCAACTGGAAGCTGATCAGACTGACGTAGCGCCAGATTTGGAATTTGTCCTTGCGGTCGAGGCCCCAGCGTTTGAGCGCCTCCAAGCCGAAGACGGTCATTAAGGTCGTGTAGAGGACTGTGTACCAAAATGACCAGGGTCGATCAAAGAATGAAAGGAATCTATAGCCCCAATCTCTGTATGGCCAGAACTCCTCACCCGCACCGAGTTTGGCGCCGTAGACCGTGTAGCAGACGAAGAACGATAACCCTAACCAGGCGAAGCGGTCACCTTTTTTCCCAAAGTGGATCAATCCATAAAGTCCTAGCGCCCAGATCAGAAAGCCGATCCACCCGGGAATAAACGACAGGTCAACCCCAGCAAGCGATGCATGTCCACCGAACCGCACTCCGAAAATCCACAGCCCGATGAAGCCCAAGAGTACCAGAGCGAGGGAGCGCAGGATGCTCCCCTCCCACTCGTTTTCCATTTTGATGCCGATCGATTTGAGAAAATCACGCGGCACCTCGGCGCCAATTAAGACAAAAGCGTGGTCGCAGGGGACCTTTTGAGTATCTTTGGACCCGACGCGATCCATCTTCAACGTGGCTTGATCTTCTCCGAATTCAACCACATTGGAGTTTAAAAGTGGCTCTATCTTTTTGGTGGCGATCTTTTCATCGAGCTTTTCTCTGTTGTCCTTGAAGATCCTTGCAAATTCACCGCCGCGGTAGGAAAGATAGACCTTGTTTCTTTCGCTAAGTGTGATCGCCGCTTCGACAGCGCTGTTTCCGCCTCCAACTACAAGGATGTTCTCATTTTTGTACTTGCGCGGTGAGTAGAGACGGTGGTAAACTTGCTCCCGATCCTCACCGGTCGCATTGAGTTTGCGCGGGTTCCCCCGCTGTCCGGTTGCCAATACGACCCGTTTGGAGCGATATACCCCTTTGGACGTTTGGACATGAAAGATGCCGTCTTTTTTCTCACAACTGGTCACCCCTTCTGCTGTTCGCACGTTGAGTTGATTGTCATTGACGATCTGTTGCCAACGCTTGATCAAATCCTCCTTACTGGCGCCATCGAGCCAGAGCTTACCTTGGGGCGGCTGGCTATCGGGTTCCGCGTACACCCATTTGCCTTCGGGGAAATTTTCAATGGTGTTGGCGAGCTTCTCTTTCTCAAGGAGGAGGTAACGCATGCCGCGCTCTCTGGCTTGCAGCGCCGCATTCAAACCGGCCGCACCAGCGCCAATGATAACTGCGTCGAAAAGATCAGGGTCATCTCCACCGATAGCGCCGGCCAACGAAGCGATGTCCTCTATGATATCGTACCCTTGCTTCATGGCATATTTAATAACCGGCGCGCCGGCAAGGTCTCCGATTATATACAATCCGGGAACGTTGCTCTCATTGTGCTTCTTCAGATAGGGACGCTCGTTCTGGCTGCTTCCGGAGTGAAGAATCTTGACAATCTGATCTTTGATTTTATCTCCTAAAGACAGTTGCTCTCGTTTTTTCGGCATTAATGTATAACCTCAGTTTATTTGAGATTGTCCCCGATAGATTCAATCGGGGATTGCTTCACCCACCCACTTCGTGGCTTCTTCTCACTTCGTGCCCCCTGCAAAAAACGGTGGCAGCAACGCACACAGTGCCCACGCCGCCTCGCAATGATACTGGTTTATTTAGGACGTCCGATCTACTTCTGACTCTATTTTCGGCTCTAATTCGGCTCCGCAGTCTGCGCAGTGTCTGGCTGACGGGTGATTGGTCCTGCCGCACTCCCAGCAGGGAACTGGCGCATGCGTTATCGGTACTTTGACCAGCCCGGCTGGTATCTCGCCTTTCTGGGCGGTGGCTTTCCGCGTCAACACGTACAGATAGCCGAACACGTTGAACAGTAGACCGATGAAAAAATGAGGGATCGGTGAAAAACCCTTTGACACCGCAGTGTACCCGCTCATTCCGCCGAAAATGAGCCCGACTAACGTGTAGAGGCCGATGAGGAACCAGCTCAAACTGATTCCGCCTTGTGCAACACCGACCGGGACATCAAGTTCCTCCTGAAATAAGGCGCTTTTCGGCTGCTTTTGGGAAAAGTACTTTTCCTGATTACTCAAGAACGAATCGACCATCGCTCTTTTTAATGGCACCCGACGGCCGCGAACGATCAATACTGTGTCGTTTTCTGTCAACAGGACTCCACAGACGATGCAGCGTTCACCGAGTTTCGGCGACATCAAGGGATATTGCGACTTGATCGCTTTTTCCTGTGCCCACAATGGACAACTAAAAAGCCACATGCCAAGAAACACCAGGCGCAGAAGCGGACACAAAGAGGATTTTGTTATTTTACGCATTTTCTACCTAAACGCGAATAATTCACACAAAAAGGCCGTGCATTAATTAAGGGATTGTATTATATTATAGTTATGCCGTTTAACCACCTTCGGTGTCATTGCGAGCCGAAGGCGAAGAAATCTCGATTCTGTGATAGATGTAATACTCTCCGACTCTCATGGGACACCACTATAAAACCTAGAGATTGCTTCCCCGATAGACTCAATCGGGGACCGCTTTGCTCCTCGCCATGACTCCACCAAGTTTATGAATTAATCGGGCTAACTCCTTCTCTGTCAAAGCGTCGAAGCGAAGTATGCCGCCCCGAGAAGTGCCGCATGGTCATTGAGAATCACATACAAAGGTGTAGCTTTGACTAACTCTGACAGCCGTCCTTTCTTCAGGTAAGCTGACACTGTCGTGCCATCCTGCAACTTCTCACATATTTTTGGCGGGATTCCACCGCCGAGATAAATGCCGCCGGTAGCCAGGGTAGCCAGTACTATATTGCCGGCCTGGGACCCCAGGATAGAAGCAAAAATATCCAGTGCCTTCACACAAAGCTCATACTGACCGCCTTCGCCCGCAGTAGAGATTACAGCGGCAGGATCCTCCCTTTGAAGCCGTTTTTCCAGTTCCGGAGGTTCAGGAGCAAAACCGCTTTCCTTAAGAAAGTTGTAGATATTAACCAACCCGGGTCCGGAAAGCACACGTTCATAGCTGACGCGACCAAATTTTGCTTTCAGATATTTGAGGAGTTTGATTTCTACCTCTGTTGTGGGAGCAAAGTCCACATGCCCTCCTTCAGATGCTAAGGCGCGGCACCGGCCAGAGTCGTTATGCAAAAAGGCCATGCCAAGACCGGTACCAGGAGCAAGCACAGCACAGGTTGCTCCCTCATCTACTGGCTCACCTTTGTGCAAAGTGACCAGATCATCCTGAGCAAGGAGGGGTATCGCCATAGCAGTTGCCACAAGATCATTGAGTAACTTAAAGGATGAAATAGAAAGACCAGCGGCAATACGTGCTTCATCCAAAAGCCAGGGCAAGTTCGTTACCTGTGCATGCCCTTTCATAACCGGACCCGGAACGCCAAAACAGGCTTTCGCAGGGGAACACGAATTCTTGCAGAGAAAAGTACGTATTATGTCTTCTAAACTGGCAAAGTCACGGCTTACAAACGTTTCCATCTGCTGGCGCATAAGCTTCCCATCTTCCAGTTGGTAAAGCGCCAACCGTGCCTTCGTACCGCCTACATCCCCAGCTAGGATCATCCGTTGCTCCTTAACGTCTCGTTAGGATTCTGGAGAATATTTCTTAGGACCCTCGTGCACAAAATCGGTTCAGAGGTTTGTTTTATAGAAAGTCAATCAAAGGTCTAAAATCGTCTTCGCTTCCAGCAGCACGGTCATCCAATCCAGCGACATCGCTGATGTCAATTCTTCTCTGCTCTGAGTGACAATATTAGATAGAACCCTCCTGTTGGTAAGTATTACGAATTAGGTAATACCTTAATATTTCTTTCCATAAAACGAAATATCTTGCTAAGTAATCTAATCTATTGTATATTAAGTTACATTATTGCCTACGTCATACTTCCTTTTATAACATCATATTTGCGTGCTCTGTAGGTATTACATCATATTGTATTCTCACAGGCTCCTGCCTTTAACATCTCCGTGATTTATGAGTGCTCTGCTCTTAGTTGAGAAGGGGCCCCAATATACATTATCGTCTTTGGCTGCCACGCTTCGCTCTCCGATTACGGCCTTCTCAAGATCCTTAGCGGAAAGAATGCGCGCTATCTCACTCGAGATGTGTCCAGAATCCTATAGCTTCAGTAAAGGAAGTCACGCGCAGGGATTCTCCCCTGAGTATAGTCGGTTCTCACTTACTGGAAAAAATACGGAAGTTTAGTATATAGACCGATTAACCTACAATGATACAGACGAACTTGTTAGATGTCAAGAGAAACCAATTAGCCTGATTAATTCATAAACTTGCTGAAAAGTTCTATAATTCTATGTACGACAATCGATTATACAATTTAGGCTAAGAAACTTTGTTTTCGTGCGATAACTGGAAAGTCCAGTATTTGTGCAGATTTCTCAGATTTCACGAATTATTCGGCTTAGATTAGCAGGGCCATTTAATGTTCTTAGAAGCTTTAGCTTTGGTAGAAGGCAAGTGCAGTATTAAGATTTAAGTAAGACTTCTGCACTGTGTCGTGTGCTGGATTTGGGCACCTCTTTCTTCTTTCTTACATGTAGTGCCTGTATTGCCCTACGCTTGGAGCGAACAGAGGGGCCCGCCTGGCGTGCAGTCAGTGCTAGCTTACCTCCGAAAAAACTCAATGAACCTGGATCCAGATCGATTGTTATTGACTTTTCTCCTTTTTTTCAGTATATTCAGCCGAGTCAGTACTTCCCTCATTCGATTGGGTGATCATTAGGCTTGTGCAGCTCTCTTTTCTCCTCTGCGCTCCTGGTATAATATAAAGACACCAGGAGGGAAAGAGCAGGAAGCGGTTGCACTGCAGTGTGTGAAGGGGCCCAACTTCGATTAGAGGCAGACGATACATATCCAGGCATAGAGAAAGAAAGTAACCGATGTATAAATGGATCATTTTGGGACTCTTTTTGACCAGCGCACTGTCTCTAGCTCTTGGACTGGTCGCGCTCTTAATTCTACGGAGAAGAAACGTAGCAGAAATCTCATCCGTGGGCCGTGTCGATGAATGGGATCATTCAAAGACAAACCAGAGCATAATCTCCGAAAACTCGCAGGAACCGTCGTCGCTTGCCGAGGAAGAAGCTGAGAGCACGCACAAATTTCAGAAGTCAAAAAGTCCAAAGTCACGGAGAACCCACTGGATCGAAGACGCACTGTACGAACCATTGAGTAATAAGGCGAAAGAGGAAGGCAAGGCCACGGCAGAACTGGTAAATAGGGCAATTAGGAGATATTTGGAGGATCTTTAAGAGAGGACTACAGCAGCGCGGGTGTTTCGGAAGTAAAGTTAGAGTGGTCAACATACGACGAGCAGCATCATTTGACTTGAAACTCAGACTGGATAGCAATCTTTGGTAGCATATTGCCCGAGCTTCCGAAAGGTTGAGTTTTCCTTAGATCTCCCGTATATCAAACGACCTTTGAATCTGTAGCTAAGCAATATCATTCTTAGATTTTCACAACTTTTTAGCCACAGAACCGCGCTTACTCGTAATCGCTCACGATGACAGGTTTCCGTTCTGACTTTTCACCTTTCAGCAGGCTTCGGTTTCCGGAGACAGTGACTCACTTAAGTTGCTGCAAGATGTCAAACCCGAAGGAAACTCATCTATGCTCTCTATCGCCGATTTCCCAAGAACATACGTCCACTCATCAACAAGTTAGACGGAACGACGCAGTTTTCACGCACTGCCCCTAAGAGATGAAGCATATCTTCAACGAAATTTTATCAGCGAAGGCCGTTGCATCACGTAATTTGAAGGAGTTCAGGAAGTGAGTTGTCACGTCGACTCCCTTTTGACTAAAATGCATCTCTGAAGTCGGCCTTTCCGTGAGACGTCACACCCCTGAAGTCGGCCTTCCCTTGAAACGTCACACCCCTGAAGTCAGCCTCTCCTTGAAACATTACACCCCTAAAGTTTGTCTCTCGTTGAAACATCGCTTCTGCGAAGTGGGCATCTCGTTGAAACATCGCTTCTGCAAATTCGGTCTCTCGTTGAAACGTTGCTTTTGTGAAATCCGTCCCTCTTTGAAACGTCGCTTCTGTGAAATCAGCTGCTTCTTGAAACGTCGCTTCTGTGAAATCGGCTGCTTCTTGAAACGTCGCTTCTGTGAAGTGAGCTTCCCCTTGAAACGTTACACCCCAGAAGATAGTTTCTCGCTGAAACGTTGCTTCTGTGAAGTAGGCATCTCGTTGAAACATCGCTTCCCTGAGATCAGCATCACGTTGAAACGTCGCTTTTGCGAAGCCGGCTTCTCCTTGAAAGATCGCTTCTACAAAGTCGGCCTTTTCCTGAAACGTCGCTCCTGTAAAGTCGGCTCCTCCTTGAAACATCGTCCTTGTGAAGTAGGACTTTCCTCGAAATGTCGCTTCCTTAAAGTAAAGCATACACCACACGGTATCGATCCCACTACTCCTGAAATCAATATCTCCGCTGACCACTAGGGAGTTGCACAGCAGCGTATCTGCACTTGTAGTTTCGTTTACCCAGTTTGCTACAGTCTCTGCGGAGATTGTGCCGCCTTTCGCAAGATTAAGAGACTGTTTCAAGTCAATAATCCAAGCATCTATCTTGCTTCCCGTACAGCACATGCATATAAGGGCCATTACGATGATACGATTCATTGTTGCACTCCTCCCTCTTCGTTGGTTTGAACTCACAAGAGCTATACCGTTATCCGCGTTACAGATAGCTGGAAGTAGTTACGAGAAGACAAAAGCGATCGGCTTCAAAATTTGCGCAAAATGAAAATAGCGCTAAGTCTTTATCGTCTCAACTCTAAGTCTTGCGGCATCCTGAATCGCTTCGACGATCTTACTGTACCCCGTGCACCTGCATAGATTCCCGGCAATTCCTTTCCTGATCTCTTCCTCGTTCGGATCGGGATTTTCATCCAAAAGAGCCTTGGCCGACACAATTATCCCCGGTGTGCAGAACCCGCACTGAATCCCTCCGAACTTCACTATCGCCTCTTGCGCTGGACTCAGTCCTTCGCTCGTAGCAATTCCTTCTATGGTCACAATATTTGCTCCGTCAGCCTCAACTCCTAACACAAGACACGAATTGACCGTCTGGCCGTTCATAATGACCGTGCACGCCCCGCAGTCTCCTGTCCCGCACCCCTCCTTGGTCCCTATTAGCCCCAAGTAGTCCCTCAAAACCGTGAGCAGCACCTTTCTGGGCTCCACTTCGACCTCATAATCTTCGCTATTTACGATCATACTTACGTGAAGCTTCACAGTTTCCCTCCGATCTACCGCGATTTTGCGTCATCAATCGCCTTCGTGACCATCCTGCTTGCCAACGCCCTTACTAATTCCCTTCTGAACTGGGCTGTCCCCCTCACATCAGTTATGGGCTTCGATTCGTCCGACGCCGCCTGAGCTGCCTCTTCTACTAACTCATCCGTAATTTCTTTTCCCTTGAGTATCCCCTCTGCATTGTGGGCCCTCATCGGAACAGGAGCCACAGCGCCCAGACATATCTTACTGTCTTTGCACACGTCGTTATCCTCTCCAAGTTGGACTATTGCTCCCACGCCCACGACAGCTATGTCCATGGCCTCCCGTGTCGTATGTCTCATATAGGCGCCGCCTCTTTTTACGGAAGGAGGTACAGTCAATCTCAAAAGTATCTCGTTGTTTGCAAGCGCAGTCTTCCCCGGTCCCAGGAAGAACTCCTCTACAAGCATTGATTTTTCACCTTCCGGTCCCGCTATATGGGCCACAGCCCCGAGCACTATCAAGGGAGGAGCGATGTCCGCAGACGGAGCGGCGTTGCACAGATTCCCACCTATGCTCCCTCTGTTCCTTATCTGAAAAGACCCCACAACTCGGCGCCCTGAACCAATATCGGGTAGTGCCTGCTGATCACCTCAGACTTCTCTATATCCCTGAAAGATACCATAGATCCCAAGGTAAGTCCTTCATTTTCATCGTATTTGATAATATCTAATCCTGGAATCCCCTTGATATCTACCAGACACTTGGGCGTTAAGTGCCTATCCTTCATCCTGACGAGGAGATCTGTCCCGCCCGCAAACACCACCGCCCCTTCTCCCCATTGGCTCAGAATCTCTATTGCCTCCTCTATGGTATTCGGTCTGAAATACTCAAACTCTTTCACATGAAAATCCTCCGTACGTTAGCAGCAACAAGCGGTAAGTTGTTCAATACAGATGCCGCTGCTTAACTGAACTTAAGAACAATGCTTAATATAAGGACGATCTAGTTTTCACACAATAAAAATATAGCCTCTATCTCCATTTTTAAGAGGCGAACTTCCTTTCAAGCGCTTTTCAGCTGCCCTTAAAGCTGCTCTTAAACCCTACACATTTATCTCATCTATCACCTGTCCCATTTGCGATACATCGTATCCGCCCAGAGACTCCACCGTTTCCTTAAATTCATTCCCTCGTATAATATTCAAAAGGGGTTGAAGTATATCGCTTTCGTAATATTCCTTCGGTATCACAAGATCGTATCTTTCCTTCAACAGCGGCACGAAGTCTAAACCCAATGCTCTGGCAGCCGCAAGTATACCTAAGCCTGTATCCGCAGTCCCACTTTTCACATCCGCAGCTGTGGCAAGATGTGTAAACTCCTCGCGCTCGTATCCGTTTATCTTGGAAGGATCTACGCCCATCTCCTTCAATTTATAGTCTAAAAGGACCCTAGTTCCAGAGCCTCTTTGACGATTCACAAAATTGACCTCACCCCTCAAAAGATCCTCCAGACTTACTATGTTCTTCGGATTCCCCACTGGGACTATCAATCCCTGATCCCGATAGACTAAATTGAGAAGCACTATCTCTTTGCCTTTCAATAACTTCATTACGTATGAAACGTTATACTCCCCCGTCTTTTCATTTAATAGATGTGACCCTGCAAAGTGTGCTTCATCTCTATGCAAAGCAGTCAGTCCCCCGAAGCTACCCACATTGGATGAAGCGAGACTCAGCTCCGGATACTTTTTGCTTAAGAAGCTGGCCAAAAGATCCAAAGTCAGATCGTGGCTCCCTATTGCAACGATAGTATTTTCGACTTCCTCCTGTTCTCTTAGAAGCTCAATCTCGACCTCGGATCCCGATTGGATACCTTCAGAGAACTGTGGAATCTTGACCAGACCGTCAGCCCTCACTAAAGACATAATTATCCCTGCTCCCCTTTGAAGAGGCGTAGCCACAGCCCTGTCTCCCACCACCCCCACCTTGACCCTTAAGAACTCGTCCTCGCCCATAGGAGAAAGCACTTTCCTCGTCATAAAAGCCTTCATCTTACTCCTTGAGGGAGGGGCGTTCCCCAACATCCTGTATATCACAGGCTTCACTAATAGATCGAACGTCAGAATAGCCGATACCGGATAACCCGGAATCCCTACGACAGGTTTGTCCTTTGCAATTCCCAATACCACAGGGTGACCCGGCCTTATAGAAATCCCGTGAACCAGAACCTCCCCTAACTCATCTATAACAGGAGCAGTGTAATCCTCAGCTCCCGCGGATGACCCTGCATTTATCACGACTATGTCGTTCTCCTCCAAGGCCTTCTCTACGTTTTCCTTAATAAGATTGTACTCGTCCTTTACGATACCTATCTGCTTTGTGATCCCTCCCCATTCCTCCACAAACCCCGCAAGCACAAGAGAATTAAATTCTATTATTTCTCCGACCTTTAGTGATTCGCGGGGGTTCACAAGCTCAGATCCCGTCGGCATGATCCCCACGCGGGGCTTTCTCCTTACCTCGACCTCCGAGAGACCACATGCGGCTATCGCCCCCATGTCCACAGGGCGGATCCTGTGATTTTCGGGTAGTATAAGCTCCGTCGCCACAATGTCCTCGCCCAAGAGCCTCACGTGATTCCATGGAGCCACAGGGGCCATGATCTCGATCGTCTCTTTATTTATCTCGTGGATGTTTTCGATCATAATAACTGCATTAAACCCTGCAGGTATAGGATCGCCCGTATCGACCCATCGAACCTGCTTGTCCATCTTCAACCTTACTGGCGACACCTCAGACGCCCCCACAGTTTCCACTGCCCTCACCGCTGCACCGTCCATTGCCGATCCGTGGTAATGAGGCGAGGAGATCTTCGCCCACACAGGACGGGACGTAACCCTCCCCAGAGAATCCGCCACGGCAACAGTCTCACCCTCAAGGGGTTCAAGTGCCCCAACCTTCTCCAAAGCGCTCAGGAACCTCTTTAGTCCCTCATCTAAAGACGTCTCCTTCAGATATACCTTTCTATATCTATGCTCAGGCATCTTTTACCTCATTCCACTTCATAGTTTGTTGTAGCCCCAGCAAAGCCGACAGTATTTGTCTCCTATTATAACGCATACTATTGGGTTGACCCCCGCTTGAATCTATCGGAGGTTGATATTCTACCTATTGATCGTTTACTGGATTTTTCGCAAAATGCAACTTAATAGCACCCCATGTAATTAGCTCAACCACCGTACCCAACTCAGAGAGATCCTCAGATGCCTCAATCAAAAGTCTGGTTCTGCTACAGAGGCTTACTCCGATGATTCCTAATCTTTTAGCTTCATTATTCCAATTGGCGTAGACCAAATAATCTTTATTCATCTGGAAATTATATCCACAAATTCCATCATGAGATCCTGTATAAACTGTAATTTCTTTCCCCTCAACTCCTTTCCATACATCTATCACATCAAACTTGATACTCAATAGTTCATCCTCTACCATTATAATTTCAATTACACTACCTGAGAAAACAGCATCTTGCCTTTCAAGTTGTTCGAGTGCACTACCCAGAGGTAGACAATTGCAACCAAGACATGGCGACGGCGCGTAAAACCAAACGGCAGCAAAAACCATTATATAAGAGAGAGTACTCGTCGGAATGGAGCTCGTTATTAACCGAATCTCAAACTGATTCAAGTGCATGTGTATAAGTATACGCTTTTGACTATTGCAAGAAGTACTTTTGGTTTCACTTCAGAGCAGACAGATGGGTCTGCCCCACAATGTCTTTCGTTGCATTTCCACCTTTTGTGGTTGGATGTCTCGCGCTTGAAGCTGAGAATCACTAGTAGACTTATATAGAGATATGGCAGGCTCGGCTCTCCTGCAAGAATCCCTCAGATCTTGTAAACCCTGGCAGCATTCCCACCCAAAACCAGTTCACGACTTTCATCGTCCAGGTCTGCAGCAAAGGTGCGGACTGTCTCCAGGGTCTGCCTGTAGGTAAGGTGATATCCTGCCGGTGGCCAGTTCGATCCCCAGAGCAGTCGGTCTGCCCCCAGTCCTTTCAGAAGTCTCGAAAAAAAGCCCAGAGCCCGTGGACACCGGAAATCCCAGGGTGTCGCTGCTGCGGCGTACAACGCCGATGCCTTGACAAACAGATTGGGCAATGACGCTGCCTCCAGCAGTCCGCCGTAACTGGCATCGTCCAGCTTCAGACTGCCCGGATAGCCCAAATGATTGAGCACAAACCGGATATCTGTATGAGTCCGCGCCAGCTCAAGTAGAACGGCGTAATGGGACGGTGAGGCATGCAAGTTGCAGACCAGATCATTGGCACGAAACGCCTCCCAGACCGGGCCATACGCCGCCTCTGTCATCCATTTGAGATCGCTGGACGGCGGATAGTAGCTGATGCCCACTGCCTCGAATTCCTCCCGGGCGCGAGTAATCTGCTCCGCTGCGTTTGGCCGGTCGAGCTGGACATCGGTCAAGGCAGCTAGGCGGTCTGGATATTCTCTGGAAAGCTGTGCACATTCCTCGTTGTTCTTCGGTGAGAAGTCAGCCACCACCGGCAACATAACCGTTTTTTCTACCCCGCACTCATCCATTAGCCAGAGGAGTCGGTCATACCGGCCGTTATCCTCAAACGGAGCCATTGACACATAGTTATCCAGGACGTGGACGTGAGCATCAATGATAGGCATAAAATCCCCTTGGTCAATTACCATTTGTGTGGTGCTGAGGCTCTATCGGAGATGGAACTTTCGATAGAGGCAGCTGCTGTAGTAGCGATACTTCCCTTCAAAACTTCCGTCTCGATATCTTCACCGGGAATGGCGCAGATCTTTGCCCTTATGATCTTCCACAGTCCTTCGAACCTCCTTCACTGGCGATCTATAAGTAGCAATCAGAGTCTTGACAAACTTGGCGTTAGAAGTCTCCAATTGAAATTGAGGACCCATAATCTGATTATATCTAGATACAGCGGTCTCGGCTTTGCTACAGCAAGATCCTCAGATCTTGAAAACCCTGGCGGCATTCCCGCCCAAAACCAGTGCACGACTTTCATCGTCCAAGTCTACGGCAAAGGTGCGTACAGTCTCTAGGGTCTGCCTGTAGGTAACGTGGTTGCCTGCCGATGGCCAGTCTGATCCCCAGAGCAATCGATCTGCTCCCAATCCTTTCAGAAGATTCGAAAAAAAGCCCAGCGACCGCGGACACCGGAAATCCCAGGACCTCGTCGCTGGAGAGTAGAACGCCGACGCCTTGACAAATAGATTGGGCAATGACGCCGCTTCCATTAGACCCCCGTAGCTATCATCGTCCAGCTTCAAACTGTGCGGTAGGCCCATATGATTGCACACAAATCGGATATCTGTATGAGTTCGCGCCAGATCCAGTAAAATGGCGTAATTTGGCGGCGCGATCTGCAAGTTGCAGACCAGATCATTGGCACTGAAGGCCTCCCAGACCGGCTCACAAGCTGGATCTGTCATACATTTGATATCCCTGGGCGACGGATAGCAGATGATTCCCACAGCCCCGAATTCCCCCCGCGCCCGCGCAATCTGTTCCGCAGCGTTTGGCTCTCCGAGATGGACATAGGTCAGGGTGACCAGACGGTCAGGGTATTCTCTGGCAAGCTGTGCACATTCCTCATTGTTCTTCGGCGAGAAGTCCGCCAACACCGGCAACATAACTGCTTTTTCTACCCCGCATTTATCCATATGCCACAGGAGTCGGTCATGCCGCCCAATATCCTCAAGAGGAGCCATAGTCACATAGTTATTGAGGACGTGGACGTGAGCATCGATGATAGGCATAGAACCTCCTTGGTTGATCTCCATTGGTAGTTGTGCTGCGGCTCTGTCCGAGATGAAACTTTCCACAGAGACAGCCGCTGCAGTAGCGATGCTGCCCTTCAGAAACTTCCTCCTCGATATGTTCACCGAAAATGCTGCAGATCCTGCGTTGTTATGATCTTCCACAGTCCTTCGAACCTCCCTTGGTTCGTGTCTTTCTCATTACTTGGAACGTCTGAGAATATCCTCTAATCTAAAATAGCTTCACATCCACTATCACGCCCTCAGATAATCCACCGCTTTCTAAAGGCACCTTCACCGTGCCATCGGCCTTGATCAGCGAGTAAATAAGATTCGACTTCCCGAAGACAGGATCGACCCACATCTCTCCGTCTTTTTCCTCTATCCTGACCTGAACATAGTCCTCCCTGCCCGCGGTAGAGGCGATGTTTCTCGTGACCTTGCCTCTTATAAACTGTCTTGACGGAGGATTTTCACAACCGCTTAACCGATAGATAGTAGGAGTTATAAAAAGGTCGAATATCACCATAGCCGACACCGGGTTTCCCGGAAGTCCGAACACGGGCTTATCGCCGATCAGAGCTAATATTGTCGGCTTACCCGGCTTTATAGACACGCCGTGAACTATCACGCCTGGATCTCCCACATCGTTTATCACGTCAGCCGTTATGTCTCTGGCGCTGACCGAACTTCCCGCTGAGATCACAGCCATATCTGCCTCATTGAGAGCTCTAGAGAGTGCGTCCTTCAAAGCCTTATAGTTATCGCGCACTATCCCTATCAAAACGGGGATACCTCCCGCCCTTGTAACCAGCGTCGAAGCAGTGTAAGAGTTTATATCCCTTATCTGCCCCATCTGGGGCTTGACCTGTGGCGGTACCACTTCGTCGCCTGTGGAGATTATGGCCACACGCGGTCTTTTTGCCACAGCGACTTTTGTGACCCCCACAGCCATCAAGCCACCGATATCCTGCGGTCTTAATATATACCCCTTGGAAAGCAGAACTTCGTCCCTCTTGACGTCCTCCCCTATCTGGATCACGTTCTCTCCCATAGCTACAGGGCGCATTACCTCTATCGTTGCGTCGTCAACCTCTTGCGTATTCTCCACCATCACAACGGCGTCCGCGCCGTCAGCTATCATTCCGCCCGTATGGATCTTCACCGCCTCTCCTATCGCGATATTAACGTCAGGAGCATTTCCCATTTCAATCTCCGCTATCACATTAAGATAGGCCGGCAGCCCCTCAGATGCCCCGTAAGTATCCTGAGCCCTGAGGGCGTACCCGTCCATCGTAGAGCGCGGGAATTCGGGAAGATCTATGAGAGAACGAATCTCCTGAGCAGTCACCCTATCTAAAGCGTCCTCAGTTGCTATCGTCTCCGCCTGTACTAAAGGCGACAACTCTTTTTGAAATTTTTCATACGCCGCAGCCGGCGCAAGCACGTTGAAAAGCTCCGGCATCTATATTACCTCCCAGTAGACAGCATGTAGGGGATGAAGTCCCCTGTGCGCGACACTGCTTGGCTTACGTCGTGGCTTGTTGCCCCCCGGCAACAGCTGCTACGCCGCCTAACAATCAGACTGCTTACTCAGGGCCTTTGCTCATTGCAAGGAGTGAAGCCATGAAGCAATGTCACGTGTCTGCTTGTAATCGTGAATAATAAGAGACTATAGCGTCAACTAAGCCTGGTATAGTGATATTATTTTCATCCGCCTCGATATCGATCTTTCCTCCCCATCCCAGTATAGTTCTGGATGTCACGGGGCCAATAGACGCCACTTTCACATTATTCATAACATGCTTAAACCGTTCTTTACCAATAATATCTGCAAAATTCCTCACAGTGGACGAACTTGCGAACGTCATCATGTCCACTTTTCCATCTTCCAACATTTCTAAAACCCTATCATCTCCCCTATCCGGTTTTACATTCCTGTAAGCTACAATGTCCATCACATCTGCTCCCATTTTTCTCAGACCATCAGGGAGGAGATCCCCCGCTATATCTGCCCTCGGCAGCAGAAACTTCAGCCCGGAGATATTCCCTATTTTCCCAAAAGCCGAGACTACAGACTCAGAGGTATTAGACTCGGGCAGAAGGTCGACCTTTATATAGCATCTCTCTATTCTCTCTGCTGACGCCGGGCCTATAGCGCATATCTTGATCCCCCCCAACTTTCGAATATCTCCTCCCAACTGAAAGAAACGAAGGAAGAACTTGTCGGCGCCATTTGCGCTGGTAAAGACGATCCAGTCGAAAGAAACGATCTTCCTTATAGCGTTATCCAGCGGCCTCCAATCATGAGGCTCTTTTATACTTATCGTGGGAAACTCCATGGCGAGAGCCCCGAAATCCTCGAGTCTTCTGGAGAGTTCGCTTGCCTGATCCCTCGAACGTGTGACCAGTATCCTCATTCCGAACAGAGGCTTGTTTTCAAACCAGTTCAGATTTTCTCTCAGCTTCACAACGTCCCCTACGACAATAACCGCAGGGGGCTTCAGATCGTGCGACTCGACCTTCTCTACAATATTCCTCAAAGATCCCACAACCGTCATCTGACAGGGCTTGGTCCCCCACCTGATCAGAGCCACAGGTGTATCTTGAGATCTGCCGTTCTCCACCAATTTCTTGACTATGCCGGGAAGATTCCCCACACCCATAAAAAAGACCAGAGTTCCAATCCCCGTAGAAATACTGCTCCAATCTATATCCGACCCTTCCTTTGTGGGATCTTCATGTCCCGTAATCAGAGCCAGCGTCGAAGTCAGTCCCCTGTGCGTCAGGGGAATCCCCGCATAAGCGGGAGCGGCGACAGCCGCAGTCACGCCGGGGACTACTTCAAACTCAACGCCCGCCTCAGACAGAGCTAAAGCCTCCTCTCCACCTCGACCGAACACAAAGGGATCACCTCCCTTCAACCTGACCACCACTTTGCCTTTTTTCGCCCTTTCCACAAGGAGATCGTTTATCTCCTCCTGCCTTAGAGTATGCTCTCCCGCCTTCTTACCCACGTACACCCTCTCACAATCTTCTCCAGCCTCATCCACGAGCCTCCCGTCAACTAAATAATCGTATACTAAAACGTCGGCCTTCTTAATGCAGTCCAATCCCTTCAGTGTGATCAGACCCGGGTCACCCGGACCACCGCCGACTAGATAGACCTTTGCCCTGCTCATAGCTTTAGATCAATTCCCTCAACTGATCAGCCAGACGCATTGTCTCAGAGATGTTCTCCGTCTTATAGCAGCTCTTCCACTCCTGGTAGGTGTGCTCCAGCGTCAGAAAGCCGTCGTAGCCCGCTCCTTTTAAGACCTGCATAATCTGCTCATAGTCCAGCGTCCCGTCGTCCATTCCCATCTGGACATGTCCGGGCGCGCCCTGCCGTGCGTGAAAGTGAGAGGCGTGAGGAGCAAGGACATCCACTTCGGACTGCTCGACGCCCTGAGCGATAAAATGGGTGTAATCTAAAGTCAGCGTCAGGCCGTTCACCATCTGTAAGAGACGCTGTGTCCTTTCGATGGTCTCAACTACGGACTCCCAGTGTGGCTCGATTCCGACCGGGATGCCTGCTTCACCTCCGATAGCCACAATTTCGCTTAGTCCCTCAGCCGAAAGTTCGAGCGATCGTTCAGGTCCCAGGTCATTCCAGATAGCTCCCGGCAGGAGAGTGATGTGAGAAAAGCCGAGATCCTTGCAAAAAGAGACGACATTCTCAAACGTCTCCCGGTTCCTCTTTCGCACGTGAGGGTCCGGGTGATTCACCGGAGACCCCCTAAAGCCCTCACCGAAACTGAAAAAGTAGTCTGCCGGCTGAAGTCCATGCTCCATTTGCATGGCATTCACCTTTGCCTTCGCGCCGTCCGGATCGTCGGAGATCTGCCACGGCGTAATCGTCTCAAACGGGGCATCTGTGTAGCCGGAGATGTCCACGTATTCAAAGCCCAAGAGACTCAAGATCGCAGCCGCCCCGTCCATGGGCAGGAGAGGCCATGTAAAAGTTACTGAGCTCAGTTTCACGTGTGTAACTCCTGATTAATGATTACTGCTCCTTGCCTGACGATTCCGTGATCAGCCTTTAGACAGTCTCTGAAGCGTTCTGAGGAGGACGCTCCGCCTCTGTCAGCACACTTTCCAGTATTCTATCAGCGCCTTTTTCTATGAGTATATCCGCTAACTTTTTGCCTGTCCCACCGGCGTCCGATTTGCCCTCAACTACCTTCTCCCTGAGCAGTTTACTGCCGTCCAAAAGCGCGACCACACCCTCAAGGCAGAGGCTGTCATCCTCTATTCTCCCCCAGGCGCCGATTGGTACTTGACATCCTCCTCCCAGTCCCCGCAGAAATTCCCTTTCGGCCTCGACCACGAGTCTTGTGTCCTCATCTCCAAGGACAGATACGAACTCCAAAACCCGCCTGTCATCCTGGCGGATCTCCACGCCTAATGCCCCCTGGCCCGGAGCCGGAAGGCATATCTGCGGAGATATATACTCCGTTATCTTATCTTTCCAGCCCATCCTCTCCAGGCCCGCAGAAGCCAGGATGAGTGCGTCGTAGTCCCCGTAATCTAATTTCTTCAAACGCGTATCTATATTCCCCCTTATGTCCGCAAAGTCGAGATCGTTTCTCAAATTTGCAAGCTGAGCCCGCCTCCTGAGACTGCTCGTCCCTATTTTTGAACCGCCAGCAAGCTGGCGGAGACCCACTCTATCTCTGGATACTAGGACATCCCTTACGTCATCCCTCTTAGGTATAGCTCCTACGCTCAGGCCTTCAGGCAGCTCCGTCGGAAGATCCTTCATGCTGTGCACAGCTATATCTATATCTCCGCTTAGAAGCTCATTTTCGATCTCTCTTGTAAACACGCCCTTCCTACCTATCTTCGACAGTGGAGCGTCCAGAATTTTATCGCCTTTTGTCTTTATCACCTTCAGTTCCACGTCAAGCTTTCGGAACTTATCCTTGAGAAGATCCCTGACAAACCCCGACTGCCACAGAGCTAACCTGCTGCCCCTTGTTCCTATAATAATCTGTCTTCTTCTATGTATTCGCATTCACTTCTTTCCTTGTGTGTAAGACTTGCACGCCCAAATTACATATTAAGATTAGCAGGCATTAGTTAGACCACCTCTCGGGGTCATTCAGTTCTCACTATTGAGATTGCTTTGCGGCGAGAAGTGACATAAAGCATCAATAGCGAATAACTTGTCATTGCTAGCGAAGCAATCTCGTAGACAGCAGGCAGGAACACCTTTCCGCTCAATGCTGTCTACTGCTTGCTGTCTACTTTTTTGTGCTTGGGCTCCGAATCCAGATCGAAAAGATACCTTATTGAGCTTACATACTCCAAGCCGTCGTCGGAATTTACTGCCTCTTTTAGCCTTGTAGTCGGAGAATGCAAAAGCTTATTCATGTAACCTCTCATAAGCATAAGGACAATGTCCTTTTGCTCATCAGATAGATTGTCCATCTTTGATTTTAGACGATTCAATTCCATGTCAAGCTCCTTTTGAAACTTCTCCCTCAAAGACTTAATAGTAGGAACGACATCTAAAGAACCCCACCACGAGAGGAATTTTTCAAGTTCCTCATCTATGATAACCCTTGCCTTCTGTGCCTCCTCCTGCCGCTTCATCAAATTATCAGACACAACAGATTCTATATCGTCTATATTGTACAAGAACACATTATACAGATTCCCAATTTCCGGGTCAATATCCCTCGGCACAGCTATGTCAATGAAAAATATCGGATTGTTATTTCTCCTCCTCATCACACGAGCTACGTCATCTGCTCCCAGCACGTAGTAAGGCGCGCTCGTCGAACTCACCACTATATCAGCCTTATCCAGATAGTTTATGCGCTCCTGAAAAGCTACGGGCTTCCCTCCGATTCTCCGCGCTAATTGAGATGCCCGCTCCAGGGTCCTGCTGGCTATAATAATCGAACTTATCCCGTTTGAGGAAAGATGAATAGCCGTAAGCTCTGCCATCTCACCTGCCCCTATCAAGAGAGCTGTTCTACCTTCCAGGCGGTCGAATACCTTCTTTGCAAGCTCGACAGCCGCAAAGCTGACAGACACCGGTCCCTCACTTATCCTGGTTTCAGTCCTTGCCCTCTTCGACACCTCAGCTGCAGCCATAAAGAGGCGATTCAGCAGCACTTCTGTAGTCTTTCGCTCCATCGCCCTTTGATGCGCTTCCTTCACCTGGCCTGCGATCTGCGGTTCGCCCATAACCATAGACTGCAATCCGCACGCCACCGAAAACGTGTGCCTTATCGCTTCACCATCTACAAGGCAGAACAGATACGGCTTTAACTCCTCCAGATCCACATTGTGAAAGTCCGAAAAGAACGAAAAGAGACGCTCCCGACCCGACCCGGCATCTTCACACACAGCGTAAAGCTCGCTCCTGTTGCACGTAGATAAGATCAAGGACTCCTTGAAATCTTCCTGAGACTTCAAAGCCCCTAAAGATTCGTCCAAGCCGTGTGGCAGAAACGCCACCTTATCCCTTATCTCCACAGGAGCCGTGTGATGGCTCAAACCTACAGCTAAGATGTGCATTCCGACAATATCTCCTGAATCCTTTCCTCATCCTTGATCCTTATGGAATCCAAAAGATCAGACCTTACAAGACGTTCAAAGATCTCTTTGCGTTTGTTCTCATCTTCAGGGTACTTATCCTTCAGAACCTCTCTCAATCCACCCATAACCTCTAAAAACTGGGCGTACTCATCCCCAAACTCCTCTTCAAACTTCTGCCTCAGGGTCCTCGAAAATGCAGGGCTCTTGCCTGCGGTAGAGATAGCTATCTGGAGCGCTCCTCTCTTTGCAATTGAGGGCACTATAAAGCCGCATAGAGGAGGCACATCCACAATATTGCACAAAATCCCTCTCTCCTCAGCCTCGGCGTAGATCTCTCTGTTCACACTGTTGTCATCCGTTGCCCCTATCACCAGAAAGAACCCATCAAGATCGCCCCTTTTAAACTCTCTCTTTTCCGCAGTCACCACTCTATCCTCTATCATCCTCTCCATCTCTTCGTTAAACTCAGGGCTGATTACGTGCACTTTTGCTCCGTACTTCACAATAGCCTCAACCTTCCTGCACGCCACCTCTCCTCCTCCTACCACAAGACACCTTCTGCCCATAATATCCACGAACATAGGATAATAGAGTTTTTCTGTCTCGATCTTTGTTCCATCAGCCTCCACAGCCTTGATAGTGCATGACTTTACCGCACGGAGTGGTCGCACCACCTCTTTGCCCATCATCACAGTGCAGGAACGGCACGAGCCGTCGTCGCATTCCTGCTTAACCTCTCTGAAGCCTAAATCGTCCCTCAAGACCGATACGAGGCTCCTTTCATCATCAATATCTATATTGAAAATCTCGCCATTTACAGTTAAATTTATATTACGTTCCACAAATAATTTCTCCAGTTTATGCAAATAACTAAACAGAATACGTTAGATAGTGAGATTCCTTCGGGAATGTGCCCTTTGCAATGACAAAGGGCTAAAGACAGACAATGTCATTGCAAGTCCCCGATTGAGTCTATCGGGGATCGGGGAAGCGAAGCAATCCGGTGCAGAGCAAGGCGATTCTCCTGTCTACTGACTATTATCTACTTGCTTAGAAAACATGTTTTCCCACAGGTAATATACTCGTCACCGAAAATGTAAACAGGACAAGGACAAAGCCTGCAATAGAAAGATGAGCAGCCCTTTTGCCCTGCCATCCTGCGGTCATCCTCCCGAACAGATGGACCCCGTACAGGATCCATATTGCAAACGAGCTTATAAGCTTGATGTCCCACTGCCAGAAGCCCTCCCAGGCGCTGGATGCCCACAGCGACCCTGACATAATGCCTAAAGTCATAAACCAGAAGCCCGTCATCGCCGCTCTGTAATTTATATGATCTAAAGTGGCCAAAGGGGGCAATCTCTTGTAGAAGAAACCCAGATGCTTGGCGTGAATCTCGTCGAACAGAAATATGTACATAATGGAACTCATACACGAAATTGCAAACGCCGTATACGCTACAAGAGAGGCAGCTACATGCGTTTCAAACCATCCACTGCTCAAATTCTCTGGCAGAGGAGCTACTCCCTTTATCATCACTGAACCCGCAGTCTGCATAAGCGTCGCCACAGGGATGAGGAAAGCCCCCAACGATCTGTCCTTGCTGCTGAATTCCAGATACATATACACTGAGCAGACCATCCAGGCGCAAATTGACAGAGCTTCGCCTAAGCTTGCAAACGGAATGTGGCCAGAAGCTGTTGCCCTTATGGCCAAGAAGGTGATATGAACTGCCCATCCCACGTACAAAAGTCCGGTCGCGAACCTTCCCACACCCTTGTTCTTCTCGGCAAAATTTACTACGTAGAGAATAGAACTCATCCCATAAATCAACGGGACAAGCACTTTGAATACCTGATCATCCATCTTTTTATCTTCTCGAAACGATTTTGCCTAAGACAACCTGAACAAGATCAAAAAGACACTTAAACCAATCTGTTATAATTTAGTTGTAATTTACTCCCCTGCTTATAGATACACGATAGATTAATAAAGAATTACCCCAGTCTCAGAAAACTCTTCCGCCGCTCGTCGAAACGATGCAGCCCCTCCTCCTCGGCTATTCTTATAGCCTCCTCGAATTCTGCAGCGGTTATAGACCTGTCTATCTCGGAATAAAGATGGGCTTTCCCCGCGGGCCTGTACTGAGGCATTATATTCAGATATGTATCAGGGGAAATCGGGCGAGCTATGAACCTCATCACATCCCGAGTTCCAGCCAATCCCCCGGGCATAACCAAGTGGCGAACTAAAAGGCCTCGCCTTGCCAAGCCCATTTCATCAAAAGTTAAATCACCCACCTGCCGATGCATCTCCACGACAGCGGCCTTTACAGCCTCGGGGTAGCCCTTAGCTTTGACGAGCCTTCGGGAGGTCTCAGAATCCCAGAACTTAAAGTCGGGCATATAGATGTCTATTATCCCGTCCAGGAGTTCCAGACTGTCCAACGAATCGTACCCGCTCGTATTATAGATTAAAGGGAGATGAAGGCCGCGCTCGATTGCGATGGGAAGCGCCTCCATCATCTGGGACACCACGTGCTCAGGAGTCACAAAGTTGATGTTGTGACAACCCCTTTCCTGAAGCTCTATCATCATCCCCGCAAGTTCATCCGGATTTACCTTTCTCCCTTTGCCCTCCTGACTTATGTCGAAATTTTGACAGAAGATACACTTTAAGTTGCAGTGTGAAAAGAAGATAGTTCCCGATCCGTTCCATCCTCTCAGGCAATCTTCCTCGCCGAAGTGAGGAAAACAGCTCCCCACGGCCGACCAGCGTCCGGTGTGACACACCGCCCATTCATCCTTGAGTCGGTTCACACTGCAATCCCGAGGACACACGCGGCAATCCTCAAGGAGAGACAGTGCCTTTTCGACTCTATCTTCAAACTGGCCGGACTCATATATGCGTATATATCCGGGTTCCTGCATTGCTCTCACCTCAATCTCGAAGTCTCTGTACCTGCAAACCCTGTGGTTCCCTCTCGCCTCTTCTCATCACAAATAGGACTCCTCCTATAACGCTTGAAACTATACCTGCAAACCGAGCCAGGAGCCCTATGGAAAAAGCAGTAGAACTTTCCACATCTAACAGACTAAAGAATAGAACTTCTATAGTCTCCATTACTCCCAATCCTCCAAATGAGATAGGAACGCTCCCGAATATAGCTACCAAAGGCACAAAGACCAGAAAGTATTTGAATCCCACATCCAAATCTAACGACAGACCTGCGACGTAGTGCACGGCGATCCTCAGAACTTGAACGCACAGTGAAATCAAAGCTACGCAGCAGAGCAGCCTCAGCCTCGAACGATACAAGAATAGAGCCTCCTTCACCTTCTTTAGCCTCTCAGCTATCCACGTGGGAGCGACCGCAAGCGCGGCCCTCTCAGCTAAAGTTCCCAGTCTCCTGCTCAGCCCAACGCATAACGCACCTGCCGACACGAGGCACAGTAATCCTATAGAAAAAAGGAGCAACCTATAGTCCCAAAGCTCGTCCGAAAAGGCAAAAGCTGCAATAGAAAGGGATATCAGGAAAAAAAACCCCACGAACCTGTCCATAAACGTCGCTGCGAACGCCCTGCTCCCCTCACCTGACAGTCTCCTTACGTCATAGACTCGAACCGCATCCCCCGCTATATTCCCCGGAAGGACGTTATTGAAGAACATCCCAATAAAGTAGAACAAGGCAGCCTTGCCAAAAGAGATTTGGATACCCTGAGCTACAAGGAGAAGATACCACTGGGCAGCCCCTAACAACATGCTCAGCACAAATATCAAAATCGCAATGAGGACATAGTCCAACCTTGCAGAACTTATATCCAAAAAGAGACGCTCAAGACCTATTTTGTAGAGCAGAAGGGCGATCAATCCCAGACTCACGCATATCTTTATGGCCGAGATTAGAAATCTCTTCAACTATCCGTCCCTTCGATCGCCTGCTCAATCAGTTCAAGCGTCTCATCTGCCGCCCTCTCCCAGCTGAAGTTTTGGGACCAGGCATGGGCGTTTCTCGAAAGTCTTCCCCTAAGGGCATCGTTCGACAGCACCTCAACTATCGCCTCCCCAAGAGCCTCTATATCCCCATGTTCCACCAAAAATCCCGTCTCTTTATCGACCACAGCGTCCTTAAGCCCCGGAGAGCGGCTTCCCACGGCGCATGTCCCGCAGGCGTTAGCCTCGATCACCGACAAGCCCCAGCCCTCCTTCGGAGACGTATAGACCAAAAGGTTCGCCCTCCTCATAAGGTCCGCCTTCTTGTCATGGCTTATGTACCCCAAGAACTTAACATTATCATCTAAATCCAGTTTCGACGTCAAACGTCTTAAACTATCTAAATAATCTCCCGTCCCTGCGACAAGATACTGAGCGTCTGGCACCCTATGCAAAATCCTCGGCATAGCCCGTATTACGTGATCTATGCACTTATACTGCTTTATCCTCCCAACGTAGAGGATTATCGGGGAAGAGTCCTTTGCAACTCCATCCCCTGTATTATATAGAATCCGGTCCACCCCTGGATGTATAACCTGTAGATTCTCCTCGGGCAGTCCTCTTTCGATAAGATCTTCCTTCGTGCTTTGGGACAGGACTGAGATCTTACAGTTTCTATATACGAAAGGGATGAGTTTCTCGTAGCTGTACACATACAGAGCCAACGGAAAAGGTGCCTGCTTGAACAGTGTCGTTCCAAAGATATGAGGCAGCACAGGCAGGACACAGGTATTTGAAAAAAGAGGCATAAAAAATGGGATCTTATTTATATCCTCCACAATTGCATCGTAGCTGTTTTTGCTAAGTCTCCTGCGGTAGACATAGGGCACCACAAAATTGAAATTGTGTTGATTGCCCACCCTTAAGATCCTCATCCCTCCTATATACTCCTTGAGTTTTCCGCCTTTGTAGCCTGAACATAGCAGTGTTATTCTATGTCCCCTGTTGGCTAACCTTCCGAAAATTTCATGTACAAGGACCTCAGCGCCGCCGGCCTCGGGATGGGAAATATCCCTGTAGTCAATAACTAATATATTATACATAAGGGATAATACGACTTCTACTTTCGGCTGAACAGGACCAAGTCTGACTCCACCATCATCTTTATCAGTTCCTCAAAGGTAACCTTCGGCTCCCAGCCTAACCTTTTTCTTGCCTTGGTCGCATCGCCCACTAGATTATTGACCTCAGCTGGTCTGAAGAACTGCTTGTCTATGTCTACATAGTCCTCCCAATTCATATCTGCGCACTCGAACGCCAGTTTCACGAAATCCCTGACAGAGTGAGCCACTCCAGTAGCCACGACGTATTCGTCCGGCTCATCCTGCTGAAGCATCAACCACATAGACTCAACGTAGTCTCCGGCGAACCCCCAATCCCTTTCAGGATCCAGATCGCCGAGGCTTAGTCTATCTGCCAATCCCCACTTTATCTTTGCAATAGTGCTTGTTATCTTTCTGGTTACGAATTCAAACCCTCTTCTGGGAGATTCGTGGTTGAACAATATGCCGGAACAGGCGAATATATTGTAACTCTCGCGATAATTTACAGTTATCCAATGGCCATAAAGCTTAGATACACCGTAAGGACTGCGCGGATAAAAGGGCGTCTTTTCGTTTTGCGGACTCGCTTGAACCTTACCGAACATCTCACTCGTGGACGCCTGGTAGAATTTAGCGTCTGGCTTTACGGCCTTTATGGACTCCAACAGGCTGGTAACCCCAAGGCCGGTGATCTCCCCCGTCAGTATAGGCTGAGACCAGGACGCAGCGACGAAAGACTGCGCACCTAAGTTATAGACCTCATCGGGATCGGACTCCTTGAGGGCGCTTACAAGCGAATTCTGATCCAAAAGATCGCCAGGTAGAGTAATTATCTTGTCCTCCAGATGATGGATTCTCTCAAGATGTACCGTACTACTCCTCCTTATTAAGCCGTACACCCTGTATCCTTTCCCCAGTAGAAACTCGGCAAGATAAGATCCGTCCTGACCAGTAATTCCAGTTATCAATGCCCGTTTCATAACCTATCCTCTCTTGAATCGTATCCTTGACTCTCCCATGCACTCCTATCTCTAATCGAAGATCTCAAACCTATCTATTGTGTCCAATAATTCCTCAGTGGGGAACTCTTCAGGGTCTCTCCCCTTTTGAGCTATCCCCTTTGCTCTTACGATCATTTTAGACGCGACCTTCCCATTTTTCATCTGGTATATACCCCATCCGCGCTTTTCATCCTTTCTGCTGTTCCAGAATACCCTTATCCTGTTTTTGCACTCCCCGTAGTTTTTCTCCCCTCCGAGTATAAACTCCCTGACTTTTCCATCAAAGTGCACCTTTCCATCCTTTTGGGGGACCGAAACCTCAGACCATCCCGGTGGAAGCACTATCTCCTGCCAGTTGTTTATCCGCTCCGCCATTACATTATTTTCTTAATCCTCAATCCTCACCAACTACATCCACAGTCACGCCTATTACGTCCTCGATCAGTCCTTTATAATCCCTTTCCCTCTTAACAGCCCATGAATCGTGTGGAGCGTAGATTATATAACTTCCATTCATAGAGCCACAAATGTACAGAGGCTCAACGCATCTTTCCAGCACCTTATCGTCTATCCAATTCTTCATCTCCTCCCTAGCTCCTTCCTATAGATTCCTACATGGAGACGATTGAGCTTCGCTGTTCCTTTCTTCAAGGTATTCCCGACTCAGATTGTCCACTGTTTCCTGCATCCCCTGGCTCTTTCTCCACATCGGCTAACTTCTTGAGCCCCTCGATGCCGCTTTTGGCCTTCTCATCTTCAGGAAAAAGTTCCAGAAGGTGCTCCAGAGTCTCTAGTGAGGCTTTGTAGTCCTGCTTTTTCTCAAGAGCAAGTGCGAGTCCGTAGTATGCGTCCTTCTCAAAAGGAGATACCTCTGTCACCTCTGTGTACACTTTGACCGCTCTGTCGTAATTCTGCGCGTCCGTTATAAAAGAAGAGGCGATCTGAAGAAGAGCGTTCGTTCCTTTCTTTTTGGCATCTTCCAGCCCCTTTTCTAAAAACTCCCCCGCTGCTTCGCGCCTGCCCGCCGCGGCCAATATCTGAGACGACACCCTGTAGTCCACCCAGTACATAGGGACCAACTCGTCGCACCTTTCGAGTGTCTCTACAGCCTCATCGGGTCTTCTCATAACCCTGTAGACGTCGGCAAGCTGGAGATACGCCGCCCTGTAGTTTGCCAACAGCTTCAAAGTGTTCGCATCCTTATATACCTCAGGGTCCTTTAATCCTCTGTACTGATACACATTCCACAGGTTATGCTTCGACCTTTCTGGATCCAAGCTTCTGTAACTTGTGACCTTATCCTTCATAACGCGGAAGACCATGCCCTCCATAATCAGATGTCCTGCACTCTTCAAACCTATCATATTCGACGTTGCCGCAGTCACAGCGAAATATACAGGTCTTTCCCACTTATTCCAATGTATGATATTATAGACCATCACGTCCTGAATCCTGAGTATATTATAATTACCACCCGGAGAGGGGATCTTCCACTTCATCCCAGCGGCCACCGCCTTTTCGAACCGTTCCTTATCCCATTTCCTGGTCATCACAGCCTCCGCAGTCGATCCGCACAGCACGTTATCTATATAATTATCGCTGTACTCTATCTTAATCTTAGGCTCGAAATCCCTCAGCTGTTTTATATACCATGGCGTATTCAGAAGGCTCAAATTTACAACTTTAATATCCTTCCTTATCTGCATAACCTCCTGAAGGAACCACAGTGGAAATGTGTCATTATCCCCGTTCGTAAACAATATAGCGTCTTTATCACACGATTGAATTATATTGTATCCATAATCGAACGAAACGTAATCCCCTGTCCTGTCGTGAGAGTGATAGTTCGCTTTTGACATCGCCGCAGGCACCGCCAGAAAGATCAACACCACGAGGGCTATAACAGCATAGGCGATCCCTGTTAGCCTCCTTATCCTTTTAACTAACCAATCTAAGATCCCAGACAGGGCTATCCCAATCCACATGGCGAATATCGTAAATGCCCCCACGAAGAAATAATCCCTCTCTCTGGGCTGAGGATCTTGCATATTCAGGTACACTACCAACCCGAATCCCATAATCACAAACAACACCACAAACGCAAGCGCTCTTTTCCAATCTTTCCTTAAATGGACGTACATCCCTGCGATTCCCAGGATGTAAGGGATAAGCGAGATCTTAACTGTCATATACTCATTTGCTGTAGCTTTTCTGAACTGGGAGATCCTACTAAATAGCGAAAATGGAAACACGTCAGGGAGGGGAAACTGCTGAAAGAAGTACTTCATAAACATATGCCATACCTGAAATCCCCAGAAGTCCGATTTTCGATTAAATAGAGTCACAAGTAAGCTCTCTTGACCGTACTGCTTCCTTTGAAGGAACTGCATAAAATTACGGAAGTTTTCCGGATTATTCTCATCAATAGCCGGATTCAATCCGGACCTTATGTAGAGCGCAAAAACCGTAGACCATCCTAAAATAAAGAGGGATATAGCTGCGATCCACAGTTTAGGATTCTTGAGCGGTCTTGCATTTGTAAAGAGTATCAAAATCAAAATACTCGGAATAGTCAAAAGAGACAGAAGATGCATCCCGCTCCCCAATCCGAACAGGTAAGCTATAAAGAGCAATATCTTGTCGCTTTCATGATCATCGTGCCGTTCCATCCACAACATCGACAGCCACACGGCCAACATAGTCACCAAAACAGAAGAACCATAGACTTCAGCCTCCACTGCGTTGAACCAGAATGTGTCTGAAAAAGCCACACAGAACGCCGCCATAGCTCCGCCTGCATATGCGGGGATAAGCTCCGTAAGTGACAGGTCTTGTGACAGGCCTTCCGTCTGTGATTGAATCGTAGAAAATCCAATTCCACTCCAGAACAAGATTAAGCGTACAGTAACCAAGTATATCATCAGAACCGCCAGCGCGCTACTTACAGAGGATATTATATTAACCCTCCAGGCGATCTCTCCTCCTATCGGAAGTAGACTGAATAGCCTCCCTATAAGAACATAGAGCGGGGTCCCCGGGGGATGCGGAACACCCATTATATAAGCCGATGCTATGAACTCTCCACAGTCCCAGAAGGAGACCGTAGGTGCCACAGTCTTCAGATAGACCCCTAAAACAGTTAAGAATATTATTCCTCCTGTGATTCTATTGATCATCTTGTGATTGACCATAACTCCCCTGTTTGCCAAGTAACACCGTTCCTAGATCGTGTCGTAGCCATCTGAACTTCCAGAAATTTAGCTAAAAAAGCCCTCTGTGTCAAGGTAAAACTCGTGTAGCCATTCTGCACAAGTCGGGAATATGATAGGATACTTACGAGGTTAGGGGAAATCATATCTGCTTGGAAAAGGTAAGCAGAACAGATGGACAGATGAAAGAGGAACAGATCGTGCTTTTGCGTGGTGATTTATATGAATTTGCAGAGACTTATGCAGTTTATTCGTTATTTCAACAGCAACATCTTCCTCGTCTGTTGGTAGTGCTTAGCCCGGATTCGATACAGATAGACACCTGCTGCGACATCCACACCTGCGTCATTTTGTCCGTCCCACTGGACTCTATAGAACCCTGGTGCCTGTTGGGTGTTCACCAGAGTCCGGACCTTTTGACCCAACAGGTCGTAGATGACCAGGTGTACCTCCGAAGCCTCTGGCAACTGATACATAATCTGTGTGGTGAGGTTGAATGGGTTTGGGAAGTTTTGCTCCAGCGCGTATTCTGTCGGCACCTGACCGATCGTCACCACGCCGAGTTCCTGTGACACTTTCATTCACAAACCCCGTGCCGTGCAGCGTCACCTGCGCCACTGGATCGTGCACCTGCACTGTAATGGTCACCAGCTCGCCGACCGAGATCGGGGTCACACCGGCCATCGCCACATACAGCGCACTGTCCCCCACGCTATAGACCAACTGCCAGTCTTGAGGTACATGAGCGACTACTTTTTCAACTGCAGCCTGCATCGGGTCTATGTGGACGGTTAACTGCGCTGAAGTAACCCTTCCTACTTCTCCGCTCCAGAGGATAGGCAGACTAACAAGTTCGGAAAGATCGACCGATCTGACATCAGACCAGCCGAGTGTACCTCTAACGCTTGTCCTCTTAGCCAGTGGTGTCCCACAGCCCGGATCGACAGGAAAGCAGTCGATGAGCCCGACGACGTACTGCAGGATCGAGGAGGCATCAAAAGCACTAATCAGGCCATTGCCGGAGACATCCGAGGCCACCGCGGCACTGCCTGCCAGCGTGAAAAGCCCCACGGAGTGCCGCAGCACCAATGTCGCATCAAAAGCGGTGATTGAACCGTTGCCCGAAGGATCGCCGAACAGGAAGAGGTTGTTCAGCGTGAAGTGTCCGTCGCCGTTGGTCGGCGACGAGGTCAAGATGCCGTCGGAGGCGAGCACCGACCACGTCACCGGAAGCCGATCGTTCGGCAAGCCGAACGTCTGGAAATCAATCGTCAGTGTCGTGTCTTCTATGGTGAAGGTCATATCGATCCTATTTACGCTGATGGACAGCGAATAGATAATCGTATCCACATCGGGAGCCGCCGTCCAGCGGAAGATTACGGCTTGAGCCAGGACAAGACTGCTATCTGCAGGGAGTAATCGGGTAAAGGAGCCGGGCGAGCTATTTTCCCTTACATGCAGATATGCAGGAACTCGAACTTCTGGCTCATCCGGATCGTTGCTGGCAATCACAATATGTGCATCATAATCGCCACCATTAAGATGTGCGGCATCGAAGGCCACTCCAACATCCACCGATGAACTCGCTGGCACAGTGTCCATGGTAGGCGTTACTGACAACCAACTGACACCACTGATAGTTCCATGACCTGCATCTGGGAGCCAATCCGTAGGGCCAAATACGTCTCCTATAGCTCCCGTGACATCCATGTTTCCATCATCATTGCCAATATCAGACAGCGGTGCAGAAAAACGCAAGGTATATATCCCAACTTCAACAGGATAGGCACCTACAAAACCTGATATGACATCATAAAGTCCCACAAAACCGCTGCTAACTGTGAAAAACCGAAATTCATATTCTGCACCGATATCTTGTCCAGCGATCCCGAAACTTGGAGGAAGACCTGTACTGGGGTTTTGATCTACGTCAAGTGAAAGAAAACCGCCAAATTCGAATGGATCAATTTCTGTATTAAATTCCATCTCGATCTGAAGTTCGTTCGATGTACTGGCGCCTCGTAGAACGGTTACGTCAACAACGCCGCCATCACCAACAGGATCCTCTATCACAACAGGAAGCGACATTCTCAGAGCATCTTGCTCGAGAGGTAGCTTCTTCATCGCCGTCTTTACCTGACGAATTTGCCGATAGTCGCTCCATTCCTTTTGTGGATTATCCTGCAATTGAATAGTTAATCTTCGCTCGAAACTCCTGGAACGAACTTCTACCGACACTGAAGCAGCTGCCACTCCTTCAATCGAGATATCAAGATTCAAATCACTGCCACCGGTGTTCTTGATTGTCAATAACTGTGTCGATGTCTCTCCAGTTCGCAAATCTGCACTTAACGAATCTGGAGAAACAGAAATATTCGGCGCAATTAATCCCTCGCCAGTTAGCGTCACAGTCACCATGGGTGCATCCGGAACATCACTTGTTATCGTCAATGTCCCGCTACTTATTCCTGTATCTACCGGCGCAAAACTTACCAACGCCTCCTGACTTTCTCCGGGAGCTAATCTAAGACCGGTCAAATCTACGGTATAATTTGGATTATCCGATGCAATGCTGCTCACCGTCAATGTATCGGTCCCTATATTCGAGACAATCAGCGTATCGTCGACAGATGCTCCAATGAGGGCAAAGCCATAATCCAAAGTATCAGCAGAAACAGCAATATCCGGCACGCCTGTCACATGCAGATGCGCAGGAACTCGTACCTGTGGCTCATCCGGATCGTTGCTGGCAATCACAATATGCGCATCATAATTGCCGCCGTTCAAACCTGTTGCATCGAAGTTCACAGCAATGTCCACCGATGAACCCGGTAGAACAGTGCCAGATACAGGATTAAGGCTTAACCATTGAGGAATAGCTGAGACACTAACGGCGAGACTATCATGGATAAAGTCTGTGTTAAGAGCTACTTGTAAGCCATCGGAAGCATCTCGGTTTTCGACACCTATCGTGGCACTATCCAAAGGAGGAAGCATATCCAGATACTGAAAGAGCATACTGCCATCAGTGTAGAGGATAACTTGGAAGGTGTAGGGACCTCCAGCGCTATAGTGAGGAAGCCCAGTGTACTGCACAATAAATCGATTCTGATCAGTGTCGTGATAGTAAAAGATAGTGTCGTCAGCGCTCGGATTCAAATCGTCCCAAAATGGCGCAATTAAGTCATTGGGATCAACAGGATCTGGAATAGGATCATTTGAGAAATCTGTCCCATCTGCACCAAACGTAAGATAGCCATTCGACGAGATCTTGAGGGTTGTCTTTGCTTCTCCATAAAACGGAAAGGTAAAAGGCAGAGTGACTTCCTCAACATCATCATCAAGTAACAATATCGGTGTCCCGACTTTCGATATTTCAATCCAGTTAAAGATGGGTCCACCCGGTTCATCGCTATCGATCCACCGATAGCCAAAGCCATCTGGGCCTCCTGCTCCTAAAATGAGGGGATTCCCCTCTCGCAGATCTGTCAGCCCCTTTTCGAGTCCTAAATGTTCAAAACGACTTGAGACATCGTTCCTTTCAATCCCTGGCGTGTTTAATAAAGCGGCAGAAGCAAAATCCGGAAAAGTAAAGTCTAACGTTCCCTCTCCTACATTGTATATAGTAAGGATTTGAGTGGATGTGCTTGCTGTGAGCAGACTATCGCTCAGAGAATCCGGTGTAACTGAGATATCAGGTTTGCCCAACGTCGCAGCCGATGGCGAGTTAGAAACTTTTGACCCATTCCCCTGCTCATCAAAAACTCTCAGGGCAAAATAGTAGGTCGTATTGAAACCTAGTCCACCTGTTGTGAACGTCTCCAAAGAACCAGTCTCTTGAGGATCCGGTTCGTTCAAAACTTCAGTAGCCAAATCAAAATTCCCGGAATCGATCGGAGAGGTTGCATATCGGATATCATAATACGCTGATGTGCCGAAGGCGCTGTCATCCCCGCTGGCTGTCCATGTAAGCGTTATAGAATTTGAGGTCGGGTCTGCTGCGGCTAAATCGGTCACGGCAGCCGGTGGGATACTATCCGGTTCTGCTAATGCAACAAAGGCATTCAGTCTTCCACCTGTAACCGATCTGCCATCTAACGCAGGGATCGGATCTACAGTGCTCACAATCCTATTCTTGACCTGAAGATTCGTCAGATCTGGATATTGAGCCCAAATCAAAGCGGCAGCGCCGGACACATGTGGCGTCGCCATAGAGGTCCCGCTGAGAAAGCTGTAGGTATCTCCTGGCACGGTGCTGAGAATACTTGAGCCCGGAGCGCCCAGATCGACTGACGTAAAGCCGAAGTTGGAAAAGGAAGATTTAGCATCGTTATGATTCGTGGAGGCAACGGAAATGATATTGTCCAAATCGTAGCTGGAAGGGTAGTGAGGGTCCTGATCATTATCATCTCCGATATTATCATCACCTCCATTTCCTGCGGCGGCTATGAAGAGGATGTTAGCGTTCCCTGAAACAGCAATCGCATTATATAAAGCCTGGGAAAATCCACTGCTACCCCAACTATTGTTAGTTAATTTTGCGCTCATCATCATCGCATATTCTATAGCTAAAATCGCATCGGAGGTAATTCCAGAACCATCGGCTCCCAAAAACTTAAGTGGCATTATTTGTGCCGACCAAGAGACTCCAACAACGCCTATTCCATTATTTCCGACAGCAGCAATGGTCCCGGCTACGTGAGTTCCGTGACCGTTGTCGTCCATAGGATCATTATCCTTGTTTACAAAGTCCCATCCTCTGACGTCATCGATGTAACCGTTTCCATCATCATCAATACCGTTATCTGGGATCTCTCCCGGATTAGTCCAGATATTATCCGCAAGTTCTTCGTGCGTCCAGTCTACGCCTGTATCTATGACGCCTATTAAGACATCAGTGCCAGTCTGAATATCCCAGGCGTCAACAGCATTGATGTCCGCATCGGATGTTCCGCCTGTCTGCCCAGTATTGTGCAATCCCCAAAGCTGAGAAAAGCTGCTATCGTTCGGGATAGTTTCCACAGCCCAGACACGATAGTTCGGCTCAATATATTCGATACGAGGGTCATTACGGTATTGATAGATAGCATCTTCCACGGTAATTCCCGGTGTTTCCCAAAGTTCAGCGTCAACGATCCATAATTTCTTGAGCACTGAAGCATTAAGGTTCTCTCTCATACTAACGATATCCGCTGCTTGAATCTTTTCACTCATCTTAACAATCACTTGATGTTCAACGTACTTACTATTTTGTTGTGCTTGAACATCCGCCCCGAAGGATAGTATTACAAGGAGCAGAGCCGGAAATATGAGCATTTTTCTCATCGTATGCCTTTTTATTGTTAAAGCCCTAAAAATCCGGAAAACGCTCCGGCAACGAGTAATTCAAAATTGCCCCATTGTCAAAGGTAATCAAATATTAGCATCTCTACTGTGATGCGGCTCACAGTAGAGGGGAAATAGGGTAATTTCACAGATTTATAAGTATCAGCGCCGCTGCAGCGCACAGGATTCCAAAGACACCTCTCAATGGCAGATGCTCCTTCCATATCACCGTAGACAATATAGTTACTATGATCACCGCGCCCGAGCTCATAAAAGGAAAGGCCACCACACCTTTGAGCTGTGATAAAGCTATCAGCAGACTCCACACTCCTGACACGTTACATAACCCCAACAAAACCCCTATAAGAACTTCCACTCGGCTTATCTTATCCCTCTTAAAATAAAACACTGCCCCCGATAAAACTGTCGCAGATATATAAAGCACAAAAAGATAGGCTGATCTGTAGTCGTCCAAGCCCACCTCGTGCACTAATTTCGACATCGTCGAGCTCGCACCTGCAGGGATAAAAAGTGAAAGCACAATCCACACAGACCATCTACTCGAATTCTCGGAGACGACCACGCTACTTTTCTTGCTCAGCAACACTAAAAGCCTTGTGAAATAGTTATGTCCCAGGCAGCGTCTGAAGCGCCGATTATGGGTCAAAGAGTAGCATATCGTATCGTTTTGCTGTGGAATAAGCAAAATAGTCTTATCAGAGTTCTGGTCAGCAAGGAATAGGAGCTGTTTGAAGAACAGGATGCACTGTCTTTGACAGACAGGGCACACATAGACGCTTTCCCCCTTCTTATGAAAGATACAAGCCTCTTGAGATTCTGTACTGTTGCAACAAGATTCAACTGTTCATTCAGTGAGGCTAGTCCTCTATAACGGGCTCGTCCCATACCGTGTTGTTGCTTGGCTTCAGCAAAGATATGTTCACTGCGTTTACGGAGTCTCCGGGAGAGTTTGTAGTCAGCTGTTAATGAGATAGACCGTGCATGATTTCTGGCTTTCGCCTCTCGCACTTTTCTATCGCGTTCGGCCTGAATATGTGCTGAATTTGTCTTGTTTTTCCATGTAGGAATCGGTTCAATCTTCTCATCGGCTCGCAGAGGAATATGGGGTATGATTCCCCGGTCAAGTACATCAGCGATAAAATTACCAGAACCGTAACCGGTATCGGCACTAAGTGTCTGAATGTCTTTGGGCATGGTGTATGTTTCAAGGTCATCTACCATCTTAAGGGCACTTTCGGGCTCTGCTGTCCCTGTCGCCTGCGTGCCCTGAGTCTCAAGGATTACTCTGCTTTTTGTGTCGATCAGATCATGGCCCATAAACGAGAGAAAAGCCCCTTTGCCCTTCGATTTGCTGTATAAGCGCGCGTCGGGGTCTGTAGTCGAACGGTGTGTTTGGTTCGTCCACTTTTCACCATGAAAGTCTTTATCCTGAGGATGCCCGGACCTACCCTTTGTCTTATCACCTTCAAAACCGATTCCCTTGAGATAATCATCAAGAGAAACAGGGGGTTCTATCGGCTCAATACTTTTCACTGAAGCATCAGCTTGTATCTGAGTACCGTCGACACTAAGGTGTTTACCGCTCACAAGACCGACATCTATGCAACACTGGACTACCTGACGCATTATCCGTTCAAACAACCCACTGGATGCCCACTTGTGATTGCGAAGCTTGTTGATCGTGCTCCTATCCGGAACCGCATCATCAAATGTCTGATGACAAAACAACCGATATGCCGCATGCATCCCCACTTCCTGACAGAGCCGATTCTCACTCAAATTATACAGATAGCCAATAAGGATCATTCGAACAACTAATTCAGGATCAATACCGGGTCTGCCATTGTCAGGGCAATAACAATCTGATACAACGTCTCGTACAAATGAAAAATCAACTGCCTCATCAATCTGACGAAGGATATGATCCTCGGGAACTAAATCCTCCATCTGAAAATAGTGAAACATCGGATTTGTCTGTTCCTGCTTTTGTGGGGTCATTGTTTCCTCCATGTATAATATTATCAATAACATAATATAATACATCGGAGCTGCTTTATCAATGCTTGTTCTATACTACTTTCTGAATCTAAGGGTTTTTCACAAGGCTTCTAAGGCCAACACGATGAATAGTATCCCTGCTATTTGCCCCGAACTTGGAGTCTCGTGCCAGATGATTATCGACAGGCTGATAGGAACCAACACGGAGAGCCTAGATACAGTCTGAGTTACTGACAGCCCTCCTATCCCTATTCCTCTGAATTGAGCCATCAAACCCGCGGTAAAAGAGATGCCCGCCAATATCCCAAGCCATAATACTTTCCCGTTGAACTTACAAATCCCTATATTCAGCTCATACAAGCCCACCGCCAGAGCGGCAATGAAATAGTTTATGGTTGCTATGGCAAAGCGATTGTATCCTTTGTGCACAGTCAACTTCATAAACTGACTGAAGGTGGCAAACATAAAAAGACTGACGATTATAAATCCCATCTATCACGCCCTGTTACTTGACTTTTTCGGCCACGAGCTCTGTGTACTCGGGAGTTGTGCCGCAGCAGCCGCCTACTATATTAGGACCTGCCGCTATAAGCTCGTCTAAGTATTTTGCCATGTCCCGGGCTGTCTGTCTGTAATATGTGACTCCTTTTATCATCTCCGGATTTCCGGCGTTCGGCTGCACTATGATAGGAATGTCTGTGCACGCCCTAAATTCAGCCGCTAAACCTACCATATCTGCTATGGTAATCTGACAATTTGCTCCCACCACATCTGCTCCTGCGGCAGCTAACCCTTCCACCGCCATCTGAGGGCTTATCCCCCAGGGAGTCCTGTAACCATTCCTATCCTTATCGAAAGACATAGAAGCTATTACGGGAAGGTTTGTATTCTCTTTTGAAGCCCGAGCTGCGATCTTAGCCTCCTCCAAGTCCATCATAGTCTCAACTATCACCAGGTCTATTCCTCCGTCTGAAAGAGCCGATACCTGTTCCACGAACGCCTCATATATCTCCTCAGGGGACTTATTTCCACCCCAGATTTCCAGTATCCCTCCCGAAGGGCCCATATTCCCGGCCACATACACCGAATCTGGGGCTATCTGCCTAATGTTCTCAGCAGCTTTACTATTGATTTCCCCGCTCTTCTCGGCAAGTCCATAGTGCTCAAGTCTGAACCTATTTGCCCCAAACGTATTTGTAAAAATAATACCTGCTCCCGCATCTATGTTTGCTTTGTGAATCGACTGAACCTTCTCCCTTGCCGTAAGGTTCCACTCCTCCCCGAATTCCACGCCCGTCTGAAGCCCTATGCCCTGAAGCATAGTCCCCATAGCGCACTCAGACACTAAAATCTCTTGCTTCAAACGTTCCGAAAAGTCTCTCATGGCCCTTTCCCTCTGTTTTGAATTTCAGCAAACTTGACAATCTGTATTCTTCTGCTCTCTTTCAGAATTATACGCCATAGCGTAAATTTTTCAATTGCAGAGCATTTTTTGGCCGCAATAAGAAGCCCCCACAGGGAGTTCCTATGGGGGCTCGAAGAGAATAGACCTCAACTTCTCTCATTAATACATGCCGCCTCCTGGGGGCATAGGAGGAGCAGCGGGCTTTTCCGCCTCAGGTATCTCTGTGACCAGGGCCTCCGTCGTTAAAAGTAGGCCCGCTATGCTGGAGGCGTTCTCCAACGCTATCCTTGTCACCTTGGTCGGATCGACAACTCCTGCCTTGATCAGATCTTCATACACCTCGGTATCAGCGTTGAATCCGAAGGCCCCTTTGCCCTCCTTTATCTTTTCAACCACAATTGCACCCTCAGCGCCTGCGTTCTGGGCTATTAGACGTGCAGGTTCCTCTAAAGCCTTTCTCACGATGTTCACGCCGATAGTCTCGTCTCCCGCAGCTTCGACCTTTTCCAAAGCTGAGATCGCCCTTATGAGCACCACGCCTCCACCCGGCACTACTCCCTCCTCCACGGCAGCCCTTGTGGCGTTAAGAGCGTCCTCAACCCTTGCCTTCTTCTCCTTCATCTCAGTCTCTGTGGCCGCTCCAACATTGATTACAGCCACTCCGCCTGCCAACTTAGCCAGTCTTTCCTGGAGCTTTTCCCCGTCGTAGTCGGAGGTCGTCTCATCTATCTGGCGTCTGATCTGTTGGACCCTTCCCTTTATGGCATCTGAGTCGCCGCCGCCTTCTATCATAGTCGTGTTATCTTTATCAATCACTACCCTTTTGGCGCTTCCCATATCTGAAGTTGTGGCGTTTTCGAGCTTAAATCCAGCTTCCTCAGATATGACCCTACCGCCCGTTAAGATAGCTATGTCATCAAGCATAGCCTTCCTCCTGTCGCCGAAGCCAGGCGCCTTCACAGCGGCGGATTTCAATTGACCTCTGATCTTATTCACTACGAGCGTGGCCAACGCCTCACCTTCAATGTCCTCAGCGATTATCAAGAGGGGTTTCCCAATCTGAGCGATCTTTTCAAGTATAGGCAGAATATCCTTAACAGAACTGATCTTCTTATCGTGGATTAAGATCACCGGATCTTCTAATTCTGCCTCCATGCTCTCAGCGTCGGTCACGAAATAGGGCGACAGATACCCCCTGTCAAACTGCATTCCCTCCACAACATCCATCGTTGTATCCGTTCCCTTTGCTTCCTCAACGGTGATCACACCGTCCTTGCCGACTTTATCCATAGCATCCGAGATCAGTTCACCTATTGTGCGGTCGTTGTTAGCCGAAATCGTCCCTACCTGAGCTATCTCAGTCTTGCCCGACACAGGACGGCTTATACTCCGGATCTCCTCCACCACCGCAGATACACTCTTTTCAATTCCTCTTTTTAGCTCCATGGGATTCGCTCCGGCCGTCACACTCTTCAACCCTTCCCTGAAGATAGCCTGAGCCAGAACAGTAGCCGTAGTCGTCCCGTCCCCGGCAACGTCGCTGGTCTTGGATGCTACTTCCTTGACCATCTGAGCACCCATATTCTCATAAGGGTCCTCAAGTTCCACCTCCTTTGCCACTGTCACACCGTCTTTTGTCACTGTGGGAGAACCCCACTTTTTATCCAAAAGTACGTTACGTCCTTTGGGACCCAAAGTGACCTTCACTGCCTCAGCTAATTTGTCCAATCCCTTTTTCAAGGATCCACGTGCATCAACATCAAATTCCAACTGCTTAGCAGCCATAGCTTTTAACCTCCTTAAAAGAATTCGACCCTAATCTTCGATAACAGCTAAAATATCACTCTCTGGCATAATAAGATGCTCCACATCGTTCAAACGCACCTCGGTGCCTGAATATTTCCCATACAGGACCCTGTCGCCACTTTTTACCTCCATGGCGAGCTTATCTCCTGATTCTGTGATCCTTCCGGGTCCCGCAGCGATGACTTCTCCTTCTTGAGGCTTCTCCTTTGCAGTATCCGGAATAATTATACCACCTTTGATCTGTTCCTCTTCTTCAACGGGCTTAATCAAAACACGGTCGCCCAGTGGTTTCACCTTCATTCTGCTTTCTCCTCCTGCCAATAAGTAATTGTGAACAGACTCTTATTACGTTAAGATTTTAGCACTCTTATCAAGTTGAGTGTTAATAAATATATGAAAAAATTCCTTCCCTGTCAAGAACTTTTTAGTCGCTAAAGATCAGGACTCTATATATAAAGGAAAATGCTTACCTGGGAGTGATGCACAACGGAAGTTTTAGCCACGCACCCTCCCTATTCTCCCTTGAAGATCACCGTATATATGCTCAAACCTGAATAATTCATACATTCTGAGGAACCTGTGATAAGCTACTGTCAATACAGGACTTTTAATTTTCGGTCTCCTTTGAAGAACCAGTGGATTCACCAGTCAACGAACTATTGTGTAACAGTGACTTATGCAATATTTGAGCCAAGTTTGTGAATAATTCGGGCTAACAACCATGTATCATTGCCAAGTACCGATCCACCCTTACTCAGCCAATTAGCCTCCGATTTAATCTGAATGATTTTCCCGTCCTTGCCCATCAATTTGAGGATACACGCGTTCTATATTTTTCATTGATCCTTCCTATAGCGCTATAACTGTACTTTCAAGAAGTACGTATCTAACCACTATCTTTGTCGATCACCTCCAGGTCAAATTTTTGAGTTAAGCCATCCGATACTATTTGCCATAAAACTTCCTTCTTCAGCTCTTCTGGAATCTCAACAGTTTGCCATATCCCAGGCTCGTCAAAGGCGCTTATAAAGCTTGCAGGGGGTTTTGTAGAACTACATGCGGTATGCAACAAGATGCTCAGCAGGATTGCTACGATTATTTTTCGGCTCATTTGGATCCTCTTTCTCGGTAACGCTTTGGACTTTGGGAAAGCATATAAAATAAATGTTCTTCGTCTAACCCGAATAATTCACAAAAAAGGCCGTGTATTAATTAAGGGATTGTATTATATTATAGTTATGCCGTTTAACCACCTTCGGTGTCAATGCGAGCCGGAGGCGAAGCAATCTCGATTCTGTGGTAGATGTAATACTCTCCGGCTCTGATAGGAGACCACTATAAAACCTTGAGATTGCTTCCCCGATAGACTCAATCGGGGACCGCTTTGCTCCTCGCAATGACTTCCATCAAGTTTATGAATTAATCGGGCTAATTCAGCCCCAAAATAAAACACTCCTACTAAACTGGCTCCATTTTCAGGGTACAGACGAGTCAAGCTTTTTAACACTCTTTATAATTTTAATCCAATTCGGGATATTCCCTGTCCCTTAGATCGTTTACCAATATCACCAGATCGTGAGGCTGTCCTCTGAGGTCTATGACCTGGTCCGCGAGCGTTGCCGCCTGAATATAACCTATATCCAGGAACATCTGAATAGCCCCATGCTGTTCTATCATACATTCGGCGTTTAACCTGTCCAATCCGGCGTGCAGGGCTATGTCCGACAACTCACTCAAAAGCAGAGCCGATAAGCCGCGACGCCTATGGTCAGGATGCACTACGACCCGAACCTGTCCCACGCGCCTCATCCAGCCCATCTTTTGATGATGGAGTGTAGCGTCGGCTACAATCTTTCCTTCTGTCTTCGCCACTAAAGGGATAACTCTCCCGAGGTCTACATTTGTACACCATCCTTGAATAACGGACTCATCTGTCACATCGTCCTTGAGGAACATCCTGTCTCTGGCCTGAATATGACGGAAAAACTCCACAAGCTCCTCCTTATCCCCGCTCTCTAATAACTTTACGGTAATTTCAGCACCGTCCTTCAAAGTCTCATCTTTCGGATATATGTCCCCCAAGATTTCCTCCAAATAGCTATCTGATAGACTCTCCTGTGACATATTTTCATCCTCCTGGTCGCCTGCGTTATCATAAGTAGGCAATAGTTTCTAAACAGGGTTTCCCCCTATGCTCTGTACTCTTAACTTTCTACTGCTTTCATATTGTCCCCCAATTTCTTATATAGACAGACCTTAATCCTTTTAGGACTAAGCATAGATCTACTTCTTGAATCGATTTCGATTCCCCAGATATGAGTTCAGCATCCCCCCCAGTGGCTATCACCTTGGTCTCCTGTCCTAATATCTCCTTCATTTTCTCTACAAGTCCATCTATCAGTCCCACAGAACCATATACTACTCCCGATCGTATGCAATTGGGGCTATCTTTCCCTATCACAGAATCAGGCTTGCTCAACTCGACACACGGGAGCAGGCTCGTTCCTTCGGAGAGAGCCTTTAGAGACATGTTCAAGCCCGGCGCTATAGCCCCCCCTAAGAACTTACCATCCACAGACACGGCATCTACAGTTATAGCTGTTCCGACGTCCACAACTACACACGGACCCTTGTATAAGTCGTAGGCAGCAGATGCCTCAAGGAGCCTGTCTGTACCCACGTCTTCAGGACATTTGAGGTTAATTTCTAACCCAAGATCCATATGGGTAGAGACTACGATCCCGTCCTTGCCAAAAAGCTCACCGGAGACTGCGACGAACTTATCTGCCATTTCTCTGACGACGGAGGATATAACCGTGCCCTTTACGCTTCCCCAACACATTCTGCTGTCCCTGAAGGCGATCAATATATCCTGAACATATTCTTCCACAGACCTATTCTGATCAGCAGGAAACTTCCAACTCCCTTCAAGAAAGTCCCCGGCAAAGACCCCCACCGAGACATTTGAATTTCCTACGTCTACCGCCACAAGCATCGTATTCTCTAAGCCACTTATGGAGC
The DNA here is from genome assembly GCA_965237525.1 of Candidatus Latescibacterota bacterium. GTDB lineage: Bacteria > Latescibacterota > CBDEFO01 > CBDEFO01 > CBDEFO01 > CBDEFO01. The sequence continues at coordinate 674,696 of CBDEFO010000007.1, read as the reverse complement.
CAAGCCGCTCTCCTTTAGGATAGTTAGACGTTCCCGCACAAATACTGGGATATAATTGCCCATCTGAAAGTCCTTGAAAAAAACTCACCTGAAACACCTGGATATTTCAGTAACTTCCGTAGTCCACCAGCATCTTCTATGACCATCTGAGTTATTTGAGAATATAAACTTTTCCTATCTGTTTGTCAATACTGCAAGGTGTCACGCAGGGCTATTTTATTTCTAGTAGCGGTGGTTCGGTAGCATACAAGAGACCTATCAAGACCAAGCGGCAGGTCTGAGCTGGCCCCTCTGTTGATTTGAATACACCTATCCAATACAGGGATTGGCTACCGCACCCTAGGGCGAGGCGCAGTGAGCATTACGTAATCTGCTGTCACCCCAGATGGGAGGAGATGTGTGAACAAACCACGAAGTAGCGAAGTGCCCTCGTCCCTGCATAGCGTTCCATCAGTGCTCTCTTACCTTCGAAAGAAAGTAAATTGCCCTGATTGCAGGCTCTTTGTTTCTGCATCAGGCATTGCAGCCGAAGCAGGTGTCCTACCACTGATTTCTCACTTTCTTCGAACGATCCTTCCAGAATTGGGAAGCTCCTTGGTAATACTTTATTAAGGGCATGTTGAGTCCTAAGCAGTAAAGAGGGAGATGCCGCATATCTACCATACAAAACCAAGCATCAGTTGCTCAACAACAGCGAAAATTAGATCGAGCAACCTATAGTGACCGCCGCGGTTCAATGCGCTTGATGCTACATATATGTGAGTGAAAACTCATGGGAACTATTTATTACAGAAGCTTGGACCGCGATATCTGAGAAAAGGAATTGGAGGACGTTGTGCCCCCGGTGATTCACGACACGCACACCCACATCTGGTCGGAGGCACATAAAGGCGCATCGATGACCCTCCCACAGGTCAACGCTGGGAGGTAGATTACCAGAACCACCTGGCTTGGGCGGCAAAGCTGTACCCCGGTCGTAAGATACACTACCTGGTCCTGGGGAGCCCGATTCCGGGCATGGATCTAGAGGGCCACAACGATTGGATGGCGGCACAGATGGCGGAGGACCCTCAATCCGAGGTCAACATGGTGGTTACGCCGGATATGACGCCTGACTGCGTCGCCGCTAAAGTAACAAAACACAACTTCCTTGGATTAAAGCCCTATCGTTTATTCGTCCCCGATCCGGTCAACTGTCGGATTCAGGATTTCCTGCCCAAGTCCTTAATCGAGGTAGCGCACGACATGGGGCTGGCGATCACCATGCATCTTTCCAAGAAAACCGGGGCTGCTGATCCCGAAAACTTGAAGGATCTGCAGTACTATACTAAAGAGGACCCGAAGGCCCAGTGGTTCCTGGCACACTGTGCCCGGGCCTTCAACGCCTTCATTATGGAGGAGTCGAACTACGTACTCAAGGACATGCCGAATATCTGGTACGACACTTCGGCGGTGAACAAGATATTCTCGCACTATCTGCTGATGAAACATGTGGATAGAAAACGAGTGATGTTCGGCTCGGACAACATCGTGGCCAAGTGTTCTCGCGGCAAGTACATAAGCTATGTCCGAGCCTGGGACTACTTCGAGGGTCTTCCGGAACTTTCTCACTGCGATCCTACACCGACGTTTGTGATTTACGAGCAGTTGCGCCAGGAGCAGCAGGTGGCGAACATTTTAGGATTGACTCAAGAGGAGATCGAGGATCACTTCTCAGGGAATGCCGTGCGTTTCATCGAGGGGATGAGATCAAGTCGAAGCAGATGACAAAGTACGTTCCTCTCCGGTTCCGGCTGCTCGTCGCGTTGCATAGTCCAACAAGGTCGACGTCGCAATTATCTATTTGTAGATAATTGACAACCTTAGACCTTCAAGGACTACCGGCTGTGTACGCTCCGAGGCGGGCTTGACCAGGCGTACCTCAAGCTCGTTTGCCCCCTGTTTAAGCGGAGGAGCGGCTATTTCGAACTCGATGCAGTCACCTTCCACAGCGGTCTCTTTCAGCGTAGCTGGATATTGATTTAGGTCATACACCCGGCGACTCCAGCCATGTGTGGGAATCTTACCTGATTCCCATGGGACCGATACCTGGTTGAGACTTACCTCTATCTCGTCTCCATCCATAATGTCGTCAAACCGAAGCGCAAGGATGCATTTAACTAATGTTCCATCAGCGAAGGCCGTCTCTAAGTCGTCGGCGATGTCCGTGCTGAGGATCGTGCCGCGCTCGGCAAGGGTCTCCTCTAAGGTAACGGGCAGCTGAACAAAAGGAATTGCGTTCCGGAACGAATGCCAGAGCTGGGTAGTCGGCCTGTCCCTATCAGAACAGTCCAGTTCATAGAGCTTGTCAGTAAGCACCAGCGCATCCGGGTCGGCCATCTGGGCCAGGACACTGCGTCTCCACTCGTTTGACATGCTGAAGTAGTTAAAGAGATAGATTCCATCGACACCTGCCCTCCAGTACCGAGCGGCTGCAGCCCTGAGCAATTCCTCATCCACAAACGGCCTGAGCGCCTCGAAGCATCCGCAGACTTGGCAATCGGTGTCCCTGGCTGCCTCCACAAACTCTGCAATGGGCATCTGGAACGGGATGAACCCTCCACCCGCGATGAGTATGTCTATGAGCCCTTCTTTCATCCATACTTCGGCGTCGAGTCCTATCCTCTTAGAGTCGGCCAGCGTCGGTGGGACCCTCGCCGCCAGTTCGAGGTGCTTTCCCCTCCGGGCACCAACCTGGTTCATCCTCTGGTGTATGTGATCTATCATGTCCGTCATCAGATAACGGTTGGCGTATGCCTCTTCCATCCTGAAGAAGGCCGGATGGCGCATGAAGTCCAGCTCTATACCGTCCACTTCGAAACGCTCGAACAGCTCGAAGATGATCTTGGTCATGTGAGCTCGCACTTCGGGGAACGCGTAATTGAGACCTGTCCTGATGCCCCATTCTAGGCTCCCGTCCGGTATCTCCTCTCCGGGACGGCCGATGAGTAATTCCGGGTGTTCTCCTCTGTGCCGGCCGTAGTCTGGAGATGACTCCTCAATATCGTAGTGTGTGTTCATCCTCACTGATGGAAAGAAGCTCAATCCCGCAGCGTGGCACAAGTCCGCGATGACCGTTAGTGGCCCGCCCTTCTCTTTTATCAAATGCCGAAGGTTTTGATGCTTCGTTTTCTGTCGTGGGTTGAGATCTTCATAGCCCTCACCGGACAGTTCTCCGACTTCGGTCTCCTAGTGGTAGACCTCATGGCCTCCTATCGACCACAGAAAGGTGTCCACCGGTGTCCCTTCGCAGGGCGAGATCATCTTGTCCCTAATCTGGTCTACGCTCAGCGGAGGCTCAGATGTGCCCATTATCCATCCGTCGTCGTTGCACAATACGCGCCGATACTTTTTATATGCACTCATGTTCACATCTCCATGAAACTAAATGGATTGACAGAACTTCTCGAATATAATTAGACAGCAAGCTAGCTTAGCTAAGTTTTCCGTATATGCTGCCTACTATTTTGGATCTCTATAAGTGATCTCCACAATATTTGCCCTGGATAGTCATATCCGGTCTTGCGTAAGATTCGAATGGGCCAACTCAGAAGATTCGAGCGTTCTTACGTGGTTCATTGAGTCAAGCAAGAACACCGATCGTTGGGCCAAAGCTGTCTTGGTAAGCCAGAGGATCCACCCGCGCGTCGATGAGCGTCGTCCGATCTGCCTCCAGCGCACGCTTCAGCTCCTTTTCGAACTGTTCGGGGGCGTCCACCTGCACGCCTATCAGACCGCACGCCGTGGCAATTTCGGCAAAATCGACGGAGCAGAGGTCCAATCCGTATTCGTGCATGCCGCGAGATTTCTGTCGTGACTTCATCGTGCCTAAGGCCCGGTCATTGATAATTATTAGCGGCACCGCTACACCGGTGCGTGCAAAAACCTCCAGTTCCCCGAGGCGCATCAACATGCTGCCGTCTGCACCGATGCCCACCATAGGAACTTCGGGCCTTGCCAGCTTTGCTCCCAATATGGCAGGCACCATCAGTCCCATGGTCCGCCCTCCTGCTGTACCCCAGTAGGTTTCGGGTCGAACTACCGTCCATAGATGCTCGAGCATGGGGATGTAAACACCTGTCTCCGAAAATAGAGCGCATTCCGCCGGAAGGACGGCGCGTGTGATTTCAATGATGTCCTGGGCTGCCAGTCGGGCCTGCCCCAGCCTCTTGAAGTTCTGCAGTATATTCCGGCGTGTCGTCTGGATCTGGTTCTTGGAAAAACCTTGCTGGTTATGCGACAACAGGCTTGTGAGTGCAGCCTTCAGATCCCCGTTCACACGCACCTTAGGATTTTCCGACAACGTCTCATATTCGGGTCGGGCCACTAACTCACAAGTGGAAAGTTCGCTGCTCCAGGGAGTGTGCGACATCATGGCATCTGCCCCGACCAGCAGCACCGTGTCCGCTTGGCTAATGATTTCGGTTTCGACGATATTGGGGCTAAAATTGCCCACGAACACTCCCGCCCAGCGGGGGTGAGATTCAGGAAAGACACCGCGGGCATCCATGTTGACAAGAACCGCTGCGCCGATGTTCTCGACCAGGTCCAACAACTCCGGCGTCGCTCCAGCGCGCACGACATCCGAACCGGCGATTACTACCGGTCTGCCAGAGGTTTGAATGAATTCTAAAGCGGCGGCAAGCATGGTCTCGTCCGGTGGATACGGCGCTGGTGAAGAGACTGCGGGCAGGGGATCGGTGCACGCTGCCTGTCCCAAGTCCGAGGGAAGATTTAAAAGGACCGGCCCAGGTCGTCCGTCCGTAGCGTGAAACACAGCTTCCTGAAGACAAGCCGCAGCCGCATCGGGGGTCAAGGTGTCCTGGAACTTCACAACGGCACCGAACAGCTCGGAATGCTGGTAGTGCTGTACCAGCTCTCGTCGAGTCACGTGAGTCGGTGAGGACTCACAAAGACATACGACAGGCGCACGTTCAAAATACGTATTTACGGCACCGCCGGCAAGATTCCCTGCCCCAATACCCTTCACAGCCAAAGCCAGCCCCGCTGTGTCCTTCATGATGCCGTAATATGCGGCCATGATCGCTGCGGAAGATTCGTGCGCAACGCTAACAAAATCGACGCCGAGACGCCGGCCGGAGTCCATAATATCCAAGGGAGAACCGCCGCCGGGAAGACCGAAGAAATGTCGCAAACCGCGCCCTCTTGCCTCGGCGATAATCAACCCTGCCAGTTTCATACGATATTCTCCTTGAAGCGTAAAGCGGTCAGGATACTGAGAATTTGAGTTTTTGTTCTCTGAAGTGGCTTGCACCTCATGCCCTCAGTCTCCCCAGCGATGCGGGTCGATCCCGGGAGCGTTTGACGCCATGCCCTTTGGCTTATTCTCCAGCTTCCACACACCGCCCGTCTTGTTGAGACTCTGCAAGAACGGCTTGGCCTGCTCGGGTGCTGCAGCCACTAACTCCGGATCCCACTCTTCCATAGCTTGGATCGGCCCGGCCCAGCCTGGCCGGTAGCCGAACTGAATCATCGACCTGGAGGAGGTGTCGTTGTTCGGATGTGTCCCGTGGAAGAGGTCTTTAGGGATGATAAGGGCTGATCCTGCCTTCAGGCAAAGGGTGATCTCCTCCGGGTGCGACTTGTATCGGAGGTACGGGTTCGCTTCTGCGTGGAAGGAAAGGTGCGAACGAGGCACAAGCCGAAAGGGCGCCCGTTCAGGTATGAGGTCGTCGAGGTAATAGAGGACCCGCAGCAGCCTAGGCGAGCTGCCCTCGTAGTCAAAGATTGACGACCCAAAGGGCTGTCCGTCTGTGTGCATAGAGATCCCTGGGGAGCCGGGCTTAGTGCGTTGAAATACTCCTCGTGTAAACACAATATCCGTGCCCATCAGTTCCCTGAGAAACTGGATAACCGGCGGATTCCCGATCAGCTCTGCAACGGCGCGACTCTGCCACTGTGGAGGATCCTCAGACACAGTCTGAGCTACGCTGTAATCCTTATGTCGCATTGTAATATCGGCAAGTTCCGACTTGAGTCTTGCAATCTTCCGTCTGTCGAGCGTATCGGGTAGAACGACGTATCCCTCTACCTCAACGTGTCGAATGCGCTCACCCAGGGTGAACGAACTGAAGTCGGTCTGGTCAACGTTCATAAAACCAATTTCTTCGTCTTCTATATCCAGCTTGACATTACTTTGCATGCCCATCTCCTTATCCGAAAAGTCTAACCTAAGCCTCCTCACATCCCGACGTTGTTCAGGCTCAGAGCTTTCACTCTCTGTAGTCATCACCGTAGGCTCCAGTCAGGATTTACTGGTCATGAAACGTAATGAGGACTCCTGAATCCCCTCATGTTCGTTCGCGGCCACACCTAAATCGAAAACGCCAGCATTGCCCGTCTCACCTTTGCCGCGCTATGGAGTCTACCCATCAGAATAACTCCCCGTACAGTCACATAAGATACATTCATCCATAACTTTCGTCAAGAAATATTACCCTTCAATCGCATATTAAGCTCTAAGAATGGTTGTCAATGTTGGCACAACATATTATATTACAATAAATAACACTCACAAAATTGCGGATACATATTGATCATTCAGAAGGTGAAACGATCAATATGCGATTTGATGGAAGTACTAATGTTGAATTTCATTGTCCGAAGGTCACATGAACGAAGGAGACGACCCTATCGATCACTACACCAACACGACCGAAGTCTACGACATCGACGCGGACATGTGGATCCGCGAAGCGCCGTTGCCGGAGGCGAAGGCGTGGCTGGATGCGGCTACGGTGGGCGACCTCATTTTTGCCATGGGGGGAGCATGCGAAGTACCCGGACCCACCGGGATCAAGTGGATCGGCGATATGCACGAATTCGTCATGTAGACGTGGCTACCCCTGCGCGAGTCGACGCTAGATGCATCTGCCGGGGCGATAACAAATACCTGATCATTCCCCCTGTGAAGGCACGACCTCCAAATTCGACCTCGCCGCCAAGAACGGCTCTGAATAGTGGCTGGCTCTTTCGCCTGCTTTCATCAGGTCGCATAGTCTGACTAGCCATTTGCAATCGAGCCTAAATTACAGACTAAAGTCACCGGAATCCGCAGGCAAGAGTGTCTTGCTGTGAGATCCACAGTGTATAGGAATTAACTTCATCCTAATTGACTCTATTACCGATTTTTCTGCTCAAAGATCATCTGTCGACAGAATAACCACAGAAGGATAAATTAGATGGAAACTGACGAATCTATTGTCGTCCTCTACAAAGGTGGCCGGCTATCGAGCTGGCACAGCGTGTCGCCCCATGAGCAGGAAGCTTATCAGCAGGAACACGTGGATCTGATGCTGGGAATTGCGCACAAATACAGGCTGCAGCACCTCGAAGGGTTCCGTTTGATGGCGCCGCAAAGCACTTGGGAGCGCTTCTGGATCATTGAGTTTCCGACGTTAGCGGGCGCCGAGGCATGGATTGAGGCAGAGATGGCGCCGCCCTATGGTCGCTATGGGTACTACGAATACTACCTGGCGCGTAGCTACCGGCCGGAGTTTTGCACCGACTGGGTAGCGAACGCTGCGCCTTCGGTGGTCGTACCGGAAGACGTTGATCCCCGCCAAGTTCCGGAACTAAGGGTAGACTTTGGCAGTGTGGTTGTGGTGCTCTTCGAACGTGGGGAGCCGACACACGGCTTTGGAGAAAAGCGGCTGGAAGACGACTACATCGAGGGCATGCGCTCTGTAACCCACCAGCATGGTTTGATGCGGCTGGAGTGTTTTAAGCTGATGGCCCCCCAGGCCATCTGGCACCGCGTCTGGCTGGCGGAATTTCCCACTGTAGCGGGGGCCGAGGCGTATATCGACATCGAGGTTTCCCCAGACCACGGCTGTGTAAGGGAGCGCGTTTTCCAACTGACGCGCAAGTGGTCGCCGACCTACTTTGCTACTTGGGTTCCGAGATGATCTCTCCACTTCGTGAAATCTACTGCGAGAACGTCACCAACCGGCCTGAGAGGCAAGAGACTTTACTTTGGGAAACGATCGCCGCTCACCCTCAAGATCTAGCGGGACAAGGTAATGAGCTGGACGAACGTCTTGGATTATTTAGTACAACGTCATGAGCAGCAACAAATTGGATCACAATGGAGTTGATCACAAATAATTTTAGTGAACGCGAAACTATTGACTGTCGCAGGTAGCCAGGTGGAAGCCGTGGTTGTTCGCGGAGCGACACTCCAGTGAAGGCATCGACGCTGAAAATTATCAGGCCTATTCTTGGGGCTAACGTCTGTTGTTGACCCGACCATCCACCGCACAATTTAATTGACAGCTGATATCTTATTTTATATTCTTTCCAAATTGATCAAAATCTGACCTTTGTCCCTTGCCTCTTGAATATGAGCCCTATGGGGCTACAGGTTATTTATCAAATGAAATCGGTGCACTTCTCTTTCGATCTTTGATTGATCTTGAATGATAGGTTTTCGACAATCTTTGGTTTCTGTTCTTTTTCAAAATGGATGTATAATTGTTCTTCTTTTAGGTTCCATTCAGCCAGGACAAAGTAGTTGGTGTAAGAGGAGGGAAGAGATACTTTCTCATTTAGGACATCGATAAAGGCTTTATCTGTCTGTTCTGTGTCCTGTTTGACTTGTCTGATAAAATAGGTCTTGGGAATGAAATCTTTCTCGTTTGACTTCTCTTGCTTAGGTGGACGGTAGCCGGTGTATCTCTGTGATGAAAGATTAAACCATTCTAACTTCTGATCAACTTCTTGTAAGCTTTTGAACTGAATTCTGTTCCAGAACTTCCTTGAAAATACAGAATTGTTGCCTTCTATAGATGCTTGAGAAAAGGGCCTTCTGGGAACGGCAAATATCGGAATCACTTGATTTTTCAAGAGAAACTGCATTGCTTTGCTGACATTCCTTTTACCTGAAACACTGCCAATAGTCGCCGAGCAATTGTCCACCTTAACGAAATCTGGTTTTTCAAACCTGTCAAAGAAAGACTGACACTTCTCGATAAAGTTAGTTGCTGTTTGACCGTCAACCCGCCGAAAATACCTTAACTTAGGCTCTTTCTTAAAGGAAAATCCAACGAAGTTGACCGGCTCAGTTCTGCCGGTAAGATACTTTTTACCAATAAAGTCTGATTCTAGGACTCTGCCTCCTGAAAGATAGTAAATGGTATACTCTGGATAACAAAGATAACGAGATGCACCCTTGTTTTTACCTTTCTTCCTTCTCTGGGAAAGTCCTAAATCTGAAAGCATTCTGCCGATAGTCGGCAACGACGGAGGAGGGGTGCTAGAATATCGATTCCTCCATTCTTGTTCAATAACAGTGGCTCCTGAATAGAACTGATAAGGATCGTCCTCTAAGCTATGGTAAATCTCTTTGATTCTCTGTTCGTCAACTTTAGCCAATTTTCGCCTTTTTCCTTTTGGCCAACCCCGATTATCCATGGCAAAATCCTGATCCAGAGATTTAGTCCAAGCCGTAACGAAATCATTGGAAACTCTCGCTTGTTTGATAACTTCTCGCTTTGACATTTCTTTCTTAAAATACATCTCGTTGACTTCTTGTCTTAATACGGCCAATCTCTCTTTGTCCATAGGACTCCGTAGATTAAAGTTAAGACAATCAACTCAACTTAATCTACTAATACTCTAAACAAAGATCAAATTAGGTGCACCGATTTCATTTGATATTCAACCGCTACAAAGTAGAAGCTGCAAATAGAATCCCACTCTCAATCTATGTTGAAGGGAGATTGGGAATGTGATAAACCCCTTCCAGATGGGACTAAACTTGCAGCATTTACAAGAGTTGTCGCTTTACCAGAAGTAGGTAATCCGCAAGGAATTCTTCCAGGTCAGATCTTCTCCGAGTAGCAGAACTGGGTAAAGCAGTATTACATTTTTTGGGCAACAGTGGCAGGTCCGCAAGAGAGTCCTGCAGGCGCAGCGGACATCGGTTTTTGGCCTGTGCTCAGAACACTCTATAATTGAGCGTTATATTGAACTGCTGTTCTATCCTTTTTTTGTCCTCCTTGTCGAACTGTTCGCTTATAGTGAGATTGATCTTGTTCTCCAGGAAGAAGGTAATCGCGGCCCCTAATGAGTTGACAGTGTCTGTGTCTATATCTTTATTAGATTTATTGGCCCTTACCAGGTAGCGGAGCGTGAAATCTATTTTGTTTGTAAGTTCGTAGATGAAGTCCGTGATAAAGGACGTGTTGTAGAGTTCTGCAAAGTCTCCTGTAAAAGGCGTGCTGAACTCGAATCGTGCGTTGACCTGCGTTGTCCAGTTTAACGGACGGGAGCACCTAAACCCGATAGCGGCAGAAGGATCCCGTCGCTTCATACCTTTCATTTCCGCAAGGAGTTGGAATTTGATCCCTGCGGTGGTTTCCCATCCGTAGAACCTGTCATTTATTCTCTCCTGAAAGAGCACCTCTCTCATCCTCAGTATCCCTATAGCTCCTAAACTCTCTCCCAGTATTCTGGACTTTCCGATGGCGTTTTCCATATCTTCAAACCAGTAGTTTTCGTACCGAGTTCCATTGACATCTTCGTATTCGGATCTTCTTTCGATGATGTGACCGAGTTCTATCACTGTCTCTTTGGGAAGCTGTTCAAAGATTAGGCCTTCCGCAAGGAAGAAGTCCTCTATCCTTACGGCTTTTGCAAGGGCAGTAGCGTTTATGGAGCGTCCGTAGCCAACGCCAATTGTAAGGTCCACAGATGGCCTGTCGAAGGGCTTATTGAAATCGTGGTCCACATCTCCGAATCCGAATAGATTGCCGTCGCTTTTTACGTACTTTTTTACCCTGGCTGAAAAATCGGTGGTAAAGTCAGTTAGGATCTTGTCTTTTGGAACATCCTTGTTGAGGGTTCCTGAGCCGATAAAGTCCAGGGAGTAGGCAAAAGGGAGGGAGTCGTAAAAGTTTTTATAGATAACCCCCAAATTACCGGACTCTCCGGTGACCTTCGAGCCTGACGTGATATAGTTAAAGTTAAAGGCGTCTATTCTGAGATTGTCGGCTTGGCTGACAGGAACACTGTAATCAGAGACCGAGACGTTCTGCGCAAAGACCCGCAAGGTTACAGTGAGAATCGAGACCAGTGCAAGTACAAAGGACAAATTCTTATTCATTTTTGATTCCCCCTTCTGGATTGTCTATCTTTACAGTTTTCACCTTTTCGGGATTAACTCTGTCTGGAGTGAAAAAGACTATATCGTCGTAATCGGCCATCACCGGCTCTTTGGTATCGTCAGAATCGCTGAGGATGGCGATAGCCTTCACCATCCGTGGCTCGCTTCCAACGAGCGTTTTATAGTCCTGGTATGCGTTGACAGTCTCTTCTACCCAGGTTCCTGTCCTTTCTTTTCCGCTTTCTAAGACTACAATCTTCGTGCGCCTGCTTCGTGGACTTTCCAGTGTAGTACCGACAGGCAGCGACGAGCTCCACACGTATTTTAGAGTTTTGGGTATTATCCCTCCCTTAAAGACGATATAGACAGCGGCGGCGTTGTCATTTTTTTTCCTGTCTCGTTCGTCGGCGGACGAAGGGATTTTGTGGACTCTCCACCTCCACTGCAAGATATGATGAACCCTCAGGTTGATCGTGCACTCCAGCCCGGCAGTTACAGACTTACCTACGGATTCCGCTCTCAAAAAAAGATCGCCATCCTCAGATTCAAGGCGATACACCTCTATCCCGTCTCCTCCCCTGGAACCCCATCCAGACGGGAACTGACCGGGTTCTCCGACATTTGAGAAGTCGGCAACAATGAGATGCTCTCTCCTTACAACCTGAGCGGTGCTGCCATCTAATATCGATCCTGCAGCAAGTGTCAGGAAGAATAACAAGATTGATTGATACATAATTTTTGACAAAGCCGCAAAAAGGTGACGTGGGCACTTCGTGCGTTTCTGCCACCCCTTTTTGCAAGGGGCGCGAAGTGCCAGCAAACCATCCGCTGGGTGGCGGGGCCACCTTGCTGGGGAGCTAGCAAACCACGAAGTGGCGAAGTGGTCGGAGAACTTCTTGGAGAAAACTGATGAGTTACATCCTTCAGAATGTGCAGTGTAGCTGGGAAACTTGTGGCCTATTTGATGTCTCTTATCCTGCCTAAAACGTTATCTGCAGTTATCTCTCTCATACACCTGAAGTGACCCTCGGGGCACTTATTGCCTCCGTGAGATCCGCAGGGGCGGCAGTAGAGTTCAATCTCAACGACTGTGTTTCTCTCTCCATAAGGGTAAAATCCAAAGTCTTTGACTGTAGGTCCGAATATAGAGACTACTGGAGTGCCTACGGCTGAGGATAGATGAACAGGGGCACTGTCGTTGGAAAGGAGAAGGTGGCACCTTTTCAAGAGTTCAGCAGATTGTCGAAGTGTCAGCCTGCCTGCGGCTATTATAGGAGCAAAGTCCAAATTTGAGGCTATATGCCGGCAGAGCTTTTCGTCCTCTGCACCGCCGATCAACACTATCTCGGCATCCTCTTCTTCGATAAGACGATTCGACACCTCAGCAAAGCGATCACATAGCCACCTTTTGGTTGCCCACACAGAACCAGGCGCAACCGCTATAATCGGTTTAGAAGGAGATTTCCGGCTCTCCTTCAAGAACGCAGAGACCCTCTTCTTATCTTTATCATCGGGAAAGATTTCAGGTCTGGTGCTCCCTATACTTGCCTTGAAGATAGCGATAAGATCCAGATTGCGTTCTATTTCATGGACGCCGACTCCACTTCGGTGCCCCACAACATCAGAGTAAAGAAACGATCCCGCGCTGTTGTGAAAACCAATTCTTTTTGGTATGTTAGCGCATCTTGCTATGAGAGCGCTCCTTATGGAGCGGTGCGGGATAAAAGTCAGATCGAACTTCTTGCTCTTAAGGACACGGATAATCCTGAACATCCCCCGGATTCCTCTGTCTTGGCCCCCTTTGTCATATATGATTAGTTCATCCACATTGGGATTGGTCTCTACAATCTCAGCAGTGGTAGGAATCAAAAGGAAGGAAATCCTTGCTTTGGGGAAATTGTCTTTGACAGCTCTCAGAAGAGGTGTTGTCAGAATAACGTCACCTATAAAAGCCGTCTGTATGATTAAAATCCTCTGGATGTTTGGAAGTCCCTTTAATATGCTTAGGCCTATCGCCCTTTCAACCTCTGTCTCACAGCTTCGTAAATGACTGCAGCGGAGGCAGCGGCTACATTGAGGGAGTCAGTGCTCCCTGCCATCGGGATTTTAACGACTATATCGGCACCCTCAAGAGCCTCCTTATCGAGTCCTTTGGCTTCGTTTCCCATCAATATTGCTGTCGGTTTCGTATAGTCTGTGTCGAAGTAGCAGACATCCGCGTTCGGAGATGTAGCGACGATGGCTATTTTGTTGTCTTTGAGCCATTTAAAGGCCTTAGCTCTGTCCTTGCAGGTTACGACCGGAAGGGAGAAAAAAGAGCCCATACTGGATCGAATAGTAGCTGGATTGTAGAGGTCTACCATCTGCCCGGAGGCTATTACTCCTGACGCCCCGGCTCCATCTGCGGTACGTATTACGGTGCCTAAATTCCCAGGTCCCTCAGCGCCATCAATAGCTACAATGAGAGGACATCCGCGGACCACAATCTGATCCAATCGGGTTTCCCATTGGCGGACGACAGCGCCTATCCCCTGTGGGTTTTCCCGCTCTGAGAGCTTCCCGAAGAGATCTTCCTCCACAGATACCGTCTTTATGCCCTCTTTTCTTAAACTCTCAACTAAAGCGATAGCTCTCAGGCTTTCCAGCTTTGCAGGACAGAAGATCAAAGATTCCACAGGGGCGTTAAATTTTGCTGCGGCCGCTACTATCCTGATCCCTTCAATAAAAAATCTTTTCTCTTTGTCTCTGTATTTCTTCAGCTTTAAAGAGCGTATGAATTTGATATACGGATTTCTAAAGCTTGTAATTGGCTTGTCCAACTCTTTTTATCCCCTTCAACAAGATGAGTGACCGATTGCAAAATATCTTATTCATAAAAAGGTCTTTTTGTAAAAAAGTCAAGCGATTTTGCCCTATTGAAAAGTAGCTTGCACTTGGTCCCTATTGACTCTTTGTTGACTTATTTCCTGCTTTTATGTATATTAACATTTGTATAGATCTCTTAACCTGAATTGAGCATCATCTTGGAAGGACACCTGTGAAAGGAAAGATAGAGAAAGCAACGTATGAACAAGCGGCTGAGGTTGTGGAGACTTCTGATGTGAATCTTTCAGAGATCGAGGAAAAGGGCCTGATATTAAAAGTCTACTCAAAGGTCCTAAAGCAGCATATATGGATCGTGGCAAGGGAGGATCAGACCAAAGATGTGGCGCCAGAGCCCGCTTATACAGTGGACGAATGCAGGCGCCTTGTGAGCTTCAAGATAACTCCCCAGCAGTTGAAAAGGATACATCTTGTAAAGGAGATATTCGCCGGCGAAGTAGTGAAAGATGAGGAGGATAAGGACAATGACAAATGATAAGAGCTTACATTTACCATTTACACAAAGACAGCCTTAACTGTCTTTCGATTTTCGACCATTTTCAAGGACAGAGGCTGGTTGAACTCCTCTAACACCATCGCCTTGGATTTCAAGGCTGTCCCCACCTTGTGTCTTCTTATCACCCTTTGATTCAGTTCTACGCCGGGTCATCAGGAGGTACAGTTCCCGCCCAGCGGGCCCCGCGCTGGAGCAGAAGCTTGAACATCTCGTGTCGGCATGCATCGGGGTTGTGTCCCAGAGCCAGGTAAAAGACGCGGCCTTTCCCCCATTCCTTGGTCCAAGCGACGGGCGCAGCCCTACCCTCCCAGAGCGCGGAGCAGAGAACGTTCACCCGCGAGTCATAACTTAAGATATACTGCTCATCTTCTACCATGAACTCGTCCAACCCCTCTGTGATGGGATTCTCGGTGTCCACCACGCTCACCTGATACCCTCGAAACTTGGGATGCGTGACAAAGTAACCGCCGACCATAGCCCGATACTCCGGACACTCGCGGAATGAGTCACCCGCCGGGTGGACGCCGGCGTATCCCTTCCCGCTGGCTACGAAGTTTAAGAGACCGTTCTTCTGCGCATCGGAGATCTCCCCCACAGTGTAAAAGAAGACTATGAGGTCGTACGGATCCAGATTGGGAGCTTCCAGCGCGGACATATCATCTTCCACTTTGGTGATGTCGAAATGCCCAGCTTCTTTCAACGCTTCCTCGATAGCCCCTCCACATCCTTTAAAGTCGTGGATTTGTCCACCCGTAAATAGCAAAGTTTTCATCTTATCCATAGCACCTCTCCTTTTTCCTTGAGTTCACAACTGCGATAATTGAGCATTCTCTGTCACATTCTCCATTGCCATGCATGTTTCTTCATAATACGCCTGGTCGATTTCAAATCCCACAAAGTCAACACCGAGTTCTACGCACGCAAGCGCAGAATTACCGATCCCGACAAAAGGATCGACCACAATGCGAGTCCTCTCAACCCCATGCAACATAATACACATTTTAGGGATCTTTAGGGGGAACGTAGCCGGATGAGGCCTCTGCTTTGCTCTATCCTTTATCGTCTTATAGGACACAAACCAGATGTTGCCTCTGCACCTTCTGTCTTCCTTCGCAGAGTCCCACCGCCCAATATTGGATTTGTCCTGGTACTCGACTCCTACAGATAATCTATCTAATTCTACATCGCCATTTTTAGTCAGGTGAAAGATGTACTCGTGGCAGTCGTTGACAAATCTATTGCTATTTATAGGCTTATAGTGTCCGATAGACACATTGCTGCTGATCCCCGGGTAGTCGCCGACTTCCTCTTTTTGTATAGCGATAGATTTTATCCAGTGAACAACATTTTGCAGGCAAAAGTGCTTTCTCATCTGAGATAGGACTTCAAAGGGAACACAAGGGTCGGTGGGCTTCGATCCGATATTCAGGAACAAAGATCCTTTGTCGCTCAGAATTTCCTTTACGACACCAGCCCAGATTCCGATCCATCTTAGATATTTCTCCCTCGGCACAGCATCATCGTACTTTTCATATCTGATGCCCAGGTTATACGGAGGGGAAGTTACAACGACATCTACAGAACCGTTCTCTATCTTGTTTCTCATCCCCTCAATACAATCCATATTGTAAACTACAATTTTGTTTTCTCCTCTCTTGAAAGTAGAGACTATGCCGCTCATTTTACACTCCTCATCTCCTACTATGAAATAAGCCTAACGCATCAAGACCAGCTTCCTTGTCTGCACAAATCCATCCGCTTCTATCCGATACAGATAGACTCCGCTGGCAAGGTCCTCTCCGTTGTCATCTTTGCCATCCCAGATTAAAGAGTAGGTACCTACTTCTATCCCTTTATCCAACAGTATTGCAACCTTCTGTCCTATCATATTATAGACAGATATGTTGACATGGCTTTGTATGGGAAGGTCATAATGGATCGCTGTCTGTGAATTAAATGGATTTGGATAGTTCTGACTGAGCCGATACACTGTGGGTGTCTCAGATGCGACTCCCTGGATGCTTACCGGTATCCTCCCTTCGTTCAGCGACACACGCTCCAGCCTCAAGGTACCCAGGAGTCCGGCGTCCCATGCAGCGAACACAACCTCCAGCACCGGCCCGGGGCCGGTACTCGACTCGGCTCCCGCGAACGATGCTCTGATGCGACCGTTCTGGACGTTGCTGGCAAGCAGATAGTCGGAAGTGATGACCGTGCTTCTGACCGTCACATTTCCTTCATTGCCCTCAACGGACAGCCTCATCTCTCCAGCGACCACACCGTCCATCTCGTCTATCAAGATGGGCAGACACAGCCGTCCATCCGACAACGCCTTCATCTCACCCATCCAGACCGTCCGAGTGGCATATGCTACCTTTGCTGTCTGTCCTCCCCTCACAGGGAGACGAGAGATTTGCCCGACTACATATTGCAGCACCAGCGAAGCATCGTACGCAGAGATAGTGGTGTCACCACTCACATCTGCAGCTACAGAATCCTCACCGGTCAACGCCTGCAGTCCCACTGTGTGCTGGAGAATATGGACAGCATCGTAGGCTGTTACCACACCATTGTCCGTCACGTCTCCCAGCAGACGTCTGGCCTCCAGAATACCGAACGCTCCGATTGTACCTCCGTCTTTCCCAGCTCCGAGTAAAGGAGAGTCGCTCCATAAGTGGTAATCGCCGGCCTCCGCATCGACGAATCGTGGGTCTACGGAGAGATCCAACTCAGGGCTAGAGGGAAACCCTAAGTAGTTTCCACTACGGTTATTCCATACATCATTGTACCCGATCTCCGAGACAACGCCATCTCCCTCTTCGCCGCCCTGTACGGAAATCCCGATCAGATTGCTGGCCGCGATATTGTCTACGATGGAAGCCACACTCCTCGACAGAACCAAAATCCCATACGTCCCGTTCTCCACGATCGTGTTTCCCCGAACCTCCAATTCGGACTCCGTAAGACTTATGATGCCCGCCCAGCTGTTTCGCGCAAGCACGTTGCCGGTAACGGTCACCGCTCCGGAACCAGCGATCACCAGTCCGTTGGCCTTATTCCCGGTGATAGTGTTCCCCATCAGCTCCCCAAAGGACGCTTCGGCATAGACAACCCCATTCAACCGGTTATCCCGGATCTGATTGTCCCAGATATACCCCTCCGAAACCACCATATATGGCAATACCAAAACCCTCATTCTGTTCCAAAAGACACCCTTCGACGGTCACTTTAGATCCATTCACGGCGTAGACCCCTGAAACCGTGGTGTTGGTAATCCGGCAGTTGGCGACCGTCACCTGGGAGGAGTCGACAAAGACCGTGACCGGTGACTCCGTGCCGGTGTAGGCGAGGGTAAAGCCGGAGATCTTGGCATCTGAGACGTTCACGGCGTATACAGGGTTGGCCAGAATGTCTATCTCTATGCGGGTACCCTCGTAGCCACTTCCCAGCACCACCACCCCGGACTTCAACCATACAGTCTCCCGATATGTGCCCGGAGCTACCCGCACTGTATCACCCATGACAGCCACGGCCATCGCGTCACTAATGGTCCTGTAGTCCGCACTCCAGTCTGCCGCCACGTGGAGAACCGGCCCGAGGGATTCCTTCTCAAAGAAAGCCCCACTGAATAGCATGCCGTCCTGAATCTCCGTGCCCAGGATCCTTCCTCCGGTGAAGGCCACCGGAAGGCCCTCACCCGGCCAAATGTAGCTGTCCCTGACCTCAAAGTGGAGGTGGGGGACGTTCCACCTGTCGAACGAATTGCCCAGCGCCCCTATGAGATCGCCTTGTTCCACCCACTGTCCGACCTCTACCGCCACCGAGCCCCTCTTAAGATGGAGCATAAAGCTGTACTCGCAGTTCTGGTGGTCGATCACGACGGTGTTGGACTCACCCCCGGGAATCTCCTCTCCGAAGGCCGGCTCATCTGCGTCGTTCCTCACAAAGACGACACGGCCGACCCCCGGTGCATACATGGGAGCCCCGTACCCCCGGTAGCTCCTCCAGATGTCCATCGCGTAGCGGCCGGGCATCGCCAGGGTTCTGCGCCGGAAAGTTGTCGCACGGTGCCGGTGATTGTCCTGAGGGGGGCCAGCGATGACCTGCCATCCACCCCCGCGCATGGGGAAGCGAAGGTCAGTGCGCTGACGGTAGATTTCAGGGACGACTTCGCGCACCAGTTCTACGGTTCTGCCCCCCTCCTGCCCCCGGACTACGTACTCAGCTCTCACCGGGAGATCGGCCTGGGGAAAGGGGTGCTCTTTGGGAAGAAAAATGGACCGTCCTCCTGGGGGAACCTCCAGGGGCGTTGGGGATTTCAGCTCTGTCAGCGTCGCATCCCACACCATCCAAAGGTTCGTCACATCCGTCTCGATTGCAGCAGATGTCGCTCTGAAGTCCGAGGCCGGGATGCGTTCTGACACGACGATACCCCCGTCCTCCCCGAAGAACCTCACTTCCACTTCGTCCGGTATAAAGCTGACGAGGTTCCCCACCATGATGTAGATATCCACGCTCAGCCAGGCCTGTCCCTGCAGCAGCGTCCAGTAGGCAGTGTCAGGAAACGCCCGGATGAAGACCGGTGAAGGGACGGCACTTTCCTCTTTAGGGGACACAATGCCCAGTGCGCCGACGGTCCCTCCGTCCCTTCCCGCACCGATCAGGGTCGAATTGGACCGCAGGCGATAGTCCCCTGCCGCATCGTCTAAAAAGAAAGGGTTGACGGACATGTCCTCTGCTGGCGCCTGAAGACCCTGGTAGTTGGATAAGTTGCCGGTCATTTGAACCGTGACGCCGTTGTCCCAGACATCGTTGTAACCGATCTCCGAGATGATCCCATCCCCCGCCTCTCCACCCTTCGTGTAGATACCACCAATCGAATTCCAGACCACAATATTGTCCACGATGGAGACCACGCTCCCTGACTGAACCAACACCCCATACGTCCCATTCTCAATTGTGGTGCTCCCCCGAACGTCCACTTGCGAGGTGTCCGCCGCTCTGATACCAGCGTAGGTGTTGCCCGATGTCACGTTGCCGAACATCGTCACCGGACCTGCTCCAATCACCTCAACCCCGTTGGCTCCATTCCCGGTCACAGTGTTGCCCGTTACCTCTCCAAACGACGCTCCACCGAAAAAAAGCCCATCTACCTGGTTGTCCTGGATCTGACTGTTCCGGATACTCCCCTGTGAACCACCAGTCATGACGATGCCAGAAGCCATGTTCCGTTCCACGAGATTGTCCACTAGAGTAGCCACGCTCCCTGACTGAACCAACACCCCATACGTCCCATTCTCCACTACCGTGTTCCCCTGAATGTCCACTTGCGAGGTGTCCGCTGCCCGGATACCAGTATAGGTGTTAGCCGATGTCACGTTGCCAGAAATCGTCACAGGTCCTGCTCCATATACCTCTATCCCGTTAGCACGGTTTCCAGTAACGGTATTCCCCATCACGTCCCCGAATGACGCTCCGGCGAAGATGAGACCATCCAACCGGTTAGCCTGGATCTGACTGTCCCGAATACTCCCCTTCGAACCGCCAGATATGACAACGCCGTGGCCTTCGTTCTGTTCCACAATACAGCCTTCGACAGTCACTTCGGATTCCTCTATAGCGTAGACCCCCGAAACTGTGGTGTTGAGAATCCGGCAATTGGAGATCGTCACCCGGGAGGACTGGACATAGACCGTAGCTGGTATCTCGGTGCCCGTGTAGGCGAGGGTAAAGCCTGAGATCTTGGCATCCGAGACGTTCACAGCGTACACAGGATTGGCCAGAATGTCTATCTCAATGCGGGTATTCTCGTAGCCATTTCCCAACACCACCACACCCGACTTCAACCCCACCGACTCCCGATACGTCCCGGGGCTGACCCGAATGGTATCCCCCGACAAAGCTGTCGCCATAGCCTGACCGATGGTCGGATAATCGGCTACCTCGATGGGGGTACGGTGATCGTCCGGCTGTAGGAGAGGCGAGGAATAGCGATCAACAAAACTGCTATCAGCAAGAAAGCATTTTTGGCTCAGTCGCGGAAGCTCATCACACCCCTCCTTTCTTTCAACCTTTCAGCATTGCCAAGTTCTATTTGACATAGGTTCACCATCCAAGATAATTAACCAAGCATAAGACTGTCAAGCATAATTAATCGTTAGACAAAAACAGGAAGCGCAAAAAGATCTTGACTCCCCGCTTGATAGAGCTTAACTTAGTCCGTGAACAAGTAGGTGTAGCTTTTTGCCTTACGGATGAACGAAGCATAATTATGGACGAGTACGTAGACGTAGTAGACGAAAACGATAATCTTATCGAAATCAAATTAAAAAGTCACGTCCATAATGATGGCAGGTGGCATAGAGTAGCCAATGTATGGATTTTGAACTATAAGGGAGAAATACTCCTTCAGAAAAGATCTCCAGATAAAGAGACGTTCGCGAATCTGTGGGACGTATCCTCAGCGGGACACCTGAAAGCGGGCGAGGACTACGAAAGCGCGGCTATAAGGGAGTTAGAGGAGGAGTTAGGAGTGGAAGTCGGCCCGGAGGAACTGACGTTTCTGTGGAAACACAGCGTACAGGAATACGATGAGTCCAAGGGAATATTGGACAGGGAGTTCCAAAAAGTCTATTTTCTAAATCTTGACTGGAAGATAGACCGATTTGAAATTCAGAACGAGGAGATTTCCAAGATAGAGTTCTTCAAGGCAGATAGGTTGAAGCAAATGTACGATGACCCCGATTGGCGAAAGCTCCTCTGTCCATCAAAGGAGTACTGTTTCAAAGTTATAGATAAGATAGAAAGAATGAATGTAGTAAGACAGAACCCTTAAAAAGGATTGCAAGATGTCGAACGTAAGAGCAGCCGTTATGGTGGAGCCGGGAAATATTGAAATTCAGGACTTCAAAAAGCCGGATATAAAGGCCAATTCCATACTTTTGAGAATCGACCGAGTCGGAATATGCGGGAGCGATAAGCACATGTATCTGGGACATTCGTCTTTGAACTTTCCGGTTATTCCTGGACACGAGCTTACAGGGACAGTCGAAAAGATGGGAGAAAAGGCAAACGACCTTATGACTGTCGTAGGCGGTCCGATAGTAGAGGGCGACCGGATAACTACGACGCCCAGTTCGACAGGATGCGGAAAGTGCTATTTCTGCGTTAATATACCGCACAAGCCCTTTCTGTGTCCCAACAGGACTATATATGGCTTTTCCAACTGCGAAAGCGAGCCGCATCTTTGTGGAGGATTTTCGGAGTTTATGTATCTGCATTCCAAATCAAATGTATTTAAGATACCTGACGATATGCCCGATCATATCGCCGCACTGACCGAACCTGCGGCCGTGGCGACCAGGGCTGTGGAGAGGGCGTATCCTGTTGGTATTCCGTATATAGGCGAGGGTTACGGCATAGGCAAAAGTGCCTCTGTGATAGGCGTCGGACCTATCGGGCTTCTGGTTGTGGCCGTCCTGAAGCACACAGGGGCCGGAAACATAATCGCTTTGGATTTCAGCGAGGACAGATTGGAAGCTTCAAGGAAGATGGGCGCAGATTACACCATAAACGCGGCAGAGCTTTCCGAAGAAGAGCGCACGAAAGCTGTGAAAGAACTAACAGAAGGAGTAGGCGCAGATGTCGTGATAGAGTGCGCGGGTGTTCCGGGAGCGTTCAAAGAGGGTCTGGACATGGTCAGAAGAGGGGGTAAATTGATAGAGTTGGGGCATTATACAGACCCCGGAGGAGTTGAAATAAGACCTCACGTTGTGTGCAATAAAGACGTGGACATCTTAGGTGTATGGGCATATCCTCCCATGCAGTTTAAGACAGCCCTGTCCTTCCTCCAGAAGACAGATGCCCCCTTAGATGAGTTCGTGACGCATCAGATGAAATTGGACGATTTAGAGGAAGGAATAAAGATAACGGGCACTGAGGGTGTGATAAAGGTCGTGATTGAACCCTGAAAATAGCAGAAAGTCCCTAATTTGCAGATTCCCAGAAGTGCAGATATGGCATAGCGGCGGAAAGTAGGTACAGCGATTACACCTGGGTAGAGATAAAGGAAACAGCATAGACACTACAAATGATGTTCAGAGTTGTCGCGAACGTCCATTTAAACTGCAATCAAAAAAAATAGCGTGCCAGCCTAAACTAGCACGCTATCAGTGTTGTTGAATAATGGAGATGGGACACTTGCACCTAAGGTGGACTATGGCGCTGGAGTTAGTCTCACACCATTATTCCGAATAAATGTAGTTAATCAAGGGGCTTTTGTCAAGTATTTTTTCCAGTTCCTATAATTGTTTTATGTAAACATCTGTATAATAGAGCACCTACATTCAGGCTATTTCGCCGATTTCTGACCATATGTCCACTTAAAAGAACTGGTTCTGCCTCAGTTGAAATTACTGCACGTAACTCGGCAGTGATTCGTTTAAATTGCCTAATCTACTGCTTTCTCAGTCATTGCCAACTTACCTCTATTCCCGTCTATGCTGGCATTTACGCCTATGGGAAGAACGACCCTACTTGCAAAATACCCGTGGGGAAGATCGGATAAGACAGGGATATTTATACCGTGCATAAGGTCATCTACTATGTCCTTTAAGGATAGTTCTTCGACCGCAGACACAAGACTACACTTTCGCCACGAAATGTGATGCCGCGCTGTTTTCAACTTTTCCATTACGTTTATCCCTTTTCGCCTCTCCTGAAAATCCTTCCTAGGTCTTGACCGATTGCATAAAGACAGGGAACCAGGATCAGGGTAAGAGGGGTGGCGAACAATAGGCCATAAGCCAATGCTAAAGCCATGGGAGCCATCCACGGATCACTCCCGCCAAGACCATAGGCCAGCGGCAGGAGTCCCACAACGGTTGTCAGAGTCGTCAATACAACCGCTCGCAGGCGATCAGAGGTGCCTTCCGCCACCAGTTTGGTGATGCTTTCATCGGGTCTTTGCCGTCTAAGCCTATTGATGTGGCTGACCAGGACTAAGGAGTCGTTGACCAAAACACCAACAAGGCCGATCACACCCATCATTGCCACAAAACCGAGCGCTTCACCGTGGAGAGCAAACGCCAAGATGACGCCCATAATCCCGAAAGGGATGGCCATCATAACTGTGATCGGCTGGGTTGGAGAGTTAAAGAGGAGTATGAGAAGGAAATAGACCGCGACAATTGCGAGAACAAATGCCTTAAAAAGACTGACCATCGATTTCTGAGTCTCCTCCGCTTGTCCCCCCACAACAAATCGCATGCCCGGCCAATCTGTGTCCAGGTTGAAATGGGCAACGATAGCACTAGTAGCCTCTAAGGGAGTCGTTTTGTCTTTGGTGATGTCGGCCGTAATCGTAATTGCTCGTTCCTCATCAAAGTGGTAGTAATTGGAGGGACCGGGACCTGTTTTGAACCAAGCGACCTCTTTCAAGGGGATGAGGCGTCCCCTCCGATTGGGGATGGGGAGCTCATTCAGATATTTGGGTCTTTTGCGAGCTTTCTCCTGAAGCAATACGCGAAAATCCACGTCTTCGTCGCCGTAGCGCACGCTGGTCACCACCTCACCGTCATAGGCGATGCGAACATTCTGCGCCACATCGGCTACAGTGAGGCCCAGCCTTGAGAGTTTGTCGTAGTTGATCTTGATCTCGACCTGCTCTTTTCCCACGCTGTCGTTCCTGTGAATGTCCTTCACACCTTCTAACTTTCCCAGAAAGACTTCTACGGAATCGGCAAGCTCCCTCCTTTGTGCATCGTTGGATCCAACCACCCGGAAGGTGATCGGTTTTCCGACAGGAGGCCCACCTACCTCAACAGAATAAATGATTCTATCAAATCCCTGGAGTTTATTGGTCTTCTGTCGAAGGTCCTTCACAATCTCGTCTGCAAGCCTTGATCGTTCAGTGAAGGGGCTAAGGCTGATATTTATAAAAGCCCAGTTTTCGTTCTCGCCAGGCGGGAACCCCGATGCCTGCAACACTTCCTGACTTCCAACCCGGGTGACGAATGATTCCAACTCACCCTCAGGCAAACCTGCTACTAACTCTTCGGTCTCTTTCACTTTGTCGGAAGTGGCTTGCAGTTACGTTCCCGTTGGAAGTTCCATGAGAATCATGAATTGCTCTGCCGTACTGGACGAAAAAAGTTCAAATTTCATAAACTTAGCGGCATACCAGAGAGAGCCCGCAAGGAGAAGGACGAATAGTCCGACCAGAGCGTATCGGAATCGAAGAAGGCGAGATAGTATACGCTGGAAGGGATCTTCTACGAGCTGGAACCAATTTCGACGTAGAGGTCTGACTTTTCCTCCCGGGCCGTGGCGAAACCCCTTGATGAGATGGGCCGGTAGAGCTACGATCACCTCAAAGAGAGAGATGAACAGAGCCAGGGTGATCACCAGGGGAATGACAAAGACGAATTTTCCCATCATGCCCGACATGAAGAACATAGGGGCAAAGGCTAAGAACGTAGTGAGGATGGTGGTTAGAACCGGTGGAAAAACTTCTCGTATCCCTTCTACAGCCGCCTCCAGTGGCGGTTTCCCTTTCTCTCGGTGGCGTTGTATGTTTTCAGCGATAATAATCCCGTCATCTACAATGATCCCTATCACTATGATCATGGCGGCAAGAGAGATGCTATCCAGATAGACGTCGAAGAGGGGCATCAGGAAGATCGTACCCAGCAAAGCCACGGGGATGCCTATGGCGACCCAAAATGCATTGCGAATAGTGAGAAAAAGGGACAACATAATGATTACGAATACAAGACCGATCAGACCATTAGTGCGGACGACATCGAAGCGATTACGAACATAACGAGAGAAATCGTTAGAATAGAGAATCTCAACGCCCTGGGGGAGATTCTCGCTTTCTTTTTTGGCAAGTTCCCTGACGGCATCAACGGTTCGAATGGCATCGGCGCTCTCTTTTTTCTTGACCTCAAAGGAAATTGCTTGCTTGCCGTTCATACGGGAGAGAATTCTCTCGTCCTCAAAGCCGTCCCTCACAATCGCCAGGTCCTTCACTTTGATGAGAGGTCCCTCGAAGGTGGATCGGACAATGACGTCCCCCACTTCGATGGGGTCTTTAAACTGAGCCAGAGTGACCAGGTTCTTTTCGCTGGTATAGGATTCAAAGGAACCGCCTGTAGCGCGGATGTTGCGACCTTGAATAGCTGTGATAATCTCTCGCAAAGGGATCTGATACTCACGGATCGCAGAAGGGGAGACCTCTACCTCGATCTCCCGGGCAAGGTAACCATACTTCTTTACGCTCGATACGCCGGGAATAGCCTCCAGTTTCTTCTCAAATCTTCTGGCGATTTCCCGGAGCTCTTTGTAGGGCAGATCTCCTGTAAGTCCCACTTCGATCACCGGAAAGATTGAGGTTTCTACCTCTGTAACCAGGGGCGATTCGGTCACCTCAACCGGAAAATCCGTAACACGGCCCACTGCTTCCTGAATTTCATTCTCAATTTCATCCTGATCGCTCGCGTCGGGGTCGATGACCACGGTGATGACTGAGATATTCTCCATGGAAACAGAGGTCATCCGTTCGATACCGGTCACCGCTCAACTCCTCTTCGATCTTATTGGTGACGTTCAGTTCCACATCCTCCGGCGAAGCGCCCGGGTAGCGAGTGGTGATAATCATTATACCGAAATCCACTTGAGGCCATATATCGCGTTTGATGTGCGTAAAGGTGCTCACGCCGAGCAGGATGGTCATCAGGGTGACCAGATTCGCCAGTATATGACGTTCTGCAAAAAATCTGAAGAACGATTTCATCGTTTGTTACCTCCTGATCAAATGCATTTCTAGATAGCTCAGTAAACCCCATAGGCGAAACTTCATTCACGCTCCGTGAGGCTTGAGGGGAGAAGCTTGTCCATAAGGGAGTGGTACTGAAGGATCAACTTGTGGTAGCTGGCTCCATTTTGGGCATAGGTCAGTCTTGCATTCTCCTCATTGTCCCGACTCTGGATGACAAAGGTCAGTTCCCCACGACCCTGATTATAGAGCCGGAGCTCTTCCTGTGTTTTCTCCCTCGCCGACTCGATCTGTTCCTGGTTGAGGGCGAGGACCTTTTCTAGCTCTTTGATTTGGATCAAAAGATTCCTCACACCGGCTTTGAGGTCCAACGCCACGTTTTCGATCTCCTTCTCTATTTGTCGCAGTTGCAGATCCGTCTTTGCGATATCTGCCCGGGCGGTCCGATTCTCCAGCGGATAGCTGAAATTAAGGGAGACAGCCAAATACGGCTTGTCCAAAAGTAGAGAACCGCCAAACCCATCATCGCCTTCCTGTAGCCCCGCACTGACGTTGAGAAAAAGTTGCGGGCGGCTCATCTCTACAAAACCCTCGCGCAGATGGGAAAGTTGCTCCCTCCGGATTACAAGAGCCTGAAGAAGTCTCGATTGTTCCTTCAACCGTGAGACAGCCTCATCGAGAGGAGGCAGGGCTTCCAGGTTGTAAAGATCAAACTCTGGGCTCTGGTTGTAAAGTTCCTGGGACTGGGCCAGAACTGCCAATTCCGCCTGTTTCGCCTTCCACTGAGATTCAATCAGCACGATATTCTGCTTGGCGATCCGGACGGCATCCTCAGCTCGCAAAACGTCCACCCGATCCACCAGGTTTGCGGCTCGCTTTCTCTTTGTCTGTTGCAGTTCCTCCTCCGCCAGACGCAGACGCTCATTGGAGATCTGTATCTGTTCGGAATGCAGAACCCAGTCCAAAAACCGGATCCCCAAGTCCAGAAGGAACCCTTCTTGATTCTCAAAGGCCTGTAATTCGGTGAAGTTGACAGTGTACCCGCTCAATTCGTAGTCGAGCCGATCCAGTTTTCCTTTGAAATTTTGCAGGAGTGGCTGGGAGTAGGTCAGGAGAACCTTGTTCTGATAAAACTGTGATGGCCCCGTTGGGATGCGAAAACTCCCTGAAGGGCCCGGAACGACAATATCCGGTAAATTCTGATCTGTAAAGTCGGATGACCAGGAGAGAGAGTCTCCCCCCAGTGTTCCAATAGGCCCTCTCAATAGCTGTGGCGACGCCCACCCCATCGATCCTCTTGGGAGCAAATGTGCTCGTGCTGACCGGTTTCTGATGAGCGGAAAGATAGGCAGAACGGATGACCCAGTCCTGTGAACCGAGGAATCGCTCTTTCCCCCTCTTTTCAATTTCCGATGACATCGCTTCTTTTGCGAAGATAGGGATGACTCTGTTTAATCAACTTGAGGAACTCTTCTGGAGTGATCGTCTGCGCACCGCTGGGACGGAAAAAGAACAGAACGAAAATGAACCCATAGAAAACCCGAATCTTCATGGAGTACCTCCTTTGGGTTTTGAGTGTTGAAAATTACTTAATCCAATGCACTCTCAGTTATCTCCAACTTACCTGTATTCCCGTCTATCCTGGCATTTACGCCTATGGGAAGGACGACCCTACTTGCAAAATGCCCGTAGGGAAGATCGGAAAGGATGGGGATGTTCAGGTCGCACATTAGGTCATCTACCATATCCTTTAAGGAAAGTTCTTCAACCTCGGAGGATTCATCTCTATCGAAGCAGTCTTGAAATTGCCCTAATATGATCCCGCTAACTTGTTGCAGTAGACCGGACAGACTCAGTTGCGTTAACATCCTATCTATGCGGTAGGGCGCTTCGTCTACGTCTTCAAGAAAGAGGATGGCCCCCTTTAAATCGGGCTGGTAGGCGGTCCCCAGAAGGGAACACATAATTGAAAGACAACCGCCCAAAAGTTTCCCTTCCGCAGATCCCCCTTTCATAATTTCGAGTCCCTCTATAATGTCTATTCTCCCCTTCGTCAGCAGATCCCACAGAGTCTTTTCAGTAAGCCCATTCATCTTTGCATCCTTCATGTCCACAGCTGCGAGAACTCCTGAGAAGGTCACAAGTCCCGTGTATCTGAATATGGACAACTGAAGGGCTGTGGTATCTGAAAATCCCACGAATATCTTGGGATTTCTCCTTATAAGATCGTAGTCTATCTTGTCCAATATTCGAGTAGATCCGTATCCACCCCTGGATGCGAATATAGCTTTAACTTCGGGGTCGCAGAACATATCGTTTATATCCTGCGCCCTTTGGTCATCGCCTCCGGCCAAGTAGCCCTTCGACCCGTAGGCACTCTTCCCTACCTTGACCTTATACCCTCTCTGTCGCAGATACTCTATCCCGCCTTGGAGATCCTTCCCTTTCACTCTTCCCGAAGGGGAGACGATGCCTATCGTATCTTCAGGTTCTAGCGGCGGCGGCTTGAGTATCATTCTTTACACTCGTAAGAACGTTAAGGATCTTGTCGTGTATTCCACCGAAGCTCCCGTTAGTCATTACAAGCACAATATCGCCTTTCATCAGCTTCTCTTTAAGATTTTCTACTATATCATCTACTTCCGGTATATATAGAGCGTCCTTACCGCTATTTCTCAGGGTCCTTGCTACCCTTTGCATAGACATCTTCTCATCTTCTCCAGCCCTTTCTGGCTTTGGGACTTTGGCCAGAACAATCTTATCAGCACAATCGAACGCCTCATTGTATCGTTCTTCGAATACGCTCCTTGCGTTCGTGGCACTTGCAGGCTCGAAAAGTGCCCATATTCTAACTTTGGGATTGGATTTTCTGAGCCCTCTCAGAGTCTCTTTGACCGACGTGGGATGATGGGCAAAATCGTCTATTACAGTTATCCCATCTACAACTCCCCTTATCTCAAGGCGTCTCTTTACACATTTGAAAGTGCTTAGGCCTCTTTTGATCTGCTCCCGGGAAAGTCCTATAAAGTCGGCTGTAGCAATGACAGCAAGTGTGTTTCTTACGTTGTGCTCCCCGATAAGAGGTATGAAGAAATTGCCGTATCCACTGACATCGAACGATACGCCACGAGGCTTAAAGCCCATATTTTCAGCTCTCCAATCGGCATTTTTGGAGAAACCGAAGGTCCTAACTTGGCAAAAGGCATTGGGAATGAGTTGGGAGACGTTCTCATCGTCCGCAGATGCTACAAGGAGACCATCTGAGGGTATTATGTTGATCAGACGTCCGAAGGAAGTTTTGATCTGATCGAGATCCCTGTATATATCGGCGTGGTCGAATTCGATGCCGTTGATTATGACTACATCGGGAAGATAGTGGAGAAATTTGGGTCCCTTGTCGAAGAAGGCTGTGTCGTATTCGTCGCCTTCGATGATGAAGTCCTCTCCTTCTCCTAACTTGTATCCGGCGTTGAAGTTTAAGGGGATACCACCGACCATAAAGCTGGAGTCTCTTCCTGAACTTTCGATGACCCAGGCCAAAAGGGAGGTCGTAGTGGTCTTTCCATGCGTCCCGGTTACTACAAAGGATCGCTTGCCCCTGATGAAGAAGTCCTTAAGTGCCTCGGGCATAGAGGCGTATCTTATCTTTCTGTTTAAGACCTCTTCGACCTCACTATTTCCTCTGGAGATCACATTGCCTATAACGACTAAATCGGGCGGGGGGTTCAAGTTAGAAGAGCAAAAACCCTCAAAAACCTGGATTTCGAGGGCTCTCAAAAAAGTGCTCATAGGCTCATAGACGCCGCTGTCTGAGCCTGTGACTCTATATCCACCTGATTTGAGCATCCCGGCTAAGGCTCCCATTGCCGTGCCGCAGATGCCCACAAGGTGAATGTGCCTTATTTGATCTTTCGAAAGGATCACTTGAGTTCTCTTTTGTATTTACCTGATAAGGTTATCCTTTCGATGAGCAATGACATAAACTGTCTGGCCACTCGACTCTTCGCAGACAAGTCACCCTTGAACCGTTTTTCTAATTTCTTCGACAATTTCCGGGTTAGCTAATGTAGTTACATCACCAATGTCTGTCCTATTAGAGATAGACGCCAGGACACGGCGCATAATCTTGCCAGAAGGAGTCTTAGGCATATCGGGTACGATATAGACGTGCTTCGGCCTGGCTATTTCGCCTATCTCTGTCTCTATACACTTTACAACTGCATCTTCTATTTCTTGGCCCCGGCTTCCTTCAGCAATTGAACTACGTCGGTGTGGCCTTTCGATACCGCAAGCATCAAGGCCGTTTGGCCGACTGCATCTTCGACATTGACCTTGGCACCCGCCGCCAACAAGGTCTGCAAGGCACCAGTGTGCCCATAAAAGGCCGCAAACATCAGGGCTGTCTGTCCAACAAGCCCTTCTTTCACGTTGATGTCGGCGTCCACCTCCAGTAAGGCCTCGACGACAGCAGTGTAGCCCTCCTGTGCCGCAAACATCAAGGCTGTCCAGCCATCCTTGTTTCTCGCATCGACGTCGGCCGCCGCCCCCAGCAAGGTTTGCACGGCGGCAGATTGGGCCCCTGCTGCTGCCAGTATCAGTGCGGTGTTACCGTCCATCCTTTTTGCATGGACGTTTGCCCCAGCCTCCAGCAATATCTCCAAGGAAGTCGTTTGGCCAGCTACTGCAGCCCACATTAAGGCCGTCTGATCCACCAGGTCTCTGGCTTTGACATCAGCACTCCCCTCAAGCAAAGCTTTGACAGTGGTGTTGTGGCCTCTATAGGCGGCCACGGTTAGGGCAGTTCTGCCATCCTTGTTTTTCGCGTTGACGTCGGCGCCCGCCTTCAACAAGACTTTTATAATAGCAGTTTGATCCTCGTGTGCTGCCACCATAAGAGCTGTTAGCCCATTCTTATCCCGCGTATCTATATTGGCGCCCGCGTCTAACAAGGCTTCGACTGTAGCAATGTGGCCTTTCGCTGCCGCCCACATTAGCGCTGTCCTGCCACCCTTGTCTTTTGCATTGACGTCGGCACCTGCCTCCAATAAGCTCTGGACACTAGCTGTGTGGTCTTTCTGTGCCGCCGCCATCAGGGCCCTCAAGCCATCCTTGTTTCTTAAATTGACGTCAGCGCCAGCTTCCAACAAGGCTTCGACGGTAGCCGTATCGCCCTCCCTGGCTGCGTTTATCAGGGGAGTTGTGAAAGGAATTGTGGTTGCGCAGCCAACAACAAGGGCGACGCAGATGACCAGAACTAAATGGGATATGAGCTTGTTTATGTTTATTAGCATCGGAAACTCTTCTTTCGCGTAGCGAGATCCCAATCTCTAGTAGTGTAGATGACGCTAACCAAGACACTCTGATTTCATTCCATGCGAATACGACGGAATATGCCGTAACACGTCTATTTGAAGCCCGATACGCCTGACTTCTAACTACCTTGAACCATTTGTCGAATTTCCTCGACAATTTCAGGGTTAGCTAATGTGGTTACGTCACCGATGTGCGTCCTATTGGAGATAGACGCCAGGACACGGCGCATAATCTTTCCAGAACGAGTCTTAGGCATGTCGGGTACGACGTAAACGTGCTTGGGTCTGGCTATTTTACCAATTGCTGCCTCGATAGATTTTGTAACTTTATCTTCTATTCCTGTGTCGGGCTCGTAGCCGGACTTAAGAGACACATAGATATCAGGTACCCGACCCTTCAACTCATCAGCCAGGGGGACAACCGCTGCCTCTGCCACTTCCTCGACAACAAGACAAGCGGATTCTAACTCCTTAGTGCCGAGTCGGTGACCGGCAACATTGATGACATCGTCAATTCTGCCCAGAATTCGATAGTATCCATCTTCAGCGTGCACGGCGGCATCACCTGCAAAATAAGGCCAGTCGCGCCAGTCCTTACTATCCTTGTCTCTGCAATACTTTTGGTAATATTGGCTCACATATCGCTCGCGATCTCCCCATATCGTCTGGAATGCCCCTGGCCACGGGTTCCTTATGCATATATTCCCCGCTTTACCGGTCCCCCCTTCAACTTCATTCCCATCCTCATCGTAGATTACCGGATGGATACCAGGCATACCGGGACCTGCCGAGCCGGGCTTCATAGGTTTAAGCGCCGGCAGAGTGCTGCAGAGAAATCCTCCATTTTCCGTCTGCCACCATGTGTCAACAATGACTGCTTGGCATTTACCGACGACCTTGTAATACCATTTCCACACCTCTGGTTCTATGGGTTCTCCCACTGTCGTCATATGCTTGAAGTGGTAATTGTACTTTTTTGGCTCATCAGGACCGGCTTTTCTTAACATCCGTATCGTAGTCGGAGCAGTGTGGAATATATTTACATCAAGTTGCTCGGCGATTCTCCAGGCGCGCCCGGCATCCGGGTAAGTAGGTACACCTTCATACATAACGCTCGTTGCAGCCAGGGACAACGGACCATAAACAATATATGAATGACCCGTGATCCACCCTATATCCGCCATGCACCAGTAAACATCTTCCGGGTGAATGTCCTGGACATACTTTGACGTACCTGTAACATAGGCTAAATAGCCACCTGTACTGTGCTGACAGCCCTTAGGGCTTCCAGTTGTCCCACTGGTATACATAATGAAGAGAGGGTCTTCAGCGGGCATAGGAACTGGATCGACTCTCCTACCGGCATACTCGGAAAGCACTTCGTCCATAAAGTAATCGCGACCTTCTACCATAGGCGTCTTTGAAACATATTTACCGGGATGACGTCTCCAAACCAGGACTTTATCGACGGCTTGGCCCTTTTCTTCGGCTACCCCAAGGGCAGTGTCAGACTTCTCTTTGTGATCGATGAGATCACCTGACCTGTAGTAACCGTCAATGGTTATCAGGACACGGCTTCCAGAGTCCCATATCCTTTCGCCGCACGCCCTGCCGCTAAATCCTCCATATACCTCGGAGTGAATTACGCCGAGTCTGGCACAAGCCAGCATCGTGATCGGGAGTTCTGGAACCATCGGCATATGAAGGGTCACGCGATCTCCAGCCTTAAGTCCGGTAAAGTCTCGAAGAAGCGCAGCAAGCTCATTAACCCTTACATATAGTTCCTGATAAGTTAGGGCCACGTGAGGTTCCTCTTCCGGTTCCGGTACATAGATAATTGCGGCTTTATTCTTATACTTCTCCAGGTGTCTGTCAACGCAGTTGTAGCTCGCATTTATCCTTCCGCCGACAAACCACTTCCAGCAAGGGGCATCGCTCGTATCAAGTGTGGTATGCCAATACTCATACCAGGTAAGCATATCGGCGTATTCCTTAAAGCATTCAGGAAAATGTTCCAAACTAAACCGTTCATAAATACCCGGATCAGTCATATTCGCCTGTGCAATAAATTGCGCTGACGGGTGGAAATACGCCTCCTCCTGCCAGTGAACAGCTATTTCCGCTTCGCTAACCTCTACAGATTCCTCCTCGCTCATAATGTCACCTTTCTTCTTCATTTACCTGTAAGTGTTTAATGCCAACCACTACCAAAAAACGACGGAAAATATACTCTTGTCGCTCTAAAAGCCTTGTGAAATAGTTTTGTCCCAGGCAGCGTCTGAAGCGCCGATTATGGGTCAAAGAGAAGCATATCGTATCGTTTTGCTGTGGAATAAGCAAAATAGTCTTATCAGAGTTCTGGTCAGCAAGGAATAGGAGCTGTTTGAAGAACAGGATGCACTGTCTTTGACAGACAGGGCACACATAGACGCTTTCCCCCTTCTTATGAAAGATACAAGCCTCTTGAGATTCTGTACTGTTGCAACAAGATTCAACTGTTCATTCAGTGAGGCTGGTCCTCTATAACGGGCTCGTCCCATACCGTGTTGTTGCCTGGCTTCAGCAAAGATATGTTCACTGCGTTTACGGAGTCTCCGGGAGAGTTTGTAGTCAGCTGTTAATGAGATAGACCGTGCATGATTTCTGGCTTTCGCCTCTCGCACTTTTCTATCCCGTTCGGCCTGAATATGTGCTGGATTTGTCTTGTTTTTCCATGTAGGAATCGGTTCAATCTTCTCATCGGCTCGCAGAGGAATATGGGGTATGATTCCCCGGTCAAGTACATCAGCGATAAAATTACCAGAACCGTAACCGGTATCGGCACTAAGTGTCTGAATGTCTTTGGGCATGGTGTATGTTTCAAGGTCATCTACCATCTTAAGGGCACTTTCGGGCTCTGCTGTCCCTGTCGCCTGCGTGCCCTGAGTCTCAAGGATTACTCTGCTTTTTGTGTCGATCAGATCATGGCCCATAAACGAGAGAAAAGCCCCTTTGCCCTTCGATTTGCTGTATAAGCGCGCGTCGGGGTCTGTAGTCGAACGGTGTGTTTGGTTCGTCCACTTTTCACCATGAAAGTCTTTATCCTGAGGATGCCCGGACCTACCCTTTGTCTTATCACCTTCAAAACCGATTCCCTTGAGATAATCATCAAGAGAAACAGGGGGTTCTATCGGCTCAATACTTTTCACTGAAGCATCAGCTTGTATCTGAGTGCCGTCGACACTAAGGTGTTTACCGCTCACAACACCGACATCTATGCAACACTGGACTACCTGACGCATTATCCGTTCAAACAACCCACTGGATGCCCACTTGTGATTGCGAAGCTTGTTGATCGTGCTCCTATCCGGAACCGCATCATCAAATGTCTGATGACAAAACAACCGATATGCCGCATGCATCCCCACTTCCTGACAGAGCCGATTCTCACTCAAATTATACAGATAGCCAATAAGGATCATTCGAACAACTAATTCAGGATCAATACCGGGTCTGCCATTGTCAGGGCAATAACAATCTGATACAACGTCTCGTACAAATGAAAAATCAACTGCCTCATCAATCTGACGAAGGATATGATCCTCGGGAACTAAATCCTCCATCTGAAAATAGTGAAACATCGGATTTGTCTGTTCCTGCTCTTGTGGGGTCATTGTTTCCTCCATGTATAATATTATCAATAACATAATATAATACATCGGAGCTGCTTTATCAATGCTTGTTCTATACTACTTTCTGAATCTAAGGGTTTTTCACAAGGCTTCTAAGAAGTCAAGAACTTTTCGTATCAGCTTCTGCTCTGTCGGAATAGTCTCGATAACCTAAAGGTTTTCAATCTACGTGACTTCGTACGTGACAGAGAGTGCGCGCACGCAGCCCAAGGCCCGACCTAACCACGCCCCGACATGCTATCTACTGACTGCCTCCTGCTAACACCGGAATGGGAGGCGCATACCGGTGCCCTGTCTACCCCCGATTGAATCTATCGGGGGCTACTATTTGCTCTCTACCGTTTTTAGGGAACGACAGTTATACGTACCTTTTTTTCATCTGTTACCTCACCAACTACTGAGGCGGAGGGAACTTTGTCCTTCATAAGTGCTGACACAAGGTCTTCTGTTGCCTCGGGGGATATGGAGATAAGGAGTCCGCCGGAGGTCTGGGCGTTGAACATAAGGTTGATAATAGCTGGGGGGACAGATGCGTCTATATCTACGACCTTGGATGCGAAACTTTGGTTATCGCGGGAGCCCCCGGTAAGAGGAGCAGAGGCAAGCCGCAATGCCTTATCAAAATAGGGTATATTCGATGCGTAGAATATCATTCCGACTTTGCTTGCCCGCGCCATCTCCGATGCGTGTCCCAAAAGACCGTATCCGCTTATGTCCGTGCAGGAAGTGGCTCCGAATTCGACCATTCTATCGGACGCAGAGGCGTTCAGGGTTGCCATTACTTGACAAGCCTCGGATATATCGTCTTGGGTCAGTTTGCCGTCTTTGAGGGCGTCAGCAAGGAGACCTGTGCCCAGGGGTTTGGTGAGTATAAGTTTATCGCCCGGCTGTGCAGAGGCGTTGGTAACTACCTTATCGGGAGAGACGACACCAGTGACCGAAAGACCGTATTTTAGCTCCTCATCTCGCACAGTGTGTCCCCCCAGGATAACAGCGCCAGCTTCGCTTACTTTGGACATGCCGCCTTTCATAATCTCCGAGAGGATCTCCAGGTCGAAGGTCGTATTAGGGAAGCAGATCACATTCAGAGCTGTTATTGGTTTTCCTCCCATAGCGTAGACATCAGAGAGGGCGTTGGCGGCGGCTATTTGACCGAAGAGAAAAGGATCGTCAACTATAGGCGTAAAGAAGTCCACTGTCTGGATCAACGCCAAGTCGTCTCCCACTCTGTAAACCCCAGCATCATCTGCCGTATTAAACCCCACCAAAAGATTCGCATCCTCCATCGTCGGCAGTTGCGATATAACTTGCTCCAGCTCCGCCGGGCTCAGTTTAGACGCTCAACCACCGCATTTGACGGTCTCTGTCAATCTCTTTATATCTTCTCTGGAATTGTTCCGCTTCGACAACACAAAAGTGTCTCCTGATTTAAGAACTCGAGGAAGTATGAGATTGCTTCGCTCCCCCCGATTGACCCCGCTAGATTCAATCGGGGGCCGGTGTCGCTATGACCAAGGCAAAGGCAAGCAACGTCATTGCGTGGTGCCGAACCTCGAAGCAATCTTATAGCCATATAGAATTTCTAGAAAGATAAACAGAAATGGATATGAAGTCAAGAATAGAAGTCGGACTTGGACGATAATCTAAAGTTCGCCTCTGATCCGCCGATAATAAATACGGAGACAACCATTCTCTTCATCGTGAGCGCCGCGTTTAAAGATAGGAGGAGTACAGATCATGGATGATGTAATAGACACGTTAAACACTCTAAGTACACTGGAGACCGCTTTAAAGTTCGAGGCCGCCAGACTCAATATGGTCAAGGACTCCGTAAAGTCCCAGGGAGAAATGGTCCTTAAACTGATAAGTGAGAGCCAAATCCCTCCAAGCACAGCTCGCATTACTGACTTGGGGGTCAATGTGGACGCGGTGGGTTAATCCCACTTTCTAAACCATCCTATTTTGTGCGCACGGATCAAGATCCCTCATGGACAATTTTGGAAAATCTCGTATTATTGCACAGTGAGATTATTCAAAAAGGCAGGGGGTAAGTTCGTTGAAGATCGCACATATAGTGTCAGATGTTAAGGGCTTGTCCTTGAAAGTATTCACAGTGTTTATGTCCGCTGTGGTCTTCTTGTCGACTTCGGCAGCATCTGCTAATCTTCACCTGTCAAAGAATGGGTCCTCACCTGTTCCATGCTGTGCTCTGAAATGCTGTTGTATGCCCAAACAAGGCATCGGGGCAGGTTTGTCTCGTATGGCTCTATGACCTCGACTGTGAGGATTGATATATCAGCGGGATGCGCGGCGGAACAAAAGCTCGTGAGCATAAGCCTTTCCGACGGGCTATTCCTTCCAACCTTTGTCGTGAATCTACTCTTTCAAATTACACCACCTTACTTTGTCTTTGTGCATATCGCAGGTGCCAGTGCCAGGCAAGAATTCTCTTGACATTTAATATAACCACTTGTAGATTAGTTCATATCTGGGAAGATATGTGTCTAAACCTTTGAACATCTGCACCCGGGAAGTATGAAGAGGCATGTGGGAGCGAAAGGATGTGCGATGGTAAAATGTGAAAGGTCGTTCAGAGTCGTTTTCTTATTCGCCATCTTATCCTGTTCCTTTCTGGACAATGCTGACGCAGAGACGAACTTTGACGTAAGTGGGAATGGGGAAATATCCGCATTTGATGCCTCCTTGATACTCCAATTTGCGGTGGGACAAAAGGACAGCACGGACTACGCCGGATTAACACCCAAGGCTGCAAATGTAAGCGGAAATTCCGGTTCGGTTCAGGATCAGATAACTTCGTACGACGCCGCACTGATACTGCAATTTGTAGAGGGAAAGATTAGAACGCTTCCGGTCGGGGACGATCCCCGATTACAGTCATCATTTATAGTTCGGACAGTGCGTCTGGGTAATGCTCAGGAGCTTGAAAGCGGAGAGTTCAAAGTTCCTGTACTTATCGACAATATGGAAAAGGTAATAGCAGGCCATGTCGAAATATCCTTTGATCCGACAGAGCTTGAGATATCAGGCGCATTGCCGTCGGGTTTGACCCGGGTGGGATTGTTTGCAAGCAAAGTCGATGAAAGCACGCTCAAGATAGCCTTTGCAGGGTCTGAGCCATATAGCGGAAAGGGAGAAATTGCCTTTATCAAAGTAAAATCCCTGCTTCCAGGACTACCTGCCCCCGCTTACATATGGCTGCGCAAAGTCCAGTTGAACGAGGGACTGATTCCCGTAAAGACAGAGCTTATAGGTGATAGAGCCTCAGCTGTGCCTGATGTTCACCGGCTCTTTCAAAACTATCCAAATCCCTTCAATCCACTGACTACTATCTATTATGATCTCCCATCTGCAGGAATGGTAACCTTATCTATATACAACACCGGTGGGCAAAAGGTAAGGACTCTTGTAAATTCCTATATGGAATCGGGCAGCCATTATACTGGTTGGGATGGACTGGACGACAACAAGAAGGAGGTCGCAAGCGGGGTTTATTACTACAGGATCACAGCGTGGGACTCGTGGGACTTTGCGAAGACAAGAAAAATGGTCCTGATGCGATAGGAACCTACTATTCAAAAAGAACCGCAAAGAGACCTGGAACCTGAGAAAAGCTAAGAACTTGGTGGGGAACGCACACGGCTATGTGCCAGCGGAAAACTTACGAGACGAGGCGGGGACCCTGGAGTACAGAATAGATTTGAACCGTCGTGCCGACAGTTAACTAGAGGGAATTCTTTGCAGAAGGAGTAAGGAACTTACTGCAATATGCCCGGTCGGAGGCCGCGTTTGAGGCACACCTAATCGGGCACTGAACATATTCGCTTGGCACTCAGTAAGGAGCGTAGCGGCAACGGAGGTACCTCTCTTATCAACCTGGGGGTCGATCCAGTGGATCAGGAGATACCGTTCACATCGTACGCCAGCGAAAGCTTGGAGACAGTCCCAAAAGAACCTGAAGGAAGTGGAGGCATCCACCGTGCGCACGGAACACGCGCTCTTTAGGACAGAAGGAGCACACGGGCTCCGATCCTCCCAGGATAGAGCCTCAGATACAAATGACTAAAGAGAAGCTCATCGCCATTGTCTCCGGGGAATCCTTCGGTATGGAGGAAAAGATATAAGCTACGAAGATCTCGCCTCATGCGGGGCATCTTTGCTAATAGGTGTGACTAAGGCTGGATTCGGTGGACGGACTGGAATATTAGCCACACCACTTTTAGTTCTTGTGATGTCACCCAAGCAGGCGATAGGCATAATGCTCCCGCTGCTTTTGTTGACCGATATTCTATCTTTGTTCTACTACTGGAGATTTTGAGACAGGGAAAACATAAAGTCCCGCATGCCTGGGGCGATTTTGGGAATATTGGTCGGGACGATGGTCCTCAACGAAGTCCCAAACTTTTATCTTAAAAAATCGATTGGTGTTATAGCCTTTATCTTTGGGCTGATTCAGGTAACAAGGAACACGTTAGTAAGCAGAGATTCCCATGGGTAGCCGAGCCACATCTATGGAACACTTGTGGAAATTGCCACAGGGTTCTTCTCTACTCTAGCTCACATCGGAGGCGTTCTTACCATGATGTACCTGTTCCCACAAAGGTTGCCAAATAGAGCGTTTGTTGGGACAGCGACGGTACTATTTTTTTCTATCAATCTGCTGAAGATGATGACCTATATCAAATTCGGATTGCTAAATTCACAAACCTTAAAGGAAGATCTCTCCCTTATTCCGTTTACTATCGCAGGAATGATGCTCGGGGTATTTCTAAACAGGCGGATTTCGGATGTGGCCTTTTTTAAGGGTAATCTTAGTGTTTGTGCTCATATCAGGAGTTAAATTGCTAGCAGGATAGATCACTTGTCCTGACGTCGCAGGATATCAAAATCGAAGGGGCAGCCTGATGGGATTAGATCTGTTAAGAAAGGTCCCGCTTTTCCAGGATCTGACACAAGATGAGTTAGAAAGACTCTTGACATTAGTTGTAGCTCGCCAGTGTCGGAAAAATGAGACGATAGTACTGGAAAAGCAAGTAGGAAATGCGATGTTCATCATCAAAAGGGGCAAGGTGAAGGTTATCATCACAGACAAACAGGGAAGGGAGGTACTTCTGGATTTCTTCGGCGAAGGCGACTTCTTCGGAGAATTGGCCCTGTTAGATAATAAACCTCGCTCAGCCAACGTGATAGCTATTACTGATGATACGGAACTTCTGGTGCTTAGAAGGGACGACCTTTACGATCTGGTGCAAAGGAATCCGGGGATTATAATCAAGTTTTTGGTGGAACTGACTACGAGGTTGCGGAAGGCGGACGAGCGGATCGAAAATCTTGCTCTTTTAGATGCCGCGGGGAGAATCTTAAGGAGCTTGATGGAGTTGGGTGCCAAAACCTGCGGTCGGGGAGGAAGGTGTGGTCTTTATCGAGAAAATGCCTACTCACAGAGAGCTTGCGAGCCTTTGTGGAACGACGCGAGAGACAGTAACGAGAATCTTAAGGCGCTTGGAAAAGGGAAGATATATCGCTCACAGGGGGAAAGGATTGATTATCTCTGAGAATAGACCTTTGCGCGATCTGCCAACCGATCCGAACGTTGATTCCATACAGAATTTTCGCTAAGCATACGATTCGCTAGGCATTAAATTGAGATACCATTTCCCAAAATAAAGAACTAATGGGTCAAATTCCCAACTCTTTTCTTTTTTGCGGTTAGTCAGCCTTCTTGAAAGTCGTCTTCACAGCCCTCTTCCCTCGTCTGCAACCTCAGCCTTTGCTGCTTCGGACGTACCCTCATCTTCTGGAGCCTCATTCTGAACTTCCTTCTTTACCTCCTCACCTGAGGCTTCAGCACCCACCTCAGCCTCGTCTGCAACCTCAGCCTTTGCTGCCTCGGACTTACCCTCATCTTCTGGAGGCTCATTCTGAACTTCCTTCTTTACCTCCTCAACTGAGGCTTCAGCATCCACCTGAGCCTCGTCTGCAACCTCAGCCTTTGCTGCTTCGGACTTACCCCCATCTTCTGGAGCCTCCTTCTGAACTTCCTTCTTTACCTTCTCAACTGAGGCTTCAGCATCCACCTGAGCCTCGTCTGCAACCTCAGCCTTTGCTGCTTCGGACTTACCCTCATCTTCTGGAGGCTCATTCAGAACTTCCTTCTTTACCTCCTCAACTGAGGCTTCAGCACCCACCTCAGCCTCGTCTGCAACCTCAGCCTTTGCTGCTTCGGACGTCCCCTCATCTTCTGGAGCCTCCTTCTGAACTTCCTTCTTTACCTCCTCAACTGAGGCTTCAGCATCCACCTGAGCCTCGTCTGCAACCTCAGCCTTTACTGCTTCGGACTGCCCCTCATCTTCTGGAGCCTCCTTCTGAACTTCCTTCTTTACCTCCTCAACTAAGACTTCAGCACCCACCTCAGCCTCGTCTGCAACCTCAGCCTTTGCTGCTTCGGACGTCCTCTCATCTTCTGGAGCCTCCTTCTGAACTTCCTCTTCTATTCCCTCAACCTGATCTTCAGCAGCAGTCTCAATCTCTACGTCCTCTGCGACCTCTGCTTTGGAAGCTTCCGGGATTTCTTCTATCACTTCTTCAATGGTAACAGACTTGGGCTGATACTTCTGTCTGTACTCTTCGATCTCCTGTTGTTCTTTGTCTCTGAGGTATTCTTTGACGCTCAGGACGATCTTTTTTTGAGCTTCATCGAATTCGATGACCTTCATCGGAATCTTGTCTCCTACCTCGAAGTGGTCAGTGAGCTTCCTAATGTTCGGTACGCCCAACTGCGAGGTCGGTATAAAACCTTCCACATTTCCCTCAAGTTCGACGACGATGCCTCTGTCGAGGAGTTTATAGACTGTACCTTCGGTCTCTGTTCCGGGAGCGTATTCATCGGCAAGTTGAGGCCATGGGTTTTCCAGGACCTGTTTGTGTCCAAGGGAGATCCTCCGTCTTTCTTGATTGACACTTAAAATTACTACATCCACGTCATCTCCTTTTTTCATTATCTCACTCGGATGTCGAACTCTCCTGGTCCAGGACATATCTGAGACATGGACGAGCCCATCAATGCCTTCCTCAATCTCTACAAAGGCACCGAAGTTGGTAAGATTACGCACATTGCCTTTGATGACTGTTCCGGAAGGATAGCTCTCCTCAATCGTAAGCCAAGGATCGGGCTGGACCTGTTTTATGCCCAGGGATATCTTCTGCTCATCCTTATCAACGCGCAGGACCACGACTTCAACCTCGTCACCTATAGAGACTACTTTTGAAGGATGCCTGATGTGCTGCGTCCAGGACATCTCTGAAATATGCACAAGTCCCTCCACTCCCTCCTCTAACTCTATAAAGGCGCCGTAGTCAGTAATGCTGACCACTTTGCCTGCCACCTTTTTACTAACGAGATATCTTTCTTCTATAGTGTCCCACGGATGAGGTTGAAGCTGTTTGAGTCCAAGAGATATCCTCTGTTTTTCTTCATCGAAGCTGAGTATTACAACGCTGATCTCGTCTCCGATTGCCACGAGTTCAGATGGATGGTTGACCCTGCCCCAGGACATGTCAGTGATATGGAGCAGTCCGTCCACTCCCCCAAGGTCTATGAAGACTCCGAAGTCAGTGATGTTCTTGACTGTCCCTTCTCTTATCTGTCCCTCTTGGATATCCTCTATAATAGTTCTCCTTAGTTTTTCCCTTTCTTCCTCAAGGACGGCTCTCCTGGAGACGACGATGTTTCTCCTGTTCTTGTTGATCTTGATAATCTTAAGAGGAAAGCTCTGGCCCACGAACTGGTCGAAGTTTCTGACCTGTTTTATGTCTATCTGTGAGCCGGGTAGGAAAGCATCCACGCCCAAGAGGTCTACAACGATACCGCCTTTGATACGTCTCGTAAGGGTGCCTTCGATAGTATCATTACTATCGTGCGCCTCTTTGATCATATCCCAGACGCGCATAAAGTCAGCTTTTTGCTTGGAAAGAACTATCTGCCCCTCCTGATCTTCAACGTCCTCAAGATAGACCTCAACTTCGCTGCCGATTTCTATGGATTCTTGGTCCTTGAACTCATCTATAGATATAGTTCCTTCAGATTTGAAGCCTATATCCACCATCACCTCGTTTTCACCTACGGACAGGATCTTCCCCTTTACAACTTCTCCAGCCTTGATGCCCTGCATTGTGCTGTCATAGAGGTCGAGCATCTTGGCAAACTCCTCATCGGAGTACTCTTTTTCGCCTTCATCCAGAGAAAGTAAGGGCTGGTCAGCATCCAAGGTCGTCTCCGATTGAACGATAGATTCTTTTTCATCACCTCCGTTTTCCTCTGTAGATAACTCTACGGTTTCTTCGCCGGATTCCGGCGCCGATTTTGGCTCTTCAGGCATCGCCTGTTCTCCTCCTTTTCGTGGATTTTACTGCTTTACTTTACCTTGAAATGCTTTCAGCTTTTCGATCTCCCGCATCACCTCTTGGGTAACAGTACGGTAATCATCTTTCCTGTTTCCAGAGAGTGGAATCTCATCCAAGTTTATAAGTTTACCGAAGCTGACTTTGACTCTTTCGATGCCGATCAACGAGCGCCATACAGATCTTGTGCCAGATATATGTACAGGCACGATGGGCTTGGATGATCTTAAGGCTATCATCCCAAGACCGGCTTTAGCTTTTCCCAAATATCTACCTTTGTTTCTTGTACCTTCAGGAAAGACGATAACGGCCATGTCCTCTTCTAAAGCCTTGTACATAGCATCTAAAGGTTCCTTGCCGAATCCGCTCCTATTTATCGGAACAGCATTGAGCTTAGTTATAATAGTCCCGAAAACAGGTGGTTCGAAAAGCTCTCTTTTGGCGAGGAACTTCATCTCCCTTTTGGTGCTCACACCCACTACGGGCGGATCTATATATGAGGCGTGATTGCTTGCTAATATCACACCTCCTTCTTCGGGTACGTTTTCCTTTCCCTCGACTTTGAGTCTCAAAAATATCTTAAAGAGGGCTAGTACTATCCACCAGGAAATAGTGTAAAATTTAGATGCCACAGCTTTCTTGGGAATCCCCAATCACATGCTAAGAGAGTGTATCCTCTCCTTTGCTTTTATTCTGTATAAGTTCTTCTGCCATCTGAACTATTCTGTCCACCTGTTCATCTACAGTAAGCCCGGTAGTGTCCAACACTTGAGCGTCTTCGGACCTTTTTTCAGGTCCGTACTTCCTTTGGACGTTTCTTCTATCTCTTTCTCTTATATCCTCTTCTAACTCATTCACGGCGACATGTATACCTTTGGATTTAAGTTCAAGATGTCGCCTCTTGGCCCTCTCTCTTATGTCTGCTGTCAGGAATATCTTCAGCTCAGCGTCGGGGAAGACAACTGTTCCTGTGTCCCTGCCTTCCATAACTATCGCTTTATCTTTTCCCAACTCCCTTTGCCTCTGAACGATGATCTCTCTTACGCTCTTCATCTCAGATACAGGAGCAA
Organism: Candidatus Latescibacterota bacterium; assembly: GCA_965237525.1. Taxonomy (GTDB): domain Bacteria; phylum Latescibacterota; class CBDEFO01; order CBDEFO01; family CBDEFO01; genus CBDEFO01. The sequence goes on along the minus strand of CBDEFO010000007.1, from coordinate 629,906 downwards.
CGCTGTTTGTAACTTCCGGAAGGCGTATCTGTTCGGACACGTCTTCCCCATCCAAAAGGACTGTCAGTTTCCTATCTTTTTGCGTCAGATCTACCTCTGTACTCAAAACCAAGCGCCCCATGGCTGCTTCGTCCTGGATATCTACGCATTGGCGCAGAGCCTTAAGCGTAAGGGCTCTATAAATTGCTCCGCTGTCGATGCATCGGTAGCCGAGTCTCTCTGCGACGAGTCTGGCAGTAGTACTCTTTCCAGAGGCGACAGGACCATCTATAACAATTGCAATGGCTTTTCTATCCAATTACAGGCCTACGGAGCTTTTGAGCGCTTCCACTTCAATACTTTTGAGATAGCGCCACTTTCCACTTGCGAGCCCCACGGCAGATATTCCGCCGAAGTTAGTCCTTCTCAGTTCCACTACAGGATGTCCGATCTTTTGGCACATCCGCTTTATCTGCCTCTTTTGCCCTTGGTGGATCGCAATTTCCAAAACGGCATCTGCTCCCGCTTTCCTCTTAATCCTGACAGCGGCAGGAGAGGTCTTTTTTCCGTCCAATACTACTCCTGACGATAGTCTTTTCAGGCTCTTTGAGTCTGGTATCCCTTCAACCAGGGCTTCGTAGGTCTTACTTATTTCGTATCTTGGGTGCATAAGCCTGAAAGCAAGCTGGCCGTCATTTGTAAGCAGTAGAACTCCCTCTGTGTCGAGGTCGAGGCGTCCGACGGAGAATATCCTGCCTTCTATGCCATCAATTAGATCAAATACCGTCTTTCTGTTGTGCGTATCCCACGCAGTTGTAATATATCCTTGGGCCTTATTCAGCACTATGTAAATTGGCTCTGCACTATAGCTTATGTCCTTACCGTCAAAGGTTACTCGATCTTTCCACAGGTCTACATATTCAGCTGGACTGGTGACTCTTATGCCGTTGAGCTTAACTCTTCCGGATCGTATGAGCTCATCGCACTTGCGCCTGGATGCTATCCCCGCTTTGGCCAGAAACCTGTTCAGCCTGGTCGTCGCCTGGGTTTTCCTGTCCATGTTTTCCCAAAAGTTCCTCAAGCTCTTTGGGCTTAGGGAGGTCAGAAAGGGTCTTTAGCCCAAAGTATCTCAAAAACTCCTTAGTAGTTCCGTAGAGCAGAGGTCTGCCGACCCTATCCGAACGTCCGACTATCCTGATCAGATTCCTCTCTAAGAGAGTCTTTATAACTCCGTCTACGTTGACTCCTCTTATATTCTCTATCTGTGGACGTGAAATCGGCTGTCTGAAGGATACGATAGCTAATGTATCCAGTGAAGCTTGGGAAAGCTTAGCCGATATCCTGTCCTTTTGGAATTTTCTGATCCAAGATGCGTACTCAGGCAGCGTTGACATCAGGTAGCCTCCTCCCACTTCCCTGATTGTGAAAGTTCTACCGGTCTGGGCGTACTCCCCGTTCAGGGCATCTATAGCCTGTCTTATTGTCCTTCCGTCCAGTCCGTCCAAAATTGATGACAACCTGCCGGGCGTGACCGGGACTTCTGACGAAAAGACAACCGACTCTATTATGGATTTTATCTTTTTGAAGTCCATATTAAGCAAGCAGGCAGGCGCCTCGCTGCTCGTGTACGCCGTCAACTATTTCGGAACTCTATATTTTGTCCCGATCATTTTCACGTGATTCTTAGAGATCAGACTGCTCCTTTTTATGTATCCATATATCTTCATATTGCCGATTCTGAACTGCACTTATCCGTTGCGTCTTGATGAGTTCCAGGATAGCTATGAACGTGACTATCATAGCGAGCCTTCCCTGACCTGAGACCAAATCCATAAAGAGGATTTTCTTTCTCTTATCCAGTATCATCAAAATGAAGTCTATCTGCTCTTCTATATGGACTTCGCTTCCTCTTATCCTGTGAAGAGGAACTTTTGGAGCGCTCTCCAGAACCACCCTGAAAGCATAGAGGAGATCAAAGAGCGTAGCGGTTATTAAGGGCCCTTCTTTGGGCTCTTCTTGACTCTTTATGCCAGGTCCGAACGTGCGGTAGAAGACATCTTTTTGATCTATTTCCCTTTCGTCCATCCACTCGGCTATCTCTTTGTATCTTTGGTAATCCAGGAGCCTGCGGACGAGCTCTTCTCTGGGATCCTCCTCTTCCTCCTCGTCTTCCTGTTGTCTTGGCAGGAGCATCTGCGACTTGATCTTCATCAAGGTGGCAGCCATAAGGACGAAATCGCCCGCCTGTTCTATGTTAACCATCTTTATAAGTTCGACGTACTCCAGGTACTGTCTGGTGATATGAGCAACGGGGATATCGTATATGTCGATCTCTTCTCTTTTGATGAGGTATAAAAGCAGATCCAGGGGTCCTTCAAAGACCTCTAATTTTACGCCGTACGAGTCGCCGAACAGTTGTATCTGATTAGCGCTGGAATCCGAAGCCATGACATAATCCTATTTGGAAAGTAGACAGCATATAGAGAAAACAGTCTAAATGAGATTGCTTGGCTGCCCTCGATTTAACTCGGGGGCTAATGTCTACTGTTCTTTATCCTATCTTCATCGCCTCATGGACCTGTCTCATCGTGTCCTGAGATACTTTACGGGCACTTTCGTTGCCAAAGTTGAGGACACCGTCAATATAGCTGGATTTGGACTCTAACTGTGCCCTCTTTTCTCTTATGGGCTCAAAATATATCGTAAGTTTGTTTGAAAGATTCTGCTTGCAGTCAACGCATCCCAGGGCTCCGCTTGTGCAATCGGCTCTTATCTGTTCCGTCTCGGGCGGGTTGAATTTCTTATGATACGTAAAGACAGTGCAGATGTCGGGGCGTCCGGGGTCATTCTTATATATCTTCTGAGGATCTGTTATGGTAGAATAGACTTTCTTGCTTATCTGTTCGGAGGAATCGGATATTAATATAGTATTACCGACGGATTTGCTCATCCTTTTTCCGTCGGTTCCAGAGAGCCTTGCAAATGGGGTCAAAAGCGAATCCGGTTCAGGGAAAACCTCTCCATACAGAGAGTTAAAGCGCCTTGCTATCTCCCTTGTCAGCTCGACGTGAGGGGCCTGGTCCTCTCCCACAGGAACGACATCTGCTTTATACATAAGTATATCAGCGGCTTGGAGTATCGGATAGCCCAAGAGACCGTAGCTTATCCTGTCTTCTAAATTGAGGTCCTTGACCTGCTCTTTGACCGTGGGGTTGCGCTCCAATCTTGCAGTCGTAACGAGCATGGAGAACAGCAGGTGGAGTTCTGAGTGTTCTTTGATCCGAGACTGGACAAATATGGGGCTCTTCTCAGGATCAATACCTGCGGCTATCCAGTCTATGACCATCTCCCTGGTTTGTCTTCCAATCTCTGACGTATCCTCATACCCAGTAGTCAGGACATGCCAGTCCGCTACCATGTGGTAGTTTTTGTAATCTTTCTGTAAATTGACCCAGTTTTCGAGGGCTCCTACGTAGTTTCCCAGATGGATCCTTCCTGTAGGTCTCATTCCGCTCAATATCGTGCCCTTAGACATCTACTCTCCGGAGTTTCATAGAGCAACCAGTGCCGATTCATGCCAATATTTGTAGAGCACCTTATCAATCCATGAACAGATAAGGCCTCCATCTTCGATCCGGGACTTCAACAACGTTTTTTATGAACATAAGGAAATGAGGTGAGCGGGGCTCTCTTATAAGGCTTAAACCCGCCTGTTCAGGGGACTGGTGGCCCTTTTTAGCATTGCACCTCATGCAGGCGCAGACGAGGTTTTCCCATCTGTTTCTACCTCCTTGAGTGCGCGGTATTACGTGATCCACAGTCATAGGACCTTGTGTGGTTCCGCAATATTGACACTGGTGTCTGTCCCTTTTGACAATATTCCTTTTGGTGAGGACAATTTTTTTGTAAGGAATCCGAACGTATATCTCAAGGCGCACCACGCTTGGGACAGGGAAATGTTCCCGGACAGTTCGGATTTTGCTGTCCAGCTCCTCCACTATATGGGCCTTGCCCCTGAAGATGAGGAGTATAGCCCTGCGCACACTGCACACACTCAGCGGCTCATAGTTTCGATTCAAAACGAGAACGTAGCGATTAAGCAACATAGATAGACCTTCTGCAGTGATAATCTTGAGGCCAATCTTAAATTTACCTTTAAGTGAATAAAATTAGCATATTTGCATGACAAAGTCAAGTTTTTTTTCCAAGTGTCACCTGTTATTGAGAATTAGAATAGAGTCTAATTTAGAAGCTCCCAGTATACACCCCAGCGAAAGGACCTCTTTTGTTGGAAGTGGCGAAACCGGATAAACTGATTGACGTCAAGCAAATTATCTAACGTAAATGTAGCTGTAAGCCTCAAAAGGCTTAAGGTGCCTCTAATTTCCATTAATGCACCCCTTCCCAGAACTGCGGGAGTTCCAACTATGAGAGGATCGTAGTCCGAGCTTGTGTCTCTGTATCTTATCCCAAAGAGGAATCCGAGTCCGACCTTTTCACGATAGATTCTATCCTTCCACTCTATAAGAGCCTTGATACGGCTTTGGGGACGATGGAGAAGATCCCCTTCGGTCTGACGATTCTTACCATCTATAAAGAGGTAGTTCACCTGTGCAAAGACGTTGTGGATCGGGTAAATGCAAAGTTGACCTGTGAAGCTGGATATGCGGGCTCCGGCCAAATTAGATAGGAGCAGTGCATCTGAAAGTTCTATCAGGTCTTCAGAGCGTCTCTCGGAAAATGCCAGAAATAAAGACCACATAGAGAAATCGAGCGCTGTCTTGATGGTTGAGACGATGTGGCGTTCCCTATTCAGTTCTGCAGATTGAGGAGGAAGGGCTATTTCGTATCTTTGCCATTTCAGTTCGTCAAACTCCGGCTCGCGGGATAGTCTTTGAAGGGATGCGGCAACTTTGATGCCATCTCGAAGACGGTAGTTGAGGACAAGCCCGGCGTCGGCTCGCAGGTCGAACGCTGTACGGCGCCCTATCGAGCCAAATAGACGGACATCTATGTCTTCGTAGAAGGATATGTGTGCGTTGAGCTGAGCTCTATTAATGTGCTCTTTATAAGCTGTCTTTTGATCCTCATTTTGATCATCGACATATCGTCTTCGGGACAAAAATTCAAGGTCTATCAGATACTTCTCCCAAATCAGTGAGCCCTTGAATGATGCTCTAACTACGTCGTCCTCTCTTGGGAGGAGCAGCCCGGATAGTTCGCGATCGAGGCGATCTATGGACGCGCCTAAAGAAAGAATTACATTCCCCCGAGGTGACACATCGGCCTGTACGCTGAGCGAGACGTGTTCATCTTGTTTTTCCTCCACGGGAAATCCATTTTGCGGGGCAGTGGGATCACCTTCGGATTTGTATGTTGAAAGGGAAGATGAAAGTCTCCATCTTCTTGAGTCTCTGAATATTCCGCCTGTGATGACCCTCTTTCTAAAATCGATTGCTGTCTCCCTGTTTCCGAAGTCCCGGAAGAGATAAACACCTGTACTTGGAGACATCAGCTTGGAGAATTCAACTCCCGCAGTGTTGACTCGATCTCCCCCAAATTGCGCCCAGCCTCGAGTGATCGGCGACCCTTTGTGAGACAATCTCGTCCGGATGTGAATAGTTCCGAATATCGGATCGATGAGAATACTTTCCACTCCTCCGACGGGGAGCAAATTGAGGTCAAAACCGCGATAGTCGGTCGGAATTTCCTCTCGGCCGTTGGTAAACACTCTGACTCCTCCACCAATTAACCCCCCTATGTCTGCTGTGCGAAGTCTCCCCCAGGTCCCCCTTTCAACTATGTCTACGTCTGGTGTGTATTTGAGAAGATCGGCAAGGTCCGTTGCATCTATCCTTTGAGCCTTGACGAGGGTTGTGAGAATATCACGGCTCATAAGTTCATCTCTTTTAGAGAGGAGTTCATTCAAACTATAAGCTTGGGTCACAACAGAATCGCGTCTGGCAATCGACCTTCCATTGACGGGCGGATTTTGAGAGGGCGCTGTCTGCACGGAAAGGAGAAAGACGGATAGAAAGATCAGGGGGAATATCTTCATCAAAATGAGTATCTTCAAACCGTAGAGTCTGTACAGCTTTCACATTCTATCGATCATGTCTTGATATGCATCTGCAGACATAACGTTTTCAAGTTCTGATGGATCCTCTAAGCGAATTTTGATCATCCATCCCGAGCCATAAGGATCTGTGTTCACCTGTCCGGCGTCTTCCTCCAGGGATTCGTTGACTTGGATGACCTCTCCTGATGCGGGAGCATAAAGGTCTGCGACTGCCTTAACAGCTTCGATGGTTCCGAAAGGTTCTCCCTGTTTTATTCTATCTTGGACCTGTGGCAGTTCCACAAACACTATGTCGCTTAGTTCACTTTGAGCGTAGTCGGTTATTCCTACTGTTCCAATGTCTCCTTCTTGAAGGATCCATTCGTGTTCGTGGGTATAGAGCAGATGTTTAGGCACCTGAGCCATAAGTACCCCAAAAGATAGTAGGCAGTACTCGGTAGACAGTAGAACGGGAAGCGCTTCCCGTTCTACTGTTTGCTGTCGAACGATAAATAGCTGATAGCGCTTTCCACGTAGATCTTCCCCTCTCTAAAGTTGGGGTTGTCTAAGACCCTAAGATGAAAGGGTACTGTGGTTGTAACTCCGTCTATAACAGTCTCTTCGAGGCATCTCTTCATTCTCAAGATGGCTTCGTCACGATCCTTGCCGTGGGCGATGACTTTGGCAAGCAGTGAATCATAGTATGGAGAAATTTTGTATCCAGCATATATGTGCGTATCCACCCTTATTCCTGGACCGCCGGGCAGATTCAGATTCTGGATAGTTCCAGGAGTGGGCGTGAAGTTTCTGAAGGGGTCTTCAGCGTTCAGGCGACATTCAATAGCCCAACCAGATAGGGAAATGTCGTTTTGCTCCACACTTAATCTTTCGCCCTGGGCTATCTTTATCTGTTCCTTGACAATGTCGATTCCACATACCATCTCGGTGACGGGATGTTCGACCTGTATTCGGGTGTTCATCTCAATAAAGTAGAATTTCCCCTCTCTGTCGAGGAGAAACTCTATCGTTCCGGCGCTACAATAGTGCAAAGCTTGGGCGCCAGATAGAGCGGCGTCCCCTATCTTTTGACGCAGGGACGGGTTGACTGCAACAGAGGGCGATTCCTCTATGAGCTTTTGATGCCTCCTTTGTATGGAGCACTCCCTTTCTGGGAAGCGGACCACATTCCCAGATTCATCGCCGAGAACCTGTATCTCGATATGTCTAGGCATCTCCAGGTATTTTTCCAGATAGATGTCCGAATTTGAGAAAGCGGCTTGGGCTTCGGATTTTACCAGGTGCCATTCACGCTTGAGTTCTTCTTCGTCTCTAGCCAATCTCATCCCACGCCCTCCTCCCCCCGCCACGGCTTTGAGCATCACAGGATATCCGATCTGTCTTGCCTCCTGTATCGCCATATCCAGATTTTCTAGAGGCCCTTCACTACCGGGGATTACGGGCACTTTTATCTTCTTCATGAATCGTCTAGCAAGTGCCTTATCCCCCATTTTGCTTATCGTCTCAGGGCTCGGCCCAATGAACTTTATCCCACAGGATTGACATACCTCTGCAAAGTGGCTATTTTCAGCTAAAGGACCGTATCCCGGATGGATAGCATCTGCATTTGTGATCTCCGCTGCGCTTATGATGTTAGTTATATTCCGGTAGCTCTTTTCACCTTTGGCCGGACCTATGCATACGTCTTCGTCGGCAAACTTTACGTGCAGTGAGTTAGCATCAGCTTCTGAGTGAACGGCTACTGTGTCTATTCCTAACTCCTTGCAGGCCCTTATCACTCTGAGCGCTATCTCGCCTCTGTCTGCTACCAGAATCTTGCTAAACAATATTCCGCTCTCTTTATTTGGTATGGTAGTGGGGGGTAAAACGGCTCCAAATTGTTGAAAGCCCTTTGCATGCGCGACTTTGTCCCTTCCACTTTCTGATCCTTTCAAGCAGTAGGTCTTATCAGGAAAAGTCTTTGGTGAAATTCCACAGGCTGGGCGTTCTCAACGAGGATTTCAACTATCTCCCCTTTGACGTCGGATTCTATTGGGTTCATTATCTTCATAGCCTCTATGATACAGACTATCTGACCTGGAGAGACCATATCTTTCTCTTTGACGTACGGCTCTGCACCGGGAGAAGGTGAGTGATAAAAAGTTCCGACCATAGGTGACCTGATCTCATAGAGACCATGGGGGACAGTTTCTTCGGGAACCTCTTCAACCGGTTCAAGTACTTCAACCTGGGACTCGGCCTTCTTTTGGACAGGCACAGAGGTAGAAAAACTACGTCTGACAACTTTGATTTTTGTCAGACCCCACCATCGAGATACCTCTATTTCATCGAGGTTGTTTTCCTCGATAATTTCTATTAGTTTCTCTATAGACCTCCTGATTCCAGATATGCTCAATGCCCCCCCTTGGAGTAGACAGCAAACAGAGGAGGGAGGCAGTTCCCTGTCTACCGACTACCTTCCACTGTTTATCAGACTCTTTCTATATATTCCCCTGTCCTTGTATCGATCTTTAGAGTATCCCCGATGTTTATGAAAAGTGGCACCTGCACTACAGCTCCCGTCTCCAAAGTCGCAGGCTTTGTCCCTCCTGTGGCGGTATCTCCTCTTATTCCAGGATCCGTATCGACCACTTTTATCTCTACAAAGAACGGAAGCTCGAATGTGATGGGAACATCATTATCCATAAGGACGAAGACCTTCTCGTTTTCCTTCAAGAATCTGGCGGCGTCAGCGATCAGATTCGCTGAGATAGGATACTGTTCGAAGGTCTCGCTGTCCATCAAGTAGTAGATTTGGCCATCTTTGTATAGATACTGCATTTCTCTTTTTTCGAGCCTGACCTCTTCAACTTTTTCCCCAGCGCGAAAGGTCTTGTCTATGATGGCTCCAGTTTTAACGTTCTTGAGCTTCGTCCTGACGAACGCTCCGCCTTTTCCCGGCTTTACATGCTGAAAGTAGTTTATCAAATAGAGTTCTTTGTCCTGATTTATCACCATTCCGTTCCTGAAGTCCGTTGTTGTCGCCATATCCCCCTATTCTCCCTGTCCTTCCTGATCAGCTTTCTTTTTTTTGAGTTCTTCTATTTTGCTCTTTACCTCCTCATCGTCCGGACTTTCTTCCAAGAGCTTTTCGTAAATCTCTATGGCTTCATCGAAGAAACCCTGATCAGCATATACATCTGCTAAAGTAGCAGTGGCTATTTCATCGTAGTCGTCACCGCTATCTTCCTCCTCTGGTATAGCAGGTCTTTGCGCCGTTTCGGTCACATCCGAAGCTATATCCTCAGCAGGCTCAGTTTCTATACTGGGAGTCTCAGAGGAAGGAGCTTCCTCCTCACCTTCTGTCTCTTGAGACTCTGCTTGTATCTGAGCCAGGAAATCCTCCACGTCTGGTGCCTCATCAGGACCTCGCTCTTCTGCCTTAGAAGAAGAAGCCTCCTCAACTTCTGTCTCTTGCAACTCTGTACCCATCCCAACAAGGAAATCTTCCACGTCTGATGTCTCAGCAGGAACTCCCTCTTCTGCCTCAACAGAAGGAGCATCCTCAACTTCTGTCTCTCGAGACTCTGTATCCATCCCAGCCAGAAAATCCTCTACATCTGACGTCTCGGCAGGACCTCCCTCTTCTGCTTTAACAGAAGGAGCATCCTCTTCAACTTCTGCCGCCTGAGATTCTGTATCTATCCCAGCGAGCAAAGCCTCCACTTCTGGTGCCTCAGCAGGAACTCCCTCTTCTGCCTCAACAGAAGGAACCTCCTCCTCAACTTCTGTCTCTCGAGACTCTGTATCCATCCCACCAAGGAAATCCTCTATCTCTGACGTCTCAGCGGGGGCCTCCTCTTCTGTCCCCTCTACTTCAACAGAAGGAGCATCCTCAACTGATGTCTCCGTATCGGCAAGAGCTTCCTCCTGTGGTCCTTCCTCCAGAGCCGGAGTCTCTACGGTGTCAGTGACTCCCGGCATCGGTTCCTCCTCTTGAGTGACCTGGCTTTCTACCTCTTCCAGCTCCATCAATACGTCACCCGGAGTTTCCCCTGATTCTTCAGCAGTTTCAGGCGCGGCTTCCGCAGGTTCCCCGGCAGTTTCAAGGACATCTGCCTCCTGCTCCGACGTTTCTTCTTCCAAAACAGCCGTTTCAGCCTCAGGAATTTCCTCCTTCTCTTCGTCTAAGGAGATACCTGCCGCAGACAGTATAGCGCTCATCTCATCGTCCGCGTCCACAGCTTCTCCGGAGGGCACTGGCACTGCACCGACGGGTTCTTCTACCTCAACTTGATTGGAAGGAGCTTCTTCGGGAGCAGGAGGAATCTCAGTCACAATCGTCGAAACTTGTGCTTCAACGGCCTCCGAGAGAGCTGCTATCTCTTCTTTGAGGTTAGGGTCAAGCGGATCCAGGTTCAAGGACCTCTTCAGGTTGCTCAACACCAATCTGTCAGAGCCCTCATCTCGGTTGATATCAGCCAGTCCTTCCAAGGCAGGCAGACTCTGGGGATCGTAGCGCAAGGCCTTTTTGAAGGCTCTTCTGGAATTGTCTCTGTCTCCAGACGCCATGTAGCATCTGCCCATGACTATATGAGCAGTGGCGTAGTCAGGGTAGAGGGTCAGTCCCTCCTGACATATTTGAAGAGCCGCATCCGGATCCCCCTCGTCCAAGTAGCTCTGCGCCAGGCGGGCGAAGACGATTGAGTTGGGGTTCTTCTTGATTATCTTTTCAAGTGCGGGTATCTTGCTTTTAGCCATCTTTAAACACCCCCATTAAGGGACGGCTAGATATTTAGGATGATGTGAGGCTTTAAATCTTGCCCTTAGTCTTCTGGATAATATCCGTCGTGGATAGAGCCGCTATCAAATCTACAGTCAACACCTGTCCACCGGATTCCTCAACAACCTCTTTGCCCACTATTTGATCTGCGGTATAGTCGCCTCCTTTGACGAGGATATCCGGTAGTATCTTTTTGATCATCTGTAAGGGTGTGTCCTCCCCGAAGACGGACACGTAATCTACAACCTCCAATGCCGCAAGGACGGAAGCTCTGTCCTCCAAGGGAAGGATGGGTCTCCCCTTCCCTTTGAGTCGCCTGACGGAATCGTCAGTGTTCAAACCTACTACTAGGACATCCGCCCTTTCTTTTGACTGCTTGAGGTACTCAACGTGCCCTCTGTGTATAAGGTCGAAACAGCCGTTGGTGAAGACTACTTTCTTACCCTCCTTTTTGAGCTGTTTCCTAATGGCGATCAGCTCCTGAAGTGATACTGTTCTTCCCAAGTTCCTATCCGCTAATTGTTCATAAATGACTTTCTGATATTTTCACGCGATGCAGGGACGATCCCTATTTCAGAGATGACCACCCCCGCGGCGTGGTTTGCCAGAATGGCGGCCTCTTTAAGGTCTGATCCGGCGGCTAAAGCTACTGTAAGAGCACTTATCACCGTATCGCCTGCTCCCGAATGGTCATAGACTTCCCTGGCGACAGTTTCAATATGAGATACCTTTTTGTCCTTTTCGAAGATAGACATGCCTTCTGCGCCTCTTGTCAGCACAACGTTTTCACACTTGAGACGCCTTTGAAGTTCCTGTCCGGCCTGTACAGCATCTTCGTTTGAACCGATCCTGATTCCCAGCGCGCCTTCAACCTCCTTTTTATTGGGCTTAAAGAGAGTCACCTCTTTAAATTCGAAGAAATTGTCGAATTTGGGATCTGCGGCGGTAAGTTTTCCTCTGCTTTTAGTTAGCTGTATAGTTTGAGATAAGACGTCTCTGGTGATAACGCCTTTGTTGTAGTCCTCAAAGAGAACTGCATCTATATCATCAATTACTTCCTCAATAAATTTAATTATTCTGTTTGATACCTTGCCATCTAAAGGATCAGTGGTTTCTATGTCGGCCCTGACAACGTGCTGACTGTGAGCTATTACACGGGTCTTGACCGTGGTCTTTCTGAACGGATCCTTTATTATCCCAGCAGTAGTGAAACCCGCTTTCTCATGCTCCTCTATCAGTCGTTCCCCCGCACTGTCCTCTCCTACGACTCCCACAGGAATGGCGATTGCGCCAAGGGAACTGACGTTGTTGACCACATTGGAGGCCCCACCGAGCCTTATGGATTCTGAATCTACCTCTACAACAGGGACAGGAGCTTCAGGCGAAATCCGCCCGACCCTGCCCCACAGGTATTCGTCGAGCATAAGATCGCCCAAGACGAGGATCTTGAGAGATGAGAAGCTATCTAAGAGTTCATCTAATCGTTTGAGCGCGATATTTTTCATAGATTTTGTTAAGGAAATATGATAAAATATCGATCAATTGTCAACGTATTATTTTAAACCTGAGAATAGGCCCATGTCAATACCCTTGTGATTGAGAACAAGGATCACGACGAAAATTAAGCAAGTTTATATAAAAAGTCAAGCAAACTTTTATCTTGATCACACGGGGATTTTTCCTTATAATATCAGAGTGTTGTGTAACTTTGACGTGAACCCCAAAAACTGGACAAATGGCTTAGCAAGTTTTATAATCATGTGAGAGTTCAAAAAAAGAGTCCACAGGGGGTTGTCATGTCATCTAAACGTCGTATCCTTACACCTGAGTTCAAGCTTGAGTGTGTATTGGATGTGTTAAGTTGTCGTAAGAGTCCTGCTCGGATCTGCCGGGAACGCAATTTGAGTGAATCGTTGTTGACCCGCTGGCGGCAGCAATTTGTTGATCGAGCTCCCAAGATATTTGAGATCGACTCCCAACAAGCCAGTGCCGAGGCGCAACGCATGAGAGAGTTAGAGCGTCTTGTAGGGCGTTTGACCCTGGAGTTAGAAGCCTCAAAAAAACTCTCCGGCTACTTCGCCTTTCGGTAGCCCAGAAGAAGGAGTTGGTCCGTCAAGTGGCCAATGAGTTTGACATCGGTTTATTGTGTGACGTAATAGGTTTAGCACGTAGCAGTTTTTATTACACTTGTCAGGCTTCAGATGATCAGGGACTGCGAAAGGCAATTGAGAGCGTCTGTTTACACCATTCTCGTTACGGGTATCGAAGGGTGACCCCGATGCTCCACAGGGGGCAATACCGGGTGAACCATAAAAGGGTTCTACGGTTGATGAAAGAGATGAGTTTGTCGGTTAAGCCTAGACGGCACAAAGTCCTAACGACCACAAGCAAGGCCCACGAGCCTCCTTTGCCCAATCTGTTGAAGGGTCTTAAGATTGAACGTCCTGACCAGGTATGGTGTGCGGACATCACCTACATTTTCTTGGCGAACGGTTCTATGCTTTATCTTGCTCTGCTCTTGGATATCTTTACCCGTATGATACGGGGTTGGGCTTTGAGTCGTAGTCTGTCTTGTGCCTTGACCCAAGAAGCACTTTCCAAAGCATTTAAGACAGGACACCGACCGGAGATACACCATTCGGATCGGGGGTCTCAATACACGGCGGCTGGCTACCGTAAGGTGCTTTGGGAAGTAGGTGCCGAGACAAGCATGGCATCTAAGGCCAAAGCTTGGGAGAACCCATTCGTAGAAAGCGCGATTGGTCATCTGAAGGATGAGGAAGTATGGCAACAAGAATACGTGGATTTTGAGGACGCTTTGGTGCATTTGAGTCACTTTCTGGATGTGGTTTACAATGACCAGCGTATCCACTCAGCACTGGGTTATCTGACGCCTGGAGAATTCGAGGCACAGTATGAAGCACAAAATTGCAAAAAACTTGCTTAACCCGTCCGATTTCGTGCTCAGAAAAATGGGTTCACGTCACTTTTGATATTCTGATGTTTTGGGTATGTCTTTGGTCTATTCTGTTCGTAACTATCCAATGTAAGGGTGCCGGCTCGGTAACCTTAGAAGAGGTTCTTATGAAGATTAGCGGCTTTACTATGATCAAAAATGCCACCAAATTATACTATCCTGTCAAGCAATCTATACTATCTGTTTTGCCGATTGTGGATGAGTTCATTGTCGCTTTAGGTAACTGTGATGAAGATGATCATACGAGAGAAGAAATAGAAAGCATAGATTCAGATAAGATTAAAATAATCAATACAATATGGGATATTGAAGCATATCCTGGCGGAATGGAAAATGCCCATCAGACAGATATTGCAAAAGGCCAATGTACTGGTGAATGGCTCTTCTATTTACAAGCAGATGAAGTTGTACACGAAAAATATTTGCCCATCATAAAAAGGAGATGTGAAGAATTAATAGATTATAGAGAAGTAGAGGGTCTGCTCTTTAAATACAAACATTTCTGGGGGGACTACAACCATTATCATATTTCACATAGATGGTATCCTTACGAGATTAGAATTATTAGAAATAATGATGATATTCATTCGTGGCAGTCGGCACAATCTTTCAGAAGGATTCCAGATTTCGATGGGAAAAGTTATAGACAGAAAAAGGGTACATACAAACTCAAAGTCGCCAAGGTTGATGCAGCTATTTATCATTACGGCTGGGTAAGACCGCCGGAATACATGCAGACCAAAAGACGGGCATTAGATATAATTCACAAGGGACTGCACAAGGCTAATCAAATTCATAAGAATGCTCAAGGGGCATTTGATTATGGGCCATTAGATTTATTACAGGAGTTTACTGGAAGTCATCCTAAAGTTATGAAGGATCGCATTGACGAATTTTGTTGGGAAGATAGACTTCAATATACAGGTAGACTGAATCCAAATAGGGAAAAGTATAAACATGAAAAAATTAGATACAGGCTATTGACTTACATCGAGCAGGAACTTTTAGGTGGAAGACAGATCGGAGGTTTCAAGAATTATAAGATTGTTAAAAGATAAATCTCGGTGGGGAGAAACCACATGGCATCTACCAGGAATAACGAACTTAGTCTAACGATTGATCTGGACGAGATACTTGGATTTGAAGATTCTGCTATCTATGATGTAGAGACCAACTCGCCTGGTCCCCAGGGGAGTTTGCCTCTTACGGAGGACATGTTGCTCAACTGGTCCAGCGGCGATATTTTCGCTTTGAGCCACAATGCAGGAATGGGGTGGGCGCCCGATGAGCTTAATCGTAAAGAGTTCTTAATCTTGAGCACCCAGGGGGGAATCCGCGCGCCAGACGGCACTCCGATTGCGCTCGGTTATCATACGGGGCATTGGGAAGTGGGGCTACTAATGCAGGAGGCTGCGCACGAGTTCAAAGCGCTCGGCACGATTCCATTTGCGGGTTACTGTTCAGATCCGTGCGACGGACGCACGATGGGCACAGTCGGAATGATGGACAGCCTTGCATATCGTAACGACGCCGCACAGATATTCCGCCGCCTTATTCGGTCGCTTCCAAGGCGCAAAGGCGTGATGGCAGTGGCAACTTGTGATAAGGGACTGCCAGCAGGGATGATGGCACTTTCTGCAATGTGCGATTTGCCGTGCATATTAGTCCCTGGCGGTGTGGCGCTGCCTCCGGCAGAAGGCGAGAATACGGCTAAGGTCCAATCGATCGGGGCGCGTTTCGCGCACGGGGAGATATCCCTGCAGGACGCCGCCGATCTTGGCTGTAAAGCCTGCGCAAGCCCGGGCGGAGGATGCCAATTTCTGGGGACAGCCGCCACCTCACAAGTCGTCGCAGAAGCTTTGGGGATGACGCTCCCCCACGCTGCTCTTTCCCCTTCGGGACAGCCGATCTGGCTTGATATGGCAAAGCGATCCGCCCGCGCCCTTGTGAATCTGGAGGACAAGGGAATAACTATGCAAAAGATCATTACGGATGAAGCCATCCTGAACGCGATGATCCTCCATGCCGCCTTCGGAGGATCCACCAATTTGCTTTTGCATATCCCCGCGATCGCTCACGCTGCAAGACTAAGTCGCCCCACCGTGGAAGATTGGATCGAGGTCAACCGGAAAGTGCCACGCCTTGTAGATGTCCTCCCAAATGGTCCCGTTGGCCATCCGACTGTCCAGCTCTTTTTAGCCGGCGGGGTTCCCGAAGTGATGTTGCACATAAGAAACTTAGGCGTGTTGAACGAAGACGTCGTCACAGTATCGGGAGAACCACTTGGGCGAACGCTCGATTGGTGGGAAAAGTCCGAACGCCGCCAGCGTCTAAGAGACCTCCTGATGGAAAAGGACGGCGTCGATCCGAAGGACGTGATTATGAGTCTCGAAATCGCCAAGGAACGCGGACTTACGAGCACTGTGTCTTTCCCGCGCGGAAACCTCGCCCCTGAAGGCTCAGTGATTAAGAGCACGGCGATCGATCCGAGCGTCGTCGATGACGACGGTGTCTATCGCAAAACAGGGCCTGCGCGCGTCTTTGTCCGTGAAAAAGACGCGATCAGGGCTATCAAGAGTCAGGGCGAAGATCGAATTAAACCGAAAGATGTGATGGTACTCTGTTGCAGAGGGCCCATGGGCACGGGTATGGAGGAGGTACTTCAGATTACGATCGCCCTCAAGTATCTTTCATTTGGCAAGCATGTCGCCCTGATCACCGATGCCCGATTCTCGGGTGTCTCAACCGGCGCCTGCATAGGACACATCGGGCCGGAAGCTTTGGCAGGTGGCCCTATCGGAAAGGTGATAGACGGCGATCTCATCCAGATCGTTATCGATCGGAACCGCCTCGAAGGGAGTGTAGATCTGGTAGGTCACGGTGAGGAGACCTTCGGAGTCGAAAAGGGTACCCAAATTCTGGCAGAAAGATCGCCGCGTCCGGATCTTACCGCCGACGAAATGCTTCCTGACGACACGCGCCTGTGGGCTACGCTCCAGAACATCGGCGGTGGCACGTGGGGAGGGTGTGTCTACGATGTGGATGCAATTATCAAAACGATAGAAGCCGGCAGGCAAACATTAGAATTTTCTGATAAAGTCAAAAATACCGTTGGAGGTGATGAAATTGACCAAGCATAACGTTCCCAAATGCTCAATGGCTGTCCTTTGGCTGCTCTTTTTGACTTTCACACTCTTCTGCTTGCCCGCATGCGGCGATCAGGAGTTGCCGCTGGGTAAAATCAAACTGCCGCCGGGGTTCCAGATCAGCATCTATGCGAACAACGTGAAAGGCGCCCGTTCGATGGTGCTGAGCAAAAGCGGCATACTATTTATCGGCACGTATGGAGGGAATGTCTACGCCGTTCTGGACACTAACAAGGACAACAGAGCCGACGAGGTCATCGTAATCGCGCAGGGGTTAAACACGCCAAATGGCGTGGCACTTCGAAACGGCGTACTCTATGTGGCCGAGATAAACCGCGTCATAAGATACGATAATATCGAAGCGCACATAAAGTATCCTTCCAGACCCGTCGTGGTGGACGACACTTTCCCAAAAGATACGCATCATGGCCTTAAGTTCATCCGCTTCGGTCCAGATGGACTGCTCTACGTACCGGTAGGAGCACCGTGCAATGTCTGTGAGCGCGAAGATAGCCGCTACGCCTCCATTATGCGGATGCAGCCCGATGGCACAGGCTTGGAGATCTTCGCCCACGGCGTTCGCAACTCAGTGGGATTCGATTGGCATCCCCAGACGCAGGAGCTCTGGTTCACCGATAACGGGCGCGACTGGTTAGGTGACGATCTTCCTCCGGATGAATTGAACCGTGCGCCACAGAGTGGTCTCCATTTCGGCTTCCCCTACTGTCACGGAGGATATATTCCTGACCCCGAGTTCGGCCACAAGCGAAAATGCGAGGAATTTATACCGCCTGCGATGAAACTCGGACCACATGTGGCTTCACTCGGCATGCGCTTTTACACAGGCACGATGTTCCCGGATGAGTACCGAAACCAGATCTTTATCGCCGAACATGGGTCATGGAACCGCAGCACCCCGATCGGATATCGCGTAACACTCGTGCAAGTTGTAGACAACCAAGCGGTTAAATACAAAGTCTTTGCAAATGGCTGGTTGCAAGACGGCCGGGCATGGGGACGCCCTGTGGATGTTCTCGTTATGCCGGACGGGGCGCTCTTGGTCTCAGACGATCAAGCGGACGTAATTTACCGGATCAGCTACAAGGTCGAACGTTGACTCTGTCAAGAGCACAGGGAACCTGCCGATGAAACTGCCCAAAGAGATTGAAGGCCAAAGATTGAATCTATCGGGGATTGAGGAAATAAGATCAGATAACACTAGCGGAGCTGTGGAGCTATCGATAAAAGCGGCCGAGACCCTGACCCTCTTGGCTGAAAATATCGGTGTCTCGTCAGCTCGCCAACTTACTGACAGTATAGGGACTGCGGCAAAAGCTCTGGTAGCGGCGCAACCTGCTATGGCATCTATTTTCAATCTGGCCAATAGAACCCTGTGCGACATTGATAAAGTGTGCAAGACAGAGGAAATCAGACAAGTATTGCGCGCTTCCTGTCGCGATTTCATCGATCAGTTGAAAAGTGCTGGACGAGCGATCGCTGAGGTCGCCGCGCAACTGATACAGAACGATACAACCATAATAACCCATTCGTACAGTTGCACAGTCCTTAAAAGCCTTGTGAAATAGTTATGTCCCAGGCAGCGTCTGAAGCGCCGATTATGGGTCAAAGAGTAGCATATCGTATCGTTTTGCTGTGGAATAAGCAAAATAGTCTTATCAGAGTTCTGGTCAGCAAGGAACAGGAGCTGTTTGAAGAACAGGATGCACTGTCTTTGACAGACAGGGCACACATAGACGCTTTCCCCCTTCTTATGAAAGATACAAGCCTCTTGAGATTCTGTACTGTTGCAACAAGATTCAACTGTTCATTCAGTGAGGCTAGTTCTCTGTAACGGGCTCGTCCCATACCGTGTTGTTGCCTGGCTTCAGCAAAGATATGTTCACTGCGTTTACGGAGTCTCCGGGAGAGTTTGTAGTCAGCTGTTAATGAGATAGACCGTGCATGATTTCTGGCTTTCGCCTCTCGCACTTTTCTATCCCGTTCGGCCTGAATATGTGCTGGATTTGTCTTGTTTTTCCATGTAGGAATCGGTTCAATCTTCTCATCGGCTCGCAGAGGAATATGGGGTATGATTCCCCGGTCAAGTACATCAGCGATAAAATTACCAGAACCGTAACCGGTATCGGCACTAAGTGTCTGAATGTCTTTGGGCATGGTGTATGTTTCAAGGTCATCTACCATCTTAAGGGCACTTTCGGGCTCTGCTGTCCCTGTCGCCTGCGTGCCCTGAGTCTCAAGGATTACTCTGCTTTTTGTGTCGATCAGATCATGGCCCATAAACGAGAGAAAAGCCCCTTTGCCCTTCGATTTGCTGTATAAGCGCGCGTCGGGGTCTGTAGTCGAACGGTGTGTTTGGTTCGTCCACTTTTCACCATGAAAGTCTTTATCCTGAGGATGCCCGGACCTACCCTTTGTCTTATCACCTTCAAAACCGATTCCCTTGAGATAATCATCAAGAGAAACAGGGGGTTCTATCGGCTCAATACTTTTCACTGAAGCATCAGCTTGTATCTGAGTGCCGTCGACACTAAGGTGTTTACCGCTCACAAGACCGACATCTATGCAACACTGGACTACCTGACGCATTATCCGTTCAAACAACCCACTGGATGCCCACTTGTGATTGCGAAGCTTGTTGATCGTGCTCCTATCCGGAACCGCATCATCAAATGTCTGATGACAAAACAACCGATATGCCGCATGCATCCCCACTTCCTGACAGAGCCGATTCTCACTCAAATTATACAGATAGCCAATAAGGATCATTCGAACAACTAATTCAGGATCAATACCGGGTCTGCCATTGTCAGGGCAATAACAATCTGATACAACGTCTCGTACAAATGAAAAATCAACTGCCTCATCAATCTGGCGAAGGATATGATCCTCGGGAACTAAATCCTCCATCTGAAAATAGTGAAACATCGGATTTGTCTGTTCCTGCTTTTGTGGGGTCATTGTTTCCTCCATGTATAATATTATCAATAACATAATATAATACATCGGAGCTGCTTTATCAATGCTTGTTCTATACTACTTTCTGAATCTAAGGGTTTTTCACAAGGCTTCTAAGTCGCTCCTTTTAGCAAAAGCAAAAGGAGTGCGATTCGACGTTATCTGCACAGAATCTCGACCCATCAACGAGGGCGTAAATCTGGCCGCGAAGTTAGGTGGTGAGGGTATTAGAGTTAAGCTTGTAATTGACGCCGCGGTCTGCTCCATCTTGCCACAGGCCCAGATAGTGCTTATCGGGGCAGATTCCCTGTCGGCCAAAGGGCTGGTCAACAAAATCGGAACTCTGTGTTTGGCCTTGGCGGCTAGGGAGTTTGGAAATTGACGTCTATGCGCTCTGCGGTTCGGAGAAACTCCTGCCAGCAGACTATCCACTTCAATTTCAAGAGTTGCAAGATTCTGTCGAAATTCTATCGGAAAATATCCACAACGTCACGGCCATAAACTACTACTTTGACTTGACCTCTTTGGAATTCATAACTGGCGTGGTGACAGAAAAGGGAATAATGACGCCGAACCAGCTTAAAAAGGAACTGCAGGGTTTAAGACCGCACAAGGTCTTCAAATCATTATGGAATATCTCATAATCTGCGTCGGTGCGGTCATTGCCTCAGGATTGACCCTTTTTTCCGGCTTCGGATTGGGCACCCTTTTGATGCCTCTATTTGCGATATTCTTTCCCATAGATGTCGCTGTTTCCCTCACAGCAGTGGTGCACCTCTTCAACAATCTGTTTAAACTTGCACTGTTGGGCAGACACGCCGACAAGACCACAGTATTCCGCTTCGGCCTACCCGCTATATTGGCGGCCCTCTTGGGTGCGCGGGGTCTACTGTGGCTTTCGGATTTGCAGCCGTTGATCAGATACCAACTATTAGACCATCACTTTCAAATTATGCCTGTGAAACTTATCGTTGCGATTTTGATGATATTCTTTGCGCTATTGGAAGTACTGCCGAGATTTGAAAATATATCCTTTGAGAAGAATTATCTCCCTGTTGGAGGGATTTTGAGCGGTTTTTTCGGAGGCCTTTCAGGACATCAAGGGGCACTGCGAAGTGCTTTTCTTATCAAGTGCGGTCTAACAAAAGAAGGTTTCATCGCTACAGGCGTTGTGATAGCCTGTCTGGTGGATGTCGCCCGAATCTCCATCTATAGTTCTCATTTTTCACTCTCGGGCGCCGGCCATAATGCGCTCTTAACCGCAGCTATTCTCTCTGCATTCTTGGGAGCATATATTGGAAATCGGTTAGTTAAAAAGGTTACAATGCGTTCGATCCAAGTCATTGTAGCAGTGATGCTTTCGGTAATTGCACTCAGTTTAGGATCTGGCATTATATAGTAGCAGAGGAAAGATGATCTTCTCTTATAGCGTGACTAGTCATCTCCAAACCGCCAATACGGTAATGGAGTTTGTCAGTTAGGCGTTCTACATGATCGGATAACTCCCGTCTTAACAGATTAAGACTTAAGTAAGGAGACTACCCATGAGACGACGTCGAACGATCTACTTTAATGATGCGCGACATTACTACCTGTACGCCTTCGAGCCGCCCATGAAGTTGGAGGACGCCTGGAGACCGATAGATGAGATGAGGTGGCCGGCACCGCCGTTGACACGTTCATCTACGGCGTCTCAAGCGGCGGACTCTTCTACCCCTCTAAGATCGGACAACAATGGGGTGGAGATCAAAGTCCATTCGCGTATGCTTGGCGTGCGCGGAAGAATATGCAGAGCCTGATTGACAGGGGCCTCGACCCACTAACTGTACTCATCGACAGGGCGCATGAGGTAGGTTTGGACTTTTTTGCTAGCCTGCGTATGGGATCCTTCAGCGGAAGTGACCCAAGCTATCAGATCGGTGTGCCCGGGCCGATGGATGGCTGTCTGAACTTTGCTCATCCAGAGGCGCGCGATCATCAGTTTGCAGTCCTTGAGGAGCTGGCCACAGAGTATTCTGTAGAGGGGATAGAGCTCGACTTCGGCTACCCCCCGTTCTTCTTCAAGCCCGACGAAGTGGAAAAGCAAACTCCATTGATGACAGAGTACGTCGGTAAGATCTCCCAAATGGTCCGA
This sequence comes from Candidatus Latescibacterota bacterium, assembly GCA_965237525.1. GTDB lineage: Bacteria > Latescibacterota > CBDEFO01 > CBDEFO01 > CBDEFO01 > CBDEFO01. The sequence goes on along the minus strand of CBDEFO010000007.1, from coordinate 607,856 downwards.
AACAGGCCCGGCAACCCCGGTCAGATCGGCGCTCGAGTATTCCCCACCGAAAAGATGTGTCTTGAGGCGGGGTTAGATGTACGCACGTGGTTTGAGGAGGGAATCGTTGACTTTGTGGTGCCGCTTTTGTACGGCTACTTTATACTCGACCCTGACATGCCCATCGATTGGCTCATTCAATCGGCTCATCAAAACGACAGCGCATCTGTCTACCCAGTGCTTCAACCCTGGTCAGAAGACGAGAGCGTAGGATCTCATCTGAGAAACTATGCCACGCCTGAGATGATGCGAGCTGCTGCGGGAAACTTCTGGGATCGCGGCGTCGATGGACTCTACACCTGGTTTTTGAAGTGGCCATTAGGAGATGCAGAGCGTAGAATTCTCACGGAGATAGGCGATCCAGAACTATCAAAAGCAGGGAAAAAGCACTACGTTTTGGCGAGGCGGTGCGAAAATGTGGTAGACGTCGGGCTTGTCTACGATGCGGCACTTCCGATTGAAATCCCGTCTGCTGACCCGAACATAAGCTATGAGATCCCCTTCTATGTATCAGATGATATACAAGGTTCTTCTGATCGCGTGCGTGAAGTACGACTTAGGATCAACGTCAGTAATCTGGTGACGGCGGACAACCTTGCGATCCTGCTGAACGGGAGGTCTCTGTCCGAAGAGACTTGCACGCGCACCTTTGGTGGAACACATAAGATCACAGATAGTAATGTTCCGTACGCCGGCCAGTGGTTGGAATTCCTCCTGGAAGGGGAACGTCCGCACAAGGGTGAGAACCTGTTAGAGGTGTTGCTGGATAGGAGACCCGATGGGTTCAAAGGAGGAGTGATAATTGAAGATGTGGAAATCGTAGTCGAATACGGTCCGTATCCCTCAACTTTGGGGTAACTTATTCTTGTCAGGAGATAGTGATATGGTAAAACTCAAAGAGATAGATCGTCCACCCGGAGAACTTATAGAGCCTTTCTGGGATTTCGGTACTGCGACCATTAGCTCTGCTCTGCGCGAAAGATGCGGGATTCTCAGGGCCTTTATGGTGGGACCCGTGGCCTTCACGCCGGGGCTTAGGGCCGTCGGCACGGCGGTTACGTTAAGCTTTCTGCCAAAGCGAGAGGACATTATCAAAGGACGGGCCGAAGAGGAACAGGAGGTAAGTTCCGCTCTGTGGGCCGCGGTAATAGCTGTTCAGGAAGGGGATGTGCTTGTAGTGGACACCCGCGCCAATATGCAGACCGGATGTCTGGGCGACATGTTGATGACCTCTATCCATGCAAAAGGCTCAAAGGGTCTGGTAGTTGACGGCTGCGTCCGCGATACTCCGCGCGCCAAGAAGTTGGGACTTCCCCTCTTTTTAAGGGGAGCAACGCCGCACAACGCCGGTCACTTTGAGATGTATCCCTGGGACTACAACGAACCGATCGGTTGCGGCGGCGTATTGGTCATGCCGGGGGACATTATAGTCGGAGATGACGACGGTGTAGTCGTAATCCCTCCGAAAGTTGCACCTGACGTTATCGAATACTGCCGCACCCGGGAGACACGTGAGATCTTCGAGAGGATAAAACTCCAAGAGACAGGGGACGTGGAAAAATACTATCCTCTAAACGAAGAGGGCAAAAAGGAGTACGAGGAGTGGCTAAAGACAGTAGACAGTAGACAGTAGACGGAGGCAACGCCCATCCTCCCTGAAGCGTAATTGCCACTCACCATGGCCCTATTCCCGGTCAGCAAGCCACGAAGTGGGCGAAACGATCTCACCTGGATTGCCTCGCCCGCTGTTCGATGCCTACTTGTTTATGGAGGATAGCTGTGAGGAAACTCGGATTAGAATGCCACGCACCTAATGCTTACGCCCTTGTCTACATGGGGGTAGCAATGACGATGTTAAGCTGAATTCCCTATGCGGTAGTCGAACGGCGGGCCGCGACATGGCAATCGTGACAAAATATGAGGCTAATATGGTAGGGAGAGAACTGGAGTTTCATGTCCCAACAGGGCAAAGGCAACTCTTCTTCGACGATCACGGAATTGCGAGGATCGAGAATCTGACGCGCACCATGCATCAGCCTGCCAAGAAGGGAGCTGTGATTAGACAGGACCCGGATAACCCTGAGGGAGGTGTCGTCCAAACGCGCACCGCGCCGATTTGGGACCCCGAGGAGAAGACATATAAACTCTGGGATATCACAACTCCGAACGATTTGCATGCCGGAGGGATATATTGCTCCGGTTACTACGAGAGCAAAGACGGACTCCACTGGTCGAAGCCGGTTGTGGGTCAAGTGGAATACCGGGGCTCACGGGAGAACAACTATGTGGCTGTCCAGAGTGATCGAGGCTACTTCCGCCCTGGACTGGTTGTATATAATGCGACCGATCCTGATCCGGCCCGCCGCTATAAAGGAGCCATACCCAACGTCGGGTTCATAGTCTCGCCTGACGGGGTGAACTGGAAGATGCTCGATGTCCCCGGTGTGCCGAGCTTCGATGAATATAACTTCTCCTTTGACGAGCAGGAGCATCTGTTTATCCTCACGGTAAAACATGCGGTGATAGTGTGTCAGGGGACGGTAAAACATCTTGGTCCCTATGGCCGGTCGGTCTGGCTATCCACCAGTATGAACTTCGAGCACTGGACAGAGCCCAAGATGATCTTTCACGCCGACGATCTGGATCAGGAGCTCGGACGAGAGAATATCAAGGCCCGTTTTGCCGACCCGACGTTACAGCAGCTTTTTTCGAACGACCCGGCGACCTACAACGTCGACGTGTACAACATGGGTGTATTTGGCTACGAGGGGCTCTACATCGGGATGCCGGCGATGTACCACGCCACTGGCCCGAGCGCTGACGGTTCCAACACCGAGGGCTTCCACCTGGTTCAACTGACCTGCAGCCGTGATCTGAAGAACTGGAAACGCCTGGGCGATCGCAAGCCGTTCATCGGTCCATCTCCCAAAGACGCCGGTGCCTATGACCTGACACAGATCATCGGTCCCTCTGCCCCTGTGGTGCGCGGCGATGAGCTATGGTTTTACTACACCGGCCTGAAGTATCGCGAGGCATACGAATTGGCCGATGTCCACACATTGGATCCTGACACCGGTGCTATCTGCCTAGCCGTGCTGCGCCGGGACGGATTCTTTTCATTGGATGCAGGAGAAACAGAAGGCTTGCTGGTCACAAAACCTTTCACACTTTTCGGAGATAAGGTGTATGTCAATGCTGATGCGTCGAAGGGCGAGCTTTGCACAGAGGTACTGGACGGGCAGGGGGTGGCGCTGGCCGCATCGGCACCGCTGACGGGCGATCGACCTGACGGAGAAGTGACCTGGACGCAGGGGAACATGGCAAACTTGAAGGGTCGAGAAGTGACCCTTCACTTCACACTGCGCAACGCAAAACTCTATTCTTTCTGGATCGAGGACTGACAACAAGAGTAAATAGGAGGGGATGTCTTGACCACTCTTTGCTGCCTACTTGTTTATGGAGGATAGCTGTGAGGAAACTCGGATTAGAAGTCCACGAGCCTAATGCTTACGCCCTTGTCTACATGCGTGCGGCAATGACGATGTTAAGCTAAGTTGCTTAATATGTTGCAGGAAAAAGGGATAGAGGCTATGTTACACGGCACGCTTTCCTTTTCATCTTTAATTTCGGTTGTGATCGATAACTTCACTTGCCTTTCAGAAGAATTTCTTGATGGCGCCGAAGTTGATAGGCCAGATGGCAGTGTTCTCCGGCCTGAGAAACTCTATTTCATAAATGACAGCGCCGCCGACAACCTGGAAGCTGATGTTATCGATGGCAAATTCCGGTGAACAGGTGATTTCGTACCAGCCGGTGACTCCAGCGGGCACAACCCCCTCGTGTCCGTAGACCGACGTCTCCACTCCTACGCGAAAGCCCTCTTCGGTGAAGCCCCCGCCTAAATAGCCGAACACTCTGTATTGGTCCATCGTTCCGATATAGACACGGATAGTCGCAAGGCGTACAGTGTCAGGCCACGATACAGCCAACAAGCCGATCCAGTCCCACTCGAAAGCTGTAGCGTCTGGGTGCTTGTCGGGCGTACGCCCATCGGTGAGTGAGGCCACATCGCCTGTCCAGAGATTGTGCGTGGTGGCCATGGTGACCGCATCCGGCGTGATGTCCCTGTCAGAAAAGCTCCCTATAGTCGCAAGGATGAAAAGGCCCCCTAGGATCAGCAATATAGCGATAATCTTGTACAAGGGATTCTTATCCTATTCCCACTGACACATTTGAAGGGGACTTTCCTCGTGCACTCAAAGAGAACATCCTGCAGGTGCGGAAACCTTATGCCGTCCACTCCTCAAGCCACTTATACTTCTCGGGCAGGTAGCCTCCCTGGGACTGCTCCGCTGCTTGTGCATAGATCTGCAAAAGCCGAACCTCCGACTCACCTAGCCCACCACCCTGCGTCGCTCCTACGTTCTCCACAACCTCATCTATAGAATTCATCGCTGGGATCGTGCTGGAAATCTCCTTGTCCCCCAAGATAAACCTCAATGCCGCCTGAGGGAGACTTGCCTCGACGCCCTTCAGCTCCGCCAAGAGGGGATCGGAGGGTTGCAATTTCAGCAAAGCTCCTCCGGCAAAGGGCTTGATCGCTATGAGTCCCACGCCGGTTTCTCTGACCAAAGCGGGAAACGCTGGATCCGGGCAAGGCACGATCGCGCAGTCGACAGTTTGTCCAGCGGTTTTCGGTGATGAGGCAGCAGACACTCCAGACCTGATCTGTCCTCCGGAGGCGGCCTGGACAGAGCTGACAGGAGAGAGTCTCTGATGCCGGAAGTTATACGCAAAGAACAGATAGTCCAATTCTGGATAGGTATGAAGCATCTCCACCAACTTTGCCTGATCGTGGTTCACTATCCCGATCGCCCTTATCTTACCCTCCTCCTTGGCCTGCTGCAGAGTCCCTAAAGTGGTCTCTATTGCGCTCTTGGACTTAATCCCGGACGCGTTCATGCGATACAGATCAATGTAATCGGTGTTGAAGGTAGTCAGGGCAAATTCTACCTCCTTTCGGACGTCAGACTGAACCGCAACAAGAGATATCACAACATCCTTTCGCACCGGGCCCAACGCCTGGCTCATCAGATCAAACTGATGATAACCGTGCTCGTAGATGTCGAAGAGGTTAATGCCTAGCTCTAAGCCTTTTCTAATCTGAGCTGCTCTGGCCTGGGGATCATTCATATTTTCCCGTGCGACATGAGATCCAAAGCCTATCTCAGAGACGCTGATTCCTGTCTTACCCACTGTTCTATATTTCATGTCCCCTGAAGCAGTCGTAGAGCCGGAACTTGCAACAGCAGGGGTTAACAATGCTCCAGCCCCTAAAGCAGCAGCACTCATCTTATGGATAAATTCACGACGGGTGAGTTCTGCGGCCTTCGTTGACTGCGATCTATGATTAGAAGATCGAATAGACTTCATATCAGTCCCCTTTTATTTGGGGTTTATACTGTGACAACCAAACGGAAGGCTAAGATACCAAAAACTGGGGTCAATGTCAACCCTTTTTCAAGCCAATCTCCCCGCACTATTAGGATCTGAGGGGATAGGTCGGAGTTTTCCCTTGCATTCTTGGTTCAGACCCCCTGCATGAAGGGTTTCTATTGTGGTTTTATCAACCTTCCATAGCCCTTGATACGATTTCGAGAGAGCCTGTCACAACAGTCTGGAGAGGCCAGACCCCTAAAAAGTATTGACAACTTTTAGATATCGTGTATCTCTATCCAGAAAAATCAGCATTCCTCCTGAAACGACTTGCATTCCTCGCAAATGGACAGAAGCAAGATGATAGATATGCTGATCCAAGAACAGATTGTGCTATTCTGAGAGGATCTTTCTCAATATCAGGTATCTACGACGATAAGACCTGCGACGATCTGAAGGCGCAATTTGCAAGAGCTATAGAAGGCATGAGCAGAGAGAGTCCTGTATTGAATGGGGGTCTGTGCCACACGGAGGTAAAGTTCGTGATAGTGGTTGTCGATGCCCGGCAGGAGAACCACTCTGTCCTCCAACGCCCCAGGAATCCAGAGGTCACAACGGCCGTATCTCATAGAGACGTGATAGAGGACGTCAGGCTCATTGCCGAGATCATAGACTTGGATTTATCAATTGTATGATATGCCACTTTTCCAGAGGTGGAGAGCAAAATGACTTGACATCCAGGTGAAATATTATTAGACTTAGTATCCCCAGAGCTGTCGGTATGATTTCATATCAGTACGCTGTTTGATCCATTCCATAATGGCCTACATATCACATAAGAGTGTAAGGACCCTTTTCAATTTATGGCGACAACAACTGAGGAGTTCAGTCCCGATTATGCCGTTGACCAGGAAAGGCCTCCTCGACGTTTCACCTTCAGATCTTTTGTTGTAGGTACACTGCTCTCCTTTTTTATATCCATTGCCGCCCCATACAGCGACGCTCTTATCAAAGGCTCCTGGATGGCTGGGACCTTTGGTACCGGCGCAGCTCTTTTCCTTCTATTTATCTTCGTAGGTATAGTAAACACCCTTTTGAAAATAGTCAAACGGGGTATGGCGTTCGAAGCCACCGAATTGGTCACGATCTACATTATGATGATCGTATCGTCCTCTATCGTAGCCGTAGGCTTCACCGAACATCTCCTTCCTGTCGTCGTCGGCGTATTTTACTTTGCCACCCATGAGAACGATTGGGTCAATTTGATTCACCCATATATACCCGATTGGATATCCCCCCGTGATCCAGAGTATATTAAGTATTTCTACGAAGGTCTGCCCAGGGGAGAGACCATACCCTGGGGAATATGGATTAGGCCCCTTTTGTACTGGTCTTCGTTTGCCATTGCCCTCTATTTTGTGATGATATGCATGATGGTGATCCTAAGGAGGCAGTGGGTAGAGAGAGAAAGGCTGACGTATCCTCTTATTCAGACACCTATGGAGATGATAAGGGATGACAAAAGCGGTTATCTTGCGCCATTCTTTAAAAATCCTATTATGTGGCTTGGATTTGCCATCCCTTTCATCATAGGCAGCGTAACGGCGCTCCACGGATACTACCCATTCATTCCAAGGGTAAACCTGGAGGCCTCTATGTCGATGTTTCGCAACACAATTCGATTTAATTTCTTCACCATCTTTCATGTCATCGGATTCGTTTACCTTATACCCCGTGACATCGCCCTTGCGATTTGGTCGTTCTCCCTGTTAGCCATCGCGGAGCAGGGAATATTCAATATGATTGGCTTCCACAGTACCGAAAGGATGAGCGTCTATGCTCATTCCTGGTCGCCTTACATGCTCCATCAGACCATGGGGGCTATGATAGTCTTTGTCGTGTTAGGGATGTGGACAGGTCGGGAGCACCTCAAAGGCGTTCTCAGGAAAGCCTTTAAGAACGATCCGAATGTGGACGATTCGGATGAGATTCTATCCTACCGGACAGCTCTCTTTGGCATGATCGGAGGATTACTCTTTGTGAGCTTGTGGCTGTGGGCCTCGGGAATGCCTCTTTGGATCGTCCCGATATTCTTGTTCGGGGCCTTTGTCCTCTTTATAGCGCTTACCCGCATAGTGGCAGAAGGAGGAATGCCCGATATGTGGCCTCCCATGATCAGTTCGGACTTCGTCGTATCAGGGCTTGGAACCTCCGCTTTGGGACCGACGGGATTAGTGGCTCTGGCGTATACATACATCTGGCACGGCGAGATGAGGACGTTCGTTATGGCTTCGTGCGCCAATGGGCTCAAGTTAATCAATGTGGTCCGGGGTAAGAGAAGACCGCTCTTCTGGGCTATGATGCTATCCATCGTTGTGAGTCTGGCAGGATCCATGTGGATGGTGATGACCCTTGCATACGAAGAAGGCGGAATCAACCTCTACTCGTGGTTTTTTGGCGGGGCTCCGAAAGCTCCGTTCAATTACATAGCTAAAAGAGTGGAGGGAGCCGTTAACCCCAATATCGGAGGCTGGATAGCCACAGGCATAGGAGCATTTATTATGGCCCTTCTGACCTTTATCCGCTATCACTTTATATGGTGGCCTATCCATCCCATCGGCTACACACTAACCGGTATCTCCATAATTAATCACAAATGGTTCAGCGTCTTTTTAGCGTGGCTCTTCAAAGTAGTCATACTCAAATACGGCGGCGCTACAGTATTCAGGAAAACTCGTCCCTTCTTCTTGGGTCTGATCCTGGGGCAGATGGTCGTGGCAGGGACATGGCTTATTATAGATTACTGTACAGGAATGGTGGACAATTCCCTCGGGGTCTACTGAGGGAACAGAACTAAGATGTTTGCAAATTAGAGAAAGCTATAGCATTTCGTAATAGATTACCTGCCATATCAAAGTGACAAGGACCTTCAACGTATGGAGACAAGGACTTCGGTTCCAGAAGTGGAGTAGGCTTACAGGGATCTTGTAGGAACTGAAAGGTCAAGTCCGCGATAGAATCACTCGGGGACAAGCTTCATAATCTGGAGACTATCGTGATTTGATAGGGCCCCTTCCAGACTCGATGGAGGTTTCCCAATAATGCAAAGACCTATTCAATATAATCCGAAAAGACAGCTTTGGTGGTGCAGTCTCCTTCATATCGTTAACGACGGTTACGTTGTAAGTTTAGCCCTTCTACTTCCCTTCATCGCATCCGATCTCGATCTGACCTACACCCAGTCCGGCCTCCTTAAGGCCGCTAGCTACGTAGCGATAAGCGCAGCTCAGATACCGGCGGGACTCCTGTCCGAAAGTATCGGAGAGATACTAACGCTGGGCTTAGGAACTGCTTGGTTCAGCCTGAGCTATATGCTTTTGCTTTTAGCGTTCAGCTACCCTATCACGCTGATGCTGATACTTGCATCCGGGATAGGGGGAGGCGCGTATCACCCTGTGGGAACCGCCCTGATCTCAAATGTCTATCCGCCTGAAAAATCTGGTCCGGCTATAGGAACATTGAATTTTTCCGGAGATGTTGGAAAGGTGCTATTCCCCCTTTTAGCGGGAGTTTTGGTCATCGACCCAAGAATTGGATGGCAAGGGAGCCTTGCTGTACTGGGGATCATCGGACTTTTAACGTCCCTTTTGTATCTCTTCTTTTTTCGAAGGGACATCAGCGCCAGAAGACAGAAAGCCCTGAAGGACAGAGAGCATAAAATAAATGAGGCACATCGAAGAACTTTTTTTGCCAACTGGGGCATCAAAAGGCCGGGCCAGTTTACCCTCTACTCCATCATCGGATTCCTCGATATTGCAGTTCGGAATGCCGCTGTGGCATTTTTGGGATTTCTACTGATCAAAAGAGGAATCAAAGGTGACTCTGTAAGTCTGACAGGCTATGTGTGGCTTATGTCTTTGACCTTTTTCGGCGGAGCGGTCGGAAAGCTCCTGTGCGGCATGCCGATCCGGAAATTGGGAGCAAAAAGGATCATCCTGATCACAGAGTTGCTGATGATACTCGGCTGTTACGCCCTCCCCTCGGTCCCTCCAGGATGGGTTATGGTACTCTTTTTGCCGATATTCGGGTTTATGCTCAATGGGACGTCCTCTGTGATATACATCGGGCTGGCGCCTACGTTCGATCCTCTGCGTCGGAGTCGGGGATATGCTCTATACTACACTCTAAACTTCCTCTCCGCCGCCGCTTCGCCGCCTCTCTTCGGGCTCATTGGAGATGCATATGGTCTCAATACGATCTTTTACGTTGCGGGAGCGGTTATGCTATTGGGGCTTCCGTTCGTGATATTTTTGAAAGATGATTAGCGTTGTGCAAGCGGGAAAGAGTATCAGCGACGGATGATCGGAGAATAGCAGGAAGGACGAAGTCATGAAGATCGCGGAAGTAGAGACGATCTTACTTTCAAGACCGGTCGGGCGATCGAGACCGTGGTCCAGGTGCACACGCACGAGGGCTTCGAGGGGGTCGTGCACGCCGAGTCTCCGTCTCTGGTCATCCCCGGATTGAATCTAGAGGGGACGCAATCGTCCAGACCGACGGGGAACTAGAACAGATTCCTACAGCAGAAGATCCTCTCCAGGTCCAACAGAATGGGCAAGAGATGCACCACATCAGACTCTTGGAACGACGGAGGCGCGATCGTCGAGATCGGTGCGGTCGAGACCGTGCTGTGGGACATTGCGGGAGGCACTTGCCATGGATTGAAGGCTTCAGCAAGCAACGTTATAGCGAGCAGAGCAGTATAATGTATCTATACACAAAGCCTAGGTAGGACGCCCTTTCTGCTGTTTGGTGCCAACTTTCTCTTCCGGTCGCATGCGGAGTGTACGCTGTACCACTCCTTCCCCCTCAGAGCAGGTGCTCATCCAAGAAAAAGGGTCTTGACCCGGTAGAATAAATTTATTATAATTGTTACACTCTTATATATGTCCATTAGAGAGGCAAAGAAGGGAAGGTTCGATGATACACAAAGGCGTTTTGGGTCCGATTTTCAGAGCTATCTTATCGGTATTACTTCTGTTTTCACTCTTGTTTGCTATCGGCTGCTCAAAAAAGAACCAACAAGCAGAGGAGAAAGAATTCAAGGTAGCCCTTTTAAGCCCCGGCCCGGTCAGCGATGCAGGATGGAACGCTATAGCTTACGAGGGACTCTTGAGGATAAGAGACGAACTCGGAGCGCAGATAAGTCAGGTCCAAACCGTTACACCTGCGGAGTTTGAGGAGGGATTCAGAGACTACGCCAGCAGGGGCTTCGATTTAGTCTTCGGACACGGATTCGAGTTTCAGGACACCGCCGCGGCCGTTTCGCCCGATTTTGTGAACACAGTCTTTATAACCACGTCAGGAAGTACTGTAAGGGACAATGTGGCTCCTATGGTCTTCGAACTTGAGGAAGCGACGTACCTCATGGGAATGATGGCGGCTTTGATGTCCAAAACAGGGGTCGCTGGAGTGGTCGGCGGAGTGGCAATTCCCTCCGTCAAGAGCACGTTTATAGCCTTTGAAGGAGGAGCAAAAGATGCAGTTCCCGACTTTAAAATCCTTAAGTCCTACATAGGCAACTGGGAGGACGCAGGCGCGGCCAAGGAGGCGACACTGGCTCTTATCGATCAGGGCGCAGATTTCATCCTCCACAATGCCGACGCTGCGGGCCTGGGTGTCTTTCAGGCCGTTAAGGAAAGAGCAAACGTCTATGCCTTTGGCTCAAACGCAGATCAGAACCACATTGCCCCGGAAGTGATCCTGGCAAGCGCTGTTTTAGACATTCCGAGTAGCTTTTTACAAGTGGCTAAAAAAGTGAAAGACAAACAGTTTAAACCTGATATTATGTGGTTAGGGATGAAGGAAGGGATAGTTTCCTTGGCCTATAATCCCAAGTTAGAGGATAGAATACCCAAAGACGTCAGAGATAGAATAGACCTGATGGAGGCTAAGATAAGATCGGGCGAATTTCAGGTCCCTAGAGGAAAGTTTTGACGTTGGCTCTTTTGCAACTTAAAAATATAAATAAGAAATTTGGCTCGAACATAGCCCTGAACGGAGTCCATTTTTCACTTGAGGAGGGCGAAATCCATTCCCTTTTGGGTGAGAATGGAGCGGGCAAGACTACGCTAATGAACATCCTCTACGGCCTCTACAGGCCAGATTCAGGAGAGATACTTCTGAACGGCAAAAGAATACATCCCAAGTCTCCAAAGGATGCGATAAATTCGAAAATTGGGATGATCCACCAGCACTTTCAGATCGTCCCTGTCTTCACTGTGGCAGAAAACGTCGTATTAGGAGTACAACGCGAAGGTGTGGGGAATGCTCTAAAAAGGATAATGCTCGACAGACTTGAGGCCCAAAAGGACGTGGAAAACCTATCCGGGAGGTTCGGACTGAAGGTGGACCCCAAAGCCCTGGCGCAAGACCTCTCTGTGGGGGCTCAACAGCGTGTGGAAATACTCAAGGCCTTATATCGAGATGCCAAGATATTGATCCTGGACGAGCCTACGGCCGTATTGACTCCTCAAGAAGTGGAAGACCTGTTCGACATTCTGGAGGAGCTCAAAAAGGACAAGCGTTCGATAGTCTTCATCAGCCACAAGTTGGATGAAGTTATGAAGATAAGCGATAGGGTGACCGTGTTAAGGGGAGGGCAAGTAATAGGGACAATGGAGCCTCAAGATACCGACAGAAGAAAGTTAGCCCGGATGATGGTAGGACGAGAAACCGCTCAAAAGATAACAAAAAAGGAGGTGCCGAGAGGTGATGTCGTCCTTGAGGTAGCGGATATGAAAGTTCTTGACAAAATCGGCGTCCCAGTCGTCGGCGGAATCAGCCTTCAGGTCAGATCGGGAGAGATATTTGGCATAGGAGGAGTGGACGGAAACGGACAGGCCGAGATGGCCGAAGCCCTGTCAGGGTTGAGGAAAATAGCCTCAGGAAGGATGCTGATTAAGGGAAAAGAACAGACGGACTGGTCGGTTCAGAAATTGATTGAACACAATGGGTCGCATATACCCCAGGACAGGCGTAAGATGGGCCTTATATTGGGATTTTCGCTCTTGGAGAACCTGATTTTGGAGACACACGGGAATCTTCCGTATTCAAAGTGGGGCATCTTAAAGAGCCGGAAGACAAGGGATTTTGCCCTTCAGGCCATCCGTGATTTTGACATTCGGGCCCAAGGGCCAAACGATTCGGCGGATTCCCTTTCGGGGGGAAATCAACAAAAGGTCGTCATCGCCAGAGAGCTGTCAAGAAAGCCGGATATTCTGATAGCCGTGAACCCGACGAGGGGACTCGATATAGCGGCGGCGCAATGCGTCCATAGCAAACTTTCGGAGGCAAGGGAAAGGGGCAGCGCTGTGCTCCTGATCTCTACGGAGTTAGACGAACTCCTGTCCTTGAGCGATAAAGTAGGAATTATGTTCGAAGGCAAGCTGATGGGAATTGTGTCTCCCAAAACGCCAAGGGACGAAATAGGCTTGATGATGATGGGTGAAAAAAGGGCGGCTTGAAGTTATGGATCGAAGAACTCTTTGGGGGACAGTTGGAGCGTTGGGGACTCCACTTGGCGCTGTGGTGTCGGCTTTGATCGTAAACGGCATCATTATCCATCTTTCAGGACAGAGTCCCACGGCCGCATTCGAGGCGCTCTTAGATGGAGCCTTCGGGAGCAGATACAGCCTCTCAGAGACCTTGTTGAAGACCTGTCCCCTGCTTTTTACAGGGCTTGCGGTAGCTTTGGCTTTCAGGTGCGGCGTCTGGAATATCGGGGCTGAGGGGCAATTGTATATGGGCGCACTTTCAGCGGCCTGGATAGGGACATCGATAAGTTCTACTCCTGGATTTATCCTCCTTCCCCTGATCCTTTTGGTATCGTTCATCTCTGGAGGTCTATGGGCAGGCATAGCGGCAATACTGAAGATAAAAAGGGGCGTTCAGGAAGTAATCAGCACCATAATGCTCAACTTTGTAGCTATCCAGATAGCGAGCTGGGCCGTGCACGGCCCCCTTATGGAAAAGGCGGGCAAATTCCCCCAAAGTGACGCTGTATATGAGGCAGCAAGACTCTCAAGGATAGCGCCTCCGACGCGTCTACATGCAGGCGTGATTTTAGCTTTAGTCTTGGCGTGTTTTGCCTATTTTCTGCTCTACAAGACAGTCTTGGGCTACAGAATTCGGTCCGTGGGATTAAACCCTCAGGCTGCCAGGTACGCAGGGATAAAGGTCGAACAAAACATCCTACTGACGATGCTGATAAGCGGCGGTCTTGCGGGGATAGCAGGAGCTGTTGAGCTAGTTGGATTGACGTATCGACTCTACGAAAAGTTCTCACCCGGCTACGGATATACCGCTATTGCTGTCGCCCTTTTGGGGAGATTAAACCCCATAGGTGTGATCTTCTCTTCCTTTCTGTTCGGAGCTATGAACGCAGGCGCCGGGAACATGCAAAGAGCAGCCGGAGTCTCGTCGGTAATGGTCTATGTCATTCAGGCCACGATCATATTTTTCGTCGTGGGTTATGAGGGCTGGAGGAAAGGGGCGTATCGAAGAACCTTTTGGGAGAAAATGGGGAGAAAAAGGACAAATCAGTGACAGTACAAAGGGCGACAAATTGAAGATCAACGTAAAATTTTTCGCATCGTGCAGGGATATTGTAGGCACAGATGAGATAGAAATAGAGTTAAATGAAAAAGGAACCATAGGCGACCTCTGGCACCACGTCGCCTATCGATTTCCGAAACTATCGAACCTCAAGGGGAATCTCTTTGTGGCTCTGAATAAAGAGTACACCGACTTTGAAGCAAAGCTAAATGACAAAGATGAGGTAGCCTTTATACCTCCGGTAAGCGGCGGTTAATTGTAAAAATGTGATTGCCGTCATATCTTCGGCGTTGGAGGTTGATTATGTTTAAAATAGTCAAAGATGCAATCGATGTAGAAAAACTGGCGCAGATGGTCAGAAAGGACGCAGATGGAGCTGTCGTGACCTTTGCAGGTGTGGTCAGGAACAACTCTCTGGGTAAAGGTGTGAGGTACCTAGAGTATCAGGCTTACGAGCAGATGGCCGAAACGAAGATGAAACAGATAGCGGATGAAATTAAAGAGAAGTGGGGAATAGAAGATTTGGCTATCGTTCATCGCATAGGGAGATTAGATATAGGAGAGGCAAGTGTGGCTATCGCTGTGGCATCACCTCACAGGAGGGAGGCCTTCCAAGCCTCTGAATATGCGATAGATCGTCTGAAAGAGATTGTTCCGATATGGAAGAAGGAGATGTGGGAAAAAGGAGAAGGCTGGATTGAGGGCGAAAATGTGGTTCCAAGCTGGTCTTCCGAGACCGCCTCATCGTAAAGATAGAAACGTGGACAGCAGCCCAGGATCGTTTAATTTTCTTTCCAATGGTAAGCGAGTACTGATTGAACATAGTGTAGGTGCCAGATTCCCTCGCCCAAGGGCTGGGTACCCAGCCGCCAGATTGAAATAGTGTATTTAGATCAATAAATAGGATCATTCAGTTCTCACACTTGATCTCAAAACCTCGCTTGGCTCCGACTCAACTGGCGTTTTTGGAAGAATTAAATATGCCTGCACCAAGCAGAAACTGCTTGCCTTTTACTGGAATTGTCTTATATTGTCACATCAGGTTTTTGTTTATCTGATCCTAGGAAAAGGAGCAAACACTAGAGCGATATTGAGGTAGGATTACCTGTTGGAATGTGGTCAAATTATCTTGATTAGGGAGAGAAAAAACCATGGGATTGAAAGGAATGGAAAACCGTCCTTCGACTCAGTCAAATGTCATTATCGCCAGCATAGATCTGGGCAGTCTTCTTGGCGGTGATATACCTATTGGAGTCATCCAGGTAGCCGATCAATTTTTGCGGGACAAAGTGGATAACGGGACGCTCAAAGGGGCGTGGACCAACATATTTGGAGGGGATCTCCATCTGCATATTACGACTTATAACGGGGACTTCTTCGACGGAAACTCTTACCGCAATAATCCTTCTACTTGTGCCGCTGAGCTGGCGCGCAAAGCGGCAACAGAGGCTCTGAAAAAGGCTCATGAAATGGGACTTTATCAGCCCGACGACGGTAAGAGCATAATAGACATGGATCCTGAGGATCAGGTTCAAGCCCTTGGCATAAGATACTTGGACTTCCCCTTCACCGAGCGAGGCGCAGAACCGATCTATGTGGCAAAGGCCATAAACGGAAGCTGGGGGTTTTTCAACCGAGCCCTCTTCAATCTATTTTTCAACCCGGATAAAGGATCGGGAAGACGCATCGAGGGAAACTATTTTTCCGCCCTCGTAGAGAGCATCCAAGACCTAAGGTCCGCTAAATCTCAAGTGCGAACCTACGAATTTGGACCGGGCCAGATGAATGAACTGCAATCGCTTGTTGCCGATGCCGACGAATGGAGATTGAGCAAGGTATACGCAGTTGGCGGACGCTTTGGAGAAGGAGATCTTAAAGACGAACCAGCCGCTATGGTAGAAGGCAATTTCTCACCCATTTTAATCGGCCGCTCTCAATCGGGACTACCCGCTATAGGGGAGTACACACAGTCCACTGCAGAGTTCTACTTCGGACCAGGGGGTAAAGACGGCGGATATCGAGTGGGGCTTATGCCTGTAAGCTTTGAAGAGGCAAAGAGTACAGCCATAAGTGAAGGAACCGCGAAGGTCCCAGCGTACGCGTATCAATCCTACGACCAGGGCCGCATCCCCCAGGGGCTAGACGTTGAGGACATCTTCTCCCAGAACAGGCCGGAGACTCGAAGGCTCCAAAAAGACGCAGGGAACCTGATCCGTTATATGACAATGCACGGGGAATTTGAGCCTTACCTTAATCCCGAGACCGCCGAAGGGCGCGCATTTGGAGAGGCCGAACGTCTGTCGCACCGCTTCATGGATATTCCTGACCATGAAGATCGAGTGGTCGTCAGAGCAAACGAGCGGTCCATCTTCACTATCTCAGATATCAAGGCGGACAGCGGTGGAAAGATAGGTCATACCACACCGCCAAATCACTTCCGCTACGTAGCACAGGCGAGCCTCCAGGAGGCCAAAAATATAGGCCTTATATATGGAACGTCGAAAATCTTAGAAGTGGGAGACGACGGACACCTTTTGATGAGCCACGATAAAGGCGTTGACTGCAATCCGATTCATCTTTTTGCATATAAGACCTTTTTCCGTCAGGTGTGGGTGGCTGAAATTATCGGGTATAAGTGGTACGGCTTGGGACAGGATCTGGTGGGAGATGCGACAGAGGGGCGAACAACTGAAGAATTAGCAGAAATAGACGATGCGTTCATAGAACTTCTGCCCGATTTTCTGCCCGAATCCGAACGTATATATATAGATAAACTTAAATCTGCATATAATCAATGGAAGACAGGACGAGAAAAGGGGCACAAGCCTGAGCCCGTCTTTGCAGGGAACGTATCTGGCCAAGGGCCGGGCTTTGCCGAGCTTCCGATGCCCAAAGCTGCTAATGTAGGACTTTTGGCTATAGATAAATCTGGCCCTTCGGCTTTCAATCTCCCAGTCTGGTACAGCCTAAACAAGACCACAGCAGACGGTAGCCTGAACCATTACTTGGAGGGGACAGACGCAAAGGGATTAGTCGTCGAGGTCTGGGATGTCGAAGGACACAAGCGCATCTTTCTGGATTTCGAAAGCGAGGCTCACCAGGCACAAAACCTCCTGGGGGCCACCGAGAAGTTTAACTTTAAGCGCATCTGGACGAGAACCACAGAGGAGTGGGATGCGCAGCTTGTTCTTGAGAGCTTGGGCGATATTCTCCTTTCTGCGTCCACAGAGAAGCTAGCCGTAATCACAGGCGGAGAATATCGCGGCAAAGACGATCCTGTGCTCCTGGCGGTAGAGCCGCTGGCCAACGCACTCAACTTATTTATGAGAGACGGCTTTTATATGACTCAGGGGGACGGACGCGGGTCGCACAATATGTTCCCCACGCCGCTTGCACTTGAGGATGCGATAGCGACCGTCAACAGTCGTGGTGTAGCTGTGTCGGTGATCATTAAACTGGACGCTAAAGGCGAAATTCAGGGTCTTTATGACGTCTTTGCCGATCCTGCGTACGATGACGCCCGCGACCGAAGCTACAGTCTCAACAAGGCCATCTGGGACGCTCAAGGGGGCAACTTTATCCCCGTGGGCGTGGGAGCGGCAAAGGTAGAACAGTCCTATCCCCTGGCTAAGACTTTAGCCCGCATCACTGCTCCAGACTCCAAGTTTGTCGCCACCCGTTCCTGATAATCCACCTTCAGTGGGCTCCATGGAAACGGATGGTACGAGTTCCATCTAGATTCAATTCAAATAAATTCAACTGCTCGTTGATTGCAAGGACGCTATTTTCCCACATCTCTTCAAGAACTCTATGAAGGTTATAAAGATCACTGAAGTCTTTGCAGGCCAATGCAAAGGAGAGCAATATGTCTAAAGTCACCAGCATAACTACAAGCGATCTTCAGAACTATTACTAAGCTTTCAAACTTGACGACATTATCCAGTTCAGGGGACGACTTATAAGGTCTACAAAGCTACTATCTCAACAAACGGATAGAGAGAGGTCGCTTTGCCAAAGTGCAAAATCATATATGATGTTAACACGCTGAAGGCTCATATAGGAATATTGATAGCACACTCAGGACCCTCAAGGGGCTGAAGCGATATGGTCTTGCGGATGCAGCAGGAAATTGAGAGATCCTCTGGGCAAGGGAGCATGGTCTTCAGATAGCTATCCACTACGTTCTAGAGATCGGAGGCCATATCCTCTCTGCTGAGGGTGTAAACAGGTACGAAGAATACGGGAAGATAATAGAGAGATTAGGAGAAATCGGGGCGATTCCCAAAGACTTCGCTCACTCTATTTCGGGCATGGCTGGCTTCAGGAATATATTGGTCCACGAATACGCCGAGGTTGCGGTGGAGGACGTGTATCGGTTCCTTCGCAAGAACTTAGGCGACTTGACTAAATTCGTGAGCTTTATAAAGAACTACATAGAGGGAAAGGACATAAAATTGTAACACCTATATTTTGACTTTCCCGGAGTTTTAGTTCATGTTTAATATTTAAGATAAGCCGTCACTCCTGCGCAATAGACGTGCCAATGCCGGGTAAAAACAGGAGATTCAAAAGTGTCTTGTGATCTGATAATAATAGGCGAAAACATACATACAACCAGAGTTTACAGAAGGGATGGCAGGAGAGTCGAAGCGCTGGAAGACGGTACTGAAGCTATCAAGTTCACCGATTCTGGAGGGAATGTCAGATACTTGACAATCCCTGAAAGTTACAAGGAAACGCAGGAGTATCAACGAAATGAGATAAAGCACATTAGGATCGCCGTTGACAAGGGAATATCAGTAAACAAAGACGATCAGGAGGAAGCCCGGCAGTATATCCTTTACGCAGCCAGAAGGCAAGTAGAGGCTGGTGCACACTACCTGGACGTAAATGTAGATGAGATAGCACCGAATCCCCAGGTCCAGATTCAGGCTATGGAGTGGATAGTGCCGACAATCCAACAACACGTAGATTTGCCCCTGAGCATAGATTCTTCCGCAACGGACAATATCAAATCAGGTGTTGAGGTCTATGATTACTCCAAAGGAGGGTCTATCCTCAACTCCGCATCTCTGGAACGCCCCGACATAGTAGAATTGGCAAAGGAGAAAAACTGCCAGATTATAGCTACCGCCTTCGGTAAAACTAAAATGCCAGACGATGATACGGAGAGAGTGGAAAACGTAAAGAGGCTGATGGAAATTGTCGAACGCTTCAGCATCGCCCACAACGATGTGTTCGTTGACCTTCTCGTCTTCCCCATAGGCGTAGATTCTCGATACGGGAGGTTTTTCCTGGATGCAGTCAAACAGATAAGAGACCTCTACGGGGATGAGATTCATATTACAGGAGGATTTAGCAACGTCTCTTTTGGAATGCCCAACCGGAGGCTCTTAAACGAAGTATTTATCCATTTGTCTGTAGACGCCGGGTGCGACAGCGGAATAATAGATCCGTTACAGATCAAATCTGAAAGTATCTCTAATATTGACACTCAATCTACACAATACCAGTTAGCATACAACGCTCTTGTTGGGGCAGACGAATTTTGTATGGAATACATAACCGCATTTCGCAAAGGCAAAATGTAGGGACGTTGGGCCCGTAGCTCAGTCGGTAGAGCAGCGGCCTTTTAAGCCGTTGGTCGCAGGTTCGATTCCTGCCGGGCTCACCAATAAGTTCCTCATAGTCAATAAGTTATGAGGAATTTCTTTTTCCCATTAGTGTTCATTAAATACCAATATTGGTCCTTATTTTCCCTAAATAGTAGCATAGTAGTAGCACAAAAGCTGGCCATAGCTTCTTAAAAAGACAATCTGATATCTGTTCCTGTTGTCTGAAAAAGTGTTGTCAAACGCAATTATTCCTGCCATTAGCTCCTCTCCTCTCCTTTTTTGCTCCGATCTACCTCTCTTTCCCTCTCAGGGATTAGCCTTCCATACCGCTTGACCTGCCAGTAATGCCTGATACAGTATCCCTTATATAAGGCAGGTCTTTCGCAATGAGAAGCAATATGAATAAAGCAATAAGTACCCGACTTAACCATATCCTTTAAATCGCCTAAAGCGACCCCACAACCACTACACTACTTACCCGCTACTACCACTATTAACTTATACAAAAACTCAAGACAACATGAAACAGAATTACCCGCTACTACACTTTTTGGAGAAGAACCGTATTTGTAAAATAGTTGACAAATACTAACCCGAATAATTCACAAAAAAAGGCCGTGTATTAATTAAGGGTTTGTATTATTTATAGTTATGCCGTTTAACCACCTTCGGTGTCATTGCGAGCCGAAGGCGAAGCAATCTCGATTCTGTGGTAGATGTAATACTCCCGGCTCTCATAGGAGACCGCTATAAAACCTTGAGATTGCTTCGTCGCTTTGCTCCTCGCAATGACTCCACCAAGTTTATGAATTAATCGGGCTAAATAGTTGTGAAATATATATATTATATCATCAAAGCAGCTTGACAAAGGGTTGGAATTGTAGTATATGAGAGATATAGATTGCTAATCTTATCCTGATTCAAGCAAAGAGCCTTATGGAATTGTGTACGGTCTCTTTCACGAATTCTATGTAACATCGATAGCTTACCTAGATTTGTCTCCCCCAAAGGCTACTGCTATTAACATAAAGAGCTTTCATAGCTGCAAGCGACAGTGGCTTCAGGTAACGGAAAGGAGGAGGGTTTACAATGAAGCAAAGCCTAAAGCTACAAACACCATTCTACAATTCAATCTCGATCAGAAGAAATA
Organism: Candidatus Latescibacterota bacterium; assembly: GCA_965237525.1. Taxonomy (GTDB): domain Bacteria; phylum Latescibacterota; class CBDEFO01; order CBDEFO01; family CBDEFO01; genus CBDEFO01. The sequence goes on along the minus strand of CBDEFO010000007.1, from coordinate 587,000 downwards.
TTGCAGTGGACAGACACATGAAATGCTTGATGAGCAAAGTCTCTTTCATAACATCAACTAGCGTCTTTATAATCTCTCTATTCCTAGCGGCCTGTGGTGAAGATAAGGTCATAAAGGTGCTATCGGAAGACCAAGATATTGACCCGAAAGAGGTTCAAAATATCATAAGTGGCTTGTGGACAGGGAGCCTGATCAGCGAAAGCACAGGGGATGAAAAGACTTTTGAGGGCATCTTGAGTTTTGGTAATCTACACATAATGCCCCCGTACTTTTATGATATATTCAAGAGACGTCTAAAAATTACAGATACTCCATTAAATGTTGGCGGGGTGCTCATAATACTATCAGATGCCCAAGTGGATACGTTGATAGCTGATAGTCAAAGTTTCTCTTTTAAGTGGCCATTGGTAATATCCCTCAGAGCTGGCGAGCTTTACCCTGCCAAATATCGTCTGACAACAAGGGGAATCGTAAACAGCCCTATGATGGATGGGACGTATGAGGAATTTGGACTAACACAGAAAGAAATTGCAATTGATGCTGGAACCTGGAGTGCAATAAGAAAGGAGAAGTTACCATGAGACATTCAACGTGCACGTACTTATCTTTAGTATTGGGCGTAGTTTTATCCCTTACTTTTAACAGTCCTTCCTATGCCCAGAGAGGGTTGGAACGACAGATGCTCGTGGGCATATATGGCAACGAGCTTACTGCCTTTCAGAATCCTATCACCAAAAGCCCCCACAGAATAGTGGGCCATGGGGTCAAGATGGATAGGTATTTTGCCGGTGCTGTATCACTGCAAAAAGGCAATGTTGAAACTATAAGCAGAAGTTTCATTGCAGATTACAAAGATCTGCTCAAGGTGAATATGTCTGACGTTGAGTTTAAGGAGGCCAGCCAAGGTTCTGGAAACTGGTATGTTACATTTCAGCAGAGACATCAAGGGATTCCGGTTAATAAGGCGTATGTCAGCTTCACAGTAGACCCGAACTGGAACGTTGATCTTATGGGTTCTGATTTCCGTCCTCAAGTGAAGCCACGTCGAGCCGCGCCGTAGGCGGTGACTCAACGTGGCTTCACATTTACCAGCCTCCAGTTCTCTAGGTTAGGATCCCCGCTGAGCGGGAGACCATCACCGCGTAGCTGGAGTCTCCTCGCTGCCTGTTTCCGCTTTTACTACGCTTCAGCCAGTGCCCTTACGGATGCTCTGGTTTGATCAGCTGATATATTAACACCCCCTTTGTCCACTGTGTGGGACATAAACCGGCTTCTAAAGTCAATAAATCAGCCCAGAGCTACACTGTCCCAGCGGGGTTAAACAATAACTTTAATAAACACATATGCCTTAGGATTCTTCCCCGATCCTCGATAGACTCGATCGGGGACCGGGGGTCTACCTCAGTACCGTATGGTTATCTCGTTAGCCCTCTCCTTACGACCAGTCGCCTCAGCAACTTCAGCAGTAGGGGCTACCTCTTTATTGGCAACTGACCGTTGAAGCGATTTTTACGTTATCGCCCCTTCGGCCAAGTTGGCATCCTTGTTTTTAGCTTTCGCAGTGACCACGCCGTGACCCTTACACTCCATACATTAGAGCCGGACCCCTCTATTTCCACCTCTTTCCCCGCACTTTGGACACCTTACTATAGGCTCCCGGACGGAAACGTCACCAACGGCCACAACACACCGGACAGGTTATCTCGGTCCCTCGGGGCTGTCCCTTCCCGCGGCAAAAGGCACAGGTGATCACCGGCGGCCGCATTTTTTTGTGCCCTTTCCCGCTGCAGACCCAGCACCGAGTGGGGGGAGTTTCGATCCATACCGGCACCGCCACACCGAGCACACTCCACCGAATCCACGTGCTGTGGCTTTCGAGTCAAAGTTCCGGCTTTCCTCGGAACTCCTCCCTGCATCCCCGGCCTCAATAGTGTCAATATTTGCCACGCATATTTGCTCATCCTAGTTCTTCCTCCGCTCAAGGGATGGTAAAACAGGCCCTACCCCCGATTGAAGCTATCGGGGATGACATAGACGCTTGACATTACTGGCACCCAATCCTACGATCATTCCTAATAACCAATAGACCGGATAGAGTCTTAAAAACAAGAATACACAAAATACCTTCTCTTGAATCTTATACCGTCGACCACTTAAGTCTTGCTGTATTACTCAACAATTATGCCTCCTTTTTTGTTGTCCCCTATGTTTGCTATCTCTTCTCTATCTTCAAGGTCCAGCACAGCTTCTACTATCCTCTTTTGAGCTTCTTCCACGTATTGTAATCTGACTGGGCCCAAAAGGTCCATCTCCTCCTGTATGATAGCTGCCAAACGTTTGGAGACGTTTGCAAAAACTGAAGATTTGAGATCGTCGGTTGTGCCTTTCAAAGCTATGGCCAAGTCTTCGGTTTTCACCTCCAACAGTACTCTTTGAAGGTCTTTGGCACTCAGAGTGACTATGTCTTCAAAGACGAACATAAGCTCCTTGATCTCCGTAGCCAGTTCTGGATCCTTAGTTCCGAGTTCGGCAAGGACGCTTTTTTCTATAGCTCTGTCGGCTGAGTTCAGAAGTTCTGCCATTATCTTCGCGCCCTCTGGTATGGTGAGTTCTCCTTTGATCGTAGATTCAAATTGGGCCTCAAGTGCCACTTCGATCCCCTCTATCACCTCAGGAGGGATCTTCTGAATAGTGGCGATGCGATATGCTATGTCTTGCTGCTTTTGAGCTGGGAGTTTGGCCAATATAGCGGCAGATTGTTCGGGTCTTAAGTTGGCTAATATAAGAGCTACCGTCTGGGGGTGTTCTTTCCGTATAAAGTCCAAAATTTCTTCAGGGTCTACCTCCCTTAGTCTTCTAAACCCGGTGACTTTTATGACGCTCTGGACGCCCTCCATAATCTCAGCTGCCTTTTGGGATCCTAATGCCTCTTGAAGCACTTCATTTGCGAAGTCGATACCTCCTTTGGAGATGTATTCTTTTGCCTGGATCATTTGCGCGAACTCTTCCAGCACAGACTCTGTGATCGAAGCGGGGATATCCCCCAACTGGGCAATTTCGACCGTGAGCTGCTCGACTTTGTCGTCTCTGAGGTTCTTGAATATGGGGAGGCTACATCTCCTCCCATAACGACCGTTAGTATAGCGGCTTTCTGTATTTCTGTGATGCTCAGGCGTCCTTTTAAGAAAAGATTAGAATCGTTCATAAAGATCAATCCTCCTTGAGCCTTTCTGTCTTATTTAACAAGTTCATCTGTCTCGGCCAGCCATGTCCTTATAAGCTGTACGACTTCCTCAGGCTTTTGATTAATGAGATTTACGAACTGTTCCTGAAGTTGAGTGACCCTTAATTGCTCTGGAAGTCCAGTCCCATTGCTCACTCTCCTTTTGTCACTCGGAAAGCCGCCTTCTTTATAGGCAGCAATTTTATCTGACTTGTTCATATCCGCCTCGCTTTCTTATGGTTTGACTAGGGGTTATAGATCATATTTAGAAGAGAAGATACAAAAGAAAACTAAGTATCGGGTCAAAATAGTCTGGACAAGATTTCCAAAATAGTGGGCAATATACAGGAAGAGGCAACCTAAGTGAGATTGCTTCCCCTCGACCCCCGATAGAGTCAATCGGGGGTTGCTCGCAATGCCGTGCTCGTCCGGGCTTTCTGTCATTGCGAGGGGCAAAGCCCCGAAGCAATCTCAAGGGATATCCCTGTCTACTTATATCCGATAAGTTTTGTTAAGCTACTTAGGAGGATTCCATCAGTCATGTCTTTTGAAAGGCCCATATCTTCAGCTATGGCACAGGAAAGCTTGGAGACCTGTTGCTGATGGCCGGCTGTGTACGGGTCCCTCATTTCGACTGCTAATGCCAGGGCATGGATGGTTTCCTCAATGGTTCTTTGCCACTTGGTCAACTTTGTTTAAGTCCTTCCCCCAGAATTGCATTGACCTTTAAAAGCTCAAGCCATTCGTTCCTTAACCTCTATTTCTAACTCGTCAGACTCTTCTTTTTAGCTTGACAAGGCGGTCAGGAATAACTATTTTTGGGTTAGCTCCATCTTCAGAAACACAAAGCCCCGTATGTGCCTTCGGGCACAGAGAAAGGGCTACCAAGATCTTTTTTGGTGGAGCTTGGGAGGAATAACCGGCCTGAAAGTTGGTTAAGTTCCTCCTTCAAGCTGCGAGTTTCTAAGATGGAGCTATTCTTTTATCTCTTCCTACAAACTTACATCGTGAACAGTCTCATCCTCTAAATCATTTTCCTCCTTTAGAACTCGTTCGATTCCCTCATAAACTTGTTTATCTTATCAATCCTTTTCAATGAATTGAGTAACTGAACTTGGAATTGACAAGAATCGTTATGAAAGATGGGAGATAGGGATCGCCACTAAGGATTTTCAAAATATGCCGGTGTAAGTCTGCTTCTGGAATTTCCAATCAGCTAGCAAGAAAGGCTTTTATTTCCTGTCTTGCCCTCTAGGAAGCTGTTTTCAACCTTCTCTGTGGACATATTGAAGAGTTCTGCTATCCCTTTGTACTCGAGGCTTATCAAAAAAAACGAACTCGTCATGTTAAAAGGTAATATCAGCGCTTAAGCTTTTGGATCCGTGACATACTCAATAGATAATACCTTGCAGATGAAATTTACCAACTTTTCGGGAGCCAATGGCTTTCGGACTACTGCGCAAGCCCCATAATCCAGAGTTCTTCGGATTAGCCTTGTGTCAGAATATGCGATCATCATAATCACTTTTATGTCCGAGTCGATACTTTTAATATGTTTAAAGATCTCGACACCATCTGTTTTTAGGAGCCTGATGTCCAAAAGAGCCAAATCGAAGCGAACCTTTCTGGCGCTTTGGACAGCTTGACGACCACAGGAAATTGGGACGACCTGAAAACCTTGATCCTTCAAGATGTCGCCTAAGGTCTTTTATGTACCCTGCTCATCATCAACTATCAGGATATGTCTTTTCGTTTTCATTTTCCTATCTCCCGAACTTTGTGTCAGGGGGTATCTGTACGTCAATACCTAACTTTGCTTCGGTTCGTTGGTTGTCGTATCTATGGCGTGGGGAAAAGCCACACCGTTATCCACTGTTGTGCCTCCGATGTCCTCCCTTTCTGCACAGACTGCAGGAACCCTAAGCTGTCTTTGATGTAATTTGCTTTATACATCGCATCAACATTGTCTATCTTTACAGTTTTCACCTTTTTGGAATTAACTCTATCTGGAGTGAAAAAGACAATATCATCGTAATCGGCCATCACCGGCTCTTTGGTATCGTCAGAATCGCTGAGGATGGCAACTGCTTTCACCATCCGAGGCTCACTTCCAAAGAGCTTTTTATAGTCCTGGTATGCGTTGATAGTCTCCTCTATCCAGATTCCGGTCTTTTGGGTTCCGCTTTCCAAGACTACAATCTTCGTGCGGCTGCTTCGGGGACTTTCCAGCGTAGTTCTGACAGGGAGAGAAGAACTCCATACGTATTTTAGAGTCTTGGGTATCATTCCCCCCTCAAAGACAATATAGACAGCAGCGGCGTTGTCATTTTTTCCCCTGTCTCGTTCGTCAGCGGACGGAGGGACTTTGTGGACCCTCCACTTCCACTGCAAGATGTGATAAATCCTCAGGCTGACCCTGCACTTGACCCCGGCAGTTACAGACTTTCCTTTGGATTCTGCTCTCAAAAAGAGATTGTCATCTTCAGATTCGAGGCGATACACCTCTATCCCATCTCCTCCCCTGGAGCCCCATCCAGATGGGAACTGACCGGGTTCTCCGACATTCGAAAAGTCGGCAAGAACGAAAGGCTCTTTCTCTATAACCCGAGAGTTGCTGACATCTAACAGCGATCCTGCAGCAAGTGTCAGGAAGAATAACAGAATTGATTGATACATGCTTTTTCACAAAGTGGATGCCCCCCCAAAAAGGTGGCGTGGCCACTTTGCTGGAGAGGTAGCAAGCCACGAAGTGGTCGAAGAACTTTTTGGGGAAAAGCTGATAGATCGGTATCGAAGATATGATGCAGTAGGTTCATGTCCTCATTCTCCGACCAAGTCACACAAGAAGTGCAACTATATGTACGTAAAATCGGCGTCTCCGCTCAAATTGTAGTAAAAAAGAAACTTAAATCCAGAATAATCAAAAGGATATGGAATTTACACCGATCTTTAGAAGCCTTGTGAAAAACCCTTAGATTCAGAAAGTAGTATAGAACAAGCATTGATAAAGCAGCTCCGATGTATTATACTATGTTATTGATAATATTATACATGGAGGAAACAATGACCCCACAAAAGCAGGAACAGACAAATCCGATGTTTCACTATTTTCAGATGGAGGATTTAGTTCCCGAGGATCATATCCTTCGTCAGATTGATGAGGCAGTTGATTTTTCATTTGTACGAGACGTTGTATCAGATTGTTATTGCCCTGACAATGGCAGACCCGGTATTGATCCTGAATTAGTTGTTCGAATGATCCTTATTGGCTATCTGTATAATTTGAGTGAGAATCGGCTCTGTCAGGAAGTGGGGATGCATGCGGCATATCGGTTGTTTTGTCATCAGACATTTGATGATGCGGTTCCGGATAGGAGCACGATCAACAAGCTTCGCAATCACAAGTGGGCATCCAGTGGGTTGTTTGAACGGATAATGCGTCAGGTAGTCCAGTGTTGCATAGATGTCGGTCTTGTGAGCGGTAAACACCTTAGTGTCGACGGCACTCAGATACAAGCTGATGCTTCAGTGAAAAGTATTGAGCCGATAGAACCCCCTGTTTCTCTTGATGATTATCTCAAGGGAATCGGTTTTGAAGGTGATAAGACAAAGGGTAGGTCCGGGCATCCTCAGGATAAAGACTTTTATGGTGAAAAGTGGACGAACCAAACACACCGTTCGACTACAGACCCCGACGCGCGCTTATACAGCAAATCGAAGGGCAAAGGGGCTTTTCTCTCGTTTATGGGCCATGATCTGATCGACACAAAAAGCAGAGTAATCCTTGAGACTCAGGGCACGCAGGCGACAGGGACAGCAGAGCCCGAAAGTGCCCTTAAGATGGTAGATGACCTTGAAACATACACCATGCCCAAAGACATTCAGACACTTAGTGCCGATACCGGTTACGGTTCTGGTAATTTTATCGCTGATGTACTTGACCGGGGAATCATACCCCATATTCCTCTGCGAGCCGATGAGAGGATTGAACCGATTCCTACATGGAAAAACAAGACAAATTCAGCACATATTCAGGCCGAACGGGATAGAAAAGTGCGAGAGGCGAAAGCCAGAAATCATGCACGGTCTATCTCATTAACAGCTGACTACAAACTCTCCCGGAGACTCCGTAAACGCAGTGAACATATCTTTGCTGAAGCCAGGCAACAACACGGTATGGGACGAGCCCGTTACAGAGGACCAGCCTCACTGAATGAACAGTTGAATCTTGTTGCAACAGTACAGAATCTCAAGAGGCTTGTATCTTTCATAAGAAGGGGGAAAGCGTCTATGTGTGCCCTGTCTGTCAAAGACAGTGCATCCTGTTCTTCAAACAGCTCCTATTCCTTGCTGACCAGAACTCTGATAAGACTATTTTGCTTATTCCACAGCAAAACGATACGATATGCTTCTCTTTGACCCATAATCGGCGCTTCAGACGCTGCCTGGGACATAACTATTTCACAAGGCTTTTAGAACATGTGCAAATGTTGTACTTACTTTCACAGCAACAGCTTAATACAAATCCTCTTTTGAAGGTCGGTCCATTGCAACTAATCCTTGATTCTGAACATCCTGACCGGCTAACTTTTGATATTCCATATATTTTCGCTCGACCGATTCGACATAGGCGATAGTCTTTCTGGCACCCCGGTAGAATCCGTGCTTCGGTCTGGACTCGCCCCAGATGCGCTGATGAAGTTGACTATATTTCCCCTCGAGCATAGGGAGCGTCTTTCTCAAAGATTCCCATCTGTCCGTGGGAAGACCGATGTTCCGGGCTATCTTTTGGGCGTCCACAACACGGCCAAATCCGCTGTGATAGCTCGCCAGAGCAAAGCGTATAAGCTCTACTCCCTCCTCCTCCGAGAAGAGTTCATACTGCCTTTTAAAGTATTTCACACCTGCACAGATATTAGATTCAGGATCGTATATCTTGACTAATTTCAACTCCTGGGCTGTCTGCGGCATAATCTGCATCAGTCCCTTGGCCCTGGAGCGGCTGGTGGCTTTTGGATTAAACCGCGACTCTTGCCAGATTAAGGCGGCGATAACCATCCAATCAAAACCGTGCTGATCCGAATATTTCTTGATCAGGGAGTCGTATCGGGAGATCACCAGATCGACTGTCCCAGGGGCATCCGATAGAGAGTCGGGAGTCATGGATTCAAGCGGGGACTCATGAAGACCATCTATCAGAGGAACATCCGTCGTACTTCCCGACGAAAGGAGAGTCGTATCCCCAAACGACAGCATATATACGATAACTGGAGTTGCTACAAACAGGATGCGTTTCATCTAAAAATTAAATTCCAAATATATAGTATTTTCCGTACCTTGTACGCCAGAACATCCGGCGTGAAGGGTTTGGGGAGAAAGGACACGCTCACATCCAATACGCCGCAGTGGACAATAGAGTTGTCCAGGTAGCCAGATATGAACAGCACCTTCATCTTCCGTGCAGTGGCACCAGGCGTTCGACCAACTCACGACCGGTCATCTGAGATATTACTACATCCACACCCCGTCCGTCGTTGATGGCTCTGCGTCCGAGTTCATACGCGCCGCAAGGCACTTTCTCCCGCATCGGTCAGGTAATCCTGCAACACTGACGTATATTGTTCCGCTAACTCGCGCATGGGTCAATCCCCGATTGATACTAATTGATACTATCGGGGGTTGACCCATTTCTGAGACAGCGCTCAACCAGCGTCAGTGCACCATCTATATCTTTGCCGTACTCGAAAAGGATATGGGTGGAGAGTTCGCAGAGGTCTTCCTTCTGCTGGCGGATGACGCGCTCGAGCTCTTCCACGATGCTTACACCCACTGTGCTGGCAATGCGGTTGGCAGCAGGCTCGTAGGCATCCAGTACCCTGTCGAGCAGCTCGAAGTCTTGTCGATATTTTTGTAACAGTGAGCGCGCAAGCACATCGCGCAATAACAGCACGATGCCCAAGACCTCGTGTATCTCCACTCCGCGCGGGATGACGCGCTCGAACAGGTCACTGGCGTAGACTTGCAGTGCCTCAGTGCTGCCTGTCTCGAGCACTCTAACATAGTTGTCATAGATGGTGGTGGTTTCAGCGAAAATCTCCTCTTCGCTCATCGCCGTGAGCAACCCCCCCTGGATGATGCGCTCTGCCCACGTCGGGCAAAGTTGGATGCGGTTCTCCCTCAGATGCTCGACCACCTCGCTCAGCAGCGGATCGATCTCTTCAGGAAGCGTTGGAAGCTTGGTCAGTTTGGTCTGTTGATCTTCTTTTGACATTGGTCTTTCCTCCTCAATTAGCTTTTCTTGGATGATGTGCTCTGTCCACGTCTGGCAAAGTTGGGTGCCGTTCTCCCTCAGATGCGCGACTACCTCGGTCAGCAGCGTTCTCATCTCTTCAGGAAGCGTTGGAAGCTTGGTCAGTTTGGTCTGTTGATCTTCTTTTGACATTGGTCTTTCCTCCTCAATAGTTAAGGATGTGGACATTTAACTGAAGGGTGCGCATAATCTAAACTTGACAGAGCAAAAAGGATAGTGCACCCTCCTTTCATCTACGCCTCCTTTTTTCCGCTTTTGCAAGCGATTTTTCGATCTCTTCCTTGAGTTCAATCAGGTCTGAGGATTTAAAGACGTAGGCATCGGCTGACCAACTCATGAAATTGTCCTTGTAGTTGGCATAGGCTGTATTAAGTATGACCGGCATTTTGTTGTCCCTCCCAAGTATCCTCTCTAACGTCTCTATGCCATCCATTCCGGGCATAGCTATGTCCAGGACTACAAGATCAGGTCGGCTTTGTTGGACTTTATCGAGAGCCTCCTGTCCGCCGGATGCGAGGACCACGTTGTAGCCATCATCTGTGAGTTCCTGCTCGTAGAGGAGCATCTGGTTTAAGTTGTCATCCACCACTAATATAGTCTTCACCTTTGATCACTTCCTTCAGGTTGATCCCAGAATTGGGAGGGTGACTGTTGGGAAGCAGATAGTTAAGGGTCGTCCTGCTCGCCTTTGTACTGTGGGATGTCTATCTTCCCCTTGTGATTGTCTATTATCTTTTGACAGACAGCAAGGCCCAGCCCGGTGCCTTAGGTCTTGGCAGTAAAAAAGGCTGAAGACATTATTATGCACTTTCATCACTCCATCATCCGTTCAACACTATTAGGAGTTTTCAAATAGGAGTCTTCAAACTTAAACCCTTTCTCAAAGACCTTTAGACAAGCACCCACCACATCAAAGTCAAAAAGTATACCCCTTTTTTGTGAAATCTCCTCTAATGCCTTATCTATACCGAGAGCCGGTCGGTAAGGCCGGTGACTGGACATAGCCTCAACGACATCAGCCACATGTAAGATTCGTGCCTCCAGGAGAATGTCTTCGCCCGATAGACCTGAAGGGTATCCAGAACCATCCATTGTTTCGTGATGTTGAAGTACGATTTGGGCGATTGGCCATGAAAATTCCATCGTCTTCAATATATTGTAACCGACTTGGGAGTGAGTTTTAATCAGATTAAATTCGATTTCAGTTAACCGACCGGGTTTGGTGAGGATTTCAGCCGGTATATGCATCTTGCCGATGTCATGGACAGTCCCTGATAGGAGGATTCCATCAATTTTTTCTTTTGAAAGGCTCATATCTTCGGCTATGGCACAGGAAAGCTCGGACACCTGTTGCTGATGGTCGGCTGTGTACGAGTCTCTCATTTCGACTACCAATGCCAGGGCATGGATGGTTTCCTCAATGATTCTTTGCAACTTCTCCCTGGTATTCATGTGTCGATCTCCACTCCCCTGTGTCCAGCACGGCTATGTATCCATCACCTCTCGTACCTTGCGCGCCAATACTTCCGGCATGACAGGCTTTTGCAGGAATGCAACATCTGTGTCTAATACATCTTGGCGGACTATAGCGTCGTCCGTGTAGCCCGACATGAACAGCACTTTCGTCTTGGGGGACACAGCCTGAAACCAGTCAGCCACCTCTTTACCCCCCATCTGGGGCATCACAACATCGGTCAAAAGGAGATGGATCGGCTCCTCTCCGTATGCCCGGGCCACGCGCAGAGCTTGTTCACCATTAGCCGTCTCTAAAACGGTGTAGCCCTGCCTGCCCAACACACGGGACACAAGCTTTAGCACCAATGGCTCATCTTCCACCAAAAGCACCGTCTCAGTCCCCCGCGGCGGGTTACCTTCTTCGTCACGCTGAGGCAGGGCATCTGCGGCACCCTCAACACAAGGCAGATAAATCTTGAATGTCGAGCCTCTCCCAGGATCGCTGTAAACCAAAATGTGACCTCCACTCTGCTTGACTATCCCGTAGCAAGTCGACAGACCCAACCCTGTACCCTTGTCCTGCTCCTTCGTGGTGAAAAATGGCTCAAAAAGATGTTCCTTGACCTCCTTGGTCATCCCACAACCGGTGTCGCGAACGACCAGCATCACATACTCACCGGGGGTTATCTCAGGGTCTTGGCGCGCATACTCGTGGTCCAGTGTGATGTTGGCAGTCTCAATTATGAGTTTACCCCCATCGGGCATAGCATCGCGCGCATTGACGACGAGGTTGACAAGAACCTGCTCTAACTGACCAGGATCCATCTTGGTCATCCCCAGATTTGGCTCTGGCAGTATCACAAGTTCTATGTCTTCACCGATGAGACGGCGGAACATCTTGTCGATGTTGAGCAACAGGTCGTTGGGATTGAGGACTTGGGGTTCAACGATCTGCCGTCGGGAGAAAGCTAACAGTCGACTGGTCAGATCCATAGCACGCTGACCGGCATTTCGAATCTCTTGCAGGTCGCTGTGGACTGGATGATCGGGGGAAAGTTCTGGTATCGCTAAGTTGACAGTGCCCAGAATTACCATCATCTGGTTGTTGAAGTCGTGTGCCACTCCTCCTGCCAGTCTGCCGACGGCCTCTATCTTCTGCGACTGGCGAACCTGATCCTCAAGGTGTTTGCGTTCGGTAATATCTCGAAGAGATGCAAGGTAGCCAATTTCACCTTCCCACTCTGTTTCCACCACGCCCAGTTCTACTGTGACTCTTTCTCCACCCTTGCGGATAATTTCAACTTCCATTGTTTCACTTGTCACCACAGGAAAGTCAAATAATTCACCCAGAAGTTCCTCTGCTTTGCGGCCTAAAAGGGCTTCCGCAGCTGGGTTGACGAAACGCATAACTCTATTCTTGTCTACGATGATCATGCCATCAATATTAGTGGTTATGACGTTGCGGAAGTTCGCTTCGCGGGCCTGTAATTTTGCCAGCATCTGATGTCGCTCAATTGAATAGTGTATGGCGCGCCTCAGCAGGTTGCTATCCACCTGACCCTTGACTAGATAATCCTGCGCGCCCTCTCGTACTGCCTTGACTGCTAACACTTCATCGTCAAGGCCAGTCAACAATATGATCGGCACGCTTGGCGCTTGCGCTTGCGACCTGACGAACGTGTCAAACCCCTGGCTGTCCGGCAGCGAGATATCCAGCAAGATCACGTCAAAGCTCTCTTCAACAAGACGTTTCAGGGCCTCGTTGAGGCGCTCGACATGCGTCAACTCGAACTGATCTTTGTCCGCTTTTGCTAAAATCTCTTTAAGCAGACGGACGTCTCCTGGGTTGTCTTCAACTAACAGGACTTTGATTGGCTCAGCGTTCATATTGTCCTCTCATTCCGACGGCAGTTTCACGATAGCCAGCCAGAAATCCTCGATAGTCTGCACTACCTTGGTGAACTGACTCAGGTCAACCGGTTTGGTGATGTAGCAATTCGCGTGGAGATCGTAAGTCTCAAGAATGTCCTGTTCGGAATCCGATGTCGTCAAAATCACCACCGGGATGCGTTTTAAACTGGAGTCTTCTTTAATCTCAGCCAATACCTCAAAGCCGTTTTTCTTAGGCAGGTTTAAGTCGAGCAGGATGACATCCGGACGCGATACGTCGGCGTATTTGCCCTCCCGGAGCAGGAAGGTCATGGCCTCCGCGCCATCCTCGACCACGCTCACATTGTTACGCATCTTGGCATCCTTGAGGGCTTCCACTGTCAGGCGCACGTCTCCAGGATTGTCTTCCGCCAACAAAATCTCAACCAGCTTACCGATCTGTCCAATATTCATGGTTGTTCACCTTTTCTCGTTGGGATTGTGAAGTAAAATATTGCGCCCTTTCCGGGCTCCGATTCCACCCAGATTCGTCCACCGTCGAGTTCTACAATCTTCTGGCAGATCGCAAGGCCGATGCCGGTGCCGGGATACTTGGTCTTGCTGTGCAGGCGCTGAGAGATCGCAAAGATGCGTTCGGCGTATTTCGGGTCAATACCGATGCCATTATCGCGGACAGAAAAGACCCATTCATCACCTTTTTGCTCGGCTGAGACGTGGACACGTGGTGGCTCCTCAACGTGGAACTTGATGGCGTTGCCAATAAGGTTTTGAAATAGCTGCCCCAGTTGTGAGGCATCGGCCGTTATAGTAGGCAGGGGATTGTGGGTCACTACCGCATTATTCTCCTCAAGCGCTGTCTGTAGATTAACAAGGGCACGGTCAAAGACGGCTTCGCAGTCGGTCGGTTCGAAAGGCTTACCGTGCGTGCCCACACGAGAATAGGCTAAAAGGTCGTTGATCAGCATCTGCATCCTGTTTGCGCCGTCCACGGCGTAGGAGATGAACTCGTCGGCATCGAGTTTGCCTTTGTAGCGCCGCGCCAGGAGCTGTGTGTAGCTGGATACCATGCGCAGCGGTTCCTGCAAGTCGTGCGAGGCCACATAGGCAAACTGTTGCAGTTCGGCATTGGAACGCTTCAGAGCCGCCGTCTGTTGCCTCAGCGTTTCTTCCACGTGCTTACGTTCGGTGATGTCGGTAGCAACGCCGATGACGCCGGTGACTTGGCCTCTTTCGTCTCGGAGCGGAGAACACCGAACCTCGAACGTCAACTCGCCCACTTCCCCAATCAAAGTCAACTCTTTGCCGGAAAGTGCGCGACGAGCGCTTTCCACAATATATGGCACGTCACGGTACACTTCAAAGACCGACTTTCCGACGCTCTCGCCTGGCTTGAATCCTATAGCATTCATACCTTTGCCGTCTTCAAACATAATCACGCCCTTGTTATCCATTGAGAACAGGACAATGGGCACATTGGAAACAACGGTGCGAAGACGCCTTTCGCTTTCCTGCAATGCCTCTTCCGCCTGCTTGCGCTCCTTCTCGAGCACATCCTCCCGGAGCTGTTGACGGTAGCTATCGTAGAGGACTCCAGCTGCCTGAGTCAGAATCTCGATCTTGGCCTGCTCAGCATTAGTGTATCCTCCTGACCGATTGGCAACGCCAATCAGCCCTACGACCTCCCCCTTCATGAGCACGGGGACTCCGAGGAAGTGATTCAGGGATGGGTGGCCCTCAGGGATGCCGCCAGTACGAGAATCAGTTGCCGGATCGTTAGCAATGACCGTCTCTTTGCTCGTGATTACTTTACCGAACAAATTGTCGAAGTCTGGGAATGTCAAGTAGCCGAGCCGCTTATAGGTACCGATAGCGTCCTCATACAACTTCCTCCCTCTATGTTTATCCCAGATGATACCTTCGTGAGAAAGGATACGTAAGACTTGCCCTCCCGGCTCATCCACGACAGCCCCTGCAAATCCGTACTCACTGTTCGTCTGCTCTAAGGCGCTGCTCAGGAGAATAGCAGTTGCCTCTTGCCAGTTCCCGCTCATGAGGAAGCTTGTCATTGCATTGGTGACTGCTGACAGTTGTTTGGTCTTCACCTGCAGCGCCTCCTCTACCTGCTTGCGCTCGGTGATGTCTCGCAAGATAGATCTGCTGTGAAGGATATTACCCTGATCATCGCGAACAGCAGATACATTTAAACTAACTTCAATTTTGCTTCCATCTTTTCGTCTCAATTGAAGCTCAGCATCATGCACCTCGCCGGTCTCCACAAACAACTGAAAGGCCTTTTTTACATCCTCTATACAATCGGGGTGACACATATCGAAAATGGGGCGTCCGATAATTTCTTCCTTGGTGTATCCCATAGCTGTCGCGAAAGTCCGGTTACACCGGATAATTTTCGCTGTCGTAGCATCTATTGATACAAACATATCCGGAGCGTTATCGTAGAGGTCTTGATACTTTGTCTCTGACTCTTTCAGCCCCTCCTCCTCCCGCTTGCGCTCGGTGATGTCGGCACTGGCAGTATCGATTGATCTGTTCGTTGTTGTATCCACGAATCAACCCCTCTTATTCTCAATCAGTCTTATTGAAAAACGACAGACGCTCCTATGCGCTCAGCTCACCCTCGCGATTATCCTGGGCGGGGACTCATCGATAAGTGATAAAATTTTCGAGATCAGTTCTTTCGCATCGAACGGCTTGATAAGATAGTCATCTGCACTACACGCCATTATACGTTCAACACTCTGATCCTCAGGAAATGCCGTGATCACCAGAACCCTGGCCGACATCGTCTCCTGAGATGTCTTGATCCTCCGGCAGACCTCAAACCCATCTATCCCTGGCATCCGAATATCCAGAATGACAAGATCTGGCCTCAATACCGCCGCCTGAAAACCCGCATCGTAGCCGTTGAACGCAGTGTCAAACTCAAAATCTGGGAGTCTCCCTCTGAGAACCCTGAGAATAAAGTCGACGACCTGAGGCTCATCATCGACAACAAGGATCTTCTTCCGTTCCTCGGGGAAGAGATCCATCCTGATCAGCATGCCGTGCCGCTTCAGGAAATCTTTAAAATCATCGTGTTGGACCCGGTAGTGTCCCCCAGGGGTCTGATAGGCCTTTAACCCACCAGAATTGATCCAGTTCAGCACTATCATTGGTGTCACTTGACAATACTTTGCAACTTCCCCAGTCGTCAATAGACGTTATGTGTCTGACATAGAATCCTCCCAGATCTTGTCTTTTTATAGGGCAATTGTTTATTGTTTTTGTATTTTTGATATAATATACACAATTAACCACACTTTATCAAGGGAAAACTGTGATGGGGATCACTTAGTTGAATCCCTATCTCGATTTGAGGGTAAGTTGAAAACAGAAAGAACATTGTATATGAGAAGGGACTTCCAGGGGAAAGGTGGATTCTGAGGAAGAGAGGATAGATCGCGAGAAATTAACGGTATTTTTTCATCGGAGATCAAATTACCAAAAGACTGGAAAGGCAGGATGATGTAGCTTATCACAAAATCGTAGCGGATTTTCTAAAGCGGGTCTTTGGACAGAAAGGGAGGGTCTCCTCGGCAGTCATTAGGAGGTTCTTGGAGACTCGTGATTTCACTTACGTCTATAAGGAGAACTATCTTTTGATTAAACCTTATCTAAGACTAAAAGGGCGTGTGACAGCGTATCGATGATATTTTTTATAAAGTTGCTTACTTACGTAAGTGATAAAATTTTCGAGATCAGTTCTTTCGCATCAAACGGCTTGATAAGATAGTCATCTGCACCACTCGCCATTATACGTTCAACACTCTGATCCTCAGGAAATGCCGTGATCGCCAGAACCCTGGCCGACATCGTCTCCTGAGATGTCTTGATCCTCCGGCAGACCTCAAACCCATCTATCCCTGGCATCCGAATATCCAGAATGACAAGATCTGGCCTCAATACCGCCGCCTGAAAACCCGCATCGTAGCCGTTGAACGCAGTGTCAAACTCAAAATCTGGGAATCTCCCTCTGAGAACCCTGAGAATAAAATCGACGACCTGAGGCTCATCATCGACAACAAGTATCTTCTTCCGTTCCTCCGGGAAGAGATCCATCCTTATCGGCATGCCGTGCCGCTTCAGGAAATCTTTAAAATCATCGTGTTGGACCCGGTAGTGTCCCCCAGGGGTCTGGTAGGCCTTTAGCTGGTCGGAATTGATCCAGTTCAGCACTGTCATTGGTGTCACTTGACAATACTTTGCAACTTCTCCAGTCGTCAATACACGTTGTGTCCCTGTCATAGAATCTCCACGCTTTTATTTTGAGATAGTAATAATTTCCCAAATAGTACAAGCTCAAAGGTATCCTGTTTACTGGAACAGCGGTCCTTAGTCCTGCTGACTGTATTCTTCGTTCAGCTCTGCCCCACGACCAGGGTTATCTGGCAGTAAAACATATCCATTTTGTATTAAAGGCGCATCCGCCAGAAGCGTGTTATCCCACGTTCGATCACCAAAGCGATGCCATTCCTAATGCAAGGAAGTTCGGAATGCTAGCGCATATAGGGCTATCCGCAAGAGTTTAAAGCGGACCACTGTTGTTGTGTGGCGCCATCGGAATGTAGTAAATTTCTGCCATATTCGCGATTTTGCGACATTCCGAAAGACCGCCGCACTTCGAGATGTCCGGCATAATCACATCCACAGCTTGCTTTTCCAAGATATCACGGAAACCGTAGCGCAAATAGAGATTTTCTCCCACGCAAAGAGGTGTTCGAGAGGCTTGCTTAATCCGAAGCAATGCAGCAAAACTGTAGTTCTATGCAATGTCTACTTTTCGAGAAATCTGTAATGAATTTTATCTTTTCTATTATGTAAATTACTTTTCCTAATTTAACTTTCCGGTTTTTTCTGGCGTCATTTCGATGTTTGGATTACTATTTTTTTTCCTGCCCTCAGGATGAATATGGACTTCTTCTCCTTTCTCGAGTTTTAGGAACTCCGCCAGTTTTTTGTTTATTCTAATTACATAAGACGAGCCAGCGATGCCTACCTTAGTGTTTACTGCAAGGCCATATAATTCCCTGTCTTTTACTCTTTTTTCTATTTCGTCACTCACTTCTTTATCGAAGACTATCTCACCATATTTACTGCATATCTCAGCTTCAAATCTGCCAATATGCTCTCCCAGATAGTCATAGTTCACTTTCTCCCTTATGATTCTTCCACCACATTCCTCGCACTTTGTTCTTTTCATTCTCCATCATCTTTATCTGTTTTCGTATACACTTATGATCTTATAGACATCTTTGTCTAAAGTTTGATACACAACCGTGAAATATGGATTGAATCCGTAAATTTCTGTAAATTTGGTTGAGATAAGAAAGGTCATCGCCTATCCGGGGGCAGGATGATATATTTAGGAAGCAAGTCGTATTTACATTCATCCTTTTCCGAGGAGGGAACGATGACCTGCACTAAAAGCCTTCTGAAATAGTCACCATGTAAAAAGCGCTCGAAAATGCCAACTACTGGCTAACCCGAATAATTCACAAAAAAAGGCAGTGCATTAATTAAGGGATTGAATTATATTATAGTTATGTCGTTTAACCACCTTCGGTGTCATTGCGAGCCGAAGGCGAAGCAATCTCGATTCTGTGGTAGATGTAATACTCCCCGGCTCTCATAGGAGACCACTATAAAACCTTTAGATTGCTTCCCCGATAGACTCAATCGGGGATCAATACTCTTTACTGAAACATCAGCTTGTATCTGAGTGCCATCGACACTTAGGTGTCTACCGCTCACAACACCAACATCTATGCAGCGCTGGACTATCTGATGCATTATCTGTTCAAACAAACCACTGGATGCCCACTTGTGATTGCGAAGCTTGTTGATCGTGCTCCGATCCGGAACCTCGTCCTCAAATGTCTGATGACAAAATAAGCGATATGCCGCATGCATCGCCACTTCCTGACAAAGTCTATTCTCACTCAAATTATACAGGTAGCCGATAAGAATTATACGCACAACTAGCTCAGGGTCAATACCAAGTCTGCCATTGTCAGTACAATAACAAGTTGACACAACGTCTCGTACAAATGAAAAATCAACCGCTTTATCAATTTGACGGAGAATATGGTCTTGGGGAACTAAATCCTCCATCCGAAAATAGTGACATATCGGATTTGTCTGTTCCTTCTTTTGTGGCGTTATTATTCCCTCCATGTATAATATTATCAATCATATAATATAATACATCGAGATTGCTCCGTCAATGTTTTTATACTATTTTTTCCATTTAAGGGTTTTTCACAAGCCTTCTAATCAGGCCCATATTCCCTTGGCTTATGATATCAGTTAGCGGTAGCCCACAGTTTTGATATTCCTTTGCTACCTTCACGACGAAGCGCAGATTAGCCCTGACCAACCTGTCCCTGGCCTCTATGTCTCCCTTTTTTGTCTTTGCCGCAAGTTCCCTCTCCTGCCGGGTGGACAAGCGTTTATATGGTTTAATCTCTTCCAGGTATCTATTCAAACTCCTGTCTTTGTCCATCGTTACGTCCGTGCCTAGGACCATCTTTTATCCCCTTATTCAGCAACCTATTGGCAGGTTTTCCTATATCCTCTGTAGACTGAATTAGCATCTGCCATGCCATCTGCGCGCAAATAAGAAAAAAGGCCTCTTATGTGATGATAAGCGACCTTTTTACAAACTCTTATATAATTAGCAACTTCTATGAAGATTGAACACACCGCTCTCAAGATATGCAAATTTTGCGCATCCTGCGCGTTTTGTCTCGGTCAACACGCAAACATTGCACCATAAAGCTCAAGCCTCCCGAAGCGAACGTTTCATAGTATCTGAAACGTCTCTAAGCATGCCTTTTTTTCTTTATCTCCCATCCTTTCCAAACCGCATATATAGCAGGAATTACAACTAACGTTAGTATAGTAGATGAGATCATCCCTCCAACCATAGGAGCAGCAATCCGCCTCATAACAGCAGACCCCGTGCCTGTACCCCACATAATAGGTAGAAGACCTCCCATAATAGCTGTTACAGTCATTATCTTGGGTCTCAATCTATCCACAGCTCCCTCGATAATCGCATCGTATAGATCTTTTATCCCCATAGACCCGCCTTTTTCGAGGAGCTTCTCCTTGTAGGCCTGATCCAGGTAAATTAGCATTATCACACCTGTCTCGGCAGCGACGCCCGCTAGCGCTATGAACCCAACTCCCACCGCCACGCTCATATTGTAACCTAATATGTGCATAAGCCAGATCCCGCCCACTAAAGCAAAGGGCAGTGAGAGCATCACAATTAGGCTTTCGGTGATGTTCTTGAAGTTGAAATACAAAAGCAGGAATACGATTCCCAGGGTTATCGGTATGACGATCTTGAGGCGTTCTTTTGCTCTCTGCATATATTCGTACTGTCCGCTCCAGATGATGTTATATCCGGCGGGAATCTGGACGTTCTCAAGGACCGCCTTTTGAGCTCGTTCCACGTAAGTGCCCACATCTATGTCCCTGATGTCTATGTATATCCAGGCGTTCAGGCGGGCGTTCTCGCTCTTTATCCCCGGCGGACCCTTTCTTATTTTTATATCCGCGAGCTGTCCCATGGGGACTTGCTCGCCCCTCGGTGTGGGGACCAGAACCCTCTTTAGGGCAGGGATGTTGTCCCTCAGCTCCCTCCCGTATCTCAGGTTGACGGGATACCTCTCCAGTCCCTCGACGGTCGTGGTGATGTTCATCCCGCCGATGGCGGACTGTATCACGTCCTGGACATCCCCAACGGTCAGACCGTAGCGGGCTATCTGATCCCTGTCTATCTCAAAGTCCAGATAGTTTCCGCCGACCACTCTTTCAGCGTATACACTTAGTGTACCGGGGACATCCCTTATGACCTGTTCGATCTTTTTTCCCAATTCCTGAAGGACCTCCAGGTCTTCCCCTACTACCTTGATCCCCACGGGGGTCTTTATCCCGGTGGAGAGCATATCTACCCTGGTCTTAATAGGCATAGTCCAGGCGTTGGTGAGGCCGGGGAACTTGATGGCGGCGTCCATCTCCTCCACGAGCTTCTCAGGCGTCATCCCCTCCCGCCATTCGTCCTCAGATTTTAGCATGATCGTAGTTTCTATCATGCTAAAAGGCGCAGGGTCTGTGGCCGTCTCCGCTCTTCCTATCTTTCCGAAGACGTGGTGGACTTCAGGGAAGGTGCGGATTATCTTGTCCGTCTGCTGTAATATATCTCTGGCTTTTGTGACCGATATTCCGGGAAGGGTCGTAGGCATATAGAGAAGGTCCCCCTCATACAGTGGAGGCATAAACTCCGATCCCAATTTCTCCAGAGGGAACGCCTTATCCACGTATGTCAAGAGCTTCAATACCCTTCCATCCTCTACTTTGGATACTATGAGGCTCTCGAACGGAAAAATGGTAATCATGAGGCTCAAAAGAGCCAAAAGTATGGTCGTCTTTCTATACTTAAGAACCAGATGTATCACAGGGCGGTAGATGAATATGAGGAGACGGTTGAGAGGATTCTTATTCTCCTTTGGTATTCTTCCCCGGATGAAGAATCCCATCAACACGGGCACAATCGTTATAGACAAAAGCGCTGCGGCCGCCATAGCATAGGTCTTTGTGAACGCCAGGGGCTTAAAGAGCCTGCCCTCCTGTGCCTCGAGTGTGAAGACGGGCAGAAACGACAGTGTAATTATTAAAAGCGAGTAGAAAAGGGCGGGACCAACCTCTTTGGATGCGTCCATAATGATCTGCCAGTGATCCTTTACGCCTTTATCCCTTTCTATGTGCTTGTGGGCGTTTTCTATCATAACTATCGCTGCATCTATCATAACTCCGATAGCGATAGCGATGCCCCCCAAAGACATAATATTGGCGTTTATGCCCTGTTTGTGCATAATTATAAAGGAGATCAATATCCCCATAGGCAAAGTGAGGATTGCCACAAGGGAGCTTCTAAAGTGCAACAGAAAGATTATGCACACCGCTGCCACGACAACACTCTCTTCCAAAAGTTTCTCTTTGAGGTTGTCTACGGCCCTTAGTATCAGGGCAGACCTGTCGTAAGCGGTCCTGATCTTCACCCCTTCGGGGAGACCCCTTTCGAGATCTTTAAGCTTCTTTTTTACATTCTCTATAACTTTAAGGGCGTTCTCTCCATATCTCATTATGATTATCCCGCCGACTACTTCACCTTCTCCCTCCCATTCGGCAAGTCCCCTTCTCATCTCAGGGCCGAGCTGAACGTCCCCCACATCTTTTACCGTAATAGGGGTCCCGTTCATATCCACGCCTATAGCCACCTTTTTGATGTCTCCCACAGACTTGAAATACCCGAGCGCCCTGACCATAAACTCCGTTTCAGCAAACTCCACGAGCCTTCCGCCCACGTCGTTGTTGCTCCTTTGGATGGCCATCTTAACCTTGTGCAGAGGGATATTGTAGGCGATGAGCTTATTGGGGTCCACAGTCACCTGATACTGCTTGACGAACCCTCCGACGCTCGCCACCTCGGCGACTCCGGGCACGCTCGTAAGCTCATACCTTAAGTACCAGTCCTGTATGGATCGGAGTTCGCTCAGATCGTGCCTGTCGCTCTCTAATATATACTCATAGACCCATCCGACACCTGTGGCGTCAGGTCCCAGACTCGGAGTCACGCCTCCGGGCAACCTCCCGGATACGAAGTTCAGATACTCAAGGACGCGGCTTCGGGCCCAGTACATATCTGTCCCGTCCTCAAAGATCACATACACAAATGAGAGACCGAAGAACGAATATCCTCTCACTACTTTAGCAAAGGGCACAGCCAACATAGCCGTCGTTAAAGGATAGGTGATCTGATCTTCCACCACCTGGGGGGCCTGACCTGGATACTCAGTGAAAATTATCACCTGAACGTCCGAAAGATCAGGTATGGCATCTAAGGGTGTATTGAGCATCGCATATACCCCCCATCCCACAGCAAAGAGGGTAAAAAGGATAACCAGGAACTTGTTGTTGATACTCGCTTCTATGATCTTTTCTAACATCTTCTCACAACCTCCACGGAATCATCTTAGCGCTTCATATCTTTATGATTGTGCTTGGACTTTGTTGTGTCGGCCTCATTCTCCTTCATCTTCATCCCTTCATGTTTCATTTCCTCATGTTTAGTACCGTTCTGGTTGTCTTTCAACTCTGTGGTATCGGACTTATCCTCTTCCATCTTCATCTCTTCATGTTCCATCTCACCTTCTTCGGCAGCCGCCTCAGTCTTTGCGCTTATCATAGTGCTTATAGCGGCCTTGAGATTGCTCTCAGAATCTATCAAGAAGTTGGCAGATGTGACAATGCGCTCGCCCTCGTAGACTCCGTCCAACACCTGATAATATCCACCGGCCTCAACCCCTAATGTGATCTCTCTCGGCTGGAATTTTCCACCGCCTTTATCCACAATTACTATCTGTCTTTCCCCTGAATGGATCACGGCGTTATCGGGAACTACTACTGTCTCCTTTGCGACTTCGGGCATAATGTTGACGTTCACATACATATGAGGTTTGAGCTTCCAGTCATAGTTGGGGAACTCTATCCTTGCTTTGACAGTCCTCGTCTTGGATTCCAAGAAGGGATAGACAAAGGTGATTTTCCCCTCAAAAGTCTCACCCGGATAGTAAGCCAATGTCATGTGTGCCTTTTGGCCCTCCTCTATCCAGGAAAGTTCGTATTCGTATATATCCGCGTAGACCCATATTGTCGAAATATCCCCTATCCTGTACAGATGCTCGCCCGACTTTATGTGCATCCCGTCAAAGACCGATTTGTGGACCACGATTCCATTTTGAGGGGAGTACAAAGTCATAGTCTTTTTAATCTCTTCTGTCTCCTCCAATTCCTCTATCTGCTCCTCCGTAATATCCCAGTATATTAGCCTCCTTCTGGAGGACTCCACCAGAGCGTCGGCTCCCGCGACTATATCCGCAAAGGGACTCTTAGATAGCGTCTCTCTATATCTTAAAGCTGTCAGATACTCCTCCTGAGTGGAGACTAAATCGGGGCTGTAAATCTCTAAGAGCCTATCTCCCTTTTTAACTTTCTGTCCCGTGTAGTCCACAAAGAGCTTTTCCACCCATCCTGCTATCTTGGTGTTCACATCGGTCATCTTCGTCTCATCGTAGTCCACCCGTCCCACAGTCCTGATGACTTTGTGTAAGCGACGACTTTCCGCTTTTTCGGTCTTGACACCGATGTTCTGAACCGTTACAGGGTCTATCAGGACCGTCCCCGCCTCCACTTCCCCGACCTCGTCTTCATACACCGGTATCAGATCCATCCCCATGGGCGATTTTCCCGGTTCAAAGCGGATGTAGTTAGGATCCATAGGAGCCTGCCAGTAGAGGATTCTCCTCTCCTTTTTGGGTTCCCCCCGGGCTATAACGCTCAAAGTCATAATCCCTATGACGCCTAAAAGCGTCAAAACGCCTATAAGGGTTGTCCGCCTAATCTTTATCAGATTTGCCCACATGATTTCAATCTCCTTATGGAAATTTAAAATAGTCTCTGCCCTATAACTTCCTCTAACTCGGCTAACTTTTTTTGATAGTCTGTGGTGAACCTGTAGTAGTCTATCTGAAACTTTAAAAGGGTTATCTGATTGTCCAAAAGCGTCAGAAAGTCAATTTTGTCCACCTGATAGCCGGAGATAGCAGATTCCAATGAACCCTGAGCTTGTGGTATTATCCCGGTTTTGTACAGTTGGATCAGGTTTTCGTCCCTTTGTAATTCCGCAAGGGTGTCCTTCAGAAGGAAGGAAATTTCGTTTACCATTGTATTGTACCGCTCCTTATCGAGCCTAATCTGTGCCTCGGCTTCCCTGACCCTGTAATTCTGCTTGCTTTTATACCAGAGGGGGATATTTATGGTAAATAGAGCCGTCATAAAATCCTCTCTACTTTCCCTTTGACCGTATGCAAAGGCCACGTTCAGGTCCGGGTAGTAATCCTTCCGTGCAAGAAAATAGGCAGATCTGCTCCTTTCAATCAGAATATCTAACCCCTTGAGCAACGGACTCTTTTCTCTGGCTATATCCCGGAGTTCCTCAAAGTCCAGGTCCAAATCTGCCTTTGTCACTTCTTCAAGTTCCCCTACAGGAGAATCCTGAGGCCTATATAAAAGGGCGTTCAGCCTCGCTACTTTTGTCTCCTTTTTTTGCTGGAGCACAATAAGATCGTTGATCATCTTGGACAGTTCTACTTGAGCCTTTAAGACATCCTGCTGAATGCCCTTCCCCACAGCGTATTTTGTCTCGGCTATCACCACAAATTCTTTGGTAAGTTCCTTGTTCTGCTCTGTAATCTCTATAGCCTTATTGATAAAGTAGAGGTCGTAGTAGGTCTCTTTCACCTTCCTTACGAGTACATTCTCATTGTCGGAATACTCCTGCCCTACCGCCTCGGCCTCTTTCTGTGCCACCTCTCTCCGTAAGGAGCGTTTACCGAAGAAGGGCAGTTTCTGCGTAAACAGAATCTGTTTTTGGGTCATATTGAATCTGTCGTAATCCAGTGACCCCGAGGGCAAATTCATAAAATTAAAGCTAAACTTCGGATCATCGAACGCCCCTGCGCGCGACGGGCGAGCCTTAAAGACATCCCACCTTTCTTTCGATACCTTCAACTCCGGATTACTTAAAAGTGCTTTATGTATAGCCTCATCCAGAGCAAATACGCCATCATCAGCCGACGCCGTGTATGTCCAGCTTAAATAAACTATCAGAATCGAAAACAACAAACGTCTAACGATCACTATGCAACACCATCCCTTCATCGTTCCACAGTCAGAGCAGCTTTAGATTCTGTCTCAAACTGTACCGATTCATGTTTAACTACACGCATCTATTGCGTTTATCTGGAATCTTTGTGAACAAGGGGAATCTGAATCTATAGAGATAGCCCAAAAAAAGGCCAATCGGAGGAGGAAAACTTCTTAAATCAGAAAAGACGAATTGAGGAGAAAAACGGATCTATGGTGAGAGGAAACATCTGTGTTGAAGGCTGCGAATACACCACTTTGAGACGCTCTATTCGGATCAAAACTGTTGAGCCCGTATATCTGCAAGGAAACTGGATATCTCCTATCCTGCGGGTGAGAATAGTTTATCTTGTTACGAACCAAAGCGATATCTGACTTGAGACAGTTCATTTTTACATTGAAACACAACTTCCCACGTTTCATATTGCCGGTCTGCTCCTCATTCTCCATATCACACCCGTTCTCTATGTCCTTTATATCACAGCAACCGGGGTGTTTCCCCGCAGAGGCGGGACATTCCATGTCCCTTGGCATAAGTCCTGCAAACAGGAGAACGATCAAACAAATGACGCTAAAGTTTCGATTAATTTTGTGCGACATATTCTTTAGCCCATATGCTTGGTATGGTCTATCTGGTCATAGTGGTGATAGTGGTGATAGTGGTGAACTTCCTCGCGAGCCATAGAATACCTCCTTTGAGAATTGAGCACAACCTTGCTTACAAGCCACGACTAACATTTCTACTATCAAGATTAATACATATACAAGATTAATACATATAGTTGAAGAAATACCATGTTTCTTATACTGATCTATAACTTGCTTTAGTATCAGATCTATTAACTCACCATATCCCATTTTCATCTCAGCTGCTAACCCCTTTAATCTCCACCTAGTTTCTACATCTCCTATATACTGAATCTTTGTTTTTCCTTCAGGATAACTTTGCATTTCTTTACCTCCATTGGATAAATATTTATGTATCTAGCCTGTGGACTATATTAAAAAATTAAGGGAGCTATATACTTGACACATACTACTCCAAAATTCGTGTATCGTGAACTGGCTCCCGTCGGGCTGCCACCTAAACTATACCCGCCCGCCGTCCGTTCCTATCACATTATTACGCTGTTTCAGACTCCACCAATAGTTGTCAGTCACCACCCGCACTGGTGGGCACTCGAACAAAGTGAATTCCTGCGTCTAC
The DNA here is from genome assembly GCA_965237525.1 of Candidatus Latescibacterota bacterium. Taxonomy (GTDB): domain Bacteria; phylum Latescibacterota; class CBDEFO01; order CBDEFO01; family CBDEFO01; genus CBDEFO01. The sequence continues at coordinate 560,084 of CBDEFO010000007.1, read as the reverse complement.
ATATTGCGGACCAGGACCACAAGCCGAACGTCGTCATGTTCGTCCCGGGCTTCGTCGATACGCTGGTTATAGATGTCCAGCACGGCCTGGCCTGTCTCCTGTAAGTCCGATCGTGGGTCGGAGATCCCAGCCGAGTAGTCCACGCTGTTTCGTCCACTGATGAGCCCAAGGGGCAAACTCGACTCATGGGGCTTGGTATTGTTGACTGTCTTCACAGACCAGCAGCAGCCATTCCAAGCAACATCGGCAACGCCTAGAGGCTTGCCGTATTCCTCTCCGCTTATGGCGTCGGCGAAAATCCGCGAAAACTGTTCGCCGGTCATATCGGCATGGCCCACGGCTTTTAAGTGCACCAACCGCTGGCACAAGCCCTCTATGACAGAGGACGGAAACCGGTTAAGCGGAAAGGGTTCGTGCTTCTCGAACCTGCTTCAGATTCTGACTCGCGGCATGAAGTATCTGCTTGAGAACGGAACGAACAAGGGGAACCGGAACAGCGTTGCCTGTTTGTTTCCTGATTTGACTATCGTTCCCTATGACTTCAAAGCGTTCGGGGAAGCCCTGAAGTCTAAGCTGCTCACGGGGCGTCAAGCGTCTCTCCCCATCCACGAGCAGGTAGTTGTGGGATGCCCCCGCGCGCAAGGCGCAGGAAAAGGGATGGCTATTGACAGCCCCGCCCTTCTTCTCGTGCCAAATGGCTGGCTTGATCATTGCGGTATGCTTTGCTCTGCGCTTGTTACGTATGCGTTTGCTGACGTAGAATCGCTTGTCAGGGTCCGTTTCGAGTATCTCTGACAAGGGTGTATGCGCGTTCTTTTTAGACGGCCATTGGAACCCCTTCATCGAGTCATCCCGGAAGCCCACGATTATGACGCGCTCCCGTTTCTGCGGCAAGCCAAAATCCAGCGCATTGAGCACGCGATAGGCGCATTCGTAGCCAACACCCTCCAGCATCTCCCGAATATTGGCCATGACCTTTCCGTCTTGGATTGTTGTCAACTGGGCAACGTTCTCCAGCATAAACGCACGGGGCTGCTTTGCGCGTAACACTCTGACAATATCAAAAATCAAAGAGCCGCGCTCATCAGACATGCCCTGTCTGGAACCGATAATCGAAAAGGGCTGGCAGGGGAACCCGCTAAAGAGAATATCGTGGTCGGGCACGGCGGACTCACGGACCCCCTTTATATCGCCCTTTGGACGTCTTGCGAAGTTGTGTTCATACTGCCTTTGACAATCCTCATCTATGTCACTTGCAAACACGCAGCGCATCCCCAGGGCTTCCGCCGCATAATGAAACCCCCCGATGCCACAGAACAAATCCGCGAACGTGGACATATCAGCAGCCTGAAGGTCTTTCGGGATACTGCGTAGCAACCTTCCGAAGATACTACGCATGGATCAACCTCCCGTAGGTCAACCGTTTCCCGTCCAATGCGGCCATCATGAATCGAATCAGCGTAATACCCGACCCGTTACTGTTGTCAAAGGCGGGGATTTTCCGCATGTTCTGACGGCCGATAATCTCCGTCACGTAGCGGTGGCCATGTTTGCTCATCCACTGATGATAGATACCGTAATGCGCTCGCTTCAGAAGTGCCCACATAGATTCGATGCTGTTTGTGTGGACCTTCCCGCGTACGTATTGGCCCGCACTATGGGTTACTGTCTGATGCCGATGCGCAACCCCACCGTATCCCAAATGCTCATCCGTGTAAACCTTACTTCCGGCAGCGATCTTGGCATTGACATTGCCGCTCAAAGCTCTCTGGGTGGTGTTGCCCACGGGAAAGGCAATAGCTTGCCCGCCACGCTCACGCATCCCAAGCACGGCCGTTTTTCCTACTGAACCACGGCCTCCGTGAACCTTTTTCTTCTCGTGCTTATTCCGTTCCTTTCCTCCAATGTAAGTTTCATCGACCTCAACGATACCGGAAAGGATGATGTCCGCATTCTCGAAAGCCCTGCGCAAGCGGTGACCCATATGCCAAGCTGACTTTTGGGTGATACCTAGCATCTCAGCCATCTTTGTTGACGCTATGCCCTTCGAGTGAGTTGCGAACAGATACATGGCATACAGCCACTTGCGAATCGAAATAGCCGAATCCTCCAGGACTGTTCCCAGACGGACCGTAAACTGCTTCCGGCATCCCTTGCACGTGAACAGCTTCCCGTCCCTGATGCGCCAAACCTCATCGTGTCCGCAATGAACGCACATGATGCCATCCGGCCAGCGCGCGTTAATCAAATACTCTCGTGCCGAATCTTCATCGGGGAACCGGTCGAAGAACTCAAAAGTGCTGGGTTGCATTTGAACACCTCCTTTTCTACTCATAATATACAACAATCAATCGTGTGTGGCAAGTATATAATTCCCTTATTCTTCACTGGGTTACTTTTCCACGACATTTTACAGTTTAGGGCGGCTTCCGGTATTCTTATTGTATTTCTACCTTTACCCTTTCTGAAGGATAACAGCCCCGAGTGTTCCTTCCTTGACCCATCTTCTGACAGTGCTCACATGGGTACTGAGTTTTACCGCAGTTTCCTGGATTGTGTAGAGGTTGTCCAAGCTAATTCACCCTTTCTTTCAATTTATCGTCTAGATTCCCATACAATGTGAGGAATTTGAAATCATTTAGTACAATCATGTCGGCATGTGGTGCGACTATGGTTATCCTGTTTTTAAGATACTTACTACAAGAGACATGACCGAAGTATCACCCGAAACGGCTGAAAAAGCAGCTGAAAAAACAATCCCGACATTCAATAGAACTTCGTTTGGATCCACGATCACAATGCCACCACCAAAAACCATAAGGAAGGGTGTAGGCTCTCCAGTTACCCAAAGTTCTGAAGGCATACCTACTACCCCGATAAGGATTGAATCGAGTGGGGAATAGGCTTCACGCCCGTCTCCTAAAGTGATCTTCAGATAGATATTGACAAAGCTCTCAGGCATTATTCGCTCATCCTCAATGCTAATAGCACCCTCATCATCATAGCTGAGACGGCTAAACGTACGTTCAATAAATATTAGATCGTCTGCTGAGCCTGAAGGTCCTCGTGGGCCACTTGGTCCTGAAGGTCCTTGTGGGCCACTGCAGCTATAAATAGATACTAACAATGTGAAGATAACCAGTCTACCTATTTGTTTGTCATGTTGACCTCTCGTACACTGTGAGTCGTGCAAGTATGTGACAACCATTTGAGCTAACGTGAAATTAGAGAACTTACTTAGTCTCTTAATATACATAAACACTTCACAGATTGTCAAGAGTATTGTGCAATTCTCCTAGAAGTATTATAAGGGACAATCTATCGCAACTGCTACAGACCGCGCACCCTAAAGACTCGTACGGGACGCTTAGATTTGAGTGTGCCCCAGGATCGACAGAGAAAATTCCACACACAGTAGTTTGCTCGCTATCAACGCAATGATAAGGCGTTGGTATTCACCTCGCAGGGGTCATTCCTCCGATAGATTCTGTCGTGGACTGGGAAGATTCCATCATGAGATGGCTCGCCGCACCAATGTGACCGGCATCTTTCCCAGCGAAAAGTACTGAGCTCGTCCGGCAGGAGCCATGCCAATCGAGTTTCCCAGGGAGTGAACCAACAGTAGATGATACCTGGATATGAGCCTTTGTGCAGGACGCAGAACCTCCATAGGTGGTGATGACTGACCGTGGCAGATGGAATGCCCACCGTCGGATAGGCGATTCTACAGGAAAAAAGGACTTGACCGCCAAAAAGACAGAAAAGTCAAAATTTTTGTTGATCCGAAGGAGAAACTGTGTTAAGATTAGGGTTGCCAAATTTAAGCACGACAGCTTCCGTTGCTGTAAATTTGGTTTTTCCCAGAACTGAAAAAAGTCCTTCGATCCACTGCGTGGCATCTTCTACACCATATTTAAGCCATTCAGATATGGAAGAATGACTCCTTAGCACAGAGTAGGGGTGTATAGGAGGCGTAAACCTGAACAATCTGGATCGTTCGACGCATCCACCACCGAAGGCCAAGTATTAAGACAACGAGGACTGGATAGAGCACCTCATAGTGACCGCCGCAGTTGAACAGGGCTGATGCTGCATAGATGAGGGGAGAAACTCATGGAAACTATCGATTACCGGAACTTGGACCGCGATATCTGGGAAAAGGAATTGGAGAACTATGTACCGTCTGTAATCTACGACATGCACACCCACATCTGGTCCGAGGCACATAAAGGCGCATCGGAAGACCCTCCCACAGGTCAACGCTGGGAGGTAGATTACCAGGACCACCTGGCGTGGGCGGCAGAACTATACCCCGGTCGCGAAATACACTACCTGATCCTGGGGTATCCGATACAGGGCATAGATAAAGAGGGTCACAACGCCTGGATGGCTGCCCAGATGGAGCCAGATCCTCAGTCGGCAGTAAACATGTTGGTCACGCCGGATATGAGTCCTGACTACGTCGCGGCTCAAGTAAAAAAGCACAACTTCCTTGGATTAAAGCCCTATCGTATCTTCGCCCCCGATCCGATCAATTGTCGGATTCAGGACTTCCTCCCCGAGTCCTTAATCGAGGTAGCACACGAAATGGGGCTGGCGATCACCATGCATCTTTCCAAGAAAACCGGGGCTGCTGATCCCGAAAACTTGAAGGATCTGCAGTACTATACCAAAGAGTACCCGAAGGCCCAGTGGATCCTAGCACACTGTGCCCGGGCCTTCAACGCCTTCATTATGGAGGAGTCGATCCACGTACTCAAGGACATGCCGAATATCCGGTACGACACTTCAGCGGTGAACGACATGTACTCGCACTATCTGCTGATGAAACATGAGGATAGAAAACGAGTGATGTTCGGCTCGGACAACATCCTGGCCGGGTGTGCTCGCGGCAAGTACATAACCTACGGCCGAGCCTGGGACTACTATGGAGGTTCTCCGGAAGTTTCTCACTGCGATCCCACACCGACGTTTGTGATTTACGAGCAGTTGCGCCAGGAACGGCAGGTGGCGGACATATTAGGGTTGACTCAAGAGGAGATCGAGGATCACTTCTCACGGAACGCCGTGCGTTTCATCGAGGGGATGAGATCAAGTCGAAGCGGATGAGCCGAACTTCTTAGTTCTTGAGAGTGGTCTGCATCGCTATGGCTGCCTCATCGAGTAGCTGACTGACTTCACCGGGAGGCATTCCTATATCGAGCAGATGATCGGTGAGTCCTGTCGGATCATCTCATACAATAGCCGCAACAGTGATTACTATTTTTCATCTGGCATCCACGTGGATGTTGGTCATAGTCGAGAAGAAAGTAGAGCTATAACGATTGACGAGGCGAGATAAAAATGCCGGTAGATAAACTAAAAGAAACGTTTCAAATAGAACTTCAAGAATTAAGAAAAGAGGGAAGATTAAAACCTCCCGAACGTGTTATTGTAGGATATGCCTCACCAGGTGACGGTTTGGGTCCAAGATTTTTGTTGGAAGATGAGGAGGATAAGAGATTTCTAAGGTTGAACTCAAATAATTATCTTGGATTAGCCCAAGATCGGAGATTAATTGAAGCAGAAAGAGCGGCATCAGAAAGATTGGGTGTTAATCCTGGAGGGGTAAGATTTATTGACGGTACAACAGTTTATCATAGAGATTTAGAATTAGACTTAGCAGATTTTCATGGAACAGAAGCTGCGAAGATCTTTAGTTGCGCATATATGGCAAATTTAGGAGTTGCAATAGCTTTAATGAATAGACAGACATATGTGATCAGTGATCAGCTTAATCATAATAGCATTGCCAGAGCAATAAGGATTGCCGGTGTACCCTCTGAGAATAAGGGTATCTACCAACACAACGATGTGGGGCAATTAAGAGAGGCTTTAGAAACTGGCCCCGATCTGCTTAGCAGGGCAATGATAATGATTAACCAAGTCTTCCATATGGGAAAAGATGAAAGTGCCTTACCAGATTTAGTAAATATCGCATTGGATATCGCTGGAGTTCCATCAGAGCAACACGGAATCTATCAACATGGCAATATAAGAGGATTAGAAGAAAGATTAGAGACTATGCCTCCCGAAATAGAAAGAGTAATCATAATCTTTGACGGAGTCTTTAGTATGAGGGGCAATTACGCACCTTTGGCAGAGATAGTGGCTTCAGCAAAAGAATATAATGAGAGATTCAAAGATGGTGTGATAACGATTATGGATGATTCTCATGGTACTGCAGCTTATGGAGAAACTGGAAGAGGTACTCCAGAAGTTACTCAAGAAAATGGTGTTGATATTATTACAAGCACATTAGGGAAAGCATTTGGAGCAGAAGGCGGCTATGTTGCTGCCTGTGAAGAAATAATCGAACTTGTCAGACAAAAAGCGGACACTTACATCTTCACAAACCCCATTTCACCCGGTCAAGCTAATGCAGGAATTGCCGCTGTAAATATCGTAAATAGTCAAGAAGGCAAGAGCATGCTTGCGCGATTAAGAGAAAACACCCAGAATTTTAGAGAAGGAATACAAAACATAGGATTTGGTACCGTTCCAGGGATTCATCCAATTATTCCTGTCCTAGTAAGAGACACGGCCGAAGTTAAGAGAATGGTAAATGAACTTTATAAGAGAGGAATTCTGGTCACTGGTTTAGTTGCTCCTGTTGTGCCTAAAGGGGATGAAACAATAAGAGTCCAGATTTCAGATGCACATACCAGAGAAGATTTAAATTACGCTCTTGATGCATTTGAAGAGGTAAAAAGGTAGTAAATTGGAAAAATGAAAGCATGGATCTACGATAGAAACTTATATGGGATTCCGATCAAAGGAAGTAGTGATAAGGTTTATCTAACCCGATTAATTCATAAACTTGCTGGAGTCATTGCGAGGAGCAAAGCGGTCCCCGATTGAGTCTATCGGGGAAGCAATCTCAAGGTTTTATAGTTGTCTCCTAGGAGAGCCGGAGACTATTACATCTACCACAGTAACCCCCGATTAAATCTATCGGGGGGATTGTTTCGCCTTCGGCTCGCAATGACACCGAAGGTGGTTAAACGGCATAACTATAATATAATACAATCCCTTAATTAATACACGGCTTTTTTTGTGAATTATTTGGGTTAGAATTGACAGTTAGACATTATGATCCGATTGGCTGGATGAGCTGACGTTGAGACGTACTCTGTCGATGGTATACAAACAGGAGGTCCACGATGTTAAATATAGCGCTGGCTCTGACCACCTTTACCGCGCTGCTTCCTATTGCAAATCCTTTCAGCACGGCACCGGTGTTCCTGGCCATTACGGATGGAGACTCGGAAGAAAAGCGAGCGCAGCAGATCCGGATGGGCATTATTTACATGTTTGCCATTCTAGTCGTATTCCTGGTTGCCGGGACAATGATCCTAAACTTTTTTGGGATTTCGACTCCGGGACTCCGTATCGCCGGTGGAATCATGATTGTCCGTATTAGCATCCAGATGCTCAACCCTTCGTGAGAGGACGAACAGACACCGGAAGAAGAAGAAGAGTCCAGACAGAAGAAAGATATATCTTTTACCCCTCTGGCCATGCCCAGCCTGAGCGGTCCGGGTGCGATAGCTGTCACCATCGGGCTCACGTCACTGGTCCAGCATTGGTTGGATTACGTTGCTATAATCTGCGGCATATTTGTCGTTTGCCTGTTCTGTTTCGTGGTGCTCCGTAGCGCCAGCAAGATCCTAGCCTTTATGGGCGCAAACGGCATGAATGCCATGACTAAAATCATGGGATTTCTTTTGTTATGCGTGGGAGTTCAGTTTGTGGTAAATGGAATCAAGGGGATCGTCATGGATCCTGAATTTCTGAAAGGGCTCGTGGAGGCGTACAACTCCTTGTCTTCGTGACAGCGGCTTCCGTTTACCCCGGGACGCCGAGCAAGTTGAGGAGTCAATGGAGGCTAAGTTCAAGGTGGTGACATTTGCGTCCGGACTTGCAAGCCGTAGCAGAACAACTGGATAAAGTAGTGTAGATTGGATATCACACCGAAAAGACCTCCTTATAGTTTGAAAAAGTTTCAATTAGTCTGGTCTTACGAGCTGTCCAAAAGAATCATTAGCATGAGGAGACCCCACACTGGGAGTTGTAGAACATGTTCAAGATCATCGAAAGCTGTGAGCGCACACAGGCACCGGTCTGGGCCGTACTGGAGCGGCAATCGATAGAGACCATAGATGAGGCGGCACCGATTTTCCTAGAGAAGTACACTCGAACCGGCTCCCCCACCGCGCTCTGTGGATGCCCTCCCTAAGATCAAAGAGGTGCCCAAAAAAATCATGGAAATGCACGCGCATCAGGATGGATAATTGCTCCACTTCAAACCAGACCGTAATATTAAGGAGGAAACTTAAAAAACATGGCCTTCTATACTGAGAAAGAGATCAGGAATCGCCTGGCGGTGTCGACATTTATTTTTCGCCGCAAAAGGCCTTTGGATCGAGAGACGTTGGGCGAGATCAAAAAGAACGACATCGGGACTATTGAGATCGGCTTCCCCGAGGATCCCGATCACTTTGCATTGGACGATCCCAAGTCAATGAAGATAATCAAGGATATATGCAATGATCTTGGACTCGCCGTCGGGACGTATCATTCCGGCCAAACCAACTTTGAGGTGGACAGCGAAGCCGAAAGGCGCAAAAGGGTGGATAATTGCAAAAGGCAGATTGGCACACTGCTGTGGATGGGCGGAAATATCTGGGGATGCCACGGGCGCGTCAAGACACCTGCCACCTGGAAAAGCTTGGAAGAACTCCTCCGGCACTTTGAAGGAGAGGACGTGCACCTGCTGGTCGAGAACTTCGGGCCGGGACAGACCATTGAGGACAACATAGAGTTTATCGACTCCATCGGTCATCCTCAGCTTGGGATGATCATCGACATCGGGCACGTGCGCAATTCAGAAGGTCAAAACCCTATGACACTTTCTGGAGTCCCAACCGAAAAGTTCCATAAGGTCGGTTCCAGGCTGCGCCATGTCCACCTTCACGACTTCTACGATGGGATAGATCACCGCGCCCCGTTCGACGGCAATATGCCGTGGCTGGAGATCTTCCAGGCGCTTTACGACATCGACTATAAGGGATTCATCCACTTTGAAGTGGCTCCCCCGCCGCGCTCTGTGGATGCCCTCCCCAAGATCAAAGAGCTGCCCAAAAAGATTATGGAACTACACGCCCAACAGGATGGATAATTGCTCCACTTTAAAGAGGAGCTAAAGTCATCAATCTACTCACTGAAAAGGGTGTTTCAAATGCCTTACATAAATGTCAAGATGTTAGGGGGACGCACAGATGAACAGAAGAAAAGGCTTGTGGAGGCTATAACAAAGGATTTGGTGGAAATATGCAACATTAAGTAGTTTGATAAAACTTGTTGGCTTTATGAAGTCAGTAGATAGGTGAAATTGCTTCTTCCTCTAAGCTGTCTACTATCTTGGATCCTATAATCTTGTCCAGACTATTTTCACGCGAAGCTTAGAATGAGATCAAGTGGTTCTTGATCGAGAAAGGAAGGGACCATTTCAAACGTGGCCGGCTGCCGGCTGGCTTCGTTGTATGTGGGAATGATGATGCTCAGAAATGGTGTGTTGTCGACCTGTGATGACTGAGTTTGAATCACAAGATCAGTTTCTTGTACAAATGGCTTAATAATCATAATCTTCCTCTCAACCGTGTCTTGGGTCAACTCTTCGACCATAATTGGCTTGACAATATGCATTGATCTTGTATAATTGATCTTGTATAATGGAGCCCTGTGTGCTGAATGACGAGATTTCCTCGTTATCCCGTACGGGATTCCCATTTCTAATGTGACGAAAGATATTTACATGAAACCGAGATTCGAAGTACAAAGTCGCTTTCGGAAATATGGAGCGCCGGCCGTGCGAGCGGCTGTCTTGCGTGATTCGTAATTTGGTGACTGACGTACAAAGTCACGCGTCTCGTTTCACGTCTTCAGTCCACCACCACGCGGAGGTGTAGCGATGCGACTTGGCATAGTCGGCTTCTTTCCCAATGATTTAGACGCCATTGATGATCGTGCGGCCGCGAGAATTACCAGTTTAGGCTTTAGCGGTATTGGTATCCATCTGACGACTGATCGAGAGCCCTTTTCTCCGGCCGCATTTCAAAATGCACGATCTGTATTTGCTAATCACGGTATACGGGTCGTGCAAGCCTGGACAGTGCCACAGGTCATTGTTTCCCCTGGTGACTCAAATCGTGATGAGGCCGTTCGGCAGTTGCAGAATACAGTCACATTCGCGGCCGATCTTGGTGCAGACATGGCCGGCATTCGACCCGGAAGCATGAATCCGGCTGGTGCCTGGACACCACATCCTGCAAATCATTCACCTGAAGTAGAGGATGCCATTGTTGACATTCTGCGAGAAGCTGTTTCTGCTTGCGAGGTTCATGGCATTCCGTTTGCTTTCGAAACCCACGTCATCAGTCCTCTAGATAGTCCGGAGCGGATCAAGAGAATCATCGAACGCACCGAGTCTCCGTGGGTTAAGTTGAGTCTAGATCCGGTTAATTTTGTGAGTGATGTTCAGAAGCTCTATGATACAACGTCTCTGTTGAACCATTTGTTTGATACACTTGGCCCTTATATTATTGCTGCGCATATCAATGATGTCTATGTTGAGGATCGATTGACTGTTCATATCAGCGGAACGGTGCCAGGCGATGGATTGTTGGACTTTGGCACATTTTTTCGACGATTTGAGGCCCTGTTGCCTGATGGCTTCGGATTGATCGAACATTTGCCCGCGAGTCTAGTCCCACAAGCATCTACATTCGTAAAGAGGAAGCTAGCTGAGTTGGATATAGAGATTCGATCTGGCTAATATTGTGTAGGCTCTTTGGGATTTCAGGGGATCAACACGCAACGCGGCTTGTCGATCCCAGGATTTCCGTTGGGCCCTTGCGGAAGGAGGTTATGTGTAATGATTGATTTAGCCGAAAAAGTGATTGTTGTGACTGGCGGGGGCCGGGGCATTGGGGGGGCGGCGGCCAGACTATGTGCGATGCAAGGCGCCCACGTTATGATGGCCGATATCGAGAAAGATGTTGGTGAAGCAGCTGCCGCAGCGATCCGAGAGGCGGGTGGCGATGCCCGATTCTTACGCACCGATGTGCGACATGCGGACGAAGTTGGGAATCTGATGGACCACGTGCGAGTAAAACATGGTCGGCTGGATGCGTTAGTGTGTGCCGCCGGCGTGTGTCGCGGCGCGTATCTGCAGCCAGAAGAAGTGCCTATTGACGTTTTCGAGGATGTGATCGATGTGAACGTTAAAGGCAGCTTTCTGTGTGCCAAGTATGCGTCTCCTCTTTTAGAAGCAAGTCAGCGTGGTGTAGTGGTGCTGATCGCATCCGGCGCCGGCGTCACAGGTCCGAGTTCATCAATTGCGTATGCTACGAGCAAAGGCGGTGTCAACGGTCTTGGCATAACGCTAGCCAAGTATCTTGAACCACGAAATATTCGCGTAAACGTGCTGTGTCCAGGTTCGATTGAAACGGTCATGAAGCTAGAAATCATCGCGGAGGCGGCTGAGCGCCAAGGTCGATCCCCTGATCAAGCTGTCGAAGCAGCGAAGAAGGAGCTCGGGTCACCAGATGGTGTCGGACGCGTTATTGCCTTCCTGGTGTCGGATGCTGCGGACTACGTGCGAGGCACACTTTTCACGCGCTGACGTTGTCCGTGTGGCGCATTAACATCCGCAGATTACTCATAAAACACTAATATGAAATCTGCGGTATCAGTGAAATCTACGGATGATCGATGTTTGTTATGTTGTACGCTTGCATGGGTGACTGGGTTCGGCTAATTGAAGCGCGTAAACTCAGGCTTTCAACGCGTTCTTTATACGCGCCAATTGTTCGAATTCGGGTCCATTCTTGCAGAGGTCATCCAGGGGAAAGCTGCCGGATACCATCTTAGTCCTCTTAGTCCTCGATGTCGGTGACCCCACCATCGGAGATGCCCCATTACCCGATAATAAAACGACTGGCGAAGAGGGACAGTATCACGTTCATGAAACGATCGTACAGAGAGTTGTGAAAGAGGCCGTCCGTAAAACTGATATCACAAAACATGCCTCGTCGCACACCTTTCGACATTCTTTTGCGACTCATTTGCTGGCAGATGGTTATGATAATCGCACAGTTCAGGAAATACTCGGCCATTTAAGGAAGTCAATACGACAATGATTTATACTCACGTTCTAAACGGTTGTGGAAAGGGAGTGATAAGCCCTGCTGACAATTTTTTGCGGATTGATATTGAATTAGGGTTTTATGGAGTCTGTATATGATTCCTACAAAACTTATGATAATTATGACTTAACAGAATGAGCTTTTTAATATTGCAGGTTTTTTCTTAATATTTCAATGGGGTCTTATATAGCTCAAATAGCTGTATACAGGTTTTTAGCATAGAAAACTGTATAAGCCCTAGTTAGGAAAATGGACATGTTAAGTGAGCGGCAAGTTGAGGCGTACGAGCAGGATGGTTTTCTGTCTGGAATTCGGGTGATGACTGATAAGAAAGGGGTGCAGTATAACCGGGATTCTTTTGATGCACTGGAGGCGAAAGAGGGACGTGAAAAAGCTCAGACAGGGCTGTTCAACCGACATGTTGATCAACAGTTCATCTGGGAGATTGCGACGCATCCGAAGATCCTGGATAGCGTGGCCGCGATTATCGGCCCGAACGTGCTGCTACTTTCCACCCATTTCTTCTGCAAATATGGGCCGGAGGAGAAGTTCGTGGCGTGGCATCAAGATCTGCGGTACTGGGGACTGGAACCGCCAATCGAAGTCTCGGCCTGGTATGCAGTGGACGACAGCGATCGTGGCAACGGGTGCATGCGCGTTATCCCACGGCTGCACCGGGACCGACTGATGAATCACGGTAAATCAAAGCAGCAAGGCAACTTGCTAAGCATCAATCAAGAGGTCGAGCTAACCGAGCAAGAGGAGAAGGACGCAGTGGATTGTATCCTGCGAGCGGGTGAGATTTCGCTGCACGATGGGATGCTTATCCATGGTAGTTTGCCGAATCGATCGCCCCGGCGCCGCTGCGGACTGACAGTCCGTTATATTCCCACGCACGTCAAGCCGATCGCGGCGGGTCCGCTTGGCATCGATTTGAAGTGGAGACCCATTCTGGTAAGGGGCACAGACCGTGAAAAGAACTTCAAGGTACAAGGACATCCGTTTCCTATAAGGTAACCATGGTCCATGCCTAACCAGACGTTCTACGGACGGGTCTTATTCTTTTCCGAAAGGATGTGGTGGTTTGATGGCTAAGCGTGACTGGTATTGCGAAGATGTCCTCTCGGGGAAGCTCGACGTGCAGCGCGTCTACGAGGACGACCGCGTCCTCGCTTTCCACCATCCCAGACCCGCGGCCGAGATTCACGTCGTTGTGGTCCCCAAGAGCCACGTCCCGTCACTACTCGACGAGGCCGCCCTCGACGGTGACCTCCTGTCGTCGATGGTCCGAGCGATTCAAGCAACCGCGACTTCGCTCGGCCTCCTGGATGGTGAGGGGTTCTACATGCGGGCCAATGCTGCGGCTCCTGGTGTGACGCCGCACATGCACTGGCATGTTCTCGGGCCGGGTGCTGGTGCCGATTGGCCAGGGTCGTGATGTGGTCGCGTCGCCCTGGTCTTCATCGGCGAAGTGTTGGTCGTCGCCGTAGAACACGCCAAGCGAGCCGACCTGCTGAGTTCCAGATTTTTCGAAGTTGAACTTCCGCATCGAGCCATTACGATTGTTCAAGAGTTCGGTATGCCAATAACGCAGGCGGCTCATTGGCATACCGTTAGGCAAATGAACATGGTAAGTGAGCGGCAAGTTGAGGCGTACGAGCAGGATGGTTTTCTGTCTGGCATTTGGGTGATGACTGATAAGAAGGAGGTGCAGTATTACCGGGATTGTTTTGATACACTGGAGGCGAAAGGGGGACGTGAAAAAGCTCAGACGGGGCTGTTCGACCGACATTTTGATCAACAGTTCATCTGGGAGATTGCGACGCATCCGAAGATCCTGGATAGCGTGGCCGCGATCATCGACCCGAACATCCGGGTAAGCCAGGACCATACGTCCCAAGCCGACAAAGTCGACCATCTTTTCGCTCACTACGGCTTGCGCGACGTTAGGGAGCCAATCTTGCAGATAAGAATATCCGGAACCAGCGTAAATCAAGTTGGGGCGCTGTTTTTTTAATGTTGCCACGGTCGATATCTGGGCTGCACAACTGTGGTTAGCCGTTATTCACTTGAAGGGGAACAGACATAAGTCAGGTAAATATCCAGATGTCATAATAGACCGAAATGTTGAGTTTTTGTTGACATCCAAGATTGTTCTTGGTATTTTTCCTCTCGAGTATAGCCCGCACACAGAATTATTAGATTTAGATTGCAAAGTAAATAAGACGTATAGTCCACAATTCAAGACCAAGGTAGTGCTTGAAACTTTGCAGGGGGAAGAAAGCGCAGTCTAAAATGGGGAACCCACACTAAGAGAAAGAGGGACATGAAGCTCGCCACATTTGTAGAACGGGGCAAGGAGCGGTTCGGGATTATTGTGAACCATCCGGCAAGCGGAACGGACTGGATCTTCGATCCGGAAGAGACTGAGCAACGGCTGGAACAGTATACATCAGGTGGGTCGACCGGTTATCGTGTCAATCGGCCACATTTTCTTCAGGTGAGACCTTGGCCAAGGGACCTGAAGACCTTCCTGGCCTTGGGAGAACCGGGCATGACTGCTGCTCTCCGGCTCCTTGACTTTCTGCAGCGATTTCTAGAGCAGTCCGATCAGTTTCTCATGATTGGAGCGGGGTTCCCACTGAACGAAGTACGGCTGCGCGCCCCGATCCCTCGCCCTCGGCTTTACTACGGCATGGTTGGTAACTCCCCGTCCTTTGTCCGCCATGCACCCAGTTGGGTCTCCCTCAACCTCTATCCAAAAGGTCATCAGCGCCCTCAGGGGACAGTGATAGGGCCAGGCGAGCCTCTGGTCCTGCCCAGAAACGGCCTCCCATGGGGATTTAATGTCGAGTTAGGCGTGATTATAGGGCAGGGCGGACGTTATATCCCGGTAGACCAAGCGATGCAGCACGTTGCGGGTTTTACCGTTGTGACTGATGCGTGTGGCAACAACTATACTTGCCAGATACAAGCCGGGCCCGGCAAAGCTGACTTTATGGATGGCGCCACCGAATCGTGGGGCGGCAAAAAGTGCGATACTATGTGCCCTATGGGTCCTTATCTGGTCACTCGCGATGAAATCGGTAATGTCTACGATCTGCTGGTCTATACCCGCCAGTCGGGCTGGCTCCGAGACCGTTCTCATACAGCAGGCTCGTTACTGGGAGTAGAGCGGCTTATCCACTGGTTCTCATCTTTCGCAACCCTCTATCCTGGCGATGTGCTCCACTGTGCGACGATGGGAGTGGATGGCTTATCGTGCGACGAGGACGTGCGCTTTGGCCCGAATGACTACATAGAGTCGGAGATTGAAAGAGTCGGCGTATTGCGCAATCCCGTGGTCATTCCAGATCATGAGGGAGGAGACTGGAGACCTGCCGATGACGTAGGACGAGCGGTGCATCCCGCCCCTGCCGTGCGGGATTCGTTCGTGGAAGATGCATCGGAGCTTCCCGAATCCGATGCATGGCGGATTGAGGATGCCCGCCACCTTTGGACCTTGTACGGGAATTACACAGATGTCGAAAAGGTGGAAGGGGCCTCAGTGGGTAAATACCCTCGATTCCTCAACGGTCCTAATTCTGCATTGAGCCGATCTCCGGCTGAGGTGGAGGTTCCACCGCGGGCTCGGGCCGTCCACGCTGGGGCGGAGTTAGCCTTCATAGTTCGCAAGGTCGCCTGCCGAGTACCCGAGTCGGAAGCGGACGAGTACATTCTGGGTTATGTACCGCTTGCTTCGTTCTGTGACCTCTCGTTCAAGGACGAGATCAAACAGATCTTGGACGATCACGACTGGGGCATGCCTAAGGTGTACGGAAGGTGGGCCGACGGTTTCTGTGTGGTCGCTGAGACACCTATCCCTTTATCGGCTGCGCAGTTGAAGGGTAGAGAAATGGTTCTACGGATCGAGGGGTTTGGTCAAGCACTGGGAAATACGGATGAATATGTTCATCTGGCCGCTCAGACCCTGGCGTTTATAACCCAGGGTATTACTCTCTTTCCCGGCGATGTGGTGACTCTGGGTCGAGTTGCGAAGCAAGTGATCATTGCCTCCGATCAGACGATTCCGCCGGGCACGTGCGGCGAGGCGACAGTGGAGGGGGTGGGAAGAGTCGAGTTCGTACTCAAAGACAGGAGCCGATCGAGACAGCAACAGGAGGTCGAGAGTCAAGTGTAATACTAATGGAAAGAGACATCTATGAAGCGAAGAAACTTCACGTTGCCGATGGAGGTACCAACACTTCTAAAAGGATATTCAGATGCTGTCGAATCGCCCTAGAATCGCTACCATCGTCACGGAGTACCGCAAGCACTCCCACGGCCAGCAGATTGTCGACCGCTTCCTGGAGGGGTACGGCTGGAACAGTCGGCACCATCGTCCACCCTTGGATCTGGTCTCCCTCTACGTTGACCAGGTCGGGGACAGTGACCTGAGCCGCGATCGTTCCAAGCGTTTTCCCTCCATGAAGATCTATCCCACTATCGCCGACGCCCTGACCCTGGGAGGCAGTGAGTTAGCGGTCGATGGCGTCCTTCTGATCGGCGAGCACGGCAGCTATCCGACCAATGAAAAAGGCCAGCACCTCTACCCGCGCTACGAGTTCTTCAAGCAGATCGTCGCTGTCTTCAGAGCTACCGGCCAAACCGCCTCCATCTTCAACGACAAACACCTGTCGTGGAACTGGGATTGGGCCCGGGAGATGTACGACATCTCTCAAGAGATGGGTTTTGCATTCATGGCCGGCTCGTCCCTGCCGGTCACCTGGCGCACCCCGTCCATCGACATGCCCTTGGGCACCCGCGTTCGGGAGGCTCTGTGCATCGCATACGGCGGTGTCGACAGCTACGACATCCACGCTCTGGAGACCATCCAGTGCATGGTGGAACGCCGCGAAGGTGGTGAAAAGGGCGTCAAGTGGCTGCAGGCCTACCGTGGCGACCTCTTCTGGGAGGCCCATCATCAAGGGCTCTGGTCTCCCCAGCTCTTCGAGGCAGCCCTCTGCCGCAGTCACACCCTCACCCCCTCGCGACCGGGCTTCAACAACATCTTCCCAACCCTGGACGAGATGAAGGAGTTTGTCGAAGATCCCATTGCCTACCAGTACGAGCACGTGGATGGCCTCAAATCTACCATGATCCTGATGAACGGCCTGGTGCAGGATTTCAACTTCGCCGCCCACCTTGAGGGCCAGGGTGCACCGCTGTCCACTCAGATGTACCTGCCCATGCCGCCGGACCGCACAACCCTGGCCAACTTCTTCAGTCCCCAGGTAAACGACGTCGAAAAGATGTTCCTGACCGGCGAGCCATCGTACCCTGTCGAGCGCACCCTGCTGACCACCGGTCTGGTGGCCGCTGGAGTAGAGAGTCTCTTTCAGGGGCAGAAACGACAGGAGACCCCGCATCTGTCCATCTCCTATGAGGCGCCCGAGGAATCCACCTTCTGGAGGGCATAAGTAAGTAGACAGTAGTCAGTAGACAGTACCCCCGATTGAATCTATCGGGGTATCTACCACTGCGGGTCTCTATAATTTGTCCGAACTATTTTGATCTGATACTTAGTCGTTGTAATTCACCAAACTGTCTATGGAGAACGCTGCAAAATGACAACTGACACGTCTCCCAAACGCATCGCCGTCATCGCCACCATCTACAGATACCTGTCGCACGCTCAACACTTTGCGGATCGCTTCCTGGTAGGCTATCCCTACGAAGGGCGCTGGCACCGGCCTAATATGGAGATCGTCTCGCTCTACGTAGACCAGAAGTCCGAAGGTGACCAGAGCACGGACCGCTGCCGCGAGTTCGGCTTTTCCGTGTACCCCACGATTGCCCAGGCTCTGCGCTGCGGCGGCGATGACCTTGCCGTGGATGCCGTCTTGATCATCGCCGAGCACGGCGACTACCCCAGTAACCAGAAGGAACAGATTCTCTATCCGCGCTACGAGTTCTTCAAGGAGTGCGTAGAGGTCTTCGAGGCGGATGGGCGCTCCGTGCCCATCTACAACGATAAGCACTTGTCCTACAGCTTTGAGAAGGCCCGGGAAATGTTGGATGACAGTCACCGCCTGGGATTCCCGGTTTTGGCAGGCTCGTCCCTGCCGGTGACATGGCGCCTGCCTGACATCGAACTGCCCTTAGACTGCGGAATTGATAGTGCTCTGATGGTGGGTATGGGCGAATCGGACGCCATGGACTACCACGCCCTGGAGGCCATGCAATGCATGGTCGAGCGCCGCAAAGGTGGCGAGACCGGGGTCAGGGCTGTGCAGTTGATCGAGGGGGACGCCGTGTGGGAGGCCGGCGAAGAGGGCCGCTGGTCCAAAGAATTGCTGGAGTCCGCCCTCTCCCGCAGCGATAGGCTCCAGGGCCTCACCATGGAGGATGGCCGCACACAGGATATGTTAGGCAACGGAGAGCTGCCCAAACTGGTCGAAAACCCGGCCGCCTATTTCATCGAGTACAACGACGGGCTGCAGGCTACTCTGCTGATGCTCAACGGCGCTGTAAGAGACTTCTGCTTTGCCGCCCGCCTCAAGGATGTAGTCAACCCGATCTCCACTCAGTTTTTCCTGACCCCGGGGCCAAACGTTACCTACTCGGCCTGCCTGGTGGCCAAGATCGAAGAGATGATCGCCACTGGCACAGCCCCCTTCCCGGCCGAGCGCACCCTGCTCGTCAGCGGCGCCCTGGAGAGCTGCCTGACCTCACGCCTGGAGGACCACCAGCGCCTGGAGACCCCGCACCTGCGCGTCGAGTACCGCGCTCCAGCCGAGTCTCACCACGCCCGCACCTGAACCCACACCTGGATCTGGCTCATACAAGGCGGCACCCCTCTACTGGATCGGGCATCTCAACTTTCTTTTCAGCCGATACGGCTGAAGCTGTTGTCGTTATGGTCTGAATTTCAAGCCCAGTGGATTTTATTCCCAGCTTGAGATACCGATGGATTCACAAGGATAGCGGTTATCCGACTTTAATTAGCGCAAGAAAAAGAGCCCAGACCTTAGTACTACCCTGTTGAATAGTGCTCGGTTGGGCTATCTTGGCAGATCTATGCGGGAGTTGCCAAGGTATTACAACCGGGGGGCTCTCTAGCCCGATTAATTCATAAACTTGATGGAAGTCATTGCGAGGAGCAAAGCGACGAAGCAATCTCAAGGTTTTATAGTGGTCTCCTATGAGAGCCGGAGAGTATTACATCTACCACAGAATCGAGATTGCTTCGCCTCCGGCTCGCATTGACACCGAAGGTGGTTAAACGGCATAACTATAATATAATACAATCCCTTAATTAATACACGGCCTTTTTTTGTGAATTATTCGGGATAGGGAAGTCTTCACCAATCTAGCAACGGAGTTTGTGGACATCAGTTCCTGGACAGGCGGGGTCATTGCATCACCTTACCCCGTGCTGAGAAAGAGAGGATCGAGAGGCCCGGCAAGAACGGATTACATCCAGTTTCTGCACTATATGGGTAAATTTTCAGTGGGCTTCTTTCTGTTGAACTATCTATTAAACGGGTCCAGGTCTCAACTTATTGCTTCCGACAATGCCCGACAACCGGCCAGGAAACTGGAAACACGTGCTGATGTGTTTGGGTGGTTTAACCATAGTAGCGCGGAAGGAGTGAGTTGGAAAATCGGTCCCTGATATCATCCCATGGACAAACAACCGAAAGACAAGGGAGGGAAAAGTGAGCAAACCCCAGCAGACTACAGACTTGGAAAAACGAATGGCAGCACCCGACCTGAGACAACGACCGCCCCGCAGCCCGCGCGTACGCCTGGCGGGTTTCGTAATCCTACCGCGCATGTTGGACAAGGGGCGTGCTACTATCGCCAACCAGAACGGCGAATACCATTATGCCTGCCCTCTCGACAAGCGCTTTCTTAGCTACACCGGCATCAACCCGGAACAGTTAAAGGAGGAACTCGCTGAGGGTAAGAGCGATTCCGAAATCCTTGAGTGGGTCCAAGCCAATGCCCCGCACAACCCTGACCCCTGGGAGATCGCCCAGGGGTCCGCCTATCAGGAAGCCCGCGTTCCCCCTGACCCCGAGTCGCGCGAATTTTTCAACGAACTGCACAAAGCCGCGAGTGAGCAGCGCGAAGACATCGTCACCTGGTTCGAATTACTCGACCTGGACGACCACGTCACATGTGGCGGAAAGGCGTGAATGATCGGGTCTTGCGAGATCGGCGTATCCCGACCGCTCAAAGGATCCACAACGCAAACCAATTTATTAAATAGACAGTGGTCGGTAGACTCCCGATTGAATCTATCCCCGATTGAACCTATCGGGGACTATCGAGGGAGACAGGGCGCCGTCTCCCATCCCCTCGTGCTGTCTACTACTGTGGACCTCTACAATCTGTCGGGCAAGCGATTCCACGAACTGTAGGAATTTTCTGCAAAGGAATTGACTATGAAATACTGTGTTAGTCTCTGCTGTGCACTCCTGGGGATCTCGGCTTCAATCTCCGACGCCCAAGAGTTGCCAGCGCGCGAGTTGCGACAGGTCTTTGCGGCGAACGACTTCGTCCAACCGCTCTTTCTGACACACGCCGGAGATGGCAGCGACCGCATCTTTGTAGTAGAGAAGCCTGGCCGCGTCAAGGTAATGCCTAATGTCGACCACGCCGTCGCTACGGATTTCCTGGACATCCAAGATCAGGTAAACGATAAACTCGAGGGGGGCCTGCTCAGCGTCGCCTTTCATCCGCGCTACGCAGATAACGGCCGCTTGTACGTCTACTACACACACGGCGACTTCATCTCACGTGTTTCAGAGTTCGAAGTGTCCTCCGACCCTGACGCCGCCGATATTCAGAGCGAGCGCGTTCTTTGGGAGACGTCACAGCCATCGGCGATTCACAATGGCGGCCAGCTCGCATTTGGACCGGACGGAATGCTCTATGTCGGACTGGGCGACGGAGGAGGCGTCGGGCCTCAATTCGGGAACGCTCAAGATCCCACTACCTGGTTGGGCGCAATTCTGCGCATCGACGTGAACGCTCGTACGGCAAACCTGCAGTATGGTATCCCGCCTGATAATCCGTTCGTCGGCAACAGCCAAGACTGGCGCGAAGAGATCTGGGCGTACGGACTGCGCAACCCGTGGCGCTTTAGCTTCGACAGGAAAAGCGGTCAGCTGTGGGCAGGAGACGTCGGGCAGAATAAGTGGGAAGAGGTCGATCTCATCGAAAAGGGCGCAAACTACGGCTGGAACAGGATGGAGGGATTTCACTGCATCTTTATCTACTGCGACACAGTCGGCTTTGCCCTGCCAGTGTTCGAGTACGGTCACATTGGCGGTGCCGGTGCCGCGGTTACGGGCGGATATGTCTACCGCGCCGCCCGTCTGGGCGGGTTATACGGAGTCTACCTCTACGGCGATTTCATAACCAAGGAAATCTGGGGCCTGCGATACGAAGAGGGGAAGGTGCGCTCTAACGACCTGATCGCCACCTGTCCGTCGCACATCAGCAGCTTCGGCGAAGACGAGAGCGGCGAGGTTTACATCGTGGGATTCGATGGGCCAATCTACGTCTTCGAGCTCCTGCCGGGTGAGATGCCGACCGCCGCCCTATCGGAAGAGAGCGAGCTGCCCCCAGCACGCGCGCTGCACCAGAACTACCCCAATCCGTTCAATCCCTCGACGACGATTTCATTCACAGTGGCACCGCGCGGTTCGGTCGAACTCAGCGTCTTCGACCTTCTCGGCCGTCGGGTGCGCATACTCACCGAAGGACCAAGATCAGCTGGGCAACACACCGTCGTCTGGGATGGCACCGACGAGAAGGGACGAGCGGTCGGGGCCGGTATCTACGTCTACCGGATTCGCATCGCTGACTTCGTGCAGACGCGCAAAATGGTGCTGGTCAAGTAGGGTGGCACCATCATCACTGAGAGTCTCGATTAGGAGTAAGGGTATGAAAATCCTGATTACTGTGGAGCTGGAAGGTCGCCTTGTCGAAGCAATTAGGGCCGTGTCGGATGAAGTGGAAGTTCTTTGTGCATCTGGCGAAGAAGCACTGAGCATCGTGCCGAAAGTGGAGGTGGTCTGCGGAGGGATTGGGCAGGAGATGTTTCTGAAGGCGGAGAAGTTGAGGTGGGTGCAGAGCTGGGGTGCGGGAGTTGATGAAATGCTCTTTCCGGAGATGGTAGCAAGTGAGGTGGTGCTGACCAGCGCCAAGGGGACGGTGGGGGTGCATCTGGCCGAGCATGCAATGGCTTTGCTCTTAGGGCTAACGCGGGGGATCAATCGGGCCGTGCGAAAGCCAAGCTGGGACCAGCGGTTTCCGATTCGCTCCTTATCCTGGGAACTGCTCGACCGGACTATGGGCATCGTCGGACTTGGAGGGACGGGGAGGGAGCTTGCCACAAGGGCAGGCGCCTTTGGCATGCGCATTGTCGCCGTCGATCCGGAGGAGGTGGAAGTGCCACCTGAAGTGGAGATCTGCTGGAAGATGGGACGTTTCAACGACCTCCTGGCTGAGTCGGATGTGGTGGCCGTCTGTGCGCCGCTGACGAAGGAGACACAGGGACTCTTCGACAGCGACGCGTTTTCCCGGATGTTGCCTCACGCGCTGCTGATCAACGTGACGCGGGGCAAGATCGTCGACGAGCAAGCGCTGATGAAGGCATTGACAACTGGGCAAATCGGCGGTGCCGGGCTGGACGTACTGCCGGAGGAGCCACTGCCGGAGGATCACCCTCTATGGAAAATGGAGAACGTGCTCATCACACCCCACACTGCCGGTGGCTCGCCGAACCGCAACGATCGTCTGGTGGATCTGTTCTGCGAGAATCTCAAGAGATTTCTGGCGGGCAAAGAATTGCTGAGCCCAATCGACAAAGAGAAAGGGTACTGATCAGCGGTTCCGTGGCGCCTTCGATCTCCACCAGGTAGATGCTGCAATCGGTCCTTTTGTGTCGGTAAACATCCGCGCTCTTCGGGGTAAGGAAACCAGTCCAATACGCCATCTCGGAGTAGTAGGACAAAACAGCCTCGGCCCCCTCGTAGGTGAAGTGGTAGAGGCCCCTTGTCCCCTGGAGGTAGGGGCGCCGGTCCACACCGGATAACCTGAAACTGACAGCGATGGACGACCACGTTGAACATGTCTGCCAGCTTGCTGGAGACACCATGCACGCGGCCACCGGTGCTGACGCGGGTCACAACAACGATATCCCGTCCGACTACCAGATCACCGCTGATTTGCAGCACTCACGGATGATCCTGGACCAGTCTGGGTACAGCACCGCGGACATCGATAAGATCTTCCACGGCAACTGATTGCGCTTCTTCCGCCAGTGCCTGCCCGGGAAGTCCTTGGTCGAGTACCGGCCATTAGTGCAAAGAAGGCTAGGACATGATCTGGATTGTGCGGATCGAAGCTGTAGCGGGTCTGGCTGCTGGACTACTTGAGAATCCCTTTCGAATGTATCTCGCTCGGGAAGGTCTTCGAGGGCAACATGAATGAAAGATCTCAGGAGGAGCTATTTCTACCCCACACACAGGAAATGTCGGATGGCGAGGTGGTATATGTGTGCGGAGCGTTCGGTCCTGGGATCCCGTAGCGGCTTCCAGTTGTTGACATGCGGTGCACCCATGTCATTGGCCGGGCAGTCCTGACGTTCTAAATCGAGAGGGACTCTGTCTTACTATGGCGTCTCCTCCACCAAGAGAGCCCCAAGTACCTGGACTCCTGTGGAACATCGTGGTCGAAATTGTAATGGATACCCTTACTTCATGTCGACACTGAATACCTTTCGGTCCTTCCTCTGTCAGCCCCCCAGGAGCTCACAAAATATCCGCCCCTCCGACAATCTTCTCTAGCAGAACAGCCGTTGACTTCTTGCTCTTTCCGTCATATATTGAAACTGAGCAGAGGAGTTGGCAATCTTCCTCGTTTGGTGACTTTCTGGTCAGGATACCTTAGCTTCGGCTTACGACTGACGACCGTAAGATTGTAGTGACTATAACAGAAGAAGATGTTACAATCAGATCCTACTTTCCCCCGAATGAACTCCCGATTGAGTCTATCGGGGGCGATCGGGGGTCGCGGTAGAGGAGTCGCCATACTGAATTAAGTCGTAGGCTGGTCTGGTATTGACAGAGAAAGGAGATTACGCATGAGACGCCGCCGAACGATCTACTTTAATGATGCGCGACATTACTACCTGTACGCCTTCGAGCCACCCATGCAGTTGGAGGACGCCTGGAGGCCGATAGATGAGGTCGCCGGCACCGCCGTTGACACGTTCATCTACGGCGTCTCAAGCGGCGGACTCTTCTACCCCTCTAAGATCGGACAACAATGGGGTGGAGATCAAAGTCCAGTCGCGTATTTTTGGCGTGCACGGAAGAATATGCAGAGCCTGATTGACAGGGGCCTCAACCCACTAACTGTACTCATCGACAGGGCGCATGAGGCAGGTTTGGACTTTTTTGCTAGCCTGCGTATGGGATCCTTCAGCGGAACTGATTCGAGCTATCAGATCGGTGTGCCCGGACCAATGGAGGGCTGTCTGAATCTAGCTCATCCAGAGGCACGCGACCATCAGTTTGCAGTCCTTGAGGAGCTGGCCACAGAGTATTCTGTAGAGGGGATAGAGCTAGACTTCGGCTATCCCCCGTTCTTCCTCAAGCCCGACGAAGTGGAAAAGCAAACTCCATTGATGACAGAGTACGTCGGTAAGATCTCCCAAATGGTCCGGAATAGGCCGGGCGAGCCTGGGCAGGTCGGAGCTCGAGTATTCCCCACCGAAAAGATGTGCCTTGAGGCGGGATTGGACGTGCGCACGTGGTTTGAGGAGGGAATCGTTGACTTTGTCGTGCCGCTTTTGTACGGGTATTTCATGCTCGACCCTGACATGCCGATCGATTGGCTCATTCAATCGGCACATCAAAACGACAGCGCATCTGTCTACGCAGTGCTTCAACCCTACTCAGAATACGAGAGCGGACCATCTCACCGGAGAAAGTATGCTACACCTGAGATGATGCGAGCTGCTGCGGGAAACTTCTGGGATCGCGGCGCCGATGGTCTCTACACCTGGTTTTTGCGCTGGCCCTTAGGCGATGCGGAACGCAGAATTCTCACGGAGATAGGCAATCCCGAACTATCAAAAGAAGGGGAAAAGCACTATGTTCTGCCGAGGCGCTGCGAGGATGCGGCAGGTGTTGGGCTTGTCTACGATGCGGCATTGCCCATCCAAATCCCGTCTGCTGACTCGAATGCACGCTACGAGATCCCCTTCTATGTATCAGAAAATATACAAGCTTCTTCTGAGCGCGTGCGTGAAGTGCGACTTAAGATCAACGTCAGTAATCTGGTGACGGCGGACAATCTTGCGATACTGCTGAACGGAAGGTCTCTGTCCCAAGAGACTTGCACGCGCACCTTCGGTGGAACACAGAAGATCGGAAATAGTAATGTTCCGTACAACGGTCAGTGGTTGGAATTCCGCCTGGAAGGGGAACGTCCACATAAGGGTGAGAACCTGTTAGAGATGTCGCTGGAGAAGAGGCCCGATGGGCTCACAGGAGGAGTGATAATTGAAGATGTGGAAATCGTAGTCGAATACGGTCCGTATGCGTCCAGCTTGAACTACGGACCGGACTCGTAGACCCCCGATTGAATCTATCGGGGGTAGACCTGTTCGAAAGATTCCCAGGTGCACTAACTATATGCTTCTAAGGACCCGTATTTATATTAGAAAGAGTAAGTTAGGATTCAAGCGATTAGGTTTAACCAACGACGATTAGGTTAAAGTAACACATGACTAACTGAAATTAAATGTGGGGGCCAGGTCATCCCGCTTTTGAGACCAGACCCTGCACGCACCGTGTCCGTGTCTGTCTCCCTTGTGCAGGGGGCACCTTGTGCAGGAGGCACCTTGTGCAGGGGGCACCTTGTGCAGGGGGCACCTTGTGCAGGAGGCACCTTGTGCAGGAGGCACCTTGTGCAGGAGGCACCTTGTGCAGGGGGCACCTTGTGCAGGGGGCACCTTGTGCAGGGGGCACCTTGTGCAGGAGGCACCTTGTGCAGGAGGCACCTTGTGCAGGAGGCACCTTGTGCAGGAGGCACCTTGTGCAGGAGGCACCTTGTGCAGGAGGCACCTTGTGCAGGAGGCACCTTGTGCAGGAGGCACCTTGTGCAGGAGGCACCTTGTGCAGGAGGCACCTTGTGCAGGAGGCACCTTGTGCAGGAGGCACCTTGTGCAGGAGGGCACCTTGTGCAGGAGGCACCTTGTGCAGGAGGCACCTTGTGCAGGAGGCACCTTGTGCAGGAGGCACCTTGTGCAGGAGGCACCTTGTGCAGGAGGCACCTTGTGCAGGAGGCACCTTGTGCAGGAGGCACGAAGTACCAGCAAACCACGTAGTGGCGAGGTTCCCTCGCCACTACTAATACATACGTTGGGGCAAATTGTCATCTCTTAATCTATATAGCAAAACTTAAACCTCACCTTTCCGAATCAGAGGTAGCTCTTCGTTTTTCCTTGACAGTATAAATTATCCTGACTATATTTTAAGAATTCTGGCAGAATACCGCCACAGGTGAGTGGCGGATGGATGCCATGTGGGGAAGAGAGGGACAGCTCCCGCGGGCGGGGGTTTGAAGCCCCGCCCGCGGAGTGCCGATGTCGAGCCGCGCCGGAGGCGGTAGGCTCTACGTGGCTTCACTACCAAATTATTATTACAAAGCTTCTTAATGGAAGGCGATTTAGTACCAGAAATTCCGCGAGTTTCATAATTTGCCGCCTGTGTCCGCATTCTATCTGGAACTGGAAGAGTCTATGCACCATTGGAGTCTTTCTACACATCTGCCAAACCTCTGGGTCGAACATCAACTCCGTAAGACGCGAAGCGGACGTCTTTGTCTTGCGCTTGCCATCTTAGTAGCGTGCTTTCTGTGTTATTCTGAGGCAGCTTACGGGCAGAAATTAAGCGTGGAGCCGAACAGTGATTCGGAGAACACCCGAAGCGGACAAGAACAGTATAAACTCGGCCGCTACTATGCCAAGAGTGGCGACTACGGGGCCGCAGAGACAGAATATAAGAAAGCCATCGTAATGGATCCAAAGAACATCCGTGCTCGCACCGGCCTCGGCTTAATTTATACCATACAAGCCAGGTATAGTGAGGCAGTAGAGGAATTTAGAGGTGCGCTCCAAATCGACCCTAACGATGTCCCCTCACTCTTTCATTTAGGTAAAATATCTTTCATACGAAAGGAATACGACAAGGCAAGGGATGCTTACGAACAGGTGGTTAAGCTCTCTCCAAAGTACTTTCCGGCACATCATGGCCTCGGCATTATCTACTCTCTGAATCAGGAGAAGCATAAAGCAGAACAGAGCTTTATGAGGGCCATCAGCCTCAATCCCAATTACGGACCTTCTCGCTACAGGCTTGGGAGAATTTTCCTTGAAAGGCAAGAATACTCCAAAGCTGTAGAGGCATTACAACTTGCCTCAAAATTACTACCCAATGACCCGTCTGCCTATTACGCTCTGGGGCATGCTCTCAGAGCCGTAGGTAGATTTCCCGAGGCTGTAGAGGCGTTCAAAAGGATTTTAAAGCATGATCCCAACCGCGCAGATGTGCACGATAAATTGGGTCTGCTTTACATTGAACTGTCCGTTGCCCCTTTGGGTGCTGTATTTGCGGAGCAAGACGTACTATCTGAGGCTATCGGGGAACATCGTCGAGCTGTGGAACTCGCTCCTTCCAACAGGTGGTTCCACCACAACCTCGGCATGGCCTATGAACGGCAGCGGAAGTACGATGAGGCGGCCAAGCAGTACGAAAAAACGATCGAAATAGATCCTAATATAGCTCGTACGCACTTTCGGCTCGGGTTGATATATTCAAGACGTAAGATGTACGCTGAAGCTATCGAAGAATTTAAAAAGGCCATCAGTCTCGAATCTGACGATGGAGAATTTCATCACAATTTAGGCGCAATGTATGCCAAGCTCGGAAGACACGGAGAGGCGATACAAGAATACAGGAAAGCTATTGAAGTCGAGCCCCACAACGCAGAAGCTCATTTCAGCCTGGGGAACGCCTATATCAGAGAGGGTAAATCTGAAGAAGGAAAAATGGAGTTGGAGATATTCAGGAAGCTGCGCGAACATAATGTAGACGATTTGGAACGTAGGGTAAGTATGGTCCCGAGTAACCCCGAATTTCACTGCGATTTGGGGATAGCCTATTCAAATCAGGGCAGGCACATAAAGGCTGTCAATGCGTACAAATACGCCATTGCTCTTGCTCCCTATAACCCTGAGTTTCACTCTCGTCTTAGAGATTCTTATATAAAACTGGGCAGACAGCAAGACGCACAGAAGGAACTGGAGATCCTCCAGAGCCTGAAAAAGTAAGAAACAATGCGTATTCACTTCTACATATCGTTCCTTGTTCTTGTGGGGTTATCGTCCTTCGGATGTCAGGGAAATAGCGAGTCTTCTAAGAAAAGTTCGGACAACAGTTTTCCGGAGGATAGTCAGGCCGAGGTGTCAGAGGGCAGCAGTGGATCTTCCAGAAAGATCAGCACTGCCAAAAGTCCCCCAGGGGACGGTCGCGTTATGTTCGTCGATGTATCATCGGATCTGGGGGTCGTTTTGAAAAACGTCTCCGGGGACAGTGAGCAATCCTACGTAGTCGATGCTATGATGGGAGGATCCGCGTTTTTCGATTATGACAACGATGGCGATTTAGATCTGTACGTTTTGAATGGATCAAGAGTGGTGGGGTTTCCAGATGGCGATCATCCTCGAAATGCCCTTTACAGGAACGACGGAAACACGTTCATCGATGTGACCGAAAAATCAGGAACGGGCGATGAGGGTTGGGGCATGGGCTGCGCAACCGGAGATTACAACAACGATGGTGCCCTGGACATCTATGTGACTAATTATGGGAAAAACGTTCTGTATAGCAACCAGGGTGATGGAACTTTCAAAGATGTAACAGAACGCGCCAAGGTGGGAGATGAAGGGCTTAGCACTGGATGCGCGTTCTTCGATTATGATGGTGATGGAGACCTGGACCTGTACGTCGCAAACTACGTCGATTTTAATCACTTTGTAGAGACCACTCCCGATAGATCTTACAGGTGGAAAGGACTAAAGGTTCACTTCGGACCTCGAGGGATAAAGGGAGATGGGGATATATTGTATCGCAATGAGGGAGATGGGACTTTTTCGGACGTGACTGAGGAGGCTAAAGTTGTGGGTGAAAAGATGCTCTACGGTCTCGGAGTGATCTGTGGGGATTATGACAACGACGGCGACCAGGACATCTATGTGGCGAACGACACTGGCCCTAACTTCCTCTATCAAAACAACGGCGACGGGACCTTTACAGATATAGGCTGGATGATAGGTGCCGCCTACAGCGCATACGGCGAGGCACAGGGATGCATGGGAATTGCCTTTGGAGATTACGATAACGACGGTTATCAGGATATATTTGTCACTAACTTTTGGGAGCAGACCAATACTCTCTACCACAACGATAAAGGCGTACTCTTTTCAGATGTCAGCTTTGATAGCGGAGTAGCAATTGAGAGCTTCGAATTCTTGGCCTGGGGCACAGAGTTTTTCGACTACGACAACGATGGGGATAAAGACCTTTTTGTCGCTAATGGGCATATCTTTCCGCAGCTGGATAGGGCGAACTTGGGCACCAGCTATGCCCAGACCAATCAACTCTTTGAGAACTTGGGAGATGGCACATTCGAAGATGTTTCCGAAAATTCGGGAGAGGGGCTGCAAATCAAGAAGGTAAGCAGAGGCGCATCCTTTGGAGATTACGACAACGATGGGGATATAGACATATTCGTCCTGGATCTGAACGATACTCCTACTTTTCTGCGCAATGAAGGCGGCAACAGAAACAACTGGTTGATGGTCAAGACTGTGGGAGTCGAAAGCAACAGTGACGGTATAGGAACAAGGATAAAGGTCAGCTGTGGTGCACTTACTCAGATAAATGAGGTCAGAAGCGGTTCTAGCTATCTATCACAGAACGATCTTAGAGTTCACTTCGGGCTGGGGAAGAGCAATACTGTAGACCTGTTAGAAGTAATCTGGCCAAGCGGACTTGTCGAAAGATTCGAAAATCTTTCTGCCAACCGACTGGTGGTAGTCCAGGAGGGAAGTGGAATAGTTGAGGGAACTACGTTTTCTGCTATATCCCGGTGAACTGATGAAATTTAAGGAGTATAAATGAGCAGGTCCTTTTTAACACTGTTGACGGCATTTCTTTTTCTTTGCAGCTCGTGCGATAGGGATAGAGATGGATCAGGAAGATCCCAAAGGGAAGACGTGCAAGACCGCTACTGGATGGGTATCAGTTACTACAAGCACGGCCAACTTGACAAGGCCGCGCGGGAATATGAAGCGTGTCTGAAAGGAGATCCCAATTACTATGAGGCCCGTGTTGAACTGGGAAGGGTGCACATCCACCAGTATAAGTTCGATTTGAGCGTCCGTGAACTCAATAAGGCCATAGAAATCGATCCCGACCGAGTCGAGGCGCACCTCCTCTTAGGCGAGGCACTTATGCACCAGAAAAAGTTTTACCAATCGTACCTGGAATTTAAGCGGGCGGTTGAGATAGACCCAGGACATATAGAAAGCCGTGTGTCGCTTGGAGAGGTTCTTATGAATCCTGCTACTCCAACGATGAACCTCCAGGAATCCAAGAGACAGTTCCAAAAGGCACTGGAACTCAATCCGGGTTCTACGCGCATCAGGTTCTTTCTGGCAGTGGCAGAATTGAACTTAGGGGAGTTTGAGGAGGCTGCCAAAGAATTTAAAGCCCTCACGCAAGAGTATACCAGGTACTTGGATTACCATTATCTCCTGGGCGTGACCCATCTTCGGGCTGGGGAGTATGAAGATGCTATCTCGTCGCTGAAGCGTGTAGTTGATATAGAACCCCTCCATATGGAGGCGAAGTGGAATTTAAGACTGGCCTACGCCCAACAAGGGGGGTACCCCAACGACTTACACCAGAAATACAAAATAGAGCTCTCCAGACAGGGAATTGTTGAGTCACCCGTTAAATTTACCGATATAGCTCCCGAAAGTGGGACTATGAAGGTGGATAGAGGGCGCGGCAGCGCCTGGGGCGATTATGACAACGATGGAGATCTGGACATCTTTGCCGTTGGAAATTACGATGGTCTTGCCCTCTACCGCAATAATGGCAACGGCACCTTCGATGACGTAACCCAACAGAGTGGGGTTGATGACCCCAACGGCGGGTGGGCTGCGCTCTTTGCAGACTACGACAACGACGGAGATCTGGACATTTACGTAACTAAAGACGGTTGGAATGGCAACGGTCGAAACACCCTCTATCGTAATAATGGGGATGGCAGATTTGATGATGTTACCGAACAGGCTGGCGTCGGAGATACCCGATCGAGCTTTTGCGCTGCTTTTGGCGACTACGATAACGATGGATTCCTGGACATCTACATCGCCAACGGTATAGTGGGAGACGGATCCCCCAATGCCCTCTATCGGAACAACGGCGATGGCACCTTCAAGGATGTATCTGCTCAAGCAGGTGTAAATCATAAGGGTAAGGCAATCGGGACAGCGTTCGGGGACTACGACAACGATGGGGATTTAGATATATATGTGGTCAACTCTGGTCAGGAAGATGTGCTCTATCGCAATAACGGGGACGGAACCTATCTGGATGTGACCGAACTGGCTGGGGTGGCGGGGTGGTCCAGAGAGGGATTTATCACATTCTTTTTAGATTACAACAACGATGGTTATCTGGACATTTTCGTTTCCACGATGGCGACGTACCCAGATGTGATAGAGAGTCATGTGTTTGGGAAAGCCCCGAATGACGACTGCAAGCCACTCCTTTTTCGCAATAACCAGGATGGTACCTTCTCCTACGCGACAGATGAGGCTAAGCTGCACAAGTGCTTCGGCACCATGGGGGGCAATTTCGGGGACGTGGACAACGACGGCTATTTGGATATATACTTTGGCAACGGTGGACCGCAGATGTGGCGTTTGGAGCCGAGCGCGCTCCTTTACAACAACGGCGATGGCACATTTTCTGACATCACAGAATCAGCAGGAGTAGGACACATAGGTAAGACTCACGGAGTCATCTTCGCAGACTACGACTACGATGGAGATCAAGATATTTATGCCGCCGTTGGGGGAGCCTTAGAGGGAGATAGATGGGCAAATAAGCTCTACCGCAACGAAGGAAATGGCAACAACTGGCTCACGGTTAAATTAGTCGGAACAAAGAGCAATCGGGATGGCATTGGAGCCAAGGTAACAGTAACTACGGGGCAGTTCTTGCGCTATGCTGAGGTGAGCGGGGGATGTGGATTTGGATCTACGAACAGTCTTCCCTTAGAATTTGGATTGGGATCTTATGAAAGTGCTGACCTGGTGGAGATTAAATGGCCCAGCGGCATAGTCCAGAGCTTGAAGGACGTCCCTGCGAATCAGATCATCACAGTTGTGGAAGATTCTGGACCTTAAGCGCCTTGAACTTTTATGACAGGCGATTGGAAAATCGACTGTTCGTAGCAGTCTGAAGCGTGATATTTTTGAGTATCGGGTCCAAATAATATGGACAAGAATATAGAGATCCAATATAGTATACAACTATACAGCGAGCGGTAGTCTCACTCAGATTGCTTCACTCCCCACCGATTGACCCCCGATAGAATCCGTCGGGGACAAGGGAAGAGTGACTTGACCTTTGTACGCCGTTACATCGGTTACGACGGATAGTAGACCGGTCGGGTTTAACTGGGCTAAGGCCCAGTTTTGGAATATCTCCGTTAACTTTTAACACAGTACAAAACTGACCAGCCTGGTGGCCAGAGATAAATTCTGGACATTCAATCGCTTCTGCCATATCGTAATGTGATTGTTGTATAGTTTGTACAAACGGCATTATTCACGACTCGCTGCAAGATCAAAATCGGAAGGTCGGGGCTGAACTTCATCACGATGTCAAAAAGGAGAAATACCATTATAGGATCACGAGGGGCTTTTCATCTCATAGCTCTGCTGAGTGTCCTCTTGCTGCCACTGGAGACAGGCTTTGGTCAAGACAATAGCACAAATACAACAAAATCCAGTCTACCAAAGCCGAAGATCGCTTTTGTGTCATACCGCCAGAGCAATGATTACTTTACTTCAAAAAGCTCCGAAATTTACGTGATGAACGCTGACGGTACAAACCCAATAAGACTGACCTACAACACGGTGAGGGACTACCTTCCTTCTTGGTCGCCGGACGGGACGAAGATAGCATTTGTGTCATATCGCGATGGCAACGGGGAGATCTACGTGATGAACCCTGACGGAACAAACGAAATAAGGCTGACCCACAACTCCGAGTATGACACCGCGCCTTCCTGGTCGCCGGATGGGCAGAAGATCGCATTTCGGTCACACCGCGATGGCAACTATGAGATCTATGTGATGAACGCTGACGGAACAGACCCGATAAGGCTGACTGACAACCCGGCGCGCGACGGCTTTCCTTCTTGGTCTCCGGATGGGAGGAAGATTATCTTTATGTCAGATTCGGATGGCGACTATGAGATCTATGTGATGAACGCTGACGGAACGCACCCCATAAGGTTGACCGACAACACAGCGAACGATTTTAGACCTTCCTGGTCTCCGGATGGGCAGAAGATCCTCTTTTGGTCACACCGCGATGCCAACTATGAAATCTACGTGATGGATAGTGACGGGACAAACCAGACACGACTGACCGATAACAGGGTCATAGACGACTCGCCCTCTTGGTCTCCGGATGGGACAAAGATCGTCTTTCATTCAACTCGCGATGGCAATGGGGAAATTTACGTGATGAACGCTGACGGTACAAACCCCATAAGGCTGACCGACAACCCGGCGGACGACCATATGCCTTCTTGGTCGCCCGCACCCTCCCGCGATTGAACCTATCAGGGACTAGACATCACGCAGCTTCCGCGATAGAGAACCGAACATCCTCGAAGGCTCCTGATAACCAATGAATGAAGGCGCAAGTAAAGAGAGGTTCGTCTCCCAGGATAAGCTATGGCAATCCTTCCAATCCCTGAGAAAGAGAAACACACATTCAACGATATACTACAGCAAAACTTAAGCAAAACTTAAACCTTTACCTTTCCGCAAAATCAGAGTTCTTTATGAAAAAAAAGTCTTGACATCCGAAAGAGAGACTAACATATTCGGAAGCAATTCGAATTTCATACGTCAGTGTAGTATAACTTCACAAGAGAGTACGCTGT
Source organism: Candidatus Latescibacterota bacterium (assembly GCA_965237525.1). Classification (GTDB taxonomy): domain Bacteria; phylum Latescibacterota; class CBDEFO01; order CBDEFO01; family CBDEFO01; genus CBDEFO01. The sequence continues at coordinate 525,510 of CBDEFO010000007.1, read as the reverse complement.
TTGGCAAATTTAAGGTGAGTGTCCCTCGAAGGTGAGTGTCCCTTGATTGAACTGCACACTGAACCTGTAGAAATGTAGCCGCCTTAGGTATGTCGACTATAAGCCTTTAAGCCGATTTTTTTCAAAAGCCATGTGGCATCTCAAAAAAATATCTTGACATCTACAAGAGATATTATTACATTGTAGAGCAAAGCTGGCGCAATTTCCACAAGTATAGTCTTAATTTTGAATCCTGCAAGGGACGTTAGGCGTCTCTCAGACACAAAATCTCAAGAAAGGAGGTGGTGTTAAGATATTGATTCTGGAATATGATAACCGCTAAAGGAGGTGGTAAAAAAGGAGCGTTATGCTGGTCTATAGTGTATATATAGAATCCGTTGTATGAGTTAATCATCTTCAACGAAAGGATTAGCACAATGAAGCAGATGTTTGCGATGTTCATATTGCTGGGAGTGGTGCTCTTTGCTGTTTCGATGGGATCGGCTCACCTGAGGTTAGATGAGACGTTTGTCATACCCATGGTTCCCGATAATATTTCAGTGGACGGTGATGGTGAAGAATGGCAGATGCTTACTGATCCGTACTATTTAACGCAAGATGAAGTGAGAGAGACCGTCAAAGGTGGGTTTGATAACCCGAACCCCGCGAGCCTCGCATTCAAGTTAGCCTGGGGATGGAGCCCGGTGACCAACTTGCTCTATATGTGGGAGGAGAGATTTGACGACTTCAATAATGCACGGTTAACTGATGGCGACCGTCAGGAAAACGTCGAATTTGGCATCGATGCTGACCACAGCGGAGGAAGGTTCATGGGATTGGGTTCAGAGGACCTGGATCCGGCCAGGTGGGACGGATCTCAAGGTCAGAGCTATCGCTATTATCTGAACAGAGAGGATCCGCTCTGGCATTGGGGATCGGCCACGTGGGCAGATAAGCCTCCTTATGGCTTGATCGGCTGGAGTCTTGATGGCGAAATAGGTGGGGAAGGTGTCCAGACTGTAGAGATAGCCGTTACTCCGTGGGATGACCTGAATTCTGAGGGTGTTGAGGCGAGCACGATACACACCCTTGCAGCGGGAGAGATCGTAGGAATCGTGACTGCCACTAAGGACAGTGACGATCCCGATGATAGTGGCTACGACGGAGGCTGGTGGTCCAGCAGTTTCGCCACCGCCGACTGCTGTGCGGATTCGTTTATTGATTACATCCTGCTTCCTTTTGAGCCTGCGATCTGGACAGCTGTTGAGGCAGACAGCTGGGGCCGCATCAAGTCAACCTTTAGAGAATAAGAAGGAAAGAAGTTAGATGTTAAGGGGGGCCGGTTATTATTCACTATGGCCCCCCTTTTTTTCTTAGGGCCGTAGGACGTAGCAGTGGACTACAAGCCATTCCTGTTGAGATCCAGTCGGGGTTGCTAACGTGCCTGTGTCTACAACAATCAGGGTAACGCCTCCTGTGTGATGGTACATAGAATCGGAAGGCCCCCTTCACCTGCAGGCAAGGAGAGTCTTCAGGAGATAGGAATCCGTTTAAGCAAAGCAAGCTGATTGAACTCTGAGTTGATAGAAGGCACTCTTCAGCACGCTAAACGTTGGCTTGCTTCAGCCTAATCCGATCGCAGAACAGTGAGAACATAGCTTTGCCGATATTTCATCAGTGATGGATGCGCAAGCTATCGGTAGATTGATATTTAAAGTGGTCGTCTATTAATTAAACTACTTACAGACATAAGAGTACAGAAGTAGATGGCAATTTGGAAACAAATTATCTAGGCTGGCAGGATCGATTCTGCTTGCTTTCGTGGGCGTCGGTATTTCAATAGATGCTCCTCCTCTGTGATTATCTACAGGACCAGAACGGCCTTTTCATCAGCAGAAAAAGACAGCCTCCAGGAGATAGGAGTCGATTTTAGGGAGATTGGCTGGTTGAAATCTGATTTTCTGTTGGACCTCGATACAGATGCGTTAGATCATGAGGGAGAGAACATAGCCTTAGCGGTCGAGACAGAGGGACATGTTACTTCTGACGGAAGAGTTACTGTAAATCTACCAGGTTATGGTGGAGACCGCGGATTAGTGGAGATACAACTTTTCGGGGAGGGCTCCGTAGCAGAGACCGAGATGGCATCTAACTTTGGCGGAACAGCCCCCTTCTTAGATCTGCCTGCGTCGTGGAATCTGAGGACGATTGAGTTGGATGCACATATACGTCCAGGCACAGACCCTACCATTCAGACCAACACACGTAATACAGTCAAGCAGATAAAAACTACTTCAAGAAGGTAGGGGACAATCTCAGAGCGAAAGAATCGCCGGGAAGCGCTGAGGATGTAGAAAAAAAGCGTATGACAAGCTTTTCAGTTTTGCTAAGGGAGATATAATATCTGAGACAGTCCCAGGAAGCGACTGGGGCGAACCCTGTTGGGTTCGTGTAACAGGTTTAGATCTCCCAATAACCAGAAGATACTTTAAGATAAGCTACGTTTCTGACGGACTATTCTCACCAATCTGTTACTTTGCTGTTGAGTAACGCTTAATTTCTTACCAGTCCCCCTATTGCCCACAGGTGTTATCGGAGCCATAACACCTTCCGGTTTGGACAACCTTGTAGGAACTGTCCTTTTTCATCCACCCCGCGTTTGATTTTAAGAGAAGCGGGTTAGCTGAGGTCCTTATCGAGGACCTTGCTGGAGTCAGGATGAACTTTAAGCACGTAAAGGTTTACAGATGCATCAGCCAACGTGAAAGTTATACAGTTGATAGCGAAGGGGTAGACATCATTAGCAGATTAGGATGACTCTCTTCGGTTTCGTCTGCCCAGCCTTATGAAAGCTACTACCGGGACTCTTCTAATCGAGGTCAAGTCTGCACTTTATACGGATTTAGCACATTTTTCGCTGGTTCAATAGCCAACTCTTCCATAGAGGGTCTCTGGCAAACGACGGATGATGGTGATGCAAATCGCGTTACAAACAGCGAAAAGACAGTAGTAGTAGCGCTTGAAGGAAACAAGATATTAGATAGCCAAGATAGTAGATAGCATTATAGTCGCTCCTGAGAATCTTACACCGAACAGTGAGGGGATCAACGATGAGCAGCATAATCTTTTCGGTGTTGCGAGTGGGGTTATTAACTCCTGTCCAGGTGCAACTATACTATCGTAGCGGCAACATAGTTCGTGAATTGCTCTATGATCCTCTTTGTACCGGGAGATGTACAGTTCCCTGGGATAGCACCGATAACTCAGGAGAACCAGCCGCTGCTGGTAGATACGTTATGAGGCATAATGTTGATACCGATTCAGATTCGGCGGAAGATACTTCAGTCAGCCGGTTAGTTCAGGTTCTATATTAGCTTTGCCTAAAAGGAGGAGTAGATTGAATGGACAGCAGTTTTTTAGAAACGCATGGCTATTAGCCCTTCTTTTTGTGTCAGTTGGACTTATAACAAGAAAGTCTCATGGGGAGACGATTGTAATAGGAGGGGCCCCGGGCGCCCTTCCCTGGGACGAGCAATATTCTGTTGTGTCGGTCGTAGATTTTGACACGAACCCCGGTTTTATTCAACCTCGACAGACCGATCCTAATGAAAACATCTCTCTGGGTTTAATCGCAAGGGGGGGGTCGGTAACTTCACCTAATGCGGATAAAATTCTTGGAGAGACTAACCTTTTCGTAGAAGAGCGGTTAGCAACTATGGTTAGCGCTGATACTACGGAGGCTTTTGAAGTTAGGGATATCTCATCCACAGGAATGATAATTCTTATAGACCTGGGCGAGCGTTTTGGTATCAACAAGATCAAGTTTTTCCCAAGGAGCGGCTTTGAACAGTTTTTTTTGAGGGGCTATGAGATATCCTTAAACGATGGGAGCGAGGAGCAGACGACCCTTACAGGGCATCCTGTGTTCAGATTCTTCAAGAGAACCTTTCGCAACATCAATCCTGTGGTTGATCTGTCTGTCCCATTGCAAACTATCCGTTTTATACGGCTCCAGCAGACTGTAAGGTCGGAGTGGGAGATAGACGAGTTTCAGGTCTTCGGTGAAGGTTTTGTATCCTCGGCGGCGTACACATCAAAGATATTCGATTCTTTTGATATGTTCAAACAGGGACAGCGTTTCGTCTTTGGCGGTATAGAATGGCCACGGGGCAGCATAGGCCAACCGGCCAAATCAAGTGCGACCGTAAGGGCAAGGAGTGGAAGTGGAACAAGCTCCAGCGACGTTGTTTGGAGCGATTGGTCCATCCCATACCCGGCGGGCGCCCTTACTGATATTCTCTTGCCAGCGCCTCGCCGGTTTTTTCAGTTTCGCATCCTCTTTGAGAGCAACGAGCCTCAGTCCGCTGCGACTGTCGATTCGCTGGCCTTTCAAGTTTCTCCTGCAGTGGCTGACTCCATAAAGGGCGAGATATGGCCGCAAACTACACTCGTCGCCCAAGACACTACGTTCGCCTACACGATAAGATCCTTTAACAGCACAGGCTTCGACACCCTCGAAATAAAGACCCTGGCGCCGGTAGACTTGGTAAGCTCGGTGCAAATAGATGGAATTGAAGTTGATGATATTGACAAAACGGATGTCAAAGGCGGGTTCAAAATACGCTTTCCAAGGAGGATCATAGGGGACAGGATCCTCAGGGTAATGTTCAACAGCCTGGCTTTACAGTTTAACACAATCTTCAGCGGAAGGGTGTGGGATAGCCAAAGACCCGACTGGTTTCCCCAATCGGTTGTAGATGGAGACGTAGCCTCGGATTCTCAGGCAGGCGGAGATGACCTTTCTGTCTCTCTAATTATAGATAAAGAATTAGATGTGATCTATTCCATAAAGACAGAGCCTAATCCCTTTACACCGAACGGAGATGGAATTAACGATATCCTCTGTGTAACCTATGACATTGTAAACCTGACAGATATAGTCCCGGTCTCCGTAAGTGTATACGATCTTTCAGGCAGGCTTAGAAAGGAGATCTATTCGGGTCAGGACTCCAGCGGGAGATACCAACGGGACTGGGACGGAACAGACGACGGCGGTGAACTGCTTCCGCCTGGAACGTATTTACTTCGTGTGGAGTTAAAAACAGATTCGGGGACACTGGGGAAAACAGAAAGCGTATCTTTAGTCTATTGACCCCCGATTGAATCCCCGATAGAAGCAATCGGGGGCTTTAAGTGATCTAAAAGTTTCTGCAGTTCTAACTTGTAACCGGGGGGGTACTTTATGATAACTTTCAGATCTAGGGCGCGTGGTATCGGTGCTGCTATGGTTTGGGCGGTGATGATCTTCAACACAATCTCCTATGCTCAAGATATGAGTGAGTCTCGGATAGGTGTGCGCCGGGGCAGAGAGATCTCCTTCGAACCGACCGGACCTGGTGTCCTGTTCGGCGCTTTGGACCCGGCGGTCAAGAAATGGTATGTCCCGCAGGAGCTTTTCCTCGAGTACCAATGGAAGCAGTGGGAGTACACAAACTACGCCCGGGACCGCTACCAGCGCTATGTGGACATCACACTCGAGGGGGATTATTACTACGATCTCTATGGCTCCTATATCACTCGTGGATGGTTGATCTACGACTGGACCCAGACACTGCCCCAGCAGAGCGGAAGCAGGATATTCAAGACTGAAAGATACAGGACCTTTTTCAGCAACTTGCTGGTGGCCACTGACCAAATGGGACAGTACCATCTGGCCGTAACTATAGGTGATGATATCAGGACGACCCTGACTCCGATGACCTTCTCAAAGCCAGGGTTCAGCGGGATCCAGATGGATTTTCAATCCGACAAACATGAAGCCACTGCGCTCCTTTCCCGGCCCAGTTCCCCCGCAGGCTCCGGTACATCCGCCTCAGAACACACAAGCCAGACGGTCTTGACTGCGGGGAGAGTGGCAACCCAATTGGGCGATTTTGTCAAAATCGGAGCCACCTACGTAAACGCCCATAACTCTACGACGCTTTTAGAGAGCTTCGAGGGGAGCCCGAGAAGCGGATCACTCTCCACAGGCCAAAATGCCACTAGCATAACACAACTTTTCATAAGGCTTTTGGACGATTCACCCGAGGATGAGGAGGGTGGAGCCGCGCTATTTTCATGGGACATGATCATAGAAGCAGATGTTGAAATCATTGAAGAGGACGAAGAGGGAAACAGGACGATCAAGATCGGAAGGGAGGTAGTCAGGGCAAGCGAAGTGGGACTCATTCCTTCTCCTCAGGGCGGCTTCCAGCGTAGAGGATTCTGGGAGGCAAGCGGAGTTGAACGGATAGACCTGTTGTTTGATTTTAGAGAGGCGTCATATACAGGCCCTGATCCATCGGAGATAAAGAAGGTCACGTTCGAGATAGTCGTGGCGAACGACTACAGGATCGAAGTGTCTTCAGACCGCCAGCTTGACAGGAATCTAAACATAGTATATCTCTTAGCAGCCAGAGCCGATGGCAATGTTAAAGACAGCTCGAATCTGAAGCTCCTCAGGATCGACTACGGTCTGCCAACGGCCACCGAAATATACGGGGTAACGCTGGAGGCAAACGATATTTTGGGATTTGATATTTACGGAGAATATGACCGGAGCCGCAGTTACAGAAAATATCCCAACAGGGTGGCGGAACAGCACAAAACAGCCTCCGACGAAGCCGATGCATGGATGGTAAACATATCAAAGATTGACTACCCATGGTTCCTCTTGGGAGAGGCTTACAGCATGGACGACAATTATAATACATCCGCATTTATTACGGCAAGGGGTGAGAATGATATATTTTACAATGATATTCAGAGTTTCACGTACGAATTTGTAGACGATAACGACGATCAAGATAGAAACCCCGATTGGAGTAGGATATTCCAAGGCTCGGACACTAAGGTATTTCCGGGCTTCGATGAGAACCAGGATTTTATATCCGACTTTAACCAAAATGACAGCAGGGATAGGCCAAACGCGGTGCCTGACTATGATGAACCCTTTTTGAGGTACGGCACAGATCGACCGGAGTTTCTGTTCGGTATAGATATGAACAACAATTTATGGGTGGATCGGTTCGAAAACGATGACGCAGCCGACTTTCCTTACGACAGGGACCATAGAGGATTCAACGCTTATGTTGGTCTTCATGTAACTCCGGAAGTGAGGCTTATGATCGGCCAAAACAGAGAAGAACTCCTTTCCGGAGATAGGGACAATGTTAACAGCTATGTCCTCTTTACTCTGGACAAGGACTTCCCGGCATTAGGTAGGCTGAAGATATTCGAGAATTTTAAGTTGGCAAAGGACAACATAATAGATAACCTTCGCCAATGGAATGAACGAGCAAGGAGGAACGTTCCAACTATCGATCCTCTGGCAGCTCAAGATACCTGGATAAATTCCGCCTATGTAAGTTTTGACTACACAAAGAAGAGAAATCTGAACTTTATCAGCAAGATAAAATTCGATGTGTGGAACCAAAGGGCAGAACGGCCAGACCTTAGGGACGAGTTCACCTTTTTCGGCCTGATCAATAAGGTGGACTATACCTTTAAGGTAGGGGTCTTTGATATCCAGCCCCGGATCAAGAACGAACTCAGGTTGGAAGCCCCGGCGCTTAGATCAGATCCCAGGCGAAGGGAAAATACTCTAATTCTCTTTACGATAGCCACACTACCAGTGCTTAGTCACTCGGAATTTCAAGGTGGAGTTGAGTATACGATCTTCCGACAGATGAGGCCTACTGATACCGCTCTTGGAGGAGGACTTTTGGACGACTTTAAAGAATCCGTACTTGCAGTGCAATTCTCCAACGTTGTGGACTACTTGGGATACAAGCTGATAAGCCAGTTCGGGCTAAGATGGAGCAGAAAGAAGTTCGCCGGGGAGGAGGATGCGCAAACGGGCAGTGTAGCCTTTGCTACGGTATATGCCGGTGTGCAAGAATAAGGGATGGGTTGAGAGCTTCCTCAGTAGTAAGACATTAGGCATTTTCCTTATTGCCATGGCAGCAAGGCTTTTCTATCTCAGTCAGGTAGCGGATAGTCCGCTTTTCGACTCCCCTGTCGTAGACTCATTAACTTATGTAGATCAAGCCAGGGATATAGTTGGCGGAAACTGGCTCGGTTTCGGGAAGGGCCCTTTTTGGCAGCCGCCTTTTTATCCGTACTTTCTGGCTTTAGTACGGCTGATCTTCAAAGACCAGTTCTTCTGGGCAGTTCGCCTGATACAGATTGTACTCGGTTCTTTGGGATGTGTGCTGATATTTTTGATAAGCAGACGATTTTTTAATACGTCTGTGGGTATCATCGCCTCGCTGTTGGGTGCACTTTACGGCATCTTGATATATTTTGACTGTGAACTTCTGCCCGCATCCATCGCCCTCTTTTTGGATCTGCTTCTTATTCTGTCTCTTTTAGAGGCTTCTGAACGTCCACGCCTTTCGAAGTGGCTCCTTTCGGGATTCATCTTCGGCCTATCTGCCATTACGGTCCCCAATGTTTTAGCACTTGCTCCTTTTATCCTGCTCTGGATGTGGATAGCGTTCAGATCCAGGTCAAACGTCGATTCAGTTCTGTCGGCTGACAGAGGGACGATAGAGACTGCAGAACCCAAACTCCAAAGAGGTAGCAGAACTTCACAATTTGCGGTATGGTGCGGCAGCTTCCTTCTGGGTGGGCTTCTGGTGATTTCAACTGTTACGCTGAGAAACTACGTTGTAGGCGGTGATTTTGTCATAATTTCCTACAACGCAGGGATAAATTTCTACATCGGTAACAACCCTGACTACGATCGAACCGTCGGGATCAGACCGGGATGGGAGTGGGAGAACCTCTCCTTTGAACCTTTAGAGAAGGGCATAGACAAGCACTCCGAAAGTTCGAGGTACTTCTTCTCCAAGGCGTGGGAATTTATCAGAGACCAGCCCTTAGAGTATTTCAAACTCCTTTGTAAGAAGCTCTTTTTATTCTGGAACGGGAACGAAATCGGTCGGAATCAGGAAATCTATTTTTCCAGGGGGAATTCCTCTTTGATGTGGGCTTCCGTGTGGAAGAGGATCATCGCCTTCCCCTTTGGAATTTTGTCTCCTCTTGCTCTTGTGGGTCTGATCATATCTCTTCCCCGTTGGCGTAAGCTCCTGCTATTATATATCTTTGTTACAGTCTACGCCGCTTCTGTGGTCCTTTTTCTGGTGACGTCCAGGTATCGCCTTCCAGTGTTGCCCTTTTTGATGATCTTTGCAGCCTACACGATATGGTGGTGGTTCCAGAGCGCTAAAGGTGGTCGCTATCTGACTCTGAGTCTTTCCGTTGTGCCGTTTGTCCTTTTCACCCTGGCTGCAAACACAAAGATCGGAAAGATGGACACCGCCGACAATGCTGAGATTCATTATAACGTCGGCACAATGTACATGAGCAAGAAAATGTATGCAAGCGCTATCGTGGAGTTTGAGAAGGTTGTCTCTCTTAAAGAGGATTACTGGGAGGCATGGCTGAATCTCGGTTCAAGCTACGCTGCGGTAGGGATGTACGATCAATCTATAGCTACCAGAAGGAAAGTTGCGGAGGCCAGGCCGAGCTTGATGCTTGCCCGAAAGGACATGGTGAAAGGGTACATCAAAACCAGTCTTTCTTTAGCAAACACTTACATACAATTAGGCATGTACGACAGGGCGCAAGATGAGTGCGAAAGTGCCTTCAAAATAGACCCTGGTAATGTAGAGGTTCGTCTTATGTTAGCTTACATCCTTGATAAGAAGGGACTCTATGACGAAGCTGTGGACGAGTACCTGAGAATCATCGAGACTGGCGACGCTAACCTAGAGGCGCGAAATAACCTGGGCGTTGCTTATGCCAAGAAAGGGATGCTGGACGAAGCAATAGCTGAATTTACAAGACTGTTAGCGATCGAACCCCCACATCTAGATGCCCGTTATAATCTCGCTACTGTCTATAAGGAGAAGGGGATGTACGAGGAGGCTATTGCTCAATACGAAGAGATTCTCAAGATAGAGTCGGACTATTCCGACGTCCGCCTCAAATTAGCGCTCCTTTATAAGGAGAAGAGCGTTGTCAAAGATGAGGACTCAGTCCAAAGATGAGAGCTGTAACTGCACCCTTAAGGTTGGAATAGAAAATGGGTTAGCTCGTTCTCAACAGTCCGTAACAGGAAGTATGTCTGGCGTGTGGTATCATCGTCGGGCAGACCTGTAGGAGCTCTCCTTGCCAAAGAGGTGAACACCCCGGACCTTGGGCGTGTATCTCTGGAACGTAAAAATCTGCCGCTGAATTCTCCTTGCCTGGCGCAGCGAACGTCGAAAATCCTCCCAACATAAGGGGTGACGCGAACAACTGGTTGATCGAGACAAAAATCAAACTTTTCGGGCTTGAGAATCTTCACTGCTAGCCACCTGGTAGACCCTTTGGTCAGGACTTCCGGAGTGCAAATTTCTGCTTGCAGACATTCCAGTGGTACACCGGACTTTTGGGGCTCGCCCGAATCAAAAAACCGCCAGCATTATTGATAGCTCTGCAGGCAAGAATGCGGCAGGTTACAACGTACTTGACTCACAACAATTCCCTCTAGCAGACAGGTGATTAAGGTGTATCCGTTCCACGATGACGACTCAACCAGCGACAAATCGAGATCATCAACGGTATTTCGGGCAAGTTTAACATGGGTAGAGACTGCTGTCGCAACGAAAGGTAGGCCTTGTTCTCAGGTAACTGGGAACTCCCTGAGGGACACCTCAGTTCATATCCGATCCAACCCATGACGTAACGAGACAAGTGTATTGCCTAACCAGAAAGGAGAAGCCATGCACTTTACGGAGAAACAAATCGAGTTCTATCGAATCAACGGTTACTTGGCCGGGCCTCGGGTCATATCAGACGAGGAGATCAGCACACTTAAGGAGCGTATCGACCTTATCCTTGAGGGTCGCGTCGCGTTTCCCAGCCACCTGATGGGAGAAACAGTAGATAAGTCTAAAGAAAAGGGGCAATTGCCGTCAGTAAAAATTGTCAATTTGTTTCGCCACGATCCTGTCTTCGCCAATGTTTGGAATAACAAAGCGATCAGTTCACTCTCCCACGATCTGATGGTCGGGCCCGTACGGGTGTGGGAGGACCAGATGATCTACAAACCACCCTTCGACCGCAAGGCCGCGCTCGCATGGCATCAGGATTACACTTACTGGGACAACGTTGGACCCGCCGAATTAGGAACCTGCTGGATTGCCCTGGACGATGCGGCAGTTGACAACGGTTGCATGTACGTGATCCCCCAAAGCCATCGCTGGGAACTCCGTTACACGCGTGACGAAGTCGACGTCGGTGATCCAGAGTGGTTGCTCAAACAGCCAGGGATTCCCCCCGAGGCGGATTCCACACCCGTCCCATGCGAGGTCCCGGCCGGCCATTGCCACTTCCACCACTGTCTGACCTTCCACGGCTCATATGGCAACAAGACGGACAACGCGCGCCGCAGCTACATCCTGCACCTGATGCCGGGAAACACGCGCAGGATGGGCGATAACTGGAACCCTCGAATGGAGAGTGTCGAAGGCGTCCCCATCGGCGCAACCATCAAAGGCCCCAACTACCCTGAATTGCCTGCGCCACTGGAGGATCAGGGTTAAGCGCTAAGGCGAAATTACATGGCTTTAGGTCCTGGAATTAAGAGGGAAACCAGAAGTTTCCGGACAGGACGACTGCCTTGTAAAGCCTTTCACGAGAAGATATCTCTACGATATACCCACAGGCTCGTTCACACCGTTGGTCTAGGCCAGGAACAGTTTAATTGGCCCGAATATTGCCTTTGATTTCAGGCCAGACTACTGCTAACCTGGGTCTCCAAAAAGTATCGAAGAACTCGTCGAAGGAAAAGGAATTTCCTGATTGCCAGAAGCAATGCTTTCGTGTATCATAGAGTGTATCTTCGCCCCTGCGGATACGTGTGTCATATCAACAAAAGCTTCCAGGACCACGCTATCAGCCAAAACCTTGCCCTTTGTAGGACCCGAAGTATCTTGACCATTGCAATCCTATCCGAGGACACTATTTCAACCATAAGGTCGAACCTTCAGGGGTCTCAAAAGATATAGACAAAGGCTATCGTCGATTTTTCAATTTCGCATATCATATCGTACGAATATCCGATTTCTGTTCACATTTCGGACTGGTGCTCCTCAGCATATCAGACAGGAAACGCCCGCACTCATTCGGGGCAAGTGGAACTAACTCAAATGCCTTGGCCCCATACTTTAGTCCTGTGAAGCACCTGATCACTTGTTTCTTATTCGGACAAGGTTGACTTGACGCGACCTGGCGTGTCACGATCAACTGCTGTCCCGGCGGGCACCCAGATATTCGGATCAAAGGGGGCCAGGAGATAGTCGACGAAGTTGTCGGCATGTCTATCCAATCTTGTGGCCCCGCTGTTCGTCCAGAAACCGTTGTAGCCATCAACTTCGCTCTTATCAGTGTCTATAACGGCAAAGCCTACTCCGATGATAGCGCCCTCCTCATACGTATGTATTATGCTATCATCAACACTTCTAAAATCTATATCATCAAATCCCATGAAGTATGTCTCAACATTCAATGTGCCCGGTCCGCCCATTTCACCCTCAAAGGTCCAGCTTATGTGGGCATAAGGAGGTAAGCCCGGCCACGAGGCTGCTCCCCAAAACCAGATGGGATCCTTTCTCTTCAGAAAATAGTGGTAATTCTGAGCCTGAGATGAGTTGTTCCTGTCCGGGTCCAGATCGAGATCTTGCATGACCTGGTACCGTCCTCCGCTGTGGTCAGCGTCGATGACCCACTCGAGCATCTCGTAAATGGTTTCTGATGTAAAGTAAAGAGAAACATCGTCGTACCTATCCTCCATCGTGTATATCAGGTTGGTCACCGGACTCCACCCCACGATTATCCTTTCGGCAAGGTTGGAGGAGTCCGGATCCCCGAGGCCCCGCACGGTCTCTATCAAATCGGCATGCGTCACCCATAGCAAATCAGGAACGTTAGCCCACTCGCTGAGGTCACCGTCTACCTTAATGTTCTGGAACTCACTGGTATTGATAGGCACCTGGACAGCTACGAATGTCCTTTCTGACCGCAGATGAGCAATACCCGGCCCGACTGTAAAAAGCACAGATACCAGAATGGTAGATACCGCAAATATGTTTTTCATCATAATTCCTTCTCGTATAATTTGTTTTGCTGACTTTTCTATGTTGTTATTTACTTTTAAGAGGGATCTCGTATCATACCTTATGAAAGGGCATAGAAGGAAGAATCTAGCACCTCCTGGTGTCCCAACTAATTGGAGCTTCTGTGCAAAGTATGTTTTCCTTAAGGTTAGACCCACAGGATTCTGAGGAACAAGGGGTACCTAAATGGACTCAACCATGGCCGCTAGCACCTTCAAGAAGAGAAGACTCCTTCGAACTGTACCTGTAAGGATCGTCTTAATCCCCCCGATTGAATCTATTGGGGGTTAGCTTCCCTTTCTAACCTCTTATATCTCATTCTGTCTTTCCTGCAATTCCTTTCTGAACGTCATAACCTTCTTTTCTACCTTATCGGGAATCTGAATAGCAGCATAAGGATACACAGCCACATCCACTTCGCTATTCCCATATCTTTCGTACAGATCGTCCAGCAACTTATGCCACGAACTATAAAAAGCGCACTCTGGATAGACCCTGAACGCCTCGGCTGGACCTATTATCGGGGAATAGAGGATAAACTCCGCCTCATCTATATGCTTGCCCACCTTCGTAGTCGCAACTCCGGGTCTTAACAGACTGTGATAGCCGACTCCGTCTGGACATCCACCGATCAATATCCTGGTCCCGCCCTCCTTGGCATAGTGGACGGGCCAACTTCCCTTGGCTACAAATATCAGTTGATAATCCATCGGGTAACTATTCGCGATTACAATGTCGGCATCCTCTGGACGGGGCACGGCGCACGCACGACTTGCAAACTTCACGCCCTCCCTGTGAGCCCTGATGAAATCCCCCACAAAGAGGCCTATTATCTCCTTCCTCTTGTTCAAAACCACATTGGCGATTGCATCTAATCCCACTCTTCCTGCGGCCTCCTCCATATCCATCCTCCACTCATTCTCCAGATCCCCGGCAAGACCTCCCGCCTTCAGGTTCATGTGATTATGTCCACAGCTATCCCTCCCCGCGATCCCTGCCAGCACGATCTTAGCCCCTCCTCCCCAGGCTGACCCTGCGTGCGGATATATCCCTCCAAGGCCGATCTTCAGATCGCACTCCATCGCATACTTATTAACATAGAGCGGAGTTCCTCTCGAAAGTTCTCCCAAAAACTCTAAATCGTTCAGAGCATCGTGACATATCGCCTCGATCCTCCCCATGATTCCCGTACCGAGCTTCTTTTCCATCTCCGACCGCGTCATATGTCTATGACATCCGTAAGCCATTATGATAAGGATGTTACGCTCATCGATCCCTCCCTTCTTCAACTCCTCCAGGATATAGGGAAGAACCTTATAAGAGGGAGTAGGGCGGCTCAGATCGTCCGTCAAGATGCAGGCTCTCTTCTTTCCTTTTGCAAGTTCCCTTATAGGCAAAGTTCCGATAGACTTCGCAAACCTTTCCCTTATCTGATCATCTGTCAATACTGGACATTCCCTCGACTCCAGCACCTTGACACTCCAATTCGACGGCATCTCCAGGTCCATGTTCCTGTCCTCCCACGAACACATGGGAAGAGTTATTCTATCCATGAGCTTATATCCCCATTATGTTAAGGCGAAGGTTCCTCTTCTTCAGCCACCAAGGTACAAAGATGCACAAAATTAGTGTCTTCGTGTCACCCCCCTGTATCCCCCCTTAATAAGGGGGGTAGCTAACCTTTCCCTGTCTAGCCCCGATCCCCGATAGACTCAATCGGGGGCTACTATCCCAGAAGAGGCGTTCTTCTCCATACGATCTGAAGCCTGTTACCCTCAGGGTCGTTTCCAAAGGAGACCTTTACATCTCCATCAAAAAGCGTTAACGCATCCTCCATCTCAATCCCTTCGGACTTCAATCTCTCAATCTCCCGGTCAAAATCGTCCACCCAGAAAGACAAATGTCTGACATTCTTATCGACCGAATCGGGGATTCTGTAATCCCCTTGGCCCGCAGGAATGATCTCAACCGCACTTCCCTTTTCACCTTTGACGAAATAGATGGGGTTTTCTCCCTCTCCCTCGTACACAACTCTCAACCCGAAACGGTCACAGTACCACTCGGTCAGAGCCTTCGTATCCTTTGCAGGAATAGCCGTGTGTTCAAGATACGTCCCCATAGAATCCTCCTTTTGGTCTTCGACTACAGATTATGGAGCCATACGTTCCTCATCCACAATCCGTATTTCCAGTTCCAACCTGACGCCACAAAGGTCCATTACCTTCTCTCTTACTATGTCTATCAGCTTTAATACGTTATCAGAGCTTGCACTGCGCTGGTTGATAATAAAATTTCCGTGTACGTCCGACACACAGGCATCGCCCAATCTTAAGCCTTTACAGCCCGCCTTATCTATTAACATCCCTGCGGAATTTTCGCCATAGTTCTTGAATATACACCCCGCGCTCCTGTCCGAAAGTGGCTGAGATCTCTTCCTGTACGCCAGCATCTCATCCATCCTCTCCCTTATCTGCTCAGTGTTCCCTCTATCCAACTTGAACGTTGCCCCTGTTATCACTATGTCTATTGGAAAATCTGCGCTCCTGTATTCAAACCTTATGTGCTCCTTCTTCAACACAGTAGACTCTAGAGAGTTCATATCTATTCCCACAACCTCGATCAACCTGTCAGAAATGCTCTTGTCAAACGCCCCGGCGTTCCCCCTTACAGCTCCTCCCACAGTCCCTGGAATATCCCACGCAAACTCCAGCCCTGCCAGTCCTGCATCAGCGCATTTTCCCGCAAATCGGGACAGATTGCCTCCCGCTCCAGCTTTAGCTATGGATTCGTCAAAGGACACATCGGAGACAGATCTTCTCATGTTAATAATCAGACCTCTAAACCCGCTCTCTGCAAATAGCAGATTCGTCCCACCTCCTATGGTCATAACCCGAACCCCTTCATTCCTTGTAAGCGTCAAGGCCCCCACAATATCCTCCACGCGAGCCGGATAGAGCATAAAGTCCGCGGGTCCCCCGATCCGCAAAGACGTATGACTCGAAAGCATCTCATCCCTGCGTACCTCCCCTCTGCACCTTTCCCTTAATTCTCTTCCGACATCAATTGTCATCTTCTACATATCACCAAATGTAGGGGTGGGTCAACAGCGCCCTTGCTGTTACTCCACATATTCAATTTCTCCTGCTAAAAAGTGCTGCTGCAATCCCTTATCCCCTTCCACAATCAGCGCGCCGTCCACGTCCACGGCGACAGCTACGCCTTCTATAATCCTATCACCTTCACTTATTCTGATTCTCCTGCTCAAAGTATCTGAGAACCCTCTCCATCTTTCCAATATCCTCTCGCCATACTCTAAATCATGGCCTTCCCTTTCCATCTCCGTCAATATCCTCCCAACTAATTCCGCCCTTTTGTATGACCGGCCCGATTCAATAAAAAGTGAGGTGGCTTTACCCTTGAGATAATCCGGGAAATCATCTGTTTTATGATTCACGTTGAGACCTATTCCAACCACAGCGAAATCAAGCCTTTCGCCGTCCAGCCTAGTCTCCGTCAAGATCCCTGCTACCTTTCTGCCATTTGTCAAAACGTCATTTGGCCACTTCAACTTAGCAGAAAGCCCTGAAATTTCTCGCACCGCACATGCTACGGCGATGCCTGATAGCATCGTAATTCTCATACTCTTTGCCGCCTTAATCTTCGGCCTTAAAATCAATGACATCCATATTCCCAAGTTTCCGGGCGAATGCCATTCTCTTCCGAGACGCCCTCTTCCTGCGGCCTGGCTTTCCGCTACAACTAACGTCCCATCTTCTGCACCCTCTCTTCCTAATCTCAAAGCCACATCATTTGTAGAGCCAATCTCATTATACGAATAGATCGTCCTACCTAATCTATTAGTAGACAGACTATTAGCTATCTCAACGTCAGATAAAACATCAGGTGCAGAAAGGAGTTTATATCCTAAAATCGGGTGTATCTCAATATTATATCCCGCGCAAAGGAGACGAGCTATTTCGTCCTGCACATCCACGGTATTTGCCTTAATTTCCGCGGACAACTCGCCACCGGATAGATGCTCCCCCCTCCTTTCACGCAGAACCTGAAGTATGTCCCTGCTTATGCTATCCACTGGACTCCCTGCAATATACACAAGTAGACGATCAAAGGGGAACCTTCCCCCTTCATCTACTGTCCAAGAGATTGCCTCGATCTGGCTGCAACGACGGTTAATTTGTCCCGTTCAGTCTCTTGGCTTTGCCCCTCAGTCATTCCGACGGGTGAACCTCCTGATGCGATCGCACCTGTCTCTTGACTAGTATCTACTACTTTTGAACTGAAGACTCATGTCCAGCGCACTTACAGAGTGTGTCAGAGCCCCAACAGATATAAAATCGACTCCCACACAAGCCATCGTTCTCACGTTCTCCACAGTCACATCCCCCGAAGCCTCGATCTCCACCTTCCCCTTCGACCTCTGGCGCCATTCGTTTACAATCCTGACGGCCTCGTTTGTCTCAACTATTCCCATATTATCCAACATAACCCTGTCGGGGCACGCAGAAAGCGCCTCTCTAAGCTGAGCGATATTCTTAACCTCAACCTCCACCTTCAAATCCTTACCCCGATCCCTCATATTCCTCCTTGCTCCATCCACAGCCGCGGCTATTCCACCGGCTGCCTCAATATGATTATCCTTAATCAGAATCATATCGTACAGCCCAAGCCTGTGGTTACTCCCTCCGCCCACACGGACAGAGTATTTATCCAGGACCCTCAACCCCGGTGCAGTCTTTCTCGTATCGAGTATCACAGCCCCTGTTCCTTTAACTGCATCCACATATCTGTTTGTTGCAGAAGCAATTCCAGACATCCTTTGAATGAAATTCAGAGCCGTTCTCTCCCCTGTCAGAATCCCCCTTGCACTACCTTTCACATCAGCGACAACATCCCCTGTGCTAATAAGATCTCCATCTTCAAAGTAGTCTATGAAATCTATCTCCTCATCTATCCTCAAGAAAACTGACCGGGCTACATTCATCCCCGCCAGGACACCTTCTTCCTTTGATACAATCCGGCATTCAATTTTAGCATCCTCTGCAACACACCAAAGGGTTGTGAAGTCCCCTGAACCTATATCCTCCTCCAGCGCCGATTCCACTATCCTTTCGGCATACTCCCAATCGAACCCCTTAATATCCCTGCTCAAGGTGAATGCTCCTTATAACTAATCCAAAACATTAGCTTCTTTTTCCATCTCCTCCGCTATCCTTCGAATCTGATCCCTCAACTTTGCAGCCCTTTCAAACTCCAGCCTTGACGCCGCCTCAATCATCTGACCCTCCAGGACCTCTATCAACTCTTCTCTATCCATCTGTGCCGTGTACTCTGCCATCTCCTCCCTTACCTGGTACCTATCCTTTCTTATGACATCCGCCACAGCTGTAGTTTTCATAACCTCATCTACCGACTTGTATATGGATTTAGGTTCTATTCCGTGCTCCATGTTAAACTCCTCTTGGATTCCCCGCCTCCTGTTTGTTTCGTCGATAGCCCTCCTCATTGAATCTGTCATATTATCCGCGTACAAGATGACCTCCCCCGCAGCGTGCCTTGCCGCCCTGCCCGAAGTCTGAATCAACGATCTTTCAGACCTTAAGAATCCCTCCTTATCCGCATCTAATATCGCCACCAAAGACACTTCGGGAAGGTCCAACCCCTCCCGTAAAAGATTAACCCCCACTAGTACGTCAAACTCTCCCAGCCTTAAATCTCTCAAGATTACGACTCTGTCTAAAGCGGCTATTTCGGAATGCAGGTATCTCACCTTGATACCCATCTTATCTAAATAGTCAGCAAGATGCTCCGACATCTTTTTGGTCAGCGCAGTAACTAAAACTCTCTCCCTTTTCTCCACCCTTGCCCTTATTTCCTCCAACAGATCGTCCACCTGTCCCCTTGCAGGCTTTACGGTAATCTTGGGGTCCACAAGCCCCGTAGGACGGATAATCTGTTCCACCACCACACCGTTGCATTTTTCATGCTCATACTC
This sequence comes from Candidatus Latescibacterota bacterium, assembly GCA_965237525.1. Taxonomy (GTDB): domain Bacteria; phylum Latescibacterota; class CBDEFO01; order CBDEFO01; family CBDEFO01; genus CBDEFO01. The sequence goes on along the minus strand of CBDEFO010000007.1, from coordinate 506,313 downwards.
GGCTGGAGTGGCTGATACGAATACAACTTGGTTCACAACCTCCTCAAACTCCTCAAAATACAACGGTCTGTTGTCGTATGCTGACGGGAGTCTGAATCCGTACTCTATCAATGCATCCTTCCTCGATCTGTCTCCAGCCCACATACCCCTGATCTGTGGCACAGTCACGTGTGATTCGTCCATGAATATTAAAAAGTCCTTGGGGAAATAGTCTAAGAGGACCCAGGGTCTCTCCCCGGGCCGTCTTCCTGTAAGGTGCCTCGAATAGTTCTCAACTCCCTGACAGTAACCTATCTCGTTGAGCATCTCCACATCGAACTTCGTCCGGGATTCCAACCTCTGCGCCTCCAGCAGCTTTCCCTCAGACTGAAATTTGGCCAACTGTTCGTCCAACTCCCGCAGGATAGCTTCGCACGCCTGTTCAAGTGTAGGTTGAGTAACCACGAAGTGCCTCGCAGGATATATCGCAACTTCTTCCAGTTCGTTTAGAATCTCACCGGTAAGCGTATCAATCACCGAAATTGCCTCAATCTCATTCCCGAAAAGGTCTATCCTTATCGCATCCTTTTCATAAGCGGGAATCACCTCAACTACATCTCCCCTCACCCTGAAAGTACCTCGTTTAGGCTCAAAATCGTTCCTGTTATAGTGAATATCTATCAATCGTCGCAAAACCTCATCCCGCTCTATGTAATTCCCAACCTTCAGAGCAAGGTTCAGTTTTCTGTACTGCTCCGGAGAACCTATTCCATATATACACGAAACGCTCGCCACAGTAATGACGTCATTTCTCTCCAAAAGAGAACTCGTCGCACGGAGCCTTAATCTGTCTATGTCGTCGTTTATATCCACCTCTTTCTGGACATACGTGTCTGTAGCGGCGTTGTACGCCTCAGGCTGATAATAATCGTAATAACTTATGAAATACTCCACAGCGTTTTCAGGGAAAAAGCCCTTAAATTCTCCGTACAACTGCGCCGCCAAAGTCTTATTATGAGACATCACTAAAGTCGGCTTCTGCAACTTTTCTATCACCGACGCCATAGTATAGGTCTTCCCACTCCCTGTAACGCCCAAGAGCGTCTGGAACTTGTCTCCCCTTTCTATCCCCTCCACCAACTCTTCTATTGCCCTGGGCTGATCCCCCTGAGGCTCGTAATCCGACCGTAGCTTGAATTGGGGCATACAGGAATCCACCTTATCCAGAGAGTCTAACCAGAATTTCTATCGCAGTACCCATGTTTACGGCTACCGACCATATAACACGCCAGTTTTTATAATTTATCTATATAGCTCTTCAAAAGCAACAGAAAAAGCCTATCAAAGAGAAAGGCTAATAAACTTTGCAGGGAACTATGAAAAAGGTGATCTCACGATGCGGGATTTAAGGGGTTTATCTAACATACTGCTAAACATTAAGATATATCAGAAGATCCTGTTTTTACTTGACTGTGTTACTTCTAAGTATTATTATGCGGGTATATCATTCTGATATTCACAAGGATTTAATATGGGGAACTCAGGTTTGACAATAGTCTTCGTTTATAATGCAGATAGCGGCTTTTTTAATGCGCTTACCGACTATGCTCACAAGATAATCTCACCCGACACGTACTCCTGCAATTTATGCGCTATTACTTATGACAATATGGGTATGAAGCAGGAGTGGAAGAAGTTCATTGACAATCTCAACGTACCTGTTGAGTTTTTACACCGTGATGAATTCTTGAAGCGTTATCATTTGAAGGACATAGAGTTCCCATCTGCCTTTGTAAAGAAAGAGGAAAATATCACTTTGCTTATTACTCATACCGACATTGACAACTGTAAGTCGATGGAGGATTTGATGAATTTGGTGAGAAAAAAGGTGTAGGAGATTGGATAGAAAAGCGAATGGACTTTCGAAGTGATAGGTGACATCGTATGATGCGTGTTCTGATCCTGTTAACTCATCTATTTGAGTTTCTGGCAGTTGTTTCTGGGCTACTGTTCGGGGCAAGCTTCACCCCAGACGAACTGAAAAAATTTCCGATCCTTGATCCGATCTTTGCAGAGCTTGAGGGAAATCGACTACTTCTGTTAATTTTCGCCATTGTTTTCTTAGCAATTTCCCGTATAGCAAACGCATGGAAAGAATCCTTAGGTAAGAAGGAACCTGTGATTGTGTTAATTCAGGATCCTCAAGGAGGACTTACCCAGAAGGCAACTCTGACTGGATTCAAAAGCGAGTTAGAAGAGGCAGCGGCTGAAGTCGTCAGCGAAGCGGAGGATTACTTCAATGCCGCTGAACGTGATTTTGCATCGAACCGCTACCGAGATGCTGCCAGCAATTATCAGAAATCTATTGGTCTGCTTCCAACGATATCTGCTTACCTAAACCTTGGCATTTCGCTTTCTTATGTCTCAGACCTTCCGAAAGCTGAGGATGGTTTCATGTCTGGACTTCAGATTGCTCGCAAGAAACAAGATAGGGAGTTTGAAGGAATATTTCTCGGCAACATCGGTATCGTATACTTTAGGCAGGGGAATTTGGATAAAGCATTGGAGTCTTACGAGGCGGCATTTAAGATTTTCGAAAAGACTAGGAATCCTTTAGGCCAAGCTAATGCCTTCGACAACATCGGCAACATCTATAGGAGTCAGGGCAAGTTGGAGGAGGCACTGAAGTCGCATAAGGCAGCACTTGACATTCACGAGGAGATTGACAATCTTTTAGGCCGAGCCAATGTCCTAGGTAACACAGGCAACGTCTACTTTAATCAGGGGAAGTTGGAGGAGGCACTGAAGTCGCATAAGGCAGCACTTGACATTCACGAGGAGATTGACAATCTTTTAGGCCGAGCCAATGTCCTAGGTAACACAGGCAACGTCTACTTTAATCAGGGGAAGTTGGAGGAGGCACTGAAGTCGCATAAGGCAGCACTTGAGATTGACAAGCAGATTGACAATCCTGAAGGTCAGGCAATTGACCTTGGCAACATCGGCAACGTATATGCTGAGCAAGGCAAGTTGGCGGAGGCACTGAAGTCTCACGAGGTAGCACATGAAATTCACCAGGAGATTGACAATCCTTTAGGTCAGGCTAATGCCCTTGGAAGCATTGGCATCGTCTATAGGAATCAGGGTAAGCTGGAGGAGGCTCTGAAGTTTTACAAGGCGGCACTTGACATTCACCAGGAGATTGACAATCCTTTAGGTCAGGCCAATGACCTCGGCAACATCGGCAACGTCTACCTTAGGAATCAGGGGAAGTTACAGCAAGCACTGAAGTCTCACAAGGCGGCACTTGACATTCACGAAAAGATTGGCAATCCTTTAGGTCAGGCCAATGACCTCGCTAACATCGGCAACGTCTATGCTGAGCAGGGTAATCAGGGGAATCTGGATGATGCGCTGAAGTCTTACAAGTCAGCACTTGAGATTCACGAAAAGATTGGCAATCCTTTAGGTCAGGCCAATGGCCTTAGCAACATCGGCATCATCTATGATGCTATTCAGGGAAAGAAGCAGGAGGCTTTGGAACTGCTAAAGCAGGCTCGTGCCATTTATCTAGCCATTGGTGCGAGAACTATGGGGTTGCAAATGGTTGAGAAGAAGATTGAGCAGATCAACGCCGCAATGGATGGCCCTGATAGGTAGGAACTAAATATCAACACTAAAGAACAAGATGATCGCGCCCCGTAAGGAGCAATTTAGCGGATGTTTGATTGGGCAGTGTTTGGGCGATGCGTTAGGTTTCACGGTTGAGGGCTGTCCCCCGGAAATTTGCCAGCAGTACGTGAGGGAGATTTTAAAGGCAGGGCGCGGAGGAGAGCGGGCTCGCAACCCTTTCTCATTCGGTCAATATACGGATGACTCTCAGCTTGCCCGCGAGCTCTTACAGAGCTACCTGGCTTGCAAAGAGTTTGATCCCAGCGATTACGCCGGTCGGGATCGCTGCTATCTTTGCAGAGGGACGGATTGTCGGTCGGGGGCGGGCAACTGAGGAAGCTGCAGGGCGTCTGGCAGGGGGCACATCGTGGGAGGAAGCGGGAACTCCTCCTCCATCTGCCGGAAACGGCAGTGCCATGCGGGCGGGCCCTGTAGGCTTATTGTTCTTCGACGACCCAAAAGAGCTTGTTCGGAGGGCTCACGATCAGAGCCGCATCACTCATCAAGATAGACGATGCTCAGCCGGTTCGGTCGCCATCGCCGGTCCTGTGGCGTTAACCCTTGAAAGCGAGAGAATTAAGGCAGATCAATTCCTCTCCCAGCTTGTCGAGTGGACAGAGACGATAGAAGAGTCGGTCGCCTCAGGTATTGGGCAATTGAGGGAATGGATGCCCTTGCCTCCCCACGAGGCGGCCACTATAATTTCCAAAGCCGGTTCGCCTGACTATTCGGATGCGTGGCAGGGGATATCCCCCGTTGTTACGGGCAGTGTCCTGTGGAGTTTATATTCGTTTCTGAGAACACCAAATGACTATCGGGAGACTGTCTGCACTGCAATCGCCGTAGGTGGAGACGTAGATACAACTGCCGCTATGGCTGGAGCTATCAGTGGAGCCTTTCTGGGGCTGGAAGGGATTCCTTCGGACTTATCTTGTATCCTTACAGACCGAGGAACGTGGGGCTTTGCCGAACTTGTTGACTTGGCTCACAGATGCTACGAGTTGAAAGTGCAACTGGGGAAAAAGGGCGGCAAATCCGGATCAGATACTACTTCACCTGAAAGCTGATGACTGGTGTGTCATTTAAGGAGTCATCCCCCACAACAGGGTGGACGCTGTGTAACCCTTTCTCTTTTATGTTGACCCCCAATAGATTCATCCCCGTTGCTTCTATCGGGGATGAATTAAGCGTTGACATTGACTAATCGCATGCGTTATCTTATCTCACAGTCCGTATCACCTGCTATCTGTGCTTCCAGATGAGGAGGAAGGCGATAAAGTTACAGCTCATCTGAACTTTACGACGGCGGGCCTTTCGATCAGTTGGTTCCGCTTTGTCATTTTGGAAGAAAAATGAATGAGTTAGATGAACAGATGGACTCCTTAGAAATTGAGTCACCTCTGCCCGATGATTTGACAGAGGAGTTGATCGATTTCTGGGAAGTGATCTTCGAAACTTCCTTTGAAGATCTGCGAAGTGTACTCGCTGCTGCAGAACGTGCACAAAACCAGGACATCCTATACTTAGTGCGCCAAGGGAAGAAATTAGCTAGCAGCTCCCACTTGACAATTTCCAAGTCGAATCCGGAATTGGGAGGATTGGGGGAAGTGGCGACTGCTCCTGAGTTTCGTCGTCTGGGGCTAGCCAGTAAACTCTGCGAGCGTGCGCTTGACGATTTTCGAACACAGGGAGGCCAGGCACTTTTTCTTGGGACTGGCAACCCTGCAGCTGCTCGAGTGTACAATCGTCTTGGATGGCGGAAATTGGCAGGAGCCAACGTAATGGCCTTTATTGCAAGCGGGGACTCACCGGAGACTTTTCTTGTGGACTGCTTCAGGAAAGATGGCTCAACAACAACTGCGGTAGCCTCGGCCTCTGAGCGTATTCCTATGATCCCACTGCTTATATCTTCTCACGACTGGCAGGTGTTGGACGCCAACGTGGGTATCTTTTCAACGCGATACGCTGTGCAACATTCATGCATGGGGCTCTATCCCCGGTATGAGGCACTCGTCCGAGAAGGCCGGGGTGAATGGTTTGGTGCTCGCACAGATCGAGGCAATCTGGTCGGACTAGCAACAGCACAACTTGATCAATCCCCGATTGAATCCCTCGAGGGTCAACCCTCAATTGAATCTATTGGGACTCAATGCCAGGTGGACGCTTTCACTCATCAAAATTATATAGGCGCCTGGAAAGACCTGATCGAGGCGGCCATGTCTTGGGGTGCTTCCCGCGGTGTACCTCTATGTTCGGCAACTCTCTCAGTCGAGGATGAAAATAAGCGAGCATTATTCGAGTCCCTAGGATTTCGCGAAGCTGGAACTGGCGAGGAATTCAATTTGGATGGGAGGCGAGTGGCGTCCGTCCGTTTGGAAAGATCGGCTGCTGATGCCCTAGCCACTTAGCTGGGGAGATAGCAAGCCCCCGATAGATCCAATCCGGGGCTTGCCACGAAGTGAGTGGAGCTACCTGAAGTTTATCTAGACCAGCACGCAGTGCCGGTCTGGGGCACCCAAAAAGTATTGAAGAGCTTTCCGGGGAAAAACGGCAACAGAGGCTATATAGAGGAAATACTGCGAAGGCAACCAAGATCCAGGTTCACGAAATCTGGCTTGAATACGAGGACTGGATCGTCTACCAGCTCAATCACTACCATGGTACCACGCACGCACGGTGTACGTCGTGCACGCGGACGACGGCACAGTGGGTTTGGGAGAGAGCGGCCCTACCGGAGCCTCAGAAGGTCATCGACCAGTACATCGGCACCTAATCCTCTTCAATTGATTGGGGGACAAGACCTCGTTGGGCGTAGGGACAGTAGGGGGTCATCGCCATAGGTCGGATTCTTTGGCAAGTGGAGAACTGGATGACCCAGTGCAAGAGCGCTATCGAACTAGTGAATCTTCAAAAGTCAATTCCCACAGGAGAGGAGAATGAAAGATGCTGACCCGAGACACCTTCACCGGACCTTGGGCGGGTCTACCGGTAGCCTGGACTGACAATGACCAATTCGACGAAGAGACCTATCGCGCAGATGTAGCGCGTTGCTGCAAGGCGGGCGTCCCCGGTGTATACACCGGAGGAACAACAGGCGAGTTCTATGCAATGGAATTGGACGAGTTCAAGGCCGTGGCCAAGGCCACAGTGGAGGAGTCCCACGCACATAGCAAGCCGGCTATGGTGGGATGCAGCTCGACCTACACACTCGGCGCAGTCCGACGCGCCTCCTTTACCGCTGAACTCGGCGCCGACGCGATCCAGGTGGCGCTGCCGTTCTGGATGGAGGTCGGGGATGCAGAGATTGTGCCGTTCTTCACGGAGGTTACCGAGGCCGCAGACGGACTGCCGCTCTCGATCTACGAAACCACGCGGGCAAAGAAGACGCTTACGCTAGACCAGCATCGGGCGGTTAAAGACGCTGTCCCAACTTATCTGATGGTCAAGACCAATGCGGGCACTGTAGGGGCCACGCCTAAGGGCTGTAGGGAACTTTCCGAGTTCATCAATGTATTTGTCGGTGAGCGACTCTGGCCGACGCTCGGGCCACAAGGGGCAATCGGATGCTGCAGTTCGATGGTCTACGAGAATCCCAGGGTCACCCTGTCCATCTGGCAGTTAGTGGTGAAGAAGAACTGGGCCGCTCTGGAGAAGTCCATGGCCCGCTTTAGGTCCGTGGACAAGTTTTATGAAGAGTTAGGACAGCGTGGATATACGGACACGGCCTACGACCGACTCGGAGGTGCGGCGACTGGATTCCTCAAGACCAGTAGCAGGAGCCGCGGGCCATATCCGTCTGCCACCGAGGAGGATGTAAAAACCCTGCGAGAGTTGTACCGAGAGCACGTCCCGGAGATGCTGGAGTTGTGATCGCGATAATAGGGGAAGGCGGTAGCTCTAAATATAGTAAACAGTAGACCGGGCACCTCACCCCCCTGTATGCTATCGAATTGTTGAGGCAGAATTGATGATACTATTGTTCCTTATGTTGCGAGGCATCTAAAGCAGTAAGGTGGATAAGAGTAAAGAAAAGATAAGGAAAGACAGGCTCACAATGGCAGAAATACCTTGGGCAAAAATCGGTAAACCCCTCGAAGACCTGCTCAGGTACGAGTGCCAGCTAGGCCATTACGAACACGCCGGCTACGATCTCATCTCCACCCTCGTCCACTCCCCGATCCCCGACAGAAGTTTATCCCCGATAGATTCAATCGGGGACTGGCGCTCATTCATCCTGGGGGACGACCACTTCGAAGCCGTGGTTTCTCAGGTCATCGCCATATCAAAAAAGGATAGCATAACTCCCAAAACGGCCCTCGACACAATTCGCACAATTGTTGAAGCAGCTTATGCCAACTTCCCTCAACAGGCCCCTTCGTTCCTCGAAGCGTACCTGAAACAGAGGCCGAACTTCCCGGGTTCCGTGCGCGACCAACTGGACCAGCTCGCCGCAGCGGGAACTACCTCGATCCCTCTCTGCGCGGCCGCCTTGGCCGTGGAAATACAGCGCGCCAAACCCGTGGAGACGCAGGACGAGGCTGAAAAGGAGGTGTTCGACCACTGGTACGGGCGCATCGTCCGGGAGGAAATCAGCGAGCACCAGGCAAAGACCATACCCGCGCAGATCCTGGAAGCCGAAACCCGGCTGCTGGAGCACTTGCAGGAGATGGAGGAGGAAGTACAGGCTGACAAAGCAACCCTTTACAAAAGCTACAGCTGCATCCTCAAGTCGAACAATATCCCGGCGCTGACCGATCTGGTGATGGCCGCGTCCAAGTCCGGGCTTGTCATCAGCGTCGAACAGGTCGAAAAATTTCTGGAAAACCTCTCGAGGGACGAGGCCCTGCATCGCTTCGAGCAACTGGGCGCGTGGATTGCCCGGATCAACAACCAGAACCACGACGGTGTCACGTTGACCCCCGTGCTGACCGACTACCTGGCGCAACCATCTGATTTTGAGTCCCTCATAGGCGAACTGGATCGCCTCAGATCAGAGACCCGCGCCGGCCGCTTCCGCATGGACAATGAACTGCAAAAAGAACTGGAATACATGCGCTTCACCACTGAGTACAACTGGCAATTCGACCACCCGTTGGACACCTCGGAGCACTACGCCATGTTCGAGAAGTTGCAAGAATTGCCGCCGCCCTGCGAGGAAGAATTCGAGCTGGACGGACAGCACCTCGTGGAAGTCAGGCGCGTCGCGTACGAGGCTGTAGGCTTTCTCCGCTTCCTGAGAGAATTTCGCGCCAGGACCAGCCGCCGCATCGCAGTTATAGGCAACGACCGCTACGGCAGGCAGTGGGTCGTCGAGCCCCTGGAGGACTACCTGCGCGACGGCTTCACTCTGCACTACTTCCGCAACCCCTCGCACATGTCCATGCGTCTGAAGGTCCGCCATGAACTCTTCTACAGCATCCGCATGGGGTTCACGAGGGATTTCGTCAAAGACCTCAACCAGCACATGCCTCACGTGGTGATCGCCGACAGTTGCAGTCCCAAGGGTGGCGACCAGATCATGCAGCTCTCCCGGGGCTGCCGCGATTACGTCAACTGGTTCATGGTCTTCAATGATATCCGCGCCCAGAGCGATGGCTCCAGGTACGAAGCCCACAGCTCCCTGCCGCCAGAGCACTTGCCCGAGCTGAAGAAGTGGCACGAGTTCACCAGGGTGAGGCGGCAGTTGAAGGACTGGGTCGACCCGGGACCCACCTACAAAATCGCGCACTGGGCCCCGGTGCAGAAGGAGACGGTGCTCCTGGGGGATTTCACAGTGCCTCGCAAAGACCCGGACTTGGACGACGACAGCCCACAGGTCGTCATCGCCAATCCCGTGGTGTACCCTGACGATAATAATGAAATCCCTGAGGCCTTGCGCGGAACTAGCCCGTACTATTTCGATGACCCCGAGAGATACGAAAAAGAGGAGGTACTCTTCGGCTTCGGAGATCACGGCTTCGAGACCCGGCTCAAGGGTGTGACCACCGATACCTTTGTAGCCGCCATCCAGCGCTACATGAAGACGGAAATTGATAGGCTCCTGCGGGAAACAGACCCCCGATAGATTTAATCGGGGGTCGCGAATGACAGTTTAGGCGATGGGATGACAGGGAGAGTAGGGAGGGTTACTATAAACTTTTCATTCTTATTTTCGTTTTTCAATTTCAAAAAGTTACATGCAAACCTTCCCTAATATTCATAATCCTCCTCTGCTGTCTCCACTCCCCAACAATGCACGCAGTGCCACGGCGCCTCAACCGTATGTAGTGTACGATCAGTGCTCGACCTACACAGCCCGCCGTACTTCCTCGAGGGTCTCTGGGTTCATCAGGCTGGAGATATCGCCCGGCTCCTCACCCAGATAGGCGCTGCGGATAACGCGGCGCATCACCTTCTGATTGCGCGTCTTGGGCAAATCCGAGACGAATTTGATCTCCTTTGGTCGTAGCGGTTTGCCCATTTCTGCGGCGACTTTGGCTTGCAGTTCCCCCCGCAGGTCCTCACTTGGCTCAAAGTTAGGCGCCAACACGCAAAAACAGATCACCGCGTTACCCTTGATCGGATCTGGGGCCCCGATGACAGCCGCTTCATTGACCGCAGGATGGCTGACCAGCACGGACTCAACCTCCGCAGGGCCAAGTCTCACCCCCCCGACGTTGATCGTGTCATCCGAGCGGCCCAGGATGTACCAGAGCCCATCTTCGTCCACCGCTGCCCAGTCGCCGTGCACCCAGATGTCCTCCCAGCGCGACCAGTATGCTTCCAAGTAACGCTCTTCATCGCGCCAGAACCCGCGCGTCATCCCGATCCAGGGGGCGCGAATCACCAGCTCGCCAACCTGGTTACGTACCGAGTTCCCCGCTCCATCCAGCACGTCAGCCGCAATGCCGGGACACGGCCCGGAGAAGGCCGTAGGCTTCAGCGGCGTAAGTGGATTGCCCATCACGATCCCCCCGGAGATCTCCGTTCCTCCCGAGTAGTTAATGATTGGGCGACGTCCTTTCCCCACGACGTTGAAGAGCCATAACCAGGGATCAGGGTTCCACGGCTCGCCGGTGGAAGCAAAAAGGTGAATGGACGACAGGTCGTGTGCTTTGACCGGCTCTTCTCCGTGGGCTAAAAGGACGCGCACCAGCGTCGGCGAAAGGCCCAGAACGGTGATGCGATGTCGCTCGACCAGTGCCCACAGCCGATCGGGACCGGGGTAGTCCGGTGCGCCGTCGTACAGAAGGCATGTCGCTCCCAATAGGGTGGCACCGAACACCAGCCAGGGCCCCATCATCCATCCCATGTCCGTCATCCAGTAGATCACGTCACCCGGGTGTACATCGGTGCCAAAGGCCATATCCTGTGCTGCCTTGATAGGGAAGCTGCAGTGTGTGTGCACCGCTCCTTTGGGACGGCCGGTTGTCCCGGAGGTGTAGAGTACCATCAGTACGTCTTCAGCGTCGGTGGCTTCGAGTCCAGCCTGATCCGATTGGGCAGGTATCAGATCGTGCCACCAATGGTCACGCCCGCTTTGCATCGGAACATCGTTCCCTGCCCGCTTGAGCACGATGATGTGCTTCACGGTCCCAACCTGTGCTGCCGCCTGGTCAGCGGTCAGTTTGAGCGGAACGACCTTCCCGCGCCGGAAGAAGCCGTCAGCGGTGAACAGCCCTTTGGCACTGGCATCGTTCAGGCGAGCGGCGATCGCTCCGGCCCCGAAGCCGGAGAACAGAGGCAGAACGATGCCCCCGATCTTGCCAATCGCAAAAAAAGCGATAACGATTTCCGGCGTCATCGGCATGTGCAGTCCAATGGCGTCGCCTTTAACGAAACCTAGTTCACGGAGGGCGTTCGCGCAGCGGTTGACCTGCCTCCCCAGTTCTCCATAGGTCAGCGTGCTGCTATCCCCTTCTTCTCCCTCCCAGATCACCGCCCCAAGCTCACGGGTCGCAGGGTCTTCCGCCCATTTGTCCACGCAGTTGTAGACGATGTTCAGCTTGCCGCCCACACACCATTGAGGGTGTTGAATTCCGCCCGACAGGTCCATAACCTCTGAGTAGGGCTCTTGAAACTGGATGTCCAGGTACTTGATCACCTCATCGGTAAACCAGGCCACGTCACCTGTCGAACGTTCCATCAATTGGGAGAAGGACTCCATACCGTGCTTGTCCATGAACCGCTTCAGGTGACTGCGTTCGATGTATTCAGGGGTCGGTTTCCAGACGATCTCACCGCCGAAGTCGAAGGTCGGGCGGCGGTCAGATAGAGCACGACTGCGTGCAGCGGGCATCGCTTACCTCCTAACAGGATGGTCGTTCTGTACTATAACAGGCGTACGATCCTGTTCTTTGCATCAAAACGCACTGGATGGGAATAGTGGTACACGCTTATGTTCTCGGCAACGGGTGTCGGAACACACACGATAAACTCGATCCAGCCAGGGTTATTAAAAGCGGAAAAGGCCAGTTCCAGACCGCTGATCATATCCTCTAACTCCTTGGAAAAATCGGGCAGAAGCACCGGACCGGTATCGGTCTGATAGATTTTGTCCCGCTCACTGGCGTTGATAGTTTTGACCGGGTAGTCCAGAACGGCTATATAGTGTTCCTCCTCGATCTCAGTCTGCGCGACCAGTATCTGATTTTCAAGGACAGCCTCTACGATCTGGTCAGGAGTCTCCAGCACCTCACTGCTGACAGAAGTCAGATCTATGCGCACGCTGTCGTAGGCTTCGGCCACGCTGCCAACCTGCCTTAGGGGCTGGGGACCTAACGAAGGTGGATGAAGCATCACCTGCTTATCGGCCTGGTCAAAGGTCTTCAAGATCATAAATCGTTCCCGGGAAAAAATCGGAACAAAATCTGCATTTGGTACGGTCCAGATATCCTTTTCCACTCCGACCCGTTCAGTTTTGCAGCTAACACCCAGAACAAACTCCTCAGATTCACCGGTGCGTTTATCTGTAATCTCACAGCGGCAATCGATCGGAATACGAGAATTATTCAGGGTAATTGGAGGCTTGTGACTCGCGGTGGTAGGGGGCTTCTTGAGTGTGTCGACGCGAAAGGTCAAAAAAGATCGCGAAAAATCAATTGTTTTCATCTGGTTCGCCTCGTGGAGCGCGGACTTTGTAGAGAGCCCGTTGACAAGAGATAAATACGACAAAGCGTGATTTTGATGGCGCCCTGTTTTGCCCTATTCTACCAACTCGCGATTATCGGGATATCCTTGAGGATGCTAACTAGGGGATAACTTGAATCAGTAGACCGGGCACCTCACCCCGGTGGCTTACCTCCTACTATTTTGCATCTTAATGATCCTGCTTTTGCAAAATCGTTTGGTCTACTGCGATTTACAGAGATTAGGTGTGTTCTTCTTGATTGCGAATGACCGAACGCCGAATAACAATCCCTTTCCGGTCGGTCAGTGATAAAACCCCGAAGGAAATTGCTTCGCTTTGTCCCAAGAGGTTCTCCGAACCCCTTTCGCACTCAACCACGGTTTTGGCGGAAGCAGGGATTCCCTGTCTACTGTTGCCTCTCTACTGAATCGTTTGTCAAGCTACTTAAGAGATCTTAAGTGTGCGCATAATATAGCTTTGGACGGGGCAACCAATCGCAAGGACTGAACTGACACTATCTTACACGATTTCTATTGACATGCACTTTTTTCTTCTATATCTTACGTTTTGATTGATTCACACCTGCCCTTTGTACCTTTTCTCTCGATTACAACTTACACACGAGCAAGATACACCGGCAAAAAACAGGCATTACACTAAGAATTAGCCTTTTACATTTCTAAGATCAACAGCCACCTAATCCAGCGGCTTATCCCTTGGAGATACTTGGCAAGAAACTGCGCAGCATTGTGGGGTCTGTGGCAGAAGATTTCACAATCAGATCGTATTACACTACTGTACGAGGATCTTCTATGCGGAATCAGTTGGGTTCAGGTCTGTTAGAGAGGAGCAAATACAACGGCATAGACATCAGAAGTCGAGGCTTTAGAAAGATGAGAAACGATCCATTCATACATGTTTACGCCTCTTTCTCTATCCGGTGATGTCTATACGTTGTCCCTTATCAGATTCGGCGTCCTGGGAGCTCAAAGCACTGTTATTCTGTTCTTTGTCTTCTGAGTCTTGGAACTCATCTGTGTGATTATGTTCTTCTGCCAAGAGGAAGTCATCATCTTCGTCCTTTTCTCTGTATATGTAGTCGGTATAAGCCCTGTTGTGGTCGGCGTAAGCCCTGATTATGTATGTCTGAGCTTCCTGAGGCTGTAGAATTGGAACCACCGTTACGCGCTTTGCCTCGACGCTTTCCTGAACCTGGAGGGCAAATCCCTTTTGGTCTGTGTCCGGCTGTTGTCTTAGCTCATCAAACATCCTTTCCACGAGCTGCGTCTTGGAAAGTGTGTTCTGAAGATATGCTGATTCGGCCATTGGACGGTCACCATCTAATGAAAGACAAGGAACAAAGAACAGGAGTCAAGCCTATGCTTACAACTAACATCCGAAGCACCTTTACCATAATGGAGATAAGGATAGTATAAACACCTCTTCGGGATACTTGCACTTCTTAATTACCAACCAAGATAAACAATAATTCCTACTTTGTCAAGGAAAAGTGTAGCTGTTGACTTAAGTACAATAAACACAGCAGATTATCGTCTGGTACATGAAGAGTAAGAGAGTCGCCTTATGAAAGTAAAGAACCCTCATGCGGCGCGAGGGGGCGTCAAAGGTAAAAGAACCCAACCGCCTACGCGTGTTGCGGGAAACTCAATGCTTGAATATCTGGCTTAGATGTTAAGACTTCGATCCCGCACGCAGCGCATGGGCGTATTGACCGATAATAATGAATTGCTATGTGCAGGGTGTTTGGGAGGGCAACGAATACGACGAGCAAGGTCACACTACCTACGATCTTGACGCCTGCGGAAAGAGCACGGTCGTCTTCATCAACGTACACTATTATAAGTCGCAGCAGTTTAGATGGGGAAAGGAAGGAACTTTTAGGGTTGCAGACAAACTACCGATGAGTGCGGGCGATGGATTTCAGGTTTACGCGGACGGCGGTACTGTTCAGATGAAAGGCTTTTCTTAACAGAGTAATACACAATAACACTGTGTGCAAGAACCAAGTTTCTGAATCAAACAGCAGTACCGAGGTCAACATTAATATCCGTTCTGCGTCCTGAAGCCAAAGGAGTGAGAGTGAACGAAAGAACGGTAATTTCAGGATATACACACACTCCACCACAGGTCATAACAAAGGAAGGTTACCGATGCGCTTGATCCTCATCGGCTGCGAATATGCTGGCAAGACGACTCTGGCCGTGGAGATCTCCAGGTGGATGATAGAAGCGATGGGACTTCTGTTCGTGCGCTGGCACAATCACTTTGTCGTGCCACACCTGGACCAACATCTGGTGGTACAGGCGCGGGAGAATGAGTGCTTTGTAGTGCCGGGGAAAGAGGCTGGAGACCTTAACACCGTGGAAGAGGAACAGCAGATCCTGGCCTTGAGACCCTTGCTGCTGGAGCAGTTCCAGCGCCACATGATCTGGCGCCATCTGCACCCCGACATGTACCGCGACTGTGACGATACCTTGACGATCAACGGTTATTACGCTGATGCCGTCTACGCGCCGCTTTACTACGGCTACGGTGAGCCGGGCACCTTTGCTGACCGCAGGCGGAGAGCACGGGCCTGGGACGGCGAGCTGCTGAGGCTGGCACCCGACACCGTGCTGGTCATGGTTAAAGCCTCGGCCGACGTCATTCGACAGCGCATGCTCCAGTACCCCCGTCCAAGGTGCATTCTCAAAGAACGGGACGTGCAGATGGTGTTAGACCGCTTTCAGGAGGAATACGACAATTCTTTGATCAGCCGCAGCTTTACGCTGGACACGACCGGTGCGTCGGTGGAAGGGAGTCTGCAAGAGTTTCTGGGGCAGATGTGGCAGCACCTGTCACAAGTAGACCGACTGCGGATGGTCTCACAACCTGACACATCTTACAGGCCTTCAGGTATTGAATCTGAAGAAAAGTAGCGCCTGCAGGTGACTGGAGGAGCGATCTCTTCAGCGATGTTGCTATTAACAGGCAGATTCAAGCATTGGAGACAGAAAGAGTGTGGCGATAGTATCAGGCGCCATTCCCGACATAGGGGCAAGTCCTATTTTTGGTTTACTCCAAAACGTTCAAAAGCGGCTAGCCCCTCGGATTCGTTGCATGCAGTGCTAGGCAACAGTAAGCATCCAGCTAATCTGCATGACATAGACCCTCAAATATCTCATCTGCCTCTTTTCCTGTGCCGGCAATCGTCCAGTTGGATTCAACAGCAAACCAACCCTTGTGACCGTCTTCTGTTTCCACCAAGCACCACTTCCGATCGTCACTCCCAACGATTGTGGCCTTATCTCCCACCTGCAACACGACAACTGTCCTTGAGTCAGTTGGAGATGCCTGAAGAGCAAGCTCGCTCAGTAACGTAACCGGAGAATCCATGATATAAAACTCTTCCTCCACAAACTCCAACCGATGCTTCTCATCCAGCTTGTAACGAGCTGGATAAAACCAAGTATGTAATATCCTACCTCGTCGCCGCGTGCGCACCTCGCCAGATCCGTCGACGTCCAAAAGGAAATACCCTATACCATGTGGCTTTTTTTCATTCACGTCGTATTGTTTGCACGTCCCTGGAAGTCTCCCCATGAAGGTGATCAAGTCGCCCGTATAGTAGTAGAAGTAGGTTGCGAAGTCGCTACTTTGCCCAGCCTCCGGAACAGCGATTTCCATATAACTATCGGTCGTATCAATGTCTACAATCGAAAACATACCTTCGAGATTATCACCTCGACTGACCATCATCTGACGGTTCACTTCCAGAACAAATCTATCATAATCAAGGAATCCATACCCATATGGCGCTGAGTAGCATGCGAACAGCACGTGATCGTTTCGATTATCCCCGTCTAGATCAATGCCTCTATTCACAATCTGGATGATTGGACGGGTTTTGGGGGGGGGGTAAGTATCCTCTTCAGTCTGAGCAGAGACAAAGACGACAGAGCACAGACAAATGGCCGTCAGTGCGACACAGATAGTTCTAAACATTTCGATCCTCCTTGGTAAAACGCACCTAATGTAAACTTAGCGCAATTGAACCTGATGCTCAGGCTCCCTTCATTCAGAGGTCTTCGTTTTTGCCTTCATCTCGCGCTTCCTCTGCTCCATGTGTTTATCAATTCTACGCTTCGCCTGCTCCGCTTCTTTGCATCCAAGTTCGGCGTATATCGCTACCACAAGACCCCATTCGGAAGCGATCTCCTCCACCGTCCGTTCGGGTGAAAGTGGGCCTCTTTCTGAGTAGCCCTCGCTACTGCTGGCGCTATCAGCAACCCAGACATGCACAAGCGACTTTTTTCCCACAGCCAGTGGTTCCCCATATCTTACGTCTCCATTGTGGTAATAGCCCTCGACGTTGAATCGAGCCAGACCTGACCAGCCGCCCTTCGACGCGTGTGATATATGGAGCATGTCGTCTGTTCTGCGGAAGATAAACGACAGGATGTTCTTACCCCCTGACGTACCGCTTACGCCACGCGATCGTTCTACGGATTTACCAGCGGGATCTAATCTCTCCTGCTTCTGCCCTTCTACGTAGCGCTCGTATGATAAGCAGTAGTAGTGAAAGTCTGGTATTTCGTAGGCATAGCGCTTGACGTCCACTCCCAAGCTGTAGAACATGGCTCTAATCTCGTTCTCCAAAAGCGGTTCATTGTACCACTTAAGGGGATAAGTATCCTCTTCAGTCTGAGCAGAGACAAAGACGAGAGAGAACAGACAGATAGCCGTCAGTGCGACACAGATAGTTTTAAACATTTCGATCCTCCTTCATAAAACGCACCTAATGTGAAATAAGAACAGTTAAATCTGATACTCATGCTCTCTTTCATTCAGGGTTTTTGTTTTGGTGTTTATCTGCTCTTTGTTTATGTTCATCCTGCGTGTAGCCCTATCGGCACTTTTGCATCCAAGTTCGGCGTATATCGCTATCACAAGACCCCATTCGGAGGCGATCTCTTCCACCGGCCGCGCGGGTGAAAGTGGGCCTCTTTCTGAGTAGCCTTCGATACTGCTGGCGCTATCAGCAACCCAGGCATGAACAAGCGACTTTTTGCCCACAGCCAGTGATTCCCCATATCTTACCTCTCCATTTTGGTAATAGCCCTCGACGTTGAATCGACCCAGACCTGCCCAGCCGTCCTTCGACGCGTGCCATATATGGAGCATGTCGTCTGTTTTGCGGAGAATGAGGGTCAAGATGTTCTTGCCACCTCTCGTACCCAATACTGTGACCGCTTGTTTCATAGCCTTAGAATCGGGATCCGAACTCTCCTGCTTCTGCCCATCTACGTAGCTCTCGTATAAAAGGCAGATGTAGTGAAAGTCGGGTATTTCGTAGGCATAGCGCTTGACATCCACTCCCAAGCTGTTAAACATGGCACTAATCTCGGTCTTCAAAAGCGGTTCATTGTGCCACTTAAGGGGATAAGTGGCCACTCCGGGCTCGGAGAAAGACATATCTTCGTCGAGATTCGAGGCCAATAGAGCCTTCTCCTGAGGACTGGCTAACCTCGTCTGCATCATTCTGGGCGTAGAGAACTCCTCCTCGGACGGTTGGGATTCCTCCTGACTGGACGTCAGCCAGCCTGTCACCCCGCCAATCAGAGCAAGTGCACCGATCCCGGTGAGAATACCCTTCAAGCTCAAACCCCATTTCAAAAGCGGAGCGACAGGCTTCTGATCCGGAAATGAGATCAGAGGCAGAGCTGACATAACCTTCTCTTTAAACTTCCTCCCTAATGCCTTCTCCTTTACCGTCCCCTCAACAAACGGAATCATCTTGCTCTCAAGCTTCTCTCTGCCGTTCTGCAAATTACTTAAGACCGTGCTCGGTGCAGCTCCCAGGAATTCGGAGATCTCCCTATGGGACATATCGTTGAAGTAGAACAACAGGATCGCTTCCCTGCTCTTCTCAGGAAGTTCCCCGATAGCTTTCCAGATTGCTTCCTTCATCTCCTGCAATTCGTACTCCTCCTCAGGGGTCCTAGGAACGGTCGCATTCTGGATCGTTAGAACTCCTTCTGCCTCTTCTCCGAACGGGGTCAACTGTCCTACAACCTCCGATTCCCTCCTTTGCCTCTCCAGCCACCTGTTGCAGAGGTTCGTGGCTATCCCACACAGCCAGTTTGAGAAACTGGCAGGTTTCCTTATCTTCCCAAGATTGACATACGCCTCGATAAAGGTGTCCTGCGCCAAATATTCCACCTGGTCGAAGTCTCTGATACGGCTCAAGAGCAGGCCGTAGACCAGATTCTTGTACCGGTCAATCAGTTCTCCGAACGCACTTTGATCACTGTTCAGAGACATCTTGACTAAAGTCATATCTTCCCTTACTGTCATCTTCTGCCTCCGGTCGTATCTGTGCGAAACCGTTTACTGTGTACTACGTCCTCTAATAATTAGTGACATGAGAGACAGAAAACATCCAAAACTTTTTTGAGTTCTTTCAAAATTCTTGAGTTCTTTGCCACAAGAAGCATTATGCTACATATTTGCACTCGAATTTTAGTAGATCATAATAGAATTTATGAGGAGAATCCCTTGATACCCAACGGCCCGACGATCTGCAGCGTGCGCACACGTTGCCCAGGCGACAATCCAACTGTCAGTAGTACAATTCCGAACATGTTTCGTTTTCTCATCGCTTTTCCGTCCTCAATCACTTTTCGACCATCAGACTCACCGGCTTATAGAGTCCGCCAGAACCGGCATAGTTGTGTACCTTGATCGCCAGCAGATGCTCGCCCTGGCTCTTGAGGCTGCCCGACACGTCCAGAAGGAACGGCTTGCTCCAGGTCTCGTCTGGATCGGCGGTGTCGTACCAGGCGACGAGCTTGCCATCGACATAGAGCCAGGCGGATTCATCGACGGCTCCGAAATGGAGGAACAACCGCTTGCCGTCAGGCAAGTCCGGACACTTGTATCGAAGCCGATACCATCCCTCTCTGAGGTCCTTGAATCCTTGCTCGTCCCAGAACTCGGCGATCTTTATTTCGCTAAGATTTGCGGACGGAAAATCCGGCCTGAAATATCCCTCTTCAACGCCGACTCCCCGGGGATCGTCCTTAAACCGCCAACCGTCGATCGGCAGTCGCGCCAAGACCCTCAACCGCGGGACAAGGTTCCGACAATCAGCGCCATCCAAGTAGTGCGCCTCGGCCGGTGACGTCTTGCCGAAACCGGATACTCTCTTGGTATTGGTGAACTTGCCGTCTTTCGTCAGGCTGCGAACAGCGTCGGCAACGGGCGCGGCTCTAGGGCCCAATTCATCGAAAAGCGTGACGACGTAATTCTTCGTAACCACCGTTACCCTCGGGTTCTTGAGCAAGTCGACCATTTTCCACAGGTCCGCAGTCCCTCCGCGGATACAGGTGAGGGCATAATAAGACTCTGCCTGCTCGTTGCCGGGATCGTCCTTCGCGGCGTATTTCTCTAGTGCCGGTATGGCCATCTCGGCGGCTGGCCCGATGGTAGCCAGTGCCTTTATGACGGCGCTGTTGCCGGGACTCTTCGCGTGCAGTGCCGCCAGCGTTGCCGCTGCCCCGGCGGCATCCGGCCCGAGGCCGGTGATCAGGGCGACTCCAGAGGCGCGAGTGGCGCGGTTGGAGGACTCAAGCATGACGATTACCGTCGGAATTGCCAGCTTCGCAGCCGGCCCCAACGCTGAGATGATTGTCGCGACTTTGCGCGCTACGACGGGTTGATCATCCAGTAAGGCACCCGTCAGCGGTCCGGCGACAGTGGCAGCCTGTGCCGACGGCGATCGACGCCCACTTTTTACGCGCTTATCCAACGGGCAACCAATCCTCGCGAGCGTTAGCACCGCCCCCATGCGGAAGTAGGAATCCGGATGCTTCAGCAGGCGCGCGATTTGCGGTACAGCCGGATACGCCTGCGGACCGATGGCCTCGAGGGCATGCAACGCCGGCATCCGTACATCGTCGTCATCAAGCAGCTGTGCAAGCGTCGCTGTCGCCGCCGCTGCCTTCGGCCCCATATCAAAAAGGGCCCAGGCTGCCGCACGACGCTGTGACGCGTCAGCATCACGCAACCCCTTTATGCACGCCGCCACGGACTTGCCCCTGAAGGGAGCCGCCTCATCCGTCGGGCGGAGCCTCGGCTGGCGCGCCACAGCCGTAGGTGGAATCGGGCCCTGGCGCTGAATGTAGGACGCAGCCCTGGCGCGAATTTCGTCGTATTCGGCAAGTGCCAATGGTTTGCCGGCCACCACGTCCAGGGGCTGGGTGATTTTTTCCAGTCGCGCCCGCAAGCCCGCCAACCATGACTTCGCCTCCCGCGCCAGCGGCTTCTCGGGATTTGCCGCCACGGCATCCTCGAGCATCTGCAGATAACGATAGTCATCGACGCCCTCGCGGCGCATCTCCCAACCGGTTACCGGCTGCGGCTCATCACTGCCCGGTGCAAACCAGGCATGCCGGTGCTTTCCATGATTATAGGCCCAGATCCAATTACCACGGAGCCCCAACGACCAAGTGTGGAGTCCGGCGAAATAACGCTGGCGCACGGGATAGAAACCATCCCGCCATATAGTGTAAGAATAGACCTGCATCTCGGTCCCCAGGCGCTTTGCTTCGGCCATGACCTCCGGTGTAACCACGCCCTCTGCTGCCGTTTGAATGTCGTACAGTCCATACGTGGAGTAGCCGTATACTGCAGAAAGCTCGGATTGATCCAGATTCATCCGAAACGAGGTACCGCGCATCGACTCGCAAGCCTCCCTGACCTCGATGTCTTCCTCCGGATAGTCCGGCTCATCCGGGCCGAAACCGACAAGCTCCGGCCAACCCTTCTCGCGGCACTCGGCCTGCAGCCAGGATGCCTCCTCCTCCACCTGCTCACGCGTGTACCCCCCTGTGATGCCGCCGATCAACGTGCTGCTGACCTGAGGATCAACGAGTCCGGCCTCCTTCGCCAATGGCAGCAACTTGTGCAGTACGTGGTCGTTCTCCGGCGCCACGGGGAAAAAGTTGCCGGCCGGATAGAAGGCACCGGCGTTTTGGCCGTGCACTGCCATGTCCCGGTAAATCTTTAACATCGTCTCCCGCGGTGTCGACACGCCGCCGAAACGCTTCGGCAGCATATCTTCGCGGCACCACATGCCATACGGAATTCGCGGGCGCTGTAACGCGAATGGGCGCACCGTTATCGCCAAATCTACAAAGGTTGGTGACTTACCGGCCGTTCTTATCCGGACCTTTCCCAGATGCCGACCAGGCTTGGTGTCCCGGTCGGCGTGAAACGTCAGCCAGAAGTTGACGCTCTGCCCTGCTCCAAGGACAGGAAACACATTCCCCCGCTGCAACAGAATTTTGCTCGGTATCCAGCCGCTGACCTCCCCCGAATCCATGGGTTCGAGTGCCAGTTGTTCCTTGACAGCTGGCAGAATCCGGTGATATACGGTAACATCAAGGTCTGACTCTACATTCACCGATATAGCCTCGAGATCGTCAGCAATCGCGTGCACACCGAATTGGAGCGATTCATACTCATCTGTTGCGAGGACACGCATGTAAGCCTGTTTACAGTGCTGTCCCGACGCGGTACGTGGCCTGCCGGCAGGTTTTTCATCGTGGAGTAGGCGAAGACCACATAACCCTTGTCCCGTTCGGCTTTGGTCCACTTGTCCTTCGCGCTCGCCTCTCCTTGTCCACGTGT
Organism: Candidatus Latescibacterota bacterium; assembly: GCA_965237525.1. GTDB lineage: Bacteria > Latescibacterota > CBDEFO01 > CBDEFO01 > CBDEFO01 > CBDEFO01. The sequence goes on along the minus strand of CBDEFO010000007.1, from coordinate 483,860 downwards.
ACTGACCGCCACTAAACCAATTGCCAGCAGTGCAAGAACAATCATGCTACGGTGTCCCATGTTCAAACCTCCTAATTTCGTCAGTGAATCGTTCCTCACAATGTCTTGGTACGCGCTTTAGGCCTTCTCTCGAGTGCACTTCGAGGCACCGCGGCAACGACCCGAGTAATTAGGGTCACACACATTGCCCACACGCAGTTCCAGTATCTGTGTGATCCATACCAAGGCATCCGTGCGATCCATATCATATTCTCTCGCAACCCAATCAATCAGTTCGGCGCACGCGATCCGCGTCGCGTCCTCGAGTGGCCTCGCACTGCCGATGACCATCATGTAGTGGTCGTTGGTTATTCGCGGCCATTTGATGGCCTGGCCCTTGATCAACTCAAAACGGCAAATCAGATTCACCGGCACTTCGCACGCCACGCCGCCAATCTCGCCGTGGCCCTGTGTCGCGTGCCCGTCACCACAGAAAAAAAGTCCGCCTGCGTTGTGGACAGGAAGGTGCAACGTGTTGCCCGAACAGGTCTCAGCACAATCCATGTTGCCACCATAATAAGAAGGCGTCAGGGCATTAATGGCTTCGAGCTTGGGTGCCGTGCCCACGGTACCCATAAGGCGCGATAGTCGCCGGCTGAGCTTGCCAAACCACACGCGGTCGTCGCGAATGGGTAGTTTGCGCACCACTTCAGGAAGACTCTCGGTAAGCATTGCCATAACCGTGCTTCCCGTGAGCAGGCCAAATCTCGGCACCTAACGGTTATTTATCAAATGAAATCGGTGCACTTCTCTTTCGATCTTTGATTGATCTTGAATGATAGGTTTTCGACAATCTTTGGTTTCTGTTCTTTTTCAAAATGGATGTATAATTGTTCTTCTTTTAGGTTCCATTCAGCCAGGACAAAGTAGTTGGTGTAAGAGGAGGGAAGAGATACTTTCTCATTTAGGACATCGATAAAGGCTTTATCTGTCTGTTCTGTGTCCTGTTTGACTTGTCTGATAAAATAGGTCTTGGGAATGAAATCTTTCTCGTTTGACTTCTCTTGCTTAGGTGGACGGTAGCCGGTGTATCTCTGTGATGAAAGATTAAACCATTCTAACTTCTGATCAACTTCTTGTAAGCTTTTGAACTGAATTCTGTTCCAGAACTTCCTTGAAAATACAGAATTGTTGCCTTCTATAGATGCTTGAGAAAAGGGCCTTCTGGGAACGGCAAATATCGGAATCACTTGATTTTTCAAGAGAAACTGCATTGCTTTGCTGACATTCCTTTTACCTGAAACACTGCCAATAGTCGCCGAGCAATTGTCCACCTTAACGAAATCTGGTTTTTCAAACCTGTCAAAGAAAGACTGACACTTCTCGATAAAGTTAGTTGCTGTTTGACCGTCAACCCGCCGAAAATACCTTAACTTAGGCTCTTTCTTAAAGGAAAATCCAACGAAGTTGACCGGCTCAGTTCTGCCGGTAAGATACTTTTTACCAATAAAGTCTGATTCTAGGACTCTGCCTCCTGAAAGATAGTAAATGGTATACTCTGGATAACAAAGATAACGAGATGCACCCTTGTTTTTACCTTTCTTCCTTCTCTGGGAAAGTCCTAAATCTGAAAGCATTCTGCCGATAGTCGGCAACGACGGAGGAGGGGTGCTAGAATATCGATTCCTCCATTCTTGTTCAATAACAGTGGCTCCTGAATAGAACTGATAAGGATCGTCCTCTAAGCTATGGTAAATCTCTTTGATTCTCTGTTCGTCAACTTTAGCCAATTTTCGCCTTTTTCCTTTTGGCCAACCCCGATTATCCATGGCAAAATCCTGATCCAGAGATTTAGTCCAAGCCGTAACGAAATCATTGGAAACTCTCGCTTGTTTGATAACTTCTCGCTTTGACATTTCTTTCTTAAAATACATCTCGTTGACTTCTTGTCTTAATACGGCCAATCTCTCTTTGTCCATAGGACTCCGTAGATTAAAGTTAAGACAATCAACTCAACTTAATCTACTAATACTCTAAAAGCCTTGTGAAAAACCCTTAGATTCAGAAAGTAGTATAGAACAAGCATTGATAAAGCAGCTCCGATGTATTATATTATGTTATTGATAATATTATACATGGAGGAAACAATGACCCCACAAAAGCAGGAACAGACAAATCCGATGTTTCACTATTTTCAGATGGAGGATTTAGTTCCCGAGGATCATATCCTTCGTCAGATTGATGAGGCAGTTGATTTTTCATTTGTACGAGACGTTGTATCAGATTGTTATTGCCCTGACAATGGCAGACCCGGTATTGATCCTGAATTAGTTGTTCGAATGATCCTTATTGGCTATCTGTATAATTTGAGTGAGAATCGGCTCTGTCAGGAAGTGGGGATGCATGCGGCATATCGGTTGTTTTGTCATCAGACATTTGATGATGCGGTTCCGGATAGGAGCACGATCAACAAGCTTCGCAATCACAAGTGGGCATCCAGTGGGTTGTTTGAACGGATAATGCGTCAGGTAGTCCAGTGTTGCATAGATGTCGGTCTTGTGAGCGGTAAACACCTTAGTGTCGACGGCACTCAGATACAAGCTGATGCTTCAGTGAAAAGTATTGAGCCGATAGAACCCCCTGTTTCTCTTGATGATTATCTCAAGGGAATCGGTTTTGAAGGTGATAAGACAAAGGGTAGGTCCGGGCATCCTCAGGATAAAGACTTTCATGGTGAAAAGTGGACGAACCAAACACACCGTTCGACTACAGACCCCGACGCGCGCTTATACAGCAAATCGAAGGGCAAAGGGGCTTTTCTCTCGTTTATGGGCCATGATCTGATCGACACAAAAAGCAGAGTAATCCTTGAGACTCAGGGCACGCAGGCGACAGGGACAGCAGAGCCCGAAAGTGCCCTTAAGATGGTAGATGACCTTGAAACATACACCATGCCCAAAGACATTCAGACACTTAGTGCCGATACCGGTTACGGTTCTGGTAATTTTATCGCTGATGTACTTGACCGGGGAATCATACCCCATATTCCTCTGCGAGCCGATGAGAAGATTGAACCGATTCCTACATGGAAAAACAAGACAAATCCAGCACATATTCAGGCCGAACGGGATAGAAAAGTGCGAGAGGCGAAAGCCAGAAATCATGCACGGTCTATCTCATTAACAGCTGACTACAAACTCTCCCGGAGACTCCGTAAACGCAGTGAACATATCTTTGCTGAAGCCAGGCAACAACACGGTATGGGACGAGCCCGTTATAGAGGACCAGCCTCACTGAATGAACAGTTGAATCTTGTTGCAACAGTACAGAATCTCAAGAGGCTTGTATCTTTCATAAGAAGGGGGAAAGCGTCTATGTGTGCCCTGTCTGTCAAAGACAGTGCATCCTGTTCTTCAAACAGCTCCTGTTCCTTGCTGACCAGAACTCTGATAAGACTATTTTGCTTATTCCACAGCAAAACGATACGATATGCTACTCTTTGACCCATAATCGGCGCTTCAGACGCTGCCTGGGACATAACTATTTCACAAGGCTTCTAAACAAAGATCAAATTAGGTGCACCGATTTCATTTGATATTCAACCCCTAACCCGTAACCGCCCAGTCCCGAGTAATTTCGATGTCATCAATGTGCACGAGCAGGGTGTCGCCCCCCTCCTCGCCATTGACGTAGACCGGTCCTGTTTGCGGGTTTAAGTACGGATATTCACAGACCTCGGAACAACTTTGGTCTTCGCGCACCAGGCGATTCTCAAAGCAGTCCACACAGTGAATACGTACACGCTGCCCTGGCTCTACATTCGCAATCGCTTCATGGGCGGCCGAATACGTGTACCGATACCGTTGGTGTTTATGAATATCCACGATTTAGTCACTCATGCTACTGCTCCTTGCGACTCATTCTTCAGTTGTACGGCAGCAACCTGAGGGGGCTTCCGCCTTCCTCAACTCTGCGGAAAAATGTCAACTCGAGTTGGCTGACCAGATCAGGTCTAGCCTTCAGAAGGGACAATCGATCCCGCACCAGGGGGGCGACCGGTGCGGCTTTGGCGCCGAGAGCGATGAGGTACCTGACGACATCCTCCCACGCCCCGCAATTCTCCTTGTCGCCCAGCAACCCGACCATTGTTTTGAGGTCTGACTCCTCGCCACGAATGCAGAACAGGGCGTAGCACGTGTCAGCCAGGTGTGAGTTTTGCGGCGTGCGGTACCGCTCCAGGACGGCAACGGCGTCGGATGCAGCCGGTCCAATGGCTGCCAGCGCCAGCGTGACATAGCGATCTTTGGCTTTGGCAGCGGTGTAATGCTCGACTAGAAGCGGGACGGCTGCCGCGGCTGCCGGCCCCATCCCGGCCAGCGCCCGCGTCGCGGCGCCGACGTTATCGTGCGGTTTGCCTGCGACCAGCTTCATTGCGTCGGACAGTGCCGGTGCAGCGGCCTCGCCGCAACGGGACAGCCCGTACCCGGCTATCCACACGATGTCCTGATGCGAATCACGCAACGCTTGCCGCAACGCAGGTACGACTACGTGAGCATACGGCGACACATCCTCGAGTGCATATCCGTTGAAATCTTCATCCCAGTTTCGTGGGCGGGCGATGCCGGCCAGGGCGAACGTCGCGCCCTGGCGCACGACAGCATCAGGATGTGACAGCAGCGAGGCTATTTTCGTCGCCGCCGGATACGCATCGGGGCCGATCGCCTCGAGTGCATGTAGGGCCGGAAAGCGCACTTCCGGATCATCGAGCAACGAGATAAGCGCCGGCGTGGCTTTAGCGGCCTGGGGGCCCAGTTCATACAGCGCCCACGCAGCTGCCCGGCGTTTAGAAACATCAGAACCACGCAGCCCCGCGATACACCGTTTCACCGACTTGCCGCGGAAGGCCGCAGCCTCGTCCTTCAGACCCCTACCGGTCCGCCGCTCTTTCCGGTCCACTATCGGGCCGAGCTTTTCAATGTAATCGGCCGCCGTGGCTCGAATCGCGTCATACTCCTCAATCGTTAACGGCGTGCCTGCCTCCACCTGGTGCGGCAGGATGGATTTTAGCGTCAGGCGTGCCCTTAGCGCCTCCACCCACGCCCCCGCCTCGATGGCTGTCGGGTCGGGTGTCTTCGCCTCGACCAGGTCCTCGACCATCTGCAGGTAGCGATAGTCGTCAACGCCTTCGCGGCGGCCCTCCCAACCAGTATGGGGCATCGGCTCGTGGCTGTCCGGTTTCCACCACACCTGACTGTGAGGCCCGTGAGAGTATGCCCACAGCCAATTGCCTTCGATCCGGTGCGCCCAGGTGTGCAGTCCGACGTAGTAGCGCTGAGTAATCGGGCTGAAGCTCTGCCTCCATATGCGATAGGAGTAGCTCCAGACCTCTGCACCCATCCGTTTGGCTTCGGCCTGCAACTCGGGTGTGAGCAAGCCGTCGTGCACAGTCCACACGTCGAGAAAATCACCATAGGCGTACGCCGGCGAGATGTGACTCATATCCGCCGACACGCGAATCGGCAACGGGCGCAGGGGAGTAAAGATTTTCCGAAACCTGAGCGCTGGATACATCCCTTCATCCCGACCGAATAAGACAATCTCCGGCCAGCCGAGCCGGCGCCCCTCCTTCCCCAACCAGGCCACTGCCGCCTTCTGCTGCGTTCGGGAAATGTCGTCACCGACCATGCTGGCCACGGTTACAACGGGAATTCGCGGGCGAGTGAGCCCCGCCTTTTTGGCCAATGCGAGGGATTTCTCCACCATCCGGCTGTTTAGTGGCGGCAACTCGGTCCGGTAGTCTCCCCCACCATAGAATGTAACCGAGTTCTGCCCGTGCGCAGCCATATCACGGTAAAACGCCAGCGCAACCTGATCCTCCAGTTCCCAGGATCCAAATCGCTTGGGTAACATATCCTCACGAAAGTACACGGCAAATACTGCTCGCGGCTCCGCCAGTTGAAAAGGCCTGACGCGCACCGCCAGGTCCAGCTCCGTCGCCGCCCGCCCGTCCGGCTTAATGCGGATCTTACCCTGATGCACGCCGGGAGATGTTTCAGCATCAGCACGGAACAGCAGCCAAAAATTGATGGATTCGCCTTTAGCAAGTTCGCCAACAACCTCTCCTCGCTGCAAATACACTTCGCTTGGCACCCGCATTAGCACCGTCGCGCCGGGTTCTGAGGCCACTTGTTGCTTGATTCCTGGATCGATGCGGTGATAGACCGCCACCTCGAGGTCAGATACCACCGTGACCCGGATGTTCGTCAAGCCATCGGCCAGCGCGTGAACACCAATCTGAACCGGCTCGTACTCATCCCCGGCTAAGGTGCATGAAACCTGCTTGGCAACGTCGCCCGGCGTGGGCACGTGCGAAGGCGGCAGGTTCTTAAGCGTGCTGTAATTAAAGACAACGTAACCCTTGTCTCGATCCACTTTCATCCACTCCATGGGCCCACAGGCATTGAGAGCCGTTAATCCAACGGCCAGCAATGTATAGGCAACTATGCTGCGTTTTCTCATGTTCCATCTCCTTCCAGCGAGTTAAGATCCGAGTTGTCCGCACGCTGCGACCGGACAACTCGCTTTCCCAGATATGGGCCGTTTATTTCCCCTTTATTCCAATATCCACCTGATGATCCGGTTTGCTAGGCCGGGACATGAGTTCACCTTCAAAACAAGAGCTATCAGTTACCTGCCAGCCGCAGGTGGTAGAGCCTCCCCTGGAAGTTCCGTCTAAGCTTGACGTCGAAGGTCCGGCGTCGAGGCGAGCCACTACCTTGTTGGTGAAGAGATCAATTACCTTCAGATTCGGTTGTCTTGGTACGGTCACTTTGACCTCGCCGGCCTCCGCCAAGGCGACAAACAGCGCCAGGATCGCCCACGCCACCAAGCCCATAACCAGCATCTATGCCGGCACAATAAAATTCGACCCTGAACGCCGGGCAGCAATGAGCACGCCGAATGCTATTGGCCCTGATCCCTTTATTCGTCTCCAATGACATGGACACAACTGACTAACCGCACAGGAGCTGATAGCGTTCTTTATGCAAGGCATTGCCTATCTTGACGGGGCAGTCGACGGCAATACGGTCAAATAGACCGTCCCGTCTGATTCGGCCAGCAATTCCGAAGTGACATCAGGACTACCACCTGAAAGAAACACCCGACACCTCTCCCCTTTTCACTTTCTCCAGGAAAGACTCCAGGTCCTCTTCCCAATCGGAAAACTTCCCCGACTCGACCATCTGGCGGACCTCATCCGCAACAGGTGCGGCCTTCGCTCCCAGTTCATTGAGGAGCTTTACAACCCGCTTCTTCATCTCGGGATCCTCATCCGCGTCCTTTAGCAACTCGACCATTTTCCGGAGGTCGGAAACCTCATTCCGGATGCAGAAAAGCGCATAGTATGAGTCTGCCCGGTTAGGACCGGATTCCTCCTTTGCAGCATATTTTTCCAGAGCCGGAATGGCCGATTTGGCAGCCGGGCCAATGGCTGCCAGCGTCCAGGTGACGGGGCGATCTTCACCTTTGGCGGCCGTGTAAGATTCGACTAGAAGGGGGACGGCTGCCGCGGCTGCCGGACCCATCCCACACAGCACCCGCAGCCCGGCCGCGCGGTTGTCGCTTGTTTCCTGGGCCATCTTCATTGCGTCGCGCAGTGTCGGCGCGCCGGCCTCTCCGCAACGGGACAGCCCGTACGCAGCAATCCACACGACATCCTGATGCACATCACGTAGCGCTTGCCGCAACGGCGGTACAACCGTCTGAGCATAAGGCGACACATCCTCGGGTGCGTATCCGTTCACATCTTCATCCCAGTTTCGTGGGCGGGCGATGCCGGCCAAGGCGAAAGTCGCGCCCAGGCGCACGAAAGCATCAGGATGTGACAGAAGCGAGGCTATGTTCGGCGCCGCCGGATACGCATCGGGGCCGATCGCCTCGAGTGCGTGCAGGGCGGGAAAGCGCACTTCCGGATCATCGAGCAACGGGATAAGTGTCGGTGTCGCTTGAGCGGCCTGGGGGCCCAGTTCATACAACGCCCACGCCGCCGCCCGGCGTTTAGAAACATCAGAACCATTAAGCCCCGCGACACACTGTTTCACCGACTTGCCGCGGTAGGCCGCAGCCTCGTCCTTCAGACGCCTACCGGTCCGCCGCTCTTTACGGTCCACTATCGGGCCGAGCTTTTCAATGTAATCGGCCGCCGTGGCTCGAATCGCGTCATATTCCTGGACGTCCAGGGGCTTGCCTGCCACCACCTCGTGCGGATCGATGGTCGTGAGCGTGAAGCGTGCCCTCAGCGCCTCCAGCCATGCCCCCGCCTCGATGGCTGTCGGGTCGGGTGTCTTCGCCTCGACCAGGTCCTCGACCATCTGCAGGTAGCGATAGTCGTCAACACCTTCGCGGCGGCCTTCCCAACCCGTTTGGGGCATCGGCTCGTGGCTATCCGGTTTCCACCAGACCTGACTGTGACGCACATGAGTGTATCCCCACAGCCAATTGCCTTCGATCCGGTGCGCCCAGGTGTGCAGTCCGACGTAGTAGCGCTGAGTAACCGGGCTGAAGCTCTCCCTCCATATGCGATAGGAGTAGCTCCAGACCTCTGCACCCATCCGTCTTGCCTCGGCCTGCAACTCTGGTGTGAGCAAGCCGTCGTGCATGGTCCACACGTCGTGAAAATCTCCATAGGCGTACGCCGGCGAGATGTGACTCATGTCCGTCGACAGGCGAATTGGCAACGGGCGCAGGGGAGCATAGGTTTCCCTCATCCCGAGCGCTGGATACATCCCTTCATCCCGGCCGAATAAGACAATCTCCGGCCAGCCGAGCCGGCGCCCCTCCTTCCTTAGCCAGGCCACCGCCGCTTTCTGCTGCGTTCGGGAAATGTCATCACCGACCATGCTGGCCACGGTTACAACGGGAATTCGCGGGCGAGTGAGCCCCGCCTCTTGGGCTAGTGCGAGGGACTTCTCCACCATCCGGCTGTTTAGCGGCGGCAACTGGGTCCGGTAGTCTCCCCCACCATAGAATGTAACCGAGTTCTGCCCGTGCGCAGCCATATCACGGTAAATCGCCAGCGCCATCTGATCCTCCACGTCCCAGGTCCCAAAGCGCTTGGGCAGCATGTCCTCACGAAAGTACACGGCAAATACGGCTCGCGGCTCTGCCAGTTGAAACGGCCTGACACGCACCCGCAGGTCCAGCTCGGTCGCTGCCCGATCGTCCGGCTCAATGCGGATCTTACCCTGATGCACCCCGGGAGGTGTGTCAGGATCAGCACGGAACAGCAGCCAAAAATTGATGGATTGGCCTTTAGCAAGTTCTCCGACAACCTCGCCTTGCTGCAGATACACCTCGCTTGGCACCAACTCCTGCACCACCGACTCGGGTTCTGCAGCCAGCTGTTTCCTGAGGCCTGGATCAATGCGGCGATAGACCGTCACCTCGAGATCCGATGCCACCTTGACCCGGATGTTGGTCAAGCCATCGGCCAGCGCGTGAACACCAATCTGAACCGGCTCGTACTCATCACCGGCTAACGAGCATGAAACCTGCTTGGCAACGTCGCCCGGCGTGGGCACGTGCGAAGGCGGCAGGTTCTTCAGCGTGCTGTAATTAAAGACAACGTAACCCTTGTCTCGATCCAGTTTCATCCACTCCATGGGCGCACCTGAATTATCCTTCATGTTAGCTTCCCCCTCCGTTGACATTGAGAGCCGTTAATCCAGACGTCGAAGGCCCGTCGTCTGGCCTCCAAGCGGGCCACTACCTTGTTGGTGAAGAGATTAATTACCTCCAGATTCGGTTGTCGTGGTACGGTCACTTTGACCTCGCCGGCCTCCGCCAAAGCGACAAACGGCGCCAGGATCGCCCACGCCCCCAAGCCATTCCGGCACAATCAAAATTCAAGCATGAACGCCGGGCAGCAATGGGCACGCCGAACGCTATTGGCCCTGATCCTTTTATTCGTTCTCCAATGACATGGACACAACTGACCAACTGCACAGGAGCTGATAGGTGTTTTTTCTGCAAGCCATTGCCTATCTTGACGGGGCAGTTGACGGCAATTCGGTCAAATAGACCGTCCCGTCCGATTCGGCCAGCGATTCTAAAGTGATATCAGGGCTACCACCTGAAAGAAACACCCGGCACCTCTCCCGTCTCAACTTTCTCAAGGAGAGACTGCAGGTCCTCTTCCCAGTCGGAAAACTCTCCCGACTTGAGCATCTGATTGACCTCATCCCCAACAGGTGCGGCCTTCGCTCCCAGTTGGTTGAGGAGTTTTACAACGTGTTTCTTCGTATCGGTGTTCTCATTCGCGTCCTTTAGCAACTCGACCATTTTCCGCAGGTCGGAAATCTCATTCCGGATGCAGAAGAGCGCATAGTATGAGTCTGCCCGATTAGGACCGGAGTCCTCTTTTGCAGCATATTCTTCCAGAGCCGGAATGGCCGATTTGGCAGCCGGGCCGATAGCAGCCAGCGCGTTAATGTACCTGATGTCCTCAGATTTGTTCTTGTGCATTTCGATGAGCTTTGGCACTGTTGCGGCGGCATCCGGACCCAGTCCAGTGATGAGGCCGATTGCTGCGCTTTGACGCGTGTGAGAAGGGTCATCGAGCATTGTGATCGCCTCCGGCAGAGCGGGCCTGGCAAACCCACCTATGACGGAGAGCATTCCCGCCGCCAGGTATGACAGCGATGCATTATCATCCCGGTAGGCGACCATCAACGGTTCGGCGACGATCGCGGCCCATTCCGAAGGCGATCTGCGCCCGCTGCGGTCGCGTTTATCCAACGGGCACCCGATCTCACCCAGAGCCAAGACGGCACCCACACGAACGTAGAAATCGGGATGATTCAGTAGCCGTACTATCTCGGGCACTACCCGAAATGCCTCCGGACCGATGTGCTCAAGTGCGTGCAGGGCGGGTATTCGCACCTCGGGATCATCAAGCAACCGGGCCAGCGGCTCTGCGGCCTGCGCCGCTTTCGGTCCTAGCTCAAAGAGGGCCCAGGCAGCAGCGCGACGTTCTGACACATCCGAACTGGCCAGGCCGGCGATACACTGTCTCACCGACTTACCCCGGTAAGATGCTGCCTCATCCTTGGCGTGCGATATCGGCGGACGAGCTACAGCCTCGTTCGAAACAGGACCCAGCCTCTGGATATAGTCGGCCGCCCTGGCTCGAATCTGGTCGTATTCATCAAGCTCCAGAGGCTTGCCGACCTCCACTTCGTTGGGAACGGTGGCCGAAAGACGGACCCTCAGGGCCTGCAACCACGCTGACGCTTCAATCGCCAGTGTCTCGTCTGGATTGGCCGCAACGCAGTCCTCGACCATCTGCAGGTATCGGTAGTCATCAATCCCTTCCCGCCGGGCCTCCCAGGCAGTTACGGGCATCGGCTCGTGACTCTCAGGCGTAAACCAGACATGCCGGTGATGCCCGTGGTGATACGCCCAGACCCAATTGCCCCCGAGCTGGTATGTCCAGGTGTAGAGCCCCGCAAAGTAGCGCTGGCTGAAAGGATAGAAATGCTCGCGCCATATGCGGTACGAATACGTCCAGATCTCTGTTCCCACACGTCTCGCCTCGTCCAGCATCTCAGGCGAGATCATTCCATCCATCACGTTCTGGATGTCGCAAAGATCGCCGCCATACCCGTATGCCGACGTTCCAGACAGATCCACGACCACCCGCATGGGAAAACCGCGCAGATTCCTCAACTCTCTGCTGACAGCATCATAGTCCCGCGGGTAACTCGGCTCGTCCGTGCCAAATACAATCAACTCAGGCCATCCCCGTTGCGTGCGCTCTGCTTCCAACCAGGCAGCCGCCGCCTTCAGTTCCTCATCATTGAGGCCCCCGGGAATTCCGCCTGCGATCAAGCTGGGCACTTCCGGGTCAAGGAGGCCGGCCTTCTGGGCCAGCGGGATCAGCTTGTCAAGCGCATAGTTGTTCCTGGGCGGCAAGTCGCTAAAGCTTCCCAACGGGTAGAACCAACTGGAATTGTGGCCGTGCTCCGCCATGTCCCGGTACATCGCCAGTACCGATTCCTTCGGTGTCGCCAGGCCCCCAAAACGTTTCGGCAGCATGTCTTCTCGAAAGTACACGCCAAAAGGCACTCTGGGGCGCTGAAGCTGGAACGGCCGCACCTTCACCTCGAGACCCAGCACAGTCCCCCGCCTGCCCGCAGCCTCTATTCGGATATTCCCCAGGTGCAGACCCTCTGGCGTCTCACCATCCGCCCGGAATGTCAGCCAGAAGTTGACGCTCTGGCCTGCCGGAAGTTTTTCATACACGTCCCCTCGCTGCAGATGTATCTGGCTCGGCACCCACCGCGCAATCTCATCCAATTCGGCTGGTTCTGACGCCAGTTGTTGCTTGATGCCTGGATCGATGCGGTGATAGACCGTCACCTCGAGGTCAGATACTACCGTGACCCGGATGTTCGTCAAGCTATCGGCCAGCGCGTGCACGCCGAACTGAATAGACTCGTACTCATCCCTGGCTAAAGCGCATGAGACCGTGTCCACGATCGCCTCCCTAGTCGGTACGTGAGCGGGCGGAAGATTCTCCAGCGTACTGTACTCAAAGACCACGTACCCCTTCAGCTTTTCGGCTGCCGTCCAGTTTGTCCCCGGCCCGCCTTCACCGTTCTCGGCGTATCCCGTCCCTGCTCCCAGACTGCGTCCCATCAACAATACTGTTGCCATAAGACTATACATTCTCATCTTGCCTCTCTCCTTTCGCTCGGCGTTACTCCGGATTGTCCTCGCATGAAGGACTGTTTTGCCCTTGCCGTCGGTTTGAGTCAATAAAAAAAGGTCGCTTTTGTTAAGGCTCAATAATTAGGTAACTCTTTTGCGGCCGGTGAAATGACACGAAGCTAGTTTTTTCAGCCAGGGTCGGACATGTTTTTCTGAGACTTTGTCTTGTTCCAGTATTCTGAATTTTAGCATTATCGGAAAGCCCGGTCAAGTTTTCAACGCGGAAATAATTGAACAAGCAGTCCCGCCTGTATATAAGTATTATCTCCCTCTGATTCCAGATGAGCAACCGCGGCGACGAGCCCTTCTTCAGCGCGGCAGCAATCTGAGGGGACTTTCACCTTTTTTGACTCTTTGGAGAAGTATCGACTCGAGTTGGCGCTTCAGATCAGGTTCAGAGTCCAGGAGCCGTAATCGCTCTAGCACCAGGGGGACGACGGGTGCAGCTCGGGCGCCGAGGGCATTGAGGAATCTGATGACGTCCTGCCATTCTGAGGAACCCCCCGGCCGGCTCTTGTCACCCAGCTGCCCGGCCATTGTTTTAAGGTCTGATTCCTCGCCGCGAATGCAGAACAGGGCGTAGCAGGTGTCAGCCAGGTGCGGGTTTTCCGGCGTGCGGTACTGCTCCAGGACCGTAACGGCGTCGGACGCAGCCGGGCCGATGGCTGCCAGCGTCCAGGTGATGGCGCGATCTTTTCCTTCGGCGGCCGCGTAAGATTTGATCAGAAGGGGGACGGCAGCCGCGGCTGCCGGTCCCATCCCGGCCAGTACCCGCATCGCGGCGGTGGACGCGTCGGTGGGTTTGCCCGCGACCAGCCTCATGGCGTCGGGAAGTGCCGGTGCAGCGACCTCGCCGCAACGGGATAGCCCGTACGCAGCAACCCGCGCGATGTCCAAATACGAATCACGCAGCGCTTGCCGCAACGGCGCCACGACCATATGAGCATACGGCGACACATCCTCGGGTGCATATCCGCTCACAGCGACATCCCAGCTCCGTGGGCCAGCGATGCCGGCCAAGGCAAAAGTCGCGCCCAGGCGCACGAAAGCATCGGGATGTGACAGAAGCGAGGTTAGTTTCGACGACGCCGGATACGCCTCGGGGCCGATCGCCTCAAGTGCGCGCAAGGCGGGGAAGCGAACTTCCGGATCATCGAGCAATCGGACAAGCGCCGGTGTGGCTTGAGCGGCCTGGGGACCCAGTTCAACCAAGGCCCACGCCGCCGCCCGGCGCTGCCAGACATCAGAACCACCCAGTCCCGCGACACACTGTTCCACCGATTTGCCGCGGAAGGCGGCAGCCTCGTCTTTCAGACCCCTGACTACGGGTGGCTCTTCTCGGTCCGCCACCGGGCCGAGCTTCTCAATGTAATCGGCCGCCGTGGCTCGAATCGCGTCATATTCCTCGATATCCAGGGGCTTGCCGGCCTCCACATCGTACGTTTTGATGGCCGTGCGCGCGAGGCGTGCCCTCAGCGCCTCCAGCCATACCCCCGCCTCGATGGCTAACGGGGCGGGCGTCTTCGCCTGCACAAGATCCTCGACCATCTGAAGGTAGCGGTAGTCGTCAACGCCTTCGCGGCGGCCCTCCCAACCCGTAATGGGCATCGGCTCGTTGCTGTCTGGTTTCCACCAGACGTGACTGTGAACCCCGGTGCCCGAGTATACCCAGACCATATTGCCGCCGATCCTGTGTGCCCACGGGTACAGCCCCGCATAGTATCGCTCACAAAGCGGGCTGTAGTTCTCCCTCCATACGCGATAGGAATAGGTCCAGACTTCTGCGCCCATCCGGCTGGCCTCGGCCTGCACCTCGGGTGGGCCTATACCATCGGCTAAGCTCAACACGTCGTGAAAATCACCATACGCGTACGGCGTCGAGATGTGACCCGTGTCCGTCATAAGGCGAATGGGCAACGGGCGCAGAGGAGCGTAGGTTTCTCTCAGCCCAGGCGCTGGATAAAGCCCTTCATCCCGGCCGAATATTATGATTTCCGGCCAGCCGCGCTTGCGCCGCTCCGTCTCCAGCCACGCCACCGCCGCTTCCGTCTGCGCTTGGGAAAACGCCGGGCCGGTGATTCCGGCTTGCACGGCTACAACAGGAATTTCCGGGCGAATAAGCCCCGCCTCGACGGCCAGTGCAAGGGACTTGTCCATCATCCGGCTGCCTCGTGGCGGCAACTGGGCGTAGTGTCCCGCATGATATAATGTGACCGAGTTCTGGCCGTGCGCCGCCATATCCCGGTAAATCGCCAGAGCATCCTGATCCTCTATCTCCCAGGATCCAAATCGCTCAGGTAACATATCCTCCCGAAACCACATGCCAAATACTGCTCGCGGTGCCGCCAGTTGAAAAGGCCTGACGCGCACCGCCAGGTCCAACTCCGTCGCTGCCCGCCCGTCCGGCTTAATGCGGATCTTACCCTGATGCACGCCGGGAGAAGTTTCAGCATCAGCACGGAACAGCAGCCAAAAATTGATGGATTCGCCTTTAGCAAGTTCGCCAACAACCTCTCCTCGCTGCAAATACACTTCGCTTGGCACCCGCATTAGCACCGTCGCGCCGGGTTCTGAGGCCACTTGTTGCTTGATGCCTGGATCGATGCGGTGATAGACCGTCACCTTGAGGTCAGATATCACCGTGACCCGGATGTTGGTCAAGCCACCTGCCAGCGCGTGAACACCAATCTGAACCGGCTCGTACTCATCCCCGGCTAACGAGCATGAAACCTTCTCGGCAACGTCGCCCGGCGTGGGCACGTGCGAAGGCGGCAGGTTCTTAAGCGTGCTGTACTTAAAGACAACGTAACCCTTGTCTCGATCCAGTTTCATCCACTCCATGGGCCCACAGGCATTGAGAGCCGTTAATCCAACGGCCAGCAATGTATAGGCAACTATGCTGCGTTTTCTCATGTTGCATCTCCTTCCAGCGAGTTAAGATCCGAGTTGTCCGCACGCTGCGACCGGACAACTCGCTTTCCCAGATATGGGCCGTTTATTTCCCCTTTATTCCAATATCCACCTGATGATCCGGTTTGCTAGGCCGGGACATGAGTTCACCTTCAAAACAAGAGCTATCAGTTACCTGCCAGCCGCAGGTGGTAGAGCCTCCCCTGGAAGTTCCGTCTAAGCTTGACGTCGAAGGTCCGGCGTCGAGGCGAGCCACTACCTTGTTGGTGAAGAGATCAATTACCTCCAGATTCGGTTGTCTGGGTACGGTCACTTTGACCTCGCCGGCCTCCGCCAAGGCGACAAACGGCGCCAGGATCGCCCACGCCACCAAGCCCATAACCAGCATCTATGCCGGCACAATCAAAATTCGACCCTGAACGCCGGGCAGCAATGAGCACGCCGAATGCTATTGGCCCTGATCTCTTTGTTCGCCTCCAATGACATGGAAACAACTGACCAACCGCACAGGAACTGATAGAGGTTTTTTATGCAAGCCATTGCCTATCTTGACGGGGCAGTTGACGGCAATTCGATCAAATAGAACCGTCCCGTCTGATTCGGCCAGCAATTCCAAAGTGACATCAGGACTACCACCTGAAAGAAACACCCGGCACCTCTCCCCTTTTCACTTTGTCAAGGAAAGACTCCAGGTCCTCTTCCCAATCGGAAAACTTCCCCGACTCGACCATCTGGCGGATCTCATCCGCAACAGGTGCGGCCTTCGCTCCCAGTTCATTGAGCAGCTTTACAACCCGCTTCTTCGTCTCGAGGTCCTCATCCGCGTCCTTTAGCAATTCGACCATTTTCCGGAGGTCGGAAAGCTCATTCCGGATACAGAAAAGCGCATAGTATGACTCTGCCCGGTTAGGACCGGAGTCCTCCTTTGCAGCGTATTCTTCCAGAACCGGAATGGCCGATTTGGCAGCCGGACCGATAGCAGCCAGCGTGTTAATGTACCTGATGTCCTCAGATTTGTTCTCGTGCATTTCGATAAGCTTTGGCACTGCTGCTGCGGCATCCGGACCCAGTCCAGTGATGAGGCCGATTGCTGCGCTTTGACGCCTGTGAGAAGGGTCATCGAGCATTGTGATCGCCTCCGCCAGAACGGGCTTGGCTAGATTCTCCATGACGGAGAGCATTCCCGCGGCCTGGGATGACAGCGATGCATCATCATCTCGGTAGGTGACCATCAACGGTTCGGCGACGATCGCGACCCATTCCGAAGGCGATCTGCGCCCGCTGCGGTCGCGTTTATTCAACGGGCACCCGATCTCACCCAGAGCCAAGACGGCACCCACACGAACGTAGAAATCGGGATGATTCAGTAGCCGTACTATCTCGGGCACTACCCGAAATGCCTCCGGACCGATGTGCTCAAGTGCGTGCAGGGCGGGTATTCGCACCTCGGGATCATCAAGCAACCGGGCCAGCGGCTCTGCGGCCTGCGCCGCTTTCGGTCCTAGCTCAAAGAGTGCCCAGGCAGCAGCGCGACGTTCTGACACATCCGAACTGGCCAGGCCGGCGATACACTGTCTCACCGACTTACCCCGGTAAGATGCTGCCTCATCCTTGGCGTGCGATATCGGCGGACGAGCTACAGCCTCGTTCGAAACAGGACCCAGCCTCTGGATATAGTCGGCCGCCCTGGCTCGAATCTGGTCGTATTCATCAAGCTCCAGAGGCTTGCCGACCTCCACTTCGTTGGGAACGGTGGCCGAAAGACGGACCCTCAGGGCCTGCAACCACGCTGACGCTTCAATCGCCAGTGTCTCGTCTGGATTGGCCGCAACGCAGTCCTCGACCATCTGCAGGTATCGGTAGTCATCAATCCCTTCCCGCCGGGCCTCCCAGGCAGTTACGGGCATCGGCTCGTGACTCTCAGGCGCAAACCAGACATGCCGGTGAGGGCCGTGGTGATACGCCCAGACCCAATTGCCCCCGAGCTGGTATGTCCAGGTGTAGAGGCCCGCAAAGTAGCGCTGGCGGAAAGGATGGAAATCCTCTCGCCATATGCGAAACGAATATGTCCAGATTTCCGTTCCTATGCGTCTCGCCTCGTCCAGCATCTCAGGCGAGATCATTCCATCCATCACGTTCTGGATGTCGCAAAGATCGCCGCCATACCCGTATGCCGACGTTCCGGACAGATCCACGGCCACACGCACGGGAAAACCGCGCAGATTCCTCAACTCTCTGCTGACAGCATCATAGTCCCGCGGGTAACTCGGCTCGTCCGTGCCAAATACAATCAACTCAGGCCATCCCCGTTGCCTTCGCTCGGCTTCCAACCAGGCAGCCGCCGCCTTCAGTTGCTCATCATTGAGGCCCCCGGGAATTCCGCCGCAGATAAAGCTGGGCACTTCCGGGTCAAGGAGGCCGGCCTGCTGGGCCAGCGGGATCAGCTTATCAAGCGCATGGCCGTTCCTGGGCGGCAAGTCGCGAAAGCTTCCGGTCGGGTAGAACCAACTGGAATTGTGGCCGTGCTCCGCCATGTCCCGGTACATGGCCAGTACCGATTCCTTCGGCGTCGCCAAGCCCCCAAAACGTTTCGGAAGCATGTCTTCTCGAAAGTACACGCCAAACGGCACTCTGGGGCGCTGAAGCTGGAACGGCCGCACCTTCACCTCGAGATCCAGCACAGTCCCCCGCCTGCCCACAGCTTCTATCCGGACCTTCCCCCGGTGCAGACCCTCTGTCGTCTCGGCATCCGCCCTGAACGTAAGCCAGAAGTTGACGCTCTGACCTGTCGGAAGCTCTTCAAACACGTTCCCTCGCTGCAGATGTATCTGACTTGGTGTCCGCCGCGCAATCTCATCCAATTCGGCTGGTTCGGATGCCAGTTTTTCTTTAACACGCGGGCTGATCCGATGATAAATGGTCACTTGCAGGTCTGATTCCACCTTCACCTGTATATCTTTGATGTCGTCCGACAGCGCGTGCACGCCGAACTGAATAGACTCGTACTCATCCCTGGCTAACGCGCATGAAACCTCCTTCGCAACGTCATCCGGAGTGGGTACGTGCGAAGGCGGCAGGTTCTTAAGCGTACCGTAATTGAATACTACGTAGCCCTTGTCTCGATCCAGTTTCATCCACTCCATGGGTGCACCTGAATTATCCTGCATGTTAGCTTACCCCTCTCCATTGACATCAAGAGCTGTTAATGCGACGGCTAGGACCGTATAGGCAACTATGCTGCGTTTTCTCATGTTCCATCTCCTTCCAGCGAGTTAAGATCCGAGTTGTCAGCCTGCCGCGACCGGCCAATTGGCTTCTCCAGATGTGGGCCCTTTATTCCAATATCCACCTGATGAGCCGGGCTTCGCGGGCTGGGATAGAGGAACGGCGGTAGCGTTTACTATCGTGGTTTCCGGCTTCAAAAACATAGAGAGAATAGTGAAGGACTGAAGGGTTTGAACCCTTAGACAGTAACTTTTTCAAAAACATTTTTTCTTTTTTCTGGAAAAGTTCATAGAAAACCCTTCAATCTCTTCAGTCTCCCTGGACAAAAAAACGTAATAGCCAGGGAACGTTTTCTCAAGGGAGGAAAAAATGAATGTTTAAGACCTCGTTACAGTCAAAGAGGAAGCCCAGTTCTTAAGGTGCTTGGAAAGGCACGTGCACAATGTTTATAGAGTCTGGATTGGTCGCAGCCACAAACCGGGGAAACAGTTCCTCCTACCCAGAAGCAGTGTCTTGAGCTACTTCAAGAGATGCAAATATGCCCCCTTTGAGTAGTGGCTCTACCTGCCCCCAACCACCAATTGAATTTATTGGGGGTTCAATCTGTGACTCGCAATGACCCAAGCTGGGATGGGACGCGGTGCCCCTGTCCCCGATAGATTCATTCGGGGACCAGTCTACTAAAAAGCGGCCTGGCATCCGGAGACCGGCCTTGACCGTCTCGCTACCCATCGGACACCATCAAAGAGGCCTCTGGCTCTCTCGAGCGTTTCATCCGGCAGCGGCCCCCTTTTCGAGAACCGCACGGCCTCCGCCACATGTTGAGAGTTCGTCGAGCCGAGAAGAGCTGTATCTACATCAGCGTGTGAGAGTGTGAAGTGCAACGCAAATTCCACCATGGATAAGTCTCCTGCGAGTTCTTCCAGAGGCAACTGGCGAGCCCGCTGCCACGGCTTCCGATAGAAGTCGTCCTCGGGTTCTTCCTTCAGGTCCCACACTACATTTGAGATTGGCCGCTTTACGATGGTGCCAACTCCGCTTTCCTGAAGCGCCGGAATCAGCTCAGTGACCGCTTCCTGAGACAGAAAGTTGTAGGTGAACTGCCAGGTGTCCACCGGCCACTGCCGAACGAGTTCAGCGGCATCTAGCTCACCGGTTGGCTTCCCGACAAAGGCCCCGGCCGCAGGCCCATCAGCCGAAACCCCGACGAAGCGGGCCCAGCCCCTCTCCCTAAGGCCCAGAAGAACCTCGAAGGCTTGCTCCACCTGTCCCACGGGGGGAAGGCCGTGGAACTGCACCAGATCGATCATATCCACACGCAGCTTCTGCCTGCTTTGGTCCACAGTCCGGAGGATACCTTCGCGCGTATAGTCTTCGGCGATCTCTCGTCTGCCGTCACTTTCCACCCAATAGCTGCCGCACTTGGTAGCGATGGTGAATTCATCCTTTCGCTGAGTCAGCAACCTGCCAATGCGCTGTTCACTCAGACCATAGAGTGCAGCAGTGTCAAGGAAGTTGATGCCCAGGGCCAAGGCCTCATTGAGCACCTTTTCCACGTGGGCATCTGGCAGCTCCGCACTACCCAGACCGGCTGTGCCGAGACCAATCCTCGACACTTTTAGTCCTGTATTGCCGAGCACGCGATATTCCATACGATATCCCTTCGCGGTGAGTACCACTCACCTGTTGTGAGCAGTGTCCTGGCAGGCGCATGTGGGACATCCCGGCCTCGCAGAGGGGGAATATAATTGTCCCTCATCGCTCAGTCAGGTGCATCCCGTTGTTAGGACGCTTGTTGACGGTACTCTGTTATTGGACTGTCCAGCCACAATCAATCGTCCAACATGCTCCAGTTATTGATACGCCTTTTTCAGAACAAAGATAGAGCACAAGGTCGGCAACTTCCTTTGGTTCTATTAATTTCTTTATGGCAGCTGATTTGAGCATGATGTTCGCCACTACCTCTTCTTCACGAATCTGGTGTATTTTGGCCTGATCGGCGATTTGGTTTTCAACTAAGGGAGTCCGTACATAGGCTGGACAAAGGGCATTTACGGTTATCCCATGAGCCCCACCTTCAAGGGCGGCCGTACGGGTCAATCCTATTAGACCATGTTTGACTGATATATATCCAACCTTGTTCTGGGAAGCAACCAGTCCATATATTGAGGCGATGTTCACAACACGACCCCATTCTTGAGTTTTCATGTGGGGCCACACATATTTGGTCAGCAGAAAGGGCGCTGTCAGCATCACTCTCAACATTTGATCCCATTTTTCTTCTGGAAAATCCTCAAGCGGAGAGACATGCTGAAACCCCGCATTGTTTACCAGGATGTCGACTCTTCCGTATTCGCTAACCGTTGCATCGACCAAGTGTCGGCACGATTCGCGTTCAGTCAGATCAACGTTGACAAAATAACCACCGACCTTTTCGGTTACCGAAAGACCCTCCTCCTCCGTCCTGTCAGCAACGACGACGTTATGCCCTTCTTGACTCAAGGCTTCAGCTACTGACCTCCCGATTCCACTTGCACCACCGGTTACTATTACGCATTTCTTCATGGTCTTCTCTGGCTAACGGCTAAGCTCAGCCTATCTACCGAATATTCGAGACCTTCCTTATTTAGTGTATATTGTATATATAATAGCCTTGATAGATTTGATGGAATAATATCTGGCGACTGGGTAATTAATATTTGCGGCTTATTAAGTGCCATTGCCAGTCCCGCTTCAAAATAGACATTTTGATTTCTCTCCGAGAGTTCTGCTAGAACCATATCCGAAGATTTAATACTTTCCTGAATGTTGCTGGACAGATCGATAGCCCTAATCTGTTGCTCGGCTCGAACTATCTCAAATGGATACTCGAACGAATCACAAGCTTTTCTAATTACGTCAAAAACAAGCTCCCTTGTATCTTCGAGTCCAATGGCTCTTTTCTAAGTGAGGGAGCGGTATGAAACTCCCATCCCAGATGAAGGGAACCGCTTGGCCCACGGCAATCAAGGTATCCGCTGAATCGCAAAGCAAGAGTTGATAATCCGGGAACATTTCGAACAACAGATGCCAGTGGTAGATATTGCCATGCAGCAGAAAGGGAGGCCAGGCTTCGTCGCTCAGTCGGTCGATCTGGTGGCGAAACTCTGGTTTCTGGGCCAAGGTATAAATTGAATACGCCCTATCTTCAGTCCAACTCCGGAGATGAACAGAAAGCCCGCCCAACGGTCGGCTGCAGCGAGTGTTAGGGCCACGCGTGTTCATAGCCACCGACGGACAGCAGCCTTGTAACGCAAAAATTCCTCACCAAATTTGGCCTCCAGGTGACGTTCCTCTCTACGCACCACCCACAGATCTATCACAAGGAACACTGGTGCCACCAAGATTAAGATCCAGCCATTGTTAAGGAGGATTCCAATACCCAAGTACAAAAGCGTCAACGATACATAGGAAGGATTACGCGAGAACCGATAGAGTCCCTCCCTAATCAAAGCCGAGGCCGGCTTCCGTAGGTTGAAGAACGGTGTACCCGCTCGACGAAAGCGCCTGAGGACGGACGGCATTATTAGCAAATTAACGGAAATAACAACCGACCCGATAACGTATCTCAAGGAGCCTGATAAAGGCGACGTAGGCCATAGGTAATTGAGCACGGATCCTATAGCGAGCGCCGCCAGGTAGATTAGTGGCGGCGGAATACGGATTCCAAGCCCTGATGATGCTTCCACGTTCATAAAGTTATTCGTGCTGGTGCGCGCCCTAACGTCCAAGCTCACCTGCCGCTATGGAGCGTAGCGGAATAGCGCTCAGGTGCAGCGTCTTGTTAGGCGCTTATACTGACTTATCCAATAACAGTTTCTTAAACACAATATAATGGGTGACTAGAAGGGCAGGAACCCAAAATGATGGTATCCAGTATGAAGCACCCATATATGGCCCAATGTTGTGTAGTGCTCCCATAGAAATGGCGTATGTAAGGTCAATTGTGCCAACCACATTAAACACCCACATAGCTGTTATCTTAAACAGCTTATCTTGCCTAATTGCATATAACGCAAACAGCGCCAGTAATGCTGATATAAAGTCACCAATCCCAGAAGGGTACGCAAATTGTGGGGGCATGCCTTCATACACCGCACCAGATGTCATAAACATAAGACCAAGATGTCTCAGCGAATGCAATATCAATATTGGAACAAATATAGCTGCAGCAGATATTTCTTTTAACTTTGGCATCAAATATATCATTGCTGCCCAGTAAAATATGATCGTACTCAGTGCTAAATTAAATGGCAGGATTCTATCTAAAATAATCTGATCCAATATCATCTCCTTCGTTCTTGTTTGCGCCTAACTAGGGCTTGTACAGTTTTCTACGCTAAGAACCTATATACAGCTATGTGAGCTATATAAGACCCCACTGAAATATTAAGAAGAAACCTGCAATATTAAAAATATCATTCTGTTGAGTCATAATTAGCATAAGTCTTGTAGGAATTATATACAGACTGTATAAAACCCCAATTCAACGGCTTAGAACGTGAGTATAAATCATTGTCGTTTTGACATCCTTATGGACGAGTAATTCCTGAACTGTGCGAATATCATAACCATCTCCCAAGCCGCCTTGCGCGGCGCTAACTTGACGTTACACGCTGTCCTGAAGTTCATCGAATAGTCGAGTAATGGAAAACTATGGACGACATCTCAGGACCCCAGATTTACGCCGTATATTTCTACCTTTTCCATCCTTCCGCGTAACTCCACGGCTCCGTGAAGAACAAAATCAAGCTCTGCATCCTGTAGGAGTTGCTCTTTCACGTAAGCAGAGACCAAAAGGGGTTCGTTGTATTTATTGCATTCTCCCTGAATTCTGGCAGCCGTATTCAAAACATCGCTCAGATAAGCGATATCTCTTTTTACATCCCCTACCTCCGCTGCAGTAACTGGACCTGTATTTATGCCGGCCTTAAATTCGGGGACGATTCCGTAATTTTCATTGTAATAGGTTGATTTTGACTTCAATTCCCTCTGAAACTCAAAGAATACCATTATACAGTTTTTATTTCTAATGCCATCCTCAATTGTCCAAGTAAGTATCACTTCATCTCCCACATATTGGTATATCTCGACATCATGCTTTCTTACGGCGTTTGTGAGGTCACTGAAACAGTCCTGTATCAGTTTGGAAAACTGGATATGTCCGAGTCGTTCGGCATGTGTAGTTGAGGATTTCAGATCCAAAAACATAAATATGCGCTTTTCTTCTCTTGGGAAGTGATACTTACCCATCATAAGATTTATCAGTACCCGTTTCCCCACCATGTTTCCCATCTGGTCAAAAAACGATAGTACAGCAGTAGCTGTGACTAAGTAGGCTAATGCTACGATGGCAGGTGGCTTAGCAACTCTTCTTGCAAACGAAGGCAACAATTGTGACCAGGAACTTTGGTCTTGAATTATTACCAGCATTCTTGAAGCGAAAACTAATATTACCATCGATAACAAAACGATAATGACTCTATACACAATTATGTAAAAATAGGAGCTTCTGCGAACACTGGGTCTTTCAGATAGACCCAAGCTGAACCAGTATGATATACCCAGGAATACACTTGCAAATATCCACATCGAAACGAGGGCTTTATTCGTAGATGCCCAGTCAGGTCTGAATTCGGAACCCACAAATCGAACCAGTAAGTATAAAGCGCTGACTATACTCCAAACGATGATACTTGAGACAACACTTTTCATGTGTGTGCTTCCTTTAAGCTTAGTTTATGTACTACCTGTTACACATCCGAAGTAAATAGAAACAATGGTCGGTTAATTAATCGCCTCTAACGTTTCGAGCATTCGCGGAACCGCCAAGCGCTCCGTCAGCTGCATCCCGCTGTTAGGCCGTGACCTACTAATACTCCGGTTTGTAGCGCGGCTTATAGAGCTCGGCTACGATTCCGCCTGGCATCCGACATTGAGTGATGAGGCAGAAACCAGCATCCGTGATCTTGTCTGCGAACTCTACGCTTCGCCTCCAAGTCAGCAACGGTTCGGGCTAGATCGTCGCCGTAGAAGGAGATGATACGTGTTCCAGCGGAAGAACCTATTTCCACGGTTTCAACACTTTCTGACACTTTGATATCCATTAAAAACCGGCCTTTAGATCACACACATTCAATAAAGGTTCACCGGCAAGATACCGTCGGAGATTATCTTTGAATATCTGCCCACGACGCACCCAGAGCTGCGGAGAGTGTGCGGATACATGGGGAGATAGAAGAACATTGGGCACATCCCATAAGGGACTATCAGAAGGCGGGGGCTCCTGGGCCAAAACGTCCAATCCAGCTCCTGCGATGTGTCCCGATCGAAGGGCATCGACCAACGCCTCTTCGTCTACGATCCCCCCTCTTGATATCACGATGATATGGGCGCCCGGCTTGATGCGCTCGATACACCGGCGGTCAATCATATTACGGCTCTCAGCAGTATAGGGAGCAGTAACAACCAACCAGTCGGATAGAGACAGGAGCTCGTCCAAGCGTTCCATACCCCACACTTCCCGGACACCCAGCGGGGGTGACATTGGGTGAATATCGACAGCGTAAACGTCCATATCGAAGCCACGCGCTCGCTGAGCAATGGCCTTGCCCACATCGCCCAACGCAACTACCCCCATAGTAGTACCTGCCAATTCTATCATCACATCCATGTAATTTTGTGTGTCCCAACGATGAGCTTTTTGGTCGGCTATTAATTCGGGAATGTGATGCGCAAACGCCAGGATCATAGCAAAGGTATGGTCCGCCATAGGGATGACGTGAGTTCCTAATGTGTTCGTAAAAAGGATATCGCTTTCAACGATTTCCGGTACTTCTTTCAAAATATTGTCAAAACCCATACCAATATAATGGAACCAGCGCAGGCAATTTGCTTCCTGGAAGGCGCCTTGGCTGATCAATCCAAACTGGACTTCAGCGTCAACTACCTCTTTCACCTCATCCTCAAGGTTGTAGGCGGGTCGGAAATCGACATCCGGGAAAGTTGCCCGTAAATCTCGGACGAATTCCTCACCTAAATCAAAAGCCAATACGATCTTCATAAGCCAATCCTCATCACCAATACCGGGAGAATCCATTTCCATAATTTCAACACTTTCTGTGAATTCGATCATACCATTTAGAACCGCACTTTAGAGCACACACATTCAATGAAGCGTCACCGGCAAGATACCGTTGGAGATTATCTTTCGATATCTTCTTAGGACCTTCACAATTTTGGGGCGACTCGACAGAAGCATCGGGAGATAACGACACACAAGGTATATTCATAGAAAAGCTCGCCGTTCTGTTACGGCCACGAAGCCTCAAGCTAGTCCGCTATCACAGCGTCCTGGCTCCAAACGCCAGCATCCGGAACAGCTCACACCCGCCCAGACTGTATGAGATCAGCCAACGCTGACACAGCAGAACGATGACCCCATCCGGGGACGACAAATGCCTCGCCTGGGCCGCCTTACTGGCCAGTGTCCGCGCAATCTGCTTTGCTGTCCGTCTTGCCCCCGTGCAGGCCGCCTCGAGTTCCACTTCTGCGCGATGATCTCGACTTCGTCTTGATCTGTACGCCCCGCGGTGCTCAATTGGAGCCAGCACTCGCCGCCGATCCGCGTGCGATTAAGCGTGACAACCATCACCGTCAAATGGAGAGTATCATACCCAGCGTTGAAACTGAAGCGCCACTCCTTTGCGATGAGCGTCAACGGTTCAAGGCAGTCGAGATTGTCCTGTTGTGTATAGATTCAGTCAGGCTGGACGAATTGTCCACTTACCGCTCCAGTCACAGGCCAGGCACGTAACCTTGCCCCCATTGTTCCTGCCGCGGCTCACGGAAATCCCCGGTCAGCGGCATGATCCCATTCTGGCCCCCGTCGGAGATGAACGTCTGGCCAATGATATACCGCGCATCCTCAGACGCCATAAAGACAGCCAACCGTCCAATGTCCCAGGGGTCTCCAATGATACCCGCGGGAATCGTGCGACCGGCAGCTTCCGGGTCCAAGTCCTTCAGTACTTTTAGATGGTTTTCCACGAGAATCCAACCCGGTGCAATCGCGTTAACGCGAATGCCCTTGGGCGCCAGTTCCAACGCCAGAACACGTGTGAAAGCCACGATTGCCGCTTTGGTGCCGGCGTAAACCGTATGCTCGCTCATGCCAGTGAACGCATGCACCGAACTCAGGTTGATCACCACACCCTGACCCTGTTCGATCATAGCAGGCACGGCCGACTGGGTCGCAAAGAACATAGCACGTATGTTTACGTTGTAGAGCGTGTCGAATTGCTCGGGCGTCACCTTCAGGAATGGCCTGTTCATCGTGATGCCGGCGTTGTTCACAATGACATCGATCCCGCCTAGAAAATCCATCGCCGTTGAGACCAATCCCCGAACCTGATGGATGTCACAGAAATCCGCCTTGAATGCCTCTGCCTTCCCGCCGTCGCGCTTGATTTCATCTACTGCCGTACGGGCTCCTGTCTCGCTGTGAGCATAATGGAGAACGACGGAAGCTCCTTCCTTCGCAAACTCCAGTGCGACGCCCCTGCCAATTCCGGTGCCCGAACCCGTCACGAGCACACGTTTGCCTGACATCTTTTTCGTTTGTGTGATCTTGCACCTCCTGTTGAAAATAGGATTGCCAACATCTATCGACCAGATAGATTGGGATTCCACCTTCTAACTGTCCAGAGAGCTCTAACTCCTGTCACTACAGATTATCCTGAGTGGTATTGCGCAATGCCAAACAGCCTCGCCGCGTTGCCGCCGAGAATCAGGTCTTTTTCTTCCTGCGACAGGAAATCGCAGTGCAGGCGAATGAAATCCAATGCCTGGCGGTAGGTGCACCACATGGCCATCCCGTAGGGACTGTCCGTTCCCCAGAGCAGTTTGTGAGCGCCTACCCGATTGCGCAATTGCTCAAGTTGTTGCTGGCCAAGTGGATACGGATAGTCCGGCGACTTGGCGGGAAACAAAACCTCCGCATAGATGTTTGGGCGATCCAGCAATGCAATCACTTCATCGGGGATGCCGATGTCATGAATAATCGCAGCGGGGACAAGTCCGTGGGTGATGACCGACTGAATATCAGGATGTCTCTGGGCCCATTCATCAAACTCAGCCACTCGCCTCATGAACATATCGACGCGATCAATCGTCCGGTCGTCGAGGTACCAGAAAATCGGAATCTCGAGTTTCCGCACGAGGCCCCACAAGGGGTCGAATTTCGGGTCGTTGAGTATGAAATACTGCTGCAACACTGAGAAAGGCTCGACGCTGAAGTACAAACCTTTGCTGCCGTACTCAGAGATCGCCCGTTCAACGTCCTCCAGGCGCCGGCGGTTGTCAGCCTCCGGTTCCCAAATCTGCGCCAGCCCGATGAATCGGCCGGGGTGATCTTTCATCGCCTGGCCGAAGTATTCGTTCAGATCGCCGTAGACGTGATCGTGTTGGAGGACACCTGTATCGACGCCAGCCAGATTCATCTCGGCGACCATACGCTGCGGCGGGGCTTCATTGTTAGCGAGGCTGGGCGGGTAAAGCTGCATGACGTAATCCACCCCGGCAACTGTGATTTCTGCCTGTCCATAGTCGGTCAGACGGAAATTCACTTTCGGCATATCGTCTATCTTGTAGGACTCAAACTGCAGAAACTTTTCGCTGACGCGCGTGCCGTCGTCCTTTCGCCAGAAGCTGTTAGATTCGCGCGAGTGAATCTGCCAGAATTTCAGGAACAGCTCTGGGTCGATCCCCTTGCGCTGTGAACCGAGTCGGGGAAAGATGTGGTAGTGCGCGTCGATGATCTTGCTTCGCTTCTGGCTCTGCGAAGCACTCTCGATCACCCAGCCCCCGCCGGTGAATACCATCTTGCCCTCTTTTGTCATGCTATCTCTCCGGGAACCTATCCGCATAACGCTTGGCTGGACCCTCCACACCTTCAACTATCAAAGCCTCCCGGAACTGCTTGACTTCCCCACCGAAAAGGCCCCCTATCTTTCCTGATACGTTTTGGGAGATCCTACAGACGACAATGTGTAGGGACATGGAGTGTTCTCTTGCTTCACCGCAACAGCAATCTGAGAGGCGGCGCCCCTTCCTCCACTCTCTTGAAGAAAACGTCCTCGATGTAGCGCCTTAGCGAAGGATCGGTATCCAGAAGTGGTAGCCGTTCCCTGACCAGGGGGACGACAGACGCGGCCTCGCTGCCCAGGGCCGAGAGGAACCTGGCGGCAGCCCGCCACTCTGCGCCGCCTCTTGGACGGCTCTTCTCTCCCACAATCTCCGCCAGGGTCTTGAGCTCCGACTCGCCCCCACGAATGCAGTAGAGGGCGTAGCAGGCGTCAGCCAGGTACCAGTTTTCCGGCGTGAGATACTCCTCCAGAATCGGGACGGCCTCAGAGGCCGCCGGCCCGATCGCCGCCAGCGTCCGGGCGGTGAGCCAGTCTCCTCCGCCTTTGGATTCCTCGTACGTCTTTACGAGGACGGGAACGGCGCTCGCAGCCCCCGGACCTATCCCCGATAGCACCCGTAAACCGAACTCCTTGTGGGGTCCCAGCAGAGCCATCGCGTCAGGCAGCGCGGGTGCACCAGCCTCACCGGAGAGGAACAGCCCGAGTGCGGCCATCTGCACGACCGAGCGGTCCCCGTCTCGCAGCGCCTGGCGAAGCGGTGCGACAACAGTGCGAGCATACAACGACAGCTCATCCGGTAGGTAGCCCTTTACATCTTCATCCCAGCTCGGGGGACGCGTCATGCCGGTGAGGGCAAACGTTGCACCCAGACGCACGTAGGCATCGGCATGCGACAGAAGCGACGAAACTCTCGGCGCCGCTGAGTACGCATCCGGGCCGATACCCTCAAGCGCTCGCAGAGCGGGGATGCGAACCTCCGGGTCCTCAAGCGCAGCGACAAGCGCATCTACGGCAGGGGCTGCCTCCGCCCCCATCTCAAAGAGCACCCACGCAGCGCTTCGACGCTCGGAGGCATGGGAACCCCCCAACCCCGCAATGCACTCTTTTACGGACCTGTCGCGGAAAGAAGCGGCCTCGTCCTTGAGGTTCGTGACCGGCCACGGCTCAACGCGTCCGGTCGGCGCGCCCAGCTTCTCAATATAGTCGGACGCCGTTGCCCGGATCTCGTCGTATTCATCGAAGGTCAACGGTTTTCCCGCCTCGGCCAGGTAGGGATCGAACGGGGTCAGGCGGGCCCGCAGGGCCTCGAGCCATGCGGCCGCCTCCACGGCTAGGGGATCACCCTCGTTCGCCGCCGCGCAGTCCTCGACCATCTGGAGATAGCGATAGTCGTCAACGCCCTCGCGACGCGCTTCCCAGCCGGTGACGGGCATCGGCTCGTCACTGCCGGGCAACCACCAGACATGGCCGTGGCGGGTTCCGTCGGTGTAGGCCCATACGACATTCCCCCCAAGCCGGTGCGCCCAGGTGTAAAGTCCCGCATAGTAACGCTGCCGAACCGGCTTGTAACCTTTTCTCAGTATGCGATACGAATACGTCCAGACCTGCGCTCCGCGGCGCTCCGCCTCGGCCCGCATCTCGGGCGTGATATGTCCGTCATGAACGATCCACACATCGTGGACGTCACCGTGCGCGTACGCCGCCGTGCCAGACATGCCTGTCCCCAACCGCATGGACACGTCGCGCATAGGAAGATACTCTTCCCTCAACCCGGGCGCGGGATAGGGCGGCTCATCCCAGCCGTATACGATGATCTCCGGCCATCCCTGCTCCAGTCGTTGCGCCTCCAGCCACGCCACTGCCGCTCTTCTCTGTCCTTCCTCGATGTTCGGGATGTTGCCCTGTAGAATGAGACACGGCACATCCGGGTGGATGAGTCCCGCCTCCTTCGCCAGCCCCAGGGACTTCGGCAGCCGGCTGCTCTTGGGTGGCGACTCACTGAAGTCTCCCGCCCCGTAGAACGTGACCGAGTTCTGCCCGTGCACCGCCATGTCCCTATAGTCAGGCAGGGAACCCCCGCGATAGAACATGCCGAACGCGGCGCGCGGCGTCTGCAGCACTATGGGTCGCACCCGTACGTTGAGGTCAACAACCGTCACCGGCTTGCCCGCGGGTTTGATGCGGATCTTGCCCGCGTGCGGACCCTCGGATGTCTCGCGATCCGCAAGAAACGTCAGCCAGAAATTGACGCTCGTGCCCCTGGGAAGGTCGGCTACGACATCACCCCGCTGCAGAAAGACTTCTCCGGGTATCGTGCTCAGCCACGGCATGTCCGTTTCAGCTAGTTTCTGTTTGACGCCAGGGTCGATGCGATGGTAAACGGTCACCTCGAGGTCCGATTCCACCTCGATCCGGACGTCCTTGACGCCGTCTGAGATCGCGTGCACGCCGATCTGAATGGACTCGTACTCATCCCTGGCTAAGGCGCACGAAACCTTCTTCACAACGTCGTCCGGAGTGGGCACATGCGAAGGCGGCAGGTTCTTCAGCGTGCTGTAATTAAAGACAACGTAACCCTTGTCTCGATCCAGTTTCATCCACTCCATAGGCGCAACGGAACTATCCTGCATGTTGGCTTCCCCCTCTCCTCTGACATTGAAGGCTGTTAATCCGACGGCTACGACTGCATAGGCAACCATGCTCCGTTTTTTCATGTTCCATCTCCCTCCAGCGAGTTAAGATCCGTTTTGTTGGCACGCTGCGACCGGCCAATTCACTTTCCCAGATGAGGGCCCTTTATTCCAATATCCACCTGTGGATTTGTCTTGGTAGGCAGGTCCATGGGCTCACCTCCGAAGCAAGAGCTATCAGTTACCTGCCACCCACAGGTGGTAGAGCCGTGCTTGAAAGTCACGTCTGAGCCTGACAACGAACTGCCGTCGTCCGACGGCCAGGCGGGCAACTACCTAGTTGGTAAAGGTTATTTATCAAATGAAATCGGTGCACTTCTCTTTCGATCTTTGATTGATCTTGAATGATAGGTTTTCGACAATCTTTGGTTTCTGTTCTTTTTCAAAATGGATGTATAATTGTTCTTCTTTTAGGTTCCATTCAGCCAGGACAAAGTAGTTGGTGTAAGAGGAGGGAAGAGATACTTTCTCATTTAGGACATCGATAAAGGCTTTATCTGTCTGTTCTGTGTCCTGTTTGACTTGTCTGATAAAATAGGTCTTGGGAATGAAATCTTTCTCGTTTGACTTCTCTTGCTTAGGTGGACGGTAGCCGGTGTATCTCTGTGATGAAAGATTAAACCATTCTAACTTCTGATCAACTTCTTGTAAGCTTTTGAACTGAATTCTGTTCCAGAACTTCCTTGAAAATACAGAATTGTTGCCTTCTATAGATGCTTGAGAAAAGGGCCTTCTGGGAACGGCAAATATCGGAATCACTTGATTTTTCAAGAGAAACTGCATTGCTTTGCTGACATTCCTTTTACCTGAAACACTGCCAATAGTCGCCGAGCAATTGTCCACCTTAACGAAATCTGGTTTTTCAAACCTGTCAAAGAAAGACTGACACTTCTCGATAAAGTTAGTTGCTGTTTGACCGTCAACCCGCCGAAAATACCTTAACTTAGGCTCTTTCTTAAAGGAAAATCCAACGAAGTTGACCGGCTCAGTTCTGCCGGTAAGATACTTTTTACCAATAAAGTCTGATTCTAGGACTCTGCCTCCTGAAAGATAGTAAATGGTATACTCTGGATAACAAAGATAACGAGATGCACCCTTGTTTTTACCTTTCTTCCTTCTCTGGGAAAGTCCTAAATCTGAAAGCATTCTGCCGATAGTCGGCAACGACGGAGGAGGGGTGCTAGAATATCGATTCCTCCATTCTTGTTCAATAACAGTGGCTCCTGAATAGAACTGATAAGGATCGTCCTCTAAGCTATGGTAAATCTCTTTGATTCTCTGTTCGTCAACTTTAGCCAATTTTCGCCTTTTTCCTTTTGGCCAACCCCGATTATCCATGGCAAAATCCTGATCCGGAGATTTAGTCCAAGCCGTAACGAAATCATTGGAAACTCTCGCTTGTTTGATAACTTCTCGCTTTGACATTTCTTTCTTAAAATACATCTCGTTGACTTCTTGTCTTAATACGGCCAATCTCTCTTTGTCCATAGGACTCCGTAGATTAAAGTTAAGACAATCAACTCAACTTAATCTACTAATACTCTAAACAAAGATCAAATTAGGTGCACCGATTTCATTTGATATTCAACCGGTAAAGAGCTAAATTATCTGCAGCTTCCCTGATCCGGGTACGGTCACTTTGGCCTCGACGCTACTCGTCACCGTCCAACTATCTGTTCTTCAAGGCGGTCGGCTGACGTTCGAGCTGCGACAGAGCAACCGTCGTTTTCAACGTCTCGTACCGATCGCTGTACCGCTTGTAGATTCTCAGCGTTACCTGCTCCGGCACGGGAGCTTTGACCGCCCAATGGTAATACCCGTCCGGGTCAGTGTGGCAATGCCAGCGATTCAACACGACGCAGACACCACCGATTGGTTTGCCGCGCTCATCGACGACCTGTCCGCGGACAAGTCGGCCCTGCTTGAGTGTAAAGTCCTGCGGCTCGGCCTGAAGCCCGACTCTAACGTGTCGATGCTGCGGCACGCAGCCCTCCGCCTCCACCGTTAAAACACACTCACCCAATTCAACATCGGTGAATCGGAACCGCCCGTCCACCTCCGACTTGGCGGTTGGATATCCATTGACGCTCTGTATCGATCGATACGAAAGGCGGGGATTGCCAATGAGCCTTGGCGCAGCCTTCCAGAGATCCAGCTCAGTCTCTTTGTCCTCTATCCAGTCGTCAGCTACGTAACGATTCGGACCTCGCTCCACTGTAGCACTAGGAATCGGCGCGCCCCCTACATCAACGACCTGGCCGGACAACGTGATCCGCGTCGGTGAGATCCTCACCCGTTCAACGGTCACCGGGAACACCTGCGCTCCCCCTTCCGTCCCACCGATCGACAGCAGCTTATTCGGGCCAACCTTGATACCGTCCACCTGACCGGTGACAACCGGTTCGGGCGCATGCGAAAAGCTGATGCGATCGCGCCAGGTGCGTCCGTAGTCCGTGCTGAAGGCTACGTGGAAACCCGGCCGCCCATATACACACGCCAGAACGCCGTTATCCAGCATCTGAACGGTTGGCCAGATCGTCATCAGGTGCGGATTAGTCGGCCGCGGCTCCGTCCACGTCTTTCCCAGATCATCCGACCAACTGACGGACATAGGCCGATACTCGCTCGGGAGGTGCGAGTATTGCGTCCGCATGACGCAGATCATCTGCCCATTGGACATCAATTCGATGCTCGGCTCACACGGGCCGTTGTACTGGCCCGGCAACTCGGGGTTCGGATCAACGCGTCCGTCGGCCACAGTCGCGTAATAGCGCCACGTGTGGCCGCGATCACTCGAGACGGATAGAACAACGCGACTGCGGGTGTCCCCCTTAAACAGTCCGTACATCGGCGCTAACAGATCCCCGTTGGGAAGCTGTAGAATCTTGCCCTTATCGAAGATCGGCCAAGTGGAAACTCCGAGGTGCGCCTGTTTGGTCGTCACCGCATCGGGCATGTAGACCTGGACCGCTTTGGCTTCGAATTGTGTATAGTCGTCGTTGAACCAGGCAAAGGTAGAATGGAGCGTAAGCCAGCCAGCCTTGTACTCGCCCTCCATAGGCGATTTGTGGAACTCGGCCTCGCCCTTAAACGAGGAGTCACTGGTGAGGAATCTGAGTACGCCGCCGTCGCGCAGCGCCACGCTACTGGCGCCGCCGGCGAGTTGATGTGGCGATTCCATTTCCTCTCCCCACGTTTCACCGCCATCGGTCGAAGTTCTGTAGAACCTCGGCCCCGTTTCCGGCTTTGGATAGAACGCTGCCGCTACGCCTCTCCGTGACACCGACAGACTGGCGCTATTCAAATAGGTCAGATCGCTCAATTTGGTCGGCTTACCGACTGTGACGTTCAGAATCTCGACCTCTTCCTCTGCGGATTTCGCGTTCTTGATCATTCTTCCATTTCCTCGTCTTTATGGAATCTCATCGGCAAAGCTCAGCGGCGCAGCTTCTTCGCGTCTGCTGGAGCGTCTGTTTGAGTGTTTATGTGGCTGACTCACCGCGCCTGAGGAATCGCAATCCCAGCTCTGCTGCCAGATCATGAAGACGTGAGAAGTTCAGCACGTAGTCGCTTTCTTCGGGCATGTGCTCGCAGAAACAAGGCGTGTCCGACGGTAGCTGGCTGAGGTGCTTGAGATAGGTGGCATAGTCCATCACGCCGTCCCCAATGTGGACTTCGTCCCACTTCAGGAACATATGGCGATGGTCGCAGCGGATGTCCTTCAGGTGGACACTGGCCACAGTGTCGGCGAGGAGGTCGAACGTTCGGTCGATGAGCTCGGTCGTGTTGTAGAAGTACTTCTGGCTCACTAGGTTCATCTGGTCCAAGTGCAGGCCGAAGGCGGGATGGTCAACGCTATCGATGAAGGCGCGGATGTCTTCCGGCTGGTAGAAGAATGTGTTGTGCCACGGCTCGATGACGTACCTGGTGGCCTGCAAGTCCAGCCCGTCCAGGATGCGGAGCACGATGTCCCGGAACTCCCGCCTGCAGTCGTCCGTATACATGTACGGGTGTGGAGCCAGTACTGCATCCGAGCGATCCTTGGTGCCCACCAGCGTCACCACGCACCCACATCGCATCACCTCCGCTTTGCGCAACAGGGCACGCACAGTCTCGATCCGTTCGCGGCGCGCTTCCGCGTCATCGGTCATCAGGTTCTGCCACATACCTGCCTCACCCACCACCATGCCGAGGTCACGCGCCTTCAAGCCGAACCTGGCGCAGGCCTCATCGGTCATTCTGGCCAGATTCTCCGGCGCTGGGATTGCTGACAAACCGTGCTCGTCCAGCTTCTCACAGAGCCCATAAAGTTCATCCACTGCCTGTGCCGAGAAGTAGCCTCCCAGTCTCATGGTTCTCCTCCTTTGCTCCTACAAGCGTCGACAACGTCGCCCGGCAGGTCCAGATCAACCACCCGCTTCTCCAGCAGACTCATCACCAGGGCCTCCATAGTGAATGTGTTGAGCACAGACTGATCGAGGGACAGCACCGGTTCCGCCTCGCAGCGGATCACTGCGGCGAAGTTCTCCAACTGATGCTGATAGGCATTGGCCTGCTTGACGAAATGTTCCGTGTGACGGTAGTCGGCCCAGCCCAAGCTGCGCTGGTCCACGATCTCAATCTCGCCCGGAATAGTCCAACTGATCGGGAGTACGAGCCGGCCGTGCGTGCAGACGATCTCCAGTCGCTGGCTGTGGTCCGCTTTCTTGCTGCTCTCCACCACACCGACGCACCCGTTGCCATATTCGATGAGCCCGTGCATACGGTTGATTGTGTCGTAGTGAGGGCTCACGTCCCCCCGGCAGTAGACGCGAGTCGGAATATCACCGGCGAAACGGCCACAGGCGTTCACGCAGTAGCACGCGAAGTCATAGGGGACTCCTCCCCCGCACTCTTTCCGATGCCGCCAGTTGCGTGTCGTGTCGTCAGCCGGTGCCGTTTCGGCATCCAAGTCGCTGAAGTCGGCCCGGACACTGTCCACAGCCCCGAGTTCGCCAGACGCCACGAGCCTCTCCATGGCAACTACGGCGGGATGGTGAAGATACATGAAGCCTTCCGTGACGAAGGCATTGTGTTCGCGTACCAGGTCGCGAATCTCGATTGCCTCGCGGCCGGTGAGTGTGAGAGCTTTTTCGCAAAGGATACTCCGAACCCCACACCGCAGGCACCTCTCGATCTGTTCCCGGTGCTGATTGGGCCAGGTCGCCAACAGGATGCCGTCCATATCTTCCCTCTGGATCATCTCGACATAGTCGGTGTAATAGCCGTCGCAGCCGTACTGCTTCGCCCAGGCTTCCGCGGTTTCCTGTCTGATATCACAACAGCTGACTATCCGGATTCGTTCCGGGATTGCGCTTGCCGCACGACCGTGCATGTGCGAAATGACGCCGCAACCGACGATTCCCAACCTGAGCGCAACGCTGCTGCTCATTTCCTCATCCTCTGTGCACCCAATGTTAGGGTTGAGCCGCTGCGGGACTCCCGCCTCAGTGAGAGATTTCTGCACGGAGGTAAGGAACATGATCGCCTTGCCGCCTCGTAACCAGCGCGTATACATCAAACCTATCGCACCGAGATCTCTACCCACGTGATCTGGATATCTTCCTCGGAGTTCACTTCGATCAGGTTGTAGCCGTCGCTCAGGGCTGTCAGGGGCACGTCGTACGCATGTCGGCGCGGCTCAGGCTCTTTCCATCCTGACGCTTTGACGTGTTCCGCTTCGACAAGGCTTGACCATGGACAAGGGATGCCGTTAAGACGTACGTCCTGCGGCTGATCGTCTTCCAGCACCACCAGCTCAATCCGGGCGTTCTGTTGTGAGAGTGGCTTCGGTCCGATGTGAAGGCGGAAGACACCGTGTGTGCCAGTGTAAGGGAGCGACCTGTCTTCGCCCGGCTCACCCTCCGCCCAGGGCCTTGTCATCGTTAATGGATGCCGCCGCGGCCCGTCGCAAAGCGCGGCATAGGACCCGGCGTCCCTCAGTAGCCGGTCATGGTCCGCACGCGGCCAGCGCTGGTACGGTCCCGTAAAGAGATTGAAGAAGTATACCGCATCCACCCCGCGGTGCAGCCCGCTTAACATCACTCCGCGCAGCTCCTCGTGCGTTACGGTACGATTCGCAGTCCCCGGATGCATCCCGCTCTCTAAACCTACGGCGACATCCACATTCGTACCGACAAGCAATCCTTTCCACGTCTCGATCGGCACATCACTGTCAATAGAGGGATAGAACGGCGAGGCGATAATCAGGTCAACCAGTCCGGCCTTGGCCCACGAGATCGCATCGAGTCCGTGCCTGCGCGCGATCCATGGAGTTGTCGGTACGCGCACGGCGAGTTTGACGGGATGCCCCAATCGCTTCGCAGCCCCTTCTGTTGCCTGCCGCACCTGCTCCACAAAAGCTGTCATCAGCTTCGCGCCTTCGTGCTCGCGTCCGGCGCGAAAGTACAGCCAGAAGCGCAGAAAATCCAGTTCCAGACCGTCCAGGTCGTAGCGGGAGCACACCTCCCTGACGAGCTTCATGTAGTGCTCACGCACCTCGGGCTGTTCGTAGTCCAGGCCATATGCAAGGCGCCATTCCAGATGCGACTTCCAGATTGTGCTGTGGGCCGGGTGGTCCGGCAGGTGGGGATTGTGGTCG
This sequence comes from Candidatus Latescibacterota bacterium, assembly GCA_965237525.1. GTDB lineage: Bacteria > Latescibacterota > CBDEFO01 > CBDEFO01 > CBDEFO01 > CBDEFO01. The sequence goes on along the minus strand of CBDEFO010000007.1, from coordinate 445,680 downwards.
TCATTCATTCGCAGCGAGATCCACGCCTTTACTTGGTTTCGTCGCGCACGTTCGATCATTCTCTTCGGGTAGTCGCATCCCTGCTCGTGAAGCGCCAGCACGTTCTTGAAGAGCCCCGTCTCGAACCTCCGATTCGGATCGAGCCCTGAGAAAAACGGCTGGTCGTCACCAAGATTCGGGTCGTAGCCGTCCCAATATGATTCCCACACATCGCTCCGGTAGTTAGTGCGCTTTGCGTTCACGTTGACAAAGAGGTCCGTGACTCCAAGAGCGGCGTGAGTGTCCACGAACTTATCGATCGTCTCAGGGACAATGGGGCCAAACGTCCCCACGAAGAACTCACTGCAGTCCAGGTTGTAGATCACCCTCCCACGCGCAGCATTGACATCATTCATCCTGGCTTCCCCTTTCGCATCAATCGACACATGACCCGCTGTTTCTCCTGTGCCGATTCATCACTCCTGTGTTAACGTGAAACGTCACTTTCTTTGAAGCACAATTACGATTATACAGTCCCCTTTATACAGTCCCCTTAAACTTGCCTAATAAGTAGACTCATTTCTTCTGTATAAACCATAAATCTCCTGAGCCTCTCATCGTTATAGAAATCGTCACGGTAGCCCCCAAAATAATATCCCAGCGTCGAGAAGTCAAGATAAGAGTCCATTCCACCAGTGCTGTTCAGTCTTCTCAAAGGCATCCGTCGAGTAGAAGCACAACAGCCCATCAAGATACATCAGGACTGGCTCACCCGTAGACTGAGCACTGAATTACCTTGGTAACCGCAATTCCCATTGACATCCAATATCTCAACTCTGGATCTCCTGGTCGCTTTGAAAGAGACTGCCTATGCACAAGTCCTGTTCCAACGAGGAGAATACCGTCTCAGTTGCAGCCCCGGTGCCCACAACACGCGGTCTGCAATACTTGCTCTTAATCAACCCGGCATCACCAGCTTTGATTCGTCCATAACACACCACCGGTATCTATCGCTCCGGCCTGCTCCATCTAGCATTGCTGGACTGAAGACCACCGTACCAAAGGTCAGCTGGGTAAAGTCATCTGTCTGTCCCTCTGGCATACGGAAGATGTTGTAATCCTCCGCCGCCTCAATCTGTGCTAAATCAATCAGATCCCGCATCCCAAATCTGCGTACGGCCGAGTTTCCGATACCCGCCATGCCGACTAATCCTCGTTCTTCGAGCATTCTGCCGAGGCGACCAAAATCTGGCTCCCGCTCATAATATATACCGTCCTCGCCCGGTTTGGGCTGATAGTCTATCATTTCCTGTCTCACAACCGAGCCGTCTGGAAGTTTGACATTTACATTCAGACGTATCGTATGCCTGTAGGGTACATCACAAAGAAATTCTGCAAAGTGGTGGCTGGTTGAAGCGTCATAGGTCATGCCACATATAAGAATCTGGGTATTTAGGGCGAGCATGACACCGAAAGAGGAGCGGAGGTCAAAGGGAGATAGGGCAGGATCGACGTCAGTAAATACTTGGGTTCTGTGCCCTACAGCGGCAAAACTGTGTCGAAAAGCGGTGCTTCTAAGGGCATCCGGCCGTAAGCGAACAGTTTCGGTAATTACTCCCATTTCGGAGGGATCTTTGCTGGGGTCAATTACAGGGTTCTCTTCGGCTTCGTGGACAAGGGTAAAAGTAGGAACGATCAATGTCCCTCTCTGGCCGAGCACTTCAAGCAGCGCAGAGACCACCGTCTCGGCGCCCCCTTCGATGGGCCCGAACGTCCGCATTGCAGAATGAACCAGCACTACGTCGCCGGATTTCAGGCCCGTTTCGCGCAAGCCTCGCACAATTTCCTTTCTCGACAGGCCATACGCACCTCTGCATTGATGCGATGTCATCATAGTATACCCCTTTTTCAAAGTACCGCTGTGATCAACATCTTTAGTTCACGCATGCATTCCCCGAATAGGTGTCCTTGACAAATAGGTGTCCTTGACAAACAGAAAGGCCACTATTCTTGTATAATCTTCGCACCACTGACCTGACGGAAGTACTCCTGAAACTCCCCAGCCGCGTATTGCTCACCGGGGTGCGTTCTCAGCTGCGACAATGTCGCAGCTGTTTAGTCTGGCCAAGGCTACGCCCTCAGCCTTGTTGGCTATCCCTGGAATAGTTCCGCGGGCAAATAAAGCTACCACAATGACAGCGCTAACAACTGTCCCGTGTCATTGTATAACTCCTTCTACTCTGGTCCGTTAGAAGAGTGCCATCCTAAGCCAGTCTTTGCAGCTACTTACCAGCAGGATCGAGGTTCCCCAGAATGCCTTCAAGACGCTGACAGATCGTGTCCGAGAAACCGTAAGCTAAACCCTTGACGTCCGGACCGATACCGTACGTCTTACACAATCGGAAGAATTCCTTCACGAGGGGTCGCATCCGCTCGGCGACAGCCGGATCGACTTCCGCATCCTCATCGAGTTTGAAAATCGGGTCAACGGCCGCCCGATAGGCGCAGATCGAGGCTTTTTCCACACGCGCTTTGATCGAATCGCTCTTGGCCAGTTTCAGCGCCTCGACGAACAAGTTCACGCCAGTGGCCGCAACGGCTTCATCGACGGGTAAGCCATGCGGCTTCCATTTTGTATGGTGTATTTTGATGTCTCTGTAATGGTTGTGCACCAGATCTATGAAACGGCGGATCGGCGGGGCTGCCTCTGAGTAGTGCAGACTGACGAACTCATCAATTATTTCCCTATCGTTGAGATCAGGGTTCCACAATAGCCGCGTCATCAGATGTTGCCTTAGATCAACCAGTTCTGTTGTAGCAGCCTGATAATCGGACTGCATAAAGACGCCTTTGACTCCGTGGGCTACCAGAGTGTTGATGTTCGGTTTCATGAAAAACAAATCAGGATAGGGCAGAAGAGAGTGGCCCGCGCCAAAGTGGTAATCCCAGAAATATAGGTTTTTGCAGATTCTGCTCCATCCTTCCAATTCCTGCAGGAACTGGACATTCGGTGGGCAATTGCGTTCCGTAATTAAATGTACATGACATCGACCATGAGTGGTCAGGTTGACGTCCACATTGGGCCGGCACTTGATGGTCTTCGGCGGCTTGCGTGAGAAGCCATAGGCCAGCGTACCGATCTCGACATCTGGATGGGTCTTTGCAACCTGATCGGCCACAGCGTTGACGAACTTCAGCAACGCCCCCATGTGGGATTCTTCCGGTCCGTCAATCGCAGCGCACTCTTCACACTGGCAGTATTGCCAGACCGTGTCGTTTTGAGAGACTGAAAAGTTTTTTCGCCCAACGCAACTGGGAAATCCGATTTCCTCCAAAACCGCACTGGTAACTATGGGAATCAGGTCCGCATTGGTCAAACAAAGATGAGTGTGCGGGGCATCATTGCGGCGTGTGCCGTCCCAGAGACCAAAGTACTCCGGATGTTCTTTGCCGTATTTGTTGATGGTGACCTGTCGGTAGAGGCTGTGATTGATATTGATGAACGCCGAAACTCCACCAAATTTTGGCGCAGCATGAGCGGCATTGTTCCTAGTGCGAACTGCAAAAACCGGGTATTGAAGTGATGCTTTGTAAACGGCATTACGGTAATTTGCGAAAGGCGGGCGATAGACACGGTCCACCGGGACGATCACTGGCCGTTCACCGACAGACGGCACGTGGGTATGATCGTGTGTGAGGAAGCGCACGCCCAGGTAATCCTCCAGGAACGCGTAGACGCCATAAAGCGTGCCGCGCGGTCGTCCTCCGGCTATGGCGATGTTGTTATCACGTACAACGATGTGTAGATCCTCAGGTCCCAAATCCTCAACGCTGAATCCGACTGGGCTGGCTTGCATCACCTCCCCAGGTCCGATGAACACATGCTTGTCCCAACGTTCAATTTTGTGGACGATAGGAAGCTTTATATCGCTGGCCTGACGGAAAAACTCCTGGAATTCCTCAGCCGCGTATATCTCACTGGCGATAGCATCGTCAGCCACAACGATGTCCCAGCCGCTTAGGCGGGCCAGGTCTAAGCCCTCAGCAGTGTTGTGCATCGCAGCAATGCCTCCACACGCAAATATAGCTACCACAATGACAGCGCTCACAACTGTGGTCAGTTTCATCGTATAACTCCTCGTTGTTAAAGACCCAACAGAACGCGTTTGCCAAAATACGTCCGCAGGCAAATGGGGGAACCAAGCTGATAACACTCACAAGTGCAATGCATTCCATGTTATAACTCCTTCTACTCTGGTCCGTTAGAAGAAATACATCCCAATTCAGCCTTTGCACCTACTTGCTTGCAGGATCGAGGTTCCCCAAGATGATTCTGAGGCGCTGACGATGTGCGTCATACCCGCCAAGCCCATACTTCTCGCATAGACGGAAGAACTCTTCGACAAGCGGTCGCATCTGTTCAGCAACAGCCGGATCGACTTCAGCATCCTTCTTGAGTCTCCAAATTGGGTCAATGGCTGCCGCATAGGCGCAGATGGAAACCTTTTCCACTCGTGCTTTGACCTCATTATTCTCCGCTAGATCCATGGCCTCGGCGAACAACTTCAGACTAGCTTTAGCGACGCCTTCATCAACCGGCAACTCCCACCGATGGTAGACGAGCGGATCGTTGTGAGTCCCTGCGTCCCTGTAATGCTTGTGTATCATGTTGATGAACCTACGGATCGGTGGGGCAGCCTTACCATAGTGCAGATTGAGAAACTCATCAATCAATTCCCTATCGTTGAGCTTCGGGTTCCACAGCAAACGGCTCATCATATAATGGGGCAGCTCCGCCATCTCTGTGTCGGGCCATCGTCCCGCGTGAGACTGCATGAAGACCCCTTCAACGCCAGCGTCCAAAAGACTGTTTATGTTAGGCATGATCGTGTACAGGTTTGGGTACGGCAAGGGAGGCGCACGGAAGTAGATGTTATATGTCCAGGCATAGAGGTTCTTGCAAATCCTGCGCCAGCCGCGGAGGTCCTGTATGAAGGCGACATTCTTAGGGCAACTGGCATCAGCGAAGGCGTGCAGTTGACAGGCCCCACAGCTGGAAAGGTTGATCTGTACATTGTCACGTGGCCTCATAGTTTTGGGCGGCTTGCGAGAATAAGTGTAAGCCAGCGTCCCTATAAAAACCTGCGGATGGGTCTTGGCCACCTCGTCGGCTACCTTGTTCACAAAGGTCAGCAGGGACCCCATGTGCGATCCTTCACGCTCATCGATGGCGGCACATTTCTCGCATCGACAGTAGTCGCTGAACCCGTCGTTCTGGCTGACCGAGATATTCCTGGCCTCCGGTCTATTTTTAAGCTCATCCCGTACCGCCTGGATCACGATTTTCAACACCTCCTGATTGGTCAGACAAAGCTGGCTCTGCCATTTAACTTGCCGCTTACCGTCAATCAGCGCGTAATATTCAGGGTGGTCTTTCCCATACTTCTCCACGGAAACCTGTCGGTAAAAACTGTGGTTGGTATTTCCGAATGGCGAATTCCCCCCAAACCGCGGCTCATCATGATGTATGGCATTGTTGCGAGTGCGAACCGCAAAAAAAGGATACTTAAGAGGTGCTTTGTATACGGCATAACGGTAATTCACGAAAGACGGGCGATAGACACGGTCCAGCGGGCCGATCACTCGCTGCTGGCCAACCGGCGGGACGTGGGTATGATCGTGTGTAAGGAACCGTACGCCCAAGTAATCTTCCAGGAACGTGTAGACGCCATAAAGCGTGCCGCGCGGTCGTCCTCCGGCTGTGGCAATGTTGCCACCTTTCACAACAATACGCAGATCCTCCGGGCCGAGATCATCAACACTGAATCCCACAGAACTGGCTTGCATCAGCTTGCCAGGCCCGATGAACACGTGCTTGCTCGAGGAATCGATTTTGTCCACGATCGGAAGTTTCAGGCCACTAGCCTGTTTGAAGAATGTCTGAAATTCCTCAGCCGCATATCTCTCACTGGTGATAGCATCGTCAGCCACAACGATGTCCCAGCCGATCAGGCGGGCCAGGTCTAAACCCTCGGGAGTCTTGGCGTCTGCCACAGTGCCTCCCAAGGCAAGAGCCACAATCAGACTGATAACACTCAGAAGTGCAATGCATTCCATGTTATATCTCATTTTGTGCTGGTCCGTTAGAAGAAATGCATCCCAATTCAGCCTTTGCACCTACTTGCCTGCAGGATCGAGGTTCCCCAGGATGATTCCGAGGTGCTGACGATGTGCGTCATACCCGCCAAGCCCATATTTCTCGCATAGCCGGAAGAACTCTTTGACAAGCGGTCGCATCTGTTCAGCAACAGCCGGATCGACTTCAGCATCCTTCTTGAATCTCCAAATCGGGTCAATGGCTGCCGCATAAGCGCAGATGGAAGCGTTTTCTACTCGAGCTTTGACCTCATCGGTCTCAGCTAGATCCATAGCCTCGGCGAACAACTTCAGACTAGCTTTGGCAACGCCTTCATCAACCGGCAACTCCCAGTGATGGTAGGCGAGCGGATCGTTGTGAGTCCCTGCGTCTCTGTAGTGCTTATGTATCATGTTGATGAACCTACGGATCGGTGGGACTGCCTTACCATAGTGTAGATTGAGAAACTCATCGATCAATTCCCTGTCGTTGAGCTTCGGATTCCACAGCAAGCGGCTCATCATATAATGGGGCAGCTTCGCCATCTCTGTGTCGGGCCATCGTCCCGCGTGAGACTGCATGAAGACCCCTTCAACGCCAGCGTCCAAAAGACTGTTTATGTTAGGCATGATCGTGTACAGGTTTGGGTACGGCAAGGGAGGCGCGCGGAAGTAGATGTTATATGTCCAGGCATAGAGGTTCTTGCAAATCCTGCGCCAGCCGCGGAGGTCCTGCATATAAGCGACATTCTTAGGGCAATTGGCATCAGCGAAGGGGTGGAGCTGACAGGCCCCAGAGCTGGAAAGGTTGATTTGCACATTGTCACGTGGCCTGATATTCTTGGGAGGCTTGCGAGAATAATTGTAAGCCAGCGTCCCGATAAAAACGTCTGGATGTGTCTTGGCCACCTCGTCGGCTACCTTGTTCACAAAGGTCAGCAGAGCTCCCATGTGCGATCCTTCACGCTCATCGATGGCGGCACATTTCTCGCATCGACAGTAGTCGGTGCCCCCGTCGTTCTGGCTGACCGAGATATTCCTGGTCCCCGGTCTGTTTTTGAGCTCATCCCGTACCGCCTGAATCACGATTTTCAACACCTCCTGATTGGTCATACAAAGCTGGCTCATCCAATGAGCTTGCCGCTTACCGTCGATCAGCGCGTAATATTCAGGGTGGTCCTTCCCATACTTCTCCACGGAAACCTGTCGGTAAAAACTGTGGTTGGTATTTCCGAACGGCGAAATGCCACCAAACCGCGGCTCATCATGATCTACGGCGTTGTTACGAGTACGGACCGCAAGAAAGGGATACTGATGAGGCGCTCTGTACGCGGCATTACGGTAATTCACGAAAGGTGGGCGATAGACGCGGTCCACCGGGCCGATCACTCGCTGCTGGCCAACCGGCGGCACGTGGGTATGATCGTGCGTGAAAAAGCGCACGCCTAAATAATCTTCAAGAAAACCATAAACACCGTAGAGCGTGCCACGTGGACGACCACCAGCTATGGCGATGTTATCACCTTTCACCACAATATGCAGATCCTCCGGGCCGAGATCATCGACACTGAATCCCACAGGGCTGGCTTGCAGCACCTTGCCAGGCCCGACGAACACGTGTTTATCCCAACGTTCAATCTTGTGCACGATAGGGAGTTTCACACCACTCGCCTGACGGAAGAACTCCTGAAACTCTTCACCCGCGTATACCTCACTGGCGATAGCATCGTCAGCCACAACGATGTCCCACCCATTTAGCTGCGCTAGGTCTAAGCCCTTAGCAGTTTTGTCCATAGTAACAATCCTTCCACAGGCAAATATAGCTACCACTATGACAGCGCTCACAACTGTTGTTAGTTTCATCGTATAACTCCTCGTTGTTAAAGACCCAACAGAACGCGTTTGCCAGAATACTTCCGCAGGCAAATAGGGGAACCAGGCTGGCAACACACAAGTGCCCGGCCTGCGCACTTACTTGCCGGCAGGGTCACTGGTACCCAAGATGCCTTCGATGCGCTCGCGAGCTCCTGCGACATGTCCGCCGATCCCATAGTCGTCGCACAGCCGGAAGAACTCTTCGACAAGCGGTTGCATCTGTTCGGCCAGCGCTGGATCGATTGCGGCGTCCTTATTGAGTCTCCAAATCGGCTCGATGGCTGCCCGATAGCCGCAGATGGAAGCCTTTTCCACTCGTTCTTTGACTTCATCGTTCTCAGCCAATTTCATTGCTTCAGAGAACATACCAAGCCCGGCTTTGGCAACGGATTCATCGACCGGCAAATCCCAGTGGTCGCGGATCAACGAAGTGTGGTGAGTAGCTGCATCTTTGTAGTGCTTATGTGTCATGTCGATAAAGCGGCGGATTGGTGGGGCTGCTTTACCATAGTGCAAATCGAGGAACTCGTTGATGACCGCCCTGTCGTCGAGATCGGGGTTCCACAACAGACGGTTCATCAGGTAATTGCGGAGGTCCGACAGTTCCGCCACCAAGTCAAAGCTGCATTGCATGAACACCCCTTCAACTCCGGCAATCACAAGAGTATTTATGTTCGGTTTGATCGTAAACAGGTTTGGATACGGCAGAAGGAAGTCGTGAAAATGGCGGTTATACGTCCAGGCGTAGAGGTGCCTGCAAATCTTGCTCCAACCGCGGAGGTCCTGCATGTATGCGATATTTCTGGGGCAGCTGGGATCAGCCAAGGGGTGAAGCTGGCAGGTCTCGATGCTGCAGAGGTTTATCTGCACATTGTCTCGCGGCCTGATAGTTTTGGGCGGCTTGCGCGAAAAACCATAGGAGAGCGTCCCGATAAAGACGTCCGGATGAGTCTTGGCCACCTCGTCGGCTACCTTGTTCACAAAGTCCAGCAGGGCGCCCATGTGTGATTCTTCGCGCTTGTCAACGGCCGTACACTCTTCACACTGGCAGTACTGCCAGATAGTGTCGTTCTGAGAGACGGAAAAGTTCTTGCGCCCAATGCTCGTGGCGCGTTCGATTTCCTTCAAGACCGCATCGGTAACGATAGGTAACAGCTCCGCATTGGTCAGGCATAGATGAGTATGCGTGAAATGGTTCCGGCGTGTCCAATCCCAGAGACCAAAGTACTCCGGATGATCCTTGCCGTACTTCTGGTAAGGCACTTGCCGATAGAAGCTGTGATTGGTATTCCCGAACGGCGAAGTTCCACCGAATCTCGGTTGATCATGGTAGCCATTGTTGCGAGTACGCACCCCAAAAATCGGGTAATGATAAGATGTTTTGTACCCGGTCAGCCGTAAATTCGCAAAAGGTGGGCGATAGACACGGTCCACCGGGCCGATCACTCTCTGCTCACCAACCGGCGGCACGTGGGTATGATCGTGTGTGAGAAAGCGTACGCCAAGGTAATCTTCCAGGAAGGTGTAAACCCCATAAAGCGTGCCGCGCGGCCGTCCTCCGGCTATGGCGATGTTGTCGTCACGTACAACGATCTGCAAATCTTCAGGTCCCAAATTCTCAACGCCGAATCCCACAGGACTGGCTTGCATCAGCTTGCCAGGACCGACGAACACATGCTTGTCCCAACGTTCGATTTTGTGGACGATAGGGAGTTTCACACCACTCGCCTGGCTGAAGAACTCCTGAAACTCCTCAGCCGCGTATATCTCACTGGCAATAGCATCGTCAGCCACAACGATGTCCCAGCCGCTTAGGCGGGCCAGGTCTAAGCCCTCATCAGCGTTGTCCATAGCAGGAATACTTCCGCAGGTAAATATAGCTACCACAATGACAGCGCTCACAACTGTGGTCAGTTTCATCGTAAAACTCCTCCTTGTTAAAGACCCAACATAACGCGTTTGCCAGAATGCCTCCCCAGACAAATGGGACAATTAGACTGATAACACTCACAACTGCGATCCGTTTCATCGCTTAACTCCTTCTAAAGTGGTCTGTTAGAAGAAATGCATCCCAATTCAGCCTTTCCACCTACTTGCCTGCAGGATCGAGGTTTCCAAGATACCTTCGGTGCACTCGCAAGCTCCTGCGAAACATCCTCCGATCCCACAGTCGTCGCACAGCCGGAAGAACTCTTCGACAAGCGGTCGTATCTCCTCGGCCAGCGCTGGATGGATTGCGGCGTCCTTATTGAGTCTCCAAATCGGCTCGATGGCTGCCCGTTAGACACAGATCGAGTCCTCTTCCAGCCTGGCTCTTGACGCTACTCGTCACCGTTCAATTATCTGTTCTTCAAGGCTATCGGCTGGCGCTCAAGCTGGCGAGAACGACACCGTTGCTTGGAGTGTCTCATACTGACCGCTGTAACGCTTGTAAACCATGATCGCCACCTGCTCTGGCAGCGGGGACTCCACCGACCAGTGGAAGAACCCAGCAAGATCGGTATGGACGTGCCACCTGTTCAGTACCACACAAGCACCGCTAACCGGCTGATCTGTGTCATCCACAACCCGGCTGCGAATCTTTCGACCATGCTTCAAACGGAAGTCCTGTGGCTTGGACTCCGGCGATACCTTAATATGCCGATGCTGTGGGGCATAACCGTCAGCCTCAACCGTCAAGACATATTCACCTAACTTGACCGACTCGAACCGGAACTGTCCCTGGGCGTCCGTCTGCACCGTCGGATAGCAATCCTCCTTACGAATCGATCTGTATCCCAATACCGGAGAATCGATTGTCAGAGGGGTCTTTTTCCAGGGATCCAATTCGGTGGGGTGCTCAAGCCAGGAGTCGAGATAGTAACGGTTGGGACTGCGCTCGACAGTCGCGCCGGCAATCGGCCTGCCCTGCTGGTCCAGCACGCGGCCCTCTAAAGCTGCATGGGCCGGTGACACCTTCAGACGCTCGACCGTAATCGGCCAGACCTTTATGCCCCCAGCGTCGCTGCCGACCGCCACCAGCCGGTTCGGTCCAGTCTTGATCATATCGAACTGACCGGTAATAAAGGGCTCTGGTAGATCTGAGAACGTAATGCGGTCCTGCCAGGTATGACCGTTATCCAGACTGAAGGCTACATGGAAGCCCGGTCGGCCGTACTGACAGGCTACCACACCATTGTCCAGAAGTTGCAGCGTAGGCCAGATATTCATCAGCTGCGGCTTGGTCGGCGTCGCTTTGCCCCACGTCCTGCCAAGATCGTTCGACCAGCAGACGTACAACGGTCTGTATTCGCCCGCAAGATGTGAGTACTGCGTACGCAGAATGGCCAACATCTGACCATTCGGCAAGAGCACGAAGCTCTGTTCGTCAAAACCAGCGTACTGACCCGGCAGTTCTGGGTTGGGATCTTGGGGGGTATAGTTGATAGTCACGTAATATAGCCACGTCCTGCCTTCATCGATCGAACGGACCAAGTAAGCCCGAAGGACGTCCACGTCGCCGCTAAACCGGCCACCCATCGGCATCAACAGTGCCCCGTCGGACATTTGGAGGATCTTGCCTTTAGCGGGATTAGGAGTGTATACATGGCTGAGAGCGGTGATGTGATTGGGTACATACATCTTGTCTGTTTCGGTTTCCCAACTCATAAAATCGTCGGTGAACCGAAAAACAGTCATGTCATACCAGTCCCTTTCTCCTTCAATAGAAACTGTGCCGCCTTGAGGCTTGAACACACCGCCATCGCGGAGTCCTACACTTTCAGCCCCGCCAGCCATCCCGGGACCATCCATCTCTCCTTGCTCCAGGTCTGACCCCCATCGGTCGAAACCCGGTAAAACCTCGGGTTATGATTCGGCTTCGCATAGAAGACAGCTACAACCCCCGTCCGGGAGACAGACAGACTCGCGGTATTCTGGTAAACCAGATCGCTGATCTTGGTCGCTTCGCCGACGGTGATGTTCAGAATCTCAGTCTCTTCTCCTACTGCAGGCTGTACCGCATAACCGGTATCAGGAACAGTCGTCGCGATGTAAAACATGATCCCTATTACGTAAAGACAATTCCGTTGCACGTGGATTCCTCCAATCTTCGTAACCGTTCAGACCCTTTGCGGGCGATGATGCTTTGCCTGACCGGGGAACGCCCCGGACGGCAAAACACCAAATTCTCAGCTCATCCCACATAATACACATTCTCTGCCGTGACCTCCCGATGCGCTTTCAGAAACGTTTTCGACGTAGTCTGCCGCTATCGATCGGGCTCTGGCTCGATGCCATAGGCCTTGAGAATTTGCACATCGTCGTATGCGATATATCGTGACTCAGATTGCCCAGCGCCCCTTGAAGGCGATCATATCACTAACTGGGTTGCTCTTCACGCCATACGCAGAACGAACTGCCTGACTTCCTCGGACAGCGGCTTCTGTCTTCTCCGGTTCCCATAATCTAACTTAGCGGCAGCCACTTAGCAATGTCAACAGTGGCTCGCGCCCGGCCTAAGGTCTTAGCTATTTCCTGCAAAGCCTTACAGCCCAGTATCTTGACTCTGCGTGCCGCACTACGGCGCTAACCGGACTTCACCTCCTCAGGCAAGATGCCACCGCCCAGCGGGTTGGCCTTGAAATGCTGTTCGATCCATGGCTTGTGCATTTCAAGGCGCAGTTCTTCGGCGAAACTGAAGAGGTTGCGCGTCAGATCGTCCTCCGAACTCCGCCGATGCGTGGGAGGCAGACCTGCAGGATCGGGCACCACCTGTCCCTTCAACCCCGCAAAACCACCGACCACCTCGTCGATCCGAGCATCACTTAAAGAACCCAGCTTCCAGTCAAAGTAGAGATCCAGTACCACCCTGAAAACCATGGCATCCACGCGATTGCCATTCAGGCGAACCGCCATGGCCTTGTGCACCTCCGCATCCACCGTCCCGTTCACGCTCTGCCAGAGGCCGATCATCCGATCGATCAGTTCAATTGCCTCATCCTTCTCGGCCAGTGCTCGGGCCTTTACTTCCGGCGTGATCGGCTCGCGGACGAACAGCAGACGAGTGCCAGGGAGGGCTCTGATCTCGGCGGCGCGTTGATCGGGGTACATGTCCAACGGAAAGTCCAGACCGATCTGGCCCGGTATGCGCGGCGCTTCCCGATACGGCCCGCAAAGATGTGAATCAAGGTAGACCAGAGATGCAAGCTGGCTCTGCCCACTGGTCATCAGGCCCTGACACATGAACATGTTGATGCTCGCCTTCTGGCTGAGACGAAGAATCTCCACGACAGCGGGCGCTGCATCCGCACCATACGTCTGCGCAGCCCAGTCAAACATGATGGCCCCAGGCTCCGTCTCCGGATCGCTCGCATATCGGTCCAGGGCATACCAGTGCGCCATGTTCCAGGGATGATCCCACTCAGTACGGTTGATGAACGCCTGTACCCAATACCCGGACAGCCGCAAACGGCTGATCTCCCGAAACGTACGCGCCCATGCTTCTACCATCGAGCAAGGAAAGAGATTCATACCCCGGTACTGCCCGGGCAACTGGATGCGCGGCACATAAGGCGCACAACCAGAGGACGGAACCCGCAAATGATCATACATTGGATTCGCCGGCCATCCTGGTTCCTGGTCCCAGTAAAGATCAGAGAACATTACCACAACGTTCTCAGGCAGCCGACCCGTCAGGTCAGAAAAGAGTTCGATTTCAACGCGCTGGCCCCAGGGGTCGTCCTGGTGGTTGTTCCAGAGCAGCAGACCGCCGTGACCAGCAAGCAGTCCCCCTAGAAATCGCAGAGCCTCGATCAGACGCTCCCGGCGGCTCAGAGACCCACACCTGGAACAGTCACACATCCAGGGCGCACCGTTCGACATGTAGTATTCAGTCGTAATGCCGAATGAATAACCTCCCAGATCGGGAATCTCCCGGAAGTCTGCGCCGACCGCCTCCTGCCAATATCGCCGGACCTGCTCATTGAAGGGACACAAGAGAGGGGAGGTGCGCTTAAGGTCTCGATTACGGAGAGGCAGCCAGATCAGCTCACCCGTCTCCAACTCCGTCCACTGTCGGCAGATCAACAGCCGGATGCCCCTGGCCTTCAAATATCCAGCAAACGACGCCAGCGCAGGACGCTGTTCATCCGTGTAATAGCGAAGGTCCAGCGCGTTGATACCAATCGATGCGATAAAATCCACGAACCTGCCCAGCTCCGAATCCGCAGTAGGATTCAGCATCTCCCGCGACTGAAGAACTGTCGGTTCGTCGGTAAACAGTACATCTCCGTCAATCTGCTGCCACAAAGTCATCACCCGCCAGGGCAGATCGTGTGAAGACATCGTGAACCTCCTCTCATATAAGCGTCTCATCAGAGACGAAGCGGCAGACCCGGTACCAGCGCGCTTTGCTCATACGCCAGTGATCACGCCTATACAGCGAAAAGAATCAGCCGCGTTAGTTGAACTTCTACAAAATGGCTGCGCATCTTGCGGCCTGCATCGTACCAGTAATCAGCCAGACCGTCCGGGACTGATGCTTCTGTGACCATCACGTTGTCCGACGCGCATTGTGACGGCGGGAGACGAGCTCTGGAGACACGATTAGAGATGTATCGCCCATCTGGAACCCGCGGCAGTGCCCGATTTGTTCGCTAATTCTGCCCTCAAGAGTTACCAGTCGTGCTCACAATCATAGGCGGTGGAACCCTTGCTATTGTCCCAGAAGCGCCTTGCGATAAGGAGGTTGAAGCCCCGTCCGAGTTTCCAAATCCGGTGGTGCTTTCCATTCGGCCTGCGTAATCGTCGTATTGTTCTCGAACTTGAAATCTTCTTCTTTCGAGTTGTAGTAAGCAAACGGTTTGACTTCGGCCTCTGAAACAACAAAGACATTGTGGCGAAAGACAATGTCCCTCGAATAATGGCCAATCAAAACAGGCGTGCAGGGCCATTTGGGCTGTGCCAGTCCGTAGACCGTGTTGGCCTCGACAAGGATCTGGGAGGAACGACTGTCAACGTACAGCCCAGCGTAGGGAGCACCCCGGGCAAATGGGTTGCGCCTGACATCATGGATCAGGTTGTTGCGAACGACCGTGCCAGGTTGAAAGCCCAGCGTGTATATGCCAGCCCCATCACCCATCCTTTTCATGACGTCGTAGATGTGGTTGTACTCAATGACATTGTTACGACATACGGTAGGTTGGCCACCCCACATCATACCCACACTGATACCTGTGTAGGGAAGGTCGTGAAGGAGATTGTGCGCAGCGACCGTTCCGTCAGTGAAGGCAATGTATATCCCTATCCCGCCGTAGAAATCTGCGCCACATCCGTGGATATAGTTGTTTGTGATGCGATTGTCGCGAGGCGTGTCCGAATCAGGTGGCGTATAATTTTCATCGTAAATTATTGATAAGTCCTCTCCGACATTGATACCGTTGGAACCGATATCATAAATATGGTTTCCCTCAACGAGGTTTTTGACACATCCTTTGCGCAGACTTATCCCGCACCCGCCCACGTGGGCGATCTCGGAGTCGGTCATGCTGCATGACTCTACGAATTTCCACAAAATCGCCTCGCCGATGAATCCTGTGCCTCCGTACATCGTACCGGCCTGCCTGCCTGCAAATCCCCATGGGGGCAGCGGCCACCGGGCATGCCTGAAAGTCAGACCTTTGAAATGCACGTTTTGCACCAATTGATCCGATGTGCCCGCAATTTCAAGAAGTTGCGCGAGGACCGGCGCTACTACCTCAACCTTCGACATATCCTGACCGTCCAGTGGCCAATATGAAAGGACGCCGCTGGAGCGGTCCAGGTACCATTCCCCGGGTTGATCGAGCATCTCGATGGCATTTTCGAAGAAGCACCAACTGCCCGATCTCGGATCGTGGTGGTGTGTTGGAACGTGAGGCGGGGCCAGAATTACTTCGCCCTTCGCCTCATCAACACTCGCCAGTTGCTTGCGCATAATATCCCATAGTCCAAGAACGACGATCTCGACATCTGCCATGTTTGACCAGTCTCTGACCTGGTCAGGGGCCAAGATGACCTTCCAGATATCGTCTTTCAGCTCCGCGTCCTTCACCTGCAGATACTGGTCCTTGTTGTCGGCGTTGGGAGTCCGGGCTCGAGTGGCTCGCTTGCCATCAACGAAAAGTTGACGGAAGTACCATTTCTGCGTCTTGACTTGCGGCAGTTCGACCACCCATATCTTGCCGGGCCCCTGTTTCCAGCCAGTGATTCTTCTTCCCCCGCTGATAATCGGTTTCTCACCAGGATAGGCCGCATAGGTGATCGAGAATTTGTCAGTCCCCGAATCTACCGGTCCCAGAATCAGCGGCTCTTTCATTTCATAAGTGCCACCTCGAAGGAACACAACAATGTTGGCTGTCTGCTCTGTCTTAGTCCTTTCTCTGACTGCATTCCGAGCTCTAGTGAGGCCGGCGAATGGCTTCTGCTTGGTGCCGGGATTGTTGTCATGACCGGTCGGTGAAACATAGAACTCCACCGAAGCTTCAGCCCTAAGGCCTCCAGCCGGCAATAAAATCGCCGTCAATAGCACAGCTGCAAACACCATTAGTGCGGATAACTGTTCCATCTGAGCTCCTTTACATAACCGAAATTTAGCGGACAAACCGCTGTCGAAGCGGTCACATATGACCCTTGCCGCGGCCTTCAAACCGCCAGTGTAACGCCCCTCCCGGCGTTTCCAATCCCAGAGACCAAAGTGCTCCGGATGATCTCTGCTGTATTCCTGGTAAGGCACTTACCGATAGAAGCTGTGATTGGTATTCCCGAATGGCGAAGTGCCACCAAACCTCGGTTGGTCATGGAAGCCATTGTTGCGAGTACGGACCCCAAAAAACACGTAATGATAAGGTGCATTGTACCCGGTCGGGCGTAAATTCGCAAAAGGTGCGCGATAGACACGGTCTACCGGGCCAATCGTTTGCTGCTGGCCGACAGCAGTTACGTGTGTATGTTCATCTCTGAGGAACCGTACGTCCAGGTAGTCTTCCAGAAACGTATAGACGCCGTAAAGCCTGCCGCGAGGCCGGATACCTACAATGGCTATGCTACCGCCGCGGATCACGATGCGGAGGTCTTCGTAACCGAAGTCGTGAACATCGAAGCCAAGGTTACTCGCGCGCATGGCCTGGCTGGGACCGATAATTACGTGCCTGTCAAGCCCATCCACTTTGCGCACGATCGGGAGCTTCACGCGACTGGCTCGGCCAAAACATTTCTGAAATTCCTCAGCCGCGTATATCTCACTGGGGATAGCGTCCTCAGCTACGACGATGTCCCAGTCGTTAAGCCGGGCCAGGTCCACAGCTTCGGGAGTCTTGGCGTCTGCCAAACTGCTTCCCCAGGCAAAAGCAACAATTAGACTGAAAACACTCACAACTGCAATGCATTCCATCTTATATGTCCTGTAGTCAAAGCCCAAGAAAAACCTGCCTTTTGCCAGGTGAGAGTCTGCCTGGACTGAGATCGGTCTCAGCTCTGCCAGAAAATTCACCTAGCCACGCTCACCCATCCCTCCCACAGATCCTCGCCCCAGAACCGCCGGTCAGGGTGCCTCAGTCGTTAGTATGCATGGGTGCGGCGTACCCCCCCCGGAGCAGCGGGCGTCCGATCGAGCCGCTCTTCGGCATGTACTGAAGCGCCAGCCCGTCCTCGATCCACTGCGCTGCCGGGCGCCGCCTGTGCTGATTTGAACTTCTTCTGACGTTACCAGTCGGAGGTACGGTCAAGGCAAGGTGCTCCTCAGACCTGCGTGCACTTTAGGGACATCGCACTAATCTGGCTCCTGTGCTCTCCGCGAGGACAGCGGATGCTTTGACGTAACCGCGGTCTGGCAATGGATGATCCCCCCAGGTAATGGCGGGATAAAAACCCACCGGCAGAACTGGCCCTTGTGCAGCATCCCGGACTCCTCTTACGGTAAACGCCAGCGAACCACTTCACAATTGAAGAGTTTGCCCGATTCTCCTTCGTCAGGCCGCCAATAGGAATAGCTAGTCACCAGTGTGCCGTCGTCCAGCTGGACGGTGTTGCCAAAACCTCCGCCCGAGCTGCGATCGATGGGAGTCTTGGTGTCAATCATGAAGATATCGTGCTCAAAATCGAATTCGAATCCATCTTCGGTTTCCCGACCGAGCACCGCACGCACACCGAGAGGAGGATCGATCGAACGCTGCGTATAAGTAAACAGCAGCCGTCCATCCCTCAACCGCAGAATGGAATGAAACATCTGGCCGTGGTCGCCCAGGTCCGCACCGGGCTGCCACGTGTGGCCTTCGTCGGTAGAATACCAAGCTTTCATTCGTCCGAACTGGTCGAAGGTGGTATCGGCAAGATCCTGCACCGGGGGCTGCCCGTAGTGCCGCAGGGTTACGGCCACGTTTCCGAGCTCCTGGGGGGTGAACACCCGCCCGGGAAGGGGATAGAACTGATGATCAAGCCTGGCTATACCGTAAATCTTCCCGGAACGCGCCTGCCAGAGCACTACCTCTCCAAAGATGGACCGGGGATAGCCTTCCGCCACCCCTTCTACTTCTATCGGGTAGCAGTCCGGCCAGGTCCGACCCCCATCGTAGCTCCGGGCGACGTATCCATTCCCGTATTGAGAATGGCGAAGAATGGGATCGTCTTCAGGTATATCGACAATCTGCAGTAACGAACCGTCCTCCAACTCCAGTATATTTCGCGAGTTGTTCCCCCTGACCCTGGTGGCAAATTCCGGAGGCAGCTGGTATTGGGACCAGGTGTATCCATCGTCCTCCGAGCGGTACCCCCATGGTCCACCTGTGACCAACAGCGTGCCGTCTCGCATGCGCGACAGATACGGCTCGCCCCCGTCTGGCAGACTGGTCTCGTCGCGCCCTCCTTCCCAGGTACGACCGCCGTCGTGCGAACGATACAGGTAGGTGGGTAGCCCTGCTGCTACATCGTTCAGGTAGCACAATAGCAGCAACTCATCTCCACCCAGGTGTGCGATGTTGGGCTTGTATTCAAGCTTTTGGCCTATCGGAACCCGTTCCGCTGGTATCTCTGCCACTTTTAGCTGGCGCGGGTTTCGAATGGCAATGAACTCCTCTTGGGACTGCAGAGGTCTTTCACTTTCTTGTTTTGGGGAATCCTGTTGCAAGTTCTTCATCTCTGCTTTACCCCTTTCGCTCGTTTCCTCGGCGTTTGCCAAAATCGTTCCCCAGGCAAACGCGGCAATCAGACTGACAACACTCACAATTCCAATGCGTTTCATCTTATAACTCCTGTTAGCTAAAGGGCCAAAAGAACCTGCTTTATGCCAAGTGAGTCTCTGCCAGGCCTGAGACTGTACTGGTTTCCCAACAGGGAATTGACCCCGGTTTACTTCTATACTCATCTGTGCGCATATTGCTCGTTGCGACACGCAAGCGCCAATCACTTCAAGCTACTTATAGAACCATTCCAGCGGATAGATGCGCATTACGGTTTCCTGTTTCTTCAGGTTCTGCTCCGCAACTCCCTTTACGGGCGTACCGCGAGTGTAGCTTATGAACACTGTGTCCCCGATGACGTCCACGTTGGCGTAGTGGAACCAGGCCCACCCGTCCGGTAATGGGCCGACCCAGTCACGAGCTCGCACCATCTGGATTGGGTACTCGCCAGGTAGGTGGGAAATGTCTCTGAGACCGTCGCTTAGTTCAAGAGTCTTGAAGTGCTCCCAGCTGTGTCCACCGTCCCTGGAAATGGCGACTGATAACCGACCTCGCCGATGGCCCAGTCGAATCTCATCACGCGAAACCTGGTTCCAGACTACCAGAAGGTCTCCGGTCTGGGGGATACGAGCCAGAACGGCAGGTGACGCTGAACTGGCCAAGCTGGCTGGGCGTCACTGCATACCAGTTTTCCCCTCCGTCTTTAGTCTCCGCGACAGTGGGCTCAAAACAGCTCGTCTGCCCGTCGCGGCCATTGGGTACGCCCTCGGCGTCAAACCACCCCATCAATCTGCCAGCAACATCTTTATTCCAGTTCTTACCCTCGTTATCGAGAACGAAAAACGACTGACATCCCAAACTCGGGGGATGTGGCCGTGACCCTCTATCTGAATGCGCTTGCCCCGCCAGAGGCCGTACGCCGACTTTTCATGATAATCCAGGTCCGGGTGCGCTCCGGCCCAGCCTTGCTGGAAGGTGAGCAGCAATCGACCGCTGCTGAGCTGAACCATGCTGTGATTCATCAATGAAAATGACAGCGGGCAGATCGCCGTTGGCTCGCTCCAGGTCTTACCCTCATCGGTCGACAAAGAGAAGAGCCAGTCTTTATCGTTTATGGATATATTGTGTCCATAAATTGCCAACGCGCCGGACTTGAGTCGGAAAAGACCCACAATATTCTTCATCTTCGCCTTCGGCGGCAGAGCTTCGCCCCAGGTCAAGCCGCCATCGGTCGAGATGCGAAATCCGCCGCCCTGAGAAAGTATTAGCGAGCCGTCCTTCAGCTCAACTATGCCGCCGAGAGGGACGTTGAAACCTTTTATCTCCACGACGCCCTCCGGGACGGGCTTGCGGAAGACAAGCTCCCTGACCGGCGTTTGCCACATTGCCTCCCGAGGCAAACCGCTACAATCAGACTGACAACACTCAAAACTGCAATGCGTTTCATCTTATAACTCCTGTAGTTAAAGGCCCGAAGGAACCTGCATTATACCAAGTGGGAGTCTGCCCGGTCTGAGATTGTATTTGCTTCCCACCAGGGAATTGACCTCGGTTTACTTCTATACTCATCTCTGCGCATATCGGTATTTGTCACACGCAGGCACCAATCACTTCAAACTACTTGTAGAACCATTCCAGCGGATAGATGCGCATTACGGTTTCCTGTTTCTTCAGGTTCTCCTCCGTAACTCCCTTTACAGGCGTACCACGAGTGTAGCTTATGAACACCTTGTCCCCGATCACGTCCACGTTGGCGTAGTGGAACCAGACCCCCAAGCTATTTATCAGCTTTTACTTATACGTATACTTATAACTCCCCCGATCATCCAAGAGTAACCGACAACATCAGCGCACATCCACATCGATGCCCAGTATCGTGGTGCTGACTTTCCCCGTGCGTACGATCAGTTCGTTTCTTCCATCCTTGATGTCGCCGGGCGGTACGTTGAATACCGCGATCTTGCTCTTGCGGCTGGACTTATCCTCTTTATCTCCCTCGGGACCTTCTCGAATTTCCACGGCTTCTCTGCCGGAATGAAGGCCAATCCTGAGCCACATATCGTCGGGACCGTTTTCGCCCTCAAAGTACACCAGCACGGTCACTTCAGCACCTTGGCTTTCCGCAGCCAGCAGCATCTCAAATTTTCGTTCTCTCCAGGCGCGGATGAGCACGGGCACCTGCTCGGGCATGTCGCATTCTGGCAACGAGAAGCCAGCGGTGATTACGTGGATTCGTGGCTTGTTGCGGGCCTGCTCTAGCGAACGCATCTCCCGCAGACCACCGTAGAACTCCTCGGCCGTCACGGGACGATGATGGCGGGCAAGGAAATAGTTAAACGTGTTAATGCCGTCTGCCCCAGCGGCAAGATTGCCCGCCGCAAAACCCCGGAGCATCTCGTAGCTTTCCGGAAGCCAACGCACAGGCAGACCTTCGCGCCGATCCACCGGCGTCGCCGTAGCTGCATAGACGGCAATCCGCGGGCCAACGATACTCTTTCGCGCCGTCGGCTTGAACGATAAAGATTCCCGACCGCTCTGATTCCTGGGGCGCCGTGCTTCCAGATTATAAGGCGGCCAGTTGCTGCGTGAAACCCGAAAACTACCTAGAACTTCACCACAGGATGCGGGATCACCTGCTCGAATACCCAAACTTTCACCACATCCTGCCGAAGTCTAGTCTCATGCAACGGCTGTCGTATCCGCATCCCCCAAAATAATATCGGAGCATCCAGAAGTCAAGCCAAAAATGCATAACAACGGGCTATTCAGTTGTCTCAGAGGTATCGGTCGAGTAGGTGCAAAGCGACGTATGCAGATCGAGCAAGCTTTCAGAAATGAGTGATCACATGAGGCTGAACAAGAACTGAAACGAGGGGACGACGAAGGGTTTGAACCGAACTTGACTCGTGGAACACCATGCGATGCCGCAAGGAGGACACTTCGTTAATGTCATAGCCTTCGAACATTACGGGAATGTCAGAGCCTTCCAACATTGCGGGGATCTAATCCAGGTTTGCCGGCAGTCGTTGTTAGCCAGAGCGATCCACTGCACAATTTCCATTGACATCCACAATCTTATTTCGTATCTTCACTGCTGATTAAGCAATACCCTACCGTCGGATCCTTCCTCGCAAATATAAGCTGCAAGTGCCCATAGGGTTGCTGATAGATGGCCAAATGGAAATTACATATGCACTGTGACAGGGGATGTCACAATCGGAGGTCCAGCGGACTCCTGGGGCATGCGGTTTCCAAGCGATCCAAAGCTGATACCATGCCAGCGGCTCCTGGATGAGGTAGCCCCGCCAGCTACGAATGCCAGCTACGAATGGAGCTATGGACATGTTCTGTGAGCCGCCGAAGGGCACAGTCAACTTCTTAGCCTTCCGGAACGTGCTGTATGAATTCGACTACAACAACCTTGCCAGCGTCAAGTAGGACATGAATGCGGTGGCCATTCGACAGACCATTGCCCATCGCCAAACGCACCCGCGTTTTCCTGCAGCAAATCGGCATCGAATGAATTTCCCTGTACCCACATATAGTAGTTCATTAGTAGTTCATTAAAAGCCTTGTGAAAAACCCTTAGATTCAGAAAGTAGTATAGAACAAGCATTGATAAAGCAGCTCCGATGTATTATATTATGTTATTGATAATATTATACATGGAGGAAACAATGACCCCACAAAAGCAGGAACAGACAAATCCGATGTTTCACTATTTTCAGATGGAGGATTTAGTTCCCGAGGATCATATCCTTCGTCAGATTGATGAGGCAGTTGATTTTTCATTTGTACGAGACGTTGTATCAGATTGTTATTGCCCTGACAATGGCAGACCCGGTATTGATCCTGAATTAGTTGTTCGAATGATCCTTATTGGCTATCTGTATAATTTGAGTGAGAATCGGCTCTGTCAGGAAGTGGGGATGCATGCGGCATATCGGTTGTTTTGTCATCAGACATTTGATGATGCGGTTCCGGATAGGAGCACGATCAACAAGCTTCGCAATCACAAGTGGGCATCCAGTGGGTTGTTTGAACGGATAATGCGTCAGGTAGTCCAGTGTTGCATAGATGTCGGTCTTGTGAGCGGTAAACACCTTAGTGTCGACGGCACTCAGATACAAGCTGATGCTTCAGTGAAAAGTATTGAGCCGATAGAACCCCCTGTTTCTCTTGATGATTATCTCAAGGGAATCGGTTTTGAAGGTGATAAGACAAAGGGTAGGTCCGGGCATCCTCAGGATAAAGACTTTCATGGTGAAAAGTGGACGAACCAAACACACCGTTCGACTACAGACCCTGACGCGCGCTTATACAGCAAATCGAAGGGCAAAGGGGCTTTTCTCTCGTTTATGGGCCATGATCTGATCGACACAAAAAGCAGAGTAATCCTTGAGACTCAGGGCACGCAGGCGACAGGGACAGCAGAGCCCGAAAGTGCCCTTAAGATGGTAGATGACCTTGAAACATACACCATGCCCAAAGACATTCAGACACTTAGTGCCGATACCGGTTACGGTTCTGGTAATTTTATCGCTGATGTACTTGACCGGGGAATCATACCCCATATTCCTCTGCGAGCCGATGAGAAGATTGAACCGATTCCTACATGGAAAAACAAGACAAATTCAGCACATATTCAGGCCGAACGGGATAGAAAAGTGCGAGAGGCGAAAGCCAGAAATCATGCACGGTCTATCTCATTAACAGCTGACTACAAACTCTCCCGGAGACTCCGTAAACGCAGTGAACATATCTTTGCTGAAGCCAGGCAACAACACGGTATGGGACGAGCCCGTTATAGAGGACCAGCCTCACTGAATGAACAGTTGAATCTTGTTGCAACAGTACAGAATCTCAAGAGGCTTGTATCTTTCATAAGAAGGGGGAAAGCGTCTATGTGTGCCCTGTCTGTCAAAGACAGTGCATCCTGTTCTTCAAACAGCTCCTGTTCCTTGCTGACCAGAACTCTGATAAGACTATTTTGCTTATTCCACAGCAAAACGATACGATATGCTACTCTTTGACCCATAATCGGCGCTTCAGACGCTGCCTGGGACATAACTATTTCACAAGGCTTTTAAGTACCTGTCGATTTTAACCCCTTCGCAAAGGAATGAACAAATGAAGATTGCATTGGATCCCTTCTGCCACGCTGATGTCCCCTTTGAAAGGCTCCCTCATTTAACGGCTGAGATGGACTTTGAGAACCTTGAGCTCTGCTCACGTGATGAGTTTTTTCCGGAATACAACCCGCCACGGGCAAACGACGATCGCATTCGCTCATTCAAGGAGGGGCTGCGAGAGTGCGGCGTCGACTTGGTCTCGGCCCTGGTGGCGTATCGCTGGGCAAGCCCGTTCGAAGACGAGCGCGAAGCAGCCGTGCGCTACTGGAAACGGGCCATAGACATCGCCGTCGAGGTGGGATGCCAGACAGTGAACTCCATATTCGACAGAGGGCCGTCGCCGCAAAGGTCCAATTTTCGAGTGGGACCTGAGATGGCAGAGGAGTGCGAAACTGCGTTCTGGAAGTCAATGGACGAACTCGTTCCCATCTTTGAGAGCAAGGGCCTTCCCCTGCACCTGGAGGCACATCCGGACGATTTTATTGAGGACAACAACCTGGCGGTGGACATTATCCGGGCAATCGGCTCGCCAATGGTGAAGTATCTCTACTGTGCGCCGCATACTTTTCATCTGGGCGATGACATGGCCGCGATGATCCGTCACGCCGCGCCCGTGTTGGCCCACGTCCACGTGGCCGATACCTTCAACCACAAAGCTGGCTGGCGCTATGTGGTCAACCCTGCGGGTTCTACAGCTCGGGTTCATCAACATCTCGACATTGGCGAAGGAGAGATCGACTGGGATCTCTTCTTCCAAACACTGGCCGAAGTCGGCTTCGACGGGATCATGACCAGCCAAGCGTTTGCCTATCTGCCAGACCGGGCGGTCGAATCCTCGCGCTTCATGCGCGAACGCATCCAGCAGTATGTGGATAAGTATTGGACGGACAATTGAGCCGAGCAAGAACAGTGCAGCTCAGCATCCCCATTTATCAATCATAATGATCGTGTATTTTGCTTTTGGTATCGCTGACGAGCATCGGAGAGCGACCTAACAAAGCGTTGCAGTGGAACTGGCTCACGGGTCGGTTTTCAGTACTGTGATCAGAACTCGCTGGTGTGTCGGTCACAAGATCCGCTGCACAATTGCATTGACATCCACCACCTGATTTCGTATCTTCCCAGCAAATAGACCAACACCTTTTTATCTTTCTGCCCGAACAGAAGCTACACGCGGCCCTAGATGCACTATAATACGATGGACTATAATACATAGTTCATCTGAAGAACCCGCAAGGACGTCTGTGAGAGATAGGAAGTTTGAGATATGATGATACCGTATGTAGCTCGCAGAAGCGCATAAAGTCAACAATACCCCTGCCAACCATAACATCCAGACTGCGGAGGTGATGAAGGATGGCGATGGATTGGTGCAGGGCAACCTATCCGCAAAGCGACGAAAGTATCTGCAAGCACGTGGCGCCGAGACAAGAGCTCTAACTGGAACGAGACCGGTGCTTCGTACTCGAACTCGAACCTCAGCCAGCATATTTCAAAGCGGCTTCGGGCTTTAAGAAAAGCGGCTTTGGACTTTAAGAAAGGTACGTCATGAACAACGAGATAGGCTTCTTTCTGAATCTGGATCAGGGCTCGATGACCGACGAGCAAGTCGTGGCCATGCTGTCAGAGATTGGCTACCAGTGCATCGGATACTCCATGCGTCACCTGAACCCGCAGACTATGACCATAGCACAGATGCAAGCCCTTGTGCGCGTGACCGAGGCCGGTGGCCTGACGATCTCGGAGTGGGTCGTACAGCGTGAATTCGTCCACTTTGACTCCGCTGTGCGGGACAGAGAAATCCAGCTTACCGTGGATTGCCTGCGCGCAGCCGGCGATCTGGGGATCGGCGTCGTTAACTGCTTCACCGGCCCGGCGCCGTTCATGAGGATCGGCTCACCAACACTCCATCAGGAGATTAGCGAGGGCGAGGCCTGGGGAATGGTCTGTAATGCATATGACCGCGTTATTCGGGTCGCCGAGCAAGCTGGCGTCAAGATAGCTGTAGAGGCCGTCTACGGCATGATCTGCCGCGACTATTACACCCTTGCCGAGCTGATGAGGCGTTACGACTCGGATTGCTTTGGCGTGAACTACGACCCTTCCCACATGGCCCTGCATGGCAACACGGTCTCCTGGACCATCCATCAGCTTGCGGATCGGATCTTTCACTGCCACGTAAAGGACGTTGCTGGCGTCCCCGGCAAGAGTCTTGGGGACACCTTCGTCTTCCCCTTCCTTGGCGAGGGCTGCGTGGACTGGCCCGACTTTTTCGACGCGATCAAGAGCATCGGCTACGAGGGATGTCTCAGCGTAGAATTCGAAGCCTTTACCTACTTTGACACATCACTTCAGAAGGACCTGAGACGTGCGGCCGAGCTGTTCTATCGCGACTTCCGAAGTTTGCACGAGCAGTACGGCTGACATCGCTTCATAGGTCGAAGTCGCTACGGCGGGTAGCAAGCTGCGCCGGGTCAGCCGTAACTATTCCCACGCAGTTTATGGAAGCGATCTAAAAGTTGTACGCACTGAAAAATGAGCTCTAAACCAGAGCTACTGGCAGTTGTTGTTTGTCTGAGCGATCCGCTGCACAATTTCATTGACATCTCCAATCTTCTTTTGTATCTTACCACCGAATTGATCTGCACCTTTATATATTTCTTCCTGCATTGATCGACACTGACGAATACGCAAAATTGTAGAGACTGTGACAGAAGATGTCATAACTCAGATCGTACGTCTGTCAGTTGGTACACATTTAGCGAAATCCAGGATTGGTCTGTTATACTACGAGCCTCAGACCGACCTAACAGCAGAGGGAATCGATAATCTTTT
The DNA here is from genome assembly GCA_965237525.1 of Candidatus Latescibacterota bacterium. Taxonomy (GTDB): domain Bacteria; phylum Latescibacterota; class CBDEFO01; order CBDEFO01; family CBDEFO01; genus CBDEFO01. The sequence goes on along the minus strand of CBDEFO010000007.1, from coordinate 418,532 downwards.
GTCAGAGAATAGGTTTTATATGCCGATCTCCGGCAATGTATAGGAACTCAAACTGGATCCAGAAAGCGTTATCCTCCCATTACTGCGAAAAGTGAGAGAAAAATATGACTATCAAAGACCTCCTGATGGAATGCAGGGATGCGAAGATTGTGAAAAGCTGGATCATCTGTTGGGGGTAGTAGCAGGTGCTGACAGTCGAATAGCAGGGACCCAAAACAGCACAAGTGGGGACAATTAGAACAGTGTTGTAGATCCCTTTTTCAGGACGCTTAAGCAAGAGTGTATCTGGCTAACAGCTTTGGAATCCTCTCAACAGACTTCATGATGGGTGCATAAGACCCCACAAGAGTGGAGAAAACCATTCTATCTGCTACCCCAGGTTACTTAATTGGTGTCGCTTTTCAGGGGGGCACTACAGTCTGATGGCTGTCGCCGACAAATGGCCAATTGAGCCACAAAGAGCGTCCGGTTCCGCCTGATCGAACGAAGGCGGTTCCCGACTAGCCTGGTCCAGCAGACAACACAATAAATGCTTCTATACTGGAAGAGCCCCCCGGTACCAGCCAGTCGTCATCACAAGCTGGCGGTGGATGTTATGTGCTCGAAATTATGGGCGTCCGCTACTGCACTCTCGGCCATATACATCATCAGGAACTTTTGCAACGGCACCTCTTCCGCCTGGGCTTCGACAACTTTAGGACGAGGATGAGCTACATGTGCAGTTCAACGGGCAACGCGATCCCTTTGGAGTCCCGTCGTATTTTCAGGGAGGGCTGGTGTTATCATATCTTCGACGGGAAGGTGTATCACAATACGATATCGTCGGAGGCCGTACCGGGCACTCACTCAGTTCGGCGTATCTGTCCCTTCTTTACGGAGTCACTGAATGAGCTTCTCGTCCACCTTGTCACGGTCGACACACCCCGCTTCAAGTCGGTAGTGCACAAGGTGGTGCCTTTGGACATCGACCACAGGTAGGTCGGCGTTATGGACGTCGCTGAAGGTGTACTGCAGAGGGGTGTCGCTCGTCTCGCGGTCTTTAGTTTACTATGAAGTGCGGCTTCACCTCTGCCGATGAGAACGGCTAATTTTCATATCAGACGAAAAGGATGATTACATGAGTACACAGATGGATTTTGCCTCAAAAGTCCCGCAGCGCATCTACGCAACCGCACAAGATGAGCAGGTGAAACAACTGAAAACTGATGAACTGATGATGCGATTCGCTGAGTCGCGCAAACGACTGTCCTCCGACCCCTACCGGCCGATCTATCATTACGTCAATCCCGAGGGCAATCTGAACGATCCGAACGGGTTGTGTTACTGGCAGGGGCGGTATCACCTCTTTTACCAGGCCTACCCTCCGGAAGACCCGCGCCAGCACTGGGGCCACTCGGTAAGCGATGACCTGGTGCACTGGAAAGACTTGCCCCTGGCCATCTATCCGGGCATAGAAAGAAGCTGTTTCAGCGGCAGCACTCTCGTGGAGAAAGACCGTGTCATCGCCATGTACCACGGCACGCGGGCGGGCAACATGGTCGCGGTGTCAGACGATCCCCTGCTCCTGAACTGGGAGAAAATCCCCGGCAACCCCGTTATCCCCCTGATACAGGCGGACGAGAAGGGACGGCCCTACCGTGTTTACGACCCCTGCATCTGGAAAGAAAAGGACGGGTACTACTCGCTGTCAGGCACACACTGGGACGGGATGGTCTTGAACGACTGCCGGATGGTGCAGCATCTGTTTTTTTCGCAGGATCTAAACCGCTGGACATACCTCGGACCCTTTGTCGAGGGCGATATCTTCACCGCGCCTGGTGAGGACGGCGCTGTACCGTACTTCTGGCCGATCGGCGATAGGTACATCCTATTGTTCGCCAGTCACCTGCGCGGCTCACAGTATCTGCTCGGCGATTACGACGAGGTACATCACAGATTCAAACCCTTCGCGCACGGCCGGTTCAATTTTGGACCGATGGAGCCCGGCGGCGCCCATGCCCCATCGGCCACGCCTGATGGCACCGGAGGTGTGTACGTCATCTATAACATCAACAACGGCAAACCTACCCAGGGCTGGGACCACATCATGTCTCTCGTGCGCCTGCTGACCCTGCGCGAGGACAACACGCTGGGCATGAAACCCATCCCTGCGGTCGAATCGCTCCGATTCGACCGCAAACACGTCGGTGAGACCTCCTTGCCCGCAAACCGGGAGATCGTGCTCGAGGGCATAGAAGGAAACGCCATGGAGCTCGCTGCCGAAATCGATCCGAATGGCGCTCGGGAGGTCTGCGTCAATGTCCTGCGCTCACCAGACAGTGATGAGTATACAGCCATCAGATTCTACAGGCACGGCCACTTGACGGTGAACAGAGAGGAACAGGCAATCCAGCAGGACGCCCTTGTAATCGACACGTCCCGCTCTTCACTATTGCCGGACGTGCTCGCGCGTCCACCTGAGGTGGCACCGTTCGAACTCGAAGCCGGCGAGCCCCTCAAGCTACGGATCTTTATAGACAGGAGTGTGGTTGAAGTCTTCGCCAACGGCAGACAATGTCTCGCCCTCCGGGTATACCCCGAGCGTAAGGACAGCGTGGGCGTATCCATTCGTGCTCAGGGTCGCGATGCGGCCTTGCGCTCTCTGGAAGCGTGGCAGATGAAGAGCATCTGGAGACAGGAGTGAAACGCCCGTGGCGGACATTGAGAACGCACGACATCTGTATCCCGTTATAGTTGATGCTCTTTATAGGGGCCTTAGAAAGGGTGAGATCCTTAAACTCAATTTGGGAGGATGTAGACTCTTAACAGGGAGTAAAAGTAGTCAAAAATAGAAAAAGTCTTCGCACTGGAAACTGCGACAACCGCACTAAACCCGTGAAGCAGATTTTAGGGGAAACCTTACGCAGACATCCACGACATATTTCTAGCCCTATGTGTTCTACAGCAAGAAAGTTAGCTGCTGCCAAGAGGTGAGGAACGACTTTGCAGGCGCTCTAGAAAGGGCAGGCATGACTAACACTAAGTTTCACAATCTGAGGCACAGCTTCGCCTCATGGCTTGTGATTTCTGGTGTTGACCTTGCCACAGTCCAAAAGCTCATAGGACACAAACCAGATTGAGATGATACTACGCTAAGCCCATCTTGCTCCAGATCACCTGAGGGATTCCATTGACAAACTGAATCTTGGGGGTCACCAGAGGAACTCCAAGGAGAAAGAGGAGGGCGATTAGCTGAAAGCTGACTTCCTATAAGTGCTTTATTTTAAGTGAGATATATTATAGATAGTTGTCGCAATATAAGAAAAGGCTGATCTCACAATGAGAACAGCCTCAACTTACTTCAGAATTTGGGACCATCGTACAGAAGCGGATCACGCTTCTGCCTGGACCTCCGCGCACTGGAAGACGATGCAGGAAACAATCGCTCCGCCTGTAAGCGGCATCCCGCCCCCTTAAGCCTTAATAAAGGAGGAGAACCTGCGATTACGTACGTTATCGGCAGGTTCTTGCAAATCTTTAATTCTGGTCCCCATCTGTTTCTACCGCTACAGACTGATCCCCGATAGGTTCAATCGGGGACTGACAACATCTAAAGCCTATCAGATCCAGCCTGTAATCTGGAGTCAGATATCTTCCGTATCTGGCAGAACACGTCGCGAAGTTCACGTTTTGAAACCACGATCCCCCCTTGACCACACGCCATCCCTCCCTTGAAGAGTAGACCCCATCGACCCACTCCCACACATTCCCGCTCATATCATAGACACCATAGTCGCTGACACATTCTTTCCACTTTCCTATCTTTGCAATACCCCTGTCGCGTCCCCAGTTTCCATCCACTTGATGGGGCGTATTGCACTTGTCTTCATCGAAACTGTTCCCATAAGGATACACGTGATTATTCATCCCGGTGCAAGCTCTTTCCCATTCTGCTTCAGAACATAGGCGTTTCCCTTTAGATTTACACTTAGCCTGAGCTTCGTACCAACTCACATTATAAAGCGGATATTCCCCCACGATATTCGGATACTCGTACCTGTCTATCTTGAAATTCTCGATCTGTACCATCCCGGCGTCCCTTTTCATATGATCCCCGATAGATTCAATCGGGGACTTGTTGCCATCCTCCCCGACAAAGCGGCCGTGCCGCTCATCCTGTGCATAGCAAGAGACTGCCAGACAAACAAGATGCACCAGAATCATCCATCTTGAAAGAGCAGCCATGATCGCTTTTCCTCCTTGCTTCCCCCCAATGGAATGCCCGATTAAGTCTATCGGGGATTGGGCATCAAGTAACGATCTCGAATTCCGATCCAGATCGAGCATTTTTTCTCACTTCAATCCTGACGGGAAAAGCCCGTTTCAACTCCTCTAAATGCGTAACCACAAGTATCTTGTCGAAATCCTTACTTATCTTATCTATGGCTCCAACCAGATGTCCTAATCCCTCCGAATCCTGCGTCCCGAAACCCTCATCTATCACTAAAGTCCGTAGCTTTGTTCCCGCCCTCCGGGCCAGAAGTTTTGACAGGGCTATCCTCAGCGCGAAGTTTGTCCTGAACGCCTCTCCCCCGCTGTAAAGCTCGTAATCCCTTTCCCCCAGCTCATCGCTGATCTTGATATCCAATGTCTCCCTTAATCCTCCTGATTTTAGACCCCTTTGAGACTCGATCGAGATATGCGTCTTATTATCTGTCAGTCTTGACAGTATATCGTTCGCCTCATCTTCAATTTCAGGGATAGCGTTCTCAATTATGAGAGCCTGAATCCCATCCTTTCCGAAGGCCCTTCTAAGCTTATCGTAAATATCCCTCTCCTCTTGTGCCTTCCTTAAAGACTCAGTAACCTCCTTTTTCTCCTCCTCAAGTTCAAGACACTTATCGTACCTCGCCTGAGCGCTGCCCTGTTCTCCAAGGAGCTTCTCCCTATTTACTCTGGAATCCCGAAGCGTCTTTTCAATCCCTGAGATCTTCTGCTCCACATCTACTGTACCCGCTATCTCCACTTTCAATCCTTTGACATTCCCTTTGGTCTCATCCTGTCTTTTCATCCTATCTTCAAATCTCTTCTCCAATATCTTCAGTACCTCTTTTACCGCATCTATCTTATCCCGCGCATCCCTAAGCCTCTCAGCCTGTACGGGGGCCTGGCTTAGGCTATCCAACTCTAGTCTTATCTTTTCGTGCTCACGCTTGTCGTATTCGACCTTTTGGATCTCGTCCAAAACCCTCTCAACTTCCTTCTGCTCCTTTTCGGCGTACTTTTTTTCATCTAGATATAGCTTGGCAGTCCTTATCTCCTCCTTTATCCCAGGTATCGCCTCCTTTGCAGCGTTGTATCGTTCTAAAGTCGAATCCAGACGCGCCTTTTCTGCCTCATAACCCTTCAACTTTTGCAGAGTCTCCCCGATCTCCTCGTGCTTTTGGGTATTGTAACCTAACTTCTCGATCTGTCTTTTCACCTTCTCCAGATCCTCCCTCTCCTCTGGGGCAAAATCCCTCTCATCCAGCCTCCTTCGCACCGCTTCCTCATCTTCTTTAAGCTCTGCTATCTTACCCTCAGCCTCGACTGCTTCGTTGAACAAAGCCTCAGCCTGAGCCGCTCCGCTTCTGATCGAAGGCAGAGACTCTAAGACCTCCTTTGCCTCCCTATACTTTCTCCTAAGTTCCGATCTTTCTTTCTCATCCTCCTCTAACTCCCCCTGTATGACCGCAATCTCCGCCTTCACCTTTTCAATCTTCTCCTCCATCTTCCTTACGATATTCTCCCTTTTTTCCTCATCTATATGGCTTTCACACAGCGGACAGGAACTATCTTGGCTCTCCTTGATCAGATCCAGTTTATCGTTCTCCTCCGCTATCTCCTTCTCCAAATCCTGGACCCCCTTTATGTCTCCATCTATCTTGACGTTCAATTCGCTGCCCTTATCCCTTATATTCTCACTTTCACTTTCTAAAACCTCTAAGCGTTCCAATTCCTGCCTGATCTTTTCCAACCTCCCTTTGAGATGCTCTTGGGCATCTGCTTTACTATCCAATTCCGTAATCTGATTCCTTAAGGTCCCGAGCTCCACCTCGAGCCCGGACTTAAGCTTCTCGATTTTCCTTTGAATCTCCAGCTCCGCCTTTAGCAGCTCATCTTGACTCCTTCTCAGACCCTCCATCTTCTCATTTTCTCGCCTGGACTTCATCAACTCTTTATACCCATTCGCAATCTCCTTTTCCCTCTTCAAAATCTCCTTTGCCTCATCTAAAACGTTTTCCGCTGAACCGAGCCTCTCCTCCCACAGATTCCTGCACTTTTCAACCTCATGTTTTGCCTCTTCGACCTTCCTATCGACATCCGCTTTCCGAGATTCCAGATCTCTCAGCCTACCAAGTCTTTGGGTAAACTCTCTTTCCTGATCCATCAATCTATTGTACGTGGAGATATCACTCTTAATCTCATCTTCTTTGCATATTATCTTCTCATATTCACTGATCTGATCGCTGGATGAATCTATCTGTCCCTTTATGTCATCAATCTCGTCCTGGATTCTGTCAAGTTCAGATTCCAAATCCTCTACCTGTTCTCGCTTCCTTTCTAGATCCCCCTTTTTTTCCCGAAGTTCTGAAAACACCTTCTCCAGAGACTCAATACCTCTGGACAGCTCCGACAGTCTGACTGTCAGCCCGTCAATTTGTTCTTTATAAAGATCCTTGTGCGAAAGCTCCTCATCGATCCTTTGAGACTCCCTACAATAACCTTCTATCTCATTATCCAACTTATTATAGTGAGACCTCGACAGCTCCCAGAGAAGATCGTACTTGGAGAGACCTAGAATGTCTGCCAGAATCTGTTTCCTCTCTGTCGGGGTCTTCCTCGTAAACTCATCAGCCCGTCCTTGAAGTATAAACGCAGAGTTTATGAACGTATCGTAATCCATCTTTAGAGCATCATCTATCTCCTCCTGTGTCCTTCTCATGGACGACACATCGGAAAGGACCCTGTATTTGCCCTTATCGTTATCATAGACCTGAAACTCCAAACTCGGACGCCCGCTCCCTTTTCCCCTCCTGAAGGATCTTATCACTCTGAATCTCTGCTCCTCAAGATCGAACTCAAATTCCACCCTCATCTCAGACGCACCGATCTTCAATAAGCCTTCGTTTGCGCCCCTACTTCTGGATTTTCTGGCTTGGCCCCAGAGAGACCAGGTCATAGCATCTAAAAGCGCTGACTTTCCGTGACCGTTCTCCCCAGAAAGGCACGCAACATGAAACCCTGAAAAATCTAAAGGGCGCACATCTTCCCCGTAACTCAGGAAATTTCTCAATGACAACTTAACAGGAATCATGGTGATATACTATCCCTTTAGAGTAGCAGTCGGTAAGATTAACAAAGCAAAAAATAGCACATTTGAAGGGGTCAGCGCACTTCCTGCCTTGCAGGAGAGTGGAGGCAACAAGCACGAAGTGGTCGCCCCGAGGGCTGGGTAACCCAACCCCTGCACTACGCAGTATACGGAGGGAGAAGGTGCTCCTGTCTACCCCCGATTGAACCTATCCCCGAGTGAACCTATCGGGGACTATCGGGAGCTGCTGTCTACATTTTCACCCTGTCTTTCAAGCTCAGCCTCTAACTGGGCGGCGTACTTTTTTAATTCCTTACGAAAAGGTTCAAACTCAGGAGTGTTGTCAATGTACTTATCCAGAGCTTCCTGGACGCCTAACTCCTCGGACACCTCAGACCTCCTGATCCTCTCAGGGATGTCAACTTTCGGAATGATCCCTGCAACGTAGAAAGCGCCAGTGTCCCTTAAAGCCTTATCTATCGCCCTATAATCCACAGAACCTATGACGTCCTCGTACACAGTGTAAAGAACCCTCACAACAGCATCCTTAAGGTCGTGCTTTTTTATCTCTCTTAAGATAACCTGAGTCGGGTCTTCCCCCTTTTTCACATCAGATATGATGGTCACAAAGGGTCTTGCGGGAGTCTCTATAAACTCATATCTCACCTCCCTTTCCAAAGGTCCGTTATCTTTCTTCTCACGGGAAACCGCCGAAAAAAGAGAAAGATTCTCATCCTCCGATTTAGTTCTGACGCCAGGCCTTTGGCTCTTATCTTTTATAGTCACCAGACAGAATCCCTTTTCCTCCTTCTCCTCGCCGAAGTCCACGCGCTCGACGCTCCCCGGATACACAACGTGGGGCCTTCCCCTTGGATTCAAATCCTGGAATTTGTGTATGTGCCCCAAAGCCACGTAATCGAACTGACTATTTGTCAGAACACTTGTCAAGAGCGTAGGATCTCTTCCTATCACCGCAGTCCTTTCAGATTTCGAATATTCCGCGTCAGCCGCAGTCACGTGAGCTAGGAGCACAGATGGAATTCGCTTGTCCAATTCATCAGCAAATTTCTCAACAATGTCCGCGCATATGCTCTCAATCTCCCTGGTAATCTCAAAAGAAGACAGCCCACTATATTCGTCCTTTGTCATAAGACGGCTCTGAGTGGGCCAAGGCAGACACGCGACCTGAATAGGCCCGGACTTTGTCTCGATATTAAAGATCCTTGGACTGGTCGCCACAGACACCTTTGAAATCCCCAAAGTCCCAAAAATATCAATAGAAGTCGCCCTCCCAAAGGCTCCAGGAATATCATGATTCCCCACGACCATCACAAAAGGAACGCCCGCACCGCTGAACTTCTTAACAAACGAAGCAAAGATCCTTTGATGAGTCGGACTGGGATGGCAGTTCTTATAAGCGTCTCCCGAAAAGGCCACCAGATCGATCTCCTCCTCCATGCCCTTCTCATACACAAAATCCAAGCACTTTTCAAAGTCCTGCGTCCTGGTATGGAGACCCGTAGAAGGATCTATCAGCCCGTGATTTTCTACGCCGATGTGAATATCGGCAGTGTGGAGAAATTTTATTTGCATTTGTAATAGATCCTCAGCCAAGATCCAGAAGCCTTAAGGCATTTTCTCCCAAAACCTTGTGTCTTGCCTCCTCAGATATATCAGCGGTCATAACCCTCCCTAAATGTATCCTCGGATCCATAAGAGGCATGTCAGACCCAAACAACACTCTATCCTCCCCCGCTCCGTTTACGAGGAATTCCACAGACCCGAAAGTGCTGTAAGACGAACATATCTCAAGATAGATATTTGAACACTTTCTCGCCGCCTCTATGGCCTCAATTCTCCCTGGGGGAGTCACGCCCGCATGTCCCAACACCCACTTTACATTCTTATATTTCTGGGCTAACGGCACGAAGAAAGACGGATTACTGGGACCGCCAGTAACATCTGTGTGCGATATAATCGTTAAACCCCTTTCATTTGCAAACTTGAATATCCCTTCCCATGCGGGATCCTCCACAGACCTCCCAAAATACGGAGGATATATCTTTATCGCCCTCATTTTGAGTCTATCGATCACCCTAAGTAGCTCGTTTTCCACCTCCTCAGGGTAGTGCGGAGTCACGAAAGCAAACCCTATGAACCTGTCCGGATAGCGCTCCACAGCTTTGGCTACTTCATCGTTGCCGAAGCTAGCATTCCCCCGGTGGATGTTAAAGAGACAGGCCATATCTACCCCGGCAGAATCCATAACCCTTATCAAATCCTCCAGATCGTCGTACATACGCAAGCGCTGGCAGGTGCCTATGTGACAGTGAAAATCTACGACCTTAGCTCCATCAATCGCCATTTAGAAGAACCTCCAGATTATCCCGGCAGATAGCCCTCAAAACGTTATCAGATAGCCCGCAGTTGTTCAGATAATAAAGATACGCCCCTCCATCCATCTCAGGGAAGCCCGACCCGAATATTAACCTTTGGGAACCGAAACTGCTCACAAATCTTTCGACAGGTTCCATAACGTAATACCGTGAAAGCTCCACGTAGAGATTCGGTAAGTGCTCCATCATTCCAAAAATCACAAAGTGTGGAGAAACTTTATTTGCATTTGTAATAGATCCTCAGCTAAGACCTAGAAGCCTTAAGGAATTCTCTCCTAACACCTTGTGTCTTGACTTCTCAGATATATCAGCGGTCATAACCCTCCCTAAATGTATCCTCGGATCCATAAGAGGCATGTCAGACCCAAACAACACTCTATCCTCCCCCGCTCCGTTTACGAGGAATTCCACAGACCCGAAAGTGCTGTAAGACGAACATATCTCAAGATAGATATTTGAACACTTTCTCGCCGCCTCTATGGCCTCAATTCTCCCTGGGGGAGTCACGCCCGCATGTCCCAACACCCACTTTACATTCTTATATTTCTGGGCTAACGGCACGAAGAAAGACGGATTACTGGGACCGCCAGTAACATCTGTGTGCGATATAATCGTTAAACCCCTTTCATTTGCAAACTTGAATATCCCTTCCCATGCGGGATCCTCCACAGACCTCCCAAAATACGGAGGATATATCTTTATCGCCCTCATTTTGAGTCTATCGATCACCCTAAGTAGCTCGTTTTCCACCTCCTCAGGGTAGTGCGGAGTCACGAAAGCAAACCCTATGAACCTGTCCGGATAGCGCTCCACAGCTTTGGCTACTTCATCGTTCCCGAAACTAGCATTCCCCCGGAAGTTGTTAAAGAGACACGCCATATCTACCCCGGCAGAATCCATAACCCTTATCATATCCTCCAGATCGTCGTACATACACAAGCGCTGCCAGGTGCCTATGTGACAGTGAAAATCTATGACCTTAGCTCCGTCAATCGCCATTTAGAAGAACCTCCAGATTATCCCGGCAGATAGCCCTCAAAACGTTGTCAGATAGCCCGCAGTTGTTCAGATAATAAAGATACGCCCCTCCGTCCATGTCAGGGGAGCCCGAGCCGAATATCAACCTTTGGGAACCGAATCTGCTCACAAATCTTTCGACAGGTTCCATAACGTAATACCGTGAAAGTTCCACGTAGAGATTCGGTAAGTGCTCCATCATTCCAAAAATCACAATTTGGTGGGTGTAATGCACCCCCACCAGCACTATGTTTATCGCCGGATGCGCCCTTGCCATCTCATAGAGGTCCTTGATGTCCACCTCATCAATTGGGAGCCATAAGGCTATCCCCTCATCCTCTATCCACTCCATCCAATCCCCCACCATCCACGACACGAATGGATACGTGTGTGTCTTTGGGTATGCCCTCAGACTCTTTATCCCTTTATCCTTAACACCTTCCTTAAAATCCTCAAATGACTCAGCTGGGAAATTGGCTACAAACTGAGGCACAAGCTCTGAAAACCCCTCAACGGTTTTCAGAATCTCTCTATTCCCCTTAACGCTATCGTATGTAACCCCATAGGGATTGTAAACTAATGCCTTATCTATTCCAAGTCTTTCCATAACCATCAGAAGACCCTCCGGGGTGTCCACGCTCACCCTCGCATCGTGCCTCCTCCCCAAAGCCACATTTCCATCAAAGACCGGAACTCTGGATTTGAACAACGTTTGTCTCCTTTCATCTGGGCAAACACACAGGTTCTCCCCTACTGCCTTTGCCTGTCTACCCCCGCCCCCCAATAGATTCAATTGGGGGTTCAATCGGGAGCTACTGACGACTGTCCCCTTGTCCTCCCTTCACACCCCCGAATATGATCTTCCACGGATGCCTCGCCACATCCTTGAAAGACGCCGAAATATCCTCCATGTTTTTGAGCGTCGAATCTATTTGCGCTCTATTTTCTACAGTTAGATTGTCCAGATTGGACATCAACTTCTCCATCTGATTCAAACTCCTCTGGAGAGCCTCCAGCGCATCCTTTATGTTCTCACTGTTGTCACCTAATATTTCGTTCAGACTCGTCAACGTCTCCTTCGAGTAATCCAGGTCTTCATTCAACTTATCTATAGACTTCTTAAGGCCCGGCTCCACGGTCGCAATTAGGGACTCGCTCCTTGTGAGCATAGACTGGGCGTCCTTGCTCAAACCCTCCACATCTGTTGAAATCTTGTGAACTACCTCCACAAACTTCTTGAATCTACCCCCAATTTCTGCGTCCCTTATCCTCTCTGACATTTCAGTCATCCTCTCCAGCATAGTGACTGCCTTGGCCATAAGTGTCCCGGTATCTAGAGCTTCCTTACCCTTCACAGTAGCACCGGCCTTAAACGGCAGGTGCCCCTGACTCGAAACGTCTAAATTTATAAAACTATCGCCCACAATCCCCCCTCCCTTAACCTCTCCCACTGTTCCCTCAATAACAGGATATTCGTTCTTGATAGCCAACTCTACCACAAAAAAGACACCCTCTTTTTGCGGTTCAGGATAAAACTCAACTTGCTTGACCTTTCCCACCTCAAAGCCTCTCAACTTCACCTTCGCGCCCACTCCTATATTTCCTATCGACTTAAAAGCCTTGTGAAATAGTTATGTCCCAGGCAGCGTCTGAAGCGCCGATTATGGGTCAAAGAGTAGCATATCGTATCGTTTTGCTGTGGAATAAGCAAAATAGTCTTATCAGAGTTCTGGTCAGCAAGGAACAGGAGCTGTTTGAAGAACAGGATGCACTGTCTTTGACAGACAGGGCACACATAGACGCTTTCCCCCTTCTTATGAAAGATACAAGCCTCTTGAGATTCTGTACTGTTGCAACAAGATTCAACTGTTCATTCAGTGAGGCTGGTCCTCTGTAACGGGCTCGTCCCATACCGTATTGTTGCCTGGCTTCAGCAAAGATATGTTCACTGCGTTTACGGAGTCTCCGGGAGAGTTTGTAGTCAGCTGTTAATGAGATAGACCGTGCATGATTTCTGGCTTTCGCCTCTCGCACTTTTCTATCCCGTTCGGCCTGAATATGTGCTGAATTTGTCTTGTTTTTCCATGTAGGAATCGGTTCAATCCTCTCATCGGCTCGCAGAGGAATATGGGGTATGATTCCCCGGTCAAGTACATCAGCGATAAAATTACCAGAACCGTAACCGGTATCGGCACTAAGTGTCTGAATGTCTTTGGGCATGGTGTATGTTTCAAGGTCATCTACCATCTTAAGGGCACTTTCGGGCTCTGCTGTCCCTGTCGCCTGCGTGCCCTGAGTCTCAAGGATTACTCTGCTTTTTGTGTCGATCAGATCATGGCCCATAAACGAGAGAAAAGCCCCTTTGCCCTTCGATTTGCTGTATAAGCGCGCGTCGGGGTCTGTAGTCGAACGGTGTGTTTGGTTCGTCCACTTTTCACCATGAAAGTCTTTATCCTGAGGATGCCCGGACCTACCCTTTGTCTTATCACCTTCAAAACCGATTCCCTTGAGATAATCATCAAGAGAAAAAGGGGGTTCTATCGGCTCAATACTTTTCACTGAAGCATCAGCTTGTATCTGAGTGCCGTCGACACTAAGGTGTTTACCGCTCACAAGACCGACATCTATGCAACACTGGACTACCTGACGCATTATCCGTTCAAACAACCCACTGGATGCCCACTTGTGATTGCGAAGCTTGTTGATCGTGCTCCTATCCGGAACCGCATCCTCAAATGTCTGATGACAAAACAACCGATATGCCGCATGCATCCCCACTTCCTGACAGAGCCGATTCTCACTCAAATTATACAGATAGCCAATAAGGATCATTCGAACAACTAATTCAGGATCAATACCGGGTCTGCCATTGTCAGGGCAATAACAATCTGATACAACGTCTCGTACAAATGAAAAATCAACTGCCTCATCAATCTGACGAAGGATATGATCCTCGGGAACTAAATCCTCCATCTGAAAATAGTGAAACATCGGATTTGTCTGTTCCTGCTCTTGTGGGGTCATTGTTTCCTCCATGTATAATATTATCAATAACATAATATAATACATCGGAGCTGCTTTATCAATGCTTGTTCTATACTACTTTCTGAATCTAAGGGTTTTTCACAAGGCTTCTAAACTCCACAAAGAGCGGATAATGCCCTAATGTCAACCCCTGTTTGAGCACTATCGTAAAGACCAAAAGGCCGATAGCTACGATCACGAACCCTCCGACCAATATATCCGTCTTCTTGCTCCTCTTAAATTCCATCATATCTACCACACTCCCCAAATCCTTCTCTATCGACCGAAAACAACTTTAAGAGAGACGGATACGACATAATCCCCTCCTCATCCAAAATCTCCACATCGAAGACTATCTTCCGACCATCAATTTCAACTATCCTCACACGACACGCCACTTCCATCCACATCGGTACGGGAGCACTATGTGTGACGTTCACGGCCGTTCCGACAGTGATCAAACCTGGCTCCAAGTAAGCGTCCACCACCTTTGCCGCCGTCCTTTCAATTAAGCCTATGAGCGGCATCGTGCCCAAAACATCCGGCCTTTTAGGATGCACAAGTTTCGCCGAATGCTCAGGTGAAACTGTCATCCTCATTTCACCTTTCAATCCGACCTCAAGCATTCTATTCATCCTAAAGATTATAGCAACTACACTGTACTTAGCATTGTCCCATCTTTCCCTAAATAATAAAGGCATATATAGTACCTTTGTCAAGAAGTTTTGAAAGGTCATCCTATGGTTTTCTGTTGACAGAGCCGCAAATCTTTGATATATTGTTGTACAACCTTGTTGGAGGGAACTGCAACTATTGGGTTAGATGGAAAGGATGATATTTGCAAAGTGAAGTTCGACGCTAACAGCATAGATCACATAGCCATAGCAGTCCAGGACATTGATATGGCTTTAAGAGTTTACTCTAAGTCGTTGGGATTTGAGATAGCTGGTCAGGAAACAATCGAGAGCGAAAACGTAAAGGTCTCCTTTATAGACTGCAAAGGGTGCCGGATAGAGCTTCTAGAACCTCTGTCTGGAGAGGGGCCCATCTCCAAATTTCTGAGAGATAAAAAAGGTGGCGTTCATCACATCTGCTTCTCCGTAGAAGATATAGACGAATCTATCGAATCTTGCAGACGCGAGGGAATGAACTTTATAGAACCTGCTCCAAGAGAAGGGTCAGAAGGGAAGAAGGTCGCCTTCATACATCCCGAATCATCAGACGGAGTGTTGATCGAACTTCGTGAAAAATAAAGTCCCCTTTCAACCGGCATCCGTGACTTCAAAAGTGGATAAGGTTAAATTTGAGTAGATTGTTTTGAATCACAGATCTGAATACTCGATCTGTTGACTTGTTATCTGCAAACAGATATTACAATATGAAAATATACACGAAATCGGGGGATGACGGGCACACAGGCCTGCTTCGAGGCGGAAGAATCTCAAAAAGTTCACAGAGAGTCGAGGCTTACGGAACTGTGGATGAACTCAACGCCTCCATAGGTATAGTAAGATCGTTTAACAAGGACAAAGATATAGATTCTATATTGGAAGAGATCCAGAACGACCTCCATATCCTGGGCGCTCAACTGGCGTCGGCTGTCCTGCAGGACGACATTCCATCAATCTCATTGAAAAGAGTAGACCAGATAGAGAATATCATAGACAAGTGCGAAGGAGAGCTCGATCCCTTGAGGAACTTTATCCTCCCCGGCGGATCATCTGCCGCGGCGTTTCTTCATCTTTCCAGAGGGATATGCCGCAGAGCCGAAAGGAGAGCCGTAGCCCTATCCAAAGACGGAGCCATCCCTGGACACCCGTTATCAGGAACTTTCAATCAGTCGAACAAGGAGGTGAAAATGAGGGGATGAAATATAAGCATATCAACGTCAATCCAATCACTAGCGCGCTGGGGGCAGAGATCACTGGTGTTGATCTGTCAAAGCCGCTCAACAACGAAACCTTTGACGAAATCCACAGGGCGCATCTGGAGCATCTGGTTGTATTCTTCCCGGGTCAGAAAATCACACCGGACGCGCTCAAGGTATTCGGACACAGGTTCGGTGAACTGAGCGTACACCCGTTCCTGCCCAATCTGGAAGAACATCCGGAAATCATCGTCATCGATAAGCAGGAAGATAAGATGACCAACGTTGGCAACGGTTGGCATTCGGACATGTCTTTTCTTGAAAAACCACCGCTTGGCTCGATATTGCATGCTCAGATCATAGCCCCCTATGGTGGCGATACTCTCTTTGCCAACATGTACCTTGTGTATGAAGCTCTCTCGGAAGGGATGAAAAATCTGCTCGACGGGCTGTGGGCTATACATGACTACACTAAAGTCTTCAAGGAGTCGGCACGCCACGGAAGGACCAAGGTCAGCGAAACCGACGTGGAAGCAGCCCGGGAAGAGCTGCCCTCGGTCGAGCACCCCGTCCTGCGAACCCACCCGGAGACGGACCGGAAGTTACTCTATGTCAACCCCTTTTTCACATCGCGTATTAAGGGCATGACCCGGCAGGAAAGCCAGCCGTTGCTGGAGTTTCTCTACCAGCATACCGCCAAACCGGAATTCACCTGCCGCTACCGTTGGACGCAAAATGCGATCGCCTTTTGGGACAATCGCTGTACGCAGCATTATGCGATCAACGACTACCACGGATATCGACGTTGCATGCACAGAGTGACGATCAATGGAGATCGTCCGTTCTAAAAGTAGGCCTCATTAGAAAGTCCAAGAAATAATACTGGACTTTGGCAAGTTTCTTGCGTAGAATCTTTTGTTGAAATGTTCCAGAAGGTAATCGGTTCGTCTTTTTTAATAGCTTACGTAAGGAACTTACCCTGATAAATCTTCCTAACCTTGATAAGGTTTCGAGGCTTTATCTGAGCTTTTGGCATCAGTGTTGCCTGTGTTAGTGGAACGTCGTTAGCAGTCTTTTGCTTTGCCACAGTCTTTTGCGTTGCAACCTAATCGCAAACGTGCCACAGGTGGAGGACGCAAGCGACGGCGTGCGCCATATCAGGAGCTGTTGCTGTCATTAATCTATTTGCGCCATAATGTCTCTCTTTCGGTGGCAGGAGCCCCCGATTGAACCTATCGGGGACTGGTGTTAGTGCTGATACTTGTGAGAACACCTTTCCAGAAGTAGTTCCCATTCTATGTGAAGTCTGTCCGTCCCAGCTTTTTGATGCACAGAAAAAGTGGAAGAAAGGTATCCCTTGGTGGCATCCCGATGATATAGATGGGATGTTGATCCCCAATTGATTCTATTGGGGACAGTTTTGAGAAGTCATTCTTCGGATCATCTACTGTCTTAAATCCTGAAATACTCGATCTGTCGACTTGTTATCTGCAAACAGATCGCACATTATGAAAATATACACTAAATCGGGGGATGACGGATACACAGGCCTGCTTCGAGGCGGAAGAATCTTAAAAAGTTCGCTCAGAGTCGAGGCTTACGGAACTGTGGATGAACTTAATTCGTCTCTAGGCGTAGTAAGGTCGTTCAACCAAGATAAGGAGATAGACCCCATTTTGGAAGGGATTCAGAATGACCTCCATATCCTGGGCGCTCAATTAGCATCGGCTGTCTCGAAGGAAAAGGCGCCATCAATTTCCTCCCAAAGAGTAAACCAGATAGAGAATATCATAGATAAGTGCGAAGGAGAGCTCGATCCTTTGAGTAACTTTATCCTTCCCGGCGGATCATCTGCCGCGGCGTTTCTGCATATTTCCAGAGGGATATGCCGCAGAGCCGAAAGGAGAGCCGTAGCCCTATCCAAAGACGAGGATGTGGACGCAAATACAATAATTTACCTCAACAGGCTCTCTGATCTACTATTCGTCCTATCTAGATTAGCCAACAAAAGAGCGGGAGTAAGCGACACCGAATGGCGCTACAGCGAGTAATTTAAAAACTGGGTTATGCTCCATTCATATATTGGAGGTACCATTAGTGGATAAACTGAAGCCTAAGAATAGAAAAGTCCTAAAGGAATGGGCTACGGCTGTGAAAGCGATGCACCAAGGCCGTCAATCTATACTGCTCAGGAAAGGCGGCATCGCAGAGGATAGGGACGAATTTACCCTGGAAAACTGGGAGTTTTTCCTCTACCCTACGTATGAGCATCAAGACCAAGGCCTGATCAAGCCCCTATTTGTTCCCGATCTGGAAAAGACAATTAAAAGTGCTGTAGGTGGCAGCGTGACTATAAGTAGTTACGCCGTGGTTCAAGATGTGGTAGATGTCCTTAATTTGGACACAGTCTGCGCCCTTTCCGACTACCACATCTGGTCAGACGAGTACATGGAAGAGAGATTCCACTGGAGAAAAGATGTCCATCTTCAGCTCTTGCTCCTGAGGGTCTTTCGGCTTCCTCAACCTTACGAGATACCGGACCTTGAGGAATACGGAGGCTGCAAATCGTGGATAGATCTGGAGATGGAACTTTCAACGGAAGGCGCTTTACCCGTTCTGTCTGATGAGGAGTTTAAGAGAGTGTCTTATGAGATCAGGGGCGTATTGTCATAGACCGAAGTTCAACTGAATAATTGAGAGATCAATATGAACTCCTTATTTGCGGTTGTACTATCTATAGGCGCTTTTCTGTTGGCCTATAGATTCTACGGGACATTTCTACGGGACAAGATATTAGGCCTGGGTGACAGCGATAAGACCCCCGCAAATGAACTGAACGACGGAGTGGACTTCGTCCCTACAAAGCGCGTCGTCCTCTTCGGTCACCACTTTGCATCCATCGCCGGACTTGGCCCAATCATCGGTCCTGCAGTGGCCGTCTATTGGGGATGGTTGCCGGCCCTTTTGTGGGTGGTCTTGGGCACTATCTTTCTGGGAGGTGTGCACGACTTTGCTGCTTTAGCCATCTCCCTCAGACACCAGGGCAGATCCATAGGCGATCTGACACGGGAGATAATAGGCGAAAGAGCCCGCATGCTATTCTTATGGATCATCTTCTTTTTGCTCACCTTGGCAATGGGACTCTTTGTCTTCGTAATCGCTGTCATATTCACGTTTCTCCACCCTGAAGCCATTATCCCCGTCTTTTCGTTGATGATTATCGCTTCTCTTATAGGCACTGCGGTCTATAAATACCGTACCAGCTTGGGGACCGGCGACCCTAGTGGGCTTGGCCCTTATGTTCATCTTCATCGGCGTCGGCGTATATAATCCCATCCCTGTCTATAAGTGGTTTCTGGAGCCTGAGGCTAGAACCGCTCTGGATGCCGCTGTTGCATCGGGCGAATTGGCAGATACAAAACTAAAAGCGGCCAAGATGGGAGTGGGAAACGCCAACCTTCCGGGTCAGGCTGCAGCCTACTTCAAGCAGAAGGGACAGGACTCCTTTGCAGTCGACGTGAACGCCGCTGCTGCCGACACCCGCACCTTCTGGATAGTAGTTCTTCTGGGCCTACGCCTTTGTGGCCTCAGTTTTGCCCGTCTGGCTGCTCCTTCAGCCGCGGGATTACCTCAATTCCTATAAGCTCTATTTAGGCATGGCGGCAGTTATCGTGGGTCTGGTAATCATGAATCCACAGATCGAGGCTCCCGCCATAAATCCCAACGCAGCCTCTGATGAATCCGCTGTGCCATGGTTCCCCTTCCTCTTCATCACAGTGGCCTGCGGAGCCATCTCCGGGTTCCACAACCTGGTCGCATCGGGCACAACAGCCCGCCAGCTCCAGAACGAAAGAGACGCCCGTGCTGTCAGCTACGGAGCTATGCTGGCTGAGGGACTTCTGGCGACTCTGGTCATCATGGCATGTGCAGCGACATTCAGCGCACGAGGCAAGCTCTTCACGGATGTCTACGGAACATGGAAGGCAATAAACGAGGGAGGCATCGGAGTGAAGCTCAATGCCTTCATCGAGGGCGCGGCGGTCTTTGTCTCACAACTCGGTGTAAGCGTTGAAGTTGCCGGCGTCTTTATCTCGGTGATGGTAGTCGCATTTGCGATGACAACATTAGATTCTGCGACTCGTCTTTTGCGCTACAATATCGAATCCATAGGCGAAAGCGTGAAAATAGCCCCGATAACTAATCGCTACGTGGCCACTTTTCTGGCCGTCATAGTCATAGGTTTCTTCGGCCTTTTAAAGATTCCGACGGTAAGCGCAGCAGGACAGACCGTCTGGCAGCCTGCGGGGATAGTGCTTCTACTGCTCTTTGGGACAACGAATCAGCTACTTGCGGGCTTAGGTCTCCTTACGGTAAGCGTCTATCTTTTCAAATCCAGGAAACCCCAACTTTCCACTGTCCTGCCAATGGTCTTTATGCTGATCGTGACAGTATATGCGATGGCCCTGAACATAATCAAGACAGGCAGAGCTGAACAGTGGATTCCAACTGCCTTAGGATCAGTAATATTAGCCTTAGCCATATGGCTCGTTATAGAAGGGCTGATCGCTTACAGGTCCTACTCCGCAGCCCAGAGCAAAGGAGACTGAAGACCTCGTGGAAGCGGCCAGTTGAGCGTTTGCATACACTCTCCTGTAGCATGTGAGTATTCGCACATGACACCGGCTTTAATGGCTCAGTCAAAATTGACTGGGCCATTTTACTTGGAATCCATAAAACTCTTGGATTACAAGACAGGATGTGATATATTATATAGCTTGACAAAACTTATCGGATATAAGTAGACAAGGACCTCTCTTGAGTCCCCGATTGAATCCCCAACAGCATCAATTGGGGATCGGAACTCGGGGCCTTGCCCCTAGCAATGACCAAAGGACGAAGCCAAGCAATGTCATGACGACCAAATCCCAGTGTCATTGCGAGCAACCCCCGATTGAATCTATCGGGGGGAAGCAATCTCACATAGATTGCCTCTCTCTGAATAGTTATTACTATTTTGGAACTCTATAATCTTGTCCAGATTATTTTGACCCCATACTTAATTGCAAGGAGGTAGGGCGAGGTTACCTCACCCCACATTCGAGGGAAATCACAAAAACTTATGCGAGATAAATCAACAGAGTACAAATTCGACACAAGGGGCGAGCTGTCCTACGACGATATATTAGAGTGCGTTCACTGCGGGCTGTGCCTTTCCGACTGCCCCACGTATAGAATCCTGGGAAATGAGATGGACTCTCCGAGAGGGAGGTTATATCTGATAAAAGGCATGGCCGAGGACAAACTCCCCATTACCGAAAGACTAGACGAACATATCTATCTGTGTCTGGAATGCAGAGCGTGCGAGACAGCCTGTCCCTCAGGTGTGCACTTTGGAAGAGTTATGGAAAGTGCGAGGGATCAGCTTGAGCAGAGGAGACAAAGAGGTCTGATAAGCCGCACAGTAAGATATATAGGATTTCACAAACTGCTTCCCTCAAAAAAGATGATGTCCCTTTTGGGATTCGCGTTGAGATTGTATAAGATTTCGGGAATGCAGGCTTTAGTGAGGACTTCAGGACTGCTGAGGATACTCCCAGGGAATCTGGAGGTGCTTGAGAGCCTAACTCCAGATGTCTCAACACTCAGGATGCAACGTCCATTAGAAGAGATCACAGGAGCCGTAAGTGAAAAGAAATGTAGAGTGGGCTTCCTATCAGGATGCATGATGGGCATCGTATTTGGCGAAGTAAACAGAGCCTGTGTAAGGGTCCTTGCCGAAAACGGATGCGAGGTGCTAACTCCAAAAGATCAGACCTGCTGCGGCGCTCTGCACGCTCACAACGGCGAAAGAGAGAAAGCCAAACAGTTAGCAACGCATAATATCGATGTCTTTGAAAAATTGGACCTGGAAGCGATTGTAGTCAACGCCGCAGGCTGTGGAGCGACTATGAAAGAGTACGGCGAACTTCTGAAGAACGATCATGTTTATGCTGAGAGAGCTGAAGAGTTTAGTCGTCAGGTAAAGGACATATCGGAGTTTCTGTGCGAAATATCCTTCCGGCCGCCCGAAGGAGAGATCAAATCCAGAGTAGCCTATGACGAGCCGTGCCACCTGCTTCACGGACAGAGGGTATCAGATCAGCCCAAGGAGCTTTTGAAGTCAATTCCCGGTCTTGAGTTGGTCAGACTCAAGGAAGCCGATTGGTGCTGCGGCAGCGCAGGCATCTACAATATCTCAAATGCAGATGTCTCGATGGAGATTTTGGAAAGAAAAATAGCTAACATAGCCGCATCGGGAGCCGAGACAGTGGCCACCGGAAACCCAGGCTGCATGATTCAGATTAAGTACGGTCTTAAGAGCGCTAATCTGGACGTAGAGGTCGTTCATCCGGTAGAGCTTCTGGATAGAGCCTACAGCAATAGTAACACTTGACCTTTCAGGAGACCCGCCATGCCCCCCCGCCGCAACGATCCCTGTCCCTGCGGCAGCGGAAAGAAATACAAGAAATGCTGTATGCTCAAGGAAAAGACATCAACTATAGTCCTCACCCATCATCTTCTCCGAAAGACTGCTGACCAAGTTCCAGACCTCCTTCTTGGCTACGCCAAAAAGATTTATGGTGAAGAAGCTATCTTTGAAGCCTGGGACGACTTCTGGATAACGGAAATGGAACCAAAAGAGGATATTTCTAACAGCCCCTACCTTCAGTTGTTCACTCCTTGGTTTATGTACCACTGGTATCCTGGTGATGAGGCACGATATAATCCTGATCTTCAATTTCCGTGCGAACACACGACCGTAGCCCAGTTTCTCAAGAGGATAGGATGGAAGGTAGATTCCTTCACAAAGAGGTATTTGGAAAGTGCACAAAAAGAACCTCTAAGCTTTTGGCAGATAGAAGCAGTTGAGCCAGAGAAAGGGATACTGCTTAAGGATCTTGCTGTGGAGCGTGAGCGTTTTGTCCGTGAAGTTTCTGGTTCCAAGACTCTCAAGAAGTGGGACATTATACTTGGACAGGTAGTTGGCTTGGATGGAGAATATACTTTGAGTGCAACAGGACCTTATTCGCTGACACCATCGAGGTTCAGAGAGTATATAACAGGATTCATCAACAGAATTAGAAAACATCGTTCTTTTGCTGCTGTTGATCTGCTGGAATATGACATCGACTTTCTAGCGCGCTATCACAATTGTGTTGAAGAAATTCTTAACCCTACTCTTCCAGAAATCAGAAATACAGATGGGGACAAGTTAGTCTTCACAACATCTAGATATACCTTTAAGCCTACTAACAGGGAAGACATAATAGTGAAACTGAAATCAATGAGAAATTTCGAGTACGACGGTGACAAGGAAGATGAGTCGGAATTTGCGTGGACTATTGAGAATAAGAAGAAGGCTATGATGCAGACTGTAACCAAAGGAAACATTAAGGTTGGCTTAGACCATATACTTACTGACTGCAACAGCAAACCTCGTGATAAATACTTGAGAAACCGATTGGTGAAGAACCTTGGAGATTTAATTAAGCATAAAGATACAACACACAATCCATATGATTCCGATGAGCTTCCTGATGCATTGCCAGAAGCATCAGGAGAATCAAGCGCTCTCGACTTGGATACGCTATCAGAGGATGCCAGGCAACAGCTAGTGGAATTCCTGGAGCAGGAGTATATGAACTGGACAGATCAAAGAATCCCTGCCTTACAAGACAAGACTCCGAAGGAAGCAGTAAAGACTCCTAAAGGCAGGGAGAAAGTAGCTGATCTCATCAACGACTGGGAAAACACACAGCTCAGGATGCCAGACCGGCAGTTCGAATTTGATTTCAACAAATTAAGGGTAGAACTAGGGTTAGAAGTGGAGTAGGATAAAACTGGAAACGAACTCTAACTTGAGCGATCTAACAACCATGGAAAATAGAACTTCGCGCTATGCCTGACCACGACCGATTGACAAGGAAAATGGAGGATATAGTCGGCTCTTCCAACGTCGCTCCTCCATCCAAATTGGAACTTTACGCAGTGGACGGTATGTCTCCCCAAATAACCATCTTTCCCGAAATGGTAGAACAAATATCAGACATTATGAAAATCGCATCCTGTGAGGACATGTCTATCCTCCCGAGAGGCGGCGGAACAAAGATGCGCCTGGGTGCTCCTCCCCAGAGAATAGACATAGTACTTTCGACATTGCGCCTGAACAGGATCATATTTCACGAAGTGGCAGACCTCGTCGCATCGGTTCAGGCTGGGATCGTGATGGATGATTTGCAAGCTCAGTTGAAAGAGAAGGGACAGTGCATACCCCTAGACCCTCCTTATTGCTCCAAAGCCACAATAGGAGGCATCATAGCGTCCAATTCGAGCGGGCCCAAGAGGCTTTTGTACGGAACAGCACGGGATTTAGTGATAGGGACAAAAGTAGTAAGGGCCAATGGAGACATAGTAAATTCAGGGAGCAGGGTCGTCAAGAACGTAACTGGCTACGATCTTAACAAGCTTTATATAAACTCTCTGGGAACGTTAGGAATTATAGTCGAGTTGAACTTCAAGCTCTATCCCTTGCCGGAGTCAGAAGGATCGCTTATTGCCCGCTTTTCATCTATCGAGCCTGCGCTGAAATCCGCCTCCGAAATCCTATCATCACAACTAATTCCCAGCGCTATAGAACTTCTAAATTCCGCAGCATCTTCCGGCGTGTCAGAGCAGGCGGATATATCCATACAGAAGGACAACTTCCGCACGGAGTCGAGGTTCAACCTCGTGGCCTCAGTTGAAGGGCTAAAAGAGGCTGTGCAAAGACAATTGTCGGACATCAGAAAGATAATAGAGACCAAGGATCCGCTCCATATAGAATGCATCGAAGGTGGTGAACATGAAAAGCTGTGGGACAGCGTGAGAAATTTCGGGAGGAAAGCAGAAGCAGAAATACCCATAATCTGCAAGGCGTCTGTTTTGCCTTCACACGTGGGCGATATATTAAGGGCCTCTGAAGATATATCCGAAAGATACGACACAGATATTCCGGCGATTAGCCATGCGGGGTCTGGCGTACTCTACATCTATCTTTCGGAATTAAGCGCAGAAACTGATGTGGTCATTGAGGCCATAGAAGAGCTCAGGAGAAGGACTTCCGATTCAGGAGGGAGTTTAGTAGTAGAATCGGCTCCTACACAGATAAAGGAAAAGATAGACGTATGGGGGAAAATGGGAGAAGACCTGCACCTTATGAAACTCATTAAGACCAAGTTTGACTCCAAGGGAATATTGAGTCCCGGAAGATTTGTGGGAGAGATATGATCTCATTTGCCTCCTCTTATCATTGGAGATTTTTGCTATGCCTATAAAAGTGGAAACACCCTTCAAATCCCCTAACTCACATCCTGGCGGACATCTAGCGAAGGATGAGGGCCTCTGGAGAATCGACCAGGGCACAGATCGAGTCCAAAGGGTAAGCGACGAGGGCAGTTCCTTAGTTCTGAACCTTCAGACCGAATCCTACCGACCCGGCGGCATAACTTTTTCGGGCGGCGCCGGTGGATTTCCTCCACCCTCGACCGGAGGATACTCAAAGTCTCACCTTATAACGGTTCCACAATCAGATCCTTTCCCTCTGCCGAGCCCACGAGCAGGGGATCACACCGCATCAATGGAAAGAGGGGAAGCTCTGGGTCTCAAATCCGCCCTCTGCCACGACCTATCAACTCGACCCGGAAGACCTGTCGGTCCTCCACTCATTCCCCGCGCCCGGAAGCAGACCTCACGGTATAACTTGGGAATCCGATTTCCTCTGGTGCGTTGGGACAAACCGTAGAACCATATACGAATCCGACGTTCGAATCGGAGAGATGTGGATGAAGTACAACTTAATGAATCAGACCCCGAACCATACGGACCGGCCATAAAAGACAGAGACTTCTGCCTCTGCGGCGCACAAACTGCAACGCTTTGCAGGATAATCCGCCTATAAAACAAGTAAGCAGTAGCTCCCGATAGACTTAATCAGGGGATAGACAGGGCGACTCCTCTCAGCCCTGTCAGAAAAAAGGAAGGGAAAGGATGCCCAAGTTAGCCATCAACGGAGGAGAGAAAGTCCGCGTGAAACCTTTTGCAGGCTGGCCAGTGCACGGCGAAAGAGAAAAAGAACTCGTAAACGAGGTACTCAGTAGCGGAAAATGGTGGTACGGAGAGAAAGTTCACGAGTTCGAGGAGAAGTACGCAGCTTACCACGATGCAACATTTGGCATCACCACCACGAGTGGCACAACGGCCTTAGAGACTGCCATCCTATCTTTGGGAATCGGCGCGGGAGACGAAGTCATAGTCCCGCCCTACACATTTATGGCTACCGCAAGTTCAGTGTTAAAGATGAACGCCGTCCCCATCTTTGTGGACATCGAACTTGACACATGGAATATAGACCCCCAAAAGCTAGAAGACGCCATAACCGAAAGGACCAAAGCCATCCTCCCCGTCCACTTTGCCGGACTCCCCGCCAATATGGATGAGATCAAGGAGATCGCCAAAAAACACAATCTCGGCGTAATAGAGGATGCCGCTCAAGCCTGGGGAAGCATATGGAACGGAACAAAGGTCGGAGCTATCGGAGATGTGGGCTGTTTCAGCTTCCAGATGAGCAAGAACATAACCGCAGGAGAAGGCGGCATACTCCTCACCAATAACGAGGAAATTGCAGATCAGGCTCGATCCTTCATCAACTGCGGCAGGGGTAAGAACAAGCCCTGGTACGAACACTACATCCTTGGCACAAACTACAGAATGACTGAAATTCAGGGTGCCATTCTCCTCGCGCAACTCGAAAGATTCGAGCAACACAGCCACCTCAGAGAGAAAAACGCAGCCATACTCACGGAAGGATTCTCACAAATAGACGGAATTACCCCGGCAAAGAGAGACCCTCGAGTCGGCAGGAGCTCAAATCACCTCTACCTGCTCAGATATGACCAGGATAAATTCGAGGGACTCCCAAGGGAACGCTTCATAGAAGGCGTCAACGCTGAAGGAGTACCCTTCGGAACGGGTTATGACATACCTCTCTACAAGAATCCATTCTTCCAGAATATGGGAGAAGGACCCAAATACCGTCCCGTATCGCGTCTCTACTACGCAGTGGAAATAGACTACACAAAAGTCTATCTTCCCAACTGCGAGAGAATCTGCAAGGAGACAGTGGGCTGGCTTAAACACAGCGTTCTTTTGGGAACAGAGGAAGATATGAAAGATATAATCAGAGCCGTAGAGAAGGTGGTGGAAAATGTGGATGAACTGCTGTAGCGGCGTCAGATTATTACAGTAATTCCGTGAAGACGATTGAAGTTATAGCAAGGAGAAAATAATGGACTGCATTGACTTTGGGAAATCGTTTGTCTGTACGACAGGACCAGAAAATGCACCCCAGTTTTGGGTCGAGTCCTACTGTAAGATCATAGATGAGGAGAATGGGACCCAAGACGGTTACTACCAGTGTGCATCGTGCAAGAGCGAACACACCTTTGCAGAAAAAGATCTCTTCCAGGATCCCAACTACGATTTCCTGCCTGTCTTCAGTCAAGAGGACATCGTCTTCTTCAGAAGACACGCCCTCTGCAATCCGGACTACATCGAACCCCGCAGGGCAAACTACATCGAATACCGCAAGGCAAAA
Organism: Candidatus Latescibacterota bacterium; assembly: GCA_965237525.1. Lineage (GTDB taxonomy): Bacteria > Latescibacterota > CBDEFO01 > CBDEFO01 > CBDEFO01 > CBDEFO01. The sequence continues at coordinate 391,224 of CBDEFO010000007.1, read as the reverse complement.
GATGTCTGGGGAGGACACAGATTTGTCATCAAGAAAGCAAGTTCGGTACAGGTCCTCGATGATAATGCAAAGGTCGTACAGACAGCGCTGAAGGGTCTTCCGGTCGTCGGAAGGACTGAGATATGGAACGATAACACCAAGATGCGAGCGATCATCGAATATCCCGTCAAGACTCTGAACGCCAATGAGGGAAAAAGCATCTATCAGGTCGATACTGGCCCTGTTTTGTTTCCTGATCTGACAAACAGGTACGATCGGAACATCGAGGCGTTGAGTCTGGCATTTGTAGCGTTCAACACTCCCCACTTTTCCGACTTTGTCATCGAAGGGCCGACACCCATAATTGAAAATGGGAAAGAGATCACCAGGGTTTATCACTACTCGGGCATCAAGAGTGATATACCAGCCAAAAACTCGCTCTTTTGCATTAACGAATAGATTATGCTCCTATGAAGCCTCTATCCCTAAGTGCTTCATAGCATCTCCTACAACATAGAAAGAGCCCGTTACCAATATAAGATCATCCGGGGCAGCCTCCGAGCGCGCTTTGTCTATAGCCTCAGCCACATTCTGAGTTATTATCACCTTGCTTTTAGGCTTTTCTATCCCCTCAGCTATAAACTCAGGCTCCACCGCCTTCGGGAAATCCACCTTCGTCAGCACTACTATATCACACATATCCCCGATCTCTCTCCAGAATGCCGGTATGTCCTTGTCCAGATTTGCTCCGAATACTAATATCAACCTGTTGTATCTAAAAAACTCCTCCACGGCCTCTCTGAGAGCTTTAGCCTTATCCGGATTATGCGCCCCATCTAAAACAAGGGTCGGCTTTTGGGAGACTATCTGAAGGCGCCCCGGCAATACTACAGAAGACAATCCATCTCTAATTGCCCCTTCAGATAGGGCACCTCTCTGTTCGGGCGGAATATCTTCCGAAAGAGATAAGAGGTCGACAATCGCCGCCGCCATAGCGGCGTTCTCCACCTGATGCCGTCCTATCAAAGGGATCCTGAGATCCTCGTACCTTCTTGTCGGAGTCCTCAGAGAAAAAACCTGACTTGACATGCAGAAGGACTCCCTTTTGAATATGACATCCACGCCCAATTCCACCAACCTGGCCCCTTTACGCTCACAGAAAGAGCAGATGACCTCTGCGGCTTTCGGGGGCTGAACCCCGCTTATTACGACTCCGTTCTCCTTGATAATCCCCGCTTTCTCCGACGCTATCCTCTCCACCGTATCCCCCAACTTATCCATATGATCCAAGCCGATAGGAGTAATAGCCGAAAGGGCGGGAGAAAGAACATTCGTGGCGTCCAACCTCCCGCCCATTCCCACTTCGACCACAGCAAAATTTACCTTCTTTTGAGAAAAATAGTCAAAAGATAGAGACGTCAACACCTCCCAGAAAGTCAGGTCCTTAAACTCAGGCTTTCTCGTTATCTTTCGCACACAAGGCTCAATACGCTCGACCTCTCGACATATATCTTCTCTAGAGATCATCTTCCCACCGACATTTATCCGCTCTCTGAAATCGAGAAGATGAGGAGACGTAAAGAGACCTACGGAAAGCCCCGCTGACCTCAAGATAGACGCCACCATCGCAGCGGTTGACCCCTTTCCCTTCGTGCCAGCGATGTGCACAGCGTCAAAATCCCTGTGCGGATTCCCCAAGAGTTCAAGCAGAGCCGAAGTCCTCTCTATATTGTAAGAGCGGCGGTCGTATCTACTGTCTCTTACCCTCTCGTAGTCTATGAAGCTGTAGACATAATCGTACGCCTCCTTGTAGTTCATATCCTCTTTACCTTGTTTTCATCGCGCCATCTGCCGATTCATATCCCAAAGCCCGTCGCACGTCATCGAGTGGCGCTCAAAACGTGATAGGTGATATTCTGGGCCTCCACAACTTTTCGGGAAAGCTGTGCGGCGGCGTCATTGCTCAGCCACAACACATAGCCCCGGCCAGTGCGTAGAGAGGAGGATTTTCATCCGTTCTGACCCAACCTATCTTGAACATAACCACCTCCAACGCGTACGCCTGATGAAAACTTAAAGATAGCTTCTCCTCTATATACTTTACAGCCCATAGGGATTTCCAAGGTTCGGTTCTGTTTCAGGAGTGTAAGTCTCCGGTGGCTGTTCAGCATGTTCGTATCCGCTTAAGGTATGATTGGAGCTTGCCATTCCGATTCGCTTTACACCACCGTAGACGCATGAATTTAGCGCGTTGGCAGGCAAACTGAAATTAACTCCTGCCTCCCTCCACGATATTGATGCACACGGATTGGAGGCAAAATTGAGCAGCACATCTATAGATTCAAAGTGCTCCGTCAAGCATTTATTGTACCGGCGCACGTCCGCTTAAATAATCCCTTGTCCAACCTTACAATATATCAAGGTCAGAACATGATAAGGACTGAGAGCTTTAGCTATATTGGATCCGATATTTCCCGCAGCAGCAGCAATCAGCACTGTTTTTCTATCTGTCTTCAGGGCATCTCTCCCTTTTTTGATCGATTAGTAGAATATGAAACCTATGATCGCCGCCCCTAAAATTGTCAGCGCAGGGTGAACGTTAAAAAAGACCACTAACACAAATGCAGCAAGAGCTATTGCTGCCGTGTGCCACGAAATCACAGACTTGGGGAATATCTCGTAAACTATCATAAACATAAGCGCCACGATCACCGGCCTTACCGCCTCGAGGACCGACTTGGTCTTGGGAGAATCCTTTATCTCAAAAAATATTGTGGCCAGAACCAACATAGCCACGGCCGAAGGGAATATTACGCCTATTATCCCCGATATAGCCCCCAGGATGCCAGAGATCTTAAATCCCACATAGGCAGCCATCTTGGTAGCTATCGGTCCCGGAAGCGAATTTCCCATAGCAAGAGCGTCTGTAAACTCCTCGACGGTCATCCACCTGTTCACATCCACAACCTCCTCCTGGATCAGAGGTAACATCGAAGGTCCTCCGCCATATCCAAAGATCCCGACCTTGGCGAAGGAATAAAAAATTTTAAGTATTTCCACTGTCCCTCCTCACATTTCAGTAGACAGTGGTCAGTAGACAGGGCACCGCCTCCCATCCCTGTATACTGTTGGCTGTCTGCATATTTTGACTATGTTCGGTGCAAAATGCACAAATTTAACTGGATATTTGAAAGACAAATGCTTATCTTATTCCATTGCCAACCCAAGAAATATAAGGCCGACAAATCCACAAGTCAAGCCCATAATAGTTATCCACAGGAGCGTAGGACATGCACAAAGATCAACTCGAAACTCCCGTAGCTGTTGTAGATCTGGACAAACTCTCCAGAAATATTTGCGAAATGCAGGATGCAGTCCAGAGCTATGGGGTCAAACTCCGTCCCCACATCAAGAGCCATAAGATACCGGAGATCGCCCGAATGCAGATAGGAGCAGGAGCTGTAGGCATCACAGTCGCCAAACTCGGCGAAGCGGAGATTATGTGCTGTGAGGGAATAGAAGACATATTTGTCGCCTATCCCCTTATAGGTGAACGTAAGATGCGGCGATTAGAAGCCCTAATGGGAAGATGCAAAATAAGAACCTCCGTAGAGGATCTGGAAGCCGCCTCGATGATGTCAGATTACCTAAAATCAAGAGGGCTTTCCGTAGACGTACTGATAGAGGTAGACACAGGCTTTAAGCGCACAGGGGTTCTACCGGGAGAGCCGACTTTGCAGTTTGCAAGAGACGTATCCAAGCTCAACGGCATCAATATCATAGGGATATACTCTCACGCAGGGCATGTACATACTACCGATGACAGAAAACAGGGAATAAAGATAGGCACAGAATCTGCCGAAGAAATGGTAGCAAACGCTGATCTACTGCGGGGTGACGGCTTCAACATCGAAGAAATCAGCATGGGTGCCACGCCCACCTCGGCAGAGACCTGCAAGATCAAAGGAGTCACTGAAGAAAGACCCGGAAACTACGTCTATTACGACGCATCAGCCGTAGGGTTGAACGTAGTAGACCAGGAAAGATGTGCCCTTAGTGTCATATCCACAGTAGTCAGCAGACCTGCACGAGACAGAGCCGTCATAGATGGAGGAAATAAAACCTTCACAAGCGACACGCATCCCTTTGCAAAGGGACTGGGAATAATCAAGGGAATAGACGGAGTCATCTACGATTGGTCGAACGAAGAACACGGAATCCTGAGGTTGGACAAGCCTTCCAAAGATATAAAGATCGGTGACAGATTGGAGATAATCCCCGTACACGCCTGTGTAGTATCCAACCTGTGGGACGAAATAGTCGGAATAAGAAACGATAAAGTCGAATTAGCCTGGAAGGTCAAGGCCAGAGGAATGGTGAAATAAGTAGAAAGCGACGGGGGGAACAGTGGAAAAAAATTACTTGACAACTGATCAATAAGCTCATGGTTCGCGTCCTTCTGAATACGACATAAAAACGCAACGGGCTACGAAAACTCTGTCGAAGCCCGTTGCGTTTTTTCTACTGTTTTTCTACTGTAAATCTCCTAAACCCGCCAAACAACTGGTCGTCCAGTCGCTTTGCTGCCTCCCGATGAACCTCCGGCATCAGATGACCATACCGATCCAGTGTCGTTGTGATGGACGCGTGTCCAAGCTGATTCTGGATATACTTGGGACTTTCCCCATGGGCGATCAACAAGCTGGCGTAAGTGTGACACAGATCGTGAAACCGAATCCGTCGAATACCTGCATCTCTTAGAAGCCTTGTGAAAACCCTTAGATTCAGAAAATAGTATAAAAAAAGCATTGATAAAGCAGGTCCAATGTATTATATTATGTTATTGATAATATTATACATGTAGGAAAGAATGACCCCACAAAAGAAGGAACAGACAAATCCGATTGTTCACTATTTTCAGATGGAGGATTTAGTTCCCGAGGATCATATCCTCCGTCAGATTGATGAGGCAGTTGATTTTTCATTTGTACTAGGCGTTGTATCAGATTGTTATTGCCCTGACAATGGCACACCTGGCATTGATCCTGAATTGGTTGTTCGAATTATCCTTATTGGCTATCTGTATAATTTGAGTGAGAATCGGCTCTGTCAGGAAGTGGGGATGCATGCGGCATATCGGTTGTTTTGTCATCAGACATTTGAGGATGCGGTTCCGGATAGAAGCACGATCAACAAGCTTCGCAATCACAAGTGGGCATCGAGTGGGTTGTTTGAACGGATAATGTATCAGGTAGTCCAGTGCTGCATAGATGTCGGTCTTGTGAGCGGTAAACACCTTAGTGTTGATGGCACTCAGATACAAGCTGATGCTTCAGTGAAGAGTATTGAGCCGATAGAACCTCCTGTTTCTCTTGATGACTACCTCAAGGGAATTGGTTTTGAAGGTGATAAGACAAAGGGTAGGTCTGTGCATCCTCAGGATAAAGACTTTCATGGTGAAAAGTGGACGAACCAAACACATCGTTCGATTACAGACCCCGACGCCCGCTTGTACAGGAAATCAAAGGGCAAAGGGGCTTTTCTCTCGTTTATGGGCCGTGATCTGATCCCCGATTGAATCTATCGGGGACACAAAAAGCAGAGTAATCCTTGAGACACAGGGCACACAGGCGACAGGGACAGCAGAGTCCGAAAGTGCCCTTAAGATGGTTGATGACCTTGAGACGTACACCATTCCCGAAGACGTTCGGACACTTGCTGCCGATAAAGGTTACGGTTCAGGTAATTTTATCGCCGATGTATGTGACCGGGGGATCATACCCCACATTCCTCTGCGATCAGGTGAAGAGATTGATCCCATTCCTACTTGGAAAAAAGAAGACAAATTTCGCACATATTCAGACCGAATGGGATAGAAAAGTGCGAGAGGCGAAAGCCAGAAATCATGCACGGTCTATCTCATTAACAGCTGACTACAAACTCTCCCAGAGACTCCGTAAACGCAGTGAACATATCTTTGCTGAAGCCAAGCAACAGCACGGTATGGGACGAGCCCGTTACAGAGGACTAGCCTCACTGAATGAACAGTTAAATCTTGTTGCAACGGTACAGAATCTCAAGAGGCTTGTGTCCTTCATAAGAAGGGGGAAAGCATCTGCATGTGCTCTATCTGTCGAAGAGAGTGCATCCTGTTCTTCAAACAGCTCCTATTCCTTGCTGACGAGAACTCTGATGAGACTATTTTGCTTATCCCATAGCAAAACGATACGATATGCTACTGTTTGACCCATAATTGGCGTTTCAGACGCTGCCTACAAGATAACTATTTCACAAGCCTTTTAAATATTGAGCTATTGCCTCCTTAAAAGTACTCTCCTCTCCAGCGGCTACGGCTTGTCTATAGAGCCTGTCTAAGACTACGGCATCTCCCTGCGCTTGTTCAATTTGGCGTTTAAGTGTCATCTGTCATCCAAACATTTTGAGAGAACTACAAAACTAAAAAAATTGCAATTTCGCAAAACGTCCAGTCCTGTGACTGTTATCGAATGAGTAACATACTTGGCAGTACCTCTTCTCTCGTTATTACTTCTCATGCAGCCACGAGATCGGACGGATGACGATCTTTCGGTAGGGCGGCCAGGAGGGTGGGTCTGTGGAGGCATCGAGTTGAGGACCGAAGTCGTAGAAGAACACGACTTCATCCCCGAAGAAATGCGCGTTCGGGTACGACACATATATCATGTCAGGTGGAAGCTCACCGAGTTCTTTCTCGCCGCGAATCATCCCGGCCTCGTCTTACGGCAAACGCCAACGAACCACTTCACAATTGAAGAGTTTGTCCGGCATCGTGGGATCCTTTGTGGCCAATTCGCAGGTCCGTTCACGCAAGTTGAGTGACCTCCACCCTGTGCACCTCACGTCTGTAGCTCTGCTGCGAAGCCCGCCTCGTCGGGCTTGCGGGCATCGTGTTCTTGGCGGTCGGCGCCTACCACCACCCAATCAGCTTCCACCATGCCAAGCCTACGCCGAGCCAGATCACGAGGTGGAAAAGTGACATGAGGAAGCCGATCCGGAACCACTTGCCCGGGTCCACGTAGCCGAGGCCGAAGTAGATGATGACCGGCCCCGTCGAGTAGTTCGTCGTGCAAGCGCATAGGTTCGAGAAGTAGGCGAGTACTGCCACCGTCAAAAACGGGGGCGTGTCTGAGGCTAGAGCCACGGCAAAGAACGCAGCCACCATCGCGGAGATATGAGCCGTGAGCATGGAGAAACCGTACATGGAATAGAAGTAGATGAGGCCCAGCGTCACAACAACGACAAGGCCGGAAAGCCCGGAGACCTGGGTCTGCACGGACACGGCAAACCAGTCGACGACGCCCAGGCCTTTGAGAGCGTTGGCCATAGTAAGCAGGCCGCCCAGCCATACGAGACAGTCCCAAGCCTTGGCGTTGTTCTTGACGTCGTCCCACGCGTCGACTTCGGTCAGCTGCAGAACCAGCACGCCGATCCAGGCAACGAGTGCCGTGCCCATACCGTTAATTGGCTTCGTCGACCACAGAACCAGCAGGAGCACGAAAACGGCCCCCGTAATCTTCTCCTCGCGCGAAAGGGCACCCATCCCGTCGAGCTCTTGAGTAGCCCGCTTCTGAGCCTCTGCGGTGCTCTTCAACTCCGGCGTAGACAACAAGCGCATCCACAACGGCAGCAGTCCGAGACCGACCAGCCCCGGCACCAAGCCGCCGAGGGCCCACGCGCCCCAGCCGAATTCGATGCCGAGTACATCTGCAGCCGCATTGGCAACCAATGGGTTCGCCGCCATACCGGTCATGAACATTGCCGCGGTGATCAGATTGGCGTGGGCACCCACCAGGGTCAGGTATGCCCCAGCTTTCTCGCGAGTCTCGGTATCTGGCTCCGACTGCAACGACCTGGCGAGGGATTGGGCGATCGGCGCGAGGATCCCGCCGCCGCGCGCGGTGTTGGACGGCACCACTGGCCCAAGGATGAGCTCCGCACCACACTGCGCATAGCCAAGGCCCAGCATGGACCTACCGAGGCGCTTGACCAGCAACAACGCGATGCGCCTGCCGAACCCGGTTCGCTCAACCGTGCCGGCGATCAGGAACGCGGCGACCACCAGCCACACGGTCTGGTCTCCAAACCCATGCAGCAGGGCTTTCAATTCGATCGTGCCTGTGGCCGCAAGCGCAACCAGAGCCAGCAGAACCATGGGCCCCATCGCCAACGGCTTGATGAGGAAACTTGCAATGGTGGCGACGAAAATCCCGACCAGGTGCCACCCGCTCGTGCTGATCCCGTCCGGCGCGGGAACGACCCAACCGAGTGCCCCGATAGCTGCGCAGACCCCTAACCGTACCAATACTGATTGTTCCAATTAGCCCTCCTGGAGGATGTTGCATAATGCCTCTTGTAGCTTAGGCGTTAGCTTCGTCTTTCGACCTATTTTCTTTTTATTTTTTTTCATAAGTTTTGCCTCCTTTGCGTCTTCCAACAAAAAAGCCGACGACTCGATGGGGTACCCAGTCATCGGCTTTTACGCTCTTCGTACTCCTACGGGGAAGCGATCCCCATGGATTCGTTGGCATTGTAGATTAAAGCTACTATCTTGTTACACTAAATATACAAAATAATCTCTACTTATGCAAGACTCAAATGTGGACTATGTAACCAATGATTGGGTAATACCACAGCAGAAGGGGCGGAACCCTCATCTTGATCGTCCGGCCAGCGTGACACGATGCATTATGCGCCTGAACCCCTGATAGTCATTCACTGGATTGTGCTGGGCGCAGCGATTATCCCAGAGGGCGAGGGAGCCTTGCCCCCAGCGAAAGCGGCAGGTGAACTCAGTCCTGACTTGGTGCTCGAAGAGGTAGTCGAGCAGAGACCGGCTCTCCTGCTCCGTCCAACCCTCGAAGTGCGTCGTGTGGGCGTTGTTGACGTAAAGCGCCTTGCGCCCAGTCTCCGGGTGCGTGCGAACCACAGGATGCGCTGCGCCTAGCACTTTCAGTTCCGCGCCTGCGTCGCGTAAGCGGTCCTCTCGCGTCTTGGCGACCTCGGGTTTCGTCGAGGTGTTGACGCCGACCAGGCCTTCGAGCGTCTTCTTAAGACCCTCCGAGAGGGTCTCGTAGGCCATATACTGGTTGGCGAAAATCGTATCGCCGCCGTAGGGCGGAATCTCGACCGCGTAGAGCATGCTCGCCATCGGCGGACGCTCCAGATAAGTGGTGTCAGAATGCCAGACGCCGCCGAAATTCACCTGCTCGTGCTCCAGCTTGATCACCGCTGTGATCAACGGACATTCGGGCAGTCCCTTCATCTGTGGGTATTCCATTGGCTGGCCGAACTGCTGGGCAAAGGCGAGCTGCTCCTGTGGAGTGAGTTCTTGGTTGCGGAAGAAGATCACCAGATGGTCGAGGAAGGCCTGGCGGATCTCCGAAACGACTTCACGTTCCAGGGGCCGCCCGATATCCACGCCTTCGATTTCGGCGCCGAGCGCACCGGCGATCGGGCGGACCTTGATGTAGCGATAGGTACGGCACACTGCGTTTTCCATTTTTTTCCTTTCGCCAGGCCCCTCAGTCTAACGACTCAGTTCAGTTGCAACGGATGGTTAGGCAATCGTCGGCTCCGAGACTCTCGAGTAGAATTCGGAAGTCATGCTGGAACGTCTCGAACCGACCCATGTAGTCATACGAGATCATCTCCGTGGTCAGTTTCTCCAACTGGACGCACCAGCGGCCGTCATTCTGCAACCTCGCTTCCACCAGTGCCAGAAGCTCGTAGCGGTTGGGCGAACTTTGATCCAGGCTTATTTTAACGTCTAAGTCCATTGGTGTAGGATCTCTGATGTACCTTGGTTACGAATTCATCATGAGTAAGATACCAGCCTATAGGCTTGGAATCTTTATCGATGACTCTGATCCAGAACTCAACAACTGGGTCTCTTACCTGAAGCAAATTAGCCGCGTTCTGACTTGTAAGATCGACTGATATGACGTGATTGTCCAAACGGATAAAGCCGGTACCTTCGGCCCGATATTGGAGATATTCAATAGTATCTTTCTGCGCATATTCAAAATCCTTCCTTGCTCCCCTGAACCTATTGTAGTCCTCTACCGAAAGGTAAGAAATCACGCCATAGTAGGTTCCTCTAAAAGCCTTGTGAAATAGTTATGTCCCAGGCAGCGTCTGAAGCGCCGATTATGGGTCAAAGAGTAGCATATCGTATCGTTTTGCTGTGGAATAAGCAAAATAGTCTTATCAGAGTTCTGGTCAGCAAGGAACAGGAGCTGTTTGAAGAACAGGATGCACTGTCTTTGACAGACAGGGCACACATAGACGCTTTCCCCCTTCTTATGAAAGATACAAGCCTCTTGAGATTCTGTACTGTTGCAACAAGATTCAACTGTTCATTCAGTGAGGCTGGTCCTCTGTAACGGGCTCGTCCCATACCGTGTTGTTGCCTGGCTTCAGCAAAGATATGTTCACTGCGTTTACGGAGTCTCCGGGAGAGTTTGTAGTCAGCTGTTAATGAGATAGACCGTGCATGATTTCTGGCTTTCGCCTCTCGCACTTTTCTATCCCGTTCGGCCTGAATATGTGCTGGATTTGTCTTGTTTTTCCATGTAGGAATCGGTTCAATCTTCTCATCGGCTCGCAGAGGAATATGGGGTATGATTCCCCGGTCAAGTACATCAGCGATAAAATTACCAGAACCGTAACCGGTATCGGCACTAAGTGTCTGAATGTCTTTGGGCATGGTGTATGTTTCAAGGTCATCTACCATCTTAAGGGCACTTTCGGGCTCTGCTGTCCCTGTCGCCTGCGTGCCCTGAGTCTCAAGGATTACTCTGCTTTTTGTGTCGATCAGATCATGGCCCATAAACGAGAGAAAAGCCCCTTTGCCCTTCGATTTGCTGTATAAGCGCGCGTCGGGGTCTGTAGTCGAACGGTGTGTTTGGTTCGTCCACTTTTCACCATGAAAGTCTTTATCCTGAGGATGCCCGGACCTACCCTTTGTCTTATCACCTTCAAAACCGATTCCCTTGAGATAATCATCAAGAGAAACAGGGGGTTCTATCGGCTCAATACTTTTCACTGAAGCATCAGCTTGTATCTGAGTGCCGTCGACACTAAGGTGTTTACCGCTCACAAGACCGACATCTATGCAACACTGGACTACCTGACGCATTATCCGTTCAAACAACCCACTGGATGCCCACTTGTGATTGCGAAGCTTGTTGATCGTGCTCCTATCCGGAACCGCATCATCAAATGTCTGATGACAAAACAACCGATATGCCGCATGCATCCCCACTTCCTGACAGAGCCGATTCTCACTCAAATTATACAGATAGCCAATAAGGATCATTCGAACAACTAATTCAGGATCAATACCGGGTCTGCCATTGTCAGGGCAATAACAATCTGATACAACGTCTCGTACAAATGAAAAATCAACTGCCTCATCAATCTGACGAAGGATATGATCCTCGGGAACTAAATCCTCCATCTGAAAATAGTGAAACATCGGATTTGTCTGTTCCTGCTTTTGTGGGGTCATTGTTTCCTCCATGTATAATATTATCAATAACATAATATAATACATCGGAGCTGCTTTATCAATGCTTGTTTTATACTATTTTCTGAATCTAAGGGTTTTTCACAAGGCTTCTAATGCTGCCCGAGTTTTCAGCTACAAATAGACCTGTTGCTAGAGTCCTAAAGCGTTTTTGATCGTATGCAATTTCGGCACCTGATATTACTTTTAGATTCTTTATGACCCACGAGTGGATAGATGGGGCGCTATGGAGTCGTAGAGAATCAGATGGAGACCGAAAACGTTTACGGCTCTCAAATGGTCCGAGGCTTGTTTCAAAGGCCACGGCATGAACAGACAGAAAACTGAAATATACCAAAAGAATCGCTCTGAACATAACGGCGTTCCCCCCATTTTGGGTCTTTCAAATTTTGGCCATCGTTTCTCTGAATGTTATGGGAAGTGCTAACTTATTTCTCTATTTCGCTTAGGTGGTGACGAACACTCTCTAAGAATCCTTGTGGTATGTGAGTTGGCAAATCCGCGTACATATAGTTCGAGAAGGCCTCATCCCTACAAATGTATTCAGGATTACCCTCTATTATTGTTTCGAGTTCATATTGAAGTGCATCCCAGTTTTCTTTTAAATAGTAAATAGCCACAAGATACCATCGAGCATCCCATAATTTGGGATTGAGACTTAGGGCTTTGGAGAACGAATCCTGAGCTTTTGAACTAAAAACCCCTTCTTGATTGAAATACACTGTCCCGGATAGAAAATGACCTTCGGCGTTATTTGGGTCTTGTTTGAGCAACATCTGAGACCGAAGGAGTCGTCCATAGAGAAAATCTTGCATAAGATGAATTTCTATGTCTTCCTTCGGCTCAAAATCCCTGAATTGCCAAGTGATTCTTTGACCTTCCTGAACGTAACCGGACGGTTCTAGCTTTGTAATCTGGTCAGGATGGGTGTTCCGCAGGGTAATGGTGATTGTAGCATCGCCAATAGTTCCTGCCCACAGTGCACCCGTTTTCAGGATGTATACGAATCGTTGGTCGGACAGTCCGTCGTACTTCGTATTAGATAAAACAGTCCAATACCAATTACGTACTTTCACCTTGCTGCCCTTAGTCAAGAAAGGCACTTCAAATATTTTCCAATCGACGATCTTATCCAAGTTAAACGGGTGTATGGGTTTATGTGCTCCAGTTCGTACAGGCACAAACTTACCGTCCACCTTAGCTAGGAAGTCGTAGAGATCCTTTTCCCACCCCCTCGGGAATCCAACTTCTAGTGTGTCAGAGGGGCCTTCATTGTGAAAATCGAAGGTGCAGTAAACCCGCGCAATAGTGTTGTCAATTGTGATTGATACAGATTCTGATACCATTCTGACCGGTACATCTTTACGAGGGCTAATACTTTTGCCGACACTTACAACAACAGGTGCATCGTTTGCTATTATCTGATCGAGCTTGGCGAAGAACAATGTGGAAAGCAATGTGACTAAATACACAGGTATACGTTCATACTTCATTGCGTACCTCCTTTAACATTTCCCATAACGTTTGTTCCCGAACTGGCGCAGGCGGATCGGCGCGTCGGTTGTGCTTATCAGCAACCGACGTGACACAGGCTGTTGGCCGGAGGGAACGAAGCGACAGAAGCCGCGGGTACACGTGTTATAGGATGTGCCAGCCGGTTGGGCGTTCCTTGCCACGGATGGCTAGACCGCCAACGCGGATCAGCAGTTATCCTGCTTCGCTCTCGCCACTATGGTAAACTCGCCCACTACATACCTCTCTTGATGAGTCCAACTTCCGGGTTTCGCTTCTTGCCCTTCTTCCTCGAACTGCGGTCGTTCATAGACCCCTCGATAGAGAACGCCTCAGCAATCAGTCCGTTGAACACTTCACCGAGACAGTGTGGAAACTCCACACCTCCGTCTTCTGGCTTGTTCTTCTTCGCACTGTATGGTCTGGTGATACAGTACGCTGAACCATTCCATTCGACGCTGGACACGGCTGGTTGCTGAAAGTCAGCTCTGACTCAGTGCGACCTGGTAACATGTTGGTAGCCTTTCCTATCTATGCGGGGCAAAACCCAAGGCCGATATGCCTCGTCTGATCACGGCAACGTTGAACATCCCTCCGTCCCATTCCGACTATCCGTCGGCAGTGATCGACAGCGAGTACAGATGGCCGTTTTCTATATAAAGCTTCAATCGGGTGCGGCGGCCCCGAAGGTCTGTCGGGGCAGCCTCGGAGGTCCAGGCTGCCCGCGCCCGCAGGTGGTTGCCCGTAATCGGCCGGGCTTGTTCCCTAGTGAACCCGGGGATCGGTTGGCCTTGATCGTCGAGTATTTCCAGCCGAACCGATCCCTTCCCTGCATCTGTGTTGACCACAACGCCCGTCCCTTTGAAAGGAAACGTCTTGGTGACGAGCACGCCCGGCGATGAGTACGCCTCCAGTGAGGCGAACCCGTCCAGGCGCAACGTAGCTAAACCGGTTTCGACGTTCCACTGGCCGATCTTCTCAGGTCCCGTGCAGCCAGGCGTGGGTTTGGTGCGTCCATGGCCGGTGTAATAGACGTATATCTTGTCCTCGTGTGCGAACGGCCTCGCGGCCAGGCAGATACACTCATCCCAACTCCCCTCGGGGCCGAAGGGGAACAGAGGCTGGCGATGGACGCGCTGCCAGTTGACACCGTCGGGGCTTGCGGCGAGTTCGGTGTACATCACGCGGCATCGGACATTGTTCATCTCGATCGGTGGACCGAAGAACCCCTGGCGTTTATTCTGTTCGACAATCTGCTGCCATTCCTGCTTGGTAAACTCGGGCAGATTACGGGAAATCCAGAGCATCCCGAGCTGTGTGCCCTCATAATTGATCGGCGCCAGACCCGCGACTTCAGTGCCTGGAGGATCTTCGTCATCAGGCTGGAGGAGGAACTTGGGCGGAAGGTCCCAATGGACGAAATCGTCACTTTCACTCCGCCCGGTAACCCGCATCCCATAGCCGTCAGCACTGCTGTACATCGCAAATCTGCCCGAGGTTCGCTCCAAGCCGGCGGGCACCGCCACTTCGGCGTCCCCGGGCCAGACCGGATTCTCCGGGTGCTCGTGCCAATGAATACCGTCCGGAGAGAATCCGACGCAATGGCCTAGCTGCCACCCGTTTTTCTGGGATGGGTCCTTCCTGCCTCCCCACCAGACCGCCTTGTAGCGACGTTGAGGGTCGGGATCGATCCGATCCATAATCGGTGCAGGATCGTGCATCATGCAATTGGCCATCAGCACGATGTTGTTGTCCTTGTTCCCTTCGAACTCGATCAAACCCAGCGAAGGCTTGTCCCAGTGGATCCCGTCCTGTGAGGTGGCATAGCACATGTTCGAACCATCCTCAGGACCGTAGCATGCTCCGCCCTGATACCATGCTCGGAAGATGCCCTGCGCTTCGTCGTAGATGGCGATCGCCGAATCGATGAAAGCCGCGTCCTTCTCCCAGGGCTTCTCTGCGCGGATAACGGGATTTTCATCACACTTGACGGCTTGGTGGAAGCGACGTTTCAGACCAGACAGTTCCTCGACAAACCGATCGTCGATGAACAAATGCTTCGATACGAGCGGGCTCTGATTGTGGATGTGAGTCAAGGCAAGATCCTCCTCGAGACATTTCTACGCTGTGAACCACTGATACCGATTTAAAATGTGAATGTCGTCATGAATTCATCCAATACGTGAGCGGTAGGAGCAGATTTTATCTGCGCACAGGCGAAGCCTACAACGAAGCGATGCAAGTAATCATCGCCGTTGAAAACGGCTCCTACCATTCACATATCACGACATCTTTATGTGAAAATCTTATGACTGCATGTCATACTGTGCAGAGCCGATGGCCGGGCTTGCGGCATTTCGGAAGATGAGTCTCTCAGCCATCTCTCAATCTCCCTTTTACTTGCGGATTTGCCATGCATAAAGGCATGCGTTGCGAAGCAGGAAGCGGCGCACTGCGTTGTCCACTGTTTTCCTTTTCGCCATTCCATAGCGGCCTAACGGATTGACGACAACGTCCAACAGCTCCGCCATGTGGCCGAAACAATTCTTCCCCTCAAGACCGGAATCTCCCAATCACCGTGTCACCTTGTCTCTTCCCCGGAGGAAGTGGGAACGAGCTTTTGAGACACACATCTAAGCGCACCCGTCAGAGGTTCTCCTTCACGTCGACCCGGATGATGCGCATGCAGTAGTGCGGGTCTGCACCCACTGAGCTTCCACCCACGATGACCTTCCTACAGTCCGGCAGATCAAATCGCGCGCTGCTCAGGCCAGCGTCGTTCCAGCTTTCGTCCGTGGACCGCCACGCGTCGTAGCGTACGTGCATCCCCCAAAGGTCGCGTTTCATCATGCGCACGCCGGTCCGAGGATATTTCCATTCCACGGGCTCCCCCTCTAACCACACACAGGCTTGGTTAGAACAGCCGCTCCCGATGACGGTGACCGCGACTATGGGTTCTTCCTCCTCAATCGTAATGGCACCGTACGGATAGATGTCTAATTCCGCACCGTCCATGTTGAATTCGACTCCAGTCCCGGGACGTCCCAACTCCACGGTTACGTTGTCGTAGTTGAACGGCGCCCAGTATGTGTAGGTTTTCACGCGTGAGACCTCGCGCGTCTGGCGAGTATCCTTCCGGGCCATCTCGGTGACCTCTTGCTCGGCTTCCGTTAACTCACCTGTCACCCGATCCGGGTTCCGGGGAATCCGCCAGCCCCACGCGTTGTTGACGCTCTCCCCTGTCGAATTAAACGTGACGTCGAGCACCTTCCTGTCGTTCTCCGAGAACCCCTTTTCTGTCCCTGCCATGTTGAGCCTCCTCTTTTGTACTGCCTCCCTGGAAAGCGACATCAATTACGCAAGCTGGGGTAGCAGATAAAACTGTTTCCTCTAGTCTTCTCGGGTCTTATATCCCAAGGACGAATGGAAACGCTTTCTGTTGTCGTCATCGATCCTTTGGAATATCCCTGCGGTCCGCCTTGTCCTCTGGCATTACTTCTTTGAAGTTGTCGAACCGATCGACCTTGATTCTTCTACTAACTTCTACTAGATTTCTACTGAACGAGCGGGAATACCATAAAATAACACTAAACAAGAATAAAGTCAATAGCCCTTATCTAAATACAGAACAACAAGTTAGGGAAACACATTAAACCGAAAGGAAAAACCATATCTGACTACAAGTCAGATGCTCTTGCAGGGCTTGCTGTGAAGATTTTGGCACAGAGATATAAGGTAGAAGAGATGATTGGCAAAGCAGAGAGGTTTAAGCATAGAGCTGTTGAGTTGTACAAAGTTTTTGATTCAGCAAGGCAGGAGTGTCTTGCTTAAATTTTTCTATTTCTTTATTTATTCTGTGCCGAATCAGATGGTCTCAATCAGATATAGGATTATGATAAATAAGCAATTATAGAAACTTGAGTCAATCTGACTTTTGGGAAGAGACACGAAAGGCATGTAAGGCACACGTTCATCCCAAGCTAACCTTAAAATCCTTTCGGTCAATCGTGTGGCATTGGGGCTAAAGTTTTCAACTGGCAGAAGTTGGTAACGGTTTGGCTAAATTTAATCCAAGCTTATTTTAGCGTCTAAGTCCAGTCGTTCCAGTACCGCCCACGTGGGCGGTGCGGCAAACGGGGTCGTAGCCGAGATCTCAATCATGTGTGGTTCCTTATAAGAGCGTTCACACGGGTCACACCCGATTGAATCTATCGGGGGTCAACGATTCTTGACAACATCGTTGGGGACAGTGAGCAGATCATCAATCGTCGCGGGTCTGCTCCTGCAATTCATAGAGTGACACGAGCTTACTCTCATACTGGGGAATTGGGAATTCGTCCATCGTGAGACGGGCCACAGGGGAGCGCTGACCGCGCACCAGTCGGACGTGCTCTTCGACAAACCCCGTTATCTCACCACAATAGATCAGGTATGCATCCGCGGCCCGGTAACTCAGAATGAGTGTCCGACGCGGCTCTCTTGACGTGTTCGTGACAGAGGCGTGCGGGGTCATACAGCTCATAAAGATGGCCGAGCCCACTTCGCCTTCTAGCGGCACCGCCTGCGTCGCGTCCACCGGCTCTGTTACCCTGCCGCGGAAAAGCCCGTCAGAGCTATGCTCCATCAAGGATGTCTGATGGCGACGTGGGATCACCTGCAGGCAACCGTTTTGCACGGTGGCGTCATCCCCAGGTAGAAGAGGATAGAGACGGAGTCCCGGTTCGTAAGGGGGTAGTAGGAGAGATCCTGATGCCATTCAACGGGTGATCCGATCCCGGCAGGCTTCATGTTAATTTTGCTGTAATGGAAAAGGATATTCGAGCCGAGTAACTGCTCCACACAATCCAGTAATCGGTCCGATTCGGAGAACTCCCGGAAGCGCTCGTAGTAAGTGCAGGGCTCGTAGATACGCCGGACCAGGGTCCCATCCGGGGCCTGCTTCGGCTCCATCTCCAGACGCGTGTTGTCGTGATGTGCAAGCGTATTGTCCGCGGTGATGGCCTCCATCTCGGCGTGAAAGGCCGCGACCTCTCCCCCGGACAGGAATCCCGGATAGACGCTGTACCCCTCGCGGTGGTAGTGTTCGACCTGTTGTGGTGATAGCATGGTTACACCCTCCGTTTGCAGTAAGATTACTCGCCAAAAAGACACAATTCACCTATACCGCTTCTCGAATACACGGACAGTGCTCTGCACGGTCAGACAGCCCAGTCTGACCCGCTGATCAAAGCTCCCGTACATGCCCATCTCTTGATGGTCACCTCCTGGTTACCTGGTTGACGTACAGAGTTAGCCCTCGACCACTCCGTTTCTACCACGGTTTAGAACGTGAGTATAAATCATTGTCGTTTTGACAGCCTTATGGCCGAGTAATTCCTCAATTGTGCGAATATCATAACCATCTGCCAGTTATAAAGGAACTTAATGCTGTAGCGTTACCTTTAATACTAATGACAATTTCTATCACAGTCAACACAACACTGCGTTATTTTCTTGCTAAGTAATTCTATGGGGAATCTGACGGATTGGTAGCTACGTAAGGAGTAGGCTAACGAGGAGGGAAGATACAAAATTGGACAGAGGGTGTCAATGAATTTGTGCGGTGGATCGTAAGGTTATCGCTAACTGCTGGCACCCGTGCGATTTTGACAGCGACCCTGTGTCCGTCCGTCGGAAGGTGCACTATCCACACCTTCGCAGAATCTCCTGAGTCACCAGTCCGGTGATTTCTCAGATGTAAACACGATGTGTTTTGCTAGGCTGAAGAACATATCGTCTTTGCAATACAACTCGTTTAGATCATCTTGATTTCCCCCAATTCTATTTCGCTGCCTGCATATCTGTAAGATCTCTTCTACACAGGGGGATTCGCTTTCGATGAGCCTGCCGTCAAGGACCCTGGTCTTTGGAGAGAAGCTATAGCGTTGGGGTTTACGTCTTATACTGTTACTGTGAAGCCGTTCTTCAACAGATGTTCAGTCATTCCTCCACCCATATGACCCAACCCGGTATATCTGATTTTCTTGGTAGCCATAAGACTCTCCTTAGAAATTGTAAAGATTCAAGCCGACATCCTACTAGTTCTCATTTTGAGCTGATGTAAATTCCAACTATGCGCGCAATCAAAACAGCCACATAGAGCACGCCCAGGGTACCCTCGGCAATAGCCAGCGATTGTGCTGGAGAAGTAACCGGTGTAATATCCCCGTACCCAACTGTCGTAAGGGTCATGAAGCTGTAAAAGATCAGCTTTCGCCACCCCAGATGTTGCGCTGGATCTGCAATTACGTTAGCCCTGAAGGAGCCAGGATACAGGGTCTCGATCAAGTCATACAGCGACCCAAACGTTAACCCAATGAGCAGGTAGACACATACTGCGCCATAGATGGTATCCCGGCGAACCTGATCTGTCCCAAGAACTTCCAGAAAAATAACGACTGTCATATACGCGTAGAAAACGGAGAATGCCCCCTCAACCAGCGGATTCCCCCGGCTGCCTGCCACGAGCGACATAATACTCAGTAGTAGTCGTAATTAACATCAACCCGCACGCAAAGAAGAACACCCGCTTCCGAACCCAAACGGCGTACCCACTCGCGATCATCAAAACGAGCGAGATCATCCCACCCAAAAACGCTCCAACTCGAGTGTCTGCCAGGTACGGATAACCGAGAAGCACAATTGCCAGCGCAATTAGCAGAAACACAAACCGATTCCTGGTACAGTATGCGTTGATCGTCATTGGTAGGATGCGTTGGATTGATGTCGCTCGACTCGGTTGAATCGCTTTAGCAGCAAAACCAGCAAAAGAACCTGGTAAATCAGCCCAATGATTAGACAAAGTGCAGAACGCAGATCAGCATCAGACATATGCCCGGCAGACCAGAAAGTCGGCAACAGGCCAAACGCTAGTTTCCACCTGGACGATATGAAGCACGGGATGATGGGCGCCCACAAGATCTCACCTGTCGCTTTCATTATCGCAAAATCCTGCACTAATGAATCGTTCATGAGGTGATTTTTCGCTATCTTCTGGGTGGGGTCAGGTCACAATGGCAGGTAACTTGCTTATATACGAAGTATTTCTCATATCTTTCTATTTAGGTGTGATATCCGAACTTCAGATATACATCCCTTTCGGTGAAAGACTACTCCTGACATCCCAACATTTTAATTTTAATCAAACGCGTAGGTCCTGATCCGGACCCACCCAAAAGTTGATAGCTCCTCCTCGAGGATCGGTGTATCTTACGGTGTTGATGTCAAACTCTCGGGCTCTGTATAAAAAGCTCCTCCACTCCCAAGCTGCTACCACGCTTTTCCTTCCTTTTAAAGGGATCCCACAAGAACTTGGCTATAAGTTAAAGAACATCTGGACCACTACAGACTCTTCCCAGAAATAATCCGATAACGCCTGCACAGGGGGGATATCACTGTAGAATCTATTCTTTTGACACTGATGATATATTCCCCCACTGGCATATATGAAGCGATTTCTGGGTTATTAGATGACGATTCTGCCGACAGACTCTATTTCGCTATTAACAGCTTCCTCGTCTGCACAAATCCATCCGCCTCCATCCGATACAGATACACTCCGCTGGCAAGGTTCTTTTGATTGTTATCTTTTCCATTCCATACTACACAGTAACTGCCAGCTGATCTATAACCGTCCACCAATGTCGTAACCTTCTGTCCCATAATATTAAAGAGAGATATATTAACATGACTTTGGACAAGAAGATCGTAATGGATCACTGTCTGGGGGTTGAATGGATTGGGATAATTCTGGGATAGGGCGAATTCCTTCGGCACTTCATAACCAACTCCCTCTATGACTACACTTGCCGAATCGATCGGATACATATCGAATGATTGATTGTCAAAGTAGGAAATCCGGTTTGGGATTGTCTGCAATATCCTCTCTTCAAGTGACTGGGATATCCGATCTGACCGATAACGCACCGCCAAATAGACTAGGAAGCTCTCTGCAATATCTTCTCGGTCTGGAAAATCGCTCGCATACGTGGAGATGAACTCGCCATCGTCAGTCTGGGCGGCTAGCCAACCGGATGCGGCGGCGTGATCTGCGTCGAGCGACGTGTGCGCCGCCTCGTGAAACAATGTCTCCTCAAGAATACCGTCATCCTCGTAGAGGTCGGCCTGGCCGGTATGGATGAGCAGATTATTGTTCCCGCCTCCAAATGGCTGAGTGCCTTTGTGAATCCAGACAGTCTGCGTGTCGGCTCGAAGCGTGGTCGGCAGTTGACCGATTACCCACCCGTACTTCTGCGCCTCCCCCAAAGCAGCAGAAGAGCTGCCGAATTCCGGATTGACCTGAATCTCGGCGGTCAGTCCGTCGTCAAAGCTTGCGTTGAACACGTATGCATTCACAGTGATCCAGTTATTGACTCGTCGGTCAAACATCCTTCGAGAACCCTGCCCGGAGTACGAGACCCTCTGAAACGTGGTCGGGTCTGACGAGGTGATGATGTCCGGGTCGATGAAGATAGTGCCCGAGAATGGTGGATCAGCTTGCACGGTCTGATTGGCCTCGCCCTGGGCCATCCGTGCCAAACAAATCGCTGGCACTAGCACAAGTAGCAAGAAAGGGATAGTCCTGCTGACAAATAGCTGTATAAAGCTAAACATGACACACCTCCTTTCTTACTTTCGATGCATCTGGTTAGAGGAATCCAAACACTTTAAAAAATATCAGCCTGCTCCCTTGCAATGGCCCTATCTCAAGGGAGCATACCTAAGGCATATACAGTTTTCTATGCTAAGAACCTAATATACAGCTATTTGAGCTATATAAGACACCACTGAAATATTAAGAAAAAACCTGTAATATTAAAAATATCATTCTGTTAAGTCATAATTATCATAAGTTTTGTAGGAATTATATACAGACTGTATACTTTCTTCTGTACAAGCCAATTCATAGCTCGTCGATGGAGCTACACGTCCAGCCTCTTACCGTTCGAAATCCACGCGGACTTCCTCCAGCTTCGGCGAACGGCAGCCGTTCAGGTAAACCAGCGTCGCCTTGTACTGCAGCCATCTGGCACCCCTATCCACTCCATTGATCTGCTCCCCTGACTCTTCATAGAAACTTCCCTCCCCTGCCGGTCCTTTCCAGTGGACACTTTTAAGCTTGTCTTGGCTCGCCGCCCAGCGAAGCTGGAACCTGAGCTGCGTTTTTTCAGGCTTCTCCGCCTTCCAGCTCAACCTGACCGGCTTGGCGCCATTCATATCGTAGGCCGGGGAAAGATAATTCTCGTGCGGCTCACGGGTGTAGGCATTTCCGAAGTCCCGTGGAGATACAAGATGGGGTCCCAGACCCGGCAAACGGGTCACCCGGTCGAATGAAATCCCCTCAGGTCCGTTCCAGAAGAGCAGGGAGTCCACCTGGTGTCCCAGATCATTGCGGTGGCAGACCGTAAACAGGTCGAGGTACCCATTGCCAGTTATGTCAACAGCCATGAAAGCACACGAGGAATCGCAGGGGATCACCAGGGGATTCGCGAAGTCGAAACTCTTTCCATCACCCCAGAAGATGTAGGCTGGCAACTCCCGGGAGAACTTAGTCGAATAAGCCGGGACAAGGAGGTCCAAGTTCCCATCGTTGTTGAGATCCGCAACGGATACCAGGATGCTTGAAGCGTCTGTGGGATGGAATTCGATTCTGTCCTGGGAATAACCATCAGGGCCCCCATAAAGGATGTAGAATCCGCTGTCGTCGCGGGTGTAGTGACCCATGACCACCGCGATCAAGTCCAGCCATCCATTGGCATTCAGGTCGGCGCAGGTGATGGCGGCCACGCCGCCTGCACCGGATCCTTTGAGGGGGACCTTCCAGATCCTCTCTTCAGAGTATCCGTCAGGACCTCCAAGGTACATCGACAGGTATCCTCGTTTGTTATAGACGATGATGTCGAGCCAGCCGTCTTTGTTGACGTCGGCGAGCTGAGCGTTTCCGCCGCAATATGTCGGCAGTACGGTTGAACGCTCGGGGGAAAATCCGGAAGGTGCGCCGTAGAAGATCACCGACGAGTTGGCCATGGTCTCGGGCTTGTCGTCGTAGGTGTAGGCGACTGCAAGCAAGTCCAGCCAGCCGTCGCGGTTGAAGTCACCGACCAGCACGTAGTGAATCTTCTGCGCTTGGCATGGCAAGATGGAGTACCTGTCCGGCACCAGTCCGTCGGGGCCGCCGTGAAATACCCGGAGGCCTTCCGGCGACGTAAACGCTAGATCAGCATAACCGTCCAGATCCAGATCAGCCAATGCATAGGTGTTGGCTTCCCCTCCTGTCGGAAGCTCCAGCCTCCGAGAAGGGTCGTACTCGCATCCCTCGTTACCGAGATAGACATATACAGGAAAATCCGGATCGAACTGGGACGGGCCGCGAAGTGTATTGTTGAAAATGATCTCTGGTCTACCATCGCCGTCCAGGTCTCCCGCGGTGCAGCCCACTGCACCCGCCGTGGAAAGCCAGGTGGCGCGGTTGCACGAGAATCCTTCCGGGCCGTTCCAGAAAACAGCCGATTCAGACTCATATGTCTTTCCGTTCTGGTACCTGGACGTCAACAAGTCGAGCCGTCCGTCACCGTCGAGGTCAGCGCTCTCCACCCAGCTACAGTACTTCATCGGCAGCAGGGCCGCCACGTTGTGCAGGTCGTCCTGTGCCCGTATCTCTACTCCTTCCAGCGTGGCAAGGACAAGCTCGTTCCTGCCGTCGCCATCCACATCGGCTACTTCCACACGTATTGCGCCCCGGCTGAACATGGTGGTGTTGCCTTCGGCTTCCAGAACCGTGAGGTCGTCGGGACGAAAGCTGCCTCCCCTGTTCCAGTAGATATAGATCCTGTTCCCTCCGGTGAAGATGACCTCCTTAGCCCCGTCTCCATTCAGATCGCTCAGAACAACCTGCATAGCATAATGAGAGGGAAGCATGAGAGGCGAAATAGTGTCAAAGCCGTCTTCTGTTCCCCAGTAAATGAAAGAGTCGATATCGTACTCGAATTCCTCGCGGTAGTTGGCCACAACAAGATCAGGCCAGCCGTCTCCGTTCAGGTCTTCGCAGGCGACCGAGAGGGCCGCGACGCCGAGAAGCCCGTAGCGCTCTGATGCGTCTCTGAACCTGCGTGGCTCTACCTGCTCATACACGTGCATGAGTCGGGGTTTTCCCGCGTTGTGGTGGTCGACCCATGCCGATGGCAGGATGATGTCTAAGCACCCGTTACCCGTGAGGTCAAAGAGGGCCACATCGTACGCGCCTGCAGTAGGAAGCTCGGTGCGATCTCCGCTCAGCCCGTCAGCGCCGCCCCAGTAAATGTACGAGTCCAGCTCCGATGTAACGCCGTTCTCCGCATTCACTACGATCAGGTCGAGGTACCCATCGCCGTCGACATCCACGACCCGACTCATCCACCCACTGTCGTTAGGCAGCTCGTGCCTGGGCCAGTCTCTGCCCTCTGCCTGGGTGTAAATCCATGTGGGTCCGCGCTCGATGTAGCCATGCGAGTTGGGGAACACAATGTCCACATAGCCGTCGTTATTGACATCAAACCTGTGGATCGTTTCTATGGTTCCCCTGGCGTTCACATAGAGGTTATCTCCCCCATTGTCGAATGAGCCTTTGGAAAACTCCTCAAAGCCTCTGTGTACCCAGGCAAGCTCTGTTGCGGGCCTCATAGTCCCTCCTTATACAACTGCTCCATCCATAGCTAAACTAGACATAACTATCCCAAGATAAGGTGCTTGATAAAATCTATTCCCATTTCCAGATAAAAGCAGAAAATGATAGAGGATGTATAGTGACCCCCAGAAAGTCGACATCTATTGAGCACCCTGAAGGAGCAGATAAAATCTTCTTTCCCGTTCTTGTGGAGTTCTGCATCCCAGGGACCAATGGAAACGCTTTCTGTTGTAGTCATCGATCCACTGGAATATCCCTGCGGTCCATCTTGTCCTCTGGCATTACTTCTTTGAAGTTGTCGAAGCGATTGACCTTGACTTTTCTACCAAACTTCTACTAAATTTCTACTGGAACAGACGGGAATACCATAAAGTAACACGGAACAAGAAGAAAGTCAATAGCCTTTATCTCCAAATAAGACAAAGAGTTAGGGAATAATACGAAACAGGAGAGAAAACCTTTACTTGACAACTGATCGGCATTATCCTTTATTTGGGCGCAATATCCATGAAATTCTAATCGAAGTCCCAAAGAATGTTGAAAGAACTTTTTTTGAAAAAAGATCAGGATCTTTTTTGGAGCTCAGGCGTTATTATTTTCTGACAATTCATATTGACTGTAATTTTGCTTTTCTCCCCACGATGAAAGGGGCCTCCAAAAAGTATCGAAAGAACTTTTAGGGGAGGATTCGGCAGGTTTTCTATTGGAGGTTTTGATGAAGAAAAAGGAGTTACAATTCTATAAGAAACTTCTGCTGGAACGTCAACAGGAGATCATAAAGGGAATTGACTTCCAGGAGGAGAATATTAGACAGCTTCAGCATGAGCGTCCCTCCGATCAGGCCGACACAGCCACCGATAGTGCGTCAGTATCGTCCTCCCTGGAACTGCTGATGGCGCTTGGAGATAGCAACAGGATAGAACTCAACGACATCGATTTAGCGTTAGAAAAGATAGAAGACAAAACATATGGCACGTGCGAAGTATGCGGCAGCGACATAGGCAAAGACAGATTAGAAGCAATTCCAACTGCAAGCCTGTGCCACCCCTGTAAGGAAAAGGAAGAGAAGGAAAAAGTACTCTATACTCCCCGCAGGGGAACAGCATGGTCCCACCAAACCATAGAAGGTGAGAAGGAGGACAATTTGAACGATTCCAATAAGACCGATGAGAAGTAAGTTTCCGAGAAACAAGCCTGGACCAACTGAAGTACCCGAAGAACTTCGCAACGAACTTACAAGAGTCCAGATGCTCAAAGGGATGAGGCTGATCATCTTTCAGAGTATATTCGGAACAAGCTGGTTCAGCCTCACCAACGGAGTATTCTTCACAGGGCTGGCGCTTACTCTTGGAGCCTCTAATTTCCAGATAGGAATCCTTGCTTCCCTTCCGGCGCTGACCAATCTCTTCCAGCCCGTTGCGTCCATCTTCGTCGAGAAACTCCGCCGCAGAAAAGCCTATGTAGTATCACTTGCCGAAACCTTCAGAACGCTGTGGACGCTGCCCATCTTCATACCATTTTTTATCCCGCAAGACCTCTGGATTACCACCTTAGTAGCCCTTATATTCCTCTCCAGTCTCGCCTTTTCAATGGCAGTACCAGCCTGGACGGTATGGACCTCCGACCTGGTGCCCGAAAATATGAGGGGCAGGTTCTTCGGCAGACGAAACACCGTCGGCGGAGCAGTGGGCATGCTGGTCGCATTGGGTGCCGGAAAAGTCCTGGACAAATTCAGCGGTCGACCTGAGGGCTTCCCCGAAGGATACAACGGCTTTCTAATAATCTTTGGAGTCGCCTTTGTCTTCATCGCACTGGATACTATCTTCTTCCTTCAAAGGCCTGAGCCTCCTGCAAAAAGAGAAGAGAATTTGAGTATATCTTATCTTTGGAAGATACCCTTCCAGGATAAGAATTTCCTGAAGTTCTCCCTCTTTATCGCCTTTTGGTCCTTCGCCACTGGAATCGCAGCTCCTTTTTACGCCGTCTTCATGATAGAAGAGCTTAAGATAAACTACTCCACGATAGCCCTCTTTACCGCCCTTGGAACGCTGAGCACCATCCTTTCATACCCTTTTTGGGGATTCCTCTCCGATAAATTCAGCAATAAACCCATACTCAAGATAAGCACCTCAATCGCCATGTTCCTGCCTATCCTGTGGATGTTCAACACAAAGGATAACTACCAGCTTATCCCCGTAGTCCACATTCTTGGCGGCATGTCCACCGCAGCTATCACCTTAACCTCCTTCAACCTACTTTTAAGGGTCACTCCCGAAAAGAGGAGATCTATCTACATTGCTATCTACGCCATGTTCTCAGGAATAGCTGCCTTTATCGCCCCCATAGCGGGAGGATACCTAGCCGAAGCCTTGTCCGAGGTGCAGTTATCCATCGGAAACTTCCCAGTTGGGAGCCTTCAGATTATATTCTTGCTATCTTCTGCCTTGACCCTTATCAGCGGACACTTCTTTCCCGACGTCAAAGAGTCGAGCCAAGTTGGAGCAGGCGAAGTCATAAGAAACCTGTGGACATCCAACCCCTTCAGCGTATTCTACAACCTGTACTTGTTCTCCAGGTCCGATACTGAAAGCGACAGGTTCAGAACCGCAAGGATCCTGGGAGTGCTGAAGAGTCCCCTGGCTGTGGACGACCTGATAAGAGCACTGAACGACCCCAGCCAGGAAGTCAGACGTCAGACAGCAAGATCCCTGGGAGAGATAGGACACAAAAAAGCTCTAACAGCCTTGATAGAAAAGCTGGACGACCCCGAAGCCAACATACAGCCCCAGGCAGCATGGGCGATAGGACAGATAGGCTCTCACGAAGGGACAAAGCCCCTTATAGACCACCTATATGACCCGGACCTTCAGGTCCGCATAAACTCTGTTATGTCCCTGGGAAAGATCGGAGATAGAAAAGCAATAGATGCCCTCAAGAAATTGGCGCAGGACGAAAGGAGAAACCATCAGATACTCCCCGTCGTAGTAGACGCCCTTGCAGAGCTTGGAGAGACGGACATCGTATGGCTCTGCTTTGATGCCTATCCCCAGCTCAAATCACCCATAATCAAAAGACAACTGCTCTCATCAATCGCAGAGATGGCAGGAGACGGCAAGACCTTCTACAGATTAGTAGGATTGGATGCCTACAGACGAGACCTATACGTAACAGACCTTCTAAAATCCGCAGGAGCCAGACTTGGCAGCAGATCTTCCTTTCTTGCTCCACGAGAGCGCGCAGAGACAAGACAGGTTATCCAAGCCTCAATAAATGCCTATCAAAGAGAAAGGTACCTCGAAGCTGTATTAGTCCTCGAGGGACTGATAGACACGTTAGAAGATTGGAAAGAGGGAGTTAAAACGTCCCTTAAAGAAGACGAACAAGGGGAAGTAGCCTCAATTGCCCTCTCTCTGGGAATCTACAAGTACCTGGTTAAGAAATCCGAAAGTGACCATTTAGACACAGATGAAGCCAACCTCGGTTTGGTAGCTTTCCTCTCCGCTGTCGATCGCGCGATTGGACTGAAAGGGAAAATTGGAAGAATGTCATAAAAAGAATACTTAAGATCTCATCCAATCTGAATCTATCTGATTCAAAACTCCCGACTGCACATTCACTTTCATCTTGACTTGGACACAGGTTTTCCCTAACTTTATAGAGTTAAGTTATTCTCTTCTTTAGCCATAGACACCACATTGTGAAATAGCGCCCTTGCCTAGTATACTCTTCAGAGTTATCTAGTACTAATTGAACACCGTGTAGGGGCGAGGTCTCCTCGCCCTAAGGGCAGGGGAACACTACCCCTACACTATTCATTGCTGGATTTTAGTGCTATTTCTTGATGCGGCACCTAAATTTATAACGAAAGGGGTGACAGATGATCAAATCTAATACCCTTGGCACAGCTGTCTGTGTGCGGACACGCACAGACAGGGCTGTTTCCAAGATAGGGATGGGCTGGGTTGCCCTGTCCACTGCCTACTGCCTACTGTTTACTTCCTTGGGGTGTTCTAATGTCCCTCAAAAGGAGATAGGCGAAGCTGAAGGGGCTATACAAGCTGCACGGGCCGCAGGTGCCGAGAAGTACGCCCGGGCTGACCTGGCGGAATCACAAAATGCGCTTGCTGAAGCCGAGGCGAAGATCCAGCAAAAGGACTACGAGGCCGCCAAAAAGTCAGCTCTCTTGGCCAGGCAGAAAGCCGATCTGGCTAAGAGCAACGCCGACAGGCAGGCCGAATCTGATGCAAGAGACGCCATCAGAAAGGCCCAAAAAGCTATAAAGTCCGGGTGGCAAAGTGTTTCAGACGCTGCCGGCTTCGGGATCGCAACTTCCGAATCTGAAAAGAGACTTGACGACCTCGACAAAACTTTATCTGATCTTGAGAAAAGATACCAGGAGGGCGATGTGGTAGAAAAAGCGAACCAGATTGGTAAGGAAGCTTCAAATATCAAAAATCAACTGAACAACAGCGTACAGAAGCATAGAGAAGACGCCTTGAAGAAAGATCCCGATGATCCTAACGAAGTTGCTGTCATCGAGACCAAGTTCGGAAAGATAGTGCTTGAGTTCTTCCTCAAAGATGCCCCAAACCACGTGGCTAACTTCAAAAAACTCGCCAAAACGGGATTCTATAACGGGACGACCTTTCACCGCGTGATCCCCAGGTTTATGATTCAGGGAGGTGATCGCAACAGTAAGAACGCTGACCGCTCCGACGACGGGACAGGTGACCCGGGATACACCATCGACGCTGAGTTCAACTCCCGTAAGCATCTACCGGGGACACTATCGATGGCGAGGTCTTCTGATCCGAACAGCGCTGGCAGCCAGTTTTTTATATGCGTAGCCCCTGTGACTCACTTGGATGGGAAATACACCGTTTTCGGTCAGGCGATAGAGGGTATCGACGTGGCAGAGAAGATAGTACAGGTTCAAAAAGATAGAAGAGATAATCCATTAGAGAGAGTAGAGATGAAGGTGTCCATTGCGGATCGAGGCTCTCTATGACAATGTAAGGGCGGAGTAAACCCGCGCCCTACGAAATTAAGGAAGGAACGGAACGGACCATGAAAAAGGTGGTAATTGTTGGACCTGGCGGACTGGGCGGCACTATTGCAGCGCTTGTAGCCAAAAGTGGAGAATGTGAGATAGCTATAGTAGGTCGCCCGGGAGCTCATATTGAGTCCATTCGAAAGGACGGACTCCGTCTCACCGGGCTTCGGGAATTCACAGTTCAGATCGATGCCATAGATGATCCGCAAAGCGTCCGGGAATGCGATATCCTGATCTTCGCTATGAAGGCCCAGGACACACAGGCAGCGCTGATGAATACAGAACATATACACGTTCGCGATTCGGTGTCCTCTGTACAGAACGGAGTGATAAAGGATGAACTTTTAGTCAACACGTTCGGGAAAGAAAAGGTGATCGGGGCTGTGGCCGTCGTCGCAGGGGAACGTCCGGAGCCAGGTGTGGTGAAATGGACGTACGATGGGCTTACACAATTTGGCGAACTGGACGGCGGGACGTCGGAGCGGGTTGCATATAGTGTAGATATATTCCAAAAGGCAGGTCTCACCACACAAGCCTCCGATTCTGTGCTGTCCTCCACGTGGTCAAAGATGGTAGGCTGGATACCGATTGGACTTATTGCTACCCTCGCAAGACAGAATAATGCTGACGCTTTATCAAACCGGCTACTCGCCAGGGAGTACGTTGGCATGGTTCGCGAACTCAGCGCTTTAGCTGAAGCAAAAGGGATCCCCTTGATTGATCTTGGTCCCTATCACGTCAAAACGTGGTGTCAGGGTGCAGTAGAGGATGCAGTTGAGCGGGTGATGACAGCACCCTTAGCCAGCAGTAAAGCTACTCACTCCGCTCTCCAGGATATACAGAAAGGGTATCCTACTGAGTTTAGCACCTGTGTAGGTCCCATGATCGAGGATGCCCGAAAAAATTCTATTCCCATTACGGCACTACAGGCGATGTATTCCACGCTTATGGGATTGGAGGAGACGCTGAAGATACGATAGAGGGCATATAGAGCAAGACGGTCCAACGGCGATTGCTTCGGGATAAATCTCCGCGCAATGATACCTCTTCCCATCAGTCATTGCGAGCCGAAGCCCAGAGCGAAGTCAAGGGGCAGCGAAGAAATCTTAAGGGTATAGGCGCCGGTACCCTGCATACTCTACTGTCTACTTGCTCTGTAGAGTCCCATCCTTTGAATAAAGGACTCGATCTGGGGAGGCACAAGGTCGCCAATGCGCTTCCCTTCTTTTGTGCGATCTCTAACCTTGGTAGATGAGATAAAAGCTGTAAGTTCCGATATCTTAAGAACATCCACCCTGTCACAAAATCTCCTGTTTTCCTCCATCTCAAATAGATTATGTACTTCATCTATTCCCTTATCCCCCCTGTTTGCCACCAGAAACTTGCTCTTTGCAAAGAGGCTATCAAGCGAAGAATCCCTGTCTTCGTAATACTTCCTGTCCAGCACTCTTGCGATAGTGTCATAGCCCACGATGAAGAAAATCTCCGTATCCGGAGGATATAGCTTCTCCAACGGTGGGAGCTTGTCCAAGAAACGGCCTTTATTGGATAACCCCACAGAGATACTCGGGCTGTCTTGTGAGAACAGAATAAGCATAAAAAGCCTATCCTCCAAGGAGGCTCCGAAGATCTCTTTATCCATTGCCCTTTTGTCCAACACCAGGAGTATCTCATCTAAACTGGCAGACTCTGCCGCTTCGAAGATGAGTTCGGCGTGAGATACAGTAATGGGGTTAAACGACGCCGGAAAGACCCCCAGTCTTCGACCCTTTTGCCTCACGCCCCTCTGTGCTCTTGCCACCAGATCAATAGTCGGAGGACCTGCAAAGTCGCTCTTCTCCACAACCTCACGCAAGCTTGATATTTTCAGATCGTAGGTGCTATCAGCCATCTTCAGATTATTCCTTATAAGTGCCCGCTCTGAATCAACAATTTAGGGAATATCGGGAAATTCGTCAAGGCAAAACTATGCTCCCAGATGAGGTTATTGAAAAAACAAAAAAAGTACTTGACCATTAATTTTTTAACTTGTAATATTAAGAAGTTTATTGAGTTATCACTAAGAATAATATAAATATTGACCGAAAAGAAGCATTCTCAAAGAAAACAGAATTTTAGGAAATGAAAAGAGCTTAGAATCGTACTTTAATCCAAACTTGATTACCGACGGGGGTAAACCAAATGGAAGCTGTAAAAGAAATTGAAGAAGCAATTGCTCGGTTACCAAAAAATGAATTAGCCGTTCTGAGAGAATGGTTTGATAAGTTTGATGCGCAGAAATGGGACAAACAGTTTGAAAATGATGTTCAATCAGGAAGGCTTGATGATCTGGCCAATAAGGCCATAGCGGATTTTCATGCAGGCAAGTGTAAGGAATTGTGAAACACTTTGCTAGTCCTTCAATTTAATAATTTTGATCTCCCAATAATAATCTCATTTTGTCACAAGCAGAATCACAAGAGAGAAGTTCATGAGGTCCACAGAGGCCGACCGACCAAGTGGTCGCTTTGAGCGTCTTGTAAGGAGCAAAGTAGCCATCCTCTTTCAGTTTCTGTTTCTTATACTTGCTCTAGCAATTCCTGTCGTGCTCTATTTCTTGTCACAAGAAGGACGGAGAAATCACCGTTGAAGGGATTCAGAAGATAACTCTTCTTGACCCCGACAACAAGATTGCGCGTGATGTCACCATTGCGTATCGTGGGCAGTCCATTGCCAATCTTGCCAATCTTGAATTCGGTATAATGAATTCGGGACAGACAGATATTGACGGATCTGACATCCACTATTTGAGGTGGCTGCCCCCTGAAGGAACAAAAATCCTGAGTGCGGAGGTCGTCAAACAAACCGAAGGATACGGAGATTTCTGCTCTTTATCGCGGGTGACACCAGACACCCTAAACATAGAGTTTCTGGCATTTAATGAAGGCACATCTGTTCGGATTGGAGTTCTCTGTTCTTCTACGAAACCCGACATATCTTTTGACACAGCCCGATTTGATGGAGTGGTACGCGGCGCGCAAATCATAGACCTCAGCACCAAATTCTCGGTACAAGATAGCGGTAGTTTCATTGGGGATTTATTAGCAGGGGGAGTGTGGACAAACCTTGCCAAGCTAGCCATCTCCGCGGTCTTGTCGCTGGGTCTCTTGATATCGATCGGTGTCTCCGTTGATAAAATAAGGCGAGTTAGACTAAGGCGGAAGATCCGAAAGACTATTGCGTCAGACGGAAAAACGATGGAGAGCCTTCTGCATCACATAAAATCAATCGGATTGAACAAAGACATAGAGGAGTCCGTGATTTTCTTTAATGACCTTGACTCAGAGCAAATTCAAGTTGTCCTGAGAGTCGCAGAGGGTAAGTTAGAAAAGTTACGGGAGTTTCTGTTTGGCCAAGGACTTACCGAGTATGAGAAGAGTATATTGTCAAGAATCCCAGACCAAAAGATGCTTTATGAAAGTATCCTGGAGTATCCAATGTCCTATGAGGTGCAATTAGTAGGACAGGAGGTATCGCGTTCTCGGGGTCTCGAGGAATTGTGAGCCTATTCGCGAATCTGAACACTCTGTGCGACTATTGATTATCAGTCAGGTGAGCAACTATGAATTCTTTGGTCGGTGATATGCAGGATGCCCGTGCACAACAGGTCAACGTGAGCGACGATGCACTGACAGTGGACCTGGTAGATGACCGTACCATTATTGTGCCCTTGGTCTGGTACCCTCGTTTATGGCATGGGACACCGAAGGAACGCAACCATTTTGAAATCTTCGGGGATGGAGCATTTATCCACTGGCCAGAATTAGATGAGGATTTAAGCGTAGCCGGGCTTTTAATAGGTCACCGCTTCGGCGAGAGTCCCCAATCCTTGAAAAAAATGGCTCGATGCTAGGACTGCACAGGACAAGCAGGCCTAAGTGATGATGCTATTGTCTGGTAAGTGATTTCTTACAGGATCGTTAATATGAACAAGGATATAACACCCATACTTGAAGGATGGGACTACAAATCCGATCAAATATCCGTCAGAAAGATAAAGGGGAGCGACGGAAAAGAGAAGATACAGTTGCGCATCAGTATGGGACTCAGGCAGATGGAGGTGTCGGGAAGACCTGACGGACGGAGGCCATACGGCAAGGAATCCCTCTTGGAATATTATCTTTCCTCCATCGAACAGTATAGAACCAAATATGGAACAGAAGAGGGATTCGGACTGGATAGCAACGATTGCGCCAAACTCCAGTGTGAAGCCATACAATACTACTACAGATACCTGAGCTTACTCGGTCTTGAGGAATACGAAGGCGTAGAAAGAGACACACAAAAGAAACTTGAACGTCTTCGACTTTGTAAGAAAATACGCCGTCAAGTGAGGACGACAAATGGGAGTTTCAACAATACAGGCCCTACGTAATTAATGATGAACACCAAAGCTAAGGGCTCCATTCGCCTTCAGAAAAAGGACTACAAGAAAGCATTGCAAAACATAGAAAAAGGAATACTTGAGATTGAATGCTTTTTCAGAGAATACAAGAAAGAGGATGAAATTGAAACAAGCTGGGAGATAGCCTTTCTGAAAAACTGGGCAGAAGTCGTGCAACGCACGAGGCCGCAGAGTCCAAAAGCAGATCTTGAAGAACAGCTCAAACACGCCGTGGCCAATCAAGAATTTGAAAAAGCCGCCCAAATAAGAGATAAAATAAGAAAGACGCGGTAAGGCCAAATAAGCTTTGGTTTGGTGCGAAGTTTTTCAATTCTACAAGTAGAAATACAATCTTATGGCTATTATGGACATCACGGTCGATATGTGCGTTATAAAACTTGCCAGGAAAGAAAGAATATCCCCCCAGTTGTCCGAGATTCCTCGACGAAATAGATATTCCTTCCTTTCACGAATATATGCTTCCACCAAACACTCCTGTAGAGCTCCACTACCGCGACTTCGACGAATACTGGCTCTTTAGAGAGGGAATACCTACAGTCACTCTGAGACACCCCGATGGGACAAAGAAGGTCTATCAATTAGATCCCGGAGAGCTCGTAGCCGCCCCCAAGAGGATAGAGCACACGCTTCATGCCGATCATACGTTCAAATATTTTCAGTTTTCGGGAATCAAACGCCCCGGCATCAGACCCCGTCATCTGGTCAGAGGAATGTCAACTGCTCATACGGATAGAGCCTTGAGATAAGAGACTATCCGAATTCCTTTGATAGCGGTATCCTCACCAATTATCCAGAGATAAAGTGAAGGCACGGCGAGCCTGCCGCCTTGGGAGCTATCCGCCGCGAGCCCCAGATGGCAGAATACCGTTATTTGTGAGTGCCGGCATTCTGCCAAAATTTCTACAAAAGGAGATCCAATTGCCTATATTCAAAGTTGAAGAGTTAACCCAAATCACAGAACAGATATTCAAGGCAACAGGAGCGTCAAAGGAGACAGCCCAAATAGTATCACGAGTCCTGGTAAACTCCAACCTTACAGGACACGATTCCCACGGAGTCATAAGGATGCCCCAGTACATCCAGTTCATAAAAGAGGGCAAAATAATCCCACAGGCAGAGACACAGATAGACACAGAGACTCCAACTACAGCCCTCTTAGACGGAAACTGGGGGTTTGGACATCCCACAGGCATTAAGGCGATGGAGATCGCCGTCCAGAAAGCAAAAGAATGCTCAATCAGCGCAGTCGGAAGCTTCAACTCCAACCACGTTGGAAGGCTCGGCGAGTACACCCCTATCGCCTCAAAAGAAGGCATGGTCGGGGTTATGATGGTCAACAATCACGGCGGTGGACAGATTATGTCTCCCTGGGGCGGAAGAGAAAGGAGGCTTTCTCCTAATCCTATCAGCATATCCGTTCCCACAGTGGATAGGGGGCACATAACGCTGGACATAAGCTGCAGCGTCGTCGCAGAGGGCAAGGTCAGAATTCAGAGGAACAGAAACGAACGCACCCCAAAGGGATGGATCATCGACTCAGAGGGAAATCCCACGACAGACCCAGCGGACTTCTACGGTTCGCCCCAGGGATCCGTTCTGCCGTTGGGGGACATAGCTGGACATAAGGGATTTGGGCTTGCCTTTATGATCGACATCCTGTCGGGAGCGCTTACGGGGGCCGGATGTAGTCAGGCTAATTCTCCCCTGAAAGGAGCAAACGGGATCTTTGCGATGGCCATAGATATATCCAGCTTCAAGCCTCTCGACTACTTCACAGAGCAGGTCCAGAGCCTAAAAGACCACGTTAAGAGCTCCCGGCTTGCGCCCGGATTCGACGAAATACTCATCCCCGGTGAAAAAGAAGAAAGAGAACGGCAGAAGAGACAAGAAAAAGGCATCTTTGTGGAAGATGCTACCTGGAAGCAGATAAGAGAGGCAGCGGCATCGCTCAGTCTTGAAGTGTAATAAAGAGCCTATAAATAGCAGCAAAATGCTTATCCACTGAAAGCTGAGATTTGGCACGTTCGATTTTAGAGTTTTTCGTTTCGACCATTGACCGTTGAACGGTAGGAGCACTCTTTTCACCGCTTAAAGCGTGATACGACCGAAAATAGGCCGAAAATAGCTGTTAAGCTTAAATACCTTTATTTGTATAGGATAATGAATTAGAATGCTTCAAGTATCTGTACTGCATCTGGAAAGAGTATGATTGCTGGTTAGCAAAAGCAGACAGCTTCAAAAGCGGTCTTCCGCTAGCCAACGTCATAGGTGGCTCAAAGCTCCGATGGCCCTTCACTACGATAAAATTGCCTCTACACCAAGCATGCAAATCCCCAGAAATTCAGTCTATTTCTCTATTTAATGAAATGTGATTATACGGAGAGTTAGATGCTGAAAATATTGTTGATTACGCCCCCTATGCATTCGCTCTATCACGCCACCCGTGTCATCCTCCCACCCTTGGGATTACTCTACGTTGCGGGCAAACTTGCTGCAGATGGTCACGAGGTCGAAGTGCGGGATATGACCTTCTATGAGGGAACCGAATCGTACGACGGGTTCGACCTGGTGGGCATTACGTGCA
This sequence comes from Candidatus Latescibacterota bacterium, assembly GCA_965237525.1. Taxonomy (GTDB): domain Bacteria; phylum Latescibacterota; class CBDEFO01; order CBDEFO01; family CBDEFO01; genus CBDEFO01. The sequence continues at coordinate 354,385 of CBDEFO010000007.1, read as the reverse complement.
CCACGCCGCAGTATCCTTCGGCACTGGAGTACGCCCGGAATGCGCACGATGCTGGCTGCCGTGTGTTGCTGGGTGGAACGCATGTGACCTTTACAACTCAGACGACCCTCAAGCTCGACTGTGTCGATTTTGTTATCCGCGGCGAGGGAGAGCTTGCTGCTTCTGCTCTGGCGCGGGAACTTGCCAAAAAGGGCTCGCGCTTTGATCCCACCAAAGTTCCGAGCCTGTCGTGGTACGATAAAGAAGATGGCGTCGTGGTGGACAATCCGCAGCGTCCCGATATAGAGACAGTCGATAATCTGCCGGGTCCGGCGCGTCACCTTTTGAACATGGAACCTTATAAAGCCACGCGGCTGAGGGGCGTGGCTGTGACCAGTATGATCACCAGCCGCGGTTGTCCGTACGCCTGCACGTTCTGTTCTGTGCCGACTTTGTATCAAAAGAGGAAATGGCGCTCGCGCGAGGCACAACTTTCAGTCGACGAGATGGAGCTATTGTTGGAAGAATTTGGATTTAAGGGGGTATTACTGGTCGACGACCTTTTAACAACGAATGTCAAGCGCATTCATGAGCTCTGCGCAGAGATCATCGAACGCAAATTGCAGGTTTACTGGTGGTGTCAATCTCGAGCTGATATTCTGGTCAAAAATCCTGACCTTGTGGAACACATGGCCAAGGCTGGCTGCTCCAATGTCTTTCTTGGACTTGAATCGGGAAATGAGCACGTTCTCAAGCATTGCAACAAAGCGATGAAACTCGATACAGGAATGCTAGCGGTTGAGCTTTTGCGCCATCACGGCATCCGAGCGCTCACCTCTTTTATTATCGGTTTTATGTACGAGACCGAAGCGGACATCGATCGCACCATCGCTTACGCCAGGCAACTGGACGCCCATCAAGCTCAATTTTCTATTTTGACGCCTTACCCGGGGACGGTGGACTGGGACAGAACTAAAGATCGTATCTTCGACGACAACTGGGCGAATTTTTCCGGAACCAAGGCAGTCTTTCATCGAGATAGTGTACCGGCAGAACTCATCGAGGAGAAGATAAAGAAAGCGTACCTTTCGTTCTATAACCCCCTGAGACGCTTGGATCGGGTCGTAAAAGGCATCTCTGGCTTGAGCCTGAAAGGACTGTGGAACGTCTGGAAGACATTTGGGGTCGAAGATCAGGTACAAAACCTCGATCCTGTCTCCAACTTGACCGCACTTGCCACGCCGAATCGTGAAGAATTCTTCAGCACATTGCAAGAAAGAGTGGAAAGAGACGACCCGGAATTAGATCCGGTCATCTGATCAGAGAGCCGAAGCCGTAACTTAACCATAACTTATCAAGCGTAAAGCTATAAAATGGATCTCTTGGACTTACACGAAGCTATAACCTTCTGCGCCTCTTCTAGAAAGCTATTGTAAACATCCTCCACCTGCCCCTGATAGTCGGCTTTGATCTTTCCGTATCGTTTCTTTGCCCCTTTAATTAGTTCCCTCCCAAATTCCCACATCTCAGCTGAAGACGTTTCGTATCCCTTTATCAACTGATCGTAACTCTTACTCAACTGTTTTAGCGACTTATCCAGGTAGGAATTCAACTCGTGCACGTCAGACGCCTGCTGAGTAATTGTAATCAAATGATGGCCGAAGATAGCGCTCCTGACAGCTGAAGGAAAATCCTTCAGATTGTATATACAGACCTTAGCTAGAAACGACCAATATTGCCACTTGTAGTTCCCCCTAAGGCCCTGTCTATAGATAGAATTGAACAATCCTCTAATTTCAGATTTCCCGACCGGAGGAACAACAATCGGTGCTCTTTCCTTAATCTTCAAATACTTGAGAGCGCGCTTGAAGTAAACTTTGGGGCTGTTTAGGGTCTCTACAATCTTCTTGTGACGTCCCATTATCACGCTGGGATCTATCTGGTTGCCATCTCTGTCGTGAGGTATGTAGCTCAACTGGTCTGTAAAGATTCCCGAATTCCCCGTGTACAGCTTGTCGGTCAATCTACCTGCTCTATTATACCTTATATAGTCAGGTGTGCCCCTCATAACGCCTAAAGGTCCGACCATAGCTATTTCGATATTAACGCTGTTGATAAAATCGATCATTATTTCGGATATATCATCCGGATCGGTGTCGAAGCCGACTATAAAACCCGCCCAGACTTTAAAGTACCTCTTTTCGATCTCGAGGACCTTTTCAAGCATTGATTTCCCCTTGACCAGGTTCTTTTGAGCGCCCATAAACTTGAGACTTTCCGCCGACGGAGATTCCAATCCGATAAAGACGGAATCGAATCCCGCCTGATACATGGCCTCCATTAGATCTGGATTATCGTACATTTTCAGGCTGGCTTGAGTATAAAAATGAAAGGGATAGCAGCGCTCTTTTTGCCAGGGGATGATTTTTTCTAACTTCATCAAAACTTCCTCCTGATTACCCACGAAATTATCGTCGGCAAACATAACAGATCCACGCCATCCCAACTCATAAAGGTAGTCCATTTCTCGGATAACCAACTCCTCTGTCTTCAGTCGGGTCGTCCTTCCATAGAGTCCCGGGATGTCGCAAAAAGTACATTTTTCAGGACAGCCGCGGGTAAGTTGAATAATCATTCCAACATAATCGGATAAATCAAGTAGATCGTACCTCGGGAGTGGAACCTCCTCTAAACTTCGGAACTGGCCTTTCGTATCTATTACGCTCCTTTTGATCTCCCCAGGTGAGTACAACATCTCCTCCAGGGCATCGGCAAACCCATTTTCCGCCTCGCCTAAGAAAAAAGTAGCGTTGCCCTCTATCAAATCGTGGTACTGGGTCGGATACGGTCCACCCAACATGATAGGAGTTTCCAGACGATTACACCTGTCAATTATTTCCCTTACAGACTCTTGATGAATTATCATCGAAGAACATAAAACCGCGTCCGCTCCTTCAATCGCTTCGTCCGTGAGCGGTTCAACATTCATATCGATCAGTCTTGGATTATACCCTTCGGGCAGCAGCGCAGCCACCCCCAATAATCCTAACGGGGGCTGAGCCGCTTTTTTCCCCAGCAGCTTCAAAGATTCAGAAAAGCTCCAAAACGTAATAGGGTTTTCTGGATAGACCAGCAGTATATTGGGCATTTTTCTGCAATCCTTTATCTAAAATCCTTACTAAAAGCCTTGTGAAAAACCCTTAGATTCAGAAAGTAGTATAGAACAAGCATTGATAAAGCAGCTCCGACGTATTATATTATGTTATTGATAATATTATACATGGAGGAAACAATGACCCCACAAAAGCAGGAACAGACAAATCCGATGTTTCACTATTTTCAGATGGAGGATTTAGTTCCCGAGGATCATATCCTTCGTCAGATTGATGAGGCAGTTGATTTTTCATTTGTACGAGACGTTGTATCAGATTGTTATTGCCCTGACAATGGCAGACCCGGTATTGATCCTGAATTAGTTGTTCGAATGATCCTTATTGGCTATCTGTATAATTTGAGTGAGAATCGGCTCTGTCAGGAAGTGGGGATGCATGCGGCATATCGGTTGTTTTGTCATCAGACATTTGATGATGCGGTTCCGGATAGGAGCACGATCAACAAGCTTCGCAATCACAAGTGGGCATCCAGTGGGTTGTTTGAACGGATAATGCGTCAGGTAGTCCAGTGTTGCATAGATGTCGGTGTTGTGAGCGGTAAACACCTTAGTGTCGACGGCACTCAGATACAAGCTGATGCTTCAGTGAAAAGTATTGAGCCGATAGAACCCCCTTTTTCTCTTGATGATTATCTCAAGGGAATCGGTTTTGAAGGTGATAAGACAAAGGGTAGGTCCGGGCATCCTCAGGATAAAGACTTTCATGGTGAAAAGTGGACGAACCAAACACACCGTTCGACTACAGACCCCGACGCGCGCTTATACAGCAAATCGAAGGGCAAAGGGGCTTTTCTCTCGTTTATGGGCCATGATCTGATCGACACAAAAAGCAGAGTAATCCTTGAGACTCAGGGCACGCAGGCGACAGGGACAGCAGAGCCCGAAAGTGCCCTTAAGATGGTAGATGACCTTGAAACATACACCATGCCCAAAGACATTCAGACACTTAGTGCCGATACCGGTTACGGTTCTGGTAATTTTATCGCTGATGTACTTGACCGGGGAATCATACCCCATATTCCTCTGCGAGCCGATGAGAAGATTGAACCGATTCCTACATGGAAAAACAAGACAAATCCAGCACATATTCAGGCCGAACGGGATAGAAAAGTGCGAGAGGCGAAAGCCAGAAATCATGCACGGTCTATCTCATTAACAGCTGACTACAAACTCTCCCGGAGACTCCGTAAACGCAGTGAACATATCTTTGCTGAAGCCAGGCAACAACACGGTATGGGACGAGCCCGTTACAGAGAACTAGCCTCACTGAATGAACAGTTGAATCTTGTTGCAACAGTACAGAATCTCAAGAGGCTTGTATCTTTCATAAGAAGGGGGAAAGCGTCTATGTGTGCCCTGTCTGTCAAAGACAGTGCATCCTGTTCTTCAAACAGCTCCTGTTCCTTGCTGACCAGAACTCTGATAAGACTATTTTGCTTATTCCACAGCAAAACGATACGATATGCTACTCTTTGACCCATAATCGGCGCTTCAGACGCTGCCATGGGACATAACTATTTCACAAGGCTTCTAATACCTATCAAAAAACACATCAAGTATCTCCTTACTTAAGGACAAGAAGTATCGATACGGTGATTCTAAAAACCCTTCCAGTTAGAAGGCAAAATTGGGAGTTTTTCTGAAAAAGTTCCCCATCGCCTTCGACATATAGGTAAATTTCTAGAGTAGCTATTCAGGGACAGACACACAGGCTAATAGTATAACACTATGGCGATGCAAAGTCAAGCAAAAGTTTAAGAGCATAAGACACTAAAAGCCTTGTGAAAAACCCTTAGATTCAGAAAGTAGTATAGAACAAGCATTGATAAAGCAGCTCCGATGTATTATATTATGTTATTGATAATATTATACATGGAGGAAACAATGACCCCACAAAAGCAGGAACAGACAAATCCGATGTTTCACTATTTTCAGATGGAGGATTTAGTTCCCGAGGATCATATCCTTCGTCAGATTGATGAGGCAGTTGATTTTTCATTTGTACGAGACGTTGTATCAGATTGTTATTGCCCTGACAATGGCAGACCCGGTATTGATCCTGAATTAGTTGTTCGAATGATCCTTATTGGCTATCTGTATAATTTGAGTGAGAATCGGCTCTGTCAGGAAGTGGGGATGCATGCGGCATATCGGTTGTTTTGTCATCAGACATTTGATGATGCGGTTCCGGATAGGAGCACGATCAACAAGCTTCGCAATCACAAGTGGGCATCCAGTGGGTTGTTTGAACGGATAATGCGTCAGGTAGTCCAGTGTTGCATAGATGTCGGTCTTGTGAGCGGTAAACACCTTAGTGTCGACGGCACTCAGATACAAGCTGATGCTTCAGTGAAAAGTATTGAGCCGATAGAACCCCCTGTTTCTCTTGATGATTATCTCAAGGGAATCGGTTTTGAAGGTGATAAGACAAAGGGTAGGTCCGGGCATCCTCAGGATAAAGACTTTCATGGTGAAAAGTGGACGAACCAAACACACCGTTCGACTACAGACCCCGACGCGCGCTTATACAGCAAATCGAAGGGCAAAGGGGCTTTTCTCTCGTTTATGGGCCATGATCTGATCGACACAAAAAGCAGAGTAATCCTTGAGACTCAGGGCACGCAGGCGACAGGGACAGCAGAGCCCGAAAGTGCCCTTAAGATGGTAGATGACCTTGAAACATACACCATGCCCAAAGACATTCAGACACTTAGTGCCGATACCGGTTACGGTTCTGGTAATTTTATCGCTGATGTACTTGACCGGGGAATCATACCCCATATTCCTCTGCGAGCCGATGAGAAGATTGAACCGATTCCTACATGGAAAAACAAGACAAATCCAGCACATATTCAGGCCGAACGGGATAGAAAAGTGCGAGAGGCGAAAGCCAGAAATCATGCACGGTCTATCTCATTAACAGCTGACTACAAACTCTCCCGGAGACTCCGTAAACGCAGTGAACATATCTTTGCTGAAGCCAGGCAACAACACGGTATGGGACGAGCCCGTTATAGAGGACCAGCCTCACTGAATGAACAGTTGAATCTTGTTGCAACAGTACAGAATCTCAAGAGGCTTGTATCTTTCATAAGAAGGGGGAAAGCGTCTATGTGTGCCCTGTCTGTCAAAGACAGTGCATCCTGTTCTTCAAACAGCTCCTGTTCCTTGCTGACCAGAACTCTGATAAGACTATTTTGCTTATTCCACAGCAAAACGATACGATATGCTACTCTTTGACCCATAATCGGCGCTTCAGACGCTGCCTGGGACATAACTATTTCACAAGGCTTCTAAATATCAATAACTTTACTATGCCGAACCATTCAGCCTACATTCTGACCGAAAAGACGTGTAAAACGCCTGTTAAGTGAAAATACTTTTGTTCTGTCTCTACAAACAGGTATAATTATCGCGAGCGTGACGGATAAGACAAGTACACGCACCAAATGGAAATAGCAACTATTAGCAGTGAAAGCAACGGACTTGAGCCTGATCAGTTTCATAAGAGTAGGGAAACCTTAAAAAGGTAAAGAGAAGTTCTTCAAATTTGGGGGAGAACACATGAACACTACCAAAGCCTTAGAATTTGCGCTTACCAGAACAGCAGCAGTGACGTGGACTATCTTTCAGACCTTCAATAGAATTAAGCCTGGTAATCCTGTTCAGCCAAAGTGGGCACCCCAGCCCCTTATGAAGAGCAAGGAACGTTCCAGACCCAAATTAGGTTGGCCAAGAGAGACGGACTCTCTCTGTCCCAAGTGCGTCAAAGAGGTAAGGGAAAAGATACTCTCCGGCGAGGAGGACTTGAGCCTCCTGACTGAAGGGCACCCCGGAGAGATCAAAGCTAGTATCCTCCAAAAGGACGGCAAGATAGTAATGGAGAAGACCTGTCCTAAGCACGGGCTCTTCACGGACACAATATCCATAGACCCCAAATTCTTCGATCGCATCGAAAGGCTCTATCCAGGCAGGGACTTCAAAGCGATCACAGATACCCTTCACAACCATGGCACATCCTCCATCCAGTACGGCAGAGGCTCTGTCCTTACCGTTGACCTGACCAACCGCTGCAATATGATGTGCGATCCCTGCTTTATGGACGCAAACCAGGTCGGCTACGTCCACGAACTGACGTTTGATGAGATAAAAAAGATATTAGACGACTCACTTACTATTAAGCCCAAAAGGCAAATGTCCATCCAGTTCTCAGGCGGGGAACCCACCATCTCGCCCATTTTCCTGGAATCAGTAGCCTACGCCGAAGAGATAGGCTACTTCAGCATACAGGCTGCTACAAACGGAATACGCTTTGCACAGGAGCCAGGATTTGCCGAGAAGGCCAGAGATGCGGGATTGAGGATCGCCTACCTCCAGTTCGACGGCGTGGGAAACAAGAACCACGCCCACAGAAAAATCAGCAATCTTTTCGACGTTAAATTAAGGGCAATCGAAAACCTTTACAAAGCTGGAATAGATGTCGTGCTGGTGGTTACTATAGTCAACACGATCAACGACGACCAGGTCGGACCTGTTATAGACTTTGCAGTCGAAAACGCCAACAAGATCAGCTTTATCGCCTTTCAGCCAGTATCTTTCACGGGAAGAGACGAAGACATCACAGACGAACTGAGAGAAAGACAAAGATACACGCTGTCTCACCTTGCGCACGACGCCAAGACGCAGACAGGCATCACCGAGCCCTTGAGGGACTGGTTCCCCATCTCAGCCGCAGGAGCAATTGCAGATCTGACAGACCTAATAAAAGGAGCGGGATCAGACTGGGGCACGATGAAGTGCGGATGCCATCCCAACTGCGGTATCTCGACCGCTCTTCTGGTCAACAAGAGAATACAAAAGAGTGGGCCCCGCTCCCCCAGGTCATAAACGTCGAACGCTTCTTTGAAGACATAAAAGTCATGACCGACACAAACAGAGGCCCGGCGCTAACCAAATTCCAGATTGCCCTTTCACTTCTGAGAAACTACAACCCCGACAAAGCGCCCGGAAATTTCAAACTCAGAGACCTGCTGAAGAAGTTTGACAAACAGAGTGGGGGGTCACTTGGGGGCAAGCTCGGAGGAGAAGACAACGAAAACAGAAAAGAGGACGAGTGGCTAATCCTCTTCATCGCCGGAATGTGGTTTCAGGACCTCTTCACCTACGACTTCCGCCGCACAGAGATGTGCATTATCCCCTACGCCACGCAGATGGGAGAAATTTCCTTCTGCGCTTACAACACCGGCGTTGGGTGGAGGCAGATAATCGAGAAGATGTTCATGAACGCCACCACGCGCGACTGGTTCAAGGAAAAGGGCAGACATCCGGTCTACGCCAACATGAGGGATGTACCCCTGCCCGAATATGATTCTCCTATAACTAGCGCAGTCCCTACTGACAAAGACAGCCTCCTTCAAATTGAGATACCTAAACGTTAACCTGAACTCGAACTGGAGGAAGCTATCGCTTGAATTAAGAATCTGTCAAGGGGCTCGGCACGACTCGACTTAAGGCGCGTGGCGCGCGGGTCCCCAGCAGATATACGAATAACGGCGATGCAGACTATGTGAGGTCTTACAGCCGTGGAGTATGACATAGATTCAAAAATAGCTACATAACTTCGGAAGTTTTTTTGTCTCGTATTAGAAGCCTTGTGAAATAGTTATGTCCCAGGCAGCGTCTGAAGCGCCGATTATGGGTCAAAGAGTAGCATATCGTATCGTTTTGCTGTGGAATAAGCAAAATAGTCTTATCAGAGTTCTGGTCAGCAAGGAATAGGAGCTGTTTGAAGAACAGGATGCACTGTCTTTGACAGACAGGGCACACATAGACGCTTTCCCCCTTCTTATGAAAGATACAAGCCTCTTGAGATTCTGTACTGTTGCAACAAGATTCAACTGTTCATTCAGTGAGGCTGGTCCTCTGTAACGGGCTCGTCCCATACCGTATTGTTGCCTGGCTTCAGCAAAGATATGTTCACTGCGTTTACGGAGTCTCCGGGAGAGTTTGTAGTCAGCTGTTAATGAGATAGACCGTGCATGATTTCTGGCTTTCGCCTCTCGCACTTTTCTATCCCGTTCGGCCTGAATATGTGCTGGATTTGTCTTGTTTTTCCATGTAGGAATCGGTTCAATCTTCTCATCGGCTCGCAGAGGAATATGGGGTATGATTCCCCGGTCAAGTACATCAGCGATAAAATTACCAGAACCGTAACCGGTATCGGCACTAAGTGTCTGAATGTCTTTGGGCATGGTGTATGTTTCAAGGTCATCTACCATCTTAAGGGCACTTTCGGGCTCTGCTGTCCCTGTCGCCTGCGTGCCCTGAGTCTCAAGGATTACTCTGCTTTTTGTGTCGATCAGATCATGGCCCATAAACGAGAGAAAAGCCCCTTTGCCCTTCGATTTGCTGTATAAGCGCGCGTCGGGGTCTGTAGTCGAACGGTGTGTTTGGTTCGTCCACTTTTCACCATGAAAGTCTTTATCCTGAGGATGCCCGGACCTACCCTTTGTCTTATCACCTTCAAAACCGATTCCCTTGAGATAATCATCAAGAGAAACAGGGGGTTCTATCGGCTCAATACTTTTCACTGAAGCATCAGCTTGTATCTGAGTGCCGTCGACACTAAGGTGTTTACCGCTCACAAGACCGACATCTATGCAACACTGGACTACCTGACGCATTATCCGTTCAAACAACCCACTGGATGCCCACTTGTGATTGCGAAGCTTGTTGATCGTGCTCCTATCCGGAACCGCATCATCAAATGTCTGATGACAAAACAACCGATATGCCGCATGCATCCCCACTTCCTGACAGAGCCGATTCTCACTCAAATTATACAGATAGCCAATAAGGATCATTCGAACAACTAATTCAGGATCAATACCGGGTCTGCCATTGTCAGGGCAATAACAATCTGATACAACGTCTCGTACAAATGAAAAATCAACTGCCTCATCAATCTGACGAAGGATATGATCCTCGGGAACTAAATCCTCCATCTGAAAATAGTGAAACATCGGATTTGTCTGTTCCTGCTTTTGTGGGGTCATTGTTTCCTCCATGTATAATATTATCAATAACATAATATAATACATCGGAGCTGCTTTATCAATGCTTGTTTTATACTATTTTCTGAATCTAAGGGTTTTTCACAAGGCTTTTAGACCATGTCTTAGACGAGATTTCAGGCAAAATAAAGAGAATAGATCTTTCACCTCATGCTCCCGAACCCCGTCAACAATTAAGAGACAACATTTTCATAATTATGGAGTTCCTGTCGTCAAACAGAGAACTCACCAAGATACTCTTCGACCACGCAAGCGGAGTAGATGAAGAATTCAACCGAAAGTTGCAGGAATTCGATGATAAACTCCACGGGATGGTAGCCTCTGCCCTAAAACTGGGAATAGAGATGGGCATAGTTAGGGAGTGCAATGTCCATGTCGTATCCTCCTGTATCATAGGTACTGTTAAGGAAGTGATATACACAGCCGTAGTCAGAAGCGATGCAAAAAACAATCTCGATTTGAACTCAATTGTAGATGAGACACTAAAATACGGTTCACAAGGGATAGTAAATTTTTGACATAGTAGCAGAAAAAGAGCAAGAAACGACAGTAGACAACCTTAATAGAACAGTAGACAACCAGTAGACAACCAGTAGACAACCTTAATAGAGAAGAGAGGTGCAATATGGCGACCCAGCCAATCGTAAATGGCGGACTTCTGGAGATCTCCTCAATCGAGGATGATATACGGCAGAAGCTCGAAGAGGAAAGAAAGCGGTTGATGGAGAAGGAAGGAATCGAAGAGAAGCATATACACCACTTCGAAAAGCCCGTAGAAAACGCCTTCACCGCCGATCAAAGAGATCACACGACTATCCTCTTCGGCGGGCTCACCTGGAAGCACGAACACCTGATTCACGGAGCCTTAGAATCCCTTGGCTACAAGTGCAAAAGCGTTCCCACCCCCGATGTTGCGGCCTTCCAACTCGGCAAGGAATACGGCAACAACGGACAGTGCAATCCCACATACTTCACAGTAGGCAACCTCGTCCAGTACCTCCAGAAGCTGGAGGAAGGGGGGATGGACAGGAAAGACATAATTGATGACTACGTCTTCTTCACCGCAGGGGCGTGCGGTCCATGCAGGTTCGGAATGTACGAAGCCGAATATAGACTCGCCCTTAGAAATTCAGGCTTCGACGGCTTCAGAGTCCTCCTCTTCTCGCAGTCCGGCGGACTCGACCAGGCGGAGGTCGAAGCCGGACTTGAGATGAACCTCGACTTCTTCCTCGGAATACTCAACGCCCTTAACATGGGCGATCTAATAAATGAAGTGTGCTATGAGATTAGGCCCTACGAGGTGAACGAAGGGGAAACAGAAAGGGTCATGAAGGAGTGCATGGACGATATGCATGACGTAATAAAGAACAAAAAACCCTTACAGTTAGAAGGAAAAATTGGGAGTTTTCTGAAAAAGTTCCCCAGCGTCTTCGACAAATCTCTATATCTAGGTAAATTTCTAGAGCAGCTATTCGGCGACAAATACATCAGTGCCCTTGAACAGGTCAGAGATCGCCTCAATGAGATAGATGTGGACCGCACCAGAGTCAAGCCTCTAGTCAAGATTACGGGCGAGTTTTGGGCGCAGACCACAGAGGGCGACGGCAACTTCAACATGTTCCGCTTCCTGGAAAGAGAAAACGCTCAGGTGTTAGTAGAGCCCATCGGGACGTGGATTACGTACATGATTCACCAGGCAAAGCAGGAGACAGTGGACAGAAATGGTATAAAGGAAGGCGAAGAGCCGCCCGAGTGGTGGAATCTCCGGGGGCGCCTCTCCAACGCTTTTGCCTACAGGAAAACATTGGGAACCCTTTCAATTGCAGAGAAGATTTTTAAGAGAGAATACGATAAGATCCGCGAAGCCCTGGGAGGTACAGCTCACGGGCTCACCGACCAGTACGAGCTCCAGAGGCTCGGGCACACCTTCTACAACTCCAGAGCAGGAGGCGGTGAAGGGCACCTCGAGGTCGCCAAGAACATCTACTACAGCAACAAAGACCTCTGTCACATGGTGCTCTCCATGAAGCCGTTCGGCTGCATGCCCAGCACTCAGAGCGATGGCGCGCAAGCCGCAGTCACATCCCAGTACAAGGACATGATCTACCTCCCTGTTGAGACGTCCGGTGAAGGCGAGATTAACGCCCACTCCAGAGTACAAATGGCACTCGGAGAGGCGAAGATCAAGGCCAAGAACGAGTTCAAAGAAGCCCTCGAAAAGACCGGGCTCGCAGTAGCGGACGTCAAAGACTACGTTGAAAGACACCCCGAACTCAAGCGGCCTATGTACAAGGTTCCTCATCAGAAAGGATTCGTAAGCGTTGCATCTAACTTCGTCCTGCACATAAAAGAACGCATGGATGCAGAAGAAGGCAAAAAGGACGCAAACAAAGCCGCATAGGGAGAACTTACAGGAGGAGCCAGGGGAAAACCCCGGTTCCTCCTCCTTGAAACGATTGGCTATGTTTAGCTATAAATACCCATAGGAGCGGATATATATGAGCGCGGAAAATACTATAGATAGCTTGATGATCGGACTGGACGTAGGATCCACCACCGTAAAATTCATCGTAGTCAACCCGGACACAGACGAAATCCTCTTGAAGGACTACCAGCGGCACGATACCAGACAGCCGGAAAAGGTGATGGAGTTCTTAGATCGAATAGAGGGCGAGTTTGGACTCCCTACGGAGAATTATCGAATCTTTATAACAGGGAGCGGCGGTAACTCGGTTGCGGGCTACATAGGTGGAAAGTTCGTCCAGGAAGTCAACGCTGTATCCCTGGCCGTCGAAAAGCTCCATCCTGAGGTAGGATCGGTCATAGAGCTCGGAGGTCAGGATGCCAAGATCATCATCTTCCAGGAGGACCCCGAGACCGGCAGAAAGAGGAAGATCCCCAGCATGAACGACAAATGCGCAGGGGGAACCGGGGCAGTAATAGACAAGATCAATGCGAAGCTGCGCATCCCGCCGGAGGAGCTCTGCGACCAGGGATACTTCGACATCAAGCTCCACCCTGTCGCAGGAAAGTGCGGCGTCTTTGCCGAGACAGACGTCAACAGCCATCAAAAATCGGGCGTTCCCCGAGATGAAATTATGGCGTCCCTCTTTGAAGCCATCATAGGACAAAACTTAAGCGTCTTAACGAGAGGAAACACACTAAGGCCAGAAGTTCTGCTCCTTGGTGGACCCAACACCTTCATAAGAGGTATGACCGAAGCCTGGAAGTACAACATACCCAAAGTCTGGGAGGAGAGAAACTACCCCCTGCCTGAGGGTGTAGACCCTCAAGACCTCATCAAAGTCCCCGAAAACGCCCAGTACTTCGCCGCCATAGGCGCAGTCGAATTCGGAAAAGGGGAGGAACCAGAAATAGGCGTCTATAAAGGCACAGCTGACTTAGAGCACTACATGAACGTCGGTCGTCTTGAGGAGAAGCAGAAGGCGGGAGGAAAGGGACTCAGCGAAACTGCCGATGAACTTGAGGCTTTCATGGAAAAATATAAGACGAAAAAGTTCATCCCTGCCACCTTCTCCCCCGGACAGGTCGTCGAAGGCTGCATCGGAATCGACGGCGGCTCAACCTCCACAAAGGCTGTCCTTTTGGACAAGGACAGAAACGTCCTTGTCAAATCCTACCAGCTTTCAAAGGGAAATCCCATCGAGGACACCATAGAGGTCGTAGGAAAGGTACGAGAGCAGGTTGAGGAGCAGGGAGCAACGCTAAAGGTCCTGGGAGTCGGCACGACAGGTTACGCAAAAGACGTCCTGAAAGATGCGGTCGCCGCAGACGTAGCGTTAGTCGAAACCGTCGCACACACTGAAGCCGCCCTCAGGTTCTACGATGAAGTTGACGTCATCTGCGATGTAGGCGGACAGGACATCAAGATCATGATCCTCAAGAACCGCCAGGTCAAAGACTTCAAGCTCAACACACAGTGCTCAGCAGGAAACGGCTATTTCCTCCAGGGTACTGCGGAAGGCTTCGGATTTACCGTCGAGGATTTTGCCGATATAGCCTTCGGCGCGGAGTCTATGCCCATGTTCGGCTACGGTTGCGCAGTCTTCATGCAGTCCGACATAGTTGACTTCCAGAGACAGGGTTGGAAGCCCGAGGAGATAATGGCGGGGCTTGCCAACGTCCTCCCCAAAAACATCTGGCTCTACGTCTCACAGATACCGAATCTGGCAAAGCTCGGAACCAACTTCGTCCTTCAGGGCGGCACACAGTACAACCTGGCTGCCGTAAAGGCACAGGTGGACTTCATAGAGGCCAGGTTCAAAGACCAGCAGGAAAAAGCCAGAATTATCGTCCACGAGCACTGCGGAGAGAGCGGAGCAATAGGCTCAGCCATTGAAGCTGTAAGGCTGTGGGAGAACGGAAAAGAGACTTCATTTATCGGTCTGGATGCAGTCGAAGCTATCACTTACCAGACCCACAGAGACGAGAACACCCGCTGTTTCTTCTGCAAGAACAAGTGCCTCAGGACATTCATAGACGTAAAGGTCAGCGACGAAGAGGTCCAAGACGCAGGATCCAAAAAATCCAAGGTACCCATAGAGACCGGCTTTAAGAGACTCATCGTGGGAAATAGCTGTGAAAAGGGACTCGTCGAAGATATAGAGGACATGCGGGGAATCAAGCAGGGACTCGATGAAGCCAAAGCCCAAAACCCCAACCTCGTCGAGGTAGCCGCAAAAGAGGTCTGGAAAAGCTACAAACCCGAAATAGTGGCAGACCCGATCCCCAAATACGCCATAACGTCGAAAGCCAAAGAGAACCTCCGGAAGATGAAAAGGCGCCAGGAGATCAGAATAGGCATACCCCGCCTTTTGAATATGTACTCCCAGAATCCTCTCTTTAGCGCATACTTTGAGGCGATAGGAATCCCTCCCAGGAACCTCGTCTATTCGGATTTCACCACACAGGAACTGTACAAAGAGGGAGCAAAGCGTGGCTCGATAGACCCCTGCTTCCCCAGCAAGGTAGCTATACCGCACGTCCATAACCTCCTGTACGTGCATCACAAGAAGAAGCCGCTGGATTACATCTTCTTCCCCATGATAGACTCCATCCCGACCGATCTGGTCAACGTACAGAGCAGCAGAGCGTGTCCCACAGTCACAACCACGCCTGAGGCGGTCAAAGCCGCATTCATCAAAGAGGGCAACCTCTTCGAAAAAATGGGAATCGAATACCTGGATACGTTCGTCACCATAGACGAACCCAAGCTCTTCCAGAAGCAGATGTTCGAGGAGTTCGGACCCAAGTTCGGACTCTCCAAAGAGGAGAACAGAAGAGCTGTCGAGGAGGGCTACAAGGCTTTAGATCACTTCAATAATGTAGTTCAGAGAGGCAAAGGAAGAGAAGTCCTCGATATGCTCAAAGCCGAAGACAAGCTCGGTATAGTCCTGCTGGGACGTCCATACCACAACGATCCAGGAATAAATCACGAAATAATGGAGGAGTTCCAAAAGCTCGGATATCCTGTCTTCGCCGAGGACTCACTTCCCATAGACGATGACATCCTTTGGGAACTCTTCGGAGAAGAGGTTGAACAGGGCATAATATCCCATCCGTTGGACATCTCCGACGCCTGGAAGAACTCCTACAGCGAGAACACGAGCCGCAAGGTCTGGGCAGCAAAATTTACAGCCAGACATCCCAACCTGGTCGCTTTAGAACTCTCCAGCTTCAAATGTGGACACGACGCTCCTATCTACACAGTAGTAGAAGAGATCGTCGAAGACTCCGGAACGCCCTCTTTTTCGTTTAAGGACATCGATGAAAATAAACCCGCAGGATCTATCAAGATCAGGGTTGAGACAATCGATTACTTCCTCAAGAGATACATGGAGGACATGGTCCGTGAAAAAGAGAAGACGGCAAAGATCGAGGATAGGCTGAAAGAGTTCGAAGACCGACTCAGACGGGAATTGACAGAAAAGGGAACCCTCGATGGAGTCGAGGTAACCCAAAAAGAGGGAGAACTCGTAACCGCATAGTATCTGTAGAAAAGATGTCGCTCAGGCTTTCAACTTGAGCGGCATCTGATAAGGAGTAGAAGTATGCTAGAATCTGAGAGGATCATGTTCGAAATCTACAAAGAGGGAGGGTATCACGAAAGAGGATACGACGTCGTCTATTACACGGAGTTAGACGATCACGATAAAGAAACAGAGATAAACAGAGCCATGGCCGGCGAACACTTCTACAACGGCTTTATCAAAGAGTTTAAAAAGGAAGAAGCCAAAAGGATAATAGAACGCATAATAGAAAGGCTCAACAACGGTGAGGAAGTAGACCCTAAGGATGTTGATAGCGAATTAGCAGAATATATACCTTAGACCAAGTAGACAGGCGCCTTGCCCCCTGTCTAGCAGACTAAAAAGGTGGTGCAACTATGGAAAGCGTAGTCCTTTACGGAGGCTTGACAGTCCTTCTTACACTTTACGTGATCAATCTGAGAGGCGCGTCTAAGCTGAAAGAAGAGCTGGAATTTATAAAAGATTCTATAGATGGTGTTCGAAGGCACGTAAATGTCTCCAGCGAAGATATGAAGCAACAGATGGGCAGTATGATAAAGAAGGAGTTCAGAAAGCTCAACGGAGATGCCATATTTCACAAAGACATGACCGTCGCTGAAGCCTTACGGCTCCATACCAACGCAGAAGTAGTTATGTCCAACTTTCATCTGGGCGGATGTTCCAGCTGCAGCATCACTGAACAGCATGTTCTGGGCCCCGCGGCTGAAGGCTACGGAGTCGATATAGATGCCCTTTTGGAGGCACTGAACGGTCTTTTGGACGGAAGCGAGACCCCCGAAGCTCAGAATCACCCGCAAAAGGATAGCGAACTGCACGATATTTCCTTAAAATAAATAGGCAGTAAACAGTAGGCGCGTACCCATGTGTCCGCGCAACTCAAGGCAGACAGACGGCTCTGCCTCCTACAAATTTGTGCCGGAAGAAAGCTTGTTCTTTCGGCATTTTTCATTGTAAATTCTGACAAATAGAAGATTCCTTCCTTGGTACTCAGTTTATGAATACAAAAGAAGTATTTGAAAAATATAGATTCATCGTAGGTCTTGTAGAACAGGAGTTTGACCGTAATCTTCGCATCTATCAGGACCAGATACTGTGTGGCAAAGGATGCTCATCCTGCTGCAGTCAGATGTTCAGGATCACGCTCATCGACGCAGCCCTGGTCTCGCGCGCTGTCAAAAGATTAGATACTTCTGCCCGCAACAAGATGCAAGAAAGAGCAACTATCTATCTGCGTGAAAAAAAAGACCTAATCCGTCAAAGAGCCGAAGAATCCGGCGCGCTTCTTGTAGACAACGGTGAAGAGATCTCATCGCTCGGACTCAGACTCCCCTGCCCAGCCCTTGTGAACGACGCCTGCTCCATCTACGAATCACGACCGCTAATATGCCGCAAGTACGGTATCCCCTTGTACGATCCGACTACCCCAGAACGACTCTACGCCTGCGAACTCAACTTTGAACCAGGACGGGAGATCAAAGACCAAGAACTTATAGAAAGACAGACCGAAATATGGGAACACTGGATGGAGCTCAAGACAAGCGTCAACGAGGCTTTAAATCCCGCGAACAAAGTGACGACCATCGCTGAGGCTATCCTATTCGACTACGATGAGATGCTAAAATTGAGTCTTTCCAAACCCAGGGAACTCTAAACGGAGGAATACTTTGGACATAGGGCAAGAGCATAAAATATCCCTTACAGAATATTTAGGCTGTATGCATGCCTTCGTAAATGTATTTATTATGGAACTCTACACGGTAAGAGACTTCGCCAAGCGACTTGAAAAGGTGGACAGAGCGAGCGCCTTCGGCTGGGAATCAACTCTTGACAGAGCGCGAAACAGAGCCCCCATAGTCCTCGACCGCTGGAAGCACTTCAACGACAGATTCCGGGACAAAATAACAGTAGACCAATATGAAGAAGAGCACTTCGGAGCCTACGTGCCGCTTTTCGAAGAATACAAGCACACCTGCGACCGACTATACGCGATTTTGGAAAAGTTAAACAGATACGCTGACGAAATTGTAGAATTCAAGGCTGAAGAAGTTATCAGACTCGAAGGTTATATAGAGGAAATGATGGCTGCAATCAACCGAGAACAGAGAGCGTCTTCCTCTGTCGCCTCCACTTTAGAGAGGAGAACTCCGGACGATCTAAAACTTCAGGACCCATTTCAGGATGAATTAATTCAGATCAATTCAGATCCAATTCAGAAAGAGACTGCAAAATACTTCAGGTTCTTTGTTGAATCCCGTGATATATTTCACAGAGACCTGAACCTTGGAGTAAGAGGCCAGGAATATAGTGGATAGATCACATAGAAAAAAGGGTGTCTTCCGGTGGCTTTCTGAGTTCGCGCTTGACAAAGATGTAAGCGACGCTGTAGAAGCGCAGAAAAAAGTGGGCGAATCATACCCAGAATTTTCCGAGGGACACTACAACCTGGGTATTCTCCACTACAGCCAGGGCAAAGTTCAGGAGGCCATAGAGTCCTACAAGAAAGCTATTCAAATCGATCCCAAAAATGCCAAAGCTCACAAGAACCTCGGTGAAATCTACGCCATCCAGGAACAATACGACCTGGCCTGGAAGCACGCCGAGATAGCCGAAAGTCTTGGAAACTCAAAACTGATGGATATGCTAAGAAGATACTTAAGGCAGTAGACAGACCTGCTCTTGATCTAGCGGGAAAGCGCAGAGCCTTTAGCACAGAGCAAAGCAAAGGATCTGCGAAGCAATCTATTCCCGTAAGCTGTCTACTTATTCGTAAGCTGTCTACTTATTCGGAGAGAGATTTGCTCAGATTCGGGATGTTCAAACTTTCAGTCATCTCTTATCCGTCCTCTTCTGGACAGGACGAACCATCTTCCTCTTTGCCGGATCACACCGACCTCAAAGAAGATCTCATCCAATCCTCAGAATGACCGCGCACTTCATGACATTACACAACGCTTCAGAAGATTCGGATGGATAGCCATATAGATACTCATATGTACAGGACTATTCAGCGCCTTCATTCGAGGAATAGTAACTACCTCTCACTACAACCCAACATGTCGGTATCTTTTGGCCCTCAAAACCACAATCGTAGTCATGCTTATAATCGCCCATACCCTTCATTCGTCCTACCTTGGAAGATCGTTTTAAATTCTTTGTAAGCAAGAGCTGCAACGTCCACTATCCTACTTCCGGCTCTTATGCTCAGATCGGCCTAAAATTAGCAGGGGCAGACCCACGGGTCTGCCCTGAAGATAGGGATAAATGGGCTAACCACTTCCCCGATTGAATCTATCGGGGATGGCTTGTCCCACCATCTCCTCACTACTTCAACACCGGTTCGCGCCCACAAATGTCTTTAAAATAAGTTCCAGTGAGCTTGAAAGTTCAACACTTCCTCAGTTTCGATCTTTCCCTCCTCATCCAGGGAATGCAAGAATTTTGCGTCCACTAAAACGCCCAGACCGTCAACGATGTCGAAGCCTACCAAGTACCCGAAGAGCGTATCGGGAGTCCTTTCCAAAAACCCAGCTTCATCCGTATCTATGTTATACTTTTCATAATAGACCTGTGCTCTGTTGAGCCTCGGAATCTGGGCTAACATCTCAGGCAGGACATATGCGCTAGCCAAAAACCTCTGATCGCCTGCGTCCTCTTCTCCTGTCAAGTTCTGATAACTTACAGACAGTCCAAAAACATCGGAAAAGTTTGAGCTTATCTTTCCAAATACGCCGTCCAGATCCGCACTTCGGAGTGAATCCTCCTTCGTAAACACACCCTGCGCGCCTGCAACTGCCCTTTCGATCTCATAGAGACTGTTGAAATACTCAGGTTCAAATCTGTTCTCAATGTGCCTGTATTCCACCTTTGCAAGCAGGGGACCGGCCTTCAACCTGATCCCCGGTGCCCCCCAACCCCATCCTATAGTATCTATAGTATCCATTTTAGTATCTATAGTATCTCCGTTTTCATCTACATCGTCCACGTTTCGCGCATACTGACCGTAGACTGCCAAATTCAGATTTTTGCGCTCAACTAAAGGATAACCTAAGTCTATCCCCCACATCCCGAAAGCATCTGCAGAGAGAGTATCCGCCGGGAAAGATCCGTCTGAAAGACCCAATCCACCGTATTGATTTATATCCATAACAAACGTAAAGCCCGCCTCTAAATCCCCAATTGACGGCTTGACCGCCACGCGACCTCCCAGAAGCCCCCCCTTTCGATCCAAATCCTGAAAATCGTTCAACACAAACTCTAGTCCGAATTGGGAACTTGATAGCCCCCTCAACTCCAACTGGATCCCCGTCTTCTTGACGCCTGGATACCTCAAGGTGTTCCTGTAACCCTCCATTATGAACCCATATCCTAAAGACACGTCTTCCAGTGCGCCCAGTCTTATGTGAACTCTCTCGCCCGGATCGCCGTATCTGATGTAATATATCTTTCTCAGAACGCTATTGAGCGATTTCGACCCAGATTCAAAGTCCCACGACTTATCTGAAAAATCCCCGTCGCTATCCATAAAGAGTTCCAAATCGAGTCCTATCCCAAACTTCTTGTAAGAAAACTCCGGTCTTAGGTTAAACCTGAACCACTGCTCGTCGTCCACTGCCACACTCCCAAGCGATATACCCGCCTCCGTTTTCCCTCTATCCAGAGGCTGACAAATCCCCTTTAAGTTCCAAAGAAAGACGCTCATTATCACTAAAGTGATCTTGAAGATGAACCCTGCTTTAGTCAACACTTTCAACCTCCCAGTCGGGCATATCACTCTCCTGCCTGTCAGTTTCCAATTCCCGGAACGCCGCATATTTATCCACCCATGAGAGCTTCACTGTCCCTGTGGGACCGTTCCTCTGCTTGCGGATAATAATCTCCGCCACGCCTTCTTCTATCGGATTCCCCTCTTCATCCTTCTCGTCATACATCGACGGGTGATAGACGAACATCACCACATCTGCGTCCTGCTCGATAGCGCCGCTTTCTCTTAAATCCGACAGCTGCGGTCTCCTGTCCCCCCCCCTCAGCTCCACCGCCCGTGAAAGCTGTGATATAGCTATTACAGGAATGCGCAGCTCTTTTGCCATAGACTTTAAAGACCTGGATATATAAGAAATCTCCTGCTGCCTGTTCTCGGATCTCATGTGAAATGACATTAACTGGAGATAATCCACTATGACTAAACCGACACTGTGCTCAGATAGTAGCCTCCGTGTCTTTGCCTTCATCGCTAAGACATTGATCGAAGGAGTATCATCTATATAAAGAGGAGCCTCGGCAAGCTTACCCACATTTCTAGCCAAGCGATTCCATTCATCATCCCTCAATCCCCCCGTCCTCAGCTTTTGTGAATCTACACTCGCCTCGGCACACATAAGCCTTTGAACCAACTGGCTCCCGGACATCTCAAGGCTGAATATCCCGACACCTACTTGCCTGTCCACAGCTACATTTCGAGCCACACAGAGCCCGAGGGCGGTCTTACCCATAGAGGGGCGGCCCGCTACAATAATAAGATCTCCCCTTTGAAACCCAGCCGTCATATCGTCAAGCTCACGGTAGCCTGACCGCAATCCCGGCAGATAATCTGTCCTTTTATGCGCCTTCTCAAGCTCATCAAACTCCTCGTGCAGAATGTTCTCTATTGCTGTGAATCCTGTTCGGAGATTCATCAATTTTTCCGACAGACTGAATATCCTCTCCTCAGCCCTGTCGATCAATTCGCGCACATCCCCCCCATCCTCATAAGACTCACTGGTTATCTGGGTCGAAAAGGTTATAAGCTTTCTTAATAAGGCTTTGTTTAAAACGATCTTAGCGTGATATTCAACGTTGGCTGAAGTCGCCACATCTCCCGCCAGTGTCGCGAGATAATACGCTCCTCCTACCTCCTCAAGCTGACCCCTTCTTCTCAACTCCTCGGAGACCGTGATCTGATCTGCCTCTTCATCCCTTTCAAAGAGAGATACCAGCGTAGAATATATCTTCCTGTGAGCGTCCCTGTAGAAGGAGTCTTCAGCCAGAATCTCAATAACCTTCGCAATCGCCCCTTTATCGATCAGCATCGCCCCTAACACCGCAGTCTCTACATCCACAGCCTGAGGCATTACCCTTTCATATGAAACTTCAGCCATACTGTCCTTCCCGCTCTTCGGAATTTTCAGTTTAAGATCATACAGGTTTTCGGAACCTCTGTGAGCTAGAGACTTCTGTAGAACTGGGACGACAATTTCTCTCTGAGTTGGGGAAAATGTGCTAAATCCTGATCCACGATAGGTTTCAATCGGGGACTCAAGGTAGGGGAGGCGGTGCCCCTATCTACTGTTTGCTGTCTACTATTTTATAGCTCCACTCCGTCGTATTCCCTCCTCAACATCTTCATATCCTCCCACGTGGGTTTTTTCCACTGAGGGTTCCTCAGAAGCGCAGCAGGATGATAGGTTACAATCACCTTCGCTCCTTTGTAATGGTGCATCTTACCCCTTAAAGCCGTAAGACTCATGGAAGTACTCAAAAGGGCCTGAGCAGCTATCCTCCCCAAAGCACAGATTACGTTAGGCTGGATGATCTCTATCTGTCTGTCCAAGTAGGACCTGCACATCTCTATCTCGTCCGTCTGGGGATCTCTATTGTTCGGAGGTCGGCACTTCAACATATTAGCTATATACACATCTTCCCTTTTCAACTTAAGCGATTCGATTATCTTTGTCAAAAGCTGTCCTGCCCTCCCCACGAACGGCTCGCCCTGCAAATCCTCATCCCTCCCCGGTGCTTCCCCGATAAACAGAATATCCGCCTCTGGATCCCCGACACCGAAGACAAAATTAGTCCTTGTCGCCCCCAACCTGCACTTTTGGCAGTCCTTGATCTCTAAGTAAAAATCGTGCAACAGCTTCTTGTTGGACACCGGGTCGCTCCAAATCTTTTCTTTGAAAACAAACTCATCCTCGCCCATTTCGATCTTCTGACCTATGAATCTCTTGGCCAAGTTCAAAACACCGTAAGTTTCTTTCCTTGCATCCATACAGTTCACTCTATTCAGCAGGGGCAGACCCGCGCATCTGCCCTCCAAAATTTGAGCGAACCCCCTCGTGGCTTGTTGCAACTTCTCCCCCTCCACTGCCGTGTGGGTTCGCCGCGACATGCCTTTCCCTGCCCCCGATTGAATCCATCAGGGGCCTGCCTTGCTGTCTATTTGTTTAGGAGCTTTACAACCCTGTCTAAAACCACTTCTGCCACATTCAGTTTGCTCATCTTGGGAAGCGATTCTACGCTACCATCTGTGGAGATTATAGTGACCACATTAGTATCAGTGCCGAAACCTGCGCCCTCTACCAATACGTTGTTAGCCACTGCTATATCCCAATTCTTGTCCTCGAGCTTCCTTTTCGTCCTCTCAACCTCATCTTCGGTCTCCATAGAAAAACCCACCAGAATCCTCTTCCCTTTTTTCTTTCCCAAGCTTTTGGCGATGTCCTCAGTCTGTTCCAATTCAAGTGTCATATTCCCTTTGTCTTTTTTCAACTTTTCCTTTGATCTCACCTTAGGACGAAAATCGGACACAGCAGAAGCCATAAGCACCACATCTGAGGACTCAAACTCCGCCTCCACCTTATTCTTCATCTGTCTTACAGATCTGATACTTTCGACTCTTGCGCCCAAAGGCGGAGTCAAACTCGATGGCCCGCTTATCAAACAGACATCAGCTCCCCTTTCTAACGCCCTTTTGGCTAAAGCGTAGCCCATCTTTCCCGTAGACTTGTTCGTTATGAACCTTACAGGATCTATGTCCTCCTCCGTTCTCCCCGCAGTCACCAAAACCTTTTTCCCCACTAGTTCCTCAGATTTTTGCAAGGCCTGTGCTGCAGTATCCACTATAATATCTACCTCTGCCAGTCTCCCTTTGCCCATCTTTCCGGAGGCTAGGAAGCCCTCGCCTGTCTGTATGAACCTGTAGCCTAAATCCTCCAATTTCTGTATATTTCCCTGTACGATAGGATTTATCAGCATGTTCGTCTCCATAGCTGGGGCGAACACAACCGGGGCCGCTGTAGCCATAACCACACAGGAAAGAAGATCATCAGCTATCCCGCCTGCCACCTTTCCTATGATATTCGCAGTCGCAGGAGCTATCAGCAGCAGATCAGCCCAATCTGCCAAAGATATGTGCACCGTATCCATTATCCTGCCTTCCCTTGGGAAAAGATCAGACTCCACCCTATTTTCCGAAAGGGTCTCAAACGTGGCGCGCCCCACGAACTCCTGAGCTGTTCTGGTCATAACCACTGTCACACTTGCGCCAGCTTCTTTCAGGACTCTTAATACCTCCACAGCCTTATATGCGGCGATTCCACCCGTCAGGCCTAAGATTATGCGTCTTCCCTTTAGACTTTCCCTGTTCATGCTGCTCATCCTGCGAACAATCTATTCTTTGCGGTCTTTGTGCACAATTTCGCCTTTTCCTTCAAGAACCCTTTTTATAGCTATAGTAGTAGGATTCGTGCCGTCTACCACTCCTTCAATCCTTCTTTTTTGATTTATTCTTCTCACCTCCTTGGATACCGCAACTATGAACTCATACCTACTAATTCCCCTTTCATCCAGATCCCCTAAAGAGACCTCAGCCATATAACTACCCCCTTAAAGCATCTTCAGTTGTTAATCAAAAATCGTTATTAACCTTTTCGTGCGATGCCGTTCCGCCTCTATGATCGCCTGAATCCGAAGGATAGAATCGTGCAGATTCTCATTAACTATAACATAATCATATTCAGCTATATTCTCCATCTCCTTGCGACCGGCGTTCAACCTCCTTTTTATGACGTCCCTTGAATCTGTCCGCCTTGCCTTCAACCTCTTTTCTAACACGTCTATCGACGGCGGAGCTATGAACACCGTCGCACAGTCCTTAGAAAAAATCTTCTTGAGATTCCTCGCCCCACCAACCTCCACAACTGAAATTATCACTTTCTCGTTGCTCAAAGCATCCACAAGCGTTTTTCTTAGAGTCCCGTACAAGAATCCCTGATACTGTGTCCACTCTGCAAAATCTCCCTGATCCAATCTATGCTTAAATTCATCCTCCGACAGAAAGACGTAATCTACACCGTCCTCCTCACCTTCCCTTTTTGGCCGCGTCGTCGCCGATACGGAGTAAACCACATCTTGGCTCTTTTCTACCACCCCTTTCCTTATAGTAGTCTTTCCCGTACCCGAAGGAGCTGACAGCACCAGTATGAATCCCTTCCATTTCACCCTGCTCTTTTCCCCTGTACGCTCCGCTTACTAGCTACTACGTCATTATCGTGCCGCAGTGATCGTCCCACCCGCTGTGGTCGCACCACCTTCAATTCCATATCACTCCACATTTTGAACCTGCTCGCGCAGTCTTTCTACTTCCTCTTTGATATCCACTACGAGGTGAGATATGTCAGCATCGTTAGCCTTGGCACCTATAGTATTTATCTCTCGACCTATCTCCTGGAGCAGGAAATTTAGCCTCCTTCCCACCGGCCCGCCATTGTCCAAGGTGGCTAGAAATTGACTATTGTGACTGTGGAATCTCACACACTCTTCAGTCACGTCGCTCTTTTCAGCCAGCACTGCTACTTCCATATAGAGCCTCATCTCATCTATTTGGGTATCTTCCAGGAGCCTCTGGATCTTCTCCTTCAACCTTTCCCTTGTTGCCTCCACTTTCAAAGCAGCAAGTTCCTCAATCCTTTCTCTCAGATTCTCCAGGATGTCTATTCTCTTTCTGAAATCCACGCTCAGTTCTTCTCCCTCCCTTTTTCTCATCTGGCTGTGCTCTGACAACGCCATATCGCACGCCTTCTGCATCAAACTCCATGCAGACTCCCTGTCCAGTTTCTCTTCCTCCTGCTTAAATACATCGGGCATACCCAGAAGCACAGAAAGGTCTACCCTGCCTTCCACCCCTAACTCATCCTTTACCTTTGACAAAACCTCTCGATAAGCTCTGAGAACATCCACATTTAAGCGGACAGGGCTTTCCACTTTGCTCTCCCAGGATACTGACACACTTATTTTCCCCCTTGAGATAGATTTGCCGACACCTTCCTTAATCTTCTGCTCCAGATCTACAAACTGTCTTGGAAGGCGCACAGAGATTTCAGAGAAACGTCCGTTCACAGACCTTATCTCAACCGTCGTCCGGCTCTCACCACCCTCAGCCTCTCCCCTGCCGAACCCTGTCATACTTGCGATCATGGAAATAGCTCTCTACGTTTATGACCTGAAAACATTGAAAAGTGCTTCTCTCTCGACTCCTGCATTAGGACATCCACGCCGGATATGGATGAAATATAAAGCATCAGCACCGCAGAGCGATGATCTACCTTTCCTGGACCTCAAAGGCAGAGATTTAACTTTTCTGGGGCCATGTCGTCCTCACTCGACGCGGATGGATCGTTCCGACAAGATCTTTGGAGACCTCCAAAACCGGGCGCGTAATGAGCAAGCATCCGGGAGTAGAACGATCCCGCAGACGAATCGCACGATGCACAGGCGGGCCAAAGGCAGTGTATTGGAGACAGCCACATAGGGCAGAAAGCACAGTCCTTGTCGCCTTGAAAACGCCAGATACTGTTGAGAGCGCCCTGAACTGTCTGTCGAGGATGGTCGTCCACGGAGATGGGCGCTCCGAAGAGTGCCAGAATCTCATATCCCTTGGCGCATACGTTGGCAGTCAAGATGGTACCACCACTCTCAGATACTGCGTTGGCAATGACATCCAGATAGACCTCTATCTGACTGCTGACCTCTTGGAGATTACGGCTGTCTGCGAAAGAGACGTCCGGCGCAATAGCCACAGATAACACCGAAACGTTACACACGTTCTGTCCCAAGATTGTCTGCTCCACCATTGTCATCTTCCTTCATGTCTCTTTTGACCTATGCCATCAATTAGAATCGAACTTTATATCGACGCCGCTCGTCTCCCATCTGGGTCTTATCGCCACAGTATCAGGATAGGAGGCAACAGGTTCAGAGGTGATGAAAGGAAACGCCTGTCCGTAGCCCTGCTTCCCATTCCCGTCTCTATCCATAAAGGCGGACACAACATATCTCCCCGAAGGCAGGCCTTCCCAGACATAATCCCCTTCCTTTGCATCTCTTAGACTGTATGCTTCTTTGCTCTTCTCAACAGATGTTGCCCTTAAATAAAACTTTGCCTTCAAACTATCGCCCACGATCACTCTACCGGACATCGAACCCAGATCTTTTTTATCAATAACAGTAAAAGAAAAGCTCAAAAGACTATCGTCAAGAGCGTTACCGGCTCTATCTGAAAGACGTCCTGCATCCCCATGTAAGGTGTACGATTTGCCCTCTGCCCATCCTTCCAAAGGCGAAAATTTCAATGTCAAATTGCCCTGCCAGCTGAAAGTCCCGTCCAAGGGGATGTCCGGCTGAGATCCGAGCCAGAATCGGCTATCTAACTCCACCTTCTGCATAGCTTCGCTGAAGATGACCTCAAGGTCGCTTTCCGGGAACACATTAGAAGCTCCACTATCTGGATAGATCGAAATAACCTCGGGATTCTTCCTATCATCCTTTCGGCTCCCTACGAATAGAAACGTATCCTCTACAGCCTGATTCCCATTGGAATCCTTTATACCTTGCACATTGACCCGATATTCCACAGCCTCCTCCTGTACTCCCGTCAGTATGTACACAGACGAGCTATCCTTGGGATCTACATAACTTTCAAAAAGATCCAGATTCCCCAGGTTTTCGAACTCGGCTCCTGAAATATCCACCTTCTCATTAAATCTGATGAGGACTCGTCCGGCATCCACAGCCCTAAGCGACAAGATTAGTGGGCCTGTACTATCTCTCAAAGAAAGGTGAAATTCTCCAACTTTCACAACTCCACCTTCTTCTCCCAGAGCAACATCTCCGGGAGGTACACCCAATTTCTCACTGCCTGGGTCGTACCTCTTATCCTTGTCCCTATCCTCGAAAGCGAAGGTCCGGTAATTACCGGTTCCTATACGCTCAAAACTATATTCCCCATTCCTTCCCGCCTCTGTCACGTAATCGGGCTGATCCCTTGAGGGATCTGGATCTCTGATCCTCACGGAGTCAACGTTTGACACGGAGTCGACGCTTGACCCCAACTCGTAAGCCAACACTAAAACGGGAAAACGGCTATATATTCTCTTGATTCTTCCATTCATTTTCCCTTGGGCAAGCCGCTTCCCCGTTGAAAACGCAAATACGTAGGGCTGCTCCATAGGGTTCCTGCGCTCATCCCGTGCCCCTGTACCTACAGTCACTAAGTAAGTCCTGTCATCATAGAGCCCTTCCAAAACCGAGACTTTCAGTGTATTCCGGCGCCAATCAAATATTAGATCCCCAGGGTCAGGGGATACGATAATAGAGGATTCTGCAGAGCGCCTATCCATCCCCTCACTGAATCCGATCTTTATATCCGAATCAACTTCCACGTTCACTGAGTCCGCCCTTGGTATCGTCCACAGAACCCCCGGAGGACTCTTGTCCGTCGGCCCCCCCGGCGGGAACCCCTCTTTGGCACAATTGACCGCCAAAAGCAGCAGTAGACAGTAGACAGTAGACAGTAGACAGACCCCGACCCCCAATAGATTCAATTGGGGGTTCAATCGGAGGCATGGCACCACCTCCCCACCCTGGATGCTGTCTACTGGCGGTCTGCAAAGGCGTTGTTGTCTACTTACCTTTGACGAGATATTAGTCAACTTTACAATGCAGATCTTTTCGGACTGCGATCACTTCAAAAGTCTCAGCAACACAGCCTTTTGAACGTACAGCTTGTTCTCCGCCTCATCGAACGCTATAGAACGCGGGCTGTCCAAAACCTCATCTGTGATCTCCTTCCCCCTGTAAGCCGGAAGACAGTGACTCACCAGACAACCGTTCTTAGCCTTATCTAAAAGTTCCATATTCACCTGATAACCACAAAACGCTTTAGACCGTTCCTCAGCTTCATCCTCCTGTCCCATACTCGTCCACGTGTCCGTGTAGATCACATCCGCATTCCTGACAGCATCATCCTTGTTCTCCACAATCTCCATCCGCGTGCCCGCATCACTTGCCAAACCTAAAGCTTTGCTCATTATCTCCTCGTCCGGCCCGTAGCCCTCTGGACAGGAGATCACAAAATTCATCCCCACTACGGGACAGAGCAACATCATAGAATGAGCCACATTATTCCCGTCCCCAACAAACGCCATGTTCAGTCCCTTCAGATTTCCCACCTTTTCCACACGGAGTCGACGTTCTACCATAGTCATCGCGAAAGCCAGAGCCTGGCACGGATGTTCCCTATCGCTTAAGGCGTTCACCACCGGGATCTTTGAAGAATCTGCAAGCTCAACTATGGTCTTGTGATCGAATGTACGTGCCACGATGCAGTCCACCCATCTTTCCAGATTCCGGGCTATATCCGCCGGACTCTCTCTCTTACCAAGTTCTAGATCCGCCTGCTGGAGATGAATAGCATATCCTCCCAGGTGAGCTATAGCCGCTTCAAATGTCACCCTTGTCCTCAACGAGGGCTTCTCAAATATCAAAGCTATCGTCTTACCCTCAAACGGCCTCTTGTTGTTCTTCCGCAAGGAGTCAACGCTTGAGTTTTTTATATCTAACGAAATTTCAAGAAGCTTAAGAATCTCATCTCCAGAAAGATCAGATATAGATATGAAATCTTCGTTCAATTTGGAGCTCCCTTAATTTCAGTAGATAGCACACAGGCTATCCCTCTCCTCCCCTCTCTACAGTCCACGAAATTGCTTCGCCCACCCCACTTGGTGGCACCCACTTCGTGGCTCGTTGTCTCCCCAGCAAAGGTGCCACTCCACCGGCATCAGACGAAGCCAACTCAAGGCAGAGGAGGAGGTGCCCCTTGTAGCCCTGATCGAATCTATCGGGGGCTCCTGTCTACTGTTTTTACAGTATATACCTGCTCAGATCCTCATCTTCTACGATCTCTTGGAGCTTTTCTTTTACTACCTTTGGAGTTATCCTTATTATTTTTTGGCATGAACCGGGCAAGGAAAATAGAATATCTTCCAATAATGTAGTCATTACGGTGTGCAGCCTTCGTGCTCCGATGTTCTCCATCCTCTGATTTACCGTATCGGCCACCTTGGCTATCTCCATGATAGCCTCTTTTCCAAATGAGATCTTTACACCCTCAGTCTCCAATAAGGCCGTGTACTGCTTCAAAAGAGCGTTCTTGGGTTCAGTCAATATTCTTACGAAATCCTCAGCTTTTAGACTATCCAACTCCACTCTGATCGGGAAGCGCCCTTGGAGCTCGGGGATCAGATCAGAGGGTTTCGACGCATGAAAGGCCCCCGCAGAGATAAACAGGATGTGATCTGTTCTGACCATCCCGTACTTCGTCGTCACACTCGATCCCTCAACAATCGGCAGAATATCTCTCTGGACGCCCTCTCTGGATACGTCCGCTGAGCCCTTTACGTCGCCCCCTGTGATTTTGTCTATCTCATCTACGAACACTATCCCGGAATTCTCCACCCGCTTTACTGCCTCACCTACCACCTCATCCATATCTATCAACTTCTGTGCCTCCTCTTGGGCCAGAATCTTTTTTCCTTCAGGCACAGGTACTAGTCTTTTTTTCGTCCTTTGTGGTATTATTCCCCCCAACATCTCCTGGACGTTGATCCCCATCTCCTCTACCCCTCCCCAAGGCGAGAATATCTCCACCATCGGGAGCTTATCCTTTGGCAGATCAAGCTCCACCATCCTTTTATCTAACTTTCCCTCGTAAAGTTGTCTCCTTAGCTTTTCCCTTGTCCTTTCCCAGCTTGCCTGAGACTCATTGTCCGCCTGCAGGTCATTGTCGAGTTTCTTGTCGGCTGTAGTAGGTAGCGGCAGCAGGATATCTAAAAGTCTTTCCTCCGCTAATTGTTCTGCTTCCTCGGCAACTTCAAAACTTTTCTGCCCCTTTACCATATTTACCGCAATATCCATCAGATCCCTTATCATTGACTCCACGTCCCGCCCTACATATCCGACCTCAGTAAACTTTGACGCCTCAATCTTTACGAACGGCGCATTCGCTAAATTTGCAAGCCTTCTTGCTATCTCCGTCTTTCCCACGCCTGTCGGCCCGATCATAATGATATTATTGGGCATTATCTCTTCTCTAAGTTCATCAGGAACCTGCTGTCTGCGCCATCTGTTTCTTAAGGCTATCGCCACTGCTCTTTTTGCCTTTTCCTGACCTATGATGTACTTATCCAATTCTCTCACGATCTGCTTCGGCGTCAGTTCCTCCACAATCCCCTCCAAGATAGTAGACAGCAAACAGCATACAGTAAACAAGGAGAAAGGGGAGACGGCATGCCTACTGTCTGCTGACTACTGTCTACTGGGTTTATAGTTCTTCTATAATTATCTCATCGTTTGTATAGATACAGATAGAAGCTGCCACCTTCAAAGATCGTTCTACTATAGAGCTGGCACTCAGATCCGACACATCCATGTAAGCCCTTGAAGCCGCCAAGGCGTACGCACCTCCCGAACCTATCGCCACCACTCCATCGTCCGGCTCTATCAGATCCCCCTCTCCAGACACAATGTAAGAATGATCTGGATCCATCACTACCAAAAGTGCGTCTAAACGCCTCAGCGTCCTGTCAGACCTCCAATCCCTGGAAAGCTCAACAACGGCTCTCTGAATATTTCCGCTGAATTCTTCTAATTTCGACTCGAACCTCTCCAAAAGCGTTGATCCGTCAGCCGCTCCTCCTGCAAATCCGGCAAGAACACTGTTATTGTAGATCCTCCTCACCTTCCGAGCCCTATGCTTCATCACAGTATCTCCCATACCCACCTGACCGTCAGCCCCCATTGCACACTTGCCCTTGTGCCTTACGCCCAGGACTGTAGTAGCCCTCAACTTCAGCGCTTCCAAGTACAATTACCTCCTAAAGAAGTAGACAGGGCACCTTCTCCCTTCCCTGTATGCTGCTACTTTTCTTCGAAGAAGCAGGGCTGCCCTGTATCCTGTGTACTGACTTCTGTTACTTTTTAAGCTCTCGGATGAGCCTTTTCGTATGCCTTCTTCAGACGATCCAGGGTCACATGCGTGTACATCTGAGTCGTCGAAAGCTTCGAATGTCCCAAGAGCTCCTGCACTGCCCTCAGGTCTGCCCCTCTGTCTAATAGATGAGTCGCGAAACTATGCCTCAACACGTGGGGACTTGCCTGTTTTCCCTTTGTCACTTTCGAAATATAGCCCACAACTATCTTCCGAACTCCCCTGTCCGTCAACCTTCTCCCTCTACTGTTCAAAAAGAGCGCATCTTTGTCACCGAGTCGTGCCCTTACAGACCTGCCCCCGGACTTGTCATCTTTTGCCTTCCCAGCCAATAGCCCCCTTGCGTCCAGATAACTCCACAGAGCCTGGGACGCCATGCTCCCTATCGGGACAATCCTCTCCTTTCCCCCTTTTCCCATTACTTTCACAGTTTCCTTTACAGTGTCCATGTCCCACACATCCAATCCTACAAGCTCACCTAACCTCAGGCCCCCTCCGTAGAGCACTTCCAGAATAGCCCTGTCCCTTGATCCTAAAAGATCGTCCTGCGGCATCTCCACGGCCTGCCTTGTCTGCTTCACGCTCAAGAAAGCTGGAAGCCTTTCATCTAACTTCACTGAGGCCATCCCGGCGCTAGGATCGGATTCTAAAATCCCCCTTCTGCACAGATACCTGCAAAAAGACCTGATCGCCGAAAGCTTCCGAACTATTGATTTCTTCTTCAATCCAGAATCCGTCAAAAAGCTCAAGAAGCACCGAATCGCTTCCTTATCGATCTCTGTCACACTCACATCCTCTATCCCCCCGTAATCTGTCATGGAAGCAGAAAACTGCTGAAGATCGCATCTGTAAGACTCGACCGTATACACAGACAGATGACGTTCCTTTTCTAAATAAGATAGGAACTCTTCGATCCATGTTTTGAACGATAGGTAAGATAACACCTGTAAGTTGCCCCAGTTAGAATACAAAAGATCCCTTCTTAAGATAAATTAGTCTCGCACAAGGCATAAGTTCAAATTCTTGAGTATTCAGCATCATCTATCCTACAGGAAACTCCCCTTGGCAGTTAAGGCACTTGAGGAAATCCCCTTTCTTTTGAGAAGTCTTCTCCACCATAAAATCAGCTCCGCATGCGGGACACCTTTGACTTACAGGACGATCCCAGGAGGCGAATTTACACTCAGGATAATTACTGCATCCATAAAACATTCTCCCCTTACCCGTTTTCCTTTCTAATAACTCTCCGCCGCAGCTATCTTGTTGACAAGCTATTCCCAGGGTAAAGGGCTTGGTGTTCTTACACTCAGGGTAATTCGAGCAAGCTAAGAACTTCCCGTAGCGTCCGCTCCTTGTGACCATATTGCCGCCGCACTTTTCACACTTACGTCCTACCGCTTCGATCTCTTCCTCCTCCAGAGGCTTGGTATTCTTGCACTCAGGATACCCTGGACACGCCATGAACTTCCCATTTCTCCCCCATTTTATTACCATTTCCCTACCGCAAAGATCACACTTTACCCCCGATTTTTCCTGAAGGGATTCCTTAATCTCCTTTCGGCGCTCCTTCACATCGGAAAGAGTTTCTTCAAACGAAGTGTAGAACTTATCCACCACTTCCACCCAGTTGACCTCACCCTCCTCTATCCTGTCCAGTTCATCCTCCATCATCGCCGTGAACTTTACGTCGAAAATATCAGGGAAAGCCCCCACAAGCAGAGTGTTTACATCCATCCCCAGATCCGTCGCAACGAATTTTCTCCTATCCTCTTTCACGTAACTTCTGCTTTTGATCTTACTGGTTATATCAGCATAAGTGCTCGGACGGCCTATCCCCTTGGCCTCCAGTTCCTTAACCAAGCTTGCCTCAGTGTATCTGGGAGGAGGTTTGGTAAAATGCTGCTGGGGAAACAACCCCAGCAAGTTCAACTCTTCTCCAACCTTAAGGTTTTCAGGAACCCTCTCATCCTCCCTCTCCTCCCCATCTTCGTCCTTACCCTCAGTATAGATCACAGTGAAGCCGCTGTATTTAACCGAGGACCCCGAGGCCCTGAATATGTAATCCACTGCCCCTATATCTACAGATATAACATCCAAAATCGCAGATTTCATCTGAGACGCCACGAACCGCTTCCATATCAATTCGTACAATTTTGTCTGATCGGGAGTTAGGAATCTCTTGGCCGACTTAATATCCGTTTTTACAGAAGTCGGTCTTATCGCCTCATGAGCGTCCTGCGCCCCCTTCTTAACTTTGTAGCTCCTGGCATTCATCGGCACGTAATCCCCACCCCAGGCCGATGCTATGTACTCCCTCGCTTCGCTTACGGCCTCAGGCGCCACCCTCACTGAATCGGTCCTCATATACGTGATCAATCCTACGGACTCGCCCTCAAGCTCAATCCCCTCATAGAGCTCCTGAGCCACTCTCATCGTTCTATCGCTCGAAAATCTTAACGTCGTTGCAGCATCCTGCTGAAGAGTACTCGTAATAAAGGGCGGAGGGGGATTTCTTTTCTGCTGCCCCTTTCTCACGTCCAACACCTTGAATACGCTATCCTTCAACTCCTTCACAATTTCCTCAGCCTCTTCCCCGTTCGAGATGTCCGCATCACTTTCGCCCTTCCGAATCAACTTGGCGTTAAAAGGAAATGTATCTTTCCCCTTTAGCTTTGCAGTTATGGACCAGTACTCCTCGATCACGAAGCAGCTTATTTCTTCCTCTCTTTCGCACACCATTCTGAGCGCCACAGACTGAACCCTCCCCGCGCTCAAACCCCTATACATAGCCTTCCACAGGACAGGGCTGACCTTATAACCCACGAGCCTATCCAGCACCCTGCGAGCCTGCTGAGCGTTCACCTTCCTCAAATCCAACCCTAATGGGTTCTCCAGCGCCTCCGACACTGCACTTTGAGTAATCTGATTAAACGTAATCCTGTAGACACCATCCCCCTTTTTAGATATAACCTGAGCCACGTGCCAGGCAATCGCCTCCCCTTCCCTGTCAGGGTCAGTTGCCAGAAGTACCCTATCGGATACCTTTGCCTCCTTCTTCAACTCAGCTAAAACCTTCTCCCTGCCCTTTATGATCTGATACTTGGGCTTAAAGCCGTCAGCTATATCTATCCCCAACTCTCTTTGAGGAAGATCCCGCACGTGACCCATACACGCCCTTACAGCAAAATCCTTCCCCAAGAATTTATTTATAGTCTTGGCCTTAGCAGGAGATTCCACAACCACTAACGATCTCCTACCATCTACTTTTTTTCTAGTTGTCATATCTATTTCACCAACTGATAAGTTCTACTAAGAACTCATAGAAATGCACGATGCCATTGTAACGTCAAATTTGACTATCTCTATGTGAGATTAAATCTAATCGATTGTGTATATACTGTCAACAGGAAATCTGAGGATGAAACTTCGTATTAACAGAATTACCTCCCAAACGCAAGAAAAAGATCTACTCAGACTACCAGAAAGACTCCCAAACTCCTTCAAAGTTCCCGACAGATCGCAACTGACTGCACTGCTGAACAAAAATAGATGAGACAGCAGTGCCTCATCTATATATAATGTTTTTGCGCAACGTCATACTATTTACAAATCCTCAATTCATCCATATATCATTGACTATCTTGTCAAACTTATCAGTTATCAAAGCCTTTTGTTTTTCGATCCATCCTAATGCCCTGTCGTCTATCAAACCTCTCCTTTTGCAGTCATCCACTTCATCCTCATCTAGGATCAAATAGCTGCCGTTGGGGTAAAACCATAGATCCAAGAGTAGATCCAGATAACTTACGTAATCCTCATTTATCTTTACATCCACGCATATGTGGAAGCTGTGCCCCTTCAAATCTCCGGAAGGGCCGTACATCCTCCACAATACATACCCCCTATCCGCCCAATAGTGTGCTACAGTCCTTGATCCTGCATCGAAGAACACCTCGCCTATATTCCCTGCTGTGTCGTTTACAAAGAGCAGAACTAGATATCCCTCATCTCTGTGTAGAAGCTGACATTCATAGACTTCATCGTCCTTATTTATATGCCTTTTGACCTCTCTTATTATCTTCAAAACGTCCTGTCCAATCTCAACTGCCATCTTCCCTCACCTTCGTCCCTACCCACAGGATGAGCCCAACTTACCCTTATTAAACCACCATCAAAAGTGCCTATCTCTGCTCCCAGGCCCAAATCCCATCTTACATCTGTCAGATCTATATCCTCAGACTTATCCCACACATAGCCTGCATCCCCAAACGGAGCTACTCTCAACAGCTTATTCCCGGCTCGATATTCCACGTTTAGAAGGAGGATTCTATCCCCTTCAAACTCCTTGTACCCATATCCAGCCATAGTCCCTATTCCACCTAACTGAAAGCTCTCAAAAAGTGGAAGCTCTGAGTCTGCACTTCCTCCAACAAATCTGAAGTCGAGCCACTGACTATCCCTCAACCTACTGTATCTTCTTATTTCCAAAACATACCTGTTAAAATCGAAATCACCGCCCAGGCCATGTCCAGATGCCTTAAAAGAAGCCTTAAAGCTCCAATCCACGCTGATATTCAAATTGTACGAAAAAGATATACTCCTCATATCCCCACCCACAAACTCCCTGATCCCTTCCGCGCCATCAGACTCCCAATTTGCCTTTTTAGTCCTCCCCTTCCTGTACACGCTGAAATCCGTCTCTTTGGCTATACCCCTGTACTCATCATCACTGTATCCTACGTGGAACACATTCCTTTTACCTACCTTGAGAGTTGCACCTGTGCTGTAGCCCTTGCGAACGTAGTAATCCCTCGAGGCCACTCCGAAGAAAAAAGCCAACGAAGTAGACTCCTGATCCCCGACTATGTCCCTGTCCGCCGTATCCACAACATTGTAGACATTCCCTTCCAGACAGAAGCTGCTGCCTTCAAAAAATGATTTCTTGCCGCCCGCATCGTAAGTCCACTTTGTAAGAGATAAGGCACGGCCCCAGGTTGTGGAGAACATAGTCTTTTCCGGATCACCTATTAAGAGAGTAGTACCTGCAAATGGTCCCTCCACTCTGTTAAAACGGGATATCCTGTAGACCGATACCTGTCCTTTAGTATTCAGCCCTCTTGCGTGTGATAGATCAAATAGCCCCAAAAATATCCAACTGCACACCGCAAGTGATACGATCTTCTGTCTATTTACAAGCATTAGAACCGTTAAAAATCATAAGTTATAGTAGCGTTACTGAAGAACCCTCCCTTATTTCGACTTCCACCTATGAAATCTGGTCCATCTCGAAACAGATCCTTTTCAACGACGCCATCCAGATCGATTCTCCCGAACTTGAACCCGAATCCGAACTGAAGATCAAAATCTGTGTCAAACGTCGTAGTCTCAATCACCTTACCGTCCACTACCTTTTCAGTCTTTCCGAAAGTCGCCTCCCGCTCGATGCCAACCCTCATAGCAAAAGAGTCCGAGAGCATCGTCTCACCTGCGGCCACCAACTTGGGGAGCAGCACAGTGGTGTTATTCACCTTCGGCTGTCCTGGAACCTCCCTCTCCTCAGAATTGAAGCCCAAAATAACTCCGAATATAGCAATCGTCCCCTCTGCCACTTCGGACCTTGCTCCTATCCCTACTTCCACATCTACAAAATCCGTCTTGTTAGGAGCCACATCTATCCCCCCCACAGAAAAGCTCAAAAGGGGGACTAATTCGGCTCTTTCTCCCGCAGGTAAAAAGAGTCTTACCTCTATATTTGCTCCTGTCCCACCTTCGCTTTCGGCTATGATGCTGTCCACTTCATCATCCTCGAAACTCTGACGATTAAACCCCACAGCCACGTCCAAAGACGAATTCTCCCCCATGTCTGCGGACAGACCTAATGTCACCTCAAAAGCAGAAGCCGTCGTTTCCGTCCCATTCCCTTCAGCATCGTACGACAGGCTCACCTGCCCCCCTATATCCAGGCCTTCTGAGAGGCTCATCCCGTACATAAAATCGAACCACGAGCTCAGATCCATCCTCGAAAGACGCTCCCTGGAGTCTGCCGGAACGCTGGAGAAAGCCTCAGAAGTAGTAGCGTTCGCCAGAAAATCGCTCAGTTCCTCCGCATTTCGAAGTGGACGCCTGAACATTATCCCCACAGTGCTCGTCTTGCCTATCTTATACGTCGCCCCGGCCCAACTCAGCGAATCCCCCAGGTCGAAAGGCTCAGCGATCACCTGCGGATATTCCATAACTAATGATGGATATACGAAGATATTCGTATCGTCCTTTAATATCCTCGTCTCATTTCCCAAAGACCTCAGACGGGATGTTGAACCGTGGGCTCCATCCACAGATACCAGTAGTATAAAGGATGAAATCAGCAGAACCGACCAATGACCTAAACCACATATTCTGTTAGACATTCTCCCTCCCCTTTTGTGCTTTTAGCCCCCGATTTAATCTGTCGGAGGTTGATGAACAATAAATGACAGTTATATTTACAACTTGTAGAATTCCTTCACCGACGGAATAGACAACATCGCTCCCCCCTTAAAATCCACTTTCGGTACAAACCCAAGCATCCTTCTGGCCTTGCTGATGTCCGCAAGTGTGTGCCTCGCCTCACCCCTTTGGCTCTCCTCATACTCCACGTCTGTCCTCTTTCCTATTACCTCCATTAAAACCTCTATCATCTTCTTTAAAATGATACTGTCACCACCCCCGATATTGAAGACCTCCCCTGTACAATCAGCCTCGGAGGCGCGTATATTGGCGTCCACCACATCTGACACATATGTAAACCCTCTCGACTGCTCCCCATCTCCGTTTACCCTCAAAGTCTTTCCCTCTAAAATCGCTCTGACAAAGATGCAGAAAGCCATATCAGGCCGCGGCTTTGGCCCAAACACTGTGAAATACCTCAAAATCACCACAGGTACGCCGAAATTCTTCCAGTAAAGATTACACAATTTTTCGCCTGCTACCTTGGTCACACCGTAAGGAGAAAGAGGCATCAAAGGAGCCTCTTCGCTCGTCGGAAGTTGAAGAGCATCGCCATAGACAGAGGAGGAAGAAGCGTACACAACCCTCTTTACATCACATACCTTCAACGCGTCTAACAACCTCTGCGTGGCATTTATGTTATTATCCACATAGAGGTTAAAATCCTTGCCCCATCCAGACCTCACTCCCGGCTGTGCAGCTTCGTGAAACACGACATCCACACCGTCCAGTAAAGGCCTCAAATCCAACTCCAGCAGATCTCCCCTCATAAACTCCATCCTATCATAATCCACAAGTGTCTTGACCCTGTCCTCCTTGACCTCCTTTGCGTAATAATCCGCAAAACAATCTATCCCCATCACTTCGTGCCCTTCCTCTAACAACCTTTGAGCTATATGCGACCCTATAAATCCCGCAGCCCCCGTAACCATATATCTCATTTAGCTATCTCTGTCCATATAAGTATCTGGCTGAAAACCTCGTATCCGCGGCAACCAATGTCGACAAGATTGCAATTATTCTAACAGTGTCATGACATCTTTCAACGCCGAGACCGTAGGCCCCTGCCATTCCTCCGCATCCGGACGGTGAACATCATAGGTGTCTTGGTAGGGAACACGAATAAGAACCGAGTGCATGCCGAATTGAGAAGCTCCGGTTAGCTCACGGCTGCTTCCATCGCCTACGTAGAGACAGTTCTGCGACATAACTGCCAGCCGCTCACACGCGAGTTGATACATGCGAGGATCAGGCTTCCTGAGGCCCACCGCACACGAGAAGATAGGAGCATCCACCAGCCGAGAAAAGGGTGTGTCTTTCCAGAGGAGCGGAACTTCTGGCGAACAGTCGCTGATGAGCCCTATTTTGTAGCCTGATACCCTCAGTTGAGCCAGCGTCTCCACCGCGTCAGGCCGCGGTGTGAGGATGCGCCGTGTAAAATCGACCCGTATGCGGGCGACTGCTGTGACCCGAGCAGATTCCGAAGGCAGAGCCAGAACCCGACAGATATACTCAATATTGGCCTCCAGGGTCGGAAAAGCCCCTGTCCCCCGCTCGTTGAAAGTTTCGACCCACAAGCGGGAGAAATCGTGGGGAGACGCGGAAAGGGCAGCAGCCATTTCAGACAGCATAAGCTCGTGTTCCCGAAAGGGAAAGGTGTCAACCAATGTCCCGAAGAGATCGAAAATGACAGCGTCGTATTCCATGGAACCAGAGCTTTCTTCTGCTGGCACGGCACTTGGTAGACTCTGGGCAGGCGCGCAGAGCCCGGGGCTTCGGCCTCTTAAGATCTGTAGCTAAGACCTGTTCTCCTTAACCCAGACGCAGTCATCGTAGAGCGGGCATCCCTCACATTCGGGATTCCGGGCGTGGCATACATTTCGCCCGAAACGTATCATATTTGTGTGCAGCGAATACGACCTCCCATCGGGAACAAGCTCCGACATAAGATCATACGCCCTTTCTGCTGTACAGTGTTGAGGCACAAGCCCCAATCTCCTTGTGATCCTGTGAATATGTGTATCTATAGGGAAAATATCCGTGCCGCACCCAGACATTAGCATTACACCTACAGTCTTGGGACCAATCCCTTTCCGCGAGCAGAAGAGATCAATAGCCTTGTCTGTCTCCATACCACATACGAAATCTATGTTCAGCTTTCCGTAAGTCTCCTTGATCCAGGTCAGTATTTCCACTATCCTGACGCTCTTCTGATTCGCCAGGCCTCCCACTTTGATAACATCAGCTATCTCTTGGGCATCGGCCTCCAGTACATCCTCCCACGTTGGAAACCTGTCTCTCAAGGCACAATATGCTCTATCTCTATTTATGTCGTTGGTGTTCTGAGAAAGAACAGTCCTTATCAAGCTCTCCAGCGCATTGCCTTCGCCCTCCCATTGGGGTCGGCCGAACATCCTTTCCAAAGCATCAGCTATCATCTTCGTCTTAAGGGAAAGATCGCACATCCCATCCTCCAGCAACTATCCGAAGTATCCATCTGGATATGGGTCGGGATTCAAAAGAGGAGCTGTCCAATCCCCTATCTCTGACAGAGCAACAGGCGCACCACCACACTCAACATGAGACTTGAAGCCTGCAAGAAAGAGCTGCGTCTTCTCATAGATAGCGTCATAAGATTCGGGCATCTCTCTCGTCTCAAACATGCTCTGCATCTCCAGAACTATGGGCACCCAGAAGGGTAGATCGTTCCCTAAAAACTGTTCGAATGTCCTCTCTCCAAAGACTCTTATCCATCCCCACGTGCCAGATATCTCCTGTATACATCCGTAGAACGGCTTGCCTCCATCTCTACCCTCATACTCGATAACGATTATCCCGTTGGGAGTCCGCCAATCGGGAGTCTGATAGGACACGCTCTTTATACCACCTCCAATACAGGAGTAGACAAAGAGCGGGCCGTGACTCCCGTGGGATGGATAATCCGACATAGAGTTGGCGGCTGTATACCCCCTGATCGGCTCTATCTCCTTCACTGTTCTTCTGATATACTCGACCTCAGGGGCATACTCAAATGACGATCCGGTCATAATCGGAGTGTTGTGCTTCTTGGCAAGATCTATCATATACCGAGCATCTTCCAGGTTCATGGCAAAAGGCCGATTGATGAAAATGGGAACACCAGCCTCAAGATAAGGCTTCGTCAACTCCTTGAAGCGGATGCACGAATCGAAATCAGAAAGGATGACGCCATCTACCTTCCCCACCATATCGTAGTAATTATCTACTACTTCTATGCCTCCATAGATTCTGGCAAACTCCTGTGCACCTTCTCTGTCCATATCCCACACATGAGTCATTGCCATCCCCGTCATTCGAGTTTTGGCCCCCTTGAATTCTGCCTCGCCGTAGGGATTAATTATAGGTCCCCATATTCCATTGATGTGGACAAACCTTTGACTGGTAAGTACACCGACTCTGACAAGAGGCATATCAGACATAATTCCCTCTCCTTTTCGATTATAAACCGGGTGGCTTTGAGGAAACCTCTACGCGTAGTATCTTCTACCAGATCCCCAATTCCCCCTCCCCCCAAAAGTTCTTCGACCCACTTCGTGGCTTATTCTTGAACTTCTTGGGAGTCCCATCCATCTCATTTCATTCTGCGTCCACCTATCCGAAGTATCCATCTGGATATGGGTCAGGATTCAAAAGAGGAGCTGTCCAATCCCCTATCTCTGACAGAGCAACAGGCGCACCACCACACTCAACATGAGACTTGAAGCCCGCAAGAAAGAGCTGCGTCTTCTCATAGATAGCGTCATAAGATTCGGGCATCTCTCTCGTCTCAAACATGCTCTGCATCTCCAGAACTATGGGCACCCAGAAGGATAGATCGCTCCCTATAAACTGTTCAAATGTCCTCTCTCCAAAGACCCTTATCCATCCCCATGTGCCAGATATCTCCTGTATACATCCGTAGAACGGCTTGCCTCCATCTCTACCCTCATACTCGATAACGATTATCCCGTTGGGTGTCCTCCAATCGGGAGTCTGATAGGATACACTCTTGATATCTCCTCCAATACAGGAGTAGACAAAGAGCGGGCCGTGACTCCCGTGAGATGGATAATCCGACATAGAGTTGGCGGCTGTATACCCCCTGATCGGCTCTATCTCCTTCACTGTTCTTCTGATATACTCGACCTCAGGGGCATACTCAAACGACGATCCGGTCATAATCGGAGTGTTGTGCTTCTTGGCAAGATCTATCATATACCGAGCATCTTCCAGGTTCATGGCAAAAGGCCGATTGATGAAAATGGGAACACCAGCCTCAAGATAGGGCTTCGTCAACTCCTTATAGCGGATGCACGAATCGAAATCAGAGAGGATAACGCCATCTACCTTACCCACCATATCGTAGTACTCATCTACTACCTCTATACCTCCGTAGATTCCGGCAAACTCCTGTGCACCTTCTCTGTCCATATCCCACACATGAGTCATTACCATGCCCGTCATTCGAGTCTTGGACCCTTCACCCTCCAGCTCGCAATACGGCTGAATTATAGGTCCCCATATTCCACTGATGTGGACAAACCTTTGACTGGTAAGTATACCTACCCTCACAAGAGGCGTATCAGACATAATTCCCTCTCCTTTTCGATTATAAACCGGGTGGCTTTGAGGAAACCTCTACACGTAATTTCTTCTACCAGACCCCCAATTTCCCCTCCCCCCAAAAGTTCTTCGACCCACTTCGGAGCTTGTTCCAGAACTTGTTGGGAGTACCGTCCAGGTCAATTCCTCCTGCGGCCACCTATGTGAAGTACCCATCCGGATACGGATCTGGATTCACAAGAGGGGCCGTCCAATCCCCTATCTCTGACAGAGCAACAGGCGCACCACCACACTCAACATGAGACTTGAAGCCCGCAAGAAAGAGCTGCGTCTTCTCATAGATAGCGTCATAAGATTCGGGCATCTCTCTCGTCTCAAACATGCTCTGCATCTCCAGAACTATGGGCACCCAGAAGGATAGATCGCTCCCTATAAACTGTTCAAATGTCCTCTCTCCAAAGACTCTTATCCATCCCCACGTGCCAGATATCTCCTGTATACATCCGTAGAACGGCTTGCCTCCATCTCTACCCTCATACTCGATAACGATTATCCCGTTGTAAGTCCTCCAATCGGGAGTCTGATAGGACACGCTCTTTATACCACCTCCAATACAGGAGTAGACAAAGAGCGGGCCGTGACTCCCGTGGGATGGATAATCCGACATAGAGTTGGCGGCTGTATACCCCCTGATCGGCTCTATCTCCTTCACTGTTCTTCTGATATACTCAACCTCAGGGGCGTACTCAAACGACGATCCGGTCATAATCGGAGTGTTGTGCTCTTTGGCAAGATCTATCATATACCGAGCATCTTCAAGGTTCATGGCAAAAGGCCGATTGATGAAAATGGGAACACCAGCCTCAAGATAAGGCTTCGTCAACTCCTTGAAGTGGATGCACGAGTCGAAATCAGAAAGGATGATGCCATCTACCTTACCCACCATATCGTAGTAATTATCTACTACCTCCATACCTCCGTAGATTCTGGCAAACTCCTGTGATCCTTCTCTGTCCATATCCCACACATGAGTCATTACCATCCCCGTCATTCGAGTTTTGACCCCCTTGAATTCTGCCTCGCCATAGGGATAAATAATAGGTCCCCATATTCCACTGATGTGGACAAATCTTTGGCTGGTAAGTACACCTACCCTAACAAGCGGCGTATCCGACATAATCCCCTCCCTT
The DNA here is from genome assembly GCA_965237525.1 of Candidatus Latescibacterota bacterium. Classification (GTDB taxonomy): domain Bacteria; phylum Latescibacterota; class CBDEFO01; order CBDEFO01; family CBDEFO01; genus CBDEFO01. The sequence goes on along the minus strand of CBDEFO010000007.1, from coordinate 309,776 downwards.
TTTAAGAGTCGTAGTATAGTTAAAATCTCTGACGATTCCGCCGTACTACCGCTTTACTTTGCTTTTCTTAACACAAGGAACATCCCGCAAGCGGTGAAGAACAAAACCGCGCTTAAGCCCTGATTCGCATTAATGGGAACATTACCGATATTAAATAAGATCATACTATCGTAGTAGCGCAAGAAATCCACTGAGAACCGGGCTATCGAATAGAGCCCTACAAAAGACCAAAACGTAAAGCCATCGAAACTTTTGAACCTCTCTATGAATATCAAAATCCCGAATATCCCCAGACCGTATAAAGAGGAATATATCTGAGTCGGGTGTATCTGGACATCAGGAAAAATATAACCCGCAAGACTCTCATCGGGGAATACAACACCCCATGCAAGATCGCACTCCCTTCCGAAGCAACACCCGTTCAGAAAACAACCGATTCTCGTAAAGAATATGCCCAGAGCAATCGAAGGGGCCATCACATCGGCCATTTTCCAAAAGGATATATTTCTTTTTCGCGTATAGACCACGCTCGCAAAGATAGACAGTATTAATCCCCCGTAGAAGACCAATCCCGATATTCCTATGCTATCACCCCCAAAAGGATTTACAATATCCAAAGGACTCTCTGAAAACTCGTTCCAGTGAAAGAGGACATAGGCAAATCTTGCGCCTATTACGGCCGCTATTATAATATACAGCGACAGATCCACAATATCCGCCCGTTTGATCCCAACCTGCTTCCCTCTTCTGACCGCCAGATAGATTCCACACAGAAAAGCAAAAGCCAGCATCAACCCATATCCTCTTATCTGAAGATGCCCCAAAGGCGTAGAAATCTCGAATAAAACGGAACGCATCAGTTTCTTGCTCCTTCCCCCGATTTTGAGTGTCCGGTAACAATAGTGCTTGAGTAATTGGGGGGTGAAGTACCCTGTCCTCCCCGAACCCCGATTGAATCTAACGGGGACAATCGGGGGCTACGGTCTATTTGCTTAATATTCGTGCCTTCGCACGCTTACGTTAAGCAATAATCCCACTAAAATCATGTTTGTTAAGAGCGAAGACCCCCCATAACTCAAAAAGGGCAATGGAAGACCCGTCACGGGCATTAAATCCAAAGTCATCCCCACGTTCACAAACACGTGAAAGACCAATATCGAGGCCAGCCCTATTGCCAGAAGACCGGAGAACTTGTTCTTGACAGAAGAAGCGATCTTTATCGCCCGCCATACAATAAGATACAGCAGAGCCAGCAGGACAATAGAGCCTAAGAATCCGTGCTCTTCCCCTATGACAGAGAAGATAGAGTCCGTGTGACCGAGCGGTAAAAAGCCAAAGTTTGTCTGAGTCCCATTCAAAAAGCCTTTCCCCCACATTCCTCCAGAACCTATCGCCACTTTTGACTGAGACACCTGATAGCGCGCGCCCAGAGGATCCATCGCAGGGTTTATAAACGCCAGTATCCTTTGACGCTGATAATCATGCAGGCGCTCCCATATATAAGGAGTCGCTGCCCCTACACCCACATTCAGCATAAGCAATAACGCTGTAATCCACGGTCGCGGCCTCCAAAACCATATAGCCCCTATCAAGACAACGAAGAAAAGCCCCCACCACAGCGCCGATCCGATCTCTTCGCCGTATAGTGCGAACGTACAGCTCAAAAGAGGAGAAAGTATCGCAAAGAGATAGATGAACCTTGCACCGGCCCAGTAGAGCATAGAAAAGAAAATCGCGCCAAAGACCAAAGCCGTTCCTAAATCAGGCTGCTTAGCTATCAAGGCCATGGGAATCAAAGTCATAACGAGCGGAACTATAAGACGACTCGGTTTTTCCAGACTCCAATCCTTCAAAGACAAAAATCTGGCCAGCGCTATAACCAAGCCTATCTTGGCAAGCTCCGAAGGCTGGAACTTCAGAGGTCCAAGGCTGAACCATCTGGTGGCATTTGCCACACTTGCCCCCCAAAGAAATAAAAGGATCAGCAAGATCACCGATATTCCGAATATCACGTAGGCAAAAGCGTAGAAAAATTTGTTCGGAATGGCTACAGAGAAAGCCATCGCTCCCAACCCCAGAACCGCCCATAGAATCTGCTTTTTATATATGCCCTTAAGATCATTATCCTCATTATGCGTGGCGCTGTAGATAGCCACTATCCCTACTACAACTATAAGCAGAGCTGCTCCCAAAAGGACAAAATCAATATTCTTTTTGAAGACTTCACCATTTAACATCTTAATCTCCACCAAACAAGTAGACAGCAGTCAGTGGACCGTAGACAGGGCATGCTCTCCTCCTGCCTGCATGCTGTCTACTGTTTGCCGTCCACTTATTTGCTTCAGATAGGTCTCTATGATCTGGCCCACTAAAGGAGCCGCCACACTTCCCCCATGACCTGAATTTTCAACTATAGCGGCCACAGCGATGATCGGATCCTCAAACGGAGCGAACCCTATAAACCACGCGTGATCTTCTCCGTGAGGGTTTTGGGATGTCCCGGTCTTTCCCGCAACCTTGTATCCCTTCACCCTTGCGAGCCGACCCGTGCCTCTCTTTTCCTCAACAACTCCCAAAAGCGCCCTTCCCATTACTTCAAACGTCTCTTGCGAGACACCACTGATCTTTCTAAATTCATTTTGCGGCTCCGGAGACCACGAACCCTCCGGCGCAGCAGATCCCTTATAAAGATGAGGACGTGCCACCTTCCCCTTGGTAGCTATACCTCCGATAAAACACGCCATCTGAATCGGACTTACCAGAGTCTCTCCCTGACCGATAGCTAGATTCAACAGAGCCCCACCAGACCATCCCCTCTTTCCATAAACCGCGTCAAAATATTCCCTTGTGGGGATAAGCCCGTTCTCCTCTCCATCTAAGTCTATCCCGGTCTCCTTTTCGAATCCGAATTTCTTAGCGTAATTGACCCAACTTTCCAGCCCCACCTGCACGCCCAACTGGTAAAAATAGATATCGCACGACTGTTTTATCGCCTCATGGAGGTCTAAACTTCCGTGTCCCTTCTCGCTCCAACACTTAAAGTGTCTATCTCCATAAGTCATCACGCCCCTACACGGAGTCGGCATCCTCTTTCCTTCATCTACGATCTCCATTTCAAGCGCGGCTGCTGCCATTATCAATTTGAACGTCGAACCTGGAGGATAGAGCCCTTGAATTGTCCTGTTTAAAAGGGGGCGACCAGGATCGTTTCGGAGAAGGTCCCACTCTTTCTTGCTCATCCCTGACGCAAACTCGTTCGGATCAAAGTTCGGCCTGCTGACCATCGCCAATACCTCCCCGGTGCGCGGGTCAATAGCTACTAAACTCCCTTGTCCGCTGTCCGGAAACGCCCTTTCAGCCGCCTCCTGAAGGTTCTTATCTATGGTCATCCACACATCGTTCCCTGGCTTAGGCTCCTTCCCCCTGCCTGGAATCACCCTTATAACCCTCTCCACAGCGTTCACCTCTCTCCACTGGACGCCGTTTTGCCCCTTTAAGACATTCTCATAAACCAATTCAACCCCCTTTTTGCCCAACCACTGATCCCTGAGATATCCCTCCGACTTGAGTTTCTCCAGTTCCCTCTGGCTTATTACCCCCACGTACCCCAACACGTGAGACACAAACTTCTCCATCAGATATCTTCTTTTCGCATCCAACTGTATCTCTACACCCGGCAGATCATCCCTGTTTTCCTGCACAACAGAAGCCACCTCAAATCCAACATCTCTCATCAACTTAACGGGTTGAAAGATCATAAATGGCCCTATCTTCCTATCCTCTATAGCACCATCCAGACCAGTAAGGTTCCTTATGTTCTCTATTGCTCTTTGTTGTATATTTTCCCCCACGTAAGAGATAGTGTAAGAGGGTTGATTATCCACCAATATCTTCCCATTTCTGTCCTTGATCAGCCCTCGTGCCGCCTCTATCGGGACTGAACGTTCTATATTCCCCTGAGATTCATCTCCGTAGCGCTTTGAAGCCATCACCTGAAGATAAAAGAGCTTCCCCACCAACAGAATAAATAAAGACAGCATGAACCATATACTTAATTTTGCTTTCCTTTCTATAAAGGAAGCGTCCCTAAATCTGTATCCAGGAACCGTCATAAATCATCCCGTTTCAATCCTAAAGCGGCGAAAGACCAGATCGCTATCCCCAAAACTGTGCTGTAAAGAGCAGTTCCCAAGCCCTGCTGAAAGAACGCAAAAAATGTCCTAACTACATCTCGACTCAAACAACATACCGAGTAACATAGCAAATAGATAATATCGTGCAGGACAACCGTGCCAAATATTATAAAGGCCCGCACCAGGGAACTTTCTATTACCACATTACCTCGCCCGTATCCCACGGCAAATCCCACAAGAGATTTAGATAGAGCGTTAATCCCCAAAGGCTCAGCAGAGTACACGTCCTGAATAAACCCAGCAAAAAACCCAAAGAGCACCGCCTCCATCTGCCCTCTCGATAGCCCTATATAGACCAAAACAAGGAGTATAAGATCAGGACTGAAGCCAAACACTGAGACATTTGAAGCGTACGACAGTTGAACTACTAAAACCAGCGTCATCAAAAGGATGTCTCTTATTGTCCTCACTAAAGCGACCTTTTTCTAAGTAAACAGTACAGGGCGTGCCGGCAGAGGGAACGAGGCCCTGTCTACTGACTACGAGATCGCCTGGCCCACTCCGTGGCTTGCTGCCACCCCAGCACAGCGGGCACGCCGCCTCGCAATGACAGTTGAGGGGAAAGGAGGCGTCCTGCCTACTTTCTACTGATTCAATGGGGATTACCTCCATATCTTCAGCTTATCGCCCGGATATATCCTTTCCAATTTGTGGATTCCATTCCACGTTGCAATATCCTTGACGCCTATGCCCAATCTCAAAGATATCTCCCAGAGCGTGTCCCCCTTTTCCACTGTATATATCACAAGCGTTTTAGACGCCTTTCCATCCTTGTCACCATCTGTTTGCTCGCGAAGGATAATCCTATCCCCAGGATGGATATACTGTCTGGCCGACATACCGTTCAACTTCAAAAGCTTGTTCGTACTGGTGCCGTACATAAGGGCGATCTTAGTCAGATTGTCCCCCTTTTCCACCGTATATATCACAAGCGTTTTAGACGCCTTTCCATCCTTGTCACCATCTGTTTGCTCGCGAAGGATGATCCTATCCCCAGGATGGATATACTGTCTGGCCGACATACCGTTCAACTTCAAAAGCTTGTTCGTACTGGTGCCGTACATAAGGGCGATCTTAGTCAGATTGTCCCCCTTTACTACCAAATGAACATCTTTATCATACCCGCCATACTGTGCAGGCTCTAAGTTCGAGAGCCTTGCTAAATCTATCTTACCGTCAGGCACAGGTATCATAAGATACTTTCCATGTCTGATCCTGTTCGGGTTTTTCAATGAATTAGCATAGACGATAGCCTTCTGGGATGTATTGAACTTTCTTGCTATGCGCCAGATGCTGTCTCCCCTTTTGATCCTGTACCTTTGCCAGATGACCTTTTTGCTACTAGGGAGCTCATCATAATTGAGCACAAATTTTTCCATCGCACCCTTGGGTATCATAAGCCTGTAACTCTTTACGTTCATAGGCACATAATTACGCCTCAGCTCAGGATTTAATGACTTTATCTCCTGGTATGATGTCCCGGCACACTCGGCTGCAACCAAAAGACTCATCCCCCAGGGAACCTCTACTTCGTCGTACTCTATCGGAGGATCATATACTAAATCGTCGAATCCGAATGCTTCGGGATTTTTTGACATAACCACCGCGGCCATAAAAGCCGGCACGAAGTTTTTTGTCTCCCTTGGGAGATCCAGATCCCAAAAGTTTCTGGATTTAGCCTTACTTACCGCTCTATTCAACCTCCCGCGGCCGCAGTTGTACGCAGCTACTGCCAGTCGCCAATCCTCCAGATGAGTGTAAAGATCCTTCAGATGCCTGGCAGCTGCTACTGTGGACTTTATAGGATCTCTCCTTTCATCTATTCCCCAGTCTCTCCTGAGCCCGTAGAGGAGCCCCGTAGAAGGTATAAACTGCCACAATCCCGCGGCTCCTGCTTTCGAGTAAGCCTGAGGCTTAAAACCGCTTTCAATCATAGAAAGATAGATCAGATCTAATGGCAAACCCTCTTCTTCAAATATTCCCCGCATCATGCCCAAATATCTTCCAGATCGCCTCAGTCTCTGGCGGAAAATCTCTTTGGCCTTGGTCTGAAAATATTCGATAGTTCTTTTGACCTTCATATTATAATCTATCTGGATGTCGCACGCCTTGGCTATTTGGCTCACCAAAATAAATTGATGTAAATCTCCGTCTCCCTTAACTTCCTCGTCCATCCCCTCCAAAAACACGGACAATGGACTCTCTGCAGACAGGGCTGACACGTCCGGAATCAGTCTCTTATACTCTTCCTCCAAAGATTTTATGGCTTCCACGAAACTCTTAAAAAGCTCAGGCTCTGATTCCATTCCCACTTCACAACCAGAAAGCAATAAAGAAGCTGCATCCAACTCGTTCTGCGCCCCATCTGCGTCCCCCGCCTTATGCACTTTTACCGCCCTTCCGATCATATCTTGCGCCATCCTAATTCTCTCTTCATCTGAAATCTCAACCACAGGTGCATATACTGAGTCTGGCTCTGATATAACTAGCTCCTTTTCATCAACAGGTATCGAAGAACTTCTCGGGGCCTCCGATTGATTATTGCGTTGAATCCCAACTAAGCCCGATAGCCCACATCCTCCTGTTAGAACAACCAACAGTGATAACACCTGCAGTTTAACTTTCAACATCGCCTCCCTCTGGCAGCTAAGAACTCAGAAAACGAGTAGATAGGGTAATCTCCCCTCATCTCTGTTTGCTGTCTACTCTCTTGGCATATCCTTATCTATTCCCCCTCCACTATCCTTTCCACCCAGACCTTAGATGTAACAACAAAAGCATCTCTATATCCCTTTGACCTGACAATCTCCAGTGTCACCTCAGCCTCAGACCTGTCAGTGAAATCACCGATCCTGACCTTATAAAACGCAGGCTCAAAGTCCACGTAGACGCCTATATTGAACAGTTCTTCCGCCTCCTGCCTTACCTTCTGCGCAGTATCTGCATTTTCAAGCATCATTATCTGGATCCGAAAGCCCTCTGCCTCCTCCTTAATTGTCTTCATCTCTTTCGTGACATTTATCTGTGTAGGAGCCCAGAAGGCGTCGCTGTAGCCCTTCAGCTTAGCCTCAGCTGCCAAGCTCTGCACCTCCTCCACTGTCCTGCAATCTCCTATTCTCACCCGGTAAAGGGGCGGATCATACTCAACATATATTCCTACGTTAAGTTTTTCCAACGCCTCCCCCTTTACCCTTTCTGCCATACCCCGATCGATGCCAGCAAAAATCTGGACCCTGTAACCGTCAACTATCTCATAGCTAAGCGTATCACCTGAAGGCACGGGATCATCCTGCAAGATCTCCTTCTCAACTCCAGGAGCAAAAGAGGCTGTTTCCTCCATGGTGTTCTCCTCAGGGGCCACATCAGGTCTTATCACTATATCGTCATCGTCTAAAGATCCCAGATCAAAATCCTCCCATGCAGGAGGCATCTTTACTACATCTTTCCTGGTACCCGAACAACCGACCGCAAGGATCAAAGACGCTATTACGATCCCCACAAATCTCAACCGAACAATCACCTTTGTTCCTCCTCCCAGAGGCACTTTACGGTCGCCGCCAAGAGCGGGATCATTATCTCGTGATGCCCTATGATAGAAAAACCCCTTGCCGTCGGCCTATCAACCACATTTACCTTCGTACGATAGTGATCTATCATATCAAAATTGACAGGCATAAAGTCTTGCGCCTTATGACCCAAATTCCTTACCACACATAAAGCCTTCAGGAATACCTCAGGCATGATTACGGCCGAACCCACATTCAACACAGCTCCTCCCTCTATATTCTCAAGGGAAGCAGTAAATATCTTAAAATCCCTGTAGCTGGAGTCCCCGAACGCCGCGCCGTCAGCCGTAGGCTGCTGATGCACAATATCGGTTCCCAAAGCCACGTGAACTGTCACCGGAATTGACAGCCTATATCCTGAAGCAAGAAGGCTTAGGTTCAGATTTTCCGCCTCAACTTGGTGAAGTTCCCTGCCAAGCGATTCGCCGTATCCCAATTTCTCGGCCATGGCCTTGCATGCTGCTCCATTTACAAATCTGCCCGTATCTTCGGACATTCCGAACGACCCATTCTCCAGGTTCTCCAGCACGTCCTCAGACGTCTTTCCCCACAGCGCAACTTCGGAGTCGTGAATCGCCCCTGCCCCGTTCATCGCCAAGTGGCTTATGAAGCCTCTTTCCATCAGGTCTATTAAAATAGGATTCAACCCGCACTTAATAATGTGCGCGCCGATCATCCATACTACGGGCTTTTTTCCTCTCCTTGAGGAGACGACCCCCTCTACCACATCCCGCAGATCTTTCCCCTTCAAGATGTTCGGCAGAGAATCTATAAATTCTTTGAAGCCTCCTCCCGCTGCAAAAACAGATGCAAAATCTTCTACCAAGACCTTGCTCTTCCTATTCCCGAACGGGTGCATCCTTACTTTCCCAAGATCTGTCTGCCTGTATTTCGACATTCTCTCTGTTTTCCCCATTGATGCTATATTCCACAAGCCTAACGTCAATGTGTCCTATCACTATCTTGCTCTTCATACGGACCGGAATCTTTCTGTCATCGTCCGTCAGCCACACAGTCAGCCTTCCCTGGTGCTTAAAGAGCGCCCCCGACTTCAGCATAGGTTCTATCACCAGACAAGCCAACTTTCCTAACTTAGTCTTTATCACATCTCTCCTCAGCACCTTTACCTTCAGAGGATAGACCTTCGCATTATCATGATTGTCCACCAAAAGGGTCTGTCCTACTTCAAGCTCTTGGGTCCTTATATAATAGAACGCTGAAAGTCCGTCCTGAACGTACGGAGGCACCGAGATCGTATCTCCATTTGTGATTGCCAAGTGATTTATCTGGTCGTAGATAACCGACCTGTCAGCCCTATATGTTCCCTCCCTCAAATGCTTCTCAAACTTCCAGGGATATATCCCCTCCACGTCTATAAACGACTCAACCCTATCTCTGACTCTGTAGAACACTGAAAAAGCCTTGTTAGACTCTGTAGTAGAGACCACACGATAACACCTTCTCCCGTTCACCACTTCTATCCCTGCAATCTCCACCACCGATTTTCCGGCCTGAATAAGCCCGAACTGTATCGAATAGACCAGCTTCTCTCCCACTTCGAACGCGCCGTTTTTTATCCTTCTTGCTCCATCCCCGATAGGTTCAATCGGGGACGCGGTGGTCGTAATGCTCGTATCTACAATAGCATCTATAGCATAGGAGCTATGCGCTATAGCGCCATCTTGACCGTACGCCGACTGATAAGGCAGCACAAAAGAAGCCAGAACCCCTAGCAAAACGAAAAATCTATAATACGATCTCATAACCTGTCAAAAGCTCATGTGTACAATCGGGATGAAGAATCCCGATTGTAAAATTAAGAGGAAGTTACGTTACATTCTTACCAAGTTCAAATTAACCATTTCATTTTATTTACATGAGGCATCTTCGCATCAAAAACACAAGGAGGTTACCTCCGTGTAGGGTAGACACCAGCATGGCCAAATGGGCTATTGAAAGCACGCGCGCAGAGCCGTCAAAACAGGCGCCGAAGGAGAACATCATACAGCGGGTGAGGCGCCCTGTCTACCACCGATTGAACTCCCAATTGAATCTATTGGGGGTCGAGGCCTACTGTCTTCTGTTTTTGCCCAGTTCCTTAACACCACATTGTAATTTCCCCTTGCGATCCCCTTCTCAGAGATGATAGCCGACACATAAGAATTCGGAGTCACATCGAAAGCCGGGCTGTAGACCTTGACGTCAAAAGGAGCTGTCCTCTTTCCGAAGCCCTCCGTCACCTCCTGCGGTTTTCTCTCTTCGATAGGGATCTGATCCCCGCACTCTATATCCATGTCCAGCGTGGAAAGGGGGGCCGCCACGTAAAACGGTATGCCGTGTTCTTTGGCCAGCACCGCCACAGAATAAGTACCTATCTTGTTCGCCACGTCCCCGTTTGAAGCTATCCTATCTGCCCCCACGACCACACAGTCCACCATTTTGCTCTTCATCACGGATCCTACCATGCTGTCACATATGAGCGTCACGTCCACGCCACTTTCCATCAATTCCCACGCCGTCAGCCTTGCTCCCTGCAGGAGAGGTCTCGTCTCATCTGCAAAGACCCGGATTGTCTTGCCCTGCTCTACGGCCGTGTATATCACAGAAAGAGCAGTCCCAGCACCTGCAGTAGCCAGAGCTCCAGCGTTGCAGTGAGTCAAAACTGAATTATTATCCTTTAAGAGTCTGGAGCCGTTTTCTCCGATCTTCCTGCAGATTTCCCTATCCTCGATATAGATAGAATTGGCCTCATTCAAAAGAGCGTCTCTGACTGTCCGCACGTCCTCCTGCTCGACCCTTTTCAACACATTTTTCATCCTCTCCAAGGCCCAGAAGAGATTCCGGGCCGTGGGCCTTGTCTTTTCCAGACGCTCAATTGCCATCTTTATCCTCTCAACGCCGCCGCTCTCCCTCTGTGCTTCGATCGCCCCTATCACTGTGCCGTAGGCCGCAGCCACGCCTATTGCAGGCGCACCTCTTACAGAGAGGACCTCAATTGCCCTTGCCACTGTCTCCACATCCCTGCAATCTATATATACCACTTCGTTTGGGAGCCTCGTCTGATCTATCAGCCTCAAGGCATCGCCGATCCACTCTAAGGTCTTTACCATAAACCCACGTCCGTGCCCCCTATGACACTTCTTCAAAATAGGTAATCCGCTTAAATTCCCTGAATCTCTCTTTTATCTCCTCATCCTTTAAGTCCTTCAGCCTCTCAAAGCTGAACCTCTCCACGTTGAAAGATGCCATCACGCTCCCATAGACCATTGCCCTCCTTAAATTCATCTCGCTCACGTCTTCAGAACTTGCAAGGTATCCCATTAGTCCCCCCGCAAACGAATCCCCCGCTCCTGTCGGATCAAATACCAACTCCGTCGGAAACGCGGGAATCGCAAAAAAGGAATCCTTTGAGACCATGATGGCCCCATGCTCCCCCTTCTTCACGATCACTACATCTGGCCCAATATCCAGAAACCTCCGAGAAGCCTTAAGAAGATCCGGCTCTGCTGCAAGTTCCCTTACCTCCAAGTCGTTCATTATCACAACATCCGCCTTCCCCAGCACCTTCAAAAGTTGGTCTTTTTCCCCCTCTATCCAGAAGTTCATAGTATCGCACGCCACGAGCTTGGGCCGGCTTACCTGCTTTAAAACGTCCAGTTGAAGCTGAGGGTCTATATTCGCCAGAAAAACATACTCAGAGTCTCTGTAGCTTTCGAGGATCTTCGGCTGAAAAGACGCAAATACATTAAGTCGCGTCTCTATAGTCTCCCTTTCATTCAGATCATATCCATACCGACCCGACCATCTGAACGTATCCCCATCTGAAACGTGAAGCCCGTCTAAATTCACATTCCTCTTCCTTAGAAAATCCACGCTCTCCACGGGAAAATCGTTCCCTACGACACCGACCACCTTAACACTGCAAAAATAGCTGGCAGCGGCCGAAAAATAGAGGGCTGATCCCCCAGGAGCATCTTTCACCCTGCCGAACGGAGTTTCGACCGTATCCAAAGCTACCGATCCGACTACTAAAAGACTCATAAAGAACCCTACTATTGTGCCGAAAAAAGAAGAGGCCGTTACCGATTCAACAAAATGCCGTCTTTTCCCTATCCATCACCTTCTCGCCATCATCTACCCGCTCTATCTGTGCGTCGCCCCACAACCTTTCCAGAGCGTAAAACTGGCGCGCTTGTCGACCGAATATGTGAACCACCACGTTCACAAAATCTATCAAAACCCACCTTAGATTGGAGTAGCCCTCGACGTACCACGGCCTTTCGCCCGCCTTCTTTATCCCCTCTATGAGGCTGTCCGTCAGGGTCCTTATGTGAACGTCCGAATTCCCAGTACATATCACAAAATAATCTGTAGTATCTGTCACATCCCTTAGATCCATAATCACTATATCTTCTGCGCCCTTAGACCTTGCTAATTCCACCAGAACGTCCAAAACATCCAGCGTATTGAGTCCCAAAAAATCACCTCCATAATATAATGGATGTCCCGTTAATCAGACAGATCTATCAAAAGTTTTCTGTAATCCTTGCCCACCACAACAGACACATCCACCACTTTGTAGCGATCCGGGTCTATCTGCTGAATCCAATTTTTTGTCCCTAACGCCCTTGCGGCCCTTTCAGCGCTTTTTATCGATCCCTTTCTATCTACCACAATAGTCTCGGGGAAATCGAAGCTTCGAGCGTTAGCCACACTTAGGACATCGAACCCCTCAAGTCTTAAGAAATCACCAATTGTCCTCCCTATTCCATTCGTGCCACATCCGTTCAGAACCTCCAAGCGGATGACCTGAGAGCCACTATGCTCCCACGCAACCGTCTGATCTTTTCCCCTTTGCGATATTCCGACAGATAAGACACATATCGCCGCAAGAAGGACTAGAACCGACCGCACAAGGAGTCTTGAGACTTTTTCCCCTTTCCTTTCCTTTCTATGCCCTTGAGACATCCTGAAAGAACCTTCATCCCACTAACAAGAAAAGGGACAACCGCAAAAAATGCGTAAGTCCCTTATAGAAAAAATCCTAACTTACCATATCCAACTTAAAGTCCCAGTCAATCTTCGCTCCGCTCCTTTCAGCGATCCAAAAGATCGTCTCTATACCGGTAATATCTCCCCGGAAGATTGCTGTACTCCATCCTGATACTAAAATAGCTCGTCGGTCTGTATTCAAAGCCCATCCTCGGAATCACTATCTTACCCTCATTTGGTCCCGATAGCCGATTGAAGAGCGATCCTGAACCGTAGAGAAAGCCGACGTCCATTTTGAATGAAAGAGCGTTAGAGGCTCTGTACTCCATCTTATTCAGATATATCCCCTCCATTCCGCTCGATCCGCTACCCGAATAAAAACCCATGCTGTAGCTTTGCGACCTAGACAGCCTCTGCGGGTCCAGCAACCCCTTTAGTCCACCCAGGGTCTTCCCCACCCTGTCAAGATTGATCCCAGGAGCACTTTCCTTTGGCACGTTCAAAGCCTCAGGCTTTACCCCTAATTCCCCGTACGACAACCCCCAAACAGATAGAATCGCTATCAGACATATCAAAAGTCTTCTCACTTTCAAAACTCCTTCCAAAGATGTCCCCCCGTTTGTCTATCAGCTATAGGACTTTAGAAGCAATAGACTTCTAAAAGTTTCCTGATTCTTGGAAATTCTCTATTGCGAGTTCAAATATAGAAAATTAAACAGCAAAGGTCAAGTAGTTTTTGCAACTTATGAATTACTGATGTCGAAGATTTCTACCATCTGACAAGAACAGTTTTGGATTTTCTGAAATAGCCTCCCGATGTATGGGTTGTCCACCACGTCAACTTATGAAAGTTCTGCTTTAAAGTCAAGTGAAATCGGTCCATGTCAAGACTAATTCTGTCAGCAGTTCCCCTTTTAGGGATCTGACATACTCTGAAAAGATGCTTGGTAAGATCCAGTTATCCTGTTATATTACTACAGCGAGCGGCCTTCCACTTGGACGAATTGTCCTTGACTAAGCCTCGTTTTGGCCGTATGTTTAGGTTGTACCGACTCTGTCCCTCTATTTTCTAACTTTCATAAATTCCTTAAGAAAATAGACATATCCTTGCAACAGCAATTCAACGGAGAAATCAAAAGTATATGGTGTTCGAATCTATAGAAGAGGTTCAACAATCTTTTTCGGAGGCGGGCTATATCAGCGATAGATCACTTGCCACCACAGTGTATCTCGCGGACTCTCTAAAAAAGCCTATTTTCCTTGAGGGAGAAGCGGGCGTCGGCAAGACTGAAGTTGCCAAGGTAATGTCCAAGGTCCTCAACACCAAGCTTATACGCCTCCAGTGTTACGAGGGACTCGACGTCAACACCTCTCTCTACGAGTGGAACTACCCCAAGCAGATGCTCGCCATAAGGCTTGCTGAACCCGAAGACACACTTAGAGAACAAACGGAAAAGGTGATATTCAGCCAGGATTTCCTCCTCAAACGCCCCCTTTTGGAGGCCATACAAAACGACGGGAAGCCCCCTGTCCTACTAATAGACGAAATAGACCGAACTGACGACGAATTTGAAGCCTTCTTATTAGAAATCCTTTCAGACTTCCAGATTACAATCCCCGAAATAGGGACCATAAAAGCCCCAACGGTACCATATGTTGTCCTCACGTCAAACCGCACACGAGAAATTCACGATGCCCTTAAGCGCAGATGCCTTTATCTTTGGATAGACTATCCGACCGTCGAAAAGGAACTCCAAATCGTCAAGACCAAAGTTCCAGGCATAGAAGAGAAACTTAATAAGCAGATATGTTCCTTCATGCAGTTGATGAGGACAAGAGACTTCTACAAGCGTCCGGGCATAGCTGAGACTATAGATTGGGGTCTTGCCCTCATCTCGCTCGGGATCAGCGATCTGGACTCTGAGACGACAGACGCCACTTTAGGTTGCATATTCAAATACCAGGACGACGTCCAGAAGATACGACAGGAAGGACTTCCCACGATCATAGACAGAGTCAAAATCACCGTCGGAAAGGAGAACATCCTTGGCCACGCTCCCATATTCTCCCAAGGACCCGCAAACCGCACAACCAGATCCGATTGATCCAGAAAGGGATCTCCAAAAAGGCGGCCTGGGCACTGCGTGCATTGCTACCACCCGCTTCCCGCCGGTAGTGAGGAGAAAGTGATAAGAAAACGTGAGGTGGTCGAAGAACTTCTTGGGGTAAAACAGGAGCGGCACAGCCTGTTGGGATGGATTCTCTCTTTTGTCAGAACCCTTAGAGAAGCCGGAATTGAGGTCACCTCGGGCCGCATGATAGACCTTTTCAGGAGCTTCGACTGCGTAGATATTAGAGATAGGAGGGACTTCTACCATACAGCTAAAGCCAATCTCATCTCCAGAGTAGAGGATATAGAGACCTTCGACAGAGTCTTCCAGACCTCCTGGGAACACCTTCCATCCACAGAGCCAGTAGACGATAAACTAGTGCAGGAGGAAGATCAGATTATCGACCATACAGGTCGCAAATCCGAGTTCATACAGTTGACCGAACGGTCAAACGATCCACAGGAAGGGAGCGACAAAGAAAACCAAACTGTAAGCTACAGCCCCGACGAGACCCTCGCCAAAAAGGCATTTGACAAGCTTTCCGAAAAAGAGGTAGAGGATACAAGGAGAACCATAGCCAAATTAGCCCCGAATATAGCCACCAAACTTAGTCGCAGAAGAAGGCCCAGTATCAAAGGAGGCCAGGTTGACTTTCGCCGTACCTGGCGCAAAAACATAAGATATGGTAAGGACACCATCGAAATCATCAAGAAGAGAAGAAAGATAAAAAAGAACAAACTGGCCTTGATATGCGATGTCAGCGGCTCAATGGACTTCTACTCCAGATTCGTCCTTCAGTTTATGTACGGCATCCAGAAGGAGATCCCCGACGCTCAAGTAGCAGTCTTCAGCACCAGACTAACAGTCATCACTGACCTGCTAAGCACGGTGGAAGTCGAGACATCTCTAAGAAAGATATTTGAAAGGACACCCGACTGGTCGGGCGGCACGAACATCGGCAAATGCCTCTTTAGAATTCAATTCCAAATTCGGTAGAGACTTGATCAACTCCAAAACCGTCGTCATAATAGTTAGTGACGGCTGGGACAGGGGAGGAACGGACCTTCTGAAAAGAGAAATGGAGCTTTTAAAGAGGAGAGCCTACAGGATAATCTGGCTCAATCCACTCTTGGGGAATCCCGATTATCAGCCCCTCTGCGCCGGAATGAAGACATCGCTGAGCTATGTAGATTATTTCCTCCCGGCGCACAACTTGGAGAGCCTCTTAAATCTGGGAAGGACCCTCAAAAGGACATGGAGTTGATTAAAGGTAGGCCACAATGACACAAATTTATTGTCTTTGTGCCTTGGTGGCTGAACAGGAAAAACCGAAATTCTACCTCAACTCCAATCCTTCTCATAATGGAGGGACGCATGAAGCGATTCCAGTACCTTGAGCCTGAAAGCCTCGATGAAGCCGTATCGCTGCTTCTAAAATACGGCGGCAAAGTTAAAATCCTTGCCGGAGGTACAGACCTGGTACTTTTGATGCGCCAGAGAAAGATCACACCTGTTTATGTAGTGGACATTAAAAAGATCCCCAACCTAAAATACATAAAATACAACACCAGAAACGGCATGAGAATCGGAGCTTTAATCACATACAGAGAAATCACAGAATCTCTACCCGTTCGGGATCACTACAGTGCCCTTGCAGAAGCCGTCAATAAGATCGGTTCAATACAGACCAGAAATAGAGGCACCATAGGAGGGAATCTCTGCAACGCCTCCCCCACATCGGAACCTGCAATTGCCCTTATAGCCTTTGGGGCCGGCTTCAAAATAGCTGGACCAAAAGGCGAAAGATGGGTTGCAGCCGACGAATTCTTCAAGGGACCGGGCAAGACCGCCCTTAGAAAATCCGAACTTTTGACAGAGATACATATCCCCAATCCCAGAAAGCGCACAGGAGCAGCCTTTGCAAGACAGGCCAGAGGCGCAATAGATACGAGCCTCGTCAACGCAGCAGCAACGGTAGTATTGGGAAGGATCGAGGCGATTTGCGCCGACGTAAGAATCGCGCTCGGGGCTGTCGCTTCCAAACCTATAAGAGCTAAAAGGGCCGAAAGATCCCTGAAAGACAGGACACTTACCCCCGAAGCAATAGCAAATACAGCCCTGATAGCCTCAAGAGAGGCAAAGCCCACAGACGACAGAAGATGCACAGCCGAATACCGAAGGGAGTTAGTCAAGGTCCTCACAAAAAGAGTCCTCTGCAGAGCACTGGAGGAGGCGAAAACAAAGTAGCCAATAGAAAGTGCACCTCCCCAACTTAATAATTTAGACGAATCGAAATGAAATACTTGATCGAGCTTACTGTAAATAAAGAGAAAAGAGAGGGCTTGGCTGAACATCAGATAACGCTTTTGGACTTTCTTCGTGACGAACTTGATCTAACCGGTGCAAAGGAGGGATGCGGTTCCGGCGAATGCGGGGCCTGCAGTATAATAATGGACGGATTGCTCGTCAATAGCTGTCTTATCCTCGCTGTGGAAGCCCAAGGAAAGAATATCACGACCATAGAAGGAATCGCCAGTCCGGATAAATTGAGTCCGATTCAGCAGGCCTTTGCCGAATACGGCGGCATCCAGTGCGGATTCTGCATACCCGGAATGGTGCTTGCAGCCAAAAACCTCCTCGAAATGTACCCCAAAGCGACAGAAGAGGAGATCAGAATGGGGATAGCTGGAAATCTGTGTAGTTGCAGCGGCTACACCAAGATTGTAGAAGCTATAGCTTCCGTAAGCCGAGCCAGAAAATTATAAGGATTATAGATGCCAGACCTATCCGTAGTCGGAAAATCTATACCCAGACTCGAAGGCGCCTCCAAGCTCACAGGACAATTGAAATACGCATCGGACTTCAAACTCCCCGGAATGCTTTACGGGAAGATATTAACAAGTCCCCATCCGCACGCAAGGATACTGGACATCGATACATCCCGCGCCCAAGCTCTGCCCGGTGTTGTAACCCTTACCACATATAAAGACGCGCCCAATGTCCTCTTTGGAGGGATATACAAAGACGCCCGCATCTTCGCAAAAGACAAAGTCCGCTACCAGGGGGAAAGCATCGCCGCTGTCGCCGCTAAAGACCTATCCACAGCCGAGGATGCAATAGAACATATAGAAGTGCAATACGAGGTTCTCCCCTCTGTACAAGACCCCTCGGAAGCCATCGAGCCCGACGCTCCCGTAATCCACAAACACTTAAGTGAATACCAGACCGAATTTTGCTTTTCCCCAGAAAGTTCTTCGATACCTTTGGGGAACTCCAATCAACCGGGAAAAGGAAAACGGAGAAACGTACTCGGATTCTACGTCCTGGAGCAGGGAGATGTCCAAGCAGGATTGAAAGGATCAGATTACGTTTTCAAAGATACGTACAGAATCCCCGTGTTTTATCACGCCGGAATCGAGCCTCATGCAGTCCTTGTCGATGTGGATGAAAACGGCAAACTCACCATCTGGACCTCCACACAGGGGCACTTCCTAGTAAGAGAAGTGCTCTCAAAGGCACTCCAGATACCCATGACAAAGATCAGAGTCATCCCTGCTGCCGTCGGAGGCGGCTTCGGAGGAGATCTTACCCCCCTGATAGAGCCGTCCTGCGCCCTTTTAGCCCTCAAAGCCAGACGCGCTGTCAAAATTGTCCTGACTCGAAGAGAAAGTTTCCTCTGCTCCAGACCGAGACATCCCGTCCATGTCGAAATCGAAACCGGCGTAACAAAAGACGGGACTTTTCTTTCCAGAAAGATGAAGATGATCTTCGACACCGGAGCCTACAGCGGCTACGGTCCCATCACCACCCAGACAGGCTCCCAGAGCGGTGCAGGGCCTTACAGGATCCCCAATCTTAAAATAGAAGCCTACTGCGTCTATACCAACAAGCAAAGCTGCGGAGGATACCGCGCCTCTGCACATCCCCAGATTTGCTTTGCCATCGAAACTCAAATAGAGGAGATAGCCGCAAAACTGAACCTTAGTCCTGTTGAAATCAGACTCAAGAATTTCTTAAGAAAAGGCGACCGACTCCCCTTCTCTGCAAAAAGTTCTTTCGATATGCCCCTTTCAGGCGAAACCCTTCAAGGCGATGGAATGTACCGGACATTCAGAGCAGCTTTGAAGCGCGCAGGGGGCTTAAAGAGCCGCAAACTCGGAAGGGGGTCGGCGACTGACCCTTGTCGGGGAAGAGGTATCGGATGCGGATACTGGCTTTCGAAGGGACTCGCCTCCAGCGTGTACATCAAACTCAACCAAGACGGCACAGTCTGCGTCAACACAGGCGCCATAGACCTCTCAGGCTCAGATACAGCCCTGGCCCAGATCGCTGCTGAGGAGATGGGTGTCTCCGTGGAAGATATCACGATCACCACGCTGGACACCGATTCTGCACCCCATTCGACATCCAGCGCATGCAGCACGGGCACAAGAGCTGTGGGCAGGGCCGTGAGAAAAGCTTCACGGGACCTTAAGAGAAGGCTCTTCGACCTTGCTGTCGAGAGACTTGAAGCCAGCAGGAGCGATCTCGAACTCAAAGGAGGTCACGTCTATCTGAAGAGCTCATCGAAGAAAAAGATAAGCATAGGTGAACTTATAAAGATAAGCCTTTCAAACCCCAAGATAGGTCCTGTAATGGGCATCGGATCGGTCGGCGACCTCCCCGATGAGCCCGCCTTCGTAGCAGAGATAGCCGACGTTGAAGTAGATCCCGAAACTGGATTTGTCAAGATCCTGCGCTTCGTTGCAGCCCAGGACGTGGGTTTCGCCTTGAATCCCCTCTGTGTCGAAGGGCAGATCCAGGGCGGAGCTGTCCAGGGCATAGGACAGGCCATATTAGATGAATACCCCAACCACTTCGCTACGGAGGCAGGCAGCAACGCACTAAGTGGCAAGATACCCTGCGCCCTGGATGTGCCTCAGATCGAAGCCATACTCGTAGAGGACAAAACCGGCGATGGACCGTACGGCTCCAAAGACGTTGGAGAACAATCCATAATCCCCGCCACACCAGCGGTAGCAAACGCCATATACAACGCCGTCGGAGTCAGAATCAAAGAACTTCCAATTACTCCCGAAAAGATAGTCAAATCCCTAAAAAGCAGGGGACCCACTCGGCAAAGACGAAGATAAATCAGGGTGCAGACATGTATTCGCCCAGTTTACCGGAGGTGAATAATTAAGATGGAAGAAGTATTTGTAGAACTCATAAATCTAATAGAAAGAGGCGAAAAGGGTGCCCTTTCCACCATAGTCTCCAGCTTCGGCTCTTTGCCTATGAGCAAAAAGGCCAAAATGCTTGCCAAAAGCGACGGCAAGATCGTAGGAACAGTCGGAGGAGGCTGCATGGAAGCTGAGGTCTGGAGGGAGGCCCAGACTGTCATGGCAGAGGGAACCCCGAGACTCCAAAGCTTTATCCTGACAGAAAAGCACGCCGGAGAAGAAGGCCTGAACTGCGGCGGCAGCGTAGAGATCTTTACAGAGCCCATATCCTCCGAAGGTTCTAACGAGATTTTCAGAGAGATAGTAAAGCTTAAATCAGAAAGAGGGTACGCCGCGCTTGCCACGCTGGTCTCCGAAGATCCCAAAGAACTCAGAAAGATGCTCGTAAAAAGGGATGGAGATACAATAGGGACACTCGGTTCAGAAGAGCTCGACCGCCGAATCGAAGAGGAAGCCCAGAGTGTGGTGGACGAAGATACACTCAAAGTCCTCGATATAGACATACACCAGCCCGACAGTGATGTAACCTTCAGAGTATTCCTCGAAGCCATCCTCCCTGATCCCACTCTCTATATATTCGGAGGAGGTCACGTTTCAAAAGCCATAGGAAGAATTGCCAAGACAGCAGGGTTCAGGATCGTCATAATAGACGACAGGCCCTTCTTTGCCAACTTCGAGAGATTCCCCGATGCCGACGAGGTCATAGTAGATGAGTTCGACGGCGTCGTGGAAAAGCTCCTAATAGACGACTCATCCTATCTTGTCGCCGTCACAAGGGGACACCAATGGGATGAAAAGGTCATCGAGCAGGCAGTCTGGACCGAAGCCAGATACATAGGGATGATAGGCAGCACAAGGAAAATAGCCCTTATGTGGAAAAAGCTCGAAAAAAGAGGCATTCCAAAAGAGCTACTTGACGCCGTCCACGGCCCCATCGGCATAGACATAAATGCCGATAACCCAGAAGAGATAGCGGTCAGCATAGTTGCAGAACTCATAAAGTCCCGCCGCCAAAGAGGAAAACCAAAGCACATCAGAGCGACGAAGAGGAAATCATCCGCAAAATCCGTCCCGATTGAGACCTAAGGGAACAGTGCGATTTACGATAATCTATCGACAAAAGATGAATCCCCGATAGCATCAACCGGGGACTGAAAACCGAAAAGGTGGATGTCCTGGAGTTCACCCAGAGTAATGTAGGTCCAAACTTCGGATAGCACAGGAAAATGGAAAGATATGTGACATAGTTCGGATATAAGCAAGTTAACTGAAATTTGACAATAGATCGAAAAGTGTTCATCGAATATCTGCGACGAAACCTGAACAAATCCCCTTGGGCAGCATGGTTGGCAAATGACCCTGGCCGGGCAGCTACGGAGACACGGAATTTCATTGCCAAGTGTTTTGAGAGACTTGAGCAGAAGACGCAATCTCAGATTCTGACAAGAGTCCAGAAGGCAGACGAGACAGACATCGATGCACTCATTCATGAACTCGTAGCCCATGAGTTGCTCTTCCGAATGCAGTTGAATCCGAAGTATCACCCGCAGGTAGGAGGATTGACCCCCGATTTCAAGGTGAGTGCAGGCCGAACGGAGTTTCTCCTGGATGTGTTTCTAACATACAACCCGACTCGTACGATATTCTGCCAAACAGAATACAGTCTTGGCACGGTAGATAGAGGCGACAGAGCGAAGAAGATCGCAGACCGAATCTCTGAGAAGTCAAACAAGTACAAGAGTACGAATATGCCCTTACTTCTATTGGTATTCCTGGGCGATCATACTTTGAAGTCGTCGAATATCGAACAAGCGGCATATGGCGCATCGTTAGGCGATGGAAATCTCAATGAAGATTTCCCGCGGAAACTGTCTAAACTCCAACCCCCTGGCGGCGTCATGTTGCCAGATGAATGCGCCTCTCCACAGCACCCCAATCTGTCTGCTGTAGTAGCCTGCGACTGGTTTGACACTCTTAATCGGCAACGTCCTGGCAAACGGTCTTCATTGCTTGATTCTGCATCACTGGCGTCCAAAAGTTCCTTTGCCAACTGGTATGTTTTGTCCCTTTCCGGAAGTCGTGTGGGAACAGCAAAACGATCACTCTTGGAGATGGGAGTTGACTAACTCCTATAACACCATCGGAAAATTCGATGAGAACGATGGCTTCGAGATTAGAGAATACTTTGCTGACACTCCTTGGTAGGCTATCAAATTTGGGTATGTAGGCAAACTTCAGTTAACACCCCATGAAAGACGTTAGCCGCAATGCCACACATTAGACCGAAAGGCTTTTATGGTTACCTCGTGATGAACGAGTGCCTTAAATGCCTTTCGTGTCTCTTCAAAAAATCAAGCTGACTGGATTTTCTATAACTTATTATTAATCAAAATGATATGTTTATGTCCAGTCGCAATCATTTGATGTAACAAAGGACGAAAAAGAAAAAATTTAAGCAAGGCAGGCTTGTACGAGGGATGCTCAGACTATTTCTCTTAACTTGCTTTCACAGACCTAAGATGAATACAACACTTTTTCTGAACCACAATCGTAATCTAAGGGATACCCATGCTCAATACACCGATCACAAGAGGGCAACTGAAAGACATCCTCTCAAAGTTGCCCCGCATTGATATAGCGGCGCTCCCTACGCCCCTTCAGGAGTGCCCGAGACTCAGCCGCGCCCTCGGCGGACCGAAGATATATATAAAGCGCGACGATCTTACTGGCCTCGCCTTCGGAGGCAACAAAGCACGGCAGCTCGCCTTTTCTCTTGCTCCTGCGGTCCAAGGAAAAGGCCGACGTTCTGGTGCACGGCGCGGCGGCGCAGTCCAACCAGTCCAGACAGACGGCAGCAGCAGCGGCCAAACTCGGTATGAGTGCCGTAGTAACCGGCCGAAAGGGCGAAAAGTCAAAAGAGATTCAGGGCAATCTCCTTTTGGACTACATACTCGGCGCCGATGTAAGGCTCCTTGAACCACAGGAACAGGTGGCACAACAGATGATGGAAGACCTAAAAAAGGAAGGCAAAAAGCCCTACAACACCAGCTCCGACAACTCAATTTTAAGAGCTGTAGCCTACGTAGACTGCACGCTCGAACTTTTAGACCAGTTTGACCAAGAGGGTATATCTCCTGACTACATATATACCTGCTCAGGAGATAGCACCCTAAACGGACTTGCAGTAGGAGCCAGGGCACTCGGCCTTGACTACGAAGTCGTCGGTATGAGCCCAAGCCCCGGAGACAACGATCAATCCCGCGCTCGGCTATCAGAATCGTGCAGTCAACTTGCAGGGTTTCTCGACATAAATCTCAACTTTAAAGATCAAGACATAGACTACTACTGCGACTACGGCGGAGAATCCTACGGCATAGTCACAGACGATGGGCTTTCTGCCCTTGTGCTCTTTGCTCGAACCGAAGGGATCATATTAGACCCTGTCTATACTGCCAAAGCCGTCGCAGGCCTCATAGATCACATAAGAAAAGGCAGGCTTAAACCTGAACACACAGTAGTATATCTGCACACAGGAGGGACCCCCGCCCTTTTCGCATATAAAGATGAAATCTTAGAAGCCTTGTGAAAAACCCTTAGATTCAGAAAGTAGTATAGAACAAGCATTGATAAAGCAGCTCCGATGTATTATATTATGTTATTGATAATATTATACATGGAGGAAACAATGACCCCACAAGAGCAGGAACAGACAAATCCGATGTTTCACTATTTTCAGATGGAGGATTTAGTTCCCGAGGATCATATCCTTCGTCAGATTGATGAGGCAGTTGATTTTTCATTTGTACGAGACGTTGTATCAGATTGTTATTGCCCTGACAATGGCAGACCCGGTATTGATCCTGAATTAGTTGTTCGAATGATCCTTATTGGCTATCTGTATAATTTGAGTGAGAATCGGCTCTGTCAGGAAGTGGGGATGCATGCGGCATATCGGTTGTTTTGTCATCAGACATTTGATGATGCGGTTCCGGATAGGAGCACGATCAACAAGCTTCGCAATCACAAGTGGGCATCCAGTGGGTTGTTTGAACGGATAATGCGTCAGGTAGTCCAGTGTTGCATAGATGTCGGTCTTGTGAGCGGTAAACACCTTAGTGTCGACGGCACTCAGATACAAGCTGATGCTTCAGTGAAAAGTATTGAGCCGATAGAACCCCCTGTTTCTCTTGATGATTATCTCAAGGGAATCGGTTTTGAAGGTGATAAGACAAAGGGTAGGTCCGGGCATCCTCAGGATAAAGACTTTCATGGTGAAAAGTGGACGAACCAAACACACCGTTCGACTACAGACCCCGACGCGCGCTTATACAGCAAATCGAAGGGCAAAGGGGCTTTTCTCTCGTTTATGGGCCATGATCTGATCGACACAAAAAGCAGAGTAATCCTTGAGACTCAGGGCACGCAGGCGACAGGGACAGCAGAGCCCGAAAGTGCCCTTAAGATGGTAGATGACCTTGAAACATACACCATGCCCAAAGACATTCAGACACTTAGTGCCGATACCGGTTACGGTTCTGGTAATTTTATCGCTGATGTACTTGACCGGGGAATCATACCCCATATTCCTCTGCGAGCCGATGAGAAGATTGAACCGATTCCTACATGGAAAAACAAGACAAATTCAGCACATATTCAGGCCGAACGGGATAGAAAAGTGCGAGAGGCGAAAGCCAGAAATCATGCACGGTCTATCTCATTAACAGCTGACTACAAACTCTCCCGGAGACTCCGTAAACGCAGTGAACATATCTTTGCTGAAGCCAGGCAACAACACGGTATGGGACGAGCCCGTTATAGAGGACCAGCCTCACTGAATGAACAGTTGAATCTTGTTGCAACAGTACAGAATCTCAAGAGGCTTGTATCTTTCATAAGAAGGGGGAAAGCGTCTATGTGTGCCCTGTCTGTCAAAGACAGTGCATCCTGTTCTTCAAACAGCTCCTGTTCCTTGCTGACCAGAACTCTGATAAGACTATTTTGCTTATTCCACAGCAAAACGATACGATATGCTACTCTTTGACCCATAATCGGCGCTTCAGACGCTGCCTGGGACATAACTATTTCACAAGGCTTTTAGAATATATCAATAAAAGCGGAGTGTCCACTGCGACCTGAAAGCCCATCCGCTATATGTGGAGAATTCTCAAGATGCCCTCAGGAAGAGTCCACCTAAGACTCGATCTCATGGTCCTGACAATATTCATTGGACTTTTGTACACATACAAACACCTGCTCAGCCAATTCAAAGATGAGGAGATACTCACGTTCATGATCATCTTTGTCCTCTCCTACTCCTTCTCATCCCTATTCCTGTCACCTGACCTGGACCTTTTTAGATCTCGTTCTCGCACGAACTGGGGTATACTCATAGTACTATGGTGGCCCTACTCCCGCATATTCAAGCACAGAGGATTATCCCACTCAATAGTCTTCGGCACACTCACCAGAATTGTCTATCTTGCCCTTGTAGCCACAGCCCTGATAACGATCATACACTACGTCTTTGACCTGGACATAGATATATCCAAAATCAAATCCAGAGATATAGACATTCGAATTGCAATTGCTGTCCTTATGGGACTCTATCTTCCCAACGTGATCCATATCCTGGCCGACCGCATATCCAGGAGACAAAAATAGGCAGAATATGAAGTGTAGACAGCAAGCAATATACAGCATGCAGAGGAGAGGAAGTGCCCTTTCTACTGTCTACTGTCTACTGTCTACTTTTTTGCCGTGCCTGCTGCCTATTGTCTGCTCTCTATTTCTCTTGACGCTCTTCGCACCCTCAGGCCTATGTGCCGACGATAGCTCATCCGTTCTGATCAAAATCCACTGGGATAATCTAAACGACCTCGCAACTATAGAATCCTACAAGCTGGACATCCGCCATTGCTCCCAGAACGCAGTCCTTGTATCCGTCCATCCGGATCAACTCCAATTTTTGATCCCCGATAGATTCAATCGGGGACAGGGCTGGGACGTCCAGATACTCGACCGAGGCGAGGGCCCTGACGAGTACTACTGTGCGCTGATAGATGAAAGCCATCTTCCAGAAATATCTCGCTTTTGTCGCACCTTGCACGTTGCCACTACTCCGTACGGACCTGCGATCCTCAAAATTTCTCCGGACGCCCTCTGTCTCCTCGAACCTTACCTGCATGCACACTATATCCAGCCCCTTCCGCACAACATCAGCCTTAGGGGATGGTTCCCTCCTCCATCAGGCAAAACGGCGCTTCCCCACAAAGCCAGCCCTCGGATAGCGTCCCTTCTCCAGCAGGTAAGTGCAGAGAGAATAGAAAAGGATGTAGCCAATTTGACCTACTTTGACATCACCAAAAATAACGGAAGATACAACAACGAAAAATCCAATCTCCGCACGAGATTTGCGCTCCGTCCCGAAACCCGCGACCACGCCGCAGGCTACATCATGGATCAGCTCGAAGACGCCCTGCCGGAAGGATCGGTCGAGCTTATTCCCTTCGTGCGCAGCGGCTACGAAGAATATACGCTGTACAACGTGGTCGGAACGCTACATGGACAGGATCCCAGCTCTGGATACTACGCTATCGTGGGACACTACGACGCTATTGGAGGCTCCGGCAAGGTAAATTGGGCAGGATGGAGGACAGAACCTACTCCGGGATCAGACGACAATGCCACTGGAATCGCCACCCTTATCGAGGCTGCAAGGATACTCTCGCAGTTGGAGTTCCCTTGGACCATAAAATTCATAGCCTTCTCAGGAGAGGAACTGGGACTGTGGGGGAGTCTCAACTTCGTCAGCAACGCTACTAAAAGTGACGAAAACATTATCGGAGTCATCAATCTGGATATGTTAGGATTCAATAGCCACTTCGACAGAGTCGAGATAGTGGGCAACCGAAGCTCTGCTTGGATTATAGATCTTCTCCTTCAGGCGAAAGATACCTACGACATTGACCTGATAGTAGATACCCTCGTGGATCCCAATGCGGGCTTCAGCGACCACGAATCCTTCTGGAGATTCGGATACGACGCCGTTATGGGCATCGAAAACTTCCTGCCCAACAGACACGCCCTTCGGCCTGACACACTGGGTCACTTTCCCCAGTTCAACAGACACTTTCACACCATAGACGACGTCGCCGACAGCCTCAATTTCCCTTTAGTATCCAAAGTAGCAAAGCTCTGCGTAGCTGGTCTTGCCCAGTTAGCCATCGGAGAGGAACCCCAGGATGAAATGCCTGACCTTGCCATCTTCGGACGCGACGAGCGCGAAGTCGGCGCCTTAAAGGGTCACGTCCGCTTCTCCGAACAAGAAGAAGCCCTCATAGTCCCCGTAAACAACATCAGCACATCATCAGTAGAGAAAGACTTTACTGTTAAACTCTCAATCTGCAAACCGGACTCCACAGAATGCACAACAATTTTGTCCAAAAGGGTTAATGCCCCCATTTCTGGTGGCGGCAATTACGTCTTCAAAGTCCCTTGGAACAGACCCGGCGATGTAAACCTCCTTATCCAAGTAGATCCTGACAACGAAGTAGCCGAGGAAAAGGAGGATAACAACACTATCTACGAAGCCCTGCAATATATGTCCCCTAAACAGATAGTATATCCCAATCCCTTTATCATCTCCCGAACGGAAGGCGCCAGAGTTACCTTTTCCGGTCTTCCCATAAGATCCACCGTGTCAATATTTACACTATCTGGAGAACTTGTATGGGAAAAACAAGACTCCCGAAACGACAGATTCCTCAAATGGGACGGAACAAACGGACGGGGCTTCTTCATCGCATCAGGTACTTACTTCTACATAATAAGGGACCAAAACGGCGATAAAGTAGAGACGGGAAAGATAGCCGTCATAAGGCAGGACTGATTCAAAATTACCATGAGAGTACTTCTGACATAGATCAAAACTATTCTAGGAACACCGATCTGAAATAGACTCTCAAAGGGTATACGAAAGCGCATTTGAAATACTTATGAGGCATTTTATCCTTCAGACTGGAATCACAAGGTGAACTCTATAATAACACTTACCACAGATTTCCAAGACCAGGACTACTTCGTCGGAGCTATGAAGGGTGTCATCCTGAATATCAATCCCGACGCCCAAATAATAGACATCACCCATCAGGTACCCCCCCATGACATTCTCGATGCCGCCTTTGTTCTTCTAAACGCCTGTCTTCACTTTCCCAAAGATACAATTCATATAGCCGTCGTAGACCCAGGAGTCGGAGGAGAGAGAAAACCCATCATTCTCCAGACCGATCGCTATGCCTTTGTAGGACCCGACAACGGCATATTCAGCCTCGTCTTGGAAGACTTCCAGAAAGAGGACGCTTACGAGATCTCCAATCCCGATTTAACGCTTCCCGATGTAAGCGACACCTTTCACGGGCGCGATATCTTTGCCCCCGCCGCGGCGCATCTATCTAAAGGAGTAAGTCCCCCACAATTTGGTCCAAGACTCTCGCAAATAGTTCAACTGCCCATCCCGGAACCTACGATCTTTCAGGATGTGCTTACGTGCCACGTCATCCACATAGACGCCTTTGGCAATCTCGTCACAGACATCTCCAAAGACAAATTCGACGCCTTTACCTCCAACCATCCCTTCCGGATACTGGCTGGACAACACTCCATAAACTCTATTTCCCACTCGTATGCAGAAGCGGCACGACCACCGCAAGGGGGAAAACAAAAGCCCCTCGCTATATTTGGAAGCGCGGTACTTCTGGAAATATCCATTACGGACGGAAATGCTCACAAGATCTTAAACATAAAAAGAGGTGATCTCATTAAGATCAAACGTGGGAGATAATAAGCAGATTTGTTCTTCCCCTGTCAACTGAAAACCACTTCCTCCATCCTCTGTATCCTCCTTTCAAAGGTCTCAATATCGACGCTTCCTGCACCATTCTTTGAAAGAACGCTCAGGCCCAATCTTATCTCCTTCAATTCCTTTTCAATGTAATTCATCTGTCTTCCCAACTTTGCGTTAATCTCCCTGCCCTCATTTATTCCCATCTCCATCCCCTGTACCTTCATCTTCAGAAGATCGTGATCCATCTCAACATCCGAAATGTCCGATTCAGAGGCTGAGTACTCCTCCCTGATCCTGGAAAGCCCATCCTCTATCTTCAAGAACTGATTGGCAATCATCGTAGCTAATTTTTCCTGAGATTTGCTCACAATCTCGTGTACTACGTCCCTGATCTGCATAAAATCCTCATTTTCTATAGGCATCTTTTCCTCCTAAATTTTTTTGTGGTTCTGAATACTACACCCAGAAGATCTGCAAAATAGTTCAACTGAACAGAGAGCACCCGGCCACAATTATGATCCAACAATACGGCCCTTTCCATCTTGAAATCTGAGCCTCTGTGGTGACAATTGCCGTACTATCTGTCCCAGCAGCTATGTCCAAGCGTCTTGCTCAAGTTACTTCACCATACGAAACATATCCTAAGCCTTTATGACACTTGAAGATGTGCAGACGATCAAGCTTTAGAGTTCTATTAAGTTATTATAAAACAATATATTATATCCATATAGTAACTGTTTATTGTCCACACTTAACAGTGTATATGACCTATGGCTATAAGCCGCTTACACTTGCGTAGATACACACACCAGACAGTGTATTTACCCCACTACACAGTGTGATCTTCTCACGCCAGCATAGGATATACACACTATTGAGTGTGTTGTCAAGGAAAAAATGTTTCTTTCTAAAAAAATTTCAAAAATCGTTCTCCATACAAATATATAGAACACCTGCATAGCACTTTTTTCTTGGCTTAATTCGATTTTTGGATTAAATTACTGTTAGGATTCCATATTGAAGTTACATTTCCACTCTTTGGAAGGGATTACAGATGACACTTGGAGAAATTATCAGAGAGGAAAGGAAAAACAGATTTAGCCAGAGGGAATTGGGCGACCGCATAGGCGTATGGGATACCTACATAGGACAGATCGAGAAAGATGAGAAGATACCGTCAGACGAAATTATGTATTAAATTAGCTAAGGTTCTGGATCTCGACGAGACGAAACTCCTCCTTTTGGCTTACAAGGAAAGATCTTCTGGGCCTGCCCGCAAGCTCTTCGAACAGATTAATAGAATCATGAACGATCCCATCGTGGAATATTTACTTTCCCAGAAAGAAATACTCGATCCGCAGATACTAGAAGCCCTCAAGGAACCTGACATCCGCGATGCGCTTAAGAATAGCAAATGGCGCAAAGTTTTTCTCAAAAGCTATCAGATGGAGGACAAAGACATCCCCATCCTCATTGAGACTGTAGAAAAGATGAACGACAGACAATGGGGCGCTATGCTCAACATGATGGAAGTCCTCACACAAGGATCTTAAGGCTCTATGAACGAGAAAACACAAGAACTGAATAAGCTCAGAGAGAAAGCGTTAGAAGGCGGTGGCTCTGAGGCTATAGAGAAGATGCACCAGCGCGGCAAACTCACAGCCAGAGAAAGGATCAACCTCCTTTTGGACAGGGGCAGCTTTGAAGAACTCGGAGTATTCGTAACCCATCGCTGCACCGACTTTGACATGCACAAAAGGACCTACCCTGGAGACGGCGTCGTAGCCGGTTACGGCTACATAGATGGTCGCCTCGTCTACGTCTTTGCCCATGACTTCACCGTATTAGGAGGCACAATAAGCGAGGCAAATGCTCAGAAGATCTGCAGACTTATGGACCTTGCCCTCGAAAATGGAGCCCCCATAATCGGACTTAACGACTCAGGCGGCGCCCGAATCCAGGAGGGTGTAGCCAGCTTAGGGGGATACGCAGAAATTTTCTTGAGAAACACAATGGCCTCAGGCGTCATTCCCCAGATCTCCGCCATAATGGGACCCTGCGCAGGTGGGGCCGTCTACTCCCCCGCCATCACTGACTTTACGCTTATGGTCGAGGGCACAAGCTACATGTTCGTCACAGGCCCCGATGTCATAAAATCCGTCACTAACGAAGAGGTAACCGCCGAAGAACTTGGAGGCGCTCTTACTCACAACTCAAAAAGTGGTGTGGCACACTTCATCGCCCAGAACGACTACGAATGCCTTTCTCAGATACGCAAGCTTTTGAGCTATATACCTCAGAACAACCTCGAAGACCCTCCCCTTTTGAAGATGTCAGATCCCTGGGACCGAAGAGACGGTGAACTGAACAGTATAGTTCCCGCTGACCCTGCTAAGCCCTACGACATGATCCAGGTCGTAAAGAAGATTGTTGACGATGGAGAGTTCTTCGAAGTGCATTCCCACTTTGCCAAAAACATAATTGTAGGCTTTGCGCGTCTTGGCGGAAGATCAGTTGGAATCGTCGGCAACCAACCCAGAGTCCTGGCGGGAGTCCTGGACATACGATCTTCCACAAAAGCCGCTCGCTTTGTACGCTTTTGTGACGCCTTCAATATCCCGCTTATTACATTTGAAGACGTCCCCGGCTTTCTGCCCGGAACAGAACAGGAGTTCGGAGGCATAATAAGACACGGGGCCAAGCTCCTGTACTCCTACTGTGAAGCCACCGTTCCAAAACTCACTGTCATAACCAGAAAGGCCTACGGAGGTGCCTACGACGTTATGTCCAGCAAACACATCAGGGGGGACTACAACGTAGCCTGGCCCACAGCCGAAATGGCAGTGATGGGCGCCCAGGGCGCCGTCAATATACTCTACAGGCGGGAACTTGCTCGTGCAGACGACCCAGATTCCCTCAGATGTAAGCTCACAGAGGAATACAACGCGAAATTCGCCAATCCCTATATAGCTGCCCAATTGGGCTACATAGACGATATTATAGAACCTCAAGATACCCGCCCAAAGCTCATATCCGCGCTCAGTATGCTCAAAAACAAATCCCAGTCCAATCCCCCCAAAAAGCACGGGAACATCCCACTCTGATCCCCAAAAGGGAAATAGTATGGATTGGAGATAACTACGCTTAAAAGTGAAATCCTCTTTTCCCATCACCGATCAATAGACAACAATGAGACCGATAGATCACAATTTCCTAAAGAGAGACCCCCAAGAGGCAAAAGCGATCCTCGCCGAACTTGGATTCAGACAGACGGAAAAAGCGCTGAGGAATCTCATGGAACTTACCGGAACTCCATCCTTCCCTTTATCGCTACCTCCAAACCTCATCGAGGAGATCTTGCTTTCTCCCGATCCGGACCTATGTCTGAATAACCTTACCAGGCTTTCGGCCGCTGTCCTGGACAGATCGGGGTTTTACTCCCTTTTGGAAGATCGTCCCGAACTCTCCTTTCAGCTGGCTTCCATACTCGCAACCGGCCAGTTCCTATCGGACATACTCATCCGAAACCCACAATATTTCTACTGGCTTACAGACGACCCCGAGCGCGTATCGGAGGGATCTAACAGGTCTCAACTTTTTAGGGGATTAGCATCCGAAATATCTATCTTCAAGGACAAAGAACATAAGCTCCTGTCCCTCCGGCGGCTATATAGACGGGAACTTTTGAGGATAGGAACAGGAGAGATAATAGGTAAAACGGATATCCAATCGGTAGGGAGAGAGCTTTCCGCCCTTGCCGACGCAGTCCTCCAGATCCTCTACGAACTCTCATACGAAGAGATGATTCAAAGATACGGAGACCCCATCCAAAACAACACGGAGAAAGCAAGGTTTGCCATTATCGGACTCGGCAAGCTCGGAGGGCAAGAACTCAACTTCAGCTCTGACATAGACATCATCTTCGTCTATTCTGACGAAGGAGAGACAAGGCTCCCATCTCCATCCGTCAAATCCATAAGCAACTACGAATTTTTCAATAGACTCTCCGAACAGATCATAAAATCCGCCTCAGACTCCACGCGCGAGGGATTCCTCTACCGCGTGGACACTAGGCTGCGCCCCGATGGCAGTGCCGGCTCTTTTGCCAGATCTCTTTCCAGCTACGGATACTACTACAGTTCAAGAGGACGCACCTGGGAGCGCCAGATGCTCATTAAGGCCAGATATTGCGCCGCAGACCCTGAGCTTGCTGAGGCCTTCCTGAAGATAGTCCGCCCCTTCGTCTATTCTGAGATCCCATCCGGCATACCAGTAGCAGAGATCAAAAATATTAAAGATAAAATTGAAGCTGCCATCGGCACAGGGGAAAAGTCCGATTCCGATCTCAAGCTCCGATCCGGTGGGATCAGGGATATCGAATTTATAGTCCAATGTCTTCAACTTTTGACGGGCTCTCACAAACCACAACTCTCCAGCAACAACACGCTTAAAGCTATAGCATCCCTTTCTGGCATCGGCTATCTGGAAAGTGACGAAGCCCAAAAGTTGAAGGATGCCTACATCTTCTTCAGAAGGATCGAGCACAGGCTCCAACTATTTCACAACGTGGATTCCTACGAACTCCCCGACGATCCCCTTCGATTGCGCGCCCTTGCCCTCAGTCTTGATTTGAAGGATAGCCACCAGTTAGATAGTCAGCTGGAAATTCATACTCAAAACGTGAACGCTATCTACAATGAGATATTCATCCAAGATAGCCACGAGGATATAGATATAAGAATCCAGAATCTCCTTAACTCCCAGATAGGAGACACCACAGCCTTAAGATTCCTCAGGAGTCTCGGTTTTGGCGACACAAGGTCTGCTCACAGAGACCTGATTCTCCTGGCCTTCGGGCACCTCCCCAAACTCCAGGACTCCAATGCTCAGACGAGCTTTATCCAGCTTGCCCCTAAACTCCTCTCTAGACTCTCAGCGTCCCCCGATCCAGTTTCGACTCTTACAGGTCTTGGAAAGATCATAAGAGCCTACGGAGCGCCCAACACCCTATACCATCTCCTCTCTGAAGACGAAGAATTCCTCGACCTTGTTATATCTCTTTGCTCCAAGAGCAAGTTCCTCTGTGACCTCCTATCCAGAGACCCCGGACTCTTAGATTGGCTCCTTCTACCCAATGTCATAAATAGAAACTACGAGCTTGAGGACTTCAAATCCTCCCTGTCGCACTTCATATCCCAGGTCCAGGATAGAGACCTCATTCTGCTCCGTCTTTGCACATTCAAAGATCGCCACATCCTCCGAATAGGGGCAAGAGACACACTCGGACTATCCTCCACAGAGGAGACTTTTGGGCAACTTTCCCTCCTTGCAGAGACGATCCTTGAAGAGGTTTACGGGTTCTCTCTCGGTAAGCTCGCCGAAAGATACGGACACCCTCTTTCCGAAGACAAAGAAGAGTCCAAATTCGCTATTTTAGCCCTCGGTAAACTCGGGGGGTATGAACTTAACTTCGGTTCGGACCTCGATTTATTCTTTATCTACTCGCACGACGGATACACATCCGGCGGCTGGAAGGGAAAAACAGGGAATATACAGTTCTTCATCGAACTGTCCCAAGCCATAATCGGGACACTCCAGAACAACCGCATATACAAAGTTGACGCCAGATTAAGGCCTGAGGGCAGAAATGCCAACCTGGCAATATCCTTTGACGCGTACAGAAAATACCTGAGGAACAGAGCATCAGACTGGGAAAGACTCGCCCTTACAAGAGCAAGATGCGTATCAGGAGACCCAAAACTCTGCGATGTCGTCCAGAAAGAGATATACTGCTTCCTCTTTGAAGGCGGTGCAGATCAAAACTTCTTGGATAACACACGAAAAATGCGCCTTAAAATAGAAGATAACTCCCGCATCAAATACAAGGACTTCATAAACATCAAATCTGGGATCGGCGGTATCACAGACATAGAGTTCATCGCCCAGGTGCTTCAAATCAAAGACGCGCGATCTTATCCCGATCTCAAATCCACAAGGACCCTTCAAATCCTTAGAAGCCTCCAAAAGCACAGGCTCATATCAAAAGATAAAGCTGACCGTCTTATCCGATCCCACTCTCTTATATGCTCCGTCCTCAAAGCCTTAAGAATTGTGGACGAGACATCCAGAAATACCCTCCCTAAAGACGAAGAGGGGCTCTGGAGGCTCTCCCGATCCCTAGGATACAGAGGCTCCAAGAATTTCCTGAAGAGACTCGAAGAGTTCATGATCTTAAACAGAGAGATATTCGACGAAATTTTCGATTCCTCTCCAAAGACTCGATGATCCTGTTTTCGATTGATAGTCCGAATTTTCTTTACCTTGCAGGAGGAATTTCATTTGACAAGGTGAGAATTTTTTGTTAAGTTATGATTTCTGCGTTGTTCATCCTTTTAATTTAAAGGCGTACCCTTTAACTTAAAGGCGTACACTATACGTATATGCTGGAAAGAATAATTGAGCCCATAAGGGCTGAGATGGAACTCTTTGAAGAGCGCCTCAAAGACGCCCTCAGTTCTGAAGTCAATCTGGTCCATCAGATAGCCCAATACCTGCTATTGATCAGGGGCAAGAGGTTCCGTCCTGCTTTGACCCTGCTGACAGCCAAAGCCGCCGGAAAGATAAATGCTTCTGTCGTAGATGCGGCTGTAGTAGTCGAACTCATACACACAGCGACCCTCACTCACGACGATGTGATAGACTCTTCTCAGATGAGAAGGGGCGGTCGTTCGGTCAACTCCATTTGGGACAATCAGGTCTCCGTCCTTATGGGCGACTTTCTCTTTTCAAAAGCATTATGTCTTCTTGTGGACATAGGTTCCAACACGGTCAACAGGGCCATATCCACAGCTACAGAACGCATCTCCAGAGGCGAAATCCTGGAGATTGAGCAGAAACTCAAACTGGACATGAGCGAGCAGACCTATTTCCAGATCATAAGTGATAAGACCGCTTCGCTCCTGTCCGCAGCCACCAGGTCCGGGGCTATCCTAGGCGGAGCTTCGCCTGACAGTATCGAGGTTATGACCAAGTACGGAGAGGACCTCGGATTGGCCTACCAGATAACAGATGATCTTCTGGATTTCACAGGAGATTCGAGCGTCGTGGGAAAACCGGTGGGTCACGACATTAAAGACGGCAAAGTTACGCTTCCCCTCATCAGAGCGTTTTCCAATTGCAGGGACGGAGAGGCTGATGAAATAAAGCAAAAGATCCAGAACGGCCTTGAAGGATCTGACGATTGGAAAGACCTAATAGATTTTGTCAATGCCAAGGGCGGTATAGACTACGCCAGGGAAAAAGCCGGCAGACTTGTCCAGATGGCTGTAAGCCGGTTGGAATATTTTGAAGAATCGGAAGCTGTGGATACGCTTAAAGAAGCTGTCAGATACGTGACCCAACGGCGCAGTTGATCCCCAAATGCAAGTAAACAGCAAACAGTAGACAGGGGCACCATCTCCCATCCATAGACAGTAGTCGGGGAGGAGCAGGGGGAGTCCCTGTATGCTGTCTACTGTCTATTACCTACAAGGTCAGGGCTGAGAGCACAGCCCACATATAGCGACGTTTATGAAGTAAGATCATCCATGAAACTCGAGCTTCTATCAAGAGAAACACCGCTAATGACAGGGGCACTTCGGTGCGGTCTATTGCTTCGACGGTAACGCTGTGTCTAATCCTACGTGGTCCTGGATTAGTTAGACTTACGAGGTGCAACTACCGTGGAAACAAGTAGCAGATCTGACGAAACGTTCGTCGGTGGCGGAAACTTTCAGTACGAGGTCGTTCCCGGCTGGGGACAACTTCCCACGGCTTTGAGCAACGCTGATGTGGCTGGGGTCGCCACTGACTCACAGGATCGAGTGTACGTCTTCAACCGCGGCGAGCATCCGGTCATCGTCTTGGATCGCGACGGAAAGTTCTTACACGACTGGGGAGAAGATCTGTTCGCCAGAGCACACGGGATCTGGATCGGGACGGACGACATGTTGTATTTTACCGATGACTTCGACCACACGGTCCGCAAGTGCACCCTCAGCGGAGACGTGATACTGACACTCGGAACGAGCGGCTGTCCGAGTGATACGGGAGTGGTGAATTTTGACTACCGCACGATGAAACAGCCTGGACCTCCTTTCAATTACCCGACGAACCTGGCGCTTTCGGTAGAAGGTGAGATGTACGTCAGCGATGGCTACGGCAACGCCCGCATCCACAGGTTCTCCCCCGACGGGGAACTCCTGTTTTCATGGGGAGAGTCGGGTGACGGACCGGGCCAGTTCCACGTGCCACACGGAATCGGTGTGGACAGCACTGGCAGGGTTTTTGTGGCCGACCGCGAGAATAACCGGCTGCAGATATTCACGCCTGACGGCGAGTTTCTCAGCGAGTGGACGCAAGTCGTGAGGCCATGCGAGCTCTTTATTGACTCTGAGGACAACGTGTTCGTCGCTGAGGTCGGCCGGCGGTGTGGGCTCTTTCCCTGGATGACACCCGACCCTAAGTCCACCGGCGGGCGGGTAAGCGTGTTCAATCGCGACGGCGAGCTGCAAACCCGCTGGGGCGGCGGCGACCATCCGTGTGCGCCCAGTGACTTCTACGCGCCGCACGACATTTGGGTCGATTCGCAAGGCAGCGTATATGTGGGTGAGGTCACCTGGTCGGCCGGTGGCAAGCACGGCCTCGTTCCGCTGGATTGCCCCTCTCTAAAGAAATTAATTAAAAGAAAGAACTAACCCGAATAATTCACAAAAAAAGGACGTGTATTAATTAAGTGATTGTAATATATTATAGTTATGCTGTTTTACCACCTTCGGTGTCCTTGCGAGCCGAAGGCGAAGCAATCTCGATTCTGTGGTAGATGTAATACTCTCCGGCTCTCATAGGAGACCACTATAAAACCTTGAGATTGCTTCCCCGATAGACTCAATCGGGGACCGCTTTGCTCCTCGCAATGACTCCACCAAGTTTATGAATTAATCGGGCTAACAACGGTGAGTCATTATGTCGACAGTACTGATTAGCTCCGATGGAACTCTGGACGAATCCGCGCCCTGCTTGGACATGCTTTGGGATGCTGGCTTCGAAGTTCGCTTGGTTAAAGACCGTCGCTTTGCGCACGGCTTAGGCAGTGAAGAGGAGACGATCCAGATGTTGTGCAAAGTGGCGGCGGTTATTGCCTGGGGGGAGGCTTACACGGAACGGGTGCTGGCGGCGTTGCCGGAATTGTGCGTCATTGCGCGGGCCGGAGTTGGGTTCGACCAGGTCGATATTGCAGCTGCGACGGCCCGCGGCGTTGTCGTCACTATTACGCCAAATGCGAATCATGAGGCGGTCGCGGAGCACACCCTTACGTTACTGTTAGCGCTTGCCAAATGGATCGTCCCCAACGACAGGGCAATGCGGGCGGGCGGGTGGCCCAGCAACCCTATCGCGCCGGTGCGAGGCAAGACGTTGGGAATCATCGGTCTGGGCCGCATCGGCCGCAGCACGGCTGTTCGGGCGTTGGCTCTGCGAATGAACGTCATCGCCGCGGAAATATACCCGGATAAGGAATTTGCTGATCAACATGACATCGAATTCGTTGACCTCGACACGCTACTTGCGCGCGCCGACTACGTCAGCCTGCACTGCCCGCTGACAGACGAGACCTGCGGCATGATCGACGGGGAAAAGCTCGCAAAGATGAAGCCGGGCAGCGTGCTAATCAACACTGCCCGCGGCCGGTTAGTGGTCGAGGGCGATTTGGTGGATGCGCTGAAGTCCGGTCACTTGGGCGGCGCTGGACTCGACGCCTTTGAACAGCAGCCGACCGATGCTAACAACCCCCTGTTTCAGTTCGACAACGTCGTCGTCTGCCCACACATCGCTGGCAACGACACCCTGGCAATGGAAAACATGGGCATCGAAGCCGCCCAATGTATCATCGACCTATCTCGGGGAAAATGGCCGGAAGGTGCGGTCGTCAATGACGAATTAAAGGAGAAGTGGAAGTGGTGAGTCTGTGTTCAAGACAGAAGGAGAACCGACCCCCAATTGAATCTATTGGGGGTCGGGGGCTGACTTTCTCCAACAGGAGATAATAGCAATGCCACGAGAGATCCTAAGCGAAGTAGCTGGAAAGCCCTACAGCCGCGGCACGCGGTGCGGGAATATGGTGTTTGTCTCTGGCCAATTGGGCCTAGACAGAAACGATAAACCGGTGCCTGGAGGAGTTGGGCCAGAGATGCGTCAGACCATGGAATATGTTAAAGAAGTACTGGCGGAGGCCGGAGCTACACTGGACGATGTCACGATGGTCAACATATATATGTCTGACCTGGAAGGCGACTACAATGAGATGAACGAGGTCTACAGCGAGTACTTCGGCACCAGTGGGCTGCCGGCACGAGCCACCGTCGGGGTTAGCAAATTAGCCTTCAACTTGAGGGTAGAAGTTTCGTGCATCGCGGTGCTCTCATAAGCGAGACGTCCGCATGATGAAAAAAGTTCGATGTGCAGTGAAATGACTTTCACTGCCCGCGAACACTCAACCGCTCGCCGGTGATACTCTGTCTCAGTGCGATGAAGATCATTGAAACGGCATGCAAATCTGCGCGTACCAACAGCAACGCGGTCATTTGGTGAGACTGTGGTTTACGCCGACCAACGGAGGATTCGATATCGGTAGTCAGGATGAAGAAATTCAAGCTTGCTTGTACCGATTTTACCTTTCCACTGCTGCCTTTCGAGCATGCGCTGGATCTGATCGCGAAGTTGGGGTTTTGAGGGCGTTGACATCGGGGTCTTTGCAGACGGCTCGCACGTCCAGCCAAAGGACATTGTGAGGAACGTCCCCAAGGCGGCTTGCGATCTTTCCGCCAAGCTTGAGCAGTGCGGCCTGGAGCTATCGGATATCTTTCTGATACCAGGGGCGGTTGAGGCCATGGCGGCCAATCACACAGACCCCAATATCCGTCGCCGATCTCGCGACACGTTTCAGCGGGTGTTGGAGTGCACGGTTCGCTGCAACGGGCGCCACATGAGCGCTCTGCCGGGCGTTCACTGGGACAAAGAGTCGCATAAAGATTCGCTGCAACGTAGTGCGGAAGAATTGGCCTGGCGATTGGAACAGGCAAAGCAGGTGGGAGTCGTATTCTCCGTTGAGCCGCATGTGGGATCTATTGTTCCAACGCCGAAAGAGGCGGAGCAACTGGTCAAGCTGACGCCCGGCCTGACGCTCACGCTCGACTACTCCCACTTTGTGTGCCAGAGCTTCTTCGATCGTGAAATCGAGCCTCTCATCAGTTATGCCTCCCACTTCCACGCCCGAGGCGCCTATAATGAGCGTAATCAGACACCGTTGAAGGACAGCACCATCCATTACCAACGCGTATTGCAGACGATGAGTCGCTGTAAGCATTCGGGGTACATTTGCCTTGAATTTGAATATTTCGATGTGGAGCCTAGCAATGAGGTCGACACGCTCTCCGAAACGATTTTGCTGCGTGATTTATTACAAGGTGCGAAAGAATGAAACGCGGATGCTTTTCGCTGCAAGTTAAGAAGGAACTGCTCGAGGAATATCTCGAAGTCCATCAGGGCGTCTGGCCTGAGCTGATCGAGGCCATGCGCGATGTGGGAATACGAAACTACTCGTTGTTCTACCGGCCCGATGGATTGCTCATCGGCTATCTCGAAGCGGACAACTTAGACGGGATTTTTCAGCGACTTGACGAGTGGAAGATCAGCCGAAAATGGGAGGCAAAGATGGCGAAGTTCTTCGAGTCCGATGATCTCGTAAGCGGACAAGGTGGCGGTCTGACCTGGCTGCAACAGTACTTTTTCATGGAATAGGCGATGTCATCGAAGATAACGCCATCTGTATTGCAAGTTAAATTTTTAGTGGAACATAGAAACCCACGTCCTATGGGCCTGGTTTTTTAGTTTTCAATTTCCCGACTAAGCTTGATTGAAGAATTTGACCTGGATCAGCAACAGGTCTATAATCAGGTCGGTGTTCAAATAGCCACGGACAACAACCAAATCGAACCGTCCTTTGACAGCAATGCCAGACAAAATGATAAACCAGAGCAGAAACCTACTTCGCCTTAACCCGCTCTCAGCGTGCCTTTGGCTACACTACAGACCATATGTCACAATCTGTAATTAAGTATCAGGTCAAAATAATCTGGAGGTGATTATAGAGATCCAAAATAGTAGCAGCATACGGAGGGGGAAGCAGTCTAACGGAGATTGCTTGTCTTGGTCCTTTGGTCATTGCGAGGGGCGCTCCCCCCGAAGCAATCTCAAGGGAGGTTCCTGTTTACTTATATCCGATAAATTTTGTCAAGCTACTTAATACAATAGGGATGCCTAAAGCTAAAATATTTATCTGCATCTTTGTGGCTCTGTTAGCAGCGGTTCTGTTGAAATGGAAATTAAGAGATAAGTCCCCTGAAACTGCCCTCCGTCCGCTGATGGGGACACTCGTGGCGGTCACAGTATCAGAAGAGGACCAGGAGCAGGCGTTAAAACTCATTGACAGCGCCTTTCGAGAGATCCAGAGGATCGAAGAGAAGATGAGCTTCCACTCGGACAAGAGCGAACTCTGGCTCATCAACTCGAAAGCCCAAGATGGACCTGTCCCAGTCTCCGAAGAACTGTTATACGTTGTAACTGAATCCCAGAAAGCCGCGCAGCTTACAAATGGAGCTTTCGACATAACTGTCGGCTCTCTCGGAAGGCTATGGGGGTTTTCTCCGCAGTGGTCGCACCACTCAGAACGTAATGCAGAAGTTGTCCCTCCAAAAGTCCCTGCTCCTCACGAAATCGACAAGGCGCTCACATCGGTCGGATACGAAAATATTCATATAGAAGGTAATAGTATTAGCATCACAGCAGGAGCACAAATCGACCTTTCTGCTGTCGCTAAGGGCTATGCAGTGGATAAGGCCCTATCTGTCCTTGAACAAAGCGGAGTTCAAGGTGCCCTCATAGAGGCGGGAGGAGATATAGGTTTCTTTGGCGTCAAGCCCGATGGAAGTAAGTGGAGAGTCTACGTGCAACATCCCAGGGACCCGGACACCCTAATAGGCGTTTATGGAGTTAATCTGGAATGCGTAGCCACATCGGGCGACTACGAGAAGTTCTTCGAACAGGACGGAAAGAGATACCACCACATCCTGGATCCCAAAACCGGCTATCCTTCCGACAGGTCCGTAAGTGCAACTGTCTGGGCGGAAAGTGCTCTTGAGGCCGACATCTTATCTACAGCCGCCTTCGTGATGGGTCCACAAAGGGGCATCGAACTCATAGAGGATATCGAAAAGGCAGAAGCCCTCATATTCTTCATCAAAGATCGCAAATTGCAATACAGACATACGGACGGACTGAACGGGAAGTTAGACTTTGGAGTGCGATGAGCAATCCCAACGACTGGAAGCAAGAACGTAAGCAGTTGCTTCATGGAATTGAGGAACTGAAACGGCAGGGCGTCTGTTACGTCTGCTATGACCTAGAAACGCGTCGGGTCTTTCGTGATCAGCACATTGTGTACGAGGATAATCTTTTTAAGGTGGTGTTGGAGTCTTATCCTCAAATGAAGGGGCACACAATCTTGGTCTATAAACCACATCGTAAGGACATGTCCTTCCTGTCAGCGGACGAGGCCTGTCGTGTCTTCCAAATGTGTGTCAAGGTTGTTAACGCCATCAAGAAGGCTTTAGGCGCGGAAAAGGTCTACTTGAACACAATGTGCGACGGTGAGATAAACCACTTACACTTCCAGTTCTTTCCGCGGTATGCCGGAGACCCCATTGGATCTAGCCGGTTTGTTTCGGAGCGTCGTCCTCTGACGA
This sequence comes from Candidatus Latescibacterota bacterium, assembly GCA_965237525.1. Taxonomy (GTDB): domain Bacteria; phylum Latescibacterota; class CBDEFO01; order CBDEFO01; family CBDEFO01; genus CBDEFO01. Next base: position 267,012 of record CBDEFO010000007.1, on the reverse strand, counting down.
ATGGAAATGAGATCGCCCAACTTATTCGATCTGCACTATTGGCGGTTGGGAAAAATAACTGGAAGGGCTAAAGATGCTTAAAAGGCTCTGGCAAAAATGGAAGATAATCGCAGAGAAAATAGGAAATTTCCAGGCGAGAGTTATACTCACCCTCATTTACTTCATCTTCGCAACCCCTATTGGACTGGTTATGAGATACTTTTCCGATCCCTTGAAACTGAAGCGAGACTCTGATTCCAACTGGGTCCATAGAGAACAACAAAAGACAACTTTAGAAGACGCTAAGAGGCAGTTTTGATGGAAAGGAGACCGCAAAAAGTTCTTGACTTCTTGCGGTATGCGGAAGCATCGAGGTGATGTAGTTGCTGCTCAAGAGCCTTCAAAATAGCTTTAAGATCCCCCAATTGAGAAAAAAGATACTTTTCACCCTGGCTATGCTGGTAATATACAAGGCTGGGGGATTAGTGATAATTCCGGGTATTGATTCTAAGGCTCTACTGGCGTACTGGACAGGCCCAAAGAGTGGGATATTTGAGCTGTACGATATGTTCGCAGGGGGCAACTTCTCCAAGGTGACTATATTCGCCCTTGGGATAACGCCCTATATCAGCGCCTCCATCCTGATTCTTCTTATGAGCGGAGTTGTTCCCTATTTAAAACGGCTCCGTGACGGCACTATTGAACAAAATAATATATTCGACCGGCTCATTTATGGTATGACCGCCCTGATATGTGCAACGCAAGCATGGAGCCTCGCCACCTTTTGGGAAAGTATAGGATCCCCATCTGGATCCGGTTTGTCCATAGTGCCTCACCCCGGGTGGGTCTTTCGTTTATTAGCCGTGCTAACGATAACATCAGGCACGATGTTCCTCGTGTGGGTAGCAGATCAGATTACTGAGAGAGGAATCGCAAATGGCGTAGCGTTGATGATCATAGTGAATATTATCTCCGAGGTGCCATATATCTTTAGAAGGGAATATGGCGCTTTCTTGGTAAGCGGTAAGACGCTCCTTCAAGCTCTTCAATCCCAAATACTTACAAGCGCAGTTCTGCTCGCACTGATCGTACTTTCGATTTTTATAGTATCCGCCAAAAGGAGCATCCCACTACAATATATCAAACAGACTTTACAAAATCGGAGTACCGGAAATTTAGCTCCTACAATACCACTCCGAGTGAATGCGGTGGGCATCATTCCGATTAAGTTCGCACAACTTCTCATACTCTCGTTCACGACTTGGATTTTTTCGTTTAAAGGTCCTAAAATCGAATCGCAGTCGGTCTTATATTGGATCATCTACTGTGGACTGATTATCTTTCTGACGTATCTGTATACCGCAGTAACCTTCAGCCCCAAAGACTTAGTCAACAGAATTAAACAATATGGGTATGCAATCGCTGAGATGGGCTCGGACGAAGAAATGACAGATTATATTGACAGAATCATGGAAAGAACGATCTTGCCCGGTGCTATTTTCCTATGTGGGATAGCAGCGGCGCCCTTAGCCCTTGAGAATTGGTTAGGTGTCCGTCCTCACACGAGCAAATTTTTCGGGCCGTCTCTGCTGATTATTAGCGCCGTGTGTATAGACGCTGTCCAGCATGTTCGAACGCATCTAAAGATGTATGCCAAGGTTGAGGGAGACGATAATCAAAAAATCGTCGACTGGGCTCCAGTTTTCACCGGGGAAACCAACATAGACGGAGAAATGGTAAGGGGGATTCTCCATCACGCGGGGATCGACTCTGTAGGATTTTCCAATAGAGTCATCAGTGCAGTGGGAACTTTGGCGTTGTGGGAAGCCAGCCGACCCACCGCTCCGAGTCTAACAATACATCGAAGATTAGGGAAGGGCCAAGTAGTGGTGCAAGTTCCTTCTGATCGTGTGGAGGAAGCACAGGCGATCTTAGAGTCACAACACATTGTATCCAAGTAAAGCTCCCAATATGGGATTAGTATAACGCAGTTGTTGCTGCTGATAAAGCCCGCAACACGTAAGGTGTCTACGTTATATTATCCCTCTTGCCACTAAAAGTTCCAGTGTCCTTTGGGCGACGCCCTGCGCTTTTGAAATGGCATCTATCCCGGCTCTTCCTCTCCTTTCCCGCTCTTCCTCATCCTCGAAGAGACGCTCCAAGGCTATCAGGAGTTCATCTTCATCCTCTACCTTCAGCGCTGCTCCGCTCTCAAGAAGCATAGATGCTCCCTCCTGCTCCATGTACTTCCCGAATATGGTAGGAATGCCCACAGCCGCTGGCTCTAACGGGTTATGCCCCCCAAGTGGCATCAGACTTCCTCCTACAAATGCCACATCCGCCAACCGGTACACGGACGCAAGCTCTCCCACTGTATCTAGAATTATAACGCTATATTTCGCATGAGAGTTACTTCCTTCAACACAAAGTGACCGCACCACGTCGGCCCACCTTAGGTAAGGAAGGTTGTATGTTTGAACTATTTCTTCAACCTCTTTCAACCTATCCAGATGGCGAGGAGCAATTATCAAGGACAGATCGTCGAATCGGCGGCAAAGTTTCTCAAAGACCCGCACTATAATATCTTCCTCGCCCCGTCTCGTGCTGCCAGCTATCAACACTTTCCCATCTTCCGAAAACCCGAAAGCTTCCCTGATGCACTTTTTTCCTCTCGCATCTGATGTTACTTTCAGGCTATCTATCTTCAGATTGCCCGTAAGCTTGATCCTCTTTTGATCCGCGCCCAGAGCGGCGAATCTCTCCTTGTCCCCTTCCGACTGAACGCAGACTAGGTCTATCAAAGCCAGTATCTTTGAAAACCATCCTCCGGCTATCCTGTACCGCAAGAATCCCTTCCGGGACAACCTGCCGCTAACTATAGCGACCTGAGATCCTCTCCTTTTAGCTGCCCTTATCAAATTGGGCCATATCTCAGTCTCTATAATGACCAGAGCCATTGGCCTTAACCTGTATACGACGCGGTTGACTATGGGGGAAAAGTCAAAAGGGGCGACCATGAAAAGGTCTCCCCCATACACTATCTCTTTTGCCCTATAAAGACCCGTCGTCGTAGTCGTAGAGACTACAACGTACAATTCGGGACGAACCTTCTTTATCTCACTTACAAGTGCAGTTGCAGCCGATATTTCGCCCACAGACGCCGCGTGTACCCATATAAGCTTCTTATCGGACAACCCATCTATATCCGTTGGCAACTTTAACCCCAGCCTTTCTGCCATCCTCTCTCGACCTAAAAGCGCCATCAGCAGGATATACGGCAAGGCTAAGATCAAAACAAGAAGAAAGATAAGATCGTATAGTATCCACATCTGTTTTCCCCAAAGAGTTCTTCAGGCACGTCGTGGCTTGCTGCCACACCTCCCTCCCCACTGCCCCCACATGGGTTCGACCTACGGGGCCTTGAAATAGGCAACTTGAATTAAATGTAGAGGGCAGGGTACCATGGCACCGCGTGTATTATCAGGGAGTGGAGACACAAGCGACTAAGTGGTCATCACTACGAATACGTACGTTCGGGCAAATTGTTATCTCTTCTAGAGAACTTGAACTTTACCTTTCCAAATCAGAGTGTTTGCTATCTCAGCAACTCTCTTGGTCCCACATAGAACATCCTGGCTCGTTCTTTGCCCAGCAAGACCTTGAAGGTCAGAGGACTGGTAGAAAATGGCAAAATCTTATCCCCACTTTCCAGATCTATTATATTAGACCTGCTGTGCATGCGGCATACGACTGTGACTTCTTTTTCTGTGTCATCCATAGTGCTGTAATCGGAAACCAAAACTAACGCCTCATCGCCCCACAAAAGCGCGCGCGCACTTACACTCCTGTCAGAAACATCCGCTATATTTTCCGGAAGTCCGTTGAATACGATATCTTCTACAGGTGAGATCATATTCACAACCTGAGCTATATACATCATGTCCATAGGGTCTATGTCCATAAACGGATAGACATAGAGCCCCCGCACACCGGCGGACAGGATCTCCATAAGCTGATACTTCATCACTTTATGCGGCTGAAAGTCGTTCATCGGGTCCATATACGTAAGGCCCGCGCTTGCAAGGGGGAAGAACTGGCCGATGGCTCCAAAAACCGAAGTCAGGAGGGACTGCCTGTCTCCAGCCATCTTCGGAGATCCGTTAAGCCACGTGTCGTAGCAATTTATATACAACTGCTCGCCATAGAAATCAAACGCCTCTCCAAAGCTGTTTACAACCTTGGAATCGCTGGATGGATGCGACAAATTCCCGTCCTTGATGCTACCGTACGGAAGGATAGCCATCCCGCCGTCCAGAATCTCCAAGTGTTTGTCCAGGATACCTCTGGCGTCCATATAATTCGAAAGCTCCAGACGGAAATCTCTCACAGCCCGGGCACAGGACCACCTGCCGAAATCCATCCACAATCTGTGCAGATCCGGATGATCCTTGGGCTTTCTTTCAAAACTCACGGGCTCTACGTATTCAATGTCCATTTCGGTCATGTACTCTTTGAAGCTTGCCACACACGCATCGCAGAAGCACGACGGTTTTCCCTCATCGTCCATAAAGATAAACCTTATTCCCGAATCAACTATCCTTTCGCCTATTCTCAACGCCTCCTTGAAAGCCAGACCTCTATCCGTGAAACACACAGGCGTCCTATCGGGAGTAATCGGCTCTCCCTCCAAACTGACAGCCCACGAATCCCTGTCCGAACTGTACGCACTCCCGAGATCCAACCAAGTGCCGATCCCAAATCCGGCTCCTTTAATCCTCTCTACATCAGCTTTTATACGATCATCAGAGGGAGAACTTTGAGTCCAGCGCGGATTATACATCACCAGATTCACGCCGATCCGCTGCAAAGCTGTCAACAGACGGGGCCAATCCGACAGATTCTCCGGCGATATATCCTCCATGATCCTGAGCCTCTTTAAAGGAGGTGCTTTCGGGATCCTGATTATCCTCAAAGGCAGTCGCTGCTCCTTTTGCCTGCCCCCATCCCACTCGAGCGAAAAGTAGGCTTCAATTTCTCCCTCCTCAAGGTTCGTCTCAAGATACCATACAATCGGCTTTAAACCCGGATGCGTCGGATGAGTAAAGACGTTTCGGTTCACAGGATAAATTATGGAATATCTTGTATAAGGCTTTCCGTCCCGATCTATGGGAGTCCTTTCCAGACGGGTCCAATCCTTGATGCTCGACCAATATTTTGCTCCGTATCCGACAACTTCCACTTCCAACGGCAGATGCAAATTTACCGTTAATGAGGGAGGCATTCGATCCACAAAGTGTAAGCTCAATCCGAAGGAAAGGGGGGCCACTATATCGGGGGAGATATAACCTCTGTCATATGTGAAATAGGTGAGCCTCGCTTCATTTCGACCTATGAAGCTCCCAAAGTTCCACCTGTCATCAGGACGCTCTATCGGCCCTTTGTAAAGTTCCACATTATCTATGAACACCTTTGTCTTTTGCTTGGGATATTCAACTAAAAATCCGATCACCGAATCGCCGGAATAATCCCCAGAATTTACGACAGTGCTATAGTACATCCACTGGCGAAAATCCCTCGCCCTCTTGACGTAGATGTCCCGTCCAAAGATCAAAACCTGAAGACCGAAGCGTTCGGGCTGATAGTACCAGAACGAAAGTGTATAGTCGGTATGAGGCTGAACATCGGAAACCTCTACGTCCCACTCTCCCCAATAGATCTTTGATTCCACCTCCAGTGACAGACACTCTTTGCTTCTATATCCTCCCTCCTCCCACCTGTAATCTGCCGAATTATTGATCATGTTTAGGTAGTCCCAGCCCTCAGTGGTTTTCGGGCTGTACTTTCGATCCGAATGATGCCAGCCGTCCGGGAAGCCGTCGCCGTCACTGTCCAACTCGCAGTCCCCGTTACGGACTAGAGAACCTCCTGACCCAATTGGCAAAAGGTCTTCGGCACCTCCTTCGGACATCCCAAGACACAGAGCCAAGACGCCAACGATACAATATAGGACGTATTTTATCATAGTGAGGAGACGGTGAGTTTTCAGACAGGACAGATTGTGTTGGTGAAGCGAGATATTTCAGAGGGGCTCTACTTCTTCTGGGCCAGCACAACCAGCCAGACGCAGAGATTGAGCCTGCCGAAGCTGAGACGGTAAAGAAGCCTAGCAAACGTATGGTAGAGTCTGTGGAAAGAATCCCGTATCCAACTTAAACCCGTAAGTCGGCTCGGAAGGACAATCAGCTTTAACTGCTCAAATCCGGCCTTTCTCAGATATTTCCGCAAGGTCCTCTGGGAGTAATTGTAGATATGTTCTTGCGGCATCAAAAGACATGAGAACGCTATCATCGATTCCATCATCTTTTTCAGTCCCAGCTTAGTTATCAGATTGGCCTTCAGGAGCTGGTAATCGGCGTTGGGAACTTTGATCAAGAGCATCCCTCCCGACGCCAATAATCTGTTAATTTCGTTCAACGCTGCACTGGGATCAGGAAGATGTTCAAGTACGTCTGTCACGGTCACCACGTCAAAGTATCCGCTCTCATAATCGGCCTCATGTAAGGTTCCGTGAAAGATGTTCGGCAGACCTCTGGACTCCCTGCACGTCTCTGCCAACTGTTCGTTGGGCTCGATCCCGTAAGTTTCATATCCATATTCTTCTTTAGCGAACTTCAAGAGGTATCCATAGCCGCATCCTATGTCCAAGAACCTGCCCCGCGGCTGGTATCTACTTATTTCTTTTAACAGCATTCGCATTTTCGCAAACTCGTGCATCTTAAGGAGATCAACGTCTGTGCGCTTCTCTTGGTCGTGCTTGCAAGTCGTATACATTCTCACCAGTTGAGAGGCTAATTCCTCTCTATCTACGCCGAACCTTTCCGAATCCGGGAACACTTCGGCCATTTGCTCCGGGCTTGCTTTGCCTTTGCTGTAGAACTCCCCCTGGTAGAAGTTGTCGAGTTCTTCCTGGCTGAGCCTGGGATTCACATAGACCAATCCACACTTGCGACACTTTACGTTATTCAATCCAAACTCCTGAAATACGACCCTATTTTCGTCGCTCCCGCAGAGATTGCATACTACCCACTCCATGTTTGACATACCTTTCGTGTTTCAGGGACATTGTGACCCCCGATCTAATCGGGGGCAAACCTCCAAGCAAAATCAACGACAAAAGTTGATATTGCTTTGCCCACTTCGTGCTTTGCTGGCTCCCCAGCAAAGCGGACACGCCGCCTCCCAACAACTCAAGGCAAGAGCCAACCAACACATATTGCCTACAATTCCACCACACACCCATTCTTTGCAGACTCATATACAGCGTCCACCATTCTCATAGCCTGCCAACCGTCGTATCCGTCAGCTAACATCCGTCGATCATCCCTTATGGCCGTCACAAACTCCTCCCACTCCAAGCTAAACGATCTGTCGGGCCCTTCAAGCTCGAAGACCTCCTCTTCTGGAGGATCGGAGGACTTTGACCTTATACCGAGCGTCGCTTTCTCCCTACCGTAGTTGCCACCTAAACCGTCTACTATCACATATCCATCCTCGCCGAAGATCTCAAACGAGAAGATATTCTTCCACTGCGTCCAACTTGCATGGAGCGAAGCTATCTGGTCTCTATCCGTCTTGAGGAGAGCGAAGGCGTTGTCCTCCAGGGGACTGATGTCCCAGAATCTGGTGCTTATAAATCCTGTAACCTGGCTAAACTCTCCCATAAACCAGCGGAAGAGATCTAAAGCGTGCACCCCCTGATCTATCAACTCGCCTCCTCCGGATATCTGTGGGTCTGCCCTCCATTCCCTCTCGTAGCCTGGTCTGCCTCCGTGCCCGTAGCGACAGCGGACAAAATTCAACTCCCCGATAACGCCCATCTCGAACAATTCTCTGGCCTTAAGGATTCCCGGATGATAGCGGTGATTGAAGCCCGATTTGAGCCTCACACCGTTTGTACAGGCTGCGTCCCACATCTCTTTGACTTCCTTCGAGTTCCTCCCCAGAGGCTTTTCACAGAGGACATGCTTACCATTTTCCATAGCCGCTATACTTATTAAAGAAAGAAATTTGGGCGTGGCAGATACAATCACCGCATCCACGTCATCGCAGTTTACGACTTCCACAGGATCGGTCGTCCATTTGCATCGTACCCTTTGGGCCAGTTCCCTTGCCCTCTCCTCGTCTACATCAGCCACGATTTCCATCTGTGTGGATTCATCCTCCCCGACCACCTCCGCTCTTCTTCGCCCTATAGCGCCCGCGCCTACTAAACCTATTTTCATATCCGATCGATCCTGCGCACTGTATACAGTTCGGACGACATAACCTGGGCGATATTCATAGACTCCCAATCGTCATAGACACTGCTTATTAACCTGCCGGTCAGGCCGTTCGACTCATCTGAAGCCAAAAATAGGGCTAAGGCCGCCGGTCTTTCCACCGCAACACCCCCACTCTCCTTCTGCCTTCGTGCCTGAGCAAGAGCTTTCTCTCCAGCAGACTCTCCTGCTTCCAGTACCTCCTCGAGCATACTGGTATTTATGGCGCCCGGTGCTATGGCGTTTACACCTATGTTAAACTCTTTAACTTCTTCCGCCAAGGTCTCAGTAAATCGCACGAGCGCAGCTTTGGACACGCCGTATGCCGAAAAAAATGGTCTTGGAGATACGGATCCACCTCCTGAAAGATTTATTATCTTTCCTCTTTTCTGCTTTATCATATACGGTAGAACAGCCTTGGAACACAGATACGATCCGATGAGATTGATCTTTACAGTTTCAATCCAACAGTCTATATCTGTGTCTACCGTAGCCCCGATGGGTCCTTGGACTCCTGCGTTGTTTACTAATATATCCACTTTTCCGAATTCTCGGATCGTCCGATCCACCATATTTCCCACATCTTCCCTCTGAGATACGTCCGTCTTCAGGGCAAGAGCTTGTCCTCCCAGCATCTCAATTTCAGCCGATATCCCTTGGATCTTCGCGCTCGTGCGGGCGGCCACAACGATGAATGCCCCTTCTCTCGCAAAGGCAAGACAGATGCTGCTGCCGATTCCTCTGCCCCCTCCCGTTACGATAGCTACCCTATCCTTGAGACGCATTTGTAGCTCCTACCTTAATCTCTGTTCCCATATAGTCACGTACGGTACTCCCAGAATGCTTTTCATCAAGCCTATCACCGCAGCTGTATTGACCACGCAGAAATAATAGGGCAGGTAGAACAGGCGCATTTTTTTGCCTTTTCTGTTCAGAATCAGTCCGGCAAGAGCCGCCAGGTAGAATAAAGACTGCAAAAGGAAGGTAATTTTATAAAGAAGCAAAGGGAAAGAGTGAAGAAGGAAGGCGTTGGAGATGAAAGCCAAGATCAGAAAGAATCCCACAGCCCAGCGCAGGAGTTTATGGGAAATAGATTGAAAAGCCAAAAGGGGTCGAAATGGCGACAACATGCACTTCAACTTGAAAAGACCGTAGGAATCCCCATGAGCGGTCCTGATCCTCATGGACGACTCATCCTTTGGGGTAACAGCCGTCCTTTCAAAACACACAGCCTCCGGATCGAACAGGGACTTTGCGCCATCGGCAGATATCCAAAGAGGGAGCACAAAATCCTCTGAAAACCCCGGGTCGAGATGCCTGTAAAACTCACGCCGTATAGCAAAGATCGCTGCATTTGCCATGATGCACGATCCTATATCGCTTTCCAACCGCCTCAGCAAATTTTCGTACTTCCAGTAGAGGCTCTCTCCTGAACTCATGGCCGATTCGTTTGAATTGGTATAGAGGAGCCGACCCGAGACGGCACCTACCTCTGGATCGCTGAAATTTGTTGCGAGCCTTAAGATGACATCCCTCTCAAAGATCGAATCGGCGTCTGAGAAGATAACGATTTCGCCCTCGGTTAGAGGAACAGTCTCGTTTTGGGCTACGGTTTTGCCTCCTCTTTGAGGAATAATATTCAGAATTACCCCTTGATCCGAATAGCTTCGGACGATCTCATTCGTTCTATCGGAGGAACAGTCGGAAGCCACCACAATTTCCAATTTATCCCGTGGATAGTCTAAAAGGAGGCTATTTTCAATCTTCTTCCCAATAACCTCTTGTTCATTATGAGCAGAGATAACTAAAGATACCGAAGGAGTAACATCATCCTTTTTACCCCCGATAGATTCAATCGGGGGCTTCTTACCCTTTACGGCTCTTATAACCATCAGTGCGAAAGGATAACCAAGATATACGTAGACCACAGTCGCAAGGGAAAGAAGGAACACCAATTCCAACGCTTCGACACTCCACTAAATAGGTAGACAGCATACAGGGATAGGTGGGGTGCCCTGTCTTCTGCCTACTGTATACAGTCTACTGTTTCGAGACCATCTGCTCAATCATCATAGCAAGAGCCTTCTGACCATCCTCGACAAAGGCCTGCACCGTGGCCCTCGACAACTTATGATCTACTAACTTATGCATAAACTCAGGTGGTACAGTTATCACGTGAGCTCCAGCAGCAGCGGCGTCCTGAATGTTGATGACCTCCCGTATGCTCCCGACTATGATCTTTGCTTTATATCCCCAGTCGTCTATCCAGTCCCTCACCATCCTGATGAGTTTGGAGGCGTCGTGACCCTCGTCGGATACCCGCCCTGCGAAGATACTCACATATGTAGCTCCGACCTTTGCCGCCAATATAGCCTGACCGTAGGACAAACAGGCCGTGACATTGACTCTTATCCCCTCATCCTCCAGTGTCCCGATAACGTCCAGGCAGGGCCTCCCATTTTCGTTTATGATCGGGATCTTCACTACGATATTTAGCGCCCACTGGGAAATCTCCCTCGCCTGATCCAGCATCTCCTCAGGATCATTGCTCGTGACCTCCACTGAGACAGGGAGTTGATCCATAACCCGGGCTATCTCCTTTGCTCCGGCTTCAAGGTCAAAGATGCCTTTCTTAAGCATAATCGAAGGGTTAGTTGTCACACCATCTATGGCTCTGTATCCCAGCCAGGCCTTTATCTGATCAAGATCAGCTGTGTCCAGGAATATTTCCATCCTCCAACTCCTTTCGTTGAATCAATCTTACACCTTCGAGCAGATCGGAAACTATAAAATCAGGAGTTAGGCACTCCTGTTCCATCAATCTGGACATTTGGGAATCTAACTTACCGATCCATAGCGTCTTACAACCCGCGTCTTGTCCCGCCTGAACGTCCACTATGCGATCCCCGACCATATAAGATCTTTCCAGATCTACGCCGAAATCCACTGCTCCTTTTATGAGCAATCCCGGCTTCGGCTTTCGGCACTCGCAAACTACCCGGTATTCGTCCAAAAGAGCATTGGGATGATGCAGGCAGTAGTAAATGCCATCTAACTTGGCATCAGATTTTGCAAGCGCGACTTCCATCTTAGCCGTCATCGCATCTAGAATTTCGTGTGTGAACTTACCTTTAGCGACCCCCGGCTGGTTTGAAGCCAGTATGGCCAGAAATTCCATCTGATTTATAAGCCTTACCGCTTCTCCCACGCCCGGTAGTACTTCAAACTGATCGGGGTTTAGGGGAGAATCTTTAATTCCCTCATGTCTGTTGTAGATAATACTGTTGATAACGCCGTCTCTATCCAGAAACACGGCTCTTTTCATCTGTCCTCTCTATCCTTCTTCCAACAGCCGTACAGACCAAGTGATGCAGGGCAACATGAAACGACTCCACAAGCGGTGTTCCCAGTGGCTCGGTATCTATAGGCACTACGATGCAGACATCCGCCATTTCTTTCAGAGCTCCCCCCCCGAAGCCGCTGAATCCTATGATCTTGGCATCGCGCTCTTTGGCTAATCCCATGGCCTTGACCAGATTCTGGGACCATGGTCCCGCATCCCCCTCACCCGACCCACCGTGCACAGACAAACCGATTAGCACGTCCCCTGCTCCAAGCCAGGGCTCCAGCTGCTCAGCGAAGATGCTCCCGAAGCCGCTGTCGTTCGTCAACGCGCTCACCAGTGGGATGTTATCTGTCAGTCCCACAACCTTGAATCGTTTCTTGCCATCCACAATCGTCACCTTGGCAAGATCACATACAAAATGAGTAGCCGTCGAGGCAGAGCCTCCATTACCCATAATAAAGACAGTCTTATCGTCTTGCCACGCCTGGAACAACAGCTCAACCGCATGGTCTATGTCCTCCATTTCGAGGAAGCCTATTATCCTTTCCATTTCGGCAAAGTACTGATCTATGTATTCAGCGTTGAACATCTTTTCGATCCCATTTCAAAAATTAACCAGCACTTTGGCCCCTTCAAAGTCGAAGTTGAAGTTCATCTCCCTCAAACCCTCACCTGCCATAGCCCTTCTCACATCTCGCTTGCGGTCGTTGGGACAGTAGAACATCAAGAATCCGCCTCCGCCTGCTCCCATAAGCTTGCCGCCCAAGGCACCGTTGTCTTTGGCAATTTGATACCACCGGTCTACCCTGGGATCAGAGATTTTCCCCGAACGCTTCTTCTTGTTCTGCCAGTGCAGATCCAAGAGTTCTCCGAATCTGTTGAAATCTCCGGACTGGATAGCACTTTTGATCTCCAGTCCTATCTCCTTTGTAACGTGCAGGCTGTCAACTACATTTTTGTCGCCTTTGTCAGTATCTTTCTTTTGTTCTCCTAATATATCGAAGCTCTCTCTCAGTATTTCCGTGTAGAATAACAGGGTGCCATTTTTCAATTCATCTAAATCGTGAGAAGAGATTCTGAGCTGCTCCACGTCGACATTTCCATCTGTCTGGATGTCCATACAGACTATGCCTCCAAATGCAGCTACATATTGATCCTGCTTACCTGCAGGCTGTCCCACAATATCTATTTCTATCGTGCACGCCTCCTCGGCCAGATCCTGAATCGAGATATGATCCCTTTTGAAGGCGTGAAGACCGGTCAAAATAGAGACCAGAAAACTCCCTGACGATCCCATTCCCGTACCGGCAGGGATGTCAGCCATAGACGCTATCTCCAAGCCGCCGTCTATCCCTGTGAATTTTAGAGCTTCCCTCAGAAGGGGATGCTCTATTTGGCTGGCGGAATTTACCAACTCCGTCTTGGAGTACTTCACCCTGATAAAGTCCTCTATTTTAAGTCTATTCAGGTTGATAAACACGTACTTGTCTATAGCCCCGCTCAGGACAAATCCGCCATATTGGGAGTAATACGAGGGAAGATCTGTGCCTCCCCCTCCCAACGGAATGCGAAAGGGCGCCCTGGTTATTATCATCTAAAGTAGGTCTCCATTGAAAAGCTCGCTTAATTTCGCAACAGACTAAAAGCCTTGTGAAATAGTTATGTCCCAGGCAGCGTCTGAAGCGCCGATTATGGGTCAAAGAGTAGCATATCGTATCGTTTTGCTGTGGAATAAGCAAAATAGTCTTATCAGAGTTCTGGTCAGCAAGGAATAGGAGCTGTTTGAAGAACAGGATGCACTGTCTTTGACAGACAGGGCACACATAGACGCTTTCCCCCTTCTTATGAAAGATACAAGCCTCTTGAGATTCTGTACTGTTGCAACAAGATTCAACTGTTCATTCAGTGAGGCTGGTCCTCTGTAACGGGCTCGTCCCATACCGTGTTGTTGCCTGGCTTCAGCAAAGATATGTTCACTGCGTTTACGGAGTCTCCGGGAGAGTTTGTAGTCAGCTGTTAATGAGATAGACCGTGCATGATTTCTGGCTTTCGCCTCTCGCACTTTTCTATCCCGTTCGGCCTGAATATGTGCTGGATTTGTCTTGTTTTTCCATGTAGGAATCGGTTCAATCTTCTCATCGGCTCGCAGAGGAATATGGGGTATGATTCCCCGGTCAAGTACATCAGCGATAAAATTACCAGAACCGTAACCGGTATCGGCACTAAGTGTCTGAATGTCTTTGGGCATGGTCTATGTTTCAAGGTCATCTACCATCTTAAGGGCACTTTCGGGCTCTGCTGTCCCTGTCGCCTGCGTGCCCTGAGTCTCAAGGATTACTCTGCTTTTTGTGTCGATCAGATCATGGCCCATAAACGAGAGAAAAGCCCCTTTGCCCTTCGATTTGCTGTATAAGCGCGCGTCGGGGTCTGTAGTCGAACGGTGTGTTTGGTTCGTCCACTTTTCACCATGAAAGTCTTTATCCTGAGGATGCCCGGACCTACCCTTTGTCTTATCACCTTCAAAACCGATTCCCTTGAGATAATCATCAAGAGAAACAGGGGGTTCTATCGGCTCAATACTTTTCACTGAAGCATCAGCTTGTATCTGAGTGCCGTCGACACTAAGGTGTTTACCGCTCACAACACCGACATCTATGCAACACTGGACTACCTGACGCATTATCCGTTCAAACAACCCACTGGATGCCCACTTGTGATTGCGAAGCTTGTTGATCGTGCTCCTATCCGGAACCGCATCATCAAATGTCTGATGACAAAACAACCGATATGCCGCATGCATCCCCACTTCCTGACAGAGCCGATTCTCACTCAAATTATACAGATAGCCAATAAGGATCATTCGAACAACTAATTCAGGATCAATACCGGGTCTGCCATTGTCAGGGCAATAACAATCTGATACAACGTCTCGTACAAATGAAAAATCAACTGCCTCATCAATCTGGCGAAGGATATGATCCTCGGGAACTAAATCCTCCATCTGAAAATAGTGAAACATCGGATTTGTCTGTTCCTGCTTTTGTGGGGTCATTGTTTCCTCCATGTATAATATTATCAATAACATAATATAATACATCGGAGCTGCTTTATCAATGCTTGTTTTATACTATTTTCTGATATCTAAGGGTTTTTCACAAGGCTTCTAATATAGCTGCAATCGCCCTTATCTTTAAACTTCCTATGGGAGGTAACCTGATTCCACTATCCAATTATAGATAAGTCTGCCTGCCAGACGATGGCCCTCAACGCTCCAGTGCCCATCAAAGTGATAGTGCAACTTCTTCCCTGTCTGTGCAGCGTACTCCCTAAAATGCGGCAGAAGCTTCAGACAACTGATTCCCTGCTTATCCATAAAATCCGCCAAGATCCGATCTGGCTTTCCCAGATCCCATCCCATATCCCTCATCTGAGGAAATGTATCTAAAGCCTCCACCCACCACTCAGGATGAACCTGTTCTTTGTTTGTCAAAATCACTACCCCCAGCTTCGCATTCCGTTTTTCCACCTCCGTCTTCAAGACCAATATCAATTCCACGGTAAGAGACACTCTTTCCTCCCATTCAGGAGAGTACGGAGACGAATAGACCCAGTACATAAGCGGAATACCCTTGTGAGTTCTAGACTGTCCTGCCAGAAGCCCTCCTCCCTTGTAGAAAAGATCTAAAAGCCAGCCCGGTCCAAAGACTCTCACAGCGTCCCTGGCTACGTGCGGAAGCTTAAAATTCTCATAGAGAAGAGATAAATAATTCCTTTCTTTTGACACATTCTCGACCTCAGTGTACGATGGAGGATCCCAAGACCTGCTATTCTCCAAAATATCGTTTCCTGTGAGCACAGTAAGCAGAACAACGTCCGGCTCATATTTGTATGCTTCCTGAAGGAAAAATCTCAGCTCGTGATTCGTGGCATAGCCTCCCACACCACAGTTAATCACCTCGAATCTGGGGCGTTCCCTGTTCTTATTCAGAAGATTCTCCAGGACCTCCTGAAAGGAATCATCCAAAGGCGCGGTCAGACCTGCCGCGAACGAATCCCCTAAAATAACGATGCGAAATGTCCCTTCGGGCTTTTCATAAGGGTATTCCCTGTCGTTCAAGCCGTGAGAATTGATCTTTGAGGTAACCTCAAGCTCTCTGGCCAAAGGAAACATCCCGTGGAAAGTCACAGTAGCCCCCGGACGATGTATCCAACCCACTAACTCATGGCGCTGGAAAATATGTTCGCCTCGATCATACGGATACATAATCTGCACGGCGAATTCAGCTAAGGTGAGTCCAATCACAATCCCTAATATAATTAGACCCAATTTTGTCGCTATATTCTTGAGCAATTTCAAGTTGCCGAATTATCTCTCATCAATGAAAGAATCGTAGAGCCTCATCCTCTTTCTGACCATAACTTCATCAGAGAAATATTGCTCTACTCTTTCTCTTCCCCAATTTCCCATTTGCGTTGCCTTGTGAGGATTACGCAGCAGATATAAAATAGCCCCGGCAAGGGCATCTGAGTCTTTAATCGGGACCAAAATGCCTGCCTTCCCGTCTTCTACTATCTCTGGTATCGCATCTATGTCGCTGACTACAACAGGTTTTTCGGCTGCCATAGCCTCAGCTATCGCTAATCCGAATCCTTCTCTCAGGGATGGGAGGACAAAAATATCTGATATGCTAAGTATTTGAGGAACGTCGTTCCTCCACCCTAAAAGACTCACGCTGTCAGAGAGGTTCAACTGCAGAATGAGATCTTTCAACACCCTTTTTGAGGACTCTTCAAACTCGCTGTCGTCGCCGATAATGAGGAGTTTCGCCTCCGGAAAATGATTCACGACCTGCGGCATAGCCTCGACCAGATAGGTATATCCCTTCTCTGGTATGAGACGCCCTACCGAACAGATCACGGGAGAAGCTCTGTCCACCCCTAAGTCCTTTCTTTTGGCAGAGAGATCAATCCCATTGCCGAACAGGCTCAAATCCACTCCATTATGGATGACAGTAAATCTACAGGCTTTTAGATTTTCAAAACTGGACGTAAATTTCTTGACCATCTGGGAGTTAGTAATAATCCTGTCAGTATATCTGGACAGAACCCTATCTACTACAATGTGTCCACTCCCCTTCCAACTGTCCCTGCTGTGAATCATCCAGAGAATAACAGGAACTTTTGCTAAGAGGGCTGCGATTCTTCCCAAAGCTCCCGCATAGAAATCGTGAGTCTCTACTACCTGTATTCTTCTCTCTCTCAGCATTTTAGTTAGTTGCCAAATCGCCATAAGATTTTTTGGAGCGTTAAGGGGACTGAGAGAACTCTTTCCGCTCAACACAATTACTTCTATTCCTATCTTTTCTAACTCATCGGCTAATTCTCCTCGTCCAGCTAAACAGCAGACTATAACCTCATATTTCTTTCTGTCCAGCTTTTTGACTACGGAATACACCACGTGTTGTATTCCCCTGCCGAGAGTAAGGCTGTGGACAATCTGAGCTATTTGTATCTTCTTCAAGACAGTCTCCTACATTGCCATCTATATCCTGCTTCACCAAGACGGTCTCAACATCCGAAGGTTCTTGACCACCGCTACTATCTTGCGCATCATAATTACTACTTTCCTTATAGGATAAAAGATCGTGTCAACCATAACGAGATAGTGTGTGAGAAAATAAGACCTGTTTACGAGCGACATGGTCTTCAAGGCCCAATCGTACTCCCCAGGTTTAAATACAGTCTTGAAACGCTCAAAGTCACCATCTATGGATATCCTATCTTGAGCAACTCGACCGAGACCTTCCTCTTCGGCCAGAGCGATATAACTGGCGCTGTACGGATCCAGACCTATCAGCCTCATAGCTGCAGCATCTATGGCTACAACATCGTTGGATGCCAAAAGCAGATCCATCCTCACCGGATTCCCCATGGCAGGCCCCCTGCCTTCCATAGCCATAATCCCGTCCATCACCGCTATTTGCGGGTTGAGCAACCGGTTTATATCGTTGACTACCCTGTCGAAATGGTGGTGCAGCAGACAGCGGTCGTATCTTGGTATACAGCCCCACTGATTCTTCATAGCCCCTGTGAACACGAAACTTGCGTGGGTCTTCAAAGTGGGCAAAGTCACCACCACATCCGCCTCAAGGAGAGTCTTGGACATCCTCCAGCCTTCCAGAATTCCAACGTCGACCGGAACTAACTCATCTTTGGAAAAGTTTATAGTCTTTATACCCAATTCATCAGCTATCTTATACATTCCAGAATTTTCCAGAGCCTCCTCAGCCTTGTGCCGCATTCCGTCCGATTCCCCGATGAATACATTTTTACTCTTAGTACTTATAATTCTACAGACAGAAGCCACCAGCTCAGGAGAGACGTTCGCGGCAGGCATTACTTTCTTGTCGGCCGCACACAGATTCGGTTTCACCACTACTTTAGAGTCCTTTGAGACAATATCCCTCCAGTTGCAAAACTCCAAAATTTCCTCGACCACATCGTCCAGCTTTCTATCTTTGACAGGCCTTATGATCACACGGCTTTTTTCCATTTTCGCACTCCTTTTCATGTTATTGCGCTAATCTACATTCTATGTGTCAAGTGCATCAAGGCACGCAGATCCCTATACATATGTCTTGCCACTGATATGAGTTAACAGATAAAAACGTAAATCTTTCCAAATCCGCAAATATACTTCATTATCTATTCTCTTGACATCTTTCCCCATAGGAATTTTAATCCAAGTATTATCTTTCTAAAATTACGCATCCCCTTGCGTCGAGAGTATTCAGAATATCTAATCGTCACTGCCACCTCTCGATAACGTAATCCCAATTTGGCAATTTGATCAATAACTTCTGATGCGTAAGACATGTCATCCCGCCAGCAATCAATATCGCGCAATGCTCGAGAGGAAAAAGCCCGAAACCCATTGTGAGCATCTGTCAACCTAACCCCAGAAAATACCCAAGTAAATAAAATAGCGAGCTTTATTAATATCCTCCGTATCAAAGGAATACCCTCGTTATTTTTTAGAAACCTAGAGCCAAGAACAACGTCGGCCTGTCTATTAATAATAGGTAGAATCATTCTCTTAGTATCGTTTGCATCATGTTGGCCGTCTGCATCAAAGTGGACAATGACATCACAAACTTGACACAAAGCCCACTGATTACCGGTGGTAAGAGCTGCTCCATAGCCACGATTAACAAGATGTCGCAAAACTTTAGCACCTCCGCGGAATGCTTCTTCAGCAGTATTGTCTATTGAGCCATCGTCAACAACAACTACGTCATAACCAAGAGAAACCACGGAGTGCACCACTTGATATACTCTTCTTGCTTCCTTGTAGGCTGGAATGACCACGATCGTTCTCATATTTCTTCGCTAAGGCATCAACTACTACTTTTTTGCAATTATTAGAGATTTATCCTGCACTAGTCCCTACGGGTTGAATATCAAATGAAATCGGTGCACCTAATTTGATCTTTGTTTAGAGTATTAGTAGATTAAGTTGAGTTGATTGTCTTAACTTTAATCTACGGAGTCCTATGGACAAAGAGAGATTGGCCGTATTAAGACAAGAAGTCAACGAGATGTATTTTAAGAAAGAAATGTCAAAGCGAGAAGTTATCAAACAAGCGAGAGTTTCCAATGATTTCGTTACAGCTTGGACTAAATCTCCGGATCAGGATTTTGCCATGGATAATCGGGGTTGGCCAAAAGGAAAAAGGCGAAAATTGGCTAAAGTTGACGAACAGAGAATCAAAGAGATTTACCATAGCTTAGAGGACGATCCTTATCAGTTCTATTCAGGAGCCACTGTTATTGAACAAGAATGGAGGAATCGATATTCTAGCACCCCTCCTCCGTCGTTGCCGACTATCGGCAGAATGCTTTCAGATTTAGGACTTTCCCAGAGAAGGAAGAAAGGTAAAAACAAGGGTGCATCTCGTTATCTTTGTTATCCAGAGTATACCATTTACTATCTTTTAGGAGGCAGAGTCCTAGAATCAGACTTTATTGGTAAAAAGTATCTTACCGGCAGAACTGAGCCGGTCAACTTCGTTGGATTTTCCTTTAAGAAAGAGCCTAAGTTAAGGTATTTTCGGCGGGTTGACGGTCAAACAGCAACTAACTTTATCGAGAAGTGTCAGTCTTTCTTTGACAGGTTTGAAAAACCAGATTTCGTTAAGGTGGACAATTGCTCGGCGACTATTGGCAGTGTTTCAGGTAAAAGGAATGTCAGCAAAGCAATGCAGTTTCTCTTGAAAAATCAAGTGATTCCGATATTTGCCGTTCCCAGAAGGCCCTTTTCTCAAGCATCTATAGAAGGCAACAATTCTGTATTTTCAAGGAAGTTCTGGAACAGAATTCAGTTCAAAAGCTTACAAGAAGTTGATCAGAAGTTAGAATGGTTTAATCTTTCATCACAGAGATACACCGGCTACCGTCCACCTAAGCAAGAGAAGTCAAACGAGAAAGATTTCATTCCCAAGACCTATTTTATCAGACAAGTCAAACAGGACACAGAACAGACAGATAAAGCCTTTATCGATGTCCTAAATGAGAAAGTATCTCTTCCCTCCTCTTACACCAACTACTTTGTCCTGGCTGAATGGAACCTAAAAGAAGAACAATTATACATCCATTTTGAAAAAGAACAGAAACCAAAGATTGTCGAAAACCTATCATTCAAGATCAATCAAAGATCGAAAGAGAAGTGCACCGATTTCATTTGATAAATAACCCCTACGTTATGATAATCTTCATCCGAGCGTAAATATGATATATTGCGAAACTGGCAATAACGATGACGAGAACGTCCAGAGGAACACGATATCTGATACCCCCAGCAGGGATGAAAAACATGTGTAAAACCGTATAAGCGAAGAATAATAGAGCAAGCAAGACTATCCTGTGAAAGACATTTATGTCGTTGCAAGAGAGTACAGTCGAAATTAGCGCACACCCTAATAGGCCAAGGCAGTACACACTGTATGCCCTTTTCACCCAATAGCCCGCTTTGAAACCTGTAACTCCTATATCTGTTTCCCCTCCACGATCCATCGGCCACAGGTGCAGCATCTCCACAAGAGTATATAGCTTGTATTTTACGAACTTAATTGGGTATTGCTTCGCGAAGTCGAGGCCTTTTTTCAAGAAATACCCACTCTTTTCTATCTCTGATAGACTATTTATTTCAGGCTCAAACTGCATCGTACCTGCTAACCAGTCCCCTGTCTTGTATCTTTCCGGCACACTCAAGTTATTGGCAAGCCAGAAGTTTAATCCACCAGATGTGGAAAGTACGAAAGCTTTATGGACTAAAGCATTTCGGAATATCCAAGGAGACACTGTCAGACAGAAGACAGCTAGCATAAGTATTATTACTTTAAAAGCCTTGTGAAAAACCCTTAGATTCAGAAAGTAGTATAGAACAAGCATTGATAAAGCAGCTCCGATGTATTATATTATGTTATTGATAATATTATACATGGAGGAAACAATGACCCCACAAAAGCAGGAACAGACAAATCCGATGTTTCACTATTTTCAGATGGAGGATTTAGTTCCCGAGGATCATATCCTTCGTCAGATTGATGAGGCAGTTGATTTTTCATTTGTACGAGACGTTGTATCAGATTGTTATTGCCCTGACAATGGCAGACCCGGTATTGATCCTGAATTAGTTGTTCGAATGATCCTTATTGGCTATCTGTATAATTTGAGTGAGAATCGGCTCTGTCAGGAAGTGGGGATGCATGCGGCATATCGGTTGTTTTGTCATCAGACATTTGATGATGCGGTTCCGGATAGGAGCACGATCAACAAGCTTCGCAATCACAAGTGGGCATCCAGTGGGTTGTTTGAACGGATAATGCGTCAGGTAGTCCAGTGTTGCATAGATGTCGGTCTTGTGAGCGGTAAACACCTTAGTGTCGACGGCACTCAGATACAAGCTGATGCTTCAGTGAAAAGTATTGAGCCGATAGAACCCCCTGTTTCTCTTGATGATTATCTCAAGGGAATCGGTTTTGAAGGTGATAAGACAAAGGGTAGGTCCGGGCATCCTCAGGATAAAGACTTTCATGGTGAAAAGTGGACGAACCAAACACACCGTTCGACTACAGACCCCGACGCGCGCTTATACAGCAAATCGAAGGGCAAAGGGGCTTTTCTCTCGTTTATGGGCCATGATCTGATCGACACAAAAAGCAGAGTAATCCTTGAGACTCAGGGCACGCAGGCGACAGGGACAGCAGAGCCCGAAAGTGCCCTTAAGATGGTAGATGACCTTGAAACATACACCATGCCCAAAGACATTCAGACACTTAGTGCCGATACCGGTTACGGTTCTGGTAATTTTATCGCTGATGTGCTTGACCGGGGAATCATACCCCATATTCCTCTGCGAGCCGATGAGAAGATTGAACCGATTCCTACATGGAAAAACAAGACAAATCCAGCACATATTCAGGCCGAACGGGATAGAAAAGTGCGAGAGGCGAAAGCCAGAAATCATGCGCGGTCTATCTCATTAACAGCTGACTACAAACTCTCCCGGAGACTCCGTAAACGCAGTGAACATATCTTTGCTGAAGCCAGGCAACAACACGGTATGGGACGAGCCCGTTATAGAGGACCAGCCTCACTGAATGAACAGTTGAATCTTGTTGCAACAGTACAGAATCTCAAGAGGCTTGTATCTTTCATAAGAAGGGGGAAAGCGTCTATGTGTGCCCTGTCTGTCAAAGACAGTGCATCCTGTTCTTCAAACAGCTCCTATTCCTTGCTGACCAGAACTCTGATAAGACTATTTTGCTTATTCCACAGCAAAACGATACGATATGCTACTCTTTGACCCATAATCGGCGCTTCACACGCTGCCTGGGACATAACTATTTCACAAGGCTTTTAATACGAGGGAAAGAAAGGAACTTGCCTAGAATGAACAAATAGACAATCAAAACCGGGATAAAAGCAATTGCATCTAGTCTACACAGAAAAGCAAGACCTAGAAAGATGCCTGAAAGCATGATGTTTTTTTTATCAGAGAAATCTAACATTCTTAATAAAAATAGTAAACTACAGGACAATAGAAGAGTGAATAACCATTCTGTGAGTATTGCTTTGCAATCAATAACAAAAGGAGGATAAGTTGAAACTAAAAGAGCACATATAACACCGGCTTTTGAATCTGCAAATATTCTCAACGTCATAAGATATGAAATAACAGGCAGAAACGATGCCAGAACAATTTGAATTAGTTTAAAGATAATTAGATTTTGACCGGCAAAACAATAGACGACTGCTAAGAACAATGGATATAATGGTGGTATATGAGACTTCGGAAACCATATATCGTTTTGCCTAATTGATGGTATAGCACTATACTCAAACCTGGAAACTAAGTTAATCGCGATACGGAGATACGCAACTGAGTCATCATACCTAGAAATAGGGGCTACCATATCACTCGAAAGCAGAAATACAGATAATCTTATAGTCAATGCTAACAGGAAAAAAGCAAATAGCTTTTTAAACTCAGTTTGTCTCCATCTGCTCAAGAATCAATTCCTGTGTCCGCCCTTCATTTTAAGCCGCATTAGCCAAAATGCTAACTACTACAGAATCTCCTCAATACCGTTCTATCCTTTGCACCCACAGCTACAATCATAGTTGCGAATACATCTCTCACAAGGGGGATTGCTTCCAGGATTCTCCCTATCCTATATACGCTGTTAGGTATACTCTCCGAACCACCGCGAGGTTTATACCACGCCTTGCACACGAATCCGGCCTCTACAAAAGATCTCTCGATAGTTGCTCGACTCGGAGGATTGATATCGCCCCCTTTTTTGGCCTCTTCTATAGAGTCTTTAGGAACATCCCTCCCCATCACCTTCTTGAATAATCTGGTGAAGAGATAACCGTATTTCAGATAGATTAGATTGAGATGTGTACCCACGATAAAAATTCCATCGTCCTTCAGAATCCTACATGCCCCGGAGAATTGATTTTGAATCTGGTGGTCCATTAAGTGCTCTATCACAGAGAGACTGAATATCCTGTCAAAAGTGCAATCATCGAAACGATCAAGATTCGTTGCATCATCACAGATCAGGTGCGTTCGCTCTTTCACAGAAGGATCTATTATTTCTTTACCCTTATTTGCAAGTTCAATAGCAGTTTCAGAATAATCTATTCCCCAGGCATCGACCGATTTTTGAAGTGCACAATATATTGGAATTTCAGCCCTGCCACAGCCTAAATCTAGTATCTTCATTCCAGGCTCAAGTTGGGCCAGTTCGATGTAATACAATCTTTCTGTGGTTATACCTTGCCCTTTAGTTTCCAAAAAGAACCTGTATCCCCCACCAGCCATGTTAGAATAATAATCTGAATCATAAAATGAAGCGGGAATCCCGTCCTCTTCCATCAGGAGTCCCTCCTATCTAACATTTCACACTTATCTATCTCAAGGATCATTTGCTATGTCTACGCTCATTTAGGCAGCATCAGCCATTGTGCTGAGAATGTCGTGTATTTTCTTGCAGGTGCTATCCCAGGAATGAAGATCCCGAAAGTTCCGGAAGTATTCGTATCCATTCATACCATACTGCTTTCTCAAAGAAGGAGAACGTATCAGAGAATTTATAGCGTTCGCCAGAGAGGACCCCTCTTTCGGAGGCACAAGAACACCGTTGTATCCGTCTTTAATCAGCTCCGGAATACCTCCCACGTTTGAAGCGACTATGGGAAGACCGGCAGACATCACTTCCAGAAGAACAGCTCCGAATCCTTCGACAACTGACGGCAGGACAAAGATGTCAGCCCCTTGGCAGAATTGCTTCAGTTCCTCCTTATCGATATATCCGTGGAAAAAGATTTTCTCCTCTATTTTGAGTTTTCGTACGATCTCAACTAGTTTCTTGTAGTATTCCGGATCGTGACAGGTGTCGCCCACGATATTCAACACAATATCGTCTCCGAGCAGCCCAATTGCCTCCAACAGATATTCGAGCCCCTTATCAGCGTGGCACCTTCCCACAAAGAGAAGGTTCAGCCTCCCATCCTGTGAGCATTCGGGCTTCTGGCTGACGTACCCTAAGAACATATCCTCGTGAGAGATATAAATCTTCTCAACCTTAGACGGCTCAATCCCGAGCGACAGCACTTCGTTTTTCGTGTTATCGCTGTTGACCAATATCTTATCTGATTGTTTGAAGAATATCCTGATAATAAACTCATCTATCTTTTTAGCTGTATTGGATCGCAAAGCAGGATGATGGGATAGGGACAAATGGTGCGCAGTAGATAGGACACTTGCCTTCTTGAAGTAAGTCTTTACAAGAAGATTAAACAGAAAGAGCCTCGGATGAAAATGGTAATCCTCAAAGAGGATGACGTTGCTGTTTCTGTCTAATCTCAGCGACAGGAGTCTCCGGATAAACCAGAAGTTGGTAAGGATCAAGTTCAAGAAGAGGGGACATCTTTTAATGAGGATCGGCATTTCCTCTAAATTGATTACGCTTACGGATACTGCGCTCCGCTTCAGATATTTATACACCTCAACAGAATATCTCATGCTGCCAGTCGTTATAGATGATAGGCTGCTAACAAACATTACTACGCTGTAACTTGACACCCTGTCATCTCCTTGTAAAGTGCTGAAGATAACTCCTTTTTAATAATGTCCTATATCTGGTTTTCCCTGACATCCCACGAATTTTCTCTTGCGCGCTCTTTTCGCTTCAGGACTGACAAAGGATTATTATCACCTGCGGCTAAGCCTATGTTTGTTATAAACTCATCTTCGGTTTTAGATACGAATACGACATCTGCAAAGTCCCTAACGCCCGGTATATCCGTCGAGACGACAGGCTTTCCAGAAGCAAGATAATCGAAAAGCTTTGTCGGGCTCTCCAAACAAGTAAGGTTAATATAGGGCATCAGACAGACACTAAACTCCTTCAGATAGCTCGGTACTATATTATAAAGCTTTTCCCCCAAAAAGTAAACATTTCTTAAGTCCTCTACTGACTTTATTACCGAACTGTCGCTGGCATCACCTATGAAGACGAGCGACCAATCTTTATAGACTTGTGCTGTCTTTCTTATAAGCTCAAAGTCGAAACGGGAGTTGATGCTACCTACATAGCCCAAGATAGGTCTCTTGATGCCCTTCAAGTCTGATGGCTCTGGCATATCCAGGCAGTTTTGGAAAAGATCGTAGTCAACGGCGTTGGGGATCAAAAATACATTAGGATTATCGGACCTCTTCTCAACAAGATGAGGTTGGGTCTGTGTAAAGATCTGATGGGCTCTTTGAGTCAGAAGACTGTCCTTTTCTTCGACTTCTTTTCTAAGGGTCACCCAAAAGTCGAACTCAGTAAACTTTTCGGTGCAGTCGTAGCAAATCATCGCTTCGTTGAATTTCTCTACGTAATCGGCGGCAAAAGGATGACTTGCACAGAAGAGGATCGAAGATTTATCCTCAATGTCGCTTATCGCTCGTCTTATCAAAACCTCTGTCAATATCCTCAAAAAGGCCCTATCCAGTCTCGAAAGAAGAGTCCTCCTGAAAAAGGGAAAAGCACAGATAGGGCTTAGTATTGGGCAAGCCCTATTTTTGGTTGAAATTTGCGGACTCAGCCAAATCCTTGCTACTTTGAAAAGATACTCTTCTATTGCAACCTCTGTATATGAACCACGTTTGATTCAAGAAGTGAAGATAGAAACTTTCCAAAATTTACGATATGGACTTTCTCTCTAACGACATGTTGACTTTCTTGAAAAGGAACCTTGATGAATAAAGGTATTCTTAGCCTATCATATTCTAGATAGTTATGGTCTGAAGTAATAATAATCATGCTCTTGTCATACAGGTTGTGAGCTTTCAGTTTTCCAAGTATTTCTCCTACTTTCTTGTCAACAAACATGAGCTGCTCCACATATCTCTCTCTAAACTTCGGTGTACACCATCCTTCTCCTCTATGAGTTCTTTCCCAATAAATCTGTGCAAATCCCTGAGAATCAAAAATTAAAGGTTGGTGCGGAATGAGAAAATGAATAAAAAAGAATGTATTCTTTGGACATGAATCGATCTTTAACAAATATTGGTCAAAGGACTGTAGAAAAACATCTCTTTCGTAGAGATACTGTATATAGAGAAAATCAGTAAATCGGCGAGGCAACAATTGATAAAATCTTGAATATTTGGAATACTGTATTCCATAAGTCAAATCTTTGCCAAATAAATCGCAATACGGCAAATAACCCCCGATCAGAATATTGTTGTACCCATATGACTCTGAGATTTGAAATAGTGAACCTTTTACTGGCAGATCCTCGTAATCGTCATCTTCCGATTCGGCAATAAGATAGAGTAAATCCTCTAGCTATATCGACCATCATATTGTAGACCTGTTATTAACTTAGGTATCGATCTTATTGTCCATGCCCCTGGCGAATATGCATCCTCAAAAACAAAGCTGTTATTACGTAAGAATGAGCTGATATTTGGAAATAGATGCTTTAGATCTGGGTCATTGAGAACCTCAGGGGACATCCCATCGAAAATTAGCAAATGTATCGGCGTAGAAGGTTTGTCTGAATGAATAAACTCATTCTCTATGATATTTTTACTAAATGACCGAGGTATCGCATGATATATAATCACTATACAAACAACTGGAACTATTCGGATAATTTTCTCTCCATATTTTTCTATTTGATATTTGAAAGAAATTAGAATAGTTGCCGGAATATAGAAAAGTGCAAAGTAAGGAAATATGAAACCTGTAAATTCACGATTTATAAACTTTGCTCCATCATACGGCAAAACCATTAAAACGATAAAATCTAACAAGGGAAGTATCGATATATATAAAGTAGTAAACACGATCTTCCCTGTAGTGCTTTGTGAGAAACCTTCTTGCCGCCGAAAAGACGAAAGATATGATTACGGCAATCTAGAAAAAGCAGACACAAACAAGAACAAATTCCTTCAAGGTCTGGGCATTGTAGAACGCATTAGTCGGCGTGTTAACAATTAGGAAGTGGCGGCCGAAAAAGAGGCTCACAATTATCAATGCGTAATATAAGTCCTTAAGCACAGCCTGGACTTCGTTTCTCCTTTCATCCATCTATTTCAATGCCCCACTTAGGCTGGGATTTCTTTGTGCAATTGCCTATTCCTATTTCATCAGGAATATTTCAATTGATTGCTAAGCGTGATAATGCTGATCGCAAAATCTCTATAGCATCACTTTGTGAGACATAAGTAATGTTGTTCTCTGCCCGTCCTGGTGCTATAAACTCAGCATCTAATGTAGTCATGTCAGATGTATGTACAATAAACTGCCGAAGATATTCCGTTATGCCTAAATTCACAAATACTCTGTATAGTGCTTCTACTGCTGCATCCAGTAAAGAACACCCAAGGGCTTGAATAATAATTCCTACTCTTTCCTTATCTTGTTTGTAATTAATTCGCATAATTTGAGGTAGAGTAAAGCTACAGGCTAGGCCATGGGGTATTTTTAGCTTAGATGTAAGTGGATAAGAGATCGAATGTGCCAAGGCAGTTTTAGTATTGCTAAAGGCTAATCCTGTTAACAGGCTTGCTTGTTGTAGCTTTTCGCGCACCTCTTGACGAGCATATTTCTCCTTAAAATCATCAGCCAAAACAGATATAGAAATAGCAATTGCTTTTGTAGCCAACACGTCAGAAACTGGATTGGCATTTTTGTTCCAAATTGCTTCCATAGCCTGAGATAATGCATCAAGAGCAGTAAAGAGCGTAGTTTCATAAGGCAATAAATCCGTTAACTCTGAGTCAAGCAAGGCCCATTCCGGGTATAACCCTTCATCAGAAAGTGAATATTTGGTCCCTGATACATCATCCCAGACACTTGCCCATTGTGTCACTTCTGAACCGGTTCCGGAGGTCGTTGGTATAGCTATAATCGGGTTTGATCTGAGAACTTTGGGCTTCTCCCTATCATGGCGTAAATGGGCATCAAGCCAGTTCTGATCCACAGAACCGCCGGAGAGTGAGGCAACTCCCTTTGCTGTATCTAGTACGCTTCCTCCACCCAAGCCAATTATTACATCATAATTATAGTTTTTCACCTGACGAAAGCATCTATTGATCGAGGCAATTGTCGGATTAGGTGTAACTTCGGCAGTAACGTGCAAAGGCTTCGCTCGACACAACTCCTGTACTCTGGTAACAACACCTCTTTTTACCATGCCTGGTGTTGTTACCAGAAGGGCAGTTCGATTTGCCAAAAGTTTTGGAAGTTCCCTTAATGAACCACGCCCAAGTTTTATCTTTACAGGATTTGAGTAGCTTTGGATCATGGAAATAGATTCCTCGCTCGATCCAGGTCTGACCTAAAGTCTATTTCGACCCAAGAACCCCCATTGGTTGGAATTACGGAAAAACAGTTCCCTTCATGAGCCATCTCCGTAAAAGCCAATGTGTCGTAAGCTTGGAAGTGTTTTTGCTCTAAAAGAATTTCTACCTTATTAAATAATACACGTGGACGATTAAATATGGCTATTCCTATCCATTCCCCGAATGCTTCATTGAGCGGGATATCCTTACTCGATTCAATAAAACGTCCATCTTTAACTCGAACCTTCATCGCTTCCTCATCAGTGGACCCACAATCTACTGACAATGCCGCGTCTGCATAAGTTCCACTCATGAATGAACGCAGCAATTCAGGATCGTAAACAAGGTCACCATAAAGATAGAGGAATGAATCTCCTTTTATCCATTCTTTAGCAAACCATAATGAACCCATATTGTTCGTTTCAGCAAAAAACGGATTAAATTGGTAGTGGATACGCGGAACGTCCGCTGCGAATGGTTCCAAAGCCTTTTGGATCATATCCCTCTGGAACCCTACGACGATCAAGATCTCTTTGATACCATTTTCAGACAATAGCCGCACAGACCGCCCCAATATCGTCTTGCCTGCAATTTCCAGTAAGCCCTTGGGTAGGTTTAGGCTTAATGGGTAGAGTCGTGATGACGTGCCTGCTGCAACAATTACGGCTTTGTTAATTTTGACCATTGACCAATATGCCTCATTAATTGCTCTTTTACTTGAACTGGCGTCAAAGTCGGACGCCCCAAATTTGGATCGGAACCTACTGCAACTTTGACATGCATCATGGCTGGCCCTTCTATATCAAGAGCAATCTTTACCATTTCCTTCAAAGCAGCCTCGGTGTCACAACGAAATATCGCATTGTAAGTACAAGCCGATGCGACTTGAGCAAAATCAATGCT
Source organism: Candidatus Latescibacterota bacterium (assembly GCA_965237525.1). Classification (GTDB taxonomy): domain Bacteria; phylum Latescibacterota; class CBDEFO01; order CBDEFO01; family CBDEFO01; genus CBDEFO01. The sequence continues at coordinate 237,056 of CBDEFO010000007.1, read as the reverse complement.
TCCAGAAACCGTTGATTGTCCACCTGTAGACTCGTGAGCTTCATTATCCAAAATGATATGAAATAAGTTTTCCGGATGATAGTGGCCTATCGAGGCGAACACCCCCATTTTCATCAGAGCTGCGCCGTCCCCATCTAGGACAACAACTTTGCGCTCTTTTTGACACAAGCCCAGACCCAACCCAATGGCGGAGGCACATCCCATACCACCAACAACATAAATCTGATTGGGACTATGCCCCAGGGCAAACAACTCTCTCCCTACCTTGCCCGTCGTAGCAACCATTAATTCACCATTAACAAGAAGACTTTTGATGATCTTAATCGCATCGCGTCGCGGCATCCTTTTATCATCTGCAACAATAAACTCTCCCTTGGGTTCAACTCCTAAAAATGGTCTATAAGTCATCTTTTCATTGAGCGGATAGGGTGCAACCGTTCCCTTTTCCATGATCAAAGCGTATGGAAGGCCTTTCGTAGTCATGTACTCATCTGCCTCATCGATTACACCCTCGATATCTTCGGCTTGACCACGGAATACTTTCCATGGAATTCGCAAAGTAGTTAAAATATCCGCGGTGATTAAACCCATAAGGGCGTGTTGGGGTTCGTCCTCTAGTCCAGACGCGCCGCGATGAGTGACTATCAGAAAAGTTGGGATGCGAAATGGATAGTTCAGACTGGTCAACGGATTGACCATATTGCCGAGTCCTGAGTTCTGACAAATTACTACTGTCTTTTGTCCCGCCAAGTGAGCACCTATGGCAATGCCAACTGCCTCACCCTCACTGCTGCTCCCAACATAAGTCAATTCGGAGCTTTGGATTACATAGTTAATGAAGGGTGTCAAGAAAGAACACGGGACACCCGTCCAAAAACTATAGCCTTTCGCCAAAGCTGGCTTTATAAATTCTTCCGCTTGGATCATTATTCCTGCAAATCTTATTAAAACCTGCTTGCGTTACTGATATCTATAATGTCATCTACATCTAGCCAATGACCACGAATATACACAACCCGAATTTCGTGATCTCTAGAAATGAGTTCGTTGAATAACTCAGTCATTCGCAACTGATGAACTCTATTATCCCTAAACAAACCACCTAAAAGTTCCTGTAGAACTGATAGACCATATTCTGATAGTTTGAACAGACCGATCCACTCACCACAAATATTCTCTTCCTGCATAGAGCTACCCGCACCAGTCAAAATTACCTTTTGATCAAATAGCTCTTTTTGATCTGGACAGTCACATGAAACAAAATCTGTATAACGATCTTTGTTGTAGCCGGACTTCCAGTCAGAATCGACAGCCAGTACAAAATCTCCCTCCGTTTCAAGTAGGAGGGTCGGTACATACTTTTTATAAAGAATATCCCCGTATGAAATTAGCGTTCTGCCCTCAATACCTTGAATACCTTTAAAGAGAGAAAAGACCTCTTGAGTCGTGGCGTAGTTATCGTTATCGACATAATGAAGATTGGACGAATCGATCTTCTCCTTATGAAATCCGCGCACCACTGTAATGTCCTTAATTCCGATCTCATTGAGCATATCCACCTGTTTATACAAGAGAGGCCTGCCAGAAATTTCAAGCAAAGTTTTTGGCTTATCCTTAGTTAAGACACCGAGTTCAGCACCTTGAGAAGCGGCCAAGATTACGCAATCAGTATCCTCACCACCTTCTGGAAGATATAGCTTCTCGGCCATCTCGAGTTCGTCAGCGTCCTGCAACCGAAACACTTCTGCAACCGATGCCATATCGTCCTCAATATCGACCAATGATTCTTCTTCCTTTAGTTGAGTTGCGGTTTCTTTCATAGCCTTAATTGCACTACGCAAAATCATAATTGCCCAAATTACTGCGCTAAAACCGGCCTGGCGAAAGACATCCGTATGCGTCGTATAATATGTAGTGGGTACAATGACAACAGGACAACTGTCACCCCATTTTTTCTTAAAAGCCAGGACCTCATCAGGCCTGGAAAGTTTACTGTGAATCAAGATCACATCTGCACCTGCTTTATGGTAAGCATCCGCACGTCTGAGTGCTTCACCGAGTCCCCAACCTGCAATGAAAGCTTCAACACGTGCAATAACGGAGAAATCCGGATTGTTCTGGGTATCTTTTGCTGCCTTAATTTTACCGGAAAACTCCTCGATATCGGCTAAAGGCTGGCGTTCACTTTGAATATAGCTGTTCTTTTTGGGGAATAGTTTATCTTCAATACATACAGCAGCAATGTCTCGTTGTTCCAGCTTTCTTACCAGTCGGCGTACGTTGTTGAAGTTCCCATAACCCGTATCGGCATCTAGTAACAGGGGTATCGACGTAGCATCACTTATGAATTCAACTATTTCCAGAATCTGTGTCCAGCTGGCTTCATTACTGTCACGAACACCTATTGCTGCGGACATCGTCAGGCCACTTCCCCATATGGCTTTAAAACCTGCCTCCTCAACAATTTTGGCACTCATTCCGTTGTGAACCTCACAAATGAATTCAAGGTCCTTTGATTGTAATAGTTGGCGAAATTTCTTAGCTTTAGTCATGTCTAAATTCCCTATGCTAAAAGTAGCCTATGCTACAGCCAAAGTATAACTTTTCCCACACGTTTTGTGAAGCCTTATTCTGCAATAAGCATGTTACTCATTGACAAGATCGATGATGTATTGAGCGCCAATCTCCGAGGAGCGTCCGAATGCATAGACGTTCTGATCTCTCAACTCGACTATACGTTTTCTGTACGCTCCACTATTCGCCACTAAGTTCGAGATAACTCCAGGAACGGTACCTAACCTCTCCCGAGAGACGATCACGCCGATCTCTGATCGGAGAAGCAACTCTAACGGTTCGATTCCCAGTTCTTCAAATCTCCGATTTTGGATCTTAATGGGAACATCCAAAAATAAAACCGGTCTCTCGGTGCCAAAAGCGTATTCAAGGGCAATCCCCGAACAGTCACATATCAGGACATCGGCCCGCAGCAATGAGTCATCTGTGGCAACAGACCTCTCCAAAGTAAAATTCGGGTTACGGCCGAATTTGGAATCAAACAAAGTCATGAGTTCAGGAGAACGTCGTCCAGTTTCCGGGTGAGGCCGAACAATCACCTCGTAACCCGCCTTCAAAAGAATATCGGCAAGACGCTCGCCGCAAGACTCCAAAACGTTGTCAGTTCCCCAAGAAGGTGCGATCAGGACAGTTCGCTTATCACCTGAGGAAGACTCCTTTCGGGAATATTTCTGATATTCCCTGTAAATTCGCTCCAGTCGATAATAACCTGCCTCCACAAGCCTCTTCGGCGGAAGACTATTGAGTTCTTCGCACTTGCGGATTTCCCTGACATGATGTGGACCCACACACAAAATCGCATCGTAATGGTCAAAAGCACCATATCGATACATCATGTGAGTGCTGACAAGGGCATGGAATACGTAAACGTAGTGCACCGGATTGATTGAGCGCTTGAGATAGGATTGATTAAGGTCGGTCAATGTCATGACAAATACCTTGCAATTGATAAATACCATGAAGAAAGGTAGTAACTTATTCAAATAAAAAGTCCTTATTCTCAACTCTGATGTTTGCAGAATTGGATCATTGGGGTCCGATGTGATATAGCACAAAGTCTGTTCGTACTTACCGATCAATTCCTCAATAAGCCCTTCGAAGTTGGGATAATAGCCTTTGTGTTCGGCATAGAAAACTATCATCTTTTCTGTTTTTGGAATTTCCCGAAAAAACCGGTAAGAGTCCGCGATTTCTCTTAACAAAAGCGCGATAACATTAGGCTTCCTGGCTGTTATATGTGCCATGATTGTTAAGATGTTGACAAAATTGAGCGTTGCAAGAACTACATTCTTTTAGGGGTATTCAAAACGAGCTTGGGACATTTCCGCTAGTCTTCAGCTTATTCGTGGTATTCCTCTCTGGAGAATAACTTCTTGAAGAAGAATCTAATCCTATGCCATACTATCTTAGTTGTCAACAATATCCCAACTAAAGCAGCTATAATCAGCTGAAGAATGTAGCTGAGACTTCCCATATCCATATAGGCATACGCCTTCTCAGGGAAGATCAAATAAAATAAAGCAAGAACAGTAAGTGTCCTTATCAAGCATGTGAAATATTTCATGGTGATTTCCTCCTTTAGATTGAGAACATTCTAATAAATGTTAGTATGATACCCTTTAATCTCCGAATCAAAGTTTGGGAGTGCATCTTCTAGAGTGGATTATCCGATGCTATGTCTACCTTCCTTCTAAGCAGCATCAACCAATCGGTTAGGAATGTCATGCATTCCCCTACAGATTCCATCCCAGGAATGAAGATCTCGAACGTTTTGACAGTATTTGAAACCATTAGTACCATATTGCTTTCTCATAGAAGGAGAACATATCAGAGAATTTGTAGCGTTCGCGAGAAAGGACGCATCCCTCGGAGGCATAAGGATGCCGTTGTATTCGTCTTTTACGAACTCTGGGATGTCTCCCACGTTTGTGGCGACTATGGGACGACCGGCTGACATCGCTTCCAAAATAACAACACCGATTCCTTCGACAATTGAAGGCAAGACAAAAACATCTGACCTTTCATAGAATCGTTTAAGCTTGCTTCTATCATCTACTTGCACGTGGAAAAAGATCTTCCCCATTATATTGTGCTTCCCAATAATTTCAGTTAGTTTCTTGTAGTAACTCAGATCGTGATCGATGTCGCCCACTATATTTAAGACAAAATCATCCCCAAACTGAGCGACTACCTCCAATAGATATTCGAGCCCCTTGTCAGCGTGGCTCCTCCTCATAAAGAGGAGGTCTATCTTAACCTCTTGCGTCCATTTTGGCTTTTGGGCGATGTCCTCCAAGGCAAATCCTCGTAAGCGCAGTAGATCCTCTTGGCCTTAGAGCGCTCGATCCTCAGCAACAGCACTTCATTTTTCGTGTTATCGCTGATGGCTAATATCTTATCCAACTGGCTGAAAAATATCCTGACAATAAATTCATCTATCTTTTTAGCCGCGCTATATCGCAAAGCAGAATGATAGAAGGAGGACAACTGTACTGTAGATAGAGCACTTACGCTTTTGAAAAAAGTTTTTACAAACAGATTAAATAGAAACACTCTCGGATGAAAGTGATAATCCTCAAATAGGATAAGTCCATACCGCTCCCCTTGACAGAGCGACAAATATTTCGCAAATTGGGGTTTGAGAAGGGAGGTCAAATTGTCAAGCCCCGAAGTGAAAGATGGTAAGCGCTGGACGGCGACCCGTAAGGTAGAGGTGGTGTTGGCTGTTTTGAAAGGAGCGGATGTATCAGAGGTGTGTCGGAAGAATGGAATTAGCCAGTCACAGGCGTATGCTTGGCGTGATAGTTTCTTAGAAGGAGGGCAGGAGAGTCTGCAAGTCTCGGCATGGTCGCAAGGATCCGAAGGAGCGGGAGGTCAGCCGGTTGGAGCGTAAGGTAGGGCAGTTAACCCTCCAGTTGGAGATACTCGAGGAGGTAGCCCGTCTAAAAAAAACGAAGCGGTTGCCTTGAGTGGGCGGTTTTTGGGTCGAGGCTATTCCCGTAAGGTGGTAGCTTTGGCTTTGGGTTTGCATCGTTCGACTCTGTATAGGCTTAGGGATAGAGGTGTCAGTTCTTCTGTCGAAGAGTCTGTGATAGATGAACAGCTTGCTTTTCGTGTTCGAGGGATACTCGACCAAGAAGAGGCATTTGGTCACAGGCGGGTTTGGGCGCATCTTCGTTTCAAGGAAGGGGCATGTGTCAACATCAAGAAGGTTCATAGGATAATGAAGCTTAAGGGGTGGCAGTGTAAGCTGTGGAATCCCCGATAGAATCAATCGGGGACCCCGGGAGAAAGGGGCCACAGGTTGCCCAGAAGCGTTCTGTGATGGATCGTCCTGACAGTCTCTGGTCGGCTGACTTGACCCAAGATCTATTGTGGGGAAGACGGTTGGTGTCCTCTTATTGCGGTGGTGGACAACGGGAGTCGGGAGGTTCCTGGGTATCGTTTTAGTCGAAAAGGGAGGGCACTGGAGGCCACAGATGCCCTGGATCGGGCCGTGATCTCTCGATACACTTCCAAGGAGGTTGTCCCCCAGGGTCTCACTTTGCGCTCTGACAATGGTTCCATCTTTTTGGCTCGGGCCTATTTGGCGAGTACCGAATATTGGGGAATTCGTCAGGAATACATACCAAGTGGTAAGCCCGATTGGAACGGTGTTGTAGAGCGTTTTTTCAGGACCCTCAAGCAAGAGTGTGTTTGGCTTCACAAGTTTGAATCCTTTGAACAGGCTTCATTCATCCCTGGGATATAAGACCCCGGAAGAGTGGAGAAAACAATTTTATCTACTACCCCAGGTTGCTTAATTGGTGTCGCTTTCCTGGGGGGCAGTACAAGTCCTCTATTCCTGTCCAGCTTCAAAGACAGAAGCTGCAAACAGACCAGAAATCGGTAAGGGTTAGATTCAAAAAGAGGGTAATCTTTTAATGAGGATCGGCATTTCCTCTAATTTGATTACGTTGACGGATACTGCGCTCCGCTTCAGATATTTATACACCTCAACAGAATATCTCATGCCGCCTGTCGTTATAGATGATAGACTGCTGATAAATATAACTACTTTGTAATTTGACACCCTGTTGCCCCCTACTGCACCTTTGAAGACAACTCCCTCTTAATGATGTCCCATACCTGTTCCTCCCTGACATCCCACGAATTGTCCTTTGCCCGCCTTTTCCGCCTTAGTACCGATGAAGGATTGTTATCATCTGCGGCTATCCCTATATTTTTTATAAACTCATCTTCGGTTTTAGATACGAATATGACATCTGAAAAGTTCCGAAGACCCGGTATGTCTGTCGAGACGACAGGCTTCCCAGAGGCAAGATAATCGAAAAGCTTGAGTGGGCTCTGCATAAGGTTAATACTATAGGGCATTAGACAGACATTAAATTCCTTCAGATAGCTCGGTAATATATTATAAGGCTTTTCTCCTAAAAAGTAATCATTTTTTAAGCCATCTATCGGCTTTATGAGGGAACTGTCGCTGACATCACCTATGAAGACGAGCGACCAATCTTTATAGACCTGCGCCGTTTTCCTCAAAAGCTCAAAGTCCATACGACTGTTGATGCTTCCTACATAGCCTAAGATAGGTCTCTTGATGCCCTTCAAGTCTGATGGCTCTGGCATATCCAGGCAGTTTTGGAAAAGATCGTAGTCAACGGCGTTAGGGATCAAAAATGTCTTAGGATTGACGGACTTTTTCTCAACAAGATAAGGTTCAGCCTGTACAAAAATCAGATCTGCCCTCTGAGTAAGCAGGCTGTCCTTTTCTTCGACTTCATTTCTGAGGGTCACCCAAAAATCGAACTCACTAAACTTCTCGGTACAATCGTAGCAAATCATCGCTTCGTTGAATTTCCCTATGTAATCGGCGGCAAAAGGATGACTTGCCCAGAAGAGGATCGAAGATTTGTCCTCAATGTCGCTTATCGCTCGTCTTATCAAAACCTCTGTCAAAATCCTCAAAAAGGCCTTATCCAGTCTCGAAAGAAGAGTCCTCCTGAAAAGGGGAAAAGCACAGATAGGGCTTAGTATTTCCAGCTTTCCGTCAAGCATGGAACGTCCCATTCCTGATTCTGTGACCCTCTCCCAACGAGCGCTCGCCTCAACGTCAGCTTTATAGACCAAGAATTTAGCAAAGGACGTCAACGGTAGGGGAAATTCTACACAGACAACTTTTCGTACATCCTCCCGCTGGGCGAATCTGTAAGCTAACTGCTGGCGGCGGCGCCATCGTTCGTCCCAGTAGTCGCTAAAGTAGATAAGAGTAATTTTCCTTTTGTCCATTGATCTATTTAAAGAATGCTTAGAACAGACAAGAATGTCTGTTCTACCAACCACCAACATATATAGGAAGGTGGGTCAGACATTCCTGTCTGACAACTCTTTCTAAATGAGGTGCTCTGTCTACTTACTTAGCAGCAATTCCAATTCATAATCAAACTCCCCGACGACCTTTTTCCAGGTCAGTTCGTTCAATACCCTCTTCCGCCCTTTTTGTCCCATTGTTTGCGCCAGTTTCGGATCAGAAAGCAAGGATAAGATAGCCCCCTTCAATTCTCGACGATCCTCAGGATCGACCAAGATTCCTGTGACTCCATCCACCACAGCATCCGGTATCCCTCCAGACCAGCTCCCGATCACAGGCTTTCCGCACGCCCCTGCCTCAGAAAACACGATCCCGAAGCTCTCTACCCCTACCGTCGTCTCAGGCATCTCTTTACTGACCGCCATAACGAAAAGGTCACATAGATTGTGCGCGTCCGGTGCAAGCTCATAAGGCGGATCATGGATAAATACGACCTTTTGACCTAAACCCAGTTTCTGGACCAAAGTATGTAAATTATCTTTCTCTGGGCCGTCTCCCGCAATGACGTAGATCACATCGGGCATTTTATTCACAATATCTGGAAGCACCTCTACAACTGCTCTTTGCCCCTTACGCTCAATCAGCCTCCCCACAGTCAGTATGATTCTCTTGCCCGACAGATTGTATCTTTTTTTCAATTCACTGTCCACGCTTTTGGGGTAGAACAGGGAGATATCCACTCCGGGGTGAAATATCTTTATCCTTTCGGGTAAAGGGCCGAGCTTCAACAACATATTCTTGGTATAATTAGAGTTGCCAAAGACCAGATCGAATCGCCTCAATACAAAATGGGACATAAACCTGCTCACCTTCCCCTGAGAAAGAGAAGAGTTTAGAAGCCTTGTGAAAAACCCTTAGATTCAGAAAATAGTATAGAACAAGCATTGATAAAGCAGCTCCGATGTATTATATTATGTTATTGATAATATTATACATGGAGGAAACAATGACCCCACAAAAGCAGGAACAGACAAATCCGATGTTTCACTATTTTCAGATGGAGGATTTAGTTCCCGAGGATCATATCCTTCGTCAGATTGATGAGGCAGTTGATTTTTCATTTGTACGAGACGTTGTATCAGATTGTTATTGCCCTGACAATGGCAGACCCGGTATTGATCCTGAATTAGTTGTTCGAATGATCCTTATTGGCTATCTGTATAATTTGAGTGAGAATCGGCTCTGTCAGGAAGTGGGGATGCATGCGGCATATCGGTTGTTTTGTCATCAGACATTTGATGATGCGGTTCCGGATAGGAGCACGATCAACAAGCTTCGCAATCACAAGTGGGCATCCAGTGGGTTGTTTGAACGGATAATGCGTCAGGTAGTCCAGTGTTGCATAGATGTCGGTCTTGTGAGCGGTAAACACCTTAGTGTCGACGGCACTCAGATACAAGCTGATGCTTCAGTGAAAAGTATTGAGCCGATAGAACCCCCTGTTTCTCTTGATGATTATCTCAAGGGAATCGGTTTTGAAGGTGATAAGACAAAGGGTAGGTCCGGGCATCCTCAGGATAAAGACTTTCATGGTGAAAAGTGGACGAACCAAACACACCGTTCGACTACAGACCCCGACGCGCGCTTATACAGCAAATCGAAGGGCAAAGGGGCTTTTCTCTCGTTTATGGGCCATGATCTGATCGACACAAAAAGCAGAGTAATCCTTGAGACTCAGGGCACGCAGGCGACAGGGACAGCAGAGCCCGAAAGTGCCCTTAAGATGGTAGATGACCTTGAAACATACACCATGCCCAAAGACATTCAGACACTTAGTGCCGATACCGGTTACGGTTCTGGTAATTTTATCGCTGATGTACTTGACCGGGGAATCATACCCCATATTCCTCTGCGAGCCGATGAGAAGATTGAACCGATTCCTACATGGAAAAACAAGACAAATCCAGCACATATTCAGGCCGAACGGGATAGAAAAGTGCGAGAGGCGAAAGCCAGAAATCATGCACGGTCTATCTCATTAACAGCTGACTACAAACTCTCCCGGAGACTCCGTAAACGCAGTGAACATATCTTTGCTGAAGCCAGGCAACAACACGGTATGGGACGAGCCCGTTATAGAGGACCAGCCTCACTGAATGAACAGTTGAATCTTGTTGCAACAGTACAGAATCTCAAGAGGCTTGTATCTTTCATAAGAAGGGGGAAAGCGTCTATGTGTGCCCTGTCTGTCAAAGACAGTGCATCCTGTTCTTCAAACAGCTCCTATTCCTTGCTGACCAGAACTCTGATAAGACTATTTTGCTTATTCCACAGCAAAACGATACGATATGCTACTCTTTGACCCATAATCGGCGCTTCAGACGCTGCCTGGGACATAACTATTTCACAAGGCTTTTAGGTCATTTGCGTGGACCAACACAGCTAGTCGCTTACGCAATATAGACCTAACCAACCCGTTATCGCCACAGGTGCAAAATGCCCCCAGAAGATAATATCTATTCTCTTTCGGATTACCAGATAAAGGACATTTAAAAAGAAAGACAAAAAACCCAGATATCTTGGTGGAACAATTCTTTTTGTGAAATAACTCTGTTTTCTATCGAATTCGTCGCAGGATGCCATCCTTACAGTAAGAACGGATACGTTAAATTCTGTAAAGAAGCAAATATTACGCAAAAACGTAGCTATGCCTCCTGGCATCGGAGGATAGTCCTCGGTCACTAAAAGGAGATTCATCTTCTGCTAAGAATGTGTGTTTGCGACATTGTGATCGAAGGGAACAATAGGATCATCAGAAATTTGGCATTATGCTAAACCGGCTTAAATAACTCTGAGATCCCTCTCACCCATTAGTTTTATCAGTTATATTGATGAACTTATAAGGATATTTCCAGGTTGAGAAGTAGCTTTCATCCTCTAATAGCTCATAATTCGCACCAAAGTAATGGTTGAATATTATCCTAAACGTGTTTACGGGAGTTATCTCATCATATAGATATGCGTGACCCCCATTGGGAAGATAGTATGCATTCAATATAGACATCCTCTCTTTGAAGGCTGCTTTGACGCAACCCTCATTCGCCTGATCCAATAGAAAAGATAGTTCCTGATCAATATCGGCAATTAGAGAAGCTGGTCCGTGATCAGGTTGGAGAATTATAATAGGAGGTTCTGGAGCATTAGATATTATGTCATCTATTGTTTCCTTCACCTTCTTATTGATATAAATTAGTTGCCCTTTATAATTCCTCAAAAATTCATCTCTACTCACCCAAGGTACCAAGGGTCCGGTGGGATTGATTTCCTTTCCATTTTCTCCAAATACGAATGGAGGATGAGGGGCCATAATATGAGCATAAACGAAGACGGGAGAATTCATTTTGGTCCAATTACTAATATAGTCAAAGAAATAGAATATCTGTTTCCTATGTGATTCGTACTGAGTATACTGATAATAGGACAATTTCTGGGACAGAATCCATAGCAACACGGGAATGGCAGTCGTATTTATTACTATATTCTGGAATCTACTCAAGGACCCCGGAGGAGTCCTATTAAGAATCACATAATCATCGGCATTCCTTATTTTCGTACCAAACATAGTATGACGCACAAATACATAACCATACTGCTTCAGAAAATTAAAGACATTATTGTTGTCTATCATTCTGTGCAAGGGCCATCTCTCAGCATATTCTGCACCAATCTGATTGGCTAAATCATCCAGATAGGTACAATTCAAAGAAGACGCCATTGATAGACTGGTTTGGGGGTAATTCGCTCTACTCTTGTTGGCTATATAGAAACCTTTTTGGACTAAATAATCCAGGAACTTACTATTATCATATTGGTAGTTCTCTTCGAGGATATCCGCTCTTGCGTATCCATCCAAAATAATATAGTAGATGTCCGGAAGCTTATCTGGCCTCTCTAAATGCGACGTATCGATTTGTCTTTCAAAATCTATTTTATCTCACGAGACAAGCACGTAAGCCACGGTAATAATAGGAATTGCGACCAAAGAAGTAGTAACTATGTTTAGAAAAAACGTAACGTTTCTCAAATTTCTGCGCGTTCTTAGAGAAAAATAAGTGCCAATTGCAAAGATTACACCCCAAGTAGCGAGATGGTATCTATGTCTCCCAATCTCAAATCCCCATACTTCCGAATGACCAGCCAAATTCCATATTGCATCATGGAAACGCCCATATGAAAAAAATAGTAATAAGGAAAGAGAGGCGATTAATCCTGCCTTTCGCCTATCCTTAAGAACAAAACTCAGCAACGACCACAACAGAAATGCAAGAAAAGTCGTAGTTGCTAATAGCCCTACTATTTCATTTATCGATATCTGTTCCTCTATGTTATGAGAAAAAAGAGACAGAATAGGAAATACAGCGAACAGAAAGGGATAAATGACGAGCGACTTCTTCATATTAAGGTTTTACATCCTTTCCAATTCCTTTATGTCAACAACGTTTGACTCAAAGAAAGAAGACAAAAAGTTTTTGAGATTTATTGTATAGACTTTATTTTTCACAAGGTGTTGACTTTTTTGAAATGGAGCTTTAATAAATAGGGGTACTCTGGTTGCACTATGCTTCCTCCATACAGAAGCATTATGGTCTGAAGTAATGATAATCATGCTTTTGTCATACAAATCATCATCCTTCAGTTTCTTAACTATTTCTCCTACTTTTCTGTCAACAAACTCTAACTGTTTCACATATTTTTCTTCGACTTTATAGCTTCCCCCTTTAATCATCACTTCCCAATACTGATTTACAAATCCCTGAGAATCAAAAACATAAGGATGGTGCGGAATCTCAAAGTGAATAAAGAAAAATGTATTATGTGGTGATGAATTCATCCTTGACAAATATTCGCTGAACAAGTTCAGAACGTTATCTCTCTGAGCAATATGTTCTACATATAGCAACTTGGCAAACGGTAATGGTAATAAAACGGAAAGTCTTGCCCAAAGTGGGAACACTCTTCAATAGGTCAAATCACTCCCGAATAGATTACAATATGGAAAATAAGCTCCAATCAGAACATTGTTGTACCCATATGACTTTGAGATTTGAAATAATGAACTATCTGTCGGTAACCTTTGAAAATCTTGATCTTCGCATCGGGCAATAAGAAGCTGTAGATCTTCTTCGCGATATCGATCATATTCTATCCCTGTTATTAACTTAGGTATTGAGTCTCTTGTCCAAGCCCCTGGCGAATATGCGTCCTCAAAAACAAAACTATCATTAGCAAACGATCTATTAAGGTTTGGAAACAAATGTCTTATATCCGGTTCACTAAGGGCACCATAAGACATTCCATCAAAAATAATCAAATGTACAGGTGCAGAAGGTCCGTTTTGAGGAACAAATTCATTCTCTATAGTGATTTTGCTAAATGATCGTGGCACTGCGTAATACAAAATTAATATGCAAACAAATGAAAGTACGCCGATAATCCTATCTCCATGTTTTTCTATTGGATATTTAAATCCAAAAGAAATTAAAATAAGAACCGGAATATAAGCGAGTGTAACAATAGGATATATAAATTTGCTAAATCCTGTGATTGGAACATCAAAAGTAGCTATAAATATAAAATCTAAGAGAGGAAGTATTGATATATATAAGGTAGTGAATACAATCCTTTTATACTGTTTTGGTAAAAACTTCCTGGCTGCCGAAAACACAAAAGAGAGGACCAAAATAATCAAGAAAAGGCTAATACAAACAGAAACAAATTCCTCCAATGTCTGACCATAGTAAAATGCCTCATGCGGTCGGGAAATTATCATGAAATGGCGCCCCCAAAAAAGACACGTAATTATCGATGCGTATTGTATATCCTTAAGCATACTGTGAACTAGATTTTGTTTTTTTGTTCATCTGTTTTTCAGAGGAAAAACCTATTTGTCCCCTCTCTCTTCCTTCGATGCTCTTTCCTTCAAAAGTTCCGCCATCTCTTGGGCGGTTAAGCGTGCAAGCTCTTCGGCACCCCTGTCAGTCAAATGAACGTGATCTCTAAACAAATCGTCTTCCCCGGTAAGATGTTTTGAAGCATCTATCACTAAAACGTTTTTTGCTTTTGCTACACGATAAATTATTTCATCGGTTTTCTCAAACGCTTTACAAAGAGCATGATGAGTTAAGAACTGGTAATCATACACAATGCGCGCCTTTTGACTCTCAGTGTTGCTTCGCGTTACCAGACGTGCCTGGGTGAACAAAATTGGAACAGCGCCAATATTTCGAGCAAGGTCGACAAACATCTCTACATTCAGACGATACTGCCTCAAGCCTAATTCACTAATCTCCGAAGAATATTCTTCTCCGGCTTGTTTCACACCTTCTGCACCCACACGTAATGTCCTGTTAAAGTATCTATATCTTAGGCGCACGTACAGTTGAGAGTGCTCACACAAAAAACGATCAAGCGCACCTTGATAATTCAAGAAAGGATTACTTGATTGAACAAAAGGTCGAAATAGCCTTATTAAAGGCTCCTTAGATCGAAAATACTTAATGTCATTCCATGCATTATACAAAATAACATAATCAGGGCTGAAAATATGACCTTCGCTGAAAAGTCTGCCAACCGAGTCGAAAGAGGCATGTCCAGAAATACCGGCATTTATGACTTCGACCTCTGGAAAACCGTTTTGCCTGAGAATACCTTCTACCCTATGTGGCCAATCTTTCGTTTGCGGTGAATCAAATACAGCGGAACCTCCATAGAATATAATTCGTAATGTTCCCCGGGGTTTTGTAACTGTAAAATTATGCCCTCTATAACCCTTTTCGTTGATGTAATATTTTGCGTTATCCCATCCATAAGCCGTCTTCTCTTTTCGCGGGAAGACATGCCTTGAAAAAAGAGATGGTACAAATGGAAGAGATCTGTTTTTCAGAATTTCCGGAGTTATATATCCCTCTTGAGAAAACAGGCGAACGTATATTTCACCTAAAACCAATCCAAGAGAGACAGAGATAGTTATGGGTATCAAGGAAAAGAGCACTTTCTTTTTCAAGGTATAATTACACATAGTGATTAGACCTCTCAGAATACTCCCTCAACACCAGGGAACAATTAGTGATGTGTCATCCTTCAAGGATTCTGGCGTTGCATCCGATTTGCGAACTAAAAAACAAAAATGGCCACAAAAAAGCAATTTCACAGCATTGACTGATGCCGAACGTTTTCTCATCATCTTTCCGAAGAAACTGATGACCTGATTAAGAGGAGATTCTTTCCCCCACCAGTGTGAGAAGATCTTGGAATTAGCTAAGCTACACCTAATAATTAAGGTAAGAGCATCGATACTGGGCCTGATTTCTATCAATTGCAAGCCCGCTTCTTCTATCAAGAGACGAAAACCATAAGGAGTGTAATTCCACAAACTGTATGAGTGATAAGGTTCAAGTTGGGAAGTAGATCCAACGAAATGTCCGTTATGTCTGAGAACTCTATAAACTTCCTTCAAAAGATCGCTAGGGTATCTCACATGTTCAAGTACTTGATTGCAGTAAATCAGGTCAAAATAATTGTCATCGAAAGGTATATGTATACCGTCAAACCTATAGAAGTCTGCATCGGTTTTCGTCCGTGACATTACCTCCGGCGATTCCTCTATATCTAGACCGACCCATCTGATACTTGGATCCTTCCTTCGGAAGTAGTCTACCAAGTTCCCGGCTCCACACCCCAGGTCCATCACCCATCTTATGTCATTATCTCCTAGGACGTATTTAATATAGTACATCGAGTTAACTTGACGACTGTGGTCATTTGGGATAAACTCTTTAAGCAAATCGTACATTTTGCTCATCTCTAATGATAATTCAGTGTTGCTAATCCCGTTGGAATGCTACAAGTGCCCCATCATAGCGCGATATTAGATGCTTAGGTACTGGCGAGACATAACACGGTTTACCGACGGTTCGTTTCTCAGAGGAACCGCAGACGGAGCACGAAACATGGCGTAATTCAGTCACTAATAGCGTTTCCTTTATCATCTGTAATCCGAAGCCTGTTCAAACCTCTTCCGGTTGAATTTACAGCCCGTTGTATTATGTCAACAGCATCCTTTGTAATCCTGTCCCAGCTATTTTGTCGTGCTATTTCAACGCCCTTAGCGATTCGCTCCCTTACATCCTTCTTGAGAGCATAATCAATAAACCGGAGGAATTCATCCCTATTATGAGCCACTAGAACAACCTCTCTTAACTCCCAGACCTCACTACTGATGTTCGTCGAGATCACAGGTCTTCCAGCCGCAAGGTATTCCCATAGTTTGAGAGGATGAACACTTTTAAAGAAATCGTTGACGATGAAGGGTATCACGGCCACATCCATAGCGTCAAGATAAGCAGGGAGCTGACTGCGCTTTTTCCATCCTAAATGATAGAAATTACTACGCTTTTTGAGGCAATTGAGAGTGGACTTTAAATCCCCCTTCGGGTCATCGTATAGTATGTCCCCGATAAGTACAAATGACCATTCTGGATTATCAACAATATCCAACAAAACATCAAAATCTAGCCAGCTCCTAAAATTTCCGACGTAACCGATAATCGGCTTTCTGATGTCCAAAATGTCCTGCGGAGGGGATTTCCTAGCATTCAGAGTCGACGCGAAATGCTCAAAATCTACACCATTTGGAACAAGATGCACGTTCGAATGCAATCTTCTCCTCGATTCGTACAGAGCCTTTGATGTAGTGAACACAATATCCGCCTGTTGTAGCAGAAGCTTCTCCTGCTCTATAACAGATGGCTTGGGCTTGTAATCCACAATCGTGTAGCAATATTCATCGTAGCACTCATAAAGAACGTGAGTTTCATCTATCAAACCGATATTACCTATCTGTTCCGGCCTATAAAGCCAGGCTATTTGTTTATCTGCTGATGATGCTCCTATGACCTCTAACGCCTTCCTTATCTGCGTCGATAGTATATTACGGATGTGGTTCGAAAGCTCGAAGAACCTGGCCAATGTAGAATAGAAAGGAGCGTGCTGATGCACCACATATAGATTCTCACTGATCTTTTGAATACCCCCGTCAGTTACGGTCTGTATAGCACTTCTCCTATCGCCGCGCAGCAAGGCAGTGATCGGATTTATAACAGGATTCACGCACAATATCCTACCTACGCTCAAAAGATTGCGCGCCATGGCTTCTATCATCGGACGCCGATGAAACGTTTCCCATTCAGCTGTGAGGTATATGACTATTGAAATATCATTAGGCATTCTTCAACTCTTACTCTTTTTTTCGTCTATGAGGCTCCCCCAGGACACAAAGAGGTAAACTCAATAGACATTTATTGTTATCCCCTCAAAAGACTATAAATGATTCTGTCTTATCGTTTCAAAAATATCTCTGTCGGAAACCCACCTGAATATTTTGGTCTTTCTCCTGGACCTTAAAATACGAAATGCCATCTTCATAACATCTTTGTAAGCCTTTGCTCTACATAGATCAAAACCCAAGAAGTATTTGAAAAATCTAATCACAGACCACAAGAAGAAATCAGCGAGCATTCTACGATCAGATATATTCTTAAGGACAAAAAGCATCCACACCTTTTGTTTATGCCGCTCCATCATATCATCTTTATAAGTCCTTTTGAACGTAGCGCCTCCCCTGTGAAACACCACGCTTTGGGGTTCAAAGATAATCTTCCATCCCCTCATCCACGCTAAATAGGAAATATCCATATCTTCACCATACCCAGGGTAGTAAATATCATTGAATCCACCGAGTTCCAAAAACTTTCTTCTGTCGTAGGTGGCCGCTCCCCCGTGCGCAAAGAGTGTAAATCCCCTCCCCGGCAACTTCTTCCATCTCCCTGTCCATAAAATACCCCGTGAAAAGACTCCGGGACACCTGTAAAGGTACTCCTCTGAAGGATGATCGGATAGGACCTTTGGTACAACAGCAAAGATATGAGGGTCCGAAAAATGTCTTAAAAGAGGACGCACAAAGTCAGGTTCTACTACCTTTATGTCACTGTTCAAAAGGATTACATAATCGTTCTTGCACTCTTTTAGAACCTGATTATAAGTAAAGAGGAGTCTATTCGTCTCCATCTTTCTGACTTCAACCTGGGGGAAGTTCCTCTCCACAAATTCCACGCTGTCATCCGTACTGACATTATCTACAACGACTATCTCGTGCCCGTTGCCATCGTACTTCACAGCTTCTACTACAGAGGGAAGATATTCCTCTAAGAGATCTTCACCGTTGTAGTTGAGCACGAAAATGCTAACCTCCGTATCCATCTTGGCTCCGTTTCGCCCTTTTCTGCAAATACGCATTTAATGCGTCATCCCAATCTCTCATTCTATCTATCCCTATGTCCTTCAAAGCCTTATTCTCAAGCACAGAATAGGAGGGACGCCTGGCAGGACTCCTGAACTCATCTGCTGTGATTCTTTCAAGATTCACTTGGATATCCATAAGCTCGAATATCTTACTTGCAAACTCGTACCAGGAACACTGGTCCTGATTAGTTATGTGATAGGTCCCATAAGCGCCTGTTTCTATCAATTCCCGTATCTGATAAGCCACATCTAAAGTGTAAGTCGGAGTCAGAACCTCATCGTCTACCACCCTTATAACATCCTGCTCTTGGGATAACTTGACCATAGTATCAATGAAGTTCCCGCCCTTTGCCCTGCACTTGTGAATCCCATAGAGACCCGACGTCCTGACTATGAAATGCTCATCCGTAATGCTCCTTACGAAATGCTCCCCCGCAAGTTTCGACACTCCGTAAGCATTCAGCGGATCGGGAAGGTCAGACTCAACATAGGGTGAAGTCTTCTTTCCATCGAACACGTAATCTGTGCTGATGTGCATAAGACAAATTTTATTCTCTTTAGAGTAGAGGGCAAGATTTCTTGCCCCAAGGGCGTTCACAGAGAAAGCCTTCTCCAGATTTGTTTCGCAGTCATCTACCCTGTGATAAGCCGCGGTGTTGATAACTATGTCTGGTTTATGCTCAGACAGCACATCGGCCATAAGCTTGAAGTCCGTAATCTCGATATCCGAATGAGCCAAAGAGATCAGATCACTACCGTTCAAGACCCTCGTAATATCACAGCCCAACTGTCCGTTGGCTCCAATAAGCGCTACACGCATTTATGTTCGCCGTCTCGACTAAAATAGAGTATATACGAACGGAGCGATAGCTGTCCCCTGAGCGAACACCATCAAAAGGCCGAACGCCAGGAGTACGACCATCATCGGAATCAACCACCAGAGCTTCCGCTTCCAGAAAAAGACCAAAAGCTCCCCGGCTATCGGAAACTTGCCAAGGAAATTCTTAACAGCCCTCATGTCTCCTCACCTTCTTTTTCTATCACAAACCTATCCAATATCAAGACATCCATGCCGCTTGACATAAACGTATTAAACGCATCCTGGGGCGTGTTGACTATGGGCTCGCCCTTAAGGTTAAAAGAGGTATTCAGCACCAAAGGAACGCCTGTAGCCTGGCCGAACTTCTCTATCAGTCTGTAGTACCTCGGATTGGTCTCCTTTACCACGGTCTGGAGCCTGCCTGATCCGTCAACGTGGGTTATAGCCGGAATCACATCTCGTTTATCCTCCTTAACATCCACTACGTACAACATAAACCTTGCAGGGTAGTGCTTATCAGCTTGTGGAAGATCGAAAAACTCCTCGGTCCTCTCCACTAAAACAGAAGGTGCAAACGGTCTGAAGGGCTCCCGAAACTTGATCTTGGTGTTCACGATATCCTTCATCTCGGCCTTTCTTGGGTCTGCTAAGATGCTCCTGTTGCCCAGGGCCCTCGGTCCCCACTCGAATCTGCCCTGAAACCATCCTATAACCTTCCCGTCCTGGAGATGATCCACCATCCTGTCGAACAGGATCTCATCGTCTTCCACATACTCATAACTTGTACCGTTCCCTTCAAGAAAGCTCTTGATCTTGTCCTCGCCGTAATCCTCTCCCCAAAAAGCATGCTCCATTATAAACTCCCTTGGCTTTCCCAAAAGACAGTGATAGGCGTAAAGAGCAGCCCCCACAGCGCCTCCTCCGTCCCCCGCGGCGGGATGTATGTATAGCTCCTCAAACGGAGTATCTTTCAATATTTTCCCGTTGGCTACGCTGTTTAAGGCCACACCTCCCGCCATACACAGTCTTGTACTCCTTGTCTCCTCGTGCAAACAGTTTGCCATCTTCAAAACGGCCTCTTCGGTAACGGCCTGAATGCTCGCCGCTATATCAGCATAGTACTGATTCTCTCTGCCCGCCTCGTCATAGTTCTGCGGTTTCTCTCCGAAGTAGGAGGGATAGCCCGTAGAAGGCGTGAAAAAATTGGATTTGGGGTCTCTGGGGGTTCCAAAAAGATATGTGAACTTTGAATTATATGTCTTTTCGGTGGAATAGTGATAGCAGAAATAATCCATATCCAGTTCGAAACTTCCATCGCAATATAGTTCTATGAGTCTATGAACCTTTTCCAAGTACTTAGGCTGCCCGTAAGGAGCCATACCCATAACCTTATATTCCCCCTCATTCACCTCAAACCCCAAGAAAGCTGTAAAAGCACTGTATAACAGACCTAATGAATGAGGAAAATGAACCTCCTTTATAACCGTAATATCCGTCCCGACCCCTTTGCCCATGGTCGTGGTTGTCCACTCCCCAACGCCGTCGATCGTCAGGATAGCAGCCTCGTCGAAAGGGGAACACAGAAAGGCGCTCGCAGCGTGCGAAAGATGGTGCTCAGCAAATAGCACCTTTTCTGAGCTCACATTCACCTTGTCCTTCAGGATCCCCTTTACCCAGAGTTTGTCCAAAAGCCACGTAACCATCGCCTCACGAAAGACCTTCCACGATTTGGGAAAGGTCTGGAATACGGTCATCAATATGCGTTCGAACTTGACGAAGGGCTTCTCGTAGAAGACGACGTAGTCTAAGTCATCCGCCGTAATTCCCGCGGTTCTCAGACAGAACTCTATAGCGTTGATCGGGAATCCAAAGTCGTGCTTCTTCCTTGAAAACCTCTCCTCCTCAGCAGCCGCTATGAGCTGACCGTCCTTTAAGATAGCAGCGGCAGCATCGTGGTAGAAACAGGAGATACCGAGTATGAACAAAAAGACGCCTTCCTATCTTAAACTTAAAACACCGCGCCCATCTTCTTGAGATTGCTCTCAACCTCAGTCAAGAGCATCATCCAGTTTATGTTATAGTACCTTGGATGCGAAAAGTCCGTATAACCACACTCTCTAATCCTCTCCGCCATCCTAGCCACGGACTCAGCGACAGATACAGAATGCTTAAATCCCAAGACCCTTTCAATCTTGTCTGTGGAGGCCCTGTAGCTCCTATCTCTTCTTTTGCTTTGATCCACCTGGATTTCCACATCTATCCCCTCCAGAGCGTCTCTCACCTCATAAGCCAGGTCCAAAATCTTATAGTTGTCGTAAGAGACGTTGAAAATATTTCCTTTTACCGTGCTCTCATCCGCCTCCAGACACGCTATATGAGCCTTGGCCACATCCACCACATCCACTAAGGGACGCCATATCTGTCCTCCGCAGAACACGGTCAAGTTACCGTTTAGAAGAGCGCTCTTTACAAACGTATTTACTACGAGATCGTATCTCATCCGAGGACTGAAGCCGTAGACAGTACCCTGGCGCAATATCACGGGGCAAAAACCCTCATCCGTCAACTCCAAAAGAGCCCGTTCTCCCTTGTATTTCGACACTGCGTAAGCCGCTATAGGGGTCACCTCCGCTGTCTCATCCTGCAGGATATCCTCAGCCTCCAAGCCCCTGTCGTAGATTGAACAGCTCGACGCGTACGTAAACCTTCTTATTCCCTTTTCTTTGCACATTCTCGCAAGATTGCCTGTCCCCAGGGCGTTCATTGCCATATTGGCAGGAGGGTTGAACTCAGCCGTAGGGTCGTTAGAAAGTCCCGCAAGGTGTACAACAGCCTCTATTCCGTCTAAAATAGAAGGATCGAAGCTCTGTATATCTCCCTGCACAAGTTCGATCTCATCTATGATGCCGCTTAAAGCTTTCTTACCGAAATAGAGCTTGTCAAAGACCCTGACTTTCTTTCCGCTCTTCAATAATTCCTCTACCAGAACTGTACTGCCCCCCTGGAAAGCGACATCAATTAAGCAACCTGGGGTAGTAGATAGAATTGTTTTCTCCACCCTTCTGGGGTCTTATATCCCAGGGATGAATGAAGCCGGTTCTTGTTGTAATTATCGATCCACTGAGATATGATCTTCTCAGCCTGTTCAAAGGATTCAAAATTGTGAAGCCAAACACACTCTTGCTTAAGGGTCCTGAAAAAACGCTCTACAACACCGTTCCAATCGGGCTTACCACTTGGTATGTACTCCTGGCGAATTCCCCAATATTCGGTACTGGCCAAGTAGGCCCGAGCCAAAAAGATGGAACCATTGTCAGAGCGCAAAGTGAGACCCTGGGGGACAGCCTCTTTGGAGGTGTATCGAGAGATCACGGCCCGATCCAAGGCATCTGTGGCCTCCAGTGCCCTCCCTCTTCGACTAAAACGATACCCGGGAACCTCCCGACTCCCGTTGTCCACCACCGTAATAAGAGGACACCAACCGTCTTGCCCACAATAGATCCTGGTCAAGTCAGCCGACCAGAGACTGTCAGGACGATCTACTACAGAACGCTTCTGGACAACCTGAGGCCCCTTTCTGCCGGGACGATTCCACAGCTTACACTGCCACCCCTTAAGCTTCATTATCCTATGAACCTTCTTGATGTTGACACGTGCCCCTTCCTTGAAACGAAGATGCGCCCAAACCCGCCTGTGACCAAACGCTTCTTCTCTGTCCAGTATCCCTCGAATACGAAAAGCAAGCTCTCCATCTATCACAGGCTCTTTGACAGAAGAACTGACACCTCTATCCCTAAGCCTATACAGAGTCGAACGATGCAAACCCAAAGCCAAGGCCATCACCCCGTACGAATAGCCTCGACCCAAAAACCGTCCACTCAAGGCAATCGCTTCGTTTTTTTTAGACGGGCTACTTCCTGGAGTATCTCCAACAGGAGCGTCAACTGCCCTACCTTGCGCTCCAAACGGCTGACCTCCCGCTCCTTCGGATCCTTGCGACCACGCCGAGACTTCAGACTCTCCTGGCCTCCTTCTAAGAAACTATCACGCCAAGCATATGCCTGCGACTGGCTAATTCCATTCTTCCGACACACCTCTGCTACATCCGCTCCTCTCAAAAGAGCCAACACGACCTCTGCCTTACGGGTCACCGTCCAGCACTTACCATCTTTCACTTCGGGGCTTGACACTTTGACCTCCTTTCTCAAACCCCAATTTGCGAAATATTTTCGCTCTGTCAAGGGGAGCGGTATGTGCGTGCTGTACCCACCACGATAAAAAAGTACAGGACTCCTAGAAAAGTTAAATAGCAAGCCTGTAAGTTCCTGTTGGTATCACCCGAAAGCAGTGAGGATACGAGCAGAAAGAAAGCCCAAAAGGCTGTGTACTTATCCAGAGCGGTTCTAACTATGCCCTGCTGGCGAATGGTCCTTCCCACCGCCCAAGCAAGAAATACAAGCCAAATATAGACAACAGAAGGTGTAATAAAGATCGGTCCCCACGCTCCACCTCCCAAAGGAGTATTCCGAATAAGATCCCACTCTAAGAAGCTGAGAAAGGGGAGAGTTACAAAAGCAAGTGACAGACCATATACGTCATCTCGAGCTACTAAGAGAAAGAGCGATCCCAAAAGCCCTAATACCACGATTATAGCCAACAGAGCATAAGTTGCTCCATAGACGGCTATCCATAAGGAAAAATATCCAGCAGCAAAGGACAGTGGAAGGACCAGAAGAACATGGCCTAAAGTGATGTCAAATCTCTTGACTGAGGAGAGCAACTGCGCAAGGTCAACATTTAATAAGAAAATGAGCAAGGAAAGGTAAAACAGGGGAACTAACATCCCGCGCGCCATAATTCCCAAGCTTAATTCTCCACTCTCTGAAAAGCTGACTATAGCTTGACCTGTAGCTTTTGTAAAGGGGAGCCCAAGAGCAGTAAGATAGTAATCTTTAGATATTTAGACACCAGTGCACTATTCATCTTTGCTATAACCATTCCTTCAAAACGTATCTTGAATCTATGGGTGCCAACTCCTCACCTACAAATAAAAAAAGACGTTCGTCTAACCGTCCAGATCTTAAACTCAAGCTCGTAGTACCTAATCTCAACATTCGTCACTTAGTATTCAAGCCATCGGGTTCACTCCGAGAGGGTGTTTTCTCCTGTGAAGCGCTTTGGTTTATGCCTGATATAACAGGAACTCCTTTCACATCTTGGAGATCTAAACCGGCAGTCTGGGCGCTCTCTGACTCACCCGACAAGTCTCTTCCTACTCTATCAGATGACATTGTCTCATCACCAGAATCATCCTTTTTATCCCTCAAGAGGGAATTAAGATAAGGGATATCGGATCCTATAAACTCCAGTATGCTCTCTCTCGCCAAGATGCCGCCTACTATGAGGAGAACCAAGATCGGAACTATCAATTTCCAGATCGAACGACTCTGGCGGCGATGCGTCCCCCTCTTTTTACCTTTCCTGACCTGGCCGTCGCCATCCTCATCTGACGAATAATAATAGTAGTAATGGTAATAATAATAGCCATATTTTCCATAAGTATGCTCTATGTCTATACCGTTGAGAATCGTTCCGATGACCTTGGCCTGGCCGTTCTCCAGAAGCGTCTTCGCTCGCAGCGCTGCTTCCGCGCTTGTCTTACCAGACCGTAGAACTAGGGACACACCATCCGTCTGGGCCCCTAAAACCGAAGCGTCTGTAACAGCTATAGCTGGAGGGGAGTCAAAAAACACAACGTCGTAGCGCTTTTTAAGTTCTTCCAAAACGTCTCTCATACTCTGCGAAGCCAATATCTCCGAAGGATTGGGCGGCAGAACACCGCAGGGCAGAAGATCTAAGTTCTCGATATCGGTGTGTCTTATAGACTCATCCATCTCGGCGCTTTTGGTCAAGATATTAGTGATGCCTGGCTCCCTGTCCACGTTGAAGAGATGGTGAATTACGGGTCCGCCTCAAGTCAGTATCCACAACAAGCGTCCTGAGACCTACCTGAGCAGCCGCTATAGCCAAATTCGCCGTTGTGATAGACTTGCCATCTTGAGGCTCAGGGCTGGTGACTAAAACCGTTCTTAATTGCCGGTCCACTCCCGAAAATTGTAAATTCGTCCTGATGGTCCTATATCCCTCTGAATAGGGCGAATTGGGATTATAAGCTGTGATCAGATGCTCAGCGATGTTAGTGACTTCTGCATCCTGTTCATCCTTGCGTCTTCTTCTTGACTTACCGTTGGCCACATTCTTCATCAGCATAATAGATCCCATCATAGGAAGATCGACGTAGTTTTCCACATCCTCTATAGTCTTGAGTGAAGTATCCAGAGACTCCAAGAATAGAGCCAGGCCAAGTCCTAATATCGATCCGACTATAAGACCTATCAATAGATTAAGTCCCTTCCTCGGTCTTATAGGACCAGAAGGGACTTCCGCAGGATCGATCACTCTTATATTTGCCAATTTACCGGCTTCGTTTATTCGCGCTTCCTCGTACTTACGACGTAGCATCATGTATATACTATTATTTACCTCTTTACTCCTTGTCAATTGCGCCAACTGCAATTCCTTCTTGGGCAGGGAGGTGAGACCATCCTCGTAAGAATCAATTATCGTCCTGAGCGCCTTTTACCGTGCATCCAATGTCTCCAGGTTTATGCTCATCTGGACGGATCTCTCAGCTAGATCTTGCATCTGGGATAGTGGATCCAAGATATTCTCCTGATCTATTATCTTTAAAGCCTCCTGAGCCAACTTTGTTTTAGCCCTTTCTATATCTTTATCGAATTCTTTTATCTTCTGATGATCTTCAGAATAGCCCTCAATCTCCAATTTGTCGCGCGAAGTCTGAAGTTCTAATAGTTTCATCTTCAGTTCGTTCAATGAGGAAGTCATTCCCTGCAGTTCGTTCGACCAGAAGATCGTCGCCTGTGTAGCCGACGGTATAATCTTATCCTTCTCCTGTGATAGTCTCTTCTCCACTATCTCTAAACCGGCTAAAACTCCCTTCTTTTCCGACATAACAGCACTATGTAACCTTTCAGCCTCGGTTATTCTCCTTAATATCTCACGTGCCTCATCGTCCAGAAGGACTACTTTGTTTTCCTCTTTAAAAGACTTTAAATCCTCCTCAGCGGCCTCTAAGAGCTCTTTATAGTCTTTCAACTGTTTCCCAATTAACTTTCTAACCTCGGTAACTGCTTCGCGATTTACATCCAGGCTCCTATCTTGGAGCACCTTTGTCACTGTATTGGCGATTACAGCGCACGCTCCGGCATCGTAGGATTCCACCTGTATATTTATAACATCTGCCTCCCTGATCTGATCAGCCGAGATGCTGTTGCGGATCTGTGATGCTAAGAACCTGTCGAAGTTAAACGAACGAAGGAGTGGATCGGGCTCAGGAAAGCTCTCCTTAACTTCCTCAGGAAGATTCCTTACGACTTCTTCAGCAAGCGTCCTGCTTTTGATCTCCTGAATCTGATTGCTTATGAACGTCTTTTTTCCAAAGATCGATTCGGATAAGTCCGCCGAACTGGGTATAGGACTCCTTGACTCCTGAACTACAATAGTCGTCTTGGCTTGATAGACAGGCAAGGACATCTCATTGTGATAAACTATAGGAGCCAACACTCCGCAAAGGCACAGCAAGATCACCCATTTTCTTCTGAACAATATATCTATCAAATATCGGATCGAGTGTGTACGAGGTCTTTCAGTCTCTTTAGTATTCATTGCTCCTAACCTGATGCACTCACAGTCGCGTGAGCAAACTGATCATTTTACGGTGATACCCGATTATGTCTAAAGATCATATTATTTAAACTTTTGTTCAGTGACCTTGGTCACATTGTCATTAAAATAGATTTGTGCTAATCTTAATTTTATCTACTTTCATCGCACTTTTTATCAGTAAAGACATACAGGAAAGATTGCTCTGTACGTGGCATATAATAAATCGAAATTAAGTCTTTGTCAAGTTTAAAGATAGGTCATTTCGACTTTTCCCACAACTAAAATCTAAACACCATCCACCTTTTCTGCAAAGTGGCTCTCTATGTCTTCCTTCTCCCTTACGACTTGCTCTATCGCATACGCCACCTGCATAACTGTTCCCTCATCGAACTGGTTGCCCATTATCTGAAATCCGATAGGAAGGCCGTTGGAAAATCCGCCAGGTACTGTTATGGACGGAATCCCCGCTAACCCCGCAGGAGCTACACATATATCCGTTAGATGCATTTTGACAGGATCGTCGGAAAGAGAGCCTATCTTGAACGCCTCCTGTGCTGTTGTCGGAGCCACTAAAACATCACATCGGGACAGGACTTTTTCCAGATCCCGCCTTATGAGAGTCCTGACCTTTTGAGCCCTTGTGAAATACTCATCCTGAAATCCCGCACTCAAATAGTAAGTCCCTATCATTATCCTCCTTTTCACCTCTTTGCCGAATCCCTCTCCCCTGGTTTTTATCATCATCTCCACAGGATCCGTGTAACTTCCGTATGATCTGTGACCGTAAATCGTCCCGTCGTACCTTGCCAGATTCGAGCTTGCCTCCGAGCTACACAATAGCTGATATGTAGGAATAGTATAGCCCAGATACTCGAGCTTATGTTTCTCCACATTCACACTTTCAAACTGGGCATAATCTCTAAGTCTTTCCACAAGAGAAAGAAAAGTTTCTCTTATATTAACATCTACCTCTACTATCCTGTTTCCTATCTGGAAATCGAGGAAATCGTCCGAGATTCCAACGGTCAGCTTCTTCCTGGGAGCTTTAATAAGCTGTATATAATCGGGTACATCTAATCTTGCGCATGTCACGTCTACGCGATCCCATCCAGATATAGCATTCATAACAAGGGCGCAGTCCTCCACGTCCTTGGTTATTGGCCCGATAGCGTCCATCGAAGAAGAAAAATGAACCAGTCCGTAGCGAGAAACCCTCCCGTAGGTAGGTCTCAATCCCACCACACCGCAAAAGCTCGCCGGAAGCCGAATCGATCCTCCAGTATCCGTCCCCAGCGAAAAGACACACTCATTGGCAGCCACCGCAGCAGCAGACCCTCCGCTCGACCCTCCCGGGCTGAAAGACACATCCCATGGATTATGGGTCGTACCGTAAAAAGACGTTTCCGTAGATGACCCCATAGCAAACTCATCCAGATTTGTCTTTCCCAGCAACACTGCTCCCAAAGATTTGAGCCTTTTTATGACCGTCGCGTCATAGGGGGGCACAAAGTCCTCCAAGATCTTCGAGGCACACGTTGTCCTTATGCCCTTGGTGCATATTATATCCTTCACTGCATAAGGAATACCCAAAAGGGGATCGACATCATCTCCAGCCTTTATCCTTCTGTCTGCATCCTCTGCCGAGCTTAACGCCTCTTCCTCCGTCACAGTTATAAAAGAGTTTAGATCTGGATCAAGGCGCCTTATGTTATCTATCAGACCTCTCGTAAGCTCTACGGACGAGGCTTCCCCACTTATAAGCGTTTCGTGGAGTTCGTGTATCGTAAGATTCATATCTGCCATTTCGGGCTATCCGTGATCCTGCATAAGCTTTGGCATAGTAAAATACACCGTTGGTTCAGCTTTCTCACGATCGTCCGCGTCGTAGTAGTCCCTTTTATCAGGAGCATTCTCAAATATTATCTTCCTTTCATCCGCCGTGAGAGATTTTGTAGCCTTATCCTGCTTCCTTGAAACGGACAGAAACCTTAAAGGGAGCACCTGATAAGTAGCCTCAACCCCTGTGACATCCACAGTCATAAGAAAGTGGATATTCTCCAGTACGCTCGCAAGCTCCCTGGGGAAATCCCCCTTATCTTCTTGGCTCAGCTCTAAATAAGCAAGCTGAGCCATCTTCTCCACGATATCTAAATCTACGGATTTATCCTGCATCCTTTTCCCCGATTCTAAAGTCCAAAGCTACTTGAACACACTCAAAAATATAATAAAAATATCCACAGGTGTCAATGTCGTGAAAGCTTCAGATTTTCCCTATAAGATCACTGTAAAGGAACAGACATGAGAATTTTTTGACCAGAGACATTTCTCTCAAGTTCGATATGTTTGAGAAATAGTAAGAAAATGACTATAGATTCTGCACATCAACACCTATTGAAAACGTAATAACTGTGGGATGCCTCTCCGTAGCAAATTCCAGAGGGGACCCCTCAGAAAAACCGATAAAGATTATAGAGCACACTAAAAGCCGCACGGTTACTTGACCCTGCGGCTTTTAGTTATTCCTGAAGACTAGGAGAGGAAGATACGATCACAGAGAAAAAAGAGCTCAAACAGCACAGGCTGCAATTGGAAGGGCATCAGAAGATAGCCGCAAACGTGGACAGACTCATCGCCCAGTTAATGGCCGATCAAGAGCACTTAAGAATTCCAGACAAAGTCTGAACAGAAATGCGTCGATAGATGTGGTAAGGGACTTAATACAGATGGCAAGCCACTAACAGATCAAGTGAGCATAGCGCGGCGCTTTGGATGGCGCAGTTTGCGCAGGGCTGTTTCCTTTATCTGGCGCACTCTTTCGCGAGTTAAATTGATCCTTTCACCGACCTCCTCCAAGGTGAGCGGATCGTTTCCATCCAGGCCAAAGTACAGCCTGAGAACCTGCACCTCTCGCTCCTTCAACTCGGAAAGCACCAACTCTATCTGCTCGGTCGAAGATTTTTCCATCACCGAGGTGTCCGGCAGCGTCTGAGCCATATCCGGCAGCAGATCGTGCAGACTGTGTTCATCGTCGTCCAAGAACGGCTCGTCCAGGGATTTTACGTCCCATCCCATCTGCAAGGTTGTCTCCACCGAATCCGCCGATATTCCCAACTCTTTTGCTATGTCCTCCACACCCGGATCTCCCTCCATTTCCTGCTCGAGAGCTCGGGATGTCCTGGAGATGTTTCTAAGCAAACTCATCCTGTTGGGCGGGATCCGCACCATCCTGGAATCTTGAGAAAGAGCCTGCAATATAGCCTGACGTATCCACCATACGGCGTAGGAGATAAACTTATATCCTTTAGTTCCATCGTATCTTTCAGCTGCAATCATCAAACCCATGTTCCCAGCGCTGATCAACTCTGAAAGTGGAAGGCTTCTGTTTCTGTATTCTTTGGCTGTATCAACTACAAAACGCAGATTCGCCTCTACGAGTTTGTTCCGCGCTTTTTCGTCTCCATTCTTTATTCGCTGAGCTAATTGCATCTCTTCCTCCAGGGACAGAGGCTGCGAGTCCACTATCTCTGAAAAATATGTCTTCAGGGAAACCTGATTGTCGTCAAAGACATCTTTTAACATATGACCCAAAATGGACCTCCTGTGTTAAGCTAAGGGCACCCTCAAAAGTCAACATCAGACCACGAGGTGGTTCGATGAACTTATTGGGTAAAAAAGTAGATTATCCGTTGCAAAAGATATTAATAATTCTGATTAACCGTTCATCCTCTGAAAGAACAATTCATATATCTCATTGGCTGAATGGCATTCGGCAAGGTTATGCTTTAGCCTATTATCCTCCAGAACCTTGGACAGCGAAGATAGCAGAGACAGATACGAACCGGAAACTGACGGAGGAACAGCAAAAAGGCAGATAAGATGGACTGGTGCATCGTCCTGCTCCGGACGGAAATCCACCCCTTTGCGGGATATCCCCACAGCTACGCCGAGCTTTTCGACACACCTGCTTCTTGCGTGAGGAAACGCCACACCGTCATCCACTACTGTGCTTTCGATGTCCTCCCTTTCCAGCACCGACTGCAGAAATCCCAGGCTATCTTTCACGTAATTTGCTTTATACATCACATCAACGAGTTCTTTGATAGCTCCAATCTTATCAGACGATCTCAGTTTCGGAACAAGCAGATCAGTATCGAAGATATGATTCGGCAAGTCCATGTCCTAATTCTCCGACCCACTTAAAGAATAAGTGCAACTATTGCATGTAACATCGGTGTTGCAGCGCATATTACGGTTAAAAAGAGAGTTAAATTCAGAAGAATTAGCAGGATATGTAATTTATAGTGATCACTACAATTTGTGCAAGCGTTGCACTTGCTTTCACATGAACAGTTTAATACAAATCCTCCTTTGAGCGTTGATAGATTGCAGCCAATTCCCGGTCCTGAACATCCAGACCAGCTAACTTTTGATATTCCATATATTTTTTCTCAACTAATTCTACGTAGGCGATAGTCCTTCTGGCACCCCGGTAGAACCCGTGTCTCGGCCTGGGTTTGGCCCAGATGCGCCGATGTAGTTGACTCTGTTTCCTGTCGAGCATAGGGAGCGTCTTTCTCAAAGATTCCCAACTGTCCGTCGGAAGACCGATGTGCCGGGCTATCTTCTGAGCATCCACCACGCGGCCAAACCCACTGTGATAACTCGCTAAAGCAAAGCGTACAAGCTCTATCCCCTCCTCCTGTCGGAAGAGTTCACACTGCCTTTTAAAGTATTTAACACCCGCACAGATATTGGATTCAGGATCGTATATCTTGACTAACTTCAACTCTTGCGCAGTCTGTGGCATAATCTGCATCAGCCCCTTGGCCCTGGAGCGGCTGATGGCTTTTGGATCAAACCGGGACTCCTCCCAGATCAAGGCGGCAATAAGCAGCCAGTCGAAACCGTGCTGATCTGAATATTTCTTGATCAGGGAGTCGTATCGTGAGATAGCCAGATCTGCTGTCCCAACGGTATCTGATAGAGGATTGGTCCTCTCTGATTCCAAGTAAATCGGGGATTCGGTGTAGTCATCCATCAGAGAAATGTCTATCCAGCTTTCCGACGGATTTGGACTGGAAGTCATATCCCCAAACGACAGCATATAGACGATAACCGGAGATGCTATAAATTAGACGCGGTTCATATAAAGGACCTTTAGAGTTTTATTACATCGACTTCAAGTGAAGATTTGCCCTTTCGTCCCTTTTAAGCTAGCAAATATAATGCCAATAAAAGTAGAATTGGCATAAGTCATGTTAAAACAAGGTATTATCTAGAGTTAATAGATTTCGTGTAAAAGGGGATCCTCAGTGAGGATGGGGGACTAATGCAAAAGTTGCACTAGGGAAGTGACTCGCCAAGCAAGTTAAAAAATAGAAGTTTACGAGCAGTGTTTGAGTTTCCCAGGAAGCAAAGTGAATTGCTGATTCTACTTTTACTAAAGTCTTCTGGGAAAGAGAAAACGTCTTGTGATTTTCAAGGAGCGCTTCTATACTGCCTACCTACACCTGTTTAATGTTCTCTCCAACTATTTACAGCGTAGTAGTATTTCCTTGGAAGATTATTCTTCGTATTAGTAATCGCCTCTTCGTCGTACATGATCTGGGCATTGCCGCTAATCTTTATCGTCGCTGAATCAGCTTCCAGCATAAACGCTCTAGGTATATATGACTGTCCAGACATTTTGACATCAACATTTTCGCCGACTATCATTACCACACCCTCCCAACTGAATTGGCCGGACAGATCCAATTCCTCAGCATCCACGATCAGAAGACCCGCTCCTTCGACATTGCCTGACAGGCTTACACTACCGTCACTCGGTTCAAGATATGTGATCTCGGGATCGCTGGGCATACTCCCGTACCTCTTAAACCCACTGATGCTGGTGTCGGTCAAATATTCGTCATAAAACTCAAGATCTTTAATTTTGTCCATAAGTTCTTCGAGATCGGGGAAGCTGGCGACAACAGCCATTGAAGCAGAACCGTTAACCTCGGCGTTGCCTTTCAGAATTAAAGCCGAACTATCAGAAGAACTTGCAAAATTGATCCCAGGAAAATCGACACTTTCCTCGTCGTCATCATCTCCGTCTCCATCTCCATCCTCATCGTCGTCAAAAAATCCTGCAATGCTTGCATTTACACTAACTGATGCCGAGATTACAGGTAAAATGCTCTTTTTATCAGCAGTAACGGAACTGGAGGAGGTATCACCTACTGTGATTGCTGTGGCAGTTATCAGGTTCTGGTTGGAGGATAGGGTCACCACAACAGTCGAATCTGCCACGCCGATACTGAAGGTGCCAGCATTTAGACTTATGTTGCTGTAGCCTTCCCCTGTAAACGTATCGTCGTTCGTAAGCTCCCCTAAGGCTATGTTGGCTGCGCTTGCAGCCGTGACGCGAGTTGCAACCTGTTCATAGTGATCCGCAAAGGTGTCAACTACGTCTTCGCTGATCTTATTAAGGTCATTTTTTACGGTGGCAAACACAAACGTAAAGCTCGCCACCAGAATAAGGGCAAATTTGCCCATAGGTTGATCACACCTCCCCGGTAGACAGGCGTATTCACCAACTATAAAAGTGTGTTGTGGAAATCATAACCAAAGATAATGCTGGACAAACTTCCTGTCTGTGACTACAATCACGCTTTGTGGAAAATTTAAAAAAGGTTGAACCCCCTTTAGGATCTACAAATATTGACAATCTTATACGTGGATGGCTTTATGGAAACTGAACATTTGATACAACCAACAAAGAAAATTGTTACGTTTCAAGGAAAACCTCTCAACCCACAGTGATTCGGAAAGTTTGTATTTTCTGAGAATATCTGAAAATCGCTCCAAAGATACTTCGCGGCTCGTCCGGGTTCAGCCTTGTCTTCGAGGCTCTCATTCCAAACTGATGGTTCTCCCACACTTTCTGTCGCTCTTTCGGTCCTATTCTTGCGTTTGGTAGTAGTTCTATCAGGGGCACGATCCATGGTTCTGACATCAGCGTGCGCGGTTTCGAAGCCAGATTAACCGTTGGATCGATTAGTAACTGGTGTTTGCGCCCGTTTAGAGATGCCAAGACCCTCGCTCGAACCTCGATCTGATCGTAGCCCTCCTTGCGCAGTTCACTGGCAATGTAGCGGCAGAACTGCAGGATCATATCTGGTCGTTTAGGCATCTTCTTCCGCTGCCGACGAGTCAGGTAATTCTTTGGATTGACCTCCCAGGTCGTATGATTCACCGGGTCGGTTGCAAAGAACCTTGCCTTAACTTTCTTGGTGCGCAGCTTCATGTGCCATGCAAAGCGGTGTCCCTCCTCCGTCCAGCCCACATTCCCAGGATATTGGAAGTGGCGCAGCGGCACCAGGAGTTGTAGTGCAAGATAGATCCCCAGCAGTACGACTGTGGCGCGCTGTCCAGAACTCAGGAAGGCCGTACCAGTCGGCTGACGTTCTTCACGCTTTTTGACCGTCCACCACCGACCGCCGAGACGCGGCCAGTCCGGAGAGAAGAACAGCGCTGTTGCGGCAATCATGAACCATGGGAAGATTCCTATCTTGAAGAGCTTTGCATTTAGCAGGTGAAACGCAACAGCTGCAGCGAATCCAAAGACGCGTGTTCGCTGCCATAGAAGCAAAGGGACAATCAATAGATCGAGTAGCAGACCACCGTAGCTGAATAGGTAGACCATCCATTCCTCGGTGAAGTGCGGGCCGATTATGGGAAAGCTAGTGCGCGCAGCCAGCCACATCCGCATCGGCTCACCATGTACCCAATCATCGTTCACCTTCGCCAGACCACCGTAGAAATAAGCGATACCGATCTGCGCTTGAAGCAGCCACAGCGTCCATGCCGGTGCGGTGTTAGAATGGATCTTTGGGCGTCGAGCCGAATCGATCGAGAGAGAGGGATGCGCAGGCACGAAGATCAGCAGCAGGCTGATTAGGCTAATCAGATAAAAATGGTTTAGATAGTTCGCCTGATCTAACAGGAAGACGTAGGTGAATCCTACGAAAAAGAGTGTGGCACTGATACGGTACCACAGGCCGAGGACGATACAGATGGCGAGTGCAGCGAGGACTAAGAAGTGCAGATACATGCCGTGGCCAGGCAACGGTCGTATCCATTCAAAACCATAGTACTTGAAGTAAAAGGTCGGGTCAATGAAGTAGCGATGGATCCAGCCATGATCGAAGTAGCGATACACCTCCCAGAGCATGATCACACCAAAGGCGATACGGAAGTAAACGAGGGAGGCGATATCAACTGGAGCAAAAAGGTGATTCCAGAAGGTGCCTTGGGCTGCCGCGGATGATTTGTGAGAACGGTTGGATGCCATACCGACAAGTTATGGATGCATGATCCTTGATCAGATAGCTGAAAGCATAAAGGTCTCAAAAAGCATCGAAGAACTTTCTTGAAGAACCAAGAAATAGGGGAATTAGAAGATTACGCTATCTAAAGGAGCTTGTACTCTTTAAGTTTGTACTGGAGTGTGCGCAGGCTGATTCCGAGCGCAGATGCGGCCTGCTTGCGGTTGGAACTGACGTGGGTGAGCGTCTCGCGGATGAGTCTTTTTTCCATCTCCTGGATAGAGATGCCTAATCCCACCGTGAAGGAATGGGAAGGTTCACGTGCCGATTGTATCTGCAGAGGGAGATGTTCGGGCTTTATCTCCTGCTCTGAAGACGTTACGACTATCCTTTCGACAGTGTTCTTAAGCTCACGGACATTTCCGGGCCACCGGTAGTCGATAAGGGCTCTCATCGCATCGGCACAGATACGTCTGGATCTCTGTCTATGTATGTGACAGAACTGCTCCAAAAAGGATTCGATAAGGACAGGTATGTCCTCCTTTCTATCTCGGAGAGGAGGGAGCTCTATGGGGACAACGTTGAGGCGGTAGTAAAGGTCTTCTCTGAAAGATCCATCCTCCACTGCCTTTTGAAGATCTCTGTTGGTCGCAGAGATAATCCTTACAGCGGACTTGATAGTATCCGTTCCTCCCACAGCTTGAAACTCCTTCTCTTCAAGCACCCTCAAAAGGTCCACCTGGTTTTGAAGGGGAATTTCAGTTATTTCATCCAGAAAGAGGGTGCCGCCCTGAGCCATATGGAACCTGCCGGGTCTGTCGGCGTGGGCTCCAGTAAACGCCCCTTTTGTATGCCCGAAAAGCTCACTTTCAAAGAGATTGTCCGGAACGGCTCCACAGTTTAGGGCGATGAAAGGTCCCTCGCGGTGCTGGCTTCTTTGATGGATCGAGCGAGCTACAAGTTCCTTCCCCGTCCCCGTTTCACCCTGAAGCAGGACAGGCACATCACTTAAAGCGACCTGTTTTACAATGTCGGTTACTTTCCTCATCCCCTGGCTCCTGGCGACGATGGTGCCCAGGGAATCGTCACCTTCAAGACGCGAGCGCAACTCCTTATTCTCCGCGATGAGGGCCTGATGCTCCAGGGCATGATCAACGATAAGCCTTAAACGCTTAATATCCATAGGCTTGGTGATATAGTCATAGGCTCCGCTTTTGATAGCATCTACGGCTGTGGAGACAGTCCCGTAGGCTGTGATAATTATCACTATGGTGTCCGGACTCTTTTCTCTTATGCGCCTTAAGATTTCAAGCCCTCCAGGGCCTGGCATTTTGAGGTCTACGATGGCCAGGTTGTATAGCTCCTTTTCGACCAGTTCGGCGCTCCTGTTTCCATCAGATGCCACATCGACCAGGTATCCGCTCTTCTGAAGCACCTCTTTCAGTCCACTGGATATGTTGAACTCGTCGTCCGCGACCAATATCTTAACGTTAGGTATTTCCACTCCAGATTCCATCTTCTATGACCTGGCTGGAATAGCGATCACAACGGTTGTCCCGGACCCGTGTCTGCTCTTTACCGCGATTGTACCTTGATGCTGATGGATAGCCCTCTGTGCTATGGACAACCCCAATCCTGTGCCTTCATCTTTTGTCGTGTAGTAGAATTCAAAGATGTTAGGAAGTTCCTTCTGGTGAAGCCCGCATCCGTCGTCGGACACTTCCAGTAAAATCTCCCCGGAAGCGGACTTTGTTTTAATAGAGATATGACCCTTGCCATCTATAGCCTGAAAGGAGTTTATGACTATATTCAAAAGTGCCTGGCTAAGTTGATCTTCGTCTCCCTCTATATTGGGAAGTCCTTTCTCAAGCTGTGCCTCAAGCTTAATCTCTCTTTCGTTCGCCTCAGGCGTCACCAAGGTTATCACGTATCCTACCGTATCGTTAAGGTTAACACAGGAAAGCTTCAACTGTGGGGGACGGGAAAAGCGCAAGAAGTTGTTCAGGATATTGTCCAGCCTTCTCATCTCAACCTGGGCTATTCCCGTTCGATCGTAAATCTTCTCTCTTAACGAGGGACCCTCTTGTTCTAAGTCCTCCTCCAAAAGCTGCAGTTGAATGTTGATGGCGCTTAGGGGATTCCTGATTTCGTGCGCGATGGATACTGCAAGCCTGCCCAAGGCGTTCATCTTTTCTATCTGCAACATCGAGTGCTGGGCACTCTTGAGAACTGATATGTCCTTGAGGATCATAACTATCCCCAGGACGGAGTCTTCTTCGTCCTTTAAGGGAGACGTAGTAACCCTCAAGAGTCTGCTAGTTCCGTTGTGCAAGGGGTAGTCTATATCGCGGTCTTCTGAGAATAGAGCCTTTTTGAAAGCATCATGTAAAACGTTTATAAGATCAGGCACTCCCTCAAAGACGGTTGTGTAGCATTGCCCTAAAACCCCCTTTTTTGTCTTTTTCAGCATCTCCAGAAAACATCTGTTAGCAGCAAGGACTGTCCTGTCCGAACCGAACGCAACTATCCCTTCGGTGATGCTCTGCAGAATATTTTTGCTGTACTTTTCAAGTGTTTTGAGCATATCCCTCTCGACCGAGCAGACAGTAGTCACCATACAGGGCAATCCAACCCACCCCCCTACAAGGAGTCAGATGGCTTCGCTCCCCCTATTTAACCCCCGATAGATTCAATCGGGGGGGGCTCCGTAATGACACTGCCTACTCTTACCTCCTGTCATCGCGAGGAGCACTCGCCCCGACCCCAAAGGGGACGCGGAGCCAGGACCATTCTGGTGGCATTAGAGAAAGTACCTACCTGTCTAATCATCTCTGATTCCATTTGAATATAATAACTTCTATTTGAATATAACAACATTGCCTGTTGTTGTCGAATCTAACTTTGAGCGAGGGGTATCGAAGAACTTTTGGGGGGAAAAGGCGCCTTACAATTGGTTTACCACTACAAGGCTGAAATGATAAATAAAATAGATAAAGGTGATCACAGTACTGGTGAAATGATATAGATAAAATAGATAAAGGTGATCGCCGTAGTGAAGGTGAGCATAAAGTTGGAAAACCTGCCCATCGCCACTTCTTTATCGACTTTATCGACTTTTCTGACAATGAGAAGGATTCCGACGGCAAAAACGGCAAGGTTCAGGCCATTTGCTGATGCGCCGAACACGATGAGCGTGACAGGTCGGGGGATGCCCAGGGAAAATCCCAGCCACAGGAGGAGAAAGAACACCTGGAAAAATCTGATCCATTTGAATCGTGCCTTTTCGTCATCCCACACGGTAAATCCCAGGCTTGCTGACAGGTCTGTCCACATCCTTCCCACCGCTGCCGTGCAGACTGTGAGGGTGGAATACAGAGTGCAAAATGCCCCGAACATAAAGACCCAGTACGCCCATTTGCCATAGGTTTCAGTGAATATGCTGGAGATGTCCCTCACCACATCCGTTCCCTCCGGGAGCACCCTTAATCCGTGCAGGACAGACGCGCCTATCAGATAATATGCGAAGGTTATGATTGTAGCCAGTCCCGTGCATATCAGAACATCTGCTCTCATCACGCCAATCCAACCTCTACTCCTCCTTATCCATCCGTCCTTATCGTTATCGTAATGGTGCTTCCCGCCGATAAAACTTGCATAGCCCTTCTCTAAAATCCAGTACGGATACATAAACAGCTCGATAGCCGTTATCCCCACAGCTCCCATCAGGCCCAGAGCTATTTTGACGCCATCTTCGGGTATGTTGAATAGAAGACCACTTTTAAGCTGGGCAAGGGAGATCGAGTACTCTGTCCCCTGGATGAGAAATAACAAGGAGATGACGACAAGCGAGAATCCGGCCACAAGGGAGATGACGATCTTTTCTATGTCGCTGTAAAGTCCGCGAAAAAGGAGCGCAATAATGCTGATACAGATAATACCTGCCCAGACTTCCGCGCCGATTCTCGGGAATATCGTCATAAATAATCCCACAACGGAGCCTAAGATCCCCGCCAGCGCTATCATAGTCAGCGCAATACCGACAAAGATGATCAGCACAATCCATGAGGTTCCGCGAAATTTGGGTCCGGGGACATTGTTCAGGGCCTGAATGGTGGTGTAGTTGTTGATCAGGCAATATCTTCCTAATTCTATCTGTATGAAGTATTTAATCACGCAGCAGATGATCACGGCCCACAGGAATACGAATCCGTGCCTTGCTCCCATCGTGGTTGTTAGGATCAACTCCCCTGAGCCTATCACCGAGCCAGATATGACGATTCCCGGACCAATATTGCGCAGGGTTCCTAGCAATCCCTCAGGCGGCTCTTTGACAGCGAGTTCCACAGCCTCTTTTGCCATTTCACCTCCTTATGTGATCAAAATTCCCAATGCAGGCGTGCTTACTGCAGCAGCTCGAAAAGAGCGGCTGAGTGAAAGATAAATAAAAGCTGCATCTCAGTCAAGCACAAAAGTATGGGCGACGCACCGTGGGAACTTTGTTGGAAGCATGAGCTGGAGCCAGGAAAGAGCGAAGTGCCTGTGACGGTGGTTCTCTTTTAGTCTGTGACTTTAATCTTGCCGCGATTCACACTTAATCTGACGTATGATCCTACCGCCGTTCAGGTAACCTTTGGCTCGTGGAAATTGTTCTGTAGAATAATAGAAGGCTGAGAAAAAAAGAGATATTGTTTTGCCCTTTCGCAATCTTTATCTATACTTTATGGAAAGAAAAAATCACTTGACATGTCTTTCCTGTCGGCATATATTATCAACCATTGGTACCATTTAATGGAGGCCGAATTAAGCGATTGAAATAAGAATACTCTTAAAATTAAACTGAACAAGAAGGGTCAGAGGCTGACCCGGCAGAGAAATCTTATATTGGAGGAGGCACAAAGATCTCGGGATCATCCCCGGGCGGCAGATATATATGCGCGAGTAAAGGAGAAGATGCCCAACATAAGTTTTGGAACGGTTTAAGGGAGCTTGCGATCCCCCAAGGAGAACAATCTGGTACGAGAACTAAACTGGGGTGATCACTCTGCTCGGTACGACGGCAATATGGCCGAACACCACCACGCCGTCTGCGTCAGTTGCCGTGACATAGTCAATGTGGACCTTCCGCCGTCTCCGCTGGAAGACCTGGAGTGCTCGGCACAGGCGAAGACGGGGTTCAGGGTAGATGACAGCCGCGTGGAATTTTACGGACTCTCTTCCAATTGAGGTTAGTTCCAAAGTTAAAATACCTGAATGCTGGCGAAGAATAAGAGGAAGTCAAGTTGCTGATATATCATCGAGTTCGTCCATCACCAATACAAACCATGACATAAAGGAGGACGTATATGCCACACGAATTACCGGCACTGCCGTACGATTACGGTGCGTTGGAGCCGCACATCGACGCTCGGACGATGGAGATCCATCACGGCAAACATCACAACGCCTACGTGACCAACCTCAACAAGGCACTTTGGGGGAGCAACGTAGACCTTCAGGGCAAGAGCATTGAGGAGCTGATCAGCTCCCTCGACAGCGTCCCTGAGGGCATCCGTACGGCTGTGAGAAACAACGGCGGAGGACACGCTAACCACAGTCTGTTCTGGCGCCTTATGACCGGTAACCGCGGCGGAAACCGCTGGTCCGAGGGCGAAAACCCCTCCGGTGAACTGGCAGGAGCCATCAACAGCACTTTCGGCTCCTTCGCCTCGTTCAAGGAGAAACTATCAACCGCAGGTGCAACCCGCTTCGGCAGCGGCTGGGCCTGGCTCTCAGTTGACGGATCGGGCAAGTTGATCGTCGAATCAACTCCGAACCAGGATAGCCCGCTCTCAGAAGGGCGCACGCCCATTCTGGGTCTGGATGTATGGGAGCACGCCTATTATCTGAACTACCAGAATCGCCGTCCTGACTATATCGCCGCCTGGTGGAACGTGGTCAGCTGGAACCAGGTGGCTGAGAACTACAAACAGGCGATGGGATAAAGACTATTAGCCAAAAGTGTAAAGCGTGGAAGACCGCCACTTGTGTCTTTCACGCTTTACACTGATGAGGGAGGGAAATCAAGATGAACAGCAGCTTGAAATCCTATCTGGCTGAGTTAGTCGGGACGTTCACTCTGATCTTCATAGGAGCCGGGGCAATCTGTATGGACGTCTATACTAAGGGAGGAGTAGGGCTTCTAGGGATAGCCATTGCTCATGGTCTTGCACTGTCTATTGCCGTCTCGGCGACGATGAATATCTCAGGAGGACACATCAACCCGGCTGTGACCATCGCTATGCTGATAACCCGGAAAATCAGGGCTGGAACGGCGATAATGTACATCATATCTCAGCTGATAGGCGGGGCTTTAGGCGCAATCGCGGTCAGATCGACCTTTAAGGGGCTTATGATCGGAAATAAGTTTGTGATGGAAATGGCGAAGCTCGGAACGCCCACTCTTACAAGCGACATCGGCTTTAAGAGAGGTTGTATGATTGAGGCTTTTTTGACCTTCCTGCTTCTCTTTGCGATCTTCGGGACGGCAGTTGACAAACGGGCACCCAAGCTAGGCGGATTCGGGATAGGTCTTGTGCTCACTATGGACATCCTTGTGGGTGGTGGCTTAACCGGAGCTGCGATGAATCCGGCCAGGGCGTTCGGGCCAGCCTTGGTTGGGGGCTACTGGGGCGGTGTCAATCATCTGGTCTACTGGATAGGACCTATCGTAGGGGGCTCCGTAGCCGCGCTTCTGTATAATGTCTTAATCATGGAAAAAGAGGAGGAAGAGGCAGGAGATTAAACAGGCAACTATCTATATTTGGCCTATGCAGGCTGGGCATGCAGGTTCGCCCAGCCTATTTTTCGCCTGCTTACGGCTTCCTTTGCTAGAATCCTGAGCACCAGTATGAAAGGGGTCTTCTTCTTGATCAGCGCTCGGTTGATAGTGGAAGAGTTCAAGAACCAGGGCGTTACGCATATGATCGGCGTGCCGGATAACGGGTCTAGTGCGATTTATGAACTTCTCTGGAAGGACGATGATATTGATGTGATTACGGCAACCAGAGAGGGAGAGGCCGTCTCAATAGCCTCCGGTCTTTATATAGGAGGCAAAAAGCCGATAGTCATTATTCAAAATACGGGTTTCTTGGAATCGGGAGACGGAATAAGAGGAAATGTCCTGAACATGAAAATTCCACTCGTTATGATCATAGGCTACAGAGGTTATAAATCTATGGCCGATGGTGGAAAATACGTTGACAGCGTTGCTACCCTCCTGGAACCCACCCTGAAAGCCTGGGACATCCCTTATTCTACACTCGCCCGTAATGAGGACATCTGGACGATACCCGACGCCTTTGAAAAGGCGGAAAATTCATCACACACTGCAGCAGTGCTTATGATCGGCAACTCTGAGTAACAAGAAAGGCCAGGGCAAACTCCTACCCCTGAGTAACGCATGCCTCTCCGATCGAACAAAAGGACAGGACGTTCAGTAGAGCCGCACCTATCAAGTAGTAGCACATCCCTGCTGGCGCTATTCGGGCAGGGTTGCGACCATGCCTTTCGATCCGAAGCGCACGTTCCTGCCTGCGGGGTAGATCTCCCAGGCCAAGACGCGGACATTTCCAGCTGGTGCTGCCGCCGTGTGTCCGAACTCGTTCACATCCACATTATTGCAGGAATCTTCCCCGGTTTGGCAATGTATCCGCACTTCGTTACTATAGATCGACCCAGATCCGTCTGGTATAACCAGTTTCCCTCAAGGCTTAAAGATTCCTTCACCTAACTAAATATCTTCCCATCTTGCTAGGTTGGATTAGGCCGTAAGCGAGTACATTGACGAAGAGTTTGTTGGCTTTGGTGTATCTGTTTCCCCGTACAAACCGCACTCCTGTTACTGCTATCAGACGTCCGTCAAGCTCAAGACAGTTGATCGATTCCAATTCAGGTCCACCATCTGTTATATCGTAGAAAGAGCGAAAGAGCGGATGCTCCAACCCTAACTTGACTGCTTGAAGGCGATGATCGCTGACGTGTTTCTGGATCTCCCTTTGCAGTATCCGAAGCTGTCCATAGCTCACCACAGCAAATCTACCATCCATCAGGTAACGAGCCATAGCCTCCGTTGATTCCACATCAATGTACTGCAGAAGTAAGACTGAATATTCCTTCATCTCTGAATGGTGCAGTTTATGTCTGCGGTGATAATAAATAAAACGATGGATGGGATCGGGATCCGGTTGTCCTTCTATCTTTATCCACCCAGGGGTACGTTGACGGCGACCCTTCCTGTAGAGGTGTACTTCACAAACGATCGGCACTTTTCCCGGCAGACGTATTCCATATTTCAATTTCCTTTGCAAATTTTCCAGACCATTCGCTATGCCCCCCTATAGGCCGGAATATGCAAGTAGGCTTCTTTCAGTTTCCCTGTCTCTCGGTCGATCAGGACTACGTTATATCGGCGGCGCTCCGCATCCAACTGCACAGCATCCATCTCGGGCAATTCCGTCTCATGTGTCCTAATATCCAGATCTATATCTACCGAATCCCGCCATGTTTCCCATCTGACTGTCTCCTTTTCCCCGGGCAATGGCAAGAATTCCTCCACCATAGGTTGTTCTGCTATTGGTAGATGTTCAACTTTCATCTCGAATATTCCTTCTTCTGGAGGAAGAGGGTCACCTTCTACGGCCATTCGTTGCAATATCTGACGAGGGATAGATATACCCCGACGAGGTTCAAAGCGCTTCGGTTTCAGCTTGGGTCTTACAACTAACCGCGCACGGAAGAACTGCTGTTGGACCTCAGAGGGGATAAACAGGTCAATTAACCAGAACGCGAGTATATGCAAGAGCGTTGCACAGACGAGGGATACTGCTACTATTCGATGTCTTGGGCGACTCCTCATTCTATTCGGGTCCTTATCATCGTATACAAGCTGCCAGGGCAATTGTTGACATCAAGGCAGATCATCCAGGACAAGACTAGAACATGGCTTATGATTCTACCGTCTACAACACAGGCCCGCTACTGATGCACCAGATAAGTGGAATCCTTTTTAGAACTGATTTAGAGCTGCCGGTGTACTGCGCTCTGGATTCGCCTATAAATACGCACGACGACCAGTCGCCGATTGAATCTCCGATTGAGTCTAACGGGGATCGGGGATCTACTGACTTAAATTAACTTCCCTCTACCGATCCCCGATTAAATCGGGGGTTCATTTCAAGTGTCTCGATAACGCCTGCTCCGACACTATCACCCCAGACATTGGCCGTAGTCCTGAAGCGATCCAGCAGCCAGTCAATGGTT
Organism: Candidatus Latescibacterota bacterium; assembly: GCA_965237525.1. Taxonomy (GTDB): domain Bacteria; phylum Latescibacterota; class CBDEFO01; order CBDEFO01; family CBDEFO01; genus CBDEFO01. The sequence goes on along the minus strand of CBDEFO010000007.1, from coordinate 192,640 downwards.
AGAATCAATCCGATGCCTTCAATTGGCAGCCCGACAGCCTTCAAGACAATCACCATCGTTACGAGTCCGGCTTCAGGAATCCCGGCTGCACCGATGGCTGCAAGTGTTGCTGTAAGAAAAATAACAGCTTGTTCCACAGGACTCATCGCAATTCCATAGACTTGTGCAATGAACATGGCGGCAACGGCCTCATAAAGGGCAGTACCATCCATGTTAATGGTGGCACCGAGCGGCAGGACAAAACTGGCTGTCCGATTTGAGATGCCATTCTCCTCCTGGACTCCTTCCATCGTCAGTGGCAGTGTTGCAGAGCTGGAAGCTGTAGAAAATGCGTTCAAAAGGGCTGCGCCTACACCTCTAGCATATCTCAGGGGATTCTGTCGTCCGATAAGCAACAGGATAAGCGGCAACACTATGAATGCGTGAATCGACAGTCCGAATACGACGGTGAAACTATATTTACCGAGGGCAAGCAGTTCCGGCATAAATCCACTGAATCCACCTGCGTTCCCAATACGTGCTGCTATCAATCCAAAGATGCCGATAGGTGCCACAATCATAATCCAGTGTACTATTCGCATCACGGCATCGTTTAGTGTTGAGATAAAATCAATAGCCAAACGTCCTCGTTCGCCCAGGACCGAAAGTGTCGCACCTAATAGAAGTGAGAAGAAAATCAACGGCAGTATGGCTGTGTTCACCATCGCATTGAAGAGATTGCGTGGAATTAACCCCTCTTTTCCTGTCTCCTTGTCTCCGACGAGGACTTCTTCCACCGTACGACCGATGTCTTTCTCCTCTTTACCGCGCACTTTTTGAGCGATAGGTAAGGTGATTTCGACACCCGTCCCTGACGGCGCAAGTTCTGGCTCGGCAGAAACTAATCGTCCCCCGACTCGGCGGAATGGGAGACGTGTGCCATCCTCGGCAGTGACATAGAATACATCTCTTGATTCTTGAGGTTCCCAGAGTTTCACCGTCACCGAAGTTTCCGAGAAGGACTCAACGGTCCCCTGCACTTTTTGGTCTATCAAAACAAGTAGATACTTCTGGCTATAGTTTGTCTTTTCCCATGTTCTGTTTGTTAGTATGACAGTGCGATTATTCAATCCACCAACCGTATAGTTAAATGCGGCGTGCTCCTCACCGGGAGAGATACCTGCGCCCGGTCTGATGATGTTGACTAAGATGATGCCAATGAGTACTGAAATACCTGTCGTCACCATGTAATATATGACAGTCCGCCTTCCAATAGAGCCGATCTTGCGAATATCACCCAAGCCAGTGATCCCAACGATTATCGAAAAAATAACAAGTGGAACAACGATCATCATCAGCGAATTCAGAAACATATCACCCAGAATCTCGAACTTCACCGCGAGCCTCGGCAGCCAACCGCCCACCGAAGTACCGATGACAATAGCGATTATAATGCCGATAACAATCCGTCGGAGACTTCCGTTGCCTTCTTTGCGCTGGGTAGAAGTATCAGAGTTATCTTGGACCATTTGTTTTTGCCTCCCTCCAGGTTAGGTAAATAGTAGGCCGCTGTAGTGGTCTACCATGTACATTCTACTTCATTTAGAACACCGCAGTGGATAGGGACCACCTTCGGGTTGGCTCAGGAGAATCGTTATTCCCACGATGACCAGAACCATAATTATGCCTACTAGCCGGCCAATTTTTCTCGATTTTGTCATGACTTCGCCCTATGTCAAGCTTTTTCCAATTAGGAACTTTGAAGCTCACGGCTTATGCTTCCTTTGGCTGCTGTTGCCTTATACGCTTGAGATCACCTTCACGGAAGTACTGCAGGGCTTTATTCTCAACGATTACGTAGTAGGAGTGGCCTTCCTTCCTCGTCGTCCCTTGGGGGATCAACCCAGGGTATAGTTTTCTCAGAGCACTTAGATCCTGTCGTAATTGGTCAACCATGAACGGATCTCCATTATATGTTGTAAACTCTTCGCGTTTAACTTCTTTTCCCCTCAAGAGACGGAATAAGACTGTCCCCTGGTTTTCCGTAAGGACTTCTGATAATTCCATACGGGACCAAAGCAGTTCTCCAGTAACGGGATCTGGTATTGGTACAGGATAAGCTTGTGAAATATCTTTCCTGGCGGCTTCAATAGATCGTTCAATCTCTCTAATTAACTCATTTGCCTTTTTCATAATGTCATCAAAATCCCTCCATAATTGATCAAGTCCAAGTTTCTTTCTTTTCCAATTTCTCTTTAGACTTAATAGTGATTCCTTGCTATCGAAAAGCCAGCTATTTTTTTTAAGAAGTTCGGGAAATAAATCCTCATAGTACCTACGTACAATATCCATACGCTCTCTGTGGCCATCCCTAAATAGACAGCCTATCTCGTCGCCCAATTCCTGCGCCCTTTTCTCCAGGTAATCTATAGGCTCATCAAAGAGCATATCTGGGCTTATGAATACCTGGACAGGCCGGAAATGATGGAAATCTCCGTATCGGAGGGGTTTTCCCCATGGATAATAGCTTGAGCTAATGTTAGCGTTTCGTACAAAATCCACAACGGCGGCTCTTTCCGGATAGTGTTTTTCATGATAAATCGGTTCGCATCCCATCTTTTTTAGATTTTCGCGGTCTCTATATGCCCATTCGTCCACTTTCTGTATGAACTTAGAAGCCTTGTGAAAAACCCTTAGATTCAGAAAATAGTATAAAACAAGCATTGATAAAGCAGCTCCGATGTATTATATTATGTTATTGATAATATTATACATGGAGGAAACAATGACCCCACAAAAGCAGGAACAGACAAATCCGATGTTTCACTATTTTCAGATGGAGGATTTAGTTCCCGAGGATCATATCCTTCGTCAGATTGATGAGGCAGTTGATTTTTCATTTGTACGAGACGTTGTATCAGATTGTTATTGCCCTGACAATGGCAGACCCGGTATTGATCCTGAATTAGTTGTTCGAATGATCCTTATTGGCTATCTGTATAATTTGAGTGAGAATCGGCTCTGTCAGGAAGTGGGGATGCATGCGGCATATCGGTTGTTTTGTCATCAGACATTTGATGATGCGGTTCCGGATAGGAGCACGATCAACAAGCTTCGCAATCACAAGTGGGCATCCAGTGGGTTGTTTGAACGGATAATGCGTCAGGTAGTCCAGTGTTGCATAGATGTCGGTCTTGTGAGCGGTAAACACCTTAGTGTCGACGGCACTCAGATACAAGCTGATGCTTCAGTGAAAAGTATTGAGCCGATAGAACCCCCTGTTTCTCTTGATGATTATCTCAAGGGAATCGGTTTTGAAGGTGATAAGACAAAGGGTAGGTCCGGGCATCCTCAGGATAAAGACTTTCATGGTGAAAAGTGGACGAACCAAACACACCGTTCGACTACAGACCCCGACGCGCGCTTATACAGCAAATCGAAGGGCAAAGGGGCTTTTCTCTCGTTTATGGGCCATGATCTGATCGACACAAAAAGCAGAGTAATCCTTGAGACTCAGGGCACGCAGGCGACAGGGACAGCAGAGCCCGAAAGTGCCCTTAAGATGGTAGATGACCTTGAAACATACACCATGCCCAAAGACATTCAGACACTTAGTGCCGATACCGGTTACGGTTCTGGTAATTTTATCGCTGATGTACTTGACCGGGGAATCATACCCCATATTCCTCTGCGAGCCGATGAGAAGATTGAACCGATTCCTACATGGAAAAACAAGACAAATTCAGCACATATTCAGGCCGAACGGGATAGAAAAGTGCGAGAGGCGAAAGCCAGAAATCATGCACGGTCTATCTCATTAACAGCTGACTACAAACTCTCCCGGAGACTCCGTAAACGCAGTGAACATATCTTTGCTGAAGCCAGGCAACAACACGGTATGGGACGAGCCCGTTACAGAGGACCAGCCTCACTGAATGAACAGTTGAATCTTGTTGCAACAGTACAGAATCTCAAGAGGCTTGTATCTTTCATAAGAAGGGGGAAAGCGTCTATGTGTGCCCTGTCTGTCAAAGACAGTGCATCCTGTTCTTCAAACAGCTCCTATTCCTTGCTGACCAGAACTCTGATAAGACTATTTTGCTTATTCCACAGCAAAACGATACGATATGCTACTCTTTGACCCATAATCGGCGCTTCAGACGCTGCCTGCGACATAACTATTTCACAAGGCTTTTAATCTTTCCCCACGAATTAGCCTCCACAGCGGTCGGATCAGGATACTCTGGAAGCGGCACGAAGAACAGACCGTCAGGCCTCCCGACGTAAAGACGCGATCTATCCAGGTCTAAGGCCAGTGCAAAAACAAGACCGTTCCATTCTTCAAAGTTCAACGGTTGACTGCCCAAAGGCTGCCAGACAACTCCCCCATCAGTCGTGTAAAACACCCCCTCTGTAGTACCCGCATAGATAACACCAGGAGCGTGTGGATCTGGCAGCAGGCAGATAGTGTTTCCCCATTGAGGAAGCCGATATTCTTCAGTATCGATCGGAGGACCATACTCGAGTCCCTCCCACGTATCTCCTTCGTCCAGACTCCGATATACGACCACCGCTCTTTCATCTCTGATTAATCCTTTGCCAGCGTAAAAGATTTTCTCGTCCGAAGAGAACGCGAAGGCCCTACTCACTATTGAAAGATCCTCCCAGGTCTCACCACCATCAGTGCTCCGACGGAAAGGTACGCCGGCCTTGAAGGCAAAGATAGTACTGCCGTTACTGGTCGCTTCGATTGCAGTCTCCCAATTACTTCCATAGTCGATACGAGGCACATACAACAAACGCCACTGGTTCCCTCCATCATCTGTACGGTAAACAGAGCCGACTGCACCTTGTGCCAATAGCAAGTCCGAATTAAGGGAACTTACCCAGATTTCATTTATACCACCCGAAGATATCCCCTGGTTGATCCCTATCCAGTGTCTTCCTCCATCTTCGCTGCGAAAGATACCCTCTCCCGAAGCTACATAGATCCGTGATGGATCGGAAGGATCAATGACGAGGCTGCGGAGATTCAGGTCTGTTAAACCCTCGTTCATCGCTTGTACTTCTCCAGTATCTACATTTATTCGAAGGACCCCGCCCGTTTCAAATTCTTCAATGCCCACATAGACCGCGTTCCCTCCAGGTAGTACTGCCACTGCTCTGACGTAATTAGTGATAATTGGGGCGGACATCTGGGCGTGTATTTGTGCAGCGATACCCAAGATAACGAAAGTTATCGTAGCCAGAACTGTGGAAGGTTTCACTGCTCGTCTTGTCATTTTGTTTCATCACCTCCTTACAAGACAACTCCCATCAACAAGCTACATGAGACTTGTCTTCTTGGATATTCTTGCACTGACAACGCACAAAAACAGCACAATCACTCTTTATGTACAATTAAAACTATATTTTCGCGGATGTCAAGGAGTTTTTGTGATTATCAGGATCGTAATTATCTGTTTTCTTTATCGTGCTATCCGGCGAAACAAAAAAAGAGGCGGAAACCTTGATGGCTTCCGCCGGTACTAAGATGATCTTCGATAAAGGAGCTTTCGCAATAATATACTCGGGAGCCCCGAAAAGTATCGAAGAATATTTTGGGAGTAAAAACGTTATATTTCTATTTCTAATCCCTCGTGTGCCATGAGTATCTCACAATCAAAGTCCGAATAGAGATCGTTCCAGTACGCCTCTGTCTCTTTCAAAATCCTATGTATAGCCTCATCATCTCGTGCGGGATAGTGATGAAACAATACGAGCTTTTTGATCCCCGTAATAGACGCTATGTCTGCTCCTATGAATGAGGTGCTGTGACCCCAGTCCTCGCGGTCGATCGCCTCTCCAGCAGTATACATAGCGTCGAAGATCAACACATCGGCGTTTTGATAATAGCTATGATACTGCTGCACATTTTCCCACTCCACCTTATACTCACCGTCTGTCGCATAGACCAAGGTCTTCTCATTTTCTGTGATCCTATAACTGTAAGCTGCGCCCGGATGGTAAAGCTCCTTGCTATCCACAGTCATGCTACCTATCTTCAGCTTTTTCTTCCCTTTAAGCTGAACAAATTCTATATCAGCTTCCATCAATTCCAGGGACGCCGGAAAATGGTCGGGGGCATTTTGCTGGTGTCTTAGCCTTTTCTCTAAATCTTCGTGCACGCCGTAAAAGATTATCCTGTTTCCCTTAATATACGCAGGAGTAAACAACGGAAAACCTATAATATGATCCCAATGAGTATGAGACAAAAATATGTGAGCTACCCCGCTACCCCTTCCGAAATCCCCTTTCATCAATTCTGCTCCCAGCTTTACGATCCCCGAGCCCGCGTCCAGAATAAGAACATGTCCAGTCTGCGTCTGGACTTCCACGCAGGAGCTGTTGCCCCCAACTGTGCCTCGCTGCAGATAATGCAGTCCCTCCACATACTTAGTTACGTCTTCCCGGCTGGAAAACTTTATGTCCTTTGCCTCAAAGAGGACGTCTTCTATCTTTTTTCGAATCTCCTTAGGACCAATGGGAGTTGGGATGGAACCTCTCACGCCCCAGAACTTTATATTCATATGTTCGTCCAAGCTAATGGGTGATCCAACAGCCGTTGAAAGCCTACCCTTTCTCCACAGGATTCCTCAGTATTCCTATCCCCTCGATCTCAGCCTCTACAACATCTCCCGCAGAAAGAAACGTCCCTGTAGTTGATCCTACACCCGAGGGTGTCCCCGTCGATATAACGTCGCCCGGCTCCAACGTCACTAACGTGGACGCCCATTCCACCAGCTCAGCCACAGTAAATATCATCTGACTGGTATTGGAATCCTGCTTTGTCTCTCCGTTCACCCTTAAAGTAATCCTTAAGCTTTGAGGGTCTTGCATCTCATCCTTCAACACAAGACAGGGACCCATAGGGGCAAACGTATCGAACCACTTGCCGTTTAGCCAGTCGAACCAACCGTCTCCGTCCCTCGGCTCTCTGTCCTTTTCGATCTTCAACGCTCTTTCCGATACATCGTTTACGATAGTATAACCAGCAACATAATCCAGAGCCTCATCTGCGCTCACAAAACGCGCGTTCTTTCCTATCACAGCTCCAATTTCGCACTCCCAATCTATCTTGTTGGCATTCTTAGGCAGGATTATGGGCTGCCCTGAGCCTATCACCGTTGTGGAAGGAGGTTTCATAAACACGCGCGGGGTCGTCTTTTCCTTCTCGCTCACTTCTCCACCTCCCTCTCTTATATGTTCTGCGTAATTCCCAGCCAAACACAAAAGCTTAGAAGGCCTTGGCACAGGGGCTTTCAAGGTCACATCCTTCAACTTCAATGCCGGCTCATTTTCCTCAACCGCCCTGCGCGCTCTCTCTATTCCCTCATCCCGCATCCCTAAAAGTTCTATTACAGATCCGGCTACACTTCCTAAATCAACAATATTCTCCTGCCCTAGTAAAGCTCCGAAATTCTCTTTCTTCTTATAATCAAACGTGACTAATTTCATCGAAAGATGTCCCCTTTTTCTGTTGATAAAGAGATTAATCAAATAATATTATAAGACATCCGGATAAGATTTTTTGTGATTTAGAACACTAAGTTCAAATTTTTTCTGATTAGATCCTGATCAAGCGGACTTCCAGAGAGATTCGGTGTTCCCACACTTCATTAGAGAACCAAAGCTGCTACAACGAGTATGGCTGCTCGAAGAATAAGACGTTTAGAGCATCTAGGATTTCGTGTTATATCAATTTATTACATTCTTGTCGCAAGGTCAATCTTTTTTTGAGCGTATGAGCAATTATTTTAGGAGTTTGCGGCATTTTTCAAGTGATCGGAGTATTCGCCGACACAGATGGCAAGAGATTCCTATCTCCTTCGCGCTCTACGATGGTCTCTATACGAGATTGATGAATTAATCAACGGACATTCCTGTCTGTCTGATGATTCCTCTCAGCGTGCCTCTCTCTAAGGTCCTATGATCAGGAACGACAACCTGGCAGAAGGGATCATCCCTCTCAATTTCATATGACTCCCCTTCCGTCGTTGTACGTAAAATCCGGTCTTTTGTAGAAGCTTGATCAACTTTTTTCCTGACAGTGTTGGAAGTCTATTCAATCGTCACCACCATAGCCTCAATTCTATCAGGGGGCACCGGCAGACCATCCTCTTCCAAACTCTCAATGTAACACTCGATAGCCTCCTTGATATTCCTTAGTGCCTCCTCCCTTGTCGTTCCCTGACTTATACATCCTGGAAGGCTGAAACATTCTAATATCCAAAAACCATCCTTGCCCGGATATAAGATTATCTGACAGATAAAGACTCCCCCTAAATTCAAGAGTACATATCAGATATATTACATCAGACCATTTTAGCTTGACATTTCCAAGCCCCAAGGTTATATTTTGTACGAGATTGTCCGATTGATAGAGCGAACTTTAATACATAAAACCCAAGCTGTCAAGGGAAAACATAAGCTGAACTGGGCACTAAACTACAGCCTGGTACAAAATCTCAGCCCAAGGTGATGCTCCCCGTCGGGATAAAGCCCGTAGGCCAGCAGACGGTCGAGGAGATGACCCGACAGGGAGTCAAAGAATTTACCATTTGTCACAGGAAAAAGTAAGCGTTCCGTAGAAGATCACTTCGATAAAGATCCTGGATTTTTGCACACGCTGTTTGATGACAACAAACTCCATCTTTTAGAGCATTTAGAACCGGGAACACAATGGTAAATCTCTTTTACACCCGGCAGACAATAACCCCAGGGTAGGAATTCCCCCTGGGACTCAGAGGCGCTCTAGGAATAGCCGAGGACTTCGTGTTGGGCGACTCCTTTGTGGATGTACACGGTTTAGGAGGGGCAGTACCCTCTCTACGAGATTGCTTCGTTTGCTGTGGCTGTCATAGATGCATTACAATGCCATCGCGTGTCTCCTGACATTGCGAGGGGCAGAAACCTCGATCCACTCAGCAGTAGGGAGATTAGAGATTTGAAAATCAAACTCGCCTATGGAAAAGAAGGACTCTGGGTCGATCTTCCCGATCAGAATCTAGAGGGCGTTCTCGACATAAAACCAGTGGAACCTCTACAGGACCCACAATCAGCCGTCTTGGAGGGCCTTGAAAACCCTGCATCCTCGCCACCGCTTTGGGAGCTTGCACATGGCAAAAGAAACGCCTGTATCGTCATCTCAGACATCACCAGGCCTGTGCCCAACGAAACTATTTTGCCACCAATGCTGAAGGTCCTCCAGGACTCTGACATCCCCAAAGAAAATATCACCATCCTCGTCGGGACGGGACTCCATCGACCCAATACGGAGCAAGAGCTCAGCACAATGGTCGGGGAGCATATAGTCCGAAACTACAAGATAGTCAATCACCTATCCAGTGAAAAAGATACGCTAAGCCACCTCGGTGAGACTTCGTTCGGCGTGCCTGTCTATGTCAATACGCTCTACCTCGAATCCGATCTCACGATCGCCACCTCCCTGATTGAACCTCACCTTATGGCGGGCTACTCAGGCGGGAGAAAGGCTATCTGCCCCGGGATATGCGGAGTCGAAACTGTCAAAGTCCTGCACGGATATGAAATACTCTCATCGCCCCGGGCAGCTGAAGGCATAATTGATGGCAACCCTGTACATCAACAGATGTTAGAAGTTGCACACAAAGCCGGGGTCGATTTTAGCCTCAATGTAGCCATCAACGGAAAAAGACAGATAACCGGACTCTTCTGTGGCGAACTTGAAGCCGCCCACTGGGCAGGCGTAAAATTCGTCGAAAGACAATCTACCGCCTATCTTGATGAGCTCGCCGATATAGTGATAACTACCAGCGCGGGATACCCTCTCGACCTCACATTCTACCAGACCATAAAGGGTATGACCGCCGCTTTACCCGTGCTGAAGCAAGATGGGACGCTTATTGTAGCTTCCCGATGCACTGAAGGTATCGGGAGTTCGGAGTTTTCCCGCCTCCTTAATGACACAAAAGATCCCGAAAACTTCCTTCAAACCATAAAAAGCCCCATGTTCTTCTGCCACGACCAATGGCAGGTGCAGGAGATGTGTAAAGCCCTCAAAAGGGGCGAGGTACTCTTATACAGCGAAGGCATAGATTCCCAACGAGCTAAAAGCATTATGGTTCAACCTGTAGAATCTGTAGAGGACGGAGTCCAGCAGGCCCTTCAAAAATCCGGTAGAGATGCTAAAATAGCGGTAATACCGAAGGGACCATACGTCCTCCCTAAAATCAGAAAAGCGGCGTAAAGGTGAACTGATATGAACAAAAGAGGCAAGACAGGTTCTGGCGCAGCTTTGAAAAGTAGTCCTAACAGTCGACTACCCAGAATACTCGGCGTTGGCGTTCTGTCGGCTCTGGTCGCTTTGGGATATTCATCGGTTCAGACCTCCCCAAACGTACAAAAGACGAATGGCAAGGCTGTACAGGACACTCTATTTTCGCACTCCACAGGGTCCCAGACTCTGCTTATACTCCCCTTGGAGGATAGATCCAAATTAAAGGGGACCTGGGACATAGTAAACAGCGTTCCTCAAGCTATCGCTCAGAAACTGTCGGAAAATCCCTTCTACAAAACAGTTCCGCATGGCGCAATATTGGAGCGATTGAAGGATGGAAAAGAGACTCTCGGTAAATTTAAAAACGAAAGAGCCATCCAGATAGGTCGAGACGTCAAAGCTGACTTCGTCCTGACCGGAGAGATCGAAAACTTTAACGTAACTCGCTTCAGAGCTGGAGTTCCACTCGCCGGATTCTTCAGGTACGGAGCATATGTCAATGTAAAACTGACGATCTTTCGCGTTGTGGACGGAATGGAACTCGGCATAATCGAGGGAGTTGGGGAATACGATGACAACGAACTTGGAGCCAGTTATCGGGATGACAAAGCAAGACAGAGGAACAAAGAGTTCTTTGAGATGGGAAACTATGAATTCGAGTCAGAGGAGCTCAAAGATACTGTAGTAGGCATAGCCTTTACAAGGTGTTCTGAACAGATCAAAGCCAAAATCGAAGAATACATAGAACCACCGCCTCAGCCCGAAGTCTCGGATCCTGTCGTACTCTGGGTCCAAGACGATGAGGTGTATGTCAACATAGGGATCGCCGATGGAGTTGAGGCAGGAGACAAATATAGTGTATATCAAGAGGGAGAAGAGCTTTCAGACCCTATCACGGGCAAGGTAGTGGGAAAAACCGATGAGATAAAGGTAGGAACTATCCAGGTCATTGAAGTCACTGCCAAGCACTTTTCCAAAGCAAGGATAATTGAAGGCTACAGCGATATCAAGGAAGGCAATATGCTCAGAACCGAATAGCTGGACAGACAGGGAGAGGAGAGGTGCCCTGTTTACTGACTACTGGTTATTTATCAAATGAAATCGGTGCACTTCTCTTTCGATCTTTGATTGATCTTGAATGATAGGTTTTGGACAATCTTTGGTTTCTGTTCTTTTTCAAAATGGATGTATAATTGTTCTTCTTTTAGGTTCCATTCAGCCAGGACAAAGTAGTTGGTGTAAGAGGAGGGAAGAGATACTTTCTCATTTAGGACATCGATAAAGGCTTTATCTGTCTGTTCTGTGTCCTGTTTGACTTGTCTGATAAAATAGGTCTTGGGAATGAAATCTTTCTCGTTTGACTTCTCTTGCTTAGGTGGACGGTAGCCGGTGTATCTCTGTGATGAAAGATTAAACCATTCTAACTTCTGATCAACTTCTTGTAAGCTTTTGAACTGAATTCTGTTCCAGAACTTCCTTGAAAATACAGAATTGTTGCCTTCTATAGATGCTTGAGAAAAGGGCCTTCTGGGAACGGCAAATATCGGAATCACTTGATTTTTCAAGAGAAACTGCATTGCTTTGCTGACATTCCTTTTACCTGAAACACTGCCAATAGTCGCCGAGCAATTGTCCACCTTAACGAAATCTGGTTTTTCAAACCTGTCAAAGAAAGACTGACACTTCTCGATAAAGTTAGTTGCTGTTTGACCGTCAACCCGCCGAAAATACCTTAACTTAGGCTCTTTCTTAAAGGAAAATCCAACGAAGTTGACCGGCTCAGTTCTGCCGGTAAGATACTTTTTACCAATAAAGTCTGATTCTAGGACTCTGCCTCCTGAAAGATAGTAAATGGTATACTCTGGATAACAAAGATAACGAGATGCACCCTTGTTTTTACCTTTCTTCCTTCTCTGGGAAAGTCCTAAATCTGAAAGCATTCTGCCGATAGTCGGCAACGACGGAGGAGGGGTGCTAGAATATCGATTCCTCCATTCTTGTTCAATAACAGTGGCTCCTGAATAGAACTGATAAGGATCGTCCTCTAAGCTATGGTAAATCTCTTTGATTCTCTGTTCGTCAACTTTAGCCAATTTTTGCCTTTTTCCTTTTGGCCAACCCCGATTATCCATGGCAAAATCCTGATCCGGAGATTTAGTCCAAGCCGTAACGAAATCATTGGAAACTCTCGCTTGTTTGATAACTTCTCGCTTTGACATTTCTTTCTTAAAATACATCTCGTTGACTTCTTGTCTTAATACGGCCAATCTCTCTTTGTCCATAGGACTCCGTAGATTAAAGTTAAGACAATCAACTCAACTTAATCTACTAATACTCTAAACAAAGATCAAATTAGGTGCACCGATTTCATTTGATATTCAACCCCTACTGTCTACTTATTCAGGAGGTGGTTCAGCAGTGAAAGCCATCTATTTGTTGATACCCCTTCTTATACTCTTTGCCGCAGTTCCCGGAGCCCCAAGCCCCGATAAAGGTGCAGTGTTCGGGGATTACTTAAAGCAGGACATCCTCCAGGGTTATCCGGATAAGATCATAGTTGTCCATTTCTTCGGTGATGACCGAGAGACTGCGCTATCCATCGAAAATGGTATGTGGGCCAAATACAGAAACAAAGACGTGCAGATAATAGGCGTAAGCTCCACGCCCCATCTGACCGAAGGTCTTGATGTCTCCTATCGGCTGATCACTGACATATCCGCAAAGATGCGCAACTACACTGTAGTTCTCGACAGCGATCTGAACATCACCTACAGCCAGGAGGGATACGAATACGATTCGATAACATCCGTCGTTGAGAGGCTGCTCAAGCCTACAGACGTGGGTAAGACCACGTGGGGAAAGATCAAGGAGCTTTTCAGGTAAAAGTAGGCTTGGCATAAGTCCACAGTGCATCAAAATGAAAAGGCTATGTCACAACATAGCCTTTTTAACTGTACTGCTTTAGATGGAGACGATGACCTGAGGCGTGGTTATTTCCAACAGCGATTATTGTAATACAAGATCGGAATAGCAAGATATGGGCTTGACTTTTAAGGCTGATTTTTGTATCTTAATTGTAAAGGAGATCAGCCATGAATTTACTCACCGTTTTTAGCCTTTTCCCTGATCAGGAAGCTTGCATTGAGCACCTTGAAAAAGTGCGCTGGTGCGGCGTTCCAACTTGTCCGCATTGCGAAAACCCCAGGGTTGAGCGCAGGATGGACGGCGACCGCATAGGTCGATGGAATTGCCACAACTGCAAGTCAAGCTTCAATGTATTGTCCGGCACCATCCTGAGCAAGACGAAAGTCCCCCTTCAAAAATGGTTCATGGCTATCGGGTTGATGGTCAATGCCAAGAAATCCTTGTCGAGCTACCAGCTTGCCAGAGACCTTGAATTGACACACCAAACGGCACTTTTCATGCAAGAGCGCATCCGTTCCGAAATGACGTCTAAGCACGGCGCCAGAATGTTACATCGCAGCATAGAAGCTGACGAAACCTATGTCGGCGGGAAGCCTCGAAAGCGGCACCGCAACGACAAGACCCAGCATCCAAGGGGCCGTGGCACCAGCAAAACGCCAGTTATCGGGGCCGTAGAACGCGGCGGCCGCGTAGTTGCCCAAGCAGCCAAAGACCTAACCGGCAAGGGCGTCTTGAAATTCATCAAAGGTACTGTAGATCCTGCCGGTTCCCACCTCATCACAGACGAATATCGCGCCTATAATGCGGTTGAGAAGTTCGTCTCCCGTTCAGTAATCGACCACAGTCAAACCTATGCCGAGGGCGGTATTCATACCAATACGACAGAGGGTGTCTGGTCGCTGCTAAAACGGGCTTGGTATGGATCGCACCATCACTATTCAAAGCGTTACATGCCCCTCTATGTCCCTAAGGCCTGCTTTAAGTACAACCACCGCAAAAGCAATCATGCTTTTGAGAACTTTCTGGTGGCGTGCTTCTCGTGAATCGCCTTTACTTCGGGGATTGCCTCACCATTATCAGGGATAAGATCCGCTTGGCCAGTGTTGATCTGGTCTACCTCGATCCGCCGTTCAATTCCCAAAGTGCCTACAATAGCATCTACAAGGATGAGACGGGACGGCTCTTGCCAGATCAAGTAAGGGCGTTCAATGATGCCTGGACACTCGATCAAGATAAGGAGCGCATCATTCGACAGATGCCCGTGTTGATGAGGGAGTCAGGCATTGAAGATAGCGTTACTGAGTTCTGGCGTTTATGGATGAATGCTCTTAGGGAGACGCAACCCGAATTGCTGGCCTATCTTGCCTATATGACAGAAAGATTAATTTGGATCAAGCGCATTATAAAACCTACTGGATCGATATATTTGCACTGTGATCCCACGGCAAGTCATTATGTCAAGGTGATGATGGATTCTATCTTTCATCACTCTAATTTCCGCAACGAAATTACTTGGTATTATAAAAATAGATGGCCGGCGAAAGCCAAAAAATGGCAGTCTCAACATGATGTAATTCTGTTCTACACGAAAACCGACAAGCACACCTTCAAGGTTTTAACTGTTCCAGGGGATCGAGTAAGAAAAGATATAGAGCGCGGCTGGGGCACAGATACCATTGAAAGAAATGGGGAAAGAGGTTCAAGAATAAGAGTTTACAATAAAAGAAAAGTTGAAGGCGCAATATCATCCGGTCGGCTTTCCCCTGAACTGGAAAGAGTAGATCAGACGAAGAAAACGGGAGATAGGCCCTGCCCTGATGTTTGGGAGATTGACCCTCTGAATCCCGGATCAAAAGAGAGGCCAGGCTATGCTACGCAAAAACCACTGAAACTTATGCATAGAATTATAGAGGCGAGCAGTAAAAAGGGAGATGTTATTTTTGATCCCTTCTGCGGCTGCGGAAGCACTTTAGAGGCAGCGCACAGACCAGGTCGCCAATGGATCGGTACGGACATTGCCATACACGCCATTAAGCGAGTGTCCGCAATCAGATTGAAAGATCGTCCTGGCCTGAAAGAAGGACGTGACTTTGAAATAGATGGACTTCCTGAGAATGTAGAGGGCGCAAGGCATCTCTGGGAGCAGGATAAGTACACGTTCCAAACCTGGGCGGTTGAAACGGTAGACGGCTTTGTAACAGACAAGAACACGGCGGACGGTGGAGTAGATGGACGTTTGTATTTTGAGCTAGAAGAAGAAGGCGAGCTTCAAAGCATGATTATTTAGGTCAAGGGCGGAAGGAATGTCGGGACGGCCGCTGTGCAGCGACTTCGTGGAGTCCTTGAGGGTTGGGGCGCCTTAATGGCTGGCCTGATTATACTTGAACCTCTGGGCCAAACCAAAGAACGCAATTTTCATAGGGAAATGGCTAAAGCTGGACATTTGGAGGCCAAGGGGCGTCTGTTTCCCAGGATGCTGTTATTGACGGTAGCCGAGATATTTGAGGGGAAAACCTTCGATACTCCCTACTCCCTATGGTTGGGGCGTAAGGAACACAAGCAACAGATCAAACTGGACTTGCCGTCGAAGACAATTTGCACACGGTACCACTACAACTTGCTAAGGTCTCAAGCAAGCCCATATCTTGCTATTCCGTTGTGGAAGGCCACGCCCGAGGCGCTGAGCGCCCCCTAAGGCATCGTTGCCGTTCGGCACACCCTTACTGGCTACGAGGCGCGCTTTACGGTGGACCTCCCCGTGGAAGGGGGTGGCCGGCGAGCCGGGGACCCAGCGTCCCGCTTTACAAGTGGTACGTGAGACTCAGGCCCACATCCCAGAGCGTGCTGGCGTCGGTCAGCACCTGCCCCGTGACGGGTTCGCTCCCATCGCGCCGCAGATTGGGGACGTGACTACGCAGCGGATCCCAGATGAGGCTGCCTTGGGGACTCTCGAAGGCCGCAACGTGGACCCAGCGACCCTTGACACCCACCGACAGACCCTCGGTGAGCGCGTAGTTCACTCCGACCAGCACCTGCTCGCTGATCAGCTTGTCGGACAGGATGCCCTGGAAGCTACTTGTCGTGGCTGCTAGGTTCTGGCGAATCTCGTCCACGTTGGGCAGCCCCTCGCCGGTGGTAATCGCCGTGGCATTGGCGTTCCTCGACCACAGACTGCCGTAGGACACCGCCGTCCACCCGATCCCCACACCCACGCCGACATAGGGCGTGAGCCGACTGCGCGTCCGAACGTCCCAATACAGGTTGGCAAACAGGGTGTGCGCGGTCACACGGCCGAGGTAGTCCGTCGCCTTCCGAATTTCTTGATTCAGCTTGTCGGCGGTGACGCTGCCCGAGCCACCGCCGATGCCGGGAACGGCTTCGCTCTGGTCGTAGGCGGTGGCTCGGTAGAAGTATTCCATCTCCGTCCGCACGTGGTGCCACCGCGGGCCAGAGGCGTCGGCCCCGAAGCGATACCCCAGCACCCAGCTGGCCTGGAGGCCCGTGGCCCTGGCGAACTCATTAGCCCAGTCATCACTGCGATCCGGTCCCGTGCAGTTGTAGGCTTCATATCCCGCCGTCTGTGTCACCGTTGCATATTCCGGATTGATAAACTCGTCACACACACTCGCTACGTCGTTGGACAGCCCGGTGAAGCCCAAGGCCGGGACCACATGCCCGCCCAGTTCGCTCCCCAGATACCAGCCCTGCCCTTGCGCCGGGCTCGGCACGCCTCCGAGCGCCACGACAAGAAGAGCCACCAGGATTGAGGTCTTTTTCACGATTATCTCCCTTTCTAGAAAGTAAGTAGTAGCAGTTTCCTCCGCAGCGGGCCCACGCCGAACCTGCCGCTAGAGTTGTGGCCACGTGTAGGATACGAAAATCAGCCTTAAAAGTCAAGTAAGTGAGAACTCAAGCGCTCGCCGCTCGGCCTCGATCTCCATCTGTGCCTTCTTGAGGATGTTCATAAGGTCTCAAGCAAGCCTATATCTTACTATTCCGTACAAGATAGCCTACCTGAGCAGACCCGAAAATAGCTCCTTTACCCTCCCCCAAGTGTCGGCTTCAACCGCTGTTCTCTTATTTAGGAAAACGCGAATACCAGGGTCATGAGGCGAGGGCATGTCGAATGTGTCCAGGTCATTATTCGTATCTGAAAACTCAAAGAACACCACTGTGAAGATTGCATCAGCGTTGGTGTCAAATCCTCCCAGTGTTGTAAAGCTGATAACACCTATGAGGCCATCCCCCTCAGGGGCGTTTGCTTCTGTCGCGCCGGTAATTCCGTTTAGTATTCTGACTACGTCTGTCGTACCCGCCTTAAGAAGGTTCCCGAAGACAAATGCCCCTCCCTCCGAACCCAGAAAGTTCGTCTCCTCTCTACCAAACGCATCGCCCGTAAGGGCAGAATTCCACTCAACCTTAGTCGTGTCGAACATGAGGTCTACCTGATATGCCTTCAGATTCTGCGCTCCTGTGACGTAAACCGCTATGTCAACAGCCTCACTCGCTCCGACGTTCTGCTGAAGGTCGTTGGCCTGATTGCCTGCAGTTGCGGCATCAAGATCCAAAACTATGGTAGCCCCCGAATTCTGCCCGGCAGAAGCCATACCAACCGCGCATAAGACCCAGAGGGCAACACCTCCTATAATCGTTAATCTTGCCATCGTATCACCCCTCTTGTTAAAGCTTGAAAGGTACCCAAGAAATGGGAGTCCCTCCAAAAGGTCTACCAGGGGGGACTCCCGATGACTCCTCCTTACAGACTCAAGGTTATTTTACTAATACCATTTTCCGGACTGACTGGAAGTCGTCCGCCTTGATGTTGTAAAAGTATATACCGCTTGCCATCTGACGTCCGCTGTTATCCCTACCGTCCCACTCCACCGAGTAGCTTCCCGCCTTCTGCCGATCGTCTACAAGCGTCCTTGCAGCCTGTCCAGCCACGTTGTAGATCGTCAGCTGTACGGACGAGGTCTTGGGCAGGGCGTACTCGATAGTCGTACTGGGGTTGAACGG
Source organism: Candidatus Latescibacterota bacterium (assembly GCA_965237525.1). GTDB lineage: Bacteria > Latescibacterota > CBDEFO01 > CBDEFO01 > CBDEFO01 > CBDEFO01. The sequence continues at coordinate 174,423 of CBDEFO010000007.1, read as the reverse complement.
GTTGGGATAGTTCTGAGCAAGGTCATATCTGTCAGGAGTTATCGCTACGGTCAAAGATCCCATCTCCCTAACGTTGTTAAGGAGATAGAAGCCGTCAATAATCTCGCCGTCAATTATGGCGATGCTCACGTCGTCCTCAAAGTCGGATTTAACTCTGAACGTGATCTCGGCGGTTAAACCTTCGCCGCTGGCAAGATCGTCATCAGAAATACCGTTTGCCAGATTCACCTTGCCCGGCTCATCCGACTTTGAAAGGAACAGCGGAGTCGCTCCACCGTTGATGTTCAGTAAATTGTCCTGGCCGCTTTCGGCGCCTACAAACTCAAATTTGTCAGGATCGTAGCTTAAAGCGAAGCTGTATCCCTTGAGATTCGTCACACTCGACACCGAGGCATCGATGATTATCTCCGTTCCGGCCCTCACGACATCACTGGCAAGGGAGAGCGACATCTTTGCATCTTTGTTCGCGCCCACTTGAGGAGGCAGAGCCTTACCGGAAGCTGTGACGACCGGCTTCCCGAAGTTGTCCAAAAAGATCACGAAGTCAGAAAGACCGATGTCGCCGTCGGCGTCTATATCCAACGCCGGCTCGAAGCTCTCTGAATCTTCTCCTATTCCGAACTTATCCAGGAACGTCACAAAGTCGTTTAAGCCGACTTCGCCGTCGTCCGGTCCGAAGTATCCGAACACAGGCTGGCCACTTTCATCTACCACATTAGTGTTTCTGATGGCAGATGCCTTCCTGGTGAAGTCCGGCTCGGCGTCGTTCTGTGTATCTGCAGCTATGACCTTATATTCGTAAGTTGTACCTGTCACAGCCGTGTTATCCACGAACGAGTTAGATCCCGGAAGCGCCGTACCGATCAGCGAAAAATCGGCCTCAGCAGGAGTCTTACGCATGATCTTGTAACTGGTAACTCCAAAGAGCGGAACCATACGTCCTCCCGTTGAGAACGCCTCAACCAATTTGTCGTCCTCAGACGGTGTCCACGTTAGCTTAATAGCCCCGCCGTCGTCGTCGGGAGCATCCTGAGCAGTGAACGCTGCCACAGCAGCAGGAGCCAGATCGTCCAGAGCTTGGCCAATAGCGGTCGGGCTATACACCGAGAATGCAGATATCCTATTATCTATGGCATCTCCGCTCTGGGCCTCTGCGACCAGAACGCTGTTGGAGCCGGCCTGCTTGGCAGACGGTCCAGAGACGGTTACTCCAGACACAGCCTTTACTCTGTAGTTCGTCTGCAAAGCGTCGCCAAGGAAGACCTGACGGATGATAGGATTCTCTCCTGGTACGGCTGCCAGCAGTTGGATCACTATGAACTTAACTGTTCCGGTGCCGTCATCCATCTCCCGCTCCAGCACGTATGCATCCACTATATTTTGCAGGCCTATCCCCGGGTGATTAGCAGATGCGTCGAACTCCACAATCACGACACCTCCCTGATCGCCGGGCCTGTCTCTAACTGCCAGAGTATCGGGAGCATCTATTGTGGGTGTGACTGCGACTGTGGGTGCGAATGCGACAACAGGAACAAACGCAGTATCGGTTTCTGGATTCACGTTTCCAGGGACATCTGCAATAGAGCCAACTGCAACAGTTATCTGTCCACCTAAATCCGGGTACCATTCATCAGTCTGTTTAACTCTTACTTTGACAATCCCCGGCTCCGTCTCAGCCACATGACTTACTCCAACGGAGTCCTGGGTGCCGTTAGGAGAGCTGGCTATTTCGAGATCAAAGTCCTCCCGATGAACAGTCTCGCCATCGATGTCCTCGCTCATAGTCACCAGGACCGCCGTAGTTGTCAAGGCCTTGGCTTCCATAATCACAGGACCTACCTTATCGCTCGGAGTCGTTACCGACGTGTTCAGGTTCAGAGGATTAGGCTTGAAGTCAACCAATCCCGAGAAGGCGCTCACACTCACACCCGCCTCATCTGGCCCTGTCGTATCCGCAGCAATAACCGACGCAGGTGTAGCATCAGTATCGCCTGTTCCCGTTTTTGCATTTCCACCGGCGCTCTGCTCGTCAACCTGTATGTAGAGGACATTGTCATTTGCAGCATTATCTCCGAAAGCAACGGCCGTGTCAGCAGCAGCCCCTTTGCCGCCGGTGACATAGAGGTTCCACTTCTCGCCTGTATAGCCCACCACATCCCATCCCTGGTCACCGATGGGAGCGGACAGGCTGTCGGTGGTTACAAAACCGATAAGGCCCGAATCGTCCACAGGCTCACTCAGCTGGATCCTGATATGATCAATCCATCCGTTTGCGTCCTCGTCCACCGTGCTCATGGCCGTGATTGTGGGACTTATGCGATCGTCTATTGTGACGAGGATGACGCGCGCTTGATTAGGCACAGACGCTGCATCCGTCACAAGGCTGAAAGCTCGATTCGTAGTTGACGGAGCGAACGATATAGAGTCCTGTAGCACATCTTGAAGGCTAAGGGTATTATCCAAAGTGACTGTTATGAGTTCATCGGCCCCATTGACAGCTGCTGCTTCATCGTCCACAGCGTCAATATCGCCGGCCCCGACTCCGTTGGTATTCTCATAGAAGAGATCGGCTACACGCAGATCCCCTGCGACTCCAGTACCGAGTACAGCCTCGGAGAACTTTATCCGCAGTCCTTTATCCCTCCCCGTCGTAAAGACAATAACGGGCCTTGCCTCATCTATCGTTATCTGATCGGCAGCAGCTCGAAGTGCATTTGCAGCAGCAGACATATCGCGAATAGATCCGGCCTCGACGTAGTCAAAGAACGGAATGTCCTCCGTATCGGGATTTCCGGATCTGTCGGAAGTTCCGCGGAAGACCACAGCCCTGGTTCCGCCGCCGCTCAAGACTTCACTGAGGGTTACCTTGTTGCCGCCCGAAGCAGTTTTATCAACGGTTATGCCGATGTTACCGCTGTCCGCCGTCACAGGCTCGCTGAAGGTCACCGTCAACTGATCTATAAAGCCATCGCTGTTTCCGTCCCCTGTGCTTGAGGTATCATCATCAGCGACAACAATAACGGGCCTCGCGCCGTCAGTCTCCGTCAGGACAGCGTCGTCGTCGAGTATGTTCGTCATAGGAATATTTGGCGTACCGCCGGGGCCTGAAAGATCCTTGATCTCGCCACGCTCATCCTGCACTCTAGTATAAGTAACGTCAGGGGTCACTCCAGTATCGAAATCGTCCAGCGTTGTCGCGGCTGTTTCACGGAAGAATAAGGTGATAATCTTCTTGGTTGCATCCAGGGTGGCGAGTGTATCGGGGCGATCCTCAACTCTCAGGCCTATTCCTGTCGAGGCCGCACCACCAGCTATCGATATAGGCTCACTTGCAGTGATAACGTATTTATCTATTTTTCCGTCTCCGTCAGCGTCATCTGTGACAGCGGTCACGAGGACCGGAGCAGCTCCATCCAGCTCCGCAATATCGGCGCTCCGGACATCCAGCAACTGCAGCCCGGCGGGATCTGATATGGCTCCCCTAGCGCTGCGATAGAGATAGTCGAGTACAACGCCTGTGTTAGGCAGGGCGCCTGGAGCTACTGTCAACCTATAGGTCACCTGATCGACTGCCGTCCGCGACGCTCCACTAGGAGCAATTCCTCCGATAGTGACACCACTGACATAGTCCTGATCACCGGGCATGACCTCAGTAAACTCCACAAGTAGCCGATCGAGCCTGCCATCTCTGTTGCTGTCTCCCGTGATCACAGCATCCCTCCTTATCAGGGGCGGAGCGCCGTCGAGTCGCTTTGCGTCAGGCACTAGATTGAAGGTAACTGCGCCGGCTATTACATTTAACGAAGGAGCAACCAAACCGTTCGGGGCATTCGCTCCTAACCTATCCTTGGCCAAGTCTACAATACCTGCATTCGGACTAGCGTCTATGTCTATATTTACGCCGAGCCCGGGTGTGACTCCCGTATCGATAAAGCCTCTCTCCCTTATTACAAGAGTAAGCGTGTTGGTGAGGTTGCCGTTCAGAGAGTCAACTGCAAAGTCGTCCAAAAGGATAAAGTCGGCTTCTTCACCTCGCGCTTCCACAGGTTCGCTGAATTTAATCTCGTATCGATCAATCTGACCTCGAGGTCGGGTAGCGATAATGTCTCCAGTTTTCGCATCAATCAAAATCGGACTGGCTCTGTCCACCTCCGGAGCGGTTCCTACGAACACGCTATTAAGCTCGTTAGGCGGAGTCGCTAGATCTGCTACATCGCCAACAGTCGCTCTGTAAGTCACCTGGTCCCCTGCTAGATCTATACCGGTGCTGAAGAAGTCAGTCTCCTCTTCAAGCAGGAGCCTGAGGACATCTGTAGTGCCTTCAGTTGGTATAGTCGGAGGATCTGCAGAAGAAGCCGCACCTATGAGGACAGGTGGATCATTGGCAACGTCTTTGAAATTAAACCCAGCGACAGTCCAGCCGTTGTTGTTGCCAAAAGTAGCATCATCAATGTTCTCGGAAAACTGGACCTGCACCTCATCTATCCTGCCATTATCATCGGCGTCCAGATAGAGGCTCTGGAAGATGACAGGAGGGGCTTTGTCAACCGAAGTAAGTGAGACACCGGCGATGGGGTTGCCTGCAAGGTCCGTTACGGTAGCCGTAGCCATATTTAAAGTGGGAGTCGCGTCCGTATCAAGCTGATCGAGGGTCTTCGTCCCAAGAGTTACCTGTTCATCAAAAGTGATGAAGGTGACGTTGTTGTTTATGGTATCCGGAGTGCGAGGAGGACCGTCTTGGGCTATCTGCCGATTTTGGTAGGCCCCGACTTCAGTGTCAACTGCTACGGCAAAAGAAGCAGTCGCACTGGAAAAGCTGGTAAAGCTTACATCGGCGATTTCCTCACTCCAGGTTATCTGTACGCCGTCCAAAAGTCCATCGGAGTCATCGTCCAGCGTCACCACGTTGCCATCAGCTATAGTAGGAGCGGTTACATCGCCGGTTATGGTCCCTGAAGTAGCAGTTGCAGTTCCAGTTCCTGCCGTCGCCCCGCTGAATACCCAGTTTGAGAGGTCCGTGCTGAACGTAAACTGATCGTCGGCATCTAAATCACTTCCACCTCTAGCAACGATGAATAGCGTCAACGGCCCAGGATTTACAGGGAGGGCACCGTCGTCAGTAGTAGGATTTTCTATGGTGACTGTACGAATACCTTCATTGCCGGACACCGGATCAAAGTTGATAGTCCCAGCACCGGCAAAAGTATCTGCTACGCGCTCAAAGACATTATCACCATCGTCCACGTATATGGCAATGCCGCTGTCATCACCAGAAGTAAGGGCAGCTACGTATGAGTCGGGAAGGCCTTGTCCAGATACCCTGTTTATATCCACCTTGACGGTACTAATAGTCTCGGCTGTTACGTCAGACTGAAGGACGACCCTAAGGACAGAAACCGGCCCCGTTACTGGAGCGAGAGTCGCACCACCGTAAGTCACATCACTGCCTTCACGCGTCGGAGTGGTTGCTACGTCATTCGTAACAGCTTGCGTTAAGGCAGCATCCGCAGAGAAAGTCATCCCGAATATGAACAAGCCAACCGCTAAAAGACCAACCACCGCCTTCGCTTTCATGTCATCCCTCCTTGAACCGTAAGGTTGAAAAGTAAAACGACTCGATTTCTCAAACGCACCGTCTGTGTCTTCTGCTAATGAACCTGGCATAGTTGACTTATCCTCCCTCACGTGTATTACTGGTTGTTGAAAGCTGACTTGAAAATCCTTAAGAGCTTTAGCAACTAGAGATTTCCAGAACAGCAGGACAATTTAAACCGTAAAGATCTCGAATGGCACCCCCCTTGAATTTAAGATCACTCGAAAAATTGAGCATTTGCGCGCCTATTTTAAAAAAATGCGACGCGTTCCTAACCTGCTAAACGATTGTAAGTAAATACTTAGTTTGCTTGAATCACTCCGTCACTTTCTGTAATTCCTCCGATGATTTTAATATAGCCTGACAGTGTCAAGCATAAGTATATAAAAATATTTGTAAACTGTCAAGCTTTTTTTTAGTTTTCTGCAATAATTTCAAGGCAGCTATGCTCTAATGTTCACTTTAGGTTCCTGACCAAGCAGGAACATAGATTGTACAAATCCACACCAAAGAGCATACGCCCTACTGTGCTTAATATGTGCTTTCTACATCGTACACACAAGATCGCAGTGATACAATATATGACAATGTTGACCCTTTGTCAACACTTTTTTGATAATTTGCAATACCTTTTAAGCTCTTAGCGATACCTTATGTTCTGTTCGCACTCGCGATTCCCTACAGATTATGTCAATTAAGTAGATTAAAATCAATTGCATATCATAATTCTATGACAATATGAGTTTAAGGATGTGACTCTTTGCATCTTTTAGGAGATAAACAGAAAAGGTGCAAAATCCGTCTCCCTATGTCCACAGGTATGATCTCTGTACTTCACTAATTACACAATTGAACAATACTCTTATAGTCTATTTCAGATTGAGATGTCGCCTCGATTGCATTTTACAATGGCAATGATAGTATCGTTTACCTATACCAGAATGGCGATTACACAAATCTCAACACTTTACTCAAAAAGTAGTCTCGTTCTTTACCGCTTCACAAGGGAGCTGAAAAAGCTTTCTGTTTCTTGGCACATAACTTGCGCATCCTGACAGAGTGAGGATATATCAGGGAATAGCGATGACGTGTAGAATTCATAGCCCATAAGTAGGACCGCTGCTATCTCCCCCCTGGCCTGGTCCAAACTGAAGGCTTTATCTGGTCACGCTACCCCTGATATTCCTCATATAAGAGAACAAGGGGTAGTTGATAACTTCTAAGACATCCTGCAAACATGCATAAATCGCAAAGAGAATACACGCTATGGTAACTCCTCTTATCAAGGATACAGACCTTTTGATCCAAGCATCCAACGGAGATGAAGATTCGTTCAGTGTTATCGTAGAGAGATACAGCGATAAGCTCTTCAATTTCGTGCTCAGGTTTGTGGGCGATCAACAGACGGCCGAAGATATAGTCCAGGAGACCTTTCTTAGAGTCTTTACCAACAGCGATCGGGCGCGGACTCTAAATAATTTCTCAACGTGGATATTTACTATAGCCGCTAACCTTGCAAAAAGCCAGTTAAGATACAGAAAGAGGTGGAGGTTTATATCTATAGACAGTTCCACACATGAAGATACTGATGTCATAGTCGAAGCGATAGACGAATCGCATCGGCCAGATCACACAACAGAATCCAAAATCATGCACTCGATGATCCGCACGGCCATAGATTCTCTACCTCCCAGATATCGCGAGGCTATCATAATGCGCGATATAGAGGGACGGTCCTACGACGAAATAGCCAGAATCACAGACTCTCCTGTCGGAACAATCAAATCGCGCGTCAACAGGAGCCGCCTCAAAATTCAGCAGGAATTAGAACAGTTAGGTGATGAAATTCCATGTATCCTGAACGAGCCCAGAATTGTTATATACTCGACTAACTAGCCCGTTTAATTCATAAACCTGGTGGAGTCATTGCGAGGAGCAAAGCGGTCCCCGATTGAGTCTATCGGGGAAGCAATCTCAAGGTTTTATAGTGGTCTCCTATGAGAGCCGGAGAGTGTTACATCTACCACAGAATCGAGATTGCTTCGCCTTCGGCTCGCAAGGACACCGAAGGTGGTAAAAGGCATAACTATAATATAATACAATCCCTTAATTAATACACGGCCTTTTTCTGTGAATTATTCGGGCTAGTATTGAGTTTCAGACCTATTCCCGAAGAGAGAGCGTTGACGCTCTTCATTCAGGGCTGAGGCGTCGACCTCCCGGCGGTCGACGCCTCTTATTTTCTCTATCCAATTCTTCACCCCCAGTGTTTTTGTCCTTCCCAAAGAGGCAAAAACACTCTTGCATATAGTTGAAGTATTTTTTATATTATATGTAAATTAAGCCGTTAGGGCATAGTGTGATGTAAAAGTATTATCACTAAACAGACATGAAACCTGCCATCTGTCGCTTTCCGATTGTGAACGATACCAAAAGCTGCCTATCTATATGGATATCGTTATGAAAGATGAAGCTAAGACAAAAGAGCAACTCATAGATGAATTGGCAGAAATGCGCCGATTGGTTGGTGAAATAGAAGCATCTAAAGCCGAATGCAAGCGGACGGAGGAGGCATTACAGAAGCGGACATACGATCTTGCCGAGCGCGACAAGGAGCTAAATTGCCTCTACGCCATTTCTAACCTTGTTGAAAAGCCAGATATTTCACTGGGGGAGATACTTCAGGGGATAGTAGACCTTATTCCGCCGGCCTGCCAGTATCCGGCAGATTACGTGCGCGCGAATCATTCTGGACGATCAAACGTATAGAACGAGCAACTTTAAGGAAACTATGTGGAAGCAGTCCTGTGACATGATTGTGAAGGACGATCGAATCGGCACAATGGAGGTCTGTCTCCTGGAAGAAAGACCGGAAAGCGATGAGGGACCTTTCCTCAAGGAAGAGAGAAATTTGATCAGCGCTCTTGCCGAGCGATCGTCCAAAATTATAAAGCGCAGGCAGGAGGAGGAACTGAGAGAATCAGAAGAGAAGCAACGTTCTCTGATCGAGTCTACTGAGAAGAGATCGACTCAGCTTTCTATGGTCAACGAGGTCGGCAAAATAGCGATGTCCACTCTCGATCAGGACAGGATGCTCCGCGAGGTCGCCGAAGCCATACAAAAGAGCTTTGCATACTACGCAGTCTTTCTATTCTTCCTGGATAGTCCTCCTTCCGAAGAACTCGTCCTTAAAGCCCACGCCAGCGCTGATGGACTCAAAATCCCAGAGAGATACCATCAGAGTATCGATGAGGGCATAATAGGCTACGTCACCCGAACAGGGGAACACCTTTTGGCTAACGATGTGATAACAGAGCCCAGACATATATTTGTCTTTCCTGAAGAGGCGAAGACAAAGTCCGAACTTTGTGTCCCTATAAAAATATCTGGAAACGTAGTAGGAGTAATAGACGTGCAAAGTGCTGTCCTTAATTCCTTTGACGGGATAGACGTGGCCTCCCTCCATACCATCTCCAACCAGATAGCAAGAGCTGCAGAAAACAGCCGTCTTTACGAAGAGAGCGTCCGTCTCAATCAGTTCAATGAAAGCCTGATAGCCACGATGCCGTCTGCTATCCTCCTTCTTGACAAAGATCTCAACATAATACTTGCCAACAATGCCTACTGCCAGAGGAGAGGTCTCCGAAGAGAAGACATAGAGGGTAAGAACCTGCGCGAGACTGTCCCCGAATCGCTCCTCCTGCGACCCGACATCGAGAGTCTTATAGAGCGGGCGACAGCAGGAGAAGGACCTTTCAACCTCACCAACTTCAGGGTCGTACGCCCCACACCTCCAGTAGGATTCTTCAATGTCTCGATAACCAGCGCAAAAGACGGAGGAATGGGGAGAGCTTTGGTGGTGATTGAGGACGTAACTGATACAGTAGAAAAAGCTTATGAATTTTCTATGCTTCGTCAGACAGGTGAAATGATGCAGACGATCTTCGACTTGGATCGCCTCCTCTATGCTATACTCACCTACGTCACAGCCGGACACGCCCTCGGATTCAACCGGGCTTTTCTCTTCCTTGTAAACGAGGAAAAAGATATGCTCGAAGGCAAAATGGGAGTGGGTCCTTCAAGCCGCGAAGATGCATACAGAATATGGCATGAAATGGCGCACCAGAACCTAAAGCTCGAGGATCACCTTTCCGAATATGACCGCATAAAAGACAAAAAAGAAGAAATTCCCCTTTATAGGGTCTCCCAAGGGCTGAGGTTTCCCCTTTCAAATGCCCGAACTGTCCCTGCCCTTTCTATATTCGAAAAGGTTCCCTTCAAAATCACTGATGCGTTTGATAACCCTTTAGTAGATCCTCAACTTTTAAACGCTCTCAACACCCCTGAGTTCATATGTGTTCCTTTGATCTTCAAGGATAGAGCCATAGGAGCTATAATCGCCGACAACCTCTACAGCGGACGACCCATAGACGATCTTAGCGTGGAGCTTCTAACTATCTTTGCAAACCAGGCGTGCCTCGCTATAGAAAATGCCGAAATTTACAGGGAGATTGAGGAGAAGATCGAAGAACTTGAAGGGGCCCATGAAAAGCTTGAAGAGGCTCACGATCGGCTCCTTCGCTCCGAGAGGCTCGCAGAGATCGGGGAGATCTCCGCCCGAATCGCCCACGAGATCAGAAACCCTCTTTCCACTATCGGCGGATTCGCCCGGTCCATTGTCAAGGACCCTACATCAGAACGCACAGAAAGAAACGCCGCGATCATCGCGGACGAAGTGAAAAGGCTCGAAAGGGTAATCTCAGAGACCCTTGACTTTGTAAGACCCACAGAGCCTGAAAAAGGAGGCAGAAGATATAAACTCGATAATAGAAGAACTGTATCCTATTCTTGAACACCGACTTAAAGATAATTCTATAGACTTTTCCGTTCAATACCAACCCGATGTACCCCGGATTTTAGCTGACGCCGGACAGATCAAACAGGTGATTTTAAACGCTGTGCAGAACTCCTTGGAAGCCATGCCCCAAGGGGGAAGGATAGAAATAAAAGCTAGCCAGGATAACCCATACGTGAAGATCGAGATAACAGATAGCGGTCCTGGAATACCTGATGGTGATATAGGAGACATCTTCAGTCCCTTTTTTACTACCAAGACCTACGGAACTGGACTCGGTCTTGCTGTCTGCCAGAAGATAATAGATGATCAGGGGGGAAAGATAGACATTCACAGCACGGAGGGAAGCGGGATGACCCTGACTATCCGTCTCCCCGCGGTCAACCCCGAATCACAGGATCAGTCCCCGATTGATTCTTTCGGGGATCAACTCGAAGGGAGTGATTAAGGGTGAAGACTATATTACTGGTGGATGACGACTTGAACCAGAGACTCCTCTACGAGCAGGAGCTCACTGATGACGGCTACAACGTGATTCTGGCATCAGACGGACAGGAAGCCCTCGATAAAGTTCAGCAAATCCGGCCCGATCTTGTTGTCCTGGACATAGCGATGCCCGGAATGGACGGGCTCGAGGTGCTGGAGAGGATACTCAGGAGGGATAGCAAAATGCCGGTCATACTGAATACGGCCTATGCCAGCCACAAAGACAATTTTATGAGCTGGTCGGCCGACGCCTACGCCGTCAAATCCTCAGACCTCACCGAACTTAAGGAAGAGATCAAGAAATCGCTTGCAAAAGCCGAGAAGAGGGGGAGTAGATGAAAAATAGCTCGTCTCGTGTCTTTGTCTTTCTGGTTACAACGGCCCTCGTGTGGAGCTTTGTCTCCTCCCCTGCACCTGCTGAGGTTGAAAATACCCCATCAGACTTACGCCGATCTATTCAGGACTATATGTGGAGTAAGATCAAAGACAAAGAGCACTACGCCATACGGGACTTGCGCTCTGAGCTGGTCCGCAAGTTGGAGTTCCTGGAAATCCACAAAGGCGTGCACCGAGTCAAGGACAGATCGTACTTTGCCTGCGCTGACTTTTCCGACTCACAGAATAACACCTTCGACCTCGACTTCTTCGTCCGTAAAGGAGAAGATATCTTGGAGGTTGATGAGGTCGTTCTGCGCTAGGTCAAAGCCAAAGTTCGGATACGAGGCGAAGAAGAAGCGGACGATCCCGGCGACTCAGTCTCAGATGTCAAGACTGCTATCCAAAACTCTGTAACGCAGGAAACTGCCATGAAGGGCGGCAAATTCCTCGTATATGATTCTCGGGAGAACCGCCCTTGGAACTTGGCAACAGAATATGTCCACGAAGGCGTGTATAAACTTCAGGAGGGTTCATATCTTGCCTCTGCTGATATGGTCGGGAAAAAAGGCCATAAAGTACGATCTGGACTTCTATAACGCCAAATCCGGCCGGAAATATAAGGTCCCGGAAATATAAGTTCAAGGACGTCTTGATCCATTAGGTCGATGAGGTGACCCGTCTAAGATAGCCTCTATGTTTCAAAATAAGGAATTACCTATAATGCCCGGAAAAGATCTGCGCGCCCTTCTGAGAAACACGCTGGCTATAGTGCTGTCCGGAGGACAGGGCGAAAGACTCCACCCTTTGACAAGAGATAGGGCAAAGCCAGCCGTGCCCTTTGGCGGAATCTACAGAATCATCGATTTTACGCTCTCGAACTGTGTCAACTCCAATATGAGAAGAATCTATGTCCTCACTCAGTACAAATCTATCTCGCTTCAAAAGCATTTGAGACTCGGATGGAACATCTTCAACGACGAACTCGGGGAATTTATCTACACTATTCCACCCCAGCAGAGAACTACCCAAAGCTGGTACAGAGGAACCGCCGACGCCATTTATCAAAATATTTACACGCTCGAACAGGAACGTCCCGAAAGGGTCCTCATCCTTGCAGGAGACCACATCTACAAGATGGACTACAGCCACATGCTCGAATTTCACGAGGAAAAGGGTGCGGATCTTACGGTCGGTGCAGTGGAGTTTGAGGCCACTAAGACTAAAGATTTCGGCGTAATCCAGATAGATCAAGACTCCAGAATAATAGGTTTCCAGGAAAAACCTGAAGATCCTAAAACTATCCCGGGCAAACCCACACATGCCCTCGTCTCTATGGGGATCTATGTCTTCGAGACTCCTGTCCTTGCCAGAGCGGTTATTGAGGATGCCAAAGTTGATTCCACGCACGACTTCGGCAGAGACATACTCCCCACAATGATAGATACTTCCACCGTCTTTGCCTACAACTTCATAGACGAGAACAAAAAGGAGACTAAATACTGGAGGGACATAGGGAAGATAGATGCCTACTGGGAGGCTAACATGGACCTTGTCGAGGTTACTCCGCTCTTTAATCTCTACGATGAGGATTGGCCCATAAGGACCTACCAGGAGCAATATCCGCCCGCCAAGACAGTCTTCTCCAGCTACGGCGAGAATCGAGTGGGACTTGCTCTTGATTCCATAATCTCAGGAGGTTGCATAATCTCAGGAGGAACAGTTGAAAGATCTGTCCTTTCACACGGCGTCAAAGTACACAGTTACTCGCATGTTTTTGAATCTATACTTTTGGAAGGAGTGGACATCGGAAGGGGCGCCAGGATAAAAAGAGCCATAATAGACAAAGATGTAAGAATACCCCAAGGATGCGAGATCGGATATTGCCTCGAAGAAGATAGGAAGAGATTCACTGTAACGGAGGAAGGTATAACAGTAGTGCCCAAAGGCATTCCGATAGAGTAGCCATAAGGCTTTTGTGGAAATTACCGAGAGTAGGACCAAATGACCAACAATAGAGGGACATCTTTGGCCTCTGGCAGCAGGAACTCCACCCGCAGTGGGAGTTCCGCATCAGAGACACCCTCCGAAAGAGAGGCAGTCCAGGTCTTCAAGAGCTTCCTTGAGTCCCAAAGACAGGGGATACTCAATCTCCACAGATCGGGCGCTCATGGGATATCCGTCTCCTCCGCCCTCTGCCAGATGGTGGACAACGTGATCAAAAGGGCCTATGAAAAGATGACTCAGGATATACTGGGATATCGCCATAGAGACGGTTCGCACGGAGTGCACTTAGCACCCTGTGCCGTTGCGGCTCTCGGCGGGTACGGAAGGGGTCTTCTTAATCCTCAATCAGATGTGGATATCCTCTTCATTATCAGGTCCCACGACCAGAAGACGGAGAAAATAGTAAAAGGTATCCTCTATCTCCTATGGGATCTCCGTTTTGATATCGGACACAGTGTAAGGACCCCAAAAGAATGTGTCCATCAGGCTAAAAGGGATATCACCTCCAAGACCGCAATGCTCGAATCCAGATACCTTGCGGGCAATACGAGCCTTTACAGAGAATTTCAGGACGCAATAGTTGGGCAGTTAAATGACAGAGCCTTTATCAAAGCCAAGTTAGCAGAGAAAAACCAGCGCCACGCAAGGACGGGTCTTTCAGTCCAACTCTTAGAACCCAACGTCAAAGAGAGTCCCGGCGGCCTTAGAGATATACATACTGTCCAGTGGCTCCTGAAAGCCCGGAAAGGCTCTTTCTTCCTTGAAAGTCTGCTTTCATCGAAACTCCTCCCTAAAAGAGACTATCACCTTTATGTAGGGGCTCTGGACTTTCTACTTGAAGTCCGCAATGAACTCCACTTTCTGGAAGGAGCCAAGTCCGATGTCCTCAGATACGAACTTCAACCTCAGATAGCTAAAGCCCTGGGATATTGCGACAGTCCTGAAGGGCTAGCTGTAGAAGATTTTATGCGCAACTATTACCTTCAAGCCAGGAATACCAAGCATATCTCCGATCTGCTCTGCAACAAACTTGGGGGCAAGAATTCCAAGCTCCTAAGATTCCCCAAGAAAGACCTTGCGGATGGCACCATCCTTTCCGGAGGTGAGATATATCTGCCCAAAAGGAGAAGCAGTTTTTTCAAAGAAGACCCCACAAGGCTCTTGAGCATCTTCTTCCAGGCTCAAAGATATAGAGCCTGCATAAGCGAAACTGCTTACAGACAGATAAGAATAGACCTCGATTTAGTAGACGACGATTTTCGAAGATCACCCCAAAATAGAGACATGTTTTTAAAGATATTGAAAGCCCCTTACGGAGTGGCATCTACGCTCTTTTCCATGCACGAACTTGGGGTCCTTGAAAGCTACATCCCCGAATTTGGACGGATAAATTGTCTGGTCCAGTACGACACATACCACGTCTTCACAGCGGATGAACATACACTTGTCGCAATCGAGAACATAGAAAGAATCAGAGGTAACGGTTCACCATACACAATAGCAAGGGTGCTCTACGAAATTACAGGGAAAATAGAATTGCTTTACCTTGCCATCCTTTTCCATGACATCGGCAAGGGAGAGGGCAAGGATCACTCAAAAAGAGGCGCCCAGCTATCCAGGGAAGTCCTTTCGCGCTGGAATTTCTGCGACAAGGAAAGGGACACTGTAGAGTTCCTCGTCGCCAATCACCTGATAATGTCCCAGAACTCGCAAAGGAGGGACTTTAACGATCCCAAGTTCAAAGAGACCTTCGCAGAAACATTCCCCGACCTTGAAACGTTAAAGATGCTATATCTGCTTAATTATGCAGACCTGTCTGCGCTTACAAAGGAAGCACTCACAGACTGGAAAGAGACTCTCCTTACTGACCTTTACTACAAAACCTCAGAAAGAATTACCTCAGGGGCAAAGGAAGAGGAGGAAAAACAAAAAGCCGAAGATGCTCTCAAGAAGATCCTAACTCAGCTTCAGGACGAATTTCCCGAAGACAAAATCCGAAACCATATACGGAGCCTCCCCCCCAGATACGTCCTGTCAAACGATGCAGAACATATAAGGACACATATAAAACTTGTGGATTCCCTGGACACACAACCTATTGCACTTTCTCCACAACCAGAAAGCCAGTTTACATCCGTCCATTTTGCCGCAAAGGATAGACCCTATCTGCTCTCCCAAATCTGTGCGATCCTTGCAGTCAACGACATCAATATCTTCAGCGCCGAGATATACACCAGAGCGGACCACACGGCATTGGATACCTTCCGGGTTACAGACGCAGAGACGCACGGTCCTGTGCGCGCCGGAAGCTGGGCGGAGGTAGAAAAGCAGCTTCAGGATATCTTCGGGGGACACCAAAGCACCGAACTCCTATTCCGCCAACACGAAAGACGGTGGTCAAAAAGAAAAGAGCCTCCCGAATCTGCGCGCCCGACAAAGGTCGTCTTCGAAGCCGGTGTGTCCGATATATACACGGTAATAGACGTATTCGCGCAGGACACCGTCGGCCTCCTCTACAAGATCACGCGGACGCTTTCGGATCTTGGGTTGGATATACACACAGCCAAGATCACAACAGAAGTCGATCAGACAGTGGATGCCTTCTACATAACCAAAGTAGACGGGAGCAGGATCACCTACCCAGATGAGCAGGAGATAATAGCAGATACACTCTTAGATAGGATTAGTTGAAGTCAAAGACGAAAAACGAGATTGCTTATGGGTAAAGACGTTGTCTTTGTAAGTGACTCTGATTATGTGGTGCATGTCTGCAGGGGAGAAGTTGCGAACATCCCGATCGAAAGACACCCGGGGGACGATAAGCTCTACGGCGTCTGCAAGCGATGCGGAACTCTGTTTGTCTATCGGTCCAAAGAGGATATAGAGAAGATAAGGGAAGAAGAGTACCTAAAAGCGAATATAGATAAGGTATTCCCTTTTTAAAGATTGAAAACAAGGGGGGAGAAAGAGTGCTTGATAATGCAAATGCGTCCGATGGAAAGATATCTGAGATATTGGGCGTCGTTCTGATAGCTATATCCATATTGATAGCCATAAGCCTTATCCCTCACGATGTCACAGATGGAAATTGGGCGGGCAAAGCCGGGGAATACATATCGTCCCTGGCGCTTCGAGGGGTCGGATATGCAGCCTTTGCACTCCCTCTGTTCTTCTTAATCTGGGGATGGGACAGGCTCCGCAGAACAGATGCCGCCGAATCCCTGATAAAGACTCTTGCGCTCTTGCTTATTATAACCCTCTACTGCGGAGCGGCGGGATTGGCGTCCGGAGCAAATGAGGATGTAGGCTCTGTACTGGGAGGTTGGTTAGGACTTAATCTCTCCACTAAAGTGCTGCTGCCCTATTTAGGAAAGGGCGGTTCGTACGTGCTGATAGCGGCTTTCTTCCTCGTCACAGTTGTCGCGGCTACCAGAATCAGCCTCTCCAAGATTATAGCGTCCGTGTCCGACAAGATCAGAGCCAAAGGAGAGGTGTTCGGAACCAGAATCAAAAACAGAAGGTCAAAACAGAAGGATGGAAAATCAAAATCCAATCGTGGTGGACGTTCCACAGAGCCTGACAAAGAAAGCAATAACGCCAAAGGTAGTCCTACAGTTAAGGTTAAACGGAAGAGCGTCGCGTCTCCCCAGGTGATAGAGTATCACGAGCCAGAGATAGTGGACCCTTTGGATGATAGTGAAGAACGTCTGCCACGAGCAGAGATCTCTGACCCCGAAGGATATGAGGATGAGGAGATAATATACGAATATCCATCCTCCCTGCTCTTGGAGGACTTGCCCGAAGAGAAGAGCAAACCCAAAAGAGAGGAGCTTATGAAGAGCGCAGCGGTAGTGGAGAAGGGACTCTTCAACTTCGGAATAGACGGCAAGATCGTACAGGTAACCCCGGGTCCTGTGATAACGCGCTATGAGGTGGAGCCGGCGCCGGGGGTCAAAGTCAACAGGATAGTCGCTCTTGTCGATGACTTAGCCTTAGTCATGAAAGCCAAAAGGATCAGGATTCAGGCTCCCATACCGGGCAAAGCCGTAGTCGGGATTGAAGTCCCCAATCAGGAGCCTTCTGTGGTCTACCTCAAGGAGATAGTGGAATCGGACCAATTCAGGGAATCTACGTCCAAGACACTCTTTGCCCTCGGCAAGACCACCTGGGGAGAACCTTACTGCGTTGACCTGGTAAAGATGCCGCATCTTTTGATAGCCGGAGCAACGGGCAGCGGCAAAAGCATGTGCTTAAATGCTTTGATCAACAGTCTGCTATTCAGATCCACCCCCGAGGAGGTAAGATTGATCCTGGTAGATCCCAAGATGCTGGAACTTTCGGTCTATAACGATATACCCCATCTTCTGACGCCTGTCGTTACAGATCCGCAGAGTGCATCTGAGGCTCTAAAGTGGGCCGTGGCGGAAATGGAAACCCGCTACAGAAACATGGTAAAATTAGGCGTCAGGAATATAGATGATTACAACCGAAAGGTAGAACGTCTACCGCCACCGGCAGAATCGAGGGAGGACCACGATGTGCCGCCTCGCATGCCCTATATAGTGATCATTATAGATGAGCTTGCAGATCTGATGTTGACTGCATCGAGGGACATTGAGGATTCGATAGCGCGGCTGGCGCAGATGGCAAGGGCGATCGGCATACACCTGATCCTGGCGACACAGCGCCCCTCTGTGAATATCATCACAGGGGTGATAAAGGCCAATTTCCCCTCAAGAATAGCCTTTCAGGTCGCCTCCAAGGTGGACTCCAGAACTATTTTAGACACCAACGGCGCAGAGAGTCTCATTGGAAGCGGGGATATGCTCTTCATCCCTGTGGGTCAGCCCGAACCAGTAAGGATTCACGGCGCTTACATTTCCACTGAGGAAGTAGAGCGCATAGTGGAGGCGATAAAAGTTCAGAAGATAAATGCTGAAGAGGTCGCGATATTCGATGAACAGGGCGAGGCTATAAGAGGCGGTGTACGCGGCGAAAGAGACGAGTTGTTCGAAGACGCAGCAAGGCTGATTATCCTGCACCAGCAGGGATCAACTTCCTTCCTCCAGCGCAGACTAAAGGTCGGATACTCCAGAGCAGGAAGGATCATGGACGAGCTTGAAGCTGAGGGAATAGTGGGTCCTGCCGACGGGAGCAAGGCAAGAGAAGTCCTTGTGGATGATAGCTATCTTGAAGAATTGGAAATGGGAGATGATGAATAGTTGGGATGCTGGAAGATAGCCAGTTTTGTCTGGCTTCTGAAGGAAAAGGACACCATCAACGAGATTCAATCACCAAAAGAGCATATTTCATCTGCTCTCCCCAAAATGTGGATTGGATACATCATTGTGGCAGCGCTCCTTGTGGTCGATAATATCAGCAATCTCCCTATAATAGAAGAGATTATAGATCCCACCACTGCTGATAAAGTAGCCCTCTTGTCTATTCTAATAGCCCTGATCGGTGGATTTATTGGCTATTCTGCATTTACAGAATACATAAGGTCATTGCTGAGGCCACGAATTACTCATATACTATAACTCCCGGTAAGGCTGTTGGGTACCACTTTCTTCCTTTCTACAAACTGGTATTGGTTTTTCAAGTGGCCGAACGAGGTTGCAAATTTTGTCAATGCCAGGTTATCACTAAAATACGAGTCATTAGCGAAACACCTGACAATAACAAAGGATTGGGCTGGTGTCTTCTTGCTTATTGGCTATACGCTGACTCTGATGGCAAAGACACTGATAGGCCTGATTGTCATATTCCAGGTCGTAGACTACTTAGTTCGCAAAATTAGTATCGCAACAGATTCCTAGCCTTGCACCATTGAACTGTTCAAAGTGTAAGAATTCGCCAAAATGCTCTGCACTTCGCAAAGGCCAAAGATGTTAAGCGCCATTTCGCGTATGATTATCCTCATAATCTATTTCGCTCTTATCCTTGGCTTTTACTCCCCATCTCACGCCCTTGAAGGGGAGGAGGTGCTTAAAAAGGTCAGGGAGAAGTTCGCGAATATGAAGGACTTCTCGGCGGATTTTAAGAAGACTTTCTACTGGTCACTGGCCGAACAGACTCAGAAGTTCAAGGGCAAGTTATACATCAAAAAGCCCCATAAATTCAGACTTCAGACCGATCAACAGACATTGGTGACAGATGGGAAAGACCTCTGGAACTATACTCCCGACAACAATCAGGTCCTCATATCCAGATACGATCCACAGGGTAATCCCGACAGCCCAGAAAAGATACTGTTCGAGTACACACAAAACTACGATCCGCTCTATTTGGGCGAGGATAGGATGGCTGGGAAGAAATGTCACATCCTGGAGCTTACCTCCAACAGCAAGGATGCTTATATCACCAGGATGAAAGTATGGATAGATAAAAAAGAGTGGGTGACCTTGAAGGTGAAACAGATGGATGTAAACGAGGATGTAACTACCTATGTACTGTCCAACGTGGTGATAGATTCCGATCTGGAAGATTCCATCTTTCAATTTAGCCCTCCCCAAGGCGTGGAGGTGATAGACACAAGATAGAAGGATGAAAGATAGGATAAAGGGGCTGTTCAAAAACCGCATCGTGGGAATCGCAATTATAATTTCTCTTATTGCTCCCTTATACTGCTATGCAGGTATTTTTCCCTCTTTCAAGATAAGTGCGGAACTTAGAGATAAGATGTCCCGTAGGGATGAAAATGAAACCTACAACGTCTGGGCGATGTTTAAAGATAAGGGAGACATCGGCTCGTCCCAACTGAATAAAAAGGCTTTCCGGCAAATATCCGAACGCTCTTTGAAAAGGAGGGCAAAAGTTTTGCCCCAAGAGGAGTTGGTGGACTTTCGGGATCTGCCCGTGTATGAGGAATACATAGAGGGGGTAAAAAAGACAGGAGCCAAAATCAGAGTCGTCTCCCGCTGGCTCAACGGAGTCAGTGTCTCGGCTAATGCAGAACAGATCGAAGGGATAAAAGAGCTTTCATACGTTAAATTCGTGGAAACTGTAAAACACTACAGACGCTCTGAGCCGTCTCCCTCGGACATTTCTCCTAAAATTCTTCGCGACAGAGAGGAAAGTACTTCCACCACAATTGACTACGGGCTGTCGTTTGACCAACTGAATCATATAGGAGTAATAGCTGTCCACGACATGGGGTACCACGGCGAAGGAGTGAGAATATGCCTTCTGGATACCGGCTACGACATAAATCATAATGCGTTTTCCGGGATAAACATAGTAGCTCAAAGGGACTTCATAAACAAAGACGACGACGTCCGTGACGAGCCGGGACAGGACGGCCAGGATGAACATGGGAGACCGCAGGAATCTCACGGAACCTGGGTCCTTTCGACGATAGGAGGCTACGATCCCGGAAATTTTGTGGGGGCCGCCTTCGGCGCCGAGTTTGCTCTGGGGAAGACCGAAGATGTATCCAGCGAGACGCCTATAGAGGAGGACTTCTGGCTCGCCGGAATAGAGTGGGCCGACAGCCTCGGCGCAGATGTGGTCAGCAGTTCCCTGGGATATAATATCTGGGATGAAGGGACGGGGGAAAGTTATACTCTCAAGGATCTGGACGGAAAGACCGCCAAGACTACTATTGCAGCCCAGATAGCGGTCTTAAAGGGGATTACGGTCGTAGTCTCCGCCGGGAACCAGGGGAACACTCCCTGGCAGAAGATAACCGTTCCCGCTGACGCCGAAAGCGTTATAACAGTGGGAGCTATTGACGCAGGGAACGGACTGGCGACCTTCAGTTCCCTCGGTCCGACAGCCGACAGTCGGATAAAGCCGGACGTCGTGGCAAGGGGAATCAACGTCGTCGTAGCTTCGTCAAATGATCCTAACTCCTATGAATCTCGCAACGGCACGTCTTTTTCGGCTCCTGTGGTAGCAGGAGCGTGCGTTCTCCTTCTGCAGATCAATCCTTCGTGGGGCCCTGCCCAGATAATAGGGAGCCTCAAGGAGACAGCAAAAGACCTGGGGCCCTCCGGACCCGATACGCTCTACGGTTGGGGATTAGTGGACGCCCACGCCGCCGCAAGATTAGCGGCGGCAGATACGCTGAATACTCTGGTACACGGAGAAGATCGAGATCCGATATTTGATCCCAGCGCCACTACGAGCCAGACAGTGGTCGAATCTCCCTTTCCCAATCCTTCAAGCGGCAGTATATTCTTCCCCATCAGTTTAGCGCAAGACTCTGCGGTGTCTTTGAGCATATTCTCATCCTCTGGCGAACTGGTGAGGAGTATTATTGCCTTCAACAGCTTGCTTCAGGCCGGAGACTACACTAAAGGGAGCAGAGTCCCATTCTGGAACGGGCAGAATGCCTCAGGCGAAGATGTGTCAAGCGGTATTTATTACTATCTCATCCAGGCTAAAGACTTTGAAAAGACTGGGAAAATAGCCATAAAAAGATAGGACAAACTATGGAAAATCTCTGGGCGCCCTGGAGGATCAAATACATAGAGAGCGTTGACAACTCCCAAGGTTGCATATTCTGCGACAAGTGGGAGGAGAACAAAGATAAGGAGAATCTGATCCTCAAAAGGGGAAAAGTGGTATATGTTATTATGAACCTCTTCCCTTACAACAACGGCCATCTGATGATCGTTCCTAAGAGACATACCTCTCAGATCGGCGATCTGTCGGACGACGAGAAGCTGGAGATGTTCAAGTTAATGGAGATGTCCCTGTCTACTCTCCAGGAAGCCTTGAATCCCCAGGGCTTCAACATGGGAATGAACATAGGCCGCGTCGCCGGAGCGGGCATAGAAGAGCACGTTCATCTGCACATCGTTCCCAGATGGAAAGGGGATACGAATTTTATGCCCATAATTGGGGATACCAAGGTGATCTCTGAGGGACTGGAGGAAACCTATCGAAGATTGACAGAGAAATTTAAATAGACAGCACAATGGTTTCCTATCCCGAATAATTCACAAAAAAGGACGTGTTTTAATTAAGGGTTTGTATTATATTATAGTTATGCCGTTTAACCGCCTTCGGTGTCATTGCGAGCCGAAGGCGAAGCAATCCCCCCGATAGATTTAATCGGGGGTTACTGTGGTAGATGTAATACTCTGCGGCTCTCATAGGAGACCACTATAAAACCTTGAGATTGCTTCCCCGATAGACTCAATCGGGGACCGCTTTGCTCCTCACAATGACTCCACCAAGTTTATGAATTAATCGGGCTATGATAGGGAAAGATAGATACAGCCGCCAAAGTAAATACTCCCGATCTGGAGAGTCCCTCTTAAAGAGGAGCACGGGAAAAATACTTCTTGTTCACAGATTGGTCTTTGGACTGGCTATTTTAACGATACCTGTTATGCTCTACATGCAGTTCAAAGACTCATCACTTTCTCCCTTTGAAATGCTACCCGATTTAGCATCGAGGGTGAGGAAACCTATGATCGTCACTGTGGACAAGGTGGTGACCGTACCGAGGTATCAGGGCGTTATTCCACGGAAGGACAAGCAGTTCGTTGTGCTCTACTTGGAGATGGAATGTCGCTTCAAACTTGCCTATCCGACCCTAAGAGAATGCTTTTTACTTGTGGACTCAGACGGAAAGGATCACTTTCCTCTGTCCAATTCACCACTGTTTATAGAGCAGGGCGGCGAGTTTGGAGAGTTCTACTTGGAAAGGGACGAGGTGATAAGAGGACAGATCGTATTTGAAATTCCCCGAAACGTCACAGCTGAGCATCTTAAATTCGACAGAGCTAAATGGCGAGAGGAGGAGATAAAAGAGATTCTGGAAAAAGAAGAAGCCCAGAAAAAGACCTAACCCGAATAATTAACGAGAAAAGGCAGTGCATTAATTAAGGGATTGAATTGTATTATAGTTAGGTAGTATAATTACAAAAACAATCCCGAAAATTAAAGAGGCACTGCCATGAATGAAGATATACAAGTTTCGCTTAAGTTGAAAGACGTTTCTGGCAAGAAAGTGACTGTAGATTTCACCGGTGGAGATGTGACATCCGATGCTGGAGTCCTTGCTTTGAAAGAAGTTGCAAAGAAAATTGGGATCATAGAACACCTTGCAGAGGCTATAGGTGATGATCGTCATCAAAGCTATGTACAGCATCATATCGGGGAACTCCTGAATCAACGTATTTTTCAGATTATATGTGGTTATGAAGATACTAACGATTCAGATTATCTGAGGGCCGATCCTGGGTTCAAGGTCTCCTGCGACAGGCTCCCCTCTGAGGCCCATTTGGCAAGTCAGCCCACTATGAGTCGTTTTGAAAACTCCATCTGCTCCAAAGAACTCTACAAAATAGAAGAAGTATTCGTAGATCGGTTCATAGATTCATATGAAAAACCACCAAAGGGTATCATTCTGGATATTGACGATACTGATGATATTACCCACGGCGCCTCGCTCCAGGGGGGCATAACCCCGCCCTTACATTCAAGCTCCTTGTTTGGAGGCCCGCAGGGCGGCCCCATGTGTGGTGGGTCAGGCATTCCTGTCTGACATGCCCGAATTGCCCATTCTACGTAGGGGCGAACCCATGTGTTCGCCCTAATTTTCCGGGCAGACACGCGGGTATACCCCTACAGATGTTCGATGTGCGACAATTTCCTGCGAAATACAACCTTCCCGAATCACAAATTAAAACTCTTGTTGACATTTACACTAAAGTTTTATATATTCACTGCAAATTTGTGCCTTTAGCGAGTCCGCGCTTCTTATGTCCTGTGGACCGGAGGATCACAAAAATACTTATTAAGATGTGACCCCTGTCACGAGCAAGATAAAGTTGATATGGTATATTAAGTTGTGCTAATTTCCTAAACAGCTTCAATAGACCTAAACACTTACTGGAATGCACTATTAAAGTAGGGGGTATAATAAAATGAACACGAAAAAGGATCACTTTAAAAGCCTTGTGAAATAGTTATGTCCCAGGCAGCGTCTGAAGCGCCGATTATGGGTCAAAGAGTAGCATATCGTATCGTTTTGCTGTGGAATAAGCAAAATAGTCTTATCAGAGTTCTGGTCAGCAAGGAACAGGAGCTGTTTGAAGAACAGGATGCACTGTCTTTGACAGACAGGGCACACATAGACGCTTTCCCCCTTCTTATGAAAGATACAAGCCTCTTGAGATTCTGTACTGTTGCAACAAGATTCAACTGTTCATTCAGTGAGGCTGGTCCTCTGTAACGGGCTCGTCCCATACCGTGTTGTTGCCTGGCTTCAGCAAAGATATGTTCACTGCGTTTACGGAGTCTCCGGGAGAGTTTGTAGTCAGCTGTTAATGAGATAGACCGTGCATGATTTCTGGCTTTCGCCTCTCGCACTTTTCTATCCCGTTCGGCCTGAATATGTGCTGGATTTGTCTTGTTTTTCCATGTAGGAATCGGTTCAATCTTCTCATCGGCTCGCAGAGGAATATGGGGTATGATTCCCCGGTCAAGTACATCAGCGATAAAATTACCAGAACCGTAACCGGTATCGGCACTAAGTGTCTGAATGTCTTTGGGCATGGTGTATGTTTCAAGGTCATCTACCATCTTAAGGGCACTTTCGGGCTCTGCTGTCCCTGTCGCCTGCGTGCCCTGAGTCTCAAGGATTACTCTGCTTTTTGTGTCGATCAGATCATGGCCCATAAACGAGAGAGAAAAGCCCCTTTGCCCTTCGATTTGCTGTATAAGCGCGCGTCGGGGTCTGTAGTCGAACGGTGTGTTTGGTTCGTCCACCTTTCACCATGAAAGTCTTTATCCTGAGGATGCCCGGACCTACCCTTTGTCTTATCACCTTCAAAACCGATTCCCTTGAGATAATCATCAAGAGAAACAGGGGGTTCTATCGGCTCAATACTTTTCACTGAAGCATCAGCTTGTATCTGAGTGCCGTCGACACTAAGGTGTTTACCGCTCACAACACCGACATCTATGCAACACTGGACTACCTGACGCATTATCCGTTCAAACAACCCACTGGATGCCCACTTGTGATTGCGAAGCTTGTTGATCGTGCTCCTATCCGGAACCGCATCATCAAATGTCTGATGACAAAACAACCGATATGCCGCATGCATCCCCACTTCCTGACAGAGCCGATTCTCACTCAAATTATACAGATAGCCAATAAGGATCATTCGAACAACTAATTCAGGATCAATACCGGGTCTGCCATTGTCAGGGCAATAACAATCTGATACAACGTCTCGTACAAATGAAAAATCAACTGCCTCATCAATCTGACGAAGGATATGATCCTCGGGAACTAAATCCTCCATCTGAAAATAGTGAAATATCGGACTTGTCTGTTCCTGCTTTTGTGGGGTCATTGTTTCCTCCATGTATAATACTATCAATAACATAATATAATACATCGGAGCTGCTTTATCAATGCTTGTTTTATACTATTTTCTGAATCTAAGGGTTTTTCACAAGGCTTTTAAAGAGATTCTGATTAGTATTTTGCTTTTGGGTTTTTGGATGTTTGCATTTGTCTCTACAGTTGCTGCTACACCGGGCATCATCTCAACCGTGGCAGGAACTGACACTGGTGGTTTTTCTGGTGATGGTGGTGCAGCCACCAGTGCAAGTTTGAATTTTCCTCGTGGCGTATTCGTGGATGGATCGGGCAATATCTATATCGCGGATGCGAGCAATCACCGGATACGTAAGGTGAATACGTCAGGCATCATGTCCACCGTGACAGGAAATGGCACTGGTGGATTTTCCGGTGATGGAGGTTCAGCTACCACTGCAAGTTTGAATGAGCCTTATGGCGTATTCGTGGATGGATTGGGCAATATCTATATTGCGGATACAGGCAATGCCCGGATACGCAAGGTGGATACGTCAGCGGACACCATCACCACCGTGGCAGGAAATGGCACGTTTGGATTTTCTGGTGATGTTGGTCCAGCTACCAGTGCGAGCTTGCATAACCCTTCTGGTGTATTCGTGGATGGATCGGGGATTATCTATATAGCGGATCGTCAGAATCAGCGGATACGCAAGGTCGATACATCGGGCGTCATCACCACCGTGGCGGGGAATGGCACTGCTGGATTTTCCGGTGATGTTGGTCCAGCTACCGACGCGAGTTTGAATGAGCCTTCTGGCGTATTCGTGGATGGATCGGGCAATATCTATATTGCGGATTTAAACAATCACCGAATACGCAAGGTCGATACATCGGGCGTCATCACCACGGTGGCGGGAAATGGCACTGGTGGATTTTCCGGTGATGGAGGTACTGCTATCAGTGCGAGTTTGAGTCAGCCTTTGGGCGTATTCGTGGATGGATCTGGAGTTATCTATATAGCGGATGAGAACAATGATCGGATACGTAAGGTCGGTACATCGGGCGTCATAACCACCGTGGCTGGAGATGGCACTCCTGGATTTTCCGGTGATGGAGGTACTGCTACCGATGCCAGTTTGAATTCTCCTTCTGGCGTATTCGTGGATGGATTGGGCAATATCTATATTACGGATAGGCTCAATCACCGGATACGTAAGGTAGTGGAGCCTCCTGCTGTTACATCTATTGATCCTGCTTCGGGCCCGGAATTGGGTGGTACACCTGTGACGATAAAAGGCAGCAGTTTCCAGAGCGGAGCTACTGTTTCTTTCGATGGTATCACAGCCGATAGTGTAGTCGTAGCGTCGGATACTGTTATTACTGCTGTGACGCCTGCACATCCTGCTGACACTGTGGACGTGATAGTTACAAATCCCGATGGTCAGGCAGATACGCTCTCTGGCGGATTTGAATTTGTCGCTGTTATCCCCCTCGCTGTGAACGACACTGCAAGTACGCCACAGGGCAGCGCTGTTACTGTTGACGTTCTGGCGAACGACTCCGACCCGAACGGTGATCCGCTTACTGTAATCAGCATAACTGATCCTCCGAACGGCTCTGCCGCCATTGACCCGGGTGACACAACGGTGACGTATACGCCGGACGTGGGTTTCTCAGGTAATGATACGCTCCAATATGTCATAAGCGACGGAGCAAATACCGACTCTGCTTTGGTGATTGTCACGGTGACGCCGGCTCCCGATGTAGTATCCATCAGCCCTGCCGCCGGCACGAAATTGGGCGCTACGTCGGTGACGATCATCGGGAGCGGCTTTATGGATGGGGCTGCTCTGGCTTTCGGGGATAGCTCAGCTACGGATATAATCGTATCCTCCGATTCGGTCATCAATGCAACGACTCCCGCTCATGCTGTAGGAAACGTGGATGTGATAGTCACAAATCCCAACGGTCTGGTGGATACACTTGAGGCTGGGTTTACTTTCCTCAATGCGATCCCCCTGGCGAACGCCGGACAAGATCAGATAGTCAACGCAAATGTCGAGGTGGCGCTGGATGGTTCGGGAAGCAGCGACGCGGACGGGGACTCTCTTTCCTTCAACTGGATGCAGATAGCAGGGACGGCAGTTTCGCTGTCGAGTTCGTCGGCCGTAAGCCCTACATTTCTTGCTCCTGCTATGGACTTTGCGGAGATATTCTCTTTCAAGTTGACTGTGGACGACGGTCTGGATGCGAGCCTCCCGGATACGGTCAACGTAGTCGTGGAGGGAACAGGACCTCCTCCTCCTGTAATGACGCCTGCGGGGCTTAGTGCCCTGGGAGGGGATTCGGAGGTTTCTCTGAATTGGTCGCCTAACACGCAGGGTATCTTCGATCATTTCATCCTGTACAGGAGCACGACAAAGGGCTTTGTGCCAACTCCCTCCGACTCCATAGCGGGTCCCACCAGTAATATTTATACGGATGCGCCTCTATCGAACGGGACAAAGTACTACTACCGCGTCGCGGCGGTGGACACGCTGGGCGACAGGAGCGGTCTTTCGGACGAAGCGCACGCCACTCCCTTGGGGTTCACCTTTGCGGACGATTTTGCTGATCTCGACGAGTGGATAATAGGCGAGGGTAGCTGGACTGTGGGCT
The DNA here is from genome assembly GCA_965237525.1 of Candidatus Latescibacterota bacterium. Taxonomy (GTDB): domain Bacteria; phylum Latescibacterota; class CBDEFO01; order CBDEFO01; family CBDEFO01; genus CBDEFO01. Next base: position 146,160 of record CBDEFO010000007.1, on the reverse strand, counting down.
CTGCATTAGGGAGTTCAACGGGCAATGCTACTTTGTGGAACAGGCTGAGCTTTGCCGGCGATACGCGGGTGAGATTTCAGGCTAACACTGTGGCCCCCGACAGCTCTAACATCAACGTTATTATCTATGGCAACGGATCGAGTGCAAACTCAGGATATAAGTTCATATTCGGAGGGGACGGCAACACCAACACGAAGATACAGAGGCTCGGGTTCACGCTGGCTGAGAGAAACGACCTCAGGATCGTCCCCGGTGTTGCTTACAACATTCAGGTCGAAAAGGTAGGTAGGCAGCATTTTGAGGTTTTACATAAACGACAAGCTGGTTTTGGAGGACACGGATCACTCTCCCCTTGTGGAGACCCGCGTGGCTCTGAATACCTTCGCATCACACGTACAATTTAGCAATGTTCAGATTGCAGGAGATATAGGTACTGTCATAGTATATCCGTTCTTCGACGATATGGAAAGGGGTCCGCGCACCTGGATGCCGGGCGGTACATGGGCACAGACAACGGAGGACGCCCACAGCGGAGGTGTCAGCTGGACAGATAGCCCCGGCACTTCTTACGCAACCAATGCGAGCGTTACCTTAACATTGCCGATGACATTGGTCGGTGCATCCAAGCCCGAGTTGAGTTTCTGGCAAAAGTATAGTCTTGAGCAAGCTACCTCCGGCAATCAGGGAGATTTTGGCTATGTGCGCATTTCGGTCAATTCTGGGGTAAGCTGGACGAACCTTTATACGGCAACTGGTGCGAGCAATTGGGTCCAGGAGAGGATAGACTTGACTCCCTGGAGCGGCAGGGAGATACTCGTCCAATTTTGGCTCTGGGCAGATAGCGATGGCACAGTTGGAGACGGATGGCATATAGACGATGTGAGTATAGGTGAGACGGAGCCCCCTCCATTGGGAGGACTGCCCATTTTTGACGATGTGAACGATGACACGACCACGAATATGTACTGGCAATCGTCCACATTCGAGTTGATAGAAAGCGGGAGCTTCGACGGGAGTCAGTACTGGCACTCCAGTCCCAGGACTCAGAATCACAGTTCGTCCGCTGTCTACCGTACATTTGCGAGTATGACCTTGGCAAATGAGATAGATTTGAATGGGACGACAAATCCTCAGTTAGTCTTCTGGAATTCTGTCAATCGGTATGGCGCTACCTACTATGTTGAGATATCCCAAGATGGTGGTCTCAACTGGTCTACTCTGTTTAGTACGACGAGCAGTACCGGTTGGACACAGAAGCAGTTGAGTTTGGCCAGTTACATAAACCAGAAGATACGCATAAGGTTTCATGTAAATAGAAGCTATTACACCGATCGTTGGCTTATAGATAATATATGGATCAGGGAGGCTCCTGTGGATGTTGTTCTTCAGGCTCCTACGGAGATAGACCGGCATAGACTACGATTGGCCTGGAGCAAGTCCCCAGAGCCTAAGTTTTTGCGTTATGAGGTTAGAAGGAATACCAGTTCATCTGTGAGCAGGAGCAGTTCTTTGGTCTTTTCCTCTACTGATCCTTCGGACACAAGTTTTGTAGATATTCCGAGTGTTTCCGGGACGTATTATTATCGGATCTTTGTGGTGGATTCTGCAAATGTGGTCAGTATAGGCAGCAACACTGTTTCTGGGACGAACACGTCGGCTGATGTCAGTTCATATCCGTTTTATGACGGTATGGAGGCTGGCTCCGGAAATTGGAATTGGGATCTGCCCTGGGGGCTGTCAGAGGGGGCCGCATACAGCGATAGTCTCGGTTGGAGCGACAGCCCCGGGCTATTCTATGCGACCAATGCCAGCAAGACCCTTACGCTTCCGATAAACCTTCAGGGTTCGAATAAGCCCCAGTTGAGTCTCTGGCACAAGTATAGTCTTGAGCAGGCTACATCCTCCAACCAGGGAGATTTTGTCTACGTTCGCATTTCGTCCAATTCTGGAACAAGCTGGACGAACCTGTATACGGCATCTGGGTCGAGCGATTGGGTCCATGAGAAGATAGACCTGACTCCCTGGAGGGGACTGGTTGTACTTGTCCAATTCTGGCTGTGGGCGGATGGGGATGCCGCAGTTGGGGACGGATGGTTCATAGACGATGTAAGGATAGATGAGACGACCACCGGTCCCTTGGGTGGGATACCATTTTTTGACGATGTGAACGACGACACGACTACGAATATGTACTGGCAGTCGTCCACATTCGAGTTGATAGAAGGCGGGAGTTTTGACGGGAGTCAGTACTGGCACTCCAGTCCCCGGACTCAGCATCATAGTTCATCCGGTACCTATCGCACGTTGGGACGTTTGACGTTAGCCAATGATCTAGATTTGACAGGGACACAACATCCTCAGTTAGTCTTCTGGCATTCTATCAATCGCTACGGCGCGACCTATTACGTTCAGATATCACAGGACAGCGGTGTCAATTGGTCTACTTTGTTTAGTTCGACCACAAGTACCGGCTGGACACAGCAGCAGTTGGATCTGTCAGGTTACTTAAATCAGAAGATACGCATAAGGTTTAATGTAAACAGAAGCTATTACACCGATCGCTGGCTTTTGGATAATATATGGATCAGGGAGGCCCCTGTGGATGTTGTTTTAAAGGCACCGACTGAGATAGACCGCCATAGTCTCAGGATGACCTGGAGCAAGTCCCCAGATCCCAAGTTTCTGCGTTATGAGGTCAGAAGGAATACGAGTTCATCTGTGAGCAGGAGCAATATTTTGGCATTTTCCTCGGTAGATCCTTCGGACACCAGTTTTGTGGATGCGGTCACTGTTTCCGGAACGTACTATTATCGGGTCTTTGTGGTGGATTCGACCAATGTGGTCACCTTGGGCAGCAACGTTGTCTCGGGGACAAACTTACTTGCCAGTCAGAGTTCATATCCGTTTTACGACGGTATGGAGGCAGGTCCCGACAATTGGAATTGGGATCTGCCCTGGGAGGTGTCAGGAGAGGCTGCATACAGCGACAACTTCGGCTGGAGCGACAGCCCCGGGAGATCCTACGCCACCAATGCCAGCAAGACTCTTACGCTTTCGATAAATCTTTCGCTATCTAAAAGCCTTGTGAAAAACCCTTAGATTCAGAAAGTAGTATAGAACAAGCATTGATAAAGCAGCTCCGATGTATTATATTATGTTATTGATAATATTATACATGGAGGAAACAATGACCCCACAAGAGCAGGAACAGACAAATCCGATGTTTCACTATTTTCAGATGGAGGATTTAGTTCCCGAGGATCATATCCTTCGTCAGATTGATGAGGCAGTTGATTTTTCATTTGTACGAGACGTTGTATCAGATTGTTATTGCCCTGACAATGGCAGACCCGGTATTGATCCTGAATTAGTTGTTCGAATGATCCTTATTGGCTATCTGTATAATTTGAGTGAGAATCGGCTCTGTCAGGAAGTGGGGATGCATGCGGCATATCGGTTGTTTTGTCATCAGACATTTGATGATGCGGTTCCGGATAGGAGCACGATCAACAAGCTTCGCAATCACAAGTGGGCATCCAGTGGGTTGTTTGAACGGATAATGCGTCAGGTAGTCCAGTGTTGCATAGATGTCGGTCTTGTGAGCGGTAAACACCTTAGTGTCGACGGCACTCAGATACAAGCTGATGCTTCAGTGAAAAGTATTGAGCCGATAGAACCCCCTGTTTCTCTTGATGATTATCTCAAGGGAATCGGTTTTGAAGGTGATAAGACAAAGGGTAGGTCCGGGCATCCTCAGGATAAAGACTTTCATGGTGAAAAGTGGACGAACCAAACACACCGTTCGACTACAGACCCCGACGCGCGCTTATACAGCAAATCGAAGGGCAAAGGGGCTTTTCTCTCGTTTATGGGCCATGATCTGATCGACACAAAAAGCAGAGTAATCCTTGAGACTCAGGGCACGCAGGCGACAGGGACAGCAGAGCCCGAAAGTGCCCTTAAGATGGTAGATGACCTTGAAACATACACCATGCCCAAAGACATTCAGACACTTAGTGCCGATACCGGTTACGGTTCTGGTAATTTTATCGCTGATGTACTTGACCGGGGAATCATACCCCATATTCCTCTGCGAGCCGATGAGAAGATTGAACCGATTCCTACATGGAAAAACAAGACAAATCCAGCACATATTCAGGCCGAACGGGATAGAAAAGTGCGAGAGGCGAAAGCCAGAAATCATGCACGGTCTATCTCATTAACAGCTGACTACAAACTCTCCCGGAGACTCCGTAAACGCAGTGAACATATCTTTGCTGAAGCCAGGCAACAACACGGTATGGGACGAGCCCGTTACAGAGGACCAGCCTCACTGAATGAACAGTTGAATCTTGTTGCAACAGTACAGAATCTCAAGAGGCTTGTATCTTTCATAAGAAGGGGGAAAGCGTCTATGTGTGCCCTGCCTGTCAAAGACAGTGCATCCTGTTCTTCAAACAGCTCCTGTTCCTTGCTGACCAGAACTCTGATAAGACTATTTTGCTTATTCCACAGCAAAACGATACGATATGCTACTCTTTGACCCATAATCAGCGCTTCAGACGCTGCCTGGGACATAACTATTTCACAAGGCTTCTAACAAGCCGCAGTTGAGCTTCTGGCAAAAGTATAGTCTTGAGCAGGCTACCTCCGGCAATCAGGGGGATTTTGTCTACGTTCGCGTCTCGTCCAATTCCGGGTCGAGCTGGACCAACCTGTATACGGCAACTGGGTCCAGCGATTGGGTCCAGGAGAAGATAGACCTGACTCCCTGGAGAGGGCGGGAGATACTCGTTCAATTCTGGCTGTGGCCAGATGGCGATGCCACAGTTGGGAACGGATGGTTCATAGACGAAATAAGGTTAGAGGAGACTACCACAGGCCCGTTGGGTGGGTTGCCGTTCGTTGACGATACGAACGACGACACGATCACAAATATGTACTGGCAATCGTCCACATTCGAATTGATAGAAAGAGGTAGCTTTGACGGAAGTCAACATTGGAACTCCAGACCCAGGACTCAGAATCACAGTTCGTCCGGTGTCTACCGCACATTTGCGCGTATGACCTTAGCAAATGAGATAGATTTAACAGGGACGCAAAACCCTCAGTTAGTCTTTAGGCATTCTATCAATCGCTATGGTGCAACCTACTATGTTCAGATATCGCAGGACGGCGGTCTCAATTGGGCTACTTTATTTAGCACTACGACCAGTACGGGTTGGACAGAGAAGAAGTTGAGTTTAGCCAGTTACATAAACCAGAAGATACGCATAAGGTTTTATGTAAATAGGAGCTATTACACCGATCGTTGGCTTATAGATAATATACAGGTCAGGGAAGATCCTGCGGCTACGGCTATTGTGGATTTTGCAACGATAGATTTCCCGAATGTTGCTTCCGCTGCGGTCGGGAACCCCACCGGAAGGATTCAGGGCTCTGTCTTTGAGCCGGGGATAACTGAGGCTACCGGCCAGGGTGCGGGCTTGATGGCTCAGTTAGGCTACGGTCCAGACGGTGTCCCGCCGAGAGATTCCTCCTGGACATGGCCCGTGACGGCCACTTACCTGGGCGATTCGGGGAACAGAGATGTCTATTTCGGAATCTTGAACGTCGGGACTTTAGGAACTTTAGATTTCGCCTTCAGGTTCTCCATAAACGGCGGAGTCAACTGGATCTTCGCCGATACGGACGGTAACGACATAGGCTCTGGAGGGACGAACGGATACAGTGTGAAAAAGGCCGGAAAGCTCATAGTCACCGAGCGGCCGGAACTATCTGTGAACGTGTCTGAGTTGGTTTTATCGCTGCCTGAGAACCTGACGGGCAACAGGGCGTTCGGGATCCAGAATAGTGGCGTCGGGTCGCTTGTGCTGACCATAAGCGAGGCAGATACTCTGCCGCCCACGCCTACAGACGTGACGTGGCTCTCCGTTGCGAGCAATCTGATCGTGAACGCCAATGAGAGGAAGAGCCTGGTGGTGACGTTCGATGCCACGGGAATGACCTCAGCTTCGATAGATACGGCATATGTAGTGCTGGATACAAACGATCCGGATGAGCCCCGGATCATAATAAGGGCGATACTCAGGGTCCTGGATCCCAGCGTTACACAGCTTGTGGGACTCGTAAAAGATGTCTTTGGCCGTCCCGTGTCTCAATTGTCCGGTACCCTCGGTTCTGCTTTTGTACCCTTTGCCAGCATTCAGGCCTTCGACAGCGGCGGCAACATAATCACCGAGACGACGGCAGGGGATGATGGGCTCTATGCGTTCTACGGCTTATCTACAGGTAATTACGACCTGAGAGCGTACGCCGATGGGTTCTTCCCGAGCCTTACAAGAGACCAGGTCGTTCCGGACGCCTGGGCGAATATTACAATGCATGGAGTCCATAAGATTGCACCGACCAGCCAGTGGGTGGACTTCTGGAGTCCGAACTCCTTCTATGCCGGCCAACCGATACAGATCGGCGACGTCGTGTCTGTCCGCGATCCTGACGGTGTGGTCGCTGGTACCTTTACCGTAAGGGCGGACAGTTCATACGGTTTCATGCCGGTCTACAGGGACGACATTACCACGCCTGAGGATGAGGGAGCAGAGCCCGGAGACACATTGAGCTTCTACGTCAACGACTTTATAGCGACAGTCGTGTCCGGTGACCCAGTGTGGAGGGAGGACGGGGCTATAGAGCAAGTCGACCTTTCCGCCGCAAGACGGGATACGATGACATTAAGGAGCGGATTCAACCTGATTTCGTTCAACGTCGATCCCCCGGACAAGTCCGTGTCGGCGGTCCTTTCCACGATAGACGGCAAGTTCAATTTGGTCAGGGGCTTCGCAGGATCAGGACGGACCTACGTTCCGGGTATGGATCTGTTCAACACGTTGACCTCTATGGACGGTCTGCACGGATACTGGGTCAAGATGGATACGACGGCTCTTCTGACCGTACAGGGCCAGAAGATATACGACGATACGTTCCTCTCTCTTGCTTCGGGATGGAACTCTCTAAGCTATCTCCCTGAGACTCCTGATTCCACAGAGTCGGCGCTGTCTTCGATAATAGGTCTGATCGGAGTGGTTAGCGGGTTCGACGATGGCGCTATGACATTTGTCCCCGGAAGCCCGTTCAACGATCTTACTCTTATGAAAAATAACCTGGGATATTTCATAAGGACAATAGCGCCTACTGCTCTCAACTATCGGATCAAAGGTGCTCCCTCGGAGAAGTTTCTTCCCGATCCGCATATTATAGCATATCAACCTGAGGGGGTCAATCCCACCGTCTGGTGGGCTGATTACTACGGATCTGTAACTATGAACGGATCCGATCTTCCCGCAGGGTCCATTATAGAGGCCTACGATCCTGATGGGGTAAAGGCTGGAGTGTTTGTGGTAGACAATGACGGTCTCTTCGGCTTCATGCCTGTCTACGGCGACGATCCGAGCACATCGATAGACGAAGGAGCAGAGCCCGGAGATGTCATAAGCTTCTATTTTGATGGGCGTTTGATTGCAAAGACGGAGGATGAGAAAGTGAGATGGTCTTCAGGGGGCGAGATAAACAGGCTCGACATAGTGTTCGAAGGCGCCGGCCATGCTCTCGGCGAATCGCGGGCACCCAGGGCATACGACCTCTATCAGAACTTCCCGAATCCGTTCAACCCGGAGACGACTATAGAATACCAGGTTCCTAAAGCAGGCGAAGTGGTGATCACAGTCTATAGCGTGTCGCGACAGGAGATAAAAGTGCTTGTTGATGAACAAAAGGAAGCCGGATTCTACTCGGCTGTATGGAACGGCCGGGACAGCAAAGGTAGGGTAGCGGCCAGCGGCGTCTACGTCTACAAGATGGAAGCCGGGGAATTTACGAAGGTCCGCAAAATGATACTCATCAAATAAATAGACAGTAGACAGGGCATCTCTGCTTCTTCTTGACTACTGTCTACGAGATTGCTTCGCTTCGCTCGCAATGACAATGACGCTGTTTGGCTTTTGCCTTCAGTAGGACAGACAGGAATGTCTGTCCTACCAACCACCCGGTGGGTCAGACATTCCTGTCTGACGAAGCAATCTCACCTGTCTACTAACTACCGTCCTTGAAAGGTCCAATATGCGTCTTTTTACAGCTTCCATGGTGATTATAGCTTTTCTTGTTCCCTTATCATCGCTCGCTGGTGATTTTGCAAAGACGGACAGGTGGACGGACTACTTCAGCGACAACAGCAATGTAGCTACGTCTCCCATCTCCGTAGGATCGGTCATCGAGGCGCTCGATCCGGACAGTGTTCTCTGCGGACGCTTTGTAGTGGTGCAGGAGGGATTCTACGGCTTTTTGCACGTCTACGGGGGGATCCTACGACTCCCGATATAGATGAGGGAGCGGTCGATGGCGATCTCATCAGCTTTTACGTAAACGGTGAATTTGCCGGTGTCACACCTCCTGAAAGTTCGTGGCGGGTTGGTAATCCGGGTGGAATATTCCAGGTGGATCTTCCGTCAGGGGGAGGTGTGGGAGTGTTTCCCGACTCTCTGGACTTCGGAGGCGTGACAGAGCGCGATTCTCTGGATTTGAACCTGATTATATCCAACTTTGGAACAGAAGACCGTTCCTTAGACAGTCTGGTCCTCTTACCATCTCCTTTTTCTATCGTCTCAGTATCCCCTGCAGTTCCGGGTGTCCTACCTCCGGGCGGAAGCGTAACAGCCAGAATAAGATTTAAGCCGCCTGATCCGGGCGTATTTGCTTCTGTGATTAGGGTTCACAGCGGTGACCCGGTGTCTGCCGTGTTGGATGTGGAGCTTAAGGGAAGGGGGTTGGTTAGGTTTGGAGATGCCAGCCACAATAACAGAGTGACAGCGTTCGATGCCTCTTTAGTCTTGAGGCACGCAGTGGGGTCCTTGTTCCTTGCAGGACGGGACTCTATAGCGGCAGATGTCACGGGCAAAGGAGGGATAAGCTCGCTCGATGCGGCCTATATACTAAGGTTTGTAGTCGGTCTTATAGACAGGTTTCCCGTGGAAGAGGGAGGTGTAGTCAAGCCCCTCTTTTGGGTTAAATCGATCGGCCTCGGTGAATCCGAAAAAGACGGCAAGAGCGTTTCGATCCCTATTATCATAGATGATATGGAGGGGATATTGGGCGCGGAGATTTCGGTATCGTTGGACGGGACAGCTTTCAGGGTTTTAGAAGTGGTAAAGGGCGACTTGGGTGGTGAATTTTTGATGGAGAGTCGTGTAGATGACGGCAACATCAAGATAGCCTTTGCAGGGCCTTGGTCATTAGAGGGTAGGAGAGTTATAGCGTGGATAACGGTGGAAGACCAGAATGACGAGCACGACATAAGTGGCATATCTTTATCTGGCGCCCGTTTCAACGAAGGAGATATAGAGGTTCATCTTCTGCTTTATGAAGGGATGCTTCCTTATGAGCATAGACTATTTCAGAACTATCCCAATCCTTTCAACCCCCAGACAACAATTCGCTATGATCTTACGGAATCTGGCAGAGTGCGTCTTTACGTTTACAATACAGATGGACAGAGGATAAGAACACTGATAGAGGAAAATCAAGGAGTGGGCGGACATTCTGTCATATGGGACGGGAAAGATGAAAGAGGCAACAAAGTCGCAAGCGGCGTCTACATCTACAGATTAGTCTTGGGGGGCTTCGAAGCTTCCAGGAAGATGATCCTCCTTCGTTAAAATGTAGGGGCGAGGTAACCTCGCCCCTACTACCATTTAAGGAATTTCCTGAGCCTTCTGGACTGCGCGCGGCTCAAGGGGATGCGGGACTTATCCTTATCGGACATCTTGAGCTGATGCGTACCGCTAAACCAGGGTATGATCTCTTCTATTTTATTTATGTTGGCAACGTAACTTCTGTGCACCCTCCAGAACTTGGTCGGATCCAGAGCCGATTCGAGTTCGTCCAGAGTCCGATAGCCTGTTGTCCCTTCTCCATCCTCGGTAACGGCGTTCACTATTCCATCCAGAACTTGGGTATAGATGATCTTATCCACGTCTATCACCATAAGATGTCCCCCCATATTTACGGACAGCCGGGGGAGGTAATGACTCTTCAGGGATAAGGCCTCCTTATCCCTCAGTGAGTTGACAAGACTGATGATCTTTTCGGACATGTAGTCTATCTGGCCCATCTGGTCCTTGACCCTCCCTATGGATTGCTGGAGTCTTTCCTTGTCCACTATGGGCTTTAAAAGATAGTCTATAGCGTTGACTTCGAAGGCTTTCAGGGCGTATTCGTCGTAGGCTGTGACGAAGATTACATAGGGCGCGTCCTTGGAAAGCTCCAATTCCTCCACCACACTCAATCCGTTACCACCAGGCATCTGGATGTCCAGAAATACCAGATCGGGCTGGAGTTCCCGGATAAGTTCTAATGTCTCGATCCCGTTGGTAGCCTGTCCCACGACCTTAATATCGGGGATGGACTTGAGGAGATAGCAGAGTTCGTCCCTTGCTAACTTCTCATCATCGACTACTATCGTCCTTATCTCCAACGCTCATCATCTCCTGGTTATATTCAACTTTCCCTTTATCCTCCGGAACCCACATTACCACCTGCGTTCCGGCTCCCTGTCGGCTTACCACCTCCAGCTGGCACTCCTCTCCGAAGGCGAGCTTGAGCCTCTCATTGACGTTGCTGATCCCGATTCCTGTCTTTAGGACTCCCGGCAATCTTTCCTGGGAGATCCCAGGTCCGTCGTCTTCTATTGAGACGAGCACTTTGCCGTTTTCTCTCCATGCGGAGATCTTTATTGTTCCTCCCTCAATTTTGGGTGATATTCCGTGTTTTACGGAGTTTTCTACAATAGGCTGGAGCGCCATAGTCGGTATTACGGCATTTAAGACGTCTGGTTGGATCGCCTTTACGACCTTCAGCTTGTCATCTCCGAACCTTATGGTCTCTATGTCCAGATACGCATCTATTAAGTCTAATTCCTCTTTGAGCGGCACAAAGTCCGTGTCTGAGTTCAGAATTCTTCTGAGTATACTTGAGAGTTTAAGGACTATAAGGCCCGCTGCTTGAGGGTTCGACCTTATAGAAGATTTGATGGAGTTAAGTGTGTTGAAGAGAAAATGCGGGTTAATCTGATTCTTGAGGGCTTCAAATCTGGCTTCCATAAGCAGCACTGCCTGCGCAGAAGTTAGGGCCTTTTGCTGTTCGAGCAGGAGTTCGCGGCGGGAGCTATTCCATATATTAAGGGAAACACCCAGACACGAAACAGTGGTCAACAGAACGCACAAGATGATAGGAAGGTCATCGCTGAAAGTTGAGAAGCTGAAGATCCGCTCATCCCAGTGGCTCTGTGTAGACATCCTCAAAAGTTCGAGGAATACGCAGGATGCAAAGATGGTGATTTTCCGATCCACGGTCTTAAAGCCCGACTTCAAGAATTTCCAGAGGCTACGGAACACCAACGGGGAAAAGTTCCATATCTCTTCTTTATCGTCGCTGAATTTCCTTATAGAGCCGCCTGTAAGGCCGTAGAGGATGCCCATCGGGATGGCCAAAATCTCACTTGAGCCCGGTCCGATAGCGGGCGGGAGGAAAGCCGCCACAAGGCCTGCCGTACAGCCCGCTGCAACTCCTGACCACAATCCGGCCATAAGGCCGATTAGAAGGGTCCCAACCAGGCTCAGATCCCCGGACCCGGACTGATAGCCGACCACGATCCTGACTCCTACCCCGAAGGCTAAAAGGACGCTTAACAGCCCTGTAAACTTAAGCTGATCCGTGAGGCTCTTGTTTTCCTTAAAGAGTATCCGTTTAAACCACTGCATCTTCAGAAGTGCCCCGGCTAAACTAGCTATTACGCCTATTCTCAGAAGCAGTGTCACCAGTAACAACTGATCTGGACTTAATCCTGTCTCCATAGTTGTCCTTGAAGAGAAAATGGAAGTCTTATTATGTCTTATATATTGACCTGTCGTAGCTTATGCCACAGTAAGCAACGTATTATAATAGTGCATCGTTCCTGAAAAGTCAAGTACAAAAGAAAAAAGGGGAAAATCAAAAAAATCTCTTGACTTATCAGGCCAAAAGATATAACTTGTATCGACTTCGAAAACTGAATATTGTCGGTTCAGGTGGTCCTTTGGACATAATAGGGAAGACGGTGAAAGTCCGTCGCGGGCCCGCCGCTGTGACCGGAGACGAAAGCCGCATTATTTGCCACTGCTTTTTTTGTGAGTGGGAAGGCGCGGAGAGTAGGTCTGTATCCGGGAGCCAGAAAACCTGCCTGAACCTGTTCCTCGGTGGTCTTCCTCGGTAGCAGGAGGTTAAAGGGATAAGTGTACTTGCCCCGGCTCCTTGAAAGAGGAAGTCGGGGTTTTTATTTGCATCATACTTATGAAAGTTTCGACATTATTCGTAATTATTTTACTGGTATTTGCCGCATTTAGTGAGGCAGCGGCAGAATTGGGCAAGGTGCGCGGCTGGGTCCTGGATTCAAAGACGGGCGAACCGGTAGTAGGCGCTGTAGTTTCTATAGAGGAATTGAGAATAGGCGCCTTTGCTGATAGCCTGGGTGTATTCGTGATAGAAAAAGTCCCCCAAGGCACTTATATGGTCAGTGTTGAGATGATCGGCTTTAAGGATGTTAAGGAGGAAATAGAAGTGAGGGAAGATAGCGATAACTACTTTTCTTTTGAATTAGAGGAGGAGATGGTAGAGTTAGAGGAGGTCGTCGTAACTGCTGAGGCGAAGAGGTTGATCCCGGAGGAGAGGACACCTGCTTTTGTGACTGTGATAAGAAGAGAGGACTTTGAGGGAAAGTTCTCGTCTTTACCTGACCTTTTGTCCAAATCCTCAGGGGTTCAGGTGAACTCTTTGGGGGGATTGGGGAGCTTCAGCACGGTTTCGATAAGGGCCTCCTCGTCGGAGCAGGTAAATATCTATCTGGACGGCATCTTATTGAACCAGGCCCTCGGCGGAGGTGTGGACATTGGGGGATTGCCACTTTCTAACATAGAGAGAATAGAGGTGTACAAGGGGACAGCTCCGATCGAGTTAGGAGGGAGTGGTATAGGAGGCGTTGTAAACATTCTGACCAGAAGCTCAAAAAGTAGTATCCCAGGAGAGGTAAGTCTGTCGGTTGGGTCGTTTAACACCCAGAGCTTAAACTGGTTTATCTCTCAAAGGAAAGAAAAGTGGAGCTATCTGATCTTTACGGACTACTCCGAAAGCGATAACAATTTTGAATTCAGGGACGACAACGGAACACCGTATAATCCCAATGACGACGAAATTGCCCAGAGAGCCAATAACGACTTCAATTCCGTCAATATAATGGGGAAGGCCAAGTACGACTTCAGGGACGGGATGTCCCTGAGTCTCGGCAACAATTTCTACCGAAAGGACAAGGGCATCCCGGGGATTAGCAACAATCAGTCCAAGGAGGTGACACTGAGGACCCTGAGGAACCTCTCGGAGCTTACGCTTGACGTGCCGAACCGAATATGGAGCAGACTGATTTACAAACAGAGGGCATTTTTCAGCTATCATGTAGATGACTATACAGATCTTCTGGGCGAGGTAGGAATAGGAAGGCAGGACAGTCATGATGTCACCAAGACTTACGGGATCAAACCTGTCTTTAAGTTACTGCTCGGGGGACACCATATAGTGACTTTGGTGGGGACACTATCACGCGAGTCGTACACACCCCAGGAGAATATCATAAGACAGAGAGGGCTTTTTGAAAGTTCGCGAAACAGGGTTCTATTCGGGGTAGAGGACGAGGTATTCTTCGGGAGGTTGACGTTCCTCCCTTCTTTTCAGTACGATCGCTACAAAAGCAGAATCTTCGAGGAGAGCCCCTTCCAGTTTTCACCCATAGCTCCGAAAGACTCTAAAGCGGAGAGCTTTAAGAACTATCGTCTGGGAATGAAGATTCAAGTGACAGATTGGTTTTTAATCAAGGGTAACGTAGCGGCCTATATGAGGGTTCCGAACTTTTTAGAGCTCTTTGGGGATAAGGGAGCTGTGGTAGGAAACACAGACCTGAAAGCTGAGGAGGGTCTGAACCGGGACGTGGGGTTTAGACTGCATAAGGACAGGGCTGTCTTCGCCGAAGGCTTAGTTTGGGAGGTGGTCTATTATAATAACGAGGTGGATAATCTGATCCAGTTTATTGAGAAGAGCGCTGCAGTATCCATACCGAAGAATATAGGCAAAGCCCGAATATGGGGCATAGAGATGAACACAAGTGTTGTCCTCTGGGGTTTCTTCCGTTTGGGGGGAAACTACACCTTTCAAGAGGCTTTGAACAGATCTCCTATTCCGCACTTGAAAGGAAAAATTCTGCCGAACAGGCCCAAGACGGAGTTGAGCGCAAAAGTGGAGTTTCTCTTAGGTTGGGGGAGGATATACTACGAGCACAATTTTGAAGGGGACAATTTTCTGGACCAGGCTAATTTAAGACCTGTAATAAAGGCCAGGACAGTTGTGAACCTGGGCATAAGTATCAGGCCTTTTGGACATTTGAGAGGTACTTTTGAGGTGAAGAACATAAACAACAATCGAATAGCCGATATTGTAGGTTATCCTTTGCCGGGCAGGTCGTATTTCATCACGCTGAACGGCTATTTTTAAGGCGAAGGCTGAGGATAAGGGAAAGTCCCTACTGCCTTAGCCCCCTTTGCCTGAAAATTTTAAAGGGGAGGTAACATACATGTCATACGATAGACGTTCTTATCTACAGGCGGTTTTAGTGGTTCTCTTTTCGGTCTTTGTAATTTCAGATGTGTTAGCCCAAAGAACGGCAATTGTAACCACGACGGACTTCGCAACGGGGAGCCTTGCCACTATCTCTCCGGAGGGAGAAGTTTCGGTGAATATTCTACTTATAAACAGCGATGCGACTGTGGTCTTTTACAGTGGGCTGGTCTATGTAATCAACAGGTTCGGAGCGGATAACATCCTGGTTTTGGATCCTGAGGACCTGTCGAATCCGAAGGTTCAGCACTCAGTGGGGAACGGCACGAATCCCCAGGATATAGAGTTTGCAAGCCCGGATAAGGCGTATGTGTCCAGGTTGAACTCGGCGGAGCTGTTGATAATAGATCCGAAAGACGGCAACGAATTAGGGCAGATAGACCTTTCGGCCTTTGCTGACTCGGACGGTATACCGGAGATAGCTCAAATGGCGATGGTGGGTGATAAACTCTTTGTGACCTGCCAGAGGCTTGAGAACTTTGCTCCGACGGACAAGAGCGTAGTGGTGGTGATAGATACAAAGACAGATACTATAGTAGATGTAGATCCCCAAAGGGACGGCGTGCAGGCGATAGATCTGGCTGTGAAACAACCGTTCAGTCTGGATCTATTCAAAGGAAAGCTATATTTGGTTTCTCCGAACGCCTTCTTCGATAAGGAAGGCGGTATTGAAGTGGTCGATCCCGCCACTTTCAGGACTCGAGGGGTAATAGTCTCTGAGGAGTCTTTAGGAGGGGATATTACGGGCATAGCTATGCTATCGGAAGAAAAAGGCTATGCTGTGGTATCGGATGAGTCTTTCAACAACTTTGTCAAGCCATTTAATCCCGAGACAGGGGAAGTATCAAAGGCTCTGGAGGGGCATTCGGGGGGATCTACGCCGAACATAGCAATAGATAACGGTCTTCTGTATGTGCCGGACAGGAGCATAACTAATCCGGGGATATTGATCTACGATACAGTTTCAGATGTCAAAATAGCAGGTCCCATCGACACCGGGCTTCCGCCTTTCTTCATAGCGTTTATAGGGGATGAGGATACAGGGACTGCTGTGGTTGAATTTGCGGGAGTTGACTCTACTCCGGAGGAATTCTCCCTTGGACAGAACTATCCGAATCCCTTCAATCCTTCTACCGCCATTCCTTATTCCATCGCCGGCGATAAAGTTTTAAGAGTTAACCTGGATCTGTACAACTCATTGGGACAGCGGGTGGCGTCCCTTTTGAACGCGATGCAAGGACCGGGCCGTTATCTTGTCCTGTGGGACGGGAAAGATGGTCTGGGGAATGCCGTCTCCAGCGGGATATATGTTGCCAGGTTGAAGGCTGGGAGCTTTGGCAGGACGATCAAGCTCACGGTCTCGAAATGAAAGGCAACCTAATAGGGGATGCCCTCCGGTCTTATGCTGCACATGCAACTTATCGTACCTCTGGGAGTCTAACTATCACTGGTAATCTTCATACTCCTCCCCTTGAGAAAGCAACAGATATTTTGCAAATTGTGGTATGAGGCTTGTCCCCGAGTGATGCTATCGGGGAAAGGAGGTTAAAGATATGTAAGGCCTCAAAGCAAACGACACGACGCGTTAGACACCGAGTCGTAAGGCAGAGGTGGTGTGGGCTCTTTTGACAGGAGCAGATGTTAGTGAAAAAATGATTAACGATTAGGTGAAACCCTATTTTATTCTACAAAAATAAGATAAGAGATAATGTTATCATGGACATTAGGAGGATAGGACACATTTTCATATCTTTAATATGCCTGTTGATTTCGGTAGATTGTGTGCATGCCGAGGCGTTGAAGTTTGTCGATGCCTTGGGTGTTGAGGTGGAATTCGAGCATGCGCCGAAAAGGATTGTGTCCATGTCCCCTGAGAATACTGAGATTTTGTTTGCTCTGGGACTCGGTGACAGAGTGGTAGGAGTTACTAATTATTCCGATTATCCTCCCCAAGCGGCAAAAAAGGATACGATAGGGGGATTTAAGACTCCAAATCTGGAGAAGATAGTGTCTTTAGAGCCAGATCTCGTCTTTGCAACGAGGGGTAATCCCATCCCTGTTCTGGAGCGTCTGAGAGAATTTAACATAAACGTCTTTGCAGTGGATCCCAGATCTATCGGTGATATGCTATCGGTGCTGGAGACGATGGGAAAAATAGCGAAGGTCGAAAGCAGGGCTGATTCGCTGGTTTCGGTTTTGAAGATGAGGGTAAATAGGATCACCAAGGCCTTAGAGGGGATAAGTGGTTATCAAAAGCAGAAAGTGCTGTGGAATGTCAGCGCTTTTGACACGTCGATATATACCGCAGGTCCCGGGACCATTATGGATGATCTGATAACTTTATCTGATGGAATAAACATGGCGGGAGCGGCCAGGATGGCATGGCCTAATTTCGGCCTTGAGAGGATCCTTGCGAGTGATCCTGATGTGATCTTCACAGGATATTTAGGGGGAAATGCAGATGAGAGCATCGAAAAGAGAGTGGAGGGGATACGGGCAGAATTAAGAAGAATAGAAGGATGGAAGGCCGTATCGGCTGTGAAAGAAGGGAGGGTGTATTACATAGATATTTCGATCGCTGGGCGGGCAGGTCCGAGGTTGGTGGATGCGCTGGAGATTATGGTAGGATATATGCACCCTCAGTTATTTGAGAGATAGGGGTTATTTAGCGTTCTTACCCAGCTACAGTTCGGAGGTGATAGACGGAAGGGTCTATTCTCCCGGCAGTTACGTATGAATGTATTTTAGCCCGAATAATTCACAAAAAAAGGTCGTGTATTAATTAAGGGAGTGTATTATATTATAGTTATGCCGTTTAACCATCTTCAGTGTTATTGCGAGCCGAAGGCGAAGCAATCTCGATTCTGTGGTAGATGTAATACTCTCCGGATCTCATAGGAGACCACTATAAAACCTTGAGATTGCTTCCCCGATAGACTCAATCGGGGACCGCTTTGCTCCTCGCAATGACTCCACCAAGCTTATGAATTAATCGGGTTAGTAGTAGTCCAATGCAGGTTTTTGAAGTAAAGAAAACCAAAAGGAGACATATGATGAGTTACTTGGAGACGGCGAGGGAACTCTACAAAGATGCGGCGTTAGAACCACAGCCGGGGCTTTGCTGTTCGACCGGCTCTGGCTATGAGCTTCCGGGGCTTTCTATTCCCAAAGAGATGATAGAGATGAACTACGGTTGCGGGACGACTGTGCACATTCAGGACTTGAGTTCTGATATGGATATTCTTTATGTCGGTGTCGGGGGAGGAATGGAAGCGCTACAGTTTGCGTATTTTACAAGGCGTCCGGGATCGGTCATAGCTGTAGACAGTGTGCCTGAGATGTTGGAGGTAGCGGAGCGGAACCTCCACATAGCCGCCCTCGAAAACGATTGGTTCGATCCATCGTTTGTGACTCTGATGGAGGGGGACGCTCTGAGTCTGCCCCTACCGGACAGATCTGTGGACATAGCTGCGCAAAACTGTTTATTTAATATATTTACCGAAAGCGACCTGATGACAGCTCTGGTGGAGATAAGGCGCGCCTTGAAGATGGGCGGAAAGCTCATCATATCCGATCCTGTGTCGCAAAAGACGATACCTGATCAGCTTAAGATGGATGAGCGCTTACGGGCTATGTGTCTTTCGGGTGCCCTGTTGTTCGATGAGTATATTGAGCGCATCGTCCAGGCGGGATTCGGGACGCTGGAGATACGAGGGAGGCGTCCTTACAGAATGATGGACAGTCGCAGATACGATCTGGACGAGGATATTCTCCTGGAGACAGTGGAGTTGGCGGCGTACAACGATCCCATACCGCCTGACGGAGCTTGTGTATTTACGGGGAGGACCGTGATATATACGGGGGATGATGAGTGCTTCGACGACGGCAAGGGTCATATAGTTATGAGAGATATTCCCTTCCAGGTATGCGACAAGACGGCAAGGTGGTTTGAACACTTGGATAAACAGGATATTATTGTGACAGGTTCTACATATCACTATCCAGGTGGAGGGTGCTGTTAAGCTGCCAGGAATCTCCAGGAATCTAAAAGCCTTGTGAAATAGTTATGTCCCAGGCAGCGTCTGAAGCGCCGATTATGGGTCAAAGAGTAGCATATCGTATCGTTTTGCTGTGGAATAAGCAAAATAGTCTTATCAGAGTTCTGGTCAGCAAGGAACAGGAGCTGTTTGAAGAACAGGATGCACTGTCTTTGACAGACAGGGCACACATAGACGCTTTCCCCCTTCTTATGAAAGATACAAGCCTCTTGAGATTCTGTACTGTTGCAACAAGATTCAACTGTTCATTCAGTGAGGCTGGTCCTCTATAACGGGCTCGTCCCATACCGTGTTGTTGCCTGGCTTCAGCAAAGATATGTTCACTGCGTTTACGGAGTCTCCGGGAGAGTTTGTAGTCAGCTGTTAATGAGATAGACCGTGCATGATTTCTGGCTTTCGCCTCTCGCACTTTTCTATCCCGTTCGGCCTGAATATGTGCTGAATTTGTCTTGTTTTTCCATGTAGGAATCGGTTCAATCTTCTCATCGGCTCGCAGAGGAATATGGGGTATGATTCCCCGGTCAAGTACATCAGCGATAAAATTACCAGAACCGTAACCGGTATCGGCACTAAGTGTCTGAATGTCTTTGGGCATGGTGTATGTTTCAAGGTCATCTACCATCTTAAGGGCACTTTCGGGCTCTGCTGTCCCTGTCGCCTGCGTGCCCTGAGTCTCAAGGATTACTCTGCTTTTTGTGTCGATCAGATCATGGCCCATAAACGAGAGAAAAGCCCCTTTGCCCTTCGATTTGCTGTATAAGCGCGCGTCGGGGTCTGTAGTCGAACGGTGTGTTTGGTTCGTCCACTTTTCACCATGAAAGTCTTTATCCTGAGGATGCCCGGACCTACCCTTTGTCTTATCACCTTCAAAACCGATTCCCTTGAGATAATCATCAAGAGAAACAGGGGGTTCTATCGGCTCAATACTTTTCACTGAAGCATCAGCTTGTATCTGAGTGCCGTCGACACTAAGGTGTTTACCGCTCACAACACCGACATCTATGCAACACTGGACTACCTGACGCATTATCCGTTCAAACAACCCACTGGATGCCCACTTGTGATTGCGAAGCTTGTTGATCGTGCTCCTATCCGGAACCGCATCCTCAAATGTCTGATGACAAAACAACCGATATGCCGCATGCATCCCCACTTCCTGACAGAGCCGATTCTCACTCAAATTATACAGATAGCCAATAAGGATCATTCGAACAACTAATTCAGGATCAATACCGGGTCTGCCATTGTCAGGGCAATAACAATCTGATACAACGTCTCGTACAAATGAAAAATCAACTGCCTCATCAATCTGACGAAGGATATGATCCTCGGGAACTAAATCCTCCATCTGAAAATAGTGAAACATCGGATTTGTCTGTTCCTGCTCTTGTGGGGTCATTGTTTCCTCCATGTATAATATTATCAATAACATAATATAATACATCGGAGCTGCTTTATCAATGCTTGTTCTATACTACTTTCTGAATCTAAGGGTTTTTCACAAGGCTTTTAATGTAGGTGTAAGCTTCCACTTTTCGACCAAAAATCGCCAGATATGGCTTTCGATCTTGCCGTGGCTTATGCAAGTGTAGAAGCTCGGCCGACTCCTCAGCTTCCGCCCATCACCAGAGCGGCTTGGTATTAAAAGTATAGGGTCAAAATGGTCTGGACAAGATCAGAGAGATCAATAATACTAGCCTGCATACAGAGGGTGAGGCACCTCCGTCTCCTTTCTTAACTGTCCTGACATCTGATTCCCTGTTGGCTGGTGTCTGTTCTGACTCAGACTAATGGCAACGAGAAAGCTCAACGGCAAGCGCGAAGCTGATGGTCAGGTTGACCCCCGATAGATTCAATCGGGGAACGGCAAGCTCAGCGCGATAAGTTCTGCTGGCTGAGAGGCTCCTCCTATCGGAATGACGATGAACTGCCTGCCATCCGCCATATAGGTGATCGGAGCCCCTGACGCATTCCCAGGAAGCGCCGTTTTGGCGATCGGGGTTCCGTCTTCGGGGTCAAACGCCCACAGGAAAGCCTCTCTGTTTTCGAATTCAACTTCAATCGCGTTCCCTCGAGGTGAATTGCCTCGTACGCTCCATTCTGCCTGCAGGGCGGCGAAGAACAACGATTTCGTCAGAAGAGGAAAACTGCGATACGCCCTTCCAAGCGGCGGGAGGTTCAGGTGTTGCAGTGCGGGATGATCTTTTGGCCCATCTCCGACCGGACGTACCCAAAGATGCTCACCCGTATTCAAATCTATGGCTGTAATACGCCCGTACGGGGGTTTAATCAGGGGAAGTCCCTGCGGACCTTCCGGTCCGAATTCTACAGTTCCAGTATAGGAATAGTCAGAGGCCGAGTCTTCTGACTTGCTCAGGGTCACAATTGCCGGATATGTATAGGATGGAATATAGATAGTACCCCTTTCGGGATCGACGGCTGCTCCGGCCCAGCTGGCCCCGCCTATTATGCCGGGCATGGCTATCGTACCCTTTTCCGAGGGAGGCGTAAAGAGAGGCCCATACTCGTACCTTTCAATAATATTGATAGCCCGCTGACGCAATTCAGGAGTGAAGTCAATCAGGTCGTCGTGGGTCAAGCCCTGCCGTTCGAAGGGCAACGGCTTGGTTGGAAAGGGCTGGGTGGGAGATGTTTGCTCCCCCGGTACGTCCGATTGCGGCACCGGGCGCTCCTCAATGGGCCAGACGGGTTCTCCTGTAACGCGGTCGAACACGTAACAGAAGCCCTGTTTGGTCACCTGTGCAACCGCCTTGATTCTTTCGCCATCTACTGTGATGTCGATTAGATTCGGGGCGGCCGGCAGATCATAATCCCAGATTCCGTGATGTAGTATCTGGAAGTGCCAGACTCTCTGGCCGGTTTCCGCATTCAGGCATACCAGGCTTTCGGCAAAGAGGTTATCTCCGTGACGATTCCCGCCATAAAAGTCATTGGTAGGAGTGCTGAAGGGCAGGTAGACGTAGCCTAACTCCTCGTCAGAGCTCATCATCGTCCATACATTCGTATTGCCCGTAGTTTTCCAGGATCTATTCTCCCACGTTTCGTTTCCAAACTCTCCCTCTTGGGGGATAGACTGGAATAGCCAGCGCTGCTGGCCGGTGCGCGCATCAAATCCTCTCACATCGCCCGGAGGCATCACCTTTTGCGGCATTTTGCCGACTGCAAAGGCATCCAGCACGGTAGAACCAACGACGACCACGTCGCGACAGATAGCGGGCGGTGAAGTGACAGCGTAGAGCGCCCTTTCGATCGGCCGGCGTAAACCCTGGGTCAGATCGATTCTACCATCCTCACCAAATTCTGGTATTGGCTTCCCCGTCTCTGCGTTGAGGGCAATCAAATACGCATCACCCGTGCCGAAGATGATTCGCTGATCATCACCATCCTCCCAGTAGGAGACCCCGCGATGCACGAAACCCACGTTGGCCGGGGATCCGTCCACGTAGGTTTGCGGATCATACACCCAGATCGTCCGCCCTGTAACAGCGTCAATGGCGGCCACCAGACCTAGCAAGGTGCTCGTGTAAATGACCCCATCGATCATAAGCGGGGTCGCTTCGTTTACCATAGTCCATAGTTCAGGGTTGGCTCGGAGGATTTCATTGTCAACGGAGCTCCAACGCCACGCAATGCGGAGATTCGCCGCACTGTCCACCTTGATTTGATCGAGCGGGATGTATTTGGAACTGGCTTTGTCCGAACCGTACGACCTCCACTCTCCAATCTCGTCGGCATTCACTGCAGAGACAATCATACCCACCATGCAAAGAGTCGAGATCATATACGACAGAAAATTCCATGCCTCAGTCATGAAGGTCCCCCCTACTTGACCAGCACCATTTTGCGCGTCTGCACGAAGTCAGCGATGCGAAGCCGGTAGACGTAAATGCCGGACCCGACCGCTCGTTCCTTCTCGTCGGTGCCATCCCAGACGACTGTGTGTTGCCCGGATGGTCTTGGGCCTTCGGTGAGTATCCGCACCCGACGGCCGAGAAGGTCGAAGACGCTGAGTTCGACCGGACCGCTAGTTGCCACCGTGAATGAAATCGTCGTCGAGGGATTGAACGGATTGGGGTAGTTCTGGTGCAGCGCGTGTGCTTGGGGCAGCTCGCCCTCTTCCGATAGGACGGCGGTCGGCATCTCGCCCGGCAGGAGCTCGATGAGGTAGATTGGCCCTTCGAATCCCACGATGTAAACCTCCCCGCTCTCGTCTTCGCCGAAGCTGGAGATGCTCGACGGAGAGGTGGCGATCAGGTCGTTAGAGCGCACCTTATCCTCTTCGTAGCGCAGACCCCAGATTCTCTTGCTTACGAAATCGCCGTAGATGTAGACTCCGTATAACCCGCTCAGACGGGCGGCGCGGTAGACGTAGCCGCCGGTGATGGAAGCCCCCACGTCGTGACCGTACTCGAACACGGGCAGGGTAAGGCCGACCGTGTCGCAGTTGGTTTGAGGAGAGAAGCAGTGAAATCCCTCCATCCTGTTCCAGCCGTAGTTGGCGCCCTTTTCGATGACATCGACCTCTTCCCACAGAGACTGCCCGACGTCTCCCGCCCACAGCTGACCGCTTTTCCTGTCAAAGCTGAAACGCCAGGGGTTGCGCAGGCCATATGCCCAGATATCTTCGCGCCAATCTTGACTGTTGCCGACAAACGGATTGTCAGGCGGGATACCGTACTGG
This sequence comes from Candidatus Latescibacterota bacterium, assembly GCA_965237525.1. Taxonomy (GTDB): domain Bacteria; phylum Latescibacterota; class CBDEFO01; order CBDEFO01; family CBDEFO01; genus CBDEFO01. Next base: position 122,655 of record CBDEFO010000007.1, on the reverse strand, counting down.
AGGCCTGCCGTGCGAGCATCAACGTCGATGCGCAGAATCGCGGCCAACCAGGTAGTGGGATCCTGACCGTTCCGGAATGTGTCCCCTCCTCCTCCTCCGTCTCCAAGACCGACATAGAGCATTCCATCCGGCCCGAAGGCGAGCTGACCTCCGTTGTGATTCGTCGCCGGCTGTGACACCTCCCACAGGACGCGTTCGCTTTCTACATCAGCGACATTAGGATCGCCAGACACGCGGAATTCGGATACCCGCGAAAAGAAAGTGCCGCGAGTGTAGTAGACGTAGAATAACCCGTTGGTGCCGTGCTCCGGATGAAAGGCCACGCTGAGCAGCCCCCCCTCGCTGACCGGGTTCACCTGATCTCGGATGTCCAGGAAATCCGTAGCGACGGCGTCGTCGACATTAGGCATGACCTTAATACGGCCCGGCTTCTCTACTACAAAGATGCGGTCGCTCCCGTCTCCGGCGTGTGTCAGAAAGAGCGGTTGGACAAAGTCGTTGGCCGCAAAGACCTGTCGCAACTCGCGCGCTGGCAACTCTTGGGCATCGGAGATTGAAACCGAGATCCCCAGAAGTGCACAGCAGAGACCAACATAGTATTTCATAGTCAACTCCTTTTCAGATATTCCCACGGTTCGTGGAATTCCATCTACATCGGTATGATTTCTTTCTGGAATAGCGCGCATTCTGGTATTTGGAATCGTAGAACTCAGGCTGCAACTGCTCCACCCGCAGCAGCCCCTTCCGGGTCAGTTCTACCCCCTACTTGACCAGTACCATCTTGCGCGTCTGCACGAAGTCAGCGATGCGAAGCCGGTAGACGTAGATGCCGGACCCGACCGCTCGTCCCTTCTCGTCGGTGCCATCCCAGACGACGGTGTGTTGCCCTGCTGATCTTGGTCCTTCGCTGAGTATCCGCACCCGACGGCCGAGAAGGTCGAAGACGCTGAGTTCGACCGGACCGCGCGTTGCCACCGTGAATGAAATCGTCGTCGAGGGATTGAACGGATTGGGGTAGTTCTGGTGCAGCGCGTGTGCTTGGGGCAGCTTCTTCTCTTCCGATAGGACGGCGGTCGGCATCTCACCCAGCAGGAGCTCGAAGACGTAGATCGGCCCTCCGAATCCCACGATGTAAACCTCTCCGCTCTCGTCTTCGCCGAAGCTGGAGATTCTCGACGGAGAGGTGGCGATCAGGTCGTTAGAGCGCACCTCACCCTCTTCGTAGCGCAGACCCCAGATTTTCTTGGTTATGAAATCGCCGTAGATGTAGACTCCGTATAACCCGCCCAGACGGGCGGCGCGGTAAACGTAGCCGCCGGTGATGGAGGCTCCTCCCCCCCTCGTGACCATACTCGAACACAGGCAGGGCAAGGCCGACCGTGTCGCAGTCGGTCTGAGGAGAGAAGCAGTGAAACCCCTCCATCCTGTTCCATCCGTAGTTGGCGCCCTTCTCGATCAGGTCGATCTCCTCCCACGAAGCCTGTCCGACGTCTCCCGCCCACAGCTGACCGCTTTTCCTGTCGAAGCTGAAACGCCAGGGTATACGCAGGCCGTATGCCCAGATCTCTTCACGCCAATCTTGACTGTTGCCAACGAACGGATTGTCAGGCGGGATACCGTACTCGAGGCCTGCCGTGCGAACGTCCACGTCGATGCGCAGAATCGCACCCAACCAGGTAGTGGGATCCTGAGCGTTCCGGAATTCGTCCCCAGCTCTTCCCCCGTCTCCGAGACCGACATAGAGCATTCCATCCGGCCCGAAGGCGAGCTGACCTCCGTTGTGATTCGTCGCCGGCTGCGACACCTCCCACAGAACGCGTTCGCTTTCTACATCAGCGACATTAGGATCGCCAGACACGCGGAATTTGGATAAGCGCGAAAAGAAATTGCCGAAAGTGTAGTAGACGTAGAATAAGCTGTTGGTGCTGTGCTCCGGATGAAAGGCCACGCTGAGCAGCCCCCCGTCGCCACTATCGTTCACCCTATCCCTAAGATCGAGAAAATCGGTCGCCACAGCGTCGTCACGGTTCGGCATAACTTTAATGCGACCCATCTTCTCAACGACGAAGATGCGGTCGCTCCCGTCTCCGGCGTGTGTCAGAAACAGCGGTTGGACGAAGTCGTTGGCCGCAAAGACCTGTCGCAACTCGCGCCCTGGCAACTCTTGGGCGTCGGAGATTGAAGCCGATATCCCCAGGAGTGCACAGCAGAGACTAACATAGTATTTCATAGTTAACTCCTTTTCAAATATTCCCACAGTTCGTGGAATTCTATTTACATCGGGATTATTTCTTTCTGGAATAGCGCGCATTCTGGCATTTGGAATCGTAGAACTCAGGCTGCAACTGGTCCACCCACTGCAGCCCCCTCCGGGTCAGTTCGACCCTGTCCTCAGCCAGCCTCAGCATGCCCTCTATCTGCCACGTCCAGACAGACGATCTCCTCCCTATTCCGCTGCCGTCAAGCACCCAATTGAGCACCCTCCCGGGCTGTTCATCACCTACCTCCCCGGGCGCACCACATAAACCCCACCATTTTTCAGCACCTTCTCAGGTTCTGGGACACATTGGGCTGAGAAATATTCATATATTTCGCAATTTCGTTGACACTTACTGTCTTTTCCTTGTGCGACTGCATGAACTCCTCGAGGATCTGCAGCGGCGTTCTAGCCGCAGTACCAGCAGGCTATGTTGGTCAGCCGATGCCAGGTTTCTCGTGGAATCTGGATATCATCAGCACCTGCGGCTTCACGGATTCGTTCCGGGTTGGTCGTCCCGACGACGGGCAAAATCCCTGCCGGATGCCGCATAAGCCAGGCAAGAACAAGCTGTGAGCGAGTGCAGCCGAGATACTTAGCTTCCCTATCGAACACCCGAATGACAGTGTTCACAGCCTCGCGTCGCGGGTGGTCGTTCGGCAGCACTGCGCCGGTTCCTAAGGTCCCTCCTGCCATCGGGCTCTAGGCCTGAGGGGTGATGCCGAGGAGCTGACACTGCTCGATGGTACCGTCGTAGAAGCGCTCCACAAGGAGGGGATGAATCTGCACCTGATTTAGCACAAGCGGTACCGAGAGTCCCTCTTGGAGAAGGCGCACCTGATCCGGGAAGAAATTACTGACCCCGAAAAAACGTACCTTGCCCTCTGTGTGCAGTCTCTCGAAGGCGCGTGCGATCTCTGCCGGTTCCATCAGAATATCGGGCTTATGCAGGAGGAAGACGTCAATCGCCTCGATACCAATTCGCTTCAATTCCGCTTCGGCTGAGGAAATAATGTAATCCGCGGATAATTCGTACCACTCTTGGGACCCCGTCTCGGACAACGGGTCGAGAACTCGAATTCCGCACTTAGTGGTGATAACGATCTGCTCTCGAAGGCCAGGTCGTTCTTTCAGTGCTTTACCCAGCAGTTCGCTGCATCGCCCGCCGCCGTTGCCGTAGATATAGGCCGAATCAAAGTGGGTGAACCCTGCATCGAAGGCGGTATGAATGCGCGAGATTGCTTCGGCATCGCCGCCAGTCGTGTGGATTCTCAGAATGCCATAGACCAATCTACTTGCTATCAAACCTGTTTCTCGTCCTATCTCTTGTGATTTCATAATTACCTCCTGTGCTGATACGTGTGATAATCAGGATGATCTTCTCTGGGAGGCAACGAAGTCATAATGATGCGGCTTCCACTCTCCTAGTTGAAACCGTAGATCCGCATATGCTCGTAGTCTTGGTCTGGATTCCGGTGCACCGTGGAGCAGGTCGGCGACTCACTTCGGGCGGCTACAACTACGTCCTATTCCGGGGGCTCAAACTTGAGGCGCAGGATCTTGTCATCGTTTGGACGCAATTCGGCTCGTCCATCGGTGTTGCAGGTCAAAACGTAGAGATGGCCGTCCGGTCCAACGGTCACGTCACGTAGACGTCCGTAGATTCCTTTGTTCAGGTCGCGAGCAAACCAACGTTCGATATTCGTGATCTCATAGCCTTCATAGGTTTCTTCGAATTGGACACGGATCAGGGCTTGACTTCCCAGCGTGGCAACAAAGAGGTCTCCGCGGTAAAAGGTCATGCCGGAGGGAGGGACAGAGGCTTTTTTCCACATCGCGATGGGATCCCGGTATTTAGCGATACGCGGCGCGCCCACGACTTTGGGCCAGCCGTAGTTGGCTCCTTTCTCAACGATGTTGATTTCGTCACGGTGTAGGACGCCCGGCCATTCACCAGACGGTCCGTGTTCTGAGTTAAACATAACACCGGTCTCGGGATCCCAGGCTAAACCCTGCACAACACGGTGCCCATAGGAAAAGATCGGGGAGCCTGGGAAAGGGTTATCTTCCGGAATCTGGCCTTCCGGCGTGATGCGAAGAATCTTTCCTGCCCATGAGTGGAGATCCTGGGAGAGCGGCTGATTCCAGAGATCGCCGGTCCCAACGTAAAGCATCCCATCCGGACCAAAACCAATCCTGCCGCCAATATGAATACTGGAACCGGGTATGTTGTCCAAAACGACACGGTCGAAAACACCGGTATCACCATGATGGCGCAGGCGAATGACACGAGTGAACAGTTGGTCAAGAATTTGATAACTATGCATGGCGTAGACAAAGGGGTGCTGTGTAAATTGGGGATGCAGGGCCAGCCCCATAAGTCCGGCATCGCCAGTGTGGGCTACTTCATTGAGCTTGATGTAAAGCTTCGGCTGGCTCAGCCCACGGGGAATACGTTGAATTCTACCGCGCCGTTCCGAAAGAAGGGCATCACCATTTGGCAGGAAAACCAGAGACCAGGGGATCTGCAGACTGTCTACCCAGGTCTCGACGCTGACCCCTTCCACTTCTGGGTGGAAAACGTCGGCGACAGTCTGCGGGACTTCCCCGCGGATGGGATCAGCGTGAACGCTTCTGGGAAGGGAAAGCGCAACTATGATCTCCAGAGCGTGCTGGAGCAAGTATGGACTGTGGAAGGATGTCTTTCGCATTTCGAAGCTCCTTGATTTAGTCATAGTTTGACCTCCTCTATCATGAGACGTTATGAGATATTCTCTACAGCTTCAAAAGTACGCTTTTTCCCCACTTCAACAGACGCGAACTTGGCGGACATCCACAGATCCGCGACCGGTATTGGGCAGGTCCCTACGGAATTCGCAGCTCTTCAACAGCGTGATGCAGGTCGGCGACTCACTTCAGGCATCTACAACTACGTCCTATTCCGGGGGCTCAAACTTCAGCCGCAGGATCTTGTCATCGTTTGGACGCAATTTTTCTCGTCTATCAGTGTTGTTGGTCAAAACGTAGAGATGGCCGTCCGGTCCAACGGTCACGTCACGCAGGCGTCCGTAGATTCCATTCTTCAGGTCGCGAGCAAACCAGCGTTCGATATTCGTTACCTTATAGTCTTCGTTATCGTCTTCAAACTGGATACGAATAAGTGCTTGACTTTTCAACGTGGCAACGAAGAGGTCTCCGCGGTAAAAGGTCATGCCGGAGGGAGGGACAGAGGCTTTTTTCCACATCGCGATGGGATCCCGGTATTTAGCGATGCGAGGCGCGCCCACGACATTGGGCCAGCCGTAGTTGCCTCCTTTCTCAACGATGTTGATCTCGTCGCAGTGGTAGACGCCCGGCCATTCATCAGACGGTCCGTGTTCTGAGTTAAACATTACACCGGTCTCGGGATCCCAGGCCAGGCCCTGCACAACACGGTGCCCATAGGAAAAGATCGGGGAGCCTGGGAAAGGGTTATCTTCCGGAATCTGGCCTTCCGGCGTGATGCGAAGGATTTTCCCTGCCCATGAGTTTAGATCCTGAGAGAGCGTCTGCTTGTTGAGATCTCCAGTCCCGATGTAAAGCATCCCATCCGGACCGAATCCGATCCTGCCGCCAATATGACCTGTGTGACCGGGTATGTTGTCCAGAATGACGCGATCAAAAAGACCCCTATCAATGACGCTGTCAAAAACACCGGTATCACCGAGATGGCGCAGGCGAATGACACGATTGAACAGCTGTTCATCCTTTTGATAGCTGTGCATGACGTAGACAAAGGGGTGCTGTGTAAATTGGGGATGTAGGGCCAATCCCATGAGTCCCCCATCTCCGACGTGGGCTACTTCGTCGAGCTTGATGTAAAGCTTCGGCTGACTCAGCCCACGGGGAATACGTTGAATTTGCCCGTATCGCTCCGAAAGAAGGGCATCACCATTTGGCAGGAAAACCAGAGACCAGGGGATCTGAAGACTGTCCACCCAGGTCTCGACCCTGACTCCTTCCACTTCTGGAAGAAAAACGTCGGCTACGGTCTGCGGCACTTCCCCGCGGATGGGATCACCGTGAACGCTTCTGGAAAGGGAAAGCGCAACTATGATCGCCAAAGCGTGCTGGAGAAAGTATGGACTGTGGAAGGATGTCTTTCGCATTTCGAAGCTCCTTGATTCAGTCGTAGTTTGACCTCCTTTATCATGAGACGTTATGAGATATTCTCTACAGCTTCAAAAGTACGCTTTTTCCCCACTTCAACAGAGCGAACTTGGCGGACATCCACAGATCCGCGACCGGTATTGGCCAGGTCCCTACGGAATTCCCAGCTCTTCAACAGCGTGATGCAGGTCAGTGACTCACTTCGGGCGTATAGAACTACGTCCTATTCCGGGGACTCAAACTTCAGCCGCAGGATCTTGTCATCGTTTGGACGCAATTTTTCTCGTCTATCAGTGTTGTTGGTCAAAACGTAGAGATGGCCGTCCGGTCCAACGGTCACGTCACGCAGGCGTCCGTAGATTCCATTCTTCAGGTCGCGAGCAAACCAGCGTTCGATATTCGTTACCTTATAGTCTTCGTTATCGTCATCAAACTGGATACGAATCAGTGCTTTACTACGCAACGTGGCAACGAAGAGGTCCCCGCGGTAAAAGGTCATTCCTGCGGGAGGCACGGACGCACCACGCCACATTATGATCGGATCCCGGTATTCAGCGATGCGAGGCGCGCCGACGACATTGGGCCAGCCGTAGTTGGCTCCTTTCTCGATGATGTTGATCTCGTCGCGCTCATAGACGCCTGGCAAGTCACCATTTAGTCCGTGTTCTGAACTAAACAAGACGCCGGTTTCAGGGTCCCAAGCTAAGCCCTGGACATTACGGTGTCCATAGGAAAAGACCGGGGATCCAGGGAAGGGGTTATCCTTCGGAATCTGGCCATCTGGCGTGATGCGAAGAATTTTTCCTGCCCATGATTTAAGATCCTGGGCAGGCGTCTGCTTCACGAGATCGCCTGTCCCGATATAGAGCATCCCATCCGGACCGAATCCGATCCTGCCGCCAATATGAAAAGTGTGACCGGGTATGTTGTCCAGAATCACTCTGTCAAAAACACCGGTATCACCGTGATGGCGCAAGCGAATGACACGGATGAACAGCTGTTCATCCTTTCGATAACTGTACATGGCGTAGACAAACGGGTGCTGTGCAAATTGGGGATGCAGGGCCAGTCCGTTGACTCCGCCTTCGACTACGTGGGCCACGTCATCGATTTCGATGTAGAGTTGCGGCTGGTTCTGCCCACGGGGAATATGCTGAATTCGACCGCGTGGTTCTGAAACAAGGGCATCACCGTTTGGTAGGAAAACAAGTGACCAAGGAATATGCAGACTGTCCACCCAGGTTTCCACCGTAACGCCTTCGACTTCTGGGTGGAAAACGTCGGCCACGGTCTGTGGCACTTCCCCGCGGATGGGATCAGCGTGAACGCTTCTGGGAAGCGAAAGCGTGACTATGATCGCCAAAGCGTGCTGGAGCAAGTATGGACTGTGGAAGGATGTCTTTCGCATTTCGAAGCTCCTTGATTTAATCATAGTTTGACCTCCTTTATCATGAGACGTTATGAGAACTTCTCTACAGCTTCATCCCCGATAGATTCAGTCGGGCATCATCATTCGAAATCCTGCATGGAAACGTACCGGTGCACCGATCGTTACCAGACCACCGCCTGTCTTGCCGACGGCGTAGGATCGATCGAAAAGATTTTCCACCTGAAAGAAAATCTCCCTTCCCGATTGGATCGGTCGCGACACGAAGAGATCTACCACGCCGAAATCCCCAAGCTCAAGCGAATTGATATCGTCTTCAAATTGATTGCCCACATACCGTCCCTGAACGCTGGCGACCAGTAGAGACGGGTTGGCATAACTTATTTTCAGGACTAGATGATGCTCTGGCACCTGAGGAAGGCGCCTGCCTTCGAGCTCCGGCTGAGCCGGTGCGCTCACGATTCTGCTTTCGTTGAAGAGATAGCTTATAGACCCAGTCCAAAATGAACGGTTGTGATAGGTCAACTCTGCTTCGATCCCACGGATTCGTGTCCTGTCCAGATTGTGCCGCTGACGGCAGAGACCACCGTCGGGAACGAACCCGCAGGGGTCAACCTGCCCTGGTCCGCTTCCGATTGTCAGGTTGACGACAGATCCCTTCACCTCGTTCCAGTAGCCTGTCAGGCGACCGGTCAGGGAGGAGGTGACATAGTCGATTCCAACCTCCCCACCGTGCAGTCGCTCCGGATTCAAGTTTTCGTTGGCCGCGGTAATATCGTTTCGGACCCGAAAGGGTCTGAAGAGTTCGTTCAACGTCGGTGCGCGAAAGGTCCGATAAAGGGAACTTCGAAAGGAGACGCGGTCGGTCGCATCGAAGCGCAGCCCCACCTTAGGGTTGAAGACCCAGCGGGTTCGATCGGCGAATGTATCCTCTCGTATGACCTCATCCGTCTCCAGATTCCGCTCAAGGCGAGAACCATCAAAACTGCGCCACAAATCGACCCTGCTGCCATACGTGATCTGCCAGCGGTGCCGGGGGATAAAGATGTCCTGGAGGTAAATTCCCATCACCTGCTGGTCTCCACCTGCCCTGCGGCGCCGGACAAACCGGTTGGACTTGAGGAAGAACTCCTCGTTGGTCTCTCCCGAAAGCCATCGAAGGTCCGATCCTGCCGTGAGCAGATGCTCTGCGCTTATCGGCTTGAGCCACTCCAGTGTTATCCCTACTGCCTGCGAAGGGACATTAAACTGATCGAGGGCCGGACCTTCCGAATTCCGGTCGGAGGCCTGGGACGAGAAAAAACTCTTGAACCGCTGGAGGTGCGAAAAGCCTGTGAGGGTCCACTTGCTTCCATCCGACCTCTGAAGTGTAGTGCTTATCCCGATGTATCCCGCGTCTGTGCTGTTGTGGGTGAGGGGCGTACCGTTGTCACGTTCTTCACTGAATAGGCCGCCTTGTAGATACAGCTTAGCTGTCGGCGAGAGATTCTGCGTCAGCTTTACCCTGACGGTCTTGTTTTCGGAATCGGCGTTAACGTCTATCTGTCCCCGCTGATCCGCTCGAACAATCGGATACCCCCGGGTATTGAAATAGCTTCCTTCAAGCGCCAGACCGGTTGATCCAAAGCGATCGCTGGCAGAAAAGTCCAAGGTCGCGGTTTTCCGATTTCCTAGCTTGCCGGAGAGCGTTACTGTCTTCTTCTGAGGTCGCGATGTGATGATGTGAATGACTCCGCCCAAGGCGTAGTTGCCCCAGATATGAGATCCTCCCCCTCGGAGCACTTCGATACGCTCAACGCTCTCCATCCGGACCTTGCTCCACTGCACCCAGCCCCCAAACGGATCGTTTAAGGGCATTCCATCAAGAAGAATCAGGGTACGGCTGGATCCGCTGGCCCCGATTCCGCGCAGGGACACGCCCTGTGTGGTGGGGTGGGCCACGACGCTGCTTGAGCGTCGAAAGAGACTGAAGCCCGGTACCTGCCGCAAGAGATCGTCCAGAGTCTGAGCCGCCGATCGCTGGATATCCGCCCTGTCAAGAATCGTCACGTTGGCGGGAATGTCTCTGAGCGTCTGATCCGTCCGGGTGGCAGTCACAACCACCTCCTCCAGGACTATGACCTCCTCCGGATCTTCGGTTACCGATTGGGTCTCTTCAGCGTATAGATATACCGAAGCAGACATAACAACGAGCACGAGGCTTAGGAGCCGAATAGTAGCTTCCTCCCGCTTTGAAAATGATGCATTTCTTTACCCCTTGTGATTCAATCTGCTCTGAGAGGCCGGGCCTGAACAGGTTCCTCTGATCCACAGCATAGCGCCCCAGTATGTTAAACCACTTGCTCCGAGTTGTCAAGTAAATATGAGAAATTCCTTATGTGGCAAATTAAGTATTCACTACTCTCTGACTTAAGAGAGTTCCTACATAACTCCCTACTCCTATTTCTGCGCCAATCAGATGAGACGTCACAGGGTAAACCTGGAAGGAGGGTTCAAGAATATTCAGAAGGAAACCGGACAACAGGAATTGAACTACAGGCATCTTGACAAAACTTATCGGATATATTAAATTTGTGCTGAATCCTTGCGAGGGGGTGTGCACTAAAGCAAGTAGGCGGTAGACAATAGATAAGGAAAAAAATGGATAGAAGAGAATTCCTTAAAACTACCCTTGCCGGATCGGTCGGCATCGGCCTTGTCAGTTATGCAGAGAGCTTTGCCAAAAGTTACTATACTTTAGGAGGCGTTATGGACAAGAAAAAGATAGCTGCTATCATCACCACTTACTTTCAGGGATCCCACGCAGATGTGATCGTCACCAAGTTCATGAAGGGATTCCCAACCGATGAGGGTTTGAAAGAACCTAAAGTGGAATTGGCCTCGATATATCTGGATCAGATCCACGAAAAAGATGTAGGACAGAAGCTGGCAGCAGAGCACAATATCCCTATCTACCAGAGCATTCGGGCGGCGCTTACGTTGGGAGGGGATAAGCTGGCAGTAGACGGCGTGCTCTTAATCGGAGAGCACGGTGATTATCCTTCCAATGAGAAGGGTCAGCACATGTTTCCCAGGCGCTACTTTTTCGAGCAGATCTGCGGAGTCTTTGCCTCCAGCGGAAAATCGGTGCCTGTGTTCAACGACAAGCATCTATCCTACAACTGGGATGACGCCCTATGGATGTATGAGAGAGCGCAGGAGTTGGATGTCCCACTGATGGCTGGATCGTCTGTTCCCCTGGCCTGGAGAAATCCTCAACTGGAATTTGAGTTAGGTACACCCGTACAGGAATCGTTAGTAATCTCATACTCAGGGGTTGAGATATACGGCATTCACGCCCTTGAGAACCTTCAGTGTATGGTGGAGCGTAGAAGTGGGGGAGAGACGGGAATAGCAGCGGTTCAGTGCCTTGAGGGAGAGGATGTCTGGAGTGCCCGCAGTGAGGGTCTCTGGTCGCGGAAGCTGGAGGAGGCCGCCTCTTCTGCAATCGTTGACAAACCCCCGGGGGATATGCGGGAACACTGTCCAAATCCGGCGGCTTTCATGATCGAATATAGAGATGGCCTCAAAGCCACAATACTGATGCTTTTGGGCTATATCTATGATTTTGCGTTTGCCGGGCTCTCTGATGGAGAGGTACTGGCGACGGAATTTTATATTCAAAACCAGCCGCCCCATGGAAACTTCAGCTATCTGTCTTTAAACATACAAGAGATGTTTTTGACGGGAAAGCCCCAGTATCGGGTAGAAAGGACACTTTTGACGACGGGGGCGATAGATTCCGTGATGAACTCGAGGTATCAGGGCTACAGCAGAGTGGAGACGCCTCATCTGGACGTGGTTTATGGCCCTTCTGAGAAGCAGATCATAAGACCGACCGGGACTCGCCCGTCAGGGGCGACACTGGATCCGTGGCCTCCTGAAGGATAGATACCCTCTATCCATCTTAAACTGCTACAGCCCTGACAGGTGAACCTGCACCTCTTCTAATCTTGAGAGGAAAAGCGATAAATCTGAATCTGCCCACGCCCAGAACTTTATCAAAATTCACAAGGTTCTCATAGTGTGTAAAACCCATCTGTCCGCAGATTCTATAGACATCTTCGTTGGATACGCCCGGAATGCCCGGCCCTGGCGATTCTACTCCAAAGGCAGTAATCTTCTTATATGCGAACCATCGGGATGTGTCTGCCGATATCCCCGCCCAGTCGGTGGTGAAAGCAGGCGTACATCCTTCTGTGGTGACCTGTGTGAAGCAAGACCGCATCCCTTTCCCTCACATCGAGGGGGGGCCTCATTCAGATCCTGCTGGATATCGGGCACTTCGATAAGTCCCTTAGCACGGTAAATTAAGTATAGATACAGACATGCGCTATCAGTGCAAAAAATGGAAAGATCCATTTACCCCAACATATGTATACGCTGGGGTGAGGCGCCGTGGGCGCTTTGTCAGGGAGGATGAGGTGGTGGCAGCAAAGCACGAACTGGTTCGCCCGTATTTTCAGGGCAGACACGCGTCCCCCCCGATAGATGTTCCGTGTGCGATAGATCCTTGAAAAGTGCTATCTTTCCAAGTCGCAAAATGATCCTGATATTTTCTGACCAACATGGCTATTTTCCTGTTGACATGCCCCACACAGATAAAGTACCTTATACCCGTCATCCTCTTGCCTAACAGTTGAAGTACGGGACAGTGTATGGATTCTATTTTGATTTGCAACGATGCTCCAGTAAAACGATCGAAAGTGTCCCAAATATCACAGCGGCTCAGCTGCAATTACCTTAGCCTTGATCCGATACCGGGTTCGAGAGTCGAGTTCATCCCCGATTGACTCTATCGGGGGGCGGGGATCGCCTACGCCCGTCAGGTACGGGAATGAGAAAGGAAGGAAACTAATGTGCGCTACACCCAAACTGGCTTGCGGAATACTTCCGGCACTCTGTACCCCCTTTGATGACAGTGGACAAGAGCTGGCCCTAGAGCGAGTTCCTCCTCTGCTGCGCGCGCTGCTGGACGCAGGCTCCAGTGGCTTCTTCGTCTGCGGCAGTACGGGTGAGGGCGCGGCCATGAGCGTGGGAGAGCGGAAGCAGATGGCCGAAGTCGTGGTCAGGGAGGTAGCCGGAGATGTGCCGATTATCCTCCAGGTAGGGGCGACCAGTACGGAGAACGCCGTGGAACTTGCGAAGCACGCGGCTGAGATCGGAGCGGATGCTGTCGCCTCCGTGGCCCCCATCGACAGGCCCAACGATCTGCCGGCAGCAGTCGAGCACTACAGTGCTATTGGCGCGGCCGCCGATCTGCCCTTCTATGTCTACTGGCTAGCCCGCAACGCGGACAGTTCCGTTACGGTCCCGCAGTTCCTAGAGGCTATGAATTCCGTGCCCAACTTCACGGGGATCAAGTTCACCGATAATGACTTGTACCTATTTCAGCAGTTGGTGGACCTTTCGGAAGGTCGGATCAACGCCATCTCCGGACCGGACCAGATGTGTCTGGCCGCTATGGTCATGGGCAGCGATGGAGCCATCGGCACGACCTATAACATCATGCCGCGCCTCTTCGTCCAGATGCGCAAGAGCTTCGAGGCCGGTGACATCCGCCAGGCCATGATGGCCCAGACCCGGGCCAATAGGGTCATTGCCCCGATCTTTGAAGCAGGCGCAATGGCCGCTATCAAGGCCATGCTTGGATGGCGCGGTACCCCGGTGGGTCCACCCCGCAATTTCCCACCGCTCTCACCTGATGGAGAGTCCCAACTGCGCCGGTCCCTCGATGCCCTGGATTTTGAAGTGGCATGAGTATCCTGGTGGACGTTACATATCACTTAACCCTGTTATTCCGGCTGTGTGTATCTTGCGTTTAAACACCGTTGTAAATCACTCACTTTACCTAAATTCGTATCTGCAGATGAATAATTTTGGGATTGCAAAGGAGAAACAACATTTGCGTCTTGAATCGGTGCGTAAATATTATGCGGTTCAAAAACCCTCTCCAGTGCCCAGAAGTCGATCAGGTAAAATGGACGAAATCCAGCGCTCCCTTCAGTTTAACCCGAGTAGTTTCGAGCATCCGGAAGTGCTCAGCTCGGTTGTCATCGTAAGGGGTATCCCGTCAGAGGGCAAGAGCCAACTGGCAGCCGGTCGATCCACTACAGTAGCGTTGGAATTAGGTGGAGTTTTCCGCTGTAGAGGACACAATGCGTCTGATATGGCCAAAGGAGGAGCCTTTTGCCGACTAAAAAGTATAGAGTCGCTGTCGTAGGTGGCGCTGGAACCTGGGGCCGCCACTTTCTCCGAGCCTACGCCAACCATCCGGACTGTGAGATCGTGGCTTTAGTGGATCGCTCCCGGAACCGCCGACAGGACTTCGCCAACCACTACGGTATCCAGACGGTCTACGACACTGTGGATGAGCTATTGGCCAGAGATATTCCTGATATCGTCTCCCTTATTCTGCCGGTGTCCCAGACTTATGGCGGGGTGATCCCCTGCGCGGAAGCTGGAATAAAGGTGGTCTCGTGCGAGAAGCCTATAGCCTCAGAGCTTGCCCGTGCTGATGAAATTGTGCGCATCTGCCGCGAACGTGGCACCGCTTTAGGGTGCGGGGACGCCCACTGGTGTGTTCCGTATCTGCCAGAGGTCGTCGACTGGATCCGGGCCGGAAACATCGGCCGGCTAACCGCCGCGGCTATTCCAGGCGGACTGCCGCGCGAGGTATCGGGAGGGGGATGTCATCTGCTTACTATAATGCGTTTCGTCACTGGTATGGAAGTGGAGTGGGTCGAGGGCTGGACGCTGCCACCCGAGCCGGGATTCCGCGCAGAGGAAGCGGCGGACAGCGAGGTCGACTGTCCCGCTTATGGCCGCCTGGGACTGTCCGGCGGAATCATCTGTGAGATCCCCCAGCCACGTCCTGAACAAGCAGTGCCCTGCCAGGTCGCAGTCACCGGCGAGAACGGTCAGGTGTGGATCACCCTACCCAGGCCAGTGCTCATTCAGGAGGACGGAGCACTTTCGACTCCGGTATATCCGGAGTTTTTTGATGCTCCCTGGCTTGACGACCCCTTTATACCTGTTATCGAGCGGCTCATGCGGGCCTTTGACACTGGCCAGGAGGCTGAGTGCAGCGGCCACGACTACCGGCACGCACTGGAAATCGCCATTGCCCTGAACCTTTCATCGCTGCGCGGTAACCGGCGCATTGTTCTGCCTTTGGAAGACCGCTCTCTTAAGATCTTCCCTCATCCATACCGTCTGAAAGGCGGTGATGTGGCTGGCTGGGAGAGCATCGGCTATACAGGCCCGCCGCAGATTCCGTAGGCTTTTTATGTCCTGATTTCCCCGTTACGAGACCGGTACGGGAGAGACACAAGATAGAGCGCCATCTGAAGTTGGCCTCGGATATTGACTTGACGTATCGGAACTGGTCATTTAAGGACTAAAGGAGGGAGAATGTAATGAGCCAGATCAAACACCGGGTGGCTATTATAGGCTGCGGTCGCCTGGGACAGGTATATGCCGAGGCCTATACGACATATCCGGACTGTGAGATCGTCGCTATCGCAGAGTACAACCCAGGGCGCCGCAAGGCTGTGGGTGAGCGCTTCGATGTATCTGCCCTCTATGCGGACGCCTCCGCCCTGCTCAGAGATATTGTCCCGGACATCGCGGCGGTGGTGACGCCTACAAAGCATATGAAGGAGGCGGTGATCGCCTGTGCCGAGGCCGGCGTGAAAGGTGTGTCCACGGACAAGCCGATCGCGGCTATGCTTTCGGATGCGGACGAGATGGTGGAGACCTGTGAAGACCGCGGCGTGGTATTCTCCGGGGGGAACCTACAGCGGGCCATGCACGAAGTGCAGGCGGCCGGACGTAGCCTCCGTTCCGGGGAGTTCGGGGAGTTGTCAGGTGCAAGTGTGCACGGATTCAGGGGCGAGATATCCGGTGGTGGTTGCCAAAATATTTCGGTGCTGAGACTCTTTACGAATGCTGAAGTAGATGAGGTGATGTGTTGGGGGACGCCGGCGGAGGCTCTGGAAAAAGACGCCGATGGTGGTTTGATTATTCACGGCCTGTTTCACCTTACATCCGGCATCGAATGTGCAGTCTTTGGCTCTACCACTTCCTCCCGGGGCGTGGATGTCTGGAGTAAAGAGGCCCTGGTTCGCTGGGACTGGGCGCCGCCGGAGATATTTCAGGGCTGTGATGCCAACGGCGCCCGCATCCGCATCGATCCTGGATATGAGCCATACGACTGGAGCGAGTTCTCTTATCTGACCGGATCCATCCGATCTTTCCTGGCCGCTGTGGAGACCGGGAGCGAGCTGTGGATATCGGGGCATGATCTCAGGCAGGCATTGGAGGTGGCTATCGCTGCTAAACTCTCAGCCCAATTAGGAAATGTCCCCGTAAAGCTGCCCCTTAAAGATCGTTCCCTGGTTCTGTATCCGCGCCCTTATCGATGGGCCGGGGGTGACGCAGTCGGAAGCCCGCAGTCAGTTGAAGAGGCAGCAGGGTGCACTAACCAATAGAGGAGGGAGAGGACTATGAGCCGCGAAAAGGAGGTTGTCTTCTACACCGATGGCAGGCATACATCGGTCTATATCTACGAACCGCCGATGGATGAGCGTATCTACACCGCACCTATCGATGAACTGGTAGACCTGGGGATTGACACCATCACCTACGCTGTGGGGGACTGCCGGGTTCTGCTCTACGACACCAAGGCCGGTGAGCGCTGGGGCCACAATGTCAAGAAGACCAACCAAATAATCTTTTACCGCGCAGGCCTGAATCTGGAGCAGTTTATCACAGATGGGCACGATCCGCTCAGGGTGGTCTGCCAGCGGGCCCACGATCTGGGATTCAGCTTTATGCCCAGCCTTCTGTTGGCGATGCAGCACCAGGAACCCGCTGAGGTGACGGACTGCCGCTGCTCAGATTTCTGCTTTGAGCATCCCGAGTACCAGGTGGGACCTGAGCCGGATTTTCCAGAAGCCCGCTGGGATGATCCCGGCCGCTTCTCCTACGCCATCCCCGAAGTCCGCCAGAATCGCCTGGCTGTGGTCGAAGAACTGGTATCTGCCTATGACTCGGACGGAATTGAGCTGAATATTTTGGATTATGCCCCTTTCCTTGCGCGCCGGGAGGTCGAGGAGCACACTGATACCTTCACTCAGTTTGTTGATGAGGTCCGGAGCTTATGCGACAAGGCGGCTGAACAACAGGGCAGGGAGAAGCGTCTTTTGGTCCTCGCTGCCGCCAGCCTGGAGGGAAGCAAGGCCCTGGGGATCGATCTGGAGACGATGATCCGGGAGGGGATCGTGGATACAGTGCTGGCGATGCCGCCTCACAAACTGGGGTTAATGGAGCAACATCCCGCCAGCATCGCTGAACTGATAGAGGCAGCCCGCGGCACAGATGTCAAGATCATAAAGGGTATTTCCAACATTATCCGCCACGATGCCTTTCAAAATGCCACACGTGAAATGCAAGTAGCCCAGGCAAGCAATGCCTATCGGGAGGGCGCCCATGGTGCCTTCTTTTCTACTTACTATCCATCCGGCTATCCCTATTCAGATGCGGACTTCGAGACCATCCGCTACATGGGGCATCCCGAACTACTGGCCCATAAGGACAAGCATTTTGCTGTGCGACAGGGTCCAAATGGGCCTGAGGATACGCCCGGAGACTATTTATCACCCAATCGGCTTCCCGTCGAACTGAAGGTAGGAGAACAGGGTGCGCCGCAGACTCTCTATGTCAGCGATGATCTGTCTGCAAAGAAGGAACTGGGCGAGCTGTCCAGGTGCGAGCTGCGGATCCGCATCCTCTCGCTGATACACAGCGACACCTTTGATTTATGGCTGAATGGCGAGCAGATCCCTCGCCAGCACCAGGAATGGCTCGACTGGACCTACTCGGTACGGCCCGTCCCCGGCAATCCCCGGCTCATTGATACCTACTGGATAACCGTTGATCTGCTGAGATTGGGGCCGCTGCCGTCATTAGGCGATAATACCATCCGGGTCGACCTGAAGAGCCACGACCCGCGGTGTGTACCACCCGTCTTGCTGCACGATGTGGAACTCGTAGTGGAGTACCGCCATCATCGGCACGCGCCGCGCCGGGACGAATGGTGGCAGGATTCACGACAGAGATAGAAACTGCAGCCAGAAGACTATTACCAACAAGAAAATATCAATAGGGGGACTCTCATGAGAATCACCGAAATCGAGCCTATTTCCCTGCATGTGCCCTACGAGGCACGCATTCGCAGGCAGTTTTACCATTTCAATATGAGTGAAGAGGTGACGGTCTACAAATTTCATACCGATTCGGGCCTTATCGGCCTGGGGGAAAACATAGGAGCCCCTTACGGACAGGACCAGCTAAACGCCTATCTCGGCACGGATCCGTTCGATCATATATTGGGCCAGGGGTTTTTCAACCTCGACATGGCCTGCTATGATCTGATGGGCAAGCACCTGGACCTTCCGGCCTGGAAACTGATGGGCCAGCAGGTGCGGCAATGGGTGGTCATGGGATGGTGGATGCCATGTATGTCCCCTGAGGACAGCGCCGCCGAAGTTCAGGTGGCTGCAGAGCGCGGGTACCGCGGGCTCAAATGCAAGGCCAGGGCATTCTATGATGTAGTCGAGCAATCTGAGGCGATTCAGGAGATTGCACCGCCTGACTTTCGTGTGGAGTACGATTTCAACGGTTCGTTAATGAATGTGGAGAAGGCCCTGCCTATCCTACGGAAATTGGAGAAGTTTCCGGTGGTCAAGGGCCTGGAAGAACCGATCTTCGCCCACGATGTCGAGGGTTGGCGCCGCCTCCACCGGGAGATACAGATCCCGTTCTACCTGCACGGTGTACATGTCGTTCTTGAGGGTCCTTCGCGCGCTCCTTCGGGACCCTGGATTGGACTCCGCGCGGGCGACTTCGAGGGCGCACTCTGCAGCCACGATTCGATCAAGGGCGCTCTTTCGGCTAGCTGGGTCTTTACTGCGGCGAACACCCCTATTCTGCTGCAGTATGTGGGCACCGGAATTACCACGGCATTTGCCTGCAATCTGGGAGCCGTAATGCCGATGGCCACCCTGCCGGCGGTGACGGCCAGTCACACCTATGAAGATGACCTGATCGTGGAGGCTCATACGGTCCAGCGGGGATTCATGAAGGTCCCTGGGGGACCGGGCCTGGGAGTGGAGTTAGATGAGGATGCGGTGAAGCGTTATTCGCAGACTTCCGCACCCGAATGGCCCCGGCATATCTCCGTCGTTACCCTGACCGGAGGGATAAAACACTACTACCGGAATTTGCAGCAGGCCGAAAATCTCATGAAGCTGGGGGTGGACGAATCCTACGCTCCAGGTGTCAGACTGGGCGAATGGGAGGATGACGGCAGCGATAAATTTGACAGTCTCTGGAAGCGCCTGCAAGAGAGCGATTGGCCAGTGTGGGAGGAGTAAGAGAGAGAGCAAAGCGTCTGTATCCTACCAGATGGCATTGGGGTCGTTCTGGACGACCCTCACTCTGAAGATGTGACCGACGTCTACCGGGTAGCGGGTCGAGGTTTGAATCTGGAGAGTCGTATGCATTTTATATCTATATACTTGGCCGTCTTCCAATGTTATAGGATCACTGTTCTGATACGAATAATAGGGTCAGCAGGCTTGTTAGCGGAGCGAACTTCAACTATCTTTAGACGATGAAATCCGATAACCTGGGATAGGAAAATATGGCTAAGGTGGCTGCTAATAACAGTATCCTTAAATGGGCTAGAGAAAGCGCAAATCTATCCCTTGAGGATGTAGCAAATAAGATAAAGAAACCAACTGAGACGATAAGAGCTTGGGAAGCAGGGACGGACTATCCTACTTATGTCCAACTCGAAAGCCTAGCCTATCAGATTTATAAGCGACCCATTGCGGTTTTTTTCTTTCCAGAACCTCCTAAGGAGGATAGTCCAGCCAAGTCATTTCGAACACTTCCTGAAAGTGAAATAGATAAACTTACGCCTAATATAATTCATCTTTTACGGCAGGCTCGTGTAATGCAGATCAACCTTACCGAATTATGTGACGGTAAGAATCCTATGCCGCAGAAGATATTTGAAGATATTGCGGTGAGATCAAATACCAGTTTGACTCATCTCGCTCGAATTGTAAGGACTTATTTGGGGATTGAGTTAGAAAAACAACAACAATGGGCAGGCTCAACAGTCGCTTTTGATAGTTGGCGCGATGCCATTGAATCGAAAGGTATTTTTGTCTTTAAGGAAGCTTTTCGGGAAGCTTTTAAGAAAGAGGGGCTATCTGGTTTCTGCTTGTACGACTCCGAATTTCCTATCATTTACATAAATAACTCGATGCCAAGAACCCGGCAGATATTTACGCTGTTTCATGAGCTTGCTCACCTCCTCTTTAAGACTGGTGGCATTGCCAAGTCCAATGATGATTACCTCAATTATCTGTCAGGAACTAACCTTAGAATTGAAATACTTTGTAACAAGTTCACTGCTGATTTCCTTGTACCAAACAGCGATTTTGATAGACGAATCATCAACATGAGAATTGATGAGCGTTCGATTTTCACTCTCGCATCTAAGTATGCAGTAAGTCCAGAGGTGATACTACGCAAGCTGCTCGAGAGAGGTAAGATTGCTCAAGAGTATTACGAAGAGAAAGCGGCAGAGGGGAGGGAGGAGTGGGAAAAACGTAAGAGTCGCTCAGGGGGAGGTAACTACTATTTTACCCAAGTTGCCTACCTCGGCAGAAATTACATTAACCTGGCGTTCGATAAGTACTATCGAAATCAGATCAGTATTAACCAGTTAGCAGATTTTCTAAATGTGAAGGAAAGTAGTGTATCTGGCGTAGAGTCAGCCTTGAAGAGAGAGGAATTATAGTGAAATACGTTTTTGATACTAACTGTTTCATTAACCTTTTCACCAACATCTACAAGTCTCGGTTTCCTTCACTTTGGCAGCTTTTCTATGAATTCGTCGAGGCCAAGCGCATAATATCGGTTCGAGAGGTCGTCAAAGAGATTGATGGCTACGGTGGACAAGATCGATTAAAAGCTTGGGTAAAGGATAACTCTGACATATTCGAAGTACCGACCGAAAGCGAGATAGAATTCACCACTGAGATATTCCGCACACCACATTACCAGGGATTGGTTCCAGATAAGAGCATCCTCATAGGTAAGCACGTAGCTGACCCCTTTATCATAGCAAAGGCTAAGATAACTGGTGCATGGGTAGTTACGCTGGAAACATTTAGAGAGAATGCAGCCAAAATTCCCAATGTTTGTCAACATTTTAATATACCCTACACGGATTTAGAAGGCTTTATGGAAAGAGAGAACTGGGAGTTTTAGCTAAAGCGCTCAACGTCACATAACATCCATTAACGCTGCACAGCCTTCTGCAGCCTGCTGCGCGGGTTCGTTAATTGGAAATACGTTGTGCGAAACCATAATCTGGTAGGCAACATTCAGTTTCGGTGACCTTACACTGTAAGAAGCCAAGGATAAGTGCTTCGGTATATCCCCGACCCCCGATAGAGTCAATCGGGGGTTCAATCGGGGACGAAGCATCACAGACAAAGGAGAGGATAATGAACGTTCCGCCGACGGACGGGATTCGAGTTCCAGTAGAGGAACTTCGCAAGCTGGTGGCGTCCATTTACCGGGAAGTACCCGTTCCCGAGGATCACGCCCAACTGATCGCCGATCTCCTGATCGACACGGAGCTGCGCGGCGTCGTCAGTCACGGGGTTGTGCAGGTCGAACGCTATGTGCGCGCCTTCCAGGAGGGTAAAGCCAATACGCACCCCAACGTTCGGGTTCTGAAGGAAGGTCCTGTGACAGCGGCCCTGGATGGAGACGGCGGTCTCGGGATGATCGTCGCCACGAAGGCCATGCAGATGGCAATAGCTAAAGCCAAGAAGATGGGGGTCGGAGTCACTACAAGTACCTACCACGATCACCTTGGGAGTTCGGGAAAGTATATCCGGATGGCCCTGCGAGATGACCTGATCGGGATTAGTTTCTCGGGTAGGAACGCATCGCCGAGCTACGACTACAACAGCACTATTCAAGGTTCGATACAGGGGAGTCCGCCGCTCGCCTTCGGCATGCCCTCCGGGCCCGATCAGCCGTACTTTATGCTGGACCTGGCCAGTCACATGGAGTGGGATGAGGAGTGCTTCAAGAAGATGCCTCAGGTCTTCTTCAAGTGCATCGGGTTCTCACACGTGGCCAACATCATGAGCGGCACCCTTGGGGGTCAGATGCTTCCGGAGTTCAACCGCCAGAACGTCAAGTACACCGGCGCCAACCAATCCGGGTTCTTCATGGCCCTTGATATCGAGTGTTTCGTCCCGCTCCAGGCCTTCAAGGACGATATGGACTTTCTGATGGAAGAGACCAGCAAGATGAAGCCCTTTCCGGGCTATTCCGAATCTACCCTCCCCGGTAGACGCGCGTGGAAGAAGGAGAAAGAATATTTGCAGGATGGCATTCCCATCTCCGAGACCGCAGTTAAATCGTTGGAGAAATTGGCTCTTGAATTCGGCCTTCCTGTTCCCTGGTAGAGTGACAGAAGCGCAGTAACTCCGCTTATACTATGAGACGACAGTACGTCTGGTAGGTGTGCACGGATCGTGATCCCCGATCCGCAATCGCATTTTCACTGCGGAGAACGCAGGTACTAATTTTTCAAGGCGAATTCGGATTCTGGCAAGAGCAACCAGGGCAAATATGTTCCTCTCTTTTGTTCCTCCAGGTTTTGACAAAATGACCTGAACTAGCGACTCTGGCACTGCACCTGTCCTGTATTCGTTGCGCTTCATAGGCAGGCGAGCTTAGTTATCAGGTTCCTCGAACAAACGGTATCAATTTCAAAGGTTGCAACGACAAGATCTGGAGAAAACTATGCTTCAAGAAGCAATCTATGCGAATGATCAGAAAGCCTTGAAGGTTTCTGTAGAGAGATCCGAGGTGTTACTCAAGTCGGATGAGATCTTGAACTTCCCCCGCATCATTGAACTTGCAGGGGACAGTTTGGCCCTCCCTTATGGCCGGGGAAGGCATACGGGGGATGAGACGCGCCCCGTCGCCATCTCCCACGATTTTGGGGCGACATGGGTGGACCTACCTCCCGATCATCCCATGGCTGACAACCTGGAAACCTCAGGCGTTCTGGGTTACTTGAGGGACGGCACCATCGCCTATATTGATGTGTTTCCGGTGAACGTCAAGTGGTCGCGTGCCGATGGACCATACCATCGCGTGGCGAAAGTGAAGGACCCAATATTCAGACTCCGCCGATTCTCCAAGCAGGCAGAGTTGCTGGAAGATTCGACTTTCAAGGTATTGAATCTTCCCTGGGAGACGGCCTCATACGAACTCTACGGTACCCTCTTAGAACTGGAGAACGGCGATCTTTTGACCGCATTTCTAGGCATGCCATCTGAAACGCGCTACAACTCCACGGACTTTATCGCCCGGTCCACCGACGGCGGTAAGACCTTCGAACACGTATGCACCCTTAATCCCGAGATAGATGGCAAACCGGTAGGTGAGGGAGGGCTTTCCGAGCCGGACATGGCAGTACTGGCTAACGGTGATATCCTGTGCATCATGCGGACCGGTTCGGGGTCACCCATGTACCAGTGCAGATCCACGGACGGCGGACGGACGTGGAGCGAGCCGGTGTCTGTAGGATGGCCGGGTGTAAAACCTCACCTGCGGCTCCTTGCCAATGGAATCCTCGCGTGCACTTCCGGACGCGGGGTATACGGACATCCACAAGTTACCTTTGCCATGTTCAGCTTAGATGGTACGGGAGAAGTGTGGGAGCACCCCTTTGTTTTCCATACCGGGCCAGGCTGTTCGTATACGTCCAATATGGAGCGTGACGGCAAGTTCTACGTTGTCTATTCCCACTCCTCGTTTACAGAGCCAGCCGACACATACGGACTCCCGTATCACGCCATCAAATGGGTTGTCCTTAACCTGGAAATTCACTGAACGTCAGTGGTATTCTTTCCGGAGGATGGACTTATTCTCGTATATTTACCCCCGATAGATTCAATCGGGGATTCAATTGGGGGTTGACATTGACTTATCTCCGGCGTTATCTTATTTCATGAGCGTAGGATTGATCCAGGTCAGCCTTTTAGATGTCGAACCCCACGTAGAGAATGTGGGACATAATAAGCGGAGGCGCTCAGAGCGGAGGACAACAAGTATGAGGACTAATCGCATCAAAGAAAAATTTAGAGGTGGACAGGCCGTAGTGGGCATAGAAATAGGTATACCGGATCCTATACTTGTGAACGCCCTTTCCAAGGTGGGCTTTGATTTCATGATGCTGGATATGGAGCACACATCCATAGATAGGGCAGTTCTGCCCTCTTTGATTATAGCCCTTGAAGCGTCAGAGACAGAGGCGATCGTTCGAGTTCCGTGGAACGATTTTGTGATAGTAAAGCAGGTTCTGGACTCCGGAGTCTATAACGTTATCTTCCCTATGATAAACAGCGCCGAGGAGGCTCGTCAGGCAGTAGCAGCGACCAGGTATCCGCCCGATGGGATAAGGGGCAGCGGACCCTGGCTTTCCTCGGGATATTATGCCTATCCCGCCGAATATATGAAAAGAGCCAACGCTGAGGTCGGGGTCTTCGTCCAGATAGAGCACCAGAAGGCTGTGGACGACATCGAGGAGATCCTGTCCGTGGAAGGTGTCGACGGAACGTTCTGCGGGCCTTCCGATTTGAGTTTTTCGCTGGGCAAATTCCCGTGGGAGGCAGTTGAAGAGGTCAGAGAGAGGTTCGAAAGGGTCCTGGCGGTGTGCCAGAAGAATAACGTAGCCTTCGGCCTGGCTTCTGGAGATCCTGATAACGCTAACTTCTGGCTTGAAAGAGGGGCTAAGCTGGTGACTGGTGGAACGGATTTGAGGTTTGCGTTAGAAGGTGCAAGGAAGGCGCTAGAGGCTGTAGAGAGCTAAATAACAGCGGGAAATGAGGCGCTGAAAGCGGGTGAAGGTTGCTCTCGAAACACATGTATCATACTACACGGGCGCAGTGGGGGCTTTGTCAGGCAGGAGGCAAGAGAATATGAAGTGGATCCATATCTCCGACATGCAATTCGGTCAGGTACCAAACGCTGAAGAACAGAACAGACTCAATGAGGAACTTATCGCAAGGGTGCGGAATCAAAAACCCGACTTTGTGGTCAACTCGGGTGACCTCGTGAGTCATATGGAAGGTTTCCAGCCCGGTGTTCGCGATGAAGACAAGTTTGTCGCACAGTGCTGGCGGGATTATCATCGAGTAATTGACCCACTTGCTGGAGAATGCCCCGTCTTATGTTGTCCGGGAAATCACGACCAGACGCGCCCGGGCCGGTCGTTAGAGAACTACTGCAAAAACGTCGGACGGGCGGGCAAACCGCCCTACTTCGCCAAGACGTTCGGCGATATTCACGTGGTGATGCTAGACCAGGTGCTGCGCACAGGCGAGCACGATTGGGAGGACAACGTCACAACCCGCCTCAGTCATATGGGAGGCTTCCTGCCTGGCTCCGCGCAGGACCGTTGGCTGCGCCGCCACCTGTCGAAGGCTCGCCGCGCACGGGTGAAGATTGCCGTGGGACACTGGCCTATCTTTGCCCCCCGCACCGTGTATCACGACACCGACTCTTCGCTGCGCTACGACGAGATGACGAAGCATCCGGGGGTGCTGCTGCCGCAGTTGATCGAAGCGAGGTTCGATCTGTATCTGTGCGGGCACCACCACGTCTACGAGCGCAGCCGTCACCCTAAACTGATGCAAGTGAAGACAGGGGCCAATGGGATCGCGTTTCCGGGGGTTATGCGTAGGCCTAACCAATATTTTGAGAAGCACGATTATCGTCAGGGCTACACGCGCTTTGTGTATGACCCTTCGGCTAACAAGATCCACGGGGAGGCCGTTGCCCTGGACGGTGACATTATGGACGCCTGGTCGCAGAGCGTGAAAGGCTGACCGGATATTCGAGATGAAGCTGAAGCGATTCTATTACTAAGGAACCTAATAGAAAGGCAGATTGATGAAGATTCAGATCGGTTCTGCTCCAGATTCATGGGGTGTCTGGTTTCCCGATGATCCCAAGCAAACCCCATGGTATAGATTCCTGGATGAAGTGGTCGAAGCTGGGTACGAATGGATAGAGTTGGGTCCCTACGGGTATCTGCCACAAGATCCATCCACACTCCGCGGTGAACTCGAAAAGCGCGGCCTGAAGGCCTGCGCATGTGTCGTGGAGGGCAATCTTGAAGAACCGTCAGCGTGGGCTGGCGTTGAAAGGCAGGTCCTGGGAGGGGGCGAGCTGGCAGCCGCGTTGGATGGGAAGGTTTTAGTGTTGATCGACGACGCGTACGTGGATCTTCACACGGGCCAGCCGACCGGGCCCACGCGTCTGGATGAGGGTGCCTGGGGGCGGTTGATCGACACCACGCAGAAGATTGCAGAAATTGCACGCGATCGCTTTTGTCTCAAGCTGGCGTTTCACCCTAACCCAGGGACACACGTCGAGTACGAAGGCCAAATCGAAAAGTTGCTGGAGGAGACCGATCCAGATCTGGTGTCGCTCTGTCTGGATATCGGCCACCACGCCTACCGCGGTGGTGATCCTGTCGCCTTCATACGCCGCTATCACCGGCGCATCTGTCATCTCCATATCAAGAATATCAAAATGGAGATCCTAAAGAAAGTCCAGTCCGAAGGGATCCACTTCGCAAAGGCAGTGGCGATGGGAATATTCTGCGGGCCAAACGAGGGTATAGTGGATTTTCTGGCTGTGCGTGATGTCCTTCGGGAAATCGACTACAACGGCTTTGGGATTGTCGAACAGGACATGTATCCGGCACCATTCGACAAGCCGCTGCCCATTGCCAAACGCAGTCGTGCTTATCTGCGTGAAACAGGAATCGGATGATTGTTCATTTGAGCGCCTGTTTTGGGCTTATCCCTGATCCCCGATAGATTCATTCGGGGACAATTGGGGATTCAATCGGGGATCGGGGAAAGGGTAAAGAGCAAGCTTAGTTATCTGATAACATAGAAAAGAGGAGGTGACACTATGGCTCCCCCGGTGGTACCTATCCTGGTTGGCGACAAGTGGTCCCAACCTGAAGTGACACAATTAGACAAGGTCTACAATCCCTCCACAGGCGAAGTCATCGCCCAGATCCCGATGTGCGGGGCCAGGGAAGTAGATATAGCTGTAGAGGCAGCCCGCAAAGCCTTTATCTCCTGGGCCAAGACACCAGCTCTTTCAAGAGCGCGTGTTCTGTTCCGCTACCGGGAACTGTTAGAAGCGAACTTTTCTGAACTCAGCCTGATCATATGCAGGGAAAACGGGAAGACCCTTGAAGAAGCCAAGGGTGACATGCGCCGAGGCCTGGAAGTAGTCGAATTCGCCTGCAATATTGCCCACCTGACCAAAGGCGAGAATTTGCCCCAGGTGGCCGAGGGAATAGATGGACAGACTATGCGAGAGCCCATCGGGGTATGCGCCGGCATAACGCCCTTTAACTTCCCCGCCATGGTGCCCATGTGGATGTTTCCAATGGCTATTGCCTGCGGCAACACCTTTATTCTCAAGCCCAGCGAAAAGGTGCCCCTGACGGCCAACAGGCTGGCGGAAATCTTCATTGAGGCCGGGCTTCCGGAAGGTGTGTTCAATATTGTGCACGGCGGTGTGGACGTAGTGGACGCGATCTGCACCCATCCGGGTATATCCGCCATCAGTTTTGTAGGTTCGTCGCCCGTTGCGCAGCACGTCTACGAGCTGGCTTGTAAACATGGCAAACGGGTGCAGTCAGCAGGCGGCGCGAAAAACGTACTCCTGGTCATGCCGGATGCCGATCCGGATCCAACCGTGAAGGCCATAATGGGGTCTGCCTTTGGGTGTGCCGGGCAACGATGTATGGCGGGGTCGCTACTAATGGGCGTCGGCAAGGCAGGGAAGCCGCTTCTGGAGCAGGTTGTCGCCGCGATGGACAAGATTAAGGTGGAGGATACGGTCGCTAACCCAGAGGCCCAGATGGGGCCGGTGATAAATGGTGGGGCCCGGGATCGAATCTTCTCCTACATCGATGGGGCTGCGGACCAGGGGATAGGGGTAGTGGGGGATGGCCGGAATCGCATCCCCGACAGGGGCTTTTTCGTAAGTCCTACTCTCTTCGACGAGGTTACTCCGGAGCAACCGGTCTTCTACGAAGAAATTTTTGGACCGGTTTTGTCCATGATGCATCCCTCTTCCCTCGGCGAGGCGATTGAGTGGTTCAACCGCATTCCTTATGGCAACGCTGCCACCATCTTTACGGGCAGCGGGAGCGCAGCAAGGCAGTTCGCTATGGGGGTAAAATGCGGGATGATCGGCGTCAATCTGGGCGTCCCTGCTCCCGTGGCCTTGTTTTCATTCTCAGGCTGGGACCAGTCTTTTTACGGCGATTTGCACTGCCAGGGCACGGAAGGGGTAATGTTTTATACCCGGCAGAAGATCGTGCTGTCGCGCTGGCAAGCAAGTGATGAGTTCTTTTTTTGAACTTAGTAATGAAGATAGCCGAAGCCCGTCAAACCAAGCTTCGGCTATTGTATCGCCTAATGAATGTAGGGGCGAAGCCATGGGGTAGTGGACAGAGTGATATGGCAATTAGCCGCGAAGTGGTTCGCCCGATTTATGCGCATGTTCAGGGGCAGACACACGGGTCTGCCCCTATAGATCGTAGTAAAGTCTACCTCATCAAGACCAGTTTCCTTGTCTGCACAAATCTCTCCGAGCCATCTGCCTCTATCCGATAGAAATAGACTCCGCTGGCAAGACTCTTTCCATTACTATCTTTGCCATCCCAGACCAAAGAGTAGCTACCTGCTGATCTGTGACCATCCACCAGTGTCGCGACCTTCTGTCCCATCAGATTGAAGACAGATATATCAACATGGCTTCCAACAGGAAGATCATAATGTATCACTGTTTGGGGGTTGAACGGATTGGGATAATTCTGAGAGAGGGCGCAAGTTTCGGGAATTGAGGATTCACGCAGTTCCCTTAAATATACTTTTGACTTTAGTGGGTTTTTTGTTTATTTTCGTAATCGGAACTTATACGAGACTGAGGGGGGATAGTCGAAAGTGAAGATTCGTAAGCAAGATGTCTAAAACGCTAATCCTAATCTCCCTATTCTTGACCGCTGCCTTAGAGGCATCGGACTTTGAGCCAAACGCTGATGTAAAAATAGAAAAGCACGAGGGCATATACTACGTAGAGGGCAGGGTTCAGATAGCCGCTCCCGATCGGATAGTGTGGGAGGTGATAACGGACTATGATAACCTGGAGACCTTTATGCCGGATATGGTCAGCAGTGACTCCCTGGGATTTGACAGCGATGGGGGTATCCTCCTGGATCAGGTGGGAATAGCAAATTTTTTCTTGTTCAGCCGTAAGATTCATGCACTCCTTGAGGTGAAGGAAGATTTTTTTGCTCGGTATAACTTTTCGGCAGAAAGAGGGAGATTTCAAGCTTTATGAGGGCTCCTGGGGATTGGAGAGGGCGGATAAGGGTTCGGTTTTAACCTATTCTCTTAAAGCCAGACCAGATTTTTTCGTTCCCGGATTTCTGTTAAAGGGTCTGTTGAAGAAAAAAGTGGTCGACTCTCTCATATCTATTGCTCTTGAAGCATTCAGGCGTTTAACTGTTCAAGAAGGATCGAATTAGTTGGAAAAGATACGAGAATTCAAGTTCTAAGCAAGAGTATCCAACAACACGTATTTCCCTTGAGAAAGTCTGGAACATTTAGCTTAATATTTGTAATCGGAATCAAACAATATGCCTGGACCGATAGGATCTATGGACCGGAAGACATAGGATAGAATAGATCATGGCTTACAGGGTTCCTGACGAATTGGTGGAGAGGATCAAGGATTCGGTCGATATTGTGGAAGTGGTGTCCGATTATGTCTCCCTGCAGAAGAGAGGGCGCAATTTCTCCGCTCTTTGTCCCTTCCACGCTGAAAAGACCCCTTCCTTCAGCGTAAGTCCGGAAAAACAGATGTACTATTGCTTCGGCTGCGGCTCTGGAGGAAACGTCTTTTCGTTCCTAATGGAGCTTGAGAAGGTGAGCTTTTTTGAGGCGGTAAGGTCTCTATCAGAAAGGACTGGGATTAGCCTGCCATCTGTCGGAAGGGGTGAGAAGGCTTCTAATGACGATCTATATAGAGCCAATCAACTGGCAAAGGACTATTTCTGCCATCTTCTATGGAAGGACAAACGTAGCGAGGGTGCGCGTGCCTATCTGAGGGAGAGGGGATTGTCCGAAGAGACAGTTCAAAGGTTCTCTTTGGGCTATTCTCTTCCAGATTGGGACGATCTTCTGAAACAAGCGCAAAAGCGAGGGCTTTCAGGAGAGATCCTGGCAAGAGCGGGATTGGCAATTGCGAGGAAGGACGGCGGCTTTTACGACAGATTCAGAGACAGGATTACGTTTCCCATCGTGGGGATAAGCGGAAAAGTTACAGGCTTCGGCGCGAGGACTTTGGACGACGATCAGGAGCCCAAGTATCTCAACTCTCCCGATACGGAAATATATCACAAGGGATCGGTCCTGTACGGCCTCCATCAGGCCAAGGATTCCATAAGGAAAGAGGGGTCTGCGATAGTTGTGGAGGGATATATGGACCTCATAAGGCTCGTTCAGGAGGGGATAGACAACGCAGTTGCGTCTTCGGGGACCGCTTTTACTTACGAACAGGCCAGATTGCTATCGCGCTATACAGACAGAGTAATCATAGTTTATGACTCTGATGCCGCAGGCTCTTCGGCGTCTTTGAGGGGGATGGATGTCCTGCTGGGATCTGACCTTACCCCTGAGATAGTTTCCCTGCCGATGGGATATGACCCTGACAGTTTCATAAAGGATAGAGGAAAAGATAGCTTTTATGATCACCTGAATAATGCGAGCTATTTTCTGGACTACAAGATAGATCTTATGAAAAAAGAGGGGTTGCTCTCACATGTGGAGGGGAAAACCAAGGCCTTGAATTCTCTATCTGAGAGCGTGTCCAAGGTTAAGGACGAGATAAAGAGGAATCTCTTGATAAAGGGGATAGCTGACGAGTTCAGCGTGGATGAAAAGACTCTGTACAGGGCCGTCGGGAGGATAATTGACAAATCGAAAAGGAGGACAGCCAAAAAGACAGAGTCAGATGAAATAGAAGATGTGACCGTCTCAGAACCCAAATGGGAAAGAGAGCTTTTGAAGATAATGATAAACTGCAAGGATGCAGTCAGAGAGGCAAAGGATCTGATAGCTCCGGAGGATTTCACGGAGAAATCGCACAGACAGATAGCAAGTCTGATATTTAAAGCGTCAGAAAGGGGTGTAGACGTCGGCGTAGTGACTTTGGGCGAGGATTCAAGAGACTCAAAACTTGCAAAGCTGATCTCAAAGATATCTTTGGAGGACTTCGATGAATCTCAGATAGAACAGTCTTTAGATGACCACATACGAAGACTGCAGCGAAAGTCTATAGAAAAGAGGATAGAAGAGCTCGAAGCAAAGATTAAAGAAGCTGAAAATGAAGGAGACGATAAGAAAGTAACAGAGCTCCTTCGAGAGCATGTCGCTTTGGACAGGAGAAAACGCTCTCTTATCGATATTAAAAAAACATCTTGAAATTTTGATCGGGATTTGTTAAATTATAAAGTGAGGGTCCATAGCTCAGTCGGTTAGAGCAACTGACTCATAATCAGTAGGTCCTAGGTTCGAGTCCTAGTGGACCCACCAAAATATATACTTCAAGGAGAAGGTCATATAGAATGTTTTTTAAACGTGGCTGGCAGGGGCGGTTAGCTCAGCTGGTCAGAGCGCTGGTTTCACATACCAGAGGTCACTGGTTCGAGTCCAGTATCGCCCACCATCTATATGAAAAGATAAGATCGGGAGTCTGGCGAGGCGGTCTTTGCAACGGCTATAAATTCGGATTAATAAACATAAGTCGAGGGTTATACAAAAGCGCACTTAGATGGTGCGCTTTTTTTATGCTATCTTATGTAAGTTTAAGGGGGTAGAGTATGAAAGAAAATCTTACGAAGCTTTTAGATCTTCAAGAGATAGACAGCGCTATCGACGATCTTAAGAAGTCAAGAGAGGAGTATCCCAAGGAAATAGAACGTTTGGGGCAGGAGTTAAAGGCAGCGAAGGAGGCCTTGTGCCAAAAGGAAGAAGATTCCCAGGAGCTTGAAAAGAACAGGCGCCACTTTGAGCGGGAGTTGGAGGTCGCCAACGGGGAGTTGAAGGAGCACCAGGGTCGACTCTACCAGCGTAATATAAAGACAAACAGAGAATATGACGCGCTGCAGGGGGAGATCCAGACCTATCAGAAGAAGATCGACCTTAGCGAATCTGAGATCTTGGCAGCGATGGAGGGAATTGAAGAGCTGAAGACTAAAATGGAGGTTGAGTCTGGAGCCCTCGCAGAAATGGATGCCGAAAAATCGAGCAAGATCTCCGAATTGTCCGAAAAGTTACGGTCTTTGGACGGGGATATAGACGCTTTGGAGGGCAAAGGAAAGATCGTTCAGGACGGTGTAGATAGGAGGGCTTTGTCAGTTTACAAGAGGGTTCGGCGTGGTAAAAGTATTGCTGTGGTTCCAGTAATGAAAGGAGCTTGTGGAGGATGCTTTAGACAACTTCCACCTCAGAGGGCCAGCGAAATCAGAAGAAACGACAGAGTGATTGCGTGTGAAAGTTGTGGGAGGATACTGGTCTGGAAAGCAGATAAGATGAACTGATGACGACTCTCGCCGTTAAATAAAGGGGTTTATCAGGCAGCGCTCGACCCAACAGTCAGCGTTAGCACCTGAAAGCCGCGCTCAGCCTGTGAATTCTCTCGAAGCTGGCGCTTAATGGTTATTGTCAGAGACGGGCTCCCAAGATTCGGTTTCAGAACCTTCGACCTGTTCTACTGCTAAAGAGCAGGTCGCCCTTAGCGGCAGGCCCGGCACTCCCAGCCTTATGAGAAATATAAAAATACAAAAAAAGGAAATGTTTTGTCCGTTGGGAAACTAAACTTTCTGGGGGCACTAGCAGCATTCATCTCCGAGTTAAATCCGGGAGTCCTCTGCCGTACTTTTCTATAGCTAATATGTGGACACTGCATAATAAGAAATGTATCTTGAAAAGTAATAGTTAGACAAGAGCTTGGGAGAGATTTTGAAATTAGTCTAATGTCGTGCTTTAACCTATTGCTTTCTTTTGGCTTATAAGAACTGCCTCTACTATTACGAATTACGTTTTACATAGATTAGGACTGAGGACTGAAAAAGAGTCGAAGCAAACCGGGCGATCGCGCTTTTTTAAAAGTGAGGAAAGTCCGAGCTTCAAAGGGCACGATGCTGGGTAACTCCCAGGCGGGGTAACCCGATGGAAAGTGGCACAGAAAACACACAGCCGATGGCCCTTCTTAGGCACAGGCAAAGGTGAAAAGGCGAGGTAAGAGCTCACCGAGCTTCTGGCGACAGAAGCGGCAGGCTAAACCCCATCGGAAGCAAGGTCAAATAGAGAGGGAGGGGCTGCCCGTCCCGTTCGACCTCTGGGTAGACCGCATTGAGGTGTCGAGGAATCGGCATCCCAGACAGATGATCGCCCTCCTTTGGAGACAGAACTCGGCTTATAGGTTGGCTTCGGCTCTTCCAATTGCTAATAGGATAGCAAAACATTTCATCATTAAATGAGGAGCTATGAAAGAACCGAGCAAAAGGAGCATCGTTAAGACCATCAGTTGGAGGGTGCTTGCTACATTCACGACGATGGTCATAGTCTATATCTTTACTAATCAGTTGATGTTATCGTTGGGCATAGGATTCTTCGAACTTCTGTCGAAAATGCTGTTGTATTATGGACACGAACGGGTCTGGGCAGGAATATCCTGGGGCAGACCTGATCATCCTTTATCCAAACTGCCGGTCAATCAAGAATTAGCGCCTGAGGATGTAGAGACTGTTAAGAAGTTGCTGAAAGACCTCGGGTATTTGTAGAATAGTTAATGCATTAGGCGTGCGCTCTTGTGTTCGCTCGCTATATCCCCAAGCCAGTCTTTGTAAAGAGGGATTCCAGTGTGTATCCCGCCTCTTGAGCGTTCTGTTTTGCTCCTTCTTCCCTGTCTATAACACATATTATTTTTACGATTTTATTGCCTATCCGTGTCAGATGTTCGGCTGCAGCGATAGCTTGACTTCCCGTAGTTGCCACGTCCTCTATCAAGATTAGTGATTCTCCTATCTTTATGCCTCCTTCCACCTGTGCGCTTGTGCCGTATCCCTTTGCCTCCTTTCGGACTATGACAAATGGTATGCCTGTCTGGATAGAAAGAGCCGCCGCTAAAGGCACCGCTCCGAGTTCCGGGCCGGCTATTCTGTCCACTTTGTCGGGGATCATTTGGGCTATATGTGTCGCTATGGCTTTCAATATCTCCGGCTGCCCCAGAAAGAGATACTTGTCCAGGTAATAATTGCTCCTTTTACCCGAACTCAGCACAAAATCCCCTTCTAAATAGGCCACTTCCACTATCCTTTTCCCTAACATCTTGAGTGTCATTGCTCTCCTCCATCAATAACAGTCAGATAACTTGAGCTAGGGCCTTTTCAAAGACTGAATCCAAGTATAAAATATACGAACAACCACGCTCCAAGTCCAGAAGTCTTTACAAGGTTTTTTGTGATTCGGAAAGGTAGCATTTTTGCAGGAGTTTCTCCGCATGGGTTCGCCCCTGTGGGCCCTGAAATAAGCAACCCAAACCGAATGTATGCCGGGGTTAGCTCGCCTCTACGAATACATACGTTGGGACAAATCGTTATCTCTCTGCAAAACTTAAACTTTGTCTTTCCGAATGAGATTAGAAGGTTTTGTAAAGCTTCTCGTGTTGTACAAAGAAAAAGAGCGACCATCGTATTTGATGATCGCTCTTGTGCTGTATATATCACGCGCAGTTTATCATTCCACTACGATTACCCTAGCGAGATCCTTCCCTGTAACAAGCCTATCGCCGTGATATGGACAAAAGTTGAATTCCGAGTCGACGAACCTCTTTTGATCCACCGGGCAATATCTTATACTTTCA
Organism: Candidatus Latescibacterota bacterium; assembly: GCA_965237525.1. Lineage (GTDB taxonomy): Bacteria > Latescibacterota > CBDEFO01 > CBDEFO01 > CBDEFO01 > CBDEFO01. The sequence continues at coordinate 87,682 of CBDEFO010000007.1, read as the reverse complement.
TCGTGGCGAAAGACTATCTGCCTGACGTCCTTGAGGGACAGGGAAAACTTTCCCAACTTTGTCTCACCTGAAAGCGTCTTACTCACTCTAAATCTGATAGAGCCGCTCGTGTTGGGCGTATTCGTATCTGCAAATATGGCTCCACTCAGTACTTTGCCATCCCTGAGTGTTACCACTATCGATTTCTTCTCATCTGCGCTATGCCCCTGAAGCTCTACTTTTCTTATCTGATTAAACTTAATCCTGTATCTCTGCTTTCCCGCTGTAAAGACCAGATCGTTACGTCCCCCTAAAAGAAGATTTGATACCTCAAACCTGTTGCCCTTCCGATCCAGGACAATCGATCTGGAATCTTGCTGTGACGCCGATCCAGCTTTCGGAGTAAATGCAACAGATAGCAGGATCAATAAAGGCACAGTCTTTCTTCGAAATTTGTTCATTATCCTCACCCTTTTTGAGGGCTCACCTCATCACCTTTTCGGGGACCAGAGCATAGACCCTATCAGTCAAGGGAGGGATCTCATCCTTGAACTTCCTGAGTTTACGCTGAAGCCTGAGTCTGCTTCTGTTTGCTCTCGATTTGATAGTCCCTACCGGGCATTCAGTTATCCTTGAAATCTCCTCGTAAGATAATCCCTGGACGTCCCTCATCAGGATGGCCTGACGATATTTAGGAGGTAGTGAACGTATGGCGTCGTGCACAATATCGTCCAGTATTCTCGACTCAGCAAGGTTGTCAGGCCTTTGTGAGTCATCGGCAACCTCTATCCGAACTTGTGTTTCATGATCGCCTGCATCTATAGATATAGATTTCCACCTTTTTCTGCGTCTGAGTTCTGTCTTGGCCAAGTTGCTCGCAATCGTAAATATCCATGTTGAAAAGTTCATTATGTCGGCGTTCGAACTTCTCTTTTTGAAGACCCTCAGAAACGTCTCTTGGACTATATCCTCGGCTGTCTCGCGATCCCCTACGAACCGGAAAAGGAAGTTTATCAATCTATCCCTGTATCTTTCGACAATCCCTGTAAAGCAGGACATATCTCCGTCTGACAACCCTGCCATAAGTTCCTCGTCCTTCATTTCTGAAGTGTCCAAATTCCGAATCTGGATAACTGGCATTCTTCTCTCCTAAATTCTCCGCCCTTTTAGGGACATCACCGTTATTCTCGGCAGACCTAAGAGGGCATCTGTGCTGAGGGGGGTAAGAGCACTTGCCCTTGCCAGTCTGCCGAGAATCTTTAGCTGTGTTTCATTCCCTAAGTAGTGCAAAAGACGTGCCAGAGACGAAAACGTTTGAGGAGACGGCCATAAACGTTGTAGTTGCTAACAGATATTCAGGACTTTGACTATCACTATGCTTGTCCCTATCGAATATCAGTACTTACATCGGACATTTTTGTCGGACATTGTTGTCAGATTCGGGTCCTGTCCACTCCGGAGCAGGGAGTTGAGGGGACCCGTGTGTTCACCCAGCAGGCAGCTAACAGTGAGGGGAGGAGATGCCTCTATGATACGCAGAGATTCCGAAGCCAACCTAAATTAGATTGCATTTTGGTCTGAAACGGATTTTCCCCTTGCACTCTGTTCAACTAAATTCGTATATTTGCAAGCTAGAGCAGCTTGAAGCCAAGAGTGTCTTTTCTTTGAAATTTGGAGGGATGAAAAATGGCAGAATTGACGATCAGATCTGATGAACAGTGCGACTACGATGCGGTCTCGCTCGGTGAAGTCATGTTGAGATTGGATCCGGGGGATGTTCCAACACGAAAGTCCAGAACTTTCAAGGCATGGCACGGGGGCGGTGAGCTGAACGTCGCTGAAGGATTGAGCTACTCTTTCGGCATGAGAACATCTGTGGTCACCGCTCTGGTGGACGACGGCGTAGGGCGAAATATTGAAGCTCAGCTGAGGGAAGCGGGCGTAGATACAAGCCACATCGTCTGGTTGAATTTCGACGGCATCGGAATGGTGTGCAACGGCATAAACTTCACCTGGAGCGGTAAGGGACTGCTGCCGTCGGTGACCGAGTACTACAGGGCGCACACCTCAGCCCGCCAGTTGAAAGGGGGAGACGTAGATTGGAGTGGACTCTTCTCCCACAGGGGCGTCCGGTGGTTCCATACAGGCGGGATATATACCCTAATATCCGATACGGCCCCCGAGGTGGCAAAGGAGGCTGTAATGGCGGCAAGGGAGGCCGGCACATTTGTATCTTTTGATCTGAACTACAGATCGAGTCTCCAGCCCGATCAGAAGAAGGCACAAAGTATCAATAGGGAACTTGTGCAGTACGTAGATTTTCTCGTCGGAAATGAGGAGGATTTCCAGGCGGCGTTGGGCTACGAGATAGAGGAGGTGGGCCAGGACTACACCAGCCTGAAGATAGAAGCCTACGAAAAGATGGTGGTAAGGGTGGCCGAGGATTTTCCCAATCTCAAGTTAATCGGAACCACGCTTCGTGGGGCCATCTCTGCAGATGCGATTAACTGGGGCGCCATTTTGTATTCCGTATCGGGACGGAAGTTGTATCAAGCAACACAGCGGGATGGCGTCCAGATCAAAGACCGAACGGGCGGAGGCGATTCCTTCGTCTCCGGGACTGCTGCTGCTCTGCTTGGGGGAAAGGGTCTGAAAGAGGCGGTCGAGTGGGGCGCGGCACACGGCGCTCTGGTGCAACTAACCCCTGGGGACACGACGATGGTGACACAGACAGAGATCGAAAAAGAAATCGCCCGCGCTCAGAAAGGAGGGGGGGTAAGAGCCAGGCGATAAATCAGTAGACAGCAAACAGGGAAGGGAGGAGGTGGCCCTGACAACTGTCTACTATCTTCTGGAGGTCTATTCCTCTAAAGATTTTACTATCTCTCTTGAGCTTTTCGCTTTTTCCCTAATCTCTCTTGGGGTCCCCTTCGCCAGATAGCTCATACCTGCTGCTATGACGTAGGGGACTTTAAGCCAGGGCACCATGTTGTCCTTATCCAGCCCGCCTGTCAGTACGACTCTTAAGTTGTCGAACGGAGTCACCGCCTTGAACGTCTCGGCAAGTTCAGCTGGCGTGTATCTCTGAGTCGGATACAACTTCTGGTAGTTCGCACCGCGCATCTTCACGGCTTTCAGCCCGTCCGGAGCGTGGCTCGAAGCAGGTATGATAATGCCCCCGCGCGTGCTGACGTACATTATCGGGTCCATCATCAGGGCGTAAGCGTCAACTTCTCCCAATTCCTCTTTGTATAGCCCTTTGATCTCCTCCTCGTGATTCTGAATGAACGTCTCCAGATCGGTTAGATGAGATCTCCTTTCGGGAGGTACGGCGGCGCGATTTGAATATGGCATAAGTCCGTGGGAAGCTACAATCACTTCTGCTCCGTTTTGCATCGCCTGGTGGACCGAAAAAATATCCGTGTTTGTCCCGACAGCGACTATTACGTCAGGATTTTTTGTATCCTTATAGTTTTGAAGGGCTTCCAAGTGATTCAACCACGTTGCGGCTCTGCAGGTGATCTCAGAAGTTGAAACTCCCCCCTCATAGAGTCCATCGGCGATCCCTGCGACCTGATCTGTTATATTGCCTGTAGTGCCGATAACCGCAAAGAGTCTTTCCGTATCGATTCTTCTTTCTATTTCTCTTTTTCTCTCTTGGCTGACAACTCTTAACCGGCTCATCTTAGCACCTCCAGAGCAAGTAGATAGCATACGCGGATGAGAGAGGATACCCTGTTTACTATTTTATTATTCCTCTTTCGCTGCTTTCTATAAACTCTATAAGAGCCTTCACCTCTTCTGTCTGTTCGATCTCTGCTTTCACTGTCTCTATAGCCTGCGTCGTGTTCATATCAGACCTGAAGATGATCTTGTATGCTTTCTTCAAAATCTCTACAGCCTCCTTCGATATACCGTGCATTTCCAATCCCACAGGACCGGTCTGTCCCTTGCCGACGTTGAGTCCGACGGGACTTGGCGGATCTCCGGAGGCTTTTATGAACGGTGGCACATCCTTAGTTATGCGGCACCCCCCGGATACGAAGCTATGTTGTCCTATCCTGCTGAATTGTTGAATCAGCACGCATCCCGACAGCCTGACATAGTCTTCCACAGTCACGTGACCTGCCATCTGCGTGCAGTTAGAAATGACGACGTTGTCTTTGATTATGCAGTCGTGAGCCACATGGACGTACGCCATTAGGAGGCAATCACTCCCAATTCTGGTCTTCATCCGGTGCGACGTCCCGCGGTTTAGTGTGGCGTATTCTCTTATAACCGTCCTGTCTCCCATTTCCAGCGTCGTCTCTTCGCCGTGAAATTTCAAATCCTGGGGTACAGAACCTACTACAGCGCCGTGATGGATGGAACAATCCCGGCCTATTATGGAGCCTTTGGCTATCAGAACATTCGAGCCTATATTAGTCCCTGATCCTATGGTTACTCCCGCTTCGATCAGGGAGAAGGGACCTATAGAGACATCCTGGTCCAACTGGGCTTGGGGGCTTAATTGGGCAAACTTGTGTATTTCCAATTCTCGCCTCTGATGATGAATCAAGTGGAGGACGGGGTTACCCCGCCTTTACGATAAGCGGTAGGATGAATCAGGGCAATAGGGAGGTTCAGTGAGGAGGATTTTCTTTATCCACGAGCATTGCCGTAAGCTCGGCTTCAGCTACTAAATCTCCGTCCACACAGGCTTTGCCCTGCATCTTGCAGGTTGTGCGCCGAAGCCTGATCATGTCTAGCTCAAAGCGAATTTGATCTCCCGGAACTACAGGCTTTCTGAACTTAGCCTTATCGACTCCCAAGAAATAGACCAGTTTCTTTTCGGGATCGTCCACTGTGCTCAGGAATAATATGCCCCCCACTTGAGCCATAGCCTCTATCTGAAGGACAGCTGGCATAACAGGATCGGTCGGGAAGTGTCCTGTGAAGAACTGTTCGTTGATCGTGACGTTCTTTATACCCACCACCTTTTCCCCTGGGAGCATATATATTATTCTGTCGATCATGAGGAAGGGATAGCGATGAGGCATAATCTTTCGGATGGCTCTTATGTCGAAGAGGAATTTGTCGCTCTTGGCGTGGTCGTACTCTTTGGCTATCTTTCTTTTCTCATAGATTTTTCTGATCATTGTAGCAAATTCTATGTTCGACCTGTGCCCTGAGCTGACCGCCATGACGTGCCCCCGGATAGGAGCACCCAAAAGAAAGAGGTCTCCCGTAAGGTCGAGGACTTTGTGGCGACAGAATTCGTTGGGGAAGCGAAGTTCCACTCCGTTGATGAGACCGTTCTGGCCCACCGTTACTTGCTCGGTAATTCCAAAAAGATCCTTGAGTTCGTCGAGTTCCTCCTCACTACTAGTGACATCCGCGATGACAAGGGCGTTAGAGAGGCTACCTCCCCTGATGAGGTTTTGCTCTCTTAGGGTCTTAAGTTCACTCAACAGACAAAAGGTGCGCGCCGGTGCGTAGTCCACTATGAACTCGTCCTCCAGTGAGAACATACCTGTATATTGGGCTTCTACAGCCGGCGTGTCAGGAGCGCTCATAAAGGTGACCTTGAAGTCGTCTGAGGGTAAAACCACCAATTCGGGACCGCCATCGGGCTCGGAGTATCTGATCATCTCCTCTATGATGATGTAGTCTTTAGGAGAGTCCTGCTCCACAAATCCTGCCTTCTGCAGGGACTCAACAAAGATCATCGCGCTGCCGTCGCCGACCGGGGGCTCGCTGGAACTTATCTCTACTGTGACGTTGTCTATTCCCAATCCTGCCAGAGCGGCCAGGAGGTGCTCTACTGTGTGAACTTTGGCGTTGTCAATTCCTATGGTTGTCCCCCTTGATGTATCTACTACGTGGTCTATATCCGCTGGAATCTCGGGATTCATAGGAAGATCTGTGCGCACAAACGTCACACCTGTATTGATTCCTGACGGTTTAAACGTAGCCTTGACTTCCGAGCCGGTGTGCAGACCCGTGCCAGAGCACGATACCTCTTTTGCTATAGTGCGCTGATTCTTGAGCATCTTATCCGTCCCTCAACTCCTCTTTGAGTTCTTCCATCTGTTTTTCCAACTGCTTGACTCTCTTTAAAAGGTCGGGGATCTTGCTCTGATAGGCCTCTGTCTTTCTGACTATTTCTATTGATCTTGCGGGACTTCCTGTTATGAACGACTTTTCGGGGAACGATTTGGCTATTCCCGATTGCGCACCTACTATCGATTCGTCTCCCAATTCAATATGACCTACGAAGCCAACTTGGCCACCAATCTGGCACTTTCTCCCGATCTTTGTACTCCCAGAAACCCCTGCCTGGGCGGCAATAACGGTGTCCGCAGCTATCTCCACATTGTGGGCTATCTGAACCAGGTTGTCGATCTTGGTTCCTTTTCCTATCCGTGTAACGCCCATTGTTGCACGATCTATCGTGGTATTAGCTCCTATCTCAGCGTCATCTTCGATGATCACAGTACCTACCTGCGGGACCTTGTGATATTTGCCATTATCCGGGGCAAACCCGAAACCGTCGCTCCCTATAACAGCTCCGGAGTGTATTATCACGTCCTTTCCGATCTGTATTTCCTTGTAGATCGTCACGTTTGGATATATCAGAGTCCCCTGGCCTATTTTGCAGTTTTTTCCTATGATGGAATTTGCACAGATTCTAACTCCATCTTCGATCTTTGCTCCCTCTTCCACACAGACGTGAGGACCTATATATATACCAGCGCCGATCTGGGCGGTCTTGGCCACTTGAGCAGTGAGGTGTATCTCCTTGGGATATTCATCCTCCTGTGTGTGGAAGAGTCGCATAACCTGGGCGAAGCAGTAATAGGGGTTTTCAGAAAGGATAACGGGGATAGAAATGGAATCTTCATCTTTATGGGGGCTATCCCCGATAGATTCAATCGGGGAAGAAGATGTGGACGGGAGGATCAAGGCAGAGGCCTTTGTGGATTTGAGATAACGGCGATATTGGGGATTGGAAAGGAAGGTAATATCGCCTTGTTCGGCGTCATCTATGCCCGCGACTCCCGATATTAGTGTGCCGCCATCTCCCAGGATCTCTCCCCCGACCAGGCTGACGATTTGGTCTAATCTCATTTGCATGGGCTAAGACGATTTTTAAGTCCTATTCTGATTGGGACTCCTTGGACGTGGGGATCTCTTTGTCCAGTTCCTCTAATATCCGGTCGGTTATGTCATATTGGGGTTTTGCGAAGAGCAGGCCCGGTGAGTCGAAGATAAAGTCGTAGTCCTCCTCTTCCCCTATATTCTTTATTAAGGAGTTTATCTCATCGTAGATCGGCTTGGAGAGCTCTATGTTCTTTTGAGCATACTTCCCCCCTGGGGAGAGGAACTCATCCACGAACTTCTGAAGGGCCTGGGCCTTAGCCTCCCCATCCCTTTCAAGCTCTTTTCTCTTCTCCTCGCTCATAAGCAACCGCTGTACCTCATATTCCTCCTTGAGACGTTCTAACTCCCTCTGCTTCTTTTCGGCCTCTTTCTCCCACTGATCCTTGTATCTGTCCAGTTCTTGCTGAACTTCAGCAAGGGCCTTATAGTCTGAGAGTATGCGCTCCGAGTTGATGTAGGCAACCTTCAGATCAGCGGCATGGGAGAAAACAGCCCAGAACAGAACAACGGTAGACGCCACAGCGGTGGTAAAGATAGACCTTTTTAAAAGAACTTTGGAACGCATAGCGATTCTCTCCTTGAGGGGGTCCCCAAAAGCATTGAGGAATTGTCTTGCGAAAAAGGTGTGTTATGTCGTCAGATCACTTCGTGGTTTGTTGCCGCCACTTCATCCATCCATCCCAGACAGCACTATTTTCTAATACTGCAGTTGTGGACCAAACTGGAAGTGTGTCTTCCACTCGGGCAGCGCACCGTCCACTTCTTCCCTGTCGAATCCGTAGGCAAAGTCGAATCCGATCAAGCCTATTATGGGAGCCATGAACCTTATGCCGAAGCCTGCGGAACGTTTGAGGCTTCCAATGTCCAGATCAGAAGGATGTTTCCAGGCGTTTCCAGCGTCGGCGAAGAATATCCCGTACATCTGCTGATCGACTACGGGGAACCGATATTCTATGTTGAAGATCAACATCGAATTACCTCCCTGTCTAAATCCGTCCTCTCTTGGTCCCACAGATCTGTCGGAGTAGCCCCTGATCATGCCATCTACTATGTCAATTCCTCCCGGTGTAAACTTCTCGGTAAACGGGATGTTATCTATGTCGTCCGCAAATGTCTTGACGAACCCGACCCTTGTTCTGACGTTTAGCACGAACTTCCAGAGTGTGCCAAAGAAGAAATTGCCATCTAAAAAATGCTTGTAGTAATCGGCGTCGCCACCGAGGAACTCGCCTCCAAACTCCGGAGTGTACGAGACTATAGAGCCCTTTGTGGGAAAGAGGGGAAGATCGCGGCTGTCCCTGATATAAGTTGCGCTCAAGGTAGCCGTTTTGGTAGGTTTTCTATCTTTAAAGGTCCCTGTGTATTCCGCTGAGAAATTACCGAACCTTTCTTCCTCGAACCTGTATCTTATCACGCCCCTTGAGAAGCTATCGGGCCATCCGAGTTTCCTGCCCATCGACACCGAGACACCCTGCCGCTTCAGATCGAATTCATCTGTACCGTTGCTGAAGAACTGGCTTTTGCTCTTGAATATGTTAAACGATCCTGAGGTAGGCGTGTCAAAGAGCCACGGCTCTGTAAATCCTATCCTTAGAAGTTCTCTTCTGGTTCCGAAATCCCAGTTGAAGTCGAGCTTTTGACCGTTGCCCAGAAAGTTGGGTACCGATAGACCTATGGTTCCCACAAGTCTATCTCTTTCGCTGAATCCCGCACCCATGGACGCCGTCCCTGTGTGCCTTTCCTCCACGTCAAACTCTATGTTTACGTCCCCGTTTTCTAATACTTCGTGCTTGGGCTCAACGTTTTTGAAGTATCCGAGGATATATATGTCCCGTACGCTCCTCTCCAGTTCTGAACGTCTAAAGACCTGTCCTGGCTTGACGGAGAGTTCTCTTCGTATTACCTTTTCTTTCGTCTTGGTATTCCCTTTAATCTTGACGATTTTAACCCTTGAAGGATTGCCTTCCAGGATCTTAAAGTGTATGTTTACCTTTCCTTCCAGATCTACAATTTCGGGGATAACTCTGATGTTGAGATAGCCGGTCTCCTGATACGCTGAGGATATGTTCTGGCGCGTCATCAGGTATTTAAACTCCTCGTAAGACTGTCCTCTTTTTGCAACCACCTGCTTTGAGATCTCATCGTTGCTGATAAATGTATTCCCCTCCCACGTGACCTCTCCGAATCGGTATAGTGTCCCCTCCTGGACGTAAATATCTATGTACAGGCCCTCCCTAGTCCCATCATAGTAGAGGCTGTCACGCAGTATCTCAGCGTCCCTGTAGCCATTGCTCCTGTAAAAGATCTCTATCTTCCTGAGGTCTTCTCTGTACACATCCCTTTTGAAGTCGCCTCCCCTCCACCATCTGTCCTCTTTGATCTCCATCTGCTTGCTAATGTCAGAATCGTTAATTTTCTCATTCCCAAATATCCCTATCCTTTTGACCTGCACCTTGACCCCTTCGCGGATATTGAAGCCGAGTATAATCTCTCCGAGTTCGCCCGACTTGAATAGATTATGATCTACTTCTGCCAGGAGGTATCCCTTATCCTCATACATTGATCTTATCTTTATTTCGGCGTCCTTTAAATCCTTGGGGCTTATAACCTGTTCCTTTATAAACCCTACGGTCTTTTCTAGGTCCTTATCCTTTATCTTATCGTTCCCCTCGAACCTGAGCTCCTTGAGCGCTGGATATTCTTTTACTTCTAACGTCAGCACCGTTTCTCCGTTTTCATCTTCCTCTTTAAGGACCTTTATATCGTGGAAGAGGCCCAAAGCGTAGAGATCCCGTATCGCGTCCCGGATATCCTCACGCGTAACATACTGCCCATGCCGTAGTCCCGATGCGCTCACAATTAAAGATTCGTTTGAGCGGACGTTGCCCTCAACGCTGATCTTAGAGATTCTTGTAGACCCTAACTGAGATAGAGATAGGGAAGGAAAAAAGATCTCTGTGATCAAGATCATTGATATTGTAAATATAAGTATCCGGCCCTTCATACAAGCCTCGCTTTCGCATACTCCGTCTTTGAAATAGGAGGCGGGAAAAACTGAAAATGCCTAAAAATCGAACTCGTGCCTTATATTTAGCCGTCTGTCGTTTTCCCGGACAATATCGTCGTAGTAATATTTAAGCTCTAATCTGGTTCTGGCCTTTATCAGATATTCTAAACCTAAGCTGTGCTTGATGCCTAAAGCGTCTCTTTGCAGGCTATCGGCGCCTGTATCCAGTAATCCCGTGTAGGACAGGAACCAGCGGTCTCCCAGGTATTCTCCCACTGTGAGTCTGCTCCCTCGGAGGAACCTCCACGTTCCCACATTCTGTGCTCCTTTAAAGATTCCTTCTTCTTTCCCGAACAGATTTGATGCCAAAAGGGGTCTTATTCTTAACACATCTATTCCCAGCGACGACCTTAAGCCCCTTTCTACTGGATGGGCTATGTGTCTCCTGAAGATGGTGTCGCTCATCATCGCCATAGCGTCTATCGCCTTTTTGTCGTAATTTCCGCTGACGTATCCTAATTGGGCCAATATCTTCTCCTGGGAGTCATCAGCAGGGTCTAACGATGTGAGCTTGAAGCGAAAATCTTCCCAATGAGCCTTATCCAGTTCTGTCCTGGTGTATTGGTCCAGGGCGTAGAGTTCCAAATATATCTGGGTAGGGACTCCTGTCGAGTCGTCATAGACGGTGGTTGAAGCCTTGCCGTAGAACCGTGCATACTCACCGTATTTAGTATCCACTTCTGCCCCTGTCTCTTCTGAGAGATTAAACTCGGTATCTAAAAGGCTGATGGTTCCTTTGACCGAACTTACCTTCCCTGTCACATAGAACGAACCGTCTTGGTCGATCCCTTGAAAATCCAGGTAGCTTCCCTCCTGTATACGGGCCCTTGCTCGCCCTGCTTGGACTCCGCGGACGAGGGATGGAATTTCTCTGAAATATTCGACGCCGTTTTTGGCTACTGCCAGCATGTCCCAGTTTACGATTTCGACGAAATCGAAAATGGGACTTTCGGATTCAGGTTCGAGGAAGGGATACGTAAACTCGCCATTTTTCCCCTCCAGCCTTCCCCTGACCAGAGGAGATTCTTTGGGGCCGCCGACGTAAAAGTGCTCCCCTGCGGCCCTTGGGAGGAAGAAGAACTTCCCCTTCCCTTGATCCATCAGAGGCGGGATGTTAATCTCTATGCCGTCTTTAGAGGTCTCTATTATTAGAACGCCCAGGTTGAGATCCCCCAAGCTTTTTATCACAAAATGAGGGATATTTTGCCCTTTGGCAAGAGCAGCTTGTACGTTCTTTACGAATATCATATCGGAACCGACTCTGCCTGATATGCCTTGCATAATGAGGAAGTTTGAGCCGGGTTCGAGCACGAGACGTCCCTTCAAGTCATCCACCTGTCTTACAAATGTAGAAGGCTTCAACTGACCTCCGGAAAAGCTAATTTCCGCCTGTTCTATATATGGTTCCTTCCATTGGCCTCCGATTCTAAAGGACGCGCTGGCATTTCCCGAGGCCTCTTCTATAAATGCTGACCTGAAGGCAAAAGACAAAAGATCGCCTGCCGCCTCCACATTTACGTTCAACAGCTTCTCTCGGTCCTCTTTGGCTCTTATGAAGGGGAGTTCGCCTGCGATTGACACTCTATATTTTTCGTCCTTTTCTATTTTGAAATCATGTATCTCAAGCCTCGCAAGATCTCCTCTCAAAAGAGCAGCCATCCTGTCGAAGGGCACGCCGAAGATGTGGCCACCTTCTCCAGAAAACTCCACCTTTGCGGCTGATGTATCCTCTCTACTTATAAAGTTAGCATCCAATTTGACCGCACCCGAAGCCTCTACTTTGCTGGCTCCTAAGAGTGCCAGCAGAGTAGAAAGGTCCATCTCTTCTGACTTGGCCCTCAGGTCAAAGTTCCCTGCGTTCCTCCAGTTTCCTCTTCCACTGAATATCATCTTTTCGTTCTGGAAGAGGAAATAATTATGAATATTCAAAACGTCATTGTCCCAATCCAGGTCGACCACAGCTTTAATAGAATCGGCGTTGTTGATGCGTGCATCGGATATCTCTAAAGCGCCCATAACCTGAAGGCTATCAATTCTTCCTGAAATTAATGCCCTCCCATCGATCTGGCCCTCTAAAGGTGTATCTTCAAATCCTAGGAAGCCCAAAAGATCGCTGGTGGGAAAGTCTCCTATCGAAAGTTCTCCGGTTATGCTCTCCCCTTCGCGCCGATCTACAGATCCCACAAAATGGACCTTCTTATCTTTGGTCCCAATGTCCAGTTGAATCTTATCTATTTCTTCAGATACCTGGGAAGTTAAATCTATCTTCCCCTCGTAAACCCTCAGTCCAGCTGCGTCGACTTTGACTTCTATCCGTCTTGTGTCTTTAAAAAGGTCGTAGAACCTCCCTTGGACGTATAACCTCCCGTCGTCCCTGTCACCTGTCCAGAGATTGAGTTGTCCACGTGCCTCGATAGAGGAAAGTGCTCCCTTCAGCTTTATTTCTCCTTCTACATTTTCCCCTCCTATCTCCTTGACACGGGTCAAAAGTTCGTCTATCTCAAGGTCTGCGTCCAGCCGCGGAGTTTGTCCAAACGGGTCGGACAGGACGCCAACGATTTTCCAAGCCTTGCCTGAAGATTCAAAGTGAATATCTTTTCCGTTGTAGTCAACATTGTTCGTCTGAGCGGGAAGGTCTATCCCACCTATAGTCAGTACTTGGGGAACATACCGCAGGGACCACCTGAGGTTACTGATGTCGCCGGATAGTTCAAAGTTCAGACTCCCTTTTCCCTTGACATCCTCCCATCCGAAGAAGCTAATTCCGTCTTCTGCGTTGAAATCATCGGACTTCAGAGCAATACTAATCTGTCCTTTCTCATCATCTTTCAACGCTATAGAGCCAAAACCCCAAAGTCTACTTTTCCCCAAGGATGTCTTTATGTCATCTATAACTATTGACTGCTCCTTTACTCTGAAATCGATATTCAGGTCATAAATCTCGATATCTTTTTTTAAGTAGGCGCTTTCGGCTTTGAACTTTCCCACCACTCTGGGGTCTTTAAGTGGCCCGTCCACTCTGATCAGACTGGTACCTCTTCCGCAGATGATCTTTTCTTCTTGCGGGGCTAGAAGAGCGACCATTTTTTCTAAATCAACATCGGCGAACCGAAATTCCATATCGGTTTCTTGATCACCCGAAAGCTTCAAGTTTCCCGATGCATTAAGTCTTGTGTTCCACAAGAGACCTTCAGCCTCCTTGATCACGAGCGAATCACCCTCAACTTTCCACGAGACGTTCAAGGAGTCTATTCTCTGTCGTATCGGTTTTACCATGGCTGATAGGTTGCTAATCTGGCCTTCCCCATACAAAAACGGCTTTCCCCCTGCCTCAGCACTCCGGGAAAGCCTGCACCGAAATCCTATTTGGCCAGCTTGATCGTAAATATCCTCTGTAAAAGCCTCAACCCACGTGCCGGATATATCGGATGAATCGACCGATGCCTGAAGATCATATCCATTTCCCATAAGCTCGATCCAACCGTCTAATTTTGCACCTCCTCCATTCGGGGTCATTCCTTCAAGGTCTATAGTGGCCCTGCCATTACTATCAATATCTACTGTCCCTTTGATTTCCTTGAGAGGAGAGGAGCGGACTGCGTTTAAAGGGCCCACAAGGGCCAAGCTTCCCTGAACGATCTTGACCTTCAAGCCTAAATCCGGGCTGCCTACTGACGATAAATCTTCACTTTGCACCTGGGATTCATCTGCTGCAAGCTGGAGAGTCAACTGTGGGCGGTTAAGAACGATCTCCCTTAAGCCCTCCTCAAAATTGAAGGAGTGCAGCATAGCGTGGATCAGATCGTACTTGACCACTACTTTTTCGATTTGAAGGCTCGATTTGAAGTTGTACAATTCGGCCTTTACATCGTAAAGGACTATAGATCCTAGACCCAGCCTGTAACTTTTCACATACAGCGTTCCGCCCACCAAAGGGGAGACTCTTTCCACTATAAAGCTGTTGACTTTTTCTTCCAGATTAATGAAGCCCCACCCGTAGTATAAAAAGGAAACGAAGAAGATCACAACGAGGCACAGAACGGAGAGCCCCCAAAGCAGGATTTTCTTCTTGATCTTCATCTGAACCCTTTCAGAGCCTCCGTCAGTTGCTCTCCACAGTTTCTTTGTCCTCTACTTCCTCGTCCAGGTTATCCTTCTGAACCTCAGAAAAGACTAGTTCGTCCCCTTTCTTGGAGATCTTGACCCTGCTTCCTGGGCTGAACTTTCCCAGAAGCATTTCCTCTGCCAGGGGATCTTCGACCATCTTTTGGATCGTTCTTTTTAAATGGCGCGCTCCGAAGGTGGGATCAAATCCCTTCTTAGCTAACAGCTTCTTAGCCCCCTGGGTCAGGACCACTGAAATCTCTTTCTCCGATGTCCTCTCGATGATCTCTTTCATCATAATGTCAATGATCTGGAGGATCTCTTTCTTTCCGAGCGACTGAAAGATTATAGTCTCATCCAGTCGGTTCAAAAACTCAGGGTTGAAGGTCTTTTTGACTTCCTCTTTGACCGTGTCTTCCAACTGCTCTCTGGCTGATTTGGATCCTGCCTTCTGGAATCCAATAGTCGTCCCTTTGCCTATCCCTCTGGTGCCGAGGTTGGACGTTAAGATCAAAATCGTGTTTTTGAAATCTACTTTCCTTCCGAAGTTGTCGGTCAGGTGTCCTTCGTCAAGGACCTGCAGTAGGATGTTGAAGACATCGGGATGGGCCTTTTCTATCTCGTCCAAAAGGACGACGGAGTAGGGCTTGCGCCTCACCTTTTCGGTAAGCTGTCCACCCTCATCGTAGCCCACGTATCCGGGAGGGGCGCCGACGAGCCTGGAGACGGAAAACTTCTCCATAAACTCGGACATATCGACTCTTATCAGGGTATCTTCGTCCTCGAAGAGATACTTGGCTAGGGTTTTGGCAAGATGTGTCTTGCCGCATCCAGTAGGCCCGAGGAACACAAATGAACCTATCGGTCTGTTCGGGTCTTTCAGCCCTGATCTTGTTCTCCTTACAGCCTTAGATATAGCGGTAACAGCTTCATCCTGGCCCACGACTTCCTTTTTGAGCTCTTCCTCCATTCCTATGAGCTTCGCAGATTCAGATTTGGCCAGACGGAAGATCGGTATCCCTGTCATGTGTGAGATGACATCGGCCATATCGTCCTCTGTGACCGTTGTTATCTCATCTTTTATTCTTTCCTCCCATTCTTCCCTTTCTCTTTCGAGTCTATCCTCCAGAGTCATCTGTTCGTCTCTCAGGTTTGCCGCCTGCTCATAGTCCTGTGCTTGCACCACGTCGTCCTTCTTTTTTCTTATCTCTTCGATCTTCAGTTCCAGGTCTCTTATATGTTGAGGAGGATTCATTTTGGCTAAATGGGCTCGGGATCCGGCTTCGTCTATGACATCTATCGCTTTATCGGGAAGGTAGCGGCCGCTTATGTATCTGTCGGATAGAACTGCCGCTGCGCTTACTGCCTTGTCGCTGTACTTGACCTTGTGATGAGACTCGTAGGACTCCTTTAATCCTTTAATGATCTCGACTGTGTCCTCCACAGAGGGCGGATCGACCATAATCGTCTGGAAACGTCGTTCTAAGGCTCCATCCTTCTCTATATATTTTCTATATTCGTCGAGCGTCGTAGCACCTATGCACTGTATTTCGCCCCTGGAAAGTGCAGGCTTGAACATATTCGAGGCATCCAGTGTGCCCTCAGCGCTGCCTGCTCCGACTATGGTATGGAGCTCATCTATGAAGATAATCACTTCGTCGCTCTGCTGGATCTCGTTCATGATCGCCTTCATTCGTTCCTCGAACATCCCTCTGTATTTGGTTCCGGCAACCAGACTTCCCATATCCATGGTTACGACCCTTTTATCTACAAGGATCTGGGGAACCATTTTGGACACTATCTTCTGTGCCAGACCCTCAACGATAGCAGTCTTGCCGACTCCAGGCTCTCCTATCAGAGCGGGGTTATTCTTCTTCCTTCTGCTTAGGACCTGGGACAGACGTTGGATCTCATTTTCTCTCCCGATTATGGGATCTAGTTTTCCCTCTTTGGCAAGCTGAGTCAGGTCCCTGCCGAAGTGGTCCAGAAACGGAGTCTTGCTCTTTTTCCTCTCTTTCCTGCCGGAGGATTTTCCGGAGACTACAGCGATGACTTCCTCTTTAGCCGTTTTGTAGTCCACACCGTGGCTCTGGAGGATCTGAGACCCTATACTACTTTTGTCGCCTATGAGTCCTAAGAGCAGATGTTCCGTACCCGCTTTTGAGACCTTCATCTCCTTGGCTTCATTGGAGGCCGCCTCGTAACTGGCTATGGCGCGCGGCGTGAACGGTATCTCTTGACCCACTACGGCCTGTCCCCCAGACGGAGGTGCATATTCCTCTATGGCCTGCTTTGCCTTTTCCAGATCGACCCCTAAATTGATAAGGGCAGTAACCCCCTTACCTTTGCCCTCCTTGATCATGCCCAAAAGGATATGTTCTGTGCCGACGTAGTGATGCCCTAATCGAGCGGACTCCGACCGCGCGTATTGCATTACCTTTATTGCTCTATCTGAAAAGATTTCCCTGTAATTCATCTGGACGCTCCCGGAAGAAATTACATCGATTGCGATTTTATTGTATTTCTTTTTTAATCATGAGGATTTATTGCGTCCCCTTACCAGTCTTTCGCGGACTATTTTGGCTCTTAAAATATCCCTTTCTGAAGGCTCCATACACTTTCCTGTTGCCTTATGAAGATGTGAGGGCTGTGTTGTCACCATCAGCTCGTTTAATAGCCGAACAATGAATCTACTGTTACGCTTGGATAGGATGCCCATGCTGCATCCCAACCTCACGGCCGATGCCATGTTCATAAACTCTTGCGTTGTCAGCACCCTGGCGTTTTGCAGTATAGTATAAGCCCTCCAGATTTTGTCCTCTATTTGATGTTTGGCTTCTTTAAGCAATGCCTCTCTTGAGAGATGCTCGTACTCAACGACCTGACTGCAGACTGTCTCCAGATCATCTAATATCTCCTTTTCTGAGATCCCTAATGTAACTTGATTTGACATCTGGACCAGATTTCCCATAACCTCTGTACCTTCCCCGTAGAAGCCCCTGGCCGTAAATCCCAACTGTGTGATTCCTCTTACAACTTTATCCATATCCTGCGTCAGGACGAGTCCGGGGAGGTGTATGAGCATGGATGCCCTGAGTCCCGTTCCCAGGTTCGTCGGGCATGCTGTGTGGTACCCCAATTTTCTTGAGAACGAATAGTCCAGAGATTGGGAGAGTTCCGCGTCGGCCCTGTCACAAAGTTCCCATGCCCTCTGGGGTTGGAATCCCGATACGATAACCTGGATTCTGAGGTGGTCCTCCTCGTTTATCATAACGCTTAGGGACTCATCCACCCCGACCAGAACACCCCACTGTCCCCTCTGCTCAGCCAAGGCGGGACTTATGAGGTGCCGCTCGACCAGAATCTGCCTGTCCAGGTCCGAAAGTTCACCCGTGTTGTAGAACGAGGCATCGGCAAGACAGTCTGTCTTAGCGTTGGCGTCAAGTACTTTGTCTATTACCAAGCGCTGTTGGGAATCTGTAGCGCGATGGGCAAAAGGAATTGATCTGATATTGCGGGCAAGCCTCACTCTGCTGGAGACGACTATATCGGATTTCTCTCCCGAACAGTCGAGCCAGCGAGCCATATTTTTCACTAGATCTTGGAGTGTCATTTTTCTTTTTTCAATTCAGCTATCGTATCCCTTAAGAGGGCGGCTTTTTCGAACTCTTGTGTTTCGACAGCTTCTTTGAGCTGGTCCTGCAGTCTTAAGATGTGCTGTTCTATCTGTGAGTATAAAAGTTCATCTGATCTGGAGGAGAGTCCACTGCTCTCTTTCGGCTTTTGAGGGATCTTTCCTTTGTGCTTTACTGCCCTTTGGATGTTATCTATCAACTTTTCCAACTGGGATGAAAAGGCAGAGTAACAGTTCCCACATCCGACGCGCCCAGACTTTTTGAACTCTCCGTATGTAAAATCGCACTCAGGACACTTAAGGTCTTTGTCCTTATCCTCTTTTTGCCTTTGAATAAGTCCTGAAAGGATCTCTTCTGCCGAGAGCTTGCTGGATTCCTTTTTTAGAACGGACAACCCATATTTCTGTGCACACTCAGAGCAGATATGGGAGAGAGCTTTCTGCCGCAGCTCCTCCATGCTCACCTCTTGGTATAGAACTGTAGCTTCGTTCTGACCGCAGCTTTCACATTTCATCTAATATCCCATGAGTTTCACAAGTGATTCTTCCATCTGCCAAGCTTATCTTCCTATCGGCCCTATCGGCTAATTCCAGATCGTGAGTTACGATCACAAAAGATTGATTAAGCGATTTTGATAGTTCCCACATCAGATCGTGAAGCGCCTGGCTGTTTTCCTGATCCAGATTTCCCGAAGGCTCATCGGCAAATACCACCAAGGGTCTATTCACAAGAGCTCGGGCTACTGCCGTCCTCTGAAGCTCTCCGCCCGAAAGTTCAGACGGTTTGTGCGTTAGCCTGTTTTCAAGTCCTACTCTTTTCAAAAGTTCTCCTGCGGTCTTCTGGGCGCTATCGAAGCTTGCACCACAGATTAAAAGCGGCATCATCACGTTTTCCAGTGCTGTAAACTCTGGCAAGAGATGATGAAACTGAAAGACAAATCCCGAACTCTTGTTTCTAAAGTCTGCAAGCTGATCGTCCGAAAGCGAGAATACATCTTGGGCATCTATCTCGACGCTTCCACTTGTAGGTCTGTCCAAAGCTCCCAATATATGGAGCAAAGTACTCTTACCGACGCCTGAAGGTCCCGTTACCGCTAGGACTTCTCCTTTTCTAATCTCTATGCTTATCCCCTTGAGGACCTCTAAAGTGCTGTTACCTGTCCAATAGGTCTTTTTAAGGTCGAAAGCTTTTAGTATTATGTCCCCCATTTAGCGCGCTCTGGCTAACGATCTTTATTTATCACTCGTATCTTATAGCCTCTACAGGGTCCAGAGACGATGCCTTAAACGCCGGGTAGACAGAGGCCATAAGGCAGATGAACAAAGCCGCTGTGGATATTAAGACGAAATCCATCAATCGCACATCGACCGGAACAGCGCTTATAATATAAATATCGGCAGGGAGCGACACAATCTTAAACTTTTCCTGAGCCCAACAGAGGGTATATCCTATTATATTGCCTATAAAAATTCCCAGTGTTCCGACGGACAATCCGTTAAACACAAATATCTTCTTTATGCTTCGGGACGTAGCTCCCATAGATTTCAAAATTCCAATCTCCTTCGTCTTTTCAAGGACAATCATAACCAGAGTGCTCGTTATACTGAAGGCCGCCACTACGATTATAAGGCTCAAGACTACAAATGACGCCCTCTTTTCTATCTCCATCCAATTGTATAGTGTCCTGTTGAGTTGATTCCAGGTTATGACGTTGTAGGGATAGCTCAGCTTTTCTCTTATCTTGTTCGCCACATCGTCGGTCAGGTCCATATCATCCAGCTTGACCTCAACACCCGTTACGCCATCTTTAAGTTCAAATATCCGTTGAGCCGATTCTATGGAAATGATAACCCAGGATGAGTCTAAATCGTAAATTCCGGTTTCAAAGAGCCCGCTTATTCTAAATGCATAATACTTAGGTGTTCCAAACGAAGCACCCGCTCCCAGACCCTGAGGGTTGAAGATGAAGACAGTATCCTCAATTACCACCTTTAGCCTATTTGCAAGCGCATATCCTATTGTGATGCCATATATATTGGACTTGTCTAACTTGCCGAGATCAAGATCTCCATCAATTATATTTTGCTCTATATTCGATGTCCTTTTTATGCCTTCTTCGGCCACACCCTTTACGTGTACTCCGTCGGAGATATGGGGTTTCCCCTTTCTTAGGATTACTGCCTTCCCATAGACGTACGGGGAGACTCCCATAACATCATCTGTCTTTTCGATCTCCTTTTCTATCCCTTCATAATCTTCGATCGCCCCCGCATAGTATGCTACAACCCTCAAATGGGCGTCCCAGCCTATAAACCTATTTCTGATCTCCGAAGAAAATCCGTTCATTATGGATAAGGTTATGATCAGAGCGGCCACGCCCACTGCCACGCCACCCACAGATATGTATGCTACAGCCGATATAAAACCCGTCTTGCGTTTGGACTTGAGGTATCTTTTGGCTATGAAGAATTCATAGGACATCTAAGTAAGTAGACAGTAGACAGTAGACAGTAGACAGGGCACCGCCTCCCATCCCTGTATGCCATCTACTATTTCAACCCGATACTCATATTCGTTCAAGGGTTTAAAAAGGCGTTATTCCATCTCCTCAACATCCCTTATAAACCCCTCGACCCTTGAAAACTCGTTTTCGATCTCCTAAGGGACAAGATCCTCATCCTAGAAGGCTTTCTGATACAAGAAGTAGTCTCTTGCCATAAATCTGTCAAAGAGCGCCTTTTCCTTGATAAGTTCGTTTTTCCTTTTCTAACTCCCGTATCCTTATTCTTCTATCCCTGTGGCTCTTGGGAAGGGGCGTAACGTCCATCTTTTGAAAGAGGGTGTTTACTCGCTTGAACAATCGCCCCCCACGCCTTCTCACAGGCATCTCGCATCAGAATATAATTATCGGCTCTCTTGCTTTCCTCAAATTCCTTTTCTGGCCTCTTGCCAGGCATCGTTTAATATTTTGTCCGCGGCGTCCATATGAGGTGCTCTTGTCTACTGGGCGAGGTAACCTCACCCCTACTGTCTTTGCCTTTCCCTGTTTACTGACTACTGGTTATTTATCAAATGAAATCGGTGCACTTCTCTTTCGATCTTTGATTGATCTTGAATGATAGGTTTTCGACAATCTTTGGTTTCTGTTCTTTTTCAAAATGGATGTATAATTGTTCTTCTTTTAGGTTCCATTCAGCCAGGACAAAGTAGTTGGTGTAAGAGGAGGGAAGAGATACTTTCTCATTTAGGACATCGATAAAGGCTTTATCTGTCTGTTCTGTGTCCTGTTTGACTTGTCTGATAAAATAGGTCTTGGGAATGAAATCTTTCTCGTTTGACTTCTCTTGCTTAGGTGGACGGTAGCCGGTGTATCTCTGTGATGAAAGATTAAACCATTCTAACTTCTGATCAACTTCTTGTAAGCTTTTGAACTGAATTCTGTTCCAGAACTTCCTTGAAAATACAGAATTGTTGCCTTCTATAGATGCTTGAGAAAAGGGCCTTCTGGGAACGGCAAATATCGGAATCACTTGATTTTTCAAGAGAAACTGCATTGCTTTGCTGACATTCCTTTTACCTGAAACACTGCCAATAGTCGCCGAGCAATTGTCCACCTTAACGAAATCTGGTTTTTCAAACCTGTCAAAGAAAGACTGACACTTCTCGATAAAGTTAGTTGCTGTTTGACCGTCAACCCGCCGAAAATACCTTAACTTAGGCTCTTTCTTAAAAAGGAAAATCCAACGAAGTTGACCGGCTCAGTTCTGCCGGTAAGATACTTTTTACCAATAAAGTCTGATTCTAGGACTCTGCCTCCTAAAAGATAGTAAATGGTATACTCTGGATAACAAAGATAACGAGATGCACCCTTGTTTTTACCTTTCTTCCTTCTCTGGGAAAGTCCTAAATCTGAAAGCATTCTGCCGATAGTCGGCAACGACGGAGGAGGGGTGCTAGAATATCGATTCCTCCATTCTTGTTCAATAACAGTGGCTCCTGAATAGAACTGATAAGGATCGTCCTCTAAGCTATGGTAAATCTCTTTGATTCTCTGTTCGTCAACTTTAGCCAATTTTCGCCTTTTTCCTTTTGGCCAACCCCGATTATCCATGGCAAAATCCTGATCCAGAGATTTAGTCCAAGCCGTAACGAAATCATTGGAAACTCTCGCTTGTTTGATAACTTCTCGCTTTGACATTTCTTTCTTAAAATACATCTCGTTGACTTCTTGTCTTAATACGGCCAATCTCTCTTTGTCCATAGGACTCCGTAGATTAAAGTTAAGACAATCAACTCAACTTAATCTACTAATACTCTAAACAAAGATCAAATTAGGTGCACCGATTTCATTTGATATTCAACCGCTACTGTCTACTTGTTTACCCTTCGGGCCTCATCTGAGGAAATAAGATAACGTCTCTTATAGATGGAGAGTCTGTGAGCAACATCACCAATCTATCTATGCTTATTCCCAATCCTCCAGTGGGAGGCATCCCGTACTCCATCGCCTTTATATAGTCCTCGTCCAGGACTTGAGCCTCCTCATCGCCCTGCTCTTTCAGCCTCATCTGCTCTTCGAACCTCTTTTTTTGGTCTATCGGGTCATTCAGTTCCGAAAAGGCGTTTCCTATCTCCATTCCACAGACAAAAGGCTCGAAGCGCTCTGCTAAGAGGGGGTCATCTCTGTGCCTTTTGGCAAGGGGCGCCGTCTCCAGGGGATAGTCCGTTATAAACGTGGGCTGTACGAGGTGATCTTTGACGTACTGGTCGAAGATCTTATCTATCATCTTACCGACTCCTATGCTCGAATCTACCTCCACATTCAGGTCCTTACAAATACTCTTCAAGTCCCCCTCTGAAGAGCCAAATAGATCGAGTCCCGTATGCTCCCTAATCGCGTCAGACATCTTGACTCTATTCCAGGGAGGCGAAAAATCTATCTTTTGGCCCTGGTATTCGACCTGCATGGAGCCAACTACCTCCTCCGCAGTCTGAGAGATCATCTCCTCAGCTATCTCCATGATATCGTTGTAGTCCGCGTAAGCCAGATATAGTTCCAAAAGTGTGAATTCTGGATTATGCTCCCGATCCATCCCCTCGTTTCGGAAATCCTGGCAAAACTCGTAGACCTTACCGTAGCCCCCCACAATGAGACGTTTGAGATAGAGTTCGTCGGAGATTCGAAGGTAGAGCGTAAGACCAAGGGCGTTGTGATAGGTGGTAAAGGGTCTTGCCGATGCTCCGCCGTAGAGCGGCTGAAGTATCGGTGTTTCCATCCTTACAAACCCCTTTTCGCGGAGATACTTTTCCAACTCCCAGATGATCCGATCCCGCTTTAAGAAGACCTCCCGAACGTCGGGGTTTAGTATCACATCCAGGTAGCGTTGACGGTATCTTTGCTCCTTGTCGGAGAATTCGTCATAGACTATTCTCCTTCCATCTTGGATCTTATCCTTGGGAATGGGCAGAGGGCGGATGGATTTGCAGAGAAGCTCCACTTCCTGAGCCGATAAGGTTATCTCTCCCGTGCGGGTTTTAAAGACCTTTCCTCTTATGCCTACAATATCGCCTATGTCAAAGAGCTCATACAGACCGAACTGATCGTCGCCCAGGGTGTCCTTGCGGAAGTATATCTGAATCTTTCCGTCTTCGTCCTGAATGTGTCCAAACCCGGTCTTGCCATGGCTTCTGATAGACATCAACCTTCCTGCTACTGCCACTGCTGATTTTGACGTCTCCAGATTTTCTGAGTTCCTAATAACTTCAGAGGATAAGTGTGTTACTTCAAATCTGTACGGATAAGGATTTACTCCTTTCTCCTTAATCTTCAATAACTTTTCGAGCCTCTGTTTTATCAGGTGCCTCTCTTCGTTCAATCCAGTCTCCTGTCAAAATCTTCGTTTTGCGCCCAAAAGTTCTTCGATACCCCCATGCGGACGGATCAGAATGGTGCAAGTACTAGGGACTCTTAAAGCCCATAAAATATAAGAAAACCTTGACACAAAGTCAAGGATTCGTTTAGAAAATCTATATTGTGAAAGGTATGGAGTACCAGTTTACTCATTTGGGTACTGAATAAGATATTCCCTTATAAACTCGTCTATTTCTCCGTCCATGACAGATTGAGTATTGCTCGTCTCGACCCCTGTTCGGTGATCCTTGACCATATTGTAGGGATGGAAAACGTAAGATCTTATCTGACTTCCCCACTCTATGCTCTTTTTTTGGCTTTCTATCTTCTCCATCTTCTTTTTTTCCTCCTCCTTATAGTGCTGATAGAGCCTCGACATAAGTACCTTCATCGCCGTGCTTTTGTTCCTGTGCTGAGACCTTTCCGCCTGACACTGAACTGTAATGCCAGTCGGAAGATGAGTTATCCTAATTGCAGAGTCAGTCTTGTTGACGTGCTGGCCCCCTGCTCCGCTTGAGCGAAAGGTCTCTATCTTAAGATCTTTGTCGTTTATGTCTACCTCGATTTCGCTGTCGGCTTCGGGATAGACAAAGACGGAGGCAAAAGATGTATGTCTCCTGCTGTTGGCGTCGAAGGGAGAAATCCTTACGAGCCGATGCACGCCCGCTTCGGCCTTGAGATAGCCGTAGGCGTGTTCCCCTTTAACTTCGATAGTGGCGTTTCTGATGCCTGCCTCGTCCCCGGGCTGAATATCTAAAATGCTGCTTTTAAAGCCGTGATTCTCAATCCATTTGAGGTACATCCTCATCAGCATATTGGCCCAGTCGGAAGATTCGGTCCCTCCCGCGCCAGGATGGATCGTAAGTATGGCGTCCCTTGGGTCGTCCTGACCGCCCAGCATCCTTTGGAGCTCTAACTCCTCTATGCCATCTTCTAATTTACCGAGTTCCGCCTCCACTTCGTGCTTTTCAACATCAAGCTGATAGAGCACCTCCAGATCTTCGTACTCAGAGTTTAAGGTCCGCCACTTCAAAACGGGCTTCTTAAGGACGTTGAAGCGGTCTATCGTCTTTCGAGCTGCCTCTCTGTCGTTCCAGAAGTTCGGCTCTGACATTTTGGATTCTAACCGGGATATTTCCTCCTCCTTAGAACCTAAGTCAAAGATAACTCCTTAGATTGTCCAGTTTCTTCCTGCATTCTCCGAGTTTACTTTCCAGCAGTTCGTCTCCCATTTTGCCTCCTTACGGTCTTTAGCCCGATTAATTCATAAACTTCGTTTAAAAAATGAATTTGACCTCAGAATAAAGGGTAACTGGATATTTGAGCGGTGCAAGGCGACAGCAAGTGGCAAAGCATCTTTGGAATACTGATCAGATTTGGCGTATAGTGCCGAAAAGGACATGCTTATTCCTTGCGTGAAAGAGTATCTCTATGTAATTAAATCAGATAAGTCTTACTCTATGTTATGAAAGCTATTTTATTGCACATCGTTGCAAAGACATCTTTCAATGGGTAGGAAGAGGGCAATATGAAATGCACTTTAGTCTTTAGCTCCCGAACTTCCGCCCCGATCTTGAGTAATCGCAGCCTTATGGTATCGAATTGAGCATTGGCAAAGGAGGTGCCAGCAAGAGCTTTCTCTGTGAACCTATGCAGAATAACATAGGCGGCGCTGTGAAGCATAAGGCGAAGACTGTTTGCCAGGAAGCTGTGGCACGATGTACGGCCACTTTTGAGAGCGACTTTGTGCTCCTTGATAAAGTTCTCCATCTGTCCTCGGCCACAGTAGGCCGTTTCATAGAGGAACGATGGTTGGGAGCTTTCCAGACTGGTGACCACAAAGCGGAGATTCTCGCCCATATCAGAGACTTCGGCCATTATTATCACTCTTCTTGGTTTGTGCCAGCTCCTAGCCTGATAGCCTACTTCTTTGAAAACACGTACCTTCTTGCCAGAATCAGAATATCTCTGATGTGCTGTCTTCAGAGCAGATTCAGGGTATACTTTAAGTACGGCGTTCTTTGAAAGACCCACGAGATAATGGACATTATGGCTTTCGCACCACAGGTAGAGTTCACAAGAAGCAAAGTGACAATCACCACGAATGATGATGCCCACTTTGGGCCAGGCGGCTCTTATTCTTTTGATGATCTTTTGATTATCGCACGAATTTCTCTGCCACAAGGTCGTCTGCCAGGACGTAAGATGCTCGTTATAAGTTTACCGCTTTTCCCCTCAAAGATAAAAAGGGGCATAAAGCAGTAGTCATTGTGGTAAGCATTGAACAATTGCAACTGTTGGGCGCCGTGGGTAATATCATCAGTATCATCAATATCCAGAATGATACCCTTTGGTGGTTTTTCATATGAATCTATGAACCGATCTACGAATACCTCTTCTATTTTGTAGAGGTCTTTGGAGCAGATGGAGTTTTCAAAACGACTCATAGTGGGCTGACTTGCCAAATGGGCCTCAGAGGGGAGCCTGTCGCAGGAGACCTTGAACCCAGGATCGGCCCTCAGATAATCTGAATCGTTAGTATCTTCATAACCACATATAATCTGAAAAATACGTTGATTCAGGAGTTCCCCGATATGATGCTGTACATAGCTTTGATGACGATCATCACCTATAGCCTCTGCAAGGTGTTCTATGATCCCAATTTTCTTTGCAACTTCTTTCAAAGCAAGGACTCCAGCATCGGATGTCACATCTCCACCGGTGAAATCTACAGTCACTTTCTTGCCAGAAACGTCTTTCAACTTAAGCGAAACTTGTATATCTTCATTCATGGCAGTGCCTCTTTAATTTTCGGGATTGTTTTTGTAATTATACTACCTAACTATAATACAATTCAATCCCTTAATTAATGCCCTGCCTTTTCTCGTTAATTATTCGGGTTAGGAAATTAGCACAACTTAAAAGCCTTGTGAAATAGTTATGTCCCAGGCAGCGTCTGAAGCGCCGATTATGGGTCAAAGAGTAGCATATCGTATCGTTTTGCTGTGGAATAAGTAAAATAGTCTTATCAGAGTTCTGGTCAGCAAGGAACAGGAGCTGTTTGAAGAACAGGATGCACTGTCTTTGACAGACAGGGCACACATAGACGCTTTCCCCCTTCTTATGAAAGATGCAAGCCTCTTGAGATTCTGTACTGTTGCAACAAGATTCAACTGTTCATTCAGTGAGGCTGGTCCTCTATAACGGGCTCGTCCCATACCGTGTTGTTGCCTGGCTTCAGCAAAGATATGTTCACTGCGTTTACGGAGTCTCCGGGAGAGTTTGTAGTCAGCTGTTAATGAGATAGACCGTGCATGATTTCTGGCTTTCGCCTCTCGCACTTTTCTATCCCGTTCGGCCTGAATATGTGCTGAATTTGTCTTGTTTTTCCATGTAGGAATCGGTTCAATCTTCTCATCGGCTCGCAGAGGAATATGGGGTATGATTCCCCGGTCAAGTACATCAGCGATAAAATTACCAGAACCGTAACCGGTATCGGCACTAAGTGTCTGAATGTCTTTGGGCATGGTCTATGTTTCAAGGTCATCTACCATCTTAAGGGCACTTTCGGGCTCTGCTGTCCCTGTCGCCTGCGTGCCCTGAGTCTCAAGGATTACTCTGCTTTTTGTGTCGATCAGATCATGGCCCATAAACGAGAGAAAAGCCCCTTTGCCCTTCGATTTGCTGTATAAGCGCGCGTCGGGGTCTGTAGTCGAACGGTGTGTTTGGTTCGTCCACTTTTCACCATGAAAGTCTTTATCCTGAGGATGCCCGGACCTACCCTTTGTCTTATCACCTTCAAAACCGATTCCCTTGAGATAATCATCAAGAGAAAAAGGGGGTTCTATCGGCTCAATACTTTTCACTGAAGCATCAGCTTGTATCTGAGTGCCGTCGACACTAAGGTGTTTACCGCTCACAACACCGACATCTATGCAACACTGGACTACCTGACGCATTATCCGTTCAAACAACCCACTGGATGCCCACTTGTGATTGCGAAGCTTGTTGATCGTGCTCCTATCCGGAACCGCATCATCAAATGTCTGATGACAAAACAACCGATATGCCGCATGCATCCCCACTTCCTGACAGAGCCGATTCTCACTCAAATTATACAGATAGCCAATAAGGATCATTCGAACAACTAATTCAGGATCAATACCGGGTCTGCCATTGTCAGGGCAATAACAATCTGATACAACGTCTCGTACAAATGAAAAATCAACTGCCTCATCAATCTGACGAAGGATATGATCCTCGGGAACTAAATCCTCCATCTGAAAATAGTGAAACATCGGATTTGTCTGTTCCTGCTTTTGTGGGGTCATTGTTTCCTCCATGTATAATATTATCAATAACATAATATAATACATCGGAACTGCTTTATCAATGCTTGTTCTATACTACTTTCTGAATCTAAGGGTTTTTCACAAGGCTTTTAATATACCAAATCAACTTTATCTTGCTTGTGACAGGGGTCACATCTTAATAAGTATTTTTGTGATCCTCCTGTCCATAGCTCATAAGAAGTCGGGACTCGCTAAAGGCACAAATTTGCAGTGAATATATAAAACTTTAGTGTAAATGTCAACAAGAGTTTTAACTTGTGATTCGGGAAGGTTGTATTTCTCGTACAAAATAGAGCGAGATTGCTTCGGGGGATTTCATCCCCCTCGCAATGACCCCAGCGTGGACAATGTCATATTTCAAGCCGATAGCTTTCATGCGAGCCCCCTACACCGTCATTGCGAGCGCCTGCGATTGAATCTATCCGGGGGAAGCAATCTCTGATTCTATCGACCTCAACGGTGTCAGACAGGAATGTGTGACCCACAAGAGTTAATATGTTGGTAGGACGGACATTCTTGTCTGTCCTGTCCAGTTGCGGGCAAACAAAAAGCCCGGCGCTTTGGATAACACCGGGCTTCCCTTCTACCCTGATTCTATTAAGACAGCATACAGGGATGAGAGGCTGTGCCCCGTCTACTGGGACCCCCTGTGGTCCCCCTTGGTAAGGGGGACAAGCACTTGGATGGGGTGGGACGTGGCAGTGCCTTCCCTGTCTACTGTTTGCTGTTTGCTGTCTACTTGGTTTTGCCCTGTCTACTGCCCACCCCCGAGAAACTCAATCGGGGGCTACTGTCTACTTACTTAATACATACCGTGACCATGACCACCAGGAGCAGGAGGAGCGGGTTTTTCCTCTTGGGGGATCTCTGTCACCAGAGCCTCTGTTGTTAAGAGCAGACCCGCTATGCTCGAGGCGTTCTCAAGGGCGATCCTTACCACCTTCGTAGGATCTATAACCCCCGCTTTCACCAGATCTTCATATTTTTCTGAAGCGACGTTATAGCCTACATTACCCTCCGCAGACTTGACATGTTCCACTACCAGACTGCCCTCGACTCCGGCGTTGTCCGCAAGCTGTCTGACAGGCTCTTCCAGAGCACGCCTTACTATGGCTGCTCCTATGTTCTCGTCGCCGGAAAGCTCCAATTTGTCTATTGCACGCTGGCTTCTCAGGAGGGCCACGCCCCCACCCGAGACTATTCCCTCCTCCACAGCAGCCCTTGTGGCGTGCAGAGCGTCCTCAACCCTTGCCTTTTTCTCCTTCATCTCAGTCTCTGTCGCCGCTCCAACGTTAATCACAGCCACTCCGCCAGCGAGTTTTGCCAGTCTCTCCTGGAGCTTTTCCCCGTCGTAGTCGGAGGTCGTCTCATCTATCTGGCGCCTGAGCTGATTCACTCTCCCCTGAATGTCATCGGAATCGCCTGCGCCCTCGATTATGGTCGTGTTCTCCTTGTCAATCACTAACCTTTTGGCTCGTCCGAGGTCGGCGAGCGTCACGTTCTCAAGCTTTATGCCCATATCCTCTGTGATTAACCGCCCGCTGGTCAGGACAGAAATGTCCTCAAGCATAGCCTTCCTTCTGTCGCCGTATCCCGGGGCCTTAACAGCCACGGCCTGGAATGTGCCTCTGATCTTATTCACGACCAGCGTAGCTAAAGCCTCGCCCTCAACGTCCTCTGCTATTACCAGTAAGGGCTTCCCTGTACCAGCTAACTTCTCCAACAGAGGAAGCATGTCCTTTAAGTTGGAGATCTTCTTTTCGTGGATCAGGATATAGGCATCCTCTAACACAGCCTCCATCCTCTCGGAGTCGGTGACGAAATAGGGGGACAGATACCCTTTGTCGAACTGCATCCCTTCCACTATATCTAAAGTGGTCTCTGTGGTCTTCGCCTCCTCAACCGTGATCGTCCCGTCTTTTCCAACCTTCTCCATAGCATCGGAAATGGTATTGCCTATCGTCTCATCTCCGTTGGAAGCTATCTCCCCGACCTGGGCTATCTCCTCTTGATCTTTCACCTCCACGCTCAGACCTTTGAGCGAATCCACCACAGCGGCAACGGCTTTCTCGATCCCTCTTTTGAGGCCCATAGGGTTCGAGCCAGCGGCCACGTTCTTGAGTCCCTCCTTATAGATGGACTCGGCAAGTACGGTAGCGGTAGTCGTCCCATCTCCTGCGATGTCGCTCGTCTTGGAGGCCACCTCCTTGACCATCTGAGCGCCCATATTCTCGTACGGATCCTCAAGCTCTATCTCTTTTGCCACCGTCACGCCGTCTTTCGTCACCGTAGGAGAACCCCACTTCTTATCCAGAACCACGTTTCTCCCTTTGGGCCCCAGTGTCACCTTGACGGCTTTGCTCAACTGACTCACACCGCTTAATATACTCTGTCTTGCCTCTTCTCTGAAGGCTAACTGCTTGGCAGCCATCTCTTATTTTCCTCCTTCCCCTATTCTATTACAGCAAGGACATCGTCCTCGCGCATCATTAAATGCTCCTCACCGTCTACGTTGACTTCTGTGCCGGAATACTTGCCCACGAGAACCCTGTTCCCCACTTTAAGTTCCATGGGGATGCGCTTCCCATCGTCTCCTGTCCTTCCGGGACCAGTAGCGATCACCTCGCCCTCTTGAGGCGTCTCTTTGGCAGTATCAGGGATGATTATCCCCCCCTTTTGAACCTCCCCTTCCTCGATCCGCTTGACTAAAATTCTGTCTGATAGGGGCCTCACCTTCATACTTAACCTCCATTGTTAAATTGTTTGAGACATGGCCACAATGGCGGAATTCCTCTTTATATCTTTGATGGCTCGCTTACGTGCTACGATTATCACAGCGCAAAACACATGCCGTTGCCTCCAAAGTAAGAGGATACTGAATCATAAACATTTGATATTACATAAGATATTATCACTATAATATTTGAATCCAGAGGAGAGGATACCTCAGAGGATCTCAAAGACTTTGCCCAAATAGCAGACTCCGAAGGGACACTTCTGGCAACGACATAAGGAATTGGCAAGCAACAGCTTGATCCGACGGAATTTGCGGGCTATGCCCAAATGACAACGGTTATGGCCAGGCAACCCGAAGATGACAGGAAAACACTTGACGATGGGGCCTTTTGGAATTACATTTTATAGTACCCCCCAGTAAGGATGATATTATTTGGCTGAAAGGAGCGGATGAAAGATGAAAGTCGAGAATCCTTTCAACGTGGGAGGATCAGGCTCTCCTGATGACATCCCCCAACCGTCTTTGAGGCGCTTCTTCTCCAGGTTCATACAGATGAGCTTCTCGGAGTTGAGAATTTGGAACACCGAGATAATGGAATATATCTGCGACATGCTGACGAGGTTTGCCCGCACCGACGCGCTCTATCGGATCAAGCACTCGGAGGACACAAGACTGGAACTGGTCGTGGAAATGCTTATAGAGGCATCTCAGTCCTCCGATGTCACAGATGAAAGTTTCAATCCCTCCAGGGAGTGGGAGATAAGGAGACACATAAGGGACTATACGCTCTTTATGACAGGCATATTCCGGGAGAACGTGGAGAAAAGGTCAATTTTGGACTTCTATATGGTGGAGGGAAAGAGATCTTATCTTTCCGCTGCCCAGATCAATCGGGTGCTCTACATGCCGGGAGCGCACTTGCTCGAAGCGTTGTCCAGGGACTTTGAACACATAGCCGGGGCCCCTCAACTACATGAAGAAAGTCCACCTCCAGCCCCAAGCTCACGAGGGACAGTACCGCGTTCTGGCTGAGAACCTGACCCAGTGGTAACTGTTACACATTCATGAAGATAGGCTGAGGATTGATTACAGAGCAGGAACGAAAACGTGGAATGAAGCTGCTGCTTATCGAGGCCGCGCTGGTGGGTGCGATGGCGGCAATAGCGGGAAGCAATAGTATCTTTACAGTCGGTTTTGCGCTTGCATTAGGAGCATCGGAGTTTCACATAGGACTCCTGTCCTCGCTCCCTTTGCTCTTCAGTTCCACACAGATTTTCAGCAATCACATAATAGAACGAATAGAAAGCAGAAAAAAAGTCTGCCTCCTTTCCTTTACCCTCTCCAGACTCCCAAGGATCTTCATAGTTGCCCTCCCCTGGGTTGTAGCGAGTTCTTATCCCAACCTTAGAATATGGCTCTTTATAATTATTATAGCATTTCCGGGCCTTGTAGGCCCCATAGGCTTTGTCTCCAGGGTGTCATGGCTTTCAGATCTGATTCCTGAAAGCATAAGGGGCAGATATTTTTCGAGCAGGATAAGGGCGTTAGGAGCCTCGGACATTATCATCGGAATCTTGGCCGGATTGTTCATCGACTACTGGAGAACAGCGGGGCCGGCAGGTGAGATCCTGGGATTTCAGATCATCTTTGCAGCGGGCGTCGCATTTAGCCTCGCCTCTATTTTAACCTTACGGGCTGTCCCTGAGCCAAAACTGGTAAAGAGCCGTGAGAAATTAAGTTTCCTCCAGACCTTCAGACTCCCCTTCCGGAACAGTGCCTTCAGAAGACTCCTGGTGTACGACATGTCCTGGAACTTGAGCGTCGGATTTGCCGGTCCCTTCTTTATGGTCTATATGATCAAATATCTCGAAGTCCCTTACCTCTGGATAGCTGTCCTGACAGCCGTAGGAGAGATTGCAAGTCTATACGCAGTAGGATTTTGGGGGCGCCTCGCAGATAAATTCGGCAACAAGCCGATACTCACCTTCTGCGCCACGGTAAAAGCGATATTTCCCGTACTCTGGGTCTTCGTTTCACCCGGAAGCTATATACTCCTCTTCCTTGTACACCTAGTCCGCTGTTTCAACTCAGGACAGCAGCTTACCACGTTCAACCTTGTCCTGAAGCTCTCTCCCGACGAAAACAAGGCGATGTACATCTCAAGTCACAAGCTCGTCCAGAATATCTCCGGCTCTTTATCACCTATAATAGGCGGAGCCTTGGCCGTGGTCCTGATCGAATACAAAATCTCCCTCTTCTTCTACACCCTCTACGGGCTGCATTTCCTCTTTATACTCTCAGCTATCACCCGGTCCCTGTCCGTGATCCTGCTCCGAAGGATAGACGAGCCACAGGTTAAGACCGTAGGACACGTCATGAGGGTCCTGAGACACATAGACGGCTTTACTCCCGCAGATGGCATTACGGAGTTTGCCCATTTCTGGTTCAGACCCGTGGTCAAAGCCTCCAGAACAGTTATAAAAGGAGGAAAGGCAATAAAAAAGAGCATAGGAAATATGACAGAAAGGCGCAACACAGATTCGTCATCAGACAGTAGACATTAGGGGGCAGACCCAGGTGTCCTCAATATGGTCGGTGATTTTCTGGAGGCCCTTGGGCACGATACCCAGGTGGCTGCAGATGGAAATTCAGCTTTTCAGCTTATCAGGGACGGGGACTACTCCATATAGTTATAACTGACCTCAGAATGCCCGGCATGGACGGCATAGAACTCCTCAAAACAGTAAAAGAACACAACGCTCACGTCGAAGTGATCATCATGGCAGCTCTGGGAGAAGAATATACCTTTATGGACGTCATGCGTGAGGGATCCAGCGACTTCATCGTCAAGCCCTTCAGTCTGGGTGAAATGTCAGCTAAAGTAGACAGGGTCCTTCGGGAGAGAAAACTGATAGAAGAAGTGGAACTTTTAAGATTGCACACAGAAAAACTCAAGGAGAGATAGATCTGCTCAAATGTAGATTAGAGTAATTTAATGGAGGGTAATGTAATGGAGAGTAAAGAAGCCCAAAAAGAACGCACAAAAAAGATCATCGCCATGCTCAACGGCGAATTCCCCGACTCAGGTACAGCCTTAAACTTTTCCGATCCTCTAGAACTGCTGATAGCCACAATCCTTTCTGCCCAATGCACGGACGAGAGAGTCAACAAGGTCACAGTAGAGCTTTTCAAAAAATATAAAACCGCCCAGGACTACGCAGACGTGGACGTCCTGGAACTTGAAAGGGAAATCCATCCCACAGGCTTCTTCAGGAACAAAACCAAAAGTATAAAGATGTGCTGTGGGGCTATTGTAGAAAGACACAACGGAGAGGTGCCCTCCACCATGGAGGAACTCACAAAACTCGGAGGAGTCGGCAGAAAGACCGCTAATGTCGTCCTTGGCAACGCCTTCGGCATCCCTGGAGTCGTGGTGGACACACACGTAAAGAGGATCTCCCAGAGACTCGGCATAACGGAAAACCAGAATCCTGACAAGATCGAAGGTGACCTTATGGAAATCGTGCCAAAAGAAGAATGGACCCTCTTTTCGCACCTTCTGATAGATCACGGCAGGAAAACCTGCCAAGCAAGGTCTCCCAAATGTCGCGAATGCAATATAGCGGAACTCTGTCCCTCAAGGCAATACTAAACAGAGGAGGTGTATATGTATATCAAAATCATCTTCATCGGCGTATGTGCGCTGCTAATAGGAGCTACACCTCAAACAGAAAGCAAACTTAAGGTCAGTCTCTTCGATGTTACGGAGCTCACTGAACCAAAGGAGAGAGAGCTAACCAGTACAGTTCTCTGGGAAACTGACAATATGGCATCCAAAGCTCTGCGTTTATCTCCGGGAGCAAGAATCACAGAACACCATCATCCAGTATTTGACGAAAGTTTGATCGTTTACTCGGGGAAGCTAACTGTTTGGCTCAATGGTCAAAAGTCCGAAATACGTTCCGGTCACATTGCTTATATTCCAGCAGGTACGGTTATATCAGGAGCAAACGAAAGCGATCAGGAAACCATTGCAGTCGCCACGTGGGCTAACGTTGGTCGCAACGGCCCGTTGACCGTCTCTGGCAAACCAAAGTAAGATTAAACCTGGACTCCGGGATTAACGGGACTTCTCCTAACAGCCAGACTTCAGCTTCGGCTGACGCCTGTTGCCGACAGTCCTTCGGACCGTCGGCAACAGGCGGAGCGTTATGCGCGATCACCGTTTCAATCTCGAAGCGAAGGAGGCTTTAAAAGATGATAAGCTTCGTTGCAGTTGGTCTCACAATCCTTATCGTATTCTTGGCCTATGCCGTCCAGATAGACGATAAGAGCGTAACCCTCCAATGGTTCGGACAATCGTGCTATCTTATAACCTCATCCAAGGGCACACAGATACTTTTGGACCCCATTCCAGAGGGCATGGGATACGATCTGCCCGGCGTTTCACCTGATGCAGTCACGGTCAGCCACGAACACTTCGACCACACCAACGTACAACTTGCCAGAGGAAACCCAAGAGTCCTGCGCGGGCTCAAAGGACCGGACAATACGAGAGCGGACTGGGTGGGCATCGAAACACAGGTCAAAGACGTAAAGATCTACAATGTTCCCGTCTATCACGACGATAACGAAGGTAAGGACAGGGGCAAAAACTCCATCTTCATCTTTCAAGTTGACGATCTAAAAGTCGTCCACCTCGGCGATCTTGGACACTTACTAAGAGATCAAGACCTCAAAGCTATCGGAACACCCGATGTAGTTATGATTCCTGTAGGCGGAGTCTATACGATAGACGCCAAAGGAGCGCATCAGGTCATAGACCAACTTAAACCCAGAATGGTCATACTCCCCATGCACTACAAGGCAGACGTCCTGAAGATCGGACTTGAGACTATAGACTCCTTTATAAAGGGAAGGGACAACGTAAAGAGGGCCGATAGCAACACTCTTAATATCTCGAAGGACGAGATGCCAGAAAAGCTGCAGATCGTGGTGCTGAGGTACAAGTAGTCACTTTCCAAAATGATCTTGAGTATCGGGTCAAAATAGCCTAGAGGTGATTATAGACTAAATTAGGACAGATAGGAACAGACAAGAATGTCTGTTCTACCGACATATAAAAAAAGGTGGGTCAGACATTCCTGTCTGGCAATTCACTCTAAGTGAGGTGTCCCTGTTTTCCAAATCAACATCAAAGTAATTTACGATTGGGATCAAGGAATATAGCGAATCCTCTAATGAAGAAGATGAGTATCTTAATGACAGAGCTAACCCGGGAAAAAGATACCGAGAGTTATTGGACAGACAGATTATATAAGTTTCTACCGGAATTCCTTAATGAACACTCTGTCCTTGGAAGATTTTATAGTAGAGCGGCTGTAGTTCTTCATAGCTCAACCACATGGGGAATCGATGATCCGTTTTCGGACCTCGATCTGTTGTTTCTCCAAGCGGATACAGACCTTGCTGAACTCGATTCTATCTCTGAGACGCGGTTTTTCGATTTTGAGCTTGAGGGAAAACCCGGGCATCTGAATGCTGAGTCTGTAGACGATTTTTCAGATCGTCTAAAAAGGGGCGTTATGCCGCTGATCTATGAACTCCAACAGGCAAAGATCATCATAGATAACACAGACGATGTTAAAGAGTTGATCGCCCGTGCTCGTAAGCCAATGCGCGATGAGGCTCGCTTTGCATTCTTCTTTTATCACTATGTCGAAATGCGTGGTTATCATCGAGCCGGTGATAATCCTATGGAGCGCAGGGATGCTGTTGCAGTCCTTGTGTCCCTTACAGAAGTCCTAACCCATGCCCTTAAAGCGGCTATGATCCTCGATGGGAAGCCGTATCCCAATGCGAAGTAGCTGCATTATGCGGCTGTACAGACGCCGACAGGAAGTCTATTAGCTCCTAGAATTGAAACGATGCTGGATCTCCTCGCAGCCGACAATCTTCGTTTCAAAGGGCCAGAATCCGATAATCCAATCAGCCATGAATTAAGGAGTATCCGCGCAATCTTGGTTGAATCCGCTCATGCCAAGGGGATACATACACCTTGGCTCGATAAATGGTGGCTTTATATAAATCAGGCCCGCGACGCCATTAAGAATATCCGTTGGTAATTAGACCTTTGTCAATAGATTTACATAAGGAGAACAAAAAGAAAACCGTCCTCGTGGTGCTCGGATACAAATAGTTACCTTTTAATCTTGGAGGTTACAAAATCCACAGCGATCTTAGCCTTTTCTATTGCTTCTTCAGCTTCATATTTGGCATAATAGATAGGAGGGTCAGACGGATAACGCGGTATAAGTCCATATTTTGTGAGGAGTTCAGCTTCGTCCCGTATTTTGTGGAAGTCTTTATCAATATCGATGCACAAAGACAAAAGTTCGATCAGATCGTGGTGCCTGGGAGGTTCCTGGGCGTTAGAGATGAGAAAAGCTTTCAGGTACTTTTCCACCGCCTGCTGACAATGAAAACAGACAGTATCGGTAGGAGGATCGTC
Source organism: Candidatus Latescibacterota bacterium (assembly GCA_965237525.1). Taxonomy (GTDB): domain Bacteria; phylum Latescibacterota; class CBDEFO01; order CBDEFO01; family CBDEFO01; genus CBDEFO01. The sequence continues at coordinate 50,243 of CBDEFO010000007.1, read as the reverse complement.
ATCTTGTATGACTATTTGAGCGTTTCGCAGGTCATTGTTGCCCTTGTAGATCCATTCCCCAACCAGTATCAGATGTTTTTCGGTCATACAGGACTACTCCGTGTTCTATAATCCTCTTGACAAAAAAATCGCCTAACTTTAAACGTCTTTCTATCTCCTCTGGAGTATAGACAAGCACATCCAATCCGAATCGGCGGGGAAAGAAGAGCTTAGATATCTCCGTAGACCTTAGATCTCGTCTCAAAGGAGAATCCTTGATAATGAAAAGATCAAGGTCACAATCTTTGTTAGATTTTCCCCAGGCTAACGACCCGTATAAAATGATCTTATCAGGGTCATATTCCTTGACGATACGCTCAGTTACCCTTCGGATCAACTCTTCGTTGACTTTCTCAGTTTTTCGGGCTTTCATCATATGTCTTTTCCCAAGCTGTCTGTAGTAAAAGCTACAACCTCCCATAGTGGGGAAGTATAAAGATTTATTAAACCTTTGTCAATAGATTTACATAAGGAGAAAAAAGAATGCCATCCTACGATCTTATAGAAAAAGCCATTATCCTTAAAGAGGGAGACGACGTAGCTGTCGCAAAAGAAGTCATCACCCCTGAAGTGACGCTCAAATACGACGGAAAAAATATCGTCCCCAAAGTCAACATTTTGCCCGGACACAAGATAGCCCTTTGCGATATCTCCAAAGGCATCCCGGTCAGGAAGTACGGACAGATAATAGGATTTGCGACAGAGAACATCTATAGAGGCGAACACGTTCACACTCACAACCTGGAAGTCCAGGAGCTTGACCAATCCTACGAATACGCCACAGAGATCGCTCCGGATGACTTCTATCCACAAGAGGATATGAGGACCTTCATGGGCTACAAAAGGGAGGACGGAAAGGTCGGAACCAGAAACTACCTTGCGGTCACCTCTACAGTCAACTGTTCAAGCTCTACGTCCCGCTACATCTGTGACCGCTTTACGGACGAAATACTGAAAGATTATCCGAACGTGGACGGCGTGATACCCATCACGCACAAAAACGGCTGTGCATTGAAAATCGGCGGCGAGGATCATCGACAGCTTCAAAGGACACTTGCCGGATTTGCCAGACATCCTAACGTCGCAGGCTATATAATAGTCGGGCTCGGCTGCGAATCGAACCAGGCAAAAGACCTCGTAGAATCCCAGGGACTCTTACAGATAGAGTCTCCCCAAAAGCGATACCCCAAAATCATCACAATTCAGGAGAGCGGAGGAATTAGAAAGACTATCGAAAACGCAAGTAAAGCCATACTTGAACTCCTTCCCGAAGCCGACCGCGCAAGAAGAACAGAGCAGCCTATATCCAAACTCGTGCTCGCCACAGAGTGCGGTGGGAGCGACGCCTACTCCGGCATCACCGCAAATCCAGCCTTAGGCGCTGCAGCGGACGAACTGGTAAGATACAGAGGCACAGTCATTCTTGCGGAAACGCCGGAGATATACGGTGCAGAACACCTGCTGATCAAGAGGGCAAAAAACGAAAAGGTCGGCAGGAAGCTCGTCGAAAGGATCAAATGGTGGGAGCATTACACGTCCGTCCTCGGAGCGGAGATCAACAACAACCCCGCACCGGGAAATAAAGAAGGTGGGATCACCACCATCTACGAAAAATCTCTCGGAGCCATAGCAAAGGGCGGCACCACTCCTCTGAACGAAGTCTACCTCTACGCCGAGCAGGTCACACAGAAAGGATTCGTCGTAATGGATACCCCCGGCTACGATCCTGTCTCTGTAACAGGGATGGTAGCAGGAGGCGCTAACATAGTGACCTTTACGACGGGAAGAGGCTCTGTCTTTGGGTTTAAGCCCTCACCGTCCATTAAGATAGCTACCAACTCAAGACTCTATAATCACATGATAGACGATATGGACATAAACGCCGGAGTTGTACTCGAAGGAGTGGAGGTTCAAGACGCAGGACATATAATACTCAACGAGATAATAGAAGTCGCATCAGGCAAGAGGACCAAGAGCGAACTAAACGGAGTCGGTGAAGAGGAATTCAACCCGTGGATACTCGGACCGATCCTCTAACAGATCTGAATACCGCTTTTTGCCACCTCGACCCTTTTTATCGTCTCCAAAGTAGAAGTCAATATGAACGTTCCGGTGACACCCTTGATCGGCTCTATCCGCTTTATCTCGCAGTTGACCTCATCACTGTAAGCGTACACCTCGACGATGGCCACGTCCAGAGAGGGATCTGCTATCAAAGTTGCGTGCGTCCGATCGAATCCTATCCCTCCCAGCGCAAGCGCAGCTAGAGTGTTAACATTTCTGGGAAACCTGGGACATATATCCCTCACGGGACCCTCGTACAAGACTGTCGCTGATGTAATGCTATCGGGGTCAAGATCAGTTCTACTGAAGTCCAGATTCTCGGGATTCTTCCTCATCAGTCCCCTGACTTCATCCCACACCTCTCGCCCTTCATTTATCGTATCTAATCCGATTACTCCTCCGTGTGGTATGTAAAGGCAAGTGCCATTTTTCTGGCACACTTCAAAGAGGTGCTCCTCAAGTTCTCTGTCAGCCATAACTGTTACCGAGAGTATTAAGTAATCTGTGCTTTCTAATATCATCTGACCGTACTCTCTGGTGATGTCAGAATGCGCCAACTCCACAACCAGATCGGGATTCGTCTTTTCAAAATCTTCCAGCTCATCCAAGATGACCTCATCAGGAAGATTTTTGACTCGTTCGGGAGATCGATTATAGACAAATGCTATCTCAAGCCCCATTTGCGGTCTTTGGGTGATCTGTTCGTAAACGTAGGAGCCGATCTGTCCATATCCAATTATGCCTATCCTCTTTTTTTCTGCAGGCATTTCTATGTCCTCCTCTCTTTCCTCAAAGATTGATAGCATTAGAAGCCTTGTGAAAAACCCTTAGATTCAGAAAGTAGTATAGAACAAGCATTGATAAAGCAGCTCCGATGTATTATATTATGTTATTGATAATATTATACATGGAGGAAACAATGACCCCACAAAAGCAGGAACAGACAAATCCGGTGTTTCACTATTTTCAGATGGAGGATTTAGTTCCCGAGGATCATATCCTTCGTCAGATTGATGAGGCAGTTGATTTTTCATTTGTACGAGACGTTGTATCAGATTGTTATTGCCCTGACAATGGCAGACCCGGTATTGATCCTGAATTAGTTGTTCGAATGATCCTTATTGGCTATCTGTATAATTTGAGTGAGAATCGGCTCTGTCAGGAAGTGGGGATGCATGCGGCATATCGGTTGTTTTGTCATCAGACATTTGAGGATGCGGTTCCGGATAGGAGCACGATCAACAAGCTTCGCAATCACAAGTGGGCATCCAGTGGGTTGTTTGAACGGATAATGCGTCAGGTAGTCCAGTGTTGCATAGATGTCGGTCTTGTGAGCGGTAAACACCTTAGTGTCGACGGCACTCAGATACAAGCTGATGCTTCAGTGAAAAGTATTGAGCCGATAGAACCCCCTGTTTCTCTTGATGATTATCTCAAGGGAATCGGTTTTGAAGGTGATAAGACAAAGGGTAGGTCCGGGCATCCTCAGGATAAAGACTTTCATGGTGAAAAGTGGACGAACCAAACACACCGTTCGACTACAGACCCCGACGCGCGCTTATACAGCAAATCGAAGGGCAAAGGGGCTTTTCTCTCGTTTATGGGCCATGATCTGATCGACACAAAAAGCAGAGTAATCCTTGAGACTCAGGGCACGCAGGCGACAGGGACAGCAGAGCCCGAAAGTGCCCTTAAGATGGTAGATGACCTTGAAACATACACCATGCCCAAAGACATTCAGACACTTAGTGCCGATACCGGTTACGGTTCTGGTAATTTTATCGCTGATGTACTTGACCGGGGAATCATACCCCATATTCCTCTGCGAGCCGATGAGAAGATTGAACCGATTCCTACATGGAAAAACAAGACAAATTCAGCACATATTCAGGCCGAACGGGATAGAAAAGTGCGAGAGGCGAAAGCCAGAAATCATGCACGGTCTATCTCATTAACAGCTGACTACAAACTCTCCCGGAGACTCCGTAAACGCAGTGAACATATCTTTGCTGAAGCCAGGCAACAACACGGTATGGGACGAGCCCGTTATAGAGGACCAGCCTCACTGAATGAACAGTTGAATCTTGTTGCAACAGTACAGAATCTCAAGAGGCTTGTATCTTTCATAAGAAGGGGGAAAGCGTCTATGTGTGCCCTGTCTGTCAAAGACAGTGCATCCTGTTCTTCAAACAGCTCCTATTCCTTGCTGACCAGAACTCTGATAAGACTATTTTGCTTATTCCACAGCAAAACGATACGATATGCTACTCTTTGACCCATAATCGCCGCTTCAGACGCTGCCTGGGACATAACTATTTCACAAGGCTTTTAGAAAAGAACGTAAGTCCTCTCTCTTCTCGGTTCTCGAAGAATTTAAGAAACGCTCGAAGCAAAGTCAACTGAAAATTGAGGAATGCAATTTTCTATTTGGATTTTGCGATCTGTAGAGTTATGTTTAGTTCTTGGAGTGAGTGTGAAGTATCGGTGTAAAATAGGATTATAGAGATCCAAATAGAACAGATAAGAACAGACAAGAATGTCTGTTCTACCAACATATATAAAAAGGTGGGTCAGACATTCCTGTCTGACAATTCCTTCTAAGTGAGGTGCCCTATCTACTGTTTACTGGTTGAATATCAAATGAAATCGGTGCACCTAATTTGATCTTTGTTTAGAAACCTTGTGAAATAGTTATGTCCCAGGCAGCGTCTGAAGCGCCGATTATGGGTCAAAGAGAAGCATATCGTATCGTTTTGCTGTGGAATAAGCAAAATAGTCTTATCAGAGTTCTGGTCAGCAAGGAACAGGAGCTGTTTGAAGAACAGGATGCACTGTCTTTGACAGACAGGGCACACATAGACGCTTTCCCCCTTCTTATGAAAGATACAAGCCTCTTGAGATTCTGTACTGTTGCAACAAGATTCAACTGTTCATTCAGTGAGGCTGGTCCTCTATAACGGGCTCGTCCCATACCGTGTTGTTGCCTGGCTTCAGCAAAGATATGTTCACTGCGTTTACGGAGTCTCCGGGAGAGTTTGTAGTCAGCTGTTAATGAGATAGACCGTGCATGATTTCTGGCTTTCGCCTCTCGCACTTTTCTATCCCGTTCGGCCTGAATATGTGCTGGATTTGTCTTGTTTTTCCATGTAGGAATCGGTTCAATCTTCTCATCGGCTCGCAGAGGAATATGGGGTATGATTCCCCGGTCAAGTACATCAGCGATAAAATTACCAGAACCGTAACCGGTATCGGCACTAAGTGTCTGAATGTCTTTGGGCATGGTGTATGTTTCAAGGTCATCTACCATCTTAAGGGCACTTTCGGGCTCTGCTGTCCCTGTCGCCTGCGTGCCCTGAGTCTCAAGGATTACTCTGCTTTTTGTGTCGATCAGATCATGGCCCATAAACGAGAGAAAAGCCCCTTTGCCCTTCGATTTGCTGTATAAGCGCGCGTCGGGGTCTGTAGTCGAACGGTGTGTTTGGTTCGTCCACTTTTCACCATGAAAGTCTTTATCCTGAGGATGCCCGGACCTACCCTTTGTCTTATCACCTTCAAAACCGATTCCCTTGAGATAATCATCAAGAGAAACAGGGGGTTCTATCGGCTCAATACTTTTCACTGAAGCATCAGCTTGTATCTGAGTGCCGTCGACACTAAGGTGTTTACCGCTCACAAGACCGACATCTATGCAACACTGGACTACCTGACGCATTATCCGTTCAAACAACCCACTGGATGCCCACTTGTGATTGCGAAGCTTGTTGATCGTGCTCCTATCCGGAACCGCATCATCAAATGTCTGATGACAAAACAACCGATATGCCGCATGCATCCCCACTTCCTGACAGAGCCGATTCTCACTCAAATTATACAGATAGCCAATAAGGATCATTCGAACAACTAATTCAGGATCAATACCGGGTCTGCCATTGTCAGGGCAATAACAATCTGATACAACGTCTCGTACAAATGAAAAATCAACTGCCTCATCAATCTGACGAAGGATATGATCCTCGGGAACTAAATCCTCCATCTGAAAATAGTGAAACATCGGATTTGTCTGTTCCTGCTTTTGTGGGGTCATTGTTTCCTCCATGTATAATATTATCAATAACATAATATAATACATCGGAGCTGCTTTATCAATGCTTGTTTTATACTATTTTCTGAATCTAAGGGTTTTTCACAAGGCTTTTAGAGTATTAGTAGATTAAGTTGAGTTGATTGTCTTAACTTTAATCTACGGAGTCCTATGGACAAAGAGAGATTGGCCGTATTAAGACAAGAAGTCAACGAGATGTATTTTAAGAAAGAAATGTCAAAGCGAGAAGTTATCAAACAAGCGAGAGTTTCCAATGATTTCGTTACGGCTTGGACTAAATCTCCGGATCAGGATTTTGCCATAGATAATCGGGGTTGGCCAAAAGGAAAAAGGCGAAAATTGGCTAAAGTTGACGAACAGAGAATCAAAGAGATTTACCATAGCTTAGAAGCCTTGTGAAAAACCCTTAGATTCAGAAAATAGTATAAAACAAGCATTGATAAAGCAGCTCCGATGTATTATATTATGTTATTGATAATATTATACATGGAGGAAACAATGACCCCACAAAAGCAGGAACAGACAAATCCGATGTTTCACTATTTTCAGATGGAGGATTTAGTTCCCGAGGATCATATCCTTCGTCAGATTGATGAGGCAGTTGATTTTTCATTTGTACGAGACGTTGTATCAGATTGTTATTGCCCTGACAATGGCAGACCCGGTATTGATCCTGAATTAGTTGTTCGAATGATCCTTATTGGCTATCTGTATAATTTGAGTGAGAATCGGCTCTGTCAGGAAGTGGGGATGCATGCGGCATATCGGTTGTTTTGTCATCAGACATTTGATGATGCGGTTCCGGATAGGAGCACGATCAACAAGCTTCGCAATCACAAGTGGGCATCCAGTGGGTTGTTTGAACGGATAATGCGTCAGGTAGTCCAGTGTTGCATAGATGTCGGTCTTGTGAGCGGTAAACACCTTAGTGTCGACGGCACTCAGATACAAGCTGATGCTTCAGTGAAAAGTATTGAGCCGATAGAACCCCCTGTTTCTCTTGATGATTATCTCAAGGGAATCGGTTTTGAAGGTGATAAGACAAAGGGTAGGTCCGGGCATCCTCAGGATAAAGACTTTCATGGTGAAAAGTGGACGAACCAAACACACCGTTCGACTACAGACCCCGACGCGCGCTTATACAGCAAATCGAAGGGCAAAGGGGCTTTTCTCTCGTTTATGGGCCATGATCTGATCGACACAAAAAGCAGAGTAATCCTTGAGACTCAGGGCACGCAGGCGACAGGGACAGCAGAGCCCGAAAGTGCCCTTAAGATGGTAGATGACCTTGAAACATAGACCATGCCCAAAGACATTCAGACACTTAGTGCCGATACCGGTTACGGTTCTGGTAATTTTATCGCTGATGTACTTGACCGGGGAATCATACCCCATATTCCTCTGCGAGCCGATGAGAAGATTGAACCGATTCCTACATGGAAAAACAAGACAAATCCAGCACATATTCAGGCCGAACGGGATAGAAAAGTGCGAGAGGCGAAAGCCAGAAATCATGCACGGTCTATCTCATTAACAGCTGACTACAAACTCTCCCGGAGACTCCGTAAACGCAGTGAACATATCTTTGCTGAAGCCAGGCAACAACACGGTATGGGACGAGCCCGTTATAGAGGACCAGCCTCACTGAATGAACAGTTGAATCTTGTTGCAACAGTACAGAATCTCAAGAGGCTTGTATCTTTCATAAGAAGGGGGAAAGCGTCTATGTGTGCCCTGCCTGTCAAAGACAGTGCATCCTGTTCTTCAAACAGCTCCTGTTCCTTGCTGACCAGAACTCTGATAAGACTATTTTGCTTATTCCACAGCAAAACGATACGATATGCTTCTCTTTGACCCATAATCGGCGCTTCAGACGCTGCCTGGGACATAACTATTTCACAAGGCTTTTAGAGGACGATCCTTATCAGTTCTATTCAGGAGCCACTGTTATTGAACAAGAATGGAGGAATCGATATTCTAGCACCCCTCCTCCGTCGTTGCCGACTATCGGCAGAATGCTTTCAGATTTAGGACTTTCCCAGAGAAGGAAGAAAGGTAAAAACAAGGGTGCATCTCGTTATCTTTGTTATCCAGAGTATACCATTTACTATCTTTTAGGAGGCAGAGTCCTAGAATCAGACTTTATTGGTAAAAAGTATCTTACCGGCAGAACTGAGCCGGTCAACTTCGTTGGATTTTCCTTTAAGAAAGAGCCTAAGTTAAGGTATTTTCGGCGGGTTGACGGTCAAACAGCAACTAACTTTATCGAGAAGTGTCAGTCTTTCTTTGACAGGTTTGAAAAACCAGATTTCGTTAAGGTGGACAATTGCTCGGCGACTATTGGCAGTGTTTCAGGTAAAAGGAATGTCAGCAAAGCAATGCAGTTTCTCTTGAAAAATCAAGTGATTCCGATATTTGCCGTTCCCAGAAGGCCCTTTTCTCAAGCATCTATAGAAGGCAACAATTCTGTATTTTCAAGGAAGTTCTGGAACAGAATTCAGTTCAAAAGCTTACAAGAAGTTGATCAGAAGTTAGAATGGTTTAATCTTTCATCACAGAGATACACCGGCTACCGTCCACCTAAGCAAGAGAAGTCAAACGAGAAAGATTTCATTCCTAAGACCTATTTTATCAGACAAGTCAAACAGGACACAGAACAGACAGATAAAGCCTTTATCGATGTCCTAAATGAGAAAGTATCTCTTCCCTCCTCTTACACCAACTACTTTGTCCTGGCTGAATGGAACCTAAAAGAAGAACAATTATACATCCATTTTGAAAAAGAACAGAAACCAAAGATTGTCGAAAACCTATCATTCAAGATCAATCAAAGATCGAAAGAGAAGTGCACCGATTTCATTTGATAAATAACCTCTACTCCTTACTATCTACTTGAGATGAGGATTACTTTATGAATGATTCAGACAAAGACAAGGATTTGTCTTTAGCGCAGGGGAAAGCAGAGGATGAGGGCGACGACTGGCTCATATCCTATGCCGATATGGTGACGCTCGTACTGTGCTTTTTCATAATCATTGTGGCGATGTCTGAGATAAACCCCGTGAAATTTGGTCAGGTAGCTCAGTCTATGGCGGGCGCTATGGGGGAGATAGATGAAGCGGAAATCCAAATATCTCTCCCAGAACTCCACCAGAAGATTACTAAGGTGGTGGCGGATAAAGGACTTGAGGATAAGGTCGATGTCAAGATGACAAATAGAGGAGTTGCCCTGAACCTTAGGGGGGTGTCCTGTTTAAGTTGGGAAAAGCAACTCTGCGGCAAACGGCTAAGCCGATTTTATCAGAGATCGCAGAAGAGATAAAAAAGATCCCCTACAACATCGCTATTGAAGGACATACGGATAACATACCTATATCTTCGCCTATATTCCCCTCCAATTGGGAACTTTCAGCCTCCAGAGCCAGCAGTGTAGTCAAATTCTTTATAGATAAGGGGGTCCCTGCAGAGCGGCTGAGAGTAGTGGGGTACGCCGATACGAGACCCGAAGTCCCCCACAACGCCGAGGATGGCTCTCCCATCCTGGAAAATCAGGTGAAAAACCGGCGCGTTGTTGTGTTATTTTTGGCAACTTGATCTGAACTGTTTTAGTAAACAACCCTCTCTCTGGGTATATAACCCAGAATTCAATTGAGCCGGTTTTATTGAGATCACATTGTCAAATGCTACTGATTCAGGTATAGTGCCAGGGTGAAGTAGTTTTCGTTTTGGAAATAAGCGAGCACTGATCGAACACCGCGTAGGCGCGAGGCTCCGTGGCAGTGCGGGCATAGTTAAGATGTGGAAGCAACAAGCCACGAAGTAGTCGTCCCAAGGGCTGAGCGCCGTGGGTGCTTTGCTGGGGAGAGCAGGCAGCAAAGCACGAAGTGCCCCGGTGCGTAAACTATCTAATGCTGAATTTTGGTGCCACTTCTTGATCTGGTATCGTTTGTTCAACCCCACATCTTGCGACTGTGTTTCATTTTATTTTAAAGATTTCAGGTGACCGCAGTGTCTCAGTTCGTTCAGAAAGGTTAAATTTTGTCACATCAGACAAAGATATTGGTCATCGGAGCGGGGAATTCGACTCAAAGACGAATCGAAGGACTCCTGAAAGAACGAAAATACGATGTAATTGGGATCTCAAGTGTAGAAGAGGACCAGAACACCCAATACAGCGATGACTTTAGTCTGTTCGTGGTTGATGCAGACGCAGAAAGCAAAGGAGAAATCATAAAGCAAATTAGGAAAAATAGTCCCTTAACACCCATCTTATCTATTATTCCCAAGACTGCAGAAGAAACGGAGGCTCAGGTCATTTCAGACGTTGCTTGTAGTTACGTAACTAAGCTTGTTAAAGAGAAGGCCTTAGTGTCCGCTGTAGAGGGAGCATTGAACTTCAAAACATCGGTAGATGAACTCATCCAGTTAGCACAAACAGAAGCAATCAGCAGTACTGCAGTTACCTTGAATCACGAGATAAACAACCCTCTGAACGTCATTTTGGGAAACGCCCAGCTCCTTTTGGCAAACTCGAATTCCGGAAAGAGTAACACCGTCTCAAGATTGAAGGCTATCCAGGAGTCCTGCCTTAAGATACACGATGTAGTATGGAAGTTATCTGAGCTTATCAAAGCGGAGGTAGTGGAATATCACGGTGGAGTAACCATGATAGATGTAGAAAAGTCTGAGTCTAAGGAAAGAGAAGACAAAAGTGAGAACGAGACTGGATCGTGATAAAGGGAAAGAGGATGGAAGATATTTTGGTAGTCGATGATGAGGAAGGGATAGTAGAGGTACTCACTGCCGTGTTAGGAGAATCAGGATACACGGTCGCTACTGCCTGCGATGGTCAGGAGGCCCTCCACACGATGGAAAACAGAAAGTTCGGACTGGTTATCACGGATATATACATGCCCAGGATGGATGGACTTACCCTCCTCAGGACTATCAAGGAGAAATCTCCAGAGCTGCCCGTAGTTATTATAGCTGCTCTCGGCGTTGGAGAGAGCCTCGAGGAAATCAAGAGGTGTAAAGCTGACGGCTTTTTGCAGAAACCGTTCGACATAGACACTGTTAAGAAGGTAGTAGACGATCTTCTGCACTGAGGCAACAAGACAGCTAAGTAGCTTGACAAAACTTATCGGACATAATTAGACAGGGATCTCCTTTGAGATTCGTTCCGATTAGCGTCTCCTGCGGGGTCGCAACTCCTGACGGGGTCGGGGCGGCGGCGCCTGCTGGGTAGTGCAGGCAAGAGACCACAAGCTTTACTGCAATGAACAGAGGGACGAAGCCAAGCAGTCTCATTTTCAGGCGCCGTGGGTACTCCGTGCGCTGCTGCCACCTCGTTTCTCAGGGGCAATAATTGCCAGCAAGCCAAGAAGTAGCGACGTGTGCCAAGCTATCTAAGTGAACCTCTTTACTATTTTGTATCTCTACAATTTGTCCGGACTATTTTGAGCTGATATTTAATTCCATACAGGCTTAAGTCTGCAAGGCTTAAACCTGAAAGTGGAAAAGTCAAATGTGAAGTACCACCCCAGGTTGGTCGAACCTCGAATTCATTGCACAACTGACACAAAGGGCATTGAAAGAGATATGTCACACACTAGAGACCTTTCTGAAAGCGGAGCTTTTCCGATCAAAGGTATAGTGGATTGGCAGAGATTATAGAAAGGAGGTGAGGACTGTGGAAATCACGACAGTTTTGGTAGTAGACGACGAGCTCTTGATAAGAGATCTTCTGCGTCGCTCTTTGACCAGTCGAGGCTACAGCGTCCTTTTAGCTGAAAAATGGCCAAGAGGCGATCGAGATGATTAAAGAAGAGACATTTCACACCGCGTTAGTGGATCTCAAGATGCCGGGAGTAGACGGACTGGAAGTCACGTCGGCCATAGGCGCAAAAGATGAGGAAATCCCCGTAATAATAATGACCGCCTATCCGAGCTACAACTCTGCGGTGGAGGCGCTGAGAGAGGGAGCATATGACTACATAGTGAAGCCGTTCGGCATACCAGAGGTGTTGCATACGGTGGAGCGGTCTGTAAAGCAGTACGAGATGGCAACACAAAGATACAGTTTCAGGAAAATCGCATCCACTTGGAAAAACTCAAGGCGTCCGAGGATCGCCTGGAAAGTATAAAACAGATTGCCTGATAGCTTGCTGAGGGACCGGCGAAACGGCGACGGTGACTTGAAGGATCTAGCTATACCTATGACAACACAGGGAGCATCCCGGAGTATATAGTAGAAGCTATGAAAGCGGGCGTGAACAACTATGTGATCAAACCTTCTATAGCTTGCGTGTCGAAGGAGAAAATAGAACGGGTACTAGCGGGTATCTAATCGGAAAGGCTACTTAAGATGAAGCCCTTTGAAGAAACTTTCATGAGCTTCAACAGCACGATGGACAAATTAAGGACCGACTATCTGGAACTGGCCCAGAAACTGGCAGATGTCAATTTCAAACTAGGCAATAAGAGTCACGAAGAAGGACCAGCTCAGAATGACCAAAATGCAACCGATTACCTCGACAGCATCCTGGAGAGCATTAACGCCGCTGTGCTGGTTGTAGACCTGGAAGGAAAAATCACTCTTTTTAACAAGAAGGCTGAGGAAATCACGGGATACTCATCGGATGAAGCCCTAAACTCCAAATACCTTGATCTTTTCGGGGACTCTCTGGACTACAAAGACACACCCTTGTATACCCTAGTATCGGACCACCTGGCGGCAGGTCAGGAAAAGTTGATCGTAACCAAAACAGGAGAGAGTCTGCCGGTAGAATTCAGCACATCTTTGGTAACTGACAACAACGGAAAGATCTTAGGAGCCGTGGAGATATTAAGGGACATCGCTGTTCTGAGGAACTTAGAGCAAAGAATCCAAAAGGCAAGGACGCTTGCTGTTTTGGGTGAAATGGCTGCGCTGATCGCACACGAAATACGTAATCCGCTCTGTGGGATAGGAGGCTTTGCCAGCCTTCTGGAGAGAGACCTGGGAAGGGATGACCCCAGAAATAAGATGGCCAGAAAGATTATCCAAGGTGTGTCCAGCCTGGAGGGGATCATTCATAATCTTCTAGTCTTTACAAGTCCCCTGGAGCCGAAGAAGGAAAAGTTAGATATTGCTTCAACAGTAGAAAGCGCCCTCTTAAGCGTTCAAACAGAGACAGAGGAAGCCCTGCAACAATTTGAGATAATAAGGGATTTCCCTCAAAAAGCAATATATGTTGAGGCCGATCCTGAACTAATGCTACAGGCCCTTTCTAACCTCTTTAAGAACGCCTTCCACGCGATGCCTAAGGGCGGAAGGCTAAATGTAGAAGTAGAATCTCACAGCGACGGGCATCAGGATTTCGCAAGCGTGAAAATATCAGACACAGGGCCGGGGATCTTGCACAAGGACAGAGATCAGATATTCAGCCCCTTCTTCACCACCAAACAGAAGGGAACAGGTTTGGGATTGGCTATAGTCGAAAAGATACTGCGGTCGCATGACGGCTCGGTGGAAGTAGAAAGCAAGCCAGGAGTGGGAGCCACATTGGTGGTCACTCTTCCTTGTTATGCATAGAATCCTTTGAAAGCTCTTGACAATTACACTGATTTTTAGATACATTTACAGAATAAGAAAAGATTTTTCCCGATCCTGTGAAACCGTCCTGAGCCCTGCATTGTAATGAGGGACAACCCCCAAACACGTCGAACGATCACTCTGTCTTGCAGCAGGAGAAAGCTTTTGAGATCGGTTCTGCTTGGCAACTCCTTAAGGGGTCGCGGTCTGGCACTTCGCAGTGACTGAAGACAAGAGCAGGCTGCATCATCACAAGCCGAAGTGCAGAACCTTTAGCCCAGAGCCAAGTGCAGAATCTCCGAAGGTTCAGCAAAGCATTCTCATTTAGCTCGCCGCTAAGGTCCCCCAAAAGTATTCAGGAACTCTTTGGGGAAATAGAAGAATAATAAGACTAATTATCGGGCCCATCGTAAATAAGGAGCAGACATGTCGGAAGGATGCATCCTCGTAGTAGATGATGAGCCACTAATGAGAGATTTTCTCAAAGAAGTCTTAGAAGCCTTGTGAAAAACCCTTAGATTCAGAAAGTAGTATAGAACAAGCATTGATAAAGCAGCTCCGATGTATTATATTATGTTATTGATAATATTATACATGGAGGAAACAATGACCCCACAAGAGCAGGAACAGACAAATCCGATGTTTCACTATTTTCAGATGGAGGATTTAGTTCCCGAGGATCATATCCTTCGTCAGATTGATGAGGCAGTTGATTTTTCATTTGTACGAGACGTTGTATCAGATTGTTATTGCCCTGACAATGGCAGACCCGGTATTGATCCTGAATTAGTTGTTCGAATGATCCTTATTGGCTATCTGTATAATTTGAGTGAGAATCGGCTCTGTCAGGAAGTGGGGATGCATGCGGCATATCGGTTGTTTTGTCATCAGACATTTGATGATGCGGTTCCGGATAGGAGCACGATCAACAAGCTTCGCAATCACAAGTGGGCATCCAGTGGGTTGTTTGAACGGATAATGCGTCAGGTAGTCCAGTGTTGCATAGATGTCGGTCTTGTAAGCGGTAAACACCTTAGTGTCGACGGCACTCAGATACAAGCTGATGCTTCAGTGAAAAGTATTGAGCCGATAGAACCCCCTGTTTCTCTTGATGATTATCTCAAGGGAATCGGTTTTGAAGGTGATAAGACAAAGGGTAGGTCCGGGCATCCTCAGGATAAAGACTTTCATGGTGAAAAGTGGACGAACCAAACACACCGTTCGACTACAGACCCCGACGCGCGCTTATACAGCAAATCGAAGGGCAAAGGGGCTTTTCTCTCGTTTATGGGCCATGATCTGATCGACACAAAAAGCAGAGTAATCCTTGAGACTCAGGGCACGCAGGCGACAGGGACAGCAGAGCCCGAAAGTGCCCTTAAGATGGTAGATGACCTTGAAACATACACCATGCCCAAAGACATTCAGACACTTAGTGCCGATACCGGTTACGGTTCTGGTAATTTTATCGCTGATGTACTTGACCGGGGAATCATACCCCATATTCCTCTGCGAGCCGATGAGAAGATTGAACCGATTCCTACATGGAAAAACAAGACAAATTCAGCACATATTCAGGCCGAACGGGATAGAAAAGTGCGAGAGGCGAAAGCCAGAAATCATGCACGGTCTATCTCATTAACAGCTGACTACAAACTCTCCCGGAGACTCCGTAAACGCAGTGAACATATCTTTGCTGAAGCCAGGCAACAACACGGTATGGGACGAGCCCGTTACAGAGGACCAGCCTCACTGAATGAACAGTTGAATCTTGTTGCAACAGTACAGAATCTCAAGAGGCTTGTATCTTTCATAAGAAGGGGGAAAGCGTCTATGTGTGCCCTGTCTGCCAAAGACAGTGCATCCTGTTCTTCAAACAGCTCCTATTCCTTGCTGACCAGAACTCTGATAAGACTATTTTGCTTATTCCACAGCAAAACGATACGATATGCTACTCTTTGACCCATAATCGGCGCTTCAGACGCTGCCTGGGACATAACTATTTCACAAGGCTTTTAGAAAGAAAGAGTTTCCAGATCGATCTTGCAGCAGATGGAAAACAAGCGATTAGCAAGATCACATCAGGTTCCTACGATCTGATATTGACAGATTTGAAGATGCCGGGCGCAGACGGGATGGAAGTATTACACGCGGCGAAAGAGATTTCTCCCTCCACAGATGTCATAATAGTAACAGCCTACGGAACGATAAACAACGCTGTCGAGGCGATGAAAGACGGCGCCCGCAATTACGTTACCAAGCCCTTTTCAGCTGACGAGATAGAAGTCAGAGTCTCTAAGATATTCGAACTCAAAAAGCTCATAGACGAAAACAGATACCTTAGATCGGAACTGAGGGGTAAGTACAGGTTCGACAACATAATAGTCGGAACGAGCCCAAAGATGCAAGAGGTCTTTGAGACTATAGAGGTGGCGGCATCCACCAGAGCCACTATCCTCATACAAGGGGAGAGCGGGACAGGCAAGGAGGTCATAGCCAAGGCTATCCACTACAACAGCAACAGGAGAGACAACCCCTTCATCAAGATAAACTGTGCTGCCCTGCCCGAAGGCCTGGTGGAAAGCGAACTGTTCGGGCATGAGAAAGGTGCCTTCACAGGTGCCATCCGTCAGACTAAGGGGAAGTTCGAGATGGCACACGGCGGGACACTGCTCTTAGATGAAGTCAGTGAGATAACTCCGTCGCTTCAGGGGAAGCTCCTGCGCGTGCTTCAGGAAAGAGAGTTTGAGAGGGTCGGAGGGGAAAAGAGCGTAAGCGTGGATGTGAGGATAATAGCCACCTCCAACAGAGACCTAAACCAGGAGATAGAGGCAGGAAGGTTCCGAGAAGACCTTTTCTACAGACTTAACGTAATCCCGCTCTTCCCGGTTTCTTTAAGAGAGAGGAAAGAGGATATACCGCTTCTGGCTGAGTTCTTTATGAACAAGTACAGCAAGGAGAACGGAAAAAGAATTAACGGGCTTTCGGATGAGGCGTTGGATCTTTTGTTAGAGATGGATTGGCCGGGGAACATCAGGGAATTGGAAAACAGCATAGAGCGGGCAGTTGTGATGAGCAAAGTTGAGATCCTAACCCCCAAAGACTTCCGGTTCGAAAGGACACGTCCTGCGTCCCATAACGGGAATAAATTCAACCTGACTGGCAAGACTCTGAAAGAAGTGGAACAGACCCTCATACTGGAGACCTTAAAAGAACAAAACAGTCACAAAGATAAAACTTCAGAGGTTCTCGGGATTAGCGTCAGAACCTTAAGAAACAAGCTTAATGAGTATCGTCAGTTAGGTACATACAACGATTGAACCCCCGATTGAATCTATCGGGGGCAACAATGTAAACGTCATTTTATCTCAACCTTCTTTCCCATCAGAGCAGACTCCACAAGAGTATCCAGCACTTTCATTTCAAGGTAACCGTCCTCTCCGCCTGGGTCAGGCTCCTTATCGGACTGAATACACCCTGTAAAATACTCGATTTCGTTTTTGAACGGATCGTTCTCCTCGAAGTTCTCCTCCCTGACGTTGTCATCTGTTATGACCTCTATCCTATTCGGTTCTTTACGGTGCCACGGACCGCTGGGAGAACGTATTCTCCCCTTTTCGCCTACTATCTCGTATCGGTGCTCGCTGCTCATTCTGAAGCTGGCGACGAATGCAGCTATCTCATCTTCATCAAAGCGGAGTAGGCCGCTAAATGTCTCATCCACGTCTGCTTTGAGCGTAGGAGTAACAGATAGGCCCACCACTTCGACCGGTTCCTTCCTCATAAAACGTCGAAAGGTGTTGACACAATAGACCCCGGCGTCCAGAAGCGACCCCCCTCCCATCTTTCTTTGCAGGCGGATATCGTCCTGTCTAGGGAAATTGGAGGTAAAGGCAGCGTTCATATATTTTATCTTTCCTATCTCTCCCAAACGTACTATCTCAAGCGCCCGCTGATTCATGGGGTCCAAGTGCCACATAAAGGCGTTCATAAGTCGGACCCTATTTTTTCGGCAGGCTTCCTTCATTTCCAGGGCTTCCTTTTGGTTTATAGCAAACGGCTTTTCGCAAAGGACGTGTATGCCCCTTTGCGCAGCCTTGAGGGTGTATTCTTTGTGCATATTGTTGGGCAATGGAATATAGAGGACATCTATGCCACCAGAGTCCAAAAGCTCCTCGTAGCTTCCGTAGAACCTCTCCGCCCCGAATTTCTCGCCCTCAGCTTCGGCCTTGGATCTGTCACGGCTGGCGATGGCGGCTAGGCTCCCTGTTTCGGACCTTGTTAATGCTGGAAGAAAAGAATTCAGAGCGATGCGGGCACATCCCAACACACCCCACCTGATTTTATCTTTCGCCATATCGAGTCCTCCTGTTCGAAATTCCACAACGATCAGCAATAGTTAGGAGAAGCTTTACTTGGATTCTTGGACACAGTTTACCAAGGTTCCCACCTCGCCAATTTGAGCTACTACCTCTTGACCATCTTTCAGATAGCTCGGCCCCCTTCCAGCATGATGCTCTTCTACCTGTGTACCTTTGGGCGTCCCGGTCAATAGTACCGTTCCGGGCAACAACCTGGCATCCAGAGAAATATAGGCGATGAGCTCTGCTAACGAGTACATCATATCGCCTGTGTTACCCAATTGTTTCCTGTCTCCATCCACATACAACATTATATCCTGGTCTTGAGGGTCTATGTCCATAACTAAGAAAGGTCCCAAGGGACAGAATGTGTCAAACGATTTTGCTTTTCCCCATTGACTATTTGGTTTGATTTGGGGATACATTCCCTGCACGTCACGGGCACTGACATCGTTTCCAATAGTAAATCCTAGGACATATTCTAACGCCGCTTCCGGTGGGATGTTCTTACCCTCCTTGCCTATGATTAAGGCTAATTCTACCTCATAATCCACACAGTTTGGCGCTGAGGCAGGCAAAATGATCGGAGAAGTGTGGGAGGTGACCGACGTAGTCCATTTAGGGAACAGAATAGGTGCTCCGGGCCTTTGGCCCTTTTCCAGCTGCCCGGTCGCTGCTCCATGTTCGTAGTAATTGAGTCCCACGGCGTAGATATTCGGCAGAAAATCTGGCGGACGGTTTACGGGAGGAAGGAATCTGCCTTCTGTGATTGTGATCTCTTCTCTTTGGGTTGCCGCATGTAATTGATCGGATAGACGTTCGTAACTTCGAATAGGTCCCTCGAGTCCCTCACCATCTAATCTTACTGCCTTCACATTCGAAATATCCGATTCGTCCACTACTTTCCCCCACACTTCTCGACCAGATTCAACCGTAAATCTTACAAACTTTTCCGCCATTTTAATGCCTCCGTGTTTCCGAGATGAGCCTTCTCATAGAAAAAGTGATAAGCCAATTTCAGCAAATAACTTCCCATTTTTTATTGATTCTTCAGTTAGGATGTATTATACTATCAGTATGAAAGAACAAAAGATAATAATAAGGATTTCTAAAGTCAAGGTTATTAAATCGGCAGACGAGGATTAGAGAAGTAGACGGCATAAACACGTACATAGGAGATAGTAGACAGCTACTACACTGACTCTATTTACCATGGATGGATTAAGAATCTCCCTAACTTGGTACTATTAAATTGATAGATATAGCCTTAACTCTGAGCCCACAGCAGCTTGAGGACTTATCCGATAGGTTCGGTCGTTATCCGCTGTGGGCACAGATCAAGAGTCCTCCTGTTTGCCCAATAGGAGCTTTCTCAAAGCTTATGCGCTCAAAGCTTATGCGCGGAGACTATGGAGCGCTCCTGGAGAGCGCTCGCGTAGGAACCAAGATTGGGAGATATTCGATCATCGCCGCGACTCCCGAACTTATCTTCAAGGGCAAGGGCGACCTCTTTCACATAGCCGAAGGCAAATCGGAATCTTCCCAGAGAGGGAATCCCGTATCCGGTCTGCAGGAGTTGATGAAAAGACGCTCTTCCCCGAAATTGGAGGGACTCCCCAACTTTACAGGCGGAGCCATAGGCTACTTGGGATACGACGCCCGTCACTACTTTGAGGTGCTCTCCCGAAGAGCTCAAGACGACCTTGAGCTGCCGGACATCTTCTTTTTGGTATGCGACAGCGCAGTCGTATTCGACCACCTTGCCGACAGCCTTTACATAATATCCAATATAGACCTAACCTCTGACACTAAACTCGAAATAGACTCTGCAAAAGAGAGAATTTACAGAGTAGCCGATATTCTGCTGAATAAGTATTACAACATTTATGACGACAGTGAGTCCTTCAAGACAGGAGATATATCGTACAATTTCGAGAGGGCAGAGTTCGAAAAAGCCGTTCGACGGGTTAAGGAATACATCCGCGCCGGAGACGTCTATCAAGTCAATTTATCGCAGAGATTAGCCATCGAATTTGAGGGCGACAGCTGGCATCTCTACAGAGCCCTCAGAGACATAAACCCCTCTCCTTTTGCCTGCTATTTGAAGCTTGAGGACATAAAGATCGCAAGTTCCTCCCCGGAAAGATTGGTAAAGCTCTTTGACGATCGGGTGCAGACCAGACCAATCGCCGGTACCCAAAAGAGAGGAAAAGACCAGAAGGAGGACGAAAAGATCGGCGGCCAACTCCTTTTAGATCAAAAAGAACGGGCCGAACACATCATGCTCGTCGACTTGGAGAGGAACGATATTGGGCGAGTATGCCGATACGGTTCAGTGAGCGTAGATGAACTTATGACCCTGGAAAGATACTCACACGTCACGCACATCGTCTCAAATATCTGCGGAACTTTGCAGGACAGATACACCTCCTTCGAGCTGATAAGAGCCGTCTTCCCCGGAGGGACCATCACAGGTTGTCCAAAGATAAGGTGCATGGAGATCATAGACGAGCTGGAGCCCACAACCAGAAATATCTATACAGGATCTGTCGGATACTTCAGCTACAACGGCGATTGTGACTTCAACATCGTCATAAGGACCTTGGTTCTTTCTGGAGGGCAGGCGTACCTGCAAGTGGGAGCGGGAATCGTCGCCGATTCTTCGCCGGAAAGGGAATATATCGAAACCATGTACAAAGCCGCAGGATTAGTGGAAGCCATAATCAAAAGAAGATAATGAAAACTTAACCTTATCCTTAAGCGGCATGAAGGTGGGTCGGGCCAAGCGACTGAAGGTGTTGGAGAAGGAGAATACGCTGTTTGAAGCGGCTGGTGCCAGACCAGGCTTTGGACATCGCGATTCTCAACGAGGTGTCCCACCCAAACTTCTGAGCCCGTCGAAGCGGCGTCGCGTGGCCGTGCACGTCCAGGAACACCTGGGCGTCTCATAGCGCCGGGCGTGCCGCGGACTGCGCCTTCTAGTTCCCTGCCCGTCAGCGCGCGGACGGCGAGCAGGCCAACGCCTTCGAGGCGCGACCAGTGAGTCGCGGCGTTTCCTGGCGGGCTGTGTAGACGGTGGCATGTGCATTGTGAAGGTGCTGAGTTCAATCCATGAATAGACCGCCGTTGACGTCGATGATCTCACCGGTGATATGGCGGCCGTCATCGGATGCCAGGAACAGGGCGCAGTGGGCGACATCCTCGGGGCGGCCCTTTTCACCCAGCGGAATCAGCGTCGTCAAGTCCTCATGGGCCGCTGACTGGGTCATGGCCGTGTCGATGACGCCGGGGGCGATGCCGTTGACTCGGACACGGTGGGGCGCCAAGGCTCGCGCAAGGCCGATGGTCAGGGTGTAGATCCCGGCCTTGGCCGCCGCATAAGGCGGGCCGGCGACCAGACACCGCCGGTCTTAGCCGCCACCGAGGTCATGTTGAGGATGACCCCCTGGCGGCGGTCTTTCATGTGGGGAAGGACGGCCTGGGAACAGAGAAAGGTGCCCTTGAGGTTGACGTCAATCATGCGGTTCCACAGCTCCTCCGTGCAGTCCTCGAAGGTGGTGTTGGTGAGAATTCCGGCGTTGTTGACCAGGATATCGAGCTGGCCGAAGTGGCCGAGGGCGTCAGCGATTCCCGCCTGGACCGAGGTCTTACAGGCCACGTCCATTTCCAGGGCCAAACCCTCGGTGGGCAACTCTGCTGCGGTTCGGCGTGCGGTTTCCTTGTCGATGTCAGCCACGGCAACGCGGGCGCCTTCGTCGGCGAATTTCCGGGCAATGGCTTGGCCTATGCCGCGCCCCCCACCGGTCACCAGTGCCGTTTTACCCTCGAGCTTTACTGTCATAGCGCACCACCTTGTTTTGCGAGTATCAGCACGACAGTGCCAACTCCATCGTCGCCGTTCTCTTCGCTCAGGGATCGTGTGCAGCATGGGGACAGGGCCTCGGCAGAGCCTATTTCCGCGTCACCGGCGTGATGTGTGTTGGAGCCAGTCCCGTTTTCCACGAGTTCTCACGCCTGACGGAATCGATCCCACAGAGCGTTGAAGCATTCGACGCCCAAGGTCTCATTCAAGGCGCTGTACGTCATCATGTGCTCGTAACTTCGGTCGGTATTGCCATGGACCTTGATGTCATCCATGAGCCGGCTTAGGGCTCCGGCGGTCGCCAGAATGCCCGAAAGCGCGTGAACCGCAATAGAATAACCCATCGCCTCTAGCTCAGCCGCGCTGGTCAGGGCAGGGGCGTCGATCTCCACAATGCTGGCCATGAGCCGACCTTCGACGTCTTGGCGCACCTGGTGGAAGTCTTCGCTGCGGGTTATGCCATCCACAAAGATCAAGTCCACGCCGACTTCAGCGTAGACGTTCGCGCGTCTGATCGCTTCGTCGAGCCCGACGGCTTTAAGCCATCGGTGCGTCCGATGACCAACATACCGGTGTCGCCGCGGGCCTCAACCACCACCTGAAGCTTCGCCGCCATCGCACCCTCATCGATCAGACGCACACCGCCCATCTGGGGGCATCGCTTGGGACTGGCCTGGTCCTCCAGGTGGATGGCCGCCACCCCTGCCTGGGCATAAGCCTGGGTGGTGCGTGCGACATTAGCCAAGCCGCCGTAGCCGGTATCTGCATCGGCAATGACCGGAATGCCGATCGCCGACGCCATCAGGCCTGCCGGCCGGACCATCTCGTCCATGGTGAGCAACTCGATGTCCGGCCGGGCGAGCTGTGACGCCGTCACTGCCAGACCCGACATGTACACCGCGGGAAAGCCATGCAGCTCAGCCAGGCGCGCACCCAGCGAGTCGTAGCAGCCCGGGGCAACGATCAAGCGGCCGACGTCTAGAGCTTCGCGCAGGACATGCGGCATGGTCCCGCCGCGCGGCTCGCCGCGCCTGTCACCCCTACTCGGCTCCTTGTGGTAATGCTCTGTCATAATGACTGGCTACCCCTATTGCGGTCGGCACCATGCTGAGATTCGCACGTGAAGGCTCTTGATCCAACATTGCCCCGGAGCCATCACGCGGGATTTCGCATTTCAGCCCCATAGCCCGACATTTCCCATATGAAAGTGCTGGCGTCCCAAGAATCCCCCATCGTTGACGACGCTAAAGGTGCTGGCACTCTCGAGCGCGGTCAAGTCCTCATCGTCCCCACTGGACGACCTGTTGATGCGGCAGGTTAGCGATCCATCGCACGGGAACACCACTCCCAACATGCTTTGGCTCCCTTCCCACTCTCCCAGGCACGCACCTCACCCTTGGCAACCCTTGATCACCCGTGATGACATCAAGCACACTCGCTACCCTGGGGATGGATGGAGCCCGGCGATACCCTCCAGCACTTGTCGGAACACCTCCTGAGGCACCGCCACCTCGGCGAGCTGAAACACGGACCGCCGCGCGTGGCGAACTCGCCTCCCCCCGATCTTGATGAACTTGACCTGGAGGCTTCGCAGCGACCAGTCCTTGACCGTCTTGGGTAGGGAGAGCCTGCGCAGGAAGTTCCCCAGATTGTAGGCCAGGATGAACAAGTGCAGCCGCACCTGGTTGGCCACGAACCTGTGGCAGGACAGCCGGGTCCAGCTCAGGGCATACTTGCCCTCCTTGATCCACTGCTCAGCAGTGCCTCGGCCATTGTAGAAGTGTACCACACCTTCCGGCCTGGCCGACAGGTTGGTGACGATGAAGCCCCCCGGGGGAACAGCTCCCCTTGGTGCCATTCAACCTTGGCGACCACTCGCCTCGATTGATCCCAACTGGCCGCTTTATATTGAAATTCACATAACAAGACAATCGGTTTCCTCGGAGGTCGTCCAATTGGCCGAGTCAGCAGGTATCGAATCTTTTCATAAAGTATCTCATTTGCGGGAAGCCAATTGGCATACAAATAGCCGTTTTCCTCCAGATAATCATAAATCTCAGGCTTTGCGAATGCAGCATCGCCTCGAAAGTATTTCCTATTCTTTTTGCTCTCCTATCTCTTGACGATTCGTCCCCGATAGATTCAATCGGGGAGATCAGCACTGTGAACATTACCAGAGCGAAGCAGGACTCCTTCACAATCCCCGAAGTGATTGAAGCAGAACAGTGGATGAAAACAGGTACACCGGAAATGAGCGTTGCAAGCTGATCCTTCCTGCTCGCCATGTACCGGACTCTCCGAACTGTCCATGTCCAGAACAATTCGTTGATGCTGTGTTTTACTCATCGCTTTTTGAACCCACTTGCCATTGATATCTGACAAGCTTCTGAGATTGTCATGCTTAGTCAGTGTCTCAGTTTCAAAACGTCCTATCGTGTTGGAGCTGGCGGCTTGCTTGCCTTTGTCCTTCTTTCCGGTGATCGCTCGGCGTCATTTACATCTTCATATCCTGCAAGGCGGCTGTATATCGATTGACGCAGGAGAGTAGATATATCATGTCGGATATTACGGTCTGTGCGTTTATCGGTAAAAACCGCTGATACCGAATCAAATAATCCCAGTGCCTAATCAAGGTCACGATACGCAAGAAGTCCACCGTTTGATGTCACCTTTGCACCATGAAATTCAAGCTTTATTCCTCCATCAAAACCTACTTTCATTCTTTCACCCTCCGGGTGGCAGTACTTGCCATATATTTTCTAATGTTATTTATCACATAATAACATGCTTAAGACATATTATGAAAGCATTTTTCTGGTTTAATATGGGGAATGCAGGCCTTAATCTTTCTCTATTAGGTTCCTCTCTATGATCTCCAGCCGCTTATCCAGAACTGTAATGAATTTCTCAAGCCAATCGCCTATGCTGCTTGGAAACTGCATGTTTGTCTTCAGATCGTTGAACCTGGACCGCGTCTCCCGCCACCTAAACTGAATCCGTCTCAGCTCTTCAAGGTCTTTCTCATTCACTGTCATGGCCCCCTTTTGCCCTTGCATTCTGGACGTGCTTTTGCCTATCTAATTTCCTGTCTATGATAACACTTCAAAGAAGACGAGTCAAGACAAAGAGTCACACGAGGCCGGTGACTATGCGAACGACAGAGAAAAAGGTCGGAAAATGAAAGACATTCCGCCCCAATCGCGATCTGTAGTCCTCAAAATTCTGCCACCTCATCTGACTCGAGCACAAACGCCTTCACGTGTGGAGCGTGCACTTTCAAAGCTTCCAGGAAATTGTCAGGTGTCTGATCCATTACCGGAAAGACCCCGTAGTGAGCAGGGATCACGTACTTAGGAGAGATCAACTTCACTGCGTATCCTGCGCTATCTCCTCCCAGCGTGAACCCGCCGCCGCAGATGTTCAAGATAGTCAGATCTGGCTTGTAGTAGTCTCCAATAACGAGCTTCAGGTCTGAGCAGAGTCCCGTGTCAGAAGAGATGTAGACTTTAAAGCCGTTCTCGAATTCTACCACGAACCCTATTGGATCTCCCACATCGCGCACCGTTAACCCACCCTCGGATGTGGTCTGGATCTCCGAGGACGTGTGCTCGCAGTGAACGCCTGAGACCTGAATTCCGTCTATGGGAGCAAGCGGACCGCGATTCATCCCCCAGCCGTCGTTGCAGAAGTTCTCGATACCCGTCTTCTCCCTGATATAGACTGCTGTCTCGACCGGCGTCAGAATAATGGGATTGAATCTTTCGGTCAAAGCGACGATGTCATTTAGATTCAAATGATCGAAGTGAGCGTGAGTCTGAAGTATTATATCCACTTTCCCGAAAGCACCCACGTCCTCTTTGTACTTATCCGGCACCGCGGGATTCCCATCTGGGAAGAAATCGTTTGCTGTTAGCCACGGATCGATCAAAATTACCTTGCCGTTGGGAGACGTCAGCTTTAGTGTCGCAAAACCGATCATCTGAACCTGGACTTTTCCGTTCCCTTCAGCCATTTAGACCTCCTTTGTGATCACAAAAATTGACCTTTTCTCATCGTGCGTGAAAACTCTCTTCGACAAGATAAAAAAAATCGGCATCCAAGTCAATAGTGAATTACACCGGCTTCTGAAGAGGGGTAATTCACTTCCCACCTCAAGGCCTTTGAATTAGCCCCTCTCATCAGAGTAGACCATAATTCGGAACCGATTGACGATGCTGTTGCAGGTAATCCAGCGTTCTGCATTATCAAAATTTGAAACCAGAAGATCAAGAAAAGGTACAAACCTGATTAATTCATAAACTTGGTGGAGTCATTGCGAGGAGCAAAGCGACGAAGCAATCTCAAGGTTTTATAGTGGTCTCCTATGAGAGCCGGAGAGTATTACATCTACCACAGAATCGAGATTGCTTCTCCTTCGGCTCGCAATGACACCGAAGGTGGTTAAACCGCATAACTATAATATAATACAATCTCTTAATTAATGTACGGCCTTTTTTTGTGAATTATTCGGGCAAGAAGGTTTAGAAGTCAAAGTATTGGAGGTGAAAGAAGTAGCTGAGTTCACAAAAAAGTCTAATCAAATTTCCTTATTCTTCGGATCATCTGATAGGTCACACCAAAGGGAATTAGTCGTGTTTCTCTTGAGGGTCAGCCTGTAAGGCACATCACCGAATCGCAGAGTGCGGCCTCCACTGCTGCGAGCATCATCGGACTCTTACTAACACTTGATCCGGGCCAGTAAGGTCACGTCGCTCGCCCAGGTCATCACCGGGGGGCTCAAGATAGACATCGAATCTATATCTAAGAGAGTCTTGAGTCTCTTTATGAGCTGCGACTGGCCGGGAAACGTCAGAGAATTAGAAAACGTCATCGAACGCTCGATAATACTTGCGTCGGGCGAGACTATCACCCCTGAGGACCTTCCGCAGACCCTCGGAGGCGGCGTCCAGATGGAGTCCAAAAGAAGACACAGAAGCGGGATGGCGCTATCCGATGTTGAAAGGCTCCACATACTCGACATATTGGAGGAGTGCTCATGGAACCGCAAAAAAGCCTCTGAAAGACTCGACATCTCGACAACTACGCTGTGGAGAAAGCTGAAGGAGTACAATATCTCTCTAAAAGAATCTCCACAGGACCTTTACGACAATACAGAAGGTGAAAAGTCCTGACCTGAACAACGCCGGCAGAACCAGAAAGAGACTGAGAATTTATCTGGATAACCGCTCACAATATCCCACTGCCGATTTTGCTCCCCAGCCTTCAAGATCTAACTTGTCCGGTACCTGTCGTATTTCAAACTGAAACGCCTGACCATTTCCATTTTATAACTTCTGCGCAACATTCATACTATACGGTATCTTTATATCGTGACATAATACTCCCCAAGCTCATGTATTTACAAACACTTATTTAAAGGACACAACTTTACTTCTTAATCGTAAACTTATTGGCACCCTATTTGCAATTAACATCATCACTGATGGAAATTATAACAGACGGATTCAAACCGAACCTGAACAAGAACTTTACGAGATAGGGAAAATGACAAAAGGTGGTGTATGCTCAGATTTCGAAAAGATCAAAAGAATAGATAATTTGGAAATAGATGATCACGGGGAGAAGATAGATGTCCACCGCACAGAGGAGATCGGGATGACTCTGACTATCCTTCTCCCCGCAATCAACCCCGAATCGCGGGATCAGTCCCCGATGGATTCTTTCGGGGATCAACCCGAAGGAGGTGATTAAAAGTGAAGACTATATTAGTGGTGGATGACGACCTAAATCAGAAGCTCCTCTACGAGCAGGAGCTCACAGATAACGGCTACAACGTGGTCCTCGCATCAGGCGGACAGGAAGCCCTCGATAAGGTTCAGGAAAGCCGCCCAGACCTTGTGGTCCTGGACATAGTTATGCCCCGAATGGACGGTATAGAGGCAATGGAGAGAATACTCGCGGGGGATAACAAAATGCCGGTCATACTCAATACGGCGTATGCCAACTACAAGGACAATTTTATGAGCTGGTCGGCCGACGCCTATATCGTTAAATCCTCAAACCTGACTGAACTGAAAGAAGAAATTATAAAATCTCTTGCAAAAGCGGAAGAAAACGGGTTAAAAGATAAACTCTGATATAGTGATCCATTACCATCTTCCTTTTGGAAGCCACGTCGATATATCTGTCTATAATATGATGGGGTAGAAGGCTGCGACACTGGTGGATGGTCACAGATGAGCCGGTAGCTACTCTTTTGTATGGGAAGGCAAAGATGACAATCAAAAGAGCCTTGCCAGTGGCGTGTATCTGTATCGGATGGAGGCTAATGGATTTGTGAAAACGAGGGACCTAATCTTATGGACCTAATCTTAGGGACCTAATCTTAATGAAATAGACTCCTTAGCGCTTTTCTCAAAAATTCACAGAGTATCGAATACACAACTCGTTAGAAATGGCGGTCTTTCTCTCTTGTCCACAGATCTTGATTCCATAAGAAGATAGGTAAAAAACAATCAACTCTCTAAAAGCCTTGTGAAATAGTTATGTCCCAGGCAGCGTCTGAAGCGCCGATTATGGGTCAAAGAGTAGCATATCGTATCGTTTTGCTGTGGAATAAGCAAAATAGTCTTATCAGAGTTCTGGTCAGCAAGGAACAGGAGCTGTTTGAAGAACAGGATGCACTGTCTTTGACAGACAGGGCACACATAGACGCTTTCCCCCTTCTTATGAAAGATACAAGCCTCTTGAGATTCTGTACTGTTGCAACAAGATTCAACTGTTCATTCAGTGAGGCTGGTCCTCTATAACGGGCTCGTCCCATACCGTGTTGTTGCCTGGCTTCAGCAAAGATATGTTCACTGCGTTTACGGAGTCTCCGGGAGAGTTTGTAGTCAGCTGTTAATGAGATAGACCGTGCATGATTTCTGGCTTTCGCCTCTCGCACTTTTCTATCCCGTTCGGCCTGAATATGTGCTGAATTTGTCTTGTTTTTCCATGTAGGAATCGGTTCAATCTTCTCATCGGCTCGCAGAGGAATATGGGGTATGATTCCCCGGTCAAGTACATCAGCGATAAAATTACCAGAACCGTAACCGGTATCGGCACTAAGTGTCTGAATGTCTTTGGGCATGGTGTATGTTTCAAGGTCATCTACCATCTTAAGGGCACTTTCGGGCTCTGCTGTCCCTGTCGCCTGCGTGCCCTGAGTCTCAAGGATTACTCTGCTTTTTGTGTCGATCAGATCATGGCCCATAAACGAGAGAAAAGCCCCTTTGCCCTTCGATTTGCTGTATAAGCGCGCGTCGGGGTCTGTAGTCGAACGGTGTGTTTGGTTCGTCCACTTTTCACCATGAAAGTCTTTATCCTGAGGATGCCCGGACCTACCCTTTGTCTTATCACCTTCAAAACCGATTCCCTTGAGATAATCATCAAGAGAAAAAGGGGGTTCTATCGGCTCAATACTTTTCACTGAAGCATCAGCTTGTATCTGAGTGCCGTCGACACTAAGGTGTTTACCGCTCACAAGACCGACATCTATGCAACACTGGACTACCTGACGCATTATCCGTTCAAACAACCCACTGGATGCCCACTTGTGATTGCGAAGCTTGTTGATCGTGCTCCTATCCGGAACCGCATCATCAAATGTCTGATGACAAAACAACCGATATGCCGCATGCATCCCCACTTCCTGACAGAGCCGATTCTCACTCAAATTATACAGATAGCCAATAAGGATCATTCGAACAACTAATTCAGGATCAATACCGGGTCTGCCATTGTCAGGGCAATAACAATCTGATACAACGTCTCGTACAAATGAAAAATCAACTGCCTCATCAATCTGACGAAGGATATGATCCTCGGGAACTAAATCCTCCATCTGAAAATAGTGAAACATCGGATTTGTCTGTTCCTGCTTTTGTGGGGTCATTGTTTCCTCCATGTATAATATTATCAATAACATAATATAATACATCGGAACTGCTTTATCAATGCTTGTTCTATACTACTTTCTGAATCTAAGGGTTTTTCACAAGGCTTCTAAGGAGGTAAATATGAGAAAAATCATCTTTAGGACTCTCGTCTTCAGCGCACTCCTATATTTGATATTATCCTCAATAGTTCTGGCTGGTACCACCACGTTCTACGCTCAGGACAAGGTAGGGCGGAACGTGATGAGATTCGAATCCCACGCTCCTTTGGAGACCATCGTCGGGATTACCAATCAGATCACGGGGGATATTAGAGTCGATCCGACCAACATCAAGGATGGGACTTCCGCCAAGTTTGAGGTCAATTTAGCAAGCATGAAGACAGGAATAGACCTGAGAGACGAGCATGTGCGGGATAAATACCTTGAGACAGAAAAATTTCCCAAGGCTGTATTTACATTTGACAAGATCATCTCAACCTCTAAGGACGCTCTGGCGGATCGGGAGACAATAGATCTTGTAGCTGAGGGGACATTTGACCTCCACGGTGTCAAGCGTAAAGAGCAGATGGACTTAAAGGTCACCTACTTCAAGGAGAGCGAAGCGACGCGCGCAAAGCTCCCCGGGGATTTGATGCGGGTCGAGGGTTCTTTCATCATAAAGCTCTCAGACTATAACATCAAAGTTCCCACGATAGTAATCCTCAAGTTAGATGAAAACATCAAAGTGGGCATCGACGTGTTCGCCAATACTGTCGCTCCTTGTGGCGAACAAATGGATCCTTGCAACCCCTAGTGGTGAGTAAAAGTAATAGTATCAGATATGGCTTCTCCTCCTATGTCCGTCCCCAGGGTAACACACAGAAAATCATCCACGCCCTTTCACTGCTCCCTGAGGGCCACCACATTAGCATTGTTGTCCACCGCTTCCGTAGGATAGTAAAGAGCCCCCACGCTTTGCCTGGGGGCTTTAAAATCCCAGTCTGAACCCTACTTGCTCACTCAAAACAGTCTCAATTGCTTCACCTGGTAATAGAGTATTACAGTGGGATAAGGTCCTCAATATGGAAGACGTAATCTTCATGGAAGACGTAATCCTGGCCTGCATTGCCGAGTAGATTTGTTCTGTCACCACCTGAGGGTCGGGTGAAAGGAGTACACCAACTATGAAATAGAAGAACACAGGTGGACAGAGCGAGTTAACGGTTTACTGTGAAGCGCTGGAAATTTGGGCTAGAAGGAAAGTGTACAAGTTCCACGTTCTAACCTGCCGGGCTGGCAAACTTGGGCTGTGCCAAAACCATTCCTTTTGGTATGAGCTGCCAAACTCATATACGCATTTGGCGGCATGACCATGCGCGATTCAATCGAATGGTTTACTGAATGACCAGTCTCACCACTCGTAGGATCCCGGGGGCAAACGGTCCTTTGATAACCTGTTTTCGTCCCCGCCACCGGCTCCATTATCCGCTCCAATGAGCTTTATTATTGGGATTCAGCCTTAATCCCATAAATTGCTCGGAGATCCTCGATCATGAGGCGTTCATCCCCCTTCCAGATACCTTCGTTACCAAGATTGATATCAGCCATGGCCTCGCGGCCCTTTACACGGCGGATAAAGTTAACGATGGTATCTGCGACGAACTTGGGTTGATCGGTTCCGGCGAAATGGCCAGCACGGGGCACTAACGTTAATTGAACGTCGTCTGTACCGAGAACGTTGGCAAATCGTTGGGTTTGAGCTGCAGGCATCATATTGTCATACTCTCCCCACATAATAAGCGTAGGTACAGTAATATTATCGTATTTGATACCCTCTGGGTTCTTTTCAGCGTCATAGGGCAAAAGTAGAGCTGGGCTGAGTATTGCAGCACGATCGGCAAGCACGCGGATGTTGTGCATCTTCAATCTGAGAGTAGTGGATTTCGCAACATCCGTGACTCCATCACCCGCGCGGTTCCTTTCGTAATCCACGTCCACATAGGGGAATGTGATCCATCGCAGGTTGTATTGGTTGTAGACTGTGGGATCATAAACCATCGTCTTGTAGATCTGCACGAGAGTCTGATCGAACGCGCCGAATGCCGCGGCAAACATCTCGTCGCCTTCCGGTGTGTTCGGGATCTGTGAAGCGCGGCCGATGGCCTGGATCTCGTTGACCGGGTATCCATCGAACGCGATGGCATCCAGTTGAACGAAAGCCTCCAGACGGTCGTTGTGCTTGGCCGCATACTGAGAGTTGATACCACTTCCCCAGTCATCAGCGACGAAGATAAACTTGCGACCAAGGTACTCTTGTTGCATGAGCTTTTCAATGTAGTCTACGTCGCGTTTCCAGTACCACAGATCGTTGTCGCGCTTGTCCGTTTTCTTGCCGTACTGACGAGGTTGGGTGCTCTCACCCATTCCGAGCATGTCGATGGCGATGGTTTCGCAGAATCTGCCCACGTGTCTCTGGATCTCCGCCCATTGTGCCCTATTGGTGGGGACACCGTGCAGGAAGAGCACGAGTGGACCTTTGTCTCCCACTTTTGTGTAGGCAATCTCGAAGTCGTCGGTCCATTCGGTCTCCGTCCCGTGGGGTAGACCAACTTGAACAAAACCCTCGGCGGGAGCCTTGTACTTAAACTTACCATAGCTGATCTCACCGGCGCTCCGGTAAATTGAGAGATCGACATCATTTCCAGCGGCACGCACAGGGGCGTGGCTAAGCGCCACATACAAGCTCGGTGAATCTGTCGTGTCTTTGTGTTCCATTTGTTCACTCCTCTCTGTGCAAAAAATCGTTATCTCCGACCGGTTTTTCGGACCCTTTCTGTCTTTGGAAACCCCAGGAAGGTCACGTCGCTCGGCCAGGTCATCATCGAGCGGTATGGCGCTGTATCGATGTTCGATCATGCGATCGAGTACGGGGTCGTGCAACCGGACGAAGAATTCCTCACCAACTCCCTTAGCCGTTTCCTCCGGCAGGCCATACTGCTTTACCGCTTGGGCAGCAGAGTCCAGTGAGGGCGCGGCCCCACAATACAGAATCATCGGATCGGCCAGCGTCGTGACCGCATGAATCGCCAGCAGATATTCGAGATCGACTAACTCGGACAGCGCACTGTCCTGGATCGGTACGGTGTGTCCGCGAGTCACCACGTGGCTGTAGATCCGAAGGCTGTCCCAGTGATCGCGTACCTCCCTGTACGGCCAGGCAATCGAAGCAATGGGGTGAGGGCACATCTGCTTGGGCTTGTCGGGGAACAGCGAGCCAAGTTCACGATCACATTGATCGCTTCCGACTGAGATAAACACCTCATCACCTCCTCGGATAGCGACTGCCTCTGCCTCACCGCCGGTCAGCGGTCCCTGCACTTCGAACTTTGAACTCTGAGTCAGAAGGTAGCGCCCAACGTGGAAAATGGATGGGTTGGTTCGGGTCGCACCGGTAAATTTTCCGTCCTGTTCGAGGGTTTCGTCCAGTCGTTTGCGCATGCCCGCGACGTCACGGGAGGCAAATCTTGCCCCGGAGACAGAGCCGATGGGGAAGGATCTTTGCTCGTTACGGTCTATGCTTTGAATGCTCATTTCGATGGGATCAATTCGCACGGCTTCACCTCCGTTTCCGTGTACTTGGACGTTCACTTCTTCGGGAAGGCAACGTAGTTCACTTCGTATGCGCGTTCATAGTAAAGAGGGATGATCTTGCTCGGCCTGGGCGCTTGTGCCCTTCTCCCCACTCCTACCACACGCCGTCGATCTGGCTCTGCTTCTGATAGCTAAAGTTGCATTTCCACCTTCCAGCTCACGGGTACCCATGGCTCCTAAAGTTTGGTCTCCAGAAATGACGTCTAAAATTACGATTGCTCATCCGCAGCGATGTGTTCTCCACAAAGACCCTCGTCCGTTGTCATTACTTATGGCAAATAGGATCCCGTGCGCAGATCAATGTGAGAGAAAATACAAAAGAAGATAGACGATGTCAATAGGAATCAGGGAAGATACAGGATCATTTGAGTAGCTTGACAAGAGTTGTCGGATATGTTAAGTCGGAAGATATGTGAAATTGCTTCGGGGCTAACGCCCCTAGCAATGACCCAGGATCCAAGCCAAGCAGTTGAAAGATACAGATCAAGCGTCATTCCGAGTCCCCGATTGAGTCTATCGGGGATTCACTTGGGGGTGGGGAAGCGAAGCAATCTGGTAATCTGTCCAGACTATTCTGATCTTATATTAAGTTCTCAGTCTGGGGTTGAGTGTGCGTTGATTTGAATCCCATTCAGAGCTTTTCAAGGTACAGTTGTTAAATGTATTGAAATCAAGACAATTGGGATACTCAGGTGTCCTGCCTGGTCTCGATGCGTCACTTCGCTTCTGCTCGAACGATGTTTCTGAAGAGAACTGGATAGCCATCGAGTCTGATAATGTGATTGCCTTTTAGAGGGCAAAGAACTATATTTAAATTGAAATCGCATTCTGCAATTGGACTTCAGCTATAAGTATCAATTACTGCTGATGAAATTGCACGGGAGTCATAATAATGAACATGGAAGAAGCACTTTACGAATTAGGTGTCCGCGAAGATAAATTACCTTTCCAGCAGAAATCCTTCCTGGACGAAAACGGTTATCTACCCCTTTCAGGAATTCTTACCGAGGAACAAGTTAAGGCAATCGCTTTGCGTCTGGACAAATTAGCAGAACTCGAAGGAGACGAGGCGGGCAAAGAAGTTCAACAAGAAACCGGAACGGCCAGGCTGAGCGATCTGGTGAACAAGGATCCGATGTTCGACATAAGCTTTACTCATTCACAAGTACTTGCCGCAATCGCACATGTCTTGGGAACA
The DNA here is from genome assembly GCA_965237525.1 of Candidatus Latescibacterota bacterium. Taxonomy (GTDB): domain Bacteria; phylum Latescibacterota; class CBDEFO01; order CBDEFO01; family CBDEFO01; genus CBDEFO01. The sequence continues at coordinate 15,475 of CBDEFO010000007.1, read as the reverse complement.
CACTTTAAACTTTCGTCATTAAATAGTCGTTTTGCAGTGTCCGGATATGGCAGGTAGACACTGCATGTCGATGGGAAGAAGGCCGCATCTCTCTGGTGATTATTATGTATGCAATTCGATCTGGCTACTGGATGATTTCACCTCGGAGAATGGAGCGACGCGCATAGTACCAGGATCACACCGCAGCGGCAAACTACCGATTGATGCAATGGACGATCCGATGGACACTCATCCGGATGAGATCCAATTGAATGCGCCTGCAGGCACCGTTGTAATCTTTAATTCACACACCTGGCACGGCGGAACACTAAATGAAAGTGATGCACCTCGTCGCGCCATGCACGCCTATTTTTGCCGTCGGAACCAGCCTCAACAGACCGATCAAAGGAAATATATTCTTCCAGAGACGTACGAGCGCTTGAGCGACCCGGCTCGATTCATCTTAGATGTGTAAAGTTTACTAACAGATCAATGAACCTGACGTGCAGGTGATTCCCATCATCAACTGTAAGATTCATCTGAAATTCCTATATTTTGGTTTATTCACTCATTGCACTGCCCTTGTGCTAACCGTATCAGCTGCATTCTTATGTGAGTACGACAAAGCATTTAGTCTGCGGTAGTATTATGATCAAAGGATCACCTTGGTAGAGAGTAAAACCTTAAAGTGTAAATGTATTGCCAGAACGGAAAGTCCTGTGTGAACTTCAACAGAGCTCAGCAGTAGGAGAGCACACGAAAGGTTACTGTCCATGAGTCAGAAACTCCGTCTGGGACTTATTGGATGCGGTGATTTCGGCAAGCATCTTGCTAACTATTTCCTGGAGGCGGCCGACATCACCGCGCTGTGCGATGTGAATAGATCCGGCATCGCGGAGACGGCCAAAGCGCTGGATCTGGATGTGCCGCACTTTACTGATTACCAGGAAATGTTCGCAAAAGGCGAGTTGGACGCCGTAGCGGTCACCACTTCCAACTTCGCGCATGCAGAAGTCACCGTCGCTGCAGCCCGAGCGGGTCTGCATGTGTTTTGTGAAAAGGCCATGGCCCGCACCGTTTCCGAGTGCTGGGAGATGGTCCGGGCCATAAAGCAGCACAACGTCAAGCTGATGATCGGCCACAAACGCCGGCTGCGTCCACCCTGGGCTCGCATGATCGATCTGACCGACGAGGCTTTGCTGGGCGACGTCCTGGCTGTTACGGTCACGGAGTACGTCGATAACCGCCCGTACGATTTCTTCGACACGTGGTGGGGGGACCCCCAACTCTCAGGCGGTTTCTTTCACATGCACGGCGTGCACGTTATCGACTGGTTCCGCGCGATGTGCGGGGACGCCGCCAGGGTGACGGCCATGTACGGGCCGCAACACGACGAACGATACAGATTCCCGGACATCCTACACGCCACGTTTCGGTTCGAGTCCGGAGCCCTGGCCACCATCAACGGCGGGCTCTCCTATCCGTTGCACAAGTTCCGCGAATCTCAGGGCCCATGGGCCGAATGCCGGCACGGCGGCTTCAAGATGGTGCCCCGCCTGGACCACATCGACCTCTACTGGCAGCGTCTGGACGAAGAAGAGGTCAATCACGAGCGCTTTGACGATCTGGGCTTCGACCACGCCTACCGGCTGGAGACTAGCGACTTCGTGCGCTGGGTGCAGGAGGACCGTCCACCTTGCCTGACCTGGGTTGAGGGGCTGCGCTGTGTGGAGATGATGGAAGCAGCCTACCGCTCGGCCGAGGCCGGCGGCCAGCCTATCGACCTGCCCCTTTACCCCGAACTTGAGGAAGAAAACTGACCATGATCGAACCCTATGACAAGCACAAGATCGTCCACATCAGCGGCGTCGACCATCCGGAGTCCATCTCCGTCGGCCCCAAAGGCGAAGTCTACACCACCGGAACAGGCTGCCAGGTATATCGTGTCGATTTGGAGACCAACACAGCCGAGCAGTTCGCCCGGACTGACAACCGCTGTCTCGGTCAGGCCGTGGATGCCGACGGCAACCTCTACTGTGCCGAATGCGTGCCTGGCAAGGTGTTGAAGATTAACCCCCAAGGCCAGATCAGCACCTACGCCACGGGTCCAGATGGGAGTCCCTTTGCCTGCACCAACTACCCCGCCTTCGATCGTCAGGGTAATATGTACCTCTCGGACAGTGGCGATTGGTCCGGTGAAATAAACGGCTACATCTACAAGATCAAATCCGGCGGCGGCGAGGCAGTGCTCTGGTACCCAGAGCAGGTGGATACCCCCAATGCCATCGCTCTGGACGCCGATGAGCAGTACCTCTACTTTGTGGAGACCTTCGGCAGTGCCATCGCCCGCATCGCCATCTACGCTGATGGATCGGCCGGTGCCTTCGAGCGTGTGGTCCACATGCCCCGGCACATACCGGATGGCATCGCGTTCGATACAAACGGCCGGCTGTGGATCGCGTGCCACCGTCCGGATGCGATCTACGTCTTTGATCTGGAGAGCCGGTGGATCCAGTTGTTCGTCGACGACTGGATGGGCGAGGCCTTGCGCGGGCCGACCGACATCGCCTTTGCCGGCTCGAACTGCGACATCATGCTCGCCGCCTCGCTCGACAATTTATGCATCCATCGTCTGGACAACACGGGCGTACAAGGTCTGGCCCTCAATTACCCCAAATTCTGAACCGGAAAGGTCAATTCCCCGATAGAATCAACCCCCGATTTAATCGGGGGGGACAAGCGATTTATTTCACTTTTTCTTCTTATGTGAAAGGAGAGGAACCTGAGAGAATTAAAAGGAATTTACCCCGCAATCGTGACTCCGCTCGACAGCAAAGGCCTCTATGACTCCGAAGCGATGCGCAAGATCGTACAGTATCAACTCAAGGCTGGAGTAGATGGCTTTTACGTCTGTGGCGGAACAGGCGAAGGACTATTGCTGACCCAGGAAGAACGCCGGGCGGTGCTCGAAACTGTCTTGGACGAAGTCAAAAGCAACGCCGGTGTCATCGCCCACGTGGGCGCCTTCCAGACGGCTGACACTCTATCTCTGACCAGGCACGCCAGTGAGGTCGGCGCCGACGCCATTGCTGCCTTGCCCCCAGCTTACTTCTATAAGCCAGACATGCTGGGCCTTGTCCTCTACTACACCGCCGTAGCCGAGGCGTCGGGCGTCCCGCTTTTAATTTACAACATTCCCCAGCGCACAGGCATCACCATGACCCAAGACCTCTTTGACCGACTGCTCAAGGTGCAGAACATTGTCGGCATGAAGGACTCCAGCGGCGATATCTATTCACTGGGTCTTTTCTCAGCCCAGGAAAGAGAGACCTTTATCTTTGAGGGAGAAGACACTGTTTTGCTGGCTGGACTTCTGGCCGGCGCCTGCGGAGGTATCGGCTCAACGTACAATATGATGCCGCAACTCTTCGTCCAGCTTTGGAACGCCATCCAGGCCAAGGATCTGGAGACTATGACCAAGACTCAGTCGCGCATCAACGAACTGATTAACGCCCTGGAGGTTATAGATCTCCTCGCCGGCCTCAAGCAGATTCTGGCCTGGATGGGGCTGGAATGCGGCGAACCGCGAACGCCCAATGGCCCACTCACCGAAGAAGAGACGGCGAAACTGCGCCAATCTCTGGAGAGTGCAGGCTTCTTCAAAGAGCTATGAACCGGGTCGCATTGGTCCCCGATTGAATCCATCGGGGATAAGACCCCGTGAAGGAGCCAGAGATCAAGCGCCGAAGTTTCCCGGAGCCCACATTGAAATGAAAAAGCTCATGTTTCCTGACTTTCCACGCGAGGAGTACACAGCGCGGTATGCCCGTACCCAACAAAGCCTCAGGCAGCATGGCATTGATGCGCTTTTCCTAACCCAGCGGCAGAACTTGCGCTACTTTGCCGGCCTGCGGGACGGCGCCTGGGATGCACATCATTTCTACTTTCTGACCATCTTGCCGGCTGCAGGTGATCCGATCCTGCTGGTCGCCAACGGCTTCAATCACTTGCTGAAGCAGTGCTGGATCGAGGATCTGCGCTACTGGCCCTGGGAAAAGGCCTTTTACATGTCCGAGAAGTCGAACGCCGTATCCTTGGTCCTGGACGTATTGAAAGAGAGACGGCTTGATCCCGGTGTCATTGGCATGGAGCTTGGCGCAGATATTCACGCACACATGGCGCATACCCATTTTACTTCCATCCTTCAGGGCCTACCGCATGCCAAGATTGTGGATGCCAGTGATTCTATCTGGGAGGTACGCAGCATCAAATCTCCCGCTGAGATCGCGAGCCTGCGCAGAGCCACAGATATCACCGCCAAGGGCGTCAAGGCCGGGTTTGAAGCCCTCATACCCGGGATGACAGAGAAGCCTACGTGATAGACATCATAACATCAGTCATGTGCGCTGAGGGGCCAGCGAGCAGCGTTTCAATGCATTGTACGCCGGGCCACGAGCCATGTGGGCTGCTGGTATGCCTACTGACTACAGGTTGAATATCAAATGAAATCGGTGCAACTAATTTGATCTTTGTTTAGAGTATTAGTAGATTAAGTTGAGTTGATTGTCTTAACTTTAATCTACGGAGTCCTATGGACAAAGAGAGATTGGCCGTATTAAGACAAGAAGTCAACGAGATGTATTTTAAGAAAGAAATGTCAAAGCGAGAAGTTATCAAACAAGCGAGAGTTTCCAATGATTTCGTTACGGCTTGGACTAAATCTCTGGATCAGGATTTTGCCATGGATAATCGGGGTTGGCCAAAAGGAAAAAGGCGAAAATTGGCTAAAGTTGACGAACAGAGAATCAAAGAGATTTACCATAGCTTAGAGGACGATCCTTATCAGTTCTATTCAGGAGCCACTGTTATTGAACAAGAATGGAGGAATCGATATTCTAGCACCCCTCCTCCGTCGTTGCCGACTATCGGCAGAATGCTTTCAGATTTAGGACTTTCCCAGAGAAGGAAGAAAGGTAAAAACAAGGGTGCATCTCGTTATCTTTGTTATCCAGAGTATACCATTTACTATCTTTCAGGAGGCAGAGTCCTAGAATCAGACTTTATTGGTAAAAAGTATCTTACCGGCAGAACTGAGCCGGTCAACTTCGTTGGATTTTCCTTTAAGAAAGAGCCTAAGTTAAGGTATTTTCGGCGGGTTGACGGTCAAACAGCAACTAACTTTATCGAGAAGTGTCAGTCTTTCTTTGACAGGTTTGAAAAACCAGATTTCGTTAAGGTGGACAATTGCTCGGCGACTATTGGCAGTGTTTCAGGTAAAAGGAATGTCAGCAAAGCAATGCAGTTTCTCTTGAAAAATCAAGTGATTCCGATATTTGCCGTTCCCAGAAGGCCCTTTTCTCAAGCATCTATAGAAGGCAACAATTCTATATTTTCAAGGAAGTTCTGGAACAGAATTCAGTTCAAAAGCTTACAAGAAGTTGATCAGAAGTTAGAATGGTTTAATCTTTCATCACAGAGATACACCGGCTACCGTCCACCTAAGCAAGAGAAGTCAAACGAGAAAGATTTCATTCCCAAGACCTATTTTATCAGACAAGTCAAACAGGACACAGAACAGACAGATAAAGCCTTTATCGATGTCCTAAATGAGAAAGTATCTCTTCCCTCCTCTTACACCAACTACTTTGTCCTGGCTGAATGGAACCTAAAAGAAGAACAATTATACATCCATTTTGAAAAAGAACAGAAACCAAAGATTGTCGAAAACCTATCATTCAAGATCAATCAAAGATCGAAAGAGAAGTGCACCGATTTCATTTGATAAATAACCAGTATGTGATCCAGTCAGGAGACCTGGTGCAGTTTGACGGCGGCTGTGTATACGAGGGCTACTGGTGCGACTTCAAGCGCATGTCTGCCGTCGGAGAACCGCGGCCCCTAGAGAGACGCTTCTATGATCTCGCCAGGGAGGGGCTCTTCGCCGCCATCGAAGTGATGAAACCCGGTGTCCCATTAAATGTGCCGCTTCAGGCGGCGTTCGCGGTGAACGATGCAGCGGGCTTTGGCGCCTTCTCACAGTGGTGTCTGGAGTCTGGCTGGTCGGCGATTGGCCACAGTCTCGCACTGGACCTGCATGAACAGCCGGGTCTAAGTGCGACCAGCACGGCCGTGTTACAGGAGAACATGGTGTTGTCCGTTGAACCCTTTATCACATTGAACGGCGTCTACCCGTTCTGGAAGGCTGAAGAGAAGTTCGGCCTTGAGGATGTAGTACTAATCACAGAGGATGGAGCGGATATCTTGACTTCGGAGGAGGTGATTACCCACGACTTATGGGTAGTGTAAGGAAGGGATGAGGATCGGTATCAACGCGCTCCGCCAGTCCCCGATAGAATCAATCGGGGACGATCCAACGGTGTGCCTAACTGTTTCAGTGAAGCCACGTTGAGTCACCGCCTTCGGCGCAACTCAACTTAGGCACTCCGCGGGCGGGGCTTCAAACCCCGCCCTTGGGAGATGCCCTCCTCCTTCCCCGATGGTATTCATCCGCCACTCACGAGTGGCCGTATTCTGCCATAATTTTTATAAATGTAGAACTTCTTACTTTCCCCCCTCCAAAAAGTTCTTCGATACTTTTTGGGGCCCAGTGGAGGATGAGCATGGCCAGGACCAGAAAGATACAACATCCCCAAAAGCATGATCCCACCGTCCTCGGACGCGCCTTCAAGAGACGTCTCAAGGCAGGTGATGTCCTTCTGGGAGGTATAGTGTCCGAATACCTCCGCCCATCGCTGGTTAAGAAATATCGCTATGCCGGCTTCGATTTCATCTTCATCGAAAAAGAACACGCTTACTTTGACGGCAGCGAGATGACAGACTTCGTGCTTTGCGCCCGCGACAATCAGGTTCCCGTCATTTCCAAGGTGGGCGAGCTGGGCCGGCCCGAGGTCGCGCGTCTACTGGAAGCCGGTGTTGTAGGCATCCAGCTACCCCGCACCGAATCCCGCGAGGAGCTGATGGCCCTGATCGATTATATGAAGTTCCCGCCGGCGGGGACACGTGCTGCAGCCCCGGGCTTTGGAAATGTAGACTACGTCAGCCCCGAGGATGACAAGGCGTGGTTGAAGAAGGCAAACCAGTCCACCGTGATCATGGCCCATATAGAAACAGCCATGGGCTACGAGAACGCGGAGGAGATCATTACCACACCAGATCTGGATATGGTCTATGTGGGACCCTATGACTTTTCAATAGCGATGGGCTATCCCGGCGAATACGATCATCCCCGCGTCAAGGAACCGATGCGTGACATACTTGACTTGTGCTTGAAGCACAAAGTGCCGTTCGGCACGACCGCCTCAGGGCCGGAGTCAGGGGCTAAGTGGATCGCTGAAGGATGTCAGTTCTTCGAACTGGTCAGCGAGTTATCGTTGATCAGCGCGGCAGCGACGCAGGCAGTGGCGGCGTACCGCCAACATACCCCAATATGATGTCGTGATCTTCGCTGAAGCAGGGCGCCAGTGAAAATACGGGAAGGGATACAAATCTTCGACAAGCTTGCAGACGACTTGTGATCTACAACGAGATTCCGAGGCGAGGACAAGATCAGCACTGTAGATGAAAGATTAGGTCAGTCCCCGATTGAACCCCCGATAGATTCAATCGGGGGTCGGGGATCGGAAGAAGTCCCACAGAAAGGAGACGATGATGAGCACACTATCAGTCAAGGTGAACGAGGGATCATCAGTCCAGCTTACTGATTTTCCAATCCCTGAGGAACAGATTCTGGAAGGCGAACCCGTTGCCAGAATTTGGATCTCGGAGCAGTCGTCCGACCTCAAGGTGACGCAGGGTGTCTGGGACTGCACAGCGGGCAAGTTCAGTTGGGAATACGGCTGGGACGAGTTCGTAATGGTGCTCGAGGGCGAAGCGACCATCGAGGAAGAAGGTGGTGAACGGCACACTTTTCGGGCGGGCGATTTTGTCCATTTTCCGCTGGGGCTGAAAACGAAATGGCATGTGCCAAACTACATCAAGAAGACGTTCATTCTACGTACTCCCGAGCCGCTCGAGCTCTGAAGACCCACCGGTCAGAGACGGAAGAAAATGGGGTCGGTCCATATATACAAATAGACAGCAAGCGGCAGACAGGGAGGCGCGTGGTAGCCATGTTTACCCTTGATAGATTCAATCGGAGGCTACGTGCTCACGCGCCGGAGATCAGGGTTTTCATTTGCTCGTCCAATTTCTCAACTGCCTCTTCCAGGCCCGGTCCACCTCATCTCGAATCGCCTGCACGTCCTTCCATCGGTCTCCGAAGACGGACAGGAAATATCCCGCAGCCCCCTGCTCTGGACAGACGAACATCTCCCGTCCCGGCGTGGCGGCCTGCAGCCAGCACTCAATCACCTTCTCGGCAAATTCCAGCCAGTCCAGAAACTCCGGAGTGAGCTTCCCACCCCGTCCGAGCTCCGGAATCTGGCAGTGGTGCCCGTTGAAGGGCCGGAAATGGAACTGCTGCGCGTACTGGATCAGGTCCACCCGCTCGGCCAGTCGATCCCAGTAGGGCGGCGAGAGATGCTTGACAACGGCAGGATGCGAAAAATCCCACGTCATCTTGAGCAGCCGCTTCTCCGCCTTTTCAAACCCTTCGGCCAGAGCGTAGGCCTTCTCCGGTGTCTCGGTGCAGGTATCCCGGTGCACCTCAATAGCCACATCCATCTGTAGATTGTCCGCCGCGGCCATCACGCGCCGGGCCAGAGCCACTGCCTTCCTGGTCGGTGTATCGTGGTCGAGCATCTGCACATTGACGCATCGTGCGCCCACTTCGTTGGCGGCCTTGAGCTGGGGCATTACGTCCTTGGCGCTCCCTATATCCACAGTGGCTGCGAAGGTAAGCCCGTACTTGTCCACTTGTTCACGGGTCACCACCGGCACCCGTGCCAGGAATCCGTCAAACCCAGCGTTCTGGATACGCCGCAGTTTCTGCTCAGTGGTCCACTCTCCCTTCTTGCCACCGTAACCGGTCAGAGTCCACAGAGTAGCCATGTGGAGAATCTTCGGGCGTTCAACTTTCATCTCCGTTTTTGCCATTACGTTCTCCTTTCAGTACCCCTAATGAGTTCTTCAAGACTTCTGCGGGAAAGTTGATAATTGCTCCTGTCCCCGACCTATCGGCATCGATTGATACAAGAGATGTAATTTTTGTAAGAGGCTTATTTTATTGATCTTCTTACAGTTCACCTATGGCTACCTTCATGTGGTTAATTCGGAGCTCCGAGGCCTGTTGCAAGGCTAATTCCGGCACGATTATCCGCGGCAGAACTTCTGGCGCTGCGCGCACGAACCCCTCGCATACTCTCTTTTAGCGTGCGGCCCATTCTGCCCGCGCCGATCTCAAGTCTCTTGCGGGCATAGGCTTCGGTGTGACCCTGACTGCTGAAAAGGCACTCCGCCTGAACCCGCTGCTCCTTCCATTCGGAGATATCCACATAGAAGTCGATCTCATCCGACATGAAATAGACGCCCGGACAATATGTGGCCGCTATGTTATGCGGCCTATGCTTGGTCACATCGTCGGGCGTCGCCGCCTGGATTGCCGCCCTCATGGACAGCAAATGCTACCTCGTTGTGATCGTCCTGAGCGGCAGTGTCCATTCCGTGTGGTCCGCTGAGGTAGGGTCTATGCGTGATTAACAAGTCGGGGCGCACATCGTAGATGATGTCTCGACCGCCTCAGGCACCTTGTCCAGACGGAAAGACTGAGTAAAAGCCAGCATACGTACGTCGGCTACCCTGAAAAGGTCGCAGACTTCGCGGACTTCATTAGCTTTCATCTCAGCGTACTCTTGTGCCGTTTGGTTGACTATATTAGCATCCCGATCCTCCTCCGGCCTCATCAGCTCGTCGTGCAATCGCTCGTTATGTATGTTAACACCGTCGGTCACACATACTACCGTTACCGAGTCTCCCCGGGAGGTGTGGATGCCGCAGGTACCGGCGCAGTGCGTAAAATGGTGTGGGTGGGCAGCTACGACGAGGATGCGAGGCGGATAGGTTCCTTCTCCTGCATTTTTCATCCCTCCCTGCATCTGTTCGTGCCAAAGCTTGGATCAGCTTTCTCCCTTTCCAAAACATATCACACGGGTTTTGACCCCATACTTAGTAATAGATGCCGCAGTAGATGAGAACATATAAAACAAGATAGTGGAAGTCAATGGAAATCTCAGTCCTAACCGTTAACAGCTTCGCTTTTGCCCTTGTGCCTGACATTCGCACAATCTGAGGCGAGACAAGCTTCTCAACTTTCCCGGCCGGCGCATCTCCAAGCTCTGTGAGGCTTCGCGCGTCTTCAGACATCGAATTTGCGGCGCGTTTGCGGCGGAGATGTCTAACATCCCACTTTTCACACGTATCTGTAAAACTCCTTCTGAAAATAGCTTTGGTAAGTACTTGATTTTACGCCGTCATTTTTTTATAATTAAGCAGTCACAAAGAAACTGTAGTTTTCTCATACTTGCCACTCTTGCTAAAGCTCGCTGAAGATATTAGACAGATACTGCAACGGTCGCGTTCACGGCTTAAATACAGCTCCGATGTTCAAAGTTTCCCAAGCTGCGCTTTAGCGCGTCGTCTTCCAAATGCTAAGACCTGAAGAGAGGAGAATTGTCATGACAAATACACTGTTCCCTACTACTGTCAGCGGCAGTCTGCCCCGCCCGGCCTGGGTGCGTGAGCTCATCTTGGACCGCAAGGACGGGAGGATATCTGAGCAAGAAGTAGACGAGGTGCTGGACCGGGCCATCGAATCGGTTCTTCTGCTGCAAGAGCGGGCAGGGCTGGAAGAGATCACCGATGGCGAATGGCGTCGGGAGAGCTACGTCAAGGTCTTTGCCGAACGCGTGCGGGGCTTCCAGCCCGACCTGAATCCCAGCTGGTGGATTACCCTACCCGGCTGTGGTAGCACCGGTCGAGTATTACCGTCCCATAGCTGTTGAGGAGATTCGTTATATCCGGCAGCGAACCCAGCGACGCGTCGAGGCCACCTTACCTGCTCCATACATTATCGGCCGGCGGATGTGGCATCCGGAGCACTCGAAAGCGGCGTACCCCACCCCCGAGAAACTGATGGCCGCTTGTGTGCCGATCCTCCGACAGGAAATCGAGGCGCTCCGCGACGCCGGAGCGGACACAGTGCAGCTCGATGAGCCTTGGCTGGCTACAATGGTCGATCCCAGCTTTCGCGAGAAAGATGGTGTCACTGACGTGCAGTACGAAATGGACCCTGTGCGTCGATCTTATCAATCAGACGGTGGATGGGATCGAAGATGTGAAAACAGGAATCCACCTGTGCCACGCTCATTTTGACCACAAGCACGCCACCGAGGGCCCCTACGATCTGATCATGCCGGCACTGGCCAAGTTGCGGGTCGGTACGATCTCGATGGAATATGCCACTCCAGTAGCCAGTGGCCTGGAGTCCCTGGCTCAATTCCCTGAGAAAGTGCGGTTGGGATTCGGGTGCATTGACCACTGCGACCGAGAGGTGGAAACTCCAGAGGAAGTGGTCGCACGAGTGGAAAGGGCCATGCGCTATGTGGAAGCCGAGCGCATCACACTGCATCCGGACTGTGGCTTCTCACCGTCGGTTCAGAACCCCATGGACCTGGACGAAGCGTATCTGAAGCTCAAGGCGATGTGTCAGGCGGCAGAATTGCTCCGCACACGTTACGCGTGATTGACAACGTTTACAAAGAAGCGTCACGGGACCTCCTTCCCCCAAAAAAGTATCGAAAACTTTTTTGGGAACCCGAAAGGGGATTCTTACATGGTTCGAATAATTTGTCAAATAGAAAGGAGGAAAGGCGCATTTCTCTCCCGCGCAAATGCAGTACACAGTAACGCCCGACCCCCCCGATAGATGCAATCGGGGGTAGACAGGGCAACGCCTCTTATCCCTGTATGCTTCCTACTTAATTAAACTGGGAGTCTCCTGCGCTGAATTCTATGAGAATTATTGAGAAAGGCATTCTGTCCAGTGGCGTAGCGGGGACCGAACGAGCGCTATTGACTTTCTCTAGTGTAGTTGCGCTCTCCAATGGCACGCTGATGGCCACCTGCCGCGCTGGCTCGAACAAGGACTCTCCCGATGGAACAGTCGAAGCTTTATCGTTCTCAGGATAGCGGTCAGACCTGGAGTGCACCGAAACGGCCTTTCGAAGGGACGCAAATTGGAGGCTTACAGGGGTCACTCAGGTCCCTGTTACCTTACCGAGCTTTCACCCCCGATTGAACCTATCGGGGGCCACCTAATCGCGGCTTACTTGTGGATCGATCGGGAGACTTACCCTGGCAAGCCGCTGTTCAACCCCGAGACCGAGGGTTGTCTGCCGATAGAGCTTCTGCTGGCCGATTCACACGATTTCGGAGAAACGTGGACTCCGTGCCGAGTGGTTCCGATGCCCGCTGGATATTGGCCCGCCGAGTTTAACGAACCCGATCATGGTACTTCCCGACGGTACTTTAGTGTTAAGTGTTGAGACGAACAAACCCTACGAAGATAGTTCCACGTGGCACCAACGAGTTGTCTTGTTTCATTCAACTGATCTGGGTCAGACCTGGGGTGAGCCCGTCACAGCCAGCCAGGATCCGACGGGCCGCATCTTCTACTGGGACCAGCGTGCTGGCGTAGCCCCGGACGGCCGTATCGCTACCTTTCTGTGGACCTACGACAGCCAGACGAATACTTACCTCAATATCCACCGCCGGATCAGCCCGGATGGAGGCCAGACCTGGGCGCCCCTTGAGGATCTAGGTTTTACCGACCAGGCAGCACATCCTGCCATAATGCAGGACGGACGCGTCGTCCTTGCGTGGGTGGACCGCTTCGGTACCCGTTCGATTCGAGCGCGTTTGGCCCCCTCCATCGAGGCACCCTTTGATCCTGCGACAGAAGTGGTGATTTACTCGCACAGTGCAGCCTCAGCTCAGGATTCGGCTGACGATGATACTGCTGCACTTCTGGCGGATATGTCGCTTTGGACCTTTGGTCTACCCTATTCAGAGGCCCTTCCTGATGGCGATGTGTTAGTTGTCTACTACGCGGGAACGGAAACGTCCATGGACATTCATTGGGCCCGTTTGGATTTAGATAGATAGTAGGTGCGGCGCAGATTGAGATACACTGTAAGTCACTCTTAGGACCAGAGCAGGTGAATCTGAGCATAGCTGTCGAAATCATTCCACGGATTGCCGAAACCGTGCTTGTAGGCGTAAGTTCCAAGGTTGTCCCAGTTACTCTTCCATATCACCAGGCTGCGTGACACTGCGATGGAAGCAATTAGCTGTCAACAAAGATTCATCAGTCCAGAATCGTTGTAAAATTGCCCACTTTGAACACGTAGTTAGTGTGCACAGAATTGTTCTTGTTAAGTTGTTTGGATAAAGGTATATTTGCGTTGAGATGAGAATAGAAACGAGGACCTATTCATAATTCTAAGAGAGAGGACTACTTGCCATGAGACGCCGCAGGACGATCTACTTCAATGATGCACGGCATTGCTATCTGTTCATTTACGACCCGCCGTTCCGGTTAGAAGATGCTTGGGTACCCATTGACGAGGTTGCCGGCACATCCGTCGACACCTTCATCTACGGGGTAGCGCGGGGTGATGGCCTTTTCTACCCTTCCAAAGTGGGTCTCAGGTTCGGTGAAGGCCTGGATGGTTTTGATCTGGCCGCCTACTGGCGCGTATGGCATAATATGCAGAGCCTGATAGACCGCGGCCTGGATCCACTGAAGGTGCTAATCGACCGGGCTCACGAGAAAGGCATGGACTTTTTCTCCAGCCTGCGTATGGGCGAGCAGCCAGGCATGCCCTCTGGGGTACTCAGTGCCGACAGGGGGGAAGGGGTACGTGCACCAGGAGGTGCGCGACCACCAGTTCGCCGTGCTGGAGGAGCTCACCACGCAGTATCCGGTAGAGGGCGTGGAGATGGACTTTGCCGGGAGCTCCGGGCGGGGATTCCTTCTGCTTCAGACCCGAGGAAGCATCGGAACACACATCAGTGATGACCGACTTTGTGCGCCGAGTGGCTGAGATGGTCCATAAACCGGTCAGGCGACCCCGGCCTGGTGGGTGCGCGTGTATATCCCACAGAGGAGCTGAATCTGAAAGTAGGCCTGGACGTTCACACCTGGCTGAGCGAGGGGCTGGTAGACTTTGTGGTTCCTATGTTATATGTGTCCAACTACCTCGACGCCAACATGCCCATCGACTGGGTGGTGCAGGCGGCCCATGAAAACGAGATATCAGTTTACGCCATGCTGCAGCCCTACTACTACCGCATAGGCACTGAGACTGTGTACGCTTCCCCGGCCATGATGCGTGCTGCGGCGGCCAACTTCTGGGAGCTGGACGTGGACGGTCTCTACACCAGGTTCATGCCGTGGCCCCTGGGGGATGTGGAGCGCAGCACTCTCACGGAACTTGGAGAACCCGAGCTGGTAAAAGAAGCTGACAAACACTACTTCCTCCGCCGGCACTGCGAGTCGGCCGGCGAGCAGGATTACGAGGCCCCCCTGCCGCTTGAAATGCCTTCTGCTGATCCGGCCAAACGCTATCAGCTTCCCTTTTCCATCGCCGACGATATCCAGAACGACCGGGTACAGAGTATTCAGCTCAAAATCTACATAACCAACCTGATGGCGGTGCACCAACTGGAGATGTTTTTGAACGGGCAGTCCCTGGCAGAGGAACTCTGCAAGCGCACCTTCCCCAAACTGCCCGACCGGTACGCGGGCCAGTGGCTGGCATTTGACCTGGAAGGAGTGCGCCCTCAGAAAGGCCGGAACCTGCTGGAGATAGTTTTAAAAGAGCAGCCCTCCGACTTCATAGCGCCATTGACGGTAGAGAACGTAGAAATCATCGTCCAATACGGCGCGTATCCGAGAGGACTTTAAGTTAGACAGCGCTGCGCTCTCTAAATGCTTTGATGCGCGCTCGAAAGAAGCTGCCACACTTCCCATTCGATCTCTAACTGAGTATCTTGACAAAACCTGGCGGAAGTAATTGAATAGGGATCTATCTTGAGGTTGCCACTTTCTGTGTGCTATCTTCCGTCTTGGATCTCGATAGTCACCTCCAGACAATCTTGATCTGATACTTAGCTACAGCTGCCATGCAAAGAAGTAGCACCGAAATCCACCAATAGATGATATGCACGCTGCGTTAACCAGCCCTTCCGTCGAGGGCACGTCGCGCGCCCCCCACCAAAAGGTGCACCAGCAACGCGCTAGTTCCCATGGGGCCCTGATCCTTCACCGTTTTCAATCAGCACTCGCGTACCTCCAACTGGAGCGTCAACTGCCCTACCTTGCGCTCCAACCGACCAACCTCCCGCTCCTTCGGGTCCTTGCAACCACGCCGAGACTTCAGACTCTCCTGGCCTCCTTCTAAGAAACTATCACCCAAGCATACGCCTGTGACTGGCTAATTCCATTCTTCCGACACACCTCTGATTCATCCGCTCCTTT
>CBDEFO010000006.1:0-477433 GCA_965237525.1 Candidatus Latescibacterota bacterium | reverse complement strand
TGATATTCAACCTATAGTTACTAAAAGTCAAGAAATTTCTTGCATAAAACAATTCGATAAGCACCTCCACATCTGAAAGATACAAACATTCATAGTGATGTCAATCAGAAATTAACAAGGTTTCCGAGCACGCCCTACTACCTTCTGCCTGTCGTAAAGATAAACGGAATACCCATCAAAGATGGGAAGCCCGGGCCGCTGGTTGCAAGACTGCTTGAGGAGTGGAGCAAGATGGTGGGCGTGGATATTGTAGCGCAGGCGGGAGTGCCTACTCTCTGGCGGGAGGGCCTAGTTGCAGCGGGAGGGCCTACGTTGCAGGCGGGAGTGCCTGCGTTGCAGGCATGAGGTGCCTACTGTGTAGGCAGGATAAGTATCAATTCCCTTGACTTATCTCCGTTCTTTTAGGATAGTTGTGGTGACGGGCATAAGGATGGGGCTCCTATCCATTAAAACAAGGATTGAAACGAACAGGCGGAGAAGAAACTGCAGCATCTGTCCAAATAGAAAAAACAGCTTTATTACTATAGAGAGGAGGGCAGCAAGTTGCGTGTTGTTGCGGTAGGTTGCGAATATACGGGAGTTACGACACTTTTGGAGGGCCTTATGGCTTGGGGGAAAGAGAAGGGCATCAATCATCACCTGGACGATCATTTCTCCATACCAGATTACCAAAACCTTTCAGAAGAAGATCAAGAGGCGATGGTGAACCTAACTCCCAATTTAAAAGAGCGATTCCAGCGATTTCAAATTGTTTATCATATCCACCTTTTAAACTACTATGAACATATCCTTTTAGGCGGTTTTCACATTGAGGAGGAGGTGTACGGCCCGCTCTACTACTATGCGGATGTAGGGGGTGTCCAGACCCGAAAGCATTTTGTCAGTACGCCTGAAGCCCATATGCCCGTTGACACTATCCTTGTGCATTTGACGGCGAGCAAAAAGGTAATATTAAAAGCCTTGTGAAAAACCCTTAGATTCAGAAAGTAGTATAGAACAAGCATTGATAAAGCAGTTCCGATGTATTATATTATGTTATTGATAATATTATACATGGAGGAAACAATGACCCCACAAAAGCAGGAACAGACAAATCCGATGTTTCACTATTTTCAGATGGAGGATTTAGTTCCCGAGGATCATATCCTTCGTCAGATTGATGAGGCAGTTGATTTTTCATTTGTACGAGACGTTGTATCAGATTGTTATTGCCCTGACAATGGCAGACCCGGTATTGATCCTGAATTAGTTGTTCGAATGATCCTTATTGGCTATCTGTATAATTTGAGTGAGAATCGGCTCTGTCAGGAAGTGGGGATGCATGCGGCATATCGGTTGTTTTGTCATCAGACATTTGATGATGCGGTTCCGGATAGGAGCACGATCAACAAGCTTCGCAATCACAAGTGGGCATCCAGTGGGTTGTTTGAACGGATAATGCGTCAGGTAGTCCAGTGTTGCATAGATGTCGGTGTTGTGAGCGGTAAACACCTTAGTGTCGACGGCACTCAGATACAAGCTGATGCTTCAGTGAAAAGTATTGAGCCGATAGAACCCCCTGTTTCTCTTGATGATTATCTCAAGGGAATCGGTTTTGAAGGTGATAAGACAAAGGGTAGGTCCGGGCATCCTCAGGATAAAGACTTTCATGGTGAAAAGTGGACGAACCAAACACACCGTTCGACTACAGACCCCGACGCGCGCTTATACAGCAAATCGAAGGGCAAAGGGGCTTTTCTCTCGTTTATGGGCCATGATCTGATCGACACAAAAAGCAGAGTAATCCTTGAGACTCAGGGCACGCAGGCGACAGGGACAGCAGAGCCCGAAAGTGCCCTTAAGATGGTAGATGACCTTGAAACATACACCATGCCCAAAGACATTCAGACACTTAGTGCCGATACCGGTTACGGTTCTGGTAATTTTATCGCTGATGTACTTGACCGGGGAATCATACCCCATATTCCTCTGCGAGCCGATGAGAAGATTGAACCGATTCCTACATGGAAAAACAAGACAAATCCAGCACATATTCAGGCCGAACGGGATAGAAAAGTGCGAGAGGCGAAAGCCAGAAATCATGCACGGTCTATCTCATTAACAGCTGACTACAAACTCTCCCGGAGACTCCGTAAACGCAGTGAACATATCTTTGCTGAAGCCAGGCAACAACACGGTATGGGACGAGCCCGTTATAGAGGACCAGCCTCACTGAATGAACAGTTGAATCTTGTTGCAACAGTACAGAATCTCAAGAGGCTTGTATCTTTCATAAGAAGGGGGAAAGCGTCTATGTGTGCCCTGTCTGTCAAAGACAGTGCACCCTGTTCTTCAAACAGCTCCTGTTCCTTGCTGACCAGAACTCTGATAAGACTATTTTGCTTATTCCACAGCAAAACGATACGATATGCTACTCTTTGACCCATAATCGGCGCTTCAGACGCTGCCTGGGACATAACTATTTCACAAGGCTTTTAAAGCGACTGGAGGAAAATCCGCATAAATATACGATCATAAAAAGTGCGGACATAGAAATGTTGCTCGATCGCTCCAGCCAGGAAGTTAAAGCCTCCTGGATTCGGCACAACATTTCTATCGACACATCAGATCTTGCGCCTTCCCAGCTTCTCCAGGCATTTTTGGACTTGTCCGTTCCGCACTTGAATATGCACGATCTTATGGTAAGGCAAATAAAGTAGTCCCCGATCGGGGGTAGATAGGAGGGCAGTGGACTTCAACGTTCCAGAGCGTACGGTTACGATGCGTCCGCCTCAGAAGTTTGAGAATGGAGACTGGTCGTCTTTCGCCATTCTTCTGCTTTGGCAATCGGCTTAAGTTCTCGGCGTTTTATGTACGGCTCGATTTCCTTTTGCAGTTCCTCAAAGCTCTTTTGTGCCTCACGAAAGCGCTTTCGCTGTGTTGCTGGAATCTCCTTTAACGGCGTAGCTTTCTTACTCATTTTGACTCACCTCCTGGGCGGTGAAATGGCAAATGAATGTTCCTTGTTTTCAGTGCACTTTGCAACAGTTGTCGATACGTAAGTGTTCGTGCGGATATACAACTCGTAAAGTAATTCCCAAAGGCCATCGTTCACACCTATTTCTTCTATTTTGAGATCACTATCAGATGCTTCATCGCTGTAAATAGCCCTCCCGTGCGTCTTCGTCTGTTCCGGTGTTACAAAGTTTTCTATTTTTTCCATTATGTTCTCCTCAGGCTTGCCTTGCATCATACCACGGGAAAGTGCCCTTACCGCAATATCCTTTGATAAAGACAGATCCGCTCGACGATCTGCTATTTCTCTTTCATCATAGTTTGCTAACTGCTGTAAATACGGCTGCAAGTTCCCTTTTTCTTCGACCGCTCTGGCGAATAAATCTTCATAACTTGTGACCAAATTATATGCAGAAGTCCACCTATCTATGACGCCCTCTTTGTATATTGGTACCTGGGGGTCAATAGGTCCAAGCTCGGAAGTCGCGCCCATAATAATTTTGCTTGCCCCCAAACAAACCATAGTGGCAGCAGACTTAGCTTTGCCCGGGACAATAGCCCAGTACTCTTCTGTGTCACTATAATTTCGGCAGATATTAATTATCCGTTCAGCCGCAAGCGGATCACCACCAGGAGAGCTTATAAACAAAGCAAACCCTCTCGATAAATCCATCTCTTGCAAAACGCCTTCTAACATATCAGCGTCTTCATCTACAAGAGCAACTGGATATCTAAAGCTGGTAAAGAGGGATACGACTGGCCTCTCTAGTTGCTGTTAGAGTTTGGCAAAGATCCTTTTTCTCGTATCGTGTTCTTGACGTTGTTCATTTCCAACCTGGATTAAAACTGGATCCACTTTCTCTTTGGCCATTGCTTATACCTTTATCAGTCAGTTTTGGCAAATAATCTCTGACACAGGTCACATCTCAAGGAAAAGATACGAAAACGGCTGTGTGATGTCAATCACATTTTTTCTGCTCCCGATCGGGGACTCTGATCGCCGACACATTCATTCGAGGGCAGGTTCAGGACTTTCAGAATCAGGATCTTCTTCGGTTGAAGATTGCCGGGACTTCAGGCGTCTAAGTTGCGACTCAAGTTCTTCCCGTATCCTCTTAACGTTCTCCTGGGCTTCACGAAAGCGTCTCTTGTGTTCTTCAGAAGGATCTTCTTTCGGTGTCGGTTCCTCAGTCAAATTGGTTTGCTCTCCTCAATGCCAGGTCTGGGTTCACTTTCTCTTATTAGACTTATTTTTGGAAACATCGTTCATTTTTAGTAAAGACGCTGTTTTAGGAAAGATGGTGTGACATGAATCACAGCTTGATTCAACAAGATACAATATTTTTACCCTATGTCAAGCACAGTTTTTCTGCTGCCAATCTCGTTTTTGAGCATACACTAACGTAGGGGCAAGAGCCGCTCGCCCAGCAGACAGGCAGACTATGACAGAAGATGTCACAATGGGATCGCGTTTTAATAAACTTTGTAAAGGGGGTCAACATGAAGACCAAAGGTAGAATCTACTATTTTGCCGCGTTCATTAGAAGCCTTGTGAAATAGTTATGTCCCAGGCAGCGTCTGAAGCGCCGATTATGGGTCAAAGAGTAGCATATCGTATCGTTTTGCTGTGGAATAAGCAAAATAGTCTTATCAGAGTTCTGGTCAGCAAGGAACAGGAGCTGTTTGAAGAACAGGATGCACTGTCTTTGACAGACAGGGCACACATAGACGCTTTCCCCCTTCTTATGAAAGATACAAGCCTCTTGAGATTCTGTACTGTTGCAACAAGATTCAACTGTTCATTCAGTGAGGCTGGTCCTCTATAACGGGCTCGTCCCATACCGTGTTGTTGCCTGGCTTCAGCAAAGATATGTTCACTGCGTTTACGGAGTCTCCGGGAGAGTTTGTAGTCAGCTGTTAATGAGATAGACCGTGCATGATTTCTGGCTTTCGCCTCTCGCACTTTTCTATCCCGTTCGGCCTGAATATGTGCTGGATTTGTCTTGTTTTTCCATGTAGGAATCGGTTCAATCTTCTCATCGGCTCGCAGAGGAATATGGGGTATGATTCCCCGGTCAAGTACATCAGCGATAAAATTACCAGAACCGTAACCGGTATCGGCACTAAGTGTCTGAATGTCTTTGGGCATGGTGTATGTTTCAAGGTCATCTACCATCTTAAGGGCACTTTCGGGCTCTGCTGTCCCTGTCGCCTGCGTGCCCTGAGTCTCAAGGATTACTCTGCTTTTTGTGTCGATCAGATCATGGCCCATAAACGAGAGAAAAGCCCCTTTGCCCTTCGATTTGCTGTATAAGCGCGCGTCGGGGTCTGTAGTCGAACGGTGTGTTTGGTTCGTCCACTTTTCACCATGAAAGTCTTTATCCTGAGGATGCCCGGACCTACCCTTTGTCTTATCACCTTCAAAACCGATTCCCTTGAGATAATCATCAAGAGAAAAAGGGGGTTCTATCGGCTCAATACTTTTCACTGAAGCATCAGCTTGTATCTGAGTGCCGTCGACACTAAGGTGTTTACCGCTCACAAGACCGACATCTATGCAACACTGGACTACCTGACGCATTATCCGTTCAAACAACCCACTGGATGCCCACTTGTGATTGCGAAGCTTGTTGATCGTGCTCCTATCCGGAACCGCATCATCAAATGTCTGATGACAAAACAACCGATATGCCGCATGCATCCCCACTTCCTGACAGAGCCGATTCTCACTCAAATTATACAGATAGCCAATAAGGATCATTCGAACAACTAATTCAGGATCAATACCGGGTCTGCCATTGTCAGGGCAATAACAATCTGATACAACGTCTCGTACAAATGAAAAATCAACTGCCTCATCAATCTGACGAAGGATATGATCCTCGGGAACTAAATCCTCCATCTGAAAATAGTGAAACATCGGATTTGTCTGTTCCTGCTCTTGTGGGGTCATTGTTTCCTCCATGTATAATATTATCAATAACATAATATAATACATCGGAGCTGCTTTATCAATGCTTGTTCTATACTACTTTCTGAATCTAAGGGTTTTTCACAAGGCTTTTAGTATGATTGTTTTTATATTGCTAACTCACCCACAAATTGCATCTGCTTTAACTGGTGATTTTAATGCAGATGGCAAAGTTGACCTTAGTGATTTCGTATTATTTTTAGATGGGTTTGGCACATCAGATGCAAGATATGATTTAGATAACGATGGTACAGTCGGCCTTGGTGATTTCGTTATCTTTATTGACAATTTTGGCAGAACAGAAGCATTAACCGGCCCCACTGAGAATGTATCTTTAAGTCTTGGCGTTCCTTTGCAAGCTCCAACCGTCTCTCCCAAAGTGGTGGGAGCACCAGGCTCGAACCAGAGCATCGCTATTACCCGGGTAAGACTCCTTCTGGAAGAGGTAAAGCTTAAGACATCAGTGGAGGACATTGCTGATTTCAAAATAGGACCGGTTGTTGTCGACTTAAATTTGCAGGGAGCCATAACCCAGATTGGTGCTGGATCAATCCCAATAGGGATATATAACAAATTTGAATTTAAGGTGAAGAAACTGGATGCAGACGATGCCGACCCAGACGATCCACAATTCGCCGATTTTGCAGGCACTGAAAAAAGCATCATTATCGAGGGAATTCATAATTCAGTTGGTTTCACCTTATCTATTGAACAAGATTTTGAGCAGGAAACCGAATTAATACCTCCTCTGGAGATAGCTTCGGACACATCTGCCACAAATCTCTCCTTGATGGTAAATGTAACCAATTGGTTAGTTGGTTCTGATCCAACTGAACTTTTAAATCTAACGGATCCAACAATCATAGAACAGATCGCGGAGAACATTGCGCAATCTTTTGAGGCCTTTGAAGATGATGACGGGGATGGAGAGCTTGATTTTGAAGGAGATGTCTCCACTGTTAACCTGGACAACAATAGCTTCACACTTACTAATAGTTTGATTGTTGTGACGGACAGTACTACAATCTTTGAGGGTTCGATTGTAAGCTTGGATAGCGTCGAGAGTCTGCTGTCTCAAGGCAAAGAGGTTGAAGTCGAAGGAGAAGGAAGTAGACAAACCGACGGCTCGGTTTTTGCCACTGAAGTTAAGTTTGAGTCTGAAGAGGAAGAACGAAAAGAGGACGACGGCGAGAATGGTGAAGTGGAGGGAAAGGCCCCAACAATAGATGCTGTCAATCCGAATAGTGTTCCTACGGGAACGGACGCTGTGGTGACTATCACAGGTTCTAATTTCTTCAATACGCCGGATTCCATTAGGCCGGATGGAATCCGGGTATCTATTGACGGGATTGCGCTGGCTGTGACGTTTGGTGATTCTACTACTCTCAGGGCCACGATTCCGGGGACGGTAGCTGAGGGGCAATACGACGTGACTGTGACGAACCCGGATGACCAGAGCGCGACGCTCTCCAGAGCTTTGACAGTGGAAGGTGTGGAAGAGGACGGTACCGCTCCGACGATAGATGCTGTCGTTCCGGATCATGTGCCTCTGGGAATGGATAGTGTGGTGACTATCACAGGTTCTAATTTCTTCAATACGCCGGATTCCATTAGGCCGGATGGAATCCGGGTATCTATTGACGGGATCATGCTGGCTGTTACGTTTGTTGATTCTACTACTCTCATGGCCACGATTCCAGGGACGACGCCTGAGGGGGTCTACGACGTGACTGTGACGAACCCGGACGACCAGAGCGTGACGCTCTCCAGAGCTTTGACAGTGGAACCTGAGTAAGTAGAAGAAGGGGAAGGCGTCGGTGCAATGAAGGTAAAGGTAGACGCCCGATTGAGCCATTCGGGGAGAGGCCCGATAGAATCGTTCGGGGGCAGGACTCCTTTTGCCTGTTGAATGCAGGCTGAAAGGGAAGTTGGCCTTAGATGTTCTGTAGCGGCAACTGAGCTTTTCCCTTGTACCGTAAATTAAGGTTGACAAAAGCAATTCGTTATTATACTTTTAAGCATAAAGGTATAATAAGAATGTCAGTTGTTGAACCAAGGTATAATATATGCAGCCATCTGGCCTACTCTGTAGTGGGTTATTTATCAAATGAAATCGGTGCACTTCTCTTTCGATCTTTGATTGATCTTGAATGATAGGTTTTCGACAATCTTTGGTTTCTGTTCTTTTTCAAAATGGATGTATAATTGTTCTTCTTTTAGGTTCCATTCAGCCAGGACAAAGTAGTTGGTGTAAGAGGAGGGAAGAGATACTTTCTCATTTAGGACATCGATAAAGGCTTTATCTGTCTGTTCTGTGTCCTGTTTGACTTGTCTGATAAAATAGGTCTTGGGAATGAAATCTTTCTCGTTTGACTTCTCTTGCTTAGGTGGACGGTAGCCGGTGTATCTCTGTGATGAAAGATTAAACCATTCTAACTTCTGATCAACTTCTTGTAAGCTTTTGAACTGAATTCTGTTCCAGAACTTCCTTGAAAATACAGAATTGTTGCCTTCTATAGATGCTTGAGAAAAGGGCCTTCTGGGAACGGCAAATATCGGAATCACTTGATTTTTCAAGAGAAACTGCATTGCTTTGCTGACATTCCTTTTACCTGAAACACTGCCAATAGTCGCCGAGCAATTGTCCACCTTAACGAAATCTGGTTTTTCAAACCTGTCAAAGAAAGACTGACACTTCTCGATAAAGTTAGTTGCTGTTTGACCGTCAACCCGCCGAAAATACCTTAACTTAGGCTCTTTCTTAAAGGAAAATCCAACGAAGTTGACCGGCTCAGTTCTGCCGGTAAGATACTTTTTACCAATAAAGTCTGATTCTAGGACTCTGCCTCCTAAAAGATAGTAAATGGTATACTCTGGATAACAAAGATAACGAGATGCACCCTTGTTTTTACCTTTCTTCCTTCTCTGGGAAAGTCCTAAATCTGAAAGCATTCTGCCGATAGTCGGCAACGACGGAGGAGGGGTGCTAGAATATCGATTCCTCCATTCTTGTTCAATAACAGTGGCTCCTGAATAGAACTGATAAGGATCGTCCTCTAAGCTATGGTAAATCTCTTTGATTCTCTGTTCGTCAACTTTAGCCAATTTTCGCCTTTTTCCTTTTGGCCAACCCCGATTATCCATGGCAAAATCCTGATCCGGAGATTTAGTCCAAGCCGTAACGAAATCATTGGAAACTCTCGCTTGTTTGATAACTTCTCGCTTTGACATTTCTTTCTTAAAATACATCTCGTTGACTTCTTGTCTTAATACGGCCAATCTCTCTTTGTCCATAGGACTCCGTAGATTAAAGTTAAGACAATCAACTCAACTTAATCTACTAATACTCTAAAAGCCTTGTGAAAAACCCTTAGATTCAGAAAGTAGTATAGAACAAGCATTGATAAAGCAGCTCCGATGTATTATATTATGTTATTGATAATATTATACATGGAGGAAACAATGACCCCACAAGAGCAGGAACAGACAAATCCGATGTTTCACTATTTTCAGATGGAGGATTTAGTTCCCGAGGATCATATCCTTCGTCAGATTGATGAGGCAGTTGATTTTTCATTTGTACGAGACGTTGTATCAGATTGTTATTGCCCTGACAATGGCAGACCCGGTATTGATCCTGAATTAGTTGTTCGAATGATCCTTATTGGCTATCTGTATAATTTGAGTGAGAATCGGCTCTGTCAGGAAGTGGGGATGCATGCGGCATATCGGTTGTTTTGTCATCAGACATTTGATGATGCGGTTCCGGATAGGAGCACGATCAACAAGCTTCGCAATCACAAGTGGGCATCCAGTGGGTTGTTTGAACGGATAATGCGTCAGGTAGTCCAGTGTTGCATAGATGTCGGTGTTGTGAGCGGTAAACACCTTAGTGTCGACGGCACTCAGATACAAGCTGATGCTTCAGTGAAAAGTATTGAGCCGATAGAACCCCCTGTTTCTCTTGATGATTATCTCAAGGGAATCGGTTTTGAAGGTGATAAGACAAAGGGTAGGTCCGGGCATCCTCAGGATAAAGACTTTCATGGTGAAAAGTGGACGAACCAAACACACCGTTCGACTACAGACCCCGACGCGCGCTTATACAGCAAATCGAAGGGCAAAGGGGCTTTTCTCTCGTTTATGGGCCATGATCTGATCGACACAAAAAGCAGAGTAATCCTTGAGACTCAGGGCACGCAGGCGACAGGGACAGCAGAGCCCGAAAGTGCCCTTAAGATGGTAGATGACCTTGAAACATACACCATGCCCAAAGACATTCAGACACTTAGTGCCGATACCGGTTACGGTTCTGGTAATTTTATCGCTGATGTACTTGACCGGGGAATCATACCCCATATTCCTCTGCGAGCCGATGAGAAGATTGAACCGATTCCTACATGGAAAAACAAGACAAATCCAGCACATATTCAGGCCGAACGGGATAGAAAAGTGCGAGAGGCGAAAGCCAGAAATCATGCACGGTCTATCTCATTAACAGCTGACTACAAACTCTCCCGGAGACTCCGTAAACGCAGTGAACATATCTTTGCTGAAGCCAGGCAACAACACGGTATGGGACGAGCCCGTTACAGAGGACCAGCCTCACTGAATGAACAGTTGAATCTTGTTGCAACAGTACAGAATCTCAAGAGGCTTGTATCTTTCATAAGAAGGGGGAAAGCGTCTATGTGTGCCCTGTCTGTCAAAGACAGTGCATCCTGTTCTTCAAACAGCTCCTATTCCTTGCTGACCAGAACTCTGATAAGACTATTTTGCTTATTCCACAGCAAAACGATACGATATGCTACTCTTTGACCCATAATCGGCGCTTCAGACGCTGCCTGGGACATAACTATTTCACAAGGCTTCTAAACAAAGATCAAATTAGGTGCACCGATTTCATTTGATATTCAACCTGTAGGCGTTAGAATTCGGGGACAGGCAGGCCCCCTACTAAAAGGGGGCGTGTTTGGATCTCCTAAAGTAGCCGAGGACACTGCTTCTGGGCAGGAGGTACTGTTTCCCCGGCTTGTAGGCTGTGAGCAATCCGCAGTGTATTAGTTGACGCAGGTGCCTTTCTGAGCACCTTAGGAACTTAGCCGCCTCCTTGACTGTAAGCATTTCCTGGGTATCCATCTTTTCCTCCTTTTGAATACGTGAGTTTGTCTTTCTCCAACCATCAGATGTCAATCATAAAGTAAATGGCCTCTCATTTAGGACGATAAGGACGATATGTAGCAAACTTTTGTATATTAAAAAACTTTCGTTTTTTAGAAAAGTTACATGTAAAACGTCCTTATCGTCCTAATCAAGCATTCCTATACCCAGGTAATAAACCTTTCCGCTAAGCTTAACCTTGTGGAACCGTTCTCCCATTCTTTTTCCGAACATTTGTTTGCTGGGCGAATCATATCCATTTTCGTCGAACCAGTTTACAACCATTGGATAAGCTGATCCCGCCTCAACCTTTGCCTTTTCGTCTTTTCTAAAGCACTCCTCTGTACACTGGCCCCAAATATCCTCCTCATCTTTATACGCCTTCGTGGCCAGCTTTACAGTCTCAGGCGGCAGAAGGCCGTGTTCCTGGAAGTCGAGGCAGCCCTGGACGAGGCACGAGAGTATCCCCGATCCCTCTACTTTCAATTTATCCACCAGATTCGGGTCTCTTTTCCTTTCGTGGTCTCTTGTCGGGTCGTCCACAAATGAGAGATTAAAGGGTATCAGTCTGATCCTCTCCCAGAGGGCGTAATCGTAGGCGTTCGCCTTCGGCTTATGATTTGTCTGGAGGAAGAGCGTAAACGTGGGCCGAAACTCCACCTGGTGCCTCCCGTAGACCTCTCTTGCCACAAGGGAGTCTCCGCCTGAGAGCCACTTGACCTGGCTGGTGTCCAGATGCCGTCCTTCATCGGATTCCGACGCCCAGACGAGGCGTTTGCCCCTCAAGGCCATCAGCTCCGATCTGGGAGAAGAGGCTGCGGGCCGAAAGCGGTTATAGAGGAGCATCTCCTTGGGGGCCTGCGAGACATAGGGACCCAGCACATCTGACAGCACCTGAAACAAGGTCCCCTTGCCGTTTCTTCCCTGTCCCCAGAAGATATAGAATTCGTGCTGTGTCGAAAGCCCCAACATAGAGTAGCCCAGCAGCCGCTTGACGTAGGAGATCAACTCCTGATCCTCGTCGAATATCTGAAACAGGAACTCCTCCCATGCGGGACAGGGAGCGTCTGTCCCCTTCTTGGGACAGCCGATGTCTGTACCCTTGAACTCCGTGGGACAGACTGTCTTTATGTATTCCCGCTGCCTGCCTTGTCTCAACTCTCCCGTTCTGAGGTCTATGACGCCGTTTGGGCATGCCAGAAGGTAGGGGTCTACGTCCCATTCGTGGCCCTCTATCGCCAGGGAGTTAGCGCCGCTTGCTGAGAGTTCAAGGCATTCGTCTGCCCGCCTCCTCGTGCTGAGCTGTGTGATTCTCCTCGTCAGGTCCTTCGTCTTCGTCTCGTTGTCTGTGTGACTCTGTCTGTGGAGTTCGTCTTTATAGATCTGGATCACGCCCTCTACGGAGGCCCTCGCTTCCCTGATCCTGTCGGGCGCCCAGAAGTGCCCCTTCCACTCGTACCATGTGCCTTCGGAGCTGTCGTAGCAGAATCTGTCTCTGTAGAGCTTGACGAATAGTTTGGCATCTCCGCGCTCGCCCTCAGAGAGAGCACACAGGACGTCACTCTTTGCCTCTGCCTTGCAGGCATGGGCGCCTGCGTTGCAGTCATTCGTGCCTGCCTTGTAGGCACGCGTCCTGCCGATGGATTCCACGACGCCCTCCAGCTCCGAAAGCTCAAGCGGAGGCCTGTTCTTTGCGTTCCATTCGACTAACTCTGCGCTGACCTCTGTCTTTGTCTTCCCCTGCCTGAAGAAGTGTCCGGCAAGTCTTGCAGCAGAATCGTTTCTACTGCCTTTATCCACGCCATTTTCTAAAGACGGTAGAACAGACAAGAATGTCTGTTCTTGTTTCCCGCAGCCCCCGATAGATTCAATCGGGCGGAATGTCTGACCTACTTTGCACGCATCTATTACCCACACTGGACAGTCTGAGGGGTTCTGGTTGTCGGGAGAGATGCGCCACTCATATTGCCCTTTTTGATTCTGCGACGGAGGCACGACCACGTATCCGCCGTTTGCTCTCAGGTCTATGCCCATCCGTCTGGCGAAATTGCGCAGCAGTTTGGCTTCATCTTCTTCTTTCGGCATAGCGTAGAAGTAGTGGCAGCCGCCGGAGCCGGTCTTGCTGCATACAGTAGGCTGCCCGTCGTCCAGCTTGTCGAATGAGGTTATGCCTTCTGCTGCGTCCAGATCCACCACCACGATATTGGAAATCTGGCCTGTCACGATCCCGATCTGTGCGTCTTTATATTCTCTCCACCACAGCTTAATCTGCTCCTGCGTCGCCCTGACCTTCTGGTAGTCACGCCACGAGATATAGGGCTTCTTGTCCGGCCGCACTGGGATCACAGACCACCCGATGGATTCATAGCACAGGGCCGCCTCTAAGAGTTCATTTGCCACTTTGCATTCCCCATTTTCTCTTGACTTTCCCCCACGAATTCATTATACTACCACGTTGACATCAGGAAGGGTTGAACAATGCGTAAGATCTTAACAATATCTGTCCTTTTTACAGCGCTGTGGATGTTCCATCCATCATCCCCATCTGCGGAGGAGATAACCAAACAGGATCTCCTGCAGATGGAAAACAGGCTGAAGGAATATATAGATCTGAGGATCTCTGCAGTAAACGCTGAATTTAAATCTGTAAGAACCGAGTTCAAGGCTGAGTTCAAGGATGTAAACACCAGGATAGACGAGATGGACAAAAGAATTGGCCTACTCCAGTGGATGGTCGGGGCAGTTTTGGTCATAGTAGTGACCGTCCTGGGAATACCTCAGTTTGTAACCTTGCGCCGGGAGAGCCGGCATTCAGAAGAAAGGGATCAGCAGATCAAGGATATTGCAGAATTCAGACATCGTCTGGATCAGATGGAGCAGAAATTGAGCAATCTGGCCAAATAGAAGCAAACTACCTGACTACCTTTGCCACTTGCTCTCTCGCACGTATTGCAGGCTCCCCAGTTCCAGGTAGTCATCGTCTATATAGAGAACCGTGAGAAAAAAGACGTGACCATCGTCCATCAGGTGGACGACCTTTATAGCCTTGTTGACCTCTTTCAGCCTCCAATTGCCCGCCTCTTGAAACT
The DNA here is from genome assembly GCA_965237525.1 of Candidatus Latescibacterota bacterium. GTDB lineage: Bacteria > Latescibacterota > CBDEFO01 > CBDEFO01 > CBDEFO01 > CBDEFO01. The sequence goes on along the minus strand of CBDEFO010000006.1, from coordinate 463,219 downwards.
CCTGCCCCGCATCTCCGATAGATTCAATCGGGGATCGGGCGTCATACCGCAACAAGTGGATGAACCTGCCGCTATCCTCGTAAGTCTTGGTGTTAGTCCAATTGCCGTATCTATTTGTGCCTGTGGCAACCCACGGATCGCCGACCAGAAAGTGTTCTACTTCCTCTGCTGCAAGCGTTTCTTCTATTGACTCTAACGGCGCTTCTCCACAGCCGATAATGAACATCAAGAACGCCGTAAACGTGGATATTTTCATCTCAACAACCTCCCGAAGAAGGGCACAGTCGCCGAAAACGCCTCTGCCAGTTCCTCTATGACTTCCTCCACTTCTTCCTGAGTCCAGCCGTCTTTTCTGTTGGCTCTTATGCTATTTACTACATCCTCCCACTCTTTTGCAGCCTTGCTGGCCCGCTTATACCACACGGTGGCAAAGAGACCTATCCCTGTGACTGCGCCGCGCCAGCCTTCCTGGCCCTATTCCCATAATCCAGTCGAACATTATTTGTCACCTCGTAAAATGGATTTTAGCGCCATCATGACTCCTGCTGCTCCTCCACCTGTTATTGACCCCCAGAGGCTCGATTTGACCTTGAGTTGAGCGAGATCCTCTTTGATCCCGATGATCATTCGATTATTCTCCTTCACATCACGGCTCACCGATTCGATGTATTCGTTCAGATTGTCCAGCCGGGCTACAACTTCACCCTCAAAGCGACCTCTTTGTCTGTCGTTATCATTCACTTTGAGAACCTCCCGATGATCTCTCGAATCTGATCCATATCTATATCGGGGCACGTCTTACTGGTTGCAAAGTTCGGCTTGACCCTTCCGATCTCGTAGTGCCCTATCACGTTCTGGGGGCGAACGCCGAACTGTCTCATCCATCTCTGGGTCTGCCGGAGGGCAGTGCAGATCTGGTTGAGTGTGTAGTCTCCGCCACTTCCGATAAGGCAGATGGATATGGACTCTCTATTCAGACCGTAGGCGTGAGCCTGCATCTCATCTGCCTCCAGCTCCGAATCTTGATCCAGCGGCCTGCCCGTCTCCAGCAGACCATCCAGATGCGCTGCGTATCGCCTTTCTTTCCTGTCCTGTGAGGTCAGATAACCGTTCAGGATGACGGCTCCGTATCCGATCCTTGCCCAGCCTCTTTCTCTGTGCCAGCCATCTATTGTGATCGCCGATCCGAACGTTGAATCGCTGGCATGCCAGACTATGTACATCCCTTCCGCCCTTCACATCCAAGTAGACTGTAGACAGTAGCCCCCGATAGATTCAATCGGGGGAGACAGGGCATCTCCTCCACTCCCTGTCTACATATACAATGTATGCACTCCCATATGCCCTTTTGGGGATCGTATAACATGCCCTCGTAGCAAAAGGAGCAGACCCGCCGAGGCGGATGGTATCTGATGACTTCCTGTTTCTCCTTGTCCCATTCGGCTGTGAGTTCAATTTTTGACATTAGGTATCTCCACGTCAGACCTCTCTATAGCCCCCCTTAATAAGGGGGGAATTAAAGGGGGGTCTCACCCACCACAGAGTGAGTTGAGAATGTGGCTGGTAGGACAGACATTTTGTCTGTCCCTACACAGTTCCATCCGTGGTATACTCTATCTCCAGATCCAATAATCTGAACAGCCCCGTGTGAGTGTCGTTCGCACTTGCCCCCTGACGCTCCAACTTGATGGCTGCAATATCGGTCTTTGCTGAGAGTGCAGCAGCCGGAACGTTAAAGGTGCTGTCCTGTTCATACACATTGCCGCTGTCATCAGGATTCAAGGTGTTGGCAGATGATGCCGGCGTTTCCAGCGATGAGTTCAGGCTCGTAACAGTACGGGAAAAGGACAGTTCCACATTCCCGCTATGGCCTGTGGTCATAACGTATGATAGGACTATCGCTATGGGCTTGGTTATGTCGCAGTCGTGCGGGACTTCAAACGATGCCCTGACGGTATTTGTAGCAGTCGCAGAGAAGTCCAGCCCGGGATAATCGCCTGCAAGGGCTTCGGCGGGTGGATTCGTCCCATCCAGCCTGATTGCTCCCCAGAGCGATGCCCGAACCAAATTGCCGGCCTTCAGATTATCAATGTCTATATTCCCGTTGAACTCGGTATAGATGACGTCAAAGTTGCGGTTTATGGCGTATGCGCTATTTCCGCCTAATGTTCTTATCTGGTAAGGTTTGGCAATGAATCCCATTATCTTATCTCCGGGCGGTCAGACCCCGTTCCCTAAATGAATCCCCTATTGATTCTATAGGGGACATTCCTATCTGACATCTCAATGCTATCCTCTGAATCCCCTTTCGTTTGCCACAATGGACAGTCCGCCGAGCGAAAAGTCTCGCTGTGAGGACTCGCTGATCTTAAACTGTATGTATCTTCCTGCCGCACCGTCCAGCGGCACTCTGTGGACGCTTCTGGAGTTTACTCCCGTAAGAGAGTAGCTGCCTGTGGCTGTCGCCGCAAAATCTACGAACCACTCCACTGTCAACGTCACTCCGCTTGCGTGGGCGTCCTCCACGAAGATGTAGGCATATCTGAAAAGCTTGGTCGCTATCCCAGAAAGATTAAATCGGGGACGCTTCAAATCGAAGGCTTTGGTCTTAATCGTTATGCTTATGTCTGCCGAGGGCGGATCGTTGAGGCCCGTGTCGGCCTGTGAGACGAAGCCTGTCCCATCTCCTGTCCATACTATCTGTGACTCTATCGGGATGCCCGACAGAAGCGGATCTGCAACGTAGGCAAGTGCGTTCCCCGTGATCCCTGTGAACTTCGTCCAGGCATTGTTGAGATAGTCGTAGACGAAGATGATGGTATTATTCGAGCCTCCCGACGGCGTCAGAGCGATCCAGTATTGATTTCTCTTTCGGTTGTGGCAAGATGCGGCCCTGGACAGACGCGTCAGATTAAGCGGGGTCGGACTGTCAGGGCCAGACGAGATGAGGTCCTCGATCTTTTCGGAGATGTAGTCCACTCCTGTTCCCCGAAAGGCGTAGACTCCCCTTTCGCCGTAGAAGTAGAGGCTGTCAGGGCCAGATGAATCATCCGTGATGTTCTGTATGGAGTTTTGCGCGAGGCATCCCACGTCAGACGTGATCTGGGATACCTTGAAGATCGAGGGCGAATCGCCCGACAGCGTATATATAGAGTTGCGCTTGAAGATGACCAACTGATCGAAGAGGGCAGCAAGTCCGCTGATTTGATCTCCATCGTCCGGATTTATATCTATGTGGTCGCCGGAAGTCCATACCTCAGGATTGTTCTTGTTGGAGTAGTAGAGCCTGGATGGATCGGTAGAATTCCCCGCCAGGAAGAGATAGTTGTTGAATAGCTTCAAAAACTTGCCTTTTGGAGGAGACCCTCCCAGATCGGCGAAGGTGGTGCCGTCGTATTTCTTGACGTTATCCGTCCCGTTGGTCAGAATCAATAGATCGGTAAAGGTCTCAAAGCCCCACAGCAGGCCGTTGGTCAAGCCCGTAGCAATAGAATCCAACTCCAGAGTCGAAGTGTTGTACTTGTAGACCTGCGTACCCGCCGTGACGATAATCGCCCTTGTCCCATCTTTCTTAACGTAGTCGTAGATTCCGGTTATAGAGGCAGAGATAGAGGTCAAGTTTCGCCTTTCGTGCCCCTTTCTCTTTACCCATGCGCCGTTTGTGTCCAGATGAATATTGTCCAACTGGACAGCGTCCTTATCTGGAAACGACCCGACAGATGCCTTGCTGTTTAGGCCTCCCGTGTTGTCAACATACGGGACCTCGATGTAGCTCTTTTTCCTTTTAGACGTTGTCATTATTCTGCATCCTCTATATGCAAGACCACTGTTGTAGGGGCAGACCCCCGATGGGATCGTTCGAGGGCAGGCCCGTGTGTCTGCCCTTGCCTTTCCCTGTCTACTGTCTACTGTCTTACGTCCTGTCAAATAGAATGTTAGAGAATCCCCTCAGATGTCGTCCCTTCCTTCTCAGGCCTACGGGCTTTACTCTGATGCCTCCATCGTAGTCTCTGGCGTCCTCCCAGACGAGGGTATTCAATCGGCTTTCGTACAGCCTTTCCGCGTCTTCGGCATAAGGGTCATCCAGCCATCTGTTGGCCGCTGCCAGCCCTTTAAGATAAAGCAGCCTGTGGTACTTAGCGTGCAGACCTGATGTATCGTTTGTCGAAGAAAGCTCCGAAAGGGTCTTGTAGTAGCGGTAGGAAATCTGTATTACCTCTCTGGGGTACGGATAGAACAGAGCCTGAAGCGCCCCATTTGAGTCTCTCACTTCACAGTAGATGCTCGGAATCCCAGAAGTATTGGCATCCAGATCGGGGACGCTCTGCTCCAGGTCCCTTATGTCCATCTTCTTTAAAGCAGGGAAGCTGTCTCCACCCAGAATGAGACTTGCCCCCGGTAGCTTCGTGTGAACCATCTCCATTATCTCGTCCACATCAGAGGCGAGGCTGTACTCCCTCTGGAAGATGGAATAGCTCTTACCCGTTGCAGTCGTGCCGATATAGTTTGTGGTAAGCTCAAGTGATGTATCGTTCGTTATGGAACTTACGACGTAGGACGTATCGTCGCCATCTACTCTGAACCGGTCGCCTGCGTTTACGTTTGCCGAAAAGGCCGTCCCTGTTCCCGTCACTGTCGCATCACCGTTCGTCACGCTCACAGTACCGGCACTATAGACGGCCTTCGTCTGAAAGACACCTGTCTTCTGCTGCCAGCGGTATCGCCTTCTGGAAAGCACATCCTCCTGCGCCCGATTGATCTGATCTATTTTGACCCTGGTAAGCCCCGACGGACTCCCTGGAATAGAGCCTAAAGTCGGCTCGTGGACCTCTGTGAGCACCTCATTTACGAGCGATAGCAAAGTTCTGGATGGCATATTTATATTTCCTTCGTTTTTGGTAGTGGGTCAGACCCCCTTTAATTCCCCCCTTACCAAGGGGGGATACAGGGGGGTTCCTGTCTTACACTTTTAGGGGCAAGTGATCCCCGATTGAATCTATCCGGGACGCCCCTACATTCTTGATCTACGCATAATGCACAAAGACAGACGGGCTCGTCCCCGTCAAAGTCGCATAGACACCGATGTCAATTCTGATTCCCTCTGGGAAAGAGGCGTTGACCGTAGTGTTCGCGGATGCCTTAAGCGTCACTATCGGATTACCGCTGCCTGCTGTATTGTCATATAGAGCCGCCGAAGCAGCATCAGCGCCAGCAGTCAGCGTGGCCCCTTGTACTGTGGCAAGTCCTGTAGTAACCTGCCCTGAGGTCGTTCTTTCTTTAGTAAATCCTGCCATAATCTATCACCTTTTTGTTTATGTTTATGTAGACCCCCTTATTATTCCCCCCTTAATAAGGGGGTCTACAGGGGGGTTCAATCGGGAGTAGACAGTAGATAGAGACAGATGGCACGACCACAGCGGGTCGGCTAAGGGGGCCTAACCAAAACGGGTCGCAAAAGGGGGTCCTCCTACCTACTGTTCTACTGTAGGCCTCCTGTCTACTGTTCTACTGTCTACATGTTTCCCCTATCTACTATACTGCCGTAGGATCGATTTTAGCGCCGCCTGCTGTGTCTCCGACGTAGTTTTCAACCACTCGCTCAGGGTGTCTGTCCTGAGTGACGGCTGTCGCCGAGCAGTTGGCAAAGTAGTTTCTGGCTATGACTCCCAATGGGGAGTTTGCCTCTGCCGCCTCAAAGGTGATTCCCACTTCATCACCGGCGTCAGTTGCGCCCAGGAAGAAGTTATCTACTATGAACGCACCGTATCTGGTCGTCGCATTTGTCTTGGTCGGCACAGTTATCGCAGTATCCCCGTCGTCCATCATAAAGAAACAGTCCTTTATGATCGGCCTTGTCGAATCCCAGACGATGTCAGCGCCGTCAAATCTGGGAGCAAAAAAGCACCGCTCGATTATACACTCGACGGGGTCGTTTGTACCGTCTCCCAGACGTATTCCGTTGCCTCCAGCCTGTTCGTTCCATCCTGCAACGAACATGTCGTGAAGATACGTATAGCTGGTCGCTGCTGTATCTGCGATGTCAATGATACCGTGGAGAGCTTGAGCACTTACACCGATCCTGAAGAACCCTATTTCTACATTATCAGCCTCTACTGCCACTAGTTCATTGACAGTACCGCTTGGCCCGTCCAACGATGGACAGCCGTACCCGTAGGGTGCGGGGGGATAGCCCAGAAGCCGGACATCGTCCTTATCAATAGTAAGAACACCACCGGGTGTATGCGTCCCCCGCAAAAGCACAACTGTATCCCCTCTTCCTGATACGCACGAATCGAGAGCCTTTTGGACGGTAGCAAAGGGAGTTAAAGGGCTTTCCCCATCGTTATTATCAGAAGGACCCTTGCCCTCCGGATGAGCTACATGCCCTGTGGTAGGCGCTACAAAGAATGTCTTACCTGTAAGAGAGGAATAGCAACTATTCCCCCCGATGATAGCGTCAACGCTTAATACACCGAAATTTGTCAATCCCATCAATTCTCCTCCTTATTCTAAGTAAGTAGTAGACAGTATGTAGGGGCGAGGTCCACTCGCCCGCAGTAGACAGGCAGGGGTTGAGGTGCTTCCTGCCCCCTGCCTTACGTCTCTACTCTTTGCTGTCTACAGGTTCTACGCTCCTGGAGATCCGAAGACGCCCCTGAAGTCGCTCCATCCCACGCCAAAGCGCATAGTGCCCTTTATCTTCAGATCGCCTGTATCGAAGTCCTCACCCGGCGTCACGGTAAACCTCTTCCTCTAGAAGAAATTCAGTTCGTGATCGTCCTTTTCCCCTACTAAGAACCAGGCGTCAGGGTCGGTCAGATAGTGCCACACAAATGGCCGTAAGCTTAACATCTGAAAGGCGTTTTCAGCGTTATTTGCCGTATCGGGACGGCCCGAAGACTTCAAAAGCTCGAAGGCGTCCCACTCTGACTCGTTAGGCACGACTAAAAGTCTCGGCTTTACGGCCATCTTCAGCCCTGCGTCATCTGTGAAGTCCTCAAAGTCGTTTATCGCCTGACGAAGCGACGTGACGGAAAGGTCGGCGTCGGTTGAGAGCTTGTTCTGCTCGGTGCCGCCTGCCTTTACAAGCGGGTGGTCTGTCGCAAATAGTGGCTTAGCGTCAGCGCCGGGGTAGCTTGTGTTGAAGCCGTTATTGAAGACATCGGCGGTGACGATCTCGACAGTCTGAGCCGCAGACCTTCCTAATGCCCTTGCCATCCGCCTCATAGGGCTGTAGAAGTCGTCCTCCCTCATCTCCTCAGAGACCCTGAAGCCTAGTCCGTAGGTAACATGAGTGTATCGCTTTTTGAACCCCTGAACAGGGTCATCGTAGCTGATCGCCTCACCTTCGTCCTTTGTGGAGAAGAGCCCCAATCCGCTGACCGAAGCGTCCTCCTCGTACTGCCTGTCCGAGGAGTGGACGTTGAATATGAAAGAGTACTCCTCTGGATAGGACTTATACTTATTGAAGATGACCTTCCTCAATCCAGCGGCTAACAGAAACTCAAAGTTTGGCGAAATTGATGCCATCTATTTCCTCCTTTGATATGGTAGTGGTAGGTCAGACATTCCTGTCTGACACTAAATTACACTCCAGCTTTGACTAAACTGTCATTGCGAGGTGGCCTGCCTCCGAATGATTCTATCTGGGGTTCACCCATGTGCAATCTGGCTAAACGTGCGTTTTTCGTAGGGGCAGACCCGTGTGTCTGCCCTGACACACTGGGAAGTAATTACACACCAGCGTGGACTAAACTGTCATTGCGAGGCGTTCACCCCGAAGCAATCTGGCTTTCTACAGTGTACTGTCTATTGCTGGTGGGTCAGACATTCCCCCCGATAGATTCATTCGGGGATCTGTCTGACACTAAATTACACTCCAGTTGTCTGCTTGAGCTGATGCTCGTTGATCTGTACAGCGATCCTGGCCCACGATCCCCATGCGTTTCCGACCACCTTATGGAGACCTAAAACCCTCAATTGAGCAGAGCCAGTCGTAACCCCGGATATGTCCAGTTCGTGCCCGGACAGTTTGCTGTCCACATCTCCCGTTCCGGCGACTACGTCTGCGTTGTTTCCCACGTGAGTCTGCGCAGATGCAACAGCTGCTCCGTCGTCCTGGACAGAGAAGACAGTGTCGGGGTCATCATAGACCCAGACCGAGTCTGTCTTAGAAGCAGTGCTGAAGTTTCCCGCTACACCCAAAAGGGCATTGCCGGCCGCAGCCGCAGCCACGTAGCCGTCCGCCTCCAGCTTCACGGAATCTCCGATGTAAATTGCTGACGCCGAATTATCCTTTGTATACTTGATGAGCCTCGGCGGTCCGCCCTGCTTGGTCTGGATCGGACTTAACCCTCTCGGACTATCTACATTTGCCATCTTTACCTCCTCTTCTTGCTCTGACGAGCGTTTTTGTACGGGCGCGGCAATCTCGCCCCTACATTCTTATTCAGCGTTGGATACTTAATCTTCCGAAGACGAACTCTTCGGCTTCCTTTTTACTCATTCCACTGTGTCTCAGAGCGTGCTGAGCCCTGTCTATAGCCTCGTCAACATCGTCCACAAGCTTCCTGACTTGAGATGAACTTTCCTCCTGGAAGTGCCTGTTCCTTTTTTCCGCCAACTCCTCGGGCATCTCACAGAGGGTCATCTCCCTGCGTTGAATACCAGAGGTCAACTGCGATCCACTCTGGGGATCGTGTTGTTTCTTCTCCTTTGCCTGGACGGGATTCCAACCGTCGTACTTTTTAGTCTCAAGGTTCTCAGTTACGACCCATCTTAAGCGTTTGCCCTCCTTTTCCTTCTGCTTCTTAAGATCAGAATCGAGGGCCAGAAGATCAGGCCTTGTCCACTCGGCTACCACCTCTATCTTATCTTTTCGTTCCTTTCCTGTTCCCATAGTGCTCTCTGCTCCTTTAGTATATTTATAGTTGACTGTTCGTACGACTGCTTGATATGCAAGAGAGAAGCCCGGCAGATATGATCGCACGGGACATCCAGATTTACGGCTACACTAAACCCACAAGCCTTCACCCTTATGCAGAAATAGAGATCTGATCCCACCTTGACTGTCCCATCTGCGTTCAGCCACAGGTCGAACGGTATCTTCATATCGGCATGCTCCAGGACCCTTCTGTGTATCATAATACATCCTGCTCCGACGGCATCTACTTCATAAATCCCGCCAAAGACTTCCGGATTGACGATAGTAAAGGCTTCATCTTCGGAGCTGTAGTAGTATATACAGGGGCCTGGAACGTCTAATGGCTTATAAGTTGATAAGCACAGCCCGCCGCAGATGTCGTGTCCAGACGTGGCTAATTTGAGAGGATCTGCAGTCGGAACGACATCATCATCGATCATCAAGAGCCATTCTTTATCTGTCTTAAGGAAATCGGCAACTATGGCGTTTCTTACCACGTGCGATCCTTGATGTCCATCCTTGAAAGTTATATATAGATCGGGATAAGCCTTTCGGAGCGTCAAAATATGCCTGACAGTCCCCCGGTGCAGCCATCCTGTAGTCGGAATTGCAAGGAACACGTCTTTGGGATTTACCATTATCGTTTCCTATCTACTGTCTATTGAGCGAACACGTGGGCCTGTTCCCGAAATGAATGTCATTCCCGTGGAAACGGGAATCCAGGGATGCCATGAAACCCTATTGCCTGCCCTCGAATGATTGATCCCCGATGGATTCAATCGGGGAGGGTTCACCCCGAAGCAATCTCATCTGTCCACTATCTGCTGCCTCTAAATCCTTCTCTTCTCATTTCGGACGCACCGTCAACCAAATCCTTTTCGGAGAGTCCTAACTTTTTTGCTATCGACCTCCCGATAGCTCCTACACTTTCTTTTTCTTCTTTCGGTGAAGAGGGGCTCTCGACAAAGGGCATAGAGTATTCAATGGACGTCTCACTTTCCGCCATCGCATCATCCACTGTCTGCTCTTTCCTTGCTTCTTTTTCCTTTCCCTGTCTACTGTTTGCTGTCTACTTGTCCTGGACGCCCTGGCTAACCGATAGGCAATATCCAGAGCAGATGTCAGATCGATCTGGCTTAACTGTTGCAAAGCAGGCGTCCTTTGAGTCACCTCTATCATCTGTGGTATCATCTCGTTGAAGTCCTCGTAGCGTTGAGAAGGAGATTCGAGCTTTACGGGCTTCGCTTTTTGGCTTTCTTCTTTGAAGAGTTCTTTACCTTTTCCCTGAGGGAGTTGATCCCCGATTGAATCTATCGGAGACCTTTCAGACCGACGTGCGTCATCAGGTTCGACAGAATATTCCAGAATATTCTGATCGTGAAAGTACGATTCAACGACCTCTTGGAGATCCTCCCGCGACAGATGAGAATCGTCGCCTGTATCCTCTTGTTCATCACGGACTTGCACCTGATCTTTTGTGTCATCATCCTTGGTCTGCAAAGACTCAGTCTGTAGAGATTCAGTCTGTAGAGATTTATCCTGTAGAGATTCAGTCTGTCGAGACATCGCATCCTCCTTGTTTATCTTTTCGTTAGCGTAATTATGATAGTTATAGCCTTCTCGTCCTCATTCGACTCTATCTTCATAGAGCTGCACACCGTTTGGAGGGCCACAGAGACTGCGCCCTCGATAATCTCCTCGAACACGCCTACAGCCTTCATGCTCATCAAAAGATCACATTTGATATACGCCTCTAATTTGTCCGACACAGTCTTTTTGATCGAAGGGATCAAAAGGTCGGCAAGCTTAGCCTTTTTGGTATCAGTCTGTGGAGACATCATCGAGTTTTCCCTCCTTTATCACCTGTTTGGGGATACTCATAATCTCTAAAGCCGCGTGGAGTTTCCCCTTATGATAGAGCACCTCTTCCCACGAATGGCTACTTATGACCTTGTTCGTCTCCATTTCCCTGTAAGCCTCAATCCTTTTGGATAGTACCTCCCATCCGGGGTGGCGCATGAGTTCCTCTATGACCTCAGTGTCCTCTATACGCCTGGTCTTTTCCTCACTCGATCTTTTCATCATAAGATCCCTGTAGAGACTCAAGATAAGACGTCAGGCCGAGCGTTGACGCTTTTCCGTCACGTTGTGCGGTTTTTCTATTGCGACTCCGTTTACGACCATTTTGTGTCGAGCGTTGATCTCGAAGCGTCTCCTTGGGTCTTTGACCTATAATCCCCGCGATATCCTTTTCGTCGTGTGCCAAAAGGAGTCTCCTTGTGACCTCAAAGACCCTGGACGGATCGCCCTTAATCAGAGAATTATTGATCAGGCGGTCGTACAGAAAGACAGAGGTCTGCCTTTGGGCCTGTTTATTGATACTTTGAGTATTGCCAGAGAGTATATAGTTGAATTTTCCCTGGATAGATTCCCTTGGGATCTCCTCAAATACATCCTTCCCGTCTTTTCCTGTAACACGAATTACAGTCTCTGGAGCTATGTACTGCTGATTGATCTGCACGACCTGCTCCAAGAACTCCCTGAATGACTCCTGTATTCCCTTGATGATTAGATCTATTCTGGCATTTGCCTCCTAGATAACCGCCATTGTCCCTGTAGCCGTCCTTGGGGCATTAGGTGTGTCGGGAAACCTTTCCACCAGAAAGTCAGAAATGCCGAGGATGCGCTCGATGTAAGCCAGTACTAGATGCTCCTCCTTAAAGTAGAAGGACGTCACATCGGGATGCTTCGGGAAGAGAATCCCGTTTACGTCAGAGACAGCGTATCCCCTTCCCGGTTCGAGGTTAAGTGTCTCGGGGAGTCCGGTCGAGGTCGGCTCGTAGAAGAAATAGGGGATATTCGTAACCGTCCCGGAATCTATCCTTTGATTGTGTAGGGCATTTATCTCCTCCTGGAGGTCCCTTATCCTTTCTGGTATCCCGATGGAGTAGAACCTTGCGGGGACCCGGACAAAGTGGAAGTCTATAAATGGCCGTTTCCCGTGTTGAAAGAGATCGTCCAGAAAGACAGCCCTTAATAGCCTTCTTGCCTCCTTTGCCACCGTAAAGACACATTCCTCCTCGAAGCCGTCTTCATCAACATCGTATCTTCCGTACCACTCCAATATCTCTATTTCATTTGCCTCATCCGATCCAGTGGTTGTAACCCCTTCCAGATCATCCTCTACCACTCTGATAGCATCTTGAGGATCAGACCTGCTATTGTCGTCTGCAAAGATCTTGAGATCCTCATCCACATTTTGGTATATACCCTCGGCTGCTCTCTTTTTGAGGTCATCGAATCTGACCCAGCACCTGTGGATAAGGTGATCGCAGCTTTGCAGATCTTTAGCATTAGACGGGATTATAAGATCGGCTGTATCCACCACCTCGAACCTCGGCCCCTCATATACCACGATCTCCCGCTTATTCCCTTTCGCTGTGGCTGTAGGGGCAGGCCCATGTGTATGCCCTGATCCATCTTCCCTTACAGTCCGCGTCACCCTCTCCCACGTAAGCTTACCACAAGCAGTGCCGTCAATCAGGGTCAGCGTAACGATGTCGTAGAAAGTCCAGTAGACCTTCATGTGATTGTTCAATTCCCAGTGCAGAAACTGCTCAAGGATCCTTGCCCGTTCGACATCGCCCTTTTCTATCGCCCTGACATTAGCAATAGGCGAGGAGTCAAAAAGAGCCTTCATCAACTTGGGCGCAAGCGTATCTACAACCGTACCCGTCACAGGGACGTGGAGATTGGAGGCGTTCTCCCACGGCCACGACTTCGGCTCGGTTGCACCCCTGTACTGCTTTCTGTAGTCCGCCCTCTTGTGGAGCCATTCGTCCCTGTTTTGCGTATCGCGGTTGTAGTCGTCCAGGACCCTTTGGACGATCGCCTCTTCCATAGTCTCCGTCAGTTTGATTTGTCCCATAGCCTTTCCCTGTGAAGATGATTATAGAGGATTTTCTATCTACTACTCGCTTGTTTACTGTTCATTTGTTCATCGAGAGTAAATATAACCCAAACTCCGCAATTAGTCAAGCCGCAGGATGCGTTATCTTCCGCAATCTTCCTGTTTGGAGAAAAAAAATAGCGAGTGCGTTCGGTAAGGAATCGTAGGGGCCAGGCTTGCCCCCGAAATGAATGTCATTCCCGTGGAAACGGGAATCCAGGGATGCCATGAAACCCTACTACCTGCCCCCGAAAGGTTGATCCCCGATAGATTCAGTCGGCGACGGTCCACTCGCTCCAAGGGCGGCATGATCCTCTCTCTACATTTACTTTCGATAGCCTATTAGGAGGCTTCAGGTTTGCCGAATGTCCGACTAATTCGCTAAATGCAACCTTTCCGAATAACAATAGTTGCTTGAAATAGTCCTTGACTTATCAATTTGATGTTCGTATTATCTTCCTGATGATTGTTTATATCATTCTGTGTATATCATAATGATTTACAATGCCTTACGGGCTTAGAAAGCCTGATGGGCTTAGAAAGCCTTAAGGGCCTTAAACTAAGGAGGGTAAGACATGAACAAAGTCTCTTTCATAACCTCAGCTTGCGTGATTGTGATCTCTCTATCCTTGGCAAGCTGCGGAGGAGAAAAAGAACAGGGTGCTACGGAGTCAAAGCGTCAGGAAGACGCTGCAAAAGCGATTTCCGAAGCCAGGGCGCATGTGCAGAGGAAAGAATATAAGGAGGCTTTGGCGGCCTGCACTCGTGCGATAGAAGCCGACCGAGATGCCTATGATGCCTACACGATACGCTGGGCAACTCTCGCCGAACTATGGGGGACTCGCGTAGAAATTGTGCCTCCACCTGGAGCGCGCCAAAAAATAACAATCTTGGCTCCACCTGAATTGCGCCAACAAATAAGTAGTAAAATCGAAGCGTTCCTCGAATCGCACAAAGAAACACCAAAGGCGTTGGATACAGCCTATTGGGGCTATATGTTTCTTCCCGGGTATGGGCGCACCGATAATGTCCCGGAAGATCTATTTACCAGGATGCTGCAATATCCCAAAACTGAGGCCTGGCTTTCAGCATTGTTGGGTTTAGCAGAGAAGAGCGATAAGCCGCGTGAAAAATGGGACTATTACCGGCGCATAATTGATGAATCTACGGCTGAGGATTTCCCTGAACTTTCGCTATGGTATGCCGAGGCGCATACAAAAATGCTGAAATTAGCAGAGCAGGAAAGTGGGTTGGCGGATGACGAGTACCTCGATGAACTAATAGACCGCTACCTACAAGCGCATCTGACCTATAGTCGAAGCGCAAAGCAGTGGTCCGGAGTGGCTTACACTGATGCTGTCAAATGGCGTCTCAAGTTCGGCATAAAACTTGACAAGGCGTCGGAAGCGTTAGAACAAGCCGAGAGGACTCTGAAGGAAAAAGAGACGCAAGAATGGCTTAAACAGATAGGTGGGAATCCGGAGGAAGTCCAGAAAAGCCTTGCACACCTGCGCGATGAAATCTCTCAGCAACAGGGGCGCTAAAGTTTTGTAGAGCAAAGGGACTGGATAGCTGGGTTTGATTTAAAAAAGTAGTTGTTGATAAATATAGAAGTGATAATATTAATTCACTAACAAGATTGTATCGAAATATAATCCCTCATGAATGTGATATGGGGAATGACGGCTAATATCGAGTTTGATGAAAGCATCTATGCCCAGTCTGTTAATGAGGAAGATTTCGAGTACGCTCTATTGAAACTGGTGGCAGGGGGTGTTGATGATGTGCATACTCTGACGTTGGCTGATATAGCGGTTGAGATTTGGAAACATGCGAATGGCACACAAAGATGTGAACTACTGTATTATCTGAGCTATATGTCAGAAAATAAAGAATAAAAAGGCATTCACCCTGAGATGAGGTACTGATATGAAGGAGCACATCCACTGCATATTACTTCTATGATCTGGATGGCAATTTTTTGGAATTTTGGTCCCAAAATCCAGAATAAAGATCGTTATACGCTATCTTACAGGAGGGTGATGCAATATGAGTAAAAAGTTCAAGATGTCAACGAGCGCCGAAAACTACGTGCGTGCCGCCCGTCTGGCTGAGGTGCAAGCTACCGGCTGTGCACGTCCAGGTCGATGGGCACACGCTGGCGCTGTTCGCCCAGGGGGACAAGATCTATGCTGTGGACGACCGCTGCCCGCACATGGGCTTCCCTCTCGACCGCGGCACTGTCAAAAACGGTATTCTGACCTGTCATTGGCACCACGCGCGCTTTGACCTGGCCAGCGGTGGAACGTTCGACCAGTGGGCCGACGATGTGCGCAGCTTCCCTGTGCAAATCCGCGACGGTGAGGTGTGGGTGGACCTGGCGCTGCGCGTAGACCCGCGCGCTCGTCAGCGTCTGCGTCTGCAGGATGGGCTGGAGCGAGCCATCTCACTGGTCATTGGGAAGGCCATCATCACCTTGTTAGATGATGACGGAGAACCGGCTGAGCCATTTCGCATTGGGCTCGACTTCGGGGCGCGTTATCGGCAGTCCGGCTGGGGGCAAGGTCTGACCATGCACACCTGCATGATGAACCTGCTGCCACATCTGGATGCTGAAGACCGACCGCGCGCCCTCTACCACGGTCTGGCGGCCGTTGCTGGGGAGTGTGCTGGCATGCCGCCGCGCTTCGAGATTCACCCGCTCCCGACCCTCGCGACGGACCTGGATACGCTCAAGCGCTGGTTCCGCCAGTTCGTCGAAGTGCGTGACTCTGAGGGTGCCGAGCGTTGTATTGTATCGGCCGTGCGAGCCGGCGCCGACCATCGGCAGATGGCCGATATGCTCTTTGCCGCCGCTACCGACCACCGCTATATCGACATCGGCCATGTTGCTGACTTTACCAACAAGGCGCTGGAGGCACTCGATACAGCGGGGTGGGAGTACGCAGAACCGGTACTGACCAGCTTGGTCTCCAGCTATGCCAACGCCGATCGGATGGAGGAATCCAACACTTGGCGCAACCCGGTGGATCTGATTATAATCCTGGAGCGCGCCTTCGAGGCGCTGCCAGCCGCGCTGGAGACGGGCCAGGGTCAGCGCGGGACATGGACGGGTCGCGATACACACTGGTGCCAGTGCTCTTGGGTGAGGACCCGCAGGCCATTGCCGACGCACTGTTAGAGGCGTTGCGGGAGGGCGGTAGCGAAGAGGAATTGGCAAGTGCGGTGGCTTACGCTGCAGCGCTGCGCATTGCCCGCTTCCATATCAGCAACGAGTTCGCAGACTGGGACACGGCACTGCACACCTTTACGTTTGCCAACGCCGTGCACCAGGGGCTGAGGCGGATAGCGTCGCCGGAGCTGCTGCGAGGCGTCTTCGACGTGGCGATGAGTATATACCTCGACCGCTTTTTGAACGTGCCCGCGGTTCCCCTGCCCGGGCCAGATGACACAGTCAAGAATCCTGAAGCGCTTCTGGATCAACTCTCAGCGCTGTTGGACCAGCAGCAGCAAGTGAACAAGGCAGGCGAATTGGTCGCACGCTATCTGTACAGTGGCGGCAGCCCGGATCGGCTGTTGGCCGTGCTGGGAAGATTGCTGCTGCGCGAGGATCGCGACTTTCACACGATTCAGATGGTCGAAGCGTCCTTCCGTCAATACGGGCTGCTGCGCGGGACGCCAGCTGAGGCGCACGTACTGTTGGCTGCAGCGCGGTATCTGGCAGCCCATGCTCCGACGGTTCGGGCGCAAGGGCAGACGTATCAGATTGCCCTCCGGCTCTACCGCGGCGAACGCCTGTATGAAGAGCCTTAGCAAAAAGTCATCTATTTCAAGTGACAGAGGAGCAACAACGCATAAAGCATGTTTTTCGGTTCGCTTCTTTCACCCAAATGCCTTCGGCGAACTTCAGCTATGCCGAGGAGTTGGCCGAAAGTGCCTGCCAGGTGAGACAATCTAAATCACCTTTGTATACTATGGGAGATGGATATGCCGCACATTTATTATCTGTCCGATGAGAGGGAAGTAGAGACGGATACAGAGACAACCATTCTCCAGACATCATTGCAAGTTGATATTCCTCATACGCATGCCTGCGGTGGGAATTCCCGGTGCTCCACATGTCGTGTGATGATTCTGGAGGGCCTCGAATTCTGTTCTCCCCGAAATGCTAAAGAGCAAGCTCTTTCTGAGGGATTGCGCTTTGGTCCGACAATTCGGCTGGCTTGCCAGACCACAGTTACCGGAAACGTGAAACTGCGACGATTGGTGCTAGATGAAGAGGATGCAGAACTGACGAGCCAATTAGGAGCTAATGCGACACCCGGGTATATAGGCGAAGAGAAACAGGTTGCCATCCTATTTGCAGATATCCGTGGGTCCACCGCTTTTGCTGAAGCCCTACCTCCATACGATGTCATCCATGTGATGAACAAATACTTCCTTCGAATGGGTCAGGTGATAAATCGCCACGGCGGTTACATCGGAGACTACAGGGGAGATGGGCTGATGGCTCTGTTTGGGATGGAGGAGCCCTCCGGAGCAGCGTTACGAGCTGTCGAAGCAGGTCTCGAGATGTTTGTGGAAGTGGAACAGCTCAATTGCTACCTAGAGGCTACCTATGAAACAAGATTCCAGATCGTTATCGGGGTGCATTACGGAGAAGTTGTGGTGGGTACCGTTGGTTGCCGCAATATGGAGCAGGTGATGGCCGTCGGCGATTCAGTGAACATCGCTAGCCGTATTGAGGACGTGAATAAAGAAGTGGGCGCCAAGTTCCTTATCTCGGAAGCCACTTACATCCAGGTGAAAAAGCACGTGCGGGTGAACAGAAGCTTTCCCATCACGCTAAGGGGAAAAAGCGGCGAACACACCCTTTACGAAGTCATTGGAATGGGTAAATCAGACTCCTGAGTTTGGGTAGAGTTATCCAGGTCAGCACCTTTAGTCGAAGTCGGGCAAAAAGAGGTGCATATCTATGGAGAAGTTGAAGGAGCACAACATCACGCTTCAGAGTGCACGTGTCGTTCTGCTTCCAATTCAAGTGATAGAGGGGCGACGGCGTATAAAGCGTGTTTTTCGGTTCGCTTCTTTCACCCAAATGCCTTCGGCGCTTTGTAAAGCAAGAAAGCCCGTCATTTCTGGCGGGCTTTCTTTTTGGTCATTTACAAGAGTGCTCACTTTAGACAAAGTGCGTCTAATTGGAGGATTTACATACAAAGAAGGTGATAATTCAGAGGAATATGCTATTTTGATTGAAAAAGGTACTTGTTGATAAATATAGAAGTGATAATATTCATTCACTAACAAGATTGTATCGAAATATAATCCTTCATGAATGTGATATGGGGAATGACGGTTTGAATGTGTGCGGACATCAACAAGGTTTTATTTCCAAGAGTCAGAGGAGGAATTTGACTAAGCGGTAATGACTCTGCTTCAGGGGAATTACAAGTTTGGCATTATGGGACTCCGAAGCGTCTTTCGTACCGCTCCTCTTGACAGAGCGACAAGTATTTCAAGATCGAGCTTTGTACAGAAGGAAGTTTGTCTGCTGCCTCATGTTGCTTAATCGATATCGCTTTCCAAGGGGGCACTACACAACTAATTTAGCGACATCCTCTAATATTTCAGTGGGGTCTTATATAGCTCAAATAGCTGCATATAGGTTCTTAGCATAGAAAACGGTATAAGCCCTAGTTGGGCGGCAACCGAGGCACTATACAGAATCCATCCCAAACGGGCATAGGTAGCACAAGACCCGGATTTGGGTTGCTTGCAGAATAAATAGAATACAATTGAGATAGTGATATGATGGAGTGGTGGGCCATAGGTCTGGTTGTCATCGGTGCAGCCTGCATCCTTCGTGGTATACGCGAGGTCCTGAGAGGCTTTGTTAGAAAGAGATGGCCTCAAGCGAAGGGCGTTATACTAAAATCAGAAATCCTGGATTTTGAGCACAGGAATCCCGAAACCGACGATAGGTATGGAGTATTGATCCCCAAAGTGCTTTATGAATATGAGGTCTTGGGGGTCAAGTACCAATCCAGCCAGACCTTGTACCTTCAAGAGGATTTTTTTCGGCTTCCTCATCAGAGCACAATCGAACGGTGGAAGCTGAAAAAAGATAAGGCTGAGAGAAATTTATGGCTAAGGAAGATAAGAAAAAGGGATAAGATGCAGCAATACCTACCAAACAAGGAGCTCTGGAGCTATTATGACCCTAAGAATCCGAAGCGGTCGGTGATAGATCCCAGGACCGATGGGAAGGAAGTCTTATGGTCTTTCGTGATATGGCCGGTATATCTCTCCCTGGGGTATATGCTCTTGTTAGGCATTGGTTTAGCCATTGGTATGTATATATCAGATCACTGCCCGTAGTTTTTTTAAACCGAACGAATAATACAGTTGAAATGAAATGATATCGCCGCATAACCGGCGCATTCATAAAATAACGATCACCCTTTCAGGTAATACGGGCAACAGACGTTATCAGCACGTACATAGAATTCCTGGCTACAATCCCAGCATACTCACCCCCCTGATGGAGCGACAGATACTCTGTCAATTGGGGTTTGTGGGTTTAGAATATTTTTTTGCAGAGGTCTTTGGAATCGATGGAGTTTTCAAAACGACTCATAGTGGGTTGGTTCGCCAAGTCAGCCCCCGATAGATTCAATCGGGGATAGCGAAGCAATCGCAAGGGATGGGGGGTTGTATCACCTGTCTACTGTTTGCTGTCTACTCTCTACTTGTTTAGTATCCTGTGATCCTATTTCGGGTCAACGCTTGTCGTCTTCCAGCAGTTGTACTGCCGACCCGCGGTGATGGCATCACAGGTGCGGTCTTGAGCATCTGCAGGGCAATAGCCAGAGCGATCACTCTATCATCGTAGCATCCTTCCTGCGCACCCATACCGCCAGTCTCATCTCTCACAAAAGTAAACATCTCCTCCACAGTCTCGCTGCTGCTCAGGGTAACCCCCTCATCTCTTAATGCTCCCGCAAGTTCGTCGATCATTAAGGGCTTAGTTCTGGCGTTAGTCAGCCATCCTAATTTTCGGGAATACCTTGACGGTGAGCCTTTAGTTTCCCTGTCCACTGTCTGGCGGTAGTAGACATTGGGATAGCCAAGGTAGCGCTTAAGCGTAACCAAAGTAGTCAAACCGTGGCCATTTGCCTCCACACCTACAAAGGCATCGTTGTAGAACCTCCCTAACTTAAAAAGTTCGATCCCGAACAGATCAGGATCGGTATGGCCGTGCCATTCAGCCACCTGCTCCCCCGTATCTCTTCTGACCACTTGAGCGGACGAGTAATCACCCTTTTCAAGTCCCTCTGATACATCGGCGCCGATCACGTAAAGAGCGCCATTCTGCGGAGGCTCCCATATCGTTAATGGCCCATCTTTGGAATGTTCCAGGACGGGCCTAGAACGCGTGTCCGAACGCGCAGGTAGATCGGGAGGTCTGAACCCTTCGGAAGAAATCGTGTCCATATGTAGAAAGCCTCTCGTCAAACAATCCCTACAACCGTCTAACGACACCCTCAGGAGGACGGTATCGAACACACATCTTCCACTTATGGAGACAAAGCGCCCCCTGACCCTTATGTCCTTCTCCTCTTCTGAATAGTTCCGTTCCACCCGTTCTATTTCCTCTTTGGGGATGTAAGGATTATCGTGGAGCGCCGCAGAAAATATCGCTATATCAGGGTCAGAGCTATTTTTGTATATGTGCCTATAGAACCATGTGAACCCTTTAAGGGGTGTCATAGTCCCCCAGATTTCGCCCTTTACGTCAACTGTTCTCATAAAACACTCGCGATAGACATCCTCCGGCGGCTCCTCATCGAACCATATCCAGTGTCTTGTTACGCCCTGGAATTTGTCTCTTCCGGAGTCGCACGACTTAAAGCCTATCTCTGACCCATTTCTGAGCTTAACGATCCGGTCGGTTCTGTTCCAGACATCTATCTCAGATTCGGGAAGATATTTTCTGATCTTACCTTCTGCGACATCCCTTGACGAAGAAAAGTCTGACGACACCACCCACCCGAAATTTGGGACTGGGATATTCCGCTGGGGAGTAAAGCGATGTCTTCCCAGAGCGAACATAACCGCCTCTACAGCGCCAGCCTCTGTCTTCCCAGCTCTATTTCCTGCGATAAACCAACGATTACGCTTAGTCGATCTGTGAAATAGCCTCTGCTTTTGATGAGGCTCATACTTTGCAAGGACGGACGGAAGCCATTCAGCCTGCCGTTCGAGTTCATCAATGACAGCCTCAACTTTCTGATTGTAGCGCTTCTTTGAGTTCATCGATCTTTCCTTCGATCAGGTCCTCAAGTTCACTTCTGATCAATCTCTGCTTATCCTCTCCGCTGCTTACTTCCTCTACCTTTTTATCCTTAATCTCACTTAGTATCTTATGATAAAGACTCAAAGCAGTCATATTCCCCTCATCCATCTGCTCTTGTAATCTCATAACGAACTTGAACTCCAAAGACCTCAGGTACTGCTCCGTAAGGTCCTGCTCGAAATCCACCAAGCTGCTGTCCCTTTGCCATTTGTTATAAAGCGTTATGCTGACCTTTGCCTTCTTAAGCGCCTTTGACCTATCTCCTTGGACATCTGCATCCATCAGCGCCTCAAAGTAGGCCTTTTGTTTTTGATTCGGTTTAAAATCAGACATAGCACCTTCCTTGCTAAACAAAAGTTCACTATTTACCGTACAGACATAAATATAAAACAAACCCTGTGGTTAGTCAAACCGCAGGGTTCGCTATCTTCCGCTATTTTCCTATTTGGGAAAGAATTCTTTCGCTTAACGCTTCACAGGAGTTTCGACCGACATTTACACTATTTCTGCAGACCAAGCACAAGCCCAAGGCCAACGCCTACGACTCTGCCCTCTGGCAGCGGATCAGGCTGATGCCCATGAATCTCTCGTCTGTGGACGACCCGAAGGCCGATCACGAAAGTCAATACGCTCTAAGTTTTGCTAATGACGTAACGATTCTGACTAACCCGCGCATGCGTAGGGGCGAGGCCTGCCCCCGAAAGGTTGAATCGGGGGCCTGTCCCCGAACGATCCTATCGGGGATCACTCGCCCCTTGGGTAGACACACGGGTCTGCTACCCCCCTTATTAAGGGGGATACAGGGGGGTGAATGTAGGGGCGAACCCACGTGTTCGCCCATTAGACATTGAGATTATTGGGGAGATTATTTGGCAGTAGACAGAATGTAGGGGCGTCGCCGATTGAACCCATCGGGGGGCTCGCAATGACTAATGGCAGAGGTGTCATTGCGAGGGGGTTCACCCCGAAGCAATCCCTGATAAAGTCATTCGAGGACAGGTCTCGGTTACAGTACACAGAATGTAGGGGTGAGGTTCACTCGCCCCTTGGGCAGACACACGGGTCTGCCCCTACAACAACAGACGAACGTAGTGGCGATCCCCGATTGAGGCATTCGGGGACAGGCCCACGTGTTCGCCCAGTAGACTTTCAGATTATTGGGGAGATTATTGGGAAGTACACAGAATGTAGGGGCGGTAGCCTCAATCAGGGATTCTATCGGGAGCTACTGTTTGATGCTAATCATATATACTGACTATTACCTACTGTATTCATACGATTCACCCGGCGTTAGCTTAATCACCTGTGTCCCAGGAGACAGGAACTGGACTTCCTCTCTCAGTTGATCTATATCGGCCCTTTGATTCGGGAAAGTGTCGTAGTGGCAGGGGATCACGATTTCTGGTCTGATCAAAGATGCTGCCCTTGCGGCTTCCCTTATCCCCATTGTATATTTGCCGCCGACCGGGAGTATAGCGATCTGGGGGCTGTACATTTGACTGATCAGCGCCATATCACCGAAAAGACCCGTATCCGCCGTATCGTACAAACTTATACCGCTGTCCGTCCTGATCACATACCCGGCGACGCTCCCATCAGGTTCATACTTCATGGAGTTGAACCACTCAGCCGTATGCAAGGCAGTGGAGTGAAGAGCCTGCACCATGGTAAATGTCGTGGGACCGATCGTACAGGATCCTCCGGTATTTAGGGGGCACGAATACCATTCATTTTCTTCGGGCGCCCCGTCGTATGTAATACCCTGTTGCGCTGCATAAGACCCGATCTCAGGGCTGCCGATAAGCACAGCCCCAGTCTGTTTTACTACCTGGATGGAGTCCCCTAGGTGGTCTACATGGCCGTGTGTCACGCACACGACATCAGCCTCAGTCACATCCACGACCTTCAAGTTCGACGCAGGATTATCATCCAACCATGGATCGATGTAGATCGTTTGTCCCTCGTCCGTCTCGAACACAAACGAAGCGTGTCCTATGAAGTTAATCGTAATACTCGCCATAGTTTTCCCTCCTTAATCTAATTTGGTCTGTGCTCTACTGGTAAGGTCAACTCACGTCAATCCCTTATGCCGATATACGCGTCCCCGAGAAGCTTCGTGAGGTTCCTTACCTACCGTCATATCTGGAAAGACGGGTCATGCACATCCCGGACCCTTGACCTCCTTTTCTGCCGTATCGGCAGGGAGGAGGCTTGGGGCGAATCCTTCGGGGTCGGACCGGTGCTGATCGAGCAGCGCTTGCAGTTGCCCTATTACCTTCTCCTTGGTGGAGAGTCCGTACATATAGATTTTCATGGGGCTGATCAGTTTGAGATAGAAGTGATTGCCCGCATCGTGCGCGGCCGAACAGGCACTCGGATCCTGGGCGACCTGGAGCAGGTCTCCAAAGGTCTCCGCAAATTGGGCAAGCAGCGGTTCTTCGTGAAGGTCCTGCGGGATTTCCGGAAATCTGACTATCAGTTGTTGAACTGTCATAGCTCTTCTTCTCCTTACTTATATTAGACACTTACTCGAGTTGACGACGATTTCATGATACTTCAAACTCTTATGTCCCGTCCTTCTATTTTGTTGTGGGAATCGTATTTCTATAGGCCTTTAGAAAGAAGAACCCGCGCCTGATTCAGATGAGATTTACAAGCGTTATCAAGATCCTCTATCATCTTCCGCAGACATCCCGGGCAGGGATGGGCAGCCACGGCCCGACCTACTGACTAAGAGATTGCAACGCTTGGCTCACAGTGACATCACTCAGTCTGCGTCATTGCGAGGAGATTTACGCCGAAGCAATCTAAAGGGGTGGGCAGAACTGTCTTTCCTACTGACTACCTACATTATGCCCTTAACTACGCCTCCGTCCACCTGCACAGTGACGCCCGTCACGTACCTTGCCCTGTCCGAAGATAGAAAGACCACCATATCGGCCAATTCATCAGGCTTCCCCGGGCGGCCAAGGGGAACATCACCGGAAATATCATCTATGACTTCCTCCAAAGACTGTCCAGTTTTTTCTCCCCTACCAGAAAGCAGGCTTTCCAGCCTCTGGGTCCTGATATATCCGGGGCACACGTTATTGATGCGGATATTGTATTGTCCCAGTTCATTTGCCATCGTCTTGGCCACACCTACCACACCCGACCTGTAGGAGTTGGACAAGATAAGGCTATCCACAGGCTGTTTGACCGAAAGAGAAGTTATATTCACAATAGAACCTCCTCCCTGCCTTTGCATAATAGGCACAACCTTGGTTGAGCTCCTCACCATGCTCATAAACGTGAGCTTCCAGCCTAACTCCCACTGATCTTCGCCCTGTTCCATAAAGAGACCAGCAGGAGGCCCACCGGCGTTATTGACCAGGCAATCTATTCGTCCGAACTCATCCACAGTCCTGTCAATAAGATTCTCAATATCCTCAGCTTTGGACATATCAGTGGGGACTGCCAACACTTTGGCGCCCGTCTTCGACCTTATCTCCTCGGCGGTTTGGTGCAGTCGCTCCTCGTTTCGAGAACTGACTACGACGCAAGCCCCTTCTTCGGCAAGGCCCATAGCGCAGGCCCTCCCCAATCCCAGGCTCGAACCACCTACTACAGCCACTTTATCCTTTAAACCCAGATCCATAGGAGTTCTCCTTTCATTACGTAGAGCTAATTCTATCAGCACAATGTCGGATATTCTTAATGCGTACTGATAAGGATGAGGTTTCTCAACCTAATCCTTCAGAAATTGTTCATATTTGAAAACTATGGCGTTGTCAGAGTTTAGTGCATAAAGGCTTCCCTTCGCGTCCATAGATATTCTTCTTATAGAAGCTTTCTTAGGTTCATAAGGTTTTTTCAGATTAATTCTTGTCCTTACGTTTCCTTCAAGATCAAGACGGTTGAAAGTTGACCATGTGCTTAACAGGGCAAGAATATCTCCATCATCTATCAAAATAACATCGATGAAATAAGAAATATAACTCACCCCT
Organism: Candidatus Latescibacterota bacterium; assembly: GCA_965237525.1. Classification (GTDB taxonomy): domain Bacteria; phylum Latescibacterota; class CBDEFO01; order CBDEFO01; family CBDEFO01; genus CBDEFO01. The sequence continues at coordinate 438,005 of CBDEFO010000006.1, read as the reverse complement.
TTCTTCCTATTGATTTCTGTTTCTTTTATTCTTTCCCATAATTTTGCAGCGCTCTCATTAATCACTTCAATTTCAGGGCTCTTAATCTCCTTCTGAAAAACCAACCTGTGATTTCTATCGTATTGTCTCAAAATTGGTTTAGCATAATCCAGGGAAATTAAAAAATTCCTCTCGTCAACAAAGAACATCACAGTGTTGAAGACAATGTTCTTAGTTGTATTCTCGTAATAGGTAATCTCTCCGAAGGAAGTGACCTTCTGGCCTTCTTTTGTATAGACTGAAAACAAGGCTCCTTCCATCGGCAGGTTCAAATATATCAAGCCCTGATCATCAACTGCAATTCGTGATCCGCAATCTTGATAAGTGGCACTAACATCAAAGCTATTTAAGTGTTTACCGTCTTTATCCATTATTTTGACTTTGAAAGAAGATATATCAACATCAAGTACGTAAATATTGCCCTCTTTATCAAAGGTTAAATCCACAGGCCTTCTAAATTCTCCCAGGCCTACGCCTGTCCTTCCAATTTCCCTCAAAAATGTCCCTACTGAATCGAATTTTACGATTCTTCCGTTCCCGCTATCAAGGACATAAAAGTTGCCCTCCCCATCGATCTCTACACCGGAAGGTCGGTGAAACGCTTCGTATGGGTCATCCTCTTTTCCCCCGAGGAATACAGTCGAGAGATTCGTGTCTATCGTTTGTTCTTCAGAGGTCTGTGCTCTCACAGAATAGTGAGACAAGAACAAACACCCCACGAATGTGACAATAGTCGATACAATGAGCCTGCCCCTTATTGTTTTCATAATTCATCCTCCTTATCGAAGTTACCGTGTATGAAACTCAAGTGCTTACGACTTTCTATACCGTTAAAAACAACCAAATAGTCACTGGATAGTCACTTTATAGAGGTTGAATATCAAATGAAATCGGTGCACCTAATTTGATCTTTGTTTAGAGTATTAGTAGATTAAGTTGAGTTGATTGTCTTAACTTTAATCTACGGAGTCCTATGGACAAAGAGAGATTGGCCGTATTAAGACAAGAAGTCAACGAGATGTATTTTAAGAAAGAAATGTCAAAGCGAGAAGTTATCAAACAAGCGAGAGTTTCCAATGATTTCGTTACGGCTTGGACTAAATCTCCGGATCAGGATTTTGCCATGGATAATCGGGGTTGGCCAAAAGGAAAAAGGCAAAAATTGGCTAAAGTTGACGAACAGAGAATCAAAGAGATTTACCATAGCTTAGAGGACGATCCTTATCAGTTCTATTCAGGAGCCACTGTTATTGAACAAGAATGGAGGAATCGATATTCTAGCACCCCTCCTCCGTCGTTGCCGACTATCGGCAGAATGCTTTCAGATTTAGGACTTTCCCAGAGAAGGAAGAAAGGTAAAAACAAGGGTGCATCTCGTTATCTTTGTTATCCAGAGTATACCATTTACTATCTTTCAGGAGGCAGAGTCCTAGAATCAGACTTTATTGGTAAAAAGTATCTTACCGGCAGAACTGAGCCGGTCAACTTCGTTGGATTTTCCTTTAAGAAAGAGCCTAAGTTAAGGTATTTTCGGCGGGTTGACGGTCAAACAGCAACTAACTTTATCGAGAAGTGTCAGTCTTTCTTTGACAGGTTTGAAAAACCAGATTTCGTTAAGGTGGACAATTGCTCGGCGACTATTGGCAGTGTTTCAGGTAAAAGGAATGTCAGCAAAGCAATGCAGTTTCTCTTGAAAAATCAAGTGATTCCGATATTTGCCGTTCCCAGAAGGCCCTTTTCTCAAGCATCTATAGAAGGCAACAATTCTGTATTTTCAAGGAAGTTCTGGAACAGAATTCAGTTCAAAAGCTTACAAGAAGTTGATCAGAAGTTAGAATGGTTTAATCTTTCATCACAGAGATACACCGGCTACCGTCCACCTAAGCAAGAGAAGTCAAACGAGAAAGATTTCATTCCCAAGACCTATTTTATCAGACAAGTCAAACAGGACACAGAACAGACAGATAAAGCCTTTATCGATGTCCTAAATGAGAAAGTATCTCTTCCCTCCTCTTACACCAACTACTTTGTCCTGGCTGAATGGAACCTAAAAGAAGAACAATTATACATCCATTTTGAAAAAGAACAGAAACCAAAGATTGTCGAAAACCTATCATTCAAGATCAATCAAAGATCGAAAGAGAAGTGCACCGATTTCATTTGATAAATAACCTATAGCCACTGGGGTTTCCTTAAAAGTCAAAATCTCATCTTGCGGATTTTAAGCTAAATTACTATATTTCTTTATGAAATGGGGATAACAAAAAGGCTATCCTACTTTGATTACTGTCTACTGAAATTAAGGGGATATGCAGCAGATGTCAAGATCAATTTTGGGATTTGCACAGGTTCTAAAAAGGAACAGAACGATATGTTCAGGCGTTACTACAAAGTAGACAGGTAAAGTAGGACGTCCTATCTACTTTTAACGGTTACTAGAAAAATGGATACTACATTTTTGGAACAGACAGAACTAGTAGAAGAAGTACTGGAAAAGGAAAACGAGCATCCCGAACTACAACAACTCCTTTTAGTGGTATCCTTTTACAACGAGAGAGCGGATTTTGAGTCGATCTCCAGGGCCTACCACTTTGCCGACCTTGCTCACAGAGGACAGTTTAGAGAATCAGGGCGTCCCTACATCATCCATTCCATCGAGGTCGCCAGGATATTATCCAATCTGCATTTAGATTCGACGACCATAGCGGCGGGGCTTTTGCACGACATAGTCGAAGACACGGGAATAACCCACCAGCAGGTGGGCGCGGAGTTCGGGGAGGAGATAGCCACATTAGTAGACGGCGTGACGAAGATAACCGAGTGGGATGCCCACTCCGTCTGGGATTCTGCAAAAGTATCAGAGAGCCTTTCAGAGGAAGACTCGATTTCCCAGACGCAGTCGTCAAAGTCTCCCACTGAAAAGACACAGGAGATTATACAGGCCGAGAACCTCCGAAAGATGCTCCTTTCGATGGTCAAGGATATAAGAGTGATCTTAATTAAATTTGCGGACCGTTTAAACAATATGAGGACATTAGAATCTCTGAACCCCGACCAGCAAAAACGAATAGCCCTTGAGACTAGAGAAGTGTATGCACCATTGGCACACCGTATGGGAATATCCAGGGTCAAGTCAGAACTTGAAGATTTAAGCCTTAAATACCTCGATTCTGAGGCATACGAAAGCATAAGAGAAAAGATCGCCTTAAAAAAAGAGGAGGGGGACAGATACATAGAGGAGATCAAGGTCCCGGTGCAAAAGGAGCTTATGGCCAACGGGATAGAGGCTGAGATCACAGGACGCCCCAAGAGCTTTTACAGCATCTACGGCAAGATGAAAAGGAGGGGGTTGCCCTTTGAGGAAATATACGACCTTTTTGCCATAAGGGTAATAGTCCAAACCGTAAGAGAGTGCTACTACGTTCTGGGATTAGTGCACAGCATGTACACTCCAGTGACTGCCAGGTTCAAAGATTTCATCGCTACACCCAAGTCTAACATGTATCGATCTCTGCACACCACGGTGATAGGGCCAAGTGGCGAGATGGTAGAAATTCAGATCAGGACCAACAAGATGCATCAGACCGCAGAAGAAGGCATAGCCTCTCACTGGAGATATAAAGAAGGGCTGACAAAAGAAGACGAACTGGACAAACACATGGTATGGCTTCGGCAGTTAGTCGAATGGCAGCAGGATACAGAGTCGAAGGACTTTATGGAGGAACTTAAGATAGACTTATTCCAAGACGAGATATTCGTTTTCACCCCCAAAGGGGCTCTAAAGCGACTGCCAAGAGGTGCCACGCCGCTGGACTTTGCCTTCAGTGTTCATACAGATGTTGGGATACATAGCCTGGGAGCGAAAGTCAACGGGAAGATGTCATCTTTGGGAACAGAGCTAAAAAGCGGCGACACAGTCCAGATTATAACCTCCCTCAAACAGGAACCCCACACAAACTGGCTCGAAATAGTAAAGACCTCCAAAGCCCGGTCCAGCATCAAACGCTGGCTGAAGGAGAAGAGGTACACACACAGCGTGGAACTCGGCAAGAAGATGCTCGAAAGAGAATTCAAGAGATTAAGAATCAAGGTTAAAGAGGACGAGCTCCTGGATATAGCCCAAAGCTGCGGCGAAGAGGACATTGACCACCTCTTTGCCAATGTGGGGAACGGTCAGATCACCACCGGCAGGATTACCAGCAAGATTATGTCCGAACCCTCCCATAAAGGAATGAAAAGGTCAGACATCCCTGGCATGACGGGCAAGACACTTCAGGGTCCCAAAAAAGTATCGGAAGAATTGTTTGACAAGAAGGTCAAAGGCAAAGGCATCAGGATTGAGGGTCTGGACAATATGATGATTCAATTTGCCAAATGCTGCAATCCCGTCCCGGGTGACGGAATTGTGGGGCTTATAACCAGAGGCAGAGGTGTCTCGATCCACAGGGTCGATTGTCCTAACAGCCTTGCGATGCTCCACGCTGCAGATGACGATCCAGCCAGCGAAAGGATAGTCCCTGCAGAATGGGACACCGAAAAGGGCCAGTCGTTCATCGTGCCGATACTTGTTCAGGCAGTAGACAGGAAAAACCTCTTAAGAGACATAACCAGGGTCTTTGCCGAGACTAGGACGAACATCAGAAGCGGATCATTAGGTACCAAAGAGGACATTTCATACAACAATTTTGAGTTAGATGTCAGAAATCTCCAGCACCTCAGTGGGTTGATCAAGAAGCTATCGAAGATCGACGACGTCATCGACGTAAAGCGTTTAGATGAGCCAGAAGCGCTTGACAGTTAAGGGGCACTTGACAAACGCACCGAAAAACTTTATATTAGTAGACAGAAAATGGGGAGATGTTCCCTCTTATTACTCTGTACTGGTTATTTATCAAATGAAATCGGTGCACTTCTCTTTCGATCTTTGATTGATCTTGAATGATAGGTTTTCGACAATCTTTGGTTTCTGTTCTTTTTCAAAATGGATGTATAATTGTTCTTCTTTTAGGTTCCATTCAGCCAGGACAAAGTAGTTGGTGTAAGAGGAGGGAAGAGATACTTTCTCATTTAGGACATCGATAAAGGCTTTATCTGTCTGTTCTGTGTCCTGTTTGACTTGTCTGATAAAATAGGTCTTGGGAATGAAATCTTTCTCGTTTGACTTCTCTTGCTTAGGTGGACGGTAGCCGGTGTATCTCTGTGATGAAAGATTAAACCATTCTAACTTCTGATCAACTTCTTGTAAGCTTTTGAACTGAATTCTGTTCCAGAACTTCCTTGAAAATACAGAATTGTTGCCTTCTATAGATGCTTGAGAAAAGGGCCTTCTGGGAACGGCAAATATCGGAATCACTTGATTTTTCAAGAGAAACTGCATTGCTTTGCTGACATTCCTTTTACCTGAAACACTGCCAATAGTCGCCGAGCAATTGTCCACCTTAACGAAATCTGGTTTTTCAAACCTGTCAAAGAAAGACTGACACTTCTCGATAAAGTTAGTTGCTGTTTGACCGTCAACCCGCCGAAAATACCTTAACTTAGGCTCTTTCTTAAAGGAAAATCCAACGAAGTTGACCGGCTCAGTTCTGCCGGTAAGATACTTTTTACCAATAAAGTCTGATTCTAGGACTCTGCCTCCTGAAAGATAGTAAATGGTATACTCTGGATAACAAAGATAACGAGATGCACCCTTGTTTTTACCTTTCTTCCTTCTCTGGGAAAGTCCTAAATCTGAAAGCATTCTGCCGATAGTCGGCAACGACGGAGGAGGGGTGCTAGAATATCGATTCCTCCATTCTTGTTCAATAACAGTGGCTCCTGAATAGAACTGATAAGGATCGTCCTCTAAGCTATGGTAAATCTCTTTGATTCTCTGTTCGTCAACTTTAGCCAATTTTCGCCTTTTTCCTTTTGGCCAACCCCGATTATCCATGGCAAAATCCTGATCCAGAGATTTAGTCCAAGCCGTAACGAAATCATTGGAAACTCTCGCTTGTTTGATAACTTCTCGCTTTGACATTTCTTTCTTAAAATACATCTCGTTGACTTCTTGTCTTAATACGGCCAATCTCTCTTTGTCCATAGGACTCCGTAGATTAAAGTTAAGACAATCAACTCAACTTAATCTACTAATACTCTAAACAAAGATCAAATTAGGTGCACCGATTTCATTTGATATTCAACCTGTACTCTTTACCTAAAGACGGGGGTGAATTGGATTCGACGGGGATAGAGGAGAGAGGAACTGCGCGCCGAGATCCCAGTGACTCGTAAAACAATTGGGACAAAATTCAACTGCAGACGATTATTCGTATGCATTGGCAGCTTAATTAGCTGACCCGTTCCTTAGGACACTTGCCTGCGGGGTTCTAAGGAGCGTCGAAAAGGCAGGCTGGCTCGATCTTCTGCTCCTGACTATCGGGTAAGATTTCAAAGAGCTGGCAATTTGTATATCCTGTCTGTTGGAGGTGCAAATTGTAAGATTAAATAGATAGACTACGCGTGTAGACGTTCCTTTTGAATTATCTGCGGACGCGGGTTCGATTCCCGCCACCTCCACCATTCTTGGGCAGATAGCGTACTAGAGCAGGGAGAGGAGCCCTTGGCCGGTGTCTACCTGCTTAGAGGAAGACCATGCATAAAGATATAGACGTTATACTAGAAGACTGGGAATTTGATCCTAAAGGGCTTTTAGTCAGGAAGATAAGAGGATTAGATGGAAAAGAGAAGATACAGATGAGGGTGGAGTTAGGCGTTATACAGATGGATCTGGAAGGTAAACCCGATGGCACGAGACCCTACGGCTCAGAGTCCCTTTTGGACTACTATCTATCGTTGTTAAAAGAACACGAAAAAAGGGACACAGGCGAAGATTTCAAACTGGACAACGACGACTGTGTGAAGCTACAGATGGAATTGATGCAGTACTACCAAAGGCGCATAAGTTTTCTGGAGTTAGAGGAGTACCAAAAGGCTATAGGGGATGCAGAACACAACCTACAGATTATGGATCTAATAAAAGAATACGCACAGGAAGAGCAGTACAAAATAGAGGTAGATCGGTGGAGACCTTTTGTAACTATGCAAATGACCAGAGCCGATGCCCTTATAAGCCTGGACAGAAAGGACCACCAAGAGGCACTTGACAAAATACAAGAAGGAATAGGACAAATAGAGGACTTCTACAAGGGATACAAAAGAGAAGACCTAATCGAAATGAGCATCGAACTTAGAGCACTGACGAGTTGGTACGACGAAGTTGAGGCCAACAAACCCCTGACCAAAGAGCAAAAATTAGAAAAGGAACTTAAGGAAGCCCTCGAAAGAGAGGATTTTGAAAGGGCCGTGCAGCTTAGAGACGAACTGAAAGAAATAAGAGGAGAAAAGTCATAGTGATGTTAGCGGTTCCAGGAATATTCGCCTTTATGGCAGCCTGGCACGGCAAGCACCCCTAAATAGTAGACAGCAGATAGTACACAGGGTACCTTGGCTTATTCTGTCTAATGTCTTACACGATAGAACTCTCCGAGACCGCTGGGTGCGGGCATAAGAAAAGCTGGTGGAAAGCTCTCTGCTTTAGTGGAAGTAACTGATGGATATATTATTAATACTGTGAGAGTCGGCTGTACTTTCTACGCACAGTGCTCATACTGCCTTGGGCCCATCGGCCCCCCAAGTAGGATGTGGGGGCACTGCTTGCGTTGCTGCCACCTCGTTAGACAAGGGAGCACGAAGTGGGGCAATTCACTAAGTGGTAGGAGAGATTTTCGGCAAGAAGAAGCCCGCGGGTAGATCTGTGGGAGCAGTCACATAAGAAACAGGGGAACCAGAACGGTTCCCCTGTTGTATTGTTAGCTCAGGCCGCACACTTGGATCCCCGTCTCCGAACTTCTGAATTAAGGATCGGGACCCTATTCTCCAGGGCGATGTGGCGGACGCCCAAGAGCATCTTCGCAGAGCGGTCAGGGCGCAGATCGTGGACCTGACATTATGTTTGCCCACCTTTTGAGAACGTCCGAAGACTTATTCAGCCACCGAAAAATTGACAAATAAAGCTGGAGAAATTATATTCTTAACTAGCGCCATATAAGTAATCAAGCTCAAAATATCCTTGCAATTGTTGCCATGAAATCTTATCAAAATGCCCTTAAAATAGTCAATGGACTCAAGGAAAGGGGCTTTGCGGCCCTCTTTGCCGGGGGATGTGTCAGGGATATGGTTATGATCCAGCGTGGACTCCGTGGCGTTGAGGCTACCGATTACGACATCTCCACAGACGCTCCCGTTGAACAGATAACCTCCATTTTTCCCAGAACCATCCCCATAGGGAGCAAGTTCGGGTCGGTGATAGTGGTTATGGACGGCCAGGAATACGATGTGACAAGATTCAGGAAGGAAGGAGTTTACAAAGACGGAAGGCATCCGGAAGAGGTAGAATTTCTTCAGGAGCAGAGGGAAATACGCCAGGACGCCCTGAGGCGGGACTTCACTATAAACGGTATGTTCTACGACCCTGCAAAGGACGAGATAATAGATCACGTCGGCGGGATTAGGGACATCGAAGATGGAATAATAAGGGCCATAGGCGCTCCCCGAAAGAGATTCGAAGAAGATAAGTTAAGGATGATAAGGGCGGTTAGATTTGCGTCGCGCTACGGCTATAAGATAGAGGAGGAGACCTTAAGCGCAATAGAAGAGATGTCTGATAAAATTGAACAGGTCAGCCCCGAGAGGATTAGGGATGAAGTTATAATGATAATTACTGATTACAGTCTCTCCCGTGGTGTAAGGCTCCTGATAGAGACGAGTCTTATGGATCACATAATCCCCGAAGTGGGCAAGATGGACGGCGTAGAACAGCCGCCAGAGTTCCACCCTGAAGGTGACGTCTTGACCCACACACTAATGTTGCTGGACTATTTAGAATCCCCATCACCTGAGCTTGCTATGGGAGTCCTACTGCACGACGTGGGGAAGCCCCCTACATTTCGCATCGCAGACAGAATAAGGTTCGACAACCACGCCAGAGTCGGAGCAGAGATGGCCGAGAAGATATGCAGAAGACTCAAATTCTCGAACGATCAGACGGAGCATATAACCCAACTGGTGAGAAATCATCTCAAGTTTATGCACGTAAAAGACATGAAAGAAAGCACCTTAAAGAGATTCTTAAGAATGGACAAGTTCGGCGATCATCTCGAACTGCACAGGGTAGATTGCAAAGCCAGCCACGGGGATTTGAGCAACTGGAAATTTTGCAGAGAAAAGTTTGAGACCTTAAAGCAGGATCAGATAAGTCCTCTTCCCCTTCTAAATGGTCACGACCTCATAGAAGCAGGCTATACTCCAGGGCCTATTTTCAAAAAGATCCTGACCTTTGCAGAGGACCTGCAGTTGGAAGGAGTCGTAGCAACAAAAGACCGAGCCCTCCAGCTTGTAAAGGAGAAATTCCCGCCCATATCAAGTAGGATTTAAGGGGTTTGTTTAACGTATTGTAAGATAGCAAGATACGTGATAAGACCCTATTTCACTTGACTTTATTACTTCTATGTATTATTATGGGGTTAGATGATTTTATACCACTGTTGACTGGCTATGGACACTATATGGACACCGGCAACTTTCTTACGAAAGTATGTGCGTAGATTTCAAGAGTGATAGTTGTTGTTAGCTTGGTGATCTCCCGAAACCAGCTGTATAAGCTGGTCCGCTCTGGGGAGATTCTGCATACCCGGATAGGGAACAGTAACCGCTTCCGAGTAGAGGAACTCGACACCTACCTGGAGAAACATACAAGACGGACTTGGAAGCGGGTATATAGTCGGGGTCGTCTGTCGGCGAAAGATAGAACCAGATAAAAAGGCTCGTCGGGAGGCTGAAATAATGTATGTTTCCTAAAATGGCAATTGTCGGAACAAAATAGCTGGTTGAGGAGCTGCATGTATAGAGAAGTAGGACTTGAAATGTAACGCATAGTTTTATATGTATGAATTGCAGAAAAGCAAATTCCTATCATCTGTAACTAAGGAGCAACTACCTAGGGAGGGAGGCTACTCACCATGACTTCTAGCAAGCATCTTCTTTTCTGGCTGCTATTTCTCGTGCTATTCTTTCTTCCAACTCACACGAAGGCTGGGGAAGATTCACGTGACCCAAGTTATGCTGCTACATCGGCCATAAAATCTATAGCTGGAAAGAAACCTGATACAGAATTTTTTGATCTTTATTTCAAGTTTAATTACAGTGGTCGGGTGTTTATGATGTCAAATGTAGACGTAGCTTTGTCAGACGTAAACACTGACACTGTATCTTCAGCACAAGAGAGATTATCAGATGCAGGCATTGCACTTAACGTGAAAGCATATTCAAATGACGATTCATCAAGATCGCTTTTTTTCTCACCACTACCATTCCTTAAAATATTCAATGGGGAAATGTTCTTGGGGCTTGTCAATATCGGGAGTATAGAACAAAAACAATCAGCATTTTATTCATCTTATGTTCGAATTGCTTACTTGCGAAGATTCTTTAAAGACAGCAATCACAAAGCCACAAGCAATCTTTATGTTGAATTTGTACTGCGTTCTGAAGAACATGCGTTCTTTAAAAGCCTTGTGAAATAGTTATGTCCCAGGCAGCGTCTGAAGCGCCGATTATGGGTCAAAGAGTAGCATATCGTATCGTTTTGCTGTGGAATAAGCAAAATAGTCTTATCAGAGTTCTGGTCAGCAAGGAACAGGAGCTGTTTGAAGAACAGGATGCACTGTCTTTGACAGACAGGGCACACATAGACGCTTTCCCCCTTCTTATGAAAGATACAAGCCTCTTGAGATTCTGTACTGTTGCAACAAGATTCAACTGTTCATTCAGTGAGGCTAGTCCTCTATAACGGGCTCGTCCCATACCGTGTTGTTGCCTGGCTTCAGCAAAGATATGTTCACTGCGTTTACGGAGTCTCCGGGAGAGTTTGTAGTCAGCTGTTAATGAGATAGACCGTGCATGATTTCTGGCTTTCGCCTCTCGCACTTTTCTATCCCGTTCGGCCTGAATATGTGCTGAATTTGTCTTGTTTTTCCATGTAGGAATCGGTTCAATCTTCTCATCGGCTCGCAGAGGAATATGGGGTATGATTCCCCGGTCAAGTACATCAGCGATAAAATTACCAGAACCGTAACCGGTATCGGCACTAAGTGTCTGAATGTCTTTGGGCATGGTGTATGTTTCAAGGTCATCTACCATCTTAAGGGCACTTTCGGGCTCTGCTGTCCCTGTCGCCTGCGTGCCCTGAGTCTCAAGGATTACTCTGCTTTTTGTGTCGATCAGATCATGGCCCATAAACGAGAGAAAAGCCCCTTTGCCCTTCGATTTGCTGTATAAGCGCGCGTCGGGGTCTGTAGTCGAACGGTGTGTTTGGTTCGTCCACTTTTCACCATGAAAGTCTTTATCCTGAGGATGCCCGGACCTACCCTTTGTCTTATCACCTTCAAAACCGATTCCCTTGAGATAATCATCAAGAGAAACAGGGGGTTCTATCGGCTCAATACTTTTCACTGAAGCATCAGCTTGTATCTGAGTGCCGTCGACACTAAGGTGTTTACCGCTCACAAGACCGACATCTATGCAACACTGGACTACCTGACGCATTATCCGTTCAAACAACCCACTGGATGCCCACTTGTGATTGCGAAGCTTGTTGATCGTGCTCCTATCCGGAACCGCATCATCAAATGTCTGATGACAAAACAACCGATATGCCGCATGCATCCCCACTTCCTGACAGAGCCGATTCTCACTCAAATTATACAGATAGCCAATAAGGATCATTCGAACAACTAATTCAGGATCAATACCGGGTCTGCCATTGTCAGGGCAATAACAATCTGATACAACGTCTCGTACAAATGAAAAATCAACTGCCTCATCAATCTGACGAAGGATATGATCCTCGGGAACTAAATCCTCCATCTGAAAATAGCGAAACATCGGATTTGTCTGTTCCTGCTTTTGTGGGGTCATTGTTTCCTCCATGTATAATATTATCAATAACATAATATAATACATCGGAGCTGCTTTATCAATGCTTGTTTTATACTATTTTCTGAATCTAAGGGTTTTTCACAAGGCTTCTAAATCGTAGTATTATATCTATAGTCCTTTTTCTCTTTCTATCTGAGCAAGTCTGCCTGAGCAATTCTGCGTCCATCAAAGTGTGTTAACCGATGTTACAAAGGAAGCTGTTATTGATGAAATAAGCTGCTTATCCCTTTTCCCAAAATTTCATAGAGTATTGAATACAAAGCCCGTCAGAAATCAATGGCGGGCTTTATCTTTGGTCATTTACAAGAGTGCTCACTTTAAAGTGAGAAGTTTGCAATGGTTTTGGACTGAGAACTTTTCATTGACATCCACTATTTTCTTTCTTATCTTCTTTGGCAAGTTTATACAGTCTGTATATAATTCCAACAAAAGTTATGACAATTATGACTTAACAGAATATTAATTTTGATATTACAGGTGTTTTCTTAATATTTCAGTGGGGTCTTATATAGCTCAAATAGCTGTATATAGGTTCTTAGCATAGAAAACTGTATAAGCGCTAGTTAGGCGAACTCAGGTTAACAGCACACTATAAGTGGACAGGGATAGGAGCATGCCCTATCTACCTTTTAATTCTTGCGCTGATGTCCAATTCCTGTTATATTAAATCCACCAAGAACGGAAACAAACCATCTTACGATGTACAGGACAGATCAGTGTATCTGCCCTGAAAATGAGGTAAATATGCTCACCGCGCAGGATTTGAAAAGGGCAAGCAAAAAAGATCCAATTTCACACAGCCAGAATCTCCCACATTTAGAGATTGTCCCGTTGAACAAGGTCTTGCTTCACGAGGACGCAGATCCCTACAGAGTAGATGGACTCCTACAAAGATTAGGACAAGATAAGATCCTTCGCAATCCACCCATTGTGGCAAAGCTGGAAAGTGAACTCTATATGGTGCTGGACGGCGCCAACAGGATCACGGCCCTGAAAGAGATGAACTGCCGCGATGCTCTGGTTCAGATCGTGGGTTACTTCGATCCTGAGATTGAGCTTTCGACATGGTATCATCTTGTGGTAGATCGGACAGAAACCGACCTTTTTCAAAAGATAAATGAAATCTACGGAATAGAGATGTACAGCACCGAACACGAAGAGGCTGAGACTCTTTTGAAGGAAAGACGGATCATTAGCTACGCCGATTTCAAGGACAACGGCACCTTTGCGTTTGAGGGTGGGGACGATTTAGAATCTCAAATAGCCTCCCTGAACAAGATGGTGAGCACCTACAAAGGAAAAGCGCCGATATACAGAGTCAGGACAGACAGGATAGAGACGTTAAAGGAGGACTACGACAATCCCACCGCTGTTGTAGTCTTTCCACAATATACCAAGGGAGAAATAGCGAGCCTTGCCACAAATGACATCAAGCTCCCCACTGGCATAACCAGGCACGTGATCCCCCGACGTGCCTTAAGAGTCAACTTGAGCCTTGATATCTTCTTCGACTCAAAGACTTTAGACGAAAAGAACCTCTGGCTTGGAGAGTATATAAGGAAAAAGAACGCCAGTAGACAGGTCAGATTCTACGCTGAGTCTACCTTTTTGTTCGATGAGTAGTAAAAAGTAGGTAGGTGGCACCTTTCCCAGTTTACTTCGTGCTGGAAGGAAAGAGAGGAGCGGTCAGTCATGGCTGACGCAGTGTTAGTTGTGGATATGCTCAGGGGCTTTTGCCAGGAGGGGAATCCTCTCTACTGTGGACCTACAGCAAGACAGACCATACCCAACGTCCAGAAGCTTTTAGATAAGGAACTGAGCAGGGGATCGAAGGTGATTTTCTTAATAGATACCCACGACCCCGACGACAAGGAATTTCAGATGTTCCCGGTGCACTGCGTGAGAGGGACCTCTGAGTGCGACATAATCCCTGAGCTTTCAACTTATCCGGCAGAGAGGTTAGAAAAGTCCAGATACAGCGGATTTTACGGGACAGACCTTTCAGATAGGCTCAAAAAGCTAAATCCTGACAGGATCTCGGTCTGCGGGGTCTGCACAGATATTTGCGTTCTTCACACGGTAGCAGACGCCAGAAACAGGGACTATCCGGTAGTAGTCTATAAGAACTGCGTTGCTACATTCGACGATACTGCACACAAGTTTGCCCTCGATCACATAGAGAAGATATTAGGGGCACAGCTTGTGACAGTTGAATAGATCAGGGACACGGATGGGTAAGGACGTGCTCTTTCACTCCGCCCTTTCACAGGACAGGGCGGATGTCTATTTTTCTCACGCACAGAAGATATTGAAGGCTGAGGGCATAGACGCAGACGTGACGATGGAGATATTCCCGAGCAGGGTGGGACTCCTATGCGGGATAGAGGAAGTGCTCGATATTCTGGCAGAAGTACTCCCCGAAGGTTCCAATATCTGGTCATTGAACCAGGGGGAGATGATGGAGTCAAAGGAGATCGTCCTGAGGATCACGGCTCCGTACAGCGCTTTCGGCATCTATGAGACAGCGCTTCTGGGAATATTGGCAAGCGAAAGTGGATGGGCGACGGCTGCAAGAGATTGCGTAGAAGCAGCAGCGGGCATCCCAATTATAAGCTTCGGCGCACGGCACGTTCATCCCGATATATCGCACAGGTTGGAATATGCGGCCATAGTCGGAGGCTGTTCAGGGTGCGCCACACCTGCGGGATCGGCGTTAGCAGGACGGAAGGCACAGGGAACAATCCCTCACGCAGTGATCCTGATCTTCGGGGATACACTCAAAGCCTTAAAAGCATTCGACAGACATATGCCGATGGAGATCAGGAGGATAGCCTTGGTGGATACGTTCAAGGATGAGGCAGAAGAGAGCATAAGGGTAGCTGATGCTTTGGGCGAAAGACTCTGGGGCGTCAGGCTCGACACGCCAGCAGAAAGAGGGGGAGTGACCCCTGATTTGGTCAAAGAGGTAAGGGTTCGCCTCGACCGCGCTGGACATGGCCAGGTGAAGATCGTGGTGAGCGGAGGACTCGATGTGGAGAGGATAAGGCAATTCGTAGAGAGCGACGCACCAGTGGACTCATTCGGAGTAGGGAGCGCCATAAGCGGACCTAATCCTATAGATTTCACGGGGGATATTAAGGAAGTAAACGGAAAGCCGATCGCCAAAAGGGGAAGAATTCCGGGGATAACGCACAATCCGAGGTTAGAAAAGATAGATCTGACAAATAGGCAGGTGTAAAAGGGTGCGCTGCCACACTGCTCATCTATTTGAGCGGACGGGAGGCGTAAAATGAGCAGAAAATATAAAAATCCACCGATTCCTACAGAAGCAGTCGAACCTATCCAAGCATCAAAAGTACAGGATCCGGAGAAGATTAAAGAGAGGATCGATGCTCTGAAGTCTTTGTCGGGACTCTTGAGTGATTTAACCCCTGAACAGATGAAAATCTTCAAAGAAGCGATAAAAAGAAGGCCTCTTTTCGGATGAACTATGTACTCGATACAAATATCATTACAGCGATCGTAAAAGAGAATGAAGATGCTGACACTGATTTTCATAGAATTCAAGGGCTAAGAATTGAAAACTGGCTGATTTGAGGAGACCGGGAGAATTCCGGGGATAACGCACAATCCGAGGTTACAGAGGATAGATCTGACGAATAGACAGGTGTAAAATGAGCAGAAAATATAAAAATCCACCGGTTGTAGAGGAGAAAAACATCAGAACACTTCAGCAACGTTATACCTTCCGAAACCCACAACAGGTGTCCTCTTTTCTACAGGCTCATTCGTTTCTTGTCCCGCTATTGTTCGAAGCTTCCAGCCATATCGAGCAACACTTTCGATCAAATCAACAGGTGTTTCTTCAAGTCGTAACTGATCCCGAAGCAGCCGATGATCGCGAGTTGTTCATCTTCATCGGTACAAATCTTCAGCCAGATGACGCCCTGGATAAGTTGGATCTATTAGATGATGAATGGTGGTTAGACGCTATGGATAGGTCGAAGGGCGATCTTTGTATTGATGTGGAGTTTCTGTGAGTTTTGATTGGACAGAGTATCTTGATCTTGCCCATCCACCGGTCCCCCCAAGGGTCAACGGATTGACCGGTGGCGCGAAGTTGACCGATGATTCTGGAGCCACGACGTCTAACAGCACCATCCACGCTGCGTCCCTTCGCTCCTTGACCCTTGGGGGCAGCGGCCTTCGGCCGTTCGTGGATGGACGAGACGTTAGAGGACATGGGAAAAGGAATTGAGGACATATGATTTGGCTGACTCAAATAACCACCGAACAGCTGGAGTGGTATCAAAGAAAAACAGGCGGTTTTTATGGAATGGATTTCAACTTTGGAGGACCATCGGGTTTTTTCGGATTCTACGGTGAGTTTGATATTTCTAGCGATGGGCAGGTTGACTTGGCAAACCTTCTGGTAGCTCATTCCTGTGAACACGAAGAGGACGAGATGATTGCAGAGATTAGTGGCCTGCGACAGACTATGATGGGCAACCGGTGGTCTGCCACACTGCGCCAGGAAAACCGGATCGATGCAGCCTGGGAGGAGTTTAGGTTGGAGTTTTTTTCGGAACCAACGCGTGATGGAACGGTTGCAACGCATCTGTTGCTCTCACACGACGATCCTACCTTATTTAGAGAGCCTTATTTCAATGATAACTTTGAACTCCGCTCTGAGCGTGCCCGTCAGAAGTCTGTGAAGCAAACGCCAGGGGGTTACTATCCTGTAAATCCAGAGCAAGCCCCTGAGCAGGCTGAGGTTGTTGATGTGGTAGAACTTGCACAGCGCACTCGAGGTTAAGGCCATGGTCGCGTTCACAGGTGCCGGCGTATCGGCTTCCTCAGGCATTCCCACGTTCGAAGGGAAAGGCGGGCTGCAGGAGCAATTTCCTATTGACATTTACCGTTTTCCTGGTGCCGTTGCTGATTGGATGATACACCGACCTCGTGAGACGGCTTTAGTACTTGGAAGGTTCTATACCCGTTTCATGACAGCTTGTCCCACCCAGGCTCACGGAGCTTTCGCAAAGTTGGAGCAACACGGGATACTGAAACACATCATTACGGGCAACTTTGACATGCTGCACGAACGGGCCGGCAGCAAAAAAGTGCATATCAACGAACCTAAGTACTTTAAGGGCTCAGATGAGGGACGGGCTTGGATTCGGGAAGGTCAGGTAGCCTTGGTTACAGGCGTGTCGATGGATGCAGATAACGGTCTGCTGGATTATGCCCGAGACAATGGTCTCCAAATCGCCGTCATAGATCCAGAAAGGCCGGGCTTCATGCATGCACAAGACTGGTTTGTCGAGGGTCTCGCTGACGATATCTTGCCAGAACTGACAAGACTACTCACTACCTGATCATTTGCTTCAGGGAATGCAACACTCATACAAACATCATTACTCTTTGCTCAGCCGATACTGATTTTCTTAGAAGTCAAAGGCTAAGAATTGAAAACTGGATCATTTGAAGAGAACATTTCTTTCAAAGTATCGGTCGCGCTCAACGCTGACAATATAAAACCATGAAACGAGGCATCGCCACATTTACGCTGGACACCGGCCGCTGTCCGCGCTGGTTGTTTGAACGCATGGTTAAGTTAGGGCGGGAGATGGCGCGGGTGATTGTAATTGAGCACGGACCGGATGAATTTGTCAAACGCATCGCAGACCCGGTCTGGTTTCAATCGCTGGGAACGGTGCTGGCTTTCGATTGGAATGCCTCGGGCCTGACAACAATTCTGACCGCCTCGCTCAAAGAAGCAATTCGCGGGCAGGAGCGCGACCTGGGCATCTTCATCTGCGGCGGCAAGGGCAGAACCTCACGAAAAACCCCAGACGAAATCCAATCCTGGGGAGAGAGATTAAGCTTGCCCGATCCGCATATAGAAAACCTGGTCTATAATTCCCGCATGAGCGCCAAAGTAGACAGCTCACTGGTGCAAGACGATTATCAAATCTATCATCACAGCTTCTTCTTTTCACGAAACGGTTCCTGGGCAGTTGTGCAGCAGGGCATGAACGAAGCCAACGCCACAGCCAGACGCTACCACTGGTTTTCGGAGAATATCAAAGATCTGGTCTGTGAACCGCACGTCGGCATCGTTTCACAAAAAGGGCGACAGATGACGCTCAATTTGACCGCTAGGAAGAGCACCGATACGCGCGAAACGAGCGTCAAGGTCATCGGCGAAGGTTACCGACCACTGATGAAGGAAATAGAGATCATCCGTAAGCACTCCTCGCCTTTAAGCCAAATGGTTGCGCTTCGATTCGAAGACGAAGAAATAAGTCTGCTAAACTTAGAAAATAGAGAATTTAAATTTCATCCCGTTATATACGAGGATTTCGCCAAAAGCAAGTATCTGGAGAAAATATTGGCCAAACTTTGCGACAAGGTGCCTGAAAATTACGAGCAGTTGCTAGCCACCCGCGGCGTCGGTCCTAAAACAGTGCGGGCTCTTGCGCTGGTGGCAGAGATTCTTTACGGCGCGGTGCCCTCGTATGAAGACCCGGCCCGCTACTCCTTTGCTCACGGCGGCAAAGATGCCACTCCGTATCCAGTTGACTGCACGACCTACGATAAGACTATTTCTATAATGAAAGAGGTAGTGAACAAGAGCCGTATTGCAGTTAGCGAAAAGAACAAAGCTATTAAGAGACTGATCGATAGTCGGCATTGATATTACACAATTGGGAATTCTGGCGCAGACAAGTATACTTCACGGACTTTCATCAGGAGAGAGAAGAGACGTGCCCAACTTTTCTGCAGTGCTATTCCTCGGTGCACTTTGCGGATCCGATGCAACACTAACGCACTTTGTCAAAAGCGAGGCGGGCTGCGCATCCCCGCTGCGGAGCCAACGCGTGACCTCAGGATGCTGTCGCACTCGATGGTGGCCTCAGATGAGTGAGGTGCAGTAGCCGAATGAATGTCTTGATCATGGGTGGCACCACGTTCTTTGGCAAAAGGCTTGTCACGCATCTGCTGGACGAAGGGTGTCAGGTGACGATCGCCACCCGCGGACGCACACCTGACTCTTTTGGAGATCGAGTCGCGCGGCTGCGTTTCGACCGAACCAGCCTTTCCAGCATGGAGGCGGTGTTTTCGGCTTCACGCTACGACACGGTCTTTGACCAGATCGGCTTTGCGCCGGACGACGTGGCAGATGCCTGCCGTGTCTTTGCGGGCAAGATTGGTCACTACGTCTTTACCTCCAGCAATGCGGTATATGCCTTTCCAGGTTCGCGTCTGATAGAAGAGGCTTTCGATCCTATGTCTATCTCACCGGGAAGTGGACGCAAGACGAAACTGGGCTATTCCGAGGGCAAAAAACGGGCAGAAGCGTATCTCTTTCAACACGCGTCGTTCCCGGTTGCGGCGGCACGATTCCCCATCGTTCTGGGACCAGATGACCCCACGGCTCGGGTCCAGTTCCACGTCGAGCGGGTGATGCAGCGGAAGCCGATCGTGGTACGCAGGCCGTGCGGGCGGCTGACCTACGTCGAAGCCAACGACGCCGGCCGGTTTCTGGTATGGCTGGGGCTTACGGGTCGCGTCGGTCCCTATAACGGTGCGTCCACCTATGCTTTAGATGCTGCCGAGATGGTCGAACGGATTGCGCAGGTTTTGGGACAGGCGCCGAAGTTAGTCCCGCGCGGCAGGAAGCTGGACCATTCGCCTTATTGGTACTCCGAGGACGATTGGACGCTGGATATGGCCAAGACGGAGCGTGAGGGATTTCACTTCACGCCCTTCGACGAATGGTTCCCCGAGGTGGTACGCGCGACTGCGCACGGTGATGCCTAGCATCGTAAACCGGCGGTGATCTCCTGCGGGAATATCTTCCGAAGCTTGAGGAATACCCTAAGGAATACGATGTCTTGGTCTTCTTTGAGGATGATCGTCCCGCGGAAGAATTTCAGATAACAGAGATGGTTTGTGCTGACTTAGGAAAGAGAAAAGACATGCCAAAATTTCTTGCAGCGTTCTGCCTATTCTTATTGTGCGGATGCGGTGCAACGCTCACCGACTTTGTCAGGAGCGGACGTGAAGAATATCCTTCGAAGCCTGAGGAATACGATGTCTTGGTCTTCTTTGAGGGTGATCTTCCCACGGAAGAATTTGAGATGATTGGGATGGTATACGCTGAAAAAGAAGCCGATTCCGAATCTCACTGGGATCTGGTCAGACCTGAAGAGATAGTTCAACTCTTAAAGGAGGTGGCCAGAAAGAACGGGGCCGACGCTATTGTCGATGTGAAGATCACTTCTGCTGAACACAAGACCAGGGACTGGAAAAGAGGGGAAGCAAAGGCAATTATCTTTATCGAGTAACCCACGTTACGTATAAGACAAGGCAAATAGACAGTATGTAGGTATCCCTGCCTTCCCGTGTTGGCTGTCTGCTTGAAAAGAGGAAATAACTTGGAGTTAGGAAGTCTATACCTAATCTTTACGAGCTTTTCGAGGTCAGCGGTCACGATGTCCGTTCCCCTGTTGATGACGTCAGTTGGGGAGATATTTGCAGAACGCTCAGGTGTCATAAACATCGGGCTTGAGGGGATGATGCTATCTGGTGCCTTCTTCGGGATGGTCGGCTCATATTGTACAGGTAATCCCTGGGTCGGCCTTATCGTAGGATCTTTAGGAGGTGTGGCCTTAGCCCTTATATTCTCCCTTTTGTCCATCTCACTCGGCGCAGATCAGGTCGTGGTCGGGACGGCAGTCAATATATTCGCCTTAGGGATAACGGGAGTCCTGTACAGAGCGATGTTCGGCGTTACGGGCGCGGCACTGATGGTGGAGACGTTCCAGACAGAAAAAATTCCCTTCATAAAGGACATACCCTTTTTCGGACCGGTATTCTTCCAGCACAACCTGCTTGTCTATATGGCCTTCGTGTCTGTACCGATAGCTGCGTTTATACTATTTAGGACGAGGGTGGGGCTTCACATCAGAGCGGTTGGAGAGCATCCACAGGCGGCGGACACATCGGGCATAGACGTGGTGAAGATGCGCTATATATGCATCCTTATAAGCGGATTTGCGGCGGGCTGTGCGGGGAGTTATCTTTCGCTGGCGTATTCAAACACGTTCATTGAGGGGATGTCCGCAGGGAGAGGATTTATAGCGTTAGCTATCGTCATATTCGGAAAGTGGCATCCGTGGGGGGCGTTAGGAGCGGCGCTCTTTTTCGGAGCCGCCAACGCCCTTCAGTTTCAGTTTCAGGCCTTGGGACTGGATGTCCCCTACCAGTTCTTTTTGATGTTGCCCTACATCCTTACACTGTTGGTTTTAGCGGGATTCGTGGGACGCTCCACAGCGCCTGCTGCCTTAGCCAGACCCTACAGGAGAGAATGATGAGCGAACGGGACTCCCCACAAGTTTTGGAACGCAACGGAGAACTTTCTGGGGAAAAAGATACGGTATTTTTATCCCGCACAGTGGCATTTGAGGCGTCGCACCGCTACTGTGACCCGGACCTTTCAAAGGAGGAAAACCTGAGACTTTTCGGCAAGTGCTACAATCCCCACGGACACGGGCACAACTACGTCTGTGAGGCCACGGTGGCAGGGAAGGTAGAGCCTTCAACCGGGATGGTGATGGATATCAAGGGCCTGGACGACATAATGAAGAGCGTTATAAACAGCGAACTGGATCACAAGTTCATAAACGAGGACCATCCGTATTTCAAAGATAAAAACCCCACCACAGAGAACCTAGCCATATATCTATGGGATCGGTTGGAGGAAAAGATAGAAACGTGCAAGCTATTCAAGGTCAGAGTGGAGGAGGAGGAGAACCTGCTTTCAGAATACTACGGAAGTGAGAACAAGATGGTATACCTTACGAGGATCTTCGATTTTTGCGCGGCTCACAGGCTCCACAGTCAAAAGTTGAGCGACGAGGAGAACAAAGAGTTGTTCGGAAAATGCAACAACCCCAACGGTCACGGGCACAACTACCGCTTGGAGGTTCTCGTTAAGGGAGAGATAGACCCCAAAACGGGAATGGCAGTAGATCTGGGCTATGTAGACAGCGTGGTCGAGGACAGGATAATAAAAAGGCTCGACCACAAGCATCTGAATATGGACGTGGCAGAGTTCAAGGATTTGAACCCGACGTCCGAGAACGTGGTTATGGTTATATGGGATCTGTTAAATGAGCAGATGCCCCGGGGTTCGCTCTATAAGATCAGGCTCTGGGAAACGCCCAAAAGCTGCTTTGAATATTTGGGAGAATAGCTTGTATGGGTGACCTTGCGGGTAAAGTAGCAGTGGTGACGGGAGCAAGCAGGGGGATAGGCAGGCAGGTCGCCGTGCTCCTGGCTCAAGAGGGTGCAAGTGTAGTCCTTGCGGCTCGGACTGAGCAGGATCTTGCACTGACGGCAGATGAGATACAGAGTAAAGGGGGAGACGCTTTTCCTGTCCGCACGGATATAACAGATGAAAACCAGGTGGAAAATCTCATAGAAAGAGCTATTTCGCGCTACGGCCGCATCAACTTCCTTTGCAACTCTGCCGGATTCGGAGTCTTTGGCTCTATCACAGAGTCGAAGACGGAGGACTGGGACAGGATGATGGACGCAAATTTAAAGGGAATGTATCTTTGCTCCAAATACGGCCTTGTGCCTATGCTCGAAAGAGGGAAAGGGCACATCGTGAACGTCATCTCCATCGCGGCGAGAGTGCCCTTCAAATTTGCCAGTGGATACTGCGCCTCCAAGTTCGGTGCTTTGGGATTTACAAAGGTTTTGTCAGAGGAGGTAAGAGACAAAGGCATAAGGGTCACAGCTGTGTGCCCCGGAGCCACGGATACCCCCTTTTGGGATAGCATAGAAGAAAAGCCCTCAAGAGAAGATATGACGCCGCCAGAAAGGGTGGCTGAGACCGTCCTATTTGTGCTATACCAGAGCGAGGGGATAACTACAGACGAGATATGGATGACGCCGCCGTTAGGGATATTATAATGGCGAAGTAAGGGCAAGGTTACATCTCTTCTACGAAAGGGGAAACAAATGGACAGAAGAGATTTTCTTAAAAGCACCCTTACCGGGTCGGTCGGCATCGGACTCGGCAGTTATGCGGAGAGCTTCGCCGAAAGCCAGCTCGGGGGAGACGAGATACCTAAAAGGCGTCTCGGAAAGACCGACCAGATGGTGACCATAATCGGACTCGGCGGAGCCCATTTGAGCCAGCCCGATGAGGAGGGGGCACAGAGGATCGTGCATAAGGCCCTGGACTTGGGGGTCAACTTCTTCGACAACGCCTGGAACTACGGCCGCGGCCTAAGCGAGGAGAGGTTGGGCAGGGCACTGGGGAAAAGAAGGAAAGATGTCTTCGTGATGAGCAAAGATACGAACAGAGGGCAAAAAGTGGCGTGGGATCACATCCACGAGAGCCTGAGACGCCTCAATACCGATTACATAGACCTCTGGCAGTTTCACGGGATAGATACCCCTGGAGAGGTGCAAACCATCTTCGGGCCCGGCGGAGCGATGGAGGCCGCCGATAGGGCAAAAAGAGAGGGAAAGATAAGGTATATAGGAATAACAGGTCATCGCGATCCACAGGCGTTCTTGGAGGCCCTGAAGTACCTCGAGCATCTATCCACCTTCCAGATGCCCATAAACCCCGTAGATCCTTACTATTTAAGCTTTATAGAGCATATCCTTCCGGAGCTGGTCAAGAATGACGTAGGCGTTTTGGCTATGAAGACCACAGCAGGGGGCAATCTGGTCACAAAGGGCGCGGCGACCGCTGGAGAATGTCTCAGATATGTCTGGAGTCTCCCTGTGTCAATGATTATATCCGGGTGCGAAAAGGTGCGGTTTTTAGAGGAGAACGTAAACTCTGCTAAATCTTTCAGCCCGATGTCAAAAGAGGAAATGGACGCTCTAGTAAAGAGACTGGAGCCTTTTAAAGGCACCCGGCTGGAAATCTATAAGAAGGCTGTTTGACAGGATACGGGGAGATTACTTCGGGGCGAGCGCCCTTGCTATGACGCTGAGGACACCCTTGGAAATGACAGACCTAAGCAACGTCACTGTAAGTCCCTTACGACTGTCATTGCCAGCCAAGCGAAGCAATCGGGGACAATCTCCAGGGAGGGGAAGTGTTCCCCTGTCTACTGTCTGCTGCCTACTGTCTACTTCTTTAAGGAGGAAGATATGCCCACATTTAAAGTGTTGATGTTCCTTTCTGTCGTTTTGTTGGCATCTGGATGTGCCACCACCGATGAGCAGATAAGGAATGAAATAGACAGAGCAGCCTGGGCTCCAAAAGGATCAGATGTGTGGAACAAAACGATGCAAAAACTGATCGAATTTGACAGGACATCGGCCAGAAAGATAATCGTCTGGCTTCCAGACGCGTGGTACACAGGCAAGAACTTCAGAGAGCACAAAGGTGAAAGGAACAATATCCGACTTGCGGCAGCTACTCTGTTAGGCACGATAAGATATAAACCTGCCGCTGCTACGCTGGTGTCGTACCTTTCAGATGCATATCCCGACGATGTACGCAAAAAGATGGCGTGGGCGCTTGGGGAGATAGAAAATGAGGCTACAGAACCGGAGAATGTAGATGCCCTTTTTAAAAGCGACAACTACGAACTCCACATGGCTGCAGCTGTAGCCCTGTGCAAGTTAGGATACGAATACGGATGTGAGGCGCTGATAGAGGGCCTAAAGAGAGAAGACCCCAACGAGTCCAGGATAGCGTCGGATGGGATCAAAGATGCGGGACATCATTCTGTGCGGGCTCTTGTATCGTCTTTAGGGGATAAAGAAAATAAGGAAATTAAAGAAAACATTCAAGATATTTTACGTGATATGAAGGACGCCCTGATAACAGATCTCAAGAGTGACGATGATTCAGTTCGCAGAAACTCCGCCAGGGCGCTTGGGCCTATAGGAGACATGTCCGCATTGGATCCTCTACTACCTCTTCTGAACGACGAGGAGAACATGGTTCAGCTGTGGGCCGCTACTTCGCTCAGCCAGCTTGGCAACAAGAAGGGAACAGACTACCTCTTGAACGCCCTCAAAAGCCAGGATAATATAAGCAGGTTCAGCGCTATAGATGCTTTAATAGAGGCCGGGAGTACTTTAGAACAGCAGTTGATAAGTACACTGAAGGATAGTGATGCGCTGATCCGCTCATCTGCCGCGCAGGCTCTGGGGAGAATTTCGGCAAAAGGCGCTGTCTTTGCACTTATCGAGGCTCTTGGCGACACATCTGCTGCTGTCCGCTGGAATGCGGCCCTGGCATTAGGAAAGATAGGCGATAAGCAGGCCTTAGAACCCCTTCGAGACCACCTCAACGATAACGACAAGAGCGTTTCCTACTATGCTGAGTGGGCATCAAACAAGATCGAGAAGGTAGCTGATAACTGAATAGGACTGACAAGGTAGCAGACAGCGTACGGAAATAGCCAGTCTAAGTGAGATTGCATCCTCCCGATAGAGTCAATCGGGGGTGCTGGCAATGGCAGTTTAGGATGAGGGAAGTGCCCTGTCTACTGACCACTATTTACTTGAGAAACGACTTGCCTATTCTGAGCGTAAAAAACATAACGAAAAAGTTCGAGGGCTTAAGCGCGATAAGCGACACAAGTGTGGACGTAAAAAAGGGAACACCGTCAGTTTGATAGGTCCAAACGGAGCTGGAAAGAACAACCTATTTAACCCGATTAATTCATAAACTTGCTGGAGTCATTGCGAGGAGCAAAGCGGTCCCCGATTGAGTCTATCGGGGAAGCAATCTCAAGTTTTTATAGTGGTCTCCTGTGAGAGTGGGATTAGGTCCCACATGGGATTGGGTCCCAAATTTGTGTCGAGGATAGCAGATATTATAAATCAGATACATAAAAGAGGTATCACGGTTTTGCTCGTCGAACAGAACGCAACTTTAGCCTGGCACCTTGCTAACAGAGGATATGTCCTTGAGACGGCCAGAATAGCTATAAAAGGCAAGGTATCAGACCTTGCACAAGACAGTCGCGTTAAGGAGGCCTATTTGGGTAATTAGCCCTTTTGCAGAAAGCGTCTCTTCAAAAATGTGTTGACATATCTTAGATAAGTGGCTATATTTTGTGCAAATCGATCATCAAGTGTAACTCTTTACAACAAACTGCAACAGTAAGTTTCCAAAAGTATCGAAGTAGACAGACAGTAGATAGGGAGGAGAGGAAACCCTCTTTACTGCTGCTGTCTGCTTACAAAAAGGGGGGGGAACATTGCAAGATTTACGCTTCGACATTCGGGACATCTTCAGCGCTTCTCGGCTCGGCTCAAGCGGTAAGAAGATCTGGATAGCATTCCTCGGCATCGCCGCTGGTTATGTCGTCCACTTCATCCTTACGCACATAGCCATCCTAGCTGGCAGCTCAAAGTCAATCGGCACAATTTGGGATACCTACGGCCTCTTTCCCAGAGTGATCGGGATGGACTTGAGCTGGCACGGCTGCGTCTTCATCATTTTGGGGTATGTGATTGTCCTGGCCATTCTGCTCTTTACATCAGCTATGATATGCAAGGTAGCCTATCAACAGCTCAAGGGGGACGACTTCTATTCTTCAGGAGACGCCTTTAAATTTGCCAGAGGAAACTGGAGAGCTGCCATCCTTTCCCCGTTTTTCGTACTCTTTATGATCGCTTTCTTGGTGGTATGCGCTATAATAATAGGTGTCATCGCACACTATATACCGTATGTGGGCGAGGTAGCCTTTGCAGTCTTCCTTTTGCCGATATTCCTTGTATCTTTGATAACTATCTACATGGTGCTTGTCTTCTTGGCATCCCTCTTTCTTGCCCCCGCCATAGTCGGGACTGCTGAGGAGGACACCATAGGTACCGTTATAGAGTCCTTCTCGACAGTGTGGAGCCAACCTTGGAGGCTGATCCTGTACGGGGGTTGGCTTAAGTTCGTCGTCGTTCTTGTGACGGTCATATTCGGTTTTTTCGTCCTTCAGGCTCTGATCCTTATCAACGGAGCGCTCGGCCTTTTCATGGATGAGAAGTTGTCGCTCATGATGCAAGCAGCCCTTTGGTATGTCCCCGAGAATCTCTTTTGCTTTTTCAAGGGTGGCCCGGCGTATCTCAGCCTGCGGACATGCCTTCCCGACGCTCAGACTGATCCGACGGGAGTCCTGCTCTGGTCGGGCAGAATATTAGCTATTATGCTTTTGACAGTCATAGGAATAGTATATTCCTATTCCTTGAGCGTGTTCAGTTCCGGTCAGGCCATTATATATCTGATTTTGAGGATGAAAAAGGATCAGGATAACTTGCTGGAAAAGGAGGATAAAGAGCCACAGGAAGAAGAGGAGCAAGAAGAGGAACAGGAAGAACCGGTTGAGACAACGGATACAGAATCAACGGATACAGAATCAAAAGAAGAAGAGGGCAAGGGTTCAGACGAAGAAGGAGAGGAAAGTTCATAAGTGGCCAGAGAGACGGAATGTTGGGGCGATCCCCGATTAAGCCATTCGGGGACAGGCCCACGTGTTTGCTTAAACAGTAGAGGGGAATTCTTGTGTAATCCTATAGATTACCCAGCCCCTGCAAATACCTACTGTCTACTTGTAGATAGGAGAAAGCTATGAAATTCTTCATAGACACAGCCAGTATAGATGATATTAAACAGGCGGCCGCTTTGGGCATTTTGGACGGTGTTACTACGAATCCATCTCTGATGTCCAAGGAAGAGGGCACATTCGAGGAGATACTCCTTACGATCTGTGATATAGTGAACGGTCCTGTCAACGCAGAGGTGGTAAGTACAGACGCCGAGGGGATGATCGAAGAGGGCAGAAGGTTGGCAAAACTCCATCAGAAGATATGCGTTAAGGTTCCCATAGGGGAAGAGGGACTAAAGGCGATAAAGAAGCTCTCTTCCGAAGGGATAGGTATCAATACAACGCTGATCTTCTCGGCAACTCAGGCACTAGTAGCTATGAAAGCAGGGGCATCTTACGTGAGTCCATTTGTGGGGAGACTGGACGACATAGGTCATTCTGGGATGGAGCTTGTCGAGCAGTCTGTGGCCATTATAGACAACTACGACTTTCCCTGTGAGGTGATAGTGGCGAGCATAAGGTCCTCCAAACACGTGGTAGAGGCAGCACTGATGGGAGCACATATTGCCACAATGTCCCTTGATGTGATACGGAAGTTGACAAAGCACCCGCTTACGGACATAGGATTGAAAAGATTCTTGGACGACTGGAACAGCTGGGAGCAGAGGACTATCGTAAGACCTCCAAAGCTTCTCAAACATCGTCCACTGGAATAAAAATCCAGGTTTCTCAAGATTTCCTGATCGACCCGCAGCATAGCCGCTGAATCCAGGCTACCCAAGTATATTGACCCTTAATTAGGTCTATCTTGATTTAAGACCAGGTGAGTCTTCTACCTGGGTAAACTAAATAGTATAATCGACGAAAGCAACTGGGAATTTGTTCCATAAACTCGGGACAGCATGACTGATCTGGCGCTGGCTGGTCTGTTGTGCCGGTCTGAATATTTATAAAGATAAGAGACTCTTTTGAGGGGATTCTTAATGTACAAGGCTATGTTGCTGGGAGGTGGCAGCAGATATATTAAGGGAGGGAATCATGAATGTTAAACGTTTCATAATTTCTTCAATTGCTGTATTTGTATTCGTGTTTTTGTTCGAGTGGCTATTCCATGGTGTTATCTTAAAGGGTATTTATGACCAAACAGCGCAACTGTGGCGCCCGGAGGGAGAACACAAAATGGTCTACCTGTTCCTGGGCCAGATATGCTTTTCTGTTATCGCGGCCTTTATCTTTACCCGCAACTATGAAGGAAAGGGGATTGGCGAAGGGTTCCGCTACGGTTTATATGTGGGATTGGTTCTGGGGTCAGTCCAATTGGCGACCTACTGCTATATGCCCATACCTCTTGTGCTCACACTGGGTTGGGTTGCGGCTGGAATGCTCAAAGGCCTGGGTTCCGGGATAGTTTCCTCGCTTGTCTACAGATGAAAAGAATTTGTCAAACGCGATTCGCTGGACCTGATCTGACGTAGTAAGATCAGTGAATCATCGTCCGAACCTCCTTCCCGGGCTTTCACCTCAACTTATACCGGTTGGGCTGCTTTTCGCTGCTGATAATGGCCGTTATAATATTTGCAGGGCTGCACTGATTGCCGACGTCGTTATGGCTAATAACAGCAGGCTGAGTCTCTTTGATCTCTGAACCAATAGTGGGGTCGAGGTTCACAAAGTACACAGCCCCACCTTTAGGATAGCCCATTGATCTCTCGTCATCTTCTTCTCTGCTTTCTCATATAAAACCTCCGTGCCTGTAGCTTCTCACTTGTCCCCCACCTGCAGATCCCGCTCGGCGCTATCCCGATAGCCAGCCTTAAACTGTACTTAACATTCGCCTTTTGTAGCCGTATTGCGCAGCCGTATTGCGTACCGCTGCGCTGGCTGGTCTACAAATGCGCTACGGGACCTGCATCCCTCTTGCGGCCAGATATCGTCAGGCAGCCTGGTGCTTTTCTCCTGCAATTAGATATCCACCTGTCTTCTTTTATTACGATTCGCCATAGAACTACCTTCTTTATTTATACACTTAAATTAGACACAGCATAATTTACATTGCCAACAGTTTTCAGTTTTCGAGGTGATACAGCAGTTGACCAAGCACCTGCTCAAAGTGTTTTACGTGGACACGTTCCACAATGGTGGGATTACAATCAGTTTGGACGCGTTACGTGTACTTATAGCCCAGAAGGGTCAAGAAAAAAGAACTGGCTGCCCTCGAAGACACAGCCCGCCATCTTTAACGTGCTTATCCAAGAAGCTTCTGGAGATGGACAATACGCCAATCATCACGAAGGCCAACAGCACCAGAAATTCGACGCTACGCACTGGCTCTTGTTGACGATTCTGATTTTTGTTGACCTGACTGATAAAACTACTTAGATTCCTATGGAAGTCAATACAGAAACTGCGTCTTTGTGCTGCCAGCTCAATTAGACTTATGGAGTCAGAGGATGAACCTTATATTTTGTCTGAGTTCGCCGGACAGAATCTGGGAGGGGTAAGAAGATGCATACTTATCAGTACCTATACCCGAAGGAGGTCATGTGAGCATGAGCCAGACATCTTCAAACGATAAAGAGATAGTGAAGAGGACGCAGTAGGGACAGGCCCGACAGCTTCCATTGGAAACACATCGGCATCAGACATTTTAGAGAATTACCTATGGAAAGGCGGCCTGACACTTGCCTTGAGCTGATGCCAAAAATGTCTTGACAACTCAGAAGAAATCCATTGTAGCCAACAGCAGATACTAAGGGCTGACAATACAGCCACAAACAGAAAGATATAGTCTTTCTGCCCTTTGGAGGTTGTATTCATAATGAGCAGGAAAAAGATACTCATCGTTGACGACGACCCCAATATAGTCTTCGCCTTTAAAAAGATGTTTGAAAAGGAGGGCTATCGAACCATCTCGGAAGGGGACGGTGTTGGAGGGCTGGAGGCTATACAGAAAGAAGAGCCGGACCTTGCGTTCATGGACGTGTCTATGCCGAAGATGGACGGCTTAGAGGTACTGGAGAAGATCAAGAAGATGGGGTTGGACGTCCCGGTGGTAATCATCACGGGCTTCGGAACGATGCAAACGGCAATAAGGGCTGTGCAACTTGGAGCTTACGAGTATATCACCAAGCCTCTGGATGTGGATAAGGTCAGGATCACCGCGCGGCGAGCTTTGGAAGCCCGACGTATGAGAGAGGAGATCAAAGACCTTCGCGCCAAGCTTGATTCATATTACTCTGAAGATACCTTGATCGGCAACGATCCTGGGATGCAGGAGGTTTGCAAGACCATGGGCGCTGTAACCGCGACGCCAAACGCCACGACCGTTTTGATTCAGGGGGAAAGCGGCACTGGCAAGGAATTGGTGGCAAGGGCGATCCATAACAACAGCGAGTCGTCTTCGGGACCATTCGTGGCGATTAAGTGCACAGCTTTGCCCAGCGAACTTCTGGAAAGCGAGCTGTTTGGATATGAGACAGGGGCGTTCACAGGAGCGACAGCCAGGAAAGCGGGGAAGTTTGAAGTGGCAAAAGACGGGACGATATTCCTGGATGAAATAGCCGGCTTCTCTTTAAACCTGCAGCAGAAACTCCTTCGGGTCCTTCAAGAAAGAGAGTTTCAAAGACTCGGAGGCAATCAGACTCTCAAAGTCGATGCCCGGTTTATTGTGGCGACCAATAAGGATTTGGAAAGCGAGGTGAAAAAGGGTAATTTCAGGGAAGACCTTTATTTTCGAGTCAACGTGATACCGATTTATCTTCCACCTTTAAGGGAAAGGCGGGATGACATCACACTTCTAGCCGACCATTTTCTGACCAAATATAAGAGCAGCTTAAGGAAGAAAATTAAGCTCATGTCCGATGAAACGTTGGAGATTCTCCTTGGGTATGATTGGCCTGGCAATGTGCGAGAACTGAAAAATGTCATTCAAAGGTGTGTCGTTATAGAAAAGGGGGAGGTGATCCTACCCAGATCTCTCCCTGAAAGGGTAAGATCGGAGGACAGAACGGTTGAAATGGACATTCCCTTGGTGAGCACCAATTTGAAGCAGGCAAGAAAAAGCGTCCTTGAAGCCTTTGAAAAGAAATTCGTTCGTGAGGCCCTAAGAGCTACAGCAGGCAACGTCACCGAAGCAGCTAAAAGGGCAGGTATTGAGCGTCAAAGTTTCCACAGGATGATAAGCAAGTACGGCATGTCACCTGAGGACTTCCGCAAAGCTTGACCCCCGATAGATGCAATCGGGGGCGACTCCTTAAAGAGATGTCACGTAAGACGTTACAGTGTGTCACGATGAGTGTAAATATGCGGTCTCCCGAAACAGAAGAATAGCTTACATATACTAATATAAGATAACAGCCTGATTATAAGCCACTTACCTTAAGAGTTGATCTGGTTAAGCGGCTTATTTGTTGGTAAGACTACAACATCATAGACCTCAATATCTTGCGAATAATCGAGTATTACTGCGTATTATGATGTGCGAAAATGCAGCTGCTGCAGGTGTATCGAATTTTGGAAATTATCGGATGGTCGCTATGGTTGTCAAGCGTGTCGTAGAGACTATCATTTCCGAACTAAAGCCTACTGGTCCAGGAGCAAAGTGTCTCCTTATTGGAAGGGAAGGTTGCTTGAGTCTTTTTGTCTTGCGGTTCCGGCTTACCCCCGATTGAATCTATCGGGGGTTAAGGTTCCGAGTTCCAATACACCTACATACTATTGAACGTGTCTACCGCGTAGTTCACCTTGATATCTATCAGGACTCCCTGGAAGAACTGAGACTCCTTTGTGGAGAGATAGAGATGGATGGGACTAGGTTTGGTGGCAAGAGATCAGGTAAGCCAGGTTGGGGTTCTGAAGGTAAGGTTACTGTCCCCGATTGAACCCCCGATTGACTGATCCCCGATAGATTCAATCGGGGAGGGTCGGGGATGGAATGTATCAGACAAATGGGAAAGTATCGACTTCTCCTGTCCCGTCTCGAAGTAGACAAGTAATCGTTCTCCGCATTACCCAACATACTAAGCCGGGTAGTCTCTGCTATACGGATGATTGGCATGCTTACGTTTCTGTATCTATCCGTGGTAAGCAGGCTCTAGTCGAGGTAGACAAAGGACATACCAATAGTAGAGACCATCTAACCCGATTAATTCATAAACTTGGTGGAGTCATTGCGAGGAGCAAAGCGGTCCCCGATTGAGTCTATAGGGGAAGCAATCTCAAGGTTTTATAGTGGTCTCCTATGAGAGCCGGAGAGTATTACGTCTACCACAGAATCGAGATTGCTTCGCCTTCGGCTCGCAATGATACCGAAGGTGGTTAAACCGCATAACTATAATATAATACAATCGCTTAATTAATACACGTCGTTTTTTTGTGAATTATTCGGGCTAAATGGAATTGATGGCTTTTGGTCATACGCTAAGCACTTTCTATATCTTTTCGAGGTGTAGCCAAGCAATATTTCCATCTCTCCTTAAAGGAGACAGAATGGAGGTTCACCCACCAAGATCAGGACATAGTAGAGATGGTCAGACACATTATGAATCTACCCTTTCGAGGTGTACAATGTTGTGGCATTAGCTAACTATATTGGATTGAGGAACTGTGCGGGCCAGACATAGCGTGAAGTGATAATGGGAGCAAGCAGATGAGCCTCGAGAGTGGGAATCTCTATCTCTGTTCCTTCCTCTCTCCAGGGCACGTCCCGTCAGAAATGGCGGGCTATTCTTCTTGAGCGTTATGAGAAATGCGATAGATCATCGATACATCGCAGATCAAACTGTTGGGGAGGCGAACGATGACTCAAGAAGGCTTGCCGGTGCTTGGCTCTTTCTGCTGGAACAAGGGCTGAGACCAAAGTACACAGTAACCTCGAGTGGGGGCGGCAAAGTGCCCCGGAAGCGCCCTGGGGAAGAGAGTCGTTCGTGAGGCCCTATGGGCTACAGCAGGCATCGTTACCGAAGCAGCTAAGAGGGTACGTAATGAACGTCAAAGTTTCCACAGCATGATATGCAGGTACAGCATCTCGCCTGAGGATTTCCGCAAAGGTTGAGCCCCGATAGATTCAATCGGGGGCGACTCCATAAAAAGATGTCACGTAACACATTACAGTGTGTCACGTAGAAGGCGACACTCAAATACTTGATCTGTCAGAACAAAAGGTAATGCCACAACGTCATACCCTTTGAGAGTGGCGACCATAAGGTGTCTGGCTATCTCTCTTAGGCCCTGGCGTTTATGGTTGAATCTCCATTCTGTTTCCTTAAGGTAGAGGCGGAAATATTGGTTGGGTACACCTGCATAAGAACATAGAAAGTGCTTAGCGTATGACAAAAAAGCCTTCGATTCCATTTAGATGGTCTCTACTATTGAGATGTCGTTTGTCTTCGTTGGCCAGAACGTCCACCAAACATAGTCTCATCCATCTCTATCTGTCCAGAAAGGGGATTGAGTTCTTCGACGGAGTTCTGATAGATAGCAAGGCGGACTATGCGGTAGAAACGTTTAATAGTATGTAAGTGTGTTGGGATCCGGAACTTTATCGGGTAAGCAGAAACCGCGAGACACTCGAACTCAAGGAGCCTCTCCTTACAGTAAGGAGAAATCTTGCTCTTGGACCAGTAGGTATTGGTTCGAAAATGGTAGTAGCTACGACACCCTTGACAACGATATCTACCACCTGATAATTTCCAAAATCTGGTGCACCTACAGTAGTTGCATTTTCGCATATGGTAATAGGAAGTAATACTTGACTCTTCGCAAGATATTAAGGTGTATGATGTTGTAGTATTACCTCATTTAAACGCAAGAAGGGATATGTTCGAAATTCCCAAACCCAAACCTTACGAGGAGAGAAAGGAGCTTTAGTATAACGGTACTAACATAAGTGGATTATCCCGGGCCGCAGGTGAGGCAGATGTTAAATCTCTTGAAGCAGGATGGAGAGGTCCAGTCTGTTATTCTCAATCGGCAGAACTCTGATGAGGGTCTCAGGGTAATCACAGAGCAGAAGCTGCGGCCTCTGGTGCAGATTGCTGGTAGAGAGGTTAGAGAAAGAAGTTCTGAGAGATTACTAGGTGTTGAGTAAATTAAGATACAGTGGTGAATCCTGAGTTATTATAGTGCAGTGGTATATGCTGTCACCAATCTCTCTTCAAAATTGTTCTGCCAAAATTCTATCTTCTTCAGAGCTAGGCGCCATGTGATGTTTACAGTAGACTTTTTCATTGACATTCAGCATCTAATTTCATATTTTCTCACCTAACCCCATTAATTCATAAGCTTGGTGGAGTCATTGCGAGGAGCAAAGCGACAAAGCAATCTCAAGGTATTATAGTGGTCTCCTATGAGAGCCGGAGAGTATTACATCTACCACAGAATCGAGATTGCTTCGCCTTCGGCTCGCAATGACACCAAAGGTGGTTAAACGGGATAACTATAATAGAAGGTAATGCAGTAGAAAACTTGCACCTGGTACATTGACAAAGATGGACAGATAGTCGGACTTTCGAAGTAGCTAGAATGTAGGGGGCTCGTATCCATATCAGACAGGAATGTCTAACCCACCATACTTTCTTTGGAAGAGGCTACCTCGTCCAGCAGTTAGAAGAGACATTCACCTCTGTTCGGTAGACGGGGCGAGGATGCCCTGTCCTGCTGTACACCTGGCGAGGAAAGAGACAAAAAATGTCAGCCAAGATAATCGACGGAAAAGCAATAGCCGCAGAAGTTGAAAAAAGAGTCAGCAGCGGGGTCGAAGAGCTTAAAGTATCTTGTGGAGTGACCCCTGGACTCGGTGTCATCCTTGTGGGAGACAACCCCGCTTCGCACATCTATGTCAAAAACAAAGCCAAAAAGTCCTCCGAAGTCCGCATACGCTCGCAGGTCATCAATATCCCCGCTGACTCGTCCCAAGACCAGGTAATAGACCATATCGAAAAGCTCAACGTGGACGAAAATATCCACGGTATTCTCGTTCAATCTCCGCTCCCCGAACACCTTGACGAGGACTATCTTATGTCCCTGATCCACCCGAAAAAGGATGTGGATGGCTTCCATCCCGTAAACGTGGGACTTTTGGTTATGGGGAACCCCCGCTTTGTTCCCGCAACTCCGTCAGGCGTGATGGAGATGTTAAGACACGAAGGTGTGGACCCGTCCGGAAGACACGCGGTCGTAGTCGGAAGGAGCAAGATCGTCGGAAAGCCGATGGTCAATCTCCTCGTCCAGAAGGCCGAAGGTGCCAATGCCACCGTAACTGTCTGCCACACAGGCACAAAAGACTTGGGCTACCACACCAGACAGGCGGATATCCTAATCGTGGCAGCGGGCAGACCCAGAATGATCGCCGCAGATATGGTCTCGGAGGGAACCGTGGTGATAGATGTGGGCATAAACAGCGTGAAAGACCCGTCCCGAAAGAGCGGTTACAGGCTCGTTGGAGACGTCAACTTCGAAAGCGTCAAAGATAAGGCGAGCGCCATATCTCCTGTTCCCGGTGGGGTAGGACCTATGACTATCGCTATGCTGTTGAGCAATACGCTCAAAGCGGCGCAGATGGCGTGCGAACCACAATAACGAAAGTGGGCCCCCAAAGAGGTGGCGTGGGCAGTGCGTGCGTTGCTGTTACTGTTTCTTGCAGGGGAGGCATCAAGGCACAAATAGTATCCTGATGTAGTGAAGATGAAGAGTAATTCGACGAGATTTGACAAGAGTGTGCCCAGCCGGATTCGGCAACCAGCCACAGAGGCCTACCACTGAAAGTGACGTTCTGTTAGCAGCGGCAAGACGTTATGTGCAAGGCATGAAAGACGAGCTTATTGCCCGGGCGCCAATACGAGTTTAGGAAAGTCAATTGAGAGTCTATTATCCTCAAGACAACAAAGGGGTGCTATCATGCTAACGATCGGTCCTGGTGCAGATCCTTATTTCGCATATAAAATTCACCATGTTGAGCGAGCTAGAGTGGCCTGGATTCTGTCCGAGGAATTCGGGATCTACGAGGCTCTGCGCGCAGGACCGGCGACCGTCGCTGAGGTGAGTCGGCGAATCGGTTTTCAGGAACGTCCTGCGGCAGTCTTACTGGCGGCCAATGCCTGTTTAGGGGTAATAGGCATTCAGGATGAGAGATACTTTATCTACGACATCATGCGAGAAATGGTACTGGAGGGAGGACGGGCCCGAATTACTCCTCGGCAGCCCGATCCCGAGAAGGATTGGTGGTATAAGACGATGAAGCAGGCGCTCCTGACCAACGAAATCGTGCCGGAAGCTCTGCCGCCGTGGCTGGCTAACCCCAATAGTGAAGTAGACACCGAAGCTTTTGCTCCGGAGCGTCACGGATGGCGCATCCTATGGGGAGAATCCCTGGCGGCTGTGTTCGACTTCAGTCCGTTTCACTTGGTAGCTGATCTGGGTGGCGCAACCGGAGGAGTACTGGTCGGACTCATGGGTAAGTACCCGCACCTGAAGGGTATCGTGGTGGATTTACCATATAGCAGAAAGACAGCGGAAGCCGCAATCCGAAAGAGCAGTGCGGAGAAACGAGTAAGCTTTTATACGGCCGATTTCTTCGAAGATCCGCTCCCGCCGGGGGTGGATGCTTTTTTCATTTCACACGTGATTCACGACTGGGATGACGAGCACTGTGTACATCTGCTGCGACGGTGTCGCGAAGCTTTGCCTGAGGGATCGCCGGTGCTCGTACAGGAGTTTCTGCTCAATGAGGATAAGAGCGGCAGTTTGATCGGCGTGTTCCAGTGGTTCGGCCTGATATATGGCACCATCGGGGATCAGCGAAATGCTGAGGAGATCGAGACGCTGATGGAAAAAGCTGGTTTCCACGAGATGGAGTGCAGATCAATCGATCACGAGCAATCGGTGGTGATCGGATGGAAAAAGCAAGCCAGAATATAAAGGTATCTATGCTCGATCTCTCTGATCGTTGTGTTACCGTTATCCCTTAGGCCCGGAGGGAACCCGGAGGGGGTCGAAGAACTTTTTGAACAAAGATCTCGTTTAACGGACGCAGAGCTACAGTTACGGAATCTGCGCATTGAAGGGGGAAGATGAGGATTATGAGTGCAGAAGTTGTGGTTAGAAAAGGCGCTTACGCAGGTCTGTTCATGGTCGCGCTTGCCACTTTGATGTACGAAATCCTCCTTACGCGCATCTTCAGTGTGACCATGTGGTATCACTACGCGTTTATGGCTATATCTATGGCCATGTTTGGGATGACGGTGGGTGCAATATTAGTCTATCTACTTCCCGGCTATTTCACTTGCGAACGGGCAAAGTATCATCTTACTCTTAATTCCCTGTTGTTCGCGGTATCGATCGTTATCAGCTTCTTGGTGCATCTGAGTATCCCGTTTGATATCCACAGATCGATTGTGGGCTTGTTCCTGATCGCTTTGACATATGTGGTAATATCAATCCCTTTCGTATTCAGCGGGATATGTGTCTGTCTGGCACTGACGAAATTCCCGCGACAGGTGAGCAAACTATACGCTGCTGACCTTGCAGGTGCAGCGATCGGATGTATAGTGCTGATATACACTCTCAGGATTACCGATGGTCCAACCGCGGTGATAGTAGTAGCCTTTCTTGCCAGTGTCGGCACAGTTTTTTTCGCTGCAGATGCAGGCCTTGAGAAGCTGAGAACAGTTGCCCTTATTTGCAGCCTCTTATTTGCCTCCTTCGCGGTTGTTCACACAGTTCTTGCCATCAAGCAGATGCCCTTACTCCGGTTGATATGGGTGAAAGGCAGGCTTGAATCTCGACCTCTTTATGAGAAGTGGAATTCATTCTCACGTATTAAGGTCTATGCTGATCCGGACGGATCAAAAACGCCCTTTGGATGGGGTCTTAGTTCTACTTATCCTTCCGACCGGAAAGTCGATCAACTATATATGAATATAGACGCCAGAGCGGGGACAGTTCTAACTGCATTTGATGGCAACTTGACAGCGTTAGAACATCTCAAGTACGATGTCACCAATCTGGCGCACTATGTACGGAGGAATTCAAAGGTCCTGGTTATCGGGACAGGAGGCGGAAAGGATATCCTCTCCGCGTTAGTATTCGAGCAAAAGTCAGTTCTGGGAGTTGAAATTAATGAAGACATAATCGACACGGTCAACGGGAGATTCGGCGCATTTAGCGGTCATCTGGACAGAGACCCTAAAGTCACTTTCGTCAACGATGAGGCGCGAAGCTACATTGCAAGATTAAAGGATACGTTCGATATCATTCAAGTCTCGATGATAGACACGTGGGCTGCAACTGCAGCGGGGGCATTTGTGCTCACAGAGAACTCGCTTTACACCCTCGAGGCATGGGAGGATTTCTTAGAGCACTTGACCCCCGATGGCGTCTTAACGTTCTCCCGATGGTACTTTCAGAATAGACCCGGTGAGGTCTACAGACTGACTTCCCTGGCCAGCGCCTCCTTGATGCAGTTAGGTGTGGAGAATCCCCGAGAACATATTGTCATTGTGAGACATATGCCGCGGAGGGACACTGGAGATGGAGATAATGGCCTGGAATTAGCTATGGCTAACGGTATTGGAACGATACTGGTGAGCAAGGAGCCATTTTCAGATAAGGATCTGGATATCCTGGAAGAGATCACTGCCAAGATGCAATTTGACCTGGTTCTCAGCCCAAGATTCTCACTGGATTCTACTTTTGCAACTATTGCCTCCGGAGTAGACCTGGATACGTTCACGGCAGAGTTCCCCATAAATATCGCTGCACCTACTGACGATAGTCCGTTCTTCTTTCACATGCTTAGGCTTCGAGATATGTTTAATCGGGAACTGTGGAAGCAGGGCACGATGGGCTTCAACATGAGAGCGGTTTTCGTCTTGGGTGCTCTACTGATAACCGTCCTGGGGCTGACGTTCCTATGGATCATCGTTCCTCTCATCTTAACAACTGACAAATCTACATTAAGGGGATCTTTGCCTCTTTTCATATTCTTTTCGTGTATAGGATTAGGCTTTATGCTGGTTGAGATTTCACAGATGCAGAGATTCATCATTTTCTTGGGGCATCCTGTTTATGCTCTATCAGTTGTGCTTTTTGCCCTGCTCTTATCCAGCGGTCTCGGGAGTTATTTAACTAAGAAGATAAGCTATCCTGGTCTGACAAGATCAGCGATTATGCGTCTGTCTCTCCTTCTATGTGCACTCCTTGTTTTTGGAATACTTACACCGTACGTTACCAGCATGTTCCAGGGGTCAATAACGATGCTGCGCATCTCTGTCGCCACACTAATGCTTTTCCCCTTAGGGCTATTTATGGGAATGGCATTTCCTCTTGGGATGAAGATGGCGTCCGCCAGGTCGGCCTCTCTGACCCCCTGGCTATGGGGCATAAATGGCGCGACATCCGTCTGTGCCTCAGTCTTTGCTGTTGTGATAGCTTTGAGTTCTGGTATTTCCACGTCCTTCTGGACTGGTTTTTCGTGTTATGCTGTCGCTTTTGGGGCATCGGTATGGGAGTCTCGCAGAGCGGGTCACCATGAACTCGTGGAACAGGGCCTGTGAGGATCTGAGACGATGCAAAACGTAATCGAGAAACTGCTGGGGTCGGACGGAACCTGCGGTTCGGTTCAAGGTAAGGGTCAATGTCCTGGGCCAGGAGTTGGGATCGGTCCAGGTTGTGGGTGTGAGAGAGGAGATAAGGTCTTCCCCTCGGGTGCATGCCCTCCTGTCTGAGAGAGACGAGGACGGAGCGATCCCCTTTCATCCGTACAAGAATGGTACGGAGCTCGCTGGGTGCTTGCGAATCTGGCTGATATCGGCTATCCTGAGGGCGATCGGTCGCTGGTTCCGCTTCGGGAGCAAATCCTGGGATGGCTCCTTTCAGAGCGGCACGAAAATGCCATAAGGTCGATAGAAGGCCGCGTCAGGAGGTGTGCATCTCAGGAGGGGAACGCCCTCTACTATCTACACGCCCTTGGATTGGCCGATTCGAAGTGCGATGAGCTGGTAAAGCGACTCCTTAAGTGGCAGTGGCCCTACGGCGGTTGGAACTGCGACAAAAGACCGGAAGCCGTAAACTCGTCCTTTATGGAGAGCCTGATTCCCCTCCGGGGACTAGCGCTTCACGCAAAGAGGACCGGAAGCCCTGAGTCAAAAGCTGCTACGGAGCGTGCTGCGGAGGTTTTCCTCAAGCGCAGATTGTACAAAAGACTACGGGACGGTCGTATCATTAGAAATAACTTCGCGATACTTCACTACCCGTGCTATTGGAATTATGATATCCTGTTTGGGTTGAAGGTCCTGGCGGAGGCGGGCCTCATCCAGGCAGAGCGTTCTTCCGACGCTCTGGATCTGCTGGAGTCGAAGCGACTTCCCGACGGGGGCTTCCCTGTGGAAAAGAAGTACTACGTGCGAGGTCGGGTTGGCGTGAATAGAATCTCAGGTTACTCCTTTGTCGACTGTGGAGGTACGAGCAAGAGGCGTATGAACGAGTTTGTGACGGCGGACGCACTGTCTGTGTTGACGCAAGCCGGACGCAGATATTGATGACAGTCTCTACGGAAACTTGAGGAGAATAATAGATGGATTACGTTCCACACACAGAAGCAGATATTGCGCATATGATCCAGGAGTTGGGCATAAGCTCTCTGGACCAGCTCTTTGAGACGATACCGCAGGAGCTCAGGATAGGAAAATTAGATCTTCCTCCTCCTATGTCCGAGATGGATGTAAGGAGGTTTATGCGAGGGCTCGAAGACCAGATGAGGCGTGTAAAGCCCGATCTGTCCTTTGCAGGAGGGGGAGCCTACGAGCACTACATCCCCAGCGTGGTCGGGCACATAATCTCAAGGAGCGAGTTCTACAGCGCTTATACTCCATACCAGGCCGAGATCAGTCAGGGCACGCTTCAGACTATATTCGAGTTCCAGACTATGATCTCTGACCTGACCAAGATGGAGGTAGCCAACGCATCTATGTACGACGGTGCGTCTGCCGCTGCTGAAGCGGTTCTGATGGCCCTGAGCATCAATCCCAGAGCCAAAAGGGTCGTCCTTCAAAAGAGCCTACATCCCTTCTACCGAAGTGCAGTTGATACCTATCTTCAAGGTCTAGGTGTGGAGGTCGTAAGTGTGCCGTGGAAGCAGGACGGTTCTGTCGATCTGGATGCCCTCGGCGATTCAACGGCACAGGACACTGCGTGTGTACTGATTCAGAATCCCAATTTCTTCGGGTGCTTGGAGCCGATGCATCGGATCAAGGAGATAGTAAAGGAGGCAGACGCTCTCTTTGCCGCCTCTGTGAATCCCATCTCGCTGGGCGTTATAGCTCCGCCGGGCGAATATGGGGCCGACATCGCCACAGGCGAAGGACAGCCCTTAGGCGTTCCCCTTTCGTTTGGAGGACCCTATTTAGGGTTCTTCGCCTCCCTGGAGAAATACATAAGACGTATGCCCGGAAGGATAGCGGGACGGACAGAGGACGTAAATGGCAAGCAGGGATATGTCCTGACCTTCCAGACCAGAGAACAGCACATAAGGCGCGAAAGGGCTACCTCCAACATCTGCACAAATCAGGCACTCTGCGCCCTTGCAGCAGGGGTCTACCTATCTTCTTTAGGACCCCAGGGTCTGGTAGAGATTGCAGAATTGAACTGGCAAAGGAGCCACGCCTGCGCCCAAAGATTATCCCAGATAGATGGGCTGAAGTTGAGATTCTCTGCTCCTTTCTTCAACGAATTTGTGGTATCTTGCCCGTCTCCTGCTTCTCATCTTCTGCCGAAATTGAGAGCAAAGGGGATCGAAGCGGGCATAGACCTGGGGAGATTCTTCCCGGATATGGAGGACGCTATCTTAGTTTGCACAACCGAGACAAAGACCGAAGACGATATTGACCGATTAGGTCAAGTGTGGAGGGAGGTACTATAGGTGGAGACTACCATATTTGAAAAAGGAAGAGCCGGGCGCCGCTCGGCAGTCCCGCCCAAACTTAATAGGCACAGAACGGACAGTGGCTCGGCAAGCAACCCCGAAGTGTACTCTCTAGAGTCTATTCCCGAAGATATGAGGAGAAAATCGCCTCTTTCTCTCCCGGAGGTGAACGAACTTGAACTCGTAAGGCACTATACCAACGTCTCTCAACTCAATCACAGCATAGATACAGGCTTTTATCCCCTCGGCTCGTGCACGATGAAGTACAACCCCAAGATCAACGATGAGATTGCAAAGCTGGCGGGCTTTGCGGAAGCTCATCCTATGTGGCCGGAGAGCCTCTGTCAGCCCCTCTTGCAGATATGCTGGGAGTTGGAAGAATTTTTGTGTCAGATTACGGGCGTCTCTAATTTTTCTCTTCAGCCATCGGCAGGGGCGCACGGAGAGCTCACCGGGATGCTCATTATAAGGGCTTACCATATAGAAGCGGGGCAAAATAAGACTACTGTCCTTATACCTGATTCTGCGCACGGGACTAATCCCTCAAGCGCGGCTATGTGCGGATACAGGGTTAAGGAGGTAAAGTCTAACAAAAGGGGGATGGTGGATTTAGACGATCTGAAGAGTTCCTGCGATTCTGATAGTGCAGCCTTGATGCTCACCAATCCCAACACGCTCGGCATATTTGAGGAGGATATATTAGAGATCGCCGATATAGTCCACAGCAAAGGCGGTCTCTTATACTACGACGGGGCCAACTTGAACGCCCTCCTGGGGAAGTGCCGGCCGGGGGATATGGGCTTCGACGTAGTACATCTCAACCTCCATAAATCCTTCTCCACACCTCACGGTGGGGGAGGCCCCGGAGCTGGCCCTGTGGGCGTCAAATCGGAACTTGAGAGGTTTCTGCCCGTTCCCAGAATTGTCAACTATGCCGCCGCAACTCAACATGAAGATAAGTTCCATCTCGATTTCGACCGTCCCTCAACGATAGGAAAGGTGGGCACTTTTTACGGCAATATTGGAGTCCTCATCAGGGCCTACGTCTACATAAGGATGCTCGGATATGAGGGTCTCAAAAGGACAGGTGAAGCCGCGGTCTTAAATGCCAATTATCTCTTCAAGAAGATGAAAGGCCACTTCGACAGGAAGCTTAATTTGAATCACGAGGACATAGAATACGATACTCAGCCTATGCATGAGTTTGTCCTGTCCGCCGCAAGGCAGAAAAGAGAAAAGGGCGCCACTGCGCTGCACATCGCCAAGAGGATTATGGACTACGGCTATCATCCGCCCACAGTCTATTTCCCACTGATCGTCAGAGAGGCGATGATGATCGAACCTACAGAGACGGAGACGCTTGAGACTCTGGACGCTTTTGCAGAGGCTATGATCAAGATAGCCCAGGAAGTGGAAAGTGATCCCGAATTGGTGAGGTCTGCTCCGCACAACGCTCCCATAGGAAGGCTGGATGACGCCAAGGCTGTTAAGGAGCCGGTTGTGAGATGGAAGCCGGAGAATGACTAATTCTGTAACGCGCAGCACAGATGTTCACAGCTACCAACTGCTCTGTCTGCATTTTCCTATAAGAGACGTACATTTTATAACGATCTAATGTATTGAATTTAATATGATTTCTCATAAACAGTCAATACAATCTCTTGAATCAAGACTTGATAAAATTGCTGACAACAGGACTAAAGATTGGTGGGAAAAATACCTCAAGAATAGTATTGAATTTAGAGGAGTAAATCTAGTCAAAATCAGAGAGGAACTAAAAAAATGGTATAAAAGCGAACACATCGAGAAATTGGCACTCAATACTCAATTAGACTTAGCTCTCTCATTTTTTGCTGAAAAATATGCGGAGGATAAACTTGCAGGCGTCTTGTTTTTACAAGACCATCTTTCTAAAAAATTTGATTGGAAAACACTTATTCCAAAATTTGGGGAACTTTTCCAGAAGAATTATATCTACGATTGGAATATTTGCGATTGGTTTTGCGTTAGAGTGTTAGGACCAATGATAAAAGAGAATGGCTTGCCTTGTGCCAAAGCCATTGCAAAA
Source organism: Candidatus Latescibacterota bacterium (assembly GCA_965237525.1). Taxonomy (GTDB): domain Bacteria; phylum Latescibacterota; class CBDEFO01; order CBDEFO01; family CBDEFO01; genus CBDEFO01. The sequence continues at coordinate 393,346 of CBDEFO010000006.1, read as the reverse complement.
TGGAGAACTTCAAGAAATGTTTGGCAAGCCAGAGCATCCTTGGTAGCTTTTGCTAATCTAACCAAAGAAAGAGAATTTACTCCTTTACTGTTGAGATCTTGTTCAGCATTGATTAAAAGAGATGAACGTTTTGCAAAAACAGGTGTTGGTTGGATTCTCAGGGAATTGTCCAAATCTAACAAAGATATAGTGATGACATTCATTGAAGAGAATAAACAACATTTTTCGAAAGAAAGTTTGAAAAAATCAATAAAGAATTTTAATTCAACAGAAAAAACAAAATTTACATATCGTGCATTAATAAAAGACCAATGATAACATTATGGACATCAATCAATTTAATATACGAGGAAGTGTAAGGTGATCCCGAATCGGTGAGGTCTGCTCCGCACAATGCTCCCATAGGAAGGCTGGATGACGCCATGGCTGTTAAGGAGCCTATTGTCAGATGGAAGCCGGAGGAGTGAGTAAGTCAATGGTTTTAGAGTAATGACAAATGATGAGTTTTTTGCGTACTGCTGGACTGCCAAAAAGACTGACACACCAAAAGGAAGTGTTCAATAAGTGAAAGCAAAGTTGGAGAAAGAAGACAACAGGAAGTTTAAGCTACTATGTATTGAGGCGACTCTTGAGGAGTTTAATGAGAGAGTGGCATTCCTCGATGAGCTATACGAAGACGGTCACGAAAAGGAGGCTTTACTTTTGTGCTGTTGCTACATAGAGAGTCTAGCAAACACATTGTACCAGCAGAAGAAAGGGAACCGTTGGAAGTTTGTGCGCATCTTAAGAGAATATGGTAGAGAGGAGATGCTCTGGCACATCCATCCAAAGCAATTACGAACATGGATTGCAGACGCCAAGGAAAAATGGCTTCAGCAAATCGGAAGCAAGCTTACGGGTGTGTTGACAAGGGCTGAGGGAAAGCTCTACACCGAGGAACAGATTCTGAACTTTGTAGAGCCAGATGTAGACGCAAAAGAGCTTGCCAAGATAAAGGATAATATCTGGGGAGGAACCTTAGCGGCTCTGGCGTACAAAGGAATACGCAACCCTCTTGTCCACGAGATGATTGCACAGGCAAGCATGAGTTTTGACAGAACGACTTTTAAAGGTAAGCTGATGCCTGCGCTCGACTTTTGTCTTTTCTATCGTGCTCTGCGACGCATATTTCCGACAGATATTTCCAGCGATGAAGGAGTTCTCCCGCGCCTCAGGGAAATATTCATGAGTTACTTTAACGATTCTAATCTAACAAAGAATAGGTCTAGTCAGGATAGTTAAGCTCACTTTATCTTTCATGAGATATGTAAAGAAGCGTGTGTGTAAAACGTCTCTCAAACTGATCTCGTAAGTGCCTGATGCTAGCTGTCATATGTGGACGAATAGCCCCCTTACTCCCATGAACTCCTCTCCTTCCGGCTTATCCAGTCGTCCCACAATCTCTCGAAACCTTCGTCCGTAAGGGGGGCTTCGGCAACTTCTGTGTCACCTCAAAAAGTGAAAAAAATTGTTGCCACTGTGAATTCCTTTGTGTATAATTTATGTGTAATAATTAAGGAGGTGGCTCTATGGTGTAACGTGAACCCATTTGTCTGAGCATGAAATCGGACAAGTTAAGCAAGTTCTTCGCGCTGGTTCCAGGGTCTACCCAAGAGGAGTTTTTCTTTTCAGGCGGATCGAACTTATGCCCTTCTTTTCGATATGGCCTTTCCATAGAGTTGGATGTACTTCTTGGCGGAGGATTCCCACGAGAAATCTTTCGACATAGTGCTTTGCATTATGTTTGTCCACTCATCCTTATTCTGATAAGTCCCGACAGCCCTACATATTGCCTCCAACATCGCATCGGGAGAATAGTCGCTGAAGACAAAGCGAGTGCCCTTTCCTGTCTTTTGATCGTAATCGTCTATCGTATCGGCGAGTCCTCCCGTCCTCCTGACTATCGGAATCGTCCCGTATTTGAGGCTGTAGAGCTGGTTCAGGCCGCACGGTTCAAATCTGGAAGGCATCAAAAACATATCGGATCCAGCCTCTATCAGGTGAGCTAATCTATTGTCGAAGGCCAGATTTACTTTGATCTTCTCTGGGTACTCCTTCTCAAGCATTTGCAGCATGTCGTGGTACTTCTTCTGCCCTGTCCCGAGGACTACCACCTGCAAATCCAGCGACATCATCTTATCGGCGGCCTTCTCTATAAGATCGAATCCCTTCTGATCCGCCAGTCTGGATATTATTCCGATAAGTGGCACGTCTTCCTTTAAGATCGGCAAGCCGTTCTGCTTTAACAGTTCCTCTTTGTTTTTCCTCTTTCCCGAAAGATCGTCCGGCGTGTAGCTGAAAGGTATCAGTTCATCTGTCGCCGGATTCCAGATAGAGTAGTCGATCCCGTTCACTATCCCGTGCAGGTCCTCAGACCTGTCCTTAAGCAGGCCCTCCAGACCGTACCCGAACTCCTCTGCCGTTTGAATCTCCTCTGCGTAGCGCTGGCTTACGGTGTTCAAGACATCGGCATAGACTATGCCCGCCTTCATAAAGTTTACGTTTCCCCAGAACTCGAAAGGACTCAGGGGATAGAACGCGTCCTCTGGAAAGCCAGTAAGGGACAGCGCTTTTTTCGGATAGATCCCCTGATATTGGAGATTGTGAATGGTGTAGAGTGTTGAGACGTCCCTGTAGAACGGGTTATCGCTGTAAAGGGTTTTGAGATACGCCGGGATCAATCCCGTCTGGTAATCGTTGCAGTGAATAACATCGGGCTTCCAGTCCAGAGCCTCGATAAAGGACAGAAGGGCGCGCATAAAGAATATATATCTTTCGTGGTTGTCTCTATAACCCTCCCCAGTCTTGGGATCGTTGTAAATGCCCTTTCTGGAGAAGTACTCCGTGTTTCCGATGAAATACGTCTCAACACAAGAGCCGGGCAATTGTGCCTTCCAAAGGGAAGCAGACGTGTGTTTAGAACCCATAGCTATCTTAGTATCAGGGATCTCATCAACTTTAGAAAGCTCGAACTCCTCATCGTCGATAGAACCGTACTTAGGTATGAAGATGATTATTGCCGCGCCTGACACCTTCAAGGCCTTCGGAAGCGCGCCTGCTACATCCGCAAGCCCGCCTGCCTTCGCAAAGGGAGCCGCCTCAGCGGAGGCGAAGCAGACTCTCAGTGATGTGTTCTCTGGGTGTTCCATATGGTATTGTGGCTAAAATAGGGAAGACAGTGGCACGGAACTTGACCTTCGAACGAATCTGTCGGGGTTCGAATATAGCTGGTCTGCTTGAGTTAGGTGCTAAGAACCGTAGCCACAGGAAGATGCCCAATACGGATCCGTAAACTTCACAATCCGCCGTAGCTCTCCAAGTCCCCGATAGAAGCAATCGGGGACAAGCCTGGAATGGCGGGACCGATGTAGCATCTTATAAATATAGATGAGCCACATAATCCGCGTAGCCGTTGTACAACTGCGTAGGTATTAAATCGTTGCCCGAAATGTTGTTCACGATAAAACGTTCTTCCGCCTGGGACCACCGGGGGTGTGGCACATTCGGATTGACATTGGCCCAGAAGTCGTACTCCCGAGGGACTAAAGTATTCCACATAGTTGCGGGCATATACTCAGTAAACTCAATGCGTACGATCGATTTTATGCTCTTGAAACCGTACTTCCAGGGTACGACCAGCCGGATGGGTGCGCCGTGCTGTTTGGGCAGTTCGTGGCCATAGATGCCCGTTGCCAGTAGTGTCAATTCGTTCATAGCCTCTTCCATAGTCAGCCCTTCCTGGTAAGGCCAGGGATATTCGGGACGGTTCCACTGTCCATCCGCCTCTCTTGGATTGAGGAAGGTCGTCATTTTGACATAGCTGGCGGAAGATAGGGGTTCTACCTCCTTAATAAGGGCCGTCATAGGAAAACCTGTCCACGGCAGGGCCATAGACCATGCCTCCACACAACGGAGGCGATAGAGCCGCTCTTCCAACGGCATTTTACGGATGAGATCGTCGATATCATAAGTCTTCGGGTTATTGACCTTCCCCGTCACTTCGACCTTCCAGGGATCGATAGTAAACTTGCCCACATTCTTCCATACAGCTTTACCAAAGGAAAATTCGTAGAAGTTGTTGTATGTGGCGGCCACGTTTTCTAAGGTCAGGGGGCGATCCAGCGTATAGACCTCGTTATGAGGCGCAGGATAGAGACTCTCTTCGACCTCGGAAGAGCCCTCTTCTTCTCTGGAGCTACCGGGGGATTCTACAAACGGTTCAAAACTACTTTCGCTGCTGCACCCCGTCCACAGTCCCGCAGCACCCAGACTCGTAATCCCCATGGCCTTGAGAAAACGCCGCCTATTTATGTAGACATCTTCCGGTGTGGCTTCTCTTTCTGGAATCTCCCAGCCTTTTCGTGGCATGTTGCACTCCTTTTATATGATCTCAGCTGCTATGGCTGATGCAGATTAACATGCAGATTGAGGTAGAGACGTATCAAAAACGCATCTTCTCACTAGGCGACGATCTCCTCAAAAGATAAGATACCTGGAATGGCGAAAGGTTGCATTTTCTTCGCATTCCTGACATATTGAGAGACCTTGAAGACACTAAATAAGCGAGGTTATGCCCGAATGTGTTTCTGCCACCGTTTTCCAGGCGTGTGAGAAAGCTTTGGACGATTCGAGGCAATTAATGCTGGCTACTTGTTAAGACCGGACGCTTAATCTTACCTCTTAAGAGCCACCCCCAGCGACATGGTGCTCCCTGCGGTTGTGTTGCAGCCGGATGCAGTATGAACGATTTCCAAACTTAGCTCGACGTTATCTCTTAAAAGATATGTCACGCCGGGCGACAGTTTCAGGATGTTCTGGTCCCCGATCAGATTGGCCTGTCCTACCGCTCCGCACGTACCAAGTGTTCTTACACCCGTTACCAGCCCTTTTAACAGAAAGCGATTTACTGCAAGACCCGCCTCCAGGGCGTAGAAAATTTCATCGCTGAACTGGCCGCCCCGGATCCGGTAACCGAACTCTCCGGTCGAGTATCCTGGAACGGGATAAAAGGACCGTCCTACGAGGAGACGGATGTCCGCATCCACTTTGGTGGTGCCCAGGGGTACACGGGTGTCGTCATCTACTTCGTACCCCGCAGGGAACTTGCCCCCCAGGGCAATCGAAGTGACAAGCGCCTGGTTCATCAATCCCCGTCGAAGTCTCACTTCCAGATCGCTGAAACCGGTGACTCTCTCTTTCCCGATACCTCCTGTAAAGGTGCGGGTATCGGATAGTCGTTTGTAGGGTATCGTAGCAACAAGGGTCAGATGGTCCAGAACCCCGTATTCTAGATATGCCGAGAAATTAAGGTCCTTCAGTGTCCCCATCCCCGGCTTTGGAACCTCATTTCCATCTGAATCGAGGTTATCCGTTGATTTCAGGTAATTTGTTGCAATCTTGAAGTAATAGCCGTTCTTCTGCTGAGTCCACGCGCCGGCAAACGCCCGAGAACTGAATGACAGCCACACTGCACAGATATAAAAAACGAGAAGAATTCGATTAACTATACTACAGATCACCTCCTCTGGGTTAGGGTCTTCTCCATCATTCAAAATATAATCAAAAGATGCCTCTAAGACGGAAGCAGGAGACTAAGGACTGCATCGCGGATCGGAACAACTACCTTATGTATAAGTCCTAAAACTAGAGCCGCAAAGATTATCAACATCCCGTACCGTTCCAGCCGGGCATAGGACGTTGCAATATCCCTGGGCAATATCCCCATCAGTATCTTGGATCCGTCCAGAGGCGGGATCGGCATAAGATTAAAGACTGCAAGTATGACGTTGATATAACAAGCGGGGAAGAGGATCTGATCCACAACGGCATTTCCGTATCCGATCTGGCCGATAAGGATAGCTGAGACCAACGCCATCGCGATATTAGTCGCTGGACCTGCCGCTGCCACCAGCATCATATCCTTTTCTCTGTTGCGCAGATTATACGGGTTCACAGGCACGGGCTTTGCCCATCCTATGAAGAAACTCGAATTTGATATGACCAGCACTAGCGGCAGAATTATCGTTCCTACTATATCTATGTGCGGTACCGGATTTAGCGTTAGCCTCCCTGCATCTCTTGCAGTCGTATCTCCCCTCAAAAGAGCTACGTAACCGTGCGCAAATTCGTGTACTACCACCGAAAAGAAAAGTACTGTGAGTATGAACGCCATTTCCATTTGCTACATCCTCAAAATTAGCAATTTTGGCAAAAGTAGCGCCGCCGGCTACATACACATCACCGACGCCTATTATACTCGATCCAACCTTATGGAGAAAATACAAAAAGGCGGGATCAAAGTCAAGGAAAATGTCCACGTCGGGCTTTCATTATTGACATAAAGGGAGAAAGTGAATATATTTGGGAGTTGTGAGACATAAGGTGAACGCTCGGGGCAGGCCCGTGAATCCCCTTAACTTTAGGAAACTCCATGAACAGGGATCGTCTGATTCGGCTGATAGATAGGTTAGTTATGGCTCATTCTCCGAGCGGGAATGAACAAGAGGTAGATAGCATCATAATTGAGGAGTTCAGAACCCTTTCCGACGATGTCTGGCAGGATCAGGCGGGCAATATAGTGGCTCTCTTAAGGGGAAGATCATCAGAAGGGGCTATATGCCTGACGGGTCACAAGGACGAGATAGGAATGATCGTGAGCGGAATAGATGAAGATGGCGCTTTGATCGTCAAAAATATCGGGGGGGCCTACCCTTGGGTCTACGGCGAAGGCGTTGTGGACGTGCTTGGGGATAATCGTACCATAAGCGGAGTGCTCTCAGCGGGATCCAGGCATACTCTGTCAGAACATATGTCCGATCTTAAGATGGGAGAAAAGGGGCTGTCCTGGGATATGGTGTGGATCGAGACCAAGATGAAAAAAGAGGAGTTAGAAAAAGCGGGAGTGCATGTAGGCAGCAAAGTAGTCATAGGTAAACACAGGAAGCGTCCCTTTGTGATGGGAGATTATATATGCGGCTACGGTTTAGATTGTAAGGCAGCTGTGACGATTTTAGTGGGAATCATGGAGAATCTCAAAGGAGAGGACTTCCCAGTTGACGTGTATCTTGTGGCAAGTTCATCTGAGGAGATAGGTGCAATAGGAGCTGTATACAGCGCCAGGACCCTCCCTGTAGACGAGATAATAGCTGTGGAAGTTGGGCCTGTCCTAGAGGAGTTTGGGACGACAAATAGCCCTCATCCTATCCTGTTGTACCAGGACAGGCATGTCGTCTATAGCGAGAGGATCAACGCCAGTTTAGCAAAAGTGGCGGAGGGTTTGGGGCTAAGAGTTCAAAGGGCGTGTGTCTCATCTTTCGGCAGTGACGCCAGCTATGCTAACAAGTACGGGGCTGCAGCCGCGGCCGCCTGCGTATGCTATCCCGCTGAAAATACGCATGGATATGAAATATGCTCCGTAGAGGGAATTCTGAACGTTGGGTGGCTCTTATCGGAGTACCTCAAAAAGGCAGTAGATAGCAAACAGTAGACAGGGCACTGCCTCGCATCCCATGAGTCCCCGATAGGTTCAATCGGGATTCGGAGTTTCATCCCCTCGGAATGACCCAAGGTTGAAACCAATCAATGTCATTGCGAGCAAAGCGAAGCAATCTCGTAGTCAGTCAGATAGGAGATACAGAGTGAACAAGGACAGGATCAGAGTGGCATTTCAGGGGGAGTTAGGGGCTTACAGCGAGCTTGCAGCAAGAGAGTTCTTCAAAAGGGACATAGATCTACTCCCCTGTCCGACCTTCAAGATGGTCTTTGAGTCCACACAGGAGGGAAGTTGTGAGTACGGGATGATCCCGATTGAAAACTCGCTGACCGGGAGCATACATCAAAACTACGACCTGTTGATGAACTACAGTCTGGTGATCGCCGGGGAGATAATGCTTAGAATAAGCCATAATCTGATTGTAAACAAGGGAGTCAGGCTCAAAGATGTCAAGAAAGTATATTCCCATCCGCAGGCGCTGTCGCAGTGTGAGGACTTTATTGGCAGTTTGAAAGGCGCAGAGGCTCTGCCGCTCTACGATACGGCGGGGGCTGCAAAGATGATCAAAGAGGGTCGTTCCACTGACGCTGCGGCGATAGCGAGCGCTCAGGCAGCGGCAGATTACGACCTGGAGATACTAAAGACTGGCATTGAGAGCGACCAACAGAACTTCACCAGGTTCCTTGTAGTGTCGAAAGAGGAGATCCAGGATAGGCCCGATCCGAAGACCTCTATCGTCTTTTCAATAGAAAGTGTCCCCGGGGCTCTGTTTAAGAGCTTAGGTGTATTTGCACTGCGGGATGTTAATCTTCTAAAGATAGAGTCGCGCCCCTTGAAAGGTAAGCTGTGGGAGTACCTGTTTTATCTGGATTTTGACGGAGATGTAAAAGACGGAAGATGCTCAAACGCTATGAGTCACCTAAAGGAGATTGCGGGATTTGTAAAGGTCTTAGGTTCTTATCAAAAGGGGCGGACGGTAGGTTCCGTATAGATAACAGATGAACATGTCGGCAAAATGGAAGGTCCGAATAGGGGTAAAGATAGCAAAGCTGAAACTGCGGACCTGGAAGAGGAAGCAGGTTTGCGTAAACAGAGCTGTGGGATCGGCAAGGATAATCATGATTTGCCTTCCCTTTGGAATAGAAGAAGCTCGGAGGGCATATAGGGTCGCCAGGGACCTTTCCGACAGCTTATCTCTCGCAAGCATGGTAATTCTGGGGAGGCGAAGCGAAGTGGAGTTTCTGCCGGAGGATGCATCTCTGGAGAGATCTGTCCTCTATTTAGAGGATGATCTCGGCTTCTTCCTCCTTCCCAAGGGAGACCTCAGACAGAAGGTGGGACTGGAGAATGTAGACATCTCCCTCGATTTTCACAGGGATTTCTGTCTCACCACGGCGTATCTTTGCGCTGCCAGCAGGGCTGATGTGAAGGTGGGATTCAAGAGCCAGAGCAGCAGCGCCTTTTTCAACGTGGAGTATGTCCCCAAGTATAACGGCAAGGGGACAGAGGAGATTTACAGGGACCTGGCCGAGGTGATCTATCTTATGTGCGCCGGCGAAGCGGAACGCTAAGTAAGTAGACAGTAGTCAGCAGACAGTAGACAGGGGTACTGCCTCTCCTCCATAAACCGTCATTGCGAGCGCCCCCGATTGAACCTGTGGGGGGGGTCGGAGGGAAGCAATCTCACTTAGATATACTCTTTGCTGTCTACTGTTTTGGCTCTCTATAATTCTATTTTGGCACGATACTAAAAGCCTTGTGAAAAACCCTTAGATTCAGAAAGTAGTATAGAACAAGCATTGATAAAGCAGCTCCGATGTATTATATTATGTTATTGATAATATTATACATGGAGGAAATAATGACCCCACAAAAGCAGGAACAGACAAATCCGATGTTTCACTATTTTCAGATGGAGGATTTAGTTCCCGAGGATCATATCCTTCGTCAGATTGATGAGGCAGTTGATTTTTCATTTGTACGAGACGTTGTATCAGATTGTTATTGCCCTGACAATGGCAGACCCGGTATTGATCCTGAATTAGTTGTTCGAATGATCCTTATTGGCTATCTGTATAATTTGAGTGAGAATCGGCTCTGTCAGGAAGTGGGGATGCATGCGGCATATCGGTTGTTTTGTCATCAGACATTTGGATGATGCGGTTCCGGATAGGAGCACGATCAACAAGCTTCGCAATCACAAGTGGGCATCCAGTGGGTTGTTTGAACGGATAATGCGTCAGGTAGTCCAGTGTTGCATAGATGTCGGTCTTGTGAGCGGTAAACACCTTAGTGTCGACGGCACTCAGATACAAGCTGATGCTTCAGTGAAAAGTATTGAGCCGATAGAACCCCCTGTTTCTCTTGATGATTATCTCAAGGGAATCGGTTTTGAAGGTGATAAGACAAAGGGTAGGTCCGGGCATCCTCAGGATAAAGACTTTCATGGTGAAAAGTGGACGAACCAAACACACCGTTCGACTACAGACCCCGACGCGCGCTTATACAGCAAATCGAAGGGCAAAGGGGCTTTTCTCTCGTTTATGGGCCATGATCTGATCGACACAAAAAGCAGAGTAATCCTTGAGACTCAGGGCACGCAGGCGACAGGGACAGCAGAGCCCGAAAGTGCCCTTAAGATGGTAGATGACCTTGAAACATACACCATGCCCAAAGACATTCAGACACTTAGTGCCGATACCGGTTACGGTTCTGGTAATTTTATCGCTGATGTACTTGACCGGGGAATCATACCCCATATTCCTCTGCGAGCCGATGAGAAGATTGAACCGATTCCTACATGGAAAAACAAGACAAATCCAGCACATATTCAGGCCGAACGGGATAGAAAAGTGCGAGAGGCGAAAGCCAGAAATCATGCACGGTCTATCTCATTAACAGCTGACTACAAACTCTCCCGGAGACTCCGTAAACGCAGTGAACATATCTTTGCTGAAGCCAGGCAACAACACGGTATGGGACGAGCCCGTTACAGAGGACCAGCCTCACTGAATGAACAGTTGAATCTTGTTGCAACAGTACAGAATCTCAAGAGGCTTGTATCTTTCATAAGAAGGGGGAAAGCGTCTATGTGTGCCCTGTCTGTCAAAGACAGTGCATCCTGTTCTTCAAACAGCTCCTGTTCCTTGCTGACCAGAACTCTGATAAGACTATTTTGCTTATTCCACAGCAAAACGATACGATATGCTACTCTTTGACCCATAATCGGCGCTTCAGACGCTGCCTGGGACATAACTATTTCACAAGGCTTCTAAGATATGAAAATATTGGTCATCCGAACAAGTTCATTGGGGGACGTAGTGTTAGCTTCAGCGGTGATAGACGCTTTGAAGGAAAGCTACCCTTTCTCTGAACTGTTTATGCTGTTGAAAGAAGAGTACCAAGGGTTATTTGAAGGGGATCCCAGGTTATCAGGGATTATAACTCCGGATCCTGCCAGCGGTATCAGGGGATTATGTACTCTCGTGTCCGAAATGAACGATATGAGTTTAGATGTGATAGTGGACCTGCAGGGGAATATGAGAAGCTTTCTAATAAGGCGTCTAGCCAGGGCTGATATTAAGTTGAGATACAAAAAACGTCGGCTTCAAAGAATGGTTACGGTCTACGCAAAGTGGATTCCTGTGAGTCATAAATCTACGTTGGAGATGTACTTAGAGACATTGAACAAATTAGGGTTAAAGAAGGACGGATGGGTTCCCCGGTTGTTCGTGGATAAAGGATCCCAAGAACTGGTCAGTTCCTTGCTATCCAATGACGGCGTAGATTCAGATGACACAGTTGTAGGGATAAGTCCGGGATCAAGATGGGAGACGAAGAGGTGGACGTCCGATGGGTTTGCATATGTGGCGGATCGGCTCCTTGAGCATGATAGGATAAAGGTAGCGATGCTGGGGAACCAAAACGATACGGACTTTGTGAATGAAATATTGTCAAAGATGGATAGAAAACCGGCAGTGTGTGCGGGGAAAGTAGATATGAGGGGTTTGGCGGCCCTGATAGAAAGGTGCAGTGTTTTGTTGACCAACGACAGCGGGCCTATGCACATAGCTTCGGCATTAGGGGTTCCCGTCGTGGCAATCTTTGGGCCGACCCATCCCAGGTTGGGATTTGCCCCGGTAGGAGAGAAGGATATAACCGTAAGTCTGGACGTTCCGTGCAGTCCGTGCAGTCTCCACGGGGAGAAGAAATGCAGAATGGAAAGGCGCTTCTGTATGGAGGACATATCCAAGGAGAGGGTTTTAGAGAAGATAGAAAGCGTCGTGTCAAAGTTCAGCCGGGTTGAAGGTTTATGAGGATAGGTATAGATTTTGTAGCTGCGTTAGGCAGCGGGGGCAACGGGGTCTATACGAGCCAGTTGGTCCAGGGGCTCTCCCACCTGGATTCAGATAATACCTACTATCTCTACACGCGAGTTAGAAAGAAATATAGACAGGCAAGACCAATACAGAGGGACAATTTTAAGTACAAAGGCGTGTATCTCCATCTGCTTACTTTTGGAGATCTGCTCAAGGGATTCTGCAAAGGCCTAAACGATAGAATACTCTCTTTTTCCTTAAAGTCGGACTCTGTGGAGGTCTTTCACTGTACCAATCCCCTCAATTTTCCGAGAATTCCTCTTGAAAATGTGATTGTGACTATTCACGATCTTGCATATCTAAAGGGAAACAGGTGGGCGGGCGACGGAACCATAAGATTTTTCAGGGAGAATATCCAGCGTGTCCTGCAGAGCTCCCGCCTTATCATAGCGGTCTCCCTGAGCACGAAGGAGGATATTTTAGATAATTTCAAGGTATCTAAGGATAAGATCAGTGTAATTTTAGAGGCTGCAGACAAGAACTTCGGACCCCTTGATCCGGATAGGTCCCTGCTTCACAAAGTGGGTCTCTTTAAGGATTATATTCTGTATGTAGGCTCCCTTCAGCCGAGGAAGAATCTGAAACGCCTTTTGCAGGCATATTCTGTGCTCCCACTGAGATTGAAAGATAGTTTTGACGTAGCTTTGGCGGGGAATCCGAGGGATAAGGAGTCTTTAGGTGAGCTGAAGAACTCTGTCTGTGAGCTCGGGATAGAAAAGTACGTTAAGCTCTTGGGCTACGTGGACCCTGACTCTCTGGTTCATATATACAACGGGGCGTCCCTTTTCGTATATCCATCTCTTTTTGAGGGATTCGGGATACCTGTCCTGGAGGCCCTGAGCTGCGGAGTGCCTACGATTACGTCGAATGTATCGTCGATGCCTGAAGTGACTGGGGACGCCGCTATCCTGGTGGATCCGTATAATGTGGAGGAGATAGCAGGGGCTGTGGAAGATCTTTTGGATAGTGATGATCTGAAAGAGGAGTACGCTAAGAGGGCTGTAGAGAGGGCTAAGCTATTCAGTTGGGAAAAGACTGCCCAGGAGACATTAGGGGTATATGAGGCGTCCTTACGGGCAAGCTGAGCAAGATCACTATGGAGCTTCTCCTAATTATGGCCGGATGTTGCTGTAAGACAATAAGATGAAACAGGAAACTCGGAGAGATCTCATAAAAGTCGCGTTCCTGCACGATACCGATCTGAATTTTGTCGGAGGCGCCGAGTTAAGTAATCTGTCCGTTATTCAGGCGGGTGCAAAGCACGGCTTTGAGGTCTTCCCGGATGCGCTGAAGAGTTTTAGGGCCACGAGGGCCCTGATTGATCACTGTGACCTTATGATAGTGAATAGCATCTTTGGCTGTCGGTACGAATACGAGCTGATCGGATGGCTGATCAAAGGCGCAAGACCCTACGTTCGATGGGAACATGATTATGGTTTCTGCACGGAGCGCTCTGCTATTTGTTTTACGGATCCCAATGCAGCGGGCTGTCGCAAGGGCGTTCGTTTTCACTGCTACCGCGACCTTTTTGCCAGCGCTTTATTGAATGTATTCCAGTCGCCACTGCATTTGAAGATCCACTACGAAATTTACGGGGACGCTATAGAGCCTACATTAGTCTTTCCACCCCCTATCTCTGTAGACAAAATTCACGTCGCTCCTAAGGAGCCCGGAACCGTGGCCTTTGTAGGAAAAATTGACGCTCTTAAAGGAGATGCTGAGCTCTATCGCTATGCGGTATCGCGTACTGATCTATCTTTTTTTGTCTGCGGATCCGACCGGTCGGGCAAAAAGTGGCCCCCCAACGTTCAGATGCTGGGCGAGGTCTCTAACGAGGAAGTGTTGAATCTATTGTCCTGGTGTGAGAGATTCTTCTTCAAACCGCTCTGGCCTGAGCCGGGTGGCCGCTCAGCGATGGAGGCCTTTCTTTCAGGTTGCAAGATGGATATAAACGACCATGTAGGCAGTGCGACTTTTGACTTTTACTTGCTCGACCCTGAAAAAGCTAAAGATGTGATAGCTAAGTCTCCAGCCCTCTTTTGGACCACCATCCGTAGGATGTTACAGACCCGAACTTCCTCTCCTTGCACTCGCCCAAGAAAAGAGTCCTGGCATGAAAGAGCTATCGCAATTTGGGAGAATATCCTCTGGCGCTCTGCTGTGACGTTTCGGGGGATCACTACCTGCTGGCGGCGCTGCCGCTATCACAGTCGAACCGTATAGCGAGGAGGAAGTCGTACAGGCTATGGGAAACCTTCTGGCTAATAAAAATCTCAAAGAGCAGTACGCAAGGAGGGCCTTAACGACAGCTAAATCGTTCAGTTGGGAAAAGAATGGCCAACAGGTGATAGAACTGTATCGGGTGTGCTTGAGGGACTGGCAGGCCGAAGTCCTATGAAAATAGCGCAGTGCATGTACAAACGCGTGCCTGTAAAAAAATACGGCGAGGCCCAAAGGGTGGTAACCTGGTTGAGCAACGCCCTTGCCGATATGGCATGTAAAATATATCTTTTGGCTCCCAAGGGCTTGACTTTCCCAAAGGGCGAGGTAATTCACATCAAGAAGGGACACAAAATAGAGGATGTGTTGCCGTCGGACGTGGACGTGGTTCACCTCCATTTCAACGTGGACGAGGAATTCACGAAGCCGGTTCTAGTTACGATGCATGGAGTTACATCGCCCGAATTCCAACATCACAAAAACACGATTTTCTTGAGCAGATCGCACGCTGCAAGGTACAACAGCGGACATTTTGTCTACAACGGGATAGACCCGAACGAATACACGTTCAGCGATAAAAAGGACGATTATTTTTTGTTCCTGTCAAAGGTCTCCAGAAGCAGCAAGGGCGTAGATACAGCTATTGAGTTAGCCAGAAAGATGAAGTTCAAGCTTATAATAGCAGGGGGCAGGAAGTTCTGCTTAGACAGAAACATAAGCTCCCTCGGAGAGGTGGGAGGAGAACATAAGGCCCAGCTCCTTGCCAAAGCAAGAGCGCTGATCTTTCCGATCAGATGGGGTGAGCCCTTCGGCCTTGTGACCGCAGAGGCTCTGCTAAGTGGCACTCCTGTGATTACCACCAGGAAGGATGGGCGCTATGCCGGAGATAGTAACTCAGGACGTGGGCTTTATGTGCGACAGCTTCGAGGAGATGAAAAGCGCGATTCAGAACGTGGATAGCATCGATCCGCATAAGTGCAGACAGAGAGTGTTGGAGAACTTCACGTCAGACATAATGGCGAAAAAGTACCTGGATTACTATCAAAGAGTTGTAGAGACAGGTTCAATAGACTAAAGGGTGGGAATATGGATTGGTTAGACATCCAGATATTCTATCTTCTTAATTTTGCGCTTCAGAACCCCCTGTTTGATGTGTTAATACCTGTACTCACGACGCGGGAGTATTGGTTTATCCCATTGGGAGCGGTCTGGTTGTTGTTGATATTCAAGGGAGGGCCAAAGGGAAGGGAGGTAGCGATATTGGCGGTAGCCATAATTACAATCTCAGATCAACTCACCAGCAGCCTAATAAAGCCTTTGGTCGGGAGGATTAGGCCCTGCAACGTTTTGGGAAGCGTTCATTTTTGGAGCTCCTCCGAAGGCTGGATATATACACCCCCCGTCGTCTCTCGGATACTGAAGGGTTCGTTCTCCTTTCCGTCGGGGCATGCGGCAAATATATTCGCCGGTGCGCTGCTATTTTCTTACTACTACCGCCGCGTGACTGTTCCGTCCCTTATCATAGCTTCTTCTGTCGCATACTCAAGAGTCTATGTCGGTGTGCACTATCCCTCAGATATTTTAGGAGGGGCGATATTAGGTTCGCTATGTTCATACACCGTTATATGGACGTGGTGTAGAATAAGGGCTAGAATTGGTCGGGATAGCATCAAATAACGCTATTATCAGCTTCGCAGCCTGAGATTAGCACATAGAGAGGATGATTCAAAGTGAATAGATTACGGAAAGCCTCCTTCAGTTTAGTTCGGAGCAGAAGGAAAGCCTCTGTCCCGATCCCCGATAGACTCAATCGGGGATTCAATCGGAGACCTGTCTGCTGCTATTTAGCCGTCGCTGCCTTGAGCATAATGATAAGCTGCAGCTCAGGGGACAGTGGAGATGTAAACGAGAGTCGCAATCGGTCGGAAGACTCTCCACGGGTAAACCGCCTGGCTGGATCTTCCAGCGCCTATCTAAAGAGCGCAGCGCATCAGCCGGTCAACTGGTATCCATGGGACCAAGAGGCCTTCCAGGCAGCAAAGGAACTGGACAGACCCATTCTTCTGGACATAGGAGCCGTCTGGTGTCACTGGTGCCACGTGATGGACAGGGAGACCTACGAAAATGAGGAGATTGCAGAGATCATAAATGAGTATTTTATACCCGTCAAGGTGGACATGGACGAAAGGCCCGACGTGGACAGGAGATATCAGAGGGCAGTAAGAGCGATAACGGGCGGAGGAGGATGGCCCCTTACGGCGTTCTTGACTCCTGAGGGAAAGCTCTTCTTCGGCGGAACGTATTTTCCCCCTTCAGACAGATTGGGAAGGCCAGGTATGAGGAGCCTTCTGCCGAATATCGCACAGATGTACAAAGATGATAGAGATCAAGTCCTGCAGGGGGCGGACAGAATATATAGACATTTAGAGACTCTCGGAGATTTGCAGATTAAGACCGGGGAACTGTCAGAAAGCTTGGTGGATTCCCTGGCCTTTGCTTTGCAGCAGGCGTTTGATGACGAGTACGGGGGATTCGGACAAGGAAATGGTCCCAAATTCCCCAACTCAGGGGCTATGGAATTGGCTATGTTGGAGTATTTTAAGAACCAAGATGATCAGATGCTCGAGATAGCCCTCAAGACCCTCAAGGTGATGGCAAAGGGGGGAATACGGGATCACATAGGTGGGGGGTTTCACAGATATTCGGTAGATCGCAAGTGGAACGTCCCGCACTTTGAGAAGATGTCCTACGTGAACGCCGGACTCCTAAAGAACTACTTGCACGCGTATCAGATAAGCGGTGACGAGTACTTCAAACAGATAGCAGAAGGCATTGTAGAATATGTTGACAGAGTTCTGTCCGATCGGGAAAATGGCGGCTTTTACGGACATCAAGATGCGGACGTGAGTTTGGAGGACGACGGGGATTATTTCACGTGGACTCAAAAGGAAATAGAAAACGCATTGAGCGATAATGAACGAAAGGCCTCGATTCTCCACTACGGAGTCAGGGAGATTCCTCACGATCTTGAGAGCGCGCCGGAAAGAAACGTTCTGTACGAAGCCTTGCCCCTTGAAGAGGTGGCATCAAAGTTAGCTGTGTCCCTGGCCGAAGCCGATAGGCTCATAGAAAGCGGCAAAGAGAGGCTCCTTGAAATCAGGAATAAGCGGAAGCCTCCCTTTGTGGATAAGAATATTTTCTCAAATTACAATGGTATGATGATTTCAGCCTATCTTGAGGCTTCCAGGGTGCTGGGTAGGGACGATATAAGGGATTTTGCGCTGAGGAGCCTTTCGTTCGTGCTGGAAAAGTCCTACACGCCCCCAAAGGGCGTAAGGCACATCTATTTAGACGGAAAGGCGAGGGTCGAAGGGCTCCTGGAAGATCAGGTATGGATGGCTTACGCCCTCTTAGACGCCTTTGAAGTGACGGGGGATTTCCAGCATCTGGAGATAGCTATGGACCTTATGGACTACTCTCATCGGGAATTCTGGGACGGTGAAAATGGAGGCTTTTGGGATTCAAATCCCTCCCAAGAGGCTTTGGGATTGTTGAAGATGAAGCGCAAGGCCTTTGAAGATTCACCATATCCTGCGGCAAACTCCATAGCGGCCATGGTTCTGGACAGGATATACTATCTGACCGATGAGGAAAAGTACAGGAACTGGGCGCAAAAGACGCTTGAGGCATTCGCGGGGGCTGCTGCGGCCTATGGGGCCTTTGCCTCATCGTATGCCTTAGGTGTGGATTATCATCTGAACCATCCAGCTCAGGCTGTGGTAGTGGGTAAGAAGGACGACGGTCGTACTTTGGAGCTTATGAGGGCAGGCCACAAGACCTACAGGCCGGGAAAGATAGTGATCAACTACGACCCTTTTGAGGTTAAGGACAAGAAGTTCCCTGAGACTGTGGCTCTGATAGTCAAATACGCCGATATAGAGTCGGGTCCGCAGGCTTATATATGCGCTGGAACGGCCTGCGCTCCGCCGACTGATGAGCCCAAGCGCGTGTCAAAGTTACTCAGGACGTTCGGGATGATTTGAGCTGGTGTCGAACCGGCGAATCTCTCTTAGTTGAACAGTGATTCTTGTCTGTTCCCGCACAGTCTATCCCTGACAACGGCACAGTGGTAAGGAATGATCGTTTCAACTACGGAATTGAGATTGCTTCCCCCCCGAAGTAATCTCATAGGTAAGGGGATTACAGAAATCAACTGTAATCCCCTTTGTTTATCAGTCTTATGTCTATTAAAGGTCTAACACAGAGTGCTCGTAAGGAGGACAGAGCCAGCCTCTTCCCTATTCACTTTTCCTTTCTTTCCCTTTCAAAAGAGCTATAGGTATAATAACGCAGTATCCGGTTATCAGCACAATAGGAGCCGCTGTCAACGACCAAAACCCTTCAGCCGGAGGAATACTCAGTAAGATATATCCAACGATTATTGTTGCAATGCCAATTAAGAGGAAGGTCCAGTTTATAGGAAAGGAAGATTCAGTAGTTTTCCGAGATCTTTTATTCATGTACTGCTACCTCCGCGCTGATTTTAAGTATAACTTAATGCCAACACATCTCTCTGTCAAGGGAATTTCGAAAAAGATAGGCAACACAGACATCTCCTCAGCAGACTCGACAATAAGGCGTTTTGCAATTCTCCAATGTTTTGCTTGACATCTGCACTGTTGTATGCTATTATTATGTTCAGTAATATATGAACAGCGTAAATTTGTCTTCATCATTTAACGATATGCATCAGAGGAGGTGTTATAAATGGCTCTTCCGGCCTTGAAAAGGACAGATCACAGAAGAGATCGCTCTGACCCACGTGATTTCGAGGTTACGTACTCGATTGAGATCTTAAGCTCCCAATTTTGCGAGGTGGTAGATGCAGTCAAAGCAAGATTCCATCCATCGACAGAGGAGATTATAGACCGGCGTCATCCTGAGATAATAGAGAGAATAGCACAGCCCCAAGAAAGAATAGATAGGGAGGCGCAGAGCCTTCAGGATGGAAAAGGAAATATAGATAGCTGGAGGGAGGCTTTGAGGAATTACGAGGAGATCTGGATCTCAGCGATTGATCTACCCACCTACTAAAGGAGTCGAGAAAGACGCAAGCCCAAAAAAATCATCAGGACTCGATGCGCTTTATTGCTACTAATCCTCCCTGGACATCGATGAGTGATATAGTTCCAGTTTCTTCACCTCCGAAAATGATTTCCATCCTTGACTTTACCGGCCTTTTATGTTAGTAGGTGCAAGAACACCGTCAGTTTCTTGATAGGAATAGAGATTTTCTAAATTTTTTGTGCGGGTTTCCTTGTCAAGTTGGGTCTGTACTTATAGAAGAGCTTTTGACAGGGAATTTTTCGTATATGGAAGATTTGAAATCACTCATCATTTGCGCACAAGCAGGTGACCTGGACGCTTTCGGCGCGATTGTCCAACGTTTTCAAGACATGGCCGTGGGCTATGCATACTCGATTCTGGGCAATTTTCATCTGGCTGAGGATGCTGCCCAGGAGGCATTTATCGGAGCCTGGAGTGACTTGCCTCAGCTTCGCGAACCTGATGCCTTCCCGGGCTGGTTTCGCAAGATTATCTTCAAACACTGCGACCGGCTCACACGGGGAATGCGCATTGAGACCGTCCCACTGGAAGCGGCGGTCGAAATGTCTTCAGAGGCGAAAGATCCTGCAGAGGCTGTGCTTGAACAGGAGATGAAGGACGCGGTCTTAGCAGCAATTGGGGCACTGCCAGAAAACCAGCGGATGGTCACAACGCTCTTCTATAGTAATGGGTATTCACAAAACGAAATTGCCGAGTTCCTGGAGATTCCCCGAACGACGGTCGATCACCGGCTTCGCGCCTCCCGGAAGCGGCTGAAGAAAAGGATGATATATATGGCGAAGAAGAAACTTCGTGAAGAAACTCCTTCGCGGGACGAGAAGTTTGCCAGTAAGATCAAGCGAATGATTAAACCGAGGGTGCTCAAGACCACCGAGTTTAGGCTGTTTGGAAAGGTTGCAGGGACAGATATATGGGAAATGCTCTGCGCAGCACTGAAGGGCGATTTGCAGACGATCCAGCAACTCGTGGAGAAAAACCCTGACCTGGTTGAATGCCAATATAATTATACGCAGCCGATACACTTTGCTGTCAGAGAGGGCCACGTTGACGTGGTGAGCTACCTACTTGAGCACGGCGCTAACCCCTCCTATCGCACGTACTTCTTTGGAGACTCGCTGTTGACGCTGGCCGCCGACCGAGGCCATGATGCAGTTGTCCAGATCCTCGAGGAAGCACTGCGGAAGCGGGACAAAGGGTTCTCAGCCCAGGCTGCAGATCTGGTCGAAGCAGTGTCTGGTAGAGATCATGGGAAGGTCAGAGCGATCCTTGGAGAATCACCCCAACTGGTGAATGCAAGTGATCCGGACGGGGCAACTCCGCTGCATCGAGCCGTGAACGACGATCATTTCTACATGGTCCGCTACCTGATCGACAAGGGGGCGGATGTCAATGCCCAGCGCAGTGACGGGTTCAGACCAATTCACCTGGCGTTTTACCGCAACAACTATTGGGTGCGGAAAGACAATTTGCTAATGGTGGGCTATCTGCTGGCTAAAGGTGCAGAGTATAACATTAATACTGCCGCGGCGCTGGGTGATCTCCAGCAGGTCCGAGAATTCCTGCAAGATGATCCCTCTCTGGCAAACTTCAACGACTCTTGCAGAAAAAGGCCGATATCCGCAGCCGCAGAACGAGGGTACGCGGAGATCGTCAAGTTGCTTTTAGAACACAGGGCAGATCCCAATGCACCTGAGGCACAGGCTCCTAAAGGATATACCCTCTGGGCTGCCGTAAGGGGTAATCAAATCGACATTGCCCGGGCACTGCTCGAGCACGGGGCCGATCCCAATGCCGTCGTCGAATCATCTGGCCCTCCCCTAGCGCACGCCGAAGGTGACATGTACGAACTACTCCTGGAGCATGGAGCCCAAGAGCCTCATCCCTTTTTCACTGCTGTATTAGATCACGATGTGGCTGCCGCCGAACAGCTGCTCAAAGAAAATCTAGACCTGGTAAACCGGGACGACTTCTTCTGGGGTGAAGGCGTTATGAGTTTGCCAGCTAAGCGGGCTCAGTTCGACATGCTAAATCTTCTCCTGCGCTACGGGGCTAGAGTGCCTGATGTGAGCAAATGGGGCCAGTCCTACTATTTCAACCACTACGATGTGGCCAAGTTTCTCCTTGAAAACGGCATGAATCCCAACCACAGGAACTGGCTGCAGATCACACTTCTCCACGATATGGCGGCTGCCGGAAATTTCGATAAGGCCAAACTTTTGCTCGATTTTGGCGCAGACATCAACCCCAGAGACGAGGAATATTGCTCTACACCACTCGGTCTTGCCGCCCGAAGGGGTCGAAAGGAAATGGTTGGATTTCTGCTCGAACGCGGCGCCGCAACTAACCTACCCGACGACGAGCCGTGGGCCACACCTCTGGCTTGGGCAGAAAAGAACGTCCACACCGAGATCGCCGAGATCCTGCGAAAGCACGGTGCTAACCGTTAGATGTTCCTTCTGCAGGGTGCTAACAATCACTTATTAGCCTTTTATAAGTATCCACACATACCACAATCCGACTCCTATATATATCGCCGTGACTATAAACATCATAGTCCTGACTGCCCAGTGAGGCTTCACCCATGCGGGGAAGGCTTTGGGCAACATATAGAAGTTCAGGTATATCAGAGCGGGACAGTATATGCCCATAGATAGGAAGGCGATCACCCCTCTTATGATTATAAGGGCTCCGGGCTGCGCAAGGAGGATGGTTATTGCAGTCAGGACGGTAAAGAGGACTACGAACATGTAGTACCACGTCCTGAAGTGGAATCTTTTGGCCCACTGGAAGTTGGAGCAGAAGTAGTCCGCCTGTATTCTGGAATACCCGTCTGTAAGCTGAAGCCACGCATCGCACAGGAAGGCGGCAGCTACTACGAGGAAAACGGCCTTGCCGATGGGTCCCCAGGCGACCTCGAAGAAGGCCGATTGAACTACAGCTATCTGCCAGCCCTCAGGCACTTTGCCTTCGGGCATAAGGAGCGCCCATGCGAGCCAGCACATAAATACCGTAGTTATAAGGTTTAGAATAACTCCTAATCCATTCTCAAACGATAGGTATCTGACAAAGCCTTTGTAGTTCTTCCTGTTCTCCTGCGTATCAGAAAAGGCGTACCCTGTGGAGGGTATAGATTCTGCCTCCCCTGTGATAGGACTTGTGACCCTGCCTATGTATTTACCCATTCCCACGCCCTTGTCTCTCATCCAGTAGGCGAAGAAAAACTGTCCAAATCCCCCGGCTCCTGCAAAGGCTATAGCTGTGATTACCACCTTCGTATCGCCAGCTTCCCAGTTGTCGGGGACGTAAAAGTGTGGCTTTATAAGTGCACTGAAGAACTCTCCACCAACCGCTAAGACCTTGGATTGCAGAACGGCCGCAATGACTCCACCGATGAGTTATGACTACGATAGCTATGGTGAATCTTTCTATTACCTTATAGACCACTTTTCCAAAGAAGAGCGCAAAGAGATACACAGCTATCGTGAACTATCCCCAAAAGAGGGATTGTCCCCTTTGAGACCATCCTGAAGGCAGCCCGGTAAGCTCAGCAAGGGCAGTGCGTCCAGCGGAGGCGTACGCCCCGAACCAGACGTTCTCTACGAAGATTCCGATCCAGATCAATGTGGCGTACCACTTCCCTATCCTGCTGAATCCCGCCATCATCGTCTCGCCTGTAGCGGCGGTGTACCTTATGATCTCCAGATTGACCCAGAATTGGAGAAAACAAGCAGGAATTAAAAGTCCCAGAAATGCCGCGCCGTATTTAGCGGTAAGGTAGAGCCACCATATAAGCTCTCCGCTACCCTGGGCCAGTCGTGCCCACACGATTCCAGGGCCTAAATAGGCAAATAACCCCATAAACATCGGGACAGGGAGTATCTTGAGCGGACCTGTTTTTCCGAGTGTTACTTCATCTCTGTTCTCTTGTTGCGGCATTTTATCTCCTCAATTTAATCCAATCCAAGAGAGCCTGCTCGGTGCTCTTGAAGGCTATCTGATCCCAGGGCACATTGGCAGGCTGGAACTTTCTGATCTCCAGACACTCAGGCCCTGCTTCGATATTGCCTCCTACAGCTTCAGCAATATAAACGATAACGACAACTGGATTGTTGGGATAGGAGTACACTCCTAAAAGAGACGTTATCCGAACGTCTATATTTGCTTCTTCCTTCGTCTGTCTGATTGCGGCGTTTTCGGTACCTTCTCCTCTGTCGATGTATCCTCCGGGGAACGTCCACTTTCCCAGCGCAGGTTCTATACCGCGCCTTACCAGGATAATTTCTCCGTCATCCTCAACGAGGGCGCACGATGCGACCTTGGGATCAAGGTAGACTGTGCCGCCGCAGAGCTTGTAGACGGGTCGTTCTACCCCCGCTATCGTCCCTTTTTGCATCTTGCCTCCGCATTCGGGGCAAAAATTGTATTGGCTTATCATATACTTTGCCTTGAGATAACATTTAGACATTAAGGGTTATTAACCATAAAGCAGAAGAGATTGGTTCCGCTTCGCGTCT
The DNA here is from genome assembly GCA_965237525.1 of Candidatus Latescibacterota bacterium. Classification (GTDB taxonomy): domain Bacteria; phylum Latescibacterota; class CBDEFO01; order CBDEFO01; family CBDEFO01; genus CBDEFO01. The sequence goes on along the minus strand of CBDEFO010000006.1, from coordinate 369,575 downwards.
TTTCGGAGCTTTGGCACCTCATATTAAGGAAGAGAGCATCCGCCTTTAGCCATTGCAAGCGCAACCGATTGAACCCCCGATTGAATCTATCGGGGGGGTCGGGGGGAAGCAATCTTGTAGAAAGCGTCCCGTGAGGGGAGAAGCTTGGATGTGTACTGGGCAAGTGGCCCTCGCCCCTAGGTTCCATCTCCTAATTTTGATCGGAGTATCTCCACCTGAAGTCTCATATTCTTCAGCGCTCTTTCGCCAACTGAGGGTATTTCTGGCTCTTCTGTTGTGACAGACTTTACGAAATCAAAGATCAGCATGTGCAAAAGGTCGTCGAATACCTCATCCTTTCCCCCATAATTCAAGACTGATTTATAGACTCCGCCCACATCTTTCGCTCCTATATCCACGATGAATCCATTGACGCCGAACTTTCTCCTGAGTTCGCCATCTGTTCTATTTCTGAGCATACTCTTTCTGAGCATAATCTCAACAGAGCAGCGCCACGGGCTGGTCGCATGATTCGCAGTGGTCGCACCACCTTGAGGTCCGACCCAGTCAAATTCTATGATACTCTCAGTCCTTTTTACCGTACAGCTTAGCGTCTGCGGATCTATCTTGCCGTCGGGCATGAGCGTCAGCAATAGGCTCAAAGCATGCGGCATAAGGTCAACGAGTATATCTTCATAACTGCAGCTTACAGTGTCTCCCCTTGACTCTAATTCTACATAGAATCTTTCTATATTTTCAAGGTTTCCCACTTCTCTTTCATATATCTCTTTATAGTTTCGGGGAAGAGCGACATACTGTGTGGAGACGCCTACAGTCAAAGCCTTTTCCTCTGCTGATCTTACCATCTCCTCTCCGTCTGAGAGTATCTGTTCAAACGACTTGTTCCGATCCCAGGTCAGCGGTTTTTCACAGAGGACACAAGCCCCAGCTTCCAGGCTCTTGAGAGTATGTTCTTTATGTAGACGATAGGGGGAACAGACCCCTACTATGTCGGGCTTCTGGTCATTTAACATCTCATCTACATCCCAGTAAGCCACTCCCTGGAAGCCGAAGAGATCATGGAGTACGGACGCCGTATTCTGTGTGCTCCTTCGGGATGTGCCCACAAAGGCGACCACATCACATTCGACCAAGTTGTACCACTTTGCGTGGTGCTTTCCAATTCCGCTTGCCCCTACTATGGCTACTTTAGTCTTCAATTGGATCACCTTGTTGAAAATCGTATGCTCCAATTCAAAAGGTCAGAAGAATATAGCAAAACACTGCTTTCAGTCAAGAAATTATTTGGCAGAGTTACAAAGTTCCTGTGGGGAGCAAAAAAGTAGTTGTATCATCCCCACATTATTGCTATCTTGATCGTAATACACTTAAATAGACGCTATACAGCCAGATTGCTTCTAAGACCCTTCGCTTCGCTCTGGGCTAAAGGCTCGTGGCCTTCCCCCGATCCCCCCCGATAGATTCAATCGGGGGTAGACTCAATCGGGGTTTGGCAATGACAGCTACCTGTTCTTCAGTCATTGCCAGGGGCATGAAATGCCCCGAAGCAATCTGGTGAGGTGGTAGATAGTACCCCTGTTTACTACCTACTCTTTCCTAATCTACAGGGGGATGCTAATGGATCTTAAAGATAGAGTTGTTATAATAACGGGAGGGACGGGCAATTTGGGAAAGGCGGTAACTGAGGCCTTCTTAGATTCTGGAGCTAAAACTGTAGTGACATATATCATAGATGAAGAGGCAGTGGATTTGCGTTCCAGGCTTGAGCATATGGAAAATCAGCCTCTGATTGTGAAGGTAGATGTGCTGTCTCGGGAAAGTGTACTGGAGATGGTAGAGGAGGTCCTGGATAAGTTCGGGAGGATAGATGCACTTGTGCATTTAGTGGGGGGCTTCAGAGGGGATAATCCTGTGGCAGAGATGTCACAGGATGATTGGGATAGTATGTTGAATCTGAATCTGAAGTCGGCCTTCCTGTGCGCAAACACAGTTTTACCGACAATGATAGGGCAAGAAAGCGGCAGGATCACGATGATTTCATCTAAAGCGGCAGAACAGCCATTTGCCGGAGCTTCGGCTTACTCTGTGGCTAAGGTGGGAATTATAACGTTGGTCAGAACCATAGCTGATGAGGTCAAAGACAGCGGCGTTACCGCAAACTGCGTTATGCCCAGCATTATAGACACAGTACAGAATAGAAGATCTATGCCGAAGGCCGATTTCGATAAGTGGGTCAAACCGGAAGACCTCGCTCGTGTTCTCCTGTTCTTGTCATCAGACGCATCGAAGGACATAAATGGCGCTTCGATCCCCGTCTACGGGAGGGTCTGACAAGATAAGTAGACAGTAGAGGTTATTTATCAAATGAAATCGGTGCACTTCTCTTTCGATCTTTGATTGATCTTGAATGATAGGTTTTCGACAATCTTTGGTTTCTGTTCTTTTTCAAAATGGATGTATAATTGTTCTTCTTTTAGGTTCCATTCAGCCAGGACAAAGTAGTTGGTGTAAGAGGAGGGAAGAGATACTTTCTCATTTAGGACATCGATAAAGGCTTTATCTGTCTGTTCTGTGTCCTGTTTGACTTGTCTGATAAAATAGGTCTTGGGAATGAAATCTTTCTCGTTTGACTTCTCTTGCTTAGGTGGACGGTAGCCGGTGTATCTCTGTGATGAAAGATTAAACCATTCTAACTTCTGATCAACTTCTTGTAAGCTTTTGAACTGAATTCTGTTCCAGAACTTCCTTGAAAATACAGAATTGTTGCCTTCTATAGATGCTTGAGAAAAGGGCCTTCTGGGAACGGCAAATATCGGAATCACTTGATTTTTCAAGAGAAACTGCATTGCTTTGCTGACATTCCTTTTACCTGAAACACTGCCAATAGTCGCCGAGCAATTGTCCACCTTAACGAAATCTGGTTTTTCAAACCTGTCAAAGAAAGACTGACACTTCTCGATAAAGTTAGTTGCTGTTTGACCGTCAACCCGCCGAAAATACCTTAACTTAGGCTCTTTCTTAAAGGAAAATCCAACGAAGTTGACCGGCTCAGTTCTGCCGGTAAGATACTTTTTACCAATAAAGTCTGATTCTAGGACTCTGCCTCCTAAAAGATAGTAAATGGTATACTCTGGATAACAAAGATAACGAGATGCACCCTTGTTTTTACCTTTCTTCCTTCTCTGGGAAAGTCCTAAATCTGAAAGCATTCTGCCGATAGTCGGCAACGACGGAGGAGGGGTGCTAGAATATCGATTCCTCCATTCTTGTTCAATAACAGTGGCTCCTGAATAGAACTGATAAGGATCGTCCTCTAAAAGCCTTGTGAAAAACCCTTAGATTCAGAAAGTAGTATAGAACAAGCATTGATAAAGCAGCTCCGATGTATTATATTATGTTATTGATAATATTATACATGGAGGAAACAATGACCCCACAAGAGCAGGAACAGACAAATCCGATGTTTCACTATTTTCAGATGGAGGATTTAGTTCCCGAGGATCATATCCTTCGTCAGATTGATGAGGCAGTTGATTTTTCATTTGTACGAGACGTTGTATCAGATTGTTATTGCCCTGACAATGGCAGACCCGGTATTGATCCTGAATTAGTTGTTCGAATGATCCTTATTGGCTATCTGTATAATTTGAGTGAGAATCGGCTCTGTCAGGAAGTGGGGATGCATGCGGCATATCGGTTGTTTTGTCATCAGACATTTGATGATGCGGTTCCGGATAGGAGCACGATCAACAAGCTTCGCAATCACAAGTGGGCATCCAGTGGGTTGTTTGAACGGATAATGCGTCAGGTAGTCCAGTGTTGCATAGATGTCGGTCTTGTGAGCGGTAAACACCTTAGTGTCGACGGCATTCAGATACAAGCTGATGCTTCAGTGAAAAGTATTGAGCCGATAGAACCCCCTGTTTCTCTTGATGATTATCTCAAGGGAATCGGTTTTGAAGGTGATAAGACAAAGGGTAGGTCCGGGCATCCTCAGGATAAAGACTTTCATGGTGAAAAGTGGACGAACCAAACACACCGTTCGACTACAGACCCCGACGCGCGCTTATACAGCAAATCGAAGGGCAAAGGGGCTTTTCTCTCGTTTATGGGCCATGATCTGATCGACACAAAAAGCAGAGTAATCCTTGAGACTCAGGGCACGCAGGCGACAGGGACAGCAGAGCCCGAAAGTGCCCTTAAGATGGTAGATGACCTTGAAACATACACCATGCCCAAAGACATTCAGACACTTAGTGCCGATACCGGTTACGGTTCTGGTAATTTTATCGCTGATGTACTTGACCGGGGAATCATACCCCATATTCCTCTGCGAGCCGATGAGAAGATTGAACCGATTCCTACATGGAAAAACAAGACAAATTCAGCACATATTCAGGCCGAACGGGATAGAAAAGTGCGAGAGGCGAAAGCCAGAAATCATGCACGGTCTATCTCATTAACAGCTGACTACAAACTCTCCCGGAGACTCCGTAAACGCAGTGAACATATCTTTGCTGAAGCCAGGCAACAACACGGTATGGGACGAGCCCGTTACAGAGGACCAGCCTCACTGAATGAACAGTTGAATCTTGTTGCAACAGCACAGAATCTCAAGAGGCTTGTATCTTTCATAAGAAGGGGGAAAGCGTCTATGTGTGCCCTGTCTGTCAAAGACAGTGCATCCTGTTCTTCAAACAGCTCCTGTTCCTTGCTGACCAGAACTCTGATAAGACTATTTTGCTTATTCCACAGCAAAACGATACGATATGCTACTCTTTGACCCATAATCGGCGCTTCAGACGCTGCCTGGGACATAACTATTTCACAAGGCTTCTAAAAGCCTTGTGAAAAACCCTTAGATTCAGAAAGTAGTATAGAACAAGCATTGATAAAGCAGTTCCGATGTATTATATTATGTTATTGATAATATTATACATGGAGGAAACAATGACCCCACAAGAGCAGGAACAGACAAATCCGATGTTTCACTATTTTCAGATGGAGGATTTAGTTCCCGAGGATCATATCCTTCGTCAGATTGATGAGGCAGTTGATTTTTCATTTGTACGAGACGTTGTATCAGATTGTTATTGCCCTGACAATGGCAGACCCGGTATTGATCCTGAATTAGTTGTTCGAATGATCCTTATTGGCTATCTGTATAATTTGAGTGAGAATCGGCTCTGTCAGGAAGTGGGGATGCATGCGGCATATCGGTTGTTTTGTCATCAGACATTTGATGATGCGGTTCCGGATAGGAGCACGATCAACAAGCTTCGCAATCACAAGTGGGCATCCAGTGGGTTGTTTGAACGGATAATGCGTCAGGTAGTCCAGTGTTGCATAGATGTCGGTCTTGTAAGCGGTAAACACCTTAGTGTCGACGGCACTCAGATACAAGCTGATGCTTCAGTGAAAAGTATTGAGCCGATAGAACCCCCTGTTTCTCTTGATGATTATCTCAAGGGAATCGGTTTTGAAGGTGATAAGACAAAGGGTAGGTCCGGGCATCCTCAGGATAAAGACTTTCATGGTGAAAAGTGGACGAACCAAACACACCGTTCGACTACAGACCCCGACGCGCGCTTATACAGCAAATCGAAGGGCAAAGGGGCTTTTCTCTCGTTTATGGGCCATGATCTGATCGACACAAAAAGCAGAGTAATCCTTGAGACTCAGGGCACGCAGGCGACAGGGACAGCAGAGCCCGAAAGTGCCCTTAAGATGGTAGATGACCTTGAAACATACACCATGCCCAAAGACATTCAGACACTTAGTGCCGATACCGGTTACGGTTCTGGTAATTTTATCGCTGATGTACTTGACCGGGGAATCATACCCCATATTCCTCTGCGAGCCGATGAGAAGATTGAACCGATTCCTACATGGAAAAACAAGACAAATTCAGCACATATTCAGGCCGAACGGGATAGAAAAGTGCGAGAGGCGAAAGCCAGAAATCATGCACGGTCTATCTCATTAACAGCTGACTACAAACTCTCCCGGAGACTCCGTAAACGCAGTGAACATATCTTTGCTGAAGCCAGGCAACAACACGGTATGGGACGAGCCCGTTACAGAGGACCAGCCTCACTGAATGAACAGTTGAATCTTGTTGCAACAGTACAGAATCTCAAGAGGCTTGTATCTTTCATAAGAAGGGGGAAAGCGTCTATGTGTGCCCTGTCTGTCAAAGACAGTGCATCCTGTTCTTCAAACAGCTCCTATTCCTTGCTGACCAGAACTCTGATAAGACTATTTTGCTTATTCCACAGCAAAACGATACGATATGCTACTCTTTGACCCATAATCGGCGCTTCAGACGCTGCCTGGGACATAACTATTTCACAAGGCTTCTAAGCTATGGTAAATCTCTTTGATTCTCTGTTCGTCAACTTTAGCCAATTTTCGCCTTTTTCCTTTTGGCCAACCCCGATTATCTATGGCAAAATCCTGATCCGGAGATTTAGTCCAAGCCGTAACGAAATCATTGGAAACTCTCGCTTGTTTGATAACTTCTCGCTTTGACATTTCTTTCTTAAAATACATCTCGTTGACTTCTTGTCTTAATACGGCCAATCTCTCTTTGTCCATAGGACTCCGTAGATTAAAGTTAAGACAATCAACTCAACTTAATCTACTAATACTCTAAACAAAGATCAAATTAGGTGCACCGATTTCATTTGATATTCAACCGGTAAACAGTAGACAGTAGACAGGGAAAGGCAAGGGCAGACCTGCCCGGAAGAGAGTAGACAGGGAAACTCCTCCCACCCCGGTATGCTGTCGAGGAACAGCACGTTAATCTTGAGACGCCTCTGAATCGGACAGTGAACGTGAAATATCCAGATCTGACATTGAGGGTGAGTTTCTCTCCCTCAGTATGTCTCTTCCCGATCTCACCGCTTGGTATCCAAATCGCTCTCGCAGAGAGTCTACTGCTCCTTGAAAGCGTTCCTTTTTTTCAGTTTCCTTATTCCACAAGCACAACTGTCGGGCGGCAGGGCTCAGGTTGCTGGCACCTACACCCAAGAGTCGCACCGCCTGTCCCGGACGCCATAGCTGTTCAAAGAGAGCCATCGCCTCATTGTAAATCCTGTAGTCCAGATCGGTTGGATCTCTCAATGCAACTTGCCGCGTTAAGGTTGTAAAATCGGGCCAGCGCAACTTCAACATTACTTTACGGCAACTTACGCCCTTCCATCTAAGTCTCCTTCCCACTACCTCAGACAAGACAAAGAGAGTTCCCTGCAGTATATCCCTGTCAGGAACGTCGTGTGAGAAGGTCGTCTCCTTGCTCATGGACTTTTCTTCCCTTATGGTTTCAACCGGGCTGTCGTCAATGCCTCTAGCATAGAGCGCTAACCTCCACCCGTTCACCCCGAAACGGCGACCGAGGTATTCCTCAGGCCATCTGGCAAGATCCCCTATTGTGCGGACCCCAAGTTTTCGCAGGTAACGGGCTGTTTTTGTTCCGACCCCCCACAGCGCACTGATTGGAAGAGGTGCAAGGAAGGCCGCCTCCTTACCAGGCGGCACCACCGTAATGGCATTGGGTGGTTCGACCATTCCCTGCGGACCGTCCGTCTGAACCGATGCTTTACCGACATTGTTAGCGATCTTTGCAACTATCTTGTTGGTAGCAACGCCCAATGAACATGGTAATCCCATGTTGTCCCGGATTGAGGTCTGTAATTTCCGAGCTAACACTCCTGCCGGCTCTGCGCTATGTGTTAAATCCAGAAACGCTTCATCTACCGAGAATTTCTCAACAACAGGCGTCAATGCATAGAGGTGCTCCATACACTGTTCGGAGGTTTTCCCATATATGAGGTGTCGCCGGGGAACGATTACTAACCCTGGACACAATTTGACAGCTTGAGCCATCGGTATCCCTGAGCGTATACCGAACTTTCGAGCTGCATACGAGCAGGAAGCAACAATCCCTCGGCTATGCGGCTGTGCACCTACAGCGAAGGCCACACCCTTAAGGGACGGATCGCGCTGCTCTTCCACAGCGCAGAAAAAGGCATCCAGATCAAAGTGTAATATTTTACGATGCATGGACATTACAGGAAAAACTTACTGAACAACTTCCGATTCTTCCCCCGGACGATACAAACTTCCCCGAGGATATCAATCACAAAATTGCCTGCTGGCAGTCAGGGAGGGTAGGCACCTGCGTTAGTTAATACACTTCGGATTGGTCACAGCCTATAAGCCGGGCAAACAGTACCTTCTGCCCAGAAGCAGTCTCCTCGGCTACTTTAAGAGATCCAAATATGTCCCCTTTGAGTAGGGGGTTACCTCTGTCTGCTGACTACTGGGCGAACACGTGGGTTCGCCCCTACACAGACCAGTGCCCCTGCGGGCGAGTGGACCCTCCCCGATTGAGCCCCCGACTGGATCGGGGGTCGGGGATCAATCATTCGGGGGCAGGCCTCGCCCCTACATTCTGTATATTAAAAAACGAGATTGCTTCTATCGGGGACGTGTGTCTGACCTTGGGGTGACCACTTCGTGGCTTGTGGCTCCCCAACAAAGCGCCCATGGCTCCTCGCCCCTACATACCGCCTGCTGTTCCTACGAACAGCTGTTCGTAGCCCCGCAGTTAAGGCATTTAGAGCAAGATCCGTTCCTGACCATTTTCGCCCCGCACTCGTAGCAGGCAAGGGCGTCGGCCAGAGTCAGTAACACCTGCTTTCCACGCATCTCAACTTTTTTTCATCGTCATCCCGTTCTATTCGCGCAAGAGATTGGATGCGGTATTCTTCCCGTTATCGCCCGGCTTCTGATCTTCTTGGGGCAGGAACTTTTTCCCCAACCATCTGAAGATATAATCTATAATAGACTCTGCCATCGGGATGTCAGGGTTGTTAGTAAAGCCCGCAGGATCAAAGCGCATGTGGCTGAACTTGTCCACCAACATCTTCAAAGGAACCCCGTACTGAAGCGCTATTGAGATCGCCGTCGCAAAGGAAGTCATAAGACCCGATACTACGGAGCCCTCCTTTGCTCCCAGTAAGAATATCTCCCCGGGAGATCCGTCCTCGTACATCCCCACAGTGATGTACCCTTCGTGTCCGCCCACACTGAACTTGTGCGTGATCGCATTCCGCTCGTGGGGAAGCCTCCTCCTGATATGTGCGTACTCCATAGTTACCTCCTTCTCCTCTTTTATCCTCCGCTTCGAAAGGAAGCTATGTCAATTGCCACGTCACTGATTAGCATATACTATACACAATAATAGTATTCAACAGTTCAGATGTCAAGAAAAAAAATGAAGAAACTCTAAAAAACTCTATTGGGAATTCCGATGAGGTGCAGGTACCTTTCCCAATTCAAAAGAAATCGGCGACAGAGTCCCAAAGACACTCTCCACTCACGGATGAGCACTGTCTGATATGGCATGAGCGTTCTCCGCCCGATAAGCAGAGGGAAAGATTGCTTCGGGGGATTTCATCCACCTCACAATGACCTAAGTCGGGCTCTGTCATTGCGAGCGCTCCCGAATGAATCCCCGATTGATTCTACCCCCGATTGAATCTATCGGGGGGGATCGGGAGGAACCGATCTCGATGATACAATGCAGGGGCGAGGCCTGCCCCCGAATGACTTTATCGGGGGTCCACTCGCCCTTGGGCCGGGAGACTTAGCAGCATCTTAAATAGAATTTGGTATTACATTTGATTTAAGTTGCTTTCATAGAAGCTTCGAGCTTGCCTGATGTGGGAAAACTTTCCCAGACAATGCGACCGTTCAGAATCACAGGCACTGAGAAATCTTCATTGACATCTAACATTTTTCTTTGTATCTTCCTAATCCATCGGTCTATTAAGTTCGGGCGATCTGAAAAGGAGAATAACCCCAGGGACTTGGGGATAAGGCTCTTTTGAGGCAGTCATTCTTCAGGCCTGCGTAGCAGATGTCAACTAAAGGATTCTACCAGCTCCACATGCCTCCTGACGACACCGCTTCTCGGCGGCATAGGAGAGAGGATTAAGAGGAGATGCTATGTGCGGACGATTTTCACTGGCAACGGACACTATTGATGTGATGGAGGCTTTTCCCGAATTTGTGATGCCAGACGAGTTTAAGCCCAGATACAACATCGCCCCATCTCAGAATGTCGCTGTAGTTGCAAATACCGGCCAGAACAAAGTGGAAGATTTCAGATGGGGCTTGATCCCATCCTGGGCGAAGGATCCCAAAATCGGCTATCGTATGATCAACGCTCGCTCTGAAACTCTATCTGAGAAGTCGTCCTTCCGAACCGCCTATCTGCGACGCCGTTGCTTAATCCTGGCAGACGGATTCTACGAGTGGCGCCAGAAGCCGGGGAGCAAGACCAAAGTGCCGATTTACATTCGATTGAAGTCTGGAACTCCCTTTGCCTTTGCAGGGCTATGGGAAATGTGGCGACCAAGGGACGATGCTCCTCTCCTTTCGTGTACGATTATCACAACCGAACCCAATCAGATGATGGAACAGATTCACAACCGTATGCCGGCTATCCTGAAGCCAGAAGCTTACGAGAGCTGGCTCGACCCTCAGGAGCGACGTCCCGATGAGCTGGACGAACTTCTCGGCCCGTACCCCGCTGAGGACATGACCGCTTATCCTGTGTCACACTTTGTCAATAATCCGCTGAACGATTCGCCTGAATGCATCGCGCCGGCAGATGGAGAAAAGTTTTAGCGTCTCGCCCAAGTGACAGACATCTGAAAAAGGATCAGGACGACTCGGCGAATTTGCCCGGTCAGCACGTCGCGGAGAAAAAGAGATGACAGAAAAGGATATACCGACCGAAGATAGCGGTCGTCTCAAGCAGAGGGATCTCTTCATAGGGGGTCAAGAAGGATACCATACTTATAGGATCCCCGCCCTTGTGGTCTCCACTGTGGGGACGATACTGGCCTTTTGCGAGGGGAGAAAGTACGGAAGGGACGATGCGGGCAAGATCGATCTCCTGTTGAAGCGGAGTTTCGACAGCGGGAAGACATGGCAGGATACGCAGCTTGTCGTCTCCGACGGCGATATGACATGCGGGAATCCGTGTCCGGTCGTAGATCGAAGCGACGGCACGATCTGGCTGCCCTTCTGCAAGAACCTGGGGGATGGGCCTGAGAGCATGATTGTCGAAGGTAAAGCGCTGCGCACGGTCTGGATCACCAAGAGCGCGGACGACGGTGAAACATGGGCTGAACCACAGGAGATCACCCAGGACGTGAAAGACGACTCCTGGACGTGGTATGCGACGGGACCCGGACATGGAATTCAACTTGAAAATGGGAGGATGGTGATCCCCTGCGACCACATCGTGGGGGTGAATTTCAATCGCAACGATCCTTATCATTCGCACATAATCTACAGCGATGACCACGGTGAAAGTTGGAAGATCGGCGGAATTGTGGATGAGGGCACGAACGAATCTGCAGTCGTCCAGACCGGCGACGGTGCTGTGTATATCAATTGTCGCAACTACAGAGGCGCCAAGAGGCGCGGATACGCATGGAGCTACGACAACGGCCAGACATTCTCAAAGTTAGGCTGGGATGAAACACTCGTTGAACCGATGTGCCAGGGCAGTTTAGCTCGCTTGGCACAGGTGGGCCGCCACGACAAGAATCGTGTCCTCTTTTCGAATCCTGCCAGCACCGAAAGGGAGAAGATGACGGTCAGGGTCAGCTACGATGAGTGCCGGACCTGGTCCGTCTCCAGGTTGCTCTGCGAGGGTCCTTCTGCATATTCAGACCTGGCTGTTTCCCCCGATATGAGCATCTGCTGTCTTTACGAAGCAGGCAAAGAGGATCCCTACGAGAAGCTGACCTTATCGCAGTTCGATATTGAATGGCTCACTCGTGGGCAAGATCATCTCCTATAGCCTTACTGAATTAAATGTAGTGCTGGGGAACCCAGCTCTACGAACATCCATATCGACTCAAAAAGGAGGAGGATAAGAATGTCCGAAGACATCCTGGAAAAGGTGACAAAGAGGGTGGAGGAATATTTAGAGGGGACCCACGGGGATGAGTTTGAAAAGTTCGAGGACGGCAGGTATATTATCATGGTGGGGACTACCGTGGTTCAACTCCTTGTGAGGGCCTGGCACAAAGATGACGCTATAGTGGACTGCTTCAGCTTCCTGGTCTACGAAGCAACTATAACGGAGGATCTGATGCGTTATCTCCTCAACGAGAACGCAAACATCCACTTTGGGGCCTTCTCGCTGACTTTTGACGATACCATAAAGTTTAGCCATTCGATAGCTGGGGTGAACATGGATCAAAACGAGTTCGAGGCTACGATCAAGACTGTAGCTCAAATCGCAGATCACTACGATGTGGAGATAATTAAGATGGCAGGGGGAAAAACAGCTCAGGAGGCCCTTAAGGAAGGCTTATTATAAAGAAGTAGGCAGTATAGGAAAGTAGACAGTAGTGGTGGTTGAATATCAAATGAAATGAGAGCGCTAGACAGTTGTTCAGTTGTGATTTGGAAAGGTTGCTCTTCTCAAGAATTTGTCACACATTGGAGTACCTTCTTGCCCTTACAACCTTAAATTAAATGTAGGGGCGAGGTTCACTCGCCCCAAGGTCAGGGTTACCCTGCCCCTACGAATACGAACGTGGGGGCAAAGCACAAAGTCTCCGCTTTGCCGGGGTAGCAGCAAGCCGCGCAGTGGGGGAAGGGATCTAAGGAATATTCAGCAGAGATTGGACAAGCAGGGGAGGATTCCCTATCCTTTCTTCTTACTGTCTTGTCCAATTGTTTTCTTATCCCATGGGGGCAGAACATAAGGAGACCCGGACATGGAAATTTCCTGCACAGGCTTACATCACTGCTCTATCGTAGTGACGGATTTAGAAAGGGCATCGCGGTTTTACTCACAGGTATTAGGTTTAGAGGAGATACCCACACCCTCTACGTTTGAGTTTGAAGTGGTCTGGTTTCAGGTGGGGGAAGAGCATATCCATCTCATGCCGAAAGATCGTGTAGATACGATCTCTCCCCGTCATTTAGCGCTGCAAGTGGAGGACGCTAAAAACGCACGGAATGTCTTTCGAGAGAAAGGAGTAGAAGTGCAAGAGACGGTTCCAATCCCGGGAGCCGACCGCTTCTTCGTAGCAGACCCCGACGGCAACAGGATCGAGATCGTACAGTGGTTCAAGCCCTGGCCCTAGGGGGAAGAGGATAACAAGTAGAAAGACAGCAGTCAGTGGACTCCTCTCCTTGCTTGAGTCCCCGATTCAGCCCCCAAGAGATTCAATTGGGGGTCGGGGGAGCGAAGCAATCTCGTAGAAGATAAAGAGGGCACATGCACCTTCCACTCAACTTTTTTCGATCCCGTTATTGTGAGATCTCCGATGAAAGAATTTCACGTCATCAGACTGGGCACTATATCGTTTGACGACGCGTATAAAATTCAGCAAGAAATTGTCCGAAGCAGGATAGCGAATCCCGATAACTCCAGCGACTCTTTGATCCTGTGCGAGCACAACTCCGTGATCACTCTGGGACATAGAGGCAAAGATAGAAATGTCCTGGTTCCGAAGGAGGTACTGGACTTGAAAGGGATACCTCTCTGCCGGACTGACAGAGGTGGGGATGTGACCTATCACGGTCCGGGGCAACTGGTGGGCTATCCTATCTTGCGTTTGGAAGATGAGGAAAGGGATCTGCACCTCTATCTGCGAAAGATAGAAGAGGCTATCATGCTATCTCTGAGCCGATTTGGAATCGCAGGAAAGAGGAAAGAGGGATTGACGGGCGTGTGGGTGGTCGAACGTCGACTCAGTGAGGATAAAAAGATATGCTCAATAGGGGTCGGCGTCAGAAAGTGGGTGACCTTTCATGGTTTTGCCCTGAACGTGAAAAAGGAGGCCTTAGAGGGGTTTAAGTACATTAATCCCTGCGGGATAGACGCATGCGATGCCATTTCGATGGAGCAACTTTCTCCCAGCGTCAATATGCAGGACGTAGAGGACAGCGTGATCGAAAGTATAGGGAGAGTATTTAACTGCCATAATTCAGAAACTTCTGGATTTAACGCAATTTGATCATAGGTAAATAGATAGGGAAAATTAGGTATAAGCATTCGTTTAACCCACTGCCCATTCTGAGGAACGCTTTTTGTGACGTACTCGCTTTCCTTAAATTTGTAAGCAGCAGCGGGCACTGTACTCGTTTCATCTAAGATTATAAGGAAATCGAGTACGAAGGATCTTCCATAAGAGATTCTTCCCCTTCACTTTTCTGATAGTATGATTATATCACGAACTTTGGTACAGTTTTAGGGGGAAGGTTAGGAGCATATGGCTAATTTTATTGGAGTGATCGATCCTGATGTTGATCGACGAAAGCGATTTGTTCGTGTTGTCGAGCCTAAGCTGCCGCTCGTTGATGGTTTGATTGATGGCCAAATCAACGCCGGGGACTGTTGTGTGATATGGGCTGCCCATGAGTCCGCGCCTATTGATTCTGTTGCTGACGATGAGGGGCTCTCGGTCATCCTGGGGGAAGCTATACAACAGGGCACAGGCGTTCAGCTCGATGCAAAAAAGATACGCGCCCACTTCGCCCCCGTAGAAGAAAAAGTTCTAGAGGTTTGTGACGGTTTCCATGTCAGTCTTGTTTATAAATCATCGCGTGGAATCGTCATCGGAGCGGATCCGTTAGGGCTGTTTCCAGTGTACTACTACGCAACTGACGAAGTGTTATTGCTGGGATCCAGTCCCGAGTTATTTCGTCACCATCCTGTATTCAGACTGGAATTGAATCCCGCTGGCTTGGTAGGGATTCTGCTTACTAACGGGCTTGTTGATGGTCAAACAGTTTTCCGCGGCGTTTCCCGCTTGTCATCCCGTTCAATCTTGTATTGGCAAAAACAAACGGAAGCTAAGGAAATCGTGCAATTTGAGCGTCCGCTATCAATGAGAGATACTATGACCTCCCGTTTTCGGCGCACACGGAACTTATGCACGATACACTGGACGCCGTTGTGCGACGCTATGTGACCAGTGCCCAACGCGTAGGATTACTCTTGTCGGGAGGACGTGATTCCCGTATGCTGGGGGGTTATCTCAAGCAAAACAACGCCGATGTCATTGCCTTGACCTTTGGTCAAGCTACCGACATCGACATACAGTGCGCGCGTCGTGTCGCGGAATGTCTCGGTTTCGAGCACAAATGCACTGACGTCGACTACACTGACTATGCGCGTTGCATGCAAATGAGTGTTCAATGGGAACATTTGGCAAACGGCCTTAACAATGTTACAGCTTGGTCGGCTTATGAAAAATTTCGAGGAACCGCCCCGCGTTTTGTGCTAGGGGCCTTGTCCGACGCCATTGTCGGTGGATCTAACATTGTTTCTGCCTATTCGAAAGAGAGGGGGAAATTGTCCTTTGATCGGCTTTTTGAAAGCATTAACTGGAGGGGTGTCCCGCTAAACGTTTTACGGAGTCTGCTGCGTCGAGAGGTGTTTGGTGATCTAGTGGATGAGACGCTTGCCCGCTGCCAGGAGTTGTACAATGGCACCTCGGAGCATGAAGCCCAACGGGTTTTTTATTTTAGTCTCGAGCATCAGGAGCGGTTCCAAGTGGGCAGCATGGCCTGGGTCTGCTCATTCTCGGCTTGGCCGGTGTTACCCTTTTGTGATCTTGCATTGCTGGATGTCGGCGGCGGCATGCCAGCCGCTTCCCTGGCCGAGCGTCGGCTACAGGATAGTATCCTCTGCTCACGCTTCAGAAAACTGGCATCATTGCCGCTGGACCGCAACAGCTATGAAACAACGCCTCTGCTATTGGGAACAGGTCCGTTGCTGCAGTTATGGCTGCAATCGCTCTTAAACCGGTTTGGTCTTTCTAGGGGTCGAGATGGGAGAAGAATAAGGAAAGAACAGCGTTACTACTACCGCATCTGGAATTTCAATAATCCGGGATGGGTTTCCGTGCGACGAGAGGCCGAGAAACACCGGCAGTATGCCAACACATATTTCAACCGCAGTGTGTTTGACGAAGTCCTGCCGCCACCTGATCAGCCGCTAGGGTCTGACAGTGCGCTTTGGGATGCACCTGGACCTAAGCTCCTTCTCAGCTTTCTGATCTGGGCCAAACAGAATCTCTGAGGGATGATTGCCTTTGCTGCCTTTCCATATGAAAGGAACACCATTGAAAAGCCATAAATTGATTTGGATCACCTTTGTCAGCCTTTTAGCCCATACCAATGTTGGGCTAACAGATGAAGTCCCAACTTACCAAACAAATTACGATATCCAAACTAAAGTCGTACTCTCAAAACCTTATTTCATTAATCAAAAATACAAATCCATGAAGGGCCCACAGAGTACGCAGAAGATATATCTTATTGAAAGTGATACCCCAGAGCTTCTTTGGGTAACAGGATATGCTGCCGTCATGAAAAGCGGCGATGGGCTTGATCCTATGTCTCAAGAATTTATGTGTCATAGTAGTTTAGATTTTAACCCTAGTTCTCATCGTGAAAACCCTCATCAAAGTAACTATGGCGATGAACGATTATTTACACTTTCGCAAGGTCAATTTTCTATTCAATTCCCTAAAGGATTTGCTATCCCGGTAGTGTCTGACCAGCCA
Source organism: Candidatus Latescibacterota bacterium (assembly GCA_965237525.1). Taxonomy (GTDB): domain Bacteria; phylum Latescibacterota; class CBDEFO01; order CBDEFO01; family CBDEFO01; genus CBDEFO01. The sequence goes on along the minus strand of CBDEFO010000006.1, from coordinate 352,956 downwards.
CTGTCATTAACAACTCAAGTATTAAATCTGAACATTGAAAACCAATCCATAGAGGTAAGACATGAGGTCAAAATTAATTTCGTTCGCGACAGGGATACAAAGATACCTTTTCGACCTTTATTTACAAGCGGGGCCTTCGGCCTGAAGCTTCTCGAAGGCCAGGATGGTCATTTTGGAGTAAAAAGTTCTGATGAAAAACCACATGGACCAGGATGCCTTCCTGGTCTAAATGCTTCAGAGCATACTCTTAAGGATCCACAGGCACGTATATTTACAGGACATTGGGTGGTGAAACCAGGCAGAGAGGAAAATCATACGCGTGTTACCACCATCATGAATATTCCTTTTGATACAACCATCCATTATATTGCCGTACACCTGCACCCCTTTGCCGAATCGTTAGAATTAGTTGACTTAACAGAAGAAAAAACACTCTTCAAAAGTCATGCCCGAAATGCATCAGCTAAAATTGGATTAGAGCACGTAGATTACTTCTCAAGTGATGAGGGCATCCCTGTTTATCCCGATCATGAGTATGAAATAGTTAGTGTTTACAATAATACATCATCTGAAGACCAAGATTCTATGGCTGTGTTGTACCTCTATTTACTAGATAAGTATCCCTCTATACCAAATTTCTCAGTAAATGAGAAAAGTAGATAATGCCTAACAAGAGGATGGAGCAGACTTCGCAGGGGAAATATTCGATTTGCTATAAAGAATAGTGACAGGCACGCTTGTTAAAATAATCCGTGCCTGTCACCAGAAATTTATTCTTTATTAAAGTCCTTTGGAGGGAGGGAGGTTACCAGGGTTATCAGCACATGTGCCGATAAAATCACCGGGGTCCAAATGTCCGTCGACTGCACTTGCTGCCACCAGCAGCTCTTTTTCAGCACTTGTCCCGGGTTTATGACAAATCAGGACCTTTTCCTCACGGGGTTTAGAATGAGCAGAAGGAAGCAAGTATAAACCTGCCGTGAGGAGCAAACCAACGGGAACACTTAATACTTTGAAAACTCGTTTCATCTTACACCTCCTTTTGTAGATTTAACTGATTTAATTTTCTTTACACGGGGAATATAACATATCAATCGTTAAAAAGCACGTTTTATTCTAAAATATTTTGTCGGCGATAAAAAATAAATTATATAGAGCTGTACCACTTTTAAATTAACACCACGAATTTTCCCATTCCAATTCTCACATCTTTCTGGTAGCATGATTCTATTACGAATTCTGGTACAGTTTTCGGGGGGCAGGTCACATGGCGTAATTTCCCCGCTGAGTGACGTGGTAAGCTTCGTGGGAGATAATGATTCTTGCTTGTCTTGGCACACATCAATTCTATGGACAGTCTTTAATTTTGTCAACAGAAAAGGTCGCTGTCCCCTTTCCCCTTTTCTTCAGCACAGACGCACCTGCCAGCTCTCGTAGTTCGTGATCAATTCCTGACGCCTTCGCCGGACACCGCGGTTTCGCAGATGAGCTTCAGCTCGTCGTTTCCTCAAGAAACGACAATCCCTTTATCACGCGCATCTAGTCGTTGAGCGCGAGTCTTCCCACAGGCGCGGAAGCCTTCTCCCCGTTGGGGGCCCCTCATCTCCTCGATGCCATAGCCCCTCCAGCACGCGCTCCGAGACCCGCTGCAGACAGTGCTCGCGCGTCGTGTCGGGATTATAAGTGCTCCGGTTGAGCTCCGCTCTCGGCGCGCCGGCAGCCGGGCCACGACGTGTCGAGCCAGGCGACGATCTTCTCCCAGATGGTTGTTCCCGCTCTTTCTTGAATGCTCATTAGGGAAAGGAAAGGATATCAATCTTGAGGCGCCGAGTCTTAAAAGCCTAACTTTCCTTCGCGATCCTCAGATCCTGGTACGTGACCCAGCCATGCGCGATATAGCGTGGGCTACTCTTCGGCGCGCGGGATGCGTGGGGATAATGCAGCGTTGGAGGAAACACGATCGCCGCGCCGGCGCGCGGCTTGATCAGCTTGCGTTGCGAGGGAAACCAGGTTTCGCCGCCGCGCTTCACGTCGTTGAGGAAGAACAGTACGGTCGCCAGGCGCAGGTAATGGCCCGGTCTCTTCATCGGCCCGTCGAAGTGCATCGCACAGGATTGCCCGATGTCGTAGCGTGAAACCCGAAGTCCCGAGACGCGCCAACGGGGAAGACGGAGTACACGGCGCTTCCCTTCTTGGACCGGTGCCCAGGCGTCCGGATAACTGGAGAGATAGTCGTCGACAAGCTTTCCAATGCGCTCGCTCAGCTCGCCCTCCAGATCCTCCCATTCGGGGCGCCGAGCGACCTGCACGCTGTGACGCAGGGCGTAATCGCTTCCGTCCTCGAAGACCTTTTCCCCGTCGCTTTCATACCGTTCGACGATCCGGCGGCAAAGATCTTTAGGCAGCGCTCGCTTGATGACGTGGATATTTTTCGGCATAAAGTTTTATAGCCCGATTAATTCATAAACTTGGTGGAGTCATTGCGAGGAGCAAAGCGGTCCCCGATTGAGTCTATCGGGGAAGCAATCTCAAGGTTTTATAGTGGTCTCCTATGAGAGCCAGAGAGTATTACATCTACCACAGAATCGAGATTACTTCGCCTTCGGCTCGCAATGACACCGAAGGTGGTTAAACGACATAACTATAATATAATACAATCACTTAATTAATATACTGCCTTTTTTTAAGAATTATTGGGGTTAAGAGGGATAAGATGGAACTTCTATCCCCTGAAGGATCTCATTAGTCAACTTGCCTTCAAATACAATCACAGCGTCGCCCTCTAAGAAGATGTTCTTGACCTTGTCATTTTCGACGTTGTAGTCTACCTTCAAGGTCCCTCCGCTCTGCGTTATCACATCCACGGGCGGAGCCACATCTTTCAAAAGCCCCGCTACGACAGCGGCGGCGACTGCGCCAGTCCCGCATGCGAGTGTCTCGTCCTCCACGCCCCTTTCGTAGGTTCTGACCCTGATCCGATCCGGAGAAAGGATCTGAGCAAAATTAGCGTTTGTGCCCTTCGGCTGGAATCTTTCGTGATATCTGACCTCTTTTCCCAGATTGAAGACATCTGCCGATTCCACGTTTTCTAAAAAGATGACCGCGTGAGGGACGCCCGTATTGGCGAAGCTTGCGTTCACCCTGCCGATGCCAAGCTCCAGTTTGAAGTTTAGTTCAATATCAAAGGGATCCACCATGGCCAGCTTCACATTCTCTCCCTTTACCTCTGCGCCATATTGCCCGGCCGCTGTCTCAAAAGTCATTTTCTGGGGAGCTATGCCACCCAGATAGGCATATCGGGAGACGCATCTTGCTCCGTTTCCGCACATCTCTGCTTCTCCCCCGTCAGCGTTGTAATAGAGCATCTTAAAGTCGAAAGATGGGCTATCCTCGACAAAGAGAACGCCGTCTGCCCCTACCCCTAATCGCCGCTGGCAGATCCTCCTTACAAAGACTTCCCGATCCTCTGGAAGGTTACCGTCGCGGTTGTCAAAGACGATGAAATCGTTTCCGGCTCCGCTCATTTTAACAAAATTTATCATATCTCTATTATCCTTTCTCCCCTTATGAGATCAGAATACGTCTCTCTCTCTTTTATGATCTCAAAACTCCCATCTACAGTCATAACCTCGGGCGGACGAGGGCGGCAGTTGTAGTTTGAGGACATACAGAATCCGTAAGCCCCTGCGCTCATAAATGCCATAAGATCTCCGCTTTTGAAGGCCGTCACCTCTCTGTCTTTTGCTAAAAAGTCCCCCGATTCGCATATAGGGCCTACGACATCGGCTACGACCTTTTCTCTGTGAGACCTTTCCAGGGGAAGGATGTCGTGGTAAGAGTCGTAGAAGCTGGGGCGAATAAGGTCATTTATGCCGGCGTCCACGATTACGAATGTCTTTTCTTCGCTCCTCTTTACATAAAGAACTTTGGACACCAGGACTCCTACATTTCCTACCATTGACCTTCCCGGTTCGAAGATTATTGTGCATCCAGTCTTTGAAAGGAGCGGTACGATGGCTTCGGCAAGTTCTAAGGGCTCGGGTGGCTCCTCGTCCTTGTACCTGATGCCGAGTCCCCCCCCGATGTCTATGTACCGGACGTCTATCCCCAGGTCCCTGATACTGTCCACCATCTCAACGAGACGTTCTACACTTTCGACAAAGGGCGCTACAGTCGTTATCTGAGAACCGATATGTGAATCTATCCCTATGACATCCAGATTCGGCAGGCTCCGGGCCATCTTGAAGCTTTCGAGAGCCTCTGAATGAGGAATGCCGAATTTGCTCTCCCTCAAGCCCGTGGATATATAAGGATGAGTCTCAGGATCGACATCGGGATTTATCCTGAGCGAAACGGGGGCCTTCAGACCCATCTTTCCCGCTATCTGGTCGATCTCCTTTAACTCTGCGGCGGACTCTACATTGAAGGCGAGTATCCCCTCACCCAGAGCATATTCTATCTCCTCGGTGCTCTTGCCGACGCCCGAATAGACGATCTTTTCATGTGTAAATCCCGCCTTGAGCGCTCTGTAGAGTTCCCCGCCGGAGACTATGTCGGCGCCCAGACCCCTTTTCGCCAAAATGTGGAGCAGCGTCAAGTTCCAGTTGGCCTTTACTGAGTAGCACGTTATGTGATCTATATCTTTGAAGGCCCCGTCTATGTTCTGAGCGTGTCTTATAAGGGTTCGGTAACTGTAAAGATATAGTGGAGTTCCGACTTCTTGGGCTATCCCTTTGATGCTCACATCGTCACAGAACAGTTCGTCTCCTTTGTACTGGAAGTAGTGCATGGATTTCTCCAAAATTTAGGCAATATGAGTTACAACTCTCGATCACTCATAAATATACATAGATTCGGGGTATACGGACAAGGGGAAAATTGAAGACCTGCAGAAAATTACCTATTATCGTCAAAAAGATCCAACTGATTCGACTTTTCCTGATCTTTCTTTATATTCTCTTTCTGATATAGCTTCTCCGCTAATTCGCCCAGGATAAAGAACTTGGGGGGATTATCTGTATCTTCCACCGGCTGAGGCGCAGGGAGACCCATCTTTGCCATGTTCTCTCTGATCTTTTCCCATTTGTCCATAAGTTGTGCTCTGACTAACTACTTTCTACTTGAGGGGGCAAAGAGGCGAGGCATTGCCCCCGTCTACATAAAGGGCGAGTTAACCTCTCCCCTACATTCTGTCTACTGTTTCTGCTTTTGACTTCCCATGCTCTCGATTGAATCTATCGGGGATGATCGGGGTCCTGTCTACTGCCCTTATGATTTATTCACAACGTACATTCCCGCTGCAACTAAGAGCGCTCCAGCCGCAAGGTCCCACGTTATCTTCTCTGATAGAAAAAGGGCGCTCAAGATCACTCCGAATATGGGAGTCAGACAGAAGAAGACTACTATCTTGCTCGGACTCTTGCGCTTCAAGAGAATGTGCCACAGCACAAAACAGAACCCGGCTACGATGACGCCTTGGTACAAGTGTGAAAAGACAACTGTGGGAGTAAAATTGTAGCCTTCGACTCCCTCTGTGTAGAGGCTGAGAAGAGTGAAGGGGATAAGGCCGAATATCATCTGCCACGCCAGGAACCTGTAGACATGCACATACTGCATTATCCTCTTCCCGAACACAGCCCTGAACGCTAAAAGGAACCCGCTTACGAGCACAATAGAGTCGCCTAAGAGGTTGCTCGATTCGCCAAGTTCCAGGCTTCCCCTGAAGATGGAAGCCACGCCGCAAAAGGACAGGACGATCCCGATGAGTTTTTTTACGTTTAATCTATCTCCCGGAATCAGGAAGTGAGCTAGTATAGATACGAAGAAGACATGTGTATTTATCAGGACCGTCGAATGGGCTGCGGTCGTCAGGTGTGTCCCCCAATTTAGAGCCACTATCTGAGATGTAAAGAGCAGAGTTATCCATAGAATCGGTTTGACCTCGTCCCTTTTCATTCTCAGAGGTACACCCGTAAAGGCGCACCACAAGGCTATGGAAATCGCTCCTATAGCAAATCTTATCGCCCCCATACCGATTGGGGGAGCGCCCTTTAGTCCAAATTTCATAGCCACAGGGTGCCCGCCCCACAACAGAGCTAAAAGTATAAGGGCAGCCCCGGACTTGAAATCCACGCCCTCAACCGGCATCGCTTCAGTCTTGACTTTGGATTCGGTTTCTCCTATTTGTGATTGGGGTTCTGATTCTGACAATTATGTGTCCTTCTGACAATTATGTGTCCTTTAATGTAACTCCTTTGGGAACAATTAGATTCTTTGCATAGAAAGATAAACTAGAACTTGTTCAAGGTCAAGACAGATTGGATAGCTTTATGATCTCCTTTGACCTCCCGTAGCTGTATTTCTTACATACAATTCCTGACTTCTATGATCCGGGAAGCGGATGAACTTCCTCAGAGTCAATCAGCTCAGCCGCATATTCCAGCGCTGCCCGAACATCTTCTTCGCTCACCTCATATTCCTGGCAGACCTCCTTATTAGTCATGCCATCGGCCAAACCGCTAACGATACGTACTACGGGCACCCGTGTACCCCGAATTACCGGTTTTCCATGCTGAATTTCCGGGTCGATCACGATCCCTTTGTGCATCAACATCACCTCCTGTTTCTGAAGGATGCCCGCCCCACAACAGAGCCAGAAGTATGAGCGCGGCACCGGACTTGAAATCCACGCCTCAACTGGCATCGCTTCAGTCTTGACTTTGGATTCTGCTTTCTCTACCTGGGATTCAGGTTGTAAATCTGACAGTTGTTTTTCCCTTCGAATGTCGGGATCGATATGGAGGCGTTCAAGTCCACGATTCTCGTTGTGACTCGACTCTATGGAAACGATCCAATACCTTAAATCTTTCTACGGTCAGTCCCCCTGTAATATCCCTCGCTGCTTCTAACCAGGCTTCTTCATACTGTTCCCAAGACCAGGTGGGTAACCAGACGCCTTCGGGCGCCATGCTGTCAATCCAGTAGTCAAGATTGATTTCCACATGTTCTCGAAGCAATGGACACAAGAACGAATCGGGGCTTTTGACGAAATCGAGCGGTTGGGATGAATATTGTTTCCACCCTTCCGGATCGGCAGTCACCGCACTCATGACCAACTGTGTGAGCTTGTCGCGAACACTCTGAAAATCATCTGGGGATATATGTTCGGAGAATCTTAGGAAGCAGTACAATTCATGCATTTCCATCGTGTCCGGCTGGTTTCGCAAGTATTCGAGAGTGTGATCGTAGAGTTGATTGAGTAGATCCGCGGGTACCAACTTGCTATATCGCACCAGATATCCTACAATCTCCGCCGTTGGGTTTCCCCAGTTGCGGTCGAGAACTGTCCCGTCTTCTTCCTCCATGTAATGCCACCACGGAGCATGGGGGTGGTCGTTAACTTCCTTGGGGACTGTCCTCCATTTTCCCCTATCGGGATCATATGTGTTCATGAGGTACTCTATTCCCTTCCCAACGATAGGTTCATCTGATGGCACGTCCAATTCGGTTAGGATTCCAAAGGCAACCGAAGTTGCCATCGGGGAAGAATCTGGCAGGAGAAAATCTCTTTCAAGTCCGTGTCCGAATCCGCCATCTCCGTTCTGAAAGGCACGTAACGCAGATATAGCCCCTTTGGTGTTCTCCCGCTCGAAAGAGTGAATAAAGAGTTCCTTCACGAGTCTCCTGCAATTGTTCTCGATATATTCTCTGGATTTCGCCAAGGTAGTTTTGTTGATAGTTTTCATCTCCTACCCTCCTCGTCTATCTTGCTGTTTCAGTCGGGCAAAGCCGCGAGCATTTTTAGACGCTGATTTAGTTCCCATAATGCGGTCTTGTTGCCGTCCCATTTCAGGAGTTCTACAGCATTGTTGTACGCAAGCCATTTATATTCAATGTGTTCACACGAAAGTGTTATCTTACATTCCGACGCATCTACACCGAAAGAGTACTCGCGGATCACGAACACTTCGTCACCCCATAGATGGCTATCCCCGAAGCATGCAACCGGTATTGATGAGACTGTGTCCAAAGCGGTGAAGAGGGACTTGGTAGGTAGGCCAATCTCCTCCCATGTCTCCCGTTTTGCCGCCTCTAAAGGCGTTTCGTCATCTTCACCACCTCCTGCAATACCTTGCCAGACATCTAGCTCGGAGTCGGATCTACTAAATATTGCATATTCAATTTCACCATGCCGATCGAATCGGTAGGGGAAGACCAGGACTTGAAAAGGTGCACGAGTCATTAGCTATCCTCTTTAGCGTATGTCACTTTACACTTGCGATGCGAAGTGAAAAGACAGCGGAGTGGCCAATAGATGCCCTACACCGCGCTGTCTGGCTATTTCCTTTGACATCAGTATTCGATTATAGAGGATACATCGTATCCACTCGACTGCTCCCAGCGTTCAAGAAGGTAAGCTCGATCAAGAACTGTACTCCGAGAACTTGGGTCTCGATGTCTTAAAAAGTGCCTTCAGGAGGATCGAAATATGGTATTGACTTCTCTTCGCGAAGAAGATTAAGGACAAAAGGAACTCTTAGATGATGACCTGGTGAAAGGGATGGCAAACGGTCTTCACTAAAAAAACGGACATCTGTCGTCTCTGAACTTGTTGATGGCGAAGGGTTTTCGCATTCTACGAGAAACACAGCATGATAAAGCTGAGCTTTAGTCCGACTCTTCCACTTTCGCGAGTCGAAAATCCCAATCAACTTTGTAACATGTCCTCTTATCTGTGTCTCTTCCCAGAGCTCACGTTGGGCTGCCTCAGCTAATGTTTCGCCTACATCTGTGAGCCCTCCAGGAATCGCCCAAAGTCCATTGTCTTGTCTCCTGACGAGCAAAAGTTGGTTGTCATGGAGTACAGCAGCCTCAGCCCCTGCCAATGGACTCACATGGAACATGTTATCTTGAAACTGCTCCAATACTTCTTCTGATGATCGGTGCTCTATCGCTCCAATCAATCGCGCGCTAGCAGAAAGAATCCTTTCATATCTATCCAGATCATATTCATTTTTTGAATAATTCAGGCCAAGATTGGCAATAGCCCGCAATTCATCGGCAATCTGATACAGTTCCTCGGTTGATTTCATAAGATTACCTTATTTTTCCGTTCGCTCTTGCTATTCTACTCGCCACAGTACGGACATCAATACTCGATTATAGAGGATACATCGTAGCCACTCAACTTCTCTTTTCCCTTTAAGAAGGTAAGCTCGATCAGGAACCTTATGCCGACGATTTGGGCTTTGAGCTGTTCGATGAGCTTACAGGTAGCCTCCATCGTTCCTCCGGTCGCCAGAAGGTCGTCTACTATAAGCACCTTCTGGCCCTCTTTTATGCTGTCTTGGTGAATCTCGACCACGTCTGTTCCGTACTCCAGGGCGTATTCTTCTTTGAGGGCATCTGCGGGGAGCTTGCCGGGCTTTCGGACGGGGACGAAGGCCGCTCCGAGTTTGTAAGCCACCGCCGAGCCGAAGATGAACCCTCTGGACTCGATGCCGACTACAATGTCAACTTCGGCTTCTCGAAACGGCTCCGTAAGCTGATCAATTGCGTCCTTGAAGGCCTCTTGATCCTTTAAGAGAGTCGTAATGTCCTTGAATACGATCCCTTTCTTGGGAAAATCTGGGACGTCTCTGATATAGTTTTTTAATTCTTTCAATATGAATTCTCCCCTGACTTGAAATTCCAGATAAGTGTCTTAAGCTCTTCGTATTTCAAACAGAAACATGCGCTTGTGCTCGGAGGACGGAGATCACCTCAATGGGACCAAGATTTCCGGTGAAAATCCCAAATTCCTGCGGCAGCAGACTAGTTCCAACGCCCTCAACATCAACAACCTGGGCTTTCGCCTTATTAGACCAACCAGAGCCGAGTGTTTTTCATTTCCTTTTCAATATCTGACTTCAAAGTTCTTGTATTTCCCCGAATATTCTCCCCATTTTGTCCCAACGGCTGTTACCCTGGCGGAGATTGGTCCCCTTTTCATATCTTCCAGGAAATCGTTCAGGAGTCCTATTTCCCCCTCGACTTCCACCTCGACCCTCCCGTCAGGCAGATTCCTGACGTATCCGACCAGATTGTATCTGTACGCTATTGCCTGAGCGAAGAATCGAAATCCGACTCCCTGAACCACTCCGCTTACAACGGTGTGGAGGTTTGCTCTGTTTTGGGACATCTTGCTTCTGTCTTCTTTTATGTATTTCCAAACGATAGCCTGTATTGGAGATAGACCTTTCCCGCCTTAATCCGGCACAAAACTTGTAGAGCTGTCCACTGCCATGACAAACTCGGCCAGTAGTTTGGCACAGTTTTCGGCGTCCTTGAAGGCTAAAAGCTCCACAGGGGTGTGCATGTATCTCAAAGGTACGCCCACAAGACCGGCGGCGACTCCTGCCCGCGCAAGCTGAATGGCGTTAGCATCTGTGCCTGTTCCCCTGGGCTCTCCCTCAAGCTGATAGGGTATTTTCTTATCTTCGGCTATTTGAATCAGGAGATCGAACACCACGGGATTTATGTTGGCTCCTCTTGAAATCGAGGGTCCCCCGCCTATCTTGACATCGCCGATTTTCCGTTTGTCCACGTCAGGTTGATCCGTCGCATGCGTCACATCTACAGCTATTCCCACAGTCGGATTAACGCCGTATGCGCTCGTTGTGGCTCCCCTTAATCCTATCTCCTCCTGAACCGTAGCCACCGAAAAGAGGGCCGCCCTCGGCTTTTGTCTTTTGTTCGCTACTATTCTCATAGCCTCTGCTACTACGAAGGCACCTGCTTTATCGTCGAACGCCCTTGAGATAGCTACCCCGTTCCTCAACTCCTCGAAGTTTGCATCGTAGGTTATGGGATCGCCTATAGAAACTACAGATTCCGTCTCTTTCTTGTCCTCTGCTCCTATGTCGATCCACAGCTCGTGAATCTTGGAGGCCTTCTTCCTCTCATCGTCCTCCATAAGGTGCACGGCCTTCCTTCCGATGACGCCTAAAACAGGTCCATTCTTCGTGTGGATGCGAACTTTTCTGCCCGGAATGAGCGTATAGTCGAACCCTCCGATTGTTGAAAAGTGGATGTAGCCCTCGTCGTTGATGTACACAACCATAAAGCCCAACTCATCGCAGTGCCCCGCAAGCATTATCCTGGGTTCTCCGTCGGGGTTGTACGAGGCGATGGTGTTCCCGTGAAGGTCTACCTTTACCTCGTCTGCGTAGCCCTCCACCTCCCTTTTCCAGATCTTCCGGACGGGTCCCTCAAAGCCTGAAGGGCTTGGAGCCTCCACGAGTGCTTTGAGAAAGTCCAAAGACGCCTTGCGCATGTTTTCCTCCTATTCATTAGTACATCAGATGTAGAGACACGGATACCCACTCTACTGAACAGACAAGAATGTCTGTTCTACCAACTACGAACATATATAAAAAGGTGGGTCAGACATTCCTGTCTGACAAAGCAAACTCAGGGGAGGGGAAGCGGTGCCCTGCCACCGATCCGCCCCGATAGATTCAATCGGGGTCCGGTCAACTGTCAATCATGTGCTGTCTACTGCTTTTATAAGTTCGTCTTCGCTGTAAATTAAAGCTTTAGCGAATGCTCCGTCGCCTCTGTATCCGTCCATGTGATCGCCTGCTGAGTAGTAGATAGTAACGATCGTTCCGTCATCTCTTCGAACCGAAGTCGGATAGCCGCAGTCTTTCCCTGGACGGGTGTCGTCGATGATCAACTTCGTCTCATACTCCCATGTACGCCCTCCGTCCTTAGAGATCATCGCGTTGGCACCGTAGGGTTCATTTCGCTGGCCGTACACTAACAGAACGTATCCGTTCTTCAAAAGCGTCATATCCCACGGATGCTCCTGTGGCCCTGTAATCCTGGTTGGCGTTGTCCACGTATAGCCATCGTCGCCTGAGCGCACTATCTGCAGACCTCCTCCACCCTCCTGGCCTCTGATAGCCCCTATTATGTCTCGATGTGGAAATCTCAAAAACGAGGCCTCGTTCAGATCGGCCGCCACCAAGGACGGATCGCTCCATGTCAGACCCTCATCCTTTGAGCGCAGAAGATAGGAGCAATATCCGGTCTTAGAATCTTCCTCGCCATCTATAACCCCCGTCATATGCCCATACATCGGCATAAGCAGCGTCCCGTCGTCCAGCGTCAGCATCCTCCCAAAAGGGGATCTGGAGTTCAGCGGCTGGTAGCTCAAAGGGTACGCCTCTTCCCACGTCTCCCCGCTATCGTGGGACCGGGTTAGGTACGTATCCACCGAGCCTTCTCCCGGTTGATACTTCCCGGCAGGGGTATAACAGCCCTGAACGTGGTACCCCAGGACCAGAACATTGTTCACGCTTAATCCCACCGATGGATTTCGATCGTCTCTCTGGCTGTCAACGATCTCCACAGGGAGTGACCAGCTTTCACCGCTGTCGTCTGACCACAGGGAGTACAGTCTGCCTTCGATCCCCATGTGTCCTGCCCCATCCCTCAAGACCACAACGATCCTCCCGTCCGGAAAAGATACGGCGACGGGGAAATACCCCTGTTCCCTTACGACAAATATCTTCTTTGAGCCTTCAAGTTTTCTGAGGTCGATTGTCCCTACCATGTGTTAGTTCTCCTGTTAATAAGAAGTTATGTGTACGGCGATGAAGTTTAAAAAGTGGCTCATGTTTGAAAACAGGTGAAATCTGTTAGAGCACTTTCAGACTCCTTCAATCCATTGCTGCCTCAAGTATGTTCGTAGGTGCTCCTCTGTCCGTAATCCTTTATACCGTAATCCTTTAAATAAAACGGCTTCGTAGATGTGATAGCCGCTTAGCACAGGCGTACGACCTTCTGAAGTCAACAAGGCGTGTTTGATCTGAATGATCGATCTTCGTGTCTCCTCATCCAGCGCTCGACGTATCCGTTCCATCGAGGCCCGATTCTTTTCAAGATATTCTGTGTCCGTAGCCGATATGTCTATTTTCCACCGTGTGGTCCATGTAGTTTTGCGTACCCCCCAGTAAAGGCCATTGGTCAGTCCTTCCACTTGCTGCGGAAGAAAGTTGTTAAACTTGAGTGAAAGCACGCCGTCAATGGTTACAATCTCTTTGCCCATCTTGAAAAAGTCATCGGTTAAAAAAGGATCTGGCTCCAGCACCATGTCGATATCCCAGCACCATGTCGATATCAATGTCTGGCCAGGCCATCAAGTTAATCGCGTAGCTTCCTGTGTACGATACGCGTCCGTAAGACCGAAGGATCGCATCTATCCCTCGGTCATAAATGAGCTGGTCTGCCTCTTGATGCCACTTGGCTGCTATCTCAAGAGCGTCCATTTTTCAGTCTCCATCTTGGCTTTCAGACCATTCTTTCCAGGGTTCGTACAGCTGCATCATCTGCTGCCACGTCTGACCGACTGGCTTCTCAAGTATCATGGGCCGGATGAAGGCCGCTGCCTTTTCCAAGCCCTCCTGCATCTCCATGTACTCACTCTCCATCTCGAGAGAGAGTATCCCGTCGTAGCCTAAGAAGCGCAGCGTAGCTATGACCTGGCGCCAGGTCTGCTCGTCGTGACCCCAGCCGGGTATAGTGAATGTCCAGGAACGCTCCTCGAAGTTGTCCTTGCTAGTGGAGTCGAACAAGCCGCGCAGCTTGGCGTTGGGCTCGTGGATGAGGGTGTCCTTGAGGTGGACATTCTGAATCAGTTCTCCAAGGTAGTGCATCGCCTCAAATGGATCTATCCGCTGGATCCACATGTGCGAAATATCGAAGTTGCAGGCCACGACCGGGCCAAGTTCGTCGTGCAGCCTCCTCAGCTGGACCGGAGTGTGGATCATGTCGTTGATCTGCATCTCGAAGCACAGGGTTACGCCGTGATCTGAGGCGATCTTGCCGTGCTCCTTCCAGTACGGGATCAGGCGCTTCTCCCACTGCCAGTCGAGTGCGTCGCGGTAGAACGGAAATTCCATGTTGACGATCCAGGCCGGCAGGCTGTCGCCCTCGGCGCCTTCGGGAAGCCCTGCCACCAGCGCCATCCTCCGGACCCCAAGTTGCTCCATCAGCTTGCAGGCCTGGCGAAACTGGCGCGAATATTCGGCGGCGATCTCCGCATCAGGCGCCAGCGGTGCACCGTGCCCACTGAACGAGTAGAGTTCAAGGCCGTGACTGGCGTAAGCGTCGAGCCAGCGGTCCAGCTCGCCCCGGTCCGCCAGTAGCTTGTCCACGTCGCAGTATCTCTTAGCAGTTGGGCCCGTAGCACCGACTTCGACCGCGCTCACCCCGATTGCCTGGCAGAACCTCAGGCCTTCTTCCCGCTCGAACTTCATGATAAAATGTGTATTGATTCCAAGTTTCACTCAGACCTCCCTAGCTTACAATGAAATTCTACAAGGCCTCCGACCGGTTCATAGCTGGACGGTTCCAGAACGACAATGGTCGGTCGGCTATCTTCTGCCCTGGGCAGCGGAAAAGACACCGTATGGTGACAGGCGAGGAAGACCGGGTCGCTCATGCGGCGATTGAGGAACGCATCCAGGTAGGTCATGCCGCCGGCATCTTCCCCGCCCAGGGGCGGTAACGCATAGTGCATAGGAACGATCCAGGTCGGCTTCAGAAACTGGATCATCTGATCCAGTTCGTCCAGTTTGGCGGTGAACTTCTCGCCGACAATGGCCATCAAGACATCGCACCTGCCCATCCACGGCGCCAGCTCCTCATTGCTCAGCCCGAATCCCAGGTCTCCCATGTGTGCAAACCACAAGCCGCCAGCTTTGAAGGCGTACAAGGCATTGTCGTCGGGGCCCTCTGGATGATCCGGGATCTCCGCTGCAGGGATCGCCACCAACGGTTCGCCGTTGATAGTTGCCGCAGTCTTGCCAGTGGCTGCGTCCAGCGCGTTGATTACCTGAGGACGTCCCCTGACCAGGCCGACGTAATCATGGGACGAGTCAGTAAGTGAACTGACGATAATGGTTTCCGCCTCAAGGCGAAACCCATCGTCGGGAAGTTTCGTATTCACATGCGAAAATGGGTCCATGACAATCGAGGGTTTGCCATCTTCCCACAGCCGAAAACATGCGTGACCTACAAACTCGAGTTGAACGGACATACTTAATCCCCCTTTCTTTCCCGGAGAAGTTGGAAAAATTCAGCGGTCTGCGTGCTCCTTGGGTCAATCGGTTTCACAAGTGAATGATCCCCGCTCCCAGATTGAATCCCCGATAGATTCAATCTGGGATTCATGCCAAGTTTTAGTTGCCTTTCCCTTTCTCTTGAAAGCTTCTCAGAGTTTCACTCAGGATCCTGCGTTTGATGTTGACATCCACACCCACGAAAAAGACCCGTACACCCAGATTGTGGTAAAACTCCGCCTGCTCAGGGCTGGATAGAGTCATGGTCGTAATTTTGCCTGCGCCCGAAGCTGCGCTGATCACGCGCTCTATCTTGGGAGCCAGATATGCCTCTGCTTCGTCTCCGAAGATCCCAAGGCCGGCCGACCAGTCATTGGGTCCCACGGATATCATATCTACTGCCTCGACAGCGAGGATTGCGTTGAGTGCTTTGTATCCTTCATCGCTTTCGACCATCGCCATCAGGTGTGTCGCTTCGTTTACCTGCCGCAAGGTTTGCTGGGGATTCTCACCGAGTGCAAACCCAATGCCAGCGCTGGAGCTGGAGATTCCGCGTGCGCCCACTGGCGGATACTTGCCTAAGTGAGCAAAATGTATAGCCTGCTGGACATCCCTCACATCGGGCAGGGCAAGGATCTGAATCCCGCCGTCCAGCAGAATCTGTACATGGGTGCGCGACAGTTCAGGTATGCGCACCAGCGAGACCATACCCAGGTGGGCGATCGAGCGACCGAGTCGAATCGCTTCAACCGCCGGCTGTGGGCTATGTTCCAGGTCGAGCCAGATGATGTGGTAGCCCACCTGTGCCATTAGTTCGATGTCAGTGAGGGTGGCGTCGCGGCAGATCACGCCGTATAACCGCTCGTGCTGGCTTAGAAGTTGACCAAGTCGATCAATCACAAGAATTAGGCGCAGAACTCCCGACCCGGGGAGAAATGCGCCCTCTCTCCGATCTATTTAAGTGCAGACCGAAAATCCTCCACTACAATCGCGTAGCTTCTGGTGTACGACACACCCAAGGGTGTAAGACACACCTGAGATAGAAGGATCCCTTCTAGCCGTTGGTCACAGTGATCTGGTCTGTCTCTTCATTTAACTTGGATGCAGTCGCAACAGCATTTATCTGTCAGTGTCTGTTTTGATTTTCCCAGAATTATGTTTTTCTGGTTTGTGTTCTGGGGTCTTATCTGGCTCTTCACGCATGAGCAAGCTATGTATTATCCTTCATCGTCAGGTGTAAGATGCTGATACAGATCGTGGATAAGCTGATCAAATTCTCCCGTTTGGCTTTCCTCCCAGAGCCGGGCTAAGGTCTCTGTTTGGCTCATGTCCATTCCTACAGACGGATGAAAGGGGTCGCCCATGGTCGGTTCAGCTAAGTCATCCGCAAATGCCTCGTCCAGCAGCTTCTCATCTTCGGGCGATAACCTACGTATTTCGACTACTTCGTGATCTTGGGCTTCGTACTTCCAATGCACAGCGTAAAGCCCTGGCCCCGCCTCCTCAAAATCGATGGTTATCTTCTCATCCCACTCGGCGTCCGCCAAAAATCTCTTCTTGATGCGCTCTGGCAACTTCTGCACGTTCTGATATGATTTTATGGTGATTTCGTATATATCCATATTCAGTAAGTAAAGGTTATTTATCAAATGAAATCGGTGCACTTCTCTTTCGATCTTTGATTGATCTTGAATGATAGGTTTTCGACAATCTTTGGTTTCTGTTCTTTTTCAAAATGGATGTATAATTGTTCTTCTTTTAGGTTCCATTCAGCCAGGACAAAGTAGTTGGTGTAAGAGGAGGGAAGAGATACTTTCTCATTTAGGACATCGATAAAGGCTTTATCTGTCTGTTCTGTGTCCTGTTTGACTTGTCTGATAAAATAGGTCTTGGGAATGAAATCTTTCTCGTTTGACTTCTCTTGCTTAGGTGGACGGTAGCCGGTGTATCTCTGTGATGAAAGATTAAACCATTCTAACTTCTGATCAACTTCTTGTAAGCTTTTGAACTGAATTCTGTTCCAGAACTTCCTTGAAAATACAGAATTGTTGCCTTCTATAGATGCTTGAGAAAAGGGCCTTCTGGGAACGGCAAATATCGGAATCACTTGATTTTTCAAGAGAAACTGCATTGCTTTGCTGACATTCCTTTTACCTGAAACACTGCCAATAGTCGCCGAGCAATTGTCCACCTTAACGAAATCTGGTTTTTCAAACCTGTCAAAGAAAGACTGACACTTCTCGATAAAGTTAGTTGCTGTTTGACCGTCAACCCGCCGAAAATACCTTAACTTAGGCTCTTTCTTAAAGGAAAATCCAACGAAGTTGACCGGCTCAGTTCTGCCGGTAAGATACTTTTTACCAATAAAGTCTGATTCTAGGACTCTGCCTCCTGAAAGATAGTAAATGGTATACTCTGGATAACAAAGATAACGAGATGCACCCTTGTTTTTACCTTTCTTCCTTCTCTGGGAAAGTCCTAAATCTGAAAGCATTCTGCCGATAGTCGGCAACGACGGAGGAGGGGTGCTAGAATATCGATTCCTCCATTCTTGTTCAATAACAGTGGCTCCTGAATAGAACTGATAAGGATCGTCCTCTAAGCTATGGTAAATCTCTTTGATTCTCTGTTCGTCAACTTTAGCCAATTTTCGCCTTTTTCCTTTTGGCCAACCCCGATTATCCATGGCAAAATCCTGATCCAGAGATTTAGTCCAAGCCGTAACGAAATCATTGGAAACTCTCGCTTGTTTGATAACTTCTCGCTTTGACATTTCTTTCTTAAAATACATCTCGTTGACTTCTTGTCTTAATACGGCCAATCTCTCTTTGTCCATAGGACTCCGTAGATTAAAGTTAAGACAATCAACTCAACTTAATCTACTAATACTCTAAACAAAGATCAAATTAGGTGCACCGATTTCATTTGATATTCAACCTGTAGTCAGTAGGTACGGGCTCTCGCCACTCCTGCCTGTCCATCATCTACTATTCAAGCCTTTTCCTCATTCCATCAAAACTTTTCAGTGCATCATTTGCTCACTGTGTTCCCGCTGAGGCGCTCATCTTCCTTTCGAGCATCTTCCGTTTGGCGGGCGGTACGAATGAATTCAGGTAGTCCAGAATCTTAAAGGGCTGCCAGCCCTCCCTTATCATGGTAATACTTGCGGTCAGCATTCTTGCCAAAAGCGCCCGTTCTTCCTTCCGCTTCTCCAATTTTACCGCTATCGGTTTGAATAGCAAGTTGGCCAATAACACGCCATAGAAGGTCGTCACTAAAGCTACAGCCATACCTCCGCCTATCGCGTCCATAGAGCCTGTGTTCATGTTGGACAAAAGATCGATAAGACCAATCAGAGTGCCCAACATGCCGAAGGCGGGTGCGAACTTAGCCATGTTCTTGAATATATCTGCTTCTTCCTGCTCACGTATATTCTGGTACACAACTCGCTCGTTTAGTATTTCCCTTATCTCCTCTGCAGGATACCCATCTATGAGCATCTCAAGAGCGTCCCTTAAGAACGGGTGTTTTACATTCCCAACTACCTCCTCCAATGCAAGGATGTCTCCGCGCGCCTTAGCGGAAAGGGAGGCCACCTGTTCTATGTGATCCTCAAGGCGCGGCGGTTCCTTTTTAAACACTATGAAGAATACTTTGAATCCTCTTATTACTGTCGGCAACGGAAAGCTGATGAACGTCGCGGCCGCTGTCCCTCCAAGGACGATGATTATGCCGGGTAGGTTGATAAAGAAATTGATATCCGCCTGCAACATAATCGCCGCGGTAAGGAGAGTCACACCGAGGATGATACCGAGGATAGTAGATGTGTTCATCTATACCTCCTTTAAATGGAATGCAATTTCTATGCCATTTATTATATGGAAGATTGTACAGTCATACATTAAACCTCCTTTCGCGACAATTTTTACAGGTTAAAATTAAAGGGAATTATTTTCGTCAACGTAAGAAAAGACTGAATCATACGTGTGTCTTAAGGCAGGTGTCTCCTACTATTGTGCAGGTATAACAATATAGAGCGCAAGATAAGCAAAAAAAGATGCAAAGTCAAGACAAAAGTTGACCCCGGATATGACCCGAAAGTTTGCTCATAATCTGTCAATAGACAGACCCAAAGGTGCTCCTATACCTATTTCAAAGCAGCAAAAAAGGTTCCCGCTCGGAAAAAGTTGCCGATATTCTATAGACATCGGGGCCCTGCTGGAGTTGGTAACTCTGACTTTTCGAGTAATTTTCTTTGATCAATCGAATACTACATAGTTCTGATAGAAAGCTGTGTAAATTTGCAGTCCATATTTATCTTGTGGCATAGGATTTGCGTCGTTTCACGCTTGCAGATACATTAATCACGTATGATTTTGTTGATTGTCAAGTGTTCGCCTATTATGCAAAGGGGTCAAGAGGTATGAAAGACGGAATACTTTATCCACTCTCAAAGCTTAGACTCAGGCTGTGGCTTCTAAACCGGAAAATGGACAAGCTGGGCAAGAGAATATACAAAATTACCTCGAGACAGGCTCGTTCATAGCATGCATCTTTTGCATCTGTGCTATTTTCAATTGGAGAGACTCGTTCTATGATAAAAGGAATATATACATCGGCAGCCTCCATGATCGCCCGTCCGATCACACTGCAAGTAATAGCCAACAACCTAGCTAACGTCAACACTCCAGGTTTTAAGAAGGACTCCATAAAGTTCAGATCGCTTCTGGGCTCCAACCTGGCGCTTCGTCAGGCAGGACAGATAGAGTCAGGCAACGTAGAAGACTCTGTATCATATACAGTAGATTTCCGCCTGGGGCCTATTCAACAGACGCATGGACACTTAGACGTGGCGATAGATGGAGACGGATTCTTTTCGCTTGAAACACCCGCTGGAACCAGATATACCAGAAACGGCAGTTTCAGGCTGGATGCAGAGGGAAATCTAACTACACACACACACTTTCAAGTTCTGGGAGAGGGCGGCTCAATACAGATAGATGAGAATGATGTCAATATCAGAATCAACAGCAGAGGAGAAATCATGGTCGATAGAGAGGTAGGCGGTGTAGTCGGTGGTCAGATTATAGGCAAGCTACTGATCACCGATTTTGAGAAGCCTTACCAGCTCGCCAAGGATAAAAACGGTCTGTTTGTCCCCTCTGATCCATCCGACAGTGGCAATGTAGTAATAGATCCGTCTGTAAAGCAAGGTTTCTTGGAGAATTCCAACGTCAACTCCTTCGAAGCGATGGTGGAGATGATAGAGAACATGCAAAACAATCAATCTTCTCAAAAGGTGCTGTCATATCAGGATGATACTTTAAGAAAAGCTGTGACCGAATTGGGAAGCTTTTGATTATGAACGCAGGTCTTCTCATCTCTACGGCGCACTTGAATGATATCTTTTTGTCCCGAGAAGTTCTTCGATACTTTTCGGGGATGGTGAGTGTCGCCTGTGACTTTTTGGTGGACCCCATTGCTTTTGATTACTTTTTACTACAATTTACCAAGGAGGAACTTAAATGATTAGAGCGTTAAGAACAGCGGCTACTGGAATGTTTGCACAGCAGCTTTATGTGGATACTATAGCCAATAACTTGGCTAACGTCAACACTACAGCCTTCAAAAAAGACAAGGTAGAATTTCAGGACCTTCTCTATCAGAGCGTAGAACTGGATAACGGCGAACCTTCTGGCGGTGAGGGTACGTCATCCCAGATACAGATCGGAGCTGGGGTGCAGCCTGCAGCCATCCAGAAGATGTTCTCCCAGGGCGACTTAACCCCCACACAAAATGCCCTCGACATCGTTATCGAAGGGAATGGCTTCTTCCAGATAATCCGACCCGACGATTCCATAGCCTACTCAAGGGATGGGACGTTCAAGCTCTCGTCGGACGGCAGGATAGTCAACTCCGACGGATTTGTCCTTGAACCCGCATTATCTATTCCCCAGGACTCTACCGATATTCAGATAAGTGCTGACGGAACGGTAAGGGTTCTTTTGGCGGGGGAAGTCGAGCCTCAAGAAGTAGGACAAATCGAGCTTGTCAGATTTATCAACCCCGCAGGACTTAAGAACCTCGGGGGGAACCTCTACGAAGCTACAGTCTCATCAGGTAACCCCGTAATAGGGACACCGGCGTTCGAGGGGTTCGGTGGACTTCGCCAGGGATATTTGGAGATGTCCAACGTCAAAGTCGTAGAGGAAATGGTAAACATGATCTTAGCTCAGAGGGCCTATGAGATCAACTCCAAAGTTATAAGAACTGCCGAAGAGATGCTCTCCACAGCCAACAATCTCCAGAGATAGGATAGACTTAAATGAAGACGCTTAGTAAAACAGCAGACAGCATAAAGAGAAAGCTAGGGATGCCCCGTCTACTGACTACAGGTTGAATATCAAATGAAATCGGTGCACCTAATTTGATCTTTGTTTAGAGTATTAGTAGATTAAGTTGAGTTGATTGTCTTAACTTTAATCTACGGAGTCCTATGGACAAAGAGAGATTGGCCGTATTAAGACAAGAAGTCAACGAGATGTATTTTAAGAAAGAAATGTCAAAGCGAGAAGTTATCAAACAAGCGAGAGTTTCCAATGATTTCGTTACGGCTTGGACTAAATCTCCGGATCAGGATTTTGCCATGGATAATCGGGGTTGGCCAAAAGGAAAAAGGCAAAAATTGGCTAAAGTTGACGAACAGAGAATCAAAGAGATTTACCATAGCTTAGAGGACGATCCTTATCAGTTCTATTCAGGAGCCACTGTTATTGAACAAGAATGGAGGAATCGATATTCTAGCACCCCTCCTCCGTCGTTGCCGACTATCGGCAGAATGCTTTCAGATTTAGGACTTTCCCAGAGAAGGAAGAAAGGTAAAAACAAGGGTGCATCTCGTTATCTTTGTTATCCAGAGTATACCATTTACTATCTTTCAGGAGGCAGAGTCCTAGAATCAGACTTTATTGGTAAAAAGTATCTTACCGGCAGAACTGAGCCGGTCAACTTCGTTGGATTTTCCTTTAAGAAAGAGCCTAAGTTAAGGTATTTTCGGCGGGTTGACGGTCAAACAGCAACTAACTTTATCGAGAAGTGTCAGTCTTTCTTTGACAGGTTTGAAAAACCAGATTTCGTTAAGGTGGACAATTGCTCGGCGACTATTGGCAGTGTTTCAGGTAAAAGGAATGTCAGCAAAGCAATGCAGTTTCTCTTGAAAAATCAAGTGATTCCGATATTTGCCGTTCCCAGAAGGCCCTTTTCTCAAGCATCTATAGAAGGCAACAATTCTGTATTTTCAAGGAAGTTCTGGAACAGAATTCAGTTCAAAAGCTTACAAGAAGTTGATCAGAAGTTAGAATGGTTTAATCTTTCATCACAGAGATACACCGGCTACCGTCCACCTAAGCAAGAGAAGTCAAACGAGAAAGATTTCATTCCCAAGACCTATTTTATCAGACAAGTCAAACAGGACACAGAACAGACAGATAAAGCCTTTATCGATGTCCTAAATGAGAAAGTATCTCTTCCCTCCTCTTACACCAACTACTTTGTCCTGGCTGAATGGAACCTAAAAGAAGAACAATTATACATCCATTTTGAAAAAGAACAGAAACCAAAGATTGTCGAAAACCTATCATTCAAGATCAATCAAAGATCGAAAGAGAAGTGCACCGATTTCATTTGATAAATAACCTCTACCACCTACTTTCTACTTGCCTTTTCTGTAGCTTTCATTGGGTTGTTTTTGATGGTTCAAAGTGCAGAGTGCGCCCTGGAAGTACTGACTTCAGATCAGACAAAAGAGAGGATAGAAAATGTTGTATATGAGCTATCTGGTAAGAGTAGAGACGACTTGATTATAGAGTTTCGATATGTGCCTCAAAGTATAAAGGTTCCTGATGGATCCCGGGCGGAGGTAACACTTCCGCGAATGTTGGAACGGAGAGGTTCTGCAGTAGCTTACATCACTGTGAAGTCGGACGATGGCCGCTACACCAGGAGGATACCCGTCTCCTTAAAGTTTAGAACATTCGATTACGTCTTTGTCGCCAAAAAGCGACTGGGCAGAGGACATATCCTAGTTCCTGACGATATACGTAGGGAAAGACTTGAAACTACGAATCTGTCCGGCAGCCTTGTTACAGAGTCAAGTGAGATATACGGCAAGAAGACAAAGAGAATAGTAAACCCCGGAGCGTCCATTAGGACGGATATGATTGATCTCCCTAATTTGATCGAAAGGGGAGATATAGTCAATATAGTAGCTCATTTGGAGGGCGTGAAGGCCACAGGGGTTGGAAAGGCGAAACAGAGTGGACGCAAAGGGGATATGATTATGATCAAGAATGTAGATTCAGGTAGACAGATAACCGGAAGAATAAAAGACCCTAGCACCGTTTTGGTCAATCAGTGAGCATCAAGGTGAAAGGTGCACCTAATAAAGTCCTCCGCACAGGTATGGATACTTATGGCAGAGAAAAAAGTGAATATTTCAAGACTTCAAAAGGAAAGGACTCCACATGTCTATTTTCAGATATAACAAGATATTTATCTTAGCGTTATTTGCCTGGTTTCTTGTGCATGGTGTAGCAGACTACGCAGCGGCTCAGATGGAACAGCCAGAACCGAGTGGAGCATCCACTGCCAGCGGTGCTATGTCCCTCTTTTCCGATCATAAGTCCCATAGGGTCGGAGATATACTCACAGTCTTAATCGTGGAATCAGCCAGTGCCTCAAAGCAGGCTGCTACCTCTAACAAAAAAGAGTTTAATCTTTCGTCTGGAGGCACGGGTGAAGAGAGCTCTCTGAACTTTATACCACTGTTCGGACTTAAGACGAATACGAGCTCCAGACAGGAATATTCAGGCGATGGCTCGACGAGCCGGAAGGGCGATCTTAAAGCTACAATCCCCGTCAGAGTGGTCGACGTAAGTCCAAACGGGGACCTGGCAGTCGAAGGAACCAGAGAAGTCGGAGTAAACGGTGAGTTAGAGACGATAGTTCTATCTGGGATCGTAAGACCCCAGGACATAACCGTTGATAATACAGTTTTTTCGTTCAACATCGCCGACGCTCGGATTCACTACGAAGGTAAAGGTACAGTCAACTCTGGTCAGAGGCCCGGAATTCTCATAAGGCTCATCAACTGGATATTCTAAACCGTTCTGAGAAGTGGGCACAGCGTTGGAAGGAGATGCTCGAACCTACTATCTAACCTACTTACTCTGGCTAACTAAAAGGAAGGTAACTATCCCTATGTTAAATAGAATAGCGCCGTTTGTTCTATTCGTTCTCTTGATTGGTACACAGAACTCCGTCTCAGCGCAGGTCAGAATAAAGGACATAGCCGAGATAAAGGGATTTAAAGAACTCCAGCTTATCGGGTATGGGATAGTAGTCGGTCTCAACGGCACAGGAGACGGACAAAGAACCATCTTTACCAAACAGTCCGTCGTCAACATGCTCAAAAGGTTCAGTATAAACGTGCCTCAGGACAAAGTGAGGTCGGGGTTAGATAACGTAGCTTCGGTGATAGTAACTGCTAAGCTTTCGCCCTTTGCAAAGGAAGGGAGTACGTTCGACGTTGTCGTTTCCTCCTTAGGGGACGCCACGAGCCTGGAGGGCGGCACTCTTCTTTTGACGCCGCTAACGGGATCTGGTGGACTATTCTACGGCAACGCCCAAGGATCGATATCCGTCGGGGCCTTCAGCGTTGAGACCGAGGGTGGAAGCAGCATCCGAAAGAACCATCCGCTCGTCGGCCGGGTCCCCAACGGAGCGATGTTAGAGAGCGACCTTCCATTTGTGTTGTCTCCCAATGAGAGTCTGGAAATTGTGCTCAGACTGCCCGATTTTACCACTTCGTTGCGCGCTGCAGAAGCCATAGACGATAGATTTGGAAATACAATAGCCCAGGCTCAGGATCCGGCCACGATACTTGTCGCCGTTCCCGGTGAATATCAACAGCCTGGTAGATTCGTGGAATTTATAGCCTCCATCGAAGCTGTGAATATAACGCCTGACGTGGTCGCAAGGGTCGTAATAAACGAAAGGACAGGGACCATTGCTGTCGGAGAAAACGTAAAAATATCCACAGTCGCTGTCTCGCACGGCAACATTACCATAGAGATCAGTGCGCGGCCCATAATCTCCCAGCCCGCTCCGTTCTCGGCGGGAGAGACTGTCGTTGAGCGCGAGACAGAGGCATACGTCACCACGGAAATAGCCGAAATGATAATCATAGAGGAGACCGCAGACGTCAGCGACGTGGCAAAAGCCCTTAACGCCCTGGGAGTTACTCCTAGGGATATAATAGCCATCTTCCAAGCGCTCAAAGAGGCCGGAGCCCTTAATGCCCAACTTGTGATAATGTAAAGTATGGAAACCTAAACGCTATGCCTTTTATCCCGATTTCAGATACAACGTCCACGTTCAAGCCCATATCGCGCTCTGTTCAAAGAGACGCACCTCAAAAAGCCGATGCAGACGATTTGAAGCTTCAGAAAATCTCAAAGGACTTCGAGTCTATATTCGTCTTCTATCTGCTTGAGACTATGAATTCAACAGTGCTTGAATCCGATCCGCTGGAAAAAGGTTTGGAAGGGGACTACTTTAAAAGCCTTGTGAAATAGTTATGTCCCAGGCAGCGTCTGAAGCGCCGATTATGGGTCAAAGAGTAGCATATCGTATCGTTTTGCTGTGGAATAAGCAAAATAGTCTTATCAGAGTTCTGGTCAGCAAGGAACAGGAGCTGTTTGAAGAACAGGATGCACTGTCTTTGACAGACAGGGCACACATAGACGCTTTCCCCCTTCTTATGAAAGATACAAGCCTCTTGAGATTCTGTACTGTTGCAACAAGATTCAACTGTTCATTCAGTGAGGCTAGTCCTCTGTAACGGGCTCGTCCCATACCGTGTTGTTGCCTGGCTTCAGCAAAGATATGTTCACTGCGTTTACGGAGTCTCCGGGAGAGTTTGTAGTCAGCTGTTAATGAGATAGACCGTGCATGATTTCTGGCTTTCGCCTCTCGCACTTTTCTATCCCGTTCGGCCTGAATATGTGCTGAATTTGTCTTGTTTTTCCATGTAGGAATCGGTTCAATCTTCTCATCGGCTCGCAGAGGAATATGGGGTATGATTCCCCGGTCAAGTACATCAGCGATAAAATTACCAGAACCGTAACCGGTATCGGCACTAAGTGTCTGAATGTCTTTGGGCATGGTGTATGTTTCAAGGTCATCTACCATCTTAAGGGCACTTTCGGGCTCTGCTGTCCCTGTCGCCTGCGTGCCCTGAGTCTCAAGGATTACTCTGCTTTTTGTGTCGATCAGATCATGGCCCATAAACGAGAGAAAAGCCCCTTTGCCCTTCGATTTGCTGTATAAGCGCGCGTCGGGGTCTGTAGTCGAACGGTGTGTTTGGTTCGTCCACTTTTCACCATGAAAGTCTTTATCCTGAGGATGCCCGGACCTACCCTTTGTCTTATCACCTTCAAAACCGATTCCCTTGAGATAATCATCAAGAGAAACAGGGGGTTCTATCGGCTCAATACTTTTCACTGAAGCATCAGCTTGTATCTGAGTGCCGTCGACACTAAGGTGTTTACCGCTCACAAGACCGACATCTATGCAACACTGGACTACCTGACGCATTATCCGTTCAAACAACCCACTGGATGCCCACTTGTGATTGCGAAGCTTGTTGATCGTGCTCCTATCCGGAACCGCATCATCAAATGTCTGATGACAAAACAACCGATATGCCGCATGCATCCCCACTTCCTGACAGAGCCGATTCTCACTCAAATTATACAGATAGCCAATAAGGATCATTCGAACAACTAATTCAGGATCAATACCGGGTCTGCCATTGTCAGGGCAATAACAATCTGATACAACGTCTCGTACAAATGAAAAATCAACTGCCTCATCAATCTGACGAAGGATATGATCCTCGGGAACTAAATCCTCCATCTGAAAATAGTGAAACATCGGATTTGTCTGTTCCTGCTTTTGTGGGGTCATTGTTTCCTCCATGTATAATATTATCAATAACATAATATAATACATCGGAGCTGCTTTATCAATGCTTGTTTTATACTATTTTCTGAATCTAAGGGTTTTTCACAAGGCTTTTAAATCAGAATAAGGTTCAATCTAAAAAGATAGTTATATTTGATGCTTTTGGATCATTTACTAAGGATTTAGCACAATATTGGGGAAGCAAAGGGCATATTGTTAAATTGATTGAATTATATAATTCTGATTATGCTAGATGGGCTGATATAATTTGGTTCGAGTGGGCTGATGCTAATGCGATAAGCGGAACACAGACTCGGTGGCCAGCAGTGACTGTTTGTAGGGCACATAGGTATGAGATACATAAGGGGCTTTTAAACCAGGTTGATACTACTAATCTTGATCATATAATATTTGTATCCGACAGGATTAAACATTATGCTGAAAATAATTGTGGACTTAACAGACAATGTGGTGCTCATGTTATACCGCATGGCGTAGAACTTAACAGGTTTTCTTATAGAAATAGATGGCCAAGTGGACATAAACTTGCATTTGTTGGACAGTTGAATTGGAAAAAGGGTATTCCGTTACTTCTTGATTGTTTTGAACGGTTGATTGATAAAGATAGTGATTCGGAGCTTTATATAGCAGGACAGTTCCAGCAAGTTGAAATAGCTGAGTATTTGCTGGAATAGAGTTAATAGTTATAAAGATAAAGTTCACTTTGATGGTTATCAAGAAGATATAGATAAGTGGCTTGAAGACAAAGACTATGTAATAAATACATCTGTTGTAGAAGGAAGTCCTGTCGCTGTAGCTGAAGCACTTGCAAAAGGAATAAAAGTATTAGTACATAAGTGGCTTGGTGCTGAAGAGTTATATCCCTCTGAATTATTATTTACTGATGCTAATGAGTTTGTTGAGAAAACAACGGGTAACTATTATAGATCGAAGTCTTATAGAGAACTTGTACAAAAGAAGTTTTCTGCTAACAAGATGTATAAGAAGCTTGACAAACTGTTGAGTTTATGACTACTATGCCTACGACTGAAGAAGTTAAATCTTATTATGATGGTTTTGTAACCTATTTAAAGAAGGATAGAGAACGACTTAATCCTCGCCATAAAGCGATATTTAATATTGTGGATCTTGTTGGAAATATAAAACAGATAAATAGTGTTTTAGAGATTGGCTGTGGCATTGGTATTATTTCAGAGTATATGAAGCAATATGTTGATGAAGTTTGTGCGGTTGATATTAGTGAGACCAACATAGAATATGCTCGACAGACTGTTAAAGATGTAGAGTTTCTATGTGGTGATATATTTAAAGTAAATCTTGCCTGTAAGAAGTTTGATCTTATAGCATTGTTTGATGTGCTTGAACATATTCCTTTATCAATGCATAGAAAGTTATTTAAACAATTATTATATTGGTCACATGATGATACTATTATAGCTATTACGATTCCTGACGCAGATTATTTAGATTATGTACGAAAACAGTGGCCTGAAAAGTTACAGATTATTGATGAGAGTATATATTTTTACCCATTTTTAGAGATGTTAAGATCATTTCAGCTTGAAGTGCTAATGTACCAAAAGTATGGAATAGATTGTAAAAATCAGTATCAAGTTTATCTTTTAGAACAAAAGAAACTATTTGAGCTTTTACCGCCAACTTTATCTGGAGGAGGTTAGATATGGAGGAACTATATGAATTTGAATGTCTTGTTAAAGATGGAACTATTATGTTAGAGGGTTATGCTAAGCTGCTAAAGGAGATAGAGTTAAAGTTCCAGGTGGTGTGGCATTAGAACTTAAATCGAATCCTGTATTTAAGTTAGTCTTTGATCCCACTAAGATATATGAGAGACCTAAAAAGACTGTTAAGGAGGTGAGAAACGGGTGTTTATACGTGGTTGCCCTGGGTGCGCCAAAAGGAATGTTTTAATAATCTTGGGCATACTACTGAGGCGTTAAGATGTTGCAGACGAGCATTAGAGTTTAGATCAACTGATAAGGCACTTTTAGAGGGGGAACAAAGGTTTTATAAAGATATTAATCAGAATAAGGTTCAATCTAAAAAGATAGTTATAAATGTATAAATAAGGAGAAAGATAAAAAACATGCGAAAGGTAAAGCCGATTAAGAAGATAGGGGAAAATAACGAGTCCTCATCATCTTTTGGGGCAACTCTATCTGCCTGTATGATCGTTAAAAACGAAGAGGAGTTTTTACCCAGATGTCTTGAGAGCATCAAGGATGCTGTGGACGAGATAATAGTTGTAGATACAGGCTCTACAGACCGCACGGTGGAGATAGCCGAAAGCTATAAAGCTAAAGTCTATCATCATCCCTGGAACGATGACTTTTCAGAGGCCAGAAATCACTCTCTTTCGTATGCCACCTGTGACTGGATACTGACGATAGATGCAGACGAGGAGCTTGAACGGGAAGATATTCCTCTTTTGAGGAGGACGATCAATTCGGACCTCTACAACGGAGTCTTCGTCGCCGTATACAATCATAAGCCAGATGGCCTTTCCAAAGGGTATTCCCAGAGGCTCTACGGGAGAGGCAAAGCCCACTATGAAGGCATAGTTCACAATCAGATCATAGTCGAAGGAGACGTTGCTCGTGTGGAGATACGCATATATCACTACGGCTACAATCTCTCCAAAGAGAAGATGGAGATCAAATACGAAAGGAGCAAAAAGCTCCTCGAAAAGCAGATAGAAGAAGATCGCAAAAACACGTTTGCCTGGTACAACCTCAATCGAATCTACCGCAACAAAGGAGAGTTAAACACGGTTGTCGAAAATGGAATGCACGCTCTTTCTCTTAAACCCTATGAGGAGTACAAGGAGGAGGGTACAGTAGGAACTTATCTTATGCTCCTCTACGACACAGCCTACTGCTGCCTTATGAGCGGACGCTTGGACAAAGGCGAGGAACTGTGTCAAGAAGGTTTAAATCATAACCCTGAAAACCTCGATCTGCTATTCACCCTTGGAGGTATCTATTTTAACAAGAAACGCTACGACGACGCTATAAATATGTATCGAGAATTCCTCAGGCAGAGAGAAAGAACGGAAAAAAATCCAAACCTCGACGCCTACAGCATACACACGTGGTCATTCGGTAGCATTATCAGGAACAACGTCGGTCAGTGCTACCGGCTTTTGGGAGACTACGAAAAGGCTATAGATTATCTGAAGAATGTCATTTCTCAGGACGACCAGTGTCTCAACCTCTACAAGAGTCTTTCTCTTTGTTACATTGAGATAGGGGACTGTCCGAACGCTCAACTTGTTCTCAAAAGAGCTGTAGAAGTTGGAATAGCGGATGATTTCACCTTTGTAAAGCTTGGAGATTTATACATAAAGGAGAATAGACTCGATGATGCAATAAAACAGTACGAAAAAGCCGTAGAGATGAACCCTGACAATCCCGACGCCTATAACGGTTGGGGATACATCCTCCTTACGAAAGGTGAAATAGAGGGTGCTGATCTAAAATTTTCAAAGGCACTCGAGCTTGATCCCGTTCACCAGTGGGTTCGTCTGAATCTTGTGAAGCTGAAACTCCACCAAGGGGCGCACCACGAGGCTTTGGAAGAGATTGATAAGTTAATGTCTTTAGGTCCCGAAAGTGCTGAAGTTTACAGAGAGACTGGCAACATCTGCGTCCGGCTCGAAAACTATGAGAAAGCTATCGACTTATACGAAGAATGCATCAGGAGAGATCCTACAAACAAAGTCACGATGTCCAACATAGCAAGCTGCTACGCAAGGCTTGGGCATTTAGAATCGGCGCAGATAGCGTATCAGACTGCCCTCAAGCTTGATCCTAACTACAGCGAGGCAGCGCGCAACCTCAAAGTAATTGAAGACATCATAGCCAAATACCGAATCGGCGAACAGAAGATAGTTGATGCAACACCGTAAATGAGTAAACAGTAGGTAGTAGGCAGGAACATCCTCCCCTCCCTGTATGTTGTCTCAGGCATCGACTTAGATATAGCCGTAATGCATAGACAAAGAGAAAGATAAAAAGTATGAAAGAGCTAAAGCCGGTCAAGAAGATAGGAAAGAAGAAAGATTCTTTATCATCTTTTGGGGTAACTCTATCTGCCTGTATGATCGTTAAAGACGCAGAGGAGTTTTTGCCCAGATGCCTTGAGAGCATCAAGGACGCTGTGGACGAGATAATAGTTGTAGATACGGGTTCGTCAGATCGCACGGTGGAGATAGCCGAAAGCTATAAAGCTAAAGTCTATCATCATCCCTGGAACGATGACTTTTCAGAGGCCAGAAATCACTCTCTTTCGTATGCCACCTGTGACTGGATACTGACGATAGATGCAGACGAGGAGCTTGAACGGGAAGATATTCCTCTTTTGAGGAGGACGATCAATTCGGACCTCTACAACGGAGTCTTCGTCGCCGTATACAATCATAAGCCAGATGGCCTTTCCAAAGGGTATTCCCAGAGGCTCTACGGGAGAGGCAAAGCCCACTATGAAGGCATAGTTCACAATCAGATCATAGTCGAAGGAGACGTTGCTCGTGTGGAGATACGCATATATCACTACGGCTACAATCTCTCCAAAGAGAAGATGGAGATCAAATACGAAAGGAGCAAAAAGCTCCTCGAAAAGCAGATAGAAGAAGATCGCAAAAACACGTTTGCCTGGTACAACCTCAATCGAATCTACCGCAACAAAGGAGAGTTAAACACGGTTGTCGAAAATGGAATGCACGCTCTTTCTCTTAAACCCTATGAGGAGTACAAGGAGGAGGGTACAGTAGGAACTTATCTTATGCTCCTCTACGACACAGCCTACTGCTGCCTTATGAGCGGACGCTTGGACAAAGGCGAGGAACTGTGTCAAGAAGGTTTAAATCATAACCCTGAAAACCTCGATCTGCTATTCACCCTTGGAGGTATCTATTTTAACAAGAAACGCTACGACGACGCTATAAATATGTATCGAGAATTCCTCAGGCAGAGAGAAAGAACGGAAAAAAATCCAAACCTCGACGCCTACAGCATACACACGTGGTCATTCGGTAGCATTATCAGGAACAACGTCGGTCAGTGCTACCGGCTTTTGGGAGACTACGAAAAGGCTATAGATTATCTGAAGAGCGTCATTTCCCAGGACGACCAGTGTCTCAACCTCTACAAGAGTCTTTCTCTTTGTTACATTGAGATAGGGGACTGTCCGAACGCTCAACTTGTTCTCAAAAGAGCTGTAGAAGTTGGAATAGCGGATGATTTCACCTTTGTAAAGCTTGGAGATTTGTACAGAAGAGAAAACAGATTCGATGAGGCAATAAAACAGTACGAAGAAGCCGTAGAGATGAACCCTGACAATCCCAACGTCTATAACGGTTGGGGATACATCCTCCTTATGAAAGGCCAAAAAGAAGCTGCGGATTTGAAATTTTCAAAGGCACTTGAGCTTAATCCCAACCACGAACGGGCTCGTTTCAATCTTGTGAAGCTGAAGTTCGCCCAGGGGGTACACCAGGAGACACTGGAACAGATTGATAAGTTAGTGTTGTTGGAACCCCAAAGCGCTGAAATATACAGAGAATCTGGAAACATCTGCGTCCGGCTCGGAAAGTACGAGAAAGCTATTGATTTGTACGAGGAATGCATCAGACAAGTTCCTACAGACAAAGTCACGATGTCCAACATAGCTAGCTGCTACGCAAGGCTTGGGCATTTAGAATCGGCGCAGATTGCGTATCAGACTGCCCTCAAGCTTGATCCTAACTACAGCGAGGCAGCGCGCAACCTCAAAGTAATTGAAGACATCATAGCTAAACTCGGCGAGCAGAGTACAGTTGATGCTACACCGTAAATGAGTAAACAGTAGGTAGTAGACAGGAACATCCTCCCCTCCCTGTATGTTGTCTCAGGCATCGACTTAGATAGAGCCGTAGTGCATAAACAATATAGAAAGATAAAAAGTATAAAGGAGCTAAAGCCGGTCAAGAAGATAGGAAAGAAGAAAGATTCTTTATCATCTTTTGGGGCAACTCTATCTGCCTGTATGATCGTTAAAGACGGAGAGGAGTTTTTGCCCAGATGCCTTGAGAGTATCAAGGACGCTGTGGACGAGATAATAGTCGTAGATACGGGTTCGTCAGATCGCACGGTGGAGATAGCCGAAAGCTATAAAGCTAAAGTCTATCATCACCCCTGGAACGATGACTTTTCAGAGGCCAGAAATCACTCTCTTTCGTATGCCACCTGTGACTGGATACTGACGATAGATGCAGACGAGGAGCTTGAACAGGAAGATATTCCTCTTTTGAGGAGGACGATCAATTCGGACCTCTACAACGGAGTCTTCGTTGCCGTATACAATCATATGCCAGATGGCCTTTCCAAAGGGTATTCCCAGAGGCTCTACGGGAGAGGAAAAGCCCACTACGAAGGCATAGTTCACAATTGGATTATTGTCGAAGGAGCCGTTGCTCATACGGAGATACGCATATACCACTATGGCTACCATCTTTCTAAAGAGAAGATGGAGGCAAAATACGAAAGGAGCCAGAAGCTCCTCGAAAACCAGATAGAAGAAGATCCCAACAACATCTTTGCGTGGTACAACCTCAATCGCATCTACCGCAACAAAAGAGAGTTTGACACGGTTGTCGAAAATGGGATGCACGCTCTTTCTCTTAAGCCCTACCAAAAGGATACAGCAGGAACCTATCTTATGATCCTCTATGACACGGCCTACTGCTGCCTTATGAGTGAACGCTTGGACGAGGGCGAAGCGCTCTGTAAAGAAGGTCTAGATAAGGAACACCGAAACCTCGATCTGCTATTCACCCTTGGAGGCATCTATTTTAAGCAAAAGCGCTACGACGACGCTATAAATATGTACCGAAAGTACCTTAGACAGAGAGAAACAGAGGAAGAAAGTCCTCCAAATCTCGAGACTTACATTGTGGACACGTGGTCATTCCAGGGAATTGTCAAGAATAATATCGGTCTGTGCTACCGGCTTTTAGGAGACTACGAAAAGGCTATAGATTATCTGAAGAATGCTATTACCCAGGACGACCAGTATCTCAACTCCTACAAGAACCTTTTTCTGTGTTACAATGAGACGGAGGATTTTGCAGGCGCCCAGCTTATGCTTGAAAGTGCTGTCGATGCCGGAATAGCCGATGATTTCGCCTTTGTAAAGTTGGGTGATCTGCACAAAAATGGGAACAGATTCGATGAGGCAATAAAACAGTACGAAAAAGCCATAAAGATGAATCCTGATAATCCCGACGCCTATAATAGTTGGGGATACATCCTCCTTACGAAAGGTGAAATAGATAGTGCTGATCTAAAAATTAAAAAGGCACTTGAGCTTAATACGGATCACGAGTGGGCACGTCTGAATCTTGTGAAGCTGAAACTCCACCAAGGGGCGCACCAGGAGGCTTTGGAAGAGATTGACAAGTTAGTGTCTTTAGGGCCCGAAAGTGCTGAAGTTTACAGAGAGACTGGAAGCATCTGCGTCAGGCTCAAAAAGTATGAGAAAGCTATCGACTTATACGAAGAATGCATCAGGAGAGATCCTACAGACAAAGTCGCGATGTCCAACATAGCTACCTGCTACGCAAGGCTTGGGTATTTAGAATCGGCGCAGATAGCGTATCAGACTGCCCTCAAGCTTGATCCTAACTACGCTGAGGCAGCCCGCAACCTCAGCATCATAGACAACGTCATAGCTAAACTCGGCGAGCAGAGTACAGTTGATGCTACACCGTAAAAAGGTAGACAGTAAACGGGAACATCTCTGCGATCCCTGTATGCTGGCCACTGTTTGCCGTATTAGGAATCGACTTAAATAGAGCCGTAGTACATAAACAAGCAGGAAGATAAGAAACATGCAAAAACCAAAGCCGATTGAGAGGATAGGAAAGAAGAACGAGTCTTCATCACCCCTTGAGGCAACTCTATCGGCCTGTATGATCGTTAAAAACGAAGAGGAGTTCTTGCCCAGATGCCTTGAGAGCATAAAAAATGCTGTGGATGAGATAGTAGTCGTAGATACCGGCTCGACCGACCGCACGGTCGAGATAGCCGAAAGCTATAAAGCTAAAGTCTATCATCACCCTTGGAACGATGACTTTTCAGAGGCCAGAAATCACTCTCTTTCGTATGCCACCTGCGACTGGATACTGCAGATAGATGCAGACGAGGAACTTGAACAAGAAGATATTTCTCTTTTGAGGAGGACGATCAATTCGGACCTCTACAACGGAGTCTTCATCGCCATATACAATCACACGCCAAAGGGCCTTTCCAAGTTCTATTACGAGAGGCTCTACAGGAGAGGGGTAGCTCGCTACGAAGGCATAGTCCACGAACAGATCATAATCGAAGGAGGCATCGTTCATGCGGAGATATGCATCTATCATTACGGCTACAATTTTTCCAAAGAGGAGATGGCGGACAAATACGAAAGGAACAAAGAGCTCCTTTTGAGGCAGATAGAAGAAGATCCCAACAAGATCTTTGCGTGGTACAACTTGAATCGAATCTACCGCAGCAAAGGAGAGTTTGATACGGTTGTCAAAAATGGAATGCACGCTCTTTCTCTTAAAAGCTACGA
The DNA here is from genome assembly GCA_965237525.1 of Candidatus Latescibacterota bacterium. GTDB lineage: Bacteria > Latescibacterota > CBDEFO01 > CBDEFO01 > CBDEFO01 > CBDEFO01. The sequence continues at coordinate 317,188 of CBDEFO010000006.1, read as the reverse complement.
AGAAGGTACATCAACTTATCTTATGCTCCTTTATGACACGGCCTACTCCTGCCTTATGAGTGAACGCTTGGACGAAGGTGAGAAACTGTGCCAAGAAGGTTTAAAGTATAGCCCTGAAAACCTGGATCTGCTATACACCCTTGGAGGCATCTATTTTAAGCAAAAGCGCTACGACGACGCTATAAATATGTACCGGGAGTTCCTCAGGCAGAGAGAAATAGCGGAAAAAAGTCCTCTAAACCTCGACGCCCCAATTGTGGACGCGTGGTCATTCCAGGGAATTGTCAAGAATAACATCGGTCTGTGCTACCGGCTTTTGGGAGATTACCAAAAGGCTATAGATTATCTGAAGAACGTTATTACGCAGGACAACCAGTGTCTCAACTTCTACAAGAGCCTTTCTCTGTGTTACCTTGAGACGGAGGATTTCCTCAGGGCCAGCAGTACTCTCGAGCGTGCAGTTGAAGCTGGAATAGCTGACGATCTGACCTTTGTAAAGCTTGGAGATTTGCACCAAAGGGAGAACGGATTCGATGAGGCAATGAAACGGTACGAAACAGCCATAAAGATGAATCCTGATAATCCCGACGCTTATAACAGTTGGGGATATATCCACCTTACGAAAGGTGAAACAGAGAGTGCTGATTCAAAATTTAAAAAGGCACTTGAGCTTGACCCCCGTCACGAGTGGGCACGTCTGAATCTTGTGAAGCTGAAACTCCACCAAGGGGTGGACCAGGAGGCTTTGGAAGAGATTGACAAGTTAGTCTCTTTAGGTCCCGAAAGTGCTGAAGTTTACAGAGAGACTAGCAACATCTGCGTCAGGCTCGAAAACTATGAGAAAGCTATCGACTTATACGAAGAATGCATCCGGAGAGATCCTACAGACAAAGTCACGATGTCCAACATAGCTAGCTGCTACGCAAGGCTTGGGCATTTAGAATCGGCGCAGATTGCGTATCAGACTGCCCTCAAGCTTGATCCTAACTACGCTGAGGCAGCCCGCAACCTCAAAGTAATTGAAGACATCATAGCTAAATACGGAATCGGCGAACAGAATATGGCTGACTCAAGACAGTAAATAAGTCACTACGTAACGAAGTCGACAGGGTATCCTCCGCTCCATATAAGCTGTCTGACGTATCGACTCTGCTAGAGTCGTAATTCAGAGAACAAGTGGAAAGATAGAAAAGATGAAGCAACTAAAGCCGATTCAGAAGATAGGGAAAGAGAACGAGTCCTCATCATCCTTTGGGGCGACTCTATCGGCCTGTATGATCGTCAGAAACGAAGAGGAGTTTTTGCCCGGATGCCTGGATAGCATCAGGGATGCTGTGGACGAGATAGTAGTCGTAGATACCGGCTCGACCGACCGCACGGTGGAGATAGCTGAAAGTTTTGGAGCTAAGGTCTATCGTCACGCCTGGAACGACAACTTCACAGAGGCCAGAAACTGTACTCTTTCGTATGCCACCTGCGACTGGATACTGCAGATAGATGCAGACGAGGTACTTGAACAGGAGGATATGCCTCTTCTGAGGGAAGCGATCAAGTCCGACCTCTACAACGGGGTGTTGATCGCCATATACAATCACATGCCGAATGGCCTTTCCAAGTTCTATTACAAGAGGCTCTTCAGGAGAGGGGTAGCTCGGTACGAAGGCATAGTCCACGAACAGATCATAGTAGAAGGACCCATCGTTCATGCGGAGATACGCATATACCACTACGGCTACAATCTGTCCAAAGAGAAGATGGCGGCTAAAGACAAAAGGAACAAAGAGCTCCTTTTAAGGCAGATAGAAGAAGATCCAAAGAACACTTTTGCCTGGTGCAACCTTAATCGAATCTACCGCAGCAAAGGAGAGTTTGCCAAGGCTGTCAAAAATGGGAAGCACGCTCTTTCTCTTAAACGCTACGAAGAGGATACAGCAACCTATCTTACGCTCCTTTATGACACAGCCTACTGCTGCCTTAAGACCGAACACTTGGACGAAGGTGAGAAACTATGCCACGAAGGTTTAAGGCATAACCCTGAAAACCTCAATTTACTTTTCACTCTTGGAGGCATCTATTTTAAGCAAGAACGCTATGACGAAGCTATACAAGCCCACGAGGAATTCCTCAGGCAGAGAGAAATAGCAGAAAAAAGGCCAAACCTCGACGCCAATGTGGTGGACACGTGGTCATACGGCAGCATTGTCAGGAATAACAGCGGTCTGTGCTACCGACTACTGGGAGACTACGACAAGGCTATAGATTGTTTGGAGAGCGCTATTACCCAGGATGACCAACATCTGAACCTCTACAAGAGCCTTTTCCTTTGTTACATTGAGATAGGCGACTTTCTGAACGCTCAACTTGTGCTCAAAAGAGCTGTAGAAGTTGGAATAGCGGATGATTTCACATTTGTTAAGCTTGGAGATTTGTACAGAAGAGAAAATAGATTCAATGAGGCAATAAAACAGTACGAAAAAGCCATAAAGATAAATCCCGATAATTCCGATGCCTATAACGGTTGGGGATATGCTCTCCTTATGAAAGGCCAAAAGGAGGATGCAGATTTGAAATTTTCAAAGGCTCTTGAGCTTAATCCCTATCACGAACGGGCTCATTTCAATCTTGTGAAGCTGAAATTTTCCCAAGGGGCACACCAGAAGGCTTTAGAAGAGATTGATAAATTAGTGTCTCTGAAGCCCGAAAGTGGTCAGATTTACCGAGATGCTGGAGATATCTGCATCAAACTTGGAAATTACGAGAAAGCTATTGAATTATACAAAGAATGCATCAAAAAAGCTCCTGCAGACAAAGTCACTATGTGCAACATGGGTTCCTGCTACGCAAAACTTGGGCATTTAGAATCCGCCCAGATGGCGTATCAGACTGCTCTTAGCATTGATCCTAACTACGCCGAGGCAGCCCGCAACCTCAGCATCATTGACAACGCCATAGCTAAAGTTGGCGAAGAGAAGATGGTAGACGCCGCCTCGTAGCCAGTTAAGCTATTGGAGCGGAGCTCGTTCAACTTGTGGGGTTTGATTCTAGTGATTGATGCCGAGGCAACGCTGTTGAATTGTTGTTGGGAAAAACCTAGACAGGTGGATGATATTGGAAGAGTGTCATAGTATTGAGAAATTTCTTGCAAAACACAAAATAGAACTCAGGTCAGTTGTTCATATTGGAGCCCATATTGGCAAAATAACTCTTTACTGTGCTCAAAGAAAACCCAAAGCGAGAATTTTGGCGATCGAAGGATCAAGTCAATACTTTTCCGTTCTTCAGAAGAATATTCAGAGATCTGGCTGTAACAATATCATCTTAGTAAATAAGCTTGTTTCAGATAGAGTAGAAACTATTGAACTGTCTATTGGCAGATTATACAACACTATCATTTTGGATGAAAGAAATTTGGGGCTTGAATATAAAGCGCAAACAGAGAGGGTTCAAGCAGATACACTCTCAAATTTGTTGAGTCAGTATAACTTTGATTATGTTGATTTCATGAAGATCGATATTGAGGGAGCTGAACCATTACTTTATGAAAGCTTAAAAAAGCATGCATCGGATATTAAATCGTTATTTATCGAATTTAACTATGGTAATACAAAAGAAAGCTATTTTTCAGCTATTTTTCGAAAAAGGTTTTTTATGTTTTAAGGACTTTGGCGAAGAATTAACAACCCTTAAGGAAGCCCAAAAATATTTTGGTGAAAAATATGACATTAGAGAAGGTATCGACCTTTGGTTCTTACAGAAAAAGCATGCTAATACTGCTTCTCAAAATCAACTAATCCTATCAGATTGCATGATCTTCATAGACGAAGAAGAGTTCCTGGCTAGACGCCTTGAGAGCTTCGAAAATCAGATAGAAGTAGATCCCAACAACACGTTTGCTTGGTACAACCTCAATCTAATCTTGCGCGACAAAGGAGAATTCGACACAGCTGTCGAAAATGGAAAGCACGCTCTTTCTCTTGAACCCTATGAAGCGGACCCAGTAACGTATCTTATGCTCCTTTACGAAACAGTTCAGTGTTGCGTTACGAGTGGACGCTTGGATGAAGGTGAGAAACTGTGCCAAGAGGGCTTAAAGCATAATCCTGAAAACCTTGATGTGATATTCATCCTTGCTGGTATCTATGTCAAGAAGAAACGATATGAGGACGCTATAAATACGTATCGAGAATTCCTCAAGCAGAGAGAAATAGCGGAAAAAAGGCCAAATTTTGACGCCCATGTTGTCATTACATGGTCATTCCAGGGAATTGCCAAGAAGAACATCGGTGCGTGCTACCGACTTTTGGGAGACTACGAAAAGGCTATAGATCATCTGGAAAACGCTATTGTCGAGGACGATCAGCATCTCGACCTCTACAAAGGTCTTGCATTCTGTTATATTGAGACGGGGGAATTATCTTCCGCCCAGCGTACGCTTGAGAGAGTAGCTGAAGTTGGAATAGCTGACGATTTTGTCTTTGTGAAGCTTGGAGATTTGTACATAGGGGAGAACAGAATCGATGAGGCAATAAAACAGTACGAAGAAGCTTTAGAGATAAATCCTGCTAATTCCGATGCCTATAACGGTTGGGGATACGCCCTCCTTATGAAAGGCCAAAAGGAGGATGCAGATCTGAAATTTTCAAAGGTACTTGAGCTTAATCCCAACCACGAACGGGCTCGTTTCAATCTTGTGAAGCTGAAGTTCGCCCAGGGGGCACACCAGGAGACACTGGAACAGATTGATAAGTTAGTGTCGTTGGAACCCAAAAGCGCTGAAATATACAGAGAATCTGGAAACATCTGCGTCAGGCTTGGAAAGTACGAGAAAGCTATTGAACTGCACGAAGAATGCATCAGACAAGATCCTACAGACAAAGTTACTATGTCCAATGTTGCCTCCTGCTACGCGAAACTTGGGCATTTAGAATCCGCCCAGATGGCGTATCAGACTGCTCTCATCATTGATCCTAACTACAGCGAGGCAGCCCGCAACCTCAAACTAGTTGGAAACATGATAGCCAAACACGGAACCGGTGAACGGAAGACAGTTGATGCTGCATCGTAGTATATAGGTCGATAGGATAGCGTACGAAAACTCATAACAGGAAGAACAAAAAGACTGTGCCCTTATCAGGAAAGTAACTCGGATGAACGATAGCATAAGAAATTTAGGATTCTTTGAAGATCATAAGATAGAACTTAATTCTGTGGTTGATCTCGGGGCTCATCACGGTGGAGCAGCTATATACTTTGCCCAAAGTAATCCTTCGGCAAGGATTCTGGCTGTTGAAGGATCGAGTCAAAGTTTTGCTATCCTCAAGGAGAATGTTGAAAAGCAGAACCTCTTAACTAAAAACATCATTTTGGTAAATGAGGCCATATCGGATAGAGCAGGTGTTGTCGATATGACCTTAGATAGAGGTGGCGAAAATACGATTGTTTTAGATGAAAAAAAGCGGTGGCGTTATCACCCGTGGTTGAAGCCCTTCCGAAAAGAAAATTTGAGAACCGAAAAGGTCAAAAGCGATACACTTTCAAATCTGTTGAGACGATATAATTTTGATTATGTTGATTTCATGAAGGTTGATATTGAGGGAGTTGAACCCTTGCTCTATGAAAGTTTAGAGAAGGATTCTTCAATCATCAAATTAATCTTTATTGAACTCGGCTCTTTAAAGACCCTTGATGGTGATCATAGATTAATGGGACTACTGTTTAGGGAAGATTTTAAGTGTTTTGATCTATGGGGGACAGAGTTAAAAAGTTTAGATGTAGCTAAGGAATATTTGTACGAAGCATGGATAAATAAAGAATCGATCTCAAATCTTTGGTTTCTCCAGAGAAAACACAGCAAAAAGAGCTATCACAGCAGCTTTGAAAGCCTCGAAAGGCAGATAGAAGAGGATCCTAACAACACCTTAGCCTGGTTCAACCTGAATCAAATCTTGCGCGACAAAGGAGAATTTGACAGAGCCGTCGAAAATGGAATTCGCGCTCTTTCTTTCAAACCCTATGAGGAGGACCGCGAAACCTATCTTCTGCTCCTCTTGAGCACAGCCTACTGCTGTCTTATGAGTAGACGCTTGGACGAAGGCGAGAGACTGTGCCAAGAAGGTTTAAGATACAACCCTCAAAGTCTCAATCTGCTATTTGTCCTTGGAGATATCTATTTTAATAAGAAACGTTACAGCGACGCTATAAGTACCTACCAAGAATTCCTTAAGCAGAGAGAAATAATCGAAAACGATCCAAATTTCAAGGCTTATGTTATGGATACAAGGTCAATGAAGAGCGCTATCAGCAACAACATCAGTGAATGCTACCGGCTTTTGGGAGACTACGAAAAGGCTATAGATTATCTGAACAACGCTATAACAGAGGACAACCAGCATCTCGACCTCTACAAAAATCTTGCTCTCTGTTATATTCTGACGGGCGAATTACCTGGCGCCCGGTGTACCCTTGAGAGGGCAGTTGAAGTTGGAATAGCCGACGATTTCACCTTTGTAAAGCTCGGAGACTTGTGCATAAGGCAGAACAGACTTGATGAGGCAATAAAACAGTACGAAGAAGCTTTAGAGATAAATCCTGATAATTCCGATGCCTATAACGGTTGGGGATACGCTCTCCTTATGAAAGGCCAAAAGGAGGGTGCAGATTTGAAATTTTCAAAGGCACTTGAGCTTAATCCCAACCACGAACGGGCTCATTTCAATCTTATGAAGCTGAAATTTTCGCAAGGGGCACACCAGGAGGCTTTAGAAGAGATTGATAAATTAGTGTCTCTGAAGCCCGAAAGTGCTGAAGTTTACAAAGATGCTGGAGATATCTGCATCAAACTCGGAAAGTTCGAGAAAGCTATTGATCTGTACGAAGAATGCATAAGACGCAATCCTGCAGACAAAGGTACTATGTCCAATGTTGCCTCCTGCTACGCGAAACTTGGGCATTTAGAATCCGCCCAGATGGCGTATCAGACTGCTCTCAGCATTGATCCTAACTACAGCGAGGCTTCCCGGAACCTCAAAGTGGTTGAAAACATGATAGCCAAACACGAAACCGGTGAACAGAATATGGTCAGTGCCACCTCGTAGATAGGTCAACACAATAATATAGAGGCTAAGGTGTTTGTGGGTTCGCCTTTAACTTTGCCTTTCATAAAGGTAACTGGGATGATACGCATCATAAAAAATTTAGGATTCTTTGAAGATCATAATATAAAATTTAATTATGTTGTTGATCTGGGCGCTCATCATGGGGAAGTCTCTTCATACTGCTTACAGAAGAACCCACAGGCTAAGATTTTAGCCGTCGAGCCATCGAGTCAAAATTTTGCTATTTTACAGAAGACCATGGAAGGGTTCAGTAATGTCATACTAGAAAATAAGGCTGTTTCAGATAAAAAGGGTATGGTTAATATAAGGATAAACAGCGTAGGAACAGTCAATGCAATTATGCCAGGCGTGGTTCCAAGTTTTGATAGTAAGCTGCCAACAGAGAAAGTGCAAACTGACACATTGATAAATTTATTGAGGAAATACCATTTTAATTCTGTGGATTTTATGAAGATCGACATTGAGGGATCAGAATTGTTACTTTACGAAGATTTGGAAACTGCATTGGATTTTACTAGGTGTTTATATGTTGAGTTCTATCTTTATGCTTCTAGGAAGCATGATCACCATAAATTGTTGAATCTATTTTTTGAAAAAGGGTTTTGCTGTTTTGATGAGTTTAAAGGTATGGAACTCAACAATTTAGATGAAGCAAAAGAATATTTAAAAAATATAAGTTTTCACTTAGATGTTCCAAATCTTTGGTTTTTGCAAAGAGAACATAGCAGCCAGAATAGCTGTCGGGGAGAAACTACTATCCAGGATACAGACAAGCTTTCTATTAAGAACTATGAGGAGGATCCAGGAACTTATCTTATGCTTCTCTACGACACAGCCCACCACTGCCTTATGAGTGGACGCTTGCACGAAGGGGAGAAACTGTGCCAAGAAGGTCTGGCGCATAACCCTGGAAACCTCGATATACTATTTACCCTCGGGGGGATCTATTTCAAGAAGAAACGCTACGCCGATGCTGTAAATGCGTACCAAAGATTCCTTGAGGAGAGGGAAAGGGCAAAAGAAAGTCCAAACTTGGATATGGACACGTGGTCATACCAGAACATTGTCCGGCACTGCATAGGTGAATGCTACCGGCTTTTGGGAGACTACGAAAAGGCTATAGATCATTTGAAAAACGCTATTTCCCAGGACGATCAGCATCTCGACCTCTACAAAACTCTTGCTTTCTGTTATATTGAGACGGGGGAATTATCTGACGGCCAGCGTGTGCTTGAAAGCGCTTTCGTAGCTGGAATAGCTGACGATTTTGTCTTTGTACAGCTTGGAGATTTGTACATAAGGGAGAACAGATTCGATGAGGCAATAAAACAGTACGAAGAAGCTTTAGAGATGAATCCCGATAATTCCGATGCCTATAACGGTTGGGGATACGCTCTCCTTATGAAAGGCCAAAAGGAGGATGCAGATTTGAAATTTTCAAAGGCGCTTGAGCTTAATCCCTATCACGAACGGGCTCATTTCAATCTTATGAAGCTGAAATTTTCCCAAGGGGCACACCAGGAGGCTTTAGAAGAGATTGATAAATTAGTTCCTCTGAAGCCCGAAAGTGCTGAAGTTTACAAAGATGCTGGCGATATTTGCATCAAACTCGGAAAGTTCGAGAAAGCTATTGAATTATATAAAGAATGCATCAAAAAAGATCCTGCAGACAAAGTCACTATGTCCAACATGGGTTCCTGCTATGCGAAACTCGGGCATTTAGAATCCGCCCAGATGGCGTATCAGACTGCTCTTAGCATTGATACTAACTACAGCGAGGCAGCCCGCAACCTCAGGGTCATAGACAACGCCATAGCTAAACTCGGCGAAGAGAAGATGGCAGATGCCACATCATAAATAAGTAAACAGTAGAGGTTGAATATCAAATGAAATCGGTGCACCTAATTTGATCTTTGTTTAGAGTATTAGTAGATTAAGTTGAGTTGATTGTCTTAACTTTAATCTACGGAGTCCTATGGACAAAGAGAGATTGGCCGTATTAAGACAAGAAGTCAACGAGATGTATTTTAAGAAAGAAATGTCAAAGCGAGAAGTTATCAAACAAGCGAGAGTTTCCAATGATTTCGTTACGGCTTGGACTAAATCTCTGGATCAGGATTTTGCCATGGATAATCGGGGTTGGCCAAAAGGAAAAAGGCGAAAATTGGCTAAAGTTGACGAACAGAGAATCAAAGAGATTTACCATAGCTTAGAGGACGATCCTTATCAGTTCTATTCAGGAGCCACTGTTATTGAACAAGAATGGAGGAATCGATATTCTAGCACCCCTCCTCCGTCGTTGCCGACTATCGGCAGAATGCTTTCAGATTTAGGACTTTCCCAGAGAAGGAAGAAAGGTAAAAACAAGGGTGCATCTCGTTATCTTTGTTATCCAGAGTATACCATTTACTATCTTTCAGGAGGCAGAGTCCTAGAATCAGACTTTATTGGTAAAAAGTATCTTACCGGCAGAACTGAGCCGGTCAACTTCGTTGGATTTTCCTTTAAGAAAGAGCCTAAGTTAAGGTATTTTCGGCGGGTTGACGGTCAAACAGCAACTAACTTTATCGAGAAGTGTCAGTCTTTCTTTGACAGGTTTGAAAAACCAGATTTCGTTAAGGTGGACAATTGCTCGGCGACTATTGGCAGTGTTTCAGGTAAAAGGAATGTCAGCAAAGCAATGCAGTTTCTCTTGAAAAATCAAGTGATTCCGATATTTGCCGTTCCCAGAAGGCCCTTTTCTCAAGCATCTATAGAAGGCAACAATTCTGTATTTTCAAGGAAGTTCTGGAACAGAATTCAGTTCAAAAGCTTACAAGAAGTTGATCAGAAGTTAGAATGGTTTAATCTTTCATCACAGAGATACACCGGCTACCGTCCACCTAAGCAAGAGAAGTCAAACGAGAAAGATTTCATTCCCAAGACCTATTTTATCAGACAAGTCAAACAGGACACAGAACAGACAGATAAAGCCTTTATCGATGTCCTAAATGAGAAAGTATCTCTTCCCTCCTCTTACACCAACTACTTTGTCCTGGCTGAATGGAACCTAAAAGAAGAACAATTATACATCCATTTTGAAAAAGAACAGAAACCAAAGATTGTCGAAAACCTATCATTCAAGATCAATCAAAGATCGAAAGAGAAGTGCACCGATTTCATTTGATAAATAACCAGTAGGTAGTAAGCAGGGTATTCTCCCCTCCCTGTATGCTGTCTACCTATGTTTGCTGGCTACCAAAAATGAGACCCACAATTTCCCTTTGCATGATCGTCAAAGATGAGGAGGAACACCTCGGAGCCTGTCTGGAGAGCGTCCTGGGCGTTGTCGATGAGATGATAGTAGTGGATACTGGCTCGACCGACCGCACAGCCCAAATAGCCGAAAGCCATAGAGCTAAAGTCTACCATCATTCCTGGAAGGACAACTTTTCGGAAGCCAGAAATTATTCCATCGGCTGTGCATCCTCAGATTGGATACTTCAACTGGACGCCGACGAAGAGTTTGAAAAAGACGATCTTCCCATCCTGAAGAACGCAGTTGAATCCGACCTCTACAACGCTGTTTTTCTGGCCATATACAACGACCTCCCCCAAGGCAGATCCAAATTCTACTATCCCAGATTGTACAGAAGGGGCAAGGCCCACTACGAAGGCATAGTACACAACCAACTCATCTATGAGGGCAAAGGCCTACACAGTGAAATAAGGATATATCATAAAGGGTATAACCTGGGGCATAAAAAGACAATGCAAAAAAGTGAAAGGAGCAGAAAGCTTCTTGAAAAGCAACTTCAAGACGATCCTGATAATATCTTTGCGTGGCACAATCTCATAAGGATATACAGGAACCGAAAAGAGTTCGAGCTTGTCCTCCGATACGGGGAAGATGTTCTTGACAGGATTCCCTACGAAAAAGACCCTAACTTCTACCTTATGATACTCTACGACGTCGCCTTTTCTTACCTTCACCTTTCCAACTACGAGAAAGCGGAAAAGTTTTGTCTTTCTGCCCTTGATAAGAAGGACAACTATATAGACATCCTTCTTACATTGGGACAGGTCTATCTCCAAAAAAGGGAACACGAAAAGTCCATCCAAGTTCTACAGACCTATCTTGCAAAGAGGCAAGAATGGGTTGATAGCCCAAAGCTCAACTTTCTCATCGTCAGCACCATAGAAGACCATGCAATCGCCTACTCTTTGATCGGATACTGCTACCTTTCACTATGGTCGCACCACTCTTCCTCAAAATCGCTGACCTTTTTGGAGGAAGCCGAACGGGCATACAAAGCTTCCTCAGAGATAGACCCCACATATTCTGAGGCTTACAATGGACTTGGGTATGTGTATCTTCTCAAGGGCAAACTCGATAAGGCTTTGGAGGAGTTCAATGCTGCCCTGAGGTACAAGCCTGACTGGCCGGAAGCTCTTTTGAATCTGGCCCAGGTATACATCGCTCAAGATAGAAGGGACAAGGTCAAAAGCATTGTCGAAAGGACAAAACTTGTCGAAGACATCTCACTTAAAGCCATAAGGAAGCTCGGAGACATAAGCGTGAACATTGCAGATTACGAAACAGCCGCAGGGCTTTACGAAAGATTCCTCCACCGTAACAACTGTGAGAGTGGCAATGCTGACCCCCAAGTTCTTACCAATCTCGGCTCCTGCTATGCGCAGATGGGACAGTACGAATCGGCTCTATCCAGCTACAGAGCCGCCTTAAGATTAGATCCTAACTACGAAAACGCCGTTCAGAATCTCATAGCCTTGAAAAGCCGCGTTAACTCCCTGTAAACGTCGCAAAATGTAAGTAATTATTTAGCCCTCCTTCTGTCCGCCCTGTTATACATTCTTTCCGAACCTTGTTGCTCTGGCCCTCGCTGTTTATATGTAAGTTTCAAAAAGAGCTTGACCTTGGCATTGTCATTTAACATATTTACTACAAAGAAAACCCATACTTGACCGGGATTTTAATCGGGGCATGAAGACGGCTCTTATCTGCGGCGCAGTAGGGGTCTTTAATTGGATATTCAGAAAGAAGTTTTTGCTAATATCTCTTCAACCGGAGCAGGCTTTAAAGGAAGGCATGAACATAAGTCTGTGGAATTTTCTGTTTTATGCATCTTTCGGGCTTGTGATCACAAGTTCTGTTCAGATTGCTGGGGTTCTTTTAGTATTTTCCTTTCTCATCGTTCCTGCTGTATGCGGGGCTATGTTCTGCGATAGTTTAGGAAAACGGCTGACCTTAGGATGGATTATGGGCACAGTCGTCAGTGTGTTGGGCTGTGTTTTTTCCTACAGTTTTGATCTTCCTACAGGTGCCGCGATGGTGTGTACTTTCGGGTTAGTTTTATTGATGTCAGTGGGAGTCAAACTGATGTGGTTGAGACCAAAGCAAGTAGATAGTAGCCACGATTGAATCTATCCCTGATTGAACCTATCGGGAGTAGAAAGGGCACCTGCCCCATCTGTGTCCATGGTTATAGGTGTCTTGTCCCAAACTAATTTCTTAATCTTTTTCAAACTTAATCTTTTTTCAAAAAATGTGATGGAGATCACAGATAAAGTGTCTGTAAAACATTATATTCTTTGAAATTTATGTTGACAGTGGTTTCATTTTTTATTATCTTTTAGCGTAAAGGTCCAAAGGGCGTGTCAGTCAGATACTAATTCGTAACAAGAATGTGATAGGAGTTCCAGCTAAAAGCAGCGTGTCAAAGTACCGTTCAGCATCATCGTAAGTCTCAAGTATATCGCATCATGAGTCGAAGTAGATGGAGGGAGAGGAAAGATGGCTGAGAACAGTACTGATAAGTTAAAGATCAAGCAGGCCATAGGAAATCTGGATGGTCTTCCGACACTGCCCTCGATGCTGGTGGAGGTAATGAACAGGGTTCTGGATGAGAACTCCAGTGTTCAGGATGTCTCTGAGCTTGTGGAAACGGACCAATCTTTAACTACCAAAGTCCTCAGAGTTGCCAACTCCTCCTTCTACGGAAGACCACAAGCAGTATCCACGGTCAAGAACGCCATAGTCATTTTGGGATTTAATAAGCTCAAGAACATAGTATTGAGCATCTCTTTGATGGACAATTTGGAATCGCTTGAGAACTCCAATTTAGATATGAAGGAGTTCTGGCGCCACTCCTTCTCCTGCGCTGTTTTATCCCAGGATATATCGCAAAGACTCAGTTTCAGCTTCTCCGATCAGGTGTTCGTAGCCGGTCTGCTTCACGATATAGGGAAGCTCATATTAGATTTACATGTACCTGACAAATTTGGGTCCGCGTTAGAGCTTTCGATGAAGGACAGAATAGACTTACATGAGGCGGAAAGGCGCATAATCGGCGTTGACCACGGACTTGTGGGCAAGTGGATTATGGAGAAGTGGAAGTTTCCCGACCATCTGATAGAAGCCGCCTGGATGCATCATAACCCGCCGGGCATAGATGCACAGGGGAACAGACGGGAGCAGCTTATGACCTCTTTGGTCTCTTTGGCTAATAACGTATCCAACGTCTGTTCCGGCAAGATGATCGGTTTAAACGGCACTTTCGATCAAATAGAGAAACTAAGAGATAGATTCAAAATCCCGGAGGACGACTTAAGGGAGATAGCTTCAAAGGCCGAGGAAAAGGTACAGGAAATAGCTCAGACACTGGACCGAGACATAGGCTCGGGCAAAGATCATCTGACTCTTATGCAGAGAGCCAATCAGGAACTGAGTCAGATAAACCTGGATTTAGATCACACAAACAGGAAGCTGCAAATCAGATTAGCCGAAAGGACAGCTCTTCATAAACTCGGTCTTAATCTACAGACTTGTGTAGAGATAGATGAGGTGGTCAAAGCGGCTATCAGATGTGCAACATCGGGCATAGGGTTCTACAAGGCAGAATGTGTAATAGACATGGGTAATGGGGAGACGTATCGAGCAGCAAAATCGGTCTCAGAGCTGGGACAAGTTGCAGCTTCGAGAACAAACGGAGGGTCTTCCGAGAGTTCCATTGTTGAAGGGTTAGAGCTTGATAAAGAGGGTGTAAGGATAGATATCTATGTTGAAAACAGGACTGCGGGCTATCTGAGAGCGTGGCGACGGGATAACGTCGAGTTTCGAGAACGCGAGGCTGTAGTATCCCTTTCTGCAATTTCCGATCTTGTGTCCCTTACAGTTCACAGGTGTTTGGAGCACAGGCGCAGTGAAGAACATATCGAAAAACTGGCCCTGGCTCAGGCGGATTTAGAGAGTTCCTATCGCAAATTGCCGGGGGCGCAAAAGCAGATAATCCAGATGGAAAGGCTAAACGCCCTCGGCGAAGTGGCAGCGGGAATGGCTCACGAATTCAACAATATCTTGGGCATCATACTCGGCCAGTCGCAGATACTCCACAGGAGCCTGGAGCAGCCCGAGTCGAAAATGCGCCTTAAGGCCATAGAAAAAGCCACCATGGACGGGGCTGAAATTATAGCCAAAATACAAGATTCTACACGCCCACGCCAGGAAGTAAACTTTGTAAAAGTCGATATAAACGAAATTATAGAAGAGGTAATTGATATAACAAGGCCCAACTGGGAAAGAGAGGCGCAAATAAGAGGAATCCAGATACAGTTGCACAGAGGGCTCGCTGATGTTCCCCCTATATTTGGGAATCCCGTAGAGATTCGGGAGATCTTTACCAATCTTATCTTCAACTCCATAGATGCAATGCCCGATGGCGGCGACATATATATTAAGACTGAGTCTTCTGGGGATTCGATTTTGATTACCGCATCGGACACAGGAGTCGGGATTCCGAATGAAATACAGAATAAGGTATTCGATCCCTTCTTTACGACTAAAGGAGCTAACGGGAGCGACCTGGGCTTGAGTTTAGTCTATGGGATCGTCGAAAGACATAAAGGGGAGATTAAAGTCCATAGCATCCCCAATAAGGGGGCTACCTTTATTATAAGGCTCCCGGTTTACGGCGATCGTATCACTTCTTTCCCAGAAAGCTCTTCGCCCACTTCGAGACTTGCCGCCACTTCAGCAGAGCGGGCACGTAACATTTTTGGGAGCTCCGAGCGCATTGCTTCCATGGAACACCCGGTTCAGCAAAGTCCCTATGGTAGAACCGGAGGGAACAGCTACAGATACTTCTTCTGGCCCGGAAGTAGAAATGATGAAGCTTTCCCAGCAGCTGAGAAGATGAGAAACACAATGCCAGTTTCCTCCTGAAGAACCCTAAGCTATGGAGGGCCCTGGTGCGTACTATAGCAAGCGTCTATCAATACGTCTCGACAAAGAGACGGTCTTTGTTGCGATCTCTGAATATCTGTTTGATTGCAGAATCCTTCTTGGACATGCTTGCGATGTCGTCTAGACTATATCCATCAGGCAGAGAGATCAGATTCGTCCTCATTCTCAGAAGCTCCGCGTAGATCCCCGCTTCCATCCCCGCTAACCCGCAAATGTAAAGGCACGTTGACTCTTTTTTGAGCAGATGCTCAAGCTCGTGAACGTGTTCCCGTAATCTGTGTTGAACGTAGACCTTGCCCTTGGAAGGATTTTCCCGGCTGATAGCAGTGACATAATGAAAATTTGAGTGCGCTTCGGCATACTGTCGAAACATATTGTCATATAGAACGTCTGTGCTGTAAGGCACGCCAAAGATCAGCCAGACCTGACGCGTAAACCCGAGTGTAAAGAGTTCTTCTAACATTCCTCGAAAAGGCGCAATCCCGGTGCCGGTGGCTATAAAGACGTAATCGTGATCCAAAAGATCATTGGACAGAAGAAAGTTGTCGTACCACGGCCCCATCACCTGTGCTTTTTCCTCTATCTGCATATCGCAAAGGTAGCTTGAGCAAACTCCCTTGACCAATTTGCCCGTTTTAGGATCCTCAGCAAGTTCACGCTTCACGGTCAGTGAAAAGGTATGTCCCTTGCCGTCATCGCCCCAGACCGGTGATGCCACAGAATAGGCGCGGGGTTTGTGTTCCCTTCCTCTTTCATCCACGCCTGGAGCTTTGACACCCATGCTTGTTCCTGTTCTGACTGCGCCGGCCAGCCGGCTTTGGCTTATATCAAACGTCAGATGCCAGGAAAAATTAGGGCTGGAAAGATGCGTCAACTTTGTCCTGTGGACAAGAGGCGCCAGAAAGGGTCGCTTTGGCGGGTATATGTTTAGCCTTACCTGGGGAATTAGGTAATTGCCCATAGTCATTCCCATTTCAAGGGGGCAGTGTACAGGGGACATCCTCCCACGCCCGTAAACTCAAGTAGCTTGTGGTTACTGCGGGTTTCACTTCTGGCAATGACTGAGGGCCGAAGATGAGCAACTCAAAGACACACCAGATTGTCATTGAGAAGCGGCGGGGTTGCTTGGCTGAGTTGGCAGCAATCTGGTTATGGCATATCTGCGATGTACTCATCTGAGATCCATCTCATATAGTTCCAGAATCGATTCACCGAAAATGCTGGATCTGCGCAGCTTCCAGATTCGTGGATAGCTGCTCCCTTGAAGCCGGTCTTTACAAACATCCGGGCCATCCGCCTGGAATGGGAGAGTCCTGCACGACCTGTTCGTTGTCTTGAACCATTTGAACGTTCTTTAATTTGGCAGAATCGAGCAGTCTTTGGGCTGGACCCTTCAGTCCAGCCAGAACTTCGCTCAAGCACAACTATTACTCGCTAAATGGAATTTTCAACTTCTTCAACAGATACTTAAGCTACGGTGGCTATTCTTGAGCAGGCGTACTCGATTGGATCGTTCGTAAAGGCAAGGGGAGATCAGGCGATTTTCACTGCGTGGACGTACCCACTGTCAGTATTCCCCTTGCCATTTCCTGCTCCTCTCTTTCCGCCTCTTCTGTCTTCAATTTCACTGGCGAGCGGGTAAGTGCTTTGGGGAAGGAGAGCTTGACTAACTCAAAGTGGTTCTGGCTGCAGGGGAAGGCGACCTGATCAGTGGTACCTTCTATCTGCTCCATCTGCAGAAGAAAGACGAAGTTGCGCACGATTCCATTTATCCTTTTTGACATCTTCTCGGACTTGTCGTGGGCTCTTACCGTGAAGACCCATCCGTCTGCTCCCTCATCGGCACGGATAGTGATAATCTCCCCGGACTTGCGGTCTTCCATCATCATCATCTCGCCTTCTGTCTGGACAGATGACTCTCTGTGTCGGATGACCTGTGTAAAGATCATCTTTGCTGCCTTCTGGTGCCTGTGACCGCAGGAAAATGATACCTTATCGTTTTCATCTCTTGACATGTCACCTGCTTTGATCATTTCCTCTGTGATCTTTTGGATCCTTTCGGCCGATTCCTTTCTGTAGGTGTGTACGGTAAAGATGCTGTCTGGGCTTACGTAGAGGCTTATCGTGGCGTTGCCGAACGTCTCGTCCTCTTTGGAATCTATGCGATCTCCTCTATCCATGGGTCTATCCTTTCTGAAACGTAAACAGCAATAGGTGAACGTGTTTTGTCTACTGTCTGTGAGATTGTTTTCGGATTTTGTCCCTCGCAGTGACTGAACAGAAGAGCAGCAAATAGACTGTCATAGTGATCCCCGATTGAACCCCCAATAGATTCAATTGGGGGTCGGGGACAGCGAAGCAATCGTAATGGAGGGGAGAGGTGCCCTGTCTGCATACTACTGTCTACTGTCACATTCTACTTATCTTCCCATTGCGTATGCCATTTGATGGCGCGGCGACGCTGCTCCTGATATGACCCCGCTGTCGTTATCCAGCTTAACTGCCATCACGAGGCCGTTTTCCCAATGGTCTGATACCTTCACAATATGCCCCATATCTGAAAGCGCGGAGCAGATATCCTCTCCTATCCGTCCCTCAACTGTCATGTGCCCCGGATGAGCATCGTGAGGATAGAAGGAGCTGGGGAAGTGATCGCTGTGAAAGTTAGGGGCGTCTATCGCCTCCTGAAGGTTCATACCGAAATCTACGAAATTGAGGAAAAACTGGAGTGTCCACTGATCCTGTTTATCCCCTCCCGGCGTTCCGAAGACCATGAAGGGTTTCTTGTCCTTTAAGACTAAAGATGGCGTCAGGGTAGTGCGCGGTCTTTTGCGCGGGACAAGCGCGTTGGCATGTTTTGAATCCAGGTAGAACATCTGTGCTCTCGTTCCGAGGGGAAATCCTAAGCCCTGCACCACAGGCGACGAGGGTATCCAGCCGCCGCTCGGAGTAGCGGCCATCATATTTCCCTCTTTGTCGATCACATCCAGATGCGTCGTATCGTTTATATGAACAGACGTGCTTAGATCGGACTCAACGGAGGCAATCGGAACAGTCGGTGGAGCATCGCCAGGGCGAAGTTCGACGGAGGCCTTCCTGGGGTCGATTAAGTTTCTGCGTTCTTCAGCATAGTCTTTGGACAGGAGCATGTCCAGGGGCACAGATACGAAGTCCGGGTCGCCGTAGTATTTCTCCCTATCTGCAAAGGCGAGTTTGGAGGCTTCGATAACGGTGTGTATATGCTGGGGAGAGCTGTGTCCCGTATGCGCCAAGTCGTATCCTTCCAGAAGATTCAACTGCTGAAGGAAGACAGGCCCTTGACTCCATGTGTTGCACTTATAGACCTGATAGCTGCGGTAATTGGTGGAGACGGGTTCTTCGACCTTTGTGCGATAGCTGCAAAAGTCATCCATCGTCAAAAGACCTGTATGCGGTTCTCCGCTGACGTCTTTAACTGGGGTCTTACCTGAAAACTCCACTATTTTTTCGGCTATCTCTCCCTTATAGTAGAAATCTATAGCCTCCCGTATGGCCTTGGCGCGACCTGCAGCCGACGCTTTTGTCTCTGCATCCACCACCTTCTTGAACGTATTTGCCCAGTCGGTATTCTTGATCTTCTCGCCCACCTCAGGTATCCTTCCGTTCGGAAGATATATCTTTTCAGTTGTGGGCCATTCCTCGATGAACCTCGGCGCCATCCACTCCATTTCCTCCCTAAACTTGGGAAACATGGCGAAGCCCTCCTCGCTCATCTCTATCGCCGGCTCCAGAACGTCTTTGAGCCTCATTGTCCCGAATCGCATCAAAGCTGTCGCCCACGACCCGAAGGCAGCGGGCACTGTGGCGGGCAAAAAACCGTCTGGGGGTATTATATCTATCTTGTTGGCCTTAAACCACTCTATGGTTGCGGCTTTCGGGGCACATCCCTGTCCGTTGATAGCAAATGGTCTTCCTTCCGCAGCCGAATATAAAAGGATAGGGACCTCCCCGCCTATACCGTTTGATCTGGGTTCAACGACACTTTCGACAAACCCTGCGGCCACTCCAGCGTCTATTGCGTTACCACCCCGTTCTAATATCCTGAATCCCGCCGCGGCCGCCAGGTAGTGGCCGGCGGTTACCACCCCGTTGGTTCCCATGATTACCGGACGTGTAGTAAAAATTGCCATAGTGTCCTCTCGATCGTAGGGTTATTCAGTTCTTGCAAACGGAATTGCCCAGATATCTCAGTTAGTCTTCACCCGTCGCTTCGCTCCTAACTCGACCGGTGCTTCCAAGAAAACTGAATAGCCTTGCCGATACACTCCTTCGGAAATGCCCTATATTCCTTACTACGCCCCTATCATTCGTGATGCCGGATTCTGTGTGATTTGTGCTACGGTGACGGCGACCAAGAAGGCTCAAAGTCAAACGCCGGGCTGTTGGTGAGCCGTGTCTGGTTTGACCCATCGGCGTTCATCACATAGATTTCATCGTTGCCATCGCGTGATGACGTAAAGGCGATCCTTGTTCCATCCGGGGACCAAGAAGGAAAAAAACCGTGATGCGCTGGGTTGTCAGTCAGCCTTATTGGGTTTGACCCGTCGGCGTTCATCACATAGATTTCCAAGTTGCCATCGCGGTGTGACATAAAAGCAATCTTCGTCCCGTCAGGCGACCAAGAAGGCTTCCAGTCATCCGCCGGGTTGTTGGTCAGCCTTGTCTAGTTGGAACCGTCAGCGTTCATCACATAGATTTCCAAGTTGCCATCCCGTGATGACACAAAAGCGATTTTCGACCATGAGACACCGGGTTGCGTTGGGTCTGTGCCACTGTCCCCACCACAGCCTGAAATCAGCAGGAGCAACGTGCAACTGCACAGAGTCAAAAATGAAAGGTCAATCGTATTTTCATAGTGATATCCCTCCCTTTTATCCGGAGTTTCCAAAAAACTGAATAGCCCCACCCGATTGCTCCCTTCCATTTTTTGACCCATTTTTTAACAATGTATGATAACATTCCGAACGTCCTAAGTCAAGATAAAAAACGAGTCAGGATACACATAAGAACCTTTTCCCTTTGCGATCCGCCTTATATTGTTGACAGGTGCGATTGGATCAGTTTCACGTATCCTCCGGGGGAACAACTCCTGACGGGTCGGCTTTGGCACCTCGCATTGACCTTGTCAGGTTTTTTGCCTCCGTTCATTGCGAGTCCCCGATTGAATCTATCGGGGAAGCCCAGAGCTCAGCAAAGGGTCAGCGAAGCAATCTCGTATGTGGGGCTTTGGCTTTTCTGCTTGACAAATATGTGACTTTATGTTATTTTACGAGTCGTCCTAATTCTGTGGATCTGTCGCCCATGCAACCGCTGCAATTTCTGTCTACAGTAAGAGGATAGAGAGGAATACCAAGCAGAATGAAAATATTGGTAACTGGAGGAGCCGGATTTATCGGTTCGCACGTTGCGGATAGCTACATCGAAGCTGGGCATGAGGTGGTGGTAGTTGACGATCTTTCCACGGGGAAAAAGGAGAACCTCAACCCGAAAGTTAGATTCTACGACATAGATATTGCCGACGACAAATTAGGAGGAATTCTATCTGAGGAGAGGCCCGATTGCGTAAATCACCACGCGGCCAGGGCGAGTGTCTCTGATTCTGTCAAAGATCCAATTTCAGATGCAAAGGTGAACATTATAGGCTTTATAAGTCTCCTTGAAGCATCCGTACGAGCTGGAGTAAAGGAGATCATCTTCGCCTCTTCGGGGGGATGTGTCTACGGAGAGGCTGCTGAAATTCCTATAAAGGAGGACTCTCCGTTTTTAGCTCCTGCCTCTCCTTATGCGGCATCCAAGATAGCTGGAGAATTCTATCTTGGATACTATAACAAGCACTATGGACTCGGCTACACGATCTTAAGATACTCCAATGTCTACGGGCCGCGTCAGGACCCTTGTGGAGAGGCCTCTGTGGTGGCTATCTTTTGTATGGCTATGACAAGCGGGGAATCGCCTGCCGTAAACGGGGCAAAATACACAGGGGATGAGGGCTGTATAAGGGATTTTGTCTATGTGAAGGATGTAGCTAAAGCCAATCTGCTGGTTCTGGGGAACGGTGGCAAAGGCGCATTTAATATAGGAATAGATAATGGGATAACCATACAGGATCTCTGGTTCAAGATAGCGGACATTACCGACTTTGAGGGCAAGATAAACTACGGTTCTCCAAGACAGGGAGATCTTCTTAAGAATGTGGTTTCGTATAATAGGGCGAAGTCCCTTCTGGGCTGGCAACCTTCTGTGACCGTAGAGGAAGGTTTGAAGGAGACGGTGGAATATTTCAGATCACTCAAGGGTTCCTCTGGCTTTGGGGATTCAAAGCTATCCTGTGTTGGATAACTCGACATCTCGGTTAAAATGTTTTAACTCCTTGTGAATAAGCAACTTGTGTTGGAGGATATTCATCTATCGGTAGTAGTCCCTGCCTTCAACGAGGAAAAGAGGATCGGTTCGACTCTTCCTGCTATCTTTGAGTATCTGGACAAAACCGCTTACAGATATGAGTTGATCGTTGTAGATGACGGGAGCAAAGATAGGACTAAAGATGCAGTCAGGTCCCTAATTGACGGGGTGGAAGGCGCCAGGATCATAAGCTATTTTCCCAACAGGGGCAAAGGATATGCTGTCAGGTGCGGCATATTGGGATCAAAAGGCAAGAATATCCTCTTTACCGATGCAGACCTGTCTACTCCGATCCAAGAGGTGGAAAAGTTCTTTCCGCTTCTGGATAAAGGTTACGATATTGTCATAGCTTCAAAGCGCCTTGTCGACTCGAAAATAGAGGTCTTTCAGCCCTTCTACAGGCGAGAATCCGCAAAGATCTTCAACTTTATCCGGTATGCGATCCTCGGGGTAGGTTACGCAGATACTCAGTGTGGTTTCAAGCTCTTCAAGGGTCGAGTCGCAAGAGACCTGTTCGGACGCCTGACAATAGAGCGCTACATGTTCGATTCGGAGACGCTATATTTAGCTGAAAAACTCGGATACAGGGTAAAGGAGATGCCTGTGCGGTGGAGAGATGTCCCGGGGAGTACGCTTAACATAACTAGAGAGGGCACTCATATGCTCCGAGACCTTGTGAGGATAAGGATAAATCACCGCAAGTTGCAGCAGAACTGAAATTCCGCTGCAAAAGAAGTCAGGAGAAGAATTTGGGTGATCATATTAACATCGGTACGATAGGCTTGAAACATGAGGCGCCCAATTTAGGCAGGATAAAGACAGGATCTGCATGGTAAGCCATGTCTTCAAATACAACGCCGCTGTCGTTTTGGATTTCCAATAGGGACCCGAGGAGAAATCTCTTGCTTAAAAGTCCCCGTTCTCTTATATTTAGTTAAGAATATGTTTTTTGTTTAAGTAACATAAGCGGCAACTTTAATCATAGCGTCAAAGATCCAAATAATATAGAACAGGTTTGTTATCGTGTCTTTTGCTTAGAACTTGTGCGTCTTTTGAGAACAATTAGAGGAATTCCCGGACCGAATAGTCGAGATTACGGGTCATCATATCAATTTTGAGGAACTTGGGAGTACTTTCTTCCCAACACAGGATAGGACCCTTCAAGTAGGCTAATCGAAGTCTGTATAGGAATCGCCAGTCATTTGAGCGCCCGTAGGTTGCACAGATGACGCGGCAGCAAGGATATGTAGGAGACTCCTTGTCCCTTTTTCTTGCGTCCCTTTGTAGGTTCCCGGATATACAGAACATGCTGACTGGGGTTCCCCGAAGCTTCGGGGAACCCCCCAAGGCGGTGTGGGCACTTCGCGCGTCGGTGCCAACCTTTTTTCAGGGGGGCGCTAAGTGATAGCGGTTTTGTCGACAGCCCACGGAGCGGCGCAGTGGGCGAAGAACTTTCGTAGGACAAAGGGTGTGAGATTGTCATTTACCCTCCTAATTTGAATCTCCCCTTTAAAGGCTCGATATCTTCCCGGTTTTCCTCTTTGCACAAGACAGCCCTTCGCAAAAGATAATTGCTGCAGCTTATCAGATTGTGAAATTCGGTTTGTACATACGCCAGGACTTCAAAGGTGTATGGGAATAACCGCAAGGAGCTTATCGTAAAAGGGCTGTGTGACAGGCGCAGCCCTTTTACGTTTTTACTTTGGGAGAGATAAGAATTGCGTACAGAGATGATCATCAACGTGGCTATTCACGAAACCAGAATAGCTATTATAGAAGATGGGCGACTCGTTGAGATATTAGTGGAGCGCCCCGAAAATGAGAGGATGGTCGGAGACATTTACAAAGGAATAGTCAAAGCTGTCCTTCCTGGGATGCAAGCTTCCTTTGTAGATATAGGTACCGAGAAAAGCGCCTTCTTGCACGTTTCCGACGTAGCTGAGTCGTATGAAGAGTACGACTTCGACAACGGGGATAACAACAAAAAAGACGATTCTCGTTCAAAAAGACAGAAATTTGTTCCGATCCAAGAGATGCTCCAAACGGGTCAGGAGATTCTGGTCCAGATCACCAAGGAACCTATAGGCACCAAAGGACCCAGGATAACATCTGAGATTTCCCTGCCGGGAAGGTTCACAGTCCTCGTCCCCGGGGGGGACCACATCGGCATATCCCGAAAAATCGTCAACTGGAGCGAAAAGAGGAAGCTCAAAGAGATCATCGGGAGGCTCAAGCCCGAAGGGTGCGGCTTAATTATAAGGACAGTCGGAAAGGGAAAGGGCGAAGGGGAGTTCAAATCAGATATAAGGACCCTCTTTAAGATCTGGACCAAAATCGAAAAGAGGGCACACAGGACAAAAGCCCCTGCCATAATACACAAGGAAATGGGAATGACCTCCAGCATCATCAGGGATCTCTTCACAGATGATGTGGACCGTGTAGTAACCGACTCTAAGAGAGAATACAAACAGATCTTATCCTACCTTAAGTCCGTTGCCCCGCATCTCAGGAGCAGAGTCGAACTTTACGCCAACAGAAAACCCATCTTCGACGCTTTCCAGATCGAGGATGAAATAGAAAAGGCCTCCAACCGCAAAGTCTGGCTCAAGGGGGGCGGTTTCATAGTTATAGACCACACAGAGGCCCTTGTCACTGTGGACGTAAACTCCGGAAGATATGTAGGCAGGACCAACCAGGGGGAGACCATCATGAAGACCAACCTGGAAGCTGCAATGGAGATAGCACGTCAACTTAGGCTAAGAGACATAGGAGGCATCATAGTTATAGACTTCATAGACGTGGCATCTTTCAAGGACCGGAAGAGAGTCCAGGATGAGATTAATGCAGCCCTGAGAAAAGATCGCTCCAAGACCGATGTATCGACTATGAGCGAGTTCGGGATCGTCCAGATGACCAGACAGCGAGTAAGACCCAGCCTCCTTCATACCTTCAGCGAGCCGTGTCCACTGTGTAACGGACTCGGGAGAGTCCAGGGCAGAGATACGACTGTTACAAAGATCGAAAGATGGCTTAAACGCTCAAGGGTAACTATGAAGGAGCGCAAACTACAGCTTAGAGTCCATCCAACCGTCGGAGAATACCTGACAGAAAACAAAAAGGGAAGATTGAAACTTTTGGAAAAAGTCGCAAAAGTGAGGTTAGAACTCCAAGAAGACCCTGAGCTTCCCATAGACGAATATAGGGTCTTTTCCCTCAGACAAGGAAACGATATAACCCATGAATTCAAAGCATAAAGCTGCTCGTAGAGCATCGAAATGCCTTGACAGAGCCAGTATGATTGCGTATCTTTTTAATACCTTGGGTTCTTGTTATAAACGATTAAAGGCTGGAGGCTAATGTATGTATGCAGTTGTGGAGGTAGCGGGAAATCAGATCAAAGTAGAAAAGGGAGAAAAGTTCAAAATCCCCAAGCTTGGATTCGATGAGGGAGAATCCTTCGAGATAAAGGATGTTCTTCTTTTATGTGCTGACGATGAAGTTAAAATTGGAGAACCCCTCTTGGATGGGGTTAAGGTCAAAGCTACCGTCCTTTCGCACGCTAAAGGCGACAAGATAACCGTCTTCAAGATGAAAAGAAGAAAAGGCTACAGGAGAAAAAGAGGACACAGACAGGAATTCACAGAGATCGTAATTGATGACATTGAATTAGCAGACAGCAAGCAGACAAAGCCAAAGGCTGATGCCCAACTGACTTAGCCTCGGCCCTGGCCTGTCTACTTGTTTAGGAGGATAGACTAAATGGCTCATAAGAAGGGTGTAGGAAGTTCCAAAAATGGCAGGGACAGCAAAGGTCAAAGATTAGGGGTCAAGAGATTTGACGGACAGACTGTTACGTCCGGAACTATCCTGGTAAGACAGAAGGGGACCAAGTGCCATCCCGGGAATAACGTAGGCCTGGGTAGAGACTATACACTCTTTGCCCTGATAGATGGGAAGGTTAGCTACGAGCCAATGGGAAAAAGTAAGAAGAAAGTAAGCGTTTACGCTTGAAGACAGGGAGAAATCTACAGTGAAGATCAGTGTTATAGGCGCAGGACAGGTGGGTGCCTCTACAGCCCAGTGGATAGCCCAAAAAGAGCTTTCAAATGAAGTGATCCTGTTCGACGTGATCGAAGGTATGCCGATAGGAAAGGCATTGGACCTGGCTCAGTCATCCCCTGTCGAGGGATTCGATGTAAAGATAGTCGGCACGAACAGTTACGACGATATCAAAGGGTCGGACGTGGTTGTAGTCACGGCCGGCTTGCCGAGAAAACCCGGCATGAGCAGAGACGACCTTCTGACTATGAACGCGGATATTGTTGAGTCGGTGAGCCAGGAAATAGCCAAGAACGCTCCCGATTCTATAGTTATCGTGGTGAGCAATCCCCTGGACGTGATGACTTATGTTGCCCTCAAAGTCACAGGATTCGAGCCGAGAAAGGTTATGGGACAGTCGGGCATTCTGGACACTGCGCGCTTTAGATTGTTTATAGCCGAAGAGTTGGACGTCTCTGTAAAGGATGTGACCGCCTGTGTGTTGGGGGGGCACGGAGATTCTATGGTTCCTCTTCCGAGGTACTCAACTGTCGCAGGAATACCCCTCCCCGAGTTGATGTCTCAACCTACGATAGACAGGCTGGTCCAGAGGACGAGAGATGGCGGCGCCGAGATAGTAAACTACCTCAAGGCAGGAAGCGCATACTACGCCCCGTCTTCAGCCACAGTTCAGATGGTCGAAGCTATTGTAAAGAATAAGAAGCGCATATTGCCCTGCGCCGCCTGGCTGACGGGAGAATATGGACTGAATGATGTCTATGTAGGCGTTCCTGTGAAGTTGGGCAAAAATGGCGTCGAAGAGATTATTGAAATTGGGCTG
Organism: Candidatus Latescibacterota bacterium; assembly: GCA_965237525.1. Classification (GTDB taxonomy): domain Bacteria; phylum Latescibacterota; class CBDEFO01; order CBDEFO01; family CBDEFO01; genus CBDEFO01. The sequence goes on along the minus strand of CBDEFO010000006.1, from coordinate 290,511 downwards.
ACTAAAGAGGAGAAGGAAGCGCTCCACAAGTCGGCTGGAGCAGTGAAGACTAACATGGGCAAGCTGGACGTATAAGTAAGTAGACAGTAGTAGGGCAGGAGCAGGAATGCCCCGTTTGCTGTCTAGCTGTTTGAGTGCCTCACATTGTGCTGGACTATGTGAGGCACTTTTTGTCTTTTGAAATTGATTCCAGAGTCGGCGACCCGCACGGAGTCAGCGCCTGATTTGAAAGGAGGAGGGATATGTACAGGGGAGGGGAAGGAATGTGGTCGTGGATACTTCATCGCATATCGGGGCATGGGATTCTACTCTTTCTGCTGATCCATATTTGAGATACGATGCCAATAGCATGGGGGCTTGAGGTCTACAACAGGTTCGTTGCCCTTTATACGAAGCCGGTGTTCCGTGTGGGCGAAGTTTTGCTTGCGGGAGCCGTGCTCTACCACGCCTTAAACGGCATCCACATTATAATCATAGACTTCTGGACAGAATCTACCAAGTTTCAAAGACAGATGTTCTACGCAGTTGCGGGGATCTTTGTCATCATCTTTGTTCCTGCGGCTATCGTTATGCTTATGCCGATCCTGTAAGATAAGGAGACGTCCGAGATGAACGCTGTCGGGATTTCAATACCGAGGCCGACGGGTGGATTTGAACTCTACACGTGGTTTTTTATGACAGTTTCAGGAGTTCTACTCTTATTCTTGGCCCTTTGATATTTAGCCGCAATGCACATTATCCATAACGTGGACGAGATCAATTACGATTTCGTGGCGGGTCGCTACACTCAAGACCTCTTCTGCACGGGTTGAACGGCTTGAGAACAGTGATTGACGATTATGGCCATGCGAAAAGCTGGAGAGTCTTAACGCTGACTCTTATCTACACTCTGGGTTTTGTATTCCTGGTTATCGGTTCTTTAGTGATCGTCACTTTTCAGCCAGTTTAAGAAACAAAGGAGAACAGAATGGACGAAGACCGCAGCAGATCTGATAATAGCCTTGCCACACTGCTTTTGCGGCTTGCTCTTGGGGTCGTGTTCCTCTTCTTCGGTATAGGCAAATTCCCCGACTACAGCGGATACGCAGAGGGAATGCTCAAAAATTTCAGCCAGACGTGGCTTCCTTCTGTTCTGCTCTATCCCTTTGTCTATGCGCTTCCCTTCGTAGAGGCAATAGGCGGAGCGCTGCTCATAATCGGCTTATTTACCCGCAAGGCCCTCGTTGTAATAGGAGTTCTGAGCGTACTACTTGTGTTCGGAATGGTCGTTCAGGGGGACCCTTCGGTTGTGGCCCGCAATGCCATATATGTCCTGATAACGGCCTTTGCGCTTACGACTTCTAAAGATGATCGGTATTCTGTAGATGCCCTGCGGTCCAAGGGAGAGAAATAGTAGGAAGGTTACTCTTGGTGCAGTTGATCAGGATTCAGATGCTTCTTCAGCGGTACGAGATAAGCCAGTGAGCGGAACATAGGTTGTACCTCGTCACTGCCTGTGACAAGACTATTTGTCTTATTCCTCACAGATGTACGCAAAGACTTCCACAGCCTGTTCGAGGGTTTCAACGATCACGTCGGCACGGCCGTCCACTTCTTTCAGGGAGTGTTGGAACCCGGGGCCGTGAACTACAATAATGGGCTTACCGTGGCGGGCGGCTTCTGCGATGTCGCTGGCGGTGTTCCACTGACGCAAGCCTTTCTGCTCTTCGTCAAAGAAGGCGATCAGGACGTCGCATTTGGAGATCCAGATACCGGTGCGCAGGTCGTTGATCCTTCCGCCGAGGTCGTCTTGGACTCTGGAGAAGTACTTGGAGGATCCGACATTGTCTTCGGTAATACCCTGGATTTCCACACCTATGGCGTCGCTTCGGGCGTGGTCCTCAGACGGACCTTTGAAGATGACCGGAAGGTTGCGCTCTTCACAGAGTTGACGTACACGCTCGCGCCAGCCGCCGTGGATGTGGCCAGCTAGGTAGACAAGTAGTGAATCAGAACGAGCCATTTTCATTCCTTTCTGAGTATAAGAAGAGACAGCTTTATCCACACTTTATTTCTTTGTAGTTCCTGTGACTGCCTGCTTTTGTTAGACGAATTCTGACCGTCCAGACTGCTCCGAGCGATAGGCAGCGTCCAGAACCTCGATTGCTCTTATACCGACCTCGCCGGGTGTCCAGCAGATGTCATTCACGCCCAGGATTAGATCCACGAAGTTATTGGGCGGATCTTCGCAACTGTAGACTCCGGCTCCTGGGTCCGATTCCATCAGAAAGTGATCGCCCCCGAACGTCATGCGTGAGCGGCCCCGCATCCGTGGTGCCCGCTCGACGCAGTGGATAGAATCCGTAGTCTCAATCGAATCGCTTAATAGCTTCCGCAAGAATCTCCGCCTGCTGGTCGGCTTCAACAGTGTCAAAGTAATTGGTCTTCAGCATGATAATCCATGGCTGGATCTCTTCCCAGACCGGGCAAGTTCCACGCTCATAGCCTGGCAACCGGCCCGCGAACTGGGGATAGCGATCCGGCTTCTCAACCACTGCCCTGTTCAGACTTGCAAAAACCGGTTCAAGATGAGCGGGCTGATAGGCACCGTAGAAACCGTCGCCTCCAAGCTGGATGAACGTCGCCAGGAAATCTGCCCAGACGATATCGTCGCGCGTGATTCGGGCCGCGTAATTCCAGTAGGCGTTGACATATTCTTCAGGAGTTCCTTGCGGCACAATCCACTCGCAGTCTTGCACGACCTGGTCAAACGCCATGGCGCTGTGCGTGCGCATCTCCGCCAGTTCATTGATTCGCTCAAGTTCAGCCAGAGCCACCGCAGACGCTATTTCAGGCAGGCGCTGGTTCCACCCTACGGTGTCGTGGCGCTGATAATCCGGCTGGCACCGCAGGCGTTCCGCGACTGCGTTATCGCCCGGTTTCAAGGTGAGATCCTTGAATCCCAGGGTGGCGGCCTTTCTGGTTGCCAGGGCCAGCGAATCGTCTGAACAGATCAGAATGCCACCGTCACCGCAGGTGAGCGTCTTGGAAGACTGAAAGCTGAAGCTGGCGAAATGGCCGATAGATCCGGCAACACGCCCTTTGTATTGGCCCAATAAGCACTGGGTATTGTCTTCTATAACCACAAGGTCGTGCTCCTCGGCTAATCTCATGATTGGGTCGAGATCCGCCGGCAATCCGCAGATGGAAACTGGAATAATCGCCCGCGTTCGCGGGGTAATCTGCTTGTGAATAGCGACCGCGCTCACGGTCCACGTATCTGCGTCTACATCCACAACGACCGGAACCGCATTACAGTGCAGCACTGCCGCCGGGGTGGAGAACACCGTGAAGGCCGGCACGATTACCTCATCGCCGACTCCCACACCGGCAGCCATGAGAGCGCTCTGCATCGTGGCGGTGCCGTTGCAGTGAGCTATGCCGTAGGTCTGCCCGAAGCGTTGCGCGAACTCGCGCTCCAGTCGGGCGGTCATTCCTACCGAAGTGGCATTGTGGAAGCCGAAGTCCAGGACCTCCTTGACGTATTCGTACGCCTTTGGAGCAACCCGGGCGATCTCTTTCCGTGAATGACTCATGACTCCATGTTCCTTTCATCGTCCGTTCAGGATTCTAACGACTAGCCTCGGCGGCGCGTCTATTTGCCGTCCCCTGCATCCGGTTTGTTAGCCCGCTTGTTGAGGGTACTCTGTTATTGTGCTGTCCAGCCACAATCAATCGTCCAACATGCTCCAGTTATCGATACGCCTTTTTCAGAACAAAGATAGAGCACAAGGTCGGCAACTTCCTTTGGTTCTATTAGTTTCTTTATGGCGGCTGATTTGAGCATGATGTCCGCCACTACCTCTTCTTCACGAATCTGGTGTATTCTGGCCTGATCGGCGATTTGGTTTTCAACTAAGGGAGTCCGTACATAGGCTGGACAAGGGGCATTTACGGTTATCCCATGAGCCCCACCTTCAAGGGCGGCCGTACGGGTCAATCCTATTAGACCATGGTTTGACTGAGATACATCCAACCTTGTTCTGGGAAGCAACCATTTCATGTATTGAGGCGATGTTCACAACACGACCCCATTCTTGAGTTTTCATGTAGGGCCACACATATTTGGTCAGCAGAAAGGGCGCTGTCAGCATCACTCTCAACATTTGATCCCATTTTTCTTCTGGAAAATCCTCAAGCGGCGAGACATGCTGAAACCCCGCATTGTTTACCAGGATGTCGACTCTTCCGTGTTGGCTAATCGTTGCATCGACCAAGTGACCTCACGCCTTCCCGCCCGTCAGAATCGACACCAACTGCGGGACAGCCTCCGCCACACTTTCATTGAATTCATCGCCTTCCACGGGTGCAGCGTACGCCCGCAGTTCGATACTCCTGTAGCCTGCAACGCCGTCAAAGGTGCTCGACCAGGCGCCGGCTCCGGCGGGCCTGACTCTGGACTCCAGCTCCTTTCGAGGATATTCCCATCGCAGCTCCCTGCTGCCGTAGCGGACCGTGTCTCCCTCCTTCACCCCGCTCATCCGCATCCTGCGGTGTACCCCGAAGTGGACCAGCCTGCGATGCACGCCGTCAGACTGTTGGCCGGAGTCCTCCCATCCCTCTACTAGATAGCTCCCCGTCGCATGCGACAGCCTGAACCCATCACCATCGCGTTCGATCATTGGAACCCTTCCAGAGGCCGTGATATAGGCGGTCGGGATGCCTCTCAACTCGAACTCCAGCATATCGTGCAAACTGCACGAACTGGCGCCGCATCAGTCCACGACTCCCATCACAAGCCCATCGCACCGGTGAACGATCTCCTCCAGAAGCTTCTTCGAGCAGACCCGGTAGGGAGATGACTTCCTCCACGGTCCGACCACATTCGCGTCATACTCTCCTCCGAGCCGTTCCCCTACCGCCTCGAGAACGGCTGCTGAAGTACGCTTTCCCGGATCCAGAAGTCCGATCCTGGCACCGCTCAAGCGGGTCAATCGGGATGCGGGTTCGATTCCTGACATAGCTCTACTCCTTTCCTTGGGAGTGTTCGGTCCGCGCGTCAGTGACAAATATAGTGAATGATTCCACGATAGCGAGTCTTGAGACGGGTGCCGTCTATTGTAGTGAATAGTGCGCAGCGACAGTCCGTCCGGGTCCTCGGCCATACACGACGGCGCCGGAGTGAAACGGAGCTGCTGTGCCGTAGGATCCTTCGACTCAACTATCCTGTTCCCGTCCCGAGCGATGATTTCACCATTTGTAACCATGACGGCACCAATAGGGCATCCGCCGCGAGCAGCTGCTGCCTCTGGACGGGAAGCCAGAGGATACGACATCGGCTTCGGTAATGCCCGCTATTTCGACGCCTATGGCGTCGCTTCGGGCGTGGTCCTCGCACGGGCCCATAACCCTCGATCCAAAGGACTGAATGACGCGATACCTACGTCATTGCAAGCTCTTTCTTCGTAACGTCTTTTCTCACAGAGATTCGATCCACCGGCGGAGGCGCTCCACTCCCATCAGAAGGCGATGTGCGTTACTCTCCACGAACGCCCGTTCGTCGCCTGCCCCCTTCGGTGGCTCCTCGAGGTAGGCCTTCATCGCCTGGTTCCCGTCGTAGTCGACACTTGCGACGCGGAACGTGAGGCTCTCGGGCGGCATCATCAAATACTCCCCTGCCACCATGGCAATGTGGTGCGGGTGACCGTAGAGAAGGTCTCCCAGCTCCACACCCGTCTGGATGCCGTACGGGGCCAGCTTGTCGCGCAGGCCTTCGAAGTCCGCGAAAAAGTAGAAGGACCCTTGGGGTGTCGTGACATCGACGCCTTCGAGCTCCCGAAATCGCCGGGCCAAATCCGTTGTCATGATGCGATGTATGTCACGCTGGGCCTCGATGTAGCGCGTCATCTCTTCGTCGAGGCCGAAAGCGGCGATGGCCGCGAACTGAATCGGAGCACTCGCATTGGTGTAGATGGCTGCACCCACCTTCTGAAAGTTCAAGACCTGCTCTTCGGTGGAGTTGTCGGGCAGAATCGCGAACCCTAGCCGATAGCCGCCGGCGCCGGCGTGCTTCGAGACTCCATTGGTGACGAACGTCCCCTCCGGGTAGAGCTTCGCCACGCTCGTGAAGCCGTCGGCGTCGTATGCGAGGAGCGAGTAGATCTCATCGGAGAGCACGAGGACGTTGTATTTGCGACAAACGTCGACGAATGCCCGTAGCTCGCCGTCCGTGTAAACGGCACCGGTGGGATTGTGCGGGGAGTTCAAAATCAGGATGCTCTGGGGAGCATCCATCTTCTTGGCCACATCGGCCAATCTGTTCGGCGGTGATCCGGTAGCCGTTGTCCGCAGGCGTGGGAAGCCTAACGATCTCCTTGTTCAAAAGCTGGGCGATCGGCAGGTAACCCACCCAGGAAGGTTGCGGCAGGATCATAGGCCCCTGGAACAACGCGAGGATCTGGTAGATCGCCTGCTTCGACCCGGGCATGACGACAACACGGTTCGGATCGATGTCGAGATTGAAATGATTCCCCCAGAATTTGGAAATCTGCCTTCTGAGAGGCTCGATCCCGACCGGCGGCAGATATTCTCCTGCGCCGCTATGCTGCCTCAACGCTTCTTGCACGCCGTCCGGGACGGGAAAGGGGGAGCCCCCGAACGCGAAATGGGCGTAATCGTAAGTGCATCCCATCTGGGCGCACTTCAGGCGGAACATGGTGACTTTCATGGACAAGGCGACATTCTCAGGCATTTGAACCTCGTCGATATTCTTGTTTGTCAATAAATCTACCGTCGGCCTCCTTTGCATTTCGCAGATATAGTTCCGGGATTTCCCAGATAGCCGGTTTGCAAGTCGCGCTCCTCACGTTGCTAGATATCAGGATGCTAGCATTTGACCACGGATCCGCGAATGCTTCAAGGCATCCGCTGTCCAATCGACAGCTAGCCATAATGACCCGTGATCCCTTGGTGTTCTTGCTGTTACAAGGCTCCTGAGTACATATCCGGACAGACCGCTACGCGGTTGTTTACACATCGATATCGTACCGGGAACGTTACCCCTCATCCCGGTAACCCCACAGCAGCGGCGACCCCGACTGTTGAATCCTCTCAAGAATCGCCCTGAATAGCTCGCGCTACGGGCACCTCCGTCATCTGGAACGTGACGTAGCGAAGGTGGCGGACCACTTTCCCCTCGATCTTGATCAGCTTGTTTTGCAGCGTCATGAACGACCATTGACTGATCGCCATCGGCAGCGGCAAGGTCCGCTGTGGCCTAATTATCATAAGTCTTGTAGAGATTATATACAGACTGTATAAAACCCCAATTCAACACCATTTCCTACAAATTGTCAGTAGGACTTACTACTCCCTTTCCACCACGGTTTAGAACGTGAGTATAAATCATTGTTGTTTTGATATCCTTCCACCCAGGTCATTCCTGACTCTGGACGGGAAGCCTCTGGATCCGACATAGGCTTCGGTAATACTCCCGATTTGGACGCCTATGCGTCGCTTGGGGCGTTGTCCTAAGAGGGGCCTTTGAAGATGACCGGAAGGTTGCGCTCATCACACAGTCTTCATAGCTCGCGCCACCCGCCGTGGATGTGCCCGGGCAGGTAGACGAGCAGGGAATCAGAACGAGCCATTTTCAGTTCTTATCTCAATATAAGAAAGACAGTTTTATGCACACTTTATTTCTTTGTATTTCCTGTGACTGCCTGCTTTAGTTAGACGGGTTCTGGCCGTCCAGACAGTGCCGAGCGGTACGCAGCGTCCAGAACCTCGATCGCTCTCATACCCGCCTCGCCGGGCGCCCAGCAGGTGTCATCATTTCCCAGGATAAGTTCCACGAAGTTATTGGTCGGCCTCCTTCAACTCAGACTGTACCTTCCCGCTGCCAGGAGGTATCCCAGCCAGGCGATCCCTAAGGTGTACACCAACGATACGAAGACACTAAGGTGCTGAATCACAGCAGGGAGCAACGGCCAAACCCCAAGCAGCAAGGAACCCGCGACTACAAGGCAAACAGGCATCGCCGGGAACGTGCGAGCCTTTAGAAGAGCCAGTCCGAAGACGGCATAGCCCACAGCGAAAAGAATCGGGCCTAGATAGAACACCATTCTCACAACCGGATCCGCTGGATCCGAGCCGGGGTTGAAGCCATACTCAGAAATGAACTCCGGGTGCTGCGCTATGACGAGCGGATAGATGAAACCTGACCAGTACAATTTGCCGAGGTAGAGGACTAGGCTCACGCAGGCGACAAGGAAACCCCCGAAGCCAAAGGCACCCACGTTCTTGGCAGTTGCGCTGTACAGCCCAACCAAGCCCAGGAAGTTCATAAGGAAGCCAAGGACGATCAGGATGTGGCCAAAGAGCCACATGACGTGATTCGATCCGGATGAGTCATGCGGGTGGACCGAGAACCCAATCGTGGCGAGGATCCCACTACCGATCAGGGCCACGCCGGCTAGTTTAATTAGTCTCTCTGTCGTCATCCGCGCCTCCAGAGAAAGTCCGGCTAACGTATGGATCACCTGCTTTGCTCCCCGGGCAGTAGCCGAATCCGTCGGCCGCCGTCAGATGCAAGCGGCTCTGCATGAACTTGTTATCGATGTCGATGTTGAACGTGCTGCCGCTCATCAGGCGCATCAGCGGCAGGGACTCGAGATGCTTGGCGGTGCACTCGAAGGAGGGACTGAGGGACAGGCGCGGCGGACGGCTCAGGAAACGCGCGTTACCGTGGAACCGGTAGTCCATCGCCGGGTCGAGCATTCGCGTGTAAGCGTTGATGGCGTATTGCGCGTGGACGGTCAGGTCCAACGTATCGGGCACGTCGTCCTCATAGCGCTCCCCCTCAACCTGCGGCGGCGGCAGTTCCGCTTCCGAAACGCGCTCGTCAAGATAGTCCATTTCTTTCTCCAGACGGGCCAGCGAGCGCAGCGCTTTGATGCGCTCGTCGGTCGTCTCCGGAGGCCGATCCTGGCTGAAATCGATCATGGCTAGCATCCCCTTGGGTGGCGTCGCGCAGTCGGCTGCAGATCGACTGACGCAGCAGCGCGGTCAGGGTGTGCTGTGTGTTCCTGGCCCGGCGGTGTCACGCAATTAGTCGCCGGGAATATGTGAGGCCCGTGGCTATCCAGATCGCCAACGTCGCGGATCAGGTGCGGCCAGATAGACGAGCAGGGAATCAGAACGGGCCATTTTCAGTTCTTATCTGAATATAAGAATAGTCAGTTTTATTCACACTTTATTTCTTTGTATTTCCTGTAACTGCCTGCTTTATTTAGACGGATTCTGACCGTCCAGACTGCGCCGAGCATAGGCAGCGTCCAGAACCTCGATCGCTCTCATACCCACCTCGCCGGGCACCCAGCAGGTGTCGTCCACCCCTAAGATGAGATCCACAAAATTGTTGGGCGGGTCTTCGCAACCGTAGACTCCGGCTGCCGGGTCCAATTCCATCAAAAAGCATTGCCTTCGAACGGGTTCGGCGCCCCATCTCCCCATCTGAAGCGTTGCCTATCCACGGAACTCGCGCCCAGACACAAGGATCTTGCCGACGTGCTCGTCTCGCCATCGCTTCGAGATACCCATCTGATACTTGATCGTCTGTGTGGGTGACACGCCAAAGATGGAATTGATATCTGCACCAGTTGCAAGAACCATGGTCACAACTTGGAACTCAGGAGGAGGAGCTAGCGTTATCAAGTACCGAATGTCACAGATTCGTGCTTGGGCCTTTTCGTTCCACCGCGCGTCGGGCACATCTTCTGATCCCGGATGGTGTCGACCGAAGTCAACCGTAACGGACCTGCCAGTATGGTGCTTCACTTCCAGGAGTTGGTGACGAATGTCTGGAAAAAGACCAGAGCCTGGCGGGTAATGGTATCCAAGATGCTTGGAAACCTCGAACTCAAATCAGTGCCCCTTTGGACGCACTTCAAGAATTCGATTGCCATCATCTCTTGGAGCGTCCATCCTCATCAGTGGCTTCAGTAGCGTGGCAAGCTCCTCGAGGGTGAAAAGTAGGCTCGGGTCGGCAGGTGCGTTTGCGAGAGGATCACCGTCGGCCAAGTCCAAGTCGTGGATGCGTTGTCTCTTGGCAATAGTTGACTTCGAGATGGAGGAACGTCGAGTCGTCATGTCACTCGCTCATCAGGATTGATTCCGAACGCTTCTTGGACGAGTATCTCGAGCTCTCCAGTAAGCTAGCTGAACCTTTGCTTGATTCGCACCACTCTTGGTTTCTTGAACGATTTCCTTCACCAAAGCGATCAGCTTCTTTAGAAGCCGGTAATGCTGGATCAGGACACGGGTACTCTCCGACGTACTGAGTGATGTAGCGGCGCCTGCCGGAATACAACTTGTTATTGAATGCGAGATCATGGAATCGCGTCATCAGTGACGAGTTGGCGAGTGCCAGCAAGAGATACAACACACTCGGCGCTGTTCCCGGACGTAGGGTTATCCAATAACAGTCACCATCGACGAGGCATTCGCCATGATCCAAGTAGAAACGCGGTTCTGGACTAATGTCAGGAAAGACGATCTTTGGAGTGCCCCAGGCTTCAGGGTCCTGCGGCACCCAGATCTCGTACCACTGCCTCCCGGCCTCAATCACGTAGTGTCGTTTCTCCAGCCGCTCCCTATTCTGCTCCAGGTATGCCCGGGCGCGTGGGTAACGGCTCAGATCAATCGGCCTTCTGATGCCGTTAAGCACCTCGTGCGGATACAGGACGCGCCACGACGTCGGTTGCACTCCGTCCGGAATGGACCAGTGCCGCGCGTCCTCGTGCCTCAATAGTGGACGTAGGAGTTCCGCCTCCGGTCTCACTTCTTGTGGGAGCACATCCCAATCGCGTCGGATGAACACATCGTTGGCTGTTGTCTTTATGCCCACTCGCACCACGGCAATGTCTTTGAAGAGCCTCCACGCAGCTTTACGAACGCGAGAGAGCCAAGCAGCCTCCTTGCGGGTTGTCAGCGACCAAACTCCTTTGGGGTCGTTACCGGGAAGCAGATCGCCCGTGGTCAGCCTGAATATACCCTCGGGGGTCTGGTACAATCCCGCCTGGCCTTGTCTCAGGATTCCCAGGATGTCGTCGGCGGGCCACAGCTTCTGGCAGCTATCACCACGCCGATCTGGTTCTGAATAGATCTTCAGAAAGCGGGGCTGCGTTCGGATGTGTCGTCCGGAACGGTCTTCGCGACGACACCCAACAAAGATTGCAGGAAGCACGGCAGCCTCAAAAAGCTTGGTGTCCCCCAAGTCGACCACCTCCTCGATCTCATAGTTGTGTGCCAAGAAGGCCCGGATCGCCGCTCCAGCGAGAGTCGAAAGAAACCGATTAGAAGTGATGATGCCGATGTACCCCCCGGGCCGTATCGTCTCCGTCGCGGCCACGAGGAAGACGTGATAGAGATCAACGCGTCCAGTCAGGCCATATCGCACCGCCAGTCGCTGAGCCTTCTCAGTACCCAGGACTTGAGTACGCACATAGGGGGGATTAGCAATGACGATATCGAAGGCATCCTCGAAGCCAGGATCCGATGTGTCGGTTTCCCAAAGCTCCGCTTGGCCTCGGCGCCTGGTAACAAGGTCTAGAAAATCCGCCGGAATCAGCCGACAGCGAACTTGCGTGAACTTCTCAAGCCGTGATTCTGTTTCTGGTAGCACCCGCTCGTCGGCTTCCACGCCGATGACCTCACAGCCACGGAGCCGGCCGGCATCCAGCAAAGATGCCAGCAACGCCTCAAGAAGGGCACCATCACCACAAGCAGGATCCAGAATCCGAAGGGGACCACCGCCACTGTGTTGCACGCATGTTACGAGTCGTTCTGCAACGAACCGCGCCAGAAGCGTTGGCGTGTAGTGCACGCCCATGCCCTTCCGATGGCTTACATGACTTTGTACCTTAGTTGGTTTGTTCATAAGCAGTGTGATTCTATCCGGCTCGCGGACCGAATTCGAATGGTTGTCGTTCAAGGGCGCCGAACTAGGGCTTATACAGTTTTCTATGCTAAGGACCTATATACAGCTATTTGAGCTATATAAGACCCCACTGAAATATTATGACAACACGTGTAATATTAAAAATATCATTCTGTTGTGGCCTAATTATCATAAGTTTTGTAGCAATTATATATAGCCTGTATAAAACCTCAATTCAACATCATTTCCTACAGATTGTCAGCAGGACTTATCACTCGCTAGGTAGACGAGCAGGGAATCAGAACGAGGGAATTTCATTCCTTATCTGAGCATAAGAATAGACAGTTTTATTCACACGCTGTTTCTTTGTATTTCCTGTGACTGCCTGTTTTAGCTACACGGATTCTGGCCGTCCTGACTGCGCCGACCGATAGGCAGCGTCCAGAACCTCGATCGCTCTCATACCCACCTCGCCGGGCGCCCAGCAGGTGTCATCCACTCCCAGGATTAGATCCACAAAATTGTTGGGCGGACCTTCGCAACTGTAGACTCCGGCGGCCAGGTCCAGTTCCATCAGAAAGTCATCGCCGTCGAACCTCTGAACATCCATCCGGGCGCGATCCATGTCCACCATAAGCATCCCCTCTGTCCCATAGACGCGCACATCCACCTGGAATCTTGCCTGATCCGGAACAAAGGCCGTTCCAAAGATCGTGCCGATAGCGCCGACTTCGAACTCCGCGCTTATGGCAATATTGATCTCCACCTCTGCGCCGGGGCTGGTGGTCCGGGCATAGACGTTGCTCGGCTTCAGATCAGTCAGAAGGAAAAGCATCCCGAGGGCGTGCGTCAGATTCGCCAGGCCGTAGCCTCCGCCTGCGACCTTTGGATCTGCCCATGTCTCCTTATCGGGTTTGAAGAACATCTCGCCGTGGATGAACTCTTGGCCGCGAAGGAGAGAAACTATAGGCGATGACTGCTGGCAATGGATCGCCTCGATCTTGCCGACTACTCCGGCGTCCATCCGCCGCTTGGCCTCCTGGATATAGGGTTTATAGTGCCAGCCGTGCGGGATCATAAGGGTCAGGTTCTTATCTTTAGCCCTCGCTACAAGATCGCGAGCGTCGTCGGCATTTGTCGTTAATGGCTTTTCGCACATCACGTGGCAGCCGGCCTCAAGCGCCGCCGTGGCGTGTTCATAGTGCAGGGTATGCGGCGAAGCGACTACCACGCCATCTAATTGGACCTCTGACAGGAGCTTCTGATAGTCCTCAGTTATATATTCGAACCCGAACTCATCCTGAAGCCGCTTTAACTCTGACATGCCGATCCGGCAGACCGCTGCGAGCTCCACATCGTCCCGCTTTTTCAAGACAGGAATGTGGTTAGAACTTGCCCACCATCCCGCGCCGATTACGCCGATTCGCACCTTGCCGCTCTTCATCTTTAGCCTCCATCCTTATGCAGGAGACAATAGGTTCCGCAGGCGCGGACACGGGCGCGCTGCACCTGTGGAATCCCAGCCCTGACGTGTATATTCATCTCTCCATCAGTCTTCAGGAGGTGGTGTGAGACCTCCGCTAAACATAGTGGGCTTTTGGGTACCTGTCGGCCAGTAGCCGTCGGGGTCCTCGTCCCACAGATTTCCACACACCCTGGAGATAACGCGCCATTCCGCAGCGCCCATGTTGACCGTCGAGTGGTGTACAAAACGCTTCAGCCCCGCCCGCTGGCAGGCCTGTAGAATACGGTAAAGGTCTGTCGGCGGCATCTGGTCGCCGGCGTGAGAAGCACGTCCGGTGTCCACCCAGCAGATCACTTTATCGTCATCGCCAACAGCCTCCAATGCCCGCTTCGTTTCGCTGTAGACGGTTTCTGTGAAGAATTCCTCAGGAAATCCTATCTCGTCCATATCCGTCAGCGAGCCAATGCCCGGCAGCTCGATACCAAGAAAGGCCTTCACAACCGTAAAGCAGTCTTCTTCGGTCAGGACAGGGTTCCACCGGGCGAGCCTCTTCACCCAGCGCGAGATTGTCCCGTACATCCCGTCGTAGCCCCGGTGCCAGAAATAGTGCTTCGGGAAGATGTAGTCCAGGATAGGCCCCAGACGCTGATAGTTCTGTCCGGTGAGCGAAGCGAAGGCGGCTGAGCGCGGGATGCCTCCGATTTCGACCTTCCGGTCCAGTTTGTCAAGCTCGGCGCGGACGGCAGCCATGGACGCTATGGTCTTCTCCTGTCGTGCGCGCAGCCAGTAGATGACGTCTTCGTTGATGTCGAACAGGGTGAGCGCGGCCAGCATACCTCCCGGGGCGTGATAGCGTACGAGGTCCGGCGTCAGATTGTGAAAGCGCTTCCGCAGATGCGCTATACCGCGCTCCATACGGGCGGTATCCAGGCCCATCTGTTCGAAGATCGCCTGTTCGTGTTCGCGTATCTCGAACACCTGGCCGCCGTGATGAAAGGCCAGCTCGTAATGGTTTTCTCCCGGACCGTCTATGATCTTGCCGTGCACCTGCGGGTAGGCCTTGACCAGGTCCAGCGCCGAGGCAGCGTCGCTGATGGCGCCAAAGGGATCCCGTTCCACAGGAAGACTGCTCCCCTGCGGCAGGGAGCCGCCAAAGACCATAATGTGCCAGCCGCGAGCAGCGGCATCGTCCAGCATCGCATGAAAACGTCGTTCCTTTTCCGGATCTGTCGGGGCCTCCGGAGGCGGGGCAACGCCGAACGATTCATAGATGGCCGGATCGGCGCGGTACGTCGGAATTTGTGTACCGTCGTCCTGTTGGAAAAACATGCGCCCAATGATAATGCCCCTCATGCCCCCGTCGTGCCAGGCATCGAAAGTGCGCTTATAATCGTCCAACCAGTGTTCAAACGGGTTGTCTACGGATTTCCATACTTTCATATGGCGGTCCTTTCTGAAATGTCAATTTGCCTCTGCTCGAAGCGGTGGAATTCGGGAACGGCCCCCACTCTACATCCATGCCGATCCCGCGCGAATTGTAGCCGAAACGCTCGTCGTCCGGAGCGGGCTGCTGCCAGACGCGATCGTTCCGCCAGATTTCAGCCTCTTTGTGCTCCCCGTCCGCACTGAACTCGAAGTAATCGTCTTCACCGCCGGCGTCCAGGAAGAAACCGAAGTTGGTACCGTAATTGCTGGCCGGAGTGTACTCGATCCCGAAGGAGGGTAGCACCTCCGGTACATGGTTGATCTACGAGGACGAGGCCTGGCCCCCGGTTTGGTATAACGATGGAATCACATCGTAGATCGTCGGGTGGCTGCCAATGGCCCTGAAATAGGGGTGGTGATGGTACATGTTCGACATTAGTCGAACACGATCGCGTCGCGGTAGTTCCGTGCGGTCTTTCATCTCCGGTTCCCAAAACGTATAGAAGTAATCGGGTAGCCAACCTTCGTACGCCGTCACTGGTTTGAGTTCACCGTCGAGCAGACGATCAATCATCCGATCAAGTTCGAGCAGATCGCTTCCCGAGATCAGCCGCCGAATAATCAGATAACCTTGGCGTTCGAACTGTTTTCGCTGTTGTGAATCGATTGCCATCTGCAAGCTTTCTCTGTCAGTTTGCCATCAGGATAGAGTGACACGCTAAAGGATGAAGCAGCTCGTTATCAGCAGGATGTTATGGGGCGGTACCCGCCTTACTCCATTCGGCGACGTGTATATTCATCTCTCCATCAGTCTTCAGGAGGTGGTGTGAGACCTCCGCTAAACATAGTGGGCTTTTCGGTGCCTGTCGGCCAGTAGCCGTCAGGGTCCTCGTCCCACAGATTTCCACACACCCTGGAGATAACGCGCCATTCCGCAGCGCCCATGTTGACCGACGAGTGGTGCACAAAACGCTTCAGCCCCGCCCGCTGGCAGGCCTGTAGAATACGGTAAAGGTCTGTCGGCGGCATCTGGTCACCCGCGTGAGAAGCGCGTCCGGTGTCCACCCAGCAGATAACTTTATCGTCATCTCCAACAGCCTCCAACGCCCGCTTCGTTTCGCTGTAGACGGTTTCTGTGAAGAATTCCTCAGGAAATCCTATCTCGTCCATATCCGTCAGCGAGCCAATGCCCGGCAGCTCGATACCAAGAAAGGCCTTCACAACCGTAAAGCAGTCTTCTTCTGTCAGTGTAGAATTCCATTTGGCGAGCCTCTTCACCCAGCGCGAGATTGTCCCGTACATCCCGTCGAAGCCCCGATGCCAGAAATAGTGCTTCGGGAAGATATAGTCCAGGATAGGCCCCAGACGCTGATAGTTCTGTCCGGTGAGCGAAGAGAAGGCGGCTGTACGCGGGATGCCTCCGATTTCGACCTTCCGGTCCAGTTTGTCAAGCTCGGCGCGGACGGCAGCCATGGAGGCTATGGTCTTCTCCTGTCGTGCGCGCAGCCAGTAGATGACGTCTTCGTTGATGTCGAACAGGGTGAGCGCGGCCAGCATACCTCCCGGAGCGTGATAGCGTACGAGGTCCGGCGTCAGATTGTGAAAGCGCTTCTGCAGATGCGCTATACCGCGCTCCATACGGGCGGTATCCAGGCCCATCTGTTCGAAGATCGCCTGTTCGTGCTCGCGTATCTCGAATACCTGGCCGCCGTGATGAAAGGCCAACTCGTAATGGTTTTCTCCCGGACCGTCTATGATCTTGCCGTGCACCTGCGGGTAGGCCTTGACCAAGTCCAGCGCCGAGGCAGCGTCGCTGATGGCGCCAAAGGGATCCCGTTCCACAGGAAGACTGCTCCCCTGCGCCAGGGAGCCGCCAAAGACCATAATGTGCCAGCCGCGAGCAGCGGCATCGTCCAGCATCGCATGAAAACGTCGTTCCTTTTCCGGATCTGTCGGGGCCTCCGGAGGCGGGGCAACGCCGAACGATTCATAGATGGCCGGATCGGCGCGGTACGTCGGAATTTGTGTACCGTCGTCCTGTTGAAAAAACATGCGGCCAATGACAATGCCCCTCATGCCCCCATCGTGCCAGGCATCGAAAGTGCGTTCATAATCGTCCAGCCAGTGTTCAAGGGGGTTGTGAACGAATGTCCATACTTTCATACGGCACTCCTTTCTGAAATGTTAGGGATGAAAGAGCGGGGGAGGGGAGATCACACGGCTCCACCGTCTAAGCGAAACCGCTCTCCGCCGGCATCCTCTTGCCCGCTCAGCGCGTCGGCGGCGTGAATTCATACAGGTGCGGTTCGTAAGCGGTGAAGGTGTCGCGAAGAACATTTTTTTCCAGTTGGATCTGTCTGTTTTCGAAAGGGAGACTTACGCGCCGGTATGTGGACGCCGTCTTGAGAATAGAAATGGAAGCAGCGACAGATTCAGGCGCAGTGTTAACGGCCAGCAGATACGACTTGCCGTCATATTGGCGTACGCAATATTCGATTTCCGGACGATCTATCCCCACCTCGAGTGGATCCGATTCCTGGGGGCATGTAAGTATGGCAAATAACGGTTCGATCTCGCGCGACAAGCCGGGGAATACCGACCAGAGCCGCGCGTGTTTGGGGCCGATTCCGCCATGGCCCATGTGAAAGATCAGACCAGTGGCGCCCCCCATCAGCGCCAGGTAGCAGGCGCATCGGATCTCTTCGGCAGTCCTGTTGTCCGGACTTGGGATAGAAGCGCCGATCCACAAAATGAAGGGCTTTCCGGGGCCGAGCTGCGACCTGATCTCTCTGAGGTCTTCGACAAGCCGCAGTATGAGCTGCGGGGCATACGAACTCGGGCAGGCGATCTCGATGATGTCGGCTGAGTCCCGATAAGGGGCATAAGGCGGCCCCTCGATCTGCAGAACGGTCAGATGCCTGGAATCCATGCCCTTGACAAGGCGGTTCAGCCTGTGCCATACGTCTGCATTGTTCAGTGGAATTCTGCCTTCCTCTCGATACAGGGGGTAGTTACCTTCGTACTGGAGGAACCAGTAGATGAACGTATCGTCGTCCTTCATCGCCTCAATGATGGGACGCACCGTCCGCGGCCAATCGTCTTCCTGAGGAACCAGGATTCGCGCTTCGCCTTCTTCTCTGACGAACCTCGAAACGACAGCGCTTGGTCTTTGCAGCGGGTTGGCTATGCACGAATCGGTGCGGTAAGCCATATTGAAACAATCCCGGGCGAACGGAGGCGCCTCCTCGCCCGTGCTGGCGAAAAAGAGGCAAAATGGTGTGCCGTTGACAAGGATGATCCCGTCTGATCTCAGTTCGAGTTCCTCAACGCGCGGCGGACTCTGGGCGCGTTGGATAGTCTTTCTGATCAGGACACGATGCATCGAGGCCAGTGTCCGTCCGTCTCCGTCCACCAGATGCGCGCTGACGACGTGTCGCCCAAGTTTCCAGCCGGTCATATCTACAGAGACGGCGTACCGCTGCTGATCTTCAACAAGTGGAATCGGTTCGGACGCCTCCGCCCGGCAGTTTATTTCAAGTCTGAAGGAAGCACCATGGGAGGTCTCTGTCGTCAGAACGATCTGAGCCCGTTCCACATCGGGGGTGTAGTAGTACCTGTCCAATATCATTTCCATAAGAGCCGTAACCTCAAGTCGCATCGCAACTGTACGTAATTGTGGACTCGGTTGTCGTGACCACCAGAAAGCTTTAGAGAACGTTGGGGGAAGTCCCAGTTGCCCGGAGGGATTTCCTGTCACTGTTCCACAGTAGGGCCAGGAACGACAGAATGGCTTGCCTTTCTTCACGTGGACCAGGTTGCGTCCTGACGACTAGCCGGTCGCCGGTCGGACGCGAGCTCCACATCGTCCCGCTTCTTGAAGAGAGGGAGGCAGACGCGCGGGTCTGCGTAGGACGATACGGTGTTCTAAAACAATGCTGGGGCGAGGTTGTCTCGCCCCAGGGGCTGGGTTACCCAGTCCTACATTTGTCACAGGAAGATACAAAACTCCCGTGAGGATGTCAATCACAATTTTGTTGCTTGCTCTCAGTTGGGGAGCTTGGGGAGCTTATACTATAAACTTTTCATTTCATTTTCAATTTCCAAAAAGTTCTATGCAAAAGCTCCCCAAATCTTTTTAACCGACTCCAAGGTAGTAATATCTTTCACCGATCCGCTTTCTGTCAAACTGCTCTACAGAGCTTTTGCGTTTCCCTTTCTACTCTGTACGAGAGCGCTTTGTCACTGTTCGGATGTTATCACTACCACAAGCTGAGCCAGTGAGCACAACTTTTGACCCACGTGGCGGACCGTCAGCTCCGGCTTCTTGTTAGGTTTTGTGTGCTATAGGATTAGCTCGTTGATTGTCAGCATTTCAGCATAGGGAGTCAATCCAAACCCTTTCGAGCGTTCCACTATAAGCAGTCGATTCCTTTAATTCCTTAATTTTTCGTTCATTGCTTTGTTTACTGACCTTCTTCCCTTCTTCACGTTCGCGACGGATCTCCCATATTTATCTGTTGCTACTTTATCGATGGTAACTTCTTGTCCATCGATCAATCTTTTCAAGTCATTTGTCGCTTTTTCACTTCCACGCGTCCCTTTTTCCGGAGCATCAACATTTGCAAGTCGTACCGGATGTTTTCTTCTTCTGTTGGTGTGAAAAGTGTCGCCATCAATTACTTTGGTAACTCTCTCTTTTCTTGGCATTTTGAACCTCCAGTTTTTAAAACCATGTGCAATAAGCAAAGTCCAAATTTCTCTTATCTATTTTAGCTGAGCAAACTCATAAAGAAACTTAGTCTACGATACCGCCTCTGGCTTTCTGGACTCCGCCGATCGGTAGGCCGCGTCCAGAACTTCGATGTTTTGTGAAAGTGCTCCAAGTAAGCTACCGCTTGTTTCCTGTAGGTTTCAGACGCTTTTTATACTGCTCTTCAAGACGGTGTGCCTGTAGGGGCAGACCCGTGTGTCTAGCCCCTAGGGCGAGTAGACCTCGCCCCTACAATGTGTGTACTGTGTACTGTTCTTACGAACACCCACTAGTAGCCCCGCAGTTGTGGCACTTGTAGCACGATCCGTTCCTGACCATTATGGCTCCGCACTCGTGGCAGGCAGG
Source organism: Candidatus Latescibacterota bacterium (assembly GCA_965237525.1). Taxonomy (GTDB): domain Bacteria; phylum Latescibacterota; class CBDEFO01; order CBDEFO01; family CBDEFO01; genus CBDEFO01. The sequence goes on along the minus strand of CBDEFO010000006.1, from coordinate 270,588 downwards.
GGCGTCGGCCTGAGTCAGGAATACCTCCTTCTCCCGCATCTCCACCTCTTTCATCGTCATCCCGTTCTCTTTGTGTAAGAGGTCGGATTCTGTATTATTCCCGTTGTCGCCCGGATTCTGATCTTCTTCAGGAAGGAACTTTTTCCCCAGCCATCTGAAGATATAATCTATAATGGACTTGGCCATCGGGATGTCGGGATTGTTTGTGAAGCCCGCAGGCTCAAAGCGCATATGGCTGAACTTGTCCACCAACGTCCGCAGGGGCACCCCATACTGCAGCGCTATCGAGATCGCCGTTGCAAAGGAGTCCATAAGTCCTGATACTACGGAACCCTCCTTCGACATCACCAGGAATATCTCCCCCGGAGATCCGTCCTCGTACATCCCTACAGTGATATATCCTTCCTGTCCTGCTACACTGAACTTGTGCGTGATCGCATTCCGCTCGTCGGGAAGCCTCCTTCTGACAGGTCTGTACTCGATCCTTACGTTCTCCTGCTCTTCCTCCCTCTTTTCCTCTTTCTTATCGTCAGTGTCCAGACCCGTGTTCAGGGGCTGGCTCTTTTTGGAGCCGTCCCTGTATATCGCAATCGCTTTTAAGCCCAACTTCCACGCCTCGATGTAGGTCTCCGTAATATCGTCTGTGGTTGCCTCCTGGGGCATGTTCACGGTCTTGGAGATCGCCCCGGACAGGAACGGCTGTACAGCTCCCATCATCTTGACGTGTCCCATGTAGTGGATGGACCTTTCGCCTTTCTGAGGACGGAAGGCGCAGTCGAACACGGGAAGATGTTCGTCCTTTAGCCCCGGCGCGCCCTCTATAGTGTCTCTTTGATCTATATAGTCCACAATAGATCTAACTTCGTTCTCATCGTACCCCAGCTTCTTCAGAGCCTCGGGAACTGCCCCGTTCACTATCTTTAAGAGTCCGCCTCCGACGAGTTTTTTGTACTTGACTAACGCTATATCAGGCTCAACACCTGTCGTGTCGCAGTCCATCATAAATCCTATCGTCCCCGTAGGGGCCAGCACCGTCGCCTGAGCGTTCCTGATGCCTAATTTCTGGCCTAACTCGTAGGTCTCGTTCCACGTCTCTTTAGCTGTGTCCCAGAGCTTTTTGGAGAGGAGCTCTCTGTCTATGTTATCCACGTGATCGCCGTGCATCTTTATCACAGCCAGCATCGGCTTCTTGTTTTTTGCAAACTCCTCAAATGGACCTATCCTGCCTGCTATAATAGCCGACTGCCTGTAAGCCCTCCCCGTCATCAGAGCAGTGATAGCCCCTGCGTATGCTCTGCCTTCTTCGCTGTCGTAGGGCATACCCTTTGTCATCAAGAGTGCGCCTAAGTTCGCATAGCCCAACCCCAGGGGTCTGAACTTGTGACTGTTTTCTTCTATCGCCTCGGTCGGATAGCTGGCGTTAGAGACGATTATCTCCTGGGCAGTTATCATAATATCCACAGCGTGGCAGAACGACTCTATATCGAACTCCCCGTCTGAGTCCCTGAATTTCATGAGGTTTAGAGAGGAGAGGTTGCAGGCCGTATCATCTAAAAAGACGAATTCCGAACAGGGGTTAGAGGCGTTGATTCTGGCTGATTCTTTGCACGTGTTCCACCTGTTGGTAGTCGTATCGAACTGGAGGCCCGGGTCTCCGCAGACGTGCGCGCTCTCGCAGGTCATTTTCATCAAATCACGTGCCCTGTAAGTGTCCATCACCTCTAAGGTGGTCACAACCCTGGTCTGCCACTCTTCGTCGTCCAATAGAGCGTTCATAAAGGCATCTGTGACTCTGACGCTGTTGTTGGAGTTCTGGAAGAATATCGAGCCGTAGGCCTCGCCGTTGAACGAGCCGTCGTATCCTGCGTCTATTAAAGCCCACGCCTTCTTTTCCTCGTTCACCTTGCAGTTTATGTACTCCACGATGTCGGGATGATCTATGTTCAGGACCACCATCTTGGCGGCTCTCCTTGTCTTGCCTCCTGAGCGTATGACTCCCGCAAAGGCGTCGTACCCCTTCATAAACGACACAGGACCGGACGCAATGCCGCCTGAGGAGAGATTCTCTTTGGAACTTCTAATTGGCGAAAGGTTCGTCCCCGTGCCACTGCCCCACTTGAAGAGCATACCCTCGGTCTTGGCGAGCCCTAAGATAGACTCCATAGTGTCCGAGACGGAATTGATAAAGCACGCTGAGGCCTGAGGCTTGGACTCAATCCCGATGTTGAACCACACCGGGCTGTTGAAAGATACCATCTGATTGGCTAAAAGGTGGGTCAATTCGTCGTAGAACGACTCGCCGTCCTCCTCAGATGCAAAATAGCCGTCCTTTATCCCCCAGTCGGCGATGGTCCTTGAGACCCGGTTTATCAGTTGCTTTACGCTCCTTTCTCTGCCTGGAGAGTCCATCTTCCCGTTGAAATACTTGGAGGCAACCACGTTCAAAGCAAGCTGAGACCAGGACTTGGGGACCTCGACCTCCTTCTGCTCGAATATAACCTCCCCCTTTTCGTTCGTAATCGAAGCGTCCCTCTCCTCCCACTCTATCGCATCGAAGGGATGTACTCCCACGGTTGTGTACATCCTGTCTATCTTTAAACCTTTGACTTTTAAATCCTTACCGGTTGACGGCATCTTGGACCCCCATTTTATCTGGTCTAGTTATCCTGTTTTCTATTCATCCCAGCTAGTTTTTTCAGAAATTCATTCTTTAGACTTTACTTTATCTTCCGGTTTTCTGCTGGCTAGAATACCCAGCACTGGGTTTCAGACTGTGTCTTATCTTCCTTTATTAAGCTGCCTAGAATGCCATGCGAGGGGTTTCCAGACTGTGCTTTATCTTCCTTTATTAAGCTGCCTAGAATGCCATGCGAAGGGTTCTCAGACTGTGTCTTATCTTTCGGTTTTCTGCCGGTTAGCATATCCAGCAATGAGTTAACAGACTGTTTTTTATCCTTCATAATAAATACCTCCGATCAACTTAACCGTTATCCTCTTCACTCTGGCTCGATATATAGAACTGATCCTCTACTGCTCCCATCTTTCTCAGATCTGCTTAATAACTACTACCCTTTCTCGTGGTGAAAGAGCTGCAGATTGACGCTGTCCAAGCCGTCGAAGAACGCAAGGGTCATCCCCTCAATGGGTTCGAAGGGTTCCTTTATAACCGAAATGCCCTTTCCTCTGAACTCTTCAGTCGTAGCTTCAACATCATCAACCTGAAAAGAGATGTGATGTACTCCTGGGCGGTCCAATCCCTCGACTCCCTCAAATGCAGCGGCGGATATGAGTTCCAACTTAACATCGCCTGCATCCAGAAAGAGCACTTCTCCCTTCTCTCCCAGATCCATCCGTTCGGTCACCTTGAATCCAAACTTATTGACGTAGAGATCTTTTGACTTTTTCATATCACTCACCAGCAGAGCTATTTTCCAGATCTTGACTGCCATTTCGTTTCACCTCTGTTTGTGGAGTTATTGCATATGCGTAGCTGGTGCTTCAAGCCACAGATGTACAAGATATATTGAACCTAACTCTTACTCTCTTCACTCTGGCTCCATATATAGAACTGATCCTCTACTTCTCCCATCTTTCTCAGTTCGGCCAAGAACTCTCCCTTATCCTTGAAATCCCTGTAGACGGAGGCGAAGCGCACGTAAGCGACTTCATCTATGTCCTTCAATTTCGATATAACCAGCTCACCGATCACTTTGGTGCTCACTTCCCTTTCGCCCAGAGCTCTGATCTCAAGCTCTACTGCATCTACAAGATCCTCCATCTGAGTTATGGATATAGACCTTTTCGTGCAGGCGATCCTTATCCCGTTAAATACCTTATCACGGATGAAAGGCTCTCTCCTACCGTCAGACTTTATCACATCTGTCTTGTAAAGCTCCACGTACTCATATGTCGTGAACCTCCTCCCGCACGATAGACACTCCCTCCTCCTCCTGATCGCGTTTTCTTCCTTGTTCGATCTTGAATCTACTACTTTATCCTCCACAGACTCACAATAGGGACATTTCATCTCTTTTCCTTATCCAGTCCCCGATAGAAGCAATCGGGGATCAATATGTAGTGCGGTCGATAATATACAATACTATATATTGTATGTCAAGCCCTTTTTTAAGAAAAATGTAAATTTTTGTCTTGGATTATAGCAGAAGAGGAGAAAGGTCATATCAGGTAGGGGCAGACCCGTGGGGCTGCCCCAGTCAGCAGCCCTCGATCCCCGATAGGCTCGATCTCTACTTGCAGGATACAAAGCGGTAGGATATTGGTAATAGATGCAAGATGTGGTAGGCCTTAATGCTCGTACTTTGAAAACACTGGATCCTCTCTTGTGATTACTTCAAGGAGCGCGGGCCGTCCGGATTCCGTCGCCTTTTTGGCCCGATGGATCGCCGGGATGATGTCGTCCGGCTTTTCCACCCTCTCGCTGTAGCCTCCCAGTCCTTCGGCGACTTTGGTGTAATTTCCGGATAGGAACTTGGTGCCGTAGCGCTCGGTCGCATTCGGGAGATATGTTTCGTATCCACCCATCGCAGAGTTGTTCACGATAATCGTCAAAATCGGGATCTTCTCTCTCACAGCAGTCTCAAAGTCCATCCCCGCCATTCCGAAGGCGGCGTCGCCCATAAAGTTGACCACCATCTTATCCGGCGCTGCCAACTTTGCCCCCATCGCAAGGCCGAGGCCGTAGCCCAGCTGAGTCGATTTTCCCCAGCCGAGGTAGCCCCTGGGTGCGATCGCCTCGAAGAACGGGGCCATCTGGTCTCTTGGATTGCCGGAGTCGTGCGTCACAATCGTGTTTTTCCGGTCTATGGTATGCATCAAATCCCAGATCACGCGATACGGGTTGATGGGGACTTCGGATGATGTCAGCCTCGGCATCCACTCCTCAAGCCATTCGTCCTTGATGGCTTTTATTTCCTGAACCACAGCGTCGTTCCCCCTTTTGCCTCGCTCCCCTGCCTGATTCTTGACCTCAGCTATCAGTTGCTCGAGTACCAACTTCGCGTCGCCTACCACGGCGTGGTCTATCGGATAGTCTTTGTTGATGTCTAGTTCGTTTATGGTCACCTGGACCATTACCTTGTCAGGGGGGATAGGTGCAGTCAGCGGCGCCTTCGAGAAGCTGCAACCGATCCCGAACACTAAATCAGCTTTTTGCAGAAAATGAGCGGCAGGTTTAGTTCTGGTATTCGCTACCATCCCGGCGGAGAGGGGATGATTCTCGGGAAAGGCGCTCTTCCCGGCCAGCGTTGTCATCACAGGGGTGCCGACCAGTTCTGCAAACCGAATTAGTTCATCGCACGCCTCTGCCCAGAGGACGCCCTGTCCGACGTGGAGGACGGGATTCTTTGCTGAGAGCAGTGCTCTGACCGCTTCCTTCACATCTTCCGGATCCGCTAGGGTCTTTGCTCTCCTGACTGGGCTATAGTCCAGCGCGGAGTCGTCGAATTCCTCATCCATCACGTCTATTGGTATCTCCAACACAATCGGCCCGGGCTTTCCGTTCCTGAGCAGGGTGAAAGCCCGTCTCAAAAGCTCCGGGACGCGATCTGCATAGTTGATCTGGGCCGCCCACTTTGTAATCCCTGCGTAGCTTTGCACCCCATCGAAGTGGGGATGCACGCCCAACCTGTGTCGCGCGAATTGGCCCGGAAGCATCAGGATCGGTATGGAGTCTGAGAAGGCCTGCGCCACGCCCGCAAAGGCGTTTTCAGCGCCGGGTCCGTGTTGCACTGCGCATACGCCTGTGAGTCTGCCGTTCAAAACCCGCGTATATCCGTCCGCCATGTTCACAAGCGTCCGTTCGGTCCTGGTTAGTATGGGCCTGATCCCCACGCAAGCTGCGGCATCTATGAGGTGGTTGTGCGGAAAGCAGAACAGAAACTCTGTGCCCTCCTGCTTCAAGATATTTACAACGGCGGCTTTGCCCTTCATAATTTTCCTTTCTTTTTTTGATCGGTTAATCTTTTCCACAAGAAGTTCTACTGCTCTCTACTTGACGCCCGCAATTTCTGCTGCACCTGTCCCGAACGCCGTCGCTTTGCAATATCTTTGCGTTCCTTCTTCATCCGTGCCAAACGCCAGTGGGTGTCCGAATAGATCAGGCGTCGTGGGGACGAGCCATTTGAGCTATACTTGCCAGAGTCTCTTTGCTTGACCTTTGGGCATCCAACAGGTCGTTGTCGGAAACGGTCAGATAATTGCTGACCTCCCTCTGGCCCCGAATATACGGTTCGGCGTACGCAGCATGACCCCACCAGCCGGCATACCCCGCGAAACTCTCGATTCTCTTGCGGGCCAACTCTGGGGTGTGACCCTGGGTCTCATAAAGCGCCTCTGCCTTTATGCGATTAGCCACTTGATCTGAGATATCTACGAGTAAGTCGATCTCGTTGTGCCCAAATTCAACACCAATGTAGTAAAGCTGAGCCACCCGATGCGGCTCCTTTTTGCGTTGCGGATCCGGCTGGGAGACGGCTTGCATTGTCCGCTGGACTATCTGACCAGCCGCGGCGTGGTCGTTATTCTGGAGACTTATATGGCCCCGTTCGGGAGGATTATAAGGCGCATGGGTGATCACAATATGGGGCCGAATGTCGTAAAAGATATCGCCCAGCCAGCGATACAGTTCCTTCGTGGCGTCAATGGGATTATCGGCAAACGGCAATATGCGGACGTCGGTGATGCCGAACACGCCGCATACCTCGGTCATCTCCTTCTGTTTGGCTTCAGCCTGCTCTGCGCGGGTCCTCAGCAGGATCTCCTGTCGTCGTTCCCCGGGCGGCTTGCGAAGCTCGTCTGCCAGTTCTTCATCGTGGGTGCTGACGCCGTCGGTCAGGGAGACAGCAGTTAGGGTATCGCCCCGCTCAATGTGATGAGCAGAGGTCCCAAGTGTGTAGGTAATATCATGTGGATGCGCGACAACAGAGAGCAATCGCAGCTTGTCGGGTACACTCGGTGGATTCATTTGATTGTTCTCCTTGTGAAAAGAAATCTCAACTGCGGACCATATCCATGAACTCAAACGCCGCCTTACGGATGATATCCAGCTCGCTCGGCACAAAGAAGATCTGGGCTCCGCGTGCGCGCTCGCGTTCGTAGGAAGCGCGGTCCGACGCACTGCCTGCCACCGCGATGCGACATGGCCATCTTGGACACGTTGTCGACCGCAGCCGCTATCTCGGGGTGATCGAGCTGCCCCGGGACACCCCAGTCTACCGTCAGATCCACCTGACCAAATACGATCCCGTCAACCCATCCTGTGGACATCATGGCTTCAGCGTTCTGGATGCCCTTTGCAGACTCAATCTTTAATATGATCATTGTCGCGTCGTTTGCCTGCTCGCAATATCGGGCCACGTCAGGTATCTGAAAGTCGCTGTTTGGGCCGAAGGAAACCGCCCTCCCGCCCACGGGGGGATACTTCATCCAGCCGGCAAGCTGCTCGACCTGCTCGGGAGTCTCGGCGTGAGGCAGCATGATGGCCAGAGCCCCGGCGTCCAGAATCCGGGAGATGAAGTGTCTCTCGATCGTCGGCGCGCTTACCATCACGGCGAGCCCATTGTCGTTGGCTGTCACGATAAAGTCGGTGAGTGTCTTCCCGTTGTGCAGTTCGTGCTCTGATTCCACAGCTATCATGTGGAAGCCCGCCTGAGCCGATATTTTTGCCGCAACCGGCCGGGTCAGCTCCCAGACCTGAAACACAAATAGAGGTTTGTCTTCCTTCAGTTGCTGCTTTGCTATGTTGGTAATATATGGCTCGTCTGAGGGCATTTTCGGAGTCTCCTTGTCAGATGACCCGGTGGTCTGGATCGATGTTTGTACCTGAGCGACAAGAGAATATGAACTTTCTCAGAGTTTGAACGAGCAATTGGTAGCAAGAGCGCTCAGTTATCTGACATCTGCTGAGTTTAAAGCTGCATATGAAAGAACTCATTAAGGCTCAATCCCCAATTGAATCTATTTGGGGTTGGGGATCGAGCCTAGAGCAATAGCCTGAAAATGTGTCCGACTTTTGGATTGCAATAAATGGATGTTGCGATTCTCGCGTACGTGACTCAGAAAATATATAGTGTATTTCTTTCTAAGTCAACGAAAAAGGAATGGAATCGTCTCAGACAGATCCTCTAAACTCGGGACACTTAAGAGTACTAGCTTTGGCACCGTATGTTATTCGATCGCCCAACTAACGAAGGGGCGTAAAGGGATAACCGCAACAGACTAAGCTGTGCCAAGGCGGATTGTTTGATTGCGGGGGAATTGTTCTTGACTTTCTGGGGCTGCATCCATACAATTATGGGGAAACTGGGGGGTGCAGTTCGGAACCGGGGCTCTTAGATGGCGTACCGCTCCCTTTGACAGAGCGGCAAGATCTACAATCAATAATGGGACTTACGAACAGGCTGAGGAAATTATGCAAATAACCCGTCTCTATACCGGTCAAGATGGACATTCGCATTTTGAAGATATCGAAATCTCTCTGGAAGATGCTGGACAGATCGGTAAGCTGTCGAAACGCTATCTGGCAACAGGCGTTATCTTCCGTGAAAATGATGCAGACTACGACTACGACTGGCACAACGCGCCCCAAAGACAGTATATCATTATGTTGGATGGCGAAGTTGAGATAGAGGTTGGCGACGGTACCAAACGCCGCTTCCGAGGCGGAGATACCCTGCTGGCTGAAGACACGACCGGATACGGACACAGATCGCGTATTGTAAACAATCAACCCCGTAGGTCGATCTTTGTGACACTGGAGTGATAAGAACCAAGCATGGAACAAGAGGTAGTCGCATGGCTACGGGGGGTGATGGGATTCACTATGTTCGGGCGCTTGCAGGTGATTTGCGGGAAAATGTCGTTTTCTATGAGGAGGGTTGCGATTGGTAAAGAAGACCGTCAACTTCGACGATCCCTACACCTAACATCTCTACTGCGGCAACAATTGGTGGGACCGGGCACCATCATTACGTTCTTTCCCTGGAGTTCTCAAGAGCGGCGGGTGCATCGTGGAACGGGACAGCTTACGGGGACCGCCTTTTCCATGCCTGAAAGCGCGATGGGGTATTGGACAAAAGGATTAAAAGCGCACCACATCCAGAGTTAAGGGACCATTTACCCATTTCGACGAAAGAATCGTTGTGTTCCATCATCCTCACAATTCCTATTGACACCTAACAGTTCTCGCTGTATCTTTAATGTCGAATATTCAGCTTGAAACTTTTTTGCACTAAAGCAAGTCATAATCATAAAGCTATCCTTAGCCTGCGGTTGAGGAAGCGATACAGATGTAGCTGGGCTTTAGGTTTGATCAACTAATAAAAGGAGGCAGGCGGTGAGAGATCTTAGAACTATACGTTGTGCTTGCCAAGCGGTTCTTATGATGAGTTTGGTACTTTTGCTATTTCCTGTTCGTGTGCAGGCTCAGGTTCGTGTGGAGCGTCAGGGATATTCGATCGCGGGCGGCAACAAGGTCGTCATAGATTCGAAAGAGCAATGGTCTTTCTGGAAGGCTGCTGCAAAGACGATCCAGGTCACCGATGAGGGGGTAAGACCTGGGTTCATGCGCAAGAGCACAGAAATAGAGATAGATGGCCAGATGGTGAGGGTTCCCGGCATAGACGTTGTCCCAAATGCATTTGAGTTTGGAGGAGGCATAAAGGCGGCAGGTTCAAACGCTTCAATCGCCGCCGACCTTATGGATGGTGATCTGGACACCTACTGGGAACCGGATATGGATGATCCTATAGAGAATTGGTGGGTGCAGATAGATCTGGGGCAGCTTATATCTGTCACCAAGATCGTTCTCAGGTTCGTGGGGGAGGATCTTGGAGATCCATTTTTGCAGTTTAAGGTCCTAACGGCTCAAGGGGAGCCGTTCCCTGGTCGGCCTGACCTGTTTATATTCAGAAAGGTCTTGAGTACGGACCAGCCTAACCTGGATGAGAGGGTCTTTGAGGTGGATATGACTCTTCTGACGCCCACTGATTTTCCAGATGTACTCGGGGATTTCACGGGTGATGTTATCAGATATTTGGTCGTGGTAATAACAGATAGCAGATACGGTAAGGGGCTGCGGGTCACCGAATCTGGATATGAAAGTCTGGAGCCTGACGAACGTGGAGATATAGAGTACTTCAGACGAGAGTCAACAGGCAGGTTGAGGTTGGTGGAAGGCTTAGAGTATTGGCAGGCTATAGAGGATGAGAGCAAACGAGGGCCTGTAGTCCATTACCGTCGGGAGTTGCCGAGGTTGGCGGAGGTGGAGGTGTGGTCAGTTGGCGACAACATCGCTTTGGGCATATTAGATCGCGGCGGCACTTTAGAGAGCACTGAAGCCCCAAACGAACCGAACGTAGTGGATGGTAAGATCAACCCGGCGTACAACATTGCGAATCAATATAAGAACGACCCGGCGCGGGAAGATGTGCAAATTGAGCGCGAGTTACGTATGGATCTTGGAGGTGCCTTCTTTTTAGATAACGTTCGGATGATTACGGATTTAGGGGGGGTGTTCGGTCAGGGCACGCTTGATGATAATTACGCAATGAGGCTGTCGGATGGTTCCAGGACTCCTGACGGGAGCTTAGCCTGGAAGTTTGTGGCTGAGGTGAGTTCCTCCGTAAGAGAGGAGTTTGCTGAAATAAAATATCACGACCACAAATTCGAGGCTTCCAAAGCTAAATTCTTCTCCCTTACCTGGACTCTGCTTCCGGTACCGGGAGGGGGAGGACGTGGCGCAATAAAGGAGATTCAATTATTCGGAGAGGGCTATTTGCCGGAGGCCCAGATCGTATCTATCTTTGACGCATCCCTTCATGCCATCAAATTTGAAGGGAGTATCCCCTTCATTGAGCTGCCGGGGATAAAGAATCTGACGTCGATAGAGTGGGATGCAGATACGCCGGAAGGCACAGATGTGCTTATTCAGACAAAGACAGGTGATACGGTCGAGCAGGTAATACACTACTTCAAGATGATAGGGGACAATCCCAGAGCCAAAGAATTGCACCCGGGGAACGAGAAAAACGCATTTGCAGCATATGCCAAGCTTTTCAGTTTTAATAAGGGGGATATAGTTACTGAGACAGTCCCAGGAACTGGTTGGAGCGGCTGGAGTGAGACCTATGTGCGTTCGGGGGACAGGTTCAGATCTCCCAGTCCCAGAAAATACGTTATGACCCGAGCTACCTTTCTGACGGACGATCCTTTTCGATTTGCTACTTTGCGTTCAGTGAGGCTTAATTTCTTGGCAGGTGACCCTGTTGCCACATCTGTGATCGGAGAGGTAACACCTTCCCGTCTGGATTCGATAGGCATTAAGCAGGAACTGTCCTTTTTCATCCGCCCCACGTTTGATTTTAGGAGCAAAGGGTTGGATGAGATCCTTATCGAGGCGCCTTCTGGAGTCAGGATGAACTTTAAGCAGGTCAATAAGTGGGAGGATGAAAGCATTGAAGACATGATCATAGATGGCGATCTGAGGGAACCTGATGAAAGTTATACAGATGAAAGCGAAGGTTTTGAGGTTTTATCCAGACCTGAGTCCGATTCACTGTGGGTTCGGCTGCCGGGTCGTATAAAGACGACTACAGGTAATGTTCTATTGGAGGTCAAGTTTGAAGCGCAGTTATTCGGATTCAGCACATTTTTCGATGGTTCTATAGGCAATTCATCCGTAGAGGGTTCCTGGCAGAGGACGGACGATGGTGATGCTAATGGCGTTACAGACAGCGAAAAGACAGTAGTATTAGCCCTTGAGGGGAATAGGATATTAGATGCTATTGAGGTAGATCCTAAGATAATTACACCCAATGGAGACGGGATTAACGATAAGACGTCGATAAGCTTTTTACTGTTGCGTGTGGGGTTATCAACTCCTGTGCAGGTGCAGATATACGATCTTAGCGGCAATATAGTTGTTGAGTTGCTGAATGACTCTCTTTCTTCGGGGGCATATAAAAAAGACGATGCAGTGATCTGGGATGGCGTTGATAAGTCAGGAGGGTTAGTCACTCCTGGTATATATGTTATAAGGATTAATGTTGACACCGATTCAGATTCTGCTGAAGATACTTCAGTCAACCGGTTAGTACAGGTTGCATATTAAGCAAGTAGCCCCCGATCCCCGATAGGCTCAATCGGGCATTCGGCGGCGTGGGCACCTCGCGCACTGCTGGGGCCCCTTTTTGCTGGGGGACAAAGTGCCAGCAAACCGCGAAGTGGGCGAAGCAATCTGACTTAGGTTGCCTCTCCCTGTGTATTGGCTGCTATTTAGGATCCCTATAAACTTGTGCATACTATTTTGATGCGATACTGGGCTTTTACCTGAAGGGAGGGAATCCTGATGTCAAACTCCTTTAATCACGGGAAGTCAGACCGATTAACCTCCAATGGGGTGATAAAAATGTCTTGGTGTGCAAGAATGGGTAGTATTTTATGTAAGCTGTCAGGGTTGATTCTGCTTGCTTTGATGGTCACCACCATCTTTTTAGATGACGCATCCTCTGCGATTATCTATAGAATCGGAAAGCCCTTTTCACCTGCAGAAAGGGACAGTCTAAAGGGGATAGGGTTCGGGGACAAGGAGATCATTGAGATCAGCTGGTTGAACAAAGATGCATCTGAGTTCAGGGAGAACCTGGATGAGGACTCTCTGAAAGTGGCGGATGCCGGCTCAATTCAACCCAAGTTTATCAGGGAGGGTGAGAGCATAGCCGCAACGGCTCTGGACAGAGGAGGATGGATAGCCGAAGGTACCCAATCCTATGAGAGGCTAGGCATCCATCAGGGATATGGAATCGAAGGCAACATTGGGAATAACATGATAGATGGGGATCCGACCACGGCTTTTGTGTGGCCTTGGCCGGCGCCCGCGGGGGAGCAAAGAGGCGGCGCAAGATGTCATCATGCGCCTCACCGGATAGTTATTAACTTAGGCGGAATATTTGTCGTCAATAAAGTAAGATTCTACACTCGTGAAGGAACATCCCCAGAGGGTGAGGAATATGAGACTCACTTCATACAGGACTACGAATTGGGTACCAGCCTTGGCCGCCCGCAGGATTTCATCGAGACCCACTATTGTCGAGGAACGGGTTACATCCCGAGTTTCCGACAGTTTGCCAAGTACACTCACCCAGGCAGTAGAGGTCAATCTGGATTTCCATCTGGCGCCAGTGCACGTCATGAGCGCGTTGAAAATCTATTTCCTGAAGTTATAATACCGCTTGATCCTCCGGAGAAAATCTCTTATGTCGCGTTGTTGATCTATACCCCAAATTTGAAGACGATAGAGATCGCCGAGTTTGAGGTCTTGGGACAGGGCTTTGTAGATGAAGCCTCTTATATAGCTGACATAATTGAGTTGGACGACATCGGCAGTTTCGGCGAGATCACCTGGTCTGGCAGTAGTGATCCCAAGGCCGAGGCTAGGATCCGAACCAGGAGCGGGACAGATCGTCATCCGAACGTCTACTGGACACTTAACCCTGAGCAGCAAACGTCGGTAGTTTTGCCTCCCGAAAAGGGGGGGAAAGACCTCAGCCAAGAGGAGTACAAAAGTGAGTACGACAAACTCCCCAAAAGTTTTAGGGGTCCAGTGACTTACGATGCGGAAAACTGGAGCTTCTGGTCTGCACCTTACAAGTTTGAAAGTCCGGGAGAGGCTATCGCCTCTCCTGGTCCCCGCAGATTCTTTCAGATCGGCGTGGGTTTTACCTCCGAAGGTAACGATGGCAGCCGGATCGAGTATTTACAGTTTAAGGCCTCTGTGCCTCCTGCGGCTCGAGAGATAGTAGGTGAGATCTTCCCTGTGGAGGTCGAAATAGGGAAGGTAACACACAAGTTCAGCTATTTTGTCTCTGCAACGATGGCAGCTGTGGATAAAGGATTCGACAGCTTGGAGATCACCACACCTTATGGGGTTACTTCGGTGGATTCGCTTCGAGTAGATGGAATCAATCAGGACGATTTCACCTGGATGATAAAGGAAGACGGCTCTGGCTTTGAGGTCACATTACCTGGGAAGTTGGATATAGGAAACAGCGGAGAAATTGTTGAAGTGGTCTTCCAAGCTCCTGTTTTGAGGGAGCGCGGGACCTTTTTTGACGGCAGGGTGTTCGACAGCGCAAAGCCTCACGAAGTTCGTCAGAGGATCATGCCGGGCAACGTGGCAGATGAGATCGAAAGCGATGTCCTTACGGTGATAACGTCTTTGGCCGAATCGATATTGTCCTCAGCAGAGGTCTCTCCAAATCCCTTTACACCCAATGGCGACGGTGTCAATGATGTACTGAACATATCTTATACCATTTTGAGGCTGACTGCCTCTGTTCCTGTCTCAATCGATATATACGATCTTTCCGGTGTCTTTATAAAGACAGTCTATTCTGGGAACGACTCCGTAGGACAATATACCCGGCATTGGGATGGGGAAGACAACAAGGATAATCTTGTTCCGCCGGGGATATATGTCTATCACATATCGGTAGAGGCTCAGGAAGAGGAGGAGACTAAGACCGGGACTGTCTCTGTCGTCTATTAATTACACTATTACCGGTGGTCACGCAAAACTTACCCCCTTCAAAGTGTTAAGGATTCATTATATCAGCAGAAATTAGATAGATAGCAGTATCCCAATCAGGTAGTATGTTAGTGAAAGTTTGCATAAAGGATTCATGGCAGCCAGCTCTTATGGGAGAAAATTCCTCTATAACGCGATCGTAGTTCATCCTATATTCCACAATGGATGATGAGCTGTCGCAAAGTATCGGGGATTAGTGGTTATTGCACAACAGTTAAAAGCCTTGTCAAATAGTTATTTCGTAGGCAGCGTCTAAAACGCCAATTATGGGTCAAACAGTAGCATATCATATCGTTTTGCTATGGAATAAGCAAAACAGTCTCATCAGAGTTCTCGTCAGCAAGGAATAGGACCTGTTTGAAGAACAGGATGCACTGTCTTTGACAGACAGGGCACATATAGACGCTTTTGTCCTGCTTATGAAGGATACGAGCCTCTTGAGATTCTGTAACCCCGATAGAATCAATCGGGGGCTGCAACAAGATTTAACTGTTCATTCAGTGAGGCTAGTCCTGTGTAACGGCCTCGTCCCATACCGTGCTGTTGCTTGGCTTCAGCAAAGATATGTTCTGTGCGTTTACGGAGTCTCTGGGAAAGTTTGTAGTCAGATGTTAATGAGATAGATCTTGCATTATTTCTGGTATGGGTGTCTCAACTATCAGATTGAGCATCACTTGTTCCCCAACATGCCGCGCAATAATCTCAAGGAAACGCAGGAAATTGCCAAAGCGTTCTGTAAAGAACATTGCATCCCGTATCACGAGACAGGAATCGTTCAATCTGTGAAGGAAACCCTGCAGCATCTGCACCAGGAAAGCGCGCCATTACGAGAGATAAAGGCATAACGTTCCGTCTAATGTTCTTCTAGCCAGAGAGGCTATGGAGAGATGCGATAGTACAGACAACAGGCGGCAATCCATTCGATCATGAAATGAAAAATCCGGGTTGAAAGCGAAGGTTGAAGCGCCTTGCGTGATGCGCTTTGTGGCGGGCAGGGGTGCACCGCTGCGGCCCCTTTTTGCTGGGGGACGAAGTGCCAGCAAACCGCGAGGTAGCCACGTGGGCGAAGCAATCTGACTTAGGTTGCCTCTCCCCGTGTGCTGGCTGCTATGTAGGATCCCTGTAAACTTGTGCATACTATTTTGACGCGATACTGGGCTTTTACCTGAAGGGAGGGAACTCTGATGTCAAACTCCCTTAATCACGGGAAGTCAGACCGATTAATCTCAAGTGGGGTGATAAAAATGTCTTGGTGTGCAAGAATGGGTAGTATTTTATGTAAGCTGGCAGGGTTGATTCTGCTTGCTTTGATGGTCACCGCCATCTTTTTAGATGATGCCTCTTCTGCGATTATCTATAGAATCGGAAGGCCGTTTTCGCCTGCAGAAAGGGACAGTCTCCAGGGGATAGGGATTGAGATGAAGGAGATCAGCTGGCTGAACAAAGATGCATCTGAGATCAGGGAGAACCTCGATGAGGACTCTCTGAAAGTAGCGGATGCCGGTTCAATTCAACCGAAGTTTATCAGGGAGGGTGAGAGCATAGCCGCAACGGCTCTGGACAGAGGAGGATGGATAGCCAACGGTACCCAAGGAATTGAGAGTCTAGGCAACAATGAGGCATATGGAATCGAAGGAAACATTGCGAATAACATGATAGATGGTGATCCGACCACGGCTTTTGTGTGGCCTTGGCCGCTGCGCGCGGGGGTGACAAGTGGCGAGCTAGAACCACAAAGAACGGGCGCAAGATGTCATCAGGCGCAACACCGGATAGTTATTAACTTAGGCGGACTATTTGTCGTCAATAAAGTAAGATTCTACACTCGTGGTGGAATATCCCCTGAGGGTAAGGAATATGAAACTCACTTCATAGAGGACTACGAATTGGGCACCAGCCTTGGCCGCCCGGAGGATTTCCTCGAGTCCCACTTGTGTCGAGGGACAGGTTACATCCCGAGCTTCCGACAGTTTGCCAAGTACAAACACCCAGGCACTCGTGGTCAAACTGAACGTGTATCTGGCCCCACTGCACGTCACGAGCGCGTTGTAAATATATTTCCTGAAGTTATAATACCGCTTGATCCGCCGGAGAAAACCTCTTATGTCGCGTTGTTGATCTATACCCCAAATTTGAAGACGATAGAGATCGCCGAGTTTGAGGTCTTGGGACAGGGCTTTGTAGATGAAGCCTCTTATATAGCTGACATAATTGAGTTGGACGACATCGCCAGTTTCGGCGAGGTCACCTGGTCTGGCAGTAGTGATCCCAAGGCGGAGGCTAAGATCCGAACCAGGAGCGGGACAGATCGTCATCCGGACGTCTACTGGAGAATCAATCCTGAGCAGCAAACGCCCGTAGTTTTGCCTCCCGAAAAGGGGGGAAAAGACCTCAGCTCAGAGGAGTACAAAAGTGAGTACGACTTACTCCCTGGTAGTATTAAGGGACCAGTGACTTACGATACGGAAAACTGGAGCTTCTGGTCTGCTCCTTACAAGTTTGAAAGTCCGGGAGAAGCTATCGCCTCTCCTGGTCCCCGCAAATTCTTTCAGATCGGCGTGGATTTTACCTCCGAAGGTAGCGATGGCAGCCGGATCGAGTATTTACAGTTTAAGGCCTCTGTGCCTCCTGCGGCTCGAGAGATAGTTGGTGAGATCTTCCCTGCAGAAGTCGAGATAGGCAAGGTATCACATAAGTTCACCTATTTTGTCACTGCAACGATGGCAGCTGTGGATAAAGGATTCGACAGCCTGGAGATCACCACACCTTATGGGGTTAGTTCGGTGGATTCGCTTCGAGTAGATGAAATCAATCAGGACGCCTTCAACACGACGATAAAGGAGGACGGCTCAGGCTTTGAGGTCACATTGCCCAGGAAGTTGGATACACGAGACAGCGGAGTCACAGTTGAAGTGGTCTTCCAAGCTCCTGTTTTGAGGGAGCGCGGGACATTTTTTGACGGCAGGGTGTTCGACAGCGCAAACCCTCACGAAGTTCGTCAGAGGATCAAGCCTGGCAACGTGGCCGATGAGATCGAAAGCGATGTCCTTACGGTGATAACGTCTTTGGCCGAATCGATATTGTCCTCAGCAGAGGTCTCTCCAAATCCCTTTACACCCAATGGCGACGGTGTCAATGATGTACTGAACATATCTTATACCATTTTGAGGCTGACTGCCTCTGTTCCTGTCTCAATCGATATATACGATCTTTCCGGTGTCTTTATAAAGACAGTCTATTCTGGGAACGACTCCGTAGGACAATTTAGCCGGCATTGGGATGGGAGAGACAACAAGGATAATCTTGTTCCGCCGGGGATATATGTCTATCGCATATCGGTAGAGGCTCAGGAAGAGGAGGAGACTAAGACCGGGACTGTATCTGTTGTCTATTAGTTAGATTATTACCGAAATCAAGTGAAAGTTCCACCTTCGAGGTGATCAGAAATTCTGTTATTCGGAAGAGCAACGACATTAACTTGTTCCCCTCTTTTGTTCCTCGCCTCTTGACACAAACAAGTGGAAGTCCCGACCCTGGTGTTGTATTCGCTACGCTTCGCAGGCAGGTGAGCTTAGTCGTTATGTGCCTCACTGCCGATAATGCCCCTTAATGTAGTCCCACTACTAGTGAACCCTCTACATTTTCAAGCCAATGAAATCTAAGCATCCAAGTATCATGTCAAAAGAGTCTGGAGAGGAATCCAGAAGATTCAAGGACACATACTGAAATTCACGAATGTACTGCATATCCTTGCAATGTGACAGGGACACATGCACTATAAAATTAGTAATGAAGAAGCGGTTTGATTCAAAGTGAAAAAGCAAGGTGTAAGCTGGAATGTGCCCAGATTTCGAAAAGATCAAGAAATAGAGAATTTCGAGAAACTCGTTCTGACCTGAAGGAGAAAATGTGCTGAAATCATTACCAGTTGTTTTTCGGTGTTGGTAGCACAAGCTGCCAAATTTTAATTATTGCCGTTTGTAAAAAGAAACTGGAACCCTTGGATTGTGTCACAGTGAGAAATTCACACTGTTTCTAGCATCCCTTGTCAACGCATGAAAATGCAATGAATCCCCGGAGGACACGATGGCAATGCGTTATCCACAGGCTATTCTGGTAAGCTGCGAAATTCCCTGGAGCGAAAGGGAGGAGCTGCTGGAAGAGATCTTCCGCCAGGAAGTGAGGGCCACGCTGGCACGGGGTTTCAACCATCTGTACATCTTTGGCACGGCCGGCGAAGGCTACGCTATCACCCTGACTCAGTTCCAGCAGATCGTAAGTATATTTCGCGAAGAGACGCACAGAGAGGACGTCTTTCCCATGGTCGGGGTGATCGGCATGTCCACCGTGCAGGTGATGGAGCGCGTTGGCTTCGCCTACGCTCAGGGCTTCCGCACCTTTCAGATCGCTCTGCCTCCCTGGGGTGAACTCGACGACGACGAGTGCCTGATCTATTTTCAGGACATATGTGGTGCCTTCTCTGATGCCCGTTTCATCCACTACAATTTGCCGCGAGCCCGGCGCCTGCTCCTGGGGACGGACTACCGGCGTCTGGCAGACGCCGTGCCTAACCTGGCCGGCACCAAGAACTGCCGTTCGGACATCGGCGATATCGCTGGTATCGCTACCCAGGCACCGGAACTGCAGCACTTTTATGGGGAAGTAGGCTTTCCAATTGGCTGTCTCTACGGAGAGTGCTCCCTGCTCAGTTCGTACGGCGCTCTATTCCCTGCCAAGACCAAAGAGTTCTTCCAGTACGGCGTGAACAAACAGTGGGAGAGGTTGTTTCCCCTGATGGCCGAGTACATACAGGTGATGCTGGCCTTCGACGAACCGACTCGGGGACATGAGGCCATCGATGGGGCATACGACAAGATGGTCGTGCGCGCCAGTGGCATCGACATGCCGCTGCGCCTGCTCTCCCCGTACAAGTGCTTTGATAAGGAGGTCTACGAGGCCGTTATCCAGAGTGTGAAAGAACGCTTTCCAGGCTGGCTGCGGTAGCTGCTTACGGCTATCCTGAATAAGAGGGTCTGGAGTGTTAATGGGAGCTGAACGGCTAGTGACAGGCGACCTCCTATTGCTCTACACAACTTTACTGACGATCATCACTTGCGGCCACTGTAAACTTATTCGCACTTCAGGCAGCTTCTGGTAGTCAGCTCTTGTCAAGCCCTCTCACATGAAGGATTAATTATTACGGTAGCTGATAATGAATTCGTCTGTTTCGCCCATGTCGCTATCTTGTGAGGTTTGGCCTGAGTAATCGCAGACCAACATGAGCAGACACAACCCAATGTCAAGAGCATCTTCACCGGTTGTCCAATTCGACCACTTTTACAGGCACGAGGAGATCCACCTGCTGACCCTGACCGACTTCAGAACAGCCAGCGCAGAGGAGCGTCCCGAATATGTGATACACGGCGGTAGCCACGCACAAGACCTGCCTCTGCCCACGCGCCGCTCTACACGGCAAAAGCTCCTGGACGACCACGATCGTGACGGATTGCTCACCCGGGCTGCCTTCTTAATCGTCCCGCGGCTATACCCCCACGGCCCCGAGTTCTATGTGGTAACCTCGGCCCGTATGCGCAGCAGGACGGACTTTGCCGACCGCGAGGTAAATACGATTTACCCTGAGAACATGGACAGCGACGGATTGATCCTGAGCATCCGTCAGGAGCATCCCGACGGTGAATACGTCACGGATCCGGTGGCCCCGAGACTCCTTTGATCCCCTGTGGTTCACTTTGGATGTTAGGGCCACCAACAATCGTTCCGACCCCGAAGTTACGCAGGGACCGTGTGAGTTTAAGGGATATGCCCGGAGATACCAAGAGATGCTTTCAACCAGAGATTTTGCAAGGCGTGATGGCATTGCTTTTACGGCAATACTGTCGCCAAATATCTGTGGACCCGGAAAAGTTCCTCTGGAAGACCGACGAAGACGCGATATCGCTCTGCACAGAGCATATATGCGGGGAGAGCCGGCTTATCTGCCTGAAGGGTGTAATACCTTGATCGGGCCATGCGATGCTTCTGATGTAGCTCAGGGCTTTTACCTTGCTGTTTGTAACCCAGATGCATCAGCGGACGAGATTTTTAATGTGGGGTCAGCCTATGCGCTGACGGCAAAAAGATTTGCTGAGATCTACGGCGCAATCTACCAGACAAGTATCCCGATTGAATCGGTGACACAGGAGGAGTTCCTGACGCAGGTCCTAACGGGTGCAGGAGCCAATTATCAGTATCGGGAGGACATGGCACCTGATGTGTCAAAGATTCGAGCGAAATTAGGATATGAGCCTGAATATAGTCCTGAAATCTCGATGGAACGCGCGGCCTTGTGGATGCGCAGAGAGATGCAACTCTAACTCCAACGGATGGGGATGCTTCGGCTGTCCGCTAAGAGTGTAGAGGCAAAACGTTGGCCGAAGTATCCGCATATTGTGCGAGGGTGAAAAGATGAAGGCGCAGAGAATCAACGAGTTGCGCAAACATTATCAGAACTGCCTGCTTGATGACGTCATTCCATTCTGGCTGAGGCATTCGCTAGACCATGAACATGGTGGTTACCTAAACTGCCTGGACCGCGATGGCTCAGTTTTCAACACGGACA
This sequence comes from Candidatus Latescibacterota bacterium, assembly GCA_965237525.1. Lineage (GTDB taxonomy): Bacteria > Latescibacterota > CBDEFO01 > CBDEFO01 > CBDEFO01 > CBDEFO01. The sequence goes on along the minus strand of CBDEFO010000006.1, from coordinate 249,367 downwards.
AAGCGATGTGGCTTCAGTGCAGGGCCATATGGCTCTTTTCTAAGCTTTACAATACGCTTGAGCCGCGCGATGCATGGCTTGACGCTGCCAAGTGCGGGTTTGATTTCGTTGCCAAATACGGTTTTGACACCGATGGCCGCATGTTCTTTACAGTTACCTGCGACGGTCGGCCGCTCCGCAAGCGTCGCTATCTTTTTACCGAAACCTTCGGCGTAATTGCCTGTGCCGAATACGCGAAGGCGACCGGGGACGAGAGTGCCCTCCAGCGCGCCAAGGACCTCTATGGACTGATCACCGATCTCTATCGAACCCCCCGGCGCTCTTCCTCCAAAAATCTTGCCCCAAACCTGCGCGACGAAGTCGCAAGCCATGCCGATGATTCTGTTGGCCACGACTCAGGAACTCAGGCAGGTGGACTCCGATCCGTTGTACACCGAAGTCATTGACGATTCTCTTGGCCAAATCTTGAACCATTTTTTGAAACCCGATGAGCGTGCTCTCTTTGAAACGGTGGGTCCAAATGGCGAGCGACTCGATTCAAGTGAAGGACGCTGCCTCAACCTAGGCCATGCCATAGAGACGGCATGGTTTATTATGCACGAAGCTCGGCACCGCAACGATTTGAGTCTCATCCGCAGTGCGTTAGATATACTGGATTGGTCCTTAGAATGGGACTGGGACAAGAAATACGGGGGCATTCTATATTTTGTTGATGTGGAGGGCAAGCCGCCGGAGCAGCTTGAGTGGGACATGAAGCTCTGGTGGCCGCATACCGAGGCGCTCTATGCCCTGCTGTTGGCTCACCACCTGACGGGTGAGGCGAAGTATGATGACTGGTACGAGAAGGTACACGAATGGAGCTTTGGCCATTTTCCCGATCCGGAGTACGGGGAGTGGTTTGGATACTTGCATCGGGACGGCTCGTTATCGCTCTCTCTCAAAGGCTCAATGTGGAAAGGAGCCTTTCATCTGCCGCGAGCCCTATTACAGTGTTTTACGCTTCTGGAAGAGATGGCCAGCTAAGGCTAAGCGAGTAGAATGCAGTCAGGGAAAGGCGAGGGCAGACACACGGGTCTGCCCCTACAGAAGTAGGCAGGGCCGAACTCACTCGGCAGTAGGGGGGCAGAAGTGGCAACAAGCCAAGAAAGTGGCTTCGCCCTGGAGTGGAGAGAGGCACCACCTTCCTTCACTTGAGCTTGCTGTGGGTCTTCATCCATACCGATTACAGAAGGAACAAATAGACAGTAGACAGGGCACCTCACCCGCTGGGTGCTGTCTACTATCTTGGATCACCATATCTTGTCGGGATTATTTTGCCCGCTACTTGATCGGAGGAACTAACGGCTGCTTCGGACCACCTGAGCTTTGGGGCTTCCCGACAACTGATTTCTTAGAGAGATATCTTCATGTCTAGCTATCCTGCTTATAAAGTAGCCGCAGCCCATGTGGCGCCAGTCTTTCTCAATCTGAAAGGCACGGTTGACAAAACGTGTTCCTTGATCAAAGAAGCTGCTCGGCAAGGTGCTGAGCTGATTGTCTTTCCCGAGGCATATCTTCCCGCCTTTCCGGTATGGCGTGCGCTGCGATCGCCGATATATAATCACGACCTGTTCCGTCGGTTGGCCGCAAACACTATCAGGATTCCTGGGCCGGAGCTGGCAGAAATTTCCAATACAGCCCGTGAGTGCGGTATGTTCGTTTCCTTAGGATTTAACGAGGGCACCAGCATCAGCGTTGGATGTATATGAAATGCCAACGTGTTGATCGGAGACGACGGCCATGTGCTCTGCCATCACCGCAAGATCGTACCGACCTTCTACGAAAAACTCATATGGGCACCGGGCGATGGTGGCGGTTTGCAAGTGGTCGAAACGCGCCTCGGCAGATTGGGTATGCTGATCTGTGGCGAAAACACAAATCCCCTTGCCCGTTACACGCTTCTGGCTCAAGGTGAGCAATTGCATCTGTCAACCTACCCATCGGTATGGCCCACACACGATCCATCAACAGGCGGGAACTACGATCTCAAACAGGCCATACAACTTCGCGCGGCAGCCCATTCATTTGAGGGGAAGGTGTTCAATGTCGTGGCTGCCGGCTACTTGGATAAGACTGCACAGGAGGAACTCATAGCGCTGGACCCGAATGCTGGACGCATACTCGATGAAAGCCCGCGAGGCATCTCGGTGGTAATGGGTCCTGATGGCCTTCCCATTAGCGATATAATTGAAGACACAGAAGGCATTCTTTACGCAGATATAGACCTGTCCGACTGTGTTGAGCCAAAGCAGTTCCACGATGTGGTCGGCGGCTACAATCGATTCGACATTTTCAAATTGACGGTGGATCGCTCAGCCCGCCGACCGATATCATTTGAGACGAAGAACTTCAATGATGATCAACCGCCTGCGGCTGATCCCCAATAGATTCACCCGGGGACTGGATAGGGACGACACTCGTAATAGAGATCTAAAAGCCATCCGCTTCTATTCAGTCAAAGCGGGTGGAGAAGACTTATAGTGACGAACAAGAGAGCAGCAAAAACGAAAGGGGCAAATGGGAGTTTCCGTGACCTCTTGTTCTTTATGGCACACCAAAAATTCAGTGCAGCGGGGTGGATAATCCAACAGACGGAGGAGCCTATGCTTACTGAAAACCAGCTTGTTCAGTTTGAGGTCTTCGGCTTTGTCGTTCTGCGCGGGGGTCCTTACCTGTGACGAGCTCAGGATCATAGAATCCGAGTTCGATATCGGCCTCGTCAGGGCCAGAGAGGCTATGGGCCGGCACGGCGTTCCCAAGCAGCTCAACTGGTCGAACCTGGGTCCAGATACTCCGGTCCTAGCCTCGCTACTGGAGGATCCCCGGTTCCTGGAGGCCACCCAGCAGCTCTACGGACGGGACGTGATCGGCTATTACGCCAACTCCAACTCCTTCGACAGTGACCGTACGCAGTGGCATCCCGATAGCTTAAACCTCGTCAGGCGCGGCGTGAAGTTCGCCTTCTACCTACAGCCGCTGGACGAGAAGACAGGCGCGCTCCGGTTCATACCCGGCTCTCACAAAGATCCCCTCCACTCAGACATCAAGAAGGTCAGCCTGAAAGAGTCCAACGAGGGGATCATCGAGGAGGGAGGCGTTGAGGTCGACGCGATGCCTGCGTACGTTGGGAGGTCGCAGCCTGGAGACGTGATCGCCTTCGACAATCGGATCTGGCACGCCAGCTGGGGAGGCGGCGGCGACCGGAGGATGTGCAGCCTGGGTTATTTTGCCGTTCCTGCAACGCCGGAAGAAGAGGAGTCGATGCAGGAGATGGTCGAGCAACAGGCCCGGCTGCTCAAGGTGTTTCCGTTGCTCAAGCGCCACCGCCACTGGCTATCCAACCCCGACCGCAGCCCGAGTCGCCAGCGCTGGATAGACTGTCTTAGGCATTGGGGCTTCATCGGTTCCAACGGAGGTTGAGGGGCTTATAGTTTTGGCGATGAAACCTAGCGTACCGTGCGTGTATTTTCGCAGCCGGACTGTCCTGAGTCCGGAATTTTGGACTGATTGAAGGGAAGTCTCTATGAACATCGACGGCGCCGCGACGCTCGGGTATTCGGCCTTCGACTTCGAAACGGCGGTGAGCTGCCTGGCCGGGTTGGGCTTTTCGCGCATCGAACTGAGCCAGATGGGGGAGTTTTGCACACATCTGGTCTACCGGCAGACGAGCGTGCGCGAAGTCGCGGACGTTACTGCGAGATATGACATGCAGGTGCTTTCCATGAACCTGGCGCCCTGCTGGCTGCGCAGCGGCAAGGCGATATGGTTCGACTATACGCAGAAGAGCGATCGTGACGAGTGCATCGCGCAGGGTCGATGGTATCTCGAGACAGCGCGTGAACTGGACGTGCCGGTCGTCACGTGGCCCACGGCACGCCGCGCATTTGGCGATAAGTGGGCACGACAAATGCACCCGGCGTGCGAGACATACCGCGCTATCGCCGACATTGCGCAGCAGTTCGACATCAGCTTGCATCTGGAGGTGCCGCACCTCTTTCACATAGCTGACACGGTCGAGCACGTGGCGGAAATCTTCGACCGGATCGATCACCCGGCGGTGGGCGCGACTGTGGATTCCAGCCATTGGGGCATCATCGGCTACGACCTGGATGCGTTTTTCCAAATGCTGGGCCCTCATCTGCGTCACGTGCACCTGCGTGACAGCGCCGGCCCGGATACCAAGGATGGCAAACAACAGCTCGAGATGACGCCAGGCCAGGGCGTCGTTGACTTCACGCATTTTCGAGAAGCGCTCCAACGAGCCGGCTACAACGGGAACGTCACGCTCGACTTCGAATACCGCGCCGCCGATCTGGAACAGATAAGAAACGAATACCGGGAAGGCTTGCGCGTGCTGAGTGAACACGGTTGGGATTTCGATCCGCGCGGACATTGACGAATACAGCAGGATAGCCGCTGATTCTCGCCGAGTCGGCGGCCACACTGGGGCTCGTGGGGATTCACGAGTCCGAGGAGAGAACCTCGGGAGGGACGACACATGAGCTACCTGGACAGCGTCGTACTTGGGATTGGAAACTTCACGCAGCTGTTTCTGGATAACGCGGCCACGCAGAGGTTTGTTTCAACTTCCGCTGACGCCTCGAAAGGTGCACTACGTACGGCTGAGCGCGCACGCTGTTTTTGAGAACAATGATCCTGTAATTGTCGATGAAGAAACGTTAACCCAGGAGAAATCAAAATGCCTACAAGCTCTAGCGAGGAGAAGACCGGACACCTTGAAGTGCCCGAGTACACGGCCACCGGGGGAAGCGGCAAGTACACCGGTTTTAACTCGGTGAATCTTCAGGAGATCTACTTCGTCCAAAAGCAAGCGGCGGTCCGGTCCCAAATAAGCCCCCGTGGCGGGCACAAGCCCTGCATGGCCCGCCTTCCCAGCGGTGACCTGCTGGCCACGCAGATTTTCAATGGCAACATAGCCCTGTGCCGATCTAAGGATGATGGTTTCAGCTGGGGGCCGCCTCGTGAGGTGGTGGTGCCGGGAGGGAGGAGGCTTTCTGGGAGAGCTCCAATGTGTGCAGCGCTGGCGGATGGGACCTTGCTCCTGGGGAGCGGGACGATCTACCGCTCTACCGATGAGGGGCAAACCTGGCAGCAGTGTCAGGTCAACGGGTCCGTTACGGTGGCAGGCAAGACCTACAACATTGGCTGGGGTGAGAGCGACGGACCTCACCAGCTCTCGGACGGCACGGTCATCTGCAGTGGCTTAATCTCGCTGGCCCCGGGCAAATCGAAAGCGTATCTGCTTCGCTCGAAAGACGGGGGCCAGACCTGGGGTGACGCCTCCTACATCGCCGACGCCAGTGAGGTCAACATTGCCGTGCTGCCTGGCGACAAACTCTTTGCCTGCCTGAGGGTCGCAACTGCCGGGGCGGGAGAAGGCGGGGCTATCGTGGAAGTGACCAAGTCCAGCGATGGCGGGCGCAGCTGGAGCCGGCCGCGCCGGATCGGCCTGGGCAAGGCCCAGATCCCTGGCTTCCCGCTATATCTCAAAGACGGCAGGCTCCTAATAATCTATGGCAATCGGCAGTTTCCTTTCGGGGCCCAGGCTATTGCCAGTCGAGATGGCGGCAAGACGTGGGATACCAAACATCCGATTATCCTGACCTGGTTCAGCTGGGACGATTATTGTGGCCATCCGCGAAGCCTGGTTCTTCCGGACGGTAGTATCATTACCGGCTACTACGCCAGAGTATTCAAGGAGAATCAAAGCCCCGACTCCGACATTGTAGGGCACTGTTTGCGTTGGGAGGTTCCTGACGATTGGCCACCGCTTCGGTAAGGGACTCTCTCAACAGATAAAGAGACCTGGCTGGGACACCCACTTTCATAGATGGGAAATGTAGGATAAGAATTATAGTTAAAGAGGTCAAAAGCACAATGTCCAGAAGACTATTTTCAGACGACAAATTAGAGCGTATACATACCGCTTCCCTTGACTTAGCGGAAGATGTTTTGCAGATTGCGATTTGAGAAAACGATATGATCAGCTGCCTCGAGTTACTTGATTGGTGTGGAAATTGTGGGAGGCACTACAGTGTCTCTAATTGGAGGATTTAATTAGGAAAGCAAGTGATAATTCAGAGCAAATACATCTTGATTGAAAAAAGTACTTGTTCAAACATGTAGACGTGGTAATATTCAATCACAAACAAGATTGTATCGAAACATAATTCCTCATGAATGTGATGTGGAGAATGTCGGATTATATTTTCTCCAAATATCATAAGTGTTTTCATAGTACATTCTTGTAATTAAACCGCATTCGGATGGCATCCTACTTTATAGGCAAGATAGTCGAAAAGGTTGTTCCTTTTCCGACTTCACTTTGTACCTTGATTTCTCCATTATGCTTTTGAATAATATTATACGCCGTTGTCAACCCCGATCCCATTTTAACGCGGGAACCATCCGCTGAAAAGCCAAAGTCAAAAATTTTGTTTAATCTGTCATGTGGGATCCCTTTACCGGTGTCGGAAATCTGCACATGAATATGATTTTTAGTCTTAAAGGTCTTAATCCCAGTTGTACCGGAATCCTCAATTGCTTGGGAGGCGTTCTTCAATAGGCTGATGAACACCTGATTTAGTTGACCGGGATAACATTGAAGCTTGGGTATCTCACCGTATTCTTTCTTGATTTTTATACGGTTCGTTAGTTCTGTTCCAAGCAATGTCAAACTGCTATCGATCCCTTCATGAATATCCACCTTCTGATATTCAGCTTCATCCAATCTGGCAAAATTTTTCAAGCTTTTCACAATTGTTGCAATGCGATCGCCTGCCAATGATGTCGCTTTGATGTTGTCTTTGAGAATCTTCAAAGCTTTCGAAAGCAGGCTGCCATTTCTTGTCTCCTCTGTCAGACCATTTTTTTCTAAGACAGAATCAATTTTATCAAAACAACGCATAGATACATCAGCCGAGCTGATCACGACGCCAATAGGATTATTGATTTCATGGGCAATGCCGGCAACTAAATTGCCTAATGCGGCCATTTTTTCTTTCATCAAAAGCTGGTTCTGAGTCTTTTTTAATTGGTACATTGTTCTTCCAAGATCTTGATTCTGTGCCTTAAGTCTTTCAGCCTGACGTTGTGTTTTTTCTTTCGCCTCCCGAAGCGATGTGGTCATTTGATTAAATGATTGTGCAAGATTGCCAATCTCATCTTTACTTGGAATATCCAATCGCACATCGAGGTCGCCCTTAGCGACCTTTCCGGCGGCTTGTTCTAATTGTTGCACAGGCACAGTAATGAACCGCACTAACCCAGCCGCTATAAAAACGGATAAAAGGATTGTGAAAATATAAAGACTGATCATCATTTTGTGGGTTGAGTGATATGTAATACCAGCCCGTTTAGCGGCTTCAAGTGAGTCTTGTTTATTGACACTTACAAGTTCGATCAGGTCAGCACTTAAGTCGTTGAACACCTCCTGTGCCTCGCCATTCAGTAGAGCAATCGCTGCCTCATTTTCATTATTACCGATAAGTTTCAAAATTGTCAAACTCAAATCTTGATACTGATCCCAATTCTGATCGAATTCAGAGTAAAGCGCGCGTTCATTTTCAGAATAGAGGTGCCGCTCCTCAGAAGAAGCTTTGAGCTGTTCGTAGATATCGAGATTCTCATTAATCTCATCCAGTAACGAAATCATAATTGCCTGCTTCTGCTTTCTTGTTTCATCGGTAGCAAAAACATACTGCAATTGAACGATGCGTAACTTAGCGGTGTTGACATTGATGTCTGAGATAGCAATGGCTCTTGGCAGCCAATTTGTTGTCACCTCGTCAATTTCAGCTTTGAGCGTAGCCATTTTCCTGGTCGAATAAGCGTGTGATCCGGCCATTATGAGAAGGATAATGGCGAAGCCAACCATCTGTTTTGTGCCGAGTTTTAAATCCTTTAATTTCATGGTGATTCCTGATAGATTAAGAATGTTCACTTCTTGTCCTTCTCGATGATGATGAGCGTTTTGACATCGCCGCTCACCTGGGATTGGCTGACAAACCCGATTGCCCCGGTCGTGGTAGCAACTTTTTTCAATAACTCTTTCTCTGACTTCATAGAGTCAGGAGGATCTCCTTCACCCAAGAGCATCTTCTTCAACCAAATGGATTTCATGCGTGAAGAGCTTTTCCCCAAGAACTTATAAAAGGTTTCCTTTACTTCTCCTCTTGGTTTCAAGTCAAAAACGACCACTGGTTGATTGTCGCGCCACTTCTTTATGTCACCGGTATAGAAATCAAGTAACTCAGACTTCTTAATCTTGTCAATTGGCACTGATTTGTGAGCGATGACCGCCACTTGTGAAAATAAGGTCTCTTCCCGGCTGAACAGAAACAATATGGTTACAATCGCGATTTTTATTTTTCTGCTGATAATTATAGGAATCTCCATTTAAAAGAATACCGAAACAGCAAGCGCAAAAACGCTAAAATCGTCATCTGATCTTGTGACGACACCCTCTGGCAGTAATTGTAATTCATGGTCAAGTTTTACTCGGGCAAACTGAGCTTTGAGCCTGACTCTGTCCATCATGTTGTACGAAGCGCCAATGGTTGCAACTTTGACATCCTCATCTTCTTCTTTTCTCTCATTTGAAAGCGCAGGTATTGCTGCGTGGGAATCTAAAAACCAGTAACTGCCATAAATGAAATGCGCTTTTGTAAAATTGTAGCCTAAGGTGGCATAATAGAAATCCAGATTTTTTTCCAACTTTGGAATATCTTTTTCAAGACTAACTTTAATAAATTCACTTTCGAACGAAAAATCAGCAAAGTTATAAGACAGATCTCCCCCGAAACGTGTCTTAGGGATTGCGCTTAGTTCGGTACGCGGTATGTTAAGCTCCGGCGCCAGAACCTCTTCTGAATTGTCTTTGTCGTAGGTCGCCGAAAGACCCAATTTTAGTTCGCCATAGCGCCAACCCAACCGGCCGCCTAAAAGAAATGTCGAGGTGGTGTCGATACCGGTTTGGCCGATGCTGGGATCATCGCTTATGTTCGGGCTGTTCCCCATATAAACCGCATAGTCAACTTTCGCTTTGCCTGCAGGAAAAAAACCGTAGAGCTTTACAAACGCCTGGACAGGGGCCAACACTTCGATCGGAATAAATTCACCAAACGATGTTTCATAGGCCAACGGCCTGATAATATAAGGAAGCAAAGGCGTACGATTCTTAATCTCATTGAGATTGTTAAAGATGGGTATGAGCAGTCCAAGCTTCAAATTGAATCTCATGTCGGCCCGATATTTCACCCAGGCTTCCTCAAGCTTCGCCGAACCCCATTGCCGACCAGACGAGAAGTTGTTCAGGAATTCAAAATTGACAAACGCGGTCCAATTGGTGCCAAGGTCTTTTTGAAAAAAAAGATTGAGTTGTTGTAAGCTGAAGGAATTATGTTTCGGCCCCTCCTCGAAGGCGGTCCAATGCTGGAATGAATTCTGAAAGTAGCCAAATATCTTAATCGGAGTTTCTTCCCCCTGAGCGAAGGTGTTTGGGACCACCGTAAAAGATAATAAGTATACGATTGCACAAAGCAAAGTCATTTTGTTTGCAATCATAGACTGTGTTCTTAATTTCTTGCAGTAATGATTCATTGATTTAACTTCTCCAACTAAGGTATATTGTAGTGCTCCCCTGGAAAGCGACATCAATTAAGCAACCTGGGGTAGCAGATAGAATTGTTTTCTCCACTCTTCTGGGGTTTTATATCCCAGGGATGAATGGAGACGTTTCTTGTTATAGTCATCGATCCTTCGGGATATCCCTGCGGTCCGCCTTGTCCTCTAGCATTACCTCTTTGAACTTGTCGAAACGATTGACCCTGATTCTTCTACCAACTTCTACTAGATTTCTACTGGAACGACCGGGAATAGCATAAAATAACACGAAACGAGAAGATAGTCAATAGCCCTTATCTCCACACAGCACAAAAAGATAGGGAAAAACACTATACTGGAAGCAAAACCCTTAGCTGACTACGGATCAGAAGGTTGGGGTTCGAGTCCCTCTGGGCGTGCCATAAAAAAGAACGGGTTACGACAATTAGGTCATGACCCGTTTTTGTTTTGGTGACAGATTGGTGACATAGATGAAGCAGATTTTTGGACGAAAACCTGTCTAGCCCGAATAATTCATAAAAAAAGGCAGTGCATTAATTAAGGGATTGAATTATATTATAATTATGCCGTTTGACCACTTTCGGTGTTATTGCGAGCCGAAGGCGAAGCAATCTCGATTCTGTGGTAGATGTAATACTCTCCGGCTCTCATAGGAGATCACTAGAAAACCTTGAGATTGCTTCCCCGATAGACTCAATCGGGGACCGCTTTGCTCCTCGCAATGACTCCACCAAGTTTATGAATTAATCGGGATAGATGGGAAATATAGGACAAGAATTATAGTTAAAGAGGTCAAAAGCACAATGTCCAGAAGACTAGTTTCAGACGACAAATTAGAGCGCATACATACCGCTCCCCTTTTGTTCTTTATGGCACACCAAAAATTCAGTACAGCGGATTAGATAATCTAACAGACGGAGGAGCCTATCCTTACTGAAAACCAGCTTGTTCAGTTTGAGGTCTTCGGCTTTGTCGTTCTGCGCGGGGTCCTTACCTGTGACGAGCTCAGGATCATAGAATCTGAGTTCGATATCGGCCTCGTCAGGGCCAGAGAGGCTATGGGCCGGCACGGCATCCGCAAGCAGCTCAACTGGTCCAACCTGGGTCCAGATACTCCGGTCCTGGCCTCGCTACTGGAGGATCCCCGGTTCCTGGAGGCCACCGAGCAGCTCTACGGACGGGACGTGGTCGGCTTTTACGCCAACGCCAACTCCTTCGATAGTGACCGTACGGAGTGGCATCCCGATACCTTCAACCTCGTCCGGCGCGGCGTGAAGTTCGCCTTCTACCTACAGCCGCTGGACGAGAAGACAGGCGCGCTCAGGTTCATACCCGGCTCTCACAAAGACCCCCTCCACTCAGACATCAAGAAGGTCACCCTGAAAGAGTCCAACGAGGGGATCATCGAGGAGGGCGGCGTTGAGGTCGACGCGATGCCTGCGTACGTTGGGAGGTCACAGCCTGGAGATGTGATCGCCTTCGACAATCGGATCTGGCACGCCAGCTGGGGAGGCGGCGGCGACCGGAGGATGTGCAGCCTCGGTTATTTTGCCGCTCCGGCAACGCCGGAAGAAGAGGAGTCGATGCAGGAGATGGTCGAGCAAGAGGCCCGCCTGATCGAGGTGTTTCCGCTGCTCAAGCCCCACTGCCACTGGATTTCCAACCCCGACCGCAGCTCGGGTCGCCAGCGCTGGATAGACTTCCTCAGGCATCGGGGCTTCGTGGGTTCCATCGGAGGCTGACGGGATACGGTGATCGTAAGAAGAGCCCAGCCGCATACCAACGTCATTGTAGGGCGAGGCTGGCGCCGCGACGCTCTCAATGTGATTCAACTCCAGTTAGGATACACCAACGCGCCAGGGCCGCGGGGCTAAGCTATGATTGAGAGACGTGCTGTTGTGTGGCGATGATGGGCCGTTTGTGAGCAGACATCACGTGTGATCCATTCTCCAGGAAAGTGGACGGATGAGATGCGGCCGAATAGTATTGATGATTGTGGCTGGAATCGTTTTTCACGGCGCGTGCTCGGTGGCGCGAGCCGAAGAACCGATTCAGCCGGTGTTTGAGCAGTACATGGAAGAACTCGAGGTATGGAATAACCAGTGGGACTTTCATCGCAGTGCCAAGGGCGAATTGGTGTTGACCGGCTCCTGCTGTCCCGAGAACGGCGCGATCGCCAGCAGCGATGAGGGTCGAACCTGGCAGGATTGGCCGGATATCCGCACGTGGCCGCAGGGCGGCATTGAAGCCATTTCCCGACGCGGTAGGGAACTGTTCATTCAGGGCGGCGACACTCGCATCTGGCACTCACAGGACGAAGGCAAGACGTGGTCCGGTGGGAAACGCCTGCTGATGTGGCCCAAACATCTTCAACTCGAAAACGGCAAAAAGTTGCTATGGACGCCGACCGGCGATAGGATTCTGGTGACCGAAGAGAACGGGCTGCTGGTCAGTGTTGATTTCCTGATGGGAGGTGAAGCGCCGGGACCGGACCTCGTCGGCGCGCTTGTCAGCCAAGACAGCGGACAGACGTGGCGGTTGTATGAGTTGTTTGGCCCGCCGCCGGGTTATCGGGATCGGCCGGAAGGTTTTGGTGAGCCGAAGCTGGTGGAACTGGCCGACGGCCGTATCTGGATGGTCTTTCGCACCTGCCTTGGCCATCTGTGGCAGGCGTTTTCCGAGGATGGCGGGCGAACGTGGGGTGAGCCGTCTTCGACCGGCCTGGTCTCACCGCTTGCGCCGCTTAATGCCCAGCGTGTGCCCGACAGCGACGCAGTGGTCGTGGTCTGGAGCAAGGCCAAACCAACGCAATCTAAGGTGTGGCGTTCCGAGCATAACTACTGGTTCCCGCGCGCCCCGATGGTCTTTGCCGTCAGCCACGACCACTGCAAGAGCTGGAGCCGGCCGGTCGTCGTCACTGAGACTGAGGGCTTTATGCGGAACATTTACTTTTCCGACAAAGAAATGTTCATCAACTACGAGGAAGGCATCGGTGCAGAGCACTGGGTGGAAGGATTCCGCTACCGCCCGAAGCTTGTGATTTACGACCTGAAGGATGTATTGGCGCTGCAGCCGCAAGAAAAATAATAGTGGCAGGGTTTGACGAATCAACCGACGTACCCATCTTCAAACTAACGGCGTAACAGCTCTCGATGGGCTGCGGTACTGTGTCAGTGCGCGGTACGTCAGCCCACCGTCAAGGAAAAAAGGATACCCATATGTACAAAGGCGATTCGATCGGCAGAGCCTTCCTACTCGGCACCGCTATGTGCCTCTTGGTCTTGGGTTGCACCTCCAGGTATCGTCACATCAAAGTCGGCCAGCAGGATGATATGCACTACAGACGCGGCCCCTACCTCGCAATGGGGACTCCCCATTCGATGGTGATCATCTGGCGCACTGGCCGCCCGATTCGTCCCCGTGTGGTACTGATCACCGAATCACCGGACCGACTCGACCGGCCTTTCGGCCCTGTAGACGTCCACACAAAGAGAACCGGGGGGAGAGACGGCGGCAAGGGCGCCCTCCACAGCGCACCGCCGGATGCGGTCCAGTACGAGGCTTATGTTAGTGGTCTTCAGCCGGCCACGAAGTACTACTACGCCGTCTACGACGGTTCCTACCGCCTGGCTGGTGGTGATGAAACCCATCATTTCGTCACCAGCCCACCCGTGGGCAGCAGATCCCCCTTCCGATTCTGGGTCCTGGGCGATTCCGGTACCGGTGACCAGAATCAGGCCGATGTCTATGACGCCATGCGCCGGCACACGGCGACGCAGCAGCGTCCTTTGGACCTGTTCATCCATGTCGGCGACATGGCCTACAGCAGCGGAAAGGACAAAGAGTTTCAGCACCGGTTCTTCGAGCCCTACGGCCAGACGCTGCGCCATCTGGTCTGCTGGCCCGCAATGGGAAATCACGAAGGTGGTACCTCGGATGGCAGGACCGGCGTCGGCCCGTATTACGACGCGTACGTGTTGCCTACCCGTGGGGAGGCGGGGGGAGCGGCGTCGGGGACGGAAGCGTACTATGCCTTTGACTACGGCAACGTGCATTTCATCTGCCTCAATTCTCACGACCTGGACCGCCGGCCCACCGGCGCCATGGCGAGATGGCTCAAGGCCGATCTGGAGCAGACGAATAGCGACTGGATCCTAGCCTTCTGGCACCATCCCCCCTATTCCAAGGGTACGCACGACAGCGACACGGAAGGTCAGCTGGTCGAGATGCGCGAGCACATCATGCCTATCCTCGAATCAGGCGGTGTGGATGTCGTCTTTACAGGTCACTCGCACACCTACGAACGCTCGATGCTGATGGACGGCGCTTACGGCACGCCGACGGTGGCGGAGGGTTTCATCCTGGACGACGGAGACGGTGATCCGGCGGGAGACGGCGCCTATCTGAAGAGCAGCGGCCTCAACCCGCACGAAGGCACCGTCCAGGTCGTGGCCGGCACAGGCGGCGCCGGGGTTGGTCGAGGCGGTACGATGCCCGTGATGAAGCAAGTCCTCATCGAGCACGGGTCGGTCATCGTGGATGTTGAAGGAGATATGGTGACGGCCATCATGCTCAATGCCGACGGCAGACAGCGTGATCTATTCCGTATCGTCAAGCGCGGCACTGTCAAGCCCGTCCGCCTGGCGCAGCCGCGGCAGTTGCCGCCTTTCGTACAATTCCATCCTGTCAATGCCGTCGCGACGATGAAGGAGTTGCCTAAACCCGGCGCCGCTGTGCCTGTCGAAGTTCTGATCCCGAGTCTGCCGGAGGCTCTGTCGGCCACAATCAAGTGGAACACTGCGCAGACGGCATGGCGAATGGAACCGGCATCGGCCGATCTGCAAATTAGTGCCGGCGAGCCGACCCGCCTACGCTTTGAGGCCATGTGCAACGAACAGCTCTTTCCGCCGCCCGGTGCCACGATCACTTACCACACGACGCAGTCCGGCGACGTTCGCGGCCGGGTGCGATTCGAGATTCCGCCGTACAAGCGCGCCGTCATCGCACAGATGGCGGCACCTCCGAAGATAGACGGCACCATCAGCGCCGAGGAACGGGCTTTGGTGTCCCGGCAATCCGGTATGATCCAGATCAACGGCTCCGGGCCGGCCAGTTTTCCCACAGAGTTCTTCCTGGGCCTGCACGAAAATCACCTGTATCTTGCGGTCATCAATCACGAGCCGCGTGTGGACCGGTTGAAGATTGTGGAGAGGCCGTTCGACGGGGAGGTCTGGGAGGATGACTGCGTCGAGGTGTTCATCAGCCTCCCGGACAGCGCGGACTATTTCCAGTTCATCGTGAATGCCGCCGGACAACGTTATGACGGCAGACAGAAAGACTCTGCGTGGAACGGTCGATGGCGCGCCGCGACGGCGCGCGGCTCGGACCGATGGATGGTGGAGATGCTCATCTCACTGGACATGCTGGGCCGGCGGCTGAGCTCCGGCGACCCCATACGCTTCAATCTGTCACGAAACAACGTACTTCAGGGCGAATACAGCCAATGGTCCCATACGAACCGCCAATCGAACCACGCGCCGCAGTTTTTCGGCACCGCCATTGTCGCAGACCAGCGATGATTTGGGTAGGTGCTTTCGTCACGGCCTTCATCGCGGCCTTCCTGGCGGCCTTCCTGGCGGCCACCGTTGCGGCAGCGCACGAAGGGCCGATACACGTGGTCGAGGCACTGTCGCACCGCATGCGTATTCAGGGCGAATCGGTGTCCCTGCTTCTGCGGCGTGCCGCCGAATATCGTATTCTGGGCAAGTCCAACGAGTCGATCAACGATCTGCTCCGCGTAGTCCGGATGGACCCGTCGCACATCGGAGCGAAAGTTGAACTCAGCAGGATATATCTTGCCCGCCGTGACCCCGACCGAGCACGGATGTGGATCGGGCGCGCCATCGCTACAGAGAGACCGCAGGCACATCTTTTCGCGGTCCGGGGGGATGTGCATGCCGCCCAAGAGGAATTCCTCGCGGCCCTAAAGGACTACGACCGGGCGATCCAAAGTGGAGCTGCCGACGTCGAGTGGTACCTGAAACGAAGCTCCGTGCACGAGCGGCTCGGTCTCACCGACGAGCGTATTCAGGGACTTGAGGAAGGTTTTCGGCGGACGCTCAGCGTCGTGATTGAAGGGGAATGGATCGACGCTCTGATCGAGGGAGGGCAGCCCCAGCTCGCACTGACGAAGATCGAGCCTCGCCTCGAACGCTCGCGCCTGAAAAGCTCCTGGATGATCCGGCGCGCCCGCGCCAAATTGGCTCTCGGCCTGTGCTGGCAGGCGGAAGCAGACCTGGAGCGGGCAATCGAAGAGATACATGAACGGCTGCACCCCACGCGTTCCGCCCCTGACCTCGTGTCCGACCTCGCCCTGGCGCGTCGCCTGTTTGGCTTCGCCCGCAACCGATGCCGAATATCGAGTGCCGGATGCCAGATGCCTGCCGCATACTGACTCTTTGATGCGGTTCTGCGCTTTACGAAGGCTTATTAGCATATGCTGGGAGGCCGCTTGATGCCCGAACGCGAGGACTCGGAGTTCAGGGAAGTTGACCCGGAAGACGGATTCTTCGTCCCGATGTCAATTGATCGGATCCGCAAGATCTACAAGATCCGCGTCCAGAACACGCTCCTGCGGAATAATTCCTATCAGCGGCTCACCTAACGAGGAGGCCACAATGATGAACGAGCTCGAAGAGTGGGGCATGATGTCCGATCGCCGACGTTTCCTGAAGCTTTCTGTTGCGTCCCTTATCGGGGCTGGGCTGAGGAGGGCTGAGGGCGCATCGGCGCAGGAAGCCCCAGAGGACGTAGCTCCGGCTGTTGAGCCCTTCAGCTTCTGCGTGCTTGCAGATCCGCACTGTGTCGATCCGGCTACGGGTAGATACAGGGAGGGGATAGAGAGGTTAGGGAACGGCGTGGAGAAATTCCTCAGGTGCGACCGGGAGATGGCGAAGTTGGAGGGGGTAGACAGGCCTGACTTTATGCTCGTCGCCGGTGATATCCACCTGTGGGCGCTCCGAGACCGTCTGGATGAGGTGACGATTCCGATGCACGTGATCGCCGGAAACCACGAGGACCGCTGCGCGAAGAGGGAGATACGCGAGCTCTTCCCCGGCGACTTCAAGAAGGATGGCAAGGAATCCGACTACTACTCCTTCGTACACAAGGGAGTGCGGTTCATCGGCGTCTGCGATGCCGGTGGGGGCGGGGACCACGTCGGCCACCTTTGCTCGGAGGACTTCGGGCCCCGGGGGCAGTGCGAATGGCTGGAAGGAGAGTTGGGCCAGAAGGAGCGGGGAAAGATCATCTTCGCTCACATCCCTCCACATCCAGAAGGACTGGACGTCAACATGTACATGTCGCGCAACGATTCGCGGTACTTCAACCCGCTCATCCAGAAAACGCAGCCGACCGCCATGTTCTTTGGGCACCATCACAGGGCCACGGAGGAACGCAAGATCGGCCGAACGCGGAGCTTTATACTGCGATCGTCCTGCTGGAATGCCGCCCGGGCTACCATCGGCTTCATGCACGTGAGCGTGACGCGGACGGGCATCGTCACCCGGGAGATAGACACAGGAGTGTATGAACCCCAACGTTGACCCCCGATTAAATCGGGGGTTGAAAAAGGCTAATTACTAGCTACCTGCGCGTTAAGAGCCGCCATGTGCCGCGGTAGAAATGACATCACATATTTGCTCACGCTGGCTATTAGAGTGCGCTTGCCTTGAGGTCGCGTAGGATGTCTTGACGAATAGTTTCGGATGTGACCGAAGCGGTTATGCTCGCCTCCGTCGCTTGAGTATGGACGTGCACCTTCCGACGGACGGACACAGGCTGGCTCTCAAAATCGCGCGGATGGCAGCAGTTAGCGATAATCTGACGATCCACTGCACAATTTCATTGACTTCCACAATCTTATTTTGTATCTTCCCTCCAAATTAGGCTGTACCGTACGCAGCTCTCCACTCCATTAGAGCCTCCGTAGAAATATTTAGCAAGAGCATAGCGCAGCGTTGTGGAGGCATTGACAGAAGTTCTCACAATTAGATCGTATGACTGTCAGTTGGAACGCATTTAGCGAAATCCACGTTAGGCAAGCTGCTCCAGTGGGAGGATAAGCATATAACAGAGAATTCTTGTTACTGCAATTTTTCTGCTTTCATTATCCTACCACTCGGCTCCAGCTACGCTAAGGGACGATCCGTTGGGATAAATGTTGGTATTTCACTGCCCGTAGGATCTGGAAGTGGATTTTGGGATTCAGGATTTTCTGTTGAAATAATACCTTTTATATATATCCCCTAATATTTCATTGCGTGGACGTATTGCTCATAATTAAGTTTACTTAAACGAAAGTGAACTGATAGGATTAGTTTTACCAGATGCTCCAGCAATTGTATGGAGTATCACTGGCAAGGCAACTTTTGTTGAAATTGTCCTTTTGCTTAGAATGTCACCTTGAACCACCGCGCAAAGAGAAACCCATCGAAAGGAGAAGACAGAGATGAATGACTCACCACAGCAGCCCTTTCAGGACTTCATTGCCATTCGAGACCCGCGCCAGCTAACGGTAGAAAAGCTGCAAGCCGAACGGGTTCCGGTAGGCCAAAAGCTTGAATACAAGCCCAACATCGCACACCTGGGTGGAAATGAGCTACTGCTATTGTGCTACCTGAACGATGTCGAAGCAGGGCTACCCACCTACCTGTATCGTTCGCACGACGGCGGTCGTACCTGGGAGGGAGGTCGCAGCACTACCAGCCTGCCTGACGGCGGCGAGCCCTATTTGTCTCAAACGCGAGACGGCACGCTGTTGGTAACGGGAGGCCCGTGGGGGTACCGTTCTGAGGACGATGGATTCACTTGGTCCGAATACCAGTTGCCTCCGGAATTTGCCACCAGGGTCAGGGGGAACAACTCGCGAAACATACTGCAGTTGGAAGACGGTTCGTTGCTGCAGATCGTCGATATACCTGAAGACGATCCCATTCTTCGCCATTCTCAATACGGGAATGGATACGTCGCCCGGAGCTACGATGGGGGTCGGACCTGGCCGGACTGCTACCCGATAGAAGTAGAAGGGGTGGCGGAAGGATACCGCCGGTCCATCTTTGGGGAGGTAGTGCTCTGGCAGGCGCGTTCCGGTAAGATTTACGGCATAGCCAGGCTTGATCATCAGTTCTATCCCCTTCCCGGGCGGGTGTTCACCCCCCAGGAGCTCGGAAACGTGGCTATAACCCTGTTTCACTATTCGCAGCCCCCGGTGCAGGATCTTGCCGATACCGACTTTGACCAGTTCGGCCGAATGAAAGCCTGGGTTTCCACCGACGAAGGCCACACGTGGCAGCTCGGTCCGGACCTGGGCGACCACGGCCAGATGTTTCATTCCATTCTGCGGTTGAGGGATGGGCGGCTGCTGTTTACTTATACTCAGCGCTCGATCGATCCTCCGCTCGGCGTGCGTGCGGTACTCGGCCGTGAAACCGAAGACGGCTTTGAATTTGATTTCGAGCACGACATCTTCATGATTGACACCAGAACACCCATCGGCCGCTGCTCGGGTGGAGGTTTCGGCAACACCGTCGAGCTCGACGACGGTACACTGGTAACGAGTTATTCCTACTGGCGGCCTGACAAAGGAGAATCGGGCAAACTCTTCAATTGTGAAGTGGTTCGCTGGCGTTTGCCGTAAGAGGAAGCCGGTATGCTGCACAACAGCCGGTTCTGTTGGTGGAGGTATATCTCACCATGACCTGTGGGGATGCGTTGCCAGACCGCCGTTACGCCAGAGCATCGGAAGTCCTCTTGGAGAGGGTGAGAGCAAGATTAGTGCGATAACCCTACCATCGAAAGGAGAAGACAGAGATGAGTGACTCACCACAGCAGCCCTTTCAGGACTTTATTGCCATTCGAGACCCGCGCCAGCTAACGGCAGAAAAGGTACAAGCGGAACGGGTTCCGGTGGGCCAAAAGCTTGAATACAAGCCCAACATCGCGTATCTGGGTGGAAATGAGTTGCTACTATTGTGTTACCTGCTCGATGAGGTAGCAGGGCTAGCCCCCTACCTGTATCGTTCGCACGACGGCGGTCGGACCTGGGAGGGAGGGCGTAGCACTACCAGTCTGCCGAACGGCGAAGAGCCCTATTTGTCTCAAATGCGAGACGGCACGTTGTTGGTAACGGGAGGCCAGTGGGGGTACCGTTCTGAGGACGATGGATACACCTGGTCCGAATACCATCTGCCTCCGGAATTTGCCACCAGGGTAAGGGGGAGCAAGTCGCGTAGGGTCAGAGGGAACAACTGTTCACGAAATATACTGCAGTTGGAAGACGGTTCGTTGCTGCAGATCGTGGATATACCCAAAGACCAGAATCCTCCTCGCTATGCTCAATACGGGGATGAATACGTAGCCCGGAGTTACGATGGGGGTCGGACGTGGCCGGACTGCTACACGATTGAAGTAGAAGGGGTACCGGAACGTTATCCCGGGTCCATATTTGCCGAAGCGGTGCTCTGGCAGGCGCGTTCCGGGAAGCTTTACGCCATAGCCAGGGTTGATCATCAGTTCTATCCGCTGCCGGGAAGGGTGCTGACTCCCCAGGAACTCGGCAATGCTGCCATCACCATGCTTCACTACGGGGAGCCTCCTGCTCAGAGTATTGCCGAACTGAACTTTGACCAGTTCCATAGACTGAAAGCTTTCTTCTCCACCGACCAGGGCCATACGTGGCAGTCCGGCGCGGATCTGGGCGACTACGGCCGCATGTTTCATTCCATTCTGCGGTTGAGGGATGGGCGGCTGCTTTTCACTTATACTCAGCGCTTGATCGATCCTCCGCTCGGCGTGCGTGGAGTGCTCGGCCGTGAAACCGAAGACGGCTTTGAATTCGATTTCGAGCACGACGTCTTCATGGTTGATACCAGAACTCCCATCGGCCGCTGCTCGGGCGGAGGTTTCGGCAACACTGTCGAGCACGACGACGGTACACTGGTAACCAGCTATTCCTATTGGCGACCTGACGTCTGGCCACCGGATCCGCCGACACCGGACAAACTCTTCAATTGTGAAGTGGTTCGCTGGCGTTTGCCGTAAGAGGAAGCCGGGATGCTGCGCAACACCCGATTCTGTTGGTGAAAGTATATACGGCGATGACTTGTAGGATCATGCGTTGCCTGAGCGCGGTTACGCCAGAGCATCCGCAGTCCTCGTGGAGAGGGTGAGAGCAAGATTAGGGCGATAACCCTACCATCGAAAGGAGAAAACAAAGATGGATGACTCACCACAGCAGCCCTTTCAGGACTTTATTGCCATTCGAAACCCGCGGCAACTAACGTCAGCAAACCTACAAGCCGAGCGGGTTCCGGTGGGCCAAAAGCTTGAATACAAGCCCAACATCGCACACCTGGGTGGAAATGAGTTGCTGCTATTGTGCTACCTGAACGATGTGGCAGCAGGGCTACCCACCTACCTGTATCGTTCGCACGACGGCGGTCGGACCTGGGAGGGAGGGCGTAACACTACCAGCCTGCCTGACGGCGGGGAGCCCTATTTGTCGCAAATGCGAGACGGAACGTTGTTGGTAACGGGAGGCCCGTGGGGGTACCGTTCGGAGGACGATGGATTCACCTGGTCCGAATACCAGTTGCCTCCAGAGTTTGCTACCAGGGTCAGAGGGAACAACTCGCGAAATATAGTGCAGTTGGAAGACGGGTCGTTTCTGCAGATCGTGGATATACCTAAAGACGATCCCCCTCCTCGCCATACTCAATACGGGGACGAATACGTCGCTCGGAGCTACGATGGGGGTCGGACATGGCCGGACTGCTACACGATGGAAGTAGAAGGGGTACCGGAAGGCTATCCCTATTCTATCTTTTCCGAAGTGGTGCTGTGGCAGGCGCGTTCCGGAAAAATATACGGTATAGCCAGGATTGAGCACCAATTTTTCCCGCTTCCCGGGCGGGTGTTCACCCCCCAGGAGCTCAGAAACGCGGCCATAACCCTGCGGCACTACGGGGAGCCCCCGGTGCAGGATCTTGCCGATACCAACTTCGACCAGTTCAGCCGACTCAAAGCCTGGATTTCCACCGATGAAGGTCACACGTGGCAGCCCGGTGCGAACCTGGGCGACCACGGCCAGATGTTTCATTCCATTCTCCGCTTGAGGGACGGACGGCTGCTGTTCACCTATACACAGCGCTCTCTCGATCCTCCCCTCGGCGTTCGTGCAGTGCTCGGCCGTGAAACCGAAGACGGCTTTGAATTTGATTTCGAGCACGACATTTTCATGGTTGACACCAGAACTCCCATCGACCGCTGCTCGGGCGGAGGTTTCGGCAACACCGTCGAGCTCGACGACGGTACACTGGTAACGAGTTATTCCTACTGGCGGCCTGACAAAGGAGAATCGGGCAAACTCTTCAATTGTGAAGTGGTTCGCTGGCGTTTGCCGTAAGAGGAAGCCGGTATGCTGCACAACAGCCGGTTCTGTTGGTGGAGGTATATCTCACCATGACCTGTGGGGATGCGTTGCCAGACCGCCGTTACGCCAGAGCATCGGAAGTCCTCTTGGAGAGGGTGAGAGCAAGATTAGTGCGATAACCCTACCATCGAAAGGAGAAGACAGAGATGAGTGACTCACCACAGCAGCCCTTTCAGGACTTTATTGCCATTCGAGACCCGCGCCAGCTAACGGCAGAAAAGGTACAAGCGGAACGGGTTCCGGTGGGCCAAAAGCTTGAATACAAGCCCAACATCGCATACCTGGGTGGAAATGAGTTGCTGCTATTGTGCTACCTGTGCGATACACGGATACCCATCTACCTGTATCGTTCGCACGACGGCGGTCGGACCTGGGAGGGAGGGCGTAACACTGCCGGCCTGCCGGACGGCGAAGAGCCCTATTTGTCTCAAATGCGAGACGGCACGCTGTTGCTAACGGGAGGAGCGTGGGGGTACCGTTCGGAGGACGATGGATACACCTGGTCCGAATACCATCTGCCTCCGGAATTTGCCACTAGGGTAAGGGGGAACAAGTCGCGTAGGGTCAGAGGGAACAACTGTTCGCGAAATATACTGCAGTTGGAAGACGGTTCGTTGCTACAGATCGTGGATATACCCAAAGACCAGAATCCTCCTCTCCATCCTCAATACGGGGACGAATACGTCGCCCGCAGCTACGATGGGGGTCGGACGTGGCCGGACTGCCACAGGATACACGTAGAAGGGGTACCGGAAGGCTATCCCTATTCCATCTTTTCGGAGGTAGTGCTCTGGCAGGCGCGTTCCGGAAAAATATACGGGATAGCCAGGATTGAGCACAAATTGTTCCCGCTTCCCGGGCGGGTGTTCACCCCCCAGGAGCTCGGAAACGTGGCCATAACCCTGCTGCACTACGGCCAGCCCCCGGTGCAGGATCTTGCCGATACCGACTTTGACCAGTTCGGTCGAATGAAAGCTTGGACTTCCACCGACGAAGGCCACACGTGGCAGCCCGGTGAGGACCTGGGCGACCACGGCCAGATGTTTCATTCCATTCTGCGGTTGAGGGATGGGCGGCTGCTGTTTACTTATACTCAGCGCTCAATCGATCCTCCCCTCGGCGTGCGTGCGGTACTCGGCCGTGAAACCGAAGACGGCTTTGAATTTGATTTCGAGCACGACATCTTCATGATTGAGACCAGAACTCCCATCGGCCGCTGCTCGGGCGGAGGTTTCGGCAACACCGTCGAGCTGGACGACGGGACTCTTGTGACCAGCTATTCCTATTGGCGACCTGACGCCTGGCCACCGGACCCGCCGCATCCGGACAAACTCTTCAATTGTGAAGTGGTTCGCTGGCGTTTGCCGTAAGAGTAGGCCGGGATGCTGCGCAATACCCGATTCTGTTGGTGGAGGCATTTACCGCCATGACCTGTGGGGACATGCGTTGCCAGACCGACTTTACGTCAAAGCATCCACAGTCCTCGTGGAGAAGGTGGAGAGCAAGATTAGGGCGATGACCCTACCATGTAATACGAGGCAGCGAGACCTGCTGAGCCATCCAGGTGAAGCGGGCATATTTCTTGGTCAGTAAGAAGACGAATGACGAACGGCGTGCTAGGAGCAGCAAAATGAAAAAAACCACGTTCATGAGAAAAAGAGAGGACATGCTCCAGACAATGGCGTCTGAAAGCCACGGTGGCAAGGGGGTTCTGGACTGGACAAAGGTCATCGCCAGCGATGAGACAAAAGATAAACACCTGAAGTGTTTTTTCGACCTTGTCCTGCCGCCGGATGTTTCGATCGGTATCCACAAGCACGAAAACGATGAGGAGTACTATTATGTAATTTCAGGAACGGGAATTATGACGCTGGATGAGGAAAGTGTTGAGGTCGGACCGGGTGATATAACCGCCGTTTTTCCAGGAGGAGCACATGGACTGGAAAACAATTCAGGGACAGACCTGCGCGTCCTTGTGATCAGTGTCTGCTGAAGGAGAAAAAGACGACGGGCAAGCCGAACAGGCAGAGAGTAAACGTATGACTCATCAGGCGATTGTAGTTACCGCTGAGGAAAAAGCTGAACTGCTCACCGTGGATGGTCCGGCTGTGCTTGGACCGAAGGAAGTCCGAGGGAAGACTCTTTATACTCTCGTCAGCCCCGGGACCGAACTGGCCCATCATTATCTGGGCCTAGGTGGCAAGGATTACCCGTTATATCCCGGATATTCGGCCATGTTCGAAGTCGAGGAAACCGGACAGGAAGTAGAGAACGTGAAGAAGGGAGATCATCTTTTCTGCATGGGCCTTCATCAGAGTTTTCAACAGATGGACGCCGCCTGTACCGTGCCCCTGCCTGTGGGGCTGGAACCGGAAAAAGCACTCATCGCCCGCCTGATGATCGTGACAATGACCACGCTGGTTACTACGGCGGCCCGGCCAGGAGACCGGGTGATGATTACGGGCGCCGGGTCTGTGGGATACCTTGCAGCGCAGGTGTTCAAGCTTTCCGGATACGAGGTCCATGTTGTTGAACCCAACAGTGGACGGCGAAAAAACGCTGCCGCATCCGGCGTTGCGGCGGTTTATCCCGAAGTTCCATGTAACGACGAGTCGATCGTCGGGACAATTTCCCTGGTTATGGAATGCTCAGGGCATGAACAGGCTGTTGTAGATGCCTGCCGGATTGTGCGAAAGTTAGGAGAAGTCGTGCTTGTCGGGGTTCCGTGGACCCGCCATACGGATCTATATGTCCAGGAGCTGCTTCGGTTGATATTCCACAGGTATGTTATTTTGCGCAGTGGTTGGGAGTGGGAACTGCCAGGGCATGCCGCGGATTTCCGACCGCACAGCATCTTTGGAAACTACCGTACCGCGCTGAAATGGCTGATGGATGACAGAATAAAGGTTCATGGTCTAACATCGTTGGCAAAGCCCTGCGAGGCCCAATTGGTATACCAGAATCTGCTGCATAGAAGAGATAATAGTTTATTCAACATTTTTGATTGGACTTGAGAGGAGTTTCTTTACCAGCTGGTCTCTCCGCTGAGCGCAGTAGATCAAGATGACAGGGAATGTGTATTCCTTTGTACATTCTGGGGAATGAGATGAGAATTTGGTATTTTCCCGCCGCCGCCTTCTGCCGGTCAGGTAAAACATCACGGTCAACACTGGATGTGAACGGTTATAAAGATTGAAGATATGCACGTGCAGCGGAATTGGCTGTACGTAGTAGGGATCAGATTTTGCATCGCGAAGATTCTTTGTGATACTGGTTCAGCGGTACGGCCTGCCGTAGGCGAAGAAACTGATATCCTTAAGATCACTGTCCGTGAGCCGACTTTCCTCCAGCCCTTGAAGTATCAGAATGCCGCGAGCCTGTCTGTCTCCCGGACGGGGTCGTAGCTGTCTTCTATCCAAGACCCGGGACGGATGGAGGTCAAACCTGCAGTGCCGAGATAGATGGTCCGGGGATGGCGGGTAGGGCTGAAAGTGTAGGGGACGGTCCTCGTTCAGTGTTCATATCAGATTTAGATGGAGCCCATGACCGAGCTGTCGCTAATTATTTCACTGATAATGTACAGCTCGTTTTCAACGATGGAGATGGAACATTTGATGACGGGGGTTCACCGAGAGGCGTGAAGCGTCTGGACTATCATCTATTTGACGGGTATGGGAAAATTACAGTAGAAAAAATGCAAGGAGCTACGACCGAAGTTGTCGTAACCCCTTGTTTTTTATGGTACGCCCACAGGGACTTGAACCCCGAACCTACTGATTAAGAGTCAGTTGCTCTACCAGTTGAGCTATGGGCGCATCTGGTTCTGACCAGAAAATATAGTCAAACTGCATTCAACAGTCAAGGAGAAAATTCAGGTCAGCATGTGTGCTTTAGAGACTTGGATAGATAGACTGGAGAGTTTGGTTCCGTTTCGCATCTGCATCTGGATGGCAACTCCTAGCGGGGCAGCTTGAGATCCCTCGCAATGACGATTTACAGGACTTGCAAAGACGTTGCCGCGCCTTGCCATGGTGAGCGGTTCAACTCCGAAGCAATCCTTGATTGAATCTATGGGGAGCCTATCTGCTTACTACTGTCTGCTGATTTATGGGAGGTCATCTCTGGACTGGAATAGTTGTAATACCGATCGTGGGATGATATTAGCCTGAGCAAGTACGGCTGTGGATGTCTGCTGTAATATCTGCAACTTGGTGGATTCCAGTTGCTCTAACGCCATGTCGGCATCCAGAATCCTGCTCTTGGCTGCTTCTGTGTTCGTCTCTGCACTTGACAATGAGTCTTCTTTGAACGTCAGCTTGTTGGTAATTGCCCCAATGAAGCTCAGTCCCTTGGAGACATTGTCTATGGCTGCGTCAATCTTCTGGATGAATGCTGACGCTTGGGCGTTGGAGCTTACTGTGTTTCCTCTGGGAGTGTACTGGACTCCGAAGGATGTAGGGTCATCAGTGGAGTTCACGTCAGAGAAGCGTAATTTAAATCCCACACCCAGATCGATCGTGGCGCTAGCCCCTGGTTTGTTTGGTCCCGGTGGTGATGGTATTTCCTTGTCGATAACAACGGTTATAGTAGTATCTGTGTCTGAGCCTGTGCCGTCTCCATCGCTATCTATCGAGACTATATTGCCCGACGAATCTCTTATCCTGAACGTAAGATCCCCTTTCCCAGCAGAATTAACGTCAATGTCTGTCACTTCCACTGTGTAGAATCCTGCCTTAAGTTCACTTAAGGCATCGTTCCGCGCTGTGGACGTGGCCAAAGATACATCGATTCGTCCGGGGACTGTAGGTCGTTGATACAGAAGCTGTCACTGCGCCTACATCCACACCGAGCTGTGCGGATGTGTATCCTGTCGTGTATCCCACAGCAGACGATGTAAGATCGAACCTTATCGTATCGACAGTGCCTGCTCCCACCTGGAAGTTAAACGCGCTGGTCGTGGTTTTCAAAATCTCGATATTGTTGAACAGAGCCTGTTCCACCTGATCGTCAATCTCCGCGGCCAACTGCTCGATCTCGCTCTTTAGGGCCTGCCGTTCCGAAGCTCCCAGCGTGTCGTTCGCAGCCTGGTTCGCCTTGGCTTTTATCTGTCCCAGGATGTCGCTGATGGTCTGGAGGTGTCCTTCGGCGACGGCCATAAGGTTCCTGGCATCTCCTATGTTGTTCAGTGCAACACCCAGACCTTCTGATCTTACCTTAAACTTGGTAGCCAAAGATAGTCCTGCAGCGTCGTCGGCAGCGGTGTTGATCCTTTTGCCCGTGGCGAGTCTGGCCTGATGGGTGTCCAGGCTCTTGTTGATTTTGCTAAGAGCATTTGCGGCGTCCAGAGCTTCCATGTTAGAATTTATCCGCGTCACTAAAAGCCTTGTGAAAAACCCTTAGATTCAGAAAGTAGTATAGAACAAGCATTGATAAAGCAGCTCCGATGTATTATATTATGTTATTGATAATATTATACATGGAGGAAACAATGACCCCACAAGAGCAGGAACAGACAAATCCGATGTTTCACTATTTTCAGATGGAGGATTTAGTTCCCGAGGATCATATCCTTCGTCAGATTGATGAGGCAGTTGATTTTTCATTTGTACGAGACGTTGTATCAGATTGTTATTGCCCTGACAATGGCAGACCCGGTATTGATCCTGAATTAGTTGTTCGAATGATCCTTATTGGCTATCTGTATAATTTGAGTGAGAATCGGCTCTGTCAGGAAGTGGGGATGCATGCGGCATATCGGTTGTTTTGTCATCAGACATTTGATGATGCGGTTCCGGATAGGAGCACGATCAACAAGCTTCGCAATCACAAGTGGGCATCCAGTGGGTTGTTTGAACGGATAATGCGTCAGGTAGTCCAGTGTTGCATAGATGTCGGTCTTGTGAGCGGTAAACACCTTAGTGTCGACGGCACTCAGATACAAGCTGATGCTTCAGTGAAAAGTATTGAGCCGATAGAACCCCCTGTTTCTCTTGATGATTATCTCAAGGGAATCGGTTTTGAAGGTGATAAGACAAAGGGTAGGTCCGGGCATCCTCAGGATAAAGACTTTCATGGTGAAAAGTGGACGAACCAAACACACCGTTCGACTACAGACCCCGACGCGCGCTTATACAGCAAATCGAAGGGCAAAGGGGCTTTTCTCTCGTTTATGGGCCATGATCTGATCGACACAAAAAGCAGAGTAATCCTTGAGACTCAGGGCACGCAGGCGACAGGGACAGCAGAGCCCGAAAGTGCCCTTAAGATGGTAGATGACCTTGAAACATACACCATGCCCAAAGACATTCAGACACTTAGTGCCGATACCGGTTACGGTTCTGGTAATTTTATCGCTGATGTACTTGACCGGGGAATCATACCCCATATTCCTCTGCGAGCCGATGAGAAGATTGAACCGATTCCTACATGGAAAAACAAGACAAATTCAGCACATATTCAGGCCGAACGGGATAGAAAAGTGCGAGAGGCGAAAGCCAGAAATCATGCACGGTCTATCTCATTAACAGCTGACTACAAACTCTCCCGGAGACTCCGTAAACGCAGTGAACATATCTTTGCTGAAGCCAGGCAACAACACGGTATGGGACGAGCCCGTTATAGAGGACCAGCCTCACTGAATGAACAGTTGAATCTTGTTGCAACAGTACAGAATCTCAAGAGGCTTGTATCTTTCATAAGAAGGGGGAAAGCGTCTATGTGTGCCCTGTCTGTCAAAGACAGTGCATCCTGTTCTTCAAACAGCTCCTATTCCTTGCTGACCAGAACTCTGATAAGACTATTTTGCTTATTCCACAGCAAAACGATACGATATGCTACTCTTTGACCCATAATCGGCGCTTCAGACGCTGCCTGGGACATAACTATTTCACAAGGCTTTTAATGTCTCTCGCTTTAGATATTTCTAGCGGTTTTCATATCTTCCCTTCCGGCTTGAGGCGATTCTGGACGTAGTGTCGTCTGTTCACTCATACTATAATGTTCTCCCTCTATTATATCGGCACCCTGTAGGTATCCTTTAATGAAAAGTAGACAGGGCACCGCCACCTGTCACTTGAGAGCTCGATTGATTCTCTCGGGGCTCCGGGGCTTTCAACCTTCACATTGACGGAACACTTAGTAGATAATAAGTGTCATTGTGACCGAGGGCAAACCTATCTCCCCAGACTCCCTCTGACTGTATGCTGCCTACTATTTTGGACTTGACACAAAGGATAAAAAAGCTTAGGTTTGATTGAGGCAATTTACGAAGTAGCTGGTCATCTGATAATACCCTAAATGCAAGGACACTACTATGGGACAAAAAGAAGATCTGTATATGGAGGGAGTAACCAAATACGGACAGGGAGATCTGGACGGGGCTTTGGAGGATCTCAATAAGGCATTGGAAATGGATCCCCAATTTGCGGAGGTGCTTTTGGCTTTGGGGCACGTCTATGAGAAAAAGGAGATGTACGATCAGGCTTTGGAGTACATCAAGAAGGCTGTGGAGATCACACCAGACGACCCCTTAACTCACAGTAGTCTTTCGATGATGTATCAGCGTAAGGGAATGATACCTCAAGCCGAAGAGGAAATGGCAATATCTGTTCGCCTCCAGGAAAGTAAGTAGACAGTAGGGAAGATATTCTTGTCTGATGAAGCAAATGGACAGACAAAAATGTCTGTCCTACCAACCACATTATCAACACACTCTTCTGGTGGGTCAGACATTCCTGTCTGATGAAGCAATCTTACCTGTCTGCTATCGTTTGCGCTCGACCGTTTTCTCTTGACAAAACAGAGTTAACAATATAGATTTTAACAGATAGTATTCGTAATAATTGTGGGTTCGTACTTTGATCTACGCTGTAACCTTTATGGTAAGGGCGGGGTGACCTCACCCCTGCTTGATGTTGGCGCTTTGCAAAGAAGGAGATCTCAAGAAAAATTGATTACAGTTACTCTCCCGGACGGCAGCAAAAAGGAGTACGAAAAGGGCGTAACTTTAGAGCATATTGCGGCGGATATAGGACCAAGGCTTTTGAAAGATGCAATTGCAGGGAAAGTGGATGGGAAGGTGGTGGACTTAAATAGTAGGATCGAGTCCGACTCCGAGGTTGAGATCCTTACGTTTTCTGACGATGAGGGAAAGCAGGTCTACTGGCACAGCACCTCTCACATTATGGCCCAGGCGGTGGTGCAACTTTTCCCCGAGGTGAAAGTTACGATAGGTCCCCCCATCCAGGACGGCTTCTACTACGATTTCGACGTGCCCGAGCCCTTTACTCCCCAGGATCTGGAGAAGATCGAAGACAGGATGGGACAGATCCTGGTGGAGGACTATCCCTTTCAAAGGCAGGTGCTGACAAGGGATGAAGCGATAAAGACGTTCAAAGAGATGGGTGAGGCCTATAAGGTCGAGATACTTGACGGTATAGATGATGGTGAGGTTATCACGGCCTACAGGCAGGGGAGCTTCTTCGACCTCTGCAGAGGTCCTCACGTCCCGTCAACAGGCGCTGTGAAGGCTTTCAAGCTCCTGAGGAGCAGCGGGGCGTACTGGCGCGGGGACGAGAGAAATAAGATGCTCCAAAGGATATACGGCATATCCTTCCCCAAAAGGGCTGGTCTTGATGAGCACATCGAACGGTTGGAAGAGGCAAAAAGACGCGATCACAGAGTCCTGGGCAGAGAACTTGACCTCTTTTCGATAAACCAAAGCGTAGGCCCCGGACTTATCTTGTGGCATCCAAAGGGAGGGAGAATAAGGACAGCTATTGAGGATTTCTGGCGAAAAGCTCACTACGACGGAGGATACGAGCTCGTCTATTCGCCCCATATAGGCAAAGGAGATCTCTGGGAGACCAGCGGGCATCTGGATTTCTTTAAGGAGAACATGTACTCTTCTATGGACATCGAGGGACAGGAGTATTATCTCAAGCCTATGAACTGTCCCTTTCACATTCAGATTTACAGGAACCATTTAAGGAGCTACAGGGATCTCCCGTTCAGATGGGCGGAGCTCGGAACGGTCTACAGATACGAAAGATCAGGCACACTTTACGGCCTTTCGAGGGTTCGGGGCTTCACACAGGACGACGCTCACATATTCTGCCGCCCAGATCAGGTCGAAGATGAGATATTAGGTGTGATCGATTTCACTCTGGACGTGCTGGGTGCATTCGGGTTTAAGGATAAGGATATACAGATGTACCTTTCGACCAAACCAGAAAAGGCGGTAGGGAGCGACGAGGACTGGGAAAGGGCAACTGAGGCTCTAAGGAGGGCTATCGACAAAAAGGGGCTTTCTTACCAGGTGGATGAAGGAGGTGGATCCTTCTACGGGCCGAAGATAGATCTGTACATAAGGGATTCTATTGGGCACTCCTGGCAGTGTACCACTATCCAGTTCGATTTTAATATGCCCGAAAGGTTCGATATGACGTTTGTGGGCGAGGATGGGAAAGATAAAAGACCCTATATGGTTCACAGGACACTTCTGGGGTCTATGGAGAGATTCTTCGGCGCGCTTATCGAGCACTATGCAGGTGCGTTTCCACTGTGGCTTGCTCCCGTGCAGGCGCTTGTGCTCCCGATCACTGACGACCATATGGACTACGCCCAAAGGGTGGCCGATGAACTCAAAAAAGAAGGCATAAGAGCCGAAGTGGAGCAAGAGAGCGGAAAACTCGGAAATAAGATCAGAAAAGCCGAAGTCCAAAAAATTCCATACATGGCGGTTGTCGGCGCCAAAGAGATTGAAAAGGAAACAGTTTCCCTTCGGAGTCACGGCAGAGGTGATCTCGACACCCTATCGCTTGAAGATCTGAAAAGAAAAATGCTCGAGGAAATAGAGGTAAAGGGACAATTCTAATTCTTGAAGACGTGTAACGTAGAGCGCACTCTATTTTTTCGCTATGCTTTGTGTTACACGTTTTGTTTATACGGAGGTGATAAAGGATCAATAAAAGGATCAAGAAAGATACAACCAGAGTCAACAATCAAATCCGCATCCCTCAGATCAGAGTTATAGATTCGGACGGGAACCAGGTAGGTGTTATGGAGACAAGGAATGCTCTCCAACTGGCACAGGAACGGGATCTGGACCTTGTGGAGGTTTCTCCAAACGCCAAGCCGCCGGTCTGTCGCATAATGGACTACGGCAAATATAAATACGAGCAGAGCAAGAAGCTCAAAGACGCCAAGAAAAAGCAGCATACTGTCCAGCTCAAGGAGATGAGGTTCACTCCGTCCGAGGCAACTCACGATTATGAGTTCAAACTCCGTCATATAAGGAACTTCATCGATCAAAAAAATAGAGTCAAAGTCACAGTGGTATTCAAGGGCAGGCAGAACGCATACAGGGAGTTCGGTCGCAGGCTCCTGGATAGAGTTCAGGAGGACGTAGAGGACATCGGCAAGATAGAAGCTGCCGCCAAGTCTGAAGGGAGAACGTTGTTTATGATTCTCTCCCCCAAATGAGAGTAAATAGCATAAGCAAGTGGACAGCAAACAGTAGACAGGGGGATCTCTTCCCATCCGTGTATGCTATCTGATGCTGCTATCTGCTTAACAAAGGGAGGCTCTGATGCCTAAAATTAAGACAAGAAAGAGCGCCGCCAAGAGGTTCAAAAAGACAGCGGGTAGTGTGATCAAAAGGAACAAAGGATGTTCGAGTCACAAGCTGGCGAAAAAGAGCAGTAAAAGGAAAAGAAGAATAAATAGTCCGGATCGTATCAGTTCTGTGGATCTGGGCAGAGTAAAAAGAATGTTAGCTGGCAAGAAATAGGAGAAGAAGATGCCGAGGGCCAAAAATAGCATCGCGTCTCGAAGGCGCAGAAAGAAGATCCTGAAGTTAGCAAAGGGCTACCGGGGCGCAAGGAACAGGCTCTATAAGACAGCCGTAGAGAGCGTCAACAGGGGGCTTGTTTACGCCTACAGGGACAGAAAAAGAAAAAAGAGGGATTTCAGACGACTCTGGATAACAAGGATCAACGCCGCTGCAAGGCTAAATGGATTATCTTACAGCCAGTTTATTACGGGTCTGAAGGCAGCAGGCATAAATATAAACAGGAAGATCCTTGCAAACTTAGCTGTGTCAGATGAAAGTGCCTTTGCCGCTCTGGCAGAAAAAGCCAGCAAAGCATTAGCCAAGTAGACAGTTGACAGCATACGGTAGACAGAAGAGGAGTATCCCTGACTGCTGTCTGCGAGATTGCTTGGCAGACCCTTCGCTTCGCTCTGGGCTAAAGGCTCTAGGCTGCCCCGATGGATTCAATCGTGGGCTCGCAATGACGCTACTCTGCTTCGATCCTTAGTCAGTGCGAGGGGCAAAGCCCCGAAGCAATCTGAAGGGTGCGGAGGTGGTGCTCGGTCAACAGTCTACTATTTTGGAAGAGTTATGTATGGAGGCTGAAAAGACAAAAGATAGTGTGCCGGACGGGGATGGGCTGGTAGAGGTCATAGAGAATATCAGACAGGAGGCGATCAAGGAACTTGAATCGTGCTCTGATCCAAACGAATTGGAGCAGATCAGGATCAAGTATCTGGGAAGGAAAAGCGGGCAACTAACCAGGATGTCAAGAGGAATAGGCTCACTGTCTCCCCAGCTTCGCAAAGATGTGGGCAAAGCCGCCGGACTGGCTCAAAATGAGATAACCCGCAGGATAGATGCGATCATTGTCAAGATAGAGAAGGGGGCCAAGGAATTCCAGGAGGCTGTGGATATAACTCTACCCGGAAGAAAAAGAACACTTGGAAAGAGACATCCTCTGACAGTGGTCACAGACCGGATTGTTCAGATATTTACGAGTATGGGCTTTTCGGTTGCAGATGGACCCGAGGTGGAGACCGAGTACTACAACTTTGACGCTTTGAACACACCCCCGGATCACCCCGCACGGGATACCAGAGATACGTTCTACATCTTGTCCCCGATTGAATCTACGGGGGATCTTCTGCTTCGAACCGAGACCTCACCGGTGCAGATACGGGTGATGGAAAAGACATCTCCCCCCGTTCGAATAATCTCCCCTGGAAGGGTCTATCGGAAGGATACGTCAGACGCCACGCACCATTTCATCTTCCATCAGGTGGAAGGTCTATACGTGGACAACGATGTGACGTTTGGAGACCTCAAGGGCGTCATATCGGTCTTTGCAAGGAAGATACTCGGCGAAGATGTGAAGGTAAGATTCCGCCCCCACTTCTTTCCGTTCACAGAGCCGAGCGCAGAATATGACTTTTCGTGTGTCCTATGCGATATGAAGGGATGCAGTGTCTGCAAAGGCACCGGCTGGATCGAGATTGCAGGATGCGGCATGGTGGATCCTGAGGTGTTCAGAGCCGTAGGCTACGACCCCGAGGTATGGACGGGCTACGCATTCGGGATGGGAATCGAAAGGGTAGCTATGGTCAAGTACGGCATTGACGACATAAGACTCTTTTTGGAAAGTGACTTGCGCTTTATCTCTCAATTCTAACTTGCGCCTATGAGGTTGCCTCCGGGTTTGGCACCCTGTAGTCAGTCAAGGCAAAAGTAAGTAACATCATGGCGACCTCCGATCTAATTGGAGGCAGCAAAGCGATCTCCGACCCCCGATTGAATCTATCGGGGGCTCAATCGGGGACGATTCTGTCTATGAAAGTTTCTTACAACTGGCTCAAAGACTACATTGACTTGGAAATGACTCCCGACCAGTTGGGAGAGTGTCTGATGATGTTGGGGCTCGATCTGGAATCGACAGAGAGGTTGGGAGATGAATTTGAGGATGTAGTGGTGGGAGAGGTGATCTCGAAGGTGGGGCATCCGGATGCGGACAGACTCTGGGTCGTGGGAGTTGATGTCAGGGACGAAAAGTTGGACATTGTGTGTGGAGCGCCGAATGTGGATGTTGGGCAGAAGGTTCCGGTGGCCACAGTCGGCGCAAAGCTCCCATCCGGGACCTCTGTGGATAGACGTCCGATCAGAGGGGTCGAGTCCGTGGGGATGATATGCTCTGAGGTGGAATTAGGATTAGGCGAGGACGCCGAGGGGATCATGGTGCTGTCTGATGACGCCCCAGTCGGCGCGAAACTTGCAGATGCCCTTGATTTAAGGGACGTTGTCCTCGACTTTGAGGTGACCCCGAACAGACCGGACTCGATGGGCATAATCGGAGTGGCAAGGGAGGTAGGAGCGGCTACAGGCAAGAGTCTCAGGATGCCCTGTGTGAAGGTCAACGAAGGGGAGGAGAAAACTGAGGATATAGTCTCGGTGGAGATCTCCGACGTGGAAGGCTGTCCGCGATACGCAGCAAGGGTGATAAGAGGCGTAAAGGTCGAAAGTTCGGCCCTGTGGATGAGGCGGAGGCTTGAAGCTGTGGGGGTAAGGCCGATAAACAGCGTAGTGGATGTGACTAACTATTGCCTGATGGAGATGGGCCATCCCTTGCACGCCTTCGACTTGGACATGCTCTCGGAGAACAAGATCGTGGTCAAAAGGGCACAAAAAGGGGAGATCTTCACGACATTAGACGGCGTCGAGCGAAAGCTGGACGAAGATGTCCTGGTAATAGCTGACGGGGAAAAGACGGTGGCGCTGGCCGGGATTATGGGAGGTCTTAACTCTGAGGTGACCGATACGACCCAGGGTATTCTCCTGGAGAGTGCTTACTTTTCGTCGAAGGTCGTGAGGGCTT
This sequence comes from Candidatus Latescibacterota bacterium, assembly GCA_965237525.1. GTDB lineage: Bacteria > Latescibacterota > CBDEFO01 > CBDEFO01 > CBDEFO01 > CBDEFO01. The sequence continues at coordinate 213,514 of CBDEFO010000006.1, read as the reverse complement.
CTGCAAGGAAAGTGGAACTTTCGACGGAGGCGTCGCAGAGGTTCGAAAGGGGCACAGATTTCGAAGTACCCGTAAGGGCTATAGACAGGACGGCTCAACTGATAGCAGAGGTTACAGGTGGCAGGGCAACAAAGGGCGTCATAGATGTATATCCCAAACCGATCAGAAGGCGCTCTGTACCCTTGCGTATAGGTAGGGCCAACAACATTCTGGGGACCTCCATAGATGGAGACAGGATGAAAGAGATCCTGGACTCAGTGGGATGCAAGGCGAAGCTGGAAGACGGAAAAATAGAGGCGACTGTCCCGAGTTTCAGACCTGACATAACAAGGGAAATAGACCTTATCGAGGAGGTAGCCAGAGTCTACGGCTATAATGAGATAGCCGAAAGGGAAGTAGGCGGAGGTAAGTTAGGTGTGGAGGAGAGCGATTCGGAGCGACTGACTGAAAAAAGCAGGGACGTCCTTTGTGGGCTCGGATTGACGGAGGTCGTGACTGTTAATCTGTGCAACCCCCATCTCCTCAAAGCTGTAGAATCCGATGTTGAACCTGTCCTATTGTCCAACCCCTCAAGCCTCGATGCCTCGGCTTTAAGGACGACGCTCCTTGTAAGCCTTCTGGACGTTGCAAAGAGGAACATGAACTATAAGATGGAGGCGATCAGGATATTCGAGATCGGAAGGACATTTATCCCTTCTTCTGATAGGGCAAAAATAGAGGAAAGGAAGCAAATAGCTGGCCTCTTTACGGGTAATTGGGTCTCTCCATCCTGGACCGAAGGGGCAAGGTCTGTCGATTTTTTCGACCTCAGAGGCACAGTGGAAGCCTATGTAGAAGCGATATGTGGATCGCAGTTAGAGTTTAGGTTTAGGTTTAGAGCAGAGGAATCACCTACATATCAGAAGGGACTTTCGGCATGCGTGATGATAGACAAAGAGCCTCTCGGAAGCATGGGCAAGCTGAGTTCTGATGTAACTGCCCTGTTCGATATCGATAGAGATGTCTTTGCGTTCTGTTTGGACTTTGAATCGCTTTCCGGGTGGATGAAGAGGGATACTAAGTTCAGTCCACTTATGAGATACCCGGCAGCAGAAAGGGATCTTGCCTTTGTAATAGGGGAGGATGTCTCCACAGGAGACGTCCTTTCTGCGATTCGTGATGTGGACAAAGAATTGGTAGAATCGGTAAACCTGTTCGACCTTTACAGGGGGGATCAGATATCAGAGGGCAAAAAGAGCCTTGCGGTTGCCCTGAAGTTCCGCTCAAAGGAAGCTACACTATCAGAAAGCCACGCCGATGCTCTATTTCATAGGATAACTCAAAGGCTTAAAGAGGATTTTGGAGCCGAACTCCGCTCATAAGAAGTAGACAGTAGACAGGACACCGCCTCCCCCCACCGTCATTGCGAGGCGGCGTGGCCGCTTTGCTGGGGTGACAGCAAGCCACGAAGTGGGCGAAGCAATCTCAAAGGCTTTCTAATAATTTTCTAAAGAAAAGTAGACAGGGGAAAATGGAGATCGAAAGTCTCGATAAGTTGGAATCCCAGGTCAAGATGGCTGTGGCACTAATACGGGAGCTCAGGAGGCAAATAGAGGAGCTCGAAAGGCAGAATACACAGCTTAAAGAGGACCTGGAAAGACAACCTTCCGAGCTTGAAGAAGTCGGGCTCTTGAGGGAGCAGAACTCCCAGTTTTTGGAGAAAAAAGAAGAGATCAAGGCCAAGATTGAGGCGATCGTCTCCAAGGTAGAAGGACGCGGCCTTGAGGATTCTTCTGGAAGTGTGCAAAAATTGAAAGGGAGTGAAATTGCTGGATAAAGAGGCGATAGTAGTAAAAATATTCGGAACTGATTATCCTGTTCAAGTGAAGGCAGACCCGAAATACGTAAAGTCGGTGGCCCGCTACGTTGACAATAAGATGAGGCAAGCGGCAAAGGATATTCCGGTGCACTCCGCAATGAAGGCGGCTATAGTTGCAGCCTTAAACCTGGCAGATGAACTGTTCAAAGAAAGAGGAGAGGGAGAATCTGTACTATTGGATTTAGATGACAGGGTCAAGAAACTTTCCCATCTTTTGGAGGGAGAGTTGACGCAGATTAGTAGACAGTAATAGACAGACGATAGCCCCCAATTTAACCTATTGGGGGTCGGGGGGTAGCCAGGTGCCTCCTCCCATCCCTTCAGATTGGTTCTGGTTCCGCCTGTCGTCTCCTTCGGGGTCGCAACGCCAGACGGCGTCAGGCTTTGCCCCTCTCAATGGCACTCAAGGCAAAAGCAAGCAATACCAAAGGCCATCGCAACTTCGTTGTGAGGCGGCGTGGCCCCTTTCCTGGGCTGGAAGCTAGCCACGAAGTGGGCTAAGCAGTCTCCCGTAGAGTGTCTCTTCCTGGAAATTTGTCCACACACCTCGGCCCTTTAGATGGAACGCCTCCAAAGAATTCCACCAACATAATATACGGTTTCTAGAATCCCCGCCGCGTGTCTAAGGATCAGGAGACTCCTTTTGAAAGTCAAAACACGGTTTAGCCACTGTTCCCCAAAGATTCCTTCGATGCTTCTGGGGAGAGTATAACGCGGTACAGGGGAATTTTTGTTTATAGACAGAAAGGAAATAAAGATGGATATACTTCAATTGATCATGCCGGCAGCGGGTCTTGTCATAGTTCTTATAGCCTGTTTCGGCTTGGGGTGGCTGGCTAATAGCAGAGCAGGACAGGGCAAGATCGCAAGTGCAGATGCCCAGGCAGAAAAGATTATCGAAGAGGCCCGAGAAGAGGCGGAATCCCTCAAGAAGACCGCCCTTCTGGAGGCAAAGGATGAGTGGTACAAGGCAAAACTCGATTTTGACAGAAATACTGAAGAAAAGAGAAATGAACTCCATAAACTTGAGATGCAATTTGTGGATCGGGAAAGGAAGATGGACAAAAAGGTGGATATATTGAACAACAAAGAGAAGAATCTTCAAATCAGAGAGCAACAGTTATCGTCCAGAGAAAGGAGCATAAAGGTCAAGGATGAGCAGCTACTACAGATTATCTCAGAGCAAAACCAAAGGCTCGAAAAGATATCCCGTATGACGCAGGATGAGGCACAGAGGATCTTGATGGCTAATCTGGAGGACAAGGTCAAACGGGAGGGAGCGCGCCGGGCCAAAGAAATCAAAGATGAAGCTATATCGAACGCCGAAAGGGAGGCAAGGGAGATCCTGGTGATGGCTATCCAAAGGTGTGCAGCAGATCATTCTGTAGAATCCACCGTATCAATCGTCTCTCTCCCCTCGGATGAGATGAAGGGGAGGATCATAGGTAGGGAAGGCAGAAACATCAGGGTCTTTGAGATACGCACAGGAGTAGATGTCATAGTGGACGACACCCCTGAGGCTGTTATCCTTTCGTCCTTTGATCCCATAAGGAGAGAAATTGCTAGGATATCCCTGGAAAGATTGATCCTGGATGGTAGGATTCATCCGGGGAGGATCGAAGAGGTCGTCGAAAAAGTGGAGGCAGAGATAGACGACAAGATAAAGGAGGCCGGGGAACAGACGGCCTTCGAGGTGGGAGTGCACGGACTGCACGACAAGCTAATTGTGCTCTTGGGAAAGCTTAAATATCGCACAAGCTTCGGACAGAACGTCCTTCAGCACAGCAAGGAAGTGGCGTTACTTGCCGGGATGATGGCCGCAGAGTTAGGCTTGGACCAACAGTTAGCCAAAAGGGCAGGGCTGCTGCACGATATAGGGAAGGCAGTAGACCACGAGGTTGAGGGAACACACGTGGAAATAGGCTCAGAGTTAGCAAAAAGGCACAGGGAACATGAGGTCGTAATCAACGCAATAGAGGCGCATCACGAAGGTGTCCCGATCATATCCCCGATCACAGCGATAGTCGATGCGGCGAATGACATCTCCAGCGCAAGGCCGGGGGCACGGAGAGATACTCTGGAAGGCTACGTAAAGAGACTGGATCACTTGGAGGAGTTAGCAGAATCGTTTGACGGCGTGGAAAAGACATATGCAATACAGGCGGGACGAGAGGTAAGGGTAATAACCGACTGCAAACTCTTAGATGATGCCCAGGCGGATCAGTTAGCCTCTGATATAGCCGATAAGATAGAATCGCAGCTGGAGTATCCAGATCAGATCAAAGTTACAGTCATAAGAGAAATCAGGGCTGTGGATTATGCCCGCTAATTATGCGCGCTAAGCTGTGGATTATGCTCGCAAATTAGATGAGTGAAGGCAGGCAAAAGCAGTAAACAGCATACAGGACGGCCCCACCTCTCCCCAACTACTGTCTACGAGATTGCTTCCCCCCGCCCCCCGATAGAGTCAATCGGGGACAAGGGAGGGCAGATGGTGCCCCTGTCTACCTCGGATTGGATCTATCAGGGCTACTGTCTATTTTTTTGGAGCATTCTTTTGAGGATACTTTTCATTGGGGATATTTACGCAAGGCCAGGGAGAAGGGCGGTGTCGGAGCTCCTCCCGAAGATTAGGGAGAATAAGGAGATCGACTTTTGCATAGCCAACGGAGAGAACACAGCGGGCGGATTCGGGATTACGGAGAATATCGCAAGAAAACTCTATTCGTACGGCGTTGACGTGATCACGAGCGGAAATCACGTCTGGCACAGGAAGGAGTCCCAAGAATACATACAAAACGCTGTCTGTCTCCTGCGCCCCGCTAACTATCCGCCTGAGGCAGGAGGTGTGGGCTATGGAGTATTCGAATCTGCAGGTGGAATCCCGGTAGGGGTGCTCAACCTCCAAGGCAGGACATTTATGACGCACATCGATTGTCCATTTCGACTCGGAAGACAAAAGATCGAACAGTTAAAGGAATCAGCTCTGGTAATAATAGTCGACTTTCACGGAGAGGCTACATCCGAAAAGATCGCCTTTGGATGGTACACAGACGGCCATGCCAGCGCTGTGGTCGGCACTCACACGCACGTCCAGACCGCCGATGAGAGGGTACTCCCCGGCGGGACAGCTTATATAACAGACGTGGGTATGACCGGTCCCCACGACTCTGTGATCGGAGCGCAGAAGGATATAGCAATAAGGAGATTCCTGACCGGTCTGCCGGAAAGGTTCGAACCCGCAGAGGCGGACATTAAGTTTTGCGCTGTGCTTTTGGACATAGACGAAAGCACGGGCAAAGCTGAGAGCATCGAAAGGATAAGGCTGGATCTTGAACTGGTCGAATGATACTACAGGCGAACGTCCTTACAGCGTATCTGAGGTGACGATGGCCCTGAAGCTGTTGATTGAGGAGGGTCTCCCACCCGTATGGATAGAGGGCGAGGTGTCGAATTTTACTCGCCATCCGTCCGGCCACAGGTACTTCACTCTAAAAGATGAAAAGAGCCAGATAAGGTGTGTGATGTGGAGAGAGGAGGGCCGAGATATTGCGTTTGCTCCCGATGTGGGGATGAAGGTGCTGGCATATGGGAAGGTTTCGGTCTACGAGAAGGGTGGACAGTATCAGTTCTACGCTTCAAAGATGCTCCCTTTTGGACCGGGCGAGCTCCAATCGGCGTTTGAAAGGCTGAAGGAAAAATTATCGTCCGAGGGGCTCTTCGACGAGTCGAGGAAAAGGCCGATTCCGCCGTTCCCTGAGACGGTAGGGGTTGTTACATCTCCTGTGGGTGCTGCAATACGGGATATTGAAAACGTAATAGCCAAGAGATCCCCAGGCGTCCGCATAGTTCTGGCGCCTGTAAGAGTCCAGGGAGATGGAGCCGCAGATGAGATAGCAAGGGGTATAGCGGATCTGAACGAGTACGGTGACGTCTCAGTCTTAATCGTAGGCAGGGGGGGCGGGAGCGCCGAAGACCTGTGGGCGTTCAACGAAGAGGTGGTGGCAAGGGCTATATACGCCTCGAAAATTCCGGTGATCTCGGCTGTTGGACACGAAGTGGATATTACCGTAGCCGACCTTGTGGCGGACGTAAGGGCTTCGACGCCCTCTGCCGCCGCCCAGATGGCCGTTATGGATAGAAACGACATAAAGAGGGAAATACAGGGACTCCTATGGAGGGCATCAAAGACCATCCAGGGGAGAATCGAGGACAGAGACGCCGCCCTGAAGAGACTAACTGCAAGCTACGCCCTGCGGCGATTCCCGGAAGAGATGGGCAGAAAGGCTCAAAACGTGGATGAACTTACCGACAAGATGAGACTTTATCTCGACAATATCATAAGTTCCTGGGAGTTTTCCTACAGACAGATGGCGGGGAAGTTAGACGCTTTAAGTCCACTTTCGGCTTTGAGCAGGGGATTTTCTGTCTGCCAAAAAGTTCCAGAAGGGGTCATAATAAGGGACAGTTCAACCCTTTCGGTCGAAGATAGGGTCAAGATAAGATTCCAAAGGGGCAGCGCAATCTGCTCCGTGCAGGATGTGGAGGACCGTGACAACTATGCCTGAAGAAAAGTTTGAGGATAAGCTACGACGATTAGAACAGATAGTAGAGAAGTTAGAGGGCGGAGAAATCACTTCAAGCGAAGATATTTCCCTGGAAGATTCCCTGGAGATGTTCGAGGAGGGAGTCAGGGTCTCAAAGGAATGTGCAGCGATCCTTGACGAGGTGAAAAAGAGGATTCAGAAGTTAACAAAGGACGAAGATGGCGCCTTCAAATTAGAGGCACTCGATGATTAGGGAGATAGGCATATTCGGCATCCCATCTGATCTGAGGGAAAGTGTCCGCCCCAGGGTGGAAAGTGTCATAAGGGAATTTATAAGGATAGCGGAACAGGAAGGCCTTGAACTTTATGCAGTTGACGACCTGAAAGAAACTGTGGATCGGTTCAAAGCGTCCGCTGTAGAGGGCAGGTTACTGCCCAAGGACGATCTGGCCGAAAGTGTCGATGTGGTGGTGTCGTTCGGGGGAGATGGAACTATCTTGAAGGCAGCTGAGGCTGTCGGAGATTCAGGTGTGCCGATATTGGGAGTCAATTTAGGGAGATTGGGATTTCTGGCCGATGTATCTCCCAAGAATCTGGAGGAGGGCGTAAGAGAGCTTAAAGCAGGCAAGTTTACAGTGGACAGGAGGATGGTGCTCTCGGCCGGGCTTGAGGGCGAGGACAAAAGGTTCTTTGCCCTCAACGACGTGGTGGTGGAGAAAGGATCATGCGCCAGGATCCTGGAGATCGAAATGTACATAAACGACGAGATGGTGGCGTCTTACATGGGAAATGGAGTGGTGGTATCGAGTCCAACAGGATCCACGGCTTATTCGCTGTCTGCGGGCGGACCTATAGTGCACCCCGGGATGGAGGCCATCATAGCCTCTCCGATATGTCCTCATTCTCTGTCCCTGAGGAGCATGGTAGTTCCAGAAGATGAGGTGATCACTGTCCGGCTTAAGGCACAGAAGGGCGATGATGTGATGCTTACTGTTGACAGCCGCACGGCAGGAGATCTGGAACCTGACAGCAGAGTGGTTGTAAGTAAGGCTCCCTTTTCGATCAATTTGATGAACTTGAGCGGCCTATCGTTCTACTCTCTTCTGCGAGAGAAATTGGGATGGGGAATAGGCTATACAGTAGACAGTAGCCCCCGATAGATTCAATCGTGGGTAGACAGGGACCACCCTCCTCCCTGCCCCATATGCGGTAGATACCATATCAAGAAATGGTACTAAAATCCAGTCCCCGATCCCCAATTGATACTATTGGGGATCGGGGACTGGCAATAGATGATGTAGGGGCTGGGTTACCCAGCCCCTACAAAGTGTTCGAACGGAACTCGCTTACCTACAAAAATAAAACTAGGTGATCCTGACAGTATACCAGGCCAAGTACCAGTTCACAACGTGATGTATATATATCCGGAGGTGATTGACTTGCTTCGTCGGTTGTACATAAAGGACCTGGCTCTAATTGAGGGTGCAGATGTGGAGCTCTCCCCAGGGTTGAACATCATCACGGGGGAGACGGGCGCGGGAAAGTCTATGCTGATCGGGGCTTTAGGACTGATATTGGGCGAACGCGCTGACACCGACTCGGTGAGAAAGGGCGCAGAAAGATGTATGGTCGAAGGTACATTTGAACTTAGTGAAGGGCATCCGATCCTTCAGAAGTTGGACGATATAGGCGTTTCAGCCTCCGACGAGGATAGCTATCTGTTTATCCTAAGACGTGAGGTGTCCTCTGATGGAAAGAGCAGGTGCTTTGCAAATGGCTCCTCTATCACGAGCAGGACCCTAAGACAGATCGGCGACCTTCTGGTAGACCTTCACGGTCAGCACGATCACCAGTCCCTTTTGAAGGTAGATGAACATGTGGAGTTTCTGGACGGCTTCGGGAGACTGACAGGTCTGGTGCAGAAAGTGGAGAAAGCCCACAGGGAACTGGGAGACGCAAAAAAGAGTATCAGCGAATTAGAGTGGCAAAAGGAGCGTTTAGAGGAAAAAAGGGAACTTCAGGCGTTTCAGCTGAACGAGATTCTGGAGGCAGACCCAAAAATAGGAGAGGACGACGATCTGGAAAGAGGAAGGTCGGTGCTTGAGAACTCCCAGTTTCTTTCTGAGACGGGCTCGGGGCTTTTAGATATGTTATACGAACGGGAAGACTCGGTCGTAGATCGCTTGGGGAGGGGAGAAAGGCAGATGTCGGATGCCGCCAGGATAGATAATGAGCTCTCTTCAAAGCTGTCGCAGTTTCAAGAGCTGATATACCGTGTCGAGGACCTCGCTGACTTTTTCAGAGATTACGTACAAAAGATTCAAAGCGATCCTGGCAGATTGGAAGAGGTGGGGGAAAGGCTCGTTCTACTGGAGAGATTGAAGAGGAAATACGGCCAAACTCTGGACAATGTGATAAAGTACATGGAGACTTTGGAGAGGGAATTAGGCCTTTCGGATGCTATAGATGAGCAGATAGGAGAAGCCCGGAGTCTCTTTGTAAAGATAGAGGAGAAATTCTCCAAGCTATGCGCCGAGCTATCAAGAAAGCGAGATTTATCGGGGCGGAAGCTCTCTTTGAAGGTGAACGATGCTTTAGGCGATCTGGGGATGGAAAGGGCAAAGTTCAGGGTCGATCTGATGCGTACGGAAGTGGGAGAGGGCGGAGCGGTTATAGATGGAAGGAGATTCGAGGCGGGTCCCAAAGGTGCCGAGAGGACGGAGTTCTACATCTCGACCAATCCGGGCGAGGGCGAAAAGCCCCTCAAAAGGATCGCCTCAGGCGGAGAAGTCTCAAGGATCATGCTCGCCTTAAAATCAATATTAGCGGACGTGGACTCTGTTCCACTTCTGGTGTTCGACGAGATAGATATAGGAATATCCGGCAGGATAGCGGACGCAGTGGGGAAAAAGCTCAGACAGCTGTCGGCGTCGCATCAGGTAATCTCCATCACCCATCTGCCTCAGATAGCCAGCCATGCGGAGGAGCACCTTTGTGTGATCAAAGAGGTCAAAGGCCGAAGGAGTATAACATCAGTAGTGACCTTAGATGAAGACCAGAGGAAAGAAGAACTCGCGAAGCTTATAGCTGGAGAGGATATTTCGGACGTGACGAAAAGATACGCCGAGGAACTGCTTAGTAGAGGATAAGCTCTGAGGGAAAGCATGACCGATCAGCTATTCAGGGCTGAATGTCCGGGAGATGTTCAACACCAGCAGGCCACAAGATACGGCACAGAGGACGCTTTTCACCGCAGGGATATTGGCTGCGGCGATGAACTCAAAGTTTAATGGACGCACAAAGATAAAGACGCCCTATCTGGATATGCATGCCGTTCTTCAGGAGCAAGTTAGAATAGTAGACAGTAGTAAGTAGAGCCGGTCCTCCTCCACTCCCTGTGCACCTTCTATTCTCTTGGATACTCTGCCTGAATCTTTGAACGATGATGAACAATCAAAAGTACGATGCCTCGTATCTCAAGGCTCTGGATCTTTATCGACAAGGTAGACACTGGGACGCTCACGAAGCCCTTGAGGATGCCTGGAGAGCGGAGGAGGATCCCATCCGGAAGCTATTCTACCACGGTATCATACAGCTTGCGGCGGCCTTTCACCATCTCGAAAAGGAGAATATGCACGGGGTCAAAACCCTCATTAGAAAGTCCAAGGATAAGCTCGAAAAGTGTCCGCCTTTCTATCTGGGAATCGACGTATCTAGTGTCCTGCGTGAAATAGAATCGTGCCAGAGGGAGGCAGAAGCGGTGGAACGCGGAGATAGAAAAGCGTTCGGCTGGAAATTGAAGCTCTGTTTATGTTTGCATTCTGAAAAAGAGTAGATAGGTTCAAAAAAGGAGTCATGGCAGTGTCTGCAAAATATGTATATTCCTTCGGCAGTGGCGCTGCCGAAGAAACTGGTGTGATGAAGGATATTTTAGGGGGCAAGGGTGCTAGTTTGGCGGAGATGACCAACTTGGGCATACCAGTACCGGCCGGATTTACTATATCCACAGAGGTATGCAGTATCTATCAGGTGAACGGCACATATCCAGAGGGCCTGAAAGAGGACGTAGAATGGGCGATAGGGAGGATGGAGGAGGTTATGGGCTCCAGATTCGGGGATAAGGAAGATCCTCTCCTGATGTCGGCAAGGTCGGGGGCGAGGGCGTCTATGCCGGGGATGATGGATACGGTGCTGAATTTGGGTCTGAACGACGAGACCGTGGAGGGATTGGCCAAAAGGTCGGAAAATGAAAGGTTTGCCTGGGATTGCTATCGGAGACTTGTGCAGATGTACGGCGATGTGGTGCTGGGGTTAAAGGAGAGTGAGGATGACGAACGCGATCCTTTTGAGCTGATAATAGAGGAGGAAAAGAGGAAAAAGGGCGTAAAATCAGATTTGGATTTAGACGCCTGTGACCTCAAGAATCTGGTAGTTCGATTTAAGGATGAGATCAGAAGGCGGCTGAATGTGGAGTTCCCCTCTGACCCCATGAAGCAGTTGTGGGGAGCCATCGGAGCGGTCTTCGGATCGTGGAACAACCAAAGGGCAATAGCTTACAGAGAACTCAACAGGATCCCCGACGATTGGGGGACAGCTGTGAGCGCGCAGGGTATGGTCTTCGGGAATATGGGAGGTGACAGCGGAACGGGCGTGGCGTTTACGCGTAACCCCGCCACAGGTGACAACGTGCTCTACGGTGAATACGTGATGAACGCTCAGGGTGAGGATGTGGTGGCGGGTATAAGGACTCCACAGCCTATCAAGCGCGCTCAAAAAGCAGAAAGCGACCTTCCCTCTTTGGAGGAGGATATGCCGGAGATTTACGGGCAACTCGAAGATATTAGCCAGAAGCTGGACAGCCACTACAAGGATATGCAGGACTTCGAGTTCACCATAGAGAGGAAGCAGCTATGGATGCTCCAGACGAGGGCAGGCAAGAGGACGGGGTTTGCAGCCTGCAGGATAGCCGTGGATCTGGCAAAGAAGGGAATAATAGATAAGGAGGAGGCCCTAAAGAGGGTCGAGGCAGACCAGTTGAACCAGCTTCTAAGGCCCATATTCGATCCAGAGGAGAAGGAAAAAGCCATATCCGAAGGTAGGTTCCTTGCAAGAGGACTCAAGGCAGGCCCGGGGGCGGCATCGGGGATAGTGGTCTTGAGAGCGGATAGGGCAGAGGAGATGGCAAGAAAGGGGGAGGACTTAATCCTGGTCCGTATCGAGACGTCCCCCGAGGACATAAGGGGAATGAACGCAGCGGTGGGGATACTTACCTCAAGAGGAGGGATGACCTCACACGCTGCAGTGGTGGCCCGTCAGATGGGAAAGGTATGTGTAGTGGGGTGCGAGGCTCTCCAGATAGACTACGGAGCAGGGAAGATAACCGTAAGAGGGGATGGCACTTCCGGGAGCAGCTCAGCGATAGACGAAGGGGCTTACATCTCCATAGACGGCGCCACAGGCGAGGTGTTCTCCGGCCATATCAAGACTGTCCCTTCGGAGGTCCTGCAGGTTTTGGTGGACAGGACTATGGAGCCTGAGGAGTCAGAGGCATATCAGGACTTTGCTGCCTTGATGTCCTGGGCGGACGAGGTGAGGAGATTGGAGGTGTGGACTAACGCTGACGAAGCGGATCAGGTGAGGACAGCCCTGGGTTTCGGAGCACAGGGCATCGGACTCTGTCGGACGGAGCATATGTTTTTCGAAGGTAACAGGATCGACGCTATGAGGGAGATGATCCTCGCTGACAACAAAAAGGACAGGGAGCAAGCCCTCGAAAAGCTCCTGCCGATGCAAAGACAGGACTTTGTTGAGATATTCAGGCTCATGGACGGACTCCCGGTGACCATAAGGACTCTGGATCCCCCTCTACACGAGTTCCTGCCACATGGTCCCCAGGAAATTGAGAACTTAGCTGAGAAGATGAAGGTCCCTGTGGAAAAACTTCATCTTCGGATAGACGAGCTTAAGGAGCTAAATCCAATGTTAGGGCACAGAGGATGCCGCCTGGGTATTATTTATCCTGAGATAACGGCGATGCAGGCAAGGGCGATATTTGAGGCGGCGTGTCAGGTGGTGTCTGAAGGTAAAAGTGTTCATCCTGAGGTGATGATCCCCCTTGTGGGGGACGTGAACGAGCTGGCGCTGCAAAGGAGGATAGTGGAGGAGACTGCTCAAAGCGTTATGTCATCCTCCGGCGTGGAGATACACTATCTTGTCGGGACTATGATCGAGCTGCCGAGGGCGGCGCTGACGGCCGATAAGATAGCGGTGGAGGCAGACTTCTTCTCGTTTGGGACTAACGATCTGACCCAGACTACAATGGGGCTTTCCAGAGACGACGCCGGGAAGTTTTTGCCCGATTACATAGCCTTAGACATAATGAAGACAGATCCCTTCCAGGAGTTGGACAGGGAGGGTGTGGGGCAGCTAGTGCAGATGGGCACAGAAAGGGGGAGAGCGACTCGTCCCGACCTTAAGGTTGGGATCTGCGGCGAGCACGGCGGCGATCCGAGCTCTGTGGAGTTCTGTCATGCCATCGGCCTGGACTACGTAAGCTGTTCGCCGTATCGAGTGCCGATTGCTCGCCTTGCAGCGGCGCAGGCGGTGCTAAAAAGTAAAATGTAGACAGAATGTTGGGGCGAGGTAACCTCGCCCGGTAGACGGGAGAGAAGAATGACCGATAGTACAAAGCGTCTTAGCAGCACCATCACCGACGGGTTGGAACGCGCACCGGCGCGTGCGATGCTCAAATCGATCGGATTAAGGGACGAGGACTTAGCGCGACCCTTAGTCGGAATCGCCAACACCTGGATTGAAGTTGGTCCCTGCAACTTTCACCTTCGCCGATTGGCAGAGAAGGTCAAAGAGGGTGTCCGAGCCGGCGGCGGCACGCCATTAGAGTTCAACACGGTCTCGATCTCCGACGGGATCACGATGGGGACAGAGGGGATGAAGATGTCGCTTGTCAGCCGCGAGATCATCGCTGATTCAATCGAGCTTGTGGCGCGCGGGAATATGTTCGACGCTGTGGTTGCCCTCTCAGGCTGCGACAAGACGATACCCGGCACGGTGATGGCCCTGGCGCGTCTTGATGTCCCTTCCTTGATGCTCTACGGCGGCTCGATTATGCCGGGACAGTTCCAGGGACGCGATGTGACGATTCAGGATGTCTTCGAGGCGGTCGGCGCGCGCGCAGCCGGTAAGATGACGGACGAGGAGTTTCACGATTTGGAGGATCACGCCTGTCCGGGTGCTGGCGCCTGCGGAGGGCAGTTCACAGCCAACACGATGGCGACCGCTATAGAGATACTCGGGATGGCGCCTATGGGGAGCGGATCTGTGCCGGCGATGGACTCCAGAAAGGACGAGGTCGCAGTCGAAGCTGGAAAATTAGTAATGGACATGCTACAGCAGGGCCTCCGCCCCAGGCACATTATCACCAGGGCCTCAATCGAGAACGCTATCGCATCTATCGCTACTTCCGGCGGCTCCACCAACGGAGTCCTGCATTTTCTGGCTATCGCTCACGAAATGGGCATCCCTTTGACCATAGATGACTTCGATCGGATCAGTTCTAAAACGCCGCTGCTTGCCGATTTAAAGCCCGGAGGCCGCTTCGTAGCTAACGACCTCTACCGCGCCGGCGGCATAGCTCTTGTCGCCAGGCGCCTGCTGGATGCGGGAATCTTGAACGCGGATGAAATAACGGTTACAGGGAAGACCATCAAAGAGGAGGCGAGTAAAGCCTCGGAGACGCCGGGCCAAGAGGTCTTAAGGCCTCTTTCAGATCCGATCAAGCCGACCGGAGGACTCGTCATCCTGAAAGGCAACCTGGCGCCCGAGGGTTCCGTCCTGAAGGTGGCCGGCCACGAGCGTCCCAGCCACCGGGGTCCTGCTCGAGTCTTTGACGCTGAGGATGACGTCCTTCCGAGCATCGAGCGGGGCCAGATCAAAGCGGGTGATGTGGTCGTTATCCGGTACGAGGGTCCCGTAGGAGGTCCAGGTATGCGCGAGATGCTCGCTGTGACAGGGGCACTTGTCGGAGCGGGACTTGGCGATTCGGTCGCCCTCTTGACAGACGGACGCTTCTCAGGCGCCACGCACGGTCTTATGGTCGGTCACGTCGCACCTGAAGCGGCGCGGGGAGGACCGATTGCAGCGGTTCAGGACGGCGACACCATAGTCTTTGATGTGGAATCCCGTCGGCTCGACGTGGAACTGTCAGATGAGGAACTGAAAGAAAGGCTGAGCCGCTGGACGCCTCCACCTCCGCGCTACAAAAGCGGCGTTATGGCCAAGTACGCCCGATTAGTCTCCTCCGCGTGCCAGGGTGCAGTCACCCAATAGGTCTGATATAGGACACAGTGTAGGGACGAGGTCTTCCTCGCCCCAGGAACAGGGCGGCTATTGTGCACAGAGACGATGGGGTGCGCAATAGCCGTTTTTACGTAGACGAAGTGGCGTTGGATTGAAGGCTGGAAATCTAACGGAAATGAACGATTTATCCACCGTCCCATGAGAAAAGAGGCAATGTATGCGGCGCTTGATGTCGATTACTTTCATTGTGCTCGTTACGTGTCCTGTCTGGGCTGACCACGACCTGGACGTCTATTCGTTTGATGATCTGTTTATCTATGATACTTTCGGAGAACCTAGCAGAATCTTCAACGTAGTTGTTTTAGACGACAAGACTGATCTAAAGATAGCAGGACAAGCGAAAACGACAGCAGATTACAATGTTGATGGATATGCAAACTACAGGAACTTCCTGATTGTTTTGCTTATGGATCAAGTGGAAATCTATGACTTGAACAACCCAATACAACGCACATTGGTCAAGACCTTTATGCTACAGGATCAGGGATCTCATCCGTCTGGTGTGAAAGGTATAGAGCCAGACAACAATACATTTACGTTCTTATCCTATAAATCAGCAGCGAAGTTGACAATGGACGATGATAGTTCTAGATGGAAGATCGAGAACCTAAAACAAAGACCGGAACTTCAACGAGAGGCTGTTACATCCTCCAGATTCCCACCATTCCGTCATTTCCCAAATTATCCTTGGCCCTTTGTGGTAAAAGAGACACCCAAGTTCCGATATGAAGTAGATTGGGAAGTGGAAACGCTCGAATGTGGTCGGATGCACAAAAAATATCTCAGAAAGGTAACCAAGAAAGGCGACAGGGTTGTATCCAGTCTATTCTTGGGTGAGGATCTAGAAACCTGTGGAGAGTAGGAGTAGGAACCCAGTTGGGGTAATCCGAACAAAGTGTGGATTTATTGAAGCTGTGTTCCAAGATGAACGAGTTAGCCACCGTCCCATGAGAAAGGAGGCAATGTATGCGCCATTTGATATCGATCACTTTCATTATGCTCGTAACGTGTCCAGTCTGGGCTGACCACGACCTGGACATCTATTGGTTCGATGATCTGTTTATCTATGACACTTTCGGGAAATCTGGCAGAATCTTCAATGTAGTTGTTTTAGACGACAAGGCTAATCTAAAGATAGCAGGACAAGTAACAACGCCAGCAGATTACAATGTTCGCGGATATGCAAACTACAAAAAGTTCTTGATTGTTTTGATCATGACCCGGGTAGAAATATATGACTTGGGCAACCCAACACAACCAACATTGGTCAAGACGTTTAGGTTACAGGATCAGGGTTCTCATCCGTCTGGTGTGAAAGGTATAGCGCCAGACAACAATACATATACGCTCTTATCCTATAGATCAGCAGCGAAGTTGACAATGGACGATGATAGCGCTAAATGGAAGATCGAGAACCTAAAGCAGAGACCGAAATTTCAACGAGAGGATGTTACTTCATACAGATCTCCACCGCTGCTTAATGTGCGAGGTTATCCTTGGCCCTTTGTGGTCAAGGAGACACCCAAGTTCCGATATGAGGTAGCTTGGGAAGTGGAAACGCTCAAATCCGGTCTGATGCACAAAAAATATCTCAGAAAGGTAAACAAGAAAGATGGCAGGGCAGCATCCAGTCTATTCTTGGGTGAGGAACTACAAACCCGCGGAGAGTAGGTGTAGCAAACAAATTCGGATAATCCATCCTAAAGAAGAATCTCCCAAACTTCGGTTTCAAGATCAACAGGTCAGCCGCAATCTGTAGAAACAAGCTTTTGAGTACTCGCTGAAATATGAGGGTGACATAATATTATAAAATGGGATGACTATTGGGAGAGGTATTCAATATCTAAGGCAGAAAAATGGATGGTTTTGGAAAGAGATAAGATAATAAATTCTTATATAGATAGATTAGGTTCATGCCGAAAAGAAATCGTTGAAATAGGATGTGGTTATGGCTCTAACATAAGACTGTTAAAGGAGAATAGAAGCGATGTGGAATGCTATGCTCTGGATAATAGTAGTACTGCTATTAAATTGATAAGAGAAGATATTCCCAGCGCCTTTTTGTCCGATTGTAGAGACACGCCTTTTGCCAATAATAAGTTTGACCTCATCTTCAGCGCCGGATTAATGGAACACTTCAGGGATGAAAAGCCTTTTTTGGCAGAGATGAAGAGGGTTTTGAAGGGTGACGGCTATCTAATTACGTTTGTTCCGGCAAGATTTTCGTTGTGGCAGCTTTATAGGTTATCTCATTTTGGTTTCTGGCAGCATGGATATGAGAAATCCTATACTTATTATAAGTTAAAGTCGCTATTTGTCCGTAATGAGTTTCGCGTAATAGAAGTTTTAGGAATCGATCCCTATAGTATTAATGGTTTTATAATGAAACTGTTTAATATTACATTTTCTCCGATTATTAGTAGATCGTTTCCCAGGAGTGGATACACTGAACTTTGTGTAATTGCTAAAGAGTGTTAATCTTCTGTCAAATAGGAGAGATTTGAGATTATGAAAGATTGCCAGGACGCATTTGGCCGCGCAATATACGACTACTTTGAGGGTGAAGGTGGTCTTGAAATCGTAGAAAGAGACGATGGATATTTTGCTGTCTCTGGAGGTCCAAAGGCATATTTGTCAGAGTATAAGGTTTGGCCTGGTCATCAGAGAAAAGCAATGAGATTTGTTAAGGGTAGAGTGCTGGACATAGGATGCGGTGCCGGCAGACATTCTCTGTATCTTCAGGGCAAGGGATTCGATGTTATGGGGGTGGATACTTCTCCCCTGGCAGTAGAAGTCTGCAGAAGGAGAGGGATACAAAATGCCAGAGTACTGTCTATCACTCAAATAGGCTCTAAGTTGGGTACTTTTGAAACTATTCTTATGTTAGGGAACAACTTCGGTCTATTCGGCAGCGCGAAGAGGGCAAAATGGCTGTTGAGGAGATTTCACAAAATAACTTCGGGAAAGGGAAGGATAATCGGAGAAAGTGGAAACCCGTATAAGACAAAACGTCAGGAACATTTGGAATATCACGAACTCAACAGAAAAAGAGGCAGAATGCCCGGACAGTTGCGGATCAGAGTAAGGTACAGTAAATATGTTACCCCTTGGCTTGACTACCTTATTGTTTCAAAAGACGAGATGGAGGCTATTCTTTCGGACACCGGTTGGAAGGTCAAGAAATTCATTGACTCCGAGAATTCTGCTTACATTGCCATTATCGAAAAGGAAAGGGGATGAAAGATGATAGGTCTGACGAGTTTGGCGTCTCTGCCGAAACTGCGGGATTACACCAGTCATCGTGTCTCCAGCTACGATGTTACGGGCGGCAACAGAGATGCCTGGCGCATCGAACCCGGGACGAAAAGGGTCGTTGCCGAGATCGAAGGCCCCGCCTGCATTAAGCATATCTGGATGACGCTCGGTATCCCCAACGAAGATTACTGCAGGCGCATCGTCCTGCGTATGTACTGGGACGACTGCAAGGATCCGAGTGTGGAGTGTCCGATAGGGGACTTTTTTGGATTGGGTCACGGAATGCGAAAGAACTTCATAACTTTGCCCCTCCAGATGAGTCCTGAAGATGGCAAGGGCTTTAACTCCTGGTGGACGATGCCGTTCAAGAGTAAGGCGATTGTAGAGGTGGAAAATCAGGGTGAGGAGACCTACTCGCACTACTTCTACATCGACTACGAGCGGTATCCGGACCCCGAATCTGTGGCTGACTTATCGTACTTTCACGTCCAGTGGAGACGTGAGGCGAACACTGCAGGATGGGCCTACGAAGAGGGTCTCAAGCCAGATGAAATCTGGAAAGACTCCCGAATTCTGAACAAGGAAGGGAAGGAGAACTATATCATCTGCGATGTTGAGGGCGATGGCATCTACTGCGGAGCTCATCTGGATATAGACTGCTTTCAGCGGAATCCGAATGATTGGTACGGTGAAGGCGATGACATGATCTTTATAGACGGTGAGGAATGGCCTCCGTCGCTTCACGGCACGGGGACTGAAGATTGGTACCACTGCGCCTATTGCCCCACTCAGGAATACAATGCCCCTTACTATGGAGTTATCCTTTACAGCGGGAATCCCGACTGGCCATGGAAGGGTAAGAACACGGTCTATCGCTATCATATCGAAGACCCGATACGCTTTCAGAAGAGCATAAATGTAAGCATCGAGCACGGACACGCAAATAAATTGAGCAACGATTATTCCAGCACTGCTTACTACTATCTATCAAGGCCTCAGTGGGGAGGCCCCAAGTTGCCCGTGGTTCGTGAAAGGCTTCCTCGTCCCAATGAAGAGATATACGAGGGCAAATGAATAAGAACTTAGCGGAGTTCGGAGGGCCGCAGCCCTGCGTTGACTCGTGAGAAAAATATTGACATAGGTTGGTAGATTTATCATATTTAAATTTGAATGACGGCGGTGTAGCTCAGCTGGTTAGAGCAGAGGAATCATAATCCTCGTGTCGGGGGTTCGAGTCCCTCCACCGCTACCAATAATATACGATGAAAAGCCCGCAAAATTATAGACTTGCGGGCTTTTTGTGTTTATTCTCCATTGAAGCGCCAGAATCATCCAACGAGTGTACTTATGGAACTGATAGGGTTAAACACACAGATCACGATATCCCCTGCCGAGGTAGCGCACTGGTTGTGATTTTACTTGATTTCTACATATCAGACGGATATATTATCCGATGTGCTCGAAGTAAGTGTCCGTGTATGTGTGAAACACAAGGCAGAGGAGGCATAAGACTGTAGAAGATCATAAAATGAATGATCTTCGGCAATCTCGACGAACATATAGAGACGGAACTTTCTGAAGGGAGATATCGCTACTGCAACGACTATCTCTTTGGGAGTTTAGCCTGTGATAGAGCCTGAGTACAGACTGAGGCGCTCGTTCTGACACTGAATCCCAATATCAAGAGGAGGCACTTCAAATGTCACAAGGTTTACCTACCGCAAATTTAGGACGCACTGAACTGGAGGTGACTCGCCTGGGCTTTGGTGCCTGGGATAGGCGGCCATGGACAGATGATAACTCCAAGACCATCTTCAACGCAGTGCTGGATTCCGGAATCAACTTCATAGATACCGCCAGTGACTATGGTCGCAGTGAAGAGTTCATCGGCAAATGTATCTCCCACCGGAGATCAGAATACTATTTGGCAACCAAGTGCGGCTGTCACCCGGATGGGCATATTTGGACGAAGGAGAACCTCTTTCGGGGCTTGCAGGAGAGCCTGCAGCGTCTGAGAACCGACTATATAGACTTGATACAGCCCCACAACCCGTCGGTGCAGCAGTGCGAGGAGGGTAACCTGGTCGAGGCGATGCAAGAGATGCGCCAGCAGGGAAAAGTGCGCTGGATCGGCATCTCCACTACGCTGCCCGATTTACCTACCTATCTTTCGTGGGGTGTCTTTGATACATTCCAGATACCGTATTCAGCTCTCGAGCGGAAGCACGAAACTTGGATCACCAAGGCCTCAGAAGCCGGGATAGGTACCATTATCCGAGGTGGAGTGGCAAGTGGTGAACCGGGGATAGGTTCAGGCTCTGCCGCGCAGTGGGGCAGTTTTGACGAAGCGAAGTTGGATGAATTACGGGAGGAAGGCGAGAACCACACTGCCTTCATGCTACGCTTTACGCTTGCACATCCCCAGATAAGTACTATTATCGTGGGCACCCAGAATCCTGAACACCTTCAGGAGAACGCACGCACCGTGCTGAAAGGCCCCCTGTCTCCGGATGTTTATGTGGAAGCGAAACGCCGCCTGGATGGTGTCGGTTTGACGCCGTCGCAGGTGTCGTGAAGAATTTTGACAAGACTCACAGGATGAAATATAGAGTTGCAAGTGTCCTGAAGGTCGCCATGAGGGATCATGCCCTATTAGGTTTGGGGGCGTTGTGGGCTGTAGATATCACCAGCACGCTGCGGTCAAAAGTAACTGACGATCCGAGAACGTGACTGGATAAGGAAGTCTGCTGATAAAGTGGACATGAACTTTGGGCTGAGAAGTTCTCACTGACATCCACAATCTGATTCTGTATCGTCCTTCTTTTTGAGAGCGACACTCAATAGGAAGGCGAATGCCGCATCAGAGCGTGACCACCAAATAAGGAGAAGGCAATGAAAAATGTCAGTTCCCGGAAACTGGGTATCTGTGTGATCGGTCTTGGATGGATGGGTTATACCCATGCCGGGCATTTCAGTGATATGGAAGATGTGGATCTGTATGTCTATGATATTGATCCAGTCAAAGTTCAACGGGCAGAACAAGAACTAAGGGTTGTTGGGACCTTTTCTTCGATTGACGAGATTTTGGCATCGGATCTTATCGGTGCCGTGGGTGTAGTGCTGCCACATCATCTGCACTGTCCCGTAGCTGTGCAGGCAGCGGAAGCAGGAAAGCACTGCATGACGGAAAAGCCGATGGCCCTGAACCTATCTGAAGCCGACGCCATGTTAAAGGCCGCTGACCAGGCGGGAACTCGCCTGGCTGTCGCTGAGAACTATCAGTTCCAGCCGGATAGTACAGAGGCGTGTCGGTTGATCGATGCTGGTTTGATCGGCACAGTTTTCATGGTACGTGTGCATGAGTTATGGCGCATAGGCCCCCGGCCGGATTCGTGGTGGTTTCAGCGTGAGACTGCCGGTGGAGGGAGCCTGATGAGCCTGGGTATTCATTCGGTTCGGACGCTGCGGTTGCTGGCAGGGAGTCGAGCCGATCGAGTCTTCGCCCTCTTTGCCGACAGAGTAAGCCCAGAACTCTTCCTGGAAGGGGAAGATACCTCCGTGCTTTCAGTAAAGTTTGAGAATGGGGTCATCGGAAATATGGTGATAAGTTGGGCGACTTCCCACCCCGGTCCCGGACCTCGTTTTGCAGTCTACGGTACGGATGGCTCGATCATCTCGGAGGGTCAGGATACCCTCTTAATCCATTCCCGTGGAATCGAGGGTGTTGGGCCGGCCGAGGGTGAGTTGCGTATCGACCTGAGTGGACATCGGCATCAAGACGGATTTGCGGCCGAGTGTCGGGAGTTTGTAGAATGGATTCAGACGGATAAAGAATCGCCGATGGACGCTCAAGAAGGACGAAAGGATCTGGAGATTGTAGAAGCGGCCTATCGATCGGAAATGTCTGGGGAAGCGGTATGTTTTCCGTTATAGCCTCCGACTGATAAGGAGGACTGCAATCCCGTTTTTCCCCATCTGTTGGCCACATTCCGCTACATATAGTATCCGCAGTCCTGACAGCCAGTACGCGGTCGCTAAATTAGTACTATTCTCAGGAATTAGGCGAAAGGATAAATTCCTGTGGGATGCTGTAAAAAGAGACTTACGCTGCCTGGTGGCGGTCCTGAGATCGAACTCGTTTTGATCCCTTCTGGTCCATTTTGGATGGGCGACGTGATGGAGCTAAGTCCGGAGCCGGATACCAGACCAGTGCACAAGGTCTATCTTGACAGTTTCTACATGGCCCAGTATCCTGTTACCAACGCCCATTTCGCCTGGTTTGTGGCGCAGACTGAGTACCAGACCACTCGTGAGCGGGCAGGGGAAACCCTGCAGGTCTGGTCACATTTTGCTAGCCCTGGAAAAGAGCGTTACCCTGTCATCTGCGTCAACTGGATCGATGCGGTCGCCTTCGCCATCTGGGCCGGTCTGCGGCTGCCCACCGAAGCGGAGTGAGAGAAAGCCGCGCGGGGTGGCCTTGAGCGGTCCGACTACTCTTGGGGGAATGATCCACCCGGGCAGCATTGCAACTGGCGTCATGCCTGCCATAAACCTGACGTGACGCCGCTCAACAACCAGGGTTGGGGCCTCACCCCAGTCGGAAGTTATTCTCCCAATGGATACGGCCTCTACGACATGTCCGGAAACGTGTGGGAGTGGTGTGCGGATGCCTACCATCCCTGCTACTATGAGGTAAGCCGCTGTGCTAATCCGCTCGGCCCGGAAGAGGATGTCAATGCGTTGTATAGTCCGATCGTACGGTGGCGAGACAACGATCACCTGCAGGTGCCGGCCCGCTCGTTCCGGGCGATCCGGGGTGGTTCCTGGGAGAACAACACGTTCGGCCTGCGCTGTTGTGAGCGTATCTCAGCCAGCTCCGGGACGCACAACAAGGGGTTGGTTAGTGGATTCCGGGTAGCGTCCAGCCCAGCGATGGTGTCGTAACCTCACGCTGTTAGAGAGCTTATGTATCCCTCTCCTCAAAGGATCAGAAACAACTTAGACTGCAGATGTCACCTCTTAAGGAGGGAAAGATGCCATATCGGAAATTTGGAAAGACCGATTTAGAGGTATCGGAAATCTGTTTTGGCCCGATGCGGTTTGCGGCCACGGAGCCGGGTCATGAGGACAGGTCAAATACCGGACAACGGGCTCTGGCAAGAGCCATCGAGCGGGGCGTTAATTTCATCCACTCGAGCTACGAGTACGGAACTCGTTGGGCCGTCGGACAGGTTCTGAAGGATCATCCGAAGCGGAAAGAGCTTCATCATATCATCAAAGTGCCGGTGCCTGATTTCGAAGACGGCGGAAAATTTCATTCCGACAAGTTCAGATTGCGTGTCGAAGAAGCCCTGCGGGATCTTCACGCGGATCGTATCGCGGTAGTGCAGCACTTGCAAAGATCCAATCCCAACACGGATGAACTCAGTGTTCCGAATATTGAGGCAGTTTATGAGCCTATGCTGGAGATATTCCAGAAATTAAAAGAGGAAGGTAAGGTCGGTTACCTGACGACCTTTCCTTATACCCCTGGATTTGCATCTGCGGCTTTGAAAACCGACGCTTTCAGCGGAATAGTGGCTTACTACAACCCGATCGAAATGGAGATGGCCGAATTTTTCTCAAGATGCAGGTGAAGGGCCAGGGATTCTTCTGCATTCGTCCCTTTATGGGCGGTTTGCTCACGGACAGGCGGGCCTGCCGCAGCCAATTGCCGAAAGGTGATCGTATGTTGGCAGATAATTGGGATTCTGCCTATGAAAGGTTGGAGATTTTAAAGGCTGCTATTGCCGGGGAAATAGAATCGTGGACCGAGTTTGCGATCAAATTTGCCCTGATCCATCCCATCGTAAGCAGTGTAATAGTAGGCCTGAATACGCCTGAGCAGGTCGACGAAGTCCTGGATGCTGCCGATGGAAATTACCCCGATCAAAAGATATTCCAGAAGGCGCTGGAGATTTTTGAGGAGCATGGCCTGGTATCCAGCTAAGTAGCTTGACAAAGCTTCTGGGATATATTAAGTTCGTAGAAAGGTCAAGTTACTTCAGGGTTTTGCCCCTCATAATGACAAAAGTCCCTGCAACGTCATTTAACGCAAAGCGAAGCAATCTCCGTTAGCTTGCCTCTCCCTCTATGCTGTCTAGTATCTTGGTTCTCTTTAATCTTGTCCACACTATTTTGACCCGATAGTTAAGCGCTTATGGGAAGCATCCGCGGCTGATAGTAACGGGACCTTTCTCACAAACAGACGTTGGCCCTACAGCCGATGAGTCCGCCGGCAGGCCGCAAGCACAAACATAAACCTGGAAGTGGAGGTCGATCATGCAGATGGAGCTACCGAAAGAGACCCTTGGGCGCACAGGGTTAGAAGTGACGCAGTTAGGCTTCGGCGCGATGGAGCTTGTGCGTACTGGAGATCCCGGGAGCATGATAAATGCAGTGCTCGACTCGGGCATCAACTTCATCGACACTGCCGTCTGTTACGACTTGAGTGAGGAGCGAATCGGCGCCTATATCAGCCATCGTCGCGACGAGTTCTATCTGGCCACTAAATGTGGCTGCAACATTGGCCCCGATGGGGAACGGCTAGATCCTATCCACGTGTGGACGGCAGATCGGCTGCGCAGGAACATTGACCAAAGTTTAGAGCGGATGAAGACTGACCACGTGGACGTGCTACAGATGCACAATCCCTCCGTGGAGGAGGTTGAGCAGGGTGGACTCGTCCAAGTCCTTCAAGAGATTCGAGAGGCGGGAAAGACCCGGTTCATCGGCGTATCTTCCATGGCCGCGGATCTTCTGGCCTTTGCACGGATGGGCGTCTTTGACACCTTTCAGATACCGTATTCTGCCCTGGAGCGCAGGCACGAGCGGATGATCCAAGAGGCGGCCGATCTGGGGGCTGGCATCATCATCCGCGGCGGCATCGCTAGGGGGCATACCGGGGGGCCTAACACCCGGGCAAAGTGGGATCGGGCCGGGCTCAACGCTCTGCTGGGCGATATGAACCGCTACGAGTTTGTGCTGCGCTTCACGCTTTCCCATCCGTCCTGCCACACTACCATCGTGGGCACCGCCGATCTGGATCACCTTCAGGCTAACGTGGCGGCAGCCAAGGCCGGGGCGCTTCCGACCGATGTCTATGAGCAGGCCAAAGAGCGCTTGGCTGAGATCGGGGAAGAGCCGGAGGACTAATGCTCATTGGATTAACTTTTCGGGGATTGAATCCCCATTGAGTCTATCGGGGATCAATCCAGTGTTGCGCATGAGGTGGCAGGAGAATAGGAGAAATTAATCATGGCAACAACAATTGAAACACGTCCTTACGGCAAGACAGGTGAGCGTGTTACAGTCGTAGGCCTGGGTGGCTCACCTCTCAACGAGCGCTCCTATGCCGATGGTGTAGCTACAGTACGGCGGGCGCTGGAACTCGGCGTTACCTATTTCGACACCTCACCTGGCTATGGCTATGGAGTATCGCAGGCAATCTACGGGGAGGCCCTGCAGGGACGTTCGGAAGAGTATATTTTGGCGACAAAATTACGGGGTTTTAAAACCATTGCTCGTTACCGGTCGCTTGAGGCTCTGCGAACGCAACTTGAGGAAAACCTCCGTGTCCTGCGCCGTGACAGCGTGGACACGCTGCAAGTGCATGAGGCCGATTATCCCTGCTGGTGGTCCGAAGGGGCAACCGGACGCGTTCAACCTGAGGATGATTTCGATTTTGACAACGCCCCGGTCATGCAGGTTCTGAGAGAGGCAAAAGCGGAAGGCCTATGTAGATTTATCGGGATCACCGGAAACAGTGTGGACTCCGTTGCTCATGTCCTGCGACACGTGGAGGTTGACACCTGTCTGCCCGCCTTCAACTACGATCTGATAAGGCGGGGGACCCGCCGCCAGGCTTTGCCGGTCGCAGTTGAGAAGGGGGTGACATTGATCCTGGGCGGTGCCTTTCACAATGGTCAACTGACGGAGGTTCATCCCGAGTGGCTGAGTTCTCCCCCGGACTCCTGGACGCCCGAGGTTCTGAACCGTTTTGAGCGGCTCTATGCGCTGCAGAAGGATTGCGGTCTTTCGCTTGTGAACATGGCCGTGCGGTTTCTAATGGCGGACCCAGCGGTCACGACGATTCTGATAGGCGCTGCGACGCCTGCCGAGATCGAAGAGAGCGTGACCGCAGCGCAGGCTGCCCCTCTACCTGCCGACCTGCATCAGGCCCTTGAAGAGTTGGGAATTCCCTAGGGACCTGCCCAATGGCGGTCACGGAACTGTGGATGTCCGCCAAGTTCGCGTCTGTTGAAGTGGGGAAAAAGCGTACTTTTGAAGCTGTAGAGAAGTTGTCATAACGTCTCATGATAAAGGGGGTCAAACTACGACTGAATCAAGGAGCTTCGAAATGCGAAAGAGATCCTTCCACAGTCCACACTTGCTCCAGCACGTTTTGGTGATCATAGTCGTGCTTTCCCTTTCCAGCAGCGTTTCCGCCGACCCCATCCATGGGGAAGTGCCGCAGACCGTGGCCGATGTTTTCCTTCCAGAAGTGGAAGGGGTCAGCGTCGAAACCTGGGTGGACAGTCTGCATACTCCCTGGTCACTTGTTTTCCTGCCAAACGGTGATGCCCTTGTTTCAGAACCACGCGGTCGAATTCAGCATATTCCACGTGGCCAGAACCAGCCGCAACTCTACATCAAAATCGATGAAGTTGTCCGCGTCGGAGATGGGGGACTCATGGGATTGGCCCTGCATCCCCAATTTACACGGCACCCCTTTGTCTACGCCATGCACACCTATCAAAAGGATGAACAGCTATTCAATCGTGTCATTTGCTTGCGCCACCACCATCATACCGGTGTTATTGATCGCGTCATTTTGGACAACATACCTGCTGGCAAGGGGCAGCATATCGGGGAGCATATCGGAGGCAGGATCGGATTCGGTCCGGATGGGATGCTTTACATCGCCACAGGCGAACTCTGGAAGCAGACGCCTGCCCAGGATCTCAACACATGGGCAGGAAAGATTCTTCGCATCACGCCAGACGGTCAGATTCCGAAGGATAACCCCTTCCCCGGCTCCCCTATCTTTTCCTATGGGCACCGTAATGTCCAGGGCTTGGCCTGGGACCCTGAAACCGGCGTCTTGTTTAGCTCAGAACACGGACCGTCTGGTGACTTGCCAGGCGTCTATGAGCGCGACGAGATCAACATCATCGAGAAAGCAGCCAACTACGGCTGGCCCACTGTCGTCGGCGCGCCTCGCATCCCTGAATACCGAGATCCGATCATCATGTGGCGCGGTGCGTCCGTGCCTCCCGCGGGCATGACCTTTTACCGCGGGGACCTCTTCGTTGCCACGTTGCGAAGTCAAGCACTGATTCGTATCCAGTTTGAGGACGATAACGAAGACTATAAAGTGACGAATATCGAACGTTGGTTTGCTCGCGACCTGAACAATGGAATCTACGGACGCCTGCGTGACGTGACCGTTGGAGCGGATGACCATCTCTACGTTTTGACCACTGACAAGATTCTGCGCCTGAAGTTTGACACCTCAGAATAGGACGTAGTTGTAAACGCCCGAAGTGAGTCGCCGACCTGCATCACGCTGTTGAAGAGCTGGGAATTCCCTAGGGACCTGCCCAATGGCGATTACGGATCTGTGGATGTCCGTCAAGTTCGCTCTGTTGAAGTGGGGAAAAAGCGTACTTTTGAAGCTGTAGAGAATTTCTCATAACGTCTCATGATAGAGGAGGTCAAACTATGACTAAATCAAGGAGCTTCGAAATGCGAAAGACATCCTTCCACAGCCCATACTTGCTCCAGCACGTTTTGGCGATCATAGTTGCGCTTTCCCTTCCCAGAAGCGTTAACGGTGAACCCATCCGCGGGGAAGTGCCGCAGACCGTGGTCGACGTTTTCCTTCCACAAGTGGAAGGAGTCAGGGTCGAGACCTGGGTGGACAGTCTGGAGCTTCCGTGGTCTCTGGTTTTCCTGCCGAATGGCGATGCCCTGTTCTCCGAAAGGCCCGGCCGAATACAACGTGTCCCCCATGGCCAGAACCAGCCGCAGCTTTACGTCAAACCTGATGAGGTGGCCCCTGTCGGAGATGGGGGACTCATGGGATTGGCCCTGCATCCCCAATTTGCACAGCACCCCTTTGTCTACGCCATACACAGCTATCAAAAGGATGAACAGCTATTCAATCGTATCATTCGTTTGCGCCATCACGGTGATACCGGTGTTGTTGACAGCGTCATTCTAGACAACATACCCGGTCACAGAGTTCATATTGGCGGCAGGATCGGATTCGGTCCGGATGGGATGCTCTATATCGGGACTGGCGATCTCTGGAACCAGCCGCTCTCCCAGGATCTCAACACATGGGCAGGAAAGATTCTTCGCATCACGCCGGATGGGCAGATTCCGAAAGATAACCCCTTCCCCGGCTCTCCGATCTTTTCGTATGGGCACCGTGTTGTGCAAGGCCTGGCCTGGGACCCCGAGACCGGTGTAATGTTTAACTCAGAACACGGACCGTCTGGTGAATGGCCGGGCGTCCTATAGCGCGACGAGATCAACATCGTTGAGAAAGGAGCCAACTACGGCTGGCCCAATGTCGTCGGCGCGCCTCGGATCGCTGAATACCGGGATCCCATCGTGATGTGGGAAAAAGCCGCTGTCCCTCCCACCGGCATGACCTTTTACCGCGGAGATCTCTTTGTTGCCACGCTAGGAAGTCATGCCCTGATCCGTGTCCAATTCGAAGACGATAACGAAGACTATAAGGTAACGAATATCGAACGTTGGTTTGCTCGCGACCTGCGCAATGGAATCTACGGACGCCTGCGTGACGTGACCGTTGGACCGGACGGCCATCTCTACGTTTTGACCAGCAATTCAAAGAATGACAAGATTCTGCGGCTGAAGTTTGAGTCCCCGGAATAGGACGTAGTTCTATACCCCCGAAGTGAGTCGCCGACCTGCTCTAAGGTGGACCGGAATCCAGACCAAGAGTCCGAGTATATGCGGATCAACGGTTTCAAGTAGGAAAGTGGAGGCCGCATGATTATGACCTCGTTGCCTCTCAGAGAAGATGATTCTGATTATCACACACATCAGCACAGGAGGTAATTATGAAATCACACGAGATAGGACAAGAGACAGGATTGATAGCAAGTAGATTGGTCTATGGCATTCTGAGAATCCACACGACTGGCGACGATGCCGAAGCAATCTTTGTGAGCTTGCCTCTTCCTCCATACTGTCTACTATTTTAGATCTGTATAATCTTGTCTAGACTATTCTTGCTCGATACTTAAGAGCTGATAGGAAGCATCCACGACTGAAGTAGCCAGATCGTTCTAACAAGCAGAAGTTGGCCTACCACCGACAAATCCGCTAGTAGGCCGCAAACACAAACATAGACTTGGAACTGGAGGTTGATCATGCAGATGGAGCTACCGAAAGAGACCCTTGGGCGCACAGGGTTAGAAGTGACCCAGTTAGGCTACGGCGCGATGGCGATTTCGCATACTGAAGATCCCGGGAGCATCATAAATGCAGTGCTTGACTCGGGCATCAACTTCATCGACACCTCACCCGATTACGGCTTGAGCGAGGAGCGCATCGGCGCATATATCAGCCATCGTCGCGGCGAATTCTATCTGGCCACAAAATGTGGGTGCAACATCGGCCCCGACGGGGCCCGGCAAGATCCTGGCCACCTGTGGACGGCAGATCGGCTGCAGAGGAACATTGACCAGAGCCTGGAGCGGATGAAGACCGACCATGTGGACGTGCTGCAGATGCACAACCCCTCTGTGGAGCAGGTAGAGCAGGGCGGACTCGTCCAGGCCCTTCAAGAGATTCGAGAGTCAGGGAAGACCCGGTTCATCGGTGTATCTTCCACGGCCCCGGATCTTCTGGCCTTTGCACGGATGGGCGTATTCGACACATTTCAGATTCCGTATTCTGCCCTGGAGCGCAGGCACGAGCAAATGATCCAGGAGGCGGCCGATCTGGGGGCTAGCATCATCATCCGCGGGGGCATCGCAAAGGGACATCGCGAGAGCGGTGACCGCTGGACAAAGTGGGATCGGGCCAAGCTCAACGACCTGATGGGCGATATGAATCGCTACGAGTTTGTGCTGCGCTTCACGCTTTCCCATCCGTCCTGCCACACTACAATCGTGGGCACCGCCGATCTGGATCACCTCCAGGCTAACGTGGCGGCAGCCAAGGCCGGGGCGCTTCCGACCGATGTCTATGAGCAGGCCAAAGAGCGCCTGGCTGAGATCGGGGAAGAGCCGGAGCTTTAGGATTCGCTGGTGATAGAAGCGGCCTGTCTGTCGGCAGGATCTAGGGACTCGATACGACTACATTTACAAGATGAAATTGTACCTATTTGTTGCAGTTTGCTCTATTCTTTTGTCCACTCAAGGAGCTGCAGATATGGAGACCAGCTATAGAGATCGGACGCTTCCCTCGATGGATGGGGAGCCGATGTCGCTGGGACAGTACCGGGGCAGCAGGATTCTGCTGATGGATTTTGCGTCCTGGTGAGCGGGCTGCCGCAGGCACATACTAGGCTGGTATCGACAGGTGAAGCAACTGGTAGAGAACAGGCAGCTCGTCGTAGTGGGGCGCATCCAGGAACAGCATCCGGAGAGATGCCGCCTCTTTTTGCAGTGGCAAGAGATGAACTGGCCGATTATGATCGATCCGTTGAACCTGCTGGAACTTACGGCTGTTCCCACGGTTACGGCCATCGATGAGTACGGAATAGGGCATGAGATTGCGCAGGAAAAATTTGAGGCGGAATTCATCCACAGGGATTTTGCGCCGCCTGAGCAACTTCAGGATCCTCTGGTAGCAGAAAGACCGGACCTGAACGTCCTGAAGGGCCAGACTGCTGCAGGTGGAGCTGAGACTTGGGGGGAGTACGGTGCAGCCCTTTATCTATGGGGAGGTATTGAGCGCATTAATGAGGCGGTGGAGGCCTTTCGGCAGGCTCTGGACCTGGAAGGAGGCGATGGGCGCTGGCATTTCCGCCTGGGGGTTTGCCTGCGGCGGCGCTATGAAAGTGAATACCGAAAGGCAAACGATTTTCAGGAGGCTGTGATAGAGTGGAGCCGAGCCCTGGAGCTGGACCCTAACCAGTATATCTGGAGACGGCGCATTCAGCAGTATGGCCCGCGTCTGGACAAGCCTTATCCGTTCTACGACTGGACAGAGCAGGCGCGAGAAGAAATCACGGCACGGGGTGAGGTCCCGGTGGAACTGACGGTTGAACCTGCCGGCGCCGAATATGCAGCGCCATTAGTAGATCTGGAGATCGGTGAATCATCGGTGCAAAACCCCGATCCAGATGGCCGGATACGGCTGGATGAGGAGGGCCTTATTCAGGTGGAAGTGGTCTCTGTGCCGGCGGTCATCCCACCGGGCGGCAGTGCACGGATACATGTGATATTCCGTCCGAATCAGGCTGTAAAAGCTCACTGGAATAATGAAGTCGAAGGTCTGAAACTATGGGTAGATCCCTTGCCTGGCTGGGAGCTGGAACAGAAGCTTCATACCGTAAAGAATCCATCTGAGTCTGTAAGTCTTGAGACGCGCCGGCTGGATTTTGAACTGAGGTGTGCGTCAGAAACAGAGCCAGGAGAGGTGGCTCTGCCGGCGTACGCCCTCTACTATGTGTGTGAAGATGTGGACGGCACCTGTTTGTTCAGGCGGCAGGATATCAGAATACCGCTGCGGGTACGTGAATAGATGGATTCATAAGCAACAGATCGTGATAGGGAGGAACTATGACAACAGCAATTGAAAGACGCCCTTACGGCAGGACAGAGGAGCATGTGACTGTCCTGGGTCTGGGTGGCGGCTCTCTCGATAAGCACTCCTTTGCCGACGGCGTGGCCACAGTGCGCCGGGCGTTGGAGCTGGGCGTCAGCTATTTCGATACCTCTCCTCTCTACGGCAGTGGACTATCGCAGGGAATCTATGGTGTGGCCCTGCAGGAACGATCGGAAGAGTATCTTCTGGCAACCAAGCTCGGATTCCTAGCCAGCCCGACCCGTTACCGTTCGCCTGACGCCCTGCGCACACAGCTTGATGAGAATCTGCGTTTACTGCGCCGTGACAGCGTGGACACGCTGCAGGTGCACGAAGCGATTCTTCACCGCTGGTGGTCCGATGATGCTGCGAACAGCGCGCACATTCAACCTGAGTACGATTACGATTTTGCCAACGCGCCCATAATGCAGGTTCTAAGAGAAGCAAAAGCGCAAGGTCTATGTAGATTTATCGGAATCACGGGAAACAGTGCAGACCGAATTGCCCGTGTGCTGCGCCACGTGGAGGTGGATGCGTGTCTGGTCGCCTATAACTACTCGGTTCTGTCGCGGCAAGCGCGTCGGACGGCGTTGCCGCTGGCTCGCAAGAAGGGAGTAGCCTTCATCGCAGCGGGGGTGATTGACTCCATCGGAGCTGATAAGGGGGAAAGTCCCGATGCCCGCTTGAATGACCTGCAGAAAGCCTCCGGCCTATCTCTGGTCGCACTGGCGATCCGCTACTTGATAGCCGACCCAGCTATTACAACGATTCTGGTCGGCGCAGCGACGCCTGCCGAGATTGAAGAGAGCGTCGTCGCAGCCCAGGCTGGCGCACTTCCGCCTGACTTACATCAGGCCCTTGAAGAGCTGGAAACGTCTCCTGACCCCGAGTGAACCTATAGGGGATCGTTTCCAGGAAAGATCAGGAGGAATTAATCGTGACAACAGCAATTGAAAGACGCCCTTACGGCAGGACAGATGAGCATGTGACTGTCGTGGGCCTGGGTGGCGGTTCTCTCGATAAGCACTCCTTTGCAGACGGCGTGGCCACAGTGCGCCAGGCGCTGGAGCTGGGCGTCAGCTATTTCGATACCTCTCCTTTCTACGGCAGTGGAGTATCGCAGGCAATTTATGGTGTGGCCCTGCAGGAACGATCGGAAGAGTATCTTCTGGCGACCAAGCTCGGACATCTGGCCACCCAGACCCGTTACCGTTCGCCTGACGCCCTGCGCACACAGCTTGATGAGAATCTGCGTTTACTGCGCCGTGACAGCGTGGGCACGCTACAGGTGCACGAGGCTGATTTTCACTGCTGGTGGTCTGATGATGCTGCGCACAGCGCGCACATTCAACCTGAGTACGATTACGATTTTGCCAACGCGCCCATAATGCAGGTTCTAAGAGAAGCAAAAGCGCAAGGTCTATGTAGATTTATCGGGATCACCGGAAACAGTGCAGACCGAATTGCCCGTCTGCTGCGCCATGTGGAGGTGGATGCGTGTCTGGTCGCCTATAACTACTCGCTTCTGTCGCGCGAGGCGCGTCGGACGGCGTTGCCGCTGGCTCGCGAGAAGGGAGTAGCCTTCATCGCAGCGGGGGTGATTGACTCCATCGGAGCTGATAAGGGGCAAAGTCCCGATGCCCGCTTGAACGACCTGCAGAAAGCCTCCGGCCTATCTCTGGTGGCACTGGCGATCCGATACTTGATAGCCGATCCAGCTATTACAACGATTCTGGTCGGTGCTGCAACGCCTGCCGAGATTGAAGAGAGCGTCGTCGCAGCCCAGGCTGGCCCTCTGCCGCCTGACTTACATCAGGCCCTTGAAGAACTGGAAACGTCTCCCGACCCCGACTGAACCCCCGATTTAATCGGGGACGTATGAAGCAGGAAGAGTCTGTCTGGGCAGCAATAAATTACCTTAGCAGAGGGCATGCTTGATGGATTCTCACTCGAAGCAGGATGAAATAGATAGCTATACGCAACTAAGGTCCGAAGAGATTGTGGACATAGCCAGAAAATTTGGCATACAAGATATTGCTCAACACTATCCACTTAAGGAAGGTCAAACTAACTCCAGTTACGTGCTACACACATCACAAGGAGTTTATGTACTTACAGCCTGTGATTCGGAACTGCTGAATACTAAAGCTGACGAGAAGACATCTTCAGGAGTACAAGGACTAGGAATAGAAAACCTCGTGGCTCTATTACGGATTCTGGAAGAACACAATTTTCCTACTTCAAGGTTAGTTCCGTCCGAAGAAGGAAACTTCATTGTCAAATCCCCGATACGTTCAATCAGGGACAAATATAAGGGAACTAGATCTATAATACTTAAGGAGTACCTTGAAGGTCAAGTGCTAAACAACTTGACTCCAGGGATGTTATCGCAGCTGGGGGAAACGATAGCACAATTGCATCAAATAGCGCCGCTTGGTTTTCTCTCTATAGCATATCCCTATGGAATTAAAGCTTTTCCAGAAGTAACTGAATTGGACGTACAGCACGAGTACATTGAATGGCTCAGAGAGAAATCTAAATACCTGCGGGAAAGTTTATGTCCCAATCTTCCCAGAGGCTTGGTACACGGTGATATGTTCCCTGAAAACATAATCTTTGACTGTGAAAACATAAAAGCTATTATTGATTTTGAAGAATCAAGTAACGATTTTTGTATATTTGATATTGGCGTTGCCATAATAGCAGCATGTATAGAGAGAGAGAATGTATCTGTAGAAAAAATAAGGGCGCTTGTTGATGGATATCAGAAAATAAGACCTTTAGAACAAGAGGAACGAAATGCACTAAAGGATTTTGTAGAGTATGCTGCTGTTGCAGTTTCGTTTTGGAGATTCAGACAATACAACGTACTTAAGATGAGACTGGCCAGGAGAAGATCATATGAGGAAATGGTGAAAATAGCTGATAACGTCCATTCTTTACCACAAATCAAATTTATGAGCGCAATATTCTAATTGCCAGTGTTTATATTCTTAAATTTTTCGAGGGGGACTAATCCTGAAAGCAGCAATTGAAAGACGCCCTTACGGCAGGACAGAGGAGCATGTAACAGTCGTGGGTCTGGGTGGCGGCTCTCTCGATAAGTATTCTCTGACCGAAGGTGTGGCCACGGTGCGCCGGGCGCTGGAACTGGGCGTCAGCTATTTTGACACCTCACCGGCCTACTGCCAGGGGGCTTCACAGGTAATACTGGGCAACGCGCTTGAGGGGTGCACGGAGCCATATCTGTTGGCAACAAAGCTGGGCTACCTTGCCGCGCCGGCCGACTTCCGATCACGGGATGCCTTCCGTGCCCAGCTCTGGGAGAACCTGCGTGCCCTCCGCCGCAGCCAAGTGGACGTACTGCAGGTACATATGGCTGAGTGGGCCTGCTGGTGGAAGGACGGCGTGCCAAACGAACAGCTGCTGAGCCTTGACGAGGCTTACGACCTTCCCAACGCCCCGGTGATGGAGGTGCTCCACGAGGCCAGGGAGCGCGGACTCTGCCGCTTCATCGGGATTACGTCCGACCCGCTGAGGAGCTCGCGCACATCCTCCACCATGTGGAAGTGGACGCCTGTCTGGTCGCCTACGACTACACGCTACTGTCCCGAAAGGCGCGTCGGACGGCGTTGCCGCTGGCTCGCAAGAAGGGAGTAGCCTTCATCACAGCGGGTGTGATTAAGACCATCGGGGCCGATAAGGGGCAGAGTCCAGATGCCCGTCTGAACGACTTGCAGAAAGCCTCCGGCCTATCTCTGGTCGCTCTGACGATCCGCTACTTGATAGCCGATCCAGCTATTACAACGATTCTGGTCGGCGCAGCAACGCCTGCCGAGATCGAAGAGAGCGTAACTGCAGCGCAGGCTGGTCCTCTCCCGGCCGACCTGCATCAGGCTGTTGAAGAGCTGGGTATTCCCTAGGGACCTGCCCAGTGCCGATTACGGATCTGTGGATGTCCGCCAAGTTCCCGCCTCGAGAAGATCAACAAAGCGTGCTTATGAAGAAGCCAGCAGAAGCCGATCCCCGCCGCCGATTTAATCGGGGACGTATAAAGCAGGAAGAGTCGTAGTGGCCCCTGGAAAGCAACTTCGATTAAGCAACGCTATTTGTTGGAACCCTCTCTCCTTCCCTCAAATCCGTCCTGCACACCACTTAATGCCCCTTTCCACAATTTTGCGGAAATTCGGGTTCACGTATGTTCTGTTATCGTGCCCCGACTGGAGGCAGAATACACGGGATTCTTTGAAGGTCCTCACCCAACCGACGGCTTTCATGCTTTGAGGGTGATTGACAGCGAGCAAGATGTCGCTGTCTACCTCCGGTTCATCCATGGTATAGGTCTCGTCAGGCATCTTCCATGCTTCCAGCCCATGTGTGATGGGATGGTCGGGGTTGACGATTTCGATTTGCAGGTTCGGAACTACGTGCGCCCCGGCGAGTTCTCGATTCTGAATGCCGACCAGGTCTGACCAGAGGGGCCACGCCGTATAGGCCAGGAGAGCATGATGGTGGATGAAGATTCCCTGCGAGGTCTTACCGAGCTGCTGCAAGATGCCTTGTATTCTGCCTTCATAACCTGTCCCCCCTTCGGGAGGCATGCTCTGAGGGTTGTAAATCTGCTTCCTATCCACTATATCCGCAAAGAGAACGACATCATATTGGTCTCTTACCTGTCCGGCATTGTAGACATAATCTTCCACATGCTGAATATAGCAGTCGGCATCTGGAAGGCTTCGGAATAGAGCGTGGAACCCGGGCACGTCGAAGGCATGGTCCTCCTGTAACCACGGCAACGGTTGTCTTGTCTGTCTTTGGCAGGCTGCTCATGAGGACTCTCCTTAATCCGCTATTAGGTCTATCGGGGATCGGCCAAGCCAAGGGCAACCTTTGCAGATGTGGAATCTACACGAAGGTCACTCAGGCAGTCTTAAAGGCAGGAGGGAGTAGTCAGGGGGGACCACCTTCCAGCCCTTGAGTCCCCGATTGAGTCTATCGGGGATCAATCATTCGGGGGCAGGCCTCCACGCAATGACGTTGCTCAGTTTGGGTCATTGCGAGCGATAGCGAAGCAATCTCGGTCACAGCTAACAGAATGTAGGGGCGAGGTCCACTCGCCCCAAGGGCAGACACACGGGTCTGCCCCTACAGATGGCCGTTTTATGTACGGCACACAGGTAGAGCCACTACTCAAAGGGGGCAGATTCGGATCCTTTGAAATAGTCTAAGGGACCTCTTGTTGGAGACCTTTTCCCGAGCTTGTAGGCTGTGACGAATCCAAAGTGTATTAACTGACGCAGGTGCCTTTCTGAGTACCATAAGAACCTGGCTACTTCTTTGACTGTAAGCATGTCGTGGGTATCCATCTTTCCCTCCTTTTGAATACGCGAGTTTGTCTTTCTCCATCCTCGGATGTCAATCACTTTCTTTTCTGCTCCCAATTGGGGAGGATGGGGAGGACAAAACTAAAACTTTCTCAAAAAAAAGTTTTTTTTATTTCAAGAAGTTCTAAGAAGATCCTCCCCATCCTCCCCACCGAAACCCTATGGAACGCTCAAGTACGCCGATCCGGGTTTCAGGCTGCGCTGGCTGTTACGTGCCCCAGTCTGAGATGAAGCTTTCGACACTGAAATCCGCCGGCACCTGGTTGAAGTAGTAACGCGTCGAATCGCCCTGGAAGCCGGGCGCCCACTGATCTTCTTCCGCTTGGAGGCTGTCGTCCACCGGCTTAAACCGCTGCCATAGAATCTTGGCCTCGTCAGGCGAGAAGCGATCGGCGAAGAGCACGCCCCACTGGAGCGTCATCGGCTGCACGCTGGTGGCCCAGCGGCGCTCTAATTGCGGCAGGTTGTCGAAGCCGGGGCTCTTGAGCTGGTATATGCGTTTGGCGGCCTTGCTCAGGAATATGGTCGACTGGAGGTTGCCCTTTTCGCCCCTGCCCGGGTGCAGCTTTTCGAGCCCGGCATAGTAGGCAGCACCGTCCTCTTTGATGGCAGCGCGGAGCACGGATTCGGTGTGGTCCTGCATCTTTTTACTGCGCCGGTCCCAGCGCTCGAAGGTTGCCCGGTCTGGGGCGGAAAGATGTTTGAGGTAGCTCATCTTCTGGTATTGGGTGAGGGTGGAAAAGCCGCCGTGGATGGTGCGCCGCATCTTGGTGCTGTAGTTGCTGCCCCAGTGCAGGATAGGCAGGATATAGACGACGCCGTCGCCGGCCCTGAGATGGGTCTGGATACCGCCGGGTAAGGGCACGCTGGGGTCCTCGTTCAGCAGCCGGTCTTCCTGCTCGGTGTTGAAGCGGTTGTGACTGCCGGGCACCACCCACAGCACATCGTCGTCGTAAAGGGGGATGTTCCACTGCACGTACCGGGGGCCATTCTCGATGATGTCCTCTGCGTAGCCCTGGAGTGGGGCGCAGCGGGGTGGATAAAAATCCCGGTGCCATCCCCGGTGGTTCGCCGCCCCATGGTCGCGCGAAGGACTGCACATCAGCATCATTTCCGTCACCGCCGCATCCTCTAGCCCCAGCAAGTTGCTGCTGACACCTTGCGTGTTTTCGTGAAGCCAGATCTCCACAGTCTTGGCGGTCTGTGCATCTATCTGATCAACCAGGCTATCCAAGTTCAACCGCGGCTGCGCCGAGGTGTCCCATGCACCTCCGGGCGGATCGTCCGTGTTGCGTTCGCGCGCCCAGATTTCCCTCTGTCTTTCGACCATGATTTCGTAACTTGCGCGCAGCTCGTCCAGCTCGTCCGGCGGGATGACGTTGCGCAAGATGAGGTACCCTTCTTCCAGGAATCGGTCTCGATCTACGTGCATGCTACTGCCTCCTTAGCTAATTTGCATTGGAAGATTCGGGCGCGTCGGCCACTTGCGACTGGGACGTATCGCCACGTACCTAGCTATCGGGGCAGGCACGACGTACTGTCTCGTCACGACGAAAGACGCTCAAGGATATTCCGTGTGACTCGTTCGACCTGCCTGTCCCCACCGCGAAGTCCATTTGCCCATGAGGTGCAACCCACGGTAACCACCGTGCCGCCGCGGCTGTAGGTTCCGAGCACCGCCGCACCTGGGTAGGGGTGAGGTTCGCTCCCCTCCGGGTGCAGCGTCTCATTCACCAATTCGATGGAGTCGTCATAATCGGTCAGTCCTGCCGAGGCGGTGCCGAGAATCTGAAATGTCTCCGGTGTACCGTCGCGCTGTGTGGGAATGGGTAGTCCATCATGAAGCTCGAACTCGCAGCCGTCACATTCGTAGCTGACGATACTGTCCTGAACGCCCAGGAGGTCATGGCGTTTCAGACCGGTCCCCTCAAAGATCCAATGATCGGGACGATGTATTGTGTATGCGCCGGGCTCGTCCACAAACTGGTCAAAAAAGCCTGCATAGCCCCCGTAGGCAAAGCTGACACCGGTCAGGTAATTCTCGGGTCGATTGATGAGGCGGTGGCACCAGAGCGTGCTGAGCTTTCTATGGTCACCGGTTTGATAGACGGGGTCTTGTCTATAGGCGCCCTTCCAGCAGACCAGTGCTCTGCCGTTGTCTTGGCTGCGCACCTGCCACCACATCACATTTCCGCTGAAAAAGGCCACGTTTCCGCCGGCAGCTATGTACGACTCAAGGTGATCGCGCATAGGCGATGACCAGTACTCGTCGTGCCCTACACTCAGCACCAGGCGATAGTGCTCCAGAATATCGTGGTGGAATTCAAGGTCTCCGTTGATTGCGAAGTCAAGCGAATACCCGGCTTGCTCGGCCCAGGCTACGAACGGCTGCTCCCAGTTGCGCCATCCAGCCCCCCAGAATGTTGTGCCGTCATAGACGTGAAGCTGCCCTTCCTGAAGCTTCACATGGTAGGCTGCAGGACCCGTGCCCAGGTTATCATCAATCCGCCAATGTCTGCCCGGTTCGACCGTCGTGATGCTACCGTGCGTTGAAAGCCTGATGCCGGGGACGTTGTACGCTGCCACCTGTTTCTGGAATTCCTCTTGAAGGCGCTCGGAGATATTTCGATCTTCTAACAGCTCCTGACGTCCTTCATCCATGCAAAATAGGAGAAGTCCATCTACGCCGGGAAGGCCTGCATACGGGCGTTCAAAGGAGACTCGGTGTCCTGGTCCGTCGGGCCCTCGATAGAGACTTGAGCCGCCCCATGTGTTGTAAGCGTTGTATGTGTTCGTGGTTAATTGGATAAGGATAGCGGCATCGCGGCCGGGATGGGGTGACCGAACCACGAAGAACGCCTGTCCTTCGGCAGTGGATCCATCCCTGCCTGTCGCTTGCATGATCACGTTGTAATAGCCTGACGGCCAATCCACGGGTACAGATATTTCTTTGGCCACAGGCCATTGACACCCGTGCGTCGATGCGTTGCAGGGGACAGGGTGTTGTGCTCCGGTCAGGCCGTCTTGTGTCCAGATGACGTGTCTCTGTGCTCCCACACGAGCGATCTGGATCGAGT
Organism: Candidatus Latescibacterota bacterium; assembly: GCA_965237525.1. Lineage (GTDB taxonomy): Bacteria > Latescibacterota > CBDEFO01 > CBDEFO01 > CBDEFO01 > CBDEFO01. The sequence goes on along the minus strand of CBDEFO010000006.1, from coordinate 173,184 downwards.
AGCGATCCGCATTCGTAGAGATGTGGAATCCGATCCGTTCCCCGGCCTTTACGCTTAACGGCCAGACATAGCCTTCGATCCGGAGCATATCTTCTTGAATGCTATACGTGAACCCACCCTTCTTCTTTCGATTCTCCGGGGTCAGCGCAGGTGGCATAGACCCACATGTGCGGAGCACGTTTGACATGGCAGATTCCCATCGGCTATCGTCTCAGATACAGTATTGCCGATCCTGACAGGAGCAGCCAGGTGATTATGTCTGTCTCCATCTAATTCTGCACTGGATTGTGAGCAGGAAAAATCCGAACGGGATAGTCTGTTGGAGGTGCGAATGTATCATCTCGATTGTTCTTCAGCACAGATACAGTTGTTGTGATACTATCACGCACATCGGAATATAGAGCCTTACCCAGCTTATTCGCCCAAGACCTCATCGAACTCGTGACTGCCGCGCTCCAGTACGTCCCTGAGAGCGAAATCTCCGCCATAGCTCAGGAACTGGGCTCCTAATTCCCGGTATTGGGCTATTTTCTCAGGCGTGGGGGCCGGCATGCCCCAGGCTTTATTGTGTCGTCGAGCGGCCTCGGCAACCGTGGGGATGGCATCCTCAAGGGTGATCGGCGGCCCGTCCGTCTTCTGTCTGAGACGCAGTCCCAGATCGGCCGGCCCTACAAAGAGGACATCTATTCCCGGAACAGCTGCTATTTCATCCACATTTTCGAGGGCCTCCCTCGTCTCGATCTGCAGAACTACAAAGGTTTCCTGGTTGGCGTCAGTTGTGTAGGTGCTGTCAGGACGCGAGATGTCGAGGGCGAAATCTCCGTCCAGACCCGCTCCATCTAGGCCGCGGTTACCCTGGGGCGGGAACTTCACAGCGCTCACGATGTTCCGGGCGATATCCGCATCCGAGGCAAAGGGGATCATCAAGCCGGCGGCGCCGTCCTCGAGGTAGCGATAGAGGTGAGTACGACCCAGGCTCGGGGAACGCACCATGCAGTCTATATCGTTGGCGTGACACATCGCCAGCAGGGACTGAACCTCGCGGGCAGACATTGCGCGATGTTCCAGGTCCAGCCAGATGACATCGTAGTTGAAATGCGCCGCATGTCTTACAAAAAACGGCAAATAATGCCCCAGGTTGCATACACGGGCACATCTGCCTTCACGAAACTTCCTGAGCGCTTTACTTTTTCTCATTGTTATCTTCCTTTATGTCCATCTACAGATCTTGATTCACCTTCAAGTCTTAGAAGCATCCGCCTCTACGGTAGACTCCATCGGGCTTGTGGTGAGTTATGTGCGCTGCTGATCTTTGTGCGGCATCGGAGATTATGATCGAAATCCGCGGTATCGGAGGCTGATTCCACCTGACTTCCCTCTGTGTTGACGGTACCTTGCACAACTGCAATGGTGTTGAGAAAAGGTCTTGAGTCCTGCCAGAAGGAATCCATAAGGAAGATAAAGGAGGAAATAGCGGATGTCAATAAGATTCTTCAGTGGAGGGTCTATCAAAACTGCTCACTTTCGTCAAAGTAGGACTTCTGCAAAAGACCAAAGATAAAGCCCGCCATTGATGTCTGACGGGCTTTGTATTCAATACTCTGTGAGATTTTGTTAAAGAAGGATTAACCTGATCTTCTGCTAAACCTGTTTTTACTTTTGTCTATAACTGTTCACAGCGTAGTAGTATCTCTTCGGGAGATTAGTCTTCGTGTTAGTGATCGCTTGACTGCTGTATACAACTGGTTCTACGTTGCCGGCTATTTTATTGTTGCTGTATCAATATGGGTAAGCTGCACTTCATCATCGGTCTTCTGTCTGGTCCGGAGGATCTTCTCGGCCTTTCTTCGCTTCGTTTCGTCTTCTCAGGAAGTCGGCGGACATCTGTTCCATATATTCCTGAAATTCTGGGTCATCGATTTCTCCTGGTGGCTGTGTCGACGGCTTCTGAGGCTCTTCCTCTTGTGTTGACTGAGCCGCAGCTACAAGCAACTTGCGCTCCGGTTTCATAAGTTGCCGCGGGTTAAATGTTGTGAACTTTTCTATTTCAGGGATCGTGGTGCCTGCGTTGGCGAACTTGCGTACAGATTCAATAACCTGTTTCTTGAGCAACTCAGCGCTTTCGGGTTCTATCTCTCGGCGCGTTTTCATATCACTGATTGTCTTCAAGATGGGCAATGAATTGGCAATAAGGTCGAGCTGCTTTTCGGTCTTGTCTTCCCTGAAGTACACGACTCTGTCCCAGAAGCTCAGAATGATTTCCTTGACGCATTGGATAACCTTGGCAACACCGAGAAAGTCGAAAGACTTGTCGCTTCCCGAGTCGCATGACAAAACTGAAAGACTAGAGATGTCGCACTTAAGGACTTGAGCACTAGCTTGATATAGCCCTTCGAGAGCTTCCAGCATGAGAATGAGTCGCTCAGGAGTAGAGAATTCTTTTTCCTCGATGACGATAGCTGTGAGCTGGGCAAGATCGCCAGCCTCCTCTTTAGAGGATTCTGATTCCCGTGGAATTCTATCGGTATCCCGTTCCAGAAGATCCAAGATCTTAGGGAGATTCCGCTTGGTAAAGAGAAGATTCAGGTAGATATCATGCGCTTTACCGTGTCTGAAACCTTCGTCTCCCATGAGCATCGTCCAGAGATCGACTTTATTCAGTACGTCCAGTTTAAGGATCTCCATTATCTTCCGCTCAGTATTTCCGAATCTCTCATAGACCTGCAAGTACTGCTTGAATGTTTCCAGAACAGCGATCTTCACCCTCTCATCTGGTGATTTTGTCCGCATTTGCTCCGACTCGAATAACTTGAACATTCCGCTCTGGTCGAGTCCCAACAAGACCTCGCTCAGAGCTTGCTGCAGTCTGTCCTAAGCATGAGCGTCCTCCTTTCTCTTGAGGCACTTCATCGGGGGCCTCCCAGTAAAATCAAAACTATTTTTCTGTTAAGTCATGATGATCGTAAGTTTTGTAGGGATTATATACAGACTGTATAAACTTGCCAAAGAAGATAAGAAAGAAAATGATGGATGTCAATGAAAACCCTCAGTGCAAAATCATTGTAGACTGCCATTTCTGTTAAAGTAGCACTCTTGTAAATGACCAAAGATAGAATCGTCATTGCCGTCTAATCGATATATTTTGAATACTCTGTGAGCTTTTTTGACAAGGGCTCTGAAGTTTATTTCATCAAGGCGCGCTCGCGCCACTGGAACTGGTGGTCAAGCTGGTAGGCGTGCCAGTCCAGGAATCCGAGAGGAGTCTCGCGGACTTCCATCTCGGTGACCTTCATTGCCTGTCTCTTTCAGTGAAGCGGCATGCTCTGACCTGGGCTAAGCCGTCAATCTCGGCGTAGTAAGTCAGGAGTACAGTACCGTCGGGCAGGGCTGTCAGATCCGGGGTGCCGAAGGTGAATCCGGGCAGGGCGTCCCACACGCTGTCGTTTTGGCTCTGCTCGCCCACCTGCAGGGGTTGGGCCAGCATCTGCTTTTGATCCGCGTCCCACATCTGCAGGGACTCCCCCACCGGCCAGGTCTCCCCTCTGTCCCGTGACTGCCAGAGGCGGATACCCTGGGGAGGCCAGCGGTAATTGCTGGCCGCTATTACGCTGTCGCCAGCTACGACGAGTGGCGCCGTGATCTGGCCGAGGTGGCCGACTGGACGGGCTTCAGACCAGGTGCGGCCCTGGTCGTCGGACACAGAGCGGTGCACCTCCACGGTCTGCTCGTCGCTCTGGCGGAAGGTCCATAGCAGGGCCAGCATCTGGCCGTCGTCAAACAGGGCGAAACGGGCATCGCACAGGCTCAGCTGAGCAGTGGGATCGACGATGCAGTCGTGCACCGGTTCGAGGGACTCCCCGTGGTCGGAGGAGAAGCTGGCGCACATGCCCAACTGGCCCCCTTCGTGGCGGTGCTCCCCGGGAAAGAAGATCCGGCAGTCGTCGAGGAGCAAGGGTTTGGAGGCGCCGAAGGGTTTGCCCGGGGCAGCTATATCCACGTACTTGCACGGGTTCCACGAGCGGCCGCCATCCGTGCTCTTGACCATGGCCAAGAGGCGGCGCTGAGTAAAGCCTTCCTCGCTGAAGATGTAGACATCCGGTCTGGTGACCTCCACGATTCCAATGACAGCTAACAACGAACCGTCGCCGCACTTGCAGAGACCCCCGCTGACGGCCGCCTGAGGCGGATTCAGGTGTTGTCCCGCAAAGACAGTCACTGGATCGGACCAGGTCCTTCCCAGGTCGGTCGAGCGCTGTGACACCAGGACGCCGTCGTAGGAGTGCTTCTCCTGGCCGCGCCGGTAGAGGCAGACGATGGAGCCGTCGGCGCCCAGCGTGGTCAACGGGTAGGCGCAGGTGAGCTCCTCGGAAGGCGAAACGCTCCGGTCGTGAAGGACTTCAACTTGCATGGTTGTTTCCTTTCTTTAAGTCCTGAGCGCCTCTTTGGGCCAAGCCTCTGCGCACACAGGTATCTATTCTTCCCCTGGCTAAGTCTTGCATGTCAAGATTTCCTCTGGGAAAGAAGGCTCCCAAGCTCCTCAGTTCCCCCGGCTTCGGCATTACGTGTTTCATGTAAGCGACTGGGTAAGCAACTGGATCGGCGTCAGTGCGATTCAGCCGTGATTTACATTAGGAGGGAGACTCTGACCCTGCCCTTTGCGGGCAATGGACTTTTCCAGCGCCTCCAGAACCGCCAGCGGTGCCAGCAGAGTCTCCGCGGTCTGATCAGTTTTGCCGGTCCTGAACATGCGCACAAAGGAGCGAACTCCCGGAAGGAACATGCTCTCGTCAGGGTCAATCCTCCGGTCGATGCGGCCTTTTTGGCCGATGACGCTCAAATGGAAAGCTGCTTCCTTCCCGATCAGGTTCATGGTGGCCAGCTTTCCGTCTTTGAAGGCCAGAGTGGCCACGTGATGTTTCCCGGTCCCCTTGCCGATTTGTGCATAGCTCACCTCGCGTCCGACCAGTTCCAGGATCATCTCCACCTGGTGGATACCGTAGAAGAAGATTCCTCCATGCTTAGACTTGATATCGCAGGGTCCGGTAGAGACCACTGCGTATATCTCTCCCAGCTTGCGCACCTGCTTTTTCAAATCCAAAAAGGACGACTGCAAGGGCATCACCGAAAAGGAGCAGATTGGCACCCCCAGTTGGGCTGCCCGCGCCAGGAAGCGCTTGGCCCCGGACCTGCTACAGCAGAACGGCTTGTCGATGAAGAGCGGCATCCCGGCTTCCAGTAGGGGCTTGGCCGCCTGCAAGTGGTACTTCCCGTGGACGTGGGTCACCACAGCGGCGTCTATCACCCCAATCAAGTCCTCGGGCTCCTTAAAAGCCTTGTGAAAAACCCTTAGATTCAGAAAATAGTATAGAACAAGCATTGATAAAGCAGTTCCGATGTATTATATTATGTTATTGATAATATTATACATGGAGGAAACAATGACCCCACAAAAGCAGGAACAGACAAATCCGATGTTTCACTATTTTCAGATGGAGGATTTAGTTCCCGAGGATCATATCCTTCGTCAGATTGATGAGGCAGTTGATTTTTCATTTGTACGAGACGTTGTATCAGATTGTTATTGCCCTGACAATGGCAGACCCGGTATTGATCCTGAATTAGTTGTTCGAATGATCCTTATTGGCTATCTGTATAATTTGAGTGAGAATCGGCTCTGTCAGGAAGTGGGGATGCATGCGGCATATCGGTTGTTTTGTCATCAGACATTTGATGATGCGGTTCCGGATAGGAGCACGATCAACAAGCTTCGCAATCACAAGTGGGCATCCAGTGGGTTGTTTGAACGGATAATGCGTCAGGTAGTCCAGTGTTGCATAGATGTCGGTCTTGTGAGCGGTAAACACCTTAGTGTCGACGGCACTCAGATACAAGCTGATGCTTCAGTGAAAAGTATTGAGCCGATAGAACCCCCTGTTTCTCTTGATGATTATCTCAAGGGAATCGGTTTTGAAGGTGATAAGACAAAGGGTAGGTCCGGGCATCCTCAGGATAAAGACTTTCATGGTGAAAAGTGGACGAACCAAACACACCGTTCGACTACAGACCCTGACGCGCGCTTACACAGCAAATCGAAGGGCAAAGGGGCTTTTCTCTCGTTTATGGGCCATGATCTGATCGACACAAAAAGCAGAGTAATCCTTGAGACTCAGGGCACGCAGGCGACAGGGACAGCAGAGCCCGAAAGTGCCCTTAAGATGGTAGATGACCTTGAAACATACACCATGCCCAAAGACATTCAGACACTTAGTGCCGATACCGGTTACGGTTCTGGTAATTTTATCGCTGATGTGCTTGACCGGGGAATCATACCCCATATTCCTCTGCGAGCCGATGAGAAGATTGAACCGATTCCTACATGGAAAAACAAGACAAATTCAGCACATATTCAGGCCGAACGGGATAGAAAAGTGCGAGAGGCGAAAGCCAGAAATCATGCACGGTCTATCTCATTAACAGCTGACTACAAACTCTCCCGGAGACTCCGTAAACGCAGTGAACATATCTTTGCTGAAGCCAGGCAACAACACGGTATGGGACGAGCCCGTTATAGAGGACCAGCCTCACTGAATGAACAGTTGAATCTTGTTGCAACAGTACAGAATCTCAAGAGGCTTGTATCTTTCATAAGAAGGGGGAAAGCGTCTATGTGTGCCCTGTCTGTCAAAGACAGTGCATCCTGTTCTTCAAACAGCTCCTGTTCCTTGCTGACCAGAACTCTGATAAGACTATTTTGCTTATTCCACAGCAAAACGATACGATATGCTACTCTTTGACCCATAATCGGCGCTTCAGACGCTGCCTGGGACATAACTATTTCACAAGGCTTTTAACGATATGGGGAATCTGGCCGTCTGCCGCTGCCGCCCGCGCCTGAGACGCAGTTTCCCCCCATACATGGCTCACCCGCACCCCGCGGATTCTCTTCTCCACGTTTATCAATCGGGCGAACGCCACGGTATGAGCGTCCCCGACAACGCCGATGTTCAACATGCTCAACTTCCAAGTACATCCTGCCCCAAGCCTGCGCAAGTACGAAGTCTGGTTGTAGTCTATACCCCGGATGCAAAGGGGGTCCAGTCCTGCCCTGCAGCAGAAATGTAAATGTAAGATGGAATCTTCGTCACCGTCCGTATGTGTAGACCTTACCGGTAGGTCTCCGATTGAACCCCGATTTAACTGGGGATGGGGGATCAATCAAGCTGACGGCCCAAGCCTGGACTATTCTCTCAGCTTATGATTTTAGGCTCCTATGACAGTCCCCGACAGGGAGCCTTGCGCAGGCTTTTGCCCTTCTCAGGGCAGAGCGAGATCAAGCCGAGACCACTTCTAAGATCCTCTTGATCTTGTTTACTTCCTGGTCTGCAAGAGGCAGGAAAGGCCTCTTAACTGTGGGGCCGCAGATCCCAAGGCAAGAAAGAGCCGCTTTAACTCCGCCGATAGCCGATCCAGATGTCAACGTTCCAGAGACCTGTAGGATATCAAAGGCAGTCATCAACTTGTCCTGCAGAAGAGATGCCTTCTGGATGTCGCCGGCAGATGCCGCCTCATATATCTCCACAGACAGCTTCGGCGCCACATTATTTGCGGTCATCACCGCTCCATCCGCACCCAGAAGAATGCTGGCAGCAAGTTGAGACTCCTCCCCCTGGAAGACCTTGAAATCTTGCGAACCTCTAAACATTCGCAGCAGCTCCTGAAACTGCTCGAAGTCGTTGCTGCTGTCCTTTATCCCTACAATCCTGTCCTCCTCGGCTAATTGCCCCACAAAGTCTGGCGTCATGTTGAAATTCGTGGTAAATGGGTAGTTATACATGAATATCGGCAAATCCACGGCTGACAGAACATGCCTGAAATGGCTTATCACCTCCGGCGCTGTATGCGCAAAATAGTATGGCGCCATGAGAATGATGGCATCTGCTCCTGAATCTGCGGCGATCCTGGCATTCTCTATTGTCTTCTTGGTGCCGATATCAGTTGCGTTTGCCATGACCGGAACCTTGCCGCTTACTTCATCTACTACTACCTCTATAATCCGTTGACGCTCATCGGTCGTGAAGGTCGCAGACTCCCCAGTTGACCCCAGCAGGAAGAGTCCATGCACTCCAGCATCCAATAGATACCGAATCACGCGTCTCATTCCCTGCTCATCGAATTCCTCATCCTCTGTAAGTGCTGTGGCTATGGGTGGGTAAATCCCCTTCAACCTCGCTTTAAATTCTTCTAAATTCATTGGTTACACCTCCCAATCGTTAATATCTCTCAGATCTCTGCATTTCGGTGCGATATCCGACGTTCGGATATGCAGCCCTCTGCTGAAAGATCACTGCCGGTGTCTCAGCATATTAGCCCTTGACTTTCAGTTCCCGTGATTTTAAATCCATGTAATACCCTGCACCAAAGGCCATTCGATTTCCGGCTATTCGCAGCGATTTTTGACCATTCCGAGCGAGCATGTATGCTGCGCCGTAAACTCAACCTTGCCTGACTTAATCCCATCTATAGACAGCGAAGCCAACACACCCTATTTGTCTGTCGAACACGTTCTTCCTCTTATTCTGGGGTCTCAAACTTCAGGCGTAGAATCTTGTCATCGTTTGGACGCAATTCGGCTCGTCCATCGGTGTTGCTGGTCAAAACGTAGAGATGGCCGTCCGGTCCAACGGTGACGTCACGTAGACGTCCGTAGAATCCGTTCTTCGGGTCGCGAGCGAACCAGCGTTCGATATTCGTCACCTTATAGTCTTCGTTATCGTCCTCAAACTGGATGCGAATAAGTGCTTGACTGCGCAACGTGGCAATGAAGAGGTCACCGCGGTAAAAGGTCATTCCGGCGGGAGGGACAGAGGCTTTTTTCCATATCGCGATGGGATCCCTGTATTCAGCAATGCGGGGCGCGCCGACGACATTGGGCCAGCCGTAGTTGGCTCCTTTCTGAACGATGTTGATTTCGTCGCGATGTAGGACGCCCGGCCATTCATCAGACGGTCCGTGTTCTGAGTTAAACAAGATGCCGGTTTCGGGATCCCAGGCCAAACCCTGCACAACGCGGTGCCCATAGGAAAAGATCGGGGAGCCGGGGAAGGGGTTATCCTTCGGAATCTGCCCATCCGGCGTGATGCGAAGAATCTTTCCTGCCCATGAGTTTAGGTCCTGGGAGAGCGGCGGGTTCAAGAGATCGCCCGTCCCGATATAGAGCATCCCATCCGGACCAAATCCAATCCTGCCGCCAATATGATAAGTGTGACCGGGTATGTTGTCCAGAATGACGCTGTCAAAAACACCCGTATCACCGTGATCGCGCAGGCGAATGAGACGATTGAACAGTTGGTCATCCTTTCGATAGCTATGCATGGCGTAAATATAGGGATGCTGTGTAAATTGGGGATGCAGAGCCAATCCCATGAGCCCCCCATCTCCGACGTGGGCTACTTCGTCGAGCTTGATATAAAGCTGCGGCTGGTTGTGGCCGCGGGGAATACGTTGAATCCGACCGCGCCGCTCCGAAAGAAGGGCATCACCGTTTGGCAGGAAAACCAGAGACCAGGGGATCTGCAGATTGTCCACCCAGGTTTCGACGCTGACCCCTTCCACTTCTGGGTGGAAAATGTCGGCCACGGTCTGCGGCACTTCCCCCCGGATCGGGTCGGCGGAAACGCTGCTGGATAGGGAGAGCGCTAACATGATAGCCACAACGTCCATGAACAAGTCCCTGATTGATCCCCGATTGAGTCTATCGGGGACCGGGGACAGGCGTGGGAAGTTGAGAAAACCTTTTTTCATCGGAGGAACCTCCATTTCAACATTTGCTAGGATTTTCTTAAGAGTCAACCCCCTAAATGTTAAAGGGCTCTTTCAGCTCTTCCGTCCTTATCTCACCTTATGAGGATAGAAAGACCCGCTGGCCCTCCCGGGCCGACGCTTCGGCTGCCAGGCTGATGCGGATCGCCTCGAGCGCTTGATGCATATCCTCGCGCCAGAGCGTCTGGCCCCCCCTGATCTCCTCCAAGAAGAGGGCTTCGAGGGAATGACCATCCTCCCGGGAGACCTGAAGTTCCTCCAGGCCCTCAGGAGTAGACCGACACCAGCGCCCATCGCGACGGATCAGGGTGCCGCCCGCCAGCACAAGTCTCTGAAACTCTTCTGCCTCCTGGATCGCAATGCCGCCGGCCCAGGTCCAGTGGCCCGAGCCTCCCTGCGCGAATCCTACGGTCGCGGTATTGACAAACCGCTCGTAGCGCCCTGCTTGGTTCAATCCCACGTATTCCGCGTGGCCCTCCACCCATGCGGCAGGCCCGAAGAGGTCCACCAGCGGATAGATGTGGTAGATGAAAAAGAGCACAGGCGGCCCCGAAATGTTCAGATTGAACAACGTGTCCGATCCTCGACCCGGCGTCAGCCGCACAAAGACCGCTGTCAGCAGGTCTCCCAGGGAGTTGACCTCCTCTTTGAGACTCTGGTGTACCGCCGAGAGGGTCTCATCGTGAGCTACCCTCAGGACACATCCGGAGGTTCGGGCCAGATCCACCAGCCGTTCCCCTTCCTTCAGATGACGGGCGAGCGGGTACTCCAGCAACACGTGCTTTCCGGCTTCAAGCGCCGCAAGCGCCATAGGACCGTGGCTCTCGTTGTGGGTGCAGATGACTACGGCGTCCACATCCTCCCGCGCTACGAGATCCCGCCAGTCGGTGAGCAGGGCTAGACCGTAGCGTTCGGCCAGCGGGGGTCCTGTCTCCGGGTTGCGAGCGGCAAGGGCGACCATCTCACATCCAGCCAGGCGGGAAAATGCGGTCATCCTCCTGGTTGCCATCCCGCCGGAACCCACAATCCCGAGTCGGATCCTTTCCATAGATCTAGCCTCCTACTGATTTGAGCCAGAATCCATCACGCACCATAGAGAAAGTCTGCCAAGTCGGTTATCTGTCCACTGGCGAGGATCCTACCTCATCAAGACCAGCTTCCTCGTCTGAACAAATCCCTCTGTCTCCATCCGATACAGGTACACTCCGCTGGCAAGACTTTCTCCTTTATTATTTTTTCCATCCCATACTATGGAGTGACTACCAGCCGATCTTTCACCATCCACCAGTGTCGCAACCTTTTGTCCCATTATGTTGTAGACAGATAGCTTAACGTGGCTTGGGAAAGGAAGATCGTAATGGATCACAGTCTCAGGGTTGAACGGATTCGGATAGTTCTGGGAAAGGGCGTAGACTTCGGGAATGACAGCCAACGATAGCTCTGTCTGCTCGGTTACGGCGGGGATTAAGCCCTCGTTGAGTTGGACATCCTGAATCCTTAATACGGCATCTCCCCAATCGTGGCTCTCACCAGGTAAGATCTCAAACTCGATGTAGGCTATATCTCCTTCGCCTTCTACTCCTTCTGCGGAGGCAGCGGCCATCTTTACCTCGTCAACCTCAATGTTGCTCTGGAACATAAACGGGGACATCATATCTGAGGGAGATACACCTACTGCTTTCAACTTCGATGCATCGTAGCTTATGGATATATCTGCTCCGAGAACACCTGACATATCGTCTATGGAAACAGAAACTTTTATGCCCCTTTCGGATGTTTCCAAGCCTTCTGAAATGCTGACTGCGCGCGGTTCGATCTCTGCCACCTTCGCAAGGCCATCGGGTCCTAGGTACGGAAGTCCAGGGATCTTGCTAACCAAAAATTGGAGAATCCGAACGGCGTCAAAAGCACCCACTTCCCCGTTGCGAGTCACATCAGAGATCGCAAGAAAAAGATCTGCATCGCCGCCGAAGAACTCGACTGGTATGTTCCTGGTCGTCACTGACCACATGAGCGCTAAAGAGGCGTCAAAAGCCCTGATCTCACCGTTCCTGCTGACATCACCTACAAGCTCTACTGTGATAGTTCCATCGAACGAAGTCACAGGGGGAAAGCCCTCGTTCAGGTTCGCTTGATTTACAGATACATTGATCCTTGAGCCTAACGGTGCACTGGAGTTTACTTGGAATACCGCAAAAGCCAGGGTACCTTCTGGTGTATCAGAGAGCGGAGTTGTCGAGGCAAAGACTGTTATGGCTTTTCCAGGTTCAGGGGAGTTAAAATCGAAACCACTGGGAAAGTGCCGTCCTGGACCCGGGAATGCCTGTATAAGTTGCGCAAGGTTTGGATCGAAACGCATCAGTATCTCGCCTGATACTACATCTTTATCATCTAGAACATGAGCAAATATAGGAACTAAAGCCTGTCCTCCGGGACCTGCGATCTCTTCACCCATTCCCACAGTCACAAAGATCGTCGGGTCGGCTGTCTCAAACTGGGCGACGCTATCCATGTGACTCTCCGCGCCAAGATTGTCTATCGCCCAGATGTCCACATAGAAAAACCTGGGGTGGTCATCAGGTGTAAACCAGGGGTCGCTACCCCACTGGCCATCCCCAAGAGCACCGTCATCGTGTACACCGTCGTCGAAGAGTGCCAAATGCACAGGAGGAAAGGTCGTATCGTCCCGATCCCACACTCTGACATAGACTGAATCTACACCGTCGGCATCAGTCAGGTTAACGAAGATAACTACAGGATCAGCAAGTGGAACAACTCCCCTGGAAACGGATACATCAGTTATGTTGGGTCCAGGATTAATAAACCGAAATCCACTAAAGAGCGTATCTGCCAGACCATCGGGATTTGCGACTATCACATCCACAGTGCCAGCAGGATGATGATGAGTTATTGCGGTAATGATGGTATCGGATACTACGACCACATTTGTGGCTGGGCTATCTCTTACTACGACCAGATCTGAGGCTACACTATCTCTGAAAGTAACACTTGTCCCAGTCTGAAAATTGTTTCCTGCTATCGTCACAGGAGTAGCTTCCAATTTCAAACCGGAAACAGGATCAATAGATGTGACAACAGGAGGGGGTGGCATGATAGAGCGATTCAACAACACTGAGACAGTACGACCACCCCCATTACCCACAGCCAGGTCATTATCAGCATCTCCATCTAAATCTGCAATGAAGACTGAAAAGGGCCAAGCTCCAACGCCATATCCCACCTTATCTGCAAATGTCCCGTCCCCATTATTCAACAACACTGACACATTATCGCTGAACTGATTAGCTACAGCTAAATCATTATCCCCATCTCCATCTAAATCCATACTGAATACTGAACGGGGACCATCCCCAACGGCATAATCCACCTTAGATACAAATATACCATTTCCATTATTCAACAACACTGATACACTACCGATCCATTCGGGCGGATCTCCCATATTAGCCGCAGCTAAATCATTATCCCCATCTCCATCTAAATCCATACTGAATACTGAACGGGGACCATCCCCAACGGCATAATCCACCTTAGATACAAATATACCATTTCCATTATTCAACAACACTGATACACTACCGATCCATTCGGGCGGATCTCCCATATTAGCCGCAGCTAAATCATTATCCCCATCTCCATCTAAATCCACACTGAATACTGAACGGGGACGACTCCCAGCAATATAGCCCACCTTGGGTGCAAATGTCCCATCTCCATTGTTCAACAACACTGACACATTATTGCCGGTCTCATTAGCCACAGCTAAATCATTATCCCCATCTCCATCTAAATCCACACTGAATACTGAGCTAGGTCCCTCTCCAGGTGGATCTCCAGTGAGATAATCCACTTTAGGTGCAAATGTCCCATTTCCATTATTCAACAACACTGACACATAACTGTCGTGAATCACAGCTAAGTCATTATCACCGTCCCCATCTAAATCCACACTGAATACTGACAAGGAGAAACCAGTGGGATAGTGAGTCGGAGGTCCAAAAAGGGCTTGTGCATAGGCGGCCGTATTCAAAGCCACTAACAACCAGAAGCTTATGAATAATCGCATCTTGAGCATGGTTCAAACCTCCTTCATTACAGCGCTACAGGGGTTCACCCGATCAAGACAGTGGTATTTGTAGCTATCATATCTACAGTACCAGCAGAATGAAATAGGGTTACACCAGTAATGATGCTATCGGACGCTACTGCGTCTCCTGTATCTGAGCTATCTGAGAAGGTAACAGTCGTTCCGCTCCGGAAACTGCTCCCTGTTGTCGTCGCAGATGTGCTGCCCAACTCCGTGCCGGAAGCGGGATCTATAGATGCCACGCCACCTACGTCCAACAGAATGAAGAGAATTTGACCGATTTCCGCGTTGTCGATGAATCTGCCGCGTACGGGGTCGAATTGGTCGGCGTAACTGGTGAAGAGTTCGCTGCCGACTCCTCGGACGTAGAGTGGTATCAAGGCGTTGGTGTGGCTCCTGCTATGCCATTCCATGCCCGGCAAGTTGCCTTGGCCGTTGTTGACCAGAGGATTCCAGACGGCTCCTGCTTCACCTTGTCCCGAACCGGGTCCGGTGAGATAACCGGTCTCGTGATCCCCTGTTACAATTACCAAGGTTTCGTTCCAACTGCTATTGTCTTCTACCCAGGCTACTACGGCCTCCACCGCGCTGTTGAAGTCTATCTGCTCTTCGATCATACGTCCCGATCGGTTGTAGTGGCTGCTCCAATCAACGGCTCCTCCTTCCACCATCAGGAAGAATCCGTCCGGATCGTTGTCGAGCACATTCAGCGCCGCCCGGGTCATCTCCCCCAACGTCGGTACTGTCTCCATCAGTGGAACGACGTAGGGAGCAGCAGTATGATCCCCGCTACGCCTCTCCTGGAGAGCCGAGTGCACCTTGGGCACGCCTATGATTCGTTCAGGGGTTTCCCCCGATGTCAAGGCCTGAAACTCGGCGCGGTCCTGAATCAGAGTCCAGCGATCCGCTGCTCCGTCACCATCGGCATCAGCCCCGGCAGTACCCGCAACCAGGGCTTGCCAAGTTGAATCTCCGCCTACGTAGTCGAACTGAGGGACATCCGCCGCCGTTCCATTAGCATGAAAGTACGGGTGGCCAGTGCCCATGATAACGGACATCTTGCTGTCGTGAATCATTTCCCGGGCCATGTCAGCGTAATTACCTCGGCTGACGTTATGCGCTACGAATCCTGCTGGAGTGGCGTGAGTGAACTGCACACTGGTAACCACCCCCGTGGCCTTACCTAACTCTTCGGCTCTCTGGACGATGTTTTTCAGCGGCACTCCGGTTGTATCTACGCCGATGGCACCATTATGGGTCTTGACGCCGGTCGCCATGGCGGTAGCGGCAGCTGCCGAATCGGTGGGTCTTTGAGGGTGATAGTCGAACTGACTCCAGGCTTCTTGAGGGTCATAACTACCTCCCGCTGGGGTAGGTGGACATAGCAAATTGTACTGGAAAGCGCTCGTACATCTGGACGCCTGTCTGACCATGCTGGTATATGCTCGCAGCATCAACGTGATTGTAGCCCCAGCCATCGCAGATCATAACAATAACGTTTACGGGAACATTGGGGGCAGAGGCGCAGCCATAAGATCCAGCACAAATTGAGGAAGCAAAAACTATCGTTTTGAATAGGTGTTTTGCCCAATCTTTCATTCCTCCCCTCTTTCATATGAAATGTCCGCGTCTGCTCGATTCAGGTATTATGTGATGGCAATTCAGGGAATCCATCCTTTTTGTTTATAGCAGCTTATGTGCTCTCTTAAGCTACATATCTCAACTTTGATGAAAGCTACCAACGATGCCAAGATGCAAGTTTGCTGTGAAGCTCCTAAACCTGATTACTGTCTACTATCCTTGGGCAGCATGTCTCTCTGGACTATGGGATAGCTCAAAGGGAGGTCCCATACAAACTCCCTCTGGGCAACGTCTCCCAGGTCCTGGATGACAAGTTTGATGAACTTCGTATCGCTGTCTATGATGGGCTTTCCGTCCTTTGTCTTATTTGGGAAGAAGACCCTGTAGTCGTCGGTATCGTGGAGTCTATCAGAGCGGGGTCTGTCGAATCTGTACGGATAGGGGTCGTCTACCCCGCTGGGGGGATATCTATTGTCCTTATCGTCCACTAAAAAGGTATTTCTCCCTATCCACCTTATATAGGGGGCTGTTTTAGCAATTCTGTTTTCCAGATGTACTGAAAAGACAAGTCTGCTGTACAGGGCGTATCCCCATCTTTCCTCGTAGCGGTTCCTCAGGAAGTTATACTTTACGTCGTATATCTCATCTGTGAGGCGATCCACATAGTGTCTCTTAAAGTTGAAGAACTTTTGCATATCTATGGGATTGAATATATCCAGTGAGCTGTCCACATATATTAGATATTGATAGTATATGTTATTTATGTCCGTGCCGTCCGTTTCGGGGTAATCGGCGTTTATGAAGGATTTGATAGTCTGACTTATCTTGCTGTTTATCTCGGATCTGTCCCATTTTTTTCTTTCTGCTTTTCGACACAAGCTTGCGATCTCAAAGGCGAAGGTCCTGAAGGTGGCCTGGACGTAGATTCCCCCATCTTCTGACCCTTCTGTCACAATCATAAACGTCCTGTCGTATACGTCCTCCCAGTATCTTTTGAGATTTCTTTGGCATCCGCACAGTATTACTGTTAAAGCCGCAAGTGCGATTTTGAGTAATGTAGAGGCATTCATGGCAAGATCAAAAAAGAGGTGGAGAGCTACTTTGTCCGGGGGATGGGAATGACAGAAAATTGGGGTTTTGGGAGTTAAGATACCTCTGCCCGCTGCGATTGTCAAGCAAAAAAGCCCCATCAGATGTGACGTACACTGGGAGAGGGAATAAAAAACCCTGCGGACTATCCGCAGGGCATGACTTCAAGTAAGAGTAGATAGAACATCCTCTTTCCGCTGTCTACTGTATGCAGCCTACTGTTTACTATTCTTTGACTACCCAGACTTTCAGTTTCCCCTCTGTGTCGGTGTGCAGCCTTATTGGCACTGTGTAGACTCCCAAGGCCTTTATGGGTTCGTCCAGCATTATTTTCTTGCGGTCTATGTCGAAGCCCTTTTCCTTCAAAAGTTCCGCTATGGTCTGGCTGGTAACCGATCCGAAGACCCTGTCCTGTTCACCCACAGCTACCATGGCTGTGCAGGAGATCGAATCTAACTCTTTGGCTAAAAGGTCGGCGTTCCTCTTTTCTATGCTTAAAGAGAGTTCTCTTTGGGATCTGATCTCTTTGTAAGTCGCCATGTTCGACTTTGTGGCTTCTAGTGCCAGATTTCTGGGGATAAGGTAATTACGGGCGTAGCCGTCGGACACGTCTACAAGTTCTCCCGATTCGCCTAACTTATCCACCTCTTCTTTGAGAATAACTTTCATTGGATTATCACCTCTGGATGCTGAAAGCAAAGGCCTAAGCAGTTACTCGACGCTATCGACCCCAAACGGGAGCAGCGCCAGGTGCCTTGCCCTTTTTATGGCCAATGCCAACACGCGCTGATGTTTGGCGCAGGTGCCCGAAGTCCTTCTGGGTATTATCTTGCCCCTGTCTGTAGTGAATCTGGCCAGCCTCTGCATATCTTTATAGTCGATTAATTCATCCTTTTTCTCACAGAATCTGCATAGCTTTCTGGCCCTGCTCAGACCCATTCCTCTTCCTCTCGAACCCAGTTTACTCTCCCACTTATCGTCCCTCTTCTTGAGACTCTTCTTCCGTCTTGGAGTCGGCATCTGTTTCTTCCTCGCTTTCTTGCTGAATGTCCTGATCTGCTGGCTCACCTGCAGGAACTGCCTCTGCAGACTCTCGTTTTTCTTCCTTAGTTTCCTTCTGGGTGGAAACTCCTCTTGACGATGTGCGCCTTGGATTCTTCAAGGTGTACTCCATCTTTTTCTTATCCAAAGTTACGGTCAAGTGCCTCAGCACATCAGGATCCAGGCGGAGCTGGGTATCTAAATCGCTAATAAGTGTCCCCTCTGCCTTATAGAGGACGTACGCATATACGCCCTGTCCCTTCTTTTTGACCCGGTATGCCAGTCTTTTTGTACCCCAGTTTTCCTGTCTGATTATCTCGGCCTTGTTCGACTTCAGGAAGTCTTCAAACTTTTGGATCTTCTGCTCCACTTGAGCGCTTTCTAACTCTGCGTCGATGATAAACGTGGTTTCGTAATTGTTCACTATTTATCCTCCTGTGGACATTGGGCTCTGATGTATGCTTCAGAACCAGGGGAAATGAGTTTTGTAGACAGTAGACAGGGCACGGCATGGGCACACACAGGGGTCTACCCCTACAACAGATGAGTGTAGGGGCTGGATTACCCAGTGCTGGGAGCAAGAGATCCCCGATAGAGTCATTCGGGGACAGGCCTCGCCTCTACGTCTGTATTCTATCTACTTGATAAAGAGCGGCGCCAACACCAGCGACACCACCGACATAAGCTTGATTAGGATATTCATCGAGGGGCCTGAGGTATCTTTGAATGGGTCTCCGACAGTATCGCCGACTACAGCGGCTTTGTGCGCCTCTGATCCTTTACCCCCTAAATTTCCCTCTTCGATGTATTTTTTTGCGTTGTCCCATGCGCCTCCTCCGTTTGCCATCATAAGCGCTAAAAGGACGCCTGATAATGTAGCACCTGCAAGCATCCCGCCTAAGGACTCAGGACCTAAAAGCCAACCTACGACAACGGGCGAAAGCACGGCGATTATTCCCGGGACTATCATCTCCCTTAGAGCGGCGGTGGTGCTTATCGCCACGCATCTTGCCGAGTCGGGTTTGGCGCTCCCCTCCATAAGTCCGGGGATCTCTCGAAACTGTCTCCTGATCTCCTGGACCATCAAATCGGCCGCCTTGCCCACAGAGGTCATTGTCAGTGCAGCGATCAGAAAGGGAATGACGCCCCCGATAAAAAGGCCGATCACCACATCTGCGTCGGCTATGTTGATCTGTGTCAGATCCACCGCTTTGGTATAGGCGGAAAAGAGCGCAAGCGCAGTCAGCGCCGCAGATCCTATCGCAAAGCCCTTTCCCATTGCGGCTGTGGTGTTCCCTAAAGAGTCGAGACTGTCGGTGATCTTCCTCGTATCCTCTCCCAGACCCGCCTGTTCGGTTATGCCCCCGGCGTTGTCAGCTATCGGCCCGTAAGCGTCCACAGACATAGTTATCCCCACGGTAGAGAGCATCCCCACAGCAGATATCCCTATCCCGTAGAGACCTGCATATCTGTAGGCCACGTATATCGCCGCGCAGAGAGTCAGTACCGGGAGCACGGTGCTCTCCATAGCCACCGCAAGTCCAGTTATCATATTGGTTGCAGCTCCGCTTTCGGAAGATTCAGCGATCCTTATTATGGGTTTCCCAGATGTATAGTACTCCGTAAACCATCCTATCAGGACTCCCGCAAGACATCCCGAAAGGAGGGCCCAATAGACGTTTATATCGAGGGCGTCTATTCTCTTTATTACGTAATAGGCGGCTATCAAAAGCAAAACGGCACTTGTGTAAGTTGAATATCTTAAGACCGAGGCGGGATTTAACTTGTCGAAGACCTTTATAGATAGTATCCCGATGCCAGATGCCACAAGGCCGATCATAATCACGATTATAGGGAACGACATATGCTCAAGCCCTGGGCTCATCGTCGCCCCTATGACGATAGTGGCGATTACCGACCCCACGTAAGATTCGAATATGTCGGCTCCCATTCCGGCGGTATCCCCCACGCAGTCGCCCACGTTGTCGGCTATGACTCCGGGGTTTCTGGGATCGTCCTCTGGGATTCCGGCTTCCAGCTTTCCTACCAGGTCTGCACCTATATCCGCACTTTTAGTGTATATCCCTCCACCGACCCTTGCAAAGAGGGCAATCGAGCTTGCACCCATAGCAAAGCCTGTGATAACCGATGGGTCCGTGTCCTTAAATAGCATAAAGAAGATGCCTATCCCGATAAGCCCCAGGCTTGCCACCGAAAGTCCCATAACAGATCCGCCCGCAAACGCCACAAGGAGCGCCTTGGACTCCCCTTCTTGATTTGCCGCTTGGGTGGTCCTTACGTTTGCTCTTGTGGCGGCCTTCATCCCGAAGAACCCGGCTAAAATCGAACAGAGTGCCCCGCATATAAAGGCTAACGCTGTGAATTCATTTATAAACTTAAAGAGAAGCGCAAATACAATAACTATGAATATAGATAGTATCTGGTACTCCTTTTTTAGAAACACCATAGCGCCTGTGTGGATCAAGTCTGAAATCTCCACCATTAGGTCTGTGCCCGACGGCTGTCTTTTAATGTACCAATAGATCAAACCAGCTAATATTAACCCCGCAACACCTAATATCGGAGCCCAGTCCGTGATTGCCATTTTCCCTCCACTCTACAAGTAGACAGGGGAGCGACCGTCCCTCTCTTCCCTTAAATCGGGCGAACACGTGTGTCTGCCCTGTGAGGACAAAAAAGCCCCTGTTGACTGTCTACTAACCGTTAAACCTGCTTATGGCTTCTTCGATGCCGCATTTGATGAAGCATTTTACAGCTTCTGCGGACCTTCTTATCATAGCTTCTACTATGTCGGCTTCGTCGTCACGAAAATCGCTCAAGACGTATTCGGCTGTGTCCATACCGTCGGGCGAAGCGCCTATGCCCAACCTGAGGCGCGGGAAATCCTGCGATTGCAGCTTTTCGATCACAGAGGAGAGCCCTCTGTGTCCTCCGTCGCTGCCTTTTGCCCGATGTCTTATCTTGCCCAAGGGGAGATTAAGGTCGTCGAGGATTACTAAAAGGCGGTCTAATTCGAGGTCCAAATCCCACACTAACTCTTTTACGGCGACTCCCCCTCTGTTCATTAAGGTGAGAGGTTTGACAAGAATAAAAGAGAAACTTTCTAACTTTCCCCGTGCTATCAAAAACTCCCCTCTGCCAGTTCTCCAGTGGCACTTGAGATTCTCTGACAGCAGGTCTACTACTTTAAATCCCAAATTGTGGCGGTTATTTTCGTACTCCTTACCCGGGTTGCCCATCCCGACGACCACATGCAATCTAACCTTCCTCCTCGGATTGCTCTTCTTCTTCCTCGCGGGGTCCTCTTCCGACTAATTCGGGCTCTTCTAATATCTCCTCCTCTTCGACCTCTTCTTCTTCTTCTACCTTAATGACGGTCGGCGGGAGCACTGAAACTACCGTCGTATCAGAATCGGTAGTTATACGTTCGTCTTTCTGGAGCAGGTCCTCAACGTGGATGGAGTCGCCTATGCTAAGATGGGACACATCTATTTCTATGTGATCGGGAATTTCGGTTGGGAGGCACCTCAAGGTCAGTTCGTGGACAAGGTGCTGGAGGACACCACCTTCATTTGTTACGCCCTCAGGCTCACCCACAGTATGAACGGGAATCTGGACTTCAAGATCCTCTGTTAATGAGACGTGCATAAGGTCCAAATGTAGGAGATCACCGGTTATGGGATTGCGCTGAATCTCTTTAATTATGGTGGGGATGGACGACCTTTTTCGGCCGATAATCAGATTTATTACAGACGTTCTACCTCCCGAATGTAGAAGAGTTTCAAGCTCTTTTACGTCAACAGAAAAGGGGACAGATTCTTCCGCCCGCCCGTAATAGATTCCCGGCACGTTCCCATCTTTTCTTAATTTCTTGGCTAGCTGTTTTCCGGACCGATCTCTTTTCTCCACTTTTAAAGCGATGTCTGACATATCCTCTCCTCTCCCATCTCCAGCTGTCTACTTAATAATGTGGCTGCTCGGCGAGGATTCGAACCTCGATAGACGGCTCCAAAGGCCGTAGTCCTGCCATTGGACGACCGAGCAACTTTTCGACCAGAAAGTATCCGCTTTCAGCCGATCTTCGGCTCTTTGGGCATCATCTTGTGATCCAAATATCCCATACACGGTCGAGCCGCTCCCCGAAAGGGAGGCACTTAATGCCCCGCAGGAGGTCAGCTCTTCCTTTATCTTAAAGATTTCGGGATAGGTCTGGTAGACTACGTCTTCAAAGTCGTTTTCAAGGTGTTCGTACAAACACCTTGTGCCGTACTTATTAGCAAGCATAGAATCTAAAAAGCTAACATATTTTGTATCTTTTGTCAAGTCAAACGTTGACTCCGTGGCAATTTTCTTTCGATCTATCTCTTGGTACGCCCAGGCGGTCGAAATCTGGATCCCAGGGTAGACCAGGACGTAGAAGGCGTCGTCGCTCCAGGAGATATAGTTCAGGATCTGACCCCTTCCCGATGCGATGGCTGTCCCGGGCTGCAGGAAAAAGGGCACATCTGAGCCCACACCAGACGCTAATTGGAAGAGTCCCTCGTAATCGAGGCCCAAAGCCCAGAGCCTGTTGGCAGCTCTTAGAGCGGCAGCGGCATCTGAACTTCCTCCCCCGAGTCCCGCGGTCTTCGGAATGTTCTTTTGTATCGTTACCGAGACGCCCCTTCTTATCTTCAGGGCATCTTTGAGACTGGAGAGCGCCTTATGGACAAGATTCTGGGAATCGGTCGGAAGTCTCGGATCGGAGCAGACTATCTCTATTTCCCCGGAGGGGATCTCTTCTAAGATCAAAAGATCGCATAGGTCTATGGTCTGAAGGACCGAGGCTATGTCGTGATAGCCGTCCTTGCGTTTTCCTTTGATCTTGACACCCAAGTTTAACTTTGCGTATGCCTTTTCCTCTATTTTCATGCCCTATCTACTTCCTGCTGGGCGAACCCATGTGTTCGCCCCTACATATCTGAAGGGATAGGCAGACTGCCCTACCCACTATCCACTATCTTGTTGATACCGATACGATAAGCACAGCCAGACTGATGACCGAACTTACGCTTGATATAATCGTTACAACTCTTCTCCATCCCTTGGAAGAACTATAGGGAAGTATAATAGTATCCTCTGGCAGTAAGGGTGGTATGAGATTTGCATCGGCCGTTGCGAGAAATCTTTTCAAGTCTATATGTATGACCTCTTCCCTGCCGTCCAGAGTCCTTATTATCTTTATTTTATCGAGTTTTGCGTCATCTGTAGGTTCTCCTGCAAAGGACAGTAAGGACAGTAGATCGGTATAGTCCGGGACGGTGTATCTGCCCGGGCGACTGACCTCGCCCCATACATTGACATCTATCGTCAACATATCATCGAGCCCCGGCGCTAGTCTGTAATAGGATGGGGTACCTGTTTGGCCTCTTTCTATGCTCTGAGCAAGTGCATTATCAACGAGCGGTGCAATCTGGATGATCAATAGCACAACCGAACATTGCATAATTCTCCTCATGATAATCTCCTCTTTAGGAATTGCAGATAGCAGGAAAGAAGGTATTCCTACTATCTATAATGTAATAAATGTAAAGCAGGTTGTCAAAGATTAAATTGACTGTATCGAGGTTACGTACCTTCAAGATTTCCATTGATTCCTATTGACAAAAGTAAAATGGAGCATTAGATTTGGCGATAACTGCAGTCTCGAAAGGGCCGAACTGTGATGCCTCAGATATTTGGGCAAAGAGAGATGTTGGAGTTTTCCCAATGGTACGAAAGTCGAAGCCCGGATAACTCATGTCAGGATAACCCATACACAACAGACAGTTGCGCGGCTGCGGGAACGAAGTGCTTTGACTCTGGGTCAAAGGAGCTAGCTCTTCGAGGAGCCCCTACGTGGCCACCACGCCGGAACAAGGAAATATGGAGGAAACTATGATATCCCGGATAATATCTATCACTCTCGTATTCGGTTTTGCTATGTTAAACAAGATGAGTTATGCTCAAGATTGGGTGGAGATAACCCCTGTAGACGCCGAGACACCAGCAAGAACAAATTCCACAGCAATTTATGATCCCTTGGATCATCGAATGATTATCTTTGGCGGCAAAGGCTCCTCGGGAGATCTAAATGACGTCTGGTCATTTGATTTGAATTCCGAGCGCTGGTCACAGATTACGCCTTCTGCTGGAACTGCTCCTGCCCCAAGATTTACTCCAGTTAGTGTTTACGACCCGGAACGTCATCAGATGATTATGTGGTCCGGTCAGGGAACCGCCTTCTTTAATGATGTCTGGACATTTGATCTAACCGACGAAACCTGGACTGAATTTGATCCCCCGGATTCTAAACCTAACATCCGTTATGGAGCAGCATCTATCTTTGATCCAGCATCAAGAAGTTTAGTGACTTTTGCCGGATTTACGAACGAAGGACGCTTCAACGATACCTGGAGATTCGATGTAGAGAGCGTTTCCTGGACTGATATCAGCCCCTCTGAAGTAAGTCCACTCAAACGTTGTCTGCATTCGGCCAGCTACGACGCCTCTGGGGGCCGTATGATCATGTACGGTGGTCAAAGTTCGGGGGCGCTGGGAGATATCTGGGCATTCGATTTAAGTCAAGAGAACTGGTCGGATTTGACTCCGGAAGAGAGTCCTGAAGGTCGCTACTTTGCAACGAATATTTACGATGCCAAGAACCATCGGGTTATCACTTTTGGCGGAAATGTGGGCGGCAATGTAGGGAGATCAAACAAGGCATGGGCATTCGATTTGAGGGCGAATAGCTGGGACGAATTGGCAGCTTCGGGGAGTCCACCCCAGCCGCGGGATGGTGCTACAGCGATCTACGTCGAATCCGAAGACCGTATGGTGATCTTTGGAGGGAGCGCCGAAGGAGGCGTGCTCCTTGCCGACATATGGTCATTGAACAATCTTTCCCAGAGCGGACCTACGGCAGTGGTGGATGTTGATGAGACTCTTATACCGTCCGAGTACGTCCTGTACCAGAATCATCCAAACCCTTTTAATCCCACAACAACCATAGGATACGAATTGCCGAAATCAACAGGGGCTGTACTGAAAATTTACGACCTGCTCGGACAGGAGGTCAGAACCTTAGTGAATGAAACTCAGACAGCGGGGTATAGATCCGTTACCTGGGATGGGAAAGATAACTTGAGACAGAGCGTGAGTTCAGGGGTTTACGTGTACAGACTTGAAACGAGTGAATTTGTGAAAACGAGGAAGCTTCTGTTGATAAAGTGAAGACCACCTGAGTGTAGGTATGAGGTAGGGCGCCTCGACCCCTCCCTGTATAGGTGAGCTACTTTGGACAAAGAGATAAAAATCTGGTATGATAAAGAAGGAGACTACCTTGAAGTCATCTTTGAGCCAAAGGCCGGGTACTTCAGGGAGACGGAAAACGATGCAGTAATGGCAAAAGTTGACCAGGAGGGAAACACTATCGGTTTTTCCATCCTGAAAGTGAGCGCACTAAAGGGACAAAGACCACTCTCAATCAGCCTATAAAGCAACGTCACCTGACAGGGATTCCTGTAATAATGAGGAAGTAAACAAATTACGCGCCATGTTCTTCCCTGTGTGATGAGAAAACCATAAGGGAGCAAGAACACCACTCAACCTCACCTCAATTTACATACATCCATCGATACACACGATCTTTCTACGGGACAAGGTATATTCCATGAATAGCAGAATCATATTAAGTATCGTGGTCTTGGGCACTAATATCTGGGGCGCCTGCGCGCAAGCACAAGAGGGGATTGAAAACGTAAAAGCGATGGAATATTTCTCATCAAGTTTTAAAGAGGCTCGAGGAAAGTTCCTTCTCGCTGTCCAGGGGGTGGGTGCCAGCGTTGAGAGTTTCGAAAACCCTAATACCGGACCGGAAAGTGAACAACTCTTTACCGATGTCGCCGTAATAGGGCCGAAGGATGCCAAGAGCATTCTCGTGTTGAGCTCCGGAACACACGGCGTGGAGGCTTTTTGCGGCTCGGGCATTCAGACAGGGCTTCTGCGCGAAGGGATTGCATCACGTCTGAAACCCGATTTGAGCATCGTAATGATCCATGCCATAAATCCCTACGGATTTGCCCACCTGCGAAGGTTCAATGAGGATAATATCGATTTAAACCGCAACTTTATAGATCATTCAAAGCCTTATCCAGGAAATCCGGGATATGAGAAGCTGGCGGACGTTATTGCACCTAAATCCATTTCTTTCTGGTCCGAAGCCGTTTCCAGGTCTCATCTCGTGTGGTACTGGGTAAGAAACGGAAAAGCTGCGGTGAAAGCAGTAAGCGGCGGTCAGTATTCACATCCGGAAGGTCTCTTTTACGGAGGCAGGTTTGAAACCTGGTCGAACAAAACTATTCGGTTCATTGCTGATCGCTTTCTTTCAAATGCGGATCGTGTAGTTGTAATCGATTTCCATACAGGTCTCGGAAAATACGGAAACGGCGAGATCATATTGAATGTCTCGGGAAGAATCGCCTGCTTACAAGCGTGCTGAGGCGATGTGGGGAACGGAAAGGGTAAGATCAACAGTGGCAGGTAAGTCAGTTTCCACCCCTATTTCAGGCCCATTGAAAGTTGCTTTTCCCAAAATGCTTCCAAATGCAGAAGTTACAGCAGTAAGCCTGGAATACGGTACTTCGCCGCTGATGGAAGTTTTTAGAGCACTGCGGGCAGAAAACTGGCTTCATCATCACGGGGATCCTCACGACTCACGCTCCCAAGAGATAAAGGCAGAATTGCGGCGCGTATTTTATCCGGACAAGGAAGACTGGAAGGCAATGGTTTGGTCTGTGGCGGGACAAGTCGTGGATCAAGCGCTGGCCGGTATTTGATCCAGCCAACTGGGTTCACAGTAGGCTCCGCCTGAACAGACGCTGCATTTGAGCCGGCCTATGTCCGGCATCCTGCCGGTGTTAGTAGACAGGGATGAGAGGAAATATCCCTACCATCTGTCTACTACCTACTTTCGAGAAGACATGAACATATACTCTATCCTATTAACATTGTCATTCCTTTTATCGTTTGGCTTCTTGCTGCGGTGAGGTGGAGAAAGAGACTCAGCGTCCACAGCAAGGCGGCGTATCGAAGCAGCGGCACGGGTCAAAGGTTTGAGAACATAAAGGCAAATAGAATCGTTACGATAGACGAATCGAAAAGGATAGAGCTCTACAGGCTTTCAGGACAAACTGATTAAAGGAGAAATGAATTGAGAATCAAGAAATTTCGCATCAAAGAGTACAAGTCGATTTTAGATTCTGGTGAAGTAACCTTAGATTCAAAGATAACTACACTTATTGGGAAAAATGAAGCTGGCAAAACATGTATTCTCAAAGCTCTGGAGTCTTTTAAAAGTGACTACGAATATGTAAAAGATGACTTGTGTCTTCATTCAGAAGTAAAGAAAAAGCTAGACTCAGATGCAATAGAAAAAGAAGATATAGAAATTGTAACAATTTGGTTTGAAATAGAATCTCAAGATAAACGCACATTAAAGGAAATTAGTCCCCAACTCACGAAAATAAAAACTCTGCAAGTTACCAAGTGTTTTGATAACTCATATAGGTCCGAAAGCCCAGATATTTGCTTGGAAGAGTTGAATATTTCTAGTAAGAAAGAAATACAGAAGAACCTTTCTATTATTAGCAGTATCACCGCCTCGTTTAAAGAAAAATTAGACAGTCACTGCGAACGATTTACTCCGTTTAGCAATTCAAAAAACCAATATGAAGAGATAATTAATGAGGTTATCTCCTTTGACCCACAAACTGATCTTGATGTAGCAATGGCTTTTGATGATTTCCAAAGCAGGTTGATTAGTTTACCTAACCTTGATGGTCCAATACAAGATGATATACAGGTATTTTCTGCAGAAATGAAGCCTTATAAGGATAGGATTGAAGAAATTTTATTAGAAGAAGAAGAAAGTGTAAGTGTAGTTGATTACATATTAGAAATTTTGCCGGATTTTATGTATTTCGCAAATATTGAAGAGTTAGAAGATACCGTACCTGTATCAACCTTTCTCGCTAATAAGGAAAAACACAAGACTCTCTCTAATTTGATCGAGTTGTCTGGTTTGGATGATCTGGAACGTGTCAGAGATGCCGAGGTATACGATATGAGTTCTCAGCTAAGGACCGCGTCAGCAGATGTAACAGGCTTGGTAAATAAGGCTTGGACGCAAGAAAAGGTTGAAGTAAACATTGATATTATGAAAAACGAAATAGTAATCTCAATCTTTGACGATGTAACAAAGAAGGAGCATCCACCTAGTATAAGAAGTCAAGGATTTCAGTGGTTTTTACGGTTTTATATAAATTTTGCTGCTGGTTCTAAACATGAATTGCAAGACACAATAATTCTCCTTGATGACCCTGGGGTTTATCTACATCCTTCAGGACAAAAGGATCTTCTTAAAACATTAGAGGAAATATCAGAGTCAAATCAGATTATTTTTAGCACCCACTCTCCCTTTATGATCGACCTAGAGAAATTAGAGAGGATTAGGATAGTTTCTAAAGAAGAGAAGAAGGGTACATTAATAGAAGAAAAATTCTACGAATCAGATTATGATGCCCTTCAACCAATCAGAGCTTCAATAGGTATGACTATAGGTGATTCTCTCTTTACTACGAAGAAAAATATATTAGTGGAGGGCTATTCAGATAAGCTTATACTGGAAGCAATGTCTAAAATATGCTCTGAAAAGAACGAAAACTATATTGACCCAAGTGAAGTCTCAGTTCTTCCCGTTAATGGGGCCGACAAGATATTATACCTCGCAATATTTCTTGTAAAAGAAAATCTAAAACTTGTCATACTTTTAGACCACGACTCAAAGGGGAGGAAAGCTGCAGAAAAGCTAAAGGACAACATAAATGAGGATAATATATTAACTCTTGATCCATTAGCAGAAACAGGCTGTGACCTAGTGATCGAGGATTTGATAGATATTGACTTTTATCTCGAAGCTGTAAACCTTGCTTATAGGAACATTTTTGAGAAACGGTTAGGTAAAGAGAGCATTAGCAAGGAGGATCTTCAAGAGGTCTCATTTAGTGGGGTAAAAGAATTTTTTAAAGAAAAGGCAATAGGAACTTCCAAACGGGTTGCTAAAATTAGCATTGCAAAGAAGATTTATGATCTGGTGGTTGAAGGTAAGCTTCCTCAGGATCAGACAATTTCTAAATTTTCACAGATATTTTGAATTAATTAATAAAAAAATGAAATAATGTAGTCAAGTGGTACAGCTCAAAGGTTTGAGAATATAGAGGCAAATAGGATCGTTACCATGGATGAATGGAAACAATTCGTTTCCCTGTCCAAGTAGGTAATACATAGACATACGTTTCTTTTTATGGGAGGATACATGAACAGATACTATATCCTATTCACATTGTCATTCCTTTTACTGTTTGGATTCATAAAATGCGGTGACGTAGAAAAAAAGGCAGAACAAGAATCCCCCAAAGTATCCACAGAACAACAGGTTCAACGCTTCCCCGAGGAGGCTTACCGCCACAATAACTTCGGCATCGCATATCTTGAGCAGTACAGCTACTCCGATGCCGCCTCCGAATTCGCCAAATCCCTCTCTATCGCCCCCAAATATGCAGATGCGCAGATAAATCTCGGCATAGCAAAGTTTAATATGGGCAAGTACGATCAGGCGCTCTTAGAACTTGAAAAGGCGCTCCTGCTATCTCCCGACCATCCGAACATCTACTATGTGATCGGCCTTATTTACAAAGCACACGGAGACTATCAAGCTGCCGCCGGCAACTTCAAAAAGGTTGTCAAACACGATCCATTTGATCCTTTTGCGCACTACAATCTGGGTATTTGCCTTTCAAGGCTTGGAGAGATTGAAAGGGCTGTGGAGGAGCTTGAAAAGGTAACTTCACTGGATCCCAACAATTCATCCGCTCACTACAACCTGGCCATGGAATTCAGACGCTTAAATAAAACGGAAGACTTCAAAAGGGAGATGGAGATATTCACAGGTCTCCGAAAGATGGGGATAGCAACTTCGGTGGGATTGGGATATTTAGAGCAGGGCAGATATGCAGAAGCCGTAAGTCGGACAGAGACAGTATCTGAAGAGCTAGAGGATTCGTCTGTAGAGATCAGATTCACAGATGTCACATATATAAGTGGGCAGGAAAGTGGGGTCGAGCTAACCTCGCCCAGAAGAAAGGGGGAGGATGTCCTGGCTACTGGAATTAGAGGCTCATTCGGAGACTACGATAACGACGGGGCTTTGGACATCTTCATCTTCGGGAGACTCTACAGAAACAAAGCGGACGGGCAATTTGAAGATGTGACAGAAGAGGCCGGACTGAAGGACACCGAGTCCATCTCAAAGGGCATCTTCGGGGACTACGATAACGATGAAGACCAGGATCTGCTTGTGGTCAGTAGCGGTGCAGTTATCCTGTACAAGAATGACGGAGACGGACAATTTGAAGATGTCACACAAAGCGCCAATTTACGTAGGCTGCAGGGGAGCGATGCCCTGATCCCCGACCCACGACCTAATCGGGGACCTGTCTTTGCTGACTACGACCACGACGGCGACCTGGACATCTACGTCGTCAATGCAAACGGGAAAAATGTACTCTACAGGAACAACGCTAACGGGAGATTTACCGATGTGACCGATGAGGCTAAAGTGCCGGGAGGAAAGTGGAGCACAGACTGCGTCTTCTTGGATTACGACAACGACAGAGATGTGGACTTTTGTGTGGCCTCCTACGATAGATCCGTAAACCTCTACAGCAACGACAGAGGGGGGACCTTCACAGACGTTGCCAAAGAGTCAGAACTTTCCGAAGTAAGGAAAATACTCGGCATATCAGCAGGGGACTATGACAAGGACGGATACATAGACCTCCTTTTCACTTTAGAAAAGGGTGCAAGTCTCTATAGGCGCAGTCAAGAGAGCAAAAGGCTCTTTGTCCTCGACCCGGTCTCACACACGCTTTCTGCAGACGCGGAACCTGGATCGGCTTATAAGCTTCTGGATGTGGACAACGATGGCGATCTGGACATAGTGTCCCTCTCGTCGCAGGGTGCGCGGCTCTTTAAGAACCAATGGGGATCCAGGAAGACATCCCGCGATTGTGGCTTTGCCGACCCTGTCCCCCTCTCTGATAATATAGCGCCCGCGGTCAGCTATCAGATAGCATCGGCCGATTTTGACAACGACGGGGATATAGACCTATTAGTCTCCTATGCAGATACTACAAAGGCGGGTGCACTCCTCCTTCGCAACGAGGGTGGGGAGAAAAACGGCTATCTCAAAGTTCATTTGAAAGGCCTGAACAGCAACAAAGACGGCATAGGCGCAAAGGTGGAGATAAAAGCGGGGGAGCTGTCGCAAAAGCTTGAACTCAGAGGGGATCGGAACGGTCGTACAGTCCACTTCGGCATCGGGAGTAGAAAGAAAATAGACTTTGTAAGGATCCTCTGGCCGGGTGGAGTCAGACAAACCGAACTGGATCCGGCACCCGACTCGCTCCTCTTGTTAGAGGAATTGGACAGGAAGGGCACATCGTGTCCTATCGTCTACGTCTGGAACGGTGCTGAGTATCAGTACATAACGGACATCCTTGGAGGAGCCATAATATCGTACCTCATCTCCCCGGGGGAGTACTACTACCCCGACACGGACGAGTATATCAAGATCCCGGGGGAAATATTCAAACCCAGGCGAGCAGACAGTGGACAGGAGAGATTGCTTTGGGGTTTTGCCCCTCGCAATGACCAAAAGGAAAAGACAACCGAACTGTCATCGCGAACCCTATCGACTGTCATTGCGAGCCAGGCGAAGCAATCTCGTGGACGGGGGACAGGGGACGGGGGACGGAATGTAGAAAGAGGAGAATATTCCATCCAGTTTGCCAATCATTTGGAGGAGGTCATCTATCTGGACAAAGTGGAACTTCTGGCAGTTGACCATCCGCAAGGGACAGAGGTCTATCCCAACGAGAGGCTTCTCTCGTCACCTCCGTATCCCGGATTCAAAGTCCACGTCCTTTCCGATCCCCGCGTGCCCTTCAAGGCTTACGATCAAGATGGAAACGACATCCTCCCCTACATCAGGCACAGAGACAGGAAATACCCCTCGAACTTTGAACTTTTACCTCCCCAGTTCCACGGATACGCAAAAGAGCACAGTATTATCCTCGAACTGCAAACAGTGGGCAGTAGAGCTACTGGCAAGGTCATTCTCGTCCTGTACGGTTACGCGGAGTATTCGCATTCGACATCCAATCTGGCTGCGGCACAGGCTGGAATAGTTCTTCTGCCTCCTCGGCTGGAGATAATGGGAGCAGACGGAAGGTGGAAGACTATATCTGAGGATATGGGCTATCCGGCAGGAGAGCCGAAGGAGATGGTGGTAGAGATCATAGAGGATCCCCGATTGAGTCTGTCGGAGATAGGTCGGGGGTCGGGGACCGACTATAAGATAAGGATTACCACCTCAATGCCCATCTACTGGGATCAGATCCTATTCGATATAATAGACGATCCGATACCCACAAAGGTGACGAGGCTCTCTCCCGTAGTGTCTGATCTCCACTGGAAGGGCTACGCCAGCTACTACTCCCCCGACGGACGAATGCCCAAGGTCTATGACTATTCAAAGATTACGGGTTCTGCCCCCTGGATGGATCACACGGGCCGATACACCAGGTATGGGGATTGCCTTCCCCTTTTGACGGCGATTGATGACCAGTATGTCATATTGTTCCACGGCGACGAGATCACGCTTAACTTCGATGCATCCCATCTTCCACCCTTAGACGATGGCACCGTGCGGGACTTCTTCTTCTTCGCGGACGGGTTCGGGAAGGATATGGACAACAACTCCCCCTATTCCCTCACAGTAGAGCCGCTGCCGTTTCACAGTATGAGCAGTTATCCATATCCTGAGGCTGAAAGCTACCCTTACGACGAAGAGCACCTTTCCTATATCTATCAATACAATACGAGAGTAGTGAACAGTAGAAAGTAGGTAGGCTGGGGTGGCGGCGTCCCTGGTGACGAGATCACTTGGCTATCCTCGATATGTTCAGTCGGGGATAGCAATGACTGAGGCAAAACCAACCAACGTCGTAGCAAGGGCTGAAACCCCGAGGCAATCTCACCTGTGTATCTATTTAGGCTTCCCACGGATCGTATTCTGCCTTTTTCAAAAAGCCCAAGATATTCTCTCTGGCAATAAGATACCTTTCCCCCGGCTTGTAGGCAGAGAACCTGCCAGACGCTATCAGATGCCGCACGTGCCTCTCTGAACACTTCAAAGCGCGTGCGGCTTCCTGGACCGTAAGCAGTTCTTTCATCCGAACTACGTACCGCCCTTTTCCGGGATTAGACTTTCTTCATCCCATGTCACACAGATGAACAGGGCCGCAAGACCGTCCTGCTGTTCCCATCTGTACGGAATATCGGCTTTCTCAAGCTGATGGGCCGCAAATGCTAATTCCTCCTTTGGATACCAGTCTGTCAATTGATACAGGATACGTGGAGCTCCTTTCTCCTCCGGGGCCGCGGTGGACCTTCCACTTTCAAGCAGTTTTCTTATCCCATCCAGGCCGCCCTTTCTCCTGTAAGCCGAGCCTTTACTCTGCAGTTCCTTGATAATCTGTACAGTCTCTATGATCTCCTCTGGATAGTAAAAGCGTCTCCCCTTCTGCTCATATTTTACGGTCCCTTTAGGGATCAAGCCGGCCCTGACGTAGTTTCCCAGAGTCTGATAGTTGATCTTCGCCCTTTTGCATATTTCATCAGCGCGCAGTAAGCGGTGTGGGCGCTCTGTTGCCTCATCCATTTAGTCTACCACCTCCTTGCCTCTTGTTGAGGCCACAATCTGTCCAATTTCAAAGCGCATCTCATCTGATACCTGATAATCATCATCCGAAGAAGGCACAGACTCCGGTATGACCTCCTGCAGAAATATGATCCCCTGGGTCTCAAGCCAGATGACGCAGTACTCCTGCTGGTCGTCATCAGAAACACATCCCATATACTGTGTCCCGCACACCTCAAAATCACTCTTTAAGTGCATTTGACTCTCCTCTCTTTGAACAGTAGATAGCACACAGCCAGATTGCTTCGCAGACCCTTCGCTTCGCTCTGGGCTAAAGGCTCGCAAGACCAGTGTTTCACTTTGCTCCTTCCTCATTATGCCGGATAATTCCCCGAAGTAATCCCCGACCCCCGATTGAATCTATCGGGGGTTCAATGGGGGAGACGCGATAGGAGACGGCGCTCCCGTCTCCTTGGCAACACGGTGGGTGCGCTCAAAGGGCGAGCGGATTTCGCCCCTACACAGAACGTCGTATCTGTGGGGGCAGACGCGCTGTCTTTCCGGGCCTTTTTCTGTCTACTGACCACTGTCTACCTGTAGTTTGACATCTCTTTCGAAGACTTTCCGCAGCAATTTGTCGTAAATTTCTTCGATGAACTCAGCCATAAACCAGTTGGGGACATTCAGGGCGATCTCATCCTCAGATATCTTATCTATGTAAAGCCCCGAAAACCACGTCAGGTATGACTGATGCTTGATTTCCTTTCTGATCAATGCCTTATAGTGGTCCCATTCTTTTTTGTGTGGGGATTGGTCAATTTGTCCTTCCCTTTCTAACTGTTCTTCCTTCAGCCTGGCTTCGCGAGCTCTTTCGCGTTCCTCCTCTCGAAATTTTTGTTCCTGTCTTTTGCGCTCCTGTTTATTCTTGCTTTCTCTTTCTTCTAACGCCATGCCGATCGTGTGTTCCACCAGTCCGAAGTGTCTTGGAGCGCAGTTGTCAAGCGCCCATTTTGCGGCGTATTCGACATCTCGGATGCTGTATCCCATCTTCTGAAGCTTATTTACGGTTCCTATGCCAAGAGTCATAAAGGATCTGGATACATCATCCGGGCTGTCTTTCAGGTAGAAGTGGGTGATTATTTCTCTTTTGCTTTTTTCAGATTCATCAACAGCCTTCTTGAGACAGAGGTGGGTTTGTCCGTTGCCTCCTGAAGAATCATCAACATCATCTTTGACGTAACCGATGCATCCACAGGCTGAGTCTAAGTCATCCTCTGGGTGCTCGTGCATGATGTTGTCTGTTTCTAAGTCGTCTATTCCCAAGTCGTCTGTTATATTGTAAGGAGGGGACAGTTCTGTCACTTCTTGAGGGGTCACTTCTGACCTGTCTTGACCTTTTACGACAGAAATTACCGCGTTTCGACCCAGGCCTTGATACTTTACAGATACGAGTCCAACGTCTTTGAGCTCCTTAAGTCCCCTCTCTATAGTTCTCTCAGACCTTCTGAGGACTTCAGCTATCTTTTTGTGTCCAGCAAAACAGCTATCACCCCAGTCCCACTTTAAAATAGCAGCATACACAAGCTTTGCATTGTTGGACAGACCATCCACAGATAAGACTAATTCTATCGGCATCTTGGAGAACTGTTCACCTCTACCATTTTTGCTGCGCCCATTTGCGCGGTCACCTGCCATTATGGAAGATGTGGACTTGAAAGCCATCTTTTATTCCTTTATTTATGTAGGGCAGGCGCTGATCTGCGCTAAACGTGTTACTGCGCATACGTTCAGGTGATAATGCTATAATGTAATGAAAATTTGTTCTTCTGTCAAGTGCTAAAGGTGCAAGTGAGTGACTGTCGGTTCACGCAAGCGCAGTTCCACTGCCTCGTCAGGTCAGATCTCGGTGAGGCTTGCAGCCTCTACTTCCGACCCGAAAAAAAGCCTTGACACTCTGCAAATTAGTTGGTAAACTTAAGCGGTTACGAGGATAAGAATTAAGCACCAAAAACAGGTGGACAGCAACCATCAGGCAGGGAGAGGAAAGAGCGTCTGCTGACTGCTGTCCACTATTCTTAAGGAGTGTAGAAAGATGGCGCGGGGAACGGTAAACAAGGCTATACTTATAGGGCGCTTAGGCGCAGATCCAGAGTTGAGACATACCACCGGAGGGACACCGGTGGCAAATTTTAATATAGCCACAGATGAAGGTTGGACCGACGGCAGTGGTGAAAAGCAGGAAAGGACCGAGTGGCACAGCATTGTCGCGTGGAGCAGATCAGCAGAAATGTGCAGTGAGTATCTTTCTAAAGGCAGCAGGGTCTATATCGAGGGCAGGATCCAGACAAGATCGTGGGAAGGTCCGGACGGTGTCAAGAAGTATAAGACGGAAATTGTAGCTCGACACATCGAGATACTCGAAACGCGGCAGGAGGCGGAGCGCTACAGAGAGCAGGATTATAGGGAGGCACAAGCTCCATCCTCCCAGGAGGAAGGGACTCCTCAATCACAGCAAGACAAGCAAGGTTCTGATAGACAGGAACAGCGTGAGACCACTCCAGGCGAGACAACCGAACCGTCTTCTTCGGAAGAAGAGGACGATGACCTTCCGTTTTGAGTGAGGGGACAGGCGCCCGAAAGTCCCCGATAGGTTCACTCGGGGATACATTTGACCGAAGGCAGGGAAAGGCAGACCAGTGTGTCTGCCCTGAAAATAACGTAGAGGCGAGGTAAACTCGCCCTTAAAGAGAGGGGACAGACCATCCAGGAGTTGCTGTGCCACGAGGACGTCAGCACCACCATTATTTACACCCATGTCCTGAGTAAAAGTGGTTACGGAGTCCGGAGCCCCGTCGATGGAGGGAAAACAAAAATGAGAAGGTTCATTACAGAAAGTGCTCTTTTGTGGACGATGCTTCTTTTCGTCGGATGCGGTTCTGTACAGTCGATCAGATTGCCGGAGACTGACGATATGTTAGTAACGTCTGAGGATATCGACCTGCCCTATGAACCTATTGGGATGATCAACGCTTACAGGATAGGGTTCTATCTTTTCGGGGTTGTGGACATAAATTCGCCCGATTCTGAAGAACTTCTTATGGATCTTTTGAAAAAGCAGCTTATCGCCGAGGCGCGCAAGCTCGGAGCAGATGGGATAATCACGGTCAGATATTCCCTGGATCATCCGAGCTTCTTCAATTGGGACACAGAGTCGAGGGCCACTGGAACGGCTATAAAGTTCAAATAGTTTTCAGGGGATGAAGAGGTAAAACGGCGGGTTCAGGCTACAGCTACGGGCTATGAATCGGCTTATACAGACTGCATAAACCCAAGCGCGCTGAGATTGCGCCAGACGATGGAATATGGAAATTCAAGGCATTAGACTCCTTAACGGCGAGAAGCTCATCAGGTTTAGACAGCAGAAAAAGTCAACTTTGGCAGGTTAAGCCTGCTGTGGCAGCGTAATGCAGACTGTATAATCGTAGATCGTGGGGGGGGCCGTTCAAGGGTAACAGGTTGCAGCGGCAAACAGGGAGGACAGCAATGAAAACAGTCAAGGATTTACTAAACGACAAGGGTTATGCTGTCTGGTCCATCGGTCCTGGTGAATCGATTTATGACGCAATAGAGCTAATGGCTAACAAAGAAGTCGGCGCCCTAATGGTTGTGGAGGATACGAAGCTGGTTGGCATAGTTTCAGAGAGAGACTATGCGCGGAAGGTCATTCTCAAGGGACTTTCCAGTAAAGACACAGAGATCAGGGACATTATGACAGCGCGCGTGGTGTATGCTCAGCCGGAGCAAACTATTGAGGAGTGTATGGCCTTAATGACCGAAAAGCGTATTCGACACCTGCCGATCCTGGATGGAGGAAAGTTAGTCGGAGTCATTTCCATAGGTGACCTTGTGAAATCCGTTATTGCTG
Source organism: Candidatus Latescibacterota bacterium (assembly GCA_965237525.1). Taxonomy (GTDB): domain Bacteria; phylum Latescibacterota; class CBDEFO01; order CBDEFO01; family CBDEFO01; genus CBDEFO01. Next base: position 135,762 of record CBDEFO010000006.1, on the reverse strand, counting down.
AGCAGCGATTTACGATTGCACAACTGGAACATTACATCACTGGATAGCCGAGCGCCCTGACACTTCCGCCGAGAGGCCCCCTGCTCACGTACGTCCTGGACACAGAACCAAAGGCACGATAGTTGTGAGACAGATTGATACCGCGGTACTGTTGAGACGATTACGAGAAGGACATTGGAAAGGCCAACGCGCTTGGAAATTTCAGGGTTTGACTCCTAATGACGAGACGCCCAGGAGGCACATAAGGAAGAAGACGGCCTACTTTAGCAAGTTTATGCCTGCTGTGCAGGTTAATGCCTGCTGTGGCAGGTTAATGCCTGCTGTGGCAGGTTAATGCCTGCTGTGGCAGGTTAATGCAGACTCTGTAATCATAAGTTATGCTTATGAACTATCTAAAGTGTCCAATCTGTGATTGTGCTGCAAAACAGACGGAACGTATAGCTGGGAAGTTTAAGCTTGGGAAGTTTGGGCCAAGAGAGTTTTCGATCTATCGGTGTTCTCACTGCCATTTTGCGTTTGTTGGCAACCCAATATTAGATTACGAACAGATTTACACAGAGGGATATTATCGCGGTCAAGGTGCTGATCCGCTGGTGGATTATTACTTTGAGCTTGAACATCCAGAAGAAACGATCAGACAGTATGAATGGAGGGGTCTTGTCAGTGTGATTCAAGATCTCATAACCCTTTCCCCACAAACGCGGTGGTTGGACTACGGATGTGGCAATGGAGGTCTTGTCAGGTACGTTCATCAGAAGAGATTAGCCGAAATCTATGGTTTTGACGAAGGCGAAATAGTTACCCGCGCAAAGGCCCTCGGTATTCCCTTGCTTGAGTCTGTTCAGCTTGAAAATATGAGCAAGAAGTTTGATATTGTTACGGCTATTGAAGTGTTAGAACATATTCCTGACCCCATCCAGATTCTCGAAAAAATCAGGCAGTTGATTAGACCCCAGGGACTATTCTTCTTCACTACAGGAAACGCCAGGCCCTTTCGGCACAAGATTACAAAGTGGTCCTATGTGATTCCCGAGATCCACACTAGCTATTATGAGCCAGAAACACTCTTTTATGCCCTGGAGAAGACTGGATTCAAAGCCGAGTTTACCAGATGGTTCCCAGGTTGGTCGGACATCATTCGTTTCAAAATCCTTAAGAATCTGGGAATAAGGAGAAAAAGCTTATTTGAAGCGCTGCTGCCATGGGGTTTACTGACGAAGCTGGCTAATCAGCGATATGGAGTAACGCATCATCCTATAGGGTGGGCGAAATAAAGCAAACAAGGCGCTACACCGGACGCCCGATCGCCGCAGCTGATGCGCATAGCGTTGGACGCAGTAGTTGCTCCTTCGGTATCACTAGATATGGGAGCGGCAAAATTATGCACACTGTGTAATTATAGTTAGCTTAAATAACGAAATGTACTTACGAACAGATGAGGAAGCAGAGGCAGCAGATGCCATTTGTATGGCGTCACGCCTTTCGGATGGCTTGGAGCGTGATATCCGATTGTGGCGTTGGGTAGTGATTGCACTTCATAACGCTGTCCAGGGCTTTATGGTGCTCTCGCTCCGTCACGGAAGTGGTCTCGCTGCTCTTTCTGACAAATCCTCGACTGAATACATGGAAGCACTTGACACATGTGGTCCTTACCCTCAGGAAAAGCTTGACTCTTATTTGAATCTATAGCAGGAAGGTTAAGAGCAAAAAACACGGCGAGATCGGCGGCAATACACGTTTTGTTCCGAGCGGCACAGAAGGCAAGAACATTAAACGGCTCGACACTATTAGAAATGCTCTTATTCATTTCACTCCAAAAGGTTGGAGTCTTGAGGTTGATGGGCTTCCTCAAATCTGTCTCGATAGTTCCCGGCTTATAACATTTCTTGGGTGGGAGACAGAGAACACTGTCTGGAATCACCCCAATTACCGTGAACAGGCACAACTTTGTTGCGCGAAATTTAAGACGCAAATGGGCCATCTCAAAAGGCTCTATGAAAATATAAGAAGCTAACTGGGCGCAAAACCCGAAGCCGTAACGCTACACTTAGTCTTGGCAGCTAGATGTCGCAACAGGAGAGTCAGATGGACCCGATGGCCCGTTTTACCGCTGTTCGGTTTAGAAACTACAAGGCGTTCAAGAGTTACTCCGCTTCACTGCAAAGATTCAATGTACTAGTTGGCCCCAACAACTCAGGGAAGTCAACAATCTTGGGGGCATTTCGTATCCTTGCAGAAGGAATTAGGAGAGCAAGAGCCCGCAAACCGCAATTCGTCTACATCAGGGGAGACTCGGACTGGGGATATAGAATTGATCTCGAGAATCTTCCAGTTTCGACAGAAAACGTCTTCACAGACTATGATGAAACAGATCCGGCTAGGATTGATTTTCGCTTGTCCAACGGGAACACCTTACGACTCATATTTCCAGAAGTTGGAATGTGCTATTTGGTTTGTGAGAATAACGGTAAGCCCGTTCGAACGCCATCCGACTTTAAGAGAGTGTTCCCAGCTACTATTGGGTTCGTTCCGGTCTTGGGTCCAGTAGAGCATGAGGAACAATTATACCAGCCAGAAGCGGCCCGTCAGGCATTGTTAACACATCGCGCATCGCGAAATTTTCGTAATATCTGGTATCATATACCGGAAGATTTTGACGAGTTTCGTGAATTGATACAGGGGACGTGGCCCGGAATGGATATTAACCCGCCTGAAGTCCAGTATGGGCAGGGCAAGCCCTGAACACTTTACATGTTCTGTCCTGAAAAAAGGTTCAACCGAGAAATTTATTGGGCAGGTTTTGGATTCCAAGTCTGGTGTCAAATGCTTACCTACGCGATTCGGTCCAGGAGTGATTCCCTGCTGGTGATAGATGAACCAGATATTTATCTTCATTCGGACCTGCAACGACAACTCTTAGCTCTTTTGGAAGGTCTCGGGCCAGATATCTTGATTGCAACTCACTCGACTGAAATCATTGCAGAATCGCAGCTTGGTGATCTCCTAGTCGTTAACAAGCAGTTACAGTCTGCCAAACGGTTGAAAGACCCTTCTGGCCGTCACAAGATATTGCAGGAGTTAGGGTCAAACATGAACCCAACGCTAACACGGCTTGCCGTGGCAAAAAGAGCACTATTTATTGAGGGCAAAGACTTCCACATTCTTTCAACTTTTTGTCGCAAGTTAGGTAAGCAAGACGTTGCAAATTGTATCAATTTCGCCGTTATTCCCATAGGAGGTTTTAACCCCCGCAAGGTTAAAGACTTGTCAGAAGGCATGGAACTGACGTTAGGTGGACTAATTTCGAAAGGCGTGATTCTGGACCGGGATTACAGATCTGACAAGCAGATCGAGGAGGTTGAAAACGAACTTAGCGAATTTGCTGTATTAGCCCATATACACCGGAGAAAAGAGATAGAAAATTTTCTGCTGCGACCAAGTTCCCTACATCGGGCGATAGAGGCTAGAATCGATGAACAGAATAGACGCACGGGAAAGAAAACCAAATTTTCGGAAGATATCGGCTCCATCCTACAATCTATTACGGAGCCGCTAAAGCATGAGGTTAATGCCCAAAATCTTGCGAGGAGGGCAGAGTATGCGAAAGAGAAAACCCCCGGAACAGATGTAGCCACAATCACAGCCGCAGAACTGGAGAAATTTGAGGATTTGTGGGAAGATCTTGCAACTCGGCTTTGCCTAGTTCCTGGAAAGATTGTTTTCTCTAAGCTAAATAGTTATTTACAGGAGTCGTATGATATTGCTGTATCTCTAGCGAATGTTGCCAACAGCATGACAATAGATGAAATACCAATGGAGATCAAGGATTTGATCGCCAGTCTAGATAAATTTAGCAAGCATCCTCTACCAAAGGCGTCTAATTAGTGGGGAGAGTAAGGTGGGGCGAGGGTCTCACCCAAAGCGTTGAAACCAGTAGAGCTCCCTCTGCATTACCAGTCGCATAGTCCTGACCCATTGATGAACGCAAAGAGCGTAGGCACGATATTGGAACGTAAGATACATTGTAATTGTCAGGCTAAATATCATAGGTAAATGTCAGGCGACATATATTTCTTATCCGATGCTCACATAGGCCTCGAGGAGGAGAAGACCGAAGTCATCAAGCAGGAAAAGCTCATTTCCTTTATACGGGGCTTAAAGGGGAAAGCCGAGGTTCTCTACATAGTGGGGGACCTCTTTGACTTTTGGTTTGAGTACAAGACCGTCGTGCCCAAAAGGGGACTTAAGGTCCTCTTTGAGCTTGAAAGGCTGATCGAATCTGGAACAAGGGTCGTGTATATAGCGGGGAATCACGATCTTTGGGGTGACGCCAGCACCGTGGGTTCGTTCTTATCTGATGAAATAGGGATTGAGTTTAGCCCCGATCCTGTAGATGTGTGCCATCACAGCTTGAAGATTCACATCGCTCATGGGGACGGTCTCTCCGGGAGTAGGGGAGACAGGATCGTAAAATGGATACTCAAGAATCCCACCTGCATCCGACTCTTTAGAGTGCTCCATCCCGATCTCGGGAACCTGGTGGCCAAGCTTGTGTCAAAAACCAGCAGAGACTCACGCCCCCCGACGCCCGATCTAAGCCCCGATTTAATCGGGGGGGGTTCAATGGGAGGCTGGAACGACTTCAAGGACATCTATGTCCAAGCGGCAGAAGACAGACTTCAAGAGGGCTTTGATGTAGTAGTATTCGGGCACCTTCATATCCCCTTGGTGGAAGACTTAGAATGCGGAACTTTGGTCATCTTAGGTGACTGGATAAGGCACTTTACCTACGGTATTCTACAGGACGGAAAGATCAGCCTGAGGCAGGTATAAGTAACGTAGGGGCGAGATTCCCTCGCCCCACAGCCAAGGAGTATAGCTATGTCAACCATTGAGGAAACAATTAAGGAAAAGGTCAAAGAACTGCCTCCTGAACTTCGGCAAGAGGTAGTGGACTTTGTAGAATTCCTGATACGGAAACATGTGCGAAAAAAGCCCAAAGGTAAGAGTCAGTTAAAGCTCAACTGGAAGGGGGCTTTAGAGGATATGAAGGATCAATACACATCGGTGGAGCTTCAGCATAAAATATTAAAATGGTGGGAAGAAAGTGTATTTGATTGATAGCAGTATCTCCCTGGAACTTCTATTGAAACAGGATAGAGTCCCCGATTGAATCTATCGGGATCAGGCAGAGCAGTTCTTGCGCATTATTCCTTTGGATAGCGCCTATCTTTCTGAGTTTGCTTTATACTCGATAGGCGTCGCCCTTCTGCGACGCAAAATGTATGACACCTTTCTCCAATTTGTAGACGATTTGCTGGTGAACGGAAAAGTTAGGTTAATTCAGCCTTCAGTGGAAGGTGACGTGAACCCATTTTTCTGAGCACGAAAACGGACGGGTTAAGCAAGTTTTTTGCAATCTTGTGCTTCATACTGTGCCTTGAATTCTCCAGGCGTCAGATAACCCAGTGCTGAGTGGATACGCTGGTGATTGTAAACCACATCCAGAAAGTGACTCAAATGCACCAAGGCATCCTCAAGATCCACGTATTCTTGCTGCCATACCTCCTCATCCTTCAGGTGACCAATCGCGCTTTCCACAAACGGATTCTCCCAAGCTTTTCCTTTGGATGCCATGCTTATCTCGGCACCTACTTCCCAAAGCCCTTGACAATAGCTATGCGCAGTGTATTGAGACCCTCGATCCGAATGGTGTATCTGTGGCCGGTGTCCTCTCTCGAATGTTTTGAAAAGCGCTTCTTGCGTCAAGGCCCCAGACAAACTACGACTCAAAGCCCAACCCCGTATCATACGGGTAAAGATATCCAAAACCAGAGCAAGATAAAGCATAGAACCGTTCGCCAAGAAAATGTAGGTGATGTCCGCACACCATACCTGGTCAGGACGTTTGATCTTAAGACCCTTCAACAGATTGGGGAAAGGAGGCTCGTGGGCCTTGCCTTCGGTCGCTAGCACCTTGCGCCGTCTGGGCTGTACCAACAAGCCCATCTGTTTCATCAACCGTAGAACCCTTTTATGGTTCACCCGGTATTGTCCCCTGTGGAGCATCGGGGTCACCCTCCGATACCCGTAACGACAATGGTGTAAACAGACGCCCTCAATCGCCTTTCTCAGTCCCTGGTCATCTGAAACCTCACAAGTATAATAAAAGCTGCTACGTGCCAAACCTATTACGTTACACAATAAACCGATGTCAAACTCATTCTCCACTTGACGGACCAACTCCTTCTTCTGGGCTACCGAAAGGCGAAGTAGCCGGAGAGTTTTTTTGAGGCTTCTAACTCCAGGGTCAAACACCCTACAAGACGCTCTAACTCTCTAATGCGTTGCGCCTCGACACTGGCTTGTTGGGAGTTGATCTCAAATATCTTGGGAGCTCGATCAACAAATTGCTGCCGCCACCGGGTCAACAACGACTCACTCAAGTCGCGCTCCCGACAGATCTGAGCAGGACTCTTACGACAACTTAACACATCCAATACACACTCAAGCTTGAACTCATGAGTGAAGATACGGCGTTTAGATGACATGACAACCCCTTTCTGGACTCTTTTTAAACCTTTACATCAGTAATTATAGAACTTGCTAAGGCATCTGTCCAGTCTTTGGGGTTCACGTCACCCCCCTTTGGGACATCTTCTGTCGAAGTTCAGAATACTGTGCAACTTTTAGAGTGTGCAGTTGCGTCATGCACTTTCTGTTGTTCTACTTATCAGTGACTCAATAGCACGGCGGGTTTATATTCGAGGGGAAAGATGCAAGGGTAAGATACGAATCAATTTGGTGGGAAGATACAAAATAACACAGCCTATGTCAATAGGAATTGGACGTTCTCGCAGGGGCATTCAATTCTAAGTCTGGGGATCAGTGGTACCTGCTTGCTCCCAATACGTTGCTTCGCTTCTGCTCTACCGACACCTGTTAAGGCTCCGGGGCGGGAACTTCGCTGAGTCCCAAGTTCAATTATGAAAGAATTTGTGTACCGCCCGAGTACCTTTGACCCTACCTGGGTCGCAGGATGATTGGCTGGCGCTCCAGCTCTGAGAACGGCACTGTTGCGTTGAGTTTCTCATATTGACCGCTATAGCGCTTGTAAACGCTGATCTCCACCTGCTCTGGCAGCGGGACCTCCACTGACCAGTGGAAGAAACCAGCAAGATCGGTATGGACGTGCCATCTGTTCAGCACGACACATGCGCCTGGAACCGGCCGGCCTCGGTTATCCACAACTCGATGACAAACTTTTCGACCAGCCTTCAAACGGAACTGCTGCTTTTGCGGCCTTGGCTGAATCTTGATATGACGATGCTGGGGAGCGTAACTGTCAGCTTCTACGGTCAGTACATATTCACCAAGCTTTACCGAGTCGAATCGGAAGCGTCCCTAGGCATCCGTCTGCACCGTCGGGTGTCCATTTCCATTACGGATCGATCTGTACCCCAATTTTGGTGAGCCGACCGTCAGGGGACTTCCGTGCCCCCAGGGATCTAATGTGGTGGGGTCTTCCAGCCAATCGTCGGCCGTGTAGCGGTTAGGGCTGCGCTCGACCTTTGCGCCGACAATTGGATTGCCCTGTTGATCCAACACACGGCCGTCTAAGCTCCCGTGAGCTGGTGATACTTTCACACGCTCCACCTTAATTGGCCACACCTTCGTACCCTCGCCATCGCTGCCGATGGCCACCAGCTTGTTCGGGCCAGCTTTTGCCATGTCAAACTGGCCGGTAATCATGGGTTCCGGCAGATGGGACAAGCTGACGCGGTCCTGCCAGGTATGCCCGTTGTCGATACTGAAAGCGACATGGAAGCCCGGCCGGCCATACTCGAGGGCGACGACGCCGTTCTCCAGAACGATCAGCTTCGGAGCGATGTTCATCAGGTGCGGCTTGGTGGGTATCGGCCTGGTCCAGGTCCTGCCGCGATCATTTGACCACGACACGGACATCGGCCGGTATTCGCCGGGCAGGTGCGAGTACTGCGTGCGCATGACACAGATCATCTGTCCGTTAGGCAGCAGCTCGATGCTCGGCTCGCCGTAGCCGAGGTATTGTCCCGGCAGCTCAGGGTTCGGGTCCCTCGCTCCGGTCGCAACCGTCGCGTAGTAACGCCACTTGTGGCCGCGATCGCTGGAGACCGAAAGCACCACACGACTCTTGGTGTCGCCTTTGAACACACCGTACATGGGCGCTAGCAGATCGCCATTGTCCAGATGGAGAATATTGCCCCTCTCGAAGATCGGCCAGGAGGACATGGCCAGATGGATCTGCTTGGTGGTGACGGCGTCGGGCATGTAGACCTGAACCGGGGCGACTTCATATTGCGTAAAGTCGTCGCTGAACCAGGCAAACGTCGAGTGCAGCATGAACCAGCCTTCTTTATATTCTCCCACCATCAGGCTTACGTGTTCCTCCGCTTCGCCTATGGTTTCGTCACCCGTGGTCAGATACTTGATCACGCCTCCATCGCGCAGGGTTCCGCTGCTGCTGCCGCCGCCCAGCTGGGGAGGAGAATCCATCTCCGGCCCCCAGGTGACCCCGCCGTCCGTGGACGTTCTGTGACGCTGCGCCCATGGATAGAAAGCCGCTACGACCCCGGTCCGGGAGACAGCCACGCTCGCGGAATTAAAATACGCAAGTGGATCCAGTAACGTCGGCTCGCCGACGGTGATCTTGAGCATCTCGGTTTCTCCCTCTGCCGCAGACTTTGCCCCACAACCAGCATGAGGCAAAATGGCCGCAAGGCAAAACATAATACTTATTACACTAAAAGCCTTGTGAAATAGTTATGTCCCAGGCAGCGTCTGAAGCGCCGATTATGGGTCAAAGAGTAGCATATCGTATCGTTTTGCTGTGGAATAAGCAAAATAGTCTTATCAGAGTTCTGGTCAGCAAGGAACAGGAGCTGTTTGAAGAACAGGATGCACTGTCTTTGACAGGCAGGGCACACATAGACGCTTTCCCCCTTCTTATGAAAGATACAAGCCTCTTGAGATTCTGTACTGTTGCAACAAGATTCAACTGTTCATTCAGTGAGGCTGGTCCTCTATAACGGGCTCGTCCCATACCGTGTTGTTGCCTGGCTTCAGCAAAGATATGTTCACTGCGTTTACGGAGTCTCCGGGAGAGTTTGTAGTCAGCTGTTAATGAGATAGACCGTGCATGATTTCTGGCTTTCGCCTCTCGCACTTTTCTATCCCGTTCGGCCTGAATATGTGCTGGATTTGTCTTGTTTTTCCATGTAGGAATCGGTTCAATCCTCTCATCGGCTCGCAGAGGAATATGGGGTATGATTCCCCGGTCAAGTACATCAGCGATAAAATTACCAGAACCGTAACCGGTATCGGCACTAAGTGTCTGAATGTCTTTGGGCATGGTGTATGTTTCAAGGTCATCTACCATCTTAAGGGCACTTTCGGGCTCTGCTGTCCCTGTCGCCTGCGTGCCCTGAGTCTCAAGGATTACTCTGCTTTTTGTGTCGATCAGATCATGGCCCATAAACGAGAGAAAAGCCCCTTTGCCCTTCGATTTGCTGTATAAGCGCGCGTCGGGGTCTGTAGTCGAACGGTGTGTTTGGTTCGTCCACTTTTCACCATGAAAGTCTTTATCCTGAGGATGCCCGGACCTACCCTTTGTCTTATCACCTTCAAAACCGATTCCCTTGAGATAATCATCAAGAGAAACAGGGGGTTCTATCGGCTCAATACTTTTCACTGAAGCATCAGCTTGTATCTGAGTGCCGTCGACACTAAGGTGTTTACCGCTCACAAGACCGACATCTATGCAACACTGGACTACCTGACGCATTATCCGTTCAAACAACCCACTGGATGCCCACTTGTGATTGCGAAGCTTGTTGATCGTGCTCCTATCCGGAACCGCATCATCAAATGTCTGATGACAAAACAACCGATATGCCGCATGCGTCCCCACTTCCTGACAGAGCCGATTCTCACTCAAATTATACAGATAGCCAATAAGGATCATTCGAACAACTAATTCAGGATCAATACCGGGTCTGCCATTGTCAGGGCAATAACAATCTGATACAACGTCTCGTACAAATGAAAAATCAACTGCCTCATCAATCTGACGAAGGATATGATCCTCGGGAACTAAATCCTCCATCTGAAAATAGTGAAACATCGGATTTGTCTGTTCCTGCTTTTGTGGGGTCATTGTTTCCTCCATGTATAATATTATCAATAACATAATATAATACATCGGAGCTGCTTTATCAGTGCTTGTTTTATACTATTTTCTGAATCTAAGGGTTTTTCACAAGGCTTCTAAGACAATGCCATTCCATATCGATACCTTTCAGACTTGAAAATTAGGTCAATAAACTTATATCACACTCACAATCGAATTTCCCGGGGTAGAAAATCGTCACCTGTCTACTTTACAGTAGAGATTTTCACCAGTCATAGAAAGGTTCACCTTCTCTCAGGTCATAGATCCATTTAAAAACTCGCGCTATTGTTGAATTTTGTTGCCGAATCCGCCCTCTCCACGAGGCCCGCGGATGCTTTGGCGTAACGGCGGTCTGGCAACGCATGATCCCCACAAGTCATGGTGAGATATACCTCCACCAACAGAACCAGCTGTTGTGCAGCATATCGGCTTCCTCTTACGGCAAACGCCAACGAACCACTTCACAATTGAAGAGTTTCTCCGGATGCGGCCGGTTCAGTGGCCAGGCGTCAGGTCGCCAATAGGAATAGCTGGTTACAAGAGTCCCGTCATCCAGCTCGACGGTGTTGCCGAAACCTCCACCCGAGCAGCGGCCGATGGGTGTTCTGGTGTCAATCATGAAGATGTCGTGCTCGAAATCAAATTCAAAGCCGTCTTCGGTTTCAAGGCCGAGCACTGCACGAACACCAAGGGGTGGATCGATCGAGCGCTGAGTATAAGTAAACAGCAGCCGCCCATCCCTCAACCGCAGAATGGAATGAAACATCTGGCCGTGGTCGCCCAGGTCCGGACCGAGCTGCCACGTGTGGCCTTCGTCGGTGGAAGTCCAGGCTTTCATTCGGCTGAACTGGTCAAAGTCCGTATCGGCAATATCCTGCACAGGGTGCTGCCCGTAGTGTAGCAGGGTTATGGCCACGTTTCCGAGCTCCTGGGGGGTGAACACCCGCCCGGGAAGGGGATAGAACTGATGATCAAGCCTGGCTATGCCGTATATTTTTCCGGAACGCGCCTGCCACAGCACCACTTCGGAGAAGATAGAATAGGGATAGCCTTCCGGTACCCCTTCTACTTCCATCGTGTAGCAGTCCGGCCACGTCCGACCCCCATCGTAGCTCCGGGCTACGTATTCGTCCCCGTATTGAGGATGGTGAGAAGGCGGATCGTCTTTAGGTATATCCACGATCTGCAGCAACGAACCGTCTTCCAACTGCACTATATTTCGCGAGTTGTTCCCTCTCACCCTGGTGGCAAATTCCGGAGGCAACTGGTATTCCGACCACGTGTGTCCATCGTCCTCCGAACGGTACCCCCACGGGCCTCCCGTTACCAACAGCGTGCCGTCTCGCATTTGAGACAAATAGGGCTCGCCCCCGTCCGGCAGGCCGGTAGTGTTACGCCCTCCCTCCCAGGTCCGACCGCCGTCGTGCGAACGATACAGGTAGGTGGGATACACTGCTGGCGGTGCCGCATCGCACAGGTAGCACAATAGCAGCAACTCATTTCCACCCAAGTGTGCGATGTTGGGCTTGTATTCAAGCTTTTGGCCTACCGGAACCCGTTCGGCTTGCAGCTTTTCTGCTGTTAGCTTGCGCGGGTCTCGAATGGCAATGAAGTCCTGAAAGGGCTGCTGTGGTGAGTCATTCATCTCCGTTTTCTCCTTTCGATGGTAGGGTTATCACACTAATCTTGCTCTCATCCTCTCCAAGAGGACTGCGGATGCTCTGGCGTAACGGCGGTCTGGCAACGAATCCCCACAGGTCATGGTGAGATATACCTCCACCAACAGAATCGGGTGTTGCGCAGCATCCCGGCCTACTCTTACGGCAAACGCCAGCGAACCACTTCACAATTGAAGAGTTTGGGCGGTATCGGCGGGTCCGACGGTACGACGTCAGGTCGCCAATAGGAATAGCTGGTTACAAGTGTACCGTCGTCGAGTTCGACAGTGTTGCCGAAACCATGTCCCGAGGAGCGGCCGATGGGAGTTCTGGTGTCAATCATGAAAACGTCGTGCTCGAAATCGAATTCAAAGCCGTCTTCGGTTTCACGGCCCAGTACCGCACGGACGCCGAGCGGAGGATCGATCGAGCGCTGAGTATAAGTAAACAGCAACCGCCCATCCCTCAACCGCAGAATGGAATGAAACATGCGGCCATAGTCTCCCAAATCCTCACCGGCCTGCCACGTGTGGCCTTCGTCGGTGGAGAAGAAAGCTTTCATTCTATGGAACTGGTCAAAGTCCAGTTCGGCAATACTCTGAGCAGGGGGCTCACTGTAGTGAAGCATGGTGATGGCAGCGTTGCCGAGTTCCTGGGGGGTCAGCTCGCGCCTCGGAAGGGGACAGAACCGATGATCAACCCTGGCTATGCCGTAAATCTTCCCGGAACGCGCCTGCCAGAGCACTACCTCTCCAAATATGGACCAGGGATAGCCTTCCGGTACCCCTTCTACTTCCATCGTGTAGCAGTCCGGCCACGTCCGACCCCCATCGAAGCTCCGGGCGACGTGTTCGTCCCCGTATTGAGAATGGCGAAGAGGCGGATCGTCTTTAGGTATATCCACGATCTGCAGCAACGAACCGTCTTCCAACTGCAGTATATTTCGCGAGTTGTTCCCCCTGACCCTGGTGGCAAATTCCGGAGGCAACTGGTATTGGGACCAGGTGTGCCCATTGTCCTCCGAACGGTACCCCCACGGGCCTCCCGTTACCAACAGCGTGCCGTCTCGCATTTGCGACAAATAGGGCTCACCGCCGTCCGGCAGGCTGGTGGTGTTACGCCCTCCCTCCCAGGTCCGACCGCCGTCGTGCGAACGATACAGATAGGTGGGTAGCCCTTCTTCGAAATCGAACTTGTAGCACAATAGCAGTAACTCATTTCCACCCAGGTATGCGATGTTGGGCTTGTTCTCAAGCTTTTGGCCCACCGGAACCCGTTCGGCTTGTAGCTTTGCCGCCGTTAGCTGGCGCGGGTTTCGGATGGCAATGAAGTCCTGAAAGGGCTGCTGTGGTGAGTCATTCATCTCTCTCTTCTCCTTTCGATGGTTTTCTCTTTACGCGGTAGTCAAAGGTTACATTCTAAGCAAAAGGACAATTTCAACAAAAGTTGCCTTGCCAGAGATATTCCACGCAACTTCTGTCACAGTCTCTACAATTTTGCGTAATCGTCAGTGTCGATCAATCGGGAGAAAGATACAAATAGGTAGATCAATTAGGAGGGAAGATACGAAATAAGATAGCGGATGTCAATAGGAATTGGACGTTCTCGCAGGGGCATTCAGTTCTCTGCCCGGTTGTGAGCGAGCCCTGCTTGGTCTTGATACGTTGCTTCGCTCCTATTCGACCGGAACGTCTGAAAAAGCTGAATGGCTCTGATATTTTGCAGTTCGGGTTGACTTGTTGTTGCTCTGATCTTATGTTAGGTATACGGAGACAACATCCGTTGGATAAGACTATACTTCGGCAGGTTGTGTTGACAGGTTGGGTATTCAAGGGTCATATGGGACCGCTTCGACGGCGGCTTGTCCGCTAAATTTCAGTTATGTAAAGGAGCTCAGATGAAACAGTTATCCGCAATAATGGTGTTTGCAGCTGTGCTATTGATGGCCATTTTATTGCAAGCTGGAGACCTTAGGGCTGAAACTCCGGTGGAGTTCTATGTTTCACCGACCGGTCATGACAACAATCCCGGCACCAAGCAGAAGCCATTCGCCGGCCTCACTAGAGCTCGGGACGCAGTCAGAGAATGGACTAAGAGAGGGCAGACGGCCAACATTGTTGTGTATCTTCGAGGTGGCACTTATGAAATGAAAGAACCGCTAGTTCTGGGACCGGTAGATTCGGGGACTTACAAATTCTCGATCACCTATGTGGCCTATCCTGGTGAGAAACCGATCATCAGCGGGGGAAGAAGAATCACCGGCTGGAAACAGGGGCCTGGCAAGATATGGGCCGTCGAACTGCCACAAGTTAGGGCGCAGAAATGGTACTTTCGCCAACTGTTTGTTGATGGCAAGCGAGCCACTCGAGCCCGGACTCCCAACGCCGACAACAAGGATCCGTATCTGCAGGTGAAGGACGCAGAGCTGAAAGACGGTATCTGGAAAGTCACCCCGGCCCCCGACCTGCTCTATCGCCTGGCCGACTTGAGGGTGATCCAACTGGCCCAACAGGCCGAGTGAGCCTGACAGATCCATCGGACCTAGCATGACAACGTCAATACCCGGTACCTCCAGAATCTGCCTGGCGGCCTTGACCCCATCAATATGCTCAATTTGGATCACAATGACCACCGCTTCATTCGCCACGCGAACGTATGCTTCAGTCTGACGATAATAGTCAGAGGCTCGCCGTGGCCCAAAACCGCGCCGGCCCTCCGGGGGATACTTGCAAGCAGCCACCCCCTGTTTGGCTTCCTCGACCGAGGAGACGTGGGGGATGAGGATACCACCTACACCCAGATCAAGGGCTTGCTTGATGATGATGGGGTCATTCCACGGGATGCGAACAATCGGTACGGTGGGCTGACCCTTGAAGGCCAGGAGAACGTGGAACAGGCTCTCTAAAGTAAATGGGTTATGTTCGGCATCAATCAATAGCCAGTCCAAGCCCATCCCGGCCATTATCTCGGCAATCGCCGGATCTGAGAAGGATATCCAGGCGCCAAAGGTCATCTCACCGGCCCGTAATCGCTTCTTTAGGTCCAGATTCCTTGTTAGCATGTATCTTTACTCCTCGTTTACATCTTCTAGGGCACAACGACCACTTTCATACAGTCCGGTTCCAGCGATTTGAGCATGGCCTGTTCAGTCTGAGCCAAGGGATATTCGTGCGTCACAAACTTCTCAAATGGGAAAAGATTAGCCTGCCTTTGCATCAACTCCAGGCTGGGGGTGTAGCCGGTGAAGGGGTGATTGGTCATGCCGATCAGGCGAATATTTTTCGCACAAAAGTGACGGTGTGGACTTAGTGACACCTCGCCCGTCTCGACAAAATTACCGGCCTCGATGTAAATACCCCCCTTACGCAGCATCTCCAACCCTTCCGGCACCGCTTCGGCCACACCGGCACACTCTACAACAATATCTGCCCCCCGGCCACGGGTGAGTGATCGGACAAACTCGACTCGCTCATCTTCGCTTGTTTGGGCTATGTTGAGGATGTGATCAACGCCAAACTCTTTGGCCAGAGCCAAGCGGTAATCCGAAAGGTCCGACGCCCTGGATGACAACCGTACTATCCGTGGCGAATCCTTCGCCTGAGAGGGTGAAGAATTCCTTTGTCTTATCCAGGTTATAGCTAACGGCCATCAACTCCACCATGACGGCGACTCGCAGCGGTAGATTTTCGGGGACTTTGTACAAAAAGGCATTCGGCAAAATGTACATATATTCTGCCCACCCGCCGAACAAGTGAGGGGGTTCGGTTGCGGTAAAGGCATTGCCATAGCCGCGCAAGTTCTCGCACCAGGGGAAAGCAAAAGTATGCCGGCAATCGTAACATTCACCACAGATCACGTCCGGGCATAAGGCCACCCGATCCCCCACCCGCAAGCGTTCACCGTTGAAATCCAGGCGGGGGCGGTTGCGATCATTAATTTCAGCGACGGTCCCAATCACTTCGTGGCCGGGGATGATGGGGAAGGGGGTGTCGGATTCGGCTTCGGTGCCGGCGTACTGCTTCGTCTCGCCCCGCCAGGTGTGCTTGTCTGTGCCACAGATGCCACACATTTCGACTTTGAGAAGCAAGGCCCCATCCTCTCTAACTTCGGATAAGGAAACGCCTGGATCTCGATCTTACCTGGATGCATCATGACAGCCGCTTGAACAGTCTGACTCATATCAATCTTTCCTTTATATAAGAACTACATCTTCGATTCCAGAATTTGCATCACTTCGAAGATAAGGCCGTTGGGCGAGCGAAAGAAGGAAATGCGACGCGATCCGAACCCGGCGCTGATCTCGACCGGCTCGATGAGCACTTCCGTGCCCAAGGCTTTGATCCGTTTGTACTCGCTATCGAGGTCATCAACCTCGAAGACCGCATGCGTTAACCCGGACAGCAGTTGATAGCTGAGTTTGTCTTCATAGATCGGCTTTGGCGTCAGGAACAGACGAGTCCCGCCCAAATCCAGGAACGCGTATTCAGCATCCCCGTCGGGTCTTGGAAGGGTTTCGTGTAATAAAAGTCTGGCCCCAAGTTTTTCCAGAAAGTCGATTTCCTGATCCATATCTTCAACTTTCATACCTATATTCCAGAGGCTTGCATTCATGACTCACCATCCTTATTATTTAACCCAAGTTACTACCTTGCCAAATAAATAGCCAAAAAATCAACCATTCCTGACCACATATGCCGGAAGTAGGGGGGGTTCTCCCTAATCCCTAACCTGGACGAGCCAGAACCAAAAGGGGAGGATGAGGGGATGAGCTTCATCCCCTCATCTTGTCACGTTCACCGACTTCTTGCTCAATGGGCAAGGATTCAATGGGTAAGTTCCTAAGTCTTTTTCCAGACGATGCTGGAAAAAGAATAATTAATGGTTGAATTGGTGAATTGGTGAATTGGTGAATGATTAATAAGGCGTGTTGAAGCCGTTAACAATTCAACCATTCGTCAATTCACCAATTAATTATTATCGACAATTTTTTGTCGATGTCTGGCCCTTAAGGGCCTAATCCCTACTTCTTACTCCCCATTGTGGATTACAGGTGGCAACTTGAGTTATTTAATTAACCTTCATAAATCAAACGATTTGCCACTCACGCCCGCTATGCCCCAGTGGCTCACATCCAGTTGCGGTGACCATCACCATATCTTCGATCTTGACATCGCCGACCTCTGGATGCTGAAACTGTGATTCTATCGACATCACCATACCCTCTTCGAGGCCTCGATCGCTGTTGGCGGCAATCGTTGGCGGCTCGTGAGTCACCAAGCCGATGCCATGCGTCAGTTGATGACCAAACTCGGCAAATGACATCTGGGCCAAGGTATGCTGCCCCAACGTATAAAGCTCCCCACAGATCATACCCGGCTTGATCGCCTGGATGAGGGTGTCGCTGAGCAGAAGACAATTTTCGTGGAGTTCGCGGGCTAGTTTGGAGGATTCCCCCAGGCAGCCCATCCGGCACAGGTCTACCAGGTAGTCATTGAGGCCACCGCCCGAGTCGAGGCGTAGCACTTCATTGGGTTGCCAGGCCCGCTCAGATGGCCATTTACGTTCGATTCCATCTGGGCCCATTGCAATCAAAATCCATTGCATTTCAAGGCCGCGGTGGCTCAGTTCGGTTTGCAGTTGTCTCGCCAATTCGGTCGTGGTCACCCCGGCTGCGCCTGAGGCAACGGTAGCTTGGATGGCCGCCGCCGTCCCTTCGGCGTTGCCGCGGATAAGTTCCAATTCAGCGTCGGACTTAACCGCCCGCAGTTCGCCGAGGAGGGGGCTGGCGTCGATGAATGTTGCCTGAGGCAGTTCGCTGTGCAATATTGTGTATGCATCGGCCGGGAGAAATGGCAACTCGACGCCGATACGTGCGGCGGCAAATCCCATTTTGCGGGCCAACTCCACCGCGGCCTGGCTGGCCTTCAGGTTGTTTTGAAAGTGCGGACTGCGCGCTGGGCCGGTTAGATGATGGTCAGAGATCCACATCTTGTGCCCCTGTACGGACTCAATCTCTTTGCGCCCACTGATAAAAAATGCCTCGTCCAGGCGGCCCTTGGGAATACCAAGCACGGCCAGGTAACGGGTGGCCGCCATGCGCTCCATCTTGGCGTGGTAATAATTGTAGTAACCACCGGTCAAATAACGAATGTTGTGCCGGGTGGTCGCTAAAAGTAAGTCTATCCCTGTCTCATCCATCAGGGTGTTTAGCTTGTTTTGGTCAAAAGGAATCATAGCTATCCTCCTCCCTTAATATGTATGCCAGAAATCTGCTGACAACTCAGTCACCACTGAGCAGTGATGACTGAATACTGCTCACTGTTCACTGATGACTGATATTCGGTCTTAACGTTGCTCAACGGATGTTGTATCGTTCGTACAGCGGCCCGTATTCCTGGAGGCCGACAATATTGAAGAACTCCTCATCGTCGATCATTTTATCCTGGACGGTATTCCAATCGCCGGTTTCTTTGAGGGCTTTCAGGCCATCCACCAACCCCCGGGCCGCCATGTAGAGCGAGACCAGGGAACCAATAACCATCTGATAGCCTGCCTTTTCGAATTCCTTAATGGCAATCGGTTCGATCGTGGCAAAGATGCCCACCAGGGGTGCCTTGATCCGCTCCTTAAAATAGTTGATTTCCTCGACATTCAGGGCCATGACAAAGATCGCATCGGCCCCAGCCTCGGCGTAGGCATTACTCCGTTCGACGACTGCTTCGATCATCTGTTCCCGATAGTAATCCTCCAGGGGAACCGTGCCAATGACGTCCGACCGGACAATGATCTTAAAGTTGGGATCTTCCCGCGCATCTATGGCCGCCCTGACTTTGCCGCACATCTCATCCACAGTGATGAGCTCGTTGCGGGGAATACCGGGTAAGAAAGGGCATTTACAGGGAATTGCTTCGTCGTCAATGTGGACGCCAGCCAGGCCAACCGCCTCAAAGTCTCGCACAGCATCCATCACACTGATAGCATTGCCATAACCCTCTTCCATGTCAGCAATCACCGGTATGTTAACCGCTTTGACAATATTCCGGGCAATCATCAACCTTTCTGTCTTGGGCATCAGCGCCAAATCTGGCTTGCCAAGCAAGGTGGCCTCGGTCGCGTAGCTCCCAATATAGATGGCGTTAAAACCTGCTTGTTCAACCAGGAGCGCTGACAGCCCGTCGTGCGCCCCAATGGCAACGACAAATTCACCGTTGTCGATCATGTTTTGTAACTGAGTTGTAGCCTTCATCATTAGTTACCTCCTCGTAAAAAAGCTCCACAGTCCTAAAATAATCCCAAAATGCATTGCGTGAAACGTAATAATTTATGCGTCAATTGGTCATCACGTATCACGTCATATTCTCCTCAAGGCGTTTGTGTAAAAGTGTCACCCTGATCCTGAACCATCCCCTCATAAATTGCAAAAATTGGTTTTTATTTCAAAAATCTTTTTCTCTTCGGCCTCCGTAGTGATCTCATCAAGGTAAACATCCCGGTTTTCCTGGGCCGAAACATAAGCGGCGATGGTATACCGGGTGATTTCTCTGCCCTCTTCACCGGTGTAAATAGGTTGTCCGCCTTCTTTCATCACTTTGATAAAATGTTGGGTGCAACCGATAAAGGAGGTTGACCAATTACGCTCCTCTGGCGAGATATCCTCTAAATAGGTTGTCACCTTGCCATCAACGAAGACGGCAATCGGCGGAAAGAGCGGACTTTTTGACATTTCACACGCTTTAAAGAACTCGCGATTGCCGCCAGCCGAGCATTGATTGATCCACATGATGCCCTTCTCGCCAACAATCTCGACAAAATCATCAAGCCAAAAATCAGACGGGAGGGCCATCCGGGTCGAGAATGAAAAATCGATTTGGGCATATTTTGGACCATCTCCCGGCAGGCGTTTAAATTTGGCCCGGATAAAAGCCGGGGCGTCCAGCGGTGTTTCTGAGTCGATCCAGGCGCTGACCTTCTCAAAATCCCTGCCCATAAACCAACGGGCCAGGGAGAACTTGTGATACCCATCGTCTCCCACCAAAGGCCCAACGCCAGACCGTTTCAGGCCTGCTCTCCAACTTGTTGGAGTCCAACACCAAGGCCAAGGGGCGCCTGCCCTAATTCCGGCCATGGTATTCACTCTGATCGAGATCAACTCCCCGATTAACCCCTGGTCGATGAGTTCTTTAGCCTTTAGATAAACGGGGTAAAAGATAAAATTCTCATACACTCTTAGCTTGATGTTATTCTTTTTGCACGCCTCTATAATCTGATCACACTCCCGAAGATTCACCCCCATTGGTTTTTGTAGGCTGATGCCTTTTACTTTTGCTTTGGCGCAGGTCATTGTCTGTGAACAGTGTAAATGATGCGGAGTCAGGATCTCTACGATATCGAGGTCCTCTTTGGTCAGCATATCCTGATAGTTTTTATAAAATCTTGCCTGCGGCCACTTCCATTTTTTCAACCATTGTCTGACAAGATCTTCATCAAGATCGCATGTGGCCACAATTTCAGCATCTTCAGAATCGAGATAGCCCAAAACATTTTCATTGCTGATAGTGCCGAGACCGATAAATCCAACCTTTAACACGAGGCAATCGCTGGCGGTCATAGCTGCTCCTTCTGAATCATTGACAAGCACATTCTATGGGAAATTTCGGCTAACTTGTTTATATTCGAGCTATTTCTCATATCTTTACATTTCAGTGTGATATCCGAAGCTCAGATATACATCCCTTTGGGTGAAAGACCAACATTGCTTTGTTTTCACCTCATTTTTCATCTACTTGCTTCTCCAACTTGTATTTCATTCCATTACTTAACTCTATCTTGGCGTTGGTATTCGTAATCGTTAGTGTCGATCTATCAGGAGAAAAGATACAAATGGGTAGATCAATTAGGTGGGAAGATACAAAACAAGATAGTGGATGTCAATAGAGGATTGGATGTTGCCACAGACTTTACAGTTCTCAATCCGGGGGTGAGCGAGCCCTAATTGGCCATGATACGTTGCTTCGCTCCTACCCAACCAACACTTCTGAGATCACTGAATAGTCCTGGGAAATTTTACCTTTACTTTTCTAACAAACTTCTACTGTTTTTCTACTGGAACAAGCAAAAACACCGTGAAAAGCCAAGAAACACCATAAAAGATGAAGGGTTGTTAGCCTAAATAAATAAAGAGTTAGGGAACAACACGAAACAGCAGGGAAAACACTTAACTGACAGGGTAACAAGATGTAGGGGATGGATAACGCAGCCCTACATTCGGCTATGGGAGGTGCTGCCCTGTCCACCTCCGATTGAGTCTATCTCTAATTGAACCTATGGGGGCTGCTCTCTATTGTCTTCTGCAGTGCCCTCATATCCTCAGGCATATCCGACGAGAAAGAAAGCTGCCTCTTTGTCCTTGGGTGGACAAATCCTAAAGTCTGTGCGTGGAGGGCTTGACGAGGCATTAACTTGAGCAACCTTCGGGCGTCAAGTTGAAATTTGGAGGCGATCCCCTTTACCTTTTTCTCTCTGCCACCATAGAGAGGGTCTCCAAATATGGGGTGACCTATAAAGGAAAAGTGGACTCTTATTTGATGCGTCCTTCCCGTTTCAAGCTCTGCGGTGACTAAGGAAATAAAATCGAACTCATTTTCGATATGGAACCTTGTGGCTGCGTATTTGGAGGAATCTGCCCCCATCACAGACATTCTCGTCCGCTCTTTCCTGTGACGACCTATGGGAGCTTCGATCCTATTTGACTGATAGGAGCTTATCTTTCCCCACACAAATGCCCTGTATTTCCTCGTGATGGATCTTTCTTTAAGCTGTTCTGAAATGCAGATGTGGGCGCGGTCGTTCTTTGCCACCATCAAAAGACCTGATGTGTCCTTGTCCAGCCGGTGGACGATTCCGGGCCGCAGCACGCCATTTATGCCTGACAGGTCTCGGCAGTGGTATAAAAGGGCGTTGACCAGAGTGCCGGTGTAGAAACCTGAAGCAGGGTGTGTGATCATCCCTGCCGGTTTGTTGACTACTACGAGGTCTTCGTCCTCAAACAAAATATCCAGAGGGATTGCCTCTGGAGTCAGATTGTAGGCTGTGGGATCTGGGATCTCAACTGATATTATGTCTTCGGGTTGTACAGCCCAGCTGGGCTTTTTGATCTGAGCGTTATTTACCTCAACAGATCCGTCTTTGATCAGTTTCTTGATTTGGGAGCGGGAAATGCTCAAATCGCTTTCTGACAGGAATACGTCAAGTCGTATCCCTCTGCACTGGTTCTTTGATACTTGGAGCTCTGTTTTTTTCCCCATCCTCCACGTCCTTCCTTACAAAGTAAACGGCGGCCAGGAGGATAACGCCCGCTGTGACCCACATATCGGCCATATTAAAGATGTACCATCTTACATCGTTTATGCCTACATCCAGAAAGTCAATAACTCTTGAGAGTCTGATCCTGTCTATCAAATTGCCCAAGGCGCCGCCTAGGATCATAGAGAGCGCTATTTGGGTGGTGCCTCGATCCGTTGTGGGGCGCCATATCAGAAAACATACGAAGATTATGGCAAAGGCCGACAAGACGATGTGTACGGTATTTCCTCCAAGGGACAATCCGAAGGCGGCCCCCTCGTTATAGACGTAGGTGAGTTTGAAAAGGTCCCCGATGACGCTAATCGAATCACCGGGTCTCATATACTTTGAGACGATTACTTTGGACAGCTGATCCAAAATAAGCGTTGCCAAAAAGACCCAGAAAGCGTCTGATATATTTTCTGCTTTTTCCCTCATGGCAAGTAGACAGTAGATAGCGTGTAGTAGGGGAAGACTCGCGTGTATGCCCTACAATACGGATAGATCGGGCGGATCACTTCACAGGTTGTTGCCATCAGCCGCCCCACCCGTCCCACTTCGTGGCTAGTTGCGACATCTCCCTGTCCACTGATGATTGGGATTGCCCCTACTATCTACTTTTTTCCTCCTCAGATTTGCACTTTATACACTTGGTGGTGTGAGCGACAACTTCGAGCCTGTCTTTGCCAATTTCCTGGCCGCATACTACACATGCTCCGAAGGTCCCCTCTTCTATCCGTTCGAGCGCCTGCTCCAAATGGTGCAGGTAGTTGCCGTCCAGCGACACGAAGTGCGAGGTCATTTCTTTTTTCATTGCATCTGTGCCCTGGTCAGCCATGTGCCAGGAATACGAAGATTGGTCCGCTGAGGAGTCTCTGGCGTTTCCCTTTACGGAGTCTTCCATGGCTCCCAACTGTTCGGTTATTTCGTTCTTTCTGGCTATTAGGAGCTCTTTGAAGTGTTGCAGGTGTTTCTTGTTCATAAAGACTGGGCGTAAAAACTGTCTGCTTTAGTTGGCAGAGGGAATGCCCTTCCCCTTTCTGTTAATGTTGAATGGATAGTCTACAAATTGATAACGTACAGCCAATAGAGAGGCTCTCTGTCCACTCTCTACTTGTTCTGTTAAAGACTACAAGATGCGCTCTACAGAGATTATTACGTCTTGCCCATTTACGTTTTCCTTTTGGACCGAATCCCCGCAAGGTGGGGCGCCCACCTTCTGTGGGGCGCCCAATCCGTGTACGTCACAGGCTTCCAAATTTATGCATAGTGTTTCAGTCTTTATATACTCCCCAAAGTTCGCTATTGCACTTTTGAATTTGTCGCTTGATCTATATTTGATCTTTATTCTATCTGAGACCTCAAAGTCACAGGCTTTTCGCATATTCTGGACCTTGTGTACAAATTCCCTTGCAAATCCTTCAGAGATCAGTCCGTCCGAAAGTCTGGTGTCCAGGGCCACAAGGAAGCTCTGATCCTCAGCCACAGCCATGCCCTCCCTGGGGGAAATCTCCACCTCAGCTTCCTCGGGGGTTATAGTTATCTTTTCCCCTCCGACTTCTATCTGTATATCCGAGCCCGATTTGAGCCTATCGACGGCATCAGAACCGTCCACACTTTCCAAAGCGGCCTTTATTTTGGGCATTAAGTTTCCGTATTTGGGACCCAGGGCGCTGAAGTTGGGCTTTATAGAGTAACGGACTAAATCCACCGGATCATCCAGTATCTTTATCTCTTTGACGTTGAGTTCGTCTTTGACGATCCCTTCTAAGTTTCCGAGGCCGTCGGTTGTAGCCTCGTCTTTGAAGACGATCAGAAATTCGCTCAGGGGCTGTCTTATCTTCAGTTGGGTGTTATTTCTGATCGATCTTCCGAGTCCCGTGACCCGGATCGCTGCTCTCATCTGGTCCATTAAATCTGCCTCTATCAGACTCTCGTCGGGCCTGGGGTATTCGCAGTGGTGGACGCTTTCGGGGATGTTCCCGTTATCAAAACGGACTGCCGACTGGTATATTTCCTCTGAGAGGAACGGGAGCACGGGGGCCAATATCTTTGACAGGGTCGAGATGGACTCGTAGAGGGTGGTGTATGCGGCAAGTTTATCGGTGTCGTTCTCGCTCTTCCAGAATCTCCTCCTGCTCCTCCTTACGTACCAGTTAGAAAGCTCATCTATAAAGTCCCGGGCGCCTCTGACCACGGAGGCTGTGTTGTAGTCATCCATGGACTTGACGGAGTCAAAGATCAAGAGGTTCAGCTTGGATATTATCCACCTGTCTAAAAGGTGCCTTTGGTCTACAGGTGGGGATTCCCTTTTCGGGTCGTATTTATCTAAATTGGCGTAAGTTATGAAGAACTTAACCGTGTTCCAGAGCGTCAGAAGTTCGCGTTTGGCATCATCCCCTGCAGAGTAGCCGAAGTTGAGGTTTATGACCGGGTTTTGGAGGGAAAATATCCATCTCATAACGTCCACGCCCATCTTTTCTGCGGCGTCTTTGAACCATATAGCATTGCCTTTGCTTTTGTGCATCTCCTCGCTGCGTTCGTCCCGCACCTGAGCGTGTCCGAGGACGGTCCTGAAGGGCTCTCTATTTTCCAGGACAGTGCTCATTGCCAGAAGGGAGTAGAACCAGTTTCTGAACTGTCCCGCAAACGATTCTGTTATGAAGTCTGCGGGGAACCACCTGTCCCAGTATTCCCTGTCGCCTCTGTAGTTGAGCGTCGAGTAGGCAACTATTCCGGCGTCCAGCCAGGGGTTGCCCACGTCCTTTATGCGAGAGACCTTCTTCTTGCACCTCCGGCACTCAATCACCACTGCGTCCACCCAGGGTCTGTGCGGGCTATTGCCCTCAAAATCCTCCCATCCTCCGACGGCCCTTTCCTCTAATTCCTCTTTTGAGCCAATTACGTCGAAGTGTCCGCAGTCGCATTCGTATATTGGTAGAGCCAATCCCCAGTACCTCTTTTTAGAGATGCACCAGTCGTGCATATTTTTGAGCCAATCCAGTTCCCTTTCCAGACCGAAGTCGGGTATCCATCTTATCTTTTTGGATACGTCCATTATCTTGTATCTGAGCTCGTCCATATATATGAACCACTCATCTACGAGCCTGAAAACGAGCTCGCTGTCGCATCTCCAGCATACAGGATAGCGGTGTGTGTAGTCCTCGACTTTGTAAAGAATGCCCCTCTTTTGCAGGTCTTCTATAATCTTTTCGCTTGTATCCTGCGCGTTCTTGTCCACAAGCCACTCGAAGCCTGCGATGTAGTTTCCGAATTCATCTAATGGGGCTATGACCTCAAGATCGTGCTCTTTGCTAAGGGCGAAGTCCTCTTTACCGCATCCGGGAGCGATGTGGACGATGCCTGTGCCCTCAGTTTCGCTCACTTCCTTCCATGCTATGACTCTGTGCTCTACTCCATTTTGCCTGGGAAGGTCGTCGAAGGGGCCACTGTAGGTCAGACCTGAGAGCTTACGTCCGGGCATCTCCTCGACGACCTTAAAGTCTCCATCTATGGAGGCATCCAATCTGCTTCTGGCAAGGTAGTAGTAATCGTCGCCCTGCTTTACCTTGACGTAAGTCATCTCAGGATGGACTGCGGCTGCGACGTTGGATGTGAGCGTCCAGGGCGTGGTTGTCCACACTAAAAGGTGTTCGTTCGGTCTATCCTTAAGCGTGAACTTGACGTATGGGCTCCTGTGGGCAATTTCCTTGTAACCTTCGGTGACGATTTCGTGCTCAGACAGGGCTGTGCCGCACCGTGGGCACCAGGGCATCACGTCGGTGCCCTTGTATATCCATCCATTTTGGTGGCACTTTTTCAGGAAGTGCCATATGGAGTAGTTGTTCTTGTCTGACATAGTGTAGTAGGAGTTGTCCCAGTCCATCCAGTAGCCGAGTCTTACCGATTCTTGCGTCTGTATAGCTGCATATTTTCGTACGCGCTCTTTGCACTTTTGGACGAAATTCGCGATGCCGTATTTTTCGATGTCCAGCTTGGAGTTGAAGCCGAGTTCCTTTTCGACTTCGACTTCGACCCACAGTCCCTGGCAGTCGAATCCGTTTTGGTATCTCTGGTCGCAGCCCTGCATAGCTTTGTAGCGCTGGAATATGTCTTTATATGTCCTTCCCCATGCATGATGCACGCCCATAGGGTTATTGGCAGTTATGGGGCCGTCCAAAAATGAGAAGCGTTTGTTTCCTCTATTTTTTTCTCTTAGTTTATTGAACGCATCAGTTTGGCTCCAAAACTTTAAGATGCGGCGTTCCATTTTGGGGAAGTCTAATTCGCCTGGAAGTTCTTTGAACATCTGTGGTTCCTCGTTACCTTGCGATTAAGTATGTTATAAGCGATCTCATCAACGCTTGCCACGATATTGGTTTTCCATACTATCTATTAAGGACAAAGTTTGCTTATTAAGCATCTGATGGGGGAGGACATTTTCATCACTTCCATTATGGATATGATACGGGAAATTATGAAGTCCTGGGTGATCCGGGGCGTTATCCCAACGTTTTATAATATTGCCTTTTGAGTCCTGCCAATGAAAGGTGTACTCAATTCTGATTCGGGGGTCCTTACCTCACCACCTTCAGCAATACAATACTCGGAAAACTCTATCAAATCGCTATTTATGAGATTTGCTCTGACTCTTAAAAAACCGTCTGTTGCAGTAAGTCTCTCCTTTATTATATCGTAACTTTGGATTATATCACTTGTGATCAACGTAGCTTTACTTCCTGAAAGTAGTTGTCAAGTTCAAGTGGCGGCATCATTCTTGTTCTTCAAGAGCCCAAGTCTTTTAGTCGTCCTTGCGCCCATCTGGTAAAGCGCAGACCACTCGAAGAAGTCCGCATTATCGTTCAAATTTCCCTTTTGCCATTGATCGTAGAATGTATCTGAGTCCATAGAATATTTTTCTTCAAAGATTTTTAAGTCGCCCTCAAGGGTCCTTATGTCCTCCTTACATTTCTGAATCTGATCGGCGACAATCTTATCTACAACGATGGAAAGGCGATCATCTCCGAGGCCGCTTTCATATATCTTCTCCAGATTTGTCAATTTTGTCAGAGTCTCGTCCATCTTAAAGTTCCTCTATCACCCTTTTCATCAGCCTTGTGAGCTTTGGCTCAGCTTCGTTTGCCACCTTTATGATCTTTTTGATGTCTGCAGGCCTCAGGGCATCTGGAAGGCATGAGTCCGTGATGATGGAAAATCCTAGCACCCTCATTCCCGAATGGACAGCCACGATGTCCTCAGGGACTGTGGACATACCTACAACATCTGCGCCTATGGACCTTAGAAATCTGTATTCTGCGGCGGTCTCCAGATTAGGGCCGGGGACTGCTACGTAGACGCCCTTCTGGTATTTGATCTTCTCATCTATTGCGATTCTTTCTGATAGACAGATCAGTTCTCTTGAGTAGGGCTCGGACATATCGGGGAATCTGGGGCCAAGTTCGTCGTCGTTGAGTCCAATAAGGGGGTTGTCGCCCAAGAGATTTATGTGGTCGGCTATGATCATAATATCGCCAACTGAAAACTGTGGATTCATCCCCCCGCAGGCGTTGGATACGATGAGTGTCTCTGCACCGAGCGCTTTCATCACCCTTACAGGGAAGGTTATCTGCTTCATCGTATAGCCTTCGTAGTAGTGGAACCTGCCCTGCATAGCCACGATGCTTTTTCCCGATAGCATTCCGAAGATGAGTCTCCCACTGTGGGTCTCAACCGTTGAGATAGGGAAGTGAGGTATCTCCTGGTAGGGGATCGCAAGTTCCCGCTCTATCTCATCGGCAAGGGCACCCAGGCCCGTGCCCAAAATTATGCCTACAGAGGGAGTAGAGTCAGTCTTGGTACGGATTAATTCGAGCGCTTTGTTTATGTGTCTTCTTAAATCTGTCATTTAGTCCTTCTATAGGAATTGCTTGGCTGACCATTCGTTTCGCTCTGGGCTAAAGGCTCTGGGCTTCAGCTGGCAATGACATCGTTTGGCTTCGATCTTCAGTCATTGCAAGAGGAAAAACCTGGTGGGTCGGACATTCCTGTCTGACGAAGCAATCTCCCTGTCTGCTGGGTGAGGCGCCGTGGGCGCTTTGCTGGGGAGTGGAGACAGCAAAGCACGAAGTGCCCACGCCCCTACTGTCTTTTGCCTTTCCCTGTCTACTCTCTACTGTTTGCTGTCTACTGGGCGAGGGAACCTCGCCCCTACTATCTCTATAACTTTGTCGCGGCTATTTTGACCCGATACTATGGAGATCTTCGATTTTGGGATATTCAGCTCTTTGGAAAGCAAGTTTAGGACTTTGCTGTTTGCCTTGCCATCCCTCGGAGGAGCGGTGACCTTAATTTTCAAAGTTCCGTCTTTGTCCTTCCCTACGATTTGATCCCTTGAAGAACGTGGCAGAACCTTTACGTTCAGCCTTATTGGGGCGGTCATGTCTCTTCGTCTTGGGCTTCAGTTAAGGACACTTCGTCCGTAGGTTCGGTGAGAGTCTCCATTCCCTGTTCGTCATTGAAGTTAGATTCTAAAAGTTCTAATTGACCGCTCAGATGGGACTTTAACTTGGCCGTAAGGGAGTTTCTATATCGCTTAAGCTCCATAATGTCCCTTTCGAGTTTAGTTTCAATATCCGCGCCTTCTCTTTCGATTTTCCTTGCTTTTTCCTCGGCTTCATCTATCAATTCGTTCCCTTTGTGTTCGGACTTTTTGATAATATCTTGGGCTTCTCCCTGGGCCTCTTTAACTATCAGTTCCGCCTCTTTTTTTGCGTTCTGCCGCGTCTCCTCTGACGTAGCTTGAGCCGTAAGCAGGGTCTCTTGAAGGGTCTTTTCCATCTTCCTGTACTCTTCGATGGCCGACTCGAGGACACTCGCGCCTTCTTGAAGGGTGGCGTTCTCTTGATTTAGTCTTTCAAACTCGTCTGCGACTATCTCTAAAAAGGCCATAACCTCTTCTTTATCGAACCCGCGGAGGGCCTTTCTAAACTCCTGCTTCCTTATGTCCAAAGGAGTAATCTTCAAGGTAGCACCTCTTGTTTAAGTAGACAGTAGACAGTACACAGTAGACAGGGGCACTTCACCCCTCCCCGTTCACTGTATGCTAAATGGTTATGGATCGCAAGATGAGTTGTATCACGTATATAGCGACAATGACGATTATCGGCGAAAGGTCTATTCCCGTGCCCCACAAGAGTCTTGGGAACTGCCGTCTTACGAACGACAGTGCCGGTTCTGTTATGTTGTATAGAAATTGGACTATCGGGTTATAGGGATCGGGATTCACCCAAGAGACAAGGGCACGGATAATTATTATCCACATATAAAGATGTAAAATACTGTCGATGATCCCAATAAATCCGTAGAAAAAGCCTCTAAGATCAAACATTTTGTTTTTCTTCCGTTACTCTCACCTTTTCCATTTGCGGGGAATGGGGGAGGTGCTCTGTCTATGAGATTGTTTCGGGACCAGTTCCCCTAGCAATGACCAAAAGCCGAAAACGGACCGTTTTATTGCAAGGCGCCGTGCCCGCTCTCTTGGGGAGGCAGAAGCCCACAAAATGGGCTAAGCTATCTCCTCTGGCTACGTGTTTAGCTGTCTTGAGCCAAATATCGCAGTTCCTATCCTGACCATATTGGAGCCTTCCTCGATTGCGACTTCATAATCCGCCGTCATTCCCATAGAGAGGAGCTCCATATCTGTGTGGGGGATATGTGCTCTTTGGACTTCTTCTTTTAGTTTCCTCAGGTTCACAAAGCAGGGTCGCACATCTTCCGGGTTCGGAAGGAACGCCCCCATTGTCATCAATCCTTTTATCTTCAGGTTATCAAATCTGCTTATAGCTCCCAAGAAATCAATGACTTCCTCAGGTTCGAGTCCGAATTTGGTCTCCTCCCCTGAGGTGTTGACCTGGACCAGGGCAGGGGCGACCACTCCCATAGCTTTTGCTTTTTCGTCTGTTTCACGGGCGAGTCTTATGCTTTCCATCGAGTGTATAAGGTCGAAGATCTGTAGAGCTTTCTTAACCTTGTTTCTCTGGAGGTGTCCCACCAGATGCCAGCTTACGGGCGAATTTTCGCCACAACTATCTTTGCTGATGGCGCTCCACTTGCTTTCGGCTTCCTGGACCCTGTTTTCGCCTATGATCCCAACTCCGGCCTTTAGAGCTTCCTCTATTTCCCGTGCCGTCTTTGTTTTGGACACGGCCACAAGCGTGATGTCATCGAACGACCGCCCTGAGCGCCCCGCGGCTTCGGCTATCCTGTCCTGGACCCTCTTTAGATTCTCAGCGATCTCGGGCATAAGTCCATCACCGCCTAACTGTGGGTAAGATATATAATATACTACAAATTTCGGCTTTCGCAACAAAAAAATTGAGGGATTATCTTGATTTTGGCGTCAGTAGAAGGTATATTCTTACTCGATTCACATATGGAAAGTGACGCGAATTTGCCAAGGCTTGGATGGACTCCGAAGGGGAGAAGACCTAAAATGAATCAGATAAACCTCTATGCTGCTTTCGTGCTGTTAGTCGCCTTGAATGCGGCCACCTATGCGGAGGATCGTTTTGGACCTGCTACCAACTATCCTACCGGGGATAGTCCCGAATCACTTTTCATCGCGGATTTAGATGGAGATAGGGACAAGGACCTGGCTGTAGCGAATTGGGGATCCTTTGATCGCGACTTAAGAAAGTACATCAATAGCAGCGTGTCAGTGCTCCTGAATAATGGAGACGGGCAATTCGCATCTAAGATGGACTATGAAACCGGGATCAATCCCCAGTCACTTTTCATCGCGGATTTGGATATGGATGGGGATAACGACATAGCTGTGACTAATTTTGGCAGCGATAATGTATCGGTGTTGTTGAATAACGGAGATGGGCAGTTTGCACTTCCCGTGTTCTATGATACCGGGCAGTGGCCGGTATCACTTTTCATTGCGGATTTAGATGGCGATGGGGATAATGACCTGGCTGTGGCTAATCGGTTCAGCGATACTGTGTCAGTGCTCTTAAATAATGGAGATGGGCAATTTGCCACTAAGGTGGACTATCCTGTTGGGATTGATCCGTTTTCAGTTTTCAGCACGGATTTAGATGTCGATGGAGATAATGACTTAGCTGTGGCGAATTGGAGAAGCAACACTGTCTCAGTGCTGTTGAATAATGGCAATGCGCACTTTGCACCCGGAGTGGACTATGGGGTCGGAGTAGATCCCTTGTCAGTTTTCAGTACTGACTTAAATGGCGATGGTGCCAATGACATAGCTACGGCGAATTCTAACAGCAACAATGTATCCGTCTTGTTAAATAACGGAGATGGGACATTTGCGCGTAGAGTGGACTATGCCGCAGGGTCTAATCCTACTTCAGTTTTCAGCACGGATTTAGATGGCGATGGAGATAATGACTTAGTTGCGGCTAACAGGTTTAGCGCTAACGTATCAGTGCTGTTCAATAATGGAGATGGGACATTTGTACCTCACGTGGACTATGCCGCAGGGTCTAATCCTAGTTCAGTTTTCAGCACGGATTTAGATGGCGATGGAGATAATGACTTGGCTGTGACTAATAATCGCAGCAATACTGTGTCAGTGTTGTTGAACCTTTCCCGCACGGTTGATCTCCCTGGCATTGCAGGAGATTTCGACGGGAATAATGAAGTAGATCTCTCTGATTTTGTGCGTTTTCTGGATGTGTTCGGGGGGACGGCTACTCCAGCTAATTCTATATTCGATTTGGATGGTAACGGGGAGATTGGTCTGTCCGACTTTGTGATCTTTCTGGATAACTTCGGCAGGACACAATAGTCTTAGAGTTGTTAACTGACCAAGGAAGTTGGTCTTAATGAAATAGGCTTGCTTGGCTTCCGTCTTGAGTCATGGCGAGGGGTGAAACTCAGAACCCAGCTCATCCATCAAAGTCGTGTCAACGTCAGAATCGAGGTTGCTCCGACCACTTCGTGGGTTGCTGCAACCCCTGCAAATCGGCCGCTTTGGATGTAGCCATCCTCTTGGAGGACGTTCTCCAACGCACAGCTCATCCACGCCCCGCAGGAGGACTGGGACTATTCGAACATCGCCGGCCGCATAAGCACAAACATCGGGAACTTCGATTTTCTGCTGTGGGCGAAAAGTTTAAGCCGGACGCTGTCCTTCTAGCGGACTTTTCCGGAGGCATAAAGGGTTCAGGCGTGTCGGGCCAAGGGACTTATACGTGTGGGGGAGATGGAGACCATTTTTGGATATACGGACAGCTTCTTCAGGGGCTTATCGGGGGGGTTATTTATCAAATGAAATCGGTGCACTTCTCTTTCGATCTTTGATTGATCTTGAATGATAGGTTTTCGACAATCTTTGGTTTCTGTTCTTTTTCAAAATGGATGTATAATTGTTCTTCTTTTAGGTTCCATTCAGCCAGGACAAAGTAGTTGGTGTAAGAGGAGGGAAGAGATACTTTCTCATTTAGGACATCGATAAAGGCTTTATCTGTCTGTTCTGTGTCCTGTTTGACTTGTCTGATAAAATAGGTCTTGGGAATGAAATCTTTCTCGTTTGACTTCTCTTGCTTAGGTGGACGGTAGCCGGTGTATCTCTGTGATGAAAGATTAAACCATTCTAACTTCTGATCAACTTCTTGTAAGCTTTTGAACTGAATTCTGTTCCAGAACTTCCTTGAAAATACAGAATTGTTGCCTTCTATAGATGCTTGAGAAAAGGGCCTTCTGGGAACGGCAAATATCGGAATCACTTGATTTTTCAAGAGAAACTGCATTGCTTTGCTGACATTCCTTTCACCTGAAACACTGCCAATAGTCGCCGAGCAATTGTCCACCTTAACGAAATCTGGTTTTTCAAACCTGTCAAAGAAAGACTGACACTTCTCGATAAAGTTAGTTGCTGTTTGACCGTCAACCCGCCGAAAATACCTTAACTTAGGCTCTTTCTTAAAGGAAAATCCAACGAAGTTGACCGGCTCAGTTCTGCCGGTAAGATACTTTTTACCAATAAAGTCTGATTCTAGGACTCTGCCTCCTAAAAGATAGTAAATGGTATACTCTGGATAACAAAGATAACGAGATGCACCCTTGTTTTTACCTTTCTTCCTTCTCTGGGAAAGTCCTAAATCTGAAAGCATTCTGCCGATAGTCGGCAACGACGGAGGAGGGGTGCTAGAATATCGATTCCTCCATTCTTGTTCAATAACAGTGGCTCCTGAATAGAACTGATAAGGATCGTCCTCTAAGCTATGGTAAATCTCTTTGATTCTCTGTTCGTCAACTTTAGCCAATTTTTGCCTTTTTCCTTTTGGCCAACCCCGATTATCCATGGCAAAATCCTGATCCGGAGATTTAGTCCAAGCCGTAACGAAATCATTGGAAACTCTCGCTTGTTTGATAACTTCTCGCTTTGACATTTCTTTCTTAAAATACATCTCGTTGACTTCTTGTCTTAATACGGCCAATCTCTCTTTGTCCATAGGACTCCGTAGATTAAAGTTAAGACAATCAACTCAACTTAATCTACTAATACTCTAAACAAAGATCAAATTAGGTGCACCGATTTCATTTGATATTCAACCGGTAGGGACTACACATTTTCGATGGACTCTGCATTATGTTGGAGTGCTGCTACAACGTTAGTGGCGAACGGGATAAGGACGAGTACCGCTGGCAGGAGCTTGTAAGCCCCGATAGACTCAATCGGGGCGATGTTTCCAATCTTGCGGTAGACTACAGTGGATTCAGCGTGTCAAGGATATTACGCCCCTTTGGAGAGGGGAGGAGTACGGCGTGATCAATCTGCAGGATGGGGGCGTCTTTCACGGAGTTCAGGCTACCTATTCTCTAAAGACCAATCTGGATCTGACCCTCGGAACGCTCCTGTTTGCAGCGTCAAACGAAGATGAGTTCGACGCCGCACAGAACATCCACTCCGCCAACTTACCTGGTATTTTTGATAGCAGATAAGAAACTATCTTGGGCGAGCCGCCGTCGGCGGTGTGTTAGGGAAAGTGAGGTTGAGGTAGCGGAGCACGAAGTGTCCTTGCAAAGGCAAAAGTCAAAAGAAGTCCTCCATGTGTAGGGGCAGACCCACGTATCTGCCATCAAATCCGGGTAAATTGGGCGAACACATGGGTTCGCCCCTACAGGGCAGTGTCATAAAAGCTCCCTAAAATCGTCATCCTGAGGTGGCTTGGTCGCTTTGCTTGGGCGGCAGCAATCCACGAAGTCGGCGAAGCTATCCCACAGACAACAGACAGGGCATATCCCTCCCAGGGCATATCCCTCCTTCCCACGTCTGCTGTCCACTCTTTGCAATCCACTTGTTATCAGCGTAGCTTTTCAAGCTCTGCGACGATCTGGTTGACTGTGATCGTATTGTCCGCAGGGGAGTCCTCTACGTTCTTGAAGGCGATTTTGCCATCTTTATCTATGAGAAATAACGCCCTCTCGGTGAATCCCTGCGGCTTTGCCACGCCGTACTTCTTGGCTACAGAAAGGTCCATATCCGAAAGGAGGGGGAACTTTACCCCGCCAAGGTGTTCGCTCCACGCAGCGTGCGTATAGAGAGACTCTCTGTTTACGGCGATTACGGCTGTTCCTGTCCCTGTCAATTTATCTAAAGATTCGTTGTAGTCCGGTATCTGCACAGAGCAGGTAGGGGAGAAATCCAGCGGATAGAATACTAACATCACGTTCTTGTCCCCGCGATGGTCGCTGAGAGTTATCTCGGTGTCTCCTGTGCCCTTGAGAGTGAAGTCAGGGGCCATATCTCCGATCTTTAATTCTGCCATATCTATATCCTCCGTTCTTGAGTATTTGACTGTTGAACTGCCGTTTAAGTCCCTGATTTAGGGGGTTTTCTCTGGGGTAAAGCGAAAAAGCCTTAGTGGTCTTTCAGAGGATGGACCTCAAGCTCGTCCAATCTGAGATTGCCCGTCCCCTCGATCAAAAGGACGACTCTTCCGGCTTTAGGGGCATCTCCGTGTCCGTGCACGACAAGATTTTCATCTTGATAGCCCCTGAAGTGCTTACCGCTGCTGACGGCGCGGTATCGGCGCCATCCTCCCTTTTCGGGGAGCTTTTTTTGACTGAAGATCTTCTCCGATCCGTCCTGCATCCGTCTGAGGATAGTTTTGTCACCATGGGTGATTAGAAAGTCGCAGTTTCGGGCGTCCTGCACGTGGTGGACGAGTCCGACTGTCCCTTTAAAGTCATCTATGTTCAGCATCAGATCGATCTGCACGTCGCCAAATACAGAATCCAGAACGGTCAGGCGTGCACCGGCAAGTCCGACTCCAGGCCCAGCACTGTTTTCTGTGCTTCCACTGACGCGGAGAGAGCCGAACCGTCCAAAAACGAGAAGTACTGTCCGAAAGCCGCATCCGAATCCGCCTCAAAATTGCAGCGGAGCGTCCCATCGCCGGTTACGGTCGGACTCGAAGTGACAGATGTGCTGCTGCAGTATCTTTCTCTGTCTCCCTGTGAAAGACTCCTTCGGGAACTTCAATTATGGGTCGGACTCCGACGCTCATTTCGTAGACGAGGCCCGCCGCGCTGTCCAGTTTCGTAGAGCAAGTAAATTCCCGCGACGCCTATCAAAAGAGCGGCGATCTGGAGGCGGCTTCCAGCGGACTTGCCGGCTGTAAGCTGATCCAACACCACCAGCGCCAGCCGAAGAATAGCATAGACGCAGAAGAACCACAGCGTGTAAGTGGCCTAGTCAGCGTGCTCGGCCAGTACCTCCAGCATCTGAGGAAACGGACTTGTGGCTTCGCCTGCGGCTTTTTGGCCGGTCAGATAGGTAGGAACTAGAAAGAGCGTTCCCGATGTGATCATCCCCGTTGCGGTGTGGCGGATCCAAGGCTGAGATCGCCAAAAAATGGCCACAAGGTCGAATAGAAATCCTACCATGAGGAGCGCCAGTGGAAAGTGCACCAGCACAGGGTGAATGTTCCGTAAATGGCCCGGCATGATAACTGTTTGAGAAGACAGGGAGGAGTGAGGTGGCCTGTCTACTGTCTACCCCCGATTGAGTCTATCGGGGATCGGGGGCTACTGTCTACGCTATTTCGGCGGGTTCTTTACGATCTCCCTTAAAAAGTCGCTGGCGGAGTACTCGTTGCACTTTGCCCATTCAGTGACCTGCTGAAGGACCTCCGGCCTGCTCTTTTCTTCTTGTACCAGATCGTGCAATATCTTTTCGATCTTGTCTTTTCCTAGAATCTGGCTTATCTCCCCTGGAGTAAGCCAACCGTTTGCCATCTTTATTCCCCTTTTGCTTACAGGAGGCAGAAGAAGATGCGTCCTGTCTATTCCCGGTAGTCCCCGATAGGTTCTAATCTGGGGCTACCGTCCCCTTATGTATAGTGGATGCTTATGATTCGGATATGAGTCTTGTAATGTCGTCCCCCACCTGTTGAGTGGATGAAGTTCCGCCGATGTCCACTGTTCTTATCCTACCTTCGGATAGATTGCGCCTCACGGCGGACTCTATGAGGTCTGCTCCATCGTTTTCTCCGAAGAATTCGAGCATCATCTTTGCGGAAAGGATAGCGGCAATCGGATTTACGAGTCCTTTGCCGACAAGGTCGAAGGCAGCGCCGTGAACGGGCTCGAACATGGAGGGGAAGCGCCTCTCGGGATCTATGTTGCCGCTGGGGGCAAGTCCCATGCTTCCTGCGATGATGGCTCCTATGTCAGTCAGGATGTCGCCAAAGAGGTTTGAGGCCACGATCACATCGAAATCCTGCGGCCGCCTGATCAGGTCCATACAGGCGGCATCCACTAATAGAGTTTCGGTCTCTACGTCTCCATAGTCCCCGGAGACCTCCTCGAAGACCTCGTCCCACATCACCATAGAATATGCCTCGGCGTTCGATTTTGTGATTGACGTCACCTTCTTCTTTTTGTCCCTCTTTCTGGCAAGCTGGAACGCATATTTCATAACCCTCCTACAGCCCCTCCTCGTAAAGACGGCCGTCTGCACGGCGACTTCGTCGTCCATCTGCATATAGACTCTGCCTCCGCAGTCTGAGTATTCCCCTTCAACGTTCTCCCTTATTACGACAAAGTCTATATCCCCTGTGCTCTTGCCTGCAAGCGGAGATTGAACACCTTCGTAGAGATAGGATGGTCTTAAACATATATACTGGTCGAATTTTCTCCTTAAGGGGAGGATCAGCCCATTTAATGTAATATGATCTTGAATGTCGGCATCGCCCACTGCGCCGAAGAATATTGCGTCGTATTTGGATGCAATCTGGATGCCGTCCTCAGGCATCATCTTTCCTATCCTCTTAAGGCGATCCGACCCCCAGTCGAACTGTGTAAGCTCCAAACTCAAGCCGTTTACTTTTTCCTCCACAGCCTTCAAGACCTTTACCGCCTCAGCGGTGACTTCGATGCCCACCCCATCCCCAGGAATCACAGCTACTTTGTATTCTGACATATAGATCTCCGTCCGGCTTGTTTGATAAGCAATAGAATATGGCATAGACCAGATACTTAAGAAAGATAGGAAAAAGATGTGTGCATGTAAAGGGATTTTTCCCGGGGTTAAGTAAATCGGGAGTCTATCCTCTTTCCGCTCGTGCTTTTGCCCTTGACTTTAAGGAACTAATACCTTATGTTCAGACCGATTGCATAGTAAAGTAGACATAAGCAAGTAGATGGGTGGTCTCGTGTTATGTGTTAATTGTGGACGTAGAGCAAATGATCACCGAAGATGCAGTTTGGAATCAACTGAAAGAACTTAAAGATAAGATGTTCGGGACACCGCTGAGCGTTGTGGATATGGGATTGATCTACGACGTTAAGGTCCAGGACAGGGATGTACACGTCACGGTCGCTGTCTACAATCGGGGACACCTCATGATCGTCAGCCTGTCCTCACCTGTTCGGCAGAAGATACTGGAAATGGACGGCGTGGGCAAAGTTACAGTAGAATGCGTCTGGGAGCCAGAGTGGACAGCCGACCGTCTGTCGCAGAGAGCCAGAGATGTGCTCGGCTTTGAGAAGGACGACCCGGTTGAGGGGAGACTGCACGTCAGGTCAAAGAAGAAGGCCGATCCAGATGCTAAGCCCCGCGATGAAAGGAGGCTCGAAAGGGATCGCCTTGTCGTCCCAAAGGATTCGTGGGAGCTTGTAGAGACCTTGCCCAAAGACAAGTTCGTCAAATGGTGGGGAGGATGGCGATTCTTCAAACGATTCAAGGTTCAGGAAAGAGAGAGTCTTTCCAGACGCAGTGAACCGATACATATAGACTGCGTCTTCGATGGGGACCAAGTACGCGATATGGCAAAGGAGATCCGCATTGTAGAGGAAGGATCAGCAGAGGAAATCCCGTGTCAGGTCTATGCACAAAAGACGGACGACAGGATAAAGAGCTGTTCGATCGTCTTTTTGGCAGATATAGACGCAGGGGAGAGTAAGACCTATCTTGTGCTCTACGGAAATCTCTCACCCGCCTGCTGGACGCCGTTGTATAGGACGGATTTAATAGTGAGGGGAGAGGAATACGCCTTAGAGATAGAAAATAGCTACTATCGGGCGCGCCTTTCCCCTGTGATGGGTCAGCTGAGAGGCCTGGAGTTCATGAGATGGGGAGAGACCGTGCTAATCTGGTACCAAGAGCCGACAACTATCAACATAACCGATGCGTCGAACGATCCCAACAGCGGGTTAGACATCGCCTGGCACGGGGAACATAACTGCATACACTGGAATCCAGATTTCAGCAATCAACTCCGCTTTCGCATCACCCACTGGTCAGAACCGCCGAACTACAAGGTGGTAAAGGGACCCATCTGCACAATAGTCAAGCGATGCGGTTATCCCGTATCTCCGATCTATCCTGCCCTCCCGCAGACCGCTGTGGCCATTGAAGTTATCTACGCCTTCTACAGTGGACTGCCATATGTTACGATGGAATCTCGCCTCGATGTCGAGGAGGAAGTGGACATAGCGGTCGTAAGGAACGACGAATGGCTCTTCGACGATGCCTTTACTCATACGCTGAGTATGATAGAGGGAGGAGAAATAGAGGTCTCCACCGAGGGGCAGTTCTTTGAGCAGAATAACCCCGCCCTTGTGGGCTTCTTCAACGAGAGAGGCAAAGATGCCTTTGCTTCTTTGAGACTCTCGTTCGATTCGCGGGGATTCCCGGGGGCGTACGATCCGCAGGGTACCGGTGTATATTTGAGGTCGGCAGGCGAAAAGATCTGGTCCAGAGCTGCGTTCCAGGCAGTGGATGGGGGTTTAGCAATCCAATCTGGAGCAGAGATCGGGGAATACAACGCCTATCTTCTCTACAACGCTGGAGAAGCAAAAGGGCACAATCAGGCAAGGGACTGGTACAATCTTTTGCGCCGACTTTTGAACGTGACACAAGGAGGATAGAAAATGAATGCAGAAAAGATCGAAGTTGAGGGTTTCGAAGCCCTGCGTCTGGAGGACGAAGACATAAAATTAGAGGTCATCCCGTCAATCGGGGGAAAGGTCGTATCTTTAGTCTATAAAGAGACCGGATACGAATTCATGTGGAGGAATCCCTATGTTAAACTTAAGACTCCCAAGTACGGAGATCCGTACCCAGATTACGATATAAGCGGCGTGGACGAATGTTTCCCGACCATAGCGGAATGCCACTATCCCGAATATCCCTGGAGGGGGGTCATCGCCCCGGATCACGGCGAAGTATGGGCGCTCCCATGGGACTACGAAATAACGGAAAAGGGTGTGAGAATGTGGGTCTACGGAGTACGCTTCCCCTATATGTTCGAGCGTACTTTTCAACTTGAGGGCGGCGGCAAGATCATGATGGATTACAAGGTCGTGAACCTCTCACCGCTCGAATTTAAGTACAACTGGGCGATTCATCCCATCTTCAAATCCGAGCCTAAACTTAAGATCCTTCTGCCCGACGGCGTGAAGGTCAGGACGGACTGGGGAGTCGGCTTCAGATTGGGTAACTTCTTCACCGTCCACGACTGGCCCATCACAAAGGACAAGGACGGAAGGGAAGTCGATCTAAGTGTGGTAGAAGGTCCAGATTTGGGGGCAGGAGATAAGATTTTCACCGAAAAGTTGGATGAGGACGAAGGTTGGTGCGCCCTGCACTACACGGACGAACACTTCGTCGGATTCGGCTTTTCGCCCTCCGAGATACCCTACATCGGCCTGTGGACGAACCAGGGCGGCTATCCCCTTGAGGGCAAGGCTCACTTCAACGTTGCCCTCGAGCCGTGCCTGGGCTATCCCGACAGAATCGACATCGCGGTAATAAGGGGTGAACACGCCACTTTAGGACCCAAAGCCCAGGCCAACTGGAGGATGACTCTGGTCGTAGGAAAGGCGGGAAAGATCAGCCGTATTACGCCAGATGGAGAGGTGAGGTAGTTCTTATGTGGTCTTATTATGAGGTACCGGTACATGGCTGGACATAGTCGACATTGCAGTGTACTGATTGTCCTTGTTTTGATCGTATCAACTTCTGTAGCTTGTGCAGAGTTAAAGGGCGATAGTGTACTGACAAAACCTCTTGAAACACCTCAAAATCTTGAGGTAAAAGGTGATACCATTTGGGCCACTGTGGACCCGCCTCAGACATCTCCCACAGAGTTAAAGATAGACACTGTGCTGACAGAGCCTCTTGATGTACCTCAACAACTTTCCGAAAAGGGAGACACCGGTCGACACACTGCGGACTCGCTTCGTACATTACCCAAAACCGAAGGTCCAGAGGCGGGTAGCTCTCTGAAGTCTTTCCTTCAATACATATTTAAGGGACTCAACTACATTGTCAAAAATGGAGTTAGTATAGCAGTTTTGACCCTTTTTCTTTTATTGCTTGTTTTCGCTGGTACTTTCATCTATTTAGAGGCAAAGAGAGACACTGTGCTGATAGAGCCTTTTGAGGTACCTAAAGAACTTGAGGAAAAGGGCTATACCGGTCGGGCCATTACAAACAGATTAATTGACCAACTCAACCTCATATATACAATGGCAACCACCGCAACCAGCAGTTTGGAAGGCCGGAAATTCCGTATCGACTTGCCCCAGACACCGCCCCAGATGGAATTAGCAGTGGCTGGTATCTCCTTGAAGTTTTTCCCTCTACATATCAAGGAGCTTTTCGGACACGTTGCTGCCCGACTCGTTGGCGAAGTGGTTGTGCAAAGTGATTCGCTCTATGTAACAACCCGTGTTAGTGGAGAGCCCGCCAAGACCATGGCCGGCAAGTTAGAAAATCTGGATAAAATTCTGTTTAAAGCTGCGAAACACATATACAAATATACTCAACCTTACATTTTAGCGTCGTATCTATATGATATTGACAGAAAAGCCTGTCTTGAGACCATACAACACATTCTTCGATATGGTCCAGATAAAGACCGCCCCTGGGCGTACAACCTGTGGGGCCTTGCGTTGGATGAACAGAAAAATTACGATGAGTCAATTGACAAATATCAGGAGGCTACTGAACTCGAGTCAAAATTTGCCCCTGCATACCACAACTGGGGCGATGCATTAGGTAACCAGAGAAAATACAAGAAGGCAATTGCCAAGTATAAGAAAGCCATAAAACTCGATCCAAAATCTGTCTGGGTGTACTATAGCTGGGGCCTTATGTTAGCTGAACAGGGAAAAGACAAGAAGGCAATTGGAAAATTCAAGAAGGTAAATTCCAAGTGTAAGAAAGCCATAAAACTCGATCCAAAAAATGCCATTATATACTACAGCAGCTGGGGCGTTACGTTGGCCCTTCAGAAGGATTATGAAGGGCCAATTGCCAAGTATGAGAAAGCCATCGAACTCGATCCAGGATATGCCAAAGCATACCGCATGTGGGGGGACGTGTTGGTCCTTCAGAAGGATTATGAGGGTGCAATTTTCAAGCATGAGAAAGCCATCGAACTCGACCCAGTAGATGCCTATGGATACGTCAGCTGGGGCGTTGCGTTGGCCCTTCAGGAGGATTATGAGGGTGCAATTTTCAAGTATGAGAAAGCCATCGAACTCGACCCCCAAAATGCCGATGCATACAACAACTGGGGCAAGGTGTTGTATCGCTTGGGAAGATACGAGGAGGCAATTGCTAAGTTTAAGAAGGCTATCGATCTCGACCCAAAATGTGACATAGCGTACTTAAGCTGGGGCGAAGTGTTGCGTGCCAAAGGGGATAAAAACGGGGCAATTCAAAAGTCTCAAAAGGTCATCGAACTCGATCCTGACGGGGAACTGGCCACTGATGCAAGAAAAGCAATTGATGAATTGAGAGGAGAATCAAATTAAGGTATACAGCAGGTTAAAAAAGCGCTTGGGCAGGATTTGGGAAAAAAGTTGACAAATACTATATTTTGGATTAAATTTGAGGATGAGGGGTGTGACGACGTGTTGCTTTGGTTTATTTTATCCCGTGACGTGCATCACAGCACGGATGTCGGCGTTTAGTTATATTTAATATGTAGCTTACGCTTCTTGCCAAACTGGAAAAGTTCTAGCTGACCTCTGGTTCGTTCCATCCTGTGACCTCAATCACCACGTGATTGACGCAGCTTACTTCAAGGCTTCAAGGTCGCTCAGCGTACGACAGATGCTCAGAAAATTCAACCGTCACTATTCACAGATAGTAGAAGTGAAAGAGGACTTGACGTACAGTCTGTTTCGTTGTATCTTTTTCTATAGCATTTGTACAATAATGTATAAATACTATAACAAAAGTCTGTAACAATAGTCTATTTCTTGTCGTAAGGAGGAGAGATGGCAGGGCAGAAAAAGAGATCAGGAACTAGAAGAAAGGTGGACAGAAGAACACCTAATCCTGCCGTTCCTGGGGGCATCCAGGACAGACGTCCAGATAAGAACAGAAGAACGGAGAGAGATAGGCGAAATAAAGAAAATGACACTCTACTCGAGGAAAGCTAGACTACTCCTCAATGCGCGGCTGGGATATTGTGGTCGCTTCGATGGCGATCCCTTCCGCAGAACTGTAGCCGCAGAT
Organism: Candidatus Latescibacterota bacterium; assembly: GCA_965237525.1. Lineage (GTDB taxonomy): Bacteria > Latescibacterota > CBDEFO01 > CBDEFO01 > CBDEFO01 > CBDEFO01. Next base: position 92,543 of record CBDEFO010000006.1, on the reverse strand, counting down.
TCCCACTTTTGATTAAACCTGAAAACCACATTTGGGATCTGCTGGAAAATTGGGACACATTCTTGAAAAAGGTGTTCAAAATCTAGAGCGAGGTCGTTTATAATGAGGGTAATTAACATAGATAGCGTTTCTCCAGGATCCATCGTCGAAAAGAATATATACTCGGCCGACGGTCAGATACTTATAGCCCACGGAGTGGAACTTACGTCAGGCTATATAGAGCGACTGAAGAGTTTGGGGATACTTTCAATATATATATACGACAAAAGATTTGAAGATGTGGAAGTTCACGACGTGGTCTCGGTAAAAGCCAGAGCCCTTGCTTCCTCAACAATAAAGGAGACATTTTTACAGGCTCAAGAGGCAATTGACTCCCAGTCCGCTATAGCTATAGATAAGCGGAAAGTGAAGGCGGCTGTGGACAAGATCGTAAATGACCTGATAGTGAGTAGTACGGATTTAGTTAATCTGGTAGATGTGAAAACCTACGATGATTATACGTATCAGCATTCTGTGAACACGTGCATCTTGAGCATTCTGGTGGCTATGAGAATGGGGTACAACGAAAATCGTCTCAAGACCCTTGGGATGGGCGTGCTGTTGCGTGACCTGGGGGAGATCATGATTCCCAGTTGGGATCATGAATAAGCCCGGAAAACTGACCGAGGAAGAATTAGCGGAAGTAAAAAAGCATCCACTAAACGGGTACAACATGCTCCAGGAGAAGTCGGGTCTGGATCCTGTGGTTACGTCTGTGGCGCTTCAGCACCACGAAAAGCTGAACGGGAATGGTTACCCGCAGGGCCTCAAAGGTGATAATATCCATGAGTTCTCAAGAATCACAATACTGGTGGACATCTACGACGCTCTGACGTCCAATAGAATCTACAAGGCAAAAGTGGCTCCGCACAAGGTCTTAAACCTGATAGCGGCAAAGTCAAATGAGGAGTTCGATCCGAGGATAGTGGAAATCTTTCTTTCAAAGGTTGCGAGGTACCCAGTAGGGAGCATAGTAGAGCTGAAGACTGGAGAAAGAGCCGTAGTGCTGGAGAATGCTCTGGAAAAATTCGACGAACCCCTGATTCGAATCATAACTGACAGCGAGGGCGCTGAAATAGATAAGCCATATACTTTAGAAGCCTTGTGAAATAGTTATGTCCCAGGCAGCGTCTGAAGCGCCGATTATGGGTCAAAGAGAAGCATATCGTATCGTTTTGCTGTGGAATAAGCAAAATAGTCTTATCAGAGTTCTGGTCAGCAAGGAATAGGAGCTGTTTGAAGAACAGGATGCACTGTCTTTGACAGACAGGGCACACATAGACGCTTTCCCCCTTCTTATGAAAGATACAAGCCTCTTGAGATTCTGTACTGTTGCAACAAGATTCAACTGTTCATTCAGTGAGGCTGGTCCTCTATAACGGGCTCGTCCCATACCGTGTTGTTGCCTGGCTTCAGCAAAGATATGTTCACTGCGTTTACGGAGTCTCCGGGAGAGTTTGTAGTCAGCTGTTAATGAGATAGACCGTGCATGATTTCTGGCTTTCGCCTCTCGCACTTTTCTATCCCGTTCGGCCTGAATATGTGCTGAATTTGTCTTGTTTTTCCATGTAGGAATCGGTTCAATCCTCTCATCGGCTCGCAGAGGAATATGGGGTATGATTCCCCGGTCAAGCACATCAGCGATAAAATTACCAGAACCGTAACCGGTATCGGCACTAAGTGTCTGAATGTCTTTGGGCATGGTGTATGTTTCAAGGTCATCTACCATCTTAAGGGCACTTTCGGGCTCTGCTGTCCCTGTCGCCTGCGTGCCCTGAGTCTCAAGGATTACTCTGCTTTTTGTGTCGATCAGATCATGGCCCATAAACGAGAGAAAAGCCCCTTTGCCCTTCGATTTGCTGTGTAAGCGCGCGTCGGGGTCTGTAGTCGAACGGTGTGTTTGGTTCGTCCACTTTTCACCATGAAAGTCTTTATCCTGAGGATGCCCGGACCTACCCTTTGTCTTATCACCTTCAAAACCGATTCCCTTGAGATAATCATCAAGAGAAACAGGGGGTTCTATCGGCTCAATACTTTTCACTGAAGCATCAGCTTGTATCTGAGTGCCGTCGACACTAAGGTGTTTACCGCTCACAAGACCGACATCTATGCAACACTGGACTACCTGACGCATTATCCGTTCAAACAACCCACTGGATGCCCACTTGTGATTGCGAAGCTTGTTGATCGTGCTCCTATCCGGAACCGCATCCTCAAATGTCTGATGACAAAACAACCGATATGCCGCATGCATCCCCACTTCCTGACAGAGCCGATTCTCACTCAAATTATACAGATAGCCAATAAGGATCATTCGAACAACTAATTCAGGATCAATACCGGGTCTGCCATTGTCAGGGCAATAACAATCTGATACAACGTCTCGTACAAATGAAAAATCAACTGCCTCATCAATCTGACGAAGGATATGATCCTCGGGAACTAAATCCTCCATCTGAAAATAGTGAAACATCGGATTTGTCTGTTCCTGCTTTTGTGGGGTCATTGTTTCCTCCATGTATAATATTATCAATAACATAATATAATACATCGGAGCTGCTTTATCAATGCTTGTTCTATACTACTTTCTGAATCTAAGGGTTTTTCACAAGGCTTTTAGATCTTTCTGAAAGCGGAGATCCTGCGATTAAGGGCATAGTAGATTGGTAGGAATTAAGGAGGATAATCAACAAACAGCGTTGAGCCTGTAAGTATCTTAAGAAGTAGTTGGGACCGGCGCTTGAAAGGGTAAATTGCTGGTGGAATGAATCGGCGCTTATCCGTTGACTTGCTCGCCAGGTGGCTCAGCATGATAAAATAAAACTCTTTAGCCCAGATAGGCAAACACCTTTTTATGGGTATAGATACTCACCGCAAAAGGTCGCACGTTACTATTTTCAATGAGGAAAACTTGACCTTCTTTTCCAGCTCTACCCGAGCAAGGTGGCAAAATCTTTATCGTATGTTTAAACGCAATGGCGAAGCCTGTATCTCTACAATAAGATCTATTTATGTCTAGACAGACCCAAAATATCCGGTCAGGCAAATGGGATAAATTAGGCCTCCTACTCATGGTTATCCTTAAGCTTATAACTACTATGTGTCTCGTGGCTCTATCAGCCTCTGTCGCCCTTGTACAGTCCGAGGGAGACACTCTACTGACAGAACCCTCTCGAGGTACCTGAACAACTTGAGGAAGAGGGAGATACCGGTTGGGACATCCTTCTCGAAAAGATACTTAATACGGGAGTTATAGTATTTGTCATCGTATTATTTGTTCTCATTTGGGGCATTGCGTTGTATTACTTGAGAAAACAGCATAGGACGATTGGCACGTCTCAGAAAGATGCCGAACTCAACCCAAATGGCAAGTTAGTTGAACAAACAGAACCCGAGGGGCCGTTAGACAAGTTTAAAAGCGTTATCAAACGCAACCCCAAATCTGCCCAGGCACTTAACGACTTGGGCTTTGAATTAGAAAGACAGGGCAAAGTCAAAGAGGCAATTGCCAAATATAGAAAGGCTATTCAAGTTGACGCAAACTTTACTCCTGCATATAACAACTGGGGTCAAATCTTAAACAAACAGGGGAAACACGGACAAGCAATTGACAAGTATAAGAAGGCCATCGAACTTGATCCGAAATCTGCTCCTGCATATAATAACTGGGGCAATGCGTTGGCCAACCAGGGGGATAATGACGGGGCAATTGACAAGTTTAAGAAAACTGTCGAAGTCGACCCACAATATGCCGAGGCATACAACAACTGGGGCGATGTATTGTCCGAGCAGGGTGAAAATGAGGAGGCAATTGAAAAGTTTCAGCAGGGTACTGATCTGGATCCAAAAGATGCCTCTGCATACTACAAGTGGGGCAGTACGTTGGCCAACCAGGGGGATAATAATGGGGCAATTGAAAAGTTTAAGAAGGCCATCGAACTGGATCCAGAATATGCCCATGCATACTACAACTGGGGTCTTGCACTGCAGGACCGGGGGGATAATGAGGGGGCAATTGAAAAGTATAAGAAGGCCACCGATCTGGACCCCAGATATGTAGATGCGTACAACAACTGGGGAAATGCCCTTGCCAATCAAGGGGATTATCAGGGGGCAATTCAAAAGTTTCAGAAGGCCGCCCATCTGGACTCAAAATATGTAGATACATACAACAACTGGGGCGTTGCGCTGTATAAACAGGGGAAGCACGAAGAGGCAACTCAAAAGTTTCAGCAGGCTATCGAACTCGATCCACAATTTGCCACAGCTTATTACAGTTGGGGTGAAGTGTCTCATTCCCAAGGGGACAGCGATGAGGCAATCGAAAAGTATGAGAAGGCCATCGAACTTGATCCCGATGGCCCACCTGGGACCAAGGCAAGAAGAGCATTGGATGACATTGCGGAGAGTAAAGAGGAACTCTAATTAGGGGTTCTATGGGGATGCCAAGAAGTCTCTCCTTCTTATGTTATACTTTTCCATCTTATTATACATAGTCCTCCTGTTCATGCCCGCCATCTTCGCGGCAAGGCTTATGTTGCCCTTGCATCTGGTAAGCACCTTTCGCAGATACTCTCCTTCGATCTCGGCAATTGCCCTCTCTTTCACCTCATCCAACGGAAGACTGTCATCTATCGTGACAGTGTCAATTCCCCCCATCTTCTGAGTTTTCCGGCTCGGAATCTCAATATGAGTCAAAGAAGAGCCCTTCTGCATCAAGACAGCCCTCTCGATGAGATTCTCGAGCTCCCTTACGTTTCCTGGCCATTGGTGTGACGCCATGTCCGATAAGATGTCCGGTTCGATATGCCGTATATCCTTATTTAGCTTCCCACACGCCTTCGTCAAGAAATGGTAAGCCAGAAGAGGAACATCCTCAATCCTTTCCCTTAAGGGAGGAAGATGTATGGGCACAACATTAAGTCTGAAATAGAGGTCTTTTCTGAAGGAACCCTCTCTTTCGAGTTCTTCCAAAGGGAGGCTGGAGGCGGAGATTATCCTGACGTCCGCCTTTATCTCATCTTCGCCTCCGACCCTTGTAAATACCTTCTCTTCAATCACCCTCAAGAGTTTAATCTGCATAGGGTAAGGTATATCCCCTACTTCATCCAAGAAGAGCGTTCCCCCATCTGTGAGCTTTATTTTTCCGATCCTTTTTCTATCGGCGCCTGTGAAGGCGCCCTTTTCGTGGCCGAATAGCTCGCTTTCAAAAAGGGAGTCAGGAATAGCTGCGCAGTTGAGGGACACGAATGGACTGTCGTGTCTGTCGCTCCCTAAATGGATCGCCTTGGCTATCAGATTCTTGCCTGTCCCGGTCTCCCCCCTTATGATAACGGTCGTATCGCTTTGAGAGACCACCTTTACTAAGTTTAAGACCTTTAACATCTCTTCACTTGTGCCTATGATGTTATCTACGTTGTATCTTTCGCCGAGCTCCCTTTTAATAAGGTTTAGGTCCCTGTGGTTTTTCTGCATCTTTATGGCGTCGGCCAACTGGCCTGAGAGCGTCTCCAGGGCCTTCACGTCACCTTGATCGAATGCACTTGTTCTGTCGCTTTCCACGTTTAAGACCCCTATCACCTTTTCGTCCACCACCACGGGCACGCAGATTTCCGAGCCTGTCTTGAGCCCGTTGACCACCACGTATGTAGGTTCCTTGCTCACATCGTTTGCAAGCAGAGTCTTCCCGTTCCTTGCTGTCCATCCCAACATTCCTACCCCGAGGCTCTGTCTGTGCCCCCTTCTAACGATGCCCCGGTAGGAACCCGCATGAGCCGTCAAAACCAGATTCTTTCCCGATTCATCCAGCATAAACAAAGACACGTTGTAATAGTTCAGGTTCTCTCTTATCGAGACGACAGCCATATCCAAGAATTCCTCAAGTTGCTTCTTGAGGATATTCTGACGGCCCAGACGATTTATGAGATCAAGCTGAATGTCGCGTTTCCTTTCCAGGGATCCCCGACCGCTCAGGACATCGCCCAAAAGATCGGCATGTTCCACAAGACTCTCCAGATTTTCCCTCTGTATCTTGCTCTCCCTGAGGGAAGCTATATTAAGAGTTCCGATGAGGCCATTTTCGTAGACAAGCGGAAGAACACCGACCTCAACAGCCTCTATCCCGGGGAAGAGCTCTTCGGCAATTCTTTGCACCCTTTTGGTAATAACATCGGGATTTCCGTGGGACGCGATCCTTTTAAGTATCTTTGCACAAGTAGAGCGTCCACTGCCACATGAGGTCCACCGCGGCAGAATCACGATCATATCGTCATCGTAAGAGTCAAACAGACAGAGACTAACACCGTCTATCCCTTGATACTCTTTGATAGCCCTGAAGACCCCACCCACAGCAGATCCGATGTCATAGACGGGCATATAAGACCTCCATATCCATAGGTTGTATAATCTAGAACACACTGTATATACTATTATACACTTAATTGTCTTCCCAGTCAATGATCTTCTTGGGATATTCTTGGGATATTTTTGGGAAGGATACTTGAGCGTTATTCGAAATATATGTGTACCCAAGACCACAGTCCCTTTCATATCGAAGACCAATCTTTAGTGACCTTTTCCAGGTAATAACACATTGAGTATACAACTGTTACGTATAGGTTATTCCTATGGGCGGCTCTATGGCACTGTACTTGCACCTATGTACCATTCTTAAGGTATGCACTGTAAGCTACGATCTGTAACCAGCGGCAGACAGAGGGGAGGTGATTAAGTCTATACCTGATCTGAAAGAACGTACATAGAACTACAGATGTCAAACGGTCGAACGAGATAAACGAAAGGAGTGAAGTAATGATAAAAACATTTTCAGTTTTGTCGTTTTCTGTAATGTGTGCTCTATTATCGCTGCAAGGCATCGGCTATGCTCATACTCACTTTACGGCCGTGGTGGATGTAGATCAGGAGATTCCCGCTCCTGAAATTCCTGAGGGCCTCAATCCGACCGGAACAGGCTCGTTTACGCTGAATGACGACGAGACAGAGTTGACATTCCACATCACTGTCACAGACCTGAGCGGTCCAATGACCGCCGGCCATTTCCACATGGCTTCGGCGGGTGTGGCAGGTGGCGTCGTCCGCGGCTTTTCAGCGGATGAGGTCTCTGGAAACACCATATCCGGGGTCTGGAGCAGCGCAGACGCTGCCCCTCTTTTAGTGGCTGAACTTCTGGCAGGTGATATCTACGTCAACATCCATACGGGCGACAACCCACCGGGTGAAATCAGAGGTCAGGTCCTGGCCACTACAGGCATCGGCTTCACAGCTATAGTGGATGTAGATCAGGCGGTTCCTGCTCCTGCAATTCCTGAGGGCCTCAATCCGACTGGGACAGGCTCGTTTACGCTCAATGACGATGAGACAGAGTTGACGTTCCGCATCACTGTCACAGATCTGAGCGGTCCAATAACTGCCGCCCATTTCCACATGGCTCCGGCGGGTGTGGCAGGTGGCGTCGTCCGCGGTTTTTCAGCGGGTGAGATCTCTGGAAACACCATATCCGGGGTCTGGAGCAGCACAGATGCCGCGCCTCTTTTAGTGGATGAACTTCTGGCAGGCGATATCTACGTCAATATCCATACAGGTGACAACCCACCGGGAGAAATCAGAGGTCAAGTCCTCGCCACAACCCCTATAGAGGATACAGCAGTAGAACCTTCTACGTGGGGCAAAATCAAAGATTCTATTGAGTAAGTTCGTGCAACAGTGAGCAGCGGAAAGGGGTTGACCGGTTATTCGCGCCGGTCAGCCCCTTTTTTGGTTTATTCTCTGCAAAAAGGACTTGCTCTGCTCTCCACAAGAGACTATTTTTAAAGTTGACCCAATATTCGGTCTTCAAATCCTTAAGGAGTCGGTCAAAAAAGGAAAGGCAGGACGATGTCGAAAAGTGGCGATCTGGAAGGTGCAGATCTTCTAAGGAAAGTTGTTGAATCGCCTAAAGCTCAGGAACTCACGCCGGTTGCGCTTGAAAATCTTAAGAACTGGCTTGAGTCCGGAAGATTTTTGGAGTTCCACGACGATGACCTGCGTCTTTTGATCGAAGAGGAACAGTTCTCCGGTCTGAACGACCGCTTCCACACGATCATCCCGTTCGGGACAGGTGGGCGGCGGGGCCCCATGGGAGTGGGGACGAATCGCATCAATCCGCAGACTATCGGCGAGTCAGCCCAGGGACTTTCTGACTATCTACTTTCCTTGAAGATAAAGAAAAGAGACGAACACTACAGGGCCGTAATAGCCTACGATGTCCGTCACCATTCAAAAGAGTTCGCCCTGATAGTTGCAGAGGTGCTGACCGCCAACAGCATCTTTGTCCATCTTTTTCCGGACTTTCGTTCGACTCCCGAGCTGTCTTTTGCAGTCAGAGAACTGCACGCCGACGTCGGAATCGTAATCTCAGCGTCTCACAATCCTCCCAGGGACAATGGAATTAAGGTCTACTGGTCCGACGGAGGGCAGATAGTCCCACCGCATGAGGAAAAGATCATAGATGCGGTGTCAGATGTCCGAGAGATTAAGCGCGTCAGCATTTCGGAAGCTAAAGAACGGGGGCTCTTAAGCCAGCTTGGAGATGATATTGACCAGCAGTATCTGTCGGCTGTCTTGGACGAGGCACTTACCCACGAAGGCGATGTGGGTATAGTCTATACGCCTCTTAACGGAGTCGGTATTACTTCTACCGTGCCGGTGCTTCGTCGCCTCGGCTACGACAAAGACCTCTATATCGTCTCCGAACAGGCAGACCCCGACGGAGACTTTTCGGGAGTGGCTAACAGTAGGCCGAACCCTGAAGAGCCATCGTCTCTAGAATTTGCCATAGAGGAAGCCAAAAGCAGGAAGGCCGATATTGTGCTTGCCAACGATCCTGACGCCGACCGGATGGCGTCAGCCGCCCCGATTCTACCCCATAAAGATGAGTGGAAGATACTGGACGGCAACCAGATCGGCGCCCTTTTGACCTATTTTATCCTGAGTCAGCAAAAGGCATCAGGCGAGCTTCGCAAAGATGGCCTGATAGTCAAGACCCTGGTGACGACCGAGCTAATTTCGCACATATCCAGAAGTTTTGGAATCCAGGTCGAGGGCAATCTGCTTGTGGGGTTCAAACACATCGCCCAAGTCATAAGGGAACTTGACGATCCTGGACGCTTCATCTTCGGAACGGAGGAGAGCATCGGATTCTTAAAGGGGACGTATGCTCGCGATAAGGACGGAACTGTAGCGGCGATGCTGATGGTGGAGTTGACCGCACAGTTGAAAAAAGAGGGCAGGACCCCGCATCAACTTTTGGATGAAATCTACACGAAATACGGTTATTACGAAAACGCAGTGAAAAATATCTTCCTTGAGGGGGCAGAAGGTAACTATCTAATCTTGGAAGTGATGAAAAGATTACGCAGTGATCCCCCCAAGAAGATTGCCAGACTGAAGGTACGCCAGATCAGGGACTATCTGACCGGGAAAGCCTTCGATCCCGACTCAGGGAGGACACTTCGAACTATCGAAAAGCCAGCAGGTAATCTTTTGATCTTCAATCTCTCCCAAGACGGAAGGACAAGCCTTGCGGCTAGGCCATCAGGCACGGAGCCTAAAATCAAATACTATATCAGCGTCTATTCCCCTTCAGCAGTGGGGGCAAAAGAGGGTGATCTTTATAAGATTAAGCAAGAGGCTCAAGTTCTATCCTCCAGGATAATAGAAGAGATCACAGAGATCACGATGGATGTGGTCTGCCGGAGATCATCAGACTGTAGTAGCGGCAGATCCGCGTGTCTGCCCTGAAGATACTACGTTGAGACAAGTTCTTACCTCCAGGCAAAACTTGGACCTTACGTTTCCGAATAGGGCTTTATAGAATTAAAATTATTGACTTCGGGTATCTAATTCTTTTATATTGGAGCTGTGGCGTCTATTTTCTCTTTAGACACAGAATACGCTCATGCGAATAATCTCCGGAAAAGCCAAAGGACACAGGCTGAAGGTGATTAGACGGAACTCTGTCCGTCCGACGAGCGACAGGGTCAGGGAATCCATCTTCAACATCCTGGCAAGCAGAGTCCAGGACGCACAGGTGCTGGATCTCTTTGCCGGGACGGGTAGCTTAGGAATGGAGGCCCTTTCCAGAGGAGCCCACAGCGCCCTCTTTATAGATTCAAACGAAAGTTTAGTCAAAGTCATAAAAGAAAACCTTGGGAAACTCGGCTTTGAGGAAAGCTGCCAGGTCTGGAGAGCAAGCTGCTTCGGGGCGATGGAAAAGATCTCCCAATCGGGTAGCAGGTTCGATCTGATATTCTCTGATCCGCCCTACAGAAAGGCTCTGACTGAGGTGGTGTTAAGAGCGTTAGACAGGTGGAACCTTCTATCAGATGGCGGGCTAATTGTGACCGAAACTTCCAAAGGGGAGGAACTCCCAGAGAAGGCGTACAACTTCACAGCCTGTTCGGAGAGGGTCTACGGGGATACAAAAGTGGTATTTTGGGAAAAACTATTATCATTTACTTAAAAATAAGGAGGGAATTTGGCAAAAGCTCTCTATCCGGGGACATTCGATCCTATAACATACGGACATTTAGACGTAATCAAGCGCGCAATAGGGATCTTCGATCAGGTTATCGTGAGCGTAGCTTTAAGCGCTCGCAAAAGGCCGCTCTTCAGTGTGAACGAAAGAGTGGACATGATAGAACAGACGACCAAAAAGTGGGATCAGGTTTCGGTTGACAGTTTCGACACCCTCCTTGTGGATTACGCAAAGGAAAGGGGGGTCGATATAATAATACGGGGGTTAAGAGTCGTCACGGAATTTGAGTACGAGTTTCAAATGGCTCTGATTAACAGGAATCTCTACCCACAATTTGAGAGCATCTTTCTGATGCCGAGTGCGGAGTACACCTATTTGAGTTCCATGGTGGTGCGCGAGGTGGCAGAATTCGGCGGAGACGTGAGCAATTTCGTGCCGCTCTACATCGAAAGCAAGCTAAAAGAGAAGTTCGGCACAGATCCGATGTCGGCGATGTCGGCGATGTCGGACCCCACTTGATGGGGGGACAGAACCAGGAGAAATAAGATGACTAGAGCCAATCACAAAAAGATAGCCGAATTTATAAAACCTCCGCTGATGATGCTAATTATGCAGGATTCTTTAAGCCATAAAGCTATTGTAAAACTGTGTAATCTGTGTTCTCTTTCCTACGATGGGACCCGCACACAATCTATATCTACGGAAAATCTTATTATAGATCTTGTGGATGAGTTCTACGAAGATGAAGAAAACGCAAAGACTATTACAAAGGTTTTGGAAAAGGCTAACTCCAATACAGTGAGACAGGTAAACAGAACGCCAATTGACAAACTTGCAGATCGTATGATGGAGAGCCCTAATCATAATATTGGAAGAGACCTCTTCGCCCTGGCAGTAGACGACCGTCCTGAGGCGAACGAACTCATAGACAACCTTGCAGAAGCTCTGCTCAAGGATGAACTCTTCAAGGAAATAGACGAATCTATAGAGGATAACGATCTTGAGGGTGAGGATGTCCTGTTGGACAGACGCGAAAGGGAAAAGAACTTCTCCAAGGAGATAGATAAGCTCCGCTCCCAGTTGGGAGATCTGGGGAGAAAGAACTCCGATTTGGAGAAAATGACAGCCCAATTCTCACAGGAGAGACGTGCGCTAAAAGGGAAGATAACCGACGTACAGAGAGAGCTTAGTGCCTGCCTGAAACGGGAAGCGGCGCTCAAAAGTGAGCACGCCAATCTCAAAAAGAAATTGGACGATTCTGTAACTAGTGAAGAGAAATCTGACTCTTTGTTGCCTCTTAACCAGGTGACCAAAGATATCAGGAAGATTCAGTACAGTTTGGAAAGAATGAATCGGAACGAGAATGTAAAGAGCGACGTCCCCAATCGCTTCGTAGAGGCTGTGGGACAGAGCATATCCCAGATCAAGAAGCTCTTATCTGAAAATGTCGCCCAGGGCAAAACCTATAAGGCTGAAGTAAAGAAGTACATAGACGATATCAGATCAGACCTTCAGGTCTTCCAGTCCGAAACCAGAAAGCTGATAGGAGCAGGGGTGAGTGGACCTGCAAGGCCCAAAGGTGATGTCGACAGGATCGGCGTCTTCGTGGATGTTCAGAACATATTCTACGCGGCAAAACAGTTCAACTCGAGGCTCGACTTTGAAAAGCTCCTCACGACAGTCAGCGATAACAGGAGGCTGATAAGGGCCATAGCCTACGTCGTCCAATCCCCTGAAGTAGATCAAAGCGGCTTTATCACAATGCTCCAGCAGAAAAACTACCAGGTCAAGCGCAAAGACCTGAGGCTCAGAAGCGATGGCTCGGCCAAAGGGGACTGGGATATGGGTATGGCCATAGATGTTATAAGCCTTGTGGACAAGCTGGATGTGGTAGTTCTAGTCAGCGGCGACGGCGACTTTGTGTCTTTGGTCAACCTGGTCAAGACAATAGGACCCAAGGTGGAGATCTTCTCCTTCCAGCACAATACTGCTAGGGACCTGATTCAAGCGGCAGATGATTACTATCCAATAGAAGAGGGCCTTCTGCTCAGAATCGACACAGGTGGGGTGCCTACTCTGAATGCTCCGACTGCTGTGAGTGGGACATCCAGGGCAAGGAGTGACTCCGTCAGCGCTGAGGTTGAATCTTCAGAGAGCTTCGATGAGAGCCAGATAGGACCGTAGCGGATTGTGCACCTGCTATTCCCAGCCTTGATTTTCAAGTAGCTGTTCCTCTGGCACGTCCCCACACACATAGGCGGGACAACCCATAGCTACCTTGCGGGGAGGCACGTCCTTTGTGACTACCGATCCTGCCGCAACAAGGGCGTCTTCCCCTATCACCTTGCCGGGGAGTATGACCGCCCCTGCCCCTATTCTCCCCCCCCTTTTCACTGTTACACCCTTGATGTGTCTTAGTCTCTCCTGGGTCCTTCCCACAAAGTTGTCGTTGGTGGTCGTAACCTGCGGCGACACAAATACGAAGTCCTCAAGCGTGGAGTAGGCCGTGATATAACATTCGGTCTCCAATTTGCACTTTACTCCGACACTACAATAGTTCTCGACAGTCACACCTCTGCCGATGATGGTCAGATCACCTATCTGGGTATTTTCTCTGACCGTGGCCAGATCTGCCACGAGCACCTTCTCCCCGACTGTGGTCCCCATATAGACGCAGGCGAAAGTGCCTATTATAGAGCCGTTTCCGATCTTTGCGGGCGCAAGGTGCTTCTCCTGCTTAAGTATGCTCCGCGCGGCCCTGAAAGGGCGCTTTCCTATGACTGCGTGATCGTCTATTCTGACGCCGTCCCCTATGATCGCATCGGGATGTATGACGACATGGTGTCCGATCCTGCAGTCCTTGCCCACCACAGCGCCGTCACAGATTACCGCGTAGTGTCCAGCTTGTGTATCCTCTCCGACTTGAGCTTTGTCTCCGATGAAGGCTTTCACAGAGTTCCCCTTTGCTCTTTACCCAAAGAGTTCTTCGATACCCCTTTGATGGCCAGCTCAATGAGATTGCTTTGCCCACTTTGTGCCTTGCCCCCGATTGAATCTATCGGGGGCTTGCTTTCTCCCCAGAAAAGCGGCAGTGCTGCCCTGTATGACAAAGGCAATCTCACCTGAGTACTGCCTACTTGTACTACGGCTATCGTCTGAACAGGTTGCGAAGCTGCTCAAGCTCAGCATCTGTAGGAAGTTCGACGTCAGAGGCACCGAGGTTCTCCTCTACCTGCTCCTCGGTCTTGCTGCCGGGGATTACCACAGATACAGCCTTTCGCGCTAAGACGAAGTTCAAAATCCACTGTGTAAGGCTCCTTTTACTCGGCGACAGGTATTCCTTCAGAGAATCGGCTACCTGGACTCTGCTACCGATCATTTGGGAAGGCCAATTGCACCTGATGTCGCCCTCTTCGAACCTGGAACGGGCTGTGTACTTGCCAGTCAAGAACCCGTTGGCAAGCGGCTCTCTGGCGACTATGCCGACATTATCCTGAAGGGCAAGGGGGAAGAGTTCCTCTGCGGCTCCCTGGGAGAATATGTTATAGACAACCTGAACTGCGTCAGCTTTCCCGATCTTGATAGCTTCTATTCCCTCGACCGGTTCAAAGATTGAGACGCCTATGAATCTGATCTTGCCGTCGTCCTTGAGCTTTTCCATAGTGTCGAAGACGGAGCCATCTTTGATCATATCCAGCGTCGGATTATGGAGCTGGTAGAGGTCTATGTAGTCGGTCTCAAGCCTACCGAGACTCTGATCTACGGCAAAGGCTATGTACTCCGGGGAGAAGTTGATCCCCGGCGTGGGAGCGTAGAAATCCCCCCCGACCTTTGTGGCGATGTAAAGATCCTTCCTATTACTCTTGAGAGTCTGTCCCAAGATGATTTCACTCCTGCCGTGTCCGTAGACATCTGCGGTGTCGAAGAAGTTACAGCCTGAGTCGAGGGCCTTCCGTATAGCTCTTATGGATTCCTGGTCGTCAGTAGAGCCGTAACTGTTGCCGAACTCGTTGCCTCCTATCGCCCACCCCCCGAAGCCTATCTCGGAGACTTCCAGCCCGGTCCTTCCGAGTACCCTATATTTCATGATCTTATTCCTTTACGATGAATCTTTGCCCTCTGCCGGCCTCAGGGCTTCATCGGCCCCAAAGCGTCTCTTAATTGTTACCAAAGCTACTACAATGGCTATAACGATAACGGCAATCAGGATTACGGTCAAAGGGACATTGGTCACAGATTTCTGCATCTTTGTGATCTTCTCAAGCTCTATCGTGAGACTGAAGAAGTCAGGCTTCGGGGGATCTGAGCCTGGCACCATTTTGGTGTAGCCCATAAGGAGAACCTTCTCGGTTATCTTGCCTATTGTGCCCTCTATTACAGTTCCATCTTTAAGCTCAATCGTGATATGGTTATCCTCCTCGGAGTTCTGGGCGTAAGGCTGAGAAACGTCTACCTTTTTCGAGCATCCAATCCCGAGGAAAAGGAGAAAAGACAACATCAATATTGATATCCCGCGGCTGGACATTTGGCCCTCCCTTGTGAATTGTGAAAGATGGCTATTTTGTGAATAGTTATCTGTCCTGTCCTTTTCACAACTATCCAAATATATTCACCAATTACAATAACTAAGTTAAAATAGACATTTTCTTGCTTCTTATGTAAATAGTACTTTGAACCCCCGATTATGTTGCCGAACGCTCAGCGTCACCTGCGAGCGCAGCGAGTCAGGTGCATGCCGTTGTTAGACGATAGAGCTTCATAGCAATTCACGAAATTCTTCTTCTGACAAACCTGCATCACGCACAATACCTCCCATAGTATAGGCATTCACCGGATTGTGCCGCGGAATAGTGAGAATACGCACACCATCACTCATCACGATGTGCTTACCCTGTCGAACGACACGAAAACCGGCCTTTTCCAATGCCCGAACGGCATTTTGATGATTGATACCTGGTACCTTTGGCACGCTCAGTCTACAACTTCGATTTCACGTATTACTGCATCCTCGAGCAGTTCATCACGAGCAGCGAGGTACTCACGGATCGCATCCTGGATATTCTCCAAAGCCTCTTCTTCTGTTACCCCTTGAGACCAACAACCTGGAAGCCCCGGTACGGAGACGCTGAAACCTTCTTCTGTTTCCTGAATTGCAATCTTGTATTTCATCTGGCTCTCTCCAGTTTCTCGATTTGCCACACAACGGCCATATCCGTTAGACAGTAGAATAAACTCATTACCGTTTACTTGAGTCAATCTGGTAACTTCTGAGGTGGACGCACCGGGCGCGGCTATTTCATGTCTGGTGGATTCGCTTGTTCGAAGCGATCACTTTAGAGCCGCGGGGATTTCCCCCACGATGATCTGCGGAGAAATGCCCTTCTCAGTAAGAATGACCTTGGCGTTGTTGCGCAAAGAAGCCTCAGTCACTTCCAGTGTCTTCAGATCTTTGGCATTTCCGACAAAGTACTTGTCGGCTGTTTCATTGACCAGTTGTATCACCTTTGCTTTGCCCTCTGCCACTAGGATTTCGGCTTCCTTTTGTCCCTCTGCGGCCTGAATTACCGCGAGTTTCTCCTGTTCGGCGGCCTCGAACTTGCCCGTGGCAAGCAGTTTCATCGCCCGGCGTTCCTGTTCTGCGGTCTTCTGCTTGTGCATGGCGATCTTGATGTCATTAGGTGGGTCGATGAGCCGTATTTCAACCTTGGTGACCTTCAACCCCCAATCATCCGTCATAGTGTCGAGGGTGCTCTGGAGGTTTGAAGAAATGCGTTCACGGGCTGTTAAGCTCTCGTCGAGGGTCAGTTCGCCGAACTCCTGCCTCAGGTTCGTTTTTGCCAATAGGAGAACCGCGTCCTTCCAATTATCAATGTTGTAGAACGTCTTCATGATCTCCTCGGCTGTGAATCCCGGCCTAACCCAGATGAGGCCATCCACGTTGATCTCGACGTTGTCCTTTGTAATTACATGCTGTGGTTGGATATCCATTGTGTGTTCTCGAACATCACGCACGCGAGTGATGCTTAGCAGCGGACACTGTGTATGGAATCCGGGCTCAACAAACTTCCTGTATTTGCCGAGGAACTCTAAAATGCCAAGCTCGTATTGCCTGATCCTGTAGAATGGGAAGATTACCGTTCTCATGATTCCTCCTTTGCTTCCAACTAGGGCTTATACTGTTTTCTAAGCTAAGAACCTATATACAGCTATTTGAGCTATATAAGACCCCACTGAAATGTTAAGAAAAAACCTGTAATATTAGAACTATCATTCTGTTAAGTCATAATTATCATAAGTTTTGTAGGAATTATATACAGCCTGTATAAAACCCCAATTCAACATCATTTCCTACAAATTCAGCTCCCTGATGATCTCTATGACCCTCTTTTGGATACTCTCTGTCTTGACTTTCTCCACCTCTTTGGTCGATCTATACCTGATCTCTGCGATATCTTCCGCAAGACCGCGCTCTCCGACTGTAAGCCTTATGGGGATGCCTAAAAGGTCAGCGTCCTTGAACTTTGCCCCGGGTCTTTCGTCTCTGTCGTCCATCAGAACTTCGAGCCCCTTTGACCGGAGATCCAAGTAGAGCCTTTCGGAAATATCTACAGTCTCCGGGTGTGAGACATTTACAGGAAGGATGTGAACCTGATAAGGCGCGATTGAGATAGGCCATACGATTCCGTCTTCATCTGCGTCCTGGTCTATGACAGTCGCCATTACCCTCTCGAGGCCTATTCCGTAGCTGCCCATAACTATGGGTTTGGCCCGCCCCTTTGAGTCGAGGAAAGTGGCCCCTAAAGCCTTCGAGTATTTGACGCCCAGTTTGAATATGTGACCGACCTCTGTAGTGGGCGTTACCTTTATGGGTTCTTTGCACTCTGGACAGCCTTCACCTGTCTTGATATATCTTATGTCCTCGTATCTGTTGGCCCTGAAGTCCCTTCCGGCCTCAAGTCCCCTGAAGTGATAGTCCTCTTGGTTTGCTCCTGTGATTATCGCCTTTTGATCCTTAAGCGTGGGGTCAGCTATCGTCTCCACGCCCTTAAGACCGACAGGACCGATGAACCCTGCGGGCGCTCCTGTTATCTCAAGGATTTCCTCCTCTGTGGAGGGATGGACTTCTGCGTCCAGGATCTCTGCTAGCTTGGCCTCGCTCAGGTTATGGTCGCCCCTAACAAGAGCCATTACAGGGCGGTCATCAGCCATAAAGAGGAGAGACTTCATAAGCTGATGGGGCTCAACTTTCAGGAATTGACAGACCTGGGCTATTGTCTTTGTGCCGGGCGTGTGGACTTTTTCTGCAGGGCGGCTTTCAAAGTCAAAGACCCTGGCGACGGAGCGGCCTACTTCCATATTGGATGCGTAGCTGCAGCTTTCGCAGAGGGCGATTTCGTCCTCGCCTGAGTCTGACAGGACCATAAACTCCTCAGATTCGCTCCCGCCCATAATTCCGCTTGAGGCGGAGACGGTAAGGACATCCAGACCACAGCGCCTGTAAATTCGAAGATATGCCTCCTTCTGGAGCCTGTAGCTTACCTCCAGCCCCTCCTCGTCAACGTCGAAGCTGTAGGCGTCTTTCATCAGGAACTGCCTGCCTCTCAGCACTCCTGAGCGAGGTCTCGGTTCATCGCGGAACTTGGTCTGTATCTGATACCATATCTGAGGGAGTTCCCGATACGATCTGATCTCCTTTTGGGCTATCTCTGTAAATATCTCCTCGTGCGTAGGAGCCAGGCAGAGCTCAGATCCCTTTCGGTCCTTGAGTTTGAACATGTCGTCGCCTATCTCATCTTCTCTCCCCGTAGCCTTCCAGATTTCCATCCTGCTCAGCGACGGCAGCAAAAACTCCTGCCCTCCTATCCTGTCCATCTCCTCTTTTATGATTCGTCTGATATTCTGGAGGACCCTCCAGCCAAAGGGCAGATACGAATAGACGCCGGTTGTATGGAGGCGTATCATCCCCGCCTTGAGCATAAGCTGATGGCTTTTAGCCACCACATCCTGGGGAATCTCCTTCAAAGTAGGTATAAACGCCTTGGAGAGTCTCATAATACAACTTATCCTTTACAGAACCTGTAATGTTCGTTTCCGTAGGGGCGAGGTCTGCTCGCCCCAAGGGGGGCCACCGCCCCTACATTAAGATTTGTCGGGGAAAATTGTCACAGATCCTCGACCATAGCCAGAACCTCTTGCAGGTCTTTCCTTATTTCCGAGATAAGCTCATCGGAGGCGCTTACCTCTTCGGCATGTTCCTCGGTTTCAATGGGCTCCTTTTTTTGCTTTAGATCGAGCGTGGGCTGCGACAGCGCCTGTTCAAGAGGGATATCCATAAACTGTCTTACAAACTCCTTATCGTCTTTCAGCCTCTGCTTCGTGTGCTCCGTGGTATGTCCTTCCTCATTAAGGAGTCTGTGCAGCAGAAGTACTATCTTAATATCGCGCTCTTTGTAGGAGCGTTTGCCTCCCCTGGTCCTTCTGGGTTTGAGGATGGAGAAGTTGCTCTCCCAATGCCTCAGAGTGTGTTGTTCAACAACGGCAAGCTCTGATACTTCGCTTATGGAGTAGTATATCTTTTTTACCTGCATATTACGATAGTTTTTCCTCCTCCCTGTCTGCTTTTTGCTGGCTACTTATGTTTCGGGTTTTGCCTCTCTGATCATAAGCTGTGATACTGCGTCTTTGGGATCCTTATCCTGGAAAAGCACAGAGTGGACCTGTTCTGTGATGGGCATTTCTACTTCGAATTTTTGTGATAGTTGAAGTGCAGATTTCGTGGTCTTGACCCCTTCTGCAACCATGGTCATTTCGGATAAGACGTCCTTAAGTTTTCTCCCTTTGCCCACCTGTTCGCCGACGTATCTGTTGCGGCTGTGGCGGCTTGCGCAGGTGGTGACGATGTCCCCTATGCCGGAGAGTCCGTAGAAAGTGGCGGCGTCCGCTCCCATAGCCGTTCCGAGTCGGACGATCTCAAGGAGTCCCCTGGAAATAAGGGCTCCCTTGGTGTTATCTCCGAATCCGAGTCCGTCGCACATGCCCGATGCCAGGGCTATAATATTCTTTAGTGCTCCGCCGAGTTCCACACCTAAAAGATCGCTATTTGTATAGACTCTAAACGATGGACTCATAAAGATCTCTTGGACCGCTTGAGCGGCCTGTATCCTCTTGGAGGCGGCGACGACTGTTGTGGGTATGCACCTTACGACCTCCTCCGCGTGGCTGGGACCTGAGAGTGCGACTATGTCCTCCAGACCTGATGGGGCAAGCTCCTCTTCCAGGACTTCCGACATCCTTTTGAGCATATCGTTTTCGATGCCTTTGACAACGCTGATGGCGATCTTTCCTTCAAGATCGATGCCCGAAAGCCTCCTGGCCACTTCCCTGAGAGAGTGCGAGGGGACGGCAAAGACAATCATCTCGTTTTCGTCCAGGACGGCATCCAGATCCGATGAGATGAAAACATCAGGGTCTATCACCACCCCTTCAAGACGGATCTTATTTTCGCGGGTGCGCGCCATCTCCTCTGCCGTTTCGGGAGTCCGTTCATAGAGCTTGACGCTGTTGCCGTTTTGAGAAAGGAGTACAGAAAGCGCTGTGCCCCAGCTTCCACCTCCGAGTAAGGCAATGTTCATCTCTGCTCCCTTTTCTTTCCGAATCGGTTCTCCTGACCCTTTATAAGCCTGCCTATGTTGGACCTGTGAGCCGCTATGATCAAGAGAGCGGAAAGGCATGTAAAGATAAAGAGTTCGTCCGACAGACCCATCTTTAGCGTGAACTTCTGTGTTGCTACGACCAATGGCAGCGATAAGGCGGCCGATATCGATCCGAGGGAGACATAGCGAGTGGAGAAGGTGACTACGATCCAGACCAGAAGGCATATAAGAGCCGATACCCAGGACAGAGCTACCATAACCCCAAACGCAGTGTTGACCGCTTTTCCTCCCTTAAAGCGGGCGAATATCGTCCATATATGTCCGCAGATGACCGCCACCCCTGCGATGATCTCCAGGAAGTTAGTATCCAGTGGAGATAGATCAATAGAGATCTTAGCGACCCAGAGGACACAGACAGCGCCTTTGGCTACGTCTATTAAGCTCACAAATACAGCCGGCCAGAGACCTAATGTCCTATATACATTTGTAGCCCCGGCGTTCTTGCTCCCGTAGTCTCTGATGTCTATTCCCTTAAGCAATTTAGAGACTATTATGCTCGTGGGAATAGAGCCGAGTATGTAGCTTGTGATGGCTACTGTAAATATTGTGAGCATGATGTGCTTCTATTCTACTACAAGGAACTTACCGCTTCTTCAATTTCCTGCCCGCTTTTCCCACCACTAATCTTAAAAGTGATATTCCCATCCCTATCGAGTATGTATGCGCTAGGGATGCCATTTACATTGTAGAGCCTTACAACAGTGTCCTTCCAGCCTTTGCCTTCACATAGCTGAGGCCAGGTGAATTCCTCTTCTTTTATCGTGGCTCGGAGGGTCTCAAAATCCATATCCTCAGATATACCAATAAGGGCAACCTTATCTTCCGGATACTCTTCAGCTATCTTCCGCAGATGAGGGTAAACGTAACGGCAAAAACCGCAGCCTGTAGACCAAAAATGCAGGAGCACGACTTTCCCGCGATAGTCCTCGAGGTCTATAGGGTTACCATCTATATCGTTTACGGCGAAGTGAGGCGCCGGCTGTCCTACATTCAAGCTCTGGATTTCATAGACGTTTCCTTTTGCCTGTTCTACGTGCCATTCGGAGCCATTCCACTCGATAATCTGTTCGAAGCCTTGGCGCGCTTTTTCCGTCTCGTCTTTTCCCATCCACTCTCGAGCTAAAGTGAACAACAAAGCAGATCGGCTCTTCAGAGGAACGACCTTCTGCACCAGTTCTTCCAAAAGTGCCAGCACTTCTTCAGAGCGATCGTCTTGGGAGAAGGCTCGCCACAAACCATGTTCGACTTTATCCCATACATCCTCCTGATAGGAAATATGTATCAGGGCTTCTTGGACCTTTTCACTGACTCCCTTCAAGTTGCCCCACATTGTAAACGCATTGCCGAGGGCTTTCGTCGCCAACTCCGAAGGTCTCTTCTCCAGATAAATCTGGAAATATTCGGGCGCGAGTCGATATTGAGGATCAGCCTTCTCGTCAGACTTCTGAGTATCCTTTATCGTTTCCCAGAACCGCTTGACCTCATCCCAGTCCGCCTTACGCTTGGCTTTGAACTCCTTCTCCTCCTGTGTGGGTGAACGATCCTGTGTAGTTATCTTTGAGTCACCTCTTTAATTCAGACACGAAAGTAGACCTCATTTCTTCCGTATATGTATCTTTATAGGAACGCCCTCAAATCCGTAGCTTTCTCTCAATTTTCTCACCAGAAAGCGACTGTATTCCTCAAGCACATCGTCCGGGTACTTTGAGAAAAAGATGAACGTCGGAGGTTCTGTCCTCTGCTGCGTGCAGTAAAAGAGCCTGGTATTCTTGCCCCTTCTGGCAGGAGGGGGAGAATGGAGCATCAATTCCTGCAAGAATTTATTTAGTTTGGGTGTGGGTATCCTGAGCCTTCGGTTTTCATAGATTTCAAATGCAAGGTCTAATGCCTTCTTCACACGCTGTCCGTCGAGTGCAGATGTGAAGATCAATGGGATATGATCTGCAAAGTGGAGCTTCTGTCTTATCTCCTTGACAAATCGATTGTAGGTATCGTTATCCTTTTCGACCAGATCCCATTTGCTGACCACAAGGGCTGTCCCTTTGCCGAGTTCGTCGGCTGTAGATATGATTTTAGATTCCTGTAGCGCGGGGCCTTGGAGGGAGTCTATGAGTACGAGGGCTACATCGCACCTCTGGAGGCTCCTCTCCGTCCTGAGGGCGCTGTAGAACTCTATTTCGTCCTTTATCTTGCTGCGCTTGCGAAGTCCGGCTGTGTCAATAAGCACGTATTCTCTTCCGTTTTGATTCACACGGGTGTCTATCGAATCGCGCGTTGTGCCCGGTTTGGGGTCTGTTATTACGACTTCACGCCCGACAACCCTGTTGACAAAGGTTGACTTGCCAACGTTGGTGCGTCCAACCACGCTGATTTTGGGTATATCTTCTTCCTCTTCCGGCTTGATAGAAGGCAGTCGAGACACTATTTCGTCTAAAAGGTCGCCCGAGTACCTTCCGGTTAGGCCAGAGACGGGGATGGGGTCTCCTAATCCGAGACGGTAGAACTTTGAGACATCAGGCTCTTCCCTTGCGGTATCCGTCTTGTTGGCTACAAGGATATATTTTGCAGAGCTTCTGTGCAATACACCCGCAAGGTCTTCATCTAAGTCTGTGATCCCAGTGAGCGTGTCCACCAGGAATACTATCAAATCCGCATCTTCCATCGCAAATTCCGCCTGTCTCCTCACCGCCGCCTCTATCGAATCCCCGGGGCGAGGGACGTAGCCGCCCGTATCTACTATCATAAACGAGCTTCCGCTCCACTCGGTCTCGGCATAGTTTCGGTCCCTTGTGACACCGGGAGCTTCGTCTACTACTGCCCGCCTTTCCTTTATTATGCGGTTAAATAGCGTCGATTTTCCGACGTTCGGGCGGCCGATTATGGCTACTACAGGCTTGTCCATTTGGAATTACATCCTATACATAAGTAGACAGGTACATAAGTAGACAGGCAGAGATTGCTTCGCAGAGCTCTGGGCTTCCCCGACCCCCGATAGATTCAATCGGGGACTCGCGCAATGACGTTGCTTGTTTTTGCCTTCGGTCATTCCGAGGGGGTGAAAACCCGAAGCAATCCCCGATAATTTCAATCGGGGACAGATCTGTAGACAGCGACTCCGCCCGCTCTTCCCTGACTACTGGGCGAGGCGTCGTGGCGCTTTGTTAGAGAGTGGAGGCAGTAAACCCCCGATAGATTCAATCGGGGGGAAGTGCCCTAGCCCCTACATTGTTTGTACTATCTTGGAGAGTGCAAATAGGATGTCGTAGTCCCCCACGATTACTTCCTTACCGAGCTTTTGCGATATATCCTGGGGCGTCATGTCGTCGAGCAGCACGCCATCGTGATTGACGCAGTTGGGAGGGAGCAGGACAGTGGACCTGAGGCTCTTATCTTTCAACTGATCCACAATGTCCCCTCCCGTCAGGAGCCCCGATACTGAGATATTTCCCCCGAAGAAGCGGTTTTCCACAGGGATGAGGTCAGCGGAGATTCTATGATGACGATTTAATTCAGCCACAACCTCCTCCAGAAAAGAGACGCAAATCTCCCCTGTCACCAGCGTTATGTCTATAGGATCGGCAAGATTTGCCAGTTCATCTAAACCGGAGTAAAAATCATCCAAAAACCTCCTGGTCATCCCGACTCCGTTTTCGACCTGTGGAAAATCGTCGTAGTGCTGGTAAGCAGGGATGTTGTGCCCTGCAAGGAGGTAGAATTCATCGGCAAGGTAGACGAACTTGCATTCAAATTGCCTCCCAAATCTTTCGTGCCATTCTAATTCTCTGCGTATGTATTCTTTAGCTGTTGAAGAGTCCAGGGACACAAGTGGCGTAAGGTGTTCTCTGTATTTGGTAAGTCCGACGGGGACTATGGCTATGGATTTTACGTTTGGATAGAACTGGCTCAAGTCGTTTATGGTCCGCTCTAAGTGATGGCCGTCGTTGTAGCCCGGGCACAGGACTACTTGAGTATGGATCTCTATGTCGTGCTCTATGAGCTTTGAGATCGCTTCGATGACATCTGCGGACTTTTTCCTCCCCAGCATCTTTAACCTAAGCTCGGGATCTGTCGTGTGGACCGAGACGTAGATGGGGTTGAGCCTCTGCTCTATTATCCTGTCGAAATCCTCTTCACTCAGGTTGGTAAGTGTGATGTACGCCCCGTGCAGAAAGGAGAGCCGATAGTCGTCATCTTCAATGTACAGTGATTGGCGCATCCCGCGGGGCATCTGGTGGATGAAGCAGAAGACGCACTTGTTCCTGCACTGTTTTATTTCAAGATCGTCAAAACTAATACCCAGATCGCTGTCGAATGGCTTATGTGCCTCCACTTCGATGAGTTGTCCGTCCCTTTGGAGCGTGATCTCTAAAAGATCGTCGCTTGAATGAAACTTGTAGTCAATTATATCCCTCAGGGGTTCTCCGTTGATCTCTACTACAGTGTCGCCCTCTTTTATATTCAGGGATTCAGCTATACTTCTGGGCTCTACACTTACGACCTTTAACGATCCTTCCACTCTCTCAGGCATAGGTTCTCAAATCCATTCTTATATATGTAAGCGCGGCCGAAGAACTTCTGTGACCGCGCTCAAGCTTATGTATCTATTATACTGTTGTCCCTGGCGTCCCTGGAAAAAATGGAGCGGGAAACGGGGATCGAACCCGCGACATCGAGCTTGGGAAGCTCGCGCTCTACCACTGAGCTACTCCCGCTTTGGCTGTCATTCCTGGGGTGCAAAAACAAGCATCAACGAACTTTTCGGGGGAAAAGTGGCCTACCACACGCCAAAGCTGTACAGTCTTCTGCTTCACAGACCGCCTTAAGGAAGATATCCACAGGCTTAACTTGGGGCTGCCCAACCTTATTATTGCATCCACGTGGTTCTTGTGGGCACGTCTAATACTAACGAATATTAGTTCGACTGTCAAGTATTTTTTGTCGGCAGTATACCCGTGCTAGAAACATCAGAGTTTCAGCTTGTATGTAGTGGCCGACCCGGATGGCAGTGGAGGGCAAGATGTGGCGACGAGCCATCCCCGCTCCCCTATAGATTCAATAGGGGATCACAATCGGGGAAGTGGTACGCCCGATCTATCCATATTCTCAGAGCAGACACGTGGTTCTGGGTCTACTGTCTACTTGCGGTTCTGACGATCTGCATCTTCTTCATCTTCTCCTGGGCCTCGGCGTAGTAATCCCCAGCGTCGGGCTGCTCCTTGACCCATTCGACGTACTCCTGGATTATCCCTTCCAATGGCATCTCCGCCTGCCAGCCGAGCTTCTGGAGCTTTTCCGAAGTCGAGACCGTGTGTCTGGTATCGCCAAATCGGAACTCTCCCGGCACCAGCGGTTCTAAGTCTTTTTTGCACTTTTTAGCGACGATGCGGGCAACTTCCAAAACGGTGGTCTCTTTCTGCCCTGCGACGTTGAAAGCCTCGTAGTTTGCTTCGTCTTTCTCCATCACCAACACGTTGGCTTTTGCTGCGTCTTTGACATAGACGTAGTCCCTCTTTTGCATTCCGTCTTCATAGGCTACGGGAGTAATGTCGTGGAGGAGTCTTATCGTGAATATGCGGCAGACGCCCGAATAGGCGTTGTAGAAGGAATTTCGTGGACCCTGGACGATTGAGTATCTCATAGCTGTTGTGGGGATGTCGTATTTTCTGCCCAAACTGATACCCGCCATTTCAAGGGCGTATTTGGAAATTCCGTATGCTGTGTGAGGCTTGACCTTGTCTTCGGTGATGGAGAGATTGATCATGGGCTCCGAGCAGTGGGGGCATTTGATCTCCCATTCTCCCTTCTCCAATTGTTCAAGAGAACGGGGCCCAGGGTATATCACGCCGTGTTCGCCGCATCTGTACTTACCCTCGCCGTAGACAGCTTGTGAGGAGGCTAAGACTATCTTGCAGATGGGATGTTTGTACTCGACGATGAGTTCATACAGGAGCGCTGTGCTGACCGTGTTGACACAAAAGAACGTGCTGAAGTCAGGCATGTAGTCCTGGTAGGCGGCCATGTGGAATACATATTCTACGCCATGGAGCGCTCGGTTCAACGTCTCTTTATCCGTCACGTCGCCGTGTATGAACTCAACGTCATCGGGAATGTAGGCCGGTTTGCCTCTGGGATGGACTCTTTCTTGAAGGCTGTCCAGAATCTTTACATCGTATCCTTTCTCAAGGAGAAGATCAACTGTATGGGAGCCGATAAAGCCAGCTCCGCCTGTTACCAAGACTTTGGGCATTTTCTTGTTTCTGTTATGGTGTATTTCAGAGACAACGGGAACGTCTTAATCGGGTCCATCTACGTCAATCAGAATCAACTTTACTGGGACGGCGGGAAAATGTCGCTTCAGCCTTTCAATGTCGTATACTAACTGTTCTCCATAAGACACGCCGGTGGACATTTGCTTGTGCAGAGCATGACAAGGAACGATTTCGACATCTACATCAGCTTTATTCTCATTGAAAAAATACTGGAACTTGGCCATGTCATAGAACATAAAGGCATACTTGCCAAATTGTACCTCAACCAACACCTTTTCCTTCACAAAGTCAATCTGCTTATAGGCTCCTGGGATAGTCACTTCACTGCTGGGTATGGTAATCGTGTATGTGTCGCGTAATTGGCGATACCCTCTATTCTCAAATGCCTCACGAAACTGCCGGTTCATGTCCTTAGGTGAGTATAACTTTCTCCCTCGCACCGTTTTCTCTTCGCTGATTTTAGTTCTTTCGGCTGCTACTTGGGAAATGACTTCATAAATCTCCCCTTCGTAGTCTGCATAGCGCACTTGCAATATCTCTGTTCCACCTAAATGTGAATACTCATATACGATTTTCATTATCTTGATCCTGGGCCTTGTACTCTTTACGGTTTTCGAACAATTCAAGCTGACTTATCTCTGAGCCTAATTGTACATTCTGCGGTGGAACGTTAAGATTGGATGCCTCAGGGTCGTAAACTGACCTACCCATTGGGCGGATGCGCAACTCTCCTTTCTCTGCCATCCGAATACGTTCCTTTGCAATTTGCACGTACTCAGGCATAGTCTCGGAGCCAATTGCTTTTCTCTTGTGCATCAAGGCAGCAATTGCTGTCGTTCCCACACCGATAAACGGATCCAACACCCAATCCCCCTTATTAGTCATCGACAGCACCAGACGCTCGATCAATTCGACAGGGAACTGGCACGGGTGGATAGTCTTTTCCACATGGTTTGCCTTCACATTGGGGATCTCCCAGATATCACCGGGATTCTTGCCCAGTGGATTGCCCGAAGGCTGTCCCCTCTTTGGACCCTTGAAGTGCTTCTTCTTGGGATACTTCTGGGGCACACGGACAGCGTCCAGATTGAAGGTATACTCGTCGCCTTTGGTAAACCACAGAATGACCTCATATCGGCCGGAAAAGCGCTTTGAGGCGTGCAATCCGTGTCCAAAGTGCCAGACGATGCGATTGCGAAGATGCAATCCTGACGAGGCGAAGATGGGGTACAGAACTATGTCAAGAGGGACGATCTTTCCCTTATCGACGTAGTTGCCGACCTGCCAGCAGATGCTTCCGCGATCGTCTAAGGCACGCACGCACTCCTTGATAACTCTGCGCTGCTGGGAAATGTATTCATCTACCTCCAGGCGACTTTCGTAGGATTTGCCCAGGTTGTACGGCGGTGAAGTGACGACCAGGTTCACGAACCCATTAGGTATCTGGGAAAGCAGGTCGAGGCAGTCACCTTGATGTAGAACGAAGTCCGCCTTACTATCAAATCCTGAAGTGATTCTGACGTTGTCCATTGGATACTCCCGCTCAATCCCCTTGATCTGGCGGAAATCCGCCCTCTGGCAAAACCAATCTAAGTTAACCCAGATACACTATGGTCCTCAAATAATAGCCCCTACCGCATGAAATCCGCGACCCGTTCTCCGATGACCATAGAAGTAGCGTTGGTGTTGGCGCGGACGCAGTTGGGCATGATCGAAGCGTCGGCTACCCGCAGCCCCTCGACGCCGTAGACTTTACCGTACTGATCGACCACCGCCATCGGGTCCGAGCCCGGCCCCATCTTGCAGGTCGAGGAGATGTGGTGACTAGTGGAGACTGCGCGCATCATCCACTGGTCCAGGGCATCGTCCGTTGCCAGATCTGCGTCCGTCGGCACGATGCGTTCAGCGATAAGTTCTTTGAGCGCCTCGTGGTTGGTTAGATCGATGATGATGCGCACGGCCTCGCGTAGTCGCTCGCGGTCAAAGGACTCGGTCAGGTAGTTGTAGTCCAGTGCGGGTTGGTTGTGCGGGTCGGAAGAGGCGAGCTTGATTTCGCCCGCGCCGGCGGCGAGGTATATACAGGCTGTGATGTGAAATCCTAGAGGCTTCGAATCAGATGCGACAAGATACCCCTCCTCGGTGGCAAAAGAGGTTGGGAGGATAAACATGTCATTGCGCAGGTCGGAACCCTGCGCCGTGTAACGGAGCCCTATCTGCAACGGAGGGTCGGTGCCATCGGACAGAAATTCTTCCTTTGCCCTCAAGGTCACGGGGACTTGCGGATGGTCTCTCAGGTTCTGCCCGACGCCCGGCAGGTCGTGCACTACGGGGATGCCTACCTCTTGGAGATGATTGGCCGGCCCGACGCCCGAAAGCATGAGGATCTGGGGCGAGCCGATGCCTCCTCCGCACAGGAGGATCTCCTGGCCATATACATTGAACATCTCGCCACCGCTCTCCACTTCGAGGCCGACGGCCCGCCGGCCATCAAAGCGCACGCGGTGTACCAGACAGTCCGCTTTGATGGTGAGGTTCAGGCGGTGGCGCGCCTGGCTCAGGTAACCGATCGCCGTGCTCCAGCGGATGCCGTCTGGATTATTGAGCGCCAGCGGACCGACCCCCGTAGAGTCGGGGTCGTTGTGGTCGGGACAATCCTGATAGCCGGCGGCCCGACAGGCGTCGTAGAAGGCTCGGTGTTCGGGATTCAACTCCTCGTATTTGAAACGCCGAACGCGGATGGGACCGGCGTCGCCGTGGAAGGAATCGCGAAAATCGGGGTCGGCTTCGTTTTTGCGAAAGTAAGGGAGTAGCTCCTCGAAGCTCCACTTGTCGTTGCCCAGCTTGGCCCAGGTATCGTAGTCTTCGGGGACCCCGCGGAGAAAGATCTGCGAATTGACCGCGCTTGAACCGCCAACGATTTTCCCCCGGGGCACGAACATGTCGGGGATTTTGTCGGTAGCCCTGGCCGTATAGCCCCAGCCGAATTTCGTGTGGTGACCGAAGGCCCGCGCCCAAATGTTGCGGTCTTTACCGTAGGCAAACTTGATCTCCTCGGGGAGTTGCTCGAACTTCGGGAAGTCGGGCCCCGCCTCCAACAACAAGACAGACCGATCCGGGTCCTCAGTGAGCCGGGTTGCGAGTATGGCGCCGGCAGAGCCTGCCCCTACAATTATTACGTCGTATCTCATCACTATTTGACCTCCGCAGCAGGGCCCGCAAATTCTTCGCAGCTACACTGCCGCCTTTTACCATTTGCGGTGAGGTTCATATCTTCATTGCCCGATTTAGCGGCCTAACGCAAAGCCATCGGCGCGCGTTAGCGCGTCCGCTGCAAGCGTTTGTTGGGCGATGATGGACAGGGTCATCTTGTTTTACGCCCGATATACCACATTACTATGCGCCTCTCAACAACAGAGCGCGATGGTGAGCGATGCCGCAGTAGCAAGGGCTGCGGCCGTCCGCACGTGGTTCCAGGCAATCCAACCGGCAGCGTATCGAGGCCATAGGTTCGCGCCGTCAGCGGTGTCCGCCTCAACAGCCGCTAACGCGTCGTTCCGCGGTACGTTGAACACCATGGTTACCGCAACGGTGCCGACGAGATAGAGCAGGCTGCCGACGAGCAGGTAAACGGCACTCGGTTCGTTCCACCTGAATAGGGAGGAGACGGCCAGCGCGACACAGGCCAATGCCGTTCCGAAGAGCGACACCATGAAGAGTGGGTTGATCAGTGCGACTGCTGCAGTATAGCAAATCGCTGCTCTTCACTGTATGATGACCTCACATAGCCGACTCACCGCCGTCCACAAACAGGCATGTTCCGGTGACGAACGACGCGTCGTCAGAAGCTAGGAACAGGACACCCGTGGCAATCTCTCTTGGTGTCCCCGGCCGCATGAGCATGAGGGGCCGTCCAAATTCTTCCTTGAATACTTCGTGGGTTTTCCCGGCCGCAGCGGCACGGTGCTCGTGAAAGGGGGTAAAGGTCGGCCCTGGACACAGTGTATTGGCCCGGATGCCGTCGGCGGCGTGAGCTCGGGCCAGGCCACGCGTCAAGCCGGTGACCGCTGCCTTTGTGGTATCGTACTGTACCGTGTTGTCGCCCGCTATAACTGCATTGTTAGAGGCTATATTGACAATGCTCCCGTTTCCCGTACGACGCAGGGCCGGAATGGCGGCTTTGGCGCAGAAGACGTAGCCTTTGACGTTCACCCCCCAAATGGTGTCCCAACTCTCCTCGGTGGCTTCGGTCACGCTTTGGTAGAGACGGATGGCGGCATTATTCACCAGAATATTGAGCTGACCAAAGTGCTCTATCGTAGTCCGGATAAAGGCCATAGCCTCGGCTTCGCGCTCCACGTGGGTCTCCACAAATAGCACTTCTCCCCCACTCGCCTTGATCTCTTCCGCAACGCCGGTGCCGCGAGCGCTATCGCGATCGGCAAAGGACACCCTTGCGCCCTCTTCCACGAAGAGCCGAACCGTGGCTTCGCCAATGCCCGATGCACCACCTGTTACAGCCGCTACCTTGCCATCAAGCCTTCCCATCTGTGACCTCCCTGAAGGCGCGCACGCCCCCGCCCGATTGATCAGCGTTGGGCGTCCTTGGACGGGAAATCCGCCGGCATACAGATCTCCATAACTTCGAAATCGTCGGAGTATTCCAGGACTTCGTGTTTGATGTTGGGCTCTTGGAGCCAACTGTCGCCGGCCTCGAAGCGGACCTCACCAGCGTCTTCGAATTCGACCCGAGTCCAGCCGTTCAGCACGTAGTTCATCTGGAACTCAACATCGTGGGTGTGATAGCCACCGGGACCGCTGCAAGGCTCCTTGGCACGGATGACGTGCGCGAGCACCTTGCCCCTGGTGGCCTTTACGATGCCGAGATCCCGGTACTCAAAGTAGGTCCGGATACCGGTCTTCCAATCTGCGGACTTGCTAAACGACATATTAGTCATAGTGACTTATCCTCCTGGCTTGGAATCGATTGATCTGGGATTTCCCAGATGGCCCTTGCCCGAAGACCATCTCGGGCGGACAAACACCCAAGCGGCCCTTGTTGATGACATGTGTGTAGATTATCGTGGTTTTAAGGTCTTTGTGTCCGAGAAGTTCCTGTACAGTGGTGATGTCGCAGCCATCCTCCAGCAGATGTGTCGCAAATGAATCTCGAGAGGTGTGGCAGGAGGCTCGCTTTGCCAGTCCAGCGCGGCGAACAGCTTCCTTCACGTCTCTTTGAACGACGGATTCGTGGAGGTGATGCCGCCTCCTGTGTCCGGTGGCCTTATGGAAATAGGTGCGGGTGGCGAGTACGGCTCCGGCCGATCCCGCTCCTACGATGATTGCGGCGTATTTCACTGTCATTGTACCTACTCAACAGGGCTCGCATGCAGAAGGGCGCTTGCAGCGGAAATAATCAAGTTAGACTTGTTTATCCATCAGGTTCTACTTTCTAACCCTCAAACAACGAGGGGAAGTGGCCATATGCATCGGCAGGCTCACGGAAGAGAATCTTCTGACGGGGTGTCAGTTCCACATTCGCCGGTGGTCGAACGCGCTTTGAAGTCCAGGCCATGTGGGACACACAATATTTATACAGTAGAGTCCGGCGTTCGTGCCTTCCCTGCTAGGCGGCTGTTCCATGCGTCAGCGCCTCGGTAAATAGAATCACTGAACCGGCCGGTGCACTTGGAAGGAGCACACACGATGCCTTTTCGCGAGCCTCATCTATCTGTTGCGGCAACTTAAAATTACTTTTATGGCTGCCGGGAATACAACAAAAACCACCCAAGTCTGGCCCTGAGTCCGACATATTCCATGCCACGACAACGAACCCATTGTAAATCTGGTTATCGCGGAAGGGATAGTATTCCCCCGGCCGAGCGCCGGAGGTTGGGACAGTGGCACCGTAGTCGGCATGCAGGTGCCCGTTTGGCATCCCCTCATGCATATACATCCCGTAAATCCGATCCAGGCGAAAGCAGTCGCCCAACCGAAATTGCATGATCGGCGTAATCTGAGGATGATCCAGTAACTCACAAAAGGGGGCGCCCCATTCGAGAAAACCCGATCCCTCTGGCGCACTCCCAAATCTTTGTGTCTGCCCTGGTGCGGGTAGTTCTTGCTCGTCCAGTAGCTGGTTGAATGTTACGATTTGTTCTGGACTCAAAACATCTTCAATCACCAGGTAGCCTTGCACATCAAAAAGGTACTGCTGCATTTGAAGATCACTCATGATGCTGCCCTTCTGTTGCCCTCTGAGTTTCAAACAGCTTCAAGGGAGGTTACTCCGACATTCCCCATATCACATTCATGAGGGAATGTATTTCGATACAATCTTGTTTGTGAATGAATATTACCACTTTTACAGTTTTCAACAAGTACTTTTTTCAATTAAAATAGTATTTTCCTCTCAATTATCACTTTCTTTGTGTTTAAATCCTCCAATCGGAGACACCTCTCCATCGACTCACAAAAAAATGTGGCAGTTTATACAGAGCAACATCGCAATCGTTCGATCCGGGATAATATTTCGGCAAATAATCTCTTGTCTATCCCAACCTCAGCCATCTGAAACGTGATGTATCTGCTGTGCCTGACAATCTTCGCGCCAATCTTGATCAATTTTACAAGGAGGCTGCCAAGAGATCAGTGTTTGATTCTCCCTGAAAGAACCAACCACCTTAGAAAGTTTCCAAGATTATAGGTCAGAACAAATAACCAGAGCCTCACCTGATCCCTTTCTGAACCAACATACCATTGATATCTGACAGGCTGTTGAGATTTTCCAACTGAGTCAGTATCTCCGTTCCAAAACGTCCTATCGTGTTGGCGCGGGTGGCATGCTTGCCCTCCTTTCCGGTAATCGCTCGCATGACAGGGTCAACTGATAAACGATGAGCATCATTCACAGCTCCATATCCTGCAAGACGACTGTACACCGATTGACGCATCAGTGTGGGCATATCATGTTGGATATTACGTCCTCTTCGCAGATTGTTAAAAACAGTAGATATCGAGTCGATTAATCCTAAAACGTCATCAAGGTTACGATACGCAAGAAGACCACCGTCAGATATCACCTTCGCACGATGAAATTCAAGCTTAATACTTCCATCAAATCCCCTATTCATGCTTTCACCCTCTGGATGATCAATATTTATCCGTCATTTACGAGTCTTATTTATTGTAATCTAACATGTTCTGGTGACTTTGACAACCATTTTTCGGGTCTAATATGGGGAATGGGGGCGTTAAGCAAGATTGAAGATAGGTGCAAGAAAAAAATTGCATTTAGTCTCCTATGTAAGTATATTATTGTTTGCCAAATCGGACTCAGAAGGTGACAATTGACTTTGATTTAGAAGTACGTCATTTTATTCGAGAGATAGATATGAATTGTCATACACTAGTCGACAGAATCTGTTCTGTCTGAGCGAAAGGAGATATGGAATGACACATCAAATTGACCAACAGGATCAGGATTTTCCTGAGTACTTGACATCCTATAATTCTCTCAAACAACACATCAGAGGGCAACTTGAGGGTTTGTCCACAACCGAGAAAGGCGACAGATTCGCGCACTTTGTGCAGAGACTAGTCCCACAAACAGAGATAGGCTCCGATTTTGGTCTTCCAGAATTGAGTGAGAAGAAGTCGGGTGATGAGGGAGTTGATCTGCTTGCTCAGGGCAAGGACGATCGTTCAGTCCTCTACATCCAAGCAAGATCGTGGATTGATCGGGCAGCTACAATCGATTCCATTGTCAGCCAGTTCAAAGCTTATCTGGCTACACATCACTCGGAATTCCCAGGCCAGCAAACTCAATTGTTTGAGTTTGCTGCTTTCGACGACCGGCCACCCCATTTTCTAGTGGCGACACTTTCACCTCTGGAAAATGTCCTAAAAAGCTATAAAAAGAGTGGGCTTGCTTCTAATGATTTCTATCGGAAGTGTGTCGCAGAACGCCGTCTATTCTTTGTTGATGGGCATCAGATATTTTCCATTCTGCGGGCTGCTTATAGCAAAATGCATTCCCTTCGGAGTGATGTGGTCCTGCATTTGGAAACACAAGTTATCCACAAAGATAACGTTTTTTTTAGAATCATATCAGGCAGGGAACTGCAAAAGCTCTATGACGAGTTCGGCGATGCTCTATTTTTTGAAAATATCCGAGACTTTCTTGGACCATCTAGGGGCCAGAGCGCGGAAAGAGCAGAAAGGACAACTCCCAACCATGATATTATCAAGACTGTTACCAGGTTCCCAGACAAAATGCTTCAGAGAAACAATGGTATTGTGTTTAGAGCAGACGAAGTAAAGCTGAACGAATCCCGGAATCAACTTGAACTGAGCGGAGGCAGTGTTGTCAATGGTTGTCAAACGACTATGTGTGTAGTCAACTATGCGGAACAATTATGCGATGTTCCGGTGAAGGTGGTTCAAACCACCGATTCTTGGGACATTGCAAAAGCAGCAAACTTTCAGAACTCTGTGACTGACATTGATCTTGAAATTGCTCGCAATCTGAGGCCACAACTCGCGAAGAAGGCTGCGACTCCGCTAGGTGTTCGGGTTGACGACGGTGAGAGATCAGCGTTCCAGGTCATAGATGAAATCTACGATCTTAGGGTAGCCTATCGCGAAACTCGACTTCTATATATTGGGCTCTTCAGTCAAACTCCGAACAACGTATTTGACGTCAGCTATCTGCATCTTAAGAAGGACCTGATTGACAGGTTTTACCAAGAAGAGCCTGATGGGACGAAGGTCTTTGAAGTGCTGTTTGCACTTCAAGGTGCATCTCAGGAAGGTCTGAAAGAAGCAGAAAACACCTTCAAAGATCCATCATATGCCGGAATGTTTCAACGATTCTATAAAGAGGACAACCCATCTTACAGATGCTTTGTCAGCATCTTAGCATTGTGTGGTGCAGTAAAGATAAATATAGCTGACCGGAAGCAGGATGGATCTGATATAAAAAAGGAATATGAACGCACGAGAGATTTCCTGTCCAATGCCCGGAAAACACTCCAAAACCGTAAGGATATGTTTTCGATATACTACAAATATGCAGTCAAGATTTGGATGCAGGAAATGATAGAGATAGACGCAGATGATGCGGAGATAAAGCGAAAGATGGCCAGCAGAAGTAGGGGAGCTAACTTTACAAATATGTTTCGGAAACTGAGCATGGAAGCGGATATGGATGATCGGCTCCGTGAAGAGGAACCAGAGTTTCAGCAGAGAAATGCTTAGCAGACTGCTAGAATAGGAAACCTTGTAAGCCTCGCGCCAGCTATGGGCAATGGTGTCTAATAACGAATACGCAACTAAGAGGATGACAGGGGGTGTGGAAATGAAATTGATAAAAGCATCCTTGGTTTCAGTTCTATTCTTGTCGGGAATATCAACTGATGGTTGGGCAAGGATGGGACCGGAGTTCCCGGAGTTCTATGTAAGGTTCAGCGAGAAGTTAGATCTTTCAGATGATCAGTTGAAGAAGATAAAGTCCATCGGGGCAGCGGCAAGGAAGGAGGCTATAAAGAAAGAGGCGGCTCTGGAGATAGCCCGCGTGGAGCTGGATGAGCTCCTCCATCAGGACGACGTGGACTTAACCAGGGTGAAGGCCAAGCTTTCTGAGATAGCATCTCTGAGGGCCGAGATTGAGTTCAATTCTATCAAGGCGCCAAAGGAGATCGAAAAGGTCTTAACTGATGAGCAGAGGAACAGAGCCAGGGCAATTTGGAGGGAGCTGGAGCACAGAGAAAGAGGGATGGGTGATCAAAGTCGGGACATAATGGAGAAAATCGAAAGAAGAAAGATGGAATTGGAGGAGAGGATTGAAGATATGGCCAGAAGGGCAATGGAGAGGTTGGAGGAGACGTATCGGAGGTTGAAGGAGAATCTGGAGGATATTGGCAAAGAAAAGATGATGCAGGAAAAGATATAGGGAAAATAGACGACACTCAATAAGGAGATGAATATGTACTGGAAGGAGAACGAGTCCACGGAAGTTGTGGATGTACAGGCCATTCACGGCGGCGACGGCGCCATCAAGACGCGGGGGTTCTTTGAGGGAATAAGCCAGCTTCCGATCAACTTTCAGGTTTGGGAGCTGGACCCGGGCGTCAGTGAGGGGAGCCACACCCACGAGGGCGAGGGTTCGCTGGAGGAGATTTATTATTTCCTGGAGGGCACGGGGACTATGTGGGTCGAAGGCCAGGATGTCCCCGTTGCCGCCGGAGACTCGGTGCTGGTGCCTCCCGGTGCCGACCACGGCTTTAGCAACACTGGAGAGAAACCCCTAAAACTGGTGATAATCTGGGGTAAGCCTCAGGACTGAATCGTATGGCACTTCTGTCTCTTTTCATGCTCATTGCCCTGTACTTTGAATCGGCTTCTGCAGAGAGTCCGATCGTCCTTTCAGAGGTCATGTTCAATCCGTCGGGGAATGAGAGCCTGAACGAGTACGTAGAGATATTCAACACCAGCAATATAGATGCGGTCGATATTGAGGGATGGACTGTGGGAGATAGCCTAAGGGATGACGAGATTGTGGAGACAGATGAGGGGACAGTCTTGGAACCGCGGCAGTTCGGTCTGATTCTGGATTCCAGCTATCTTTCGGATGAATCGAGGGTCTATGATCCTCTCCCGGAAGATG
This sequence comes from Candidatus Latescibacterota bacterium, assembly GCA_965237525.1. Classification (GTDB taxonomy): domain Bacteria; phylum Latescibacterota; class CBDEFO01; order CBDEFO01; family CBDEFO01; genus CBDEFO01. The sequence continues at coordinate 55,325 of CBDEFO010000006.1, read as the reverse complement.
CTTTGATACTGAGCATCGACGGTAGGGCTTTCGGGTCAAGGGGACTCTCCAATTCAAAGGGGACGGTGATACTTAAGGGTAGGGATGGGGCAGTTGTGGCGTCATATACTTACACTTCGGAGAATAGAGACGGTCACTCGGACGAGAAGATAGACCTTGAAGGGGAGGACAGTTCGGATAATTGGAGGGATTCGAGGATAAGCGGCGGGACGCCAGGGGCCACAAATAGTGTAGATATGGACTTTATCGTCGAGATCGTCAGACCGGATCAGGTAGTAATCAATGAGATTATGTTCGATCCGCCCGATGGCCAGAGCGAATGGGTGGAACTATTTAACAGGTCTGATGAAGGGGCTGACCTTTTATTGTGGACATTGGCGGATGAAAGGTCAAATTCCGATCTCATAATATCCGAAGAAACGCACATAGTTCCGCCTGGGGGATATGTAGTCGTCTATGAGAGCAAAGCGATCTTTGAAAAGATGGGCGGGATTGTGGCTCTTTCCCCTCCGGGAAGATGGCCGAGCCTTAATAACGATGGGGATTCTGTCGTTATTAGAGATCCCAGAGGTGTTACGATAGATAGCCTTTCCTACGACGGTGAAAGGGGGGTAGATGGAATATCCCTGGAGCGGATAGACCCAGATGGAGGAAGCTTAGATCCGTTCAACTGGTTTCCTTCCGCTTCAGATGACGGGAGTACACCGGGAGAGGATAACAGCGTCTTTGCTGAGAGTCTTCCGTCCGAGGTGGATATAGAGGTCTCTCCAAATCCGTTTGTGGCCACGACTACGATCTCATATACTATCCCGTCATCTGCCACACAAGTCAGCCTGTGGATCTATGACAGTCAGGGCAGGAGGGTCCGCAAAGTGCTCAACGCCCGTCCAAGCGGATCATCAAGATCGGTTGTGTGGGACGGAAGAGACGCAGACGGCGTCAGGCTTAAGATGGGAATTTACGTGATATATTTAGAGGCTATAGATGCTCTACGGGGTGTGGTTCACAGGGGCAAGAAAGCTGTTGCTCTGGCGTCGAAGCTCTAAAACCGTCCTCTTACTTCTGAGCTTTAGCCTCCAATGACTCGTAGCTTACGCCTTCTCCGCTGTCGTCTGAAACAGGCAAGCCGAGTTCAGCCCATCCCTTCTGGACGATTCTGCCCATGGCATCCTTAGCTCCTCCGAAGCCACCTGCCATGTTGAGTACATCCTTGTAGCCCTCTCTCTCCAGCGTCTCTGCCGCATAAGCCGAGCGCTGTCCTGCCTGACAGCCCAATATCAGTTTGCAGTCTTGGGGGAAATTTGCCTCGACGACTTTGAGAAAATCGTCGTTGGGTATCATCTGTCCTGTGACCGCATCCTTGTGAAGTAGCGGGATATTCAGGGCGTTCTGAGGATGACCCTCTGTGAATTCGGGAATCGAACGCACATCTATGTAGCTGTAGTCCTCCTCATCCATAAGCCTTGACGCCTCTTCTGGATTTATGTTCTTCACACTCATTTTTAGGCTCCTTATCTATTGTAGTTTCCGGTGTAGTTTCCGGAGGTTGTGATTTCTATTCTTAATACTATTAAACCCTTTATAACCTCTTTATGCGCGGGAGCAGTCACTCATAGAGCGCTAAGAATTCATCTACAGTCATTCCAGCTATTTTTATCTGCTTTAACAATAATCCCTTTTTGACTCTCCGATGCCTAGGGATAGACAGGATCGCTTTGTGTCCTTCTTTCGTTAAAACATAGTGAGGTCCCTTATTCTTTCGAGGTCTTTCATACCATCCTGCCCGTTGAAAGGCTTTCAAAACCCTGTTTGTCGGAAGGTTATTCAGTCCCCATGGCAACGGTCTTTCCCTTTCTCTCCTCGATCACTTCCAAGCATGCAATAATCGCATCCTTTATCATCTCCAGAGCTTCCTCCCGCGTCTCCCCCTGAGATGCACAACCGGCAATAGCCGGACACTCCACCACATATCCTCCATCCTCTGGATCGGTTTCAATCACCACTTGATAGGCAAAGTCTCCCATTTGGACCGTTTCTGTCTGCTTCATCGTCAGTTTCTCGACTGCCACTCTAATCTCCTGCACCAATTTCCCAATGGAAAAACTCAATATTAATTGTCCTCTCTTCAAGGTGTCCATAACGACTTTAGGATCATCTGTAAGGACAAAGATCCTCTCTCCATCTGTAACCAATTTAAGCTCAGACAACGGAGCCTCGATTTCTGGAAGATGCGCTTTTAGATAGGCGATGCACTTCCGAATCTTCTGCAAGCTGATGCCTTGACCCCTCAATACGACAACGGTCTTCATTTGAACGATGTCAGTAAAAGAATAGAGTCTAGGGATGCCTTTCCCAAGGGCTATCTGCACCGATGGCTTAACCAATCCTGTCCGATCCCAGTAGTCTATTTGACGAATGGATGCACCAGTCACTTTAGACATCAACTTTGAATTGTAGTTGATCATGCGCTCTCTCCATGCGATATACTTATCAATACGCCAGTGTATTTAATATACTGGATTTTTAGTAGAAAACAAGGATTTTCTGTAGACAAAGCGGTAACTCGGAGAATTCAACCTTTCCGAATCACAGTGTTCCGCTACAAAAGTTCTTGACACAAAGGCAGTCTTTAATATATTATGCAAGACGTATAGGTAGAGCTGCCTCAGTGGTCAGGATATGCGCGTGTTACTTTGAGGTAGTGGGGAACGGAGAATCGCATGCCCCGGGAGAGATCAAGAGGATCTGAACCTATCTATAAGGTCAAAGTTCAAAAAGATGTGGTGGCGGCTATGCGGGATAGGACAAAGTTGTACTCGGATGTATATCTTCCCGACGGGGAGGGTCCCTTCCCGGTGCTGATAGAACGGACTCCTTACAACAAAGAAGAGTGCGGGGAGGTGAGCATCGGATCCCCTGAGTTCTTCGCAGAAAGGGGATATGCCGTTGTAATCCAGGATGTCAGGGGGAGCTTCAAGTCTGGGGGGGATTTCTATCCGTTCCAGCACGAAGGATGGAACGAAAATAGAGACGGATACGATACTGTTGAATGGGCGGCTCTCCAGCCCTGGTCAAACGGTAAGGTGGGAACCATAGGAGGATCCTACACGGGTGTTACTCAATACCGCTTGGCCCCGACGCGACCTCCTCATCTTGTTGCCATGGTCGCAAGGGAGTCGTCCTCGGACTATCACGAGGAATGGGCCTACAGAGGCGGAGCGTTTGAACTGGCTTTCAGTCTGAGTTGGGCTCTTGGGTCCCTCACTGTAAAGAATCTTGCGCACCTTGTGGAAAAAGACAAGTTCGAAGGCACAAAAAAGAGACTTGAAAAGGCCTTAGAGGAGATCGACAGTTGGTATAGTTTCCTGCCCCTGTGCTCGATGCCGCTTCTGGACGGCTTAAGCGACTGGTATAAGGAATGGTTGGAGCATCCCCATGACGGTCCCTACTGGCGACAGTGGAATGTCGCTCTGAAGCACGACCAGGTAGATGTTCCCATCTACCATCTGGGCGCCTGGTACGACATCTTCCTGAGGGGTACTCTGGAGAACTTTAAGGGGATTAGAGAAAAGGGGATGTCCGAAAGAGCCAGAAAGGGCCAGAGGCTGATCGTGGGTCCCTGGGCCCACGGCCCGGGCGAGATGAGGAAGTCCCAACTTGCAGGCATGGACTTTGGTCCTGAGGCAGCCGTTGATCCGAATCCCTTCCGCTTGAGATGGTTCGACTATTATCTCAAAGGAATCCAGAACGGCATTGACACAGAGCCGCCCGTAAAGATATTCGTTATGGGTAGGAACGAGTGGAGATATGAGGACAACTGGCCCCCTGACAGCGTCCAATACACCGAATACTACTTTGGCAGCCGAAAGAGTGGATCGGTAGAATCGCTCAACGATGGGACTTTAAGTACCGTTCATCCTGGGAACGCGGAAAGTCCGGACAGCTACATCTACGATCCCCGAAAGTCGCTGCCCACCAAGGGAGGAGGGACCCTTGGAATCCCTCCCGGTCCTTTTGATCAGAGGGATGTGGAGGTACTGAGCCTGACCTACACTACAGAGCCGCTCAAAGAGGAAGTAGAGGTCACAGGGCCAGTTATCTGCGTCCTTTACGGCATGTCATCCGCCCCTGACACGGATTGGGTCGTTAAACTTTGCGATGTCCATCCCCCCGATTTAATCGGGGGTGGAAGCTCCATCCTGATAGCCGACGGGATCATTCGCGCCCGCTACAGAGAATCGAGACAACGCCCATCGCTGATAACTCCCGAGGTGGTCTATCGCTACGAAGTAGATCTCTGGGCTACCAGCAATCTTTTTAGAGAGGGTCACAGGATAAGGGTATCGATCTCAAGCAGCAACTTCCCGCGGTGGGACCGCAACCTGAATACGGGGGGAGAGTTCGGAAAAGAAGCCGTAGGAAAGGTCGCACTGAACACTCTGTTTCACGATGCCGAGCGGCCGTCGCATATAGTGCTTCCTATTAGAAGATAATAGCGAGCGCAGAGACCCTGGAGAGAAAAGCTTGGAGACGGAACGTTCATTATCCTACGCTGACTACAAAGAGCACTACAGACTTGACGCTCTAGAGATCGTCCCTCCTGAAGATCTTCCCGCGGGACAAAGAGAATCTGAACAGCGCAGACTCCTGACAATAGTCAAGATCCTCAAGCCACAAAAAGGTGACCTCGTACTCGAAGTGGGATGCGGCTCAGGATGGCTTTCTGATATGTTGACCGAGGCCGGAGCGTCCGTCTACGCCTGTGACATCTCCCGCTTAGGGGTGAAGAAGGCCAAAAGGCTCTTTCCAAAGATCGCCTTTTTCACTGCAGGCGACATCTATAACCTCCCCTATATCGCCCGCGGTGGACAAGGAGGACCAGACGGTTGTGGCAAGACGCGCGCGGCCTTCGACTCTGTCGTCCTTTCCGAAGTTGTGGAGCACCTTGAAGACCTGGACACGGCGTTGGAAGAGGTTAGCCGACTTTTGAAACCGGGGGGGAGGCTCTTTGTCAGCACTCCTTATAGAGAGAAACTGCGCTGGCATCTTTGCATCCACTGCAACAAGCTTACTCCCTCCAACGCTCATATTAGAACCTTCGATGAGAAGATCCTTGAAGATTATCTGAAAAGGCACGGCCTCACGGCCGTAAAGTGGGAGATCGTTGCCCACAAATTCTTGGAACTTATCCGTCTGCCAGAACGTTCCATCAAAGTTCCCTATATATTCTGGAGAATCCTCGATCGGCTCTTCAATAGCCTGTCCAGAAAAGGGGCTTTCATCTTTGTCGTAGCCACCAGACAAGTAGACAGTAGCCCCCGATAGATTCAGTCGGGGGTAGACAGCATACAGGGCATGCCTGCTCCTCCCCTGACTACTGTCTACTGACCTCAGTCATTGCGGGGTGCAAACCCCGAGGCAATCTCGCCTGTCTACTGTCTTGCTGTCTTGGCTGGAATATTTTTTTGCACTTATTTAAAGATTTTAGTTGACAAATGAACAGGTGTTCACTATATTATAAGTTGACAAGTCGAAGATAAGGCGTTCACAACTGTAGTATTCCAATAAGCAACAAGGATAAGGGGGTCCTAAATGCGAAAGGAACTTACTAAAAGACAAAAGCAGTTCTACGACTTCATAGTCGAGTCGATCAAGGTGAGGGGCTATCCTCCGACGATCCGCGACATGATGAAGCAATTTGGAATCTCCTCTACCAACGGCGTCAGATCGACCCTTTTTGCTATCGAAAAGAAGGGCTTCATCAAGCGCAACCCCTTTCTTTCCAGAGGGATCGAACTTACCGACTACATACAAAGAGTTCCCCTAGAGGGTGTCAGGGACATCCCGATAGTTGGAAAGGTTGCCGCAGGAGAGCCCATACTTGCTGTCGAGAACATCGAAGGTACGCTGGCTGTAGATAGGAGCTTTGTCTCCTCAGATGGCGATAACGTCTTCGCTTTAACAGTTCAGGGAGACAGCATGGAGGACATCGGCATCTTCGATGGAGACTACGTCCTTACCCGACAGCAAGAATCCGCCGACAAAGGCGACATAGTAGTCGCCATAGTGGGAGAAGAAGCCACAGTCAAGCGTTACCAGCCCGAAAAGTTCCTCATCCGCCTGCTGTCTGAAAACAGAAAGAAGAAATACGAACCCATAGTGGTCAACAAGAACTCCAGGGGGTTCAGGATAGCTGGAAAGGTCATCGGTCTTATGCGCAAGTTATGATTCTCAACTCGTCTGGGACGCTTGGAAGCTTTATCCTATTCGGTAAGAGGCATATATCGCGTAGAGGGGACGACTCTGCTTTCGTCCCCTCCTTCTTTTGAAAAACGAGTTCCAAAATACCATTGACAAACCTTCTGGCATGGCGTATAATCTTGATAGAGAACGCTACCGGAGAAGGTGTTAGGATTCATCGTTCGATGGTGGTATAATCTTGAGGATCCCAATGGCAAAACGTGTAGAAGCTATGGTACAGCCTGAATTGCTAGTTTGGGCGAGAACAAGCGCGGGTTTAAGTCTAGATCAAGCGGCGAAGAAGGTGCAAGTAGGACCAGGGCGTCTCGAAAGCTGGGAATCGGGCAAGGGGCGTCCCACGGTACGTCCCACGGTAAAGCAACTTCGCAAGTTGGGAAATGCCTACAAGCGACCAATAGCTGTATTCTACCTACCAGAGCCTCCCAAAGACTTCCAACCGATGAAAGATTTCCGTCGCCTCCCCGGATAAGTCGCGGGCTCTGAATCACCGCAGCTTCGATTAGAAATTCGTCGCGCACACGAACGCAGAGAAATAGCAGTTGAGTTGTACGAGGAGTTAGAGGGTGCGTTGCCTCAGTTTTCCGCGAAAGCCCGTATTTCAGACGACCCCGAAAGACTGTCAATGCGTATCCGCGAATTTCTTGGCGTTACTTATGAAAATCAAACTAAGTTGCGAGATGGCTATGATGCTTTAAACTTTTGGAGATCGTCTCTAGAAGAGTTAATGGTACTTGTCTTCCAGGCAACTGATGTCGATCTGTCCGAAATGAGAGGCTTCTCCATTAGTGAAACTCACTTACCCGCAGTAGTAATGAATAGTAAAGATTCAACTTATGGACGCATCTTTACAATTCTTCACGAATTTGTTCACATCATGCTGCAGGATGGAGGATTGTGCAACTTAGAAGATGAGCCAGAATATCTACCTGAACGAAAGTTCGTAGAAGTGTTCTGCAACAGAGTAGCAGGGGCAATTCTAGTACCGAAGGATGACCTTCTGAAGGAAGATCTTGTGTTGCAGCATGGGCCAATAGCCGAGTGGTCGGACGATGAGATCTCAGAGTTGGCCAAAACGTATGGAGTTAGTCGCGAAGTTATACTTGGTCGGCTATTGATTTTCAACCTCACAACCCAAGATTGTTATCGGAAAAAGAAAAAAGAACTTGATGAAGAATATAAGAAAAGTAAAGCAGAGCCTCAGGAAGGCTATCCGCTCTATTACCGCAAGGTGATCAGCAATGAAGGGCGATTGTTTATTCGCCTAGTATTGAATAACTACTACGAAGAGAATATCACTGCCAGTGATCTTTCTGATTTCCTTAACATTAAACTTAAACACGTGGGGAAAATCCAGAGCGAAGTAATGGGACATTCAATTGAATTTGGAGCCCTTATTTGAAGTACAGCATTGATACGAGCGCAATTCTGGACGGATGGAGAAGGTATTATCCTCCAGATGTTTTCCCTCCCGTGTGGAATAAGATAGATGGATTGATTGATCAGGGAGTTTTAATTGCAAGACTACTGAGATTTATACGCATGTAAGCATAAGAAACCTTGCATCTGTAAAAAGTGCACTTGATAGGTTATTTGAAGAGCAAGAAGCCGAAAAATGAAGGGAAAACAAAGCAATGTTGGTCTTTCACTCAGAGGGATGTATATGGGAACTTCGGATATCACACCGAGATGGAAAGATATGAGAAATAGTTCGGATATAAACAAGATAAGCAGAAATTCGTTGCGCTCGTTTCTGCTTATCGGGGCGCAGCAAACTTTAGCCTATCTGCGGCGGCGCCCCGTTATGAGAACATACACCCCCTAGAAGCGGCCATCCCTGGCCGCACAATTTGAGATTTATACGGAGGAATGAGCGCTCTACAGACAGTAAATAGGAGGCATCCCGGTGAGTTCTATAAAAAAGAAATCAGCGCAAAGTGATGAACTCGTATTCGTTGAGAATAGCGAAGTTCTTGACCTAAGTGAAGATGACGCAGTAATACCCTTTACTTTCGAAATTACTTCGTATGGAGCGGATTACCCTGTAGATGGCTTGGTGAAGCGTATACAAACAGGAGATATCGTCGTACCAGTCTTTAACTGGGACCCTAATAATAATGAGGTAGAGGTCATAGGCTTTCAGCGTGAATTTGTTTGGACTAAATCCCAATCGGATAGATTTATTGAGTCCCTACTTCTTGGCCTTCCCGTTCCTGGGATTTTTCTAGTCAAAACCCCGAGTGGCGTACTCCTAGTCTTAGATGGTCACCAACGCCTAAAAACCCTCCAGGGATTTTACGAGGGGGTATTACAGCAGCGGGAATTTAAGCTGGAAAAAGTTCAGAAGAGATTTCAAAGCCTTCGGTATAAGGACTTAGATCCGGAAGATCGCAGGCGGCTAGATAATAGCATTATACATGCGACTATAGTTCGACAGGAGGAACCCTCGGAAGATCAAAGTAGTATATATCTCATCTTTGAACGGCTAAACTCGGGAGGCACGATCCTACAGCCGCAGGAGATTCGAGTTGCCCTCTACCATGGCGAATTCGTACGTGTACTAACTGACCTCAATGAAAATCCCACTTGGAGGAAGCTCTACGGGCCAAAATCTCGGCGACTGAAAGACTTGGAGTTAATTCTCCGCTTTTTTGCTCTCCTATATTCTGGAGACAATTACAGTAGTCCTATGAAAGTGTTTCTGAATCGCTATATGGCTTCGAACATGGACCTACAAGTACAGAGCAAGCATCAGTTAGTTCATACGTTTACATCGACTATCGAGGCAGTTGCAGAGGGGATTGGACCTAAAGCATTCAAACCTCAACGAGCCGTGAACGCAGCAATTCTGGATGCTGTAATGTCAGGTGTCGCCAAAAGGGTACTTAAAGGGGAACCTCCTAAAGATATAAGCCAACTAAACCAGGCATATAATAAACTTCTTGATGATTCTGACTTTCAGTCAGCAATACAACGCGCGACAGCCAACGAGGAGAGCGTCCGAGTTCGTCTTAGTAAAGCTGAGTCAGTTTTCGCCAGCGTGAAATGAACGGACGATTTGCTATAACAAGACTTGAACAGCGCTTAGATAGAACCTTTTCTCGGGTAGATCAGCTCGGCGCAGATTTGGAAATACGGGCGGATTTCGCTCGCTATCTGTGCATTTTGGTCTCTGGCTATGTTGAAAAGGCGGTAGTGGCGTTAGTTCTTGCTTATTGCCGAACGACTTCCTCACCGAATGTCCAGAGATACGTTGAATCTAGAATAAAAAGACTCGCGAATGTCAATAAGGAGAGCCTGCTGCAGCTTATGGGTAACTTTGATACTGATTGGCGCACCCAAATCGAAGCTTTTGTTACTGATGAACGAGAAGCCGCCCTGAATAGCGTTGTTGACTTAAGGAATCAAATTGCTCATGGAAATCCTGTAGCTGTTTCATTCAATCAAATCCGGGATTACTATGCCCACATCCGAGATATCATAAGCAAGCTTGCTAACTTACTTGACCCGAATTAAGAAAGGCAGAAGCACCAAGTCACCGAGTTTCCCTTCCTGCCAAGCTCGGTGTGGGCTGAACGTATCATAACAGGACTATGCACGGCTTCCGCGCTTCGCGCCTTAGCCCAACCGCTGTCGCGGTTCAGAGGCACTGAAACGTCAAGCAGGAATTCGCTGCGATCGTTTCTGCTTGACGGGGCGCGAGGTTTGCGAGTGGGTGAAGGAACGTGAACATATGTTGGTCCCAACCAATGAGGAGATCCAACGCGCTGTCTCGAACATTCTTCGAAATCACGAAAAACTAATCGACGAGCGAAAGAGTCGCTCCGGTGCTGATCCCTTTGTAATTGCTCTGGCCCAGGTTGAGGAATGTAAGGTAATTACCGGTGAAAGACCAACTAATCGTCCGAATAGACCGCATATACCGGATGTTTGCAATGCTTTGGGTATGCAATGGCTGAATATGTTACAGCTATTTCGGGAACAGAAATGGACCTTCTGATAGGAATTATCTAAACGGGTATTCTTTACGTAAGCTCAAACCTAGGACTCGACGGCTTTAAACCTTGGCAGGGACTATGCGAACTTTAAGGCTTGCATTGGCCCAGATAAACCCCACTGTCGGGGATCTTGTCGGGAATAAGAAGAGGATATTGGACTATCTTGAGCGCTCAAGAAAGGTCGGCGCGGACATTGTAGCTTTTCCCGAACTTGCCATAGCTGGATATCCCCCTGAAGATCTGCTCTTCAAGCCCGAATTCATAGAAGCTAACCTGCGCTGTCTCGAGGAGATAGTCGAAGCCTCCAGTTCCATTATCTGCATAGTCGGATTCGCGGATAGGGCAGACGACGTATACAACGCCGCGGCCGTAATCTGTAACGGAAAGCTCTGTGGAGTATATCACAAATCCTACCTTCCCAATTACGGCGTCTTCGACGAGAACAGATACTTCCAGCCCGGCTCAGAATCCGTCGTCTTTGCAGTTAACGATATGACTGTTGGAGTGAACATCTGTGAAGATATATGGTATCCGGGAGGCCCCACCAAGGTGCAGGCCCTTGCTGGAGACGCAGAGATCATAATCAACATCTCATCCTCACCGTACCACGCTGGGAAGGGCTCACTCAGAGAGAGGATGCTCTCCACAAGAGCCTTCGACAACACGGCCATAGTGGCAATGGTCAATTTAGTCGGCGGACAGGACGAGCTCGTCTTCGACGGAGGGAGCCTTATCTTCGACGAGAGTGGGGAACTCATCGCAAGGGGAAAGCAGTTTGAAGAGGATCTGATCGTAGCAGACCTGGATGCGGACGCTGTCTTCCGACAGAGGCTTCACGACCCTCGACGCAGAGGCGAAAAGGAGTCCCTGAAGGACACTTTGAGGAGAATAGAACTTTCCCCCATAGAGCTTAGGGTTGACAAGCCTCCACTACCCGAAAGGAATGTAGAGTCCAACAGCAGGCTTGAGGAGATATACAACGCCCTTGTGCTCGGTGTTAGAGACTATGTGAAGAAGAACAGGTGTGAAAGGGTCCTTGTAGGCTTGAGCGGAGGGATAGATTCATCGCTTGCGGCAGTCATAGCTGTGGACGCTCTTGGCCCCGAAAACGTGGTCGGAGTGACTATGCCGTCGGTCTATTCATCTGAGGGCACTAAATCTGACTCCGTCAAACTGGTGAAAAACCTCGAGATACAGCTTATAACTCTCCGGATAGACGCTATCTTTGAAACTTACATAAAGACGCTTGAGGAAGAGTTTAGAGGCTTGGAACCCGGCGTTGCGGAGGAAAATATTCAAGCGCGCATACGCGGCAACCTACTTATGGCGCTCTCTAACAAATTCGGATGGCTCGTCCTTGTGACGGGCAATAAGAGTGAAACCGGTGTCGGCTACGCGACGCTCTACGGGGATATGGCCGGTGGCTTTTCAGTCATAAAGGACATATATAAGACTCTCGTCTATGAACTCTCAGAATACAGGAACTCAAAAGAGGGGATAGAGATTATACCGAAAAGCGTAATAAAAAGGGAGCCGTCCGCTGAGTTGAAACCGGACCAAAGGGATGTGGACAGTCTGCCGCCTTATTCCACGCTCGACCCTATACTTGAGGCCTATGTGGAACAGGACAGGAGCCTTCAGGAGATAGTATCGCTCGGCTTCGATGAGGCGGTTGTAAAGCGGGTTATCGAGATGGTGGACAGAAACGAGTACAAGCGCCGGCAGGCCCCGCCTGGCATAAAGATAACTCCGAGGGCGTTCGGAAAGGACAGAAGGCTACCTATAACCAATAGAAATACAGTAGACAGTAGTCCCCGATAGGTTCAGTCGGGGATAGACGGGGTAGCGCTGCCCACTCCTTGAATGTAGGGGCTGGGTGACCCAGCTCTTGGGCGAGGGAACCTCGCCCCTACAAGATTGCTTCGCTGCCTCCGATAGATTCAATCTGGGATCGCTTCGCTCTGGACTTCGGCTCACCGCAATGACATTGTTTGGCTTCGGCCCTTTTTCATTGCAAGGGGCGCAAAGCCCCGAAGCAATCTCCTTGCATGCTGTCTACTTGATTATGACGGAAGAACAGTCATGTTCAGATCTCCAATATATAGCATACATGCACGACTTGGCGCGGTATTTGCCGATTACGAAGGCTGGGAGATGCCTTCCCACTACGGAGATTTCCGTGGGGAGCATCTTAAAGTCAGAAGTGGTGTAGGGATTGCGGATGTGGGACACAGAGCCCAGATCAGAATGACGGGGGAGGACAGGAAGGTGTTCCTCAACAGGATGGTCACGAACGACGTGTACGTCCTTGAGGAAGGAATGGGGGCCTACGCCGCTATGCTCACGCACAACGGAAAGATGATCTTCGATATGAACGTCTATTGCTTCCAGGACTCTTTGCTTGTAGATGTGGAACCTCAAAACAGAGAGAAGGCGTATCAAAACCTGGATAAGTACATAATCGCAGACGATGTGCACATGGAGGACGTAACAGAACAATTGGGAACTATATGCGTGCAAGGTCCACAATCCACAGAGCTTATTAGTGCAGTGCTTAACATGCAACTTCCCGACCTTGGGGAGAATCACTATGCAGCGGCCGAGTTTGGAGATTGGGAACTTACTATCGCGCGGACGATCTATACGGGAGAGATCGGCTACCATATCTTTGCTCCGGTAGATTCGTTGGAGCCGCTTTGGAATGCCCTCTGTAAAGATGGCCATAGCGACGCAACTCCCGTCGGTCTGGAGGCCCTGGACGCTCTCAGAATAGAGGCGGGCATACCTAAATATGGTCCGGACATGGACGAGAACATAATGCCCCCTGAAGCCGGCCTTGAGGAAAGGGCCATAAACTACGAAAAGCAGCTCACAAGTCCGGACGGAAGCGGCTGCTACGTCGGTCAGGAAACGATTGCTATGATCAAATATAGAGGCAGGGTCAACAAGCACATAGTAGGCCTGGAGATAGAGTGCGATCTGCCTCCTGTAAAGGGAGAACAGCTATTCAAAGACGACAAACAGGTCGGCGTCATAACCAGCGCAATTTTCTCCCCTCTGCTCGAAAAGACCGTGGCCCTCGGATACGTCCACAGGAAGTACACCGATCCTGGAAATGAACTTCTTATATCCATAGATGGGACAGAGAAAAGGGCGCAGGTGGTGGCACTCCCGTTCTACAGTAGATCGTAAGTAGAGGCGAACAGATCCCCGATTGATTCTATCGGGGACAGGCGTGTTCACCAGATTTATCCACATTTTCAGGGCAGACACATGGGTCTGCCTCCTGCAGATGCGTCTGCCCCCTGCAGACCTTTAGGGATCTCGAATGTGGAAGGCCTCACATACATAGGCGATATTCTGAAGGACGAAGAGATCACGGCCTCTGCTCCGTGCCGCGTTGACGTAAGCGGAACCTGGGATCTTAAGGCATTTGCTCTCCCATACGAAAGCATATCTCCCTCCACCACAAATATAGCTCTTTCGCTCAGGACCACAGTCAGATTAAGGCCCTACAAACCGGGCTGGATATTCATAACGGACGTGGAGACATCAGAAGAATTTCCTCAAAGCTACATTCGCTTCGACAGCCACTTCGGGATGATATCCGCCATCGTCTCCCATTTTTCCTTCCACGGGCTGGGGATAGAGATTGCCTATCAGGCTCCGCCCAAGAGTGGGCTTGGGGGATCAGGGACGCTGGCTGTTGCAGTTATCGCTGCGCTTTCGAGGGTAAATGAAATCTTGGGCAAGACCCCACTATCTTCAGGAGCTATAGCTCAGCTTGCGCACGATATAGAAGATGGACTGCGCTACAGCTACACGGGCCTTCAGGATCAATGCGCGGCTGCCTTCGGAGGCGTCAACAGGTGGACGTGGCGTTACTCCTCATCCGGTGAGAAATTCACAAGAGAAGTGATAATCACCGATCATGATCACTATGAGGAGCTCGAATCCAGAGTCATGCTCTGCTATCTTGGAAGAATCCACGATTCGAGGGAGGGAAACGAAAAATATGTCCTCGATTTTTTTGGCGGTCAGACAAAAGACAAATGGTTCAGAATAAATCAGATCGGTCACGACTTTGCCGAAGCTTTGAAATCTAAAGATTGGGAGAGCGCAACGGGACTCTTAAGGGAGGAAAATGAAATACGCTGTTCGATCTTTTCAGATAGAATCACGCCCTTTGGACGTAAGCTCCAGAAGGAGACCGAGGAGTTGGGGTTCGGGTTCGGATCGGCAGGAGTCGGAGACGGAGGATGCGTCTGGGCTTTAGGGGACAACAATAACAATATTGAAGAACTCAGGAGCTTGTGGGAGTCTATACTTGCCGCTGTTCAGACGGCGCATATACTTGACGACGTAAAGATAGACAGGGATGGATTGATAGTGCGATGAAAGACAGGATTCTGGTAAAGGGCGCAAGGGAGCACAATCTCAAGAACATAGATGTGGAGATCCCCAGAGAGAAGTTCGTAGTCATTACGGGGCTTTCTGGCTCGGGGAAGTCTTCGCTGGCCTTCGACACCATCTACGCAGAGGGACAGAGGAGATATGTGGAATCTCTGTCTGCTTATGCCAGACAATTCCTGGGGCTTATGGAAAAGCCCGACGTGGACTATATAGAGGGACTATCCCCAGCGATCTCGATAGAACAGCGCACAGCGGCTCGGAATCCACGATCTACGGTGGGAACCGTAACAGAGATATACGATTACCTGCGCCTCCTCTTTGCAAGGATCGGTGTCCCGCACTGCTACAACTGCAAAAAGCCCATCGCACAGCAGACAGTCCAGCAGATGGCCGATACGATCAAAAGCCTGCCCCAGGACACGAAGATACAGATACTTGCTCCGCTGGTTCGAGGGAGGAAGGGAGAATACAAAGAGGTCTTCCAGAAGGCCCGAAAAGAGGGCTACGTGAGGGTCAGGGTGAACGGTGAAGTTATGACATTGGATCAGGACATAAAACTGGACAGGTACAAAAACCACAACATAGAAGTCGTGGTGGATAGACTCATAGTGAGGGAAAGGATCGCTTCCCGCCTTGCGGACTCACTCGAAACTGCCTTAAAGCTGGGAGAGGGCATTGTGATGGTGGACGTGATTGACAAAAAGGAACTCCTCTTCTCCGAGCACTTTGCCTGCATCGACTGCGGGATCAGCTACGAAGAGATAGAACCCAGAGCCTTCTCCTTCAACAGCCCTTATGGGGCGTGCACCGAGTGCGACGGCCTCGGGACACAGATGAAAATGGACCCGGATCTTATTATACCTAACCCCAACCTTTCGATAGCGGAAGGGGCGATCGCCTGCTGGGGGGTTCCCAACATGCAGTGGTTCCACGGCGTCCTCTTATCCCTCTCCCGACACTACAAATTCAGTTTAAGAACACCCTTCTACAAGCTGCCAGAGCCGGCACAAAACGTCGTACTATGGGGTACAGACGAAAGAATAGGGATGGCATACACCGACGATGAAGGAGTAGAGAGAAAGTACGAATCTAAATTTGAAGGCGTCATCTCGCGTCTTGAAAGGAGATACAAGCAGACCGAATCGCAGGAAGTCCGGGGGTGGATAGAGAACTTTATGGGCACAAAGCCCTGTCCTGCCTGCAAAGGCGCAAGGCTCAAAAAGGAGAGCCTTGCTGTGACGCTCAGAGACCTTCATATCGCAGAACTTACCTCGATGTCGGTCAACGATACAGCCAGATTCTTCGACAAGTTGAATCCCACGAAAAGAGAAGAGGCCATCGCCCACCAGATCATCAAAGAGATAAAAGAAAGGCTCAGCTTCCTTGTCAACGTTGGCGTGGACTATCTAACGCTTGGCAGAAGGGCCTACACGCTTTCAGGCGGAGAGGCTCAGAGAATTCGCCTTGCCACGCAGATAGGCTCACAGTTAGTCGGCGTGCTCTACATCCTGGATGAACCCAGCATAGGATTGCATCAAAGGGACAACAGACGGCTTCTGGACATGCTCCTTGCCCTCCGAGACCTCGGAAACACAGTCCTGGTCGTCGAGCACGACAAGGAGACCATACTGACGGCGGATCACGTGATCGACATGGGACCCAGAGCAGGGGCCGACGGCGGGAGGGTCGTAACCTTCGGCAGCCCTTCGGAGGTCGCAAAGAACGGATCGCTAACGGGGCAATATCTCTCCGGGGCAAAGAAGATCCCGGTGCCTTCAGACAGGCGCCCCGGAAACGGAAGATATATAGAGATCGTCAAAGCAACGGGCAATAATCTTAAATCCATAAATGTCAAGATCCCATTGGGGACGTTCACCTGCGTGACAGGAGTCTCAGGCTCAGGAAAATCCACGCTTATCAACGAGACGCTCTATAGATCTCTGGCTCAGAAGATATACAGATCCAGGGATGCCGCGTTGAGCCACGAAAAGATCGTAAACTGGGGAGAGATAGACAAGGTCATAGACATAGATCAATCGCCCATAGGTAGGACCCCGCGCTCGAATCCAGCCACATACACGGGACTCTTCACGTACATAAGAGAACTCTTTGTACAGATACCCGAGTCGAAGATGAGGGGCTACAAGCCAGGCAGGTTCAGCTTCAACGTAAAGGGCGGGCGATGCGAAGCCTGTAGAGGCGATGGGATCGTGAAGATAGAGATGCACTTTCTTCCGGATGTATATATCCCCTGCGAAGTCTGCAAGGGCAATCGGTACAACAGAGAGACATTGGAGGTAAGATATAAGGGCAAATCGGTAGCCGATGTTCTGGATATGACGGTTGAGGAGGCGCTAGGGTTCTTCCAGAATATTCCCAAGACAAAGCGCAAGCTCCAGACCCTGTACGAAGTGGGCCTGGGCTATATACATTTAGGTCAACAGGCGACTACTCTCTCGGGCGGAGAGGCCCAAAGGGTCAAGCTTTCGACCGAGCTTTCAAAGGTGAGCACCGGCAGGACGCTCTACATATTAGACGAGCCCACGACGGGGCTTCACTTTGAGGACATCAAGATGCTCTTAAACATGCTCTATAAGCTAGTGGGCAAGGGCAACACGGTCGTTGTGATCGAACATAATTTAGATGTGATAAAGACTGCCGATTACATAATAGACCTGGGACCTGAGGGCGGAGACGAAGGAGGATGGATTGTCGCAGAGGGGACGCCTGAGGAGATAGCGCAGATAGAGAAATCGTACACGGGGAGATTTTTGAAGAAGGAACTGGGGCTTTTATAAAATGTTTGGTAGGGGCAGACCTGCGCGTCTGCCCTGATAAATTGGGTGAACACATGGGTTCGCCCCTACTTAGTCTGCATGCGGAGTAAATCCTAATTGGAATATAGAATAATATGCCCACCAGGATATACCTCATAAGACACGGATAGACTGGCTTCAATGCTGAGGGTAGGATACAGGGACAGATGCACAATCCCTTGAGCCAGAAAGGACATAGACAGGCAAAAGCCTTAGCCCGACGCATCCAGAGCGAAGGGATAGAGTCTCTCTATGCGAGCAATTACCGGAAAGAAGGGCAAGCATCCGGCCAGCGCCAACAAGATAGGGTGTTTCGAAACGGAGATGCTGACTCAGTTGGAAAATCTCAACAGCCTGTCAGATATCAAAAGAAAGTGATAATTTAGAGGAAAATGCTATTTTGATTGAAAAAAGTGCTTGTTACAAAATGTAAAAGTGGTAATATTCATTCACAAACAAGATTGTATCGATATATAATCCCTCATGAATGTGATATGGGGTATGTCGGATATATACAGTTATGTGCAATATTACTCGGTCGGAAAAGCAAGATTTATATAACTCTCTAATTCAATAGTATTATGCAGAATGATTTAATTCATATATTCAATAGACTAAAACAGCTATTGAAAAAATATGAAAATCCTTTGAAACCAAAATTTGATCTAGATAGCAAATATGATCTTTGGTCATTTAAAGAAGTAGAAATTGCTGGTAGAAAAAGAAAAGAAGTGTATTTTGCAGGATTGACAATCCAAAGCAACTATGTAGGTTTCTATTTCATGCCAATCTACGCTGAAACAAAACTCCAAGAACTATTCGAGCCTGAATTATCAAAATTACTCAAAGGAAAATCTTGCTTTCACATCAAATCATTGGATAAGAAACTAGAGAAACAAATATCAAAAGCTATTAAGATCGGATATGACTTATACAAAAAAAGATGTTGGTTATAATTCTTCGCCGACCTGCGTCATACTATGCCTGCGCTTCGCTTCGGCATTTTTCTTGCAGAAAAAACGTATAACAAGGGACGTCGTCCCACAATCTAATTATTAAATCATTGTTTAACGAAAAAAATATAATTTAGCAACCTTTAGCTGCTCCTAACCTCCAAATCTTTTGGAGGTTATGTGCTATACACGCTAAATTGAACTCAGTTTTCACCATTTTAAGACCTCTTAGGAGAAATTCTCTAAATCCAAGCTTTTGCTTCAAATTTCCATATACAGGTTAAGGTCTGATCAATGCTCGGAGCGTTATATTAAATCTGCAATTAAGGTTATTAACCTACATCCAGTGTCCTATCAGCACTATCAGCAAGGTCTCCTCCCATAATTCTTATTTGAAGCTAAACACAAGATGCCTTGAGGCAGACCTGCGTGTCTGCCCTGATAAATTGGGCGAGCACATGGGTTCGCCCCTACTTAGTCTGCATGCGGAGTAAAACTTAATCGGATAACATGCCCACCAGGATATACCTCATAAGGCACGGATAGACTGGCTTCAATGCTGAGGGTAGGATACAGGGACAGATGCACAATCCCTTGAGCCAGAAAGGACATAGACAGGCAAAAGCCTTAGCCCGACGCATCCAGAGCGAAGGGATAGAGTCTCTCCATGCGAGCGACTTTCTGAGGACGGGGCAGACCGCAGAGCCTATATCTGAAGCCACAGGACTTCCAATAACGTTCCACACTGAATTCAGAGAGATATGCCTCGGAGACTTCCAGGGACTGACGTGGCGGGAAGCCGAATCAAAGTTTCCAAAGGAATGTGAACAGTATGTACAGGATCCCTTTGATTTTGTCTTTCCCAACGGAGAGAACTTCCTCCAAGTAAGAGATAGATCGTTCCGAAGGGCCTTGGAGATAGCCCATGAATATGAAGGTCAAAGGATAGCCGTGGTCACACACGGAGGGCCGATAGGACTTATGTTAGTTGAGTTCCTCATGGCGGACATAACTTTGTACAACCGCATCCTGACATACAATACATCCCTTAACATAGTGGAAAGGGGAGCGAACGGTTGGGAAATCGTAGCCTTAAACGATACCTGTCATCTGACGCCCGATTTGAAAGATGAATAGCAGGCACATTCGTAGGAGCGAGGTTACCTCGCCCCTTTAAACAACACCTGAGGATTTCTACGTTTTGAAGCTTAAAATCCGCAACATCTCTACAGACAGAGGGAAGGCGCTGTCCCTGTCTACTGAACAGACAAGAATGTCTGTTCTACTGTCTACTTGTTTACTCCTGATAGTTGTTTTTCTCATTCCCCTCGACTCTCAGGCCGCTTTCGATCCCCAAATTCGAAGCCTTTTAGATCAGGTCTCGATTGAGAA
Source organism: Candidatus Latescibacterota bacterium (assembly GCA_965237525.1). Lineage (GTDB taxonomy): Bacteria > Latescibacterota > CBDEFO01 > CBDEFO01 > CBDEFO01 > CBDEFO01. The sequence goes on along the minus strand of CBDEFO010000006.1, from coordinate 35,495 downwards.
CCTGAGAAGGGATGTGCAGAGGCTGCAGGACTTTGGGACAAGATATGCTTTCTCAGACTCCATAGATGCAGTAAGCGACTGGCTGTTCAACCGATTTGTGGATTTGGGGTATGAGGAAGTCTCATTCGACCAGTTCAGCGCTTTTGGAGAGACGCACAGAAACGTCGTGGCGATCAAGAGGGGAACGAAAGACCCCGATAAGATAGTTGTCATAGGGGGACACTACAATTCTATAGTCACAGTGTCGGGAGGGAATCCGCTCCTATCTGCCCCTGGAGCGGACGACAACGCCACAGGGACATCGGCCACGCTTGAGATAGCCAGGATACTACAACCTGTAGAGCTTGAGGCTACTGTCTATTTCGTACTCTTTGCAGTCGAAGAATTAGGTCTATTGGGAAGCAGGCACTTTGTCGAAGTGGCTGAGGAGCAGGGTCTGGATATACAACTGATGATCAACCTGGACGCGCTCGGTCACAATCCCGATTCTACAAAGGAGATACTCATAGTTTCAGACGAGCCGTCCCTTCCATTTGCAGAGATCGCTGTCCAGATAGCCAAGGACTATACTAACCTTGTGCCGATAAGTCTGGACAGCAAAAAGGAAATAGAGCTCGTAAGGTGCGACTGCTCGGATCATCAGCCTTTTATAGATGCCGGCTACAGAGCCATTGCTCTTTCTGAGGCCAATCCCCTAGCAAATCCCAATATTCATTTAAACACTGATCTGATAGGGACTGTACAGTTTTCCCTTTTTGGGGAGCTTACCCAGGTGGCGCTCGGGGTCTTAACCTCCACAGCCGGAATAGAGGTGATTACTGCTGTGCTTCAAGATCAGGATGAAGAGAACTTTCCTGAAGCTTTTGCCCTCCATCAAAATTATCCCAACCCTTTCAACGAAAACACTCTGATAGCCTACACTCTCCCTCAAACTGCAGACGTAACTATGACTATCTACAATCAGGTGGGTCAGACCGTAGCCGTACTTGTTAAAGAGGTACAAGACCCCGGCTATCACACCATAGCCTGGGATGCAAGAGACCAGAGCGGTTTTCCTCTATCCAGCGGGATATACTTCTACCGCCTTGCAACAGGAGACTTCCAGCATACAGATGCAAAGAGGATGCTCCTCCTCAAGTGATTATACAGATTCATACCCGCCGAAAAACGAAAGGGGAAGCGCAGAGCTATGTCTTTGGATAGAACACAATCCTTGGCGCCTCCCCTTGCTACGACCGAAATTTTGTAGATCCAGACTGATACTACACCTTCAGAAAAGCCCCCGGCTTATCCCACTGTCCCTTCTCGTAGAGGAACTTCACGCTCCTGTCCACCAATAGCTGACCGTCCTGTGCAAGCGTTATCTTAACCCTTTCCAGAGGTCTTGGAGCAGGACCTTCGTAGTTTACGCCGCTCATTTTAAATCCGCTGCCGTGACAGGGGCACTTGAATTTATCCTCAATGGCGAACCACCTGGGCGTGCATCCTAAATGCGTGCAGATCGCTGAAAGGGCATAAAATCCTTCCTCTTCTCTCACGATCCAGACCCTGTGCTGCCCGACCCATCTGTCGCTTACGGTCCCGACCTGGTACTCCTCAGGATAGCCCGACTTAAACAAAGGCGAAGGTTCAAAGAGCACCCTCGGAAACATAGCCCTAACTAAACTACCGGTAGCAGCCAGTATTGCAGCCACAAAGCCGCCCCAGCCCAATCTTGTGATAAACTTTCTCCGCGAGCTTGCAGGGCTTTCCTTACCCAACTTTCCAGCCCCCTTTGTCTTCCTGGGATCTCTACCGACAGGTTCAGCTTGTGCTCCCGCATCAGCGGCCCGTTTCGATACAGCCTTTTGCGGAACTGTCTTGGCCTCTTCACCTCCACCTTCGGTTTTCCTTTTGCTTACAGCCTTCTGCCTGACCGGTTTGGGCCCTTCCTGAGACGCATCGGCCTCTTTAATGTTTTCTGGGTTTTCTGTCTGTTCCTCGGCAGGATCCTTTACCTCTTCAGCCATGTAACTTCACTCCTTAGATTTTATTGGATGCTCTATCTCAACTAACATTATTGGCTCTATCTAAAAAATAACATTTACCGCACGCTCTGTCAAGTCCTTTGCACGTATTACGAAGAGATTTTCAATTTGGTTTCGGGTCAAATTGGTCTGGGTAAGCAGTAGCAGCACACAAATAAGGGAAGAGACGCCCTGTCAACTGAGGGCGAACACAATGGGTGCGCCCAAAGGGCGAGCAGAGTTCGCCCCTACATGCAGCCCCCTAATAAGGGGGGACTTAAAGGGGGGTCAGCAGACCCGCGTGTCTGCCCCTGGCTTTCCCTGTCTACCCCCGATATATTCAATCGGGGGCTATCGGGGACAAGGGAAGGGAGGCAGTGCCCCTGTCCACCGTCTAACCAGACAGAATGTCTGTTCTACTGTCTATTTAATTTCGGGTCAAGGGCGTCTCTCAATCCGTCCCCGAACAGATTGAATCCCAATACGACCGTAAATATCGCAAGACCCGGAAAGACGCACACCCAGGGTTGGGTGGTAAGATACCTCTGCCCTTCGGTTACCATAGTCCCCCAACTGGGGATAGGCGGCTGAGCCCCTAATCCTAAAAAGCTCAACCAGGCCTCCGTAAGTATGTTGCCTGCCACCCGTATGGTCGCCGCTACGATAAGAGGGGCCATAGCGTTCGGTAAGACGTGCCTTAATATGATCCTCCACGTCCTGGCACCCAGCGCCCTTGCGGCCTGAGTGTACTCCTCCTGTCTGACGGACAGTATTTTGGCTCTTACCAGCCGCGCTATCCCGGTCCAACCTATGAACCCCAACACGAAGAAAATTTTGTCCACAGACGGATTTTCGAAGATCGCCATCACCGCGATCACAAGAAGCGGAGCAGGCATCGCAAAAAATATGTCCGTGATCCTCATGATAAGATTATCTATCCATCCGCCGTAGTATCCCGCTGCAGTTCCAAGGACTACGCCTATCCACACGGAGATCAGCATGGCTATAAATCCGACCTGAAGCGAAATTCTTGAGCCGTATATGATCCTGCTGAATATGTCTCTTCCCAGGTCGTCTGTCCCGAACGGATGCTGAAGGCTTGGAGGAGCCACGATGTTGGATATATCAGTTTCCCATATATCAGAGTCCGGATAAGGATCGTAAGGGGCAAGGATTGGAGCCAATGCGCCCATCAAGATCAACCCCATAACAATTGCAAGCCCCACCAGCGCCATCGTGCTTTTTTTAAACTGTCTCCACACTAAAGATATGAAAGAGTCAGTCTTTTTGATCATACGAGATCCTCGGATCTAAATAAGCGTAAGAAAGATCCACAATCAGATTCACCATAACAAAGACAAAGGCCAGAAATATGACCACGCCTTCGACTACAGGCAGGTCCCTCATCCTGATGGCATCCACAGCCGCCCTCCCAAGCCCGGGCCATGCAAAGACGGTCTCAGTGGCGACAGCCCCTCCCAAGAGACTTGCAAGGTCCACCCCGATAACTGTCACCACAGGGATAAGGGCGTTCTTCAAGGCGTGCTTTAAGATCACTTGCGCTTTTGAGAGCCCTTTAGCTCGGGCGGTCCTGACATAGTCCTGACCTATCACCTCCAGCATGCTGGCTCTGGTCATCCTCGCAATATAGCCCACAGATACTGCCGAAAGAGACAGTGCCGGCAGGACAAGATAGGCCAGGCCACCATCTCCGTATCCTGCGACAGGGAACCACTCGAGATAAGATGCAAAGAGAACAATAAGCATCATCCCGAGCCAGAACACAGGCGTCGAGACGCCAATCATCGAGCCAGCCATGACAATATCGTCCACTATAGAGCCTCTGTACATAGCCGCAAGGATGCCCGCGCTCATGCCCAGTATTACGGCCACAAACAGAGACGCTAAAGTCAGCCTTAATGTGGCGGGGAATCGCTCTCCTATTATGTCTGCCACCGCTCGCCTCTGCCTGTAGGACGTCCCCAGATCGCCCCTTGCGAGTTTCCCCAGGAACCTAGCGTATTGCACGTAGACTGGCCTGTCCAGACCCAATTCCGCCCGTATCCTCTTTACCACCGCAGGATCACCGTGCTGTCCTAAGAGCAATCTTGCGGGATCGCCGGGCACTATAAACATAAGGACAAACACAATCGTGGCTATCCCCCACAGCACAGGGATAGTCATAAGCAGTCTCCTTATGGTATACGATATCATAGCCCCAGAAAGATAAAATGCCATAGCTTAAATGTCAACAACCAATTTCCGCTTGACTTACTGTATTTGACAGTTTATTATTCACTAAGGAAGCCCAGATGAGAGTTGAATATGAGACCCGTCGAGTTATCGCTGTAGTGGCTGGCAAACCCATCCCTTCTGGCGACCACTTCGTGGCTTGTTGCCTCCACTCCCGAACGATGAACGCAGTGCCGCGGCGCCTCGGCCCCACTATTCTCTACAAGGTCAGGCACGGTGACGTTAGTCCCCATAATACCCACGGCAACTGAACACCTTGCTGACTTCCACATCAACTACCTCCACGGAAGTGAACCCGGCTTTGGAGATGTGGGTGTTAAGCCGATCCCCGGGCGATAACAAAAAAAGAGGTTAGAATATCTCAAGAGTGCTTTAGCAGTTTGCAGTCTCAATCCGAGGAGAATCAAGAGTGCCAGATGTTCAAATCGTAGTCGAAGCTGGAGATCAAGATAGGGAATTCTGCCCAGTTATGGCGGAATTAGATAGCAAGCCAAACTTTGTTCAGCTTCAGTCGCTGGAGACAGGAGGCGTTATCCCCGCTCAGGTTCAAAGATCTAGCGACGGGGCGGCGACCGTTATCCGCTGGATAGTCGAAGATCTCAAAGCTGGAGAACAGGAAAACTATATCCTCCTTATGGATGTGCCCCCCGGAGGGAAAGAGGGCGTAAGTGTAAATAATGTCCCTGACCAAAAGATCGAATTCCATATAGATGGAGAACTTTTTACGTCCTACTGCTTTGCAAAAGAACTTTCAATGCCCTATCTTTATCCTTTAATAGGGCCCTGTGGGGATCCTGTAACCAGCAGGGTAGCTGCGCCAGAGGACATAGAGGACGAGGAGATGGGTCACCATCGGGGCATCTGGGTGGCCGACGGCACGGACAACTGGAGCGAGGGGGAAGGACACGGTAAGACAGTCCACACGGAATTTGAATCCATAGAAGAAGGGCCTGTCTTTTCTCGAATTTCCGCCAAGAGCGACTGGGTCTCAAAGGACGAAACTAAGATAATGGAGGAGAGGAGGGTTCATACAATCTACAGGCTCCCACAGGGCTTCAGAGCCATAGATATGGAGCTCAGGTTCACAGCCGCGGAAAAAGACGTCTGCTTCGGAGATACCGAAGACGTCCGCTTCGGAGATACCAAAGAGGGAGGGATAGCCTCGATAAGGGTCGTGCCCAGCATGGAAGTCAGACGCGGGGGAAAGATGCAAAACTCTCGTGGGGCGATAAACGAAAAAGAGATGTTGGGAGTGGAGGCTGAATGGTGCGACTACTCCGGCCCTGTGGAAGGCAAAACAGTAGGAATTGCCATATTTGAATCGCCCCAAAGTTTTCGACACCCGACCCGCTGGCACGCAAGAGACGACGGCCTCTTGACGACAAATCCCTTTGGAGTGGGAACGTTTACGGGCGATCTCAATAAAAGAGGCGACTACATATTGAAGCAAGGGGAGTCTATAGATTTCTACTACCGCTTCTACATACATAAAGGGGATGCAACCGAAGGGAAGGTAGCGGAGAAATACAGAGACTTCGTCAATCCACCTGAGGTATATGTAGCGTAAGGAAAATGTGCCTACGGATTCATAGGGTCTGAAACTATATGATCACACCAACGTCTAAGTACAATAGATTTGAACGTCAGTCCAAAGAGCGTCCTTTGCCGGGAGGGACGATTAACTTTCCAAGTTAAGGAGAAATAATATGCTTCAAGTTCTGCTATCCCTCCCGGTAAAGTTGCTGTTGGCCCTTCTTCTGCTGATCTCAGGCGCTGCGACCATATGTTTCGTCTCTCTATCTGAGGCCAGGAACAGAAATATAGTATATGTCCTCCCCAAGGACGCAATCCCGGCTATCACAGATCCCGGATTTATCTCTGCGAAGGAGGCTGAGGTCGAAGGCGACTCACCCTTTATAGGAGTCACTTTCAACGACGAAAGCCACGCCTATTCTATGAACATCCTCAACCGCCACGAAATTGTAAATGACGTTGTAGGTGGAGAGGAAATAGCCACAACGTGGTGACCGCTCTGCGGCACGGCTATAGTCTATAGCCGAAGACTTGAAGGAGGTACATATACGTTCGGAGTCTCCGGAAAGCTCTACAAGAATGGTCTTGTTATGTACGATCATCAGACCGAAACTCTATGGTCCCAGCTCACAGGCAAAGCCATAGACGGGCCTCTGGTGGGCAGACAGCTCAAGATGCTGGCCGCTATGCCCAAGATGAGATGGCAAGACTGGATAAATGCGTACCCGGAAACGCAGGTGCTGGTCGTAAATGGGAGGTCAGATTCAAGGTACGATTCTTACGAGGACTACCATCGCTCGGGAAGGACAGGGCTAAGGTCGCCTCAAAATAGAGATCGCCGCGTCGGCTCCAAGGATATGGTGATAGGCGTTGTAGTTGACGGTCATTACAAGGCATATCCCTTTAAGGCCTTCAGAAAGACCACGACTATACGGGACGAGTTTTCCGGAAGGAGGCTCATCGTCTTTTACGACGAAGATTCAAACGCGACGGCGGTATATGACGGGGCGTTTGACGGGCAACTGTTGGCATTTGACGAAATCACAGAGGGTTCAACAGCCAGCGATAGTAACACCGGGAACCTCTGGAACCTCGTAACCGGCAGGAACACAGCAGGCGAAAGCCTCGAACGGATTCCCCATATGAACGTCTATTGGTTCGCCTGGTACGACTTTCATCCAGAGACGCAGTTGTACAAAAAGGACAAAGATTAAAAAGGGTAAAAGGTTGCCATGAGGGCAGACACATGGGTCTGCTGACCCCCCTTTAGTCCCCCCTTAATAAGGGGGGACTAAAGGGGATGAATGTAGGGGCGAACCCACGTGTTCGCCCTTATTACGGCATCTTATAGATATATCGTCGACAGGGGGGATAAGGAATTGAGAAGGGTCTATTTAGATCACAACGCTACAACACCTGTGCATCCGGAGGCTCTGGAGGCTATGCTCTTATACTACAGGGAGCACTACGGCAACGCCTCCAGCATACACGTCTTCGGGAGAGATGCCAGAGCCGCAGTAGATGAGTCTCGCGAGACCATAGCCAATGCCATAAACGCTAACTTTGGGGAGATATACTTCACGAGCGGAGGTACCGAGTCCGACAACCTGGCCATAAAGGGCACAGCCTTATATAACAGAGATAGGGGAAAGCACATAATCACAAGCTCAGCAGAACACCACGCCGTTCTTCACTCGTGCGAGTACCTCGAAAAGGAGGGCTTCGAGGTTACGTATCTCCCTGTGGACAGAGACGCTGTTGTGGACCCGGACGACCTCAAAAACGCCATAAGAGACGATACCGTCCTGATCACCTTAATGCACGCCAACAACGAAGTCGGGGCCATTCAGCCCGTAAGCCAGATAGGCCGGATAGCAAGAGAAAGGGGCATCCCGTTTCACACAGACGCTGTGCAGTCCTTTGCCAAACTCCCGATAGATGTGGAGCAGATGAACATAGACCTCCTCTCTCTTTCAGGGCACAAGATCTATGGCCCGAAAGGGATCGGCGCTCTCTATATCAGGGAGGGAATAAAGCTAACGCCCCTTTCGCACGGCGGAGAACATGAAGGCAATAAAAGGGCAGGCACGGAAAACGTGCCCGCTATAGCAGGACTCGGCAGGGCCGCCGAGCTATGTCTTGAAGACATGGATGCCGAATCTAAGCGGCTGAAAGCTCTAAAAGAGAGGCTCTATAGACTCATAACCGATGAGATAGGAGATGTGATACTCAACGGGTCCCTTGAAAATTCTCTGCCGAATACGCTGAATCTCTCCTTTACTGCCGCAGAAGGCGAATCTCTCATAATAAGCCTCGATCTGGAAGGCGTTGCTCTTTCCAGCGGATCGGCCTGCAGCGCGGGAGTCGAGCAACCCTCGCACGTCCTACTGGCTATGGGCCTCGAACCTCGCCTTGCCGAGTGCTCCGTTCGTTTCAGCCTCGGAAGGGACAACACTCTTGAGGACATAGAATACACAGTAAGCGTGCTTTCTCCCATAGTCAAAAGACTCAGGGAGATCTCAGTGTTCGCCTGAGACTTGATCTTGCAGGAGTCGCCGCTTTCGACATCTTTTGACTATGTTCCATTTGAGAAGACGCTCTACAATAGCTATTTCAGACTCATAAGATAATCCACTGTAGAATTCAGACGCTCCTGGGGAACGGTAAGGTAGCTCGGCATCTTTGCTTCGGGATTATCGAACTTGGGATCCTTCAGATACGTCAAGAACCATAGCCTTACCTTCTCCTTTCCCTGCTTTTCTCCAAGCTGAGCATAGGTGTCTTTATGCCTTTGATATATCCTGCTGTTACTCTCCTTTATCTTTTCTACCCTGGCCCAGTATTCCTTTGAATTCAGGCGATTCTGTATCTTGGTGGCCACGTGCGTCAGAGCGGGAGCTTTTTTTCCTCCTCTTCCATTTACGCTGTGGCACGACGTGCATCCCAGAGCCCTGAAGTTCCATTCTCCCGTCTCAAGTGGGGTCGCGTGCTCCGGCTCTCCTGAAAGCTTTGCTAATACGAGGACAATAACCACCAAGCCTGCGGATGCCCCAGCAAATAACCATACTTTTTTCATAGAGATTTCACTTTCGAGAAGCTACTGTTCAGGTCATAATAGTACGTACAAACTATAGAAATGCACAATAGTAGGCACGTTCCCAATTGAGTCTATCGGGGATTCAATTGGGGATCGCCCCTACATTGGATCCTAACTTGAGGCGACCTATGATCAAAGCTGTCTCACAGGATTGGAAAGGACGCCTATATTCTCTATCTCTATCTCCACGCGGTCGCCCTCCTCAAGGGCAAGGTTGTTGGGAACCATTATCCCCGTGCCGGTTGATACGGCAGTCCCCAGCGGTATATAGTTATCCCTTAGTAGATATTCGGTCAGCTCCTCCAATTTCCTGTCTAAGAGAGAAGAACTGACGGATTCCTCAAACGCCATCTTCCCGCCTTTGAATATGCGGCATGAGATATTCAGATCGTAGGGATCTTCTATCTCAGACGAAGTTACAAGTACAGGTCCCAGGGCACAGCAGCCCAGATATATCTTGGACTGAGGGAGATAGAGGGGATTGTCCCTCTCTATGTCCCACGCGGAAACGTCGTTGCAGATGGTGTACCCGACAATCTGGCCATCTTTTCCCAGGACGTAGGCCAATTCAGCTTCTACGGCTGTGATACTGGAGTCGCTGCGTATGCAGATGTAGCCGTTGGGGCCGACGCACCTTTGGGGAGTGGCTTTGAAGAAGAGTTCTGGCCTTTGGCTGTGATAGACTCTGGTGTATATGTCCTCTTGAGCGTCCTTATCCCTTTCGTCCGCGCTCCTCTTGTACGTCACTCCGAATGCCCAGACTTCAGGCGGATATAGCGGAATCTCAAGATAGGCTTTGGAACTATCGGGGGCGACGTTCAGTTCATGGTAGGAGAATTCATCAGCGTCTTTGCCCTTCAGAGCACCCTCTACAACCTCCTCAATTGCCACATCATCTTCGTAGCTTATCTGCAAGATTTCGTCCACTCTCCCAAGTCCCGGGTCAACTGAGGTTATGTCCTTTATAGTATTGCCTTCCAGTAGCCCTGTTCTGACCCCGGAATTCGGCAGATAAAATTGAACCAGTTTCATTGTGTTTGCTCCTGCCCTAAGGCTACTTCTCTTCGTATGCTTCCAAGAACTCTTCCCTTGAAATACGCGCTTGGGTACAAATTGTTCTGAGAGTAGAGGCCTTTATCTTCGGATGATTGGGTAGCGTCAAAGGTCTTTTGCTCCCATCGGGATTCTCGCGCAACATAGAGATGTGCTCTCTTTCATGTACAATCCGAAATCCCAAAATCTCTAATGTCTTGATCACCCTCCGCTTGGGTGCATCAACAGGAAACTTTGCCATTAGACATCAATGCCTGCTTCGGCAACGAATGCCTCAAGTATCGGCGGTTCGAGATCGAGAACTCCTTCTCCAAAGCTCTCAATGTGAAAACGGATTGCCGATGTGACATCGGAAAGGGCTTCCTCATAGGTATCGCCCTGTCCAACCACAACACCCTTAATCCCCAAAGGATAAGCCACGTAACTATCAGGATGTTTTTCTACGATAATCTTGAATTGTCTCATAAAAAGTCCCTCCTAACCTGTGATGACGTACTTGGCTTTGATCTTTATCATTACTTTAGCCCGAATAATTCATAAACTTGGTGGAGTCATTGCGAGGAGCAAAGCGGTCCCCGATTGAGTCTATCGGGGAAGCAATCTCAAGGTTTTATAGTGGTCTCCTATGAGAGCCGGAGAGTATTACGTCTACCACAGTGACCCCCGATTAAATCTATCGGGGGGATTGCTGCGCCTTCGGCTCGCAATGACACCGAAGGTGATTAAACGGCATAACTATAATATAATACAATCCCTTAATTAATACACGGCCTTTTTTTGTGAATTGTTCGGGTTAGATAGGTAAATGCACTAATCTCCCTTTTTGGCTCGACTCGTATGCGGCCTCCACAATCTCCATGACTCTTAGTGCGTCCTCTCCGCTCGAGGGAGGTTCGACATCTCCCGTCATCGCAGCCCTTACAAACTCCCTCATGAACTGCAGTCCGTGCATGCTCCCGTAAGCTTCACTCTGGGCCATAGTATAGCTAAATTCCCGCACCGGAGCCGCTTTCCACTCATCTTTTGCGCTTTCTACTTTCAAAGACACCTCTGGGTTCTGGAGATCCCAGGATATGTTTCCCAGGTCCCCCTTGATAGTTATAAACGTATCGTATGAGGCTCCGTGGTAGCCTGCTGTACTGCTTGGGAGCATATATCCCGCCTGCATCGTCCCGAGTGCTCCGCTTTTGAACCTCAAGGACACAGATGCCGTGTCCTCAACGTCTATATCTTCGCAGCCCAGGGTCGCCACGATGGCCGAGACAGCTTCAACTTCGTCCTGGAGCATAAACCTCATCTGATCGAACCAGTGGCAGCCAAGCCACGACAGTATCCCTCCCCCTGAGATGCTCTTTTTGAAGAGCCAGTGCGTGGGATCTCGAAACTTGACCTGAGATGTGATCATTCTGGCCTCCATGGCCATAATCCTCCCTAAATAGCCCTCCTCTACCAATCTCCTTATCTCTTTGCACAGCGGATGAGATCGCCACGGATAGCACACGCCCATGCAGACTCCTGATTTATTGACCTCTTCAATATTTCGCCTTATGGTCCGGGAGTTATTAGCGGTTGGCTTTTCCGCCATGATGTGCTTTTTTGCCTCTGCCGCTTTAAAGATAGCGTCTCCGGCCACCTCATTCCTGAGGGCGACAAAGATCATATCAACGTCGTCTCTTGCAAGAAGGGAATCCAGATCGGTGTAGACATCCTCCACCTTGAATTCGAATTCATCTCGGAACTTAACCAAGTCCTTCTCGTTCTCATCGTAGAGGATGACGGACTCCACCTCGTCCATAAGGTCGAGCGTCCTTTTGTGCCCGTGCGAATGCGGATGTGTAACGCCTAAGAGTCCGATCTTTATTCTGGCCATTGTTCTCTTCCTTCCGGACGAGTGGAGAGTAGCCGGCGAATCGCTTCCCATCCCACGAGATTGCTTCGGGATGAAGCCCCTCGGAATGACCCCGGTAACGTAAACTGTCATTGCAAGCGAAGCGAAGCAATCTGACTTAGACTTCCTCTCCTTGCCCGCAGTCTGCTAGCTTAGTGTAACGCCTAAGAGTCAGAGCTTTATTCTGGACAATTCTTTGTTTCTTCCAGACAATTGTCAGCCCCCGATTAAATCGGGGGGAATGTCTGACCCACCAAGTGGCAGGGTAGGACAGACATTTTGTCTGTCCTTGTACTGACTCGCCACATGGGGTTCGCCCCTACTTTAGCCTCTCTACCAAAATATCCTTTATAGTCTCATACTCGGCTTCCACCGGTTCTGTCTCTATATTTACAGGTTCGCTTTTGAGCCCTGTCTCGCTGACTATGCATGCGACTGTGGAATCTTTGGGGATCGTGCCCTCGTCCAAGAGATTCTTCAGCACGGCCAAAGATACACAACCGGTGGGTCCCGCCCAGATGCCCTCCCTTTGGGCTAATGTCCTCTGCATCTTCAGTATCTCCTCATCTGAGGCATCCCCTGCAATGCCGCTTTCTGAGCGCAGTATTTCCAGCACGCGATCTCCCTTTCGCTCAGGGTCTCCCACAGCCACGCCCTCTGCGACTGTGTAGCCTATATCCTGCTTTATTATCTTCCCGCCCTCTGCAAACGCCCTCACGATGGGATTAGCCCTTTTTGCCTGAGCGCAGACCATCCTGGGCATCTTGTCTATCCAGGCTATGTCCAGCCACTCTTTGAGTCCTCTCCAGCTTGCGATGAACGTCTCTCCGACTGCCACAGGGCACACAAGATAGTCGGGCATAGAGCCTTCCACCTGCTCGGCTATTTCGTATGCTATGGTCTTTTTACCCTCCTGCTTGTAAGGGTTTCGAGTGGCAGAACAGTCAAATATCGGGAGCTCCTCGACAATTCTGTCGTAAATCCTTATCATATTGTCGTAGCCACCCCTGTAGATTATCATATCTGTAGCGCAGGCGTCCATATGATTCATCTTGGGCATGGCGCTCTCTGCGTAGCAGAAGATAAAGGATCTGATGCCCGCTCTGGATGAGTAGGAAGCGACAGACGACCCGGCGTTGCCCGTACTCACCACAGCCGCTGCTCCAAAGCCGAACTGGAGGGCGGCGGCTACTGCGGTTGCGGAGGATCTGTCTTTGACTGTTCCCGTGGGATTTGTGCCATCGAATTTTATTAAAAGTCTCTCAACTTCAAATGTCCTAGCCAGATGGGAACACTCCAGGAGGGGAGTTCTTCCCTCCCCTAAACTCACGAAGTTGGCAGGATCGTCTATCGGCAAGAATGCCGCATATCTCCAGATGCCTTCGCCGGAAAGTTGGAACTTAGATAGTCCGCTCAAGCCCTCAATATCGTAGGCTATCTCCAAAAGCCCGCCGCATCTCCCACACTCCAATATGTATTCCCTGGGGTAGGCGCTTCCACACTTGCTGCACTTCAGCTCCACTGCGTAAGAGACGCTGGAGCCTTCTTTGAACTCTGACATAGCTTCTTCCGGATATTAAATCAGTAGACAGTAGCCCCCGAATGATTCTATCGGGGATCGGGGGTAGGGAGGGACTCCCCCGTCCTCCATCTATGCTACCCACTTTTTTTCACAGTGTCAAGACTTTTTTCACACTTGGGCTTGGAGAGTGTAAATCTCACTGAAAAAATGACCTGAAGAGACAGCAACACGGCTCTTTCGCGAACCGACAGTCACTCGCTTACACTTCTAGGGCTTGACAGAAGGAAGGAAATTCATTATATTGTAAGGCAGTGAGCTATACAGATGAGCAGTATATGGCTTATTGCAGACGCTCTGGTCTGCCCCCATACAAAAAAGGAGTGCAAAGATGGCTGTCGAGTCCGTAGGGTCCAGTGCAGCAGGTGACCCCCAAAATGGACGCAGCAAGAATGCGAAAGGTGAACAGTTCGCCAAGATGCCCATAGACTCAGTATTATCGCTGGATGGTTTGTCTGACAGGGCAAAGCTTGTGTATGCTGCTATCCGAAAGTGGGACTGGGGGCAAGGATGTTTCATACCGCTCCCCTTGACAGAGCGACAAATATTTCGCAAATTGGGGTTTGAGAAGGGAGGTCAAATTGTCAAGCCCCGAAGTGAAAGATGGTAAGGGTTATTTATCAAATGAAATCGGTGCACTTCTCTTTCGATCTTTGATTGATCTTGAATGATAGGTTTTCGACAATCTTTGGTTTCTGTTCTTTTTCAAAATGGATGTATAATTGTTCTTCTTTTAGGTTCCATTCAGCCAGGACAAAGTAGTTGGTGTAAGAGGAGGGAAGAGATACTTTCTCATTTAGGACATCGATAAAGGCTTTATCTGTCTGTTCTGTGTCCTGTTTGACTTGTCTGATAAAATAGGTCTTGGGAATGAAATCTTTCTCGTTTGACTTCTCTTGCTTAGGTGGACGGTAGCCGGTGTATCTCTGTGATGAAAGATTAAACCATTCTAACTTCTGATCAACTTCTTGTAAGCTTTTGAACTGAATTCTGTTCCGGAACTTCCTTGAAAATACAGAATTGTTGCCTTCTATAGATGCTTGAGAAAAGGGCCTTCTGGGAACGGCAAATATCGGAATCACTTGATTTTTCAAGAGAAACTGCATTGCTTTGCTGACATTCCTTTTACCTGAAACACTGCCAATAGTCGCCGAGCAATTGTCCACCTTAACGAAATCTGGTTTTTCAAACCTGTCAAAGAAAGACTGACACTTCTCGATAAAGTTAGTTGCTGTTTGACCGTCAACCCGCCGAAAATACCTTAACTTAGGCTCTTTCTTAAAGGAAAATCCAACGAAGTTGACCGGCTCAGTTCTGCCGGTAAGATACTTTTTACCAATAAAGTCTGATTCTAGGACTCTGCCTCCTAAAAGATAGTAAATGGTATACTCTGGATAACAAAGATAACGAGATGCACCCTTGTTTTTACCTTTCTTCCTTCTCTGGGAAAGTCCTAAATCTGAAAGCATTCTGCCGATAGTCGGCAACGACGGAGGAGGGGTGCTAGAATATCGATTCCTCCATTCTTGTTCAATAACAGTGGCTCCTGAATAGAACTGATAAGGATCGTCCTCTAAGCTATGGTAAATCTCTTTGATTCTCTGTTCGTCAACTTTAGCCAATTTTCGCCTTTTTCCTTTTGGCCAACCCCGATTATCCATGGCAAAATCCTGATCCAGAGATTTAGTCCAAGCCGTAACGAAATCATTGGAAACTCTCGCTTGTTTGATAACTTCTCGCTTTGACATTTCTTTCTTAAAATACATCTCGTTGACTTCTTGTCTTAATACGGCCAATCTCTCTTTGTCCATAGGACTCCGTAGATTAAAGTTAAGACAATCAACTCAACTTAATCTACTAATACTCTAAACAAAGATCAAATTAGGTGCACCGATTTCATTTGATATTCAACCGGTAAGCGCTGGACGGCGACCCGTAAGGTAGAGGTGGTGTTGGCTGTTTTGAAAGGAGCGGATGTATCAGAGGTGTGTCGGAAGAATGGAATTAGCCAGTCACAGGCGTATGCTTGGCGTGATAGTTTCTTAGAAGGAGGCCAGGAGAGTCTGAAGTCTCGGCGTGGTCGCAAGGATCCGAAGGAGCGGGAGGTCAGCCGGTTGGAGCGTAAGGTAGGGCAGTTAACCCTCCAGTTGGAGATACTCGAGGAGGTAGCCCGTCTAAAAAAAACGAAGCGGTTGCCTTGAGTGGGCGGTTTTTGGGTCGAGGCTATTCCCGTAAGGTGGTAGCTTTGGCTTTGGGTTTGCATCGTTCGACTCTGTATAGGCTTAGGTATAGAGGTGTCAGTTCTTCTGTCGAAGAGTCTATGATAGATGGACAGCTTGCTTTTCGTGTTCGAGGGATACTCGACCAAGAAGAGGCATTTGGTCACAGGCGGGTTTGGGCGCATCCTCGTTTCAAGGAAGGGGCATATGTCAACATCAAGAAGGTTCATAGGATAATGAAGCTTAAGGGGTGGCAGTGTAAGCTGTGGAATCGTCCCGGGAGAAAGGGGACACAGGTTTCCCAGAAGCGTTCTGTGATGGATCGTCCTGACAGTCTCTGGTCGGCTGACTTGACCAAGATCTATTGTGGGGAAGACGGTTGGTGTCCTCTTATTGCGGTGGTGGACAACGGGAGTCGGGAGGTTCCCGGGTATCGTTTTAGTCGAAAAGGGAGGGCACTGGAGGCCACAGATGCCCTGGATCGGGCCGTGATCTCTCGATACACTTCCAAGGAGGCTGTCCCCCAGGGTCTCACTTTTCGCTCTGACAACGGCTCCATCTTTTTGTCTCGGACCTATTTGGCCAGTACCGAATATTGGGGAATTCGTCAGGAATACATACCAAGTGGTAATCCCGATTGGAACGGTGTTGTAGAGCGTTTTTTCAGGACCCTCAAGCAAGAGTGTGTTTGGCTTCACAATTTTGAATCCTTTGAACAGGCTGAGAAGATCATATCTCAGTGGATCGATAATTACAACAACAACAGGCTTCATTCATCTCTGGGATATAAGACCCCAGAAGAGTGGAGAAAACAATTCTATCTACTACCCCAGGTTGCTTAATTGATGTCGCTTTCCAGGGGGGCAGTACAGTTTTGCAGGGCACAAGAATATAGCTGAAGTCCTCAGAAGGTCTGAAAGCACTGTAAAAAGGGGAGTCAAGGAGCTCAAAGACTCGGGACTTGTAACTATAAAATATGAAGGTCGCGGTCTCAATGCAGCGATTTATGTCCTGCAAGATCAAGACAGGTCAGATGTGACCTCTCAAGATCAAGACAGGTCAGATGTGACCTCTCAAGATCAAGACAGGTCAGATGTGACCCATCTAGACAGCTCAGATGTGACCTCTCTAGACAGGTCAGATCTGACCTATCCTTACAATATAACAGACGACTTGGAAATAGACGACTTAGAAACAGACGACACACCTCATGCATGCGGTGATGCTGGCGGTGATAATGACTTCTCAAAAACCAAAAGGGAGATAGTCATCCAGTTCTACAGAAAGCTTGATCTGCCAGAGGTGTCCAGGAGCTATATAAAGCTTGGCATAAGGCTCATAAATAGGCTTCAGAGGCAGGGATATAGTCTTGAACAAATAGACTATGCCGCAGGCTGGACACTGGGTAACTGCCTTCCAAAGCACTTTGGACTAGTTGCGCATACGATCGAGGAGGCATTGGCGGAAAGGCACAGAAATATCGAACAGGAGCGTATAAGACAGGAACAAATAGTTCGAGAGGAGGAACGTAAGATAGCTCAAGACGCCAGGCTGCAGGAAGAAGCACAAGAAAGGAATAGAATAATTGACCGATCTCCATACAAAAAGGAGTGGGATCGCTGCAGGGAGCTGATCAGAGCGGAGATTAAGCATCAGTCGTACATGACGTGGTTTTCTGGGCTTTACATAGATGAGATATCCGACGGACAGGTAACTTTGAATGTCCCTAACAGGTTCATGGCTGACTTCATAGGAGAAAATTACGACAAATTGCTAAGGGATATATTCCAGAGAGATGTTAAAGTAAAGATTGCGAAAGAAGAGGAGGCAGAAGATGGTATTGACCCGTTCTTCCTCACGAGATATTAGGTTGTGATGATTTTGTATACAGATAAAACTGCTCCACCCGTTGGCTCTCGCTAAACATAGGATTTTGGCGAATCGCCAAGCGAACATGTTTGAGGTTCCTAACGCTAGGATGCGGTTGTGGGTTGCACAATGTGGTTACACTTCTGCAGATCAGGAGTCAGAAGCTTTCCGTTATGTTGGTTCAACGCGTCCTCTCTTGAGTTTTACTCGCATATCCCAAATCCCTATAGCTGCTAGTATTGCGAGGTTAGGTAAGAGTAAGGGCGCAAACGGCGGTGCACCGTATAGCATGTTGTCTGTAAAACTGGAAGCAGACCCCTGCAAGTCTGCAACCAGGTGAAAATAAAATCCTGACAAACCAACCAATACTTGAATTCCAACAATCCAAAAGCATAGCTCCAAAAAAGAATCATTCACGGATGTAGTCATCGCCGTAAAAAGAAATCCTACTGCAAGGGCACTGCTTACTACAGGAATCCATTCACTAAAATAAAAAAATCCATTCTGTGCATGGTCACATAAAGACACAATAAAGTTTCCTAAGAACCCACCCCATGCAAGAAAGATTACCCACTTACCCCAATCAATGGATTCCCAAGCTACCTTACGATTTAGTAAGAGTAAGAATCCTAAGCCAGTAAATGATAACGGCGCTACAAACGGCGCCGTATAAACTAAACTTCGTATGGTCATCCTCATAAAAAACTGACTATCCAAATGAAGAATCAATCCTATGATACCTACAAGAATAGCAATCCACCCCACAATGAACCCGAAAAAACGTGCCCACCCTCGAGAAAAGTTGGAGCCGTGATAAACGAAACTTCCCAGTAATACTGCCGTTGCACTCGCAGCAAAATAAACAGGAATCCACTCAGCCCAATGATGGAACGCATTTACAGAGTGGGCGACAAATACATCCAAAATCAAAAACCCTAAATTGGACAACACAAAAAGTTCTACTAGCAATGGTCTATTTAAATAGAATTTATCTCCCGCCAGATCGACCATGGCTTGTCCTCAATTCTTTTGCTAGTGCCTTCATTTCCGTTAGTTTCGCCAAAAGCTCGTAATTCCCATGCCATTGTACAAAGTCGGCGCCGCCCATAAATGCACCATGTTTGGCTGTGCGTCCATAGTAATGCCAGAAGTCAAAAGCGAGGAATTCCAGTGGTTCATCAAAAGGGTCCGGGGTTAAAAGTCCCTCTTCCCGAAGTGCTTTGACAATATTTTGACCTTCTCTTACTCGATTGTTCGTTGCTTTAAGCACACCCTCGGCTTCGTCAAAAAATTTATCTACATTATTTGTCGTGTGACATTTCAGGCAAACCTCCTTCATTTGTACCTGCCCCTGTGCATAGGACGGGCGTTTTTCAGAAACAGCAGCAAAGAGCCAGTATGAGAGTCGTTCCGTCACATCATGGGTTACTTTAAGGCCTTCCAATCCACTCATATGACAGGTTGAGCATGTAGGAATGGGCATATCTTGAACAGTCAATTTCTTCGGGCTGGCCTTGAGATTCATAAATCTTCTCTGGGCATTGTACAACACCCCATGCTTCGATTCGTTATAGATTTCAATTTGGGCGTGATCGGGTCCCATATGACATTGTCCACATGTTTGTGGCTCCCGCGCCAGTGCCACAGAGGCTAGGTGCCGGGAGTGACATTGGGTGCAAGTGCCGATCGATCCATCAACGTTGGGTTGGCCAATTGCGTGACAACTAATACATCCCTTCAAAGTCGCTGCTTCTCCTTCTAAACGAGCCAGCGCATTAGGGGATCGATTCACCGCCCCCTTATGATATTTCTCTGAAAATTCAATTTGTTGGGAAGTAAAAGGATCTCTACCCAACACCGCAGCATAGGCCGGTGCCGCATGGCGGCTGCGAAGGAATTGCTGATATTCTGTCACATGACACTGACTGCAATTTTTTGCGGTTAATTGCTTTGCAATCACAAAACCTCGATGCTCCATCTTCTCTTGACTCTCTTGAGGACTGTGGCAGTCTAAACAAATAACTCCGGATTTAGCATGACGGCTCTGCTCGAACTGGACTACAACCGCAGCCGTCTCTTTGCGGTGACACTTTGCACATTTGCCCGTGGCTCTTACAAACTCGGCAGAAGGCTGAGAGGTCTCAACTGGTGGCCTCCTGGCATTGATAACTAATGCCGCCAGAACCAAAGCGGTTCCAATAGAAACTGAGATAAAGATGGATTTAAATGACACTACATCCCTCCTTGCTTAGTCTATAAGTGACTCGACTTTCCTCCGGACAGGTAACTTTGAATGTCCCTAACAGGTTCATGGCTGACTTCATACGAGAAAATTACGACAAATTGCTAAGGGATATATTCCAGAGAGACGTGAAGCTTCAAGTAGACAGTAGCGCCCGATAGATTCATTCGGGGGTAGACAGTAGACAGGGCAGAGCCTCCATTTCTGTTTCTGTTCACTATTCCAAAAGAAGACAGAAGATGGTATTGACTAATCTGGCCTGAATGTAGGGGCTGGGTTAGCCAGCCCCTGGGGCGAGCGAACCTCGCCCCTACATCTTCTCAGACCATCCCCTTTCTCCTCCTTATGCTCCACTCGATTGTCAAAAGCGCAATAAGCAGGATCAAAAGATACGGTCTCCTGTAGAGTCTGCCTTCTGCTTTGCGCTCTTTATGGCGTTCTTTGAGTTGCAGATCGGTCTTTATCTCGTCAAAATTTTCTCTTGTGTAGAACTTTCCGCCGCTGGCATAGGCAACTCCTTCGAGGAGTTCTTTATTCATCCTTGTGCTCTGGAATTCGAGGCTGTACCTGTCCACTGTGAACTCTCCCGAATCTTCTCCTATCGTTCCAGTAGGTGTGGAGGCGGTTGCTTTGAATTGGTAGTTTCCCGGCCCGAGTCCGCTTATAACCCTGCGATATACGCCATCTTGGTCTTGATTGAAGGTACCCGGGAAGGTACCTGGCAGATCTATCAGCTGAGATTTCGGGCCTTCTATTTCGACCTGAACTTCTGCTCCGACCTGGGGCTGTAAAGCCTCGTCGTAGACGTGGGCAGAGAAGGTCACCTCCTCTCCTCCTGTGTAGATTAAGCGGTCGGTCTCCACGCGCACGCGGCGGGATGAATTCTTCGCCATAAGCCATCTTACGGCGTTTCCATAGAGTCTTTGGAGGGGGGCGTTGGTCACGCCGATCCCCCACATCATAAAGTCGAATCGCCACAAGGAGGAGGCCGATATAAGACAGGTCTTCCCGAGGCCGTACTCTCCGACAGCAATAATGGGTATTTTTAGAGAGGGATGTACGGCAAGGGCTGTAGCCTTGGGCCTTAAGCCTGAATTGTTGTTCCACCCCAAAAGGGGAGGGAGGTCTCTCCAGATCTCGTCGTTCTCCTCGGGATCGTCGGAGAACCTTGTAACTGCGTGGTTACTCCCGGCCGGTGTGATTTCAAGATGGAATTTGCCCTCCTGAAAGGACGGTGAAGAAGCGTAGGCCACAACGGGCAGAAGAGCGTTCAGGGGAGATTGGAGAAAGTCCCTGTCCAGTGTCCTGTGCCCTCCGACAAAAAGGATGCCTTTGCCCGATCTTACAAAGTCCCAAAGGAGCGTCTCTCTTTCTCCTTTTAGGGCCTCCCTCGGGACGTCCATAAGGATGGCAACGTCGAAGGCCGCCATCTCTCCTGTTGATTTTGGGAAGCCTCCCCGGTAGAAGGCTCTCTGATTCTTCAGGATCAGGACATAAAGGTCGAGGCTCTCGTCATTCTGGAGCAATCTCTTCAAAAAGGCAAGGTCAAAACTGGGTTCCCCGGCTATCAAGAGTATCTTTATTTTGCTTTTGAGGACTTCGACAGCTATCTCTGATGCGTTGTTTTCAAATGATATTTCACTATCCAGGAGTGGGAGTCCGACCGTGTATCTGTGGAGGCCGGGCTTTTTAGGTTTGATCTTAAGCTCGACGGTCTGTTCCATCCCGCCTCCGGTAAGTTTGATGCTTTTTTCCCGAAGGAGCACCCCGCCCTCCGATATGGTGACCGGGACTTCGAGGTCCTTGTAGCCCGATCCGCCCACAGTAACCACTATGGGCAGTTCTTTGCCTGTGTAGCTGAAGTCTCTGTAGGAGATTTTGCCTATCTTGATATCCTTTTGTTCTTCGGGGCTGCCTATTCCGAGGGTATAGACGGGGACTTGGATCTTGTCGGCTGTTTTGACGGGATCCTCTCCGAGGTTGTGTCCTCCGTCCGAAAGGAGTATAATTGCCCTTGTGGGTTCTTCCATCTGCTGGAGATTCAGGGCCTTCGCGATGTCTGTGCCCCTCCCGTCTGTCCTGATGGAGTCAAAGGGAGTTGTGCCCAGGGCATCCAGCCTGTTGGCAAATGTAAAGAGTTTCATATCGGATCTGCTGCGCAGGTCTTCCACAACCGGTCCTTTCAAGATTGAAAGGAGGGTCTCCAGGCGGTCGCCTGAGGCATCTTTGAGGCCCATGCTTTCGCTTGTGTCTATTAAGAGGACTGTCTGAGGCAGTTTTGTCTCTCTGAAGGTGAGGGATAGTATGGGCTCTGTAAGGAGGAGGATAAGGATACAGAGCGTCGCTGTCCTCATGATTCCCAGAGTCTTCCTCAAACGTGAAGAAGTGGGGGGATTTGTCCTCTTGTAGAGCAGATAGCCTCCCAAAGCGGCGATAGGCAGCAGGAGGAGTAACAGGTGATCACCTAAAAGCTGGATGTCAAAAGATGAAATATCCATAAGTATAGTAGAAAGCAAACAGTAGACAGTAGACAGGGGGCACCGCCTCGCTTGCCTTGTCCCAGATAGAATCAATCGGGGGGAGCGAAGCAATCTGGCCTGATAACACCTGGTGGGTCAGACATTCCTGTCTGACACTTACAAGATAAGATAAACTAGAGGTTCGGTCAAATAAAAGAGCCGAAACTCCTGATCCGTGATAGAATCAATCGGGAACAAGCTTCGGCTCTTTTGCTTCACTTGTTGAAATGTAGTGGGGATCCCCGATTCAGCCATTCGGGGACAGGCCCGCGTGTTCGCCCAAATGTTACAGGGGCAGACACAGGGGTCTGCCCCTACAGATTGTGGTAAGTTCTACCTCATCAGTATCAGCTTCCTGGTCTGCACGAATCCATCGGTCTCCATCCGATAGAGGTAGACTCCGCTGGCGAGGTTTTCGCCATTGCTATCTTTAGCGTTCCAGACCACAGAGTGGCTTCCCGCATCCATCTCTCCATCCACCAACGTCGCAACCTTCTGCCCCATCATATTGAAGACAGAGATGTCAACGCGGCCTCGGACGGGGAGATCGTAGTGGATTACGGTCTCAGGGTTGAACGGATTGGGATAGTTCTGAGAGAGGGAATGAGTCTCGGGAATGGCGTATTGATCCAGCGACAGCTCCGTCTGTTCGATCACCGCCGGTATTAACCCCTCGTTGAGCTGGACATCGGCAACCCTTATCAGGTCATCGCCCAGATTGTCAACCACACCAAGTAAGATCTCAAACTCGATGTAGACTATGTCTCCGCTGCCTTCTACTCCGTCTGCAGAGGCAAAGGCTATCCTGACCTCGTCACCATCTATATTGCTCTGGAACATGAACGGGGACATCAACTCTGAAGGAGATACGCCTACGACCTTCAGCTTAGATGCGTCGTAGCTGATGGACATATACGCTCCGAGCACACCTGACATATCGTCAATGGAGACAGGGATCTTTATGCCCTTTTCCGATACTTCAGAGGCGTCTGAGATTGTGACCGTGCGGGGTGAGACAGGTGCGGCCTTGGGAGCGCGAGGTTCTCCGAGGAACGGAAGTCCCGCGATTCTCCCAACTACTTTTTGGAGTATCCGAACGGCGTCAAAAGGTGACACTGTCCCATCGCGAGTCAGGTCGGAGATCGCCAAGAATAGGTCTACGTCTCCGCCGAAGAAGTCGCCTATTATGTTCCTGTTCTCAACTGAATGCATCAGCGCTAAAGCGGCGTCAAAGGCCCTGATACTACCGTTCTTGCTTATGTCACCTACAAGCGCTACCATGATGCTGCCATTGAACGTGACCACAGGTGGAAAGCCCTCGTTCAAGAATGTTCCACGTTGTGCCAGGATATCTATCCTTGTGCCCAGCGGTGCGTCGGGACTAACCCCGAACAGCGCAAATACCAGGATACCGTCCTCAGTATCAAAGATCGGAGTTGCCGAGGCAAAGGCTATTATGGCTTTTCCGTCTTCAGGGGAGAAAAAGTCGAAACCAGCAGGGAATTCCCGGCCCGGAGCTGGAAATGCCCGCAGGAATTTCACAGGGCCCTCGAAGCGAAGCGTTATCTCGCCCGCTACCACACCTTTGTCACCATCAACAGGGTTACCCAGGCCACGAGCAAAGATAGGGACTATAGCCTGTCCTCCGGGACCTGCGATCTCCTCACCTGCTCCCACTTCGACAGAGAATGCTGTCTCGAACGAGACGATGGACTCTTCATGAGTCTGCTGCCCCAGTTCGTCCCGCGCCCAGATACTTACGTCGAAAAACCGTGGACGATCAGGGGGAGTAGAGAAGGGGTCGCTGCCCCACAACCCGTCTCCTGGAAGCTTGTCAAAGTGCGCCCCGTCGTCGAAGAGGGGCAAATTCTCAGGGACAAAGAGCGAATCGTTCGGGTTCATCAGCATGGCATCCACGGAAATGACGCCGTCTGGATCGGTCACCTCAGCGAAGATCCGCACAGGTGCGCCTACAGGAACGATGCGTCGGGATGCGTTTACGTTGGCTATAGCAGGTCCCGGATTAAAGGGAGTGGTAAACTGGACCTGTCCTCTGATTTCTCCAGGCCCGTTCAAAGTTGTATGGATGTTGACGTAGATACTATCGGAAAAGAGTTGCCTTCTCCGCTCACGTGTAAGAGGCGAACTGTCTGTCTCTTTCCAACGTCCCTTTATGGTGTTGCCATTGATCTCTTCGGGTGTAAAGCCGCGAATGGGAGGACCTGCCTCGCCCGCTCTACCAATATGAAAATGGGCGGCGGTTATTGGACCGCTTAAAGCGTCCACGGTGATTCGGAACCCAAAATCTACTGTCCCTGCAGGGTTCGGTACAAATCCAAAATTACCTGTTCCGGACGGATTTAGCCCCGCAGGAATTGTAGGACGAGGAATCTCCTGCGTTGTGTTCAACACAGCTGTGAAACCGACGTGCCTTTTCACACGGACCTGTCCTCTGATTTCGCCGGGCGGGTTTAAGTCTGTATGGATGTTGACGTAGATATCACCGTTCACCAGTTGATTTACCCGCTCAGGTGTAAGAGGCGCTGCGTCTGCACCCGTCCAGACCCCGGATATGGTGTTGCCGTTGATTTCTTCTGGTGTAAAGCCGCGAATGGGAGGACCTGCCACACCGAATGGACCCTCGTGAAAATGGGCGGCTGATATTGGACCGCTCAGACCGGTTACTGTGATGTGGAAGCTAAACTCTGTCCGTGCAATGTTGAGCGTAAACCAACCTGATCCGGTCGGATTTAGCCCCGCAGGAATTATAGGAGCAGGGATCTCCTGCAATGTGTCCAACGCGGTTCCAAAGCCGGTATGTGCATTGGCAGGCGTGGCAGGCGGAGGCCCAGCAGGCGCAACGCCCTGTCCGACCAGAGGGACTGCGGCAACGGGAGTATCCGGGTCGTTGCTGTCTATCCTCAGTGTGTCTGAGAATACCACCGCAGACCCAGGTTCAAACCTAACGTGAATCTTGGTCATTCCACCCGGAGGGATCCTGTCCGGACCAATCAAGGTTGCACCGAACGGCAGCGCAGCCGGCGTTAGAGAAAGGCCAGTTATATCCAGCGTATCCCCACCTGTATTGTTCACCATCACGGAGTCAACCTTGAAAGCGCCCACTTCCACAGTACCGAAGTCAAGAGCAGGCGGAGTCACAGCTATATTGGGCGCGGAAGGCGCATCGCCTTGTCCGACCAGAGGAACTCCCAACGACGGAGTATCAGGGTCATTGCTGTTGATTTTCAAAGTATCGTTAAGAATTCCTACCGCATTAGAAGCCTTGTGAAAAACCCTTAGATTCAGAAAGTAGTATAGAACAAGCATTGATAAAGCAGCTCCGATGTATTATATTATGTTATTGATAATATTATACATGGAGGAAACAATGACCCCACAAAAGCAGGAACAGACAAATCCGATGTTTCACTATTTTCAGATGGAGGATTTAGTTCCCGAGGATCATATCCTTCGTCAGATTGATGAGGCAGTTGATTTTTCATTTGTACGAGACGTTGTATCAGATTGTTATTGCCCTGACAATGGCAGACCCGGTATTGATCCTGAATTAGTTGTTCGAATGATCCTTATTGGCTATCTGTATAATTTGAGTGAGAATCGGCTCTGTCAGGAAGTGGGGATGCATGCGGCATATCGGTTGTTTTGTCATCAGACATTTGATGATGCGGTTCCGGATAGGAGCACGATCAACAAGCTTCGCAATCACAAGTGGGCATCCAGTGGGTTGTTTGAACGGATAATGCGTCAGGTAGTCCAGTGTTGCATAGATGTCGGTCTTGTGAGCGGTAAACACCTTAGTGTCGACGGCACTCAGATACAAGCTGATGCTTCAGTGAAAAGTATTGAGCCGATAGAACCCCCTTTTTCTCTTGATGATTATCTCAAGGGAATCGGTTTTGAAGGTGATAAGACAAAGGGTAGGTCCGGGCATCCTCAGGATAAAGACTTTCATGGTGAAAAGTGGACGAACCAAACACACCGTTCGACTACAGACCCCGACGCGCGCTTATACAGCAAATCGAAGGGCAAAGGGGCTTTTCTCTCGTTTATGGGCCATGATCTGATCGACACAAAAAGCAGAGTAATCCTTGAGACTCAGGGCACGCAGGCGACAGGGACAGCAGAGCCCGAAAGTGCCCTTAAGATGGTAGATGACCTTGAAACATACACCATGCCCAAAGACATTCAGACACTTAGTGCCGATACCGGTTACGGTTCTGGTAATTTTATCGCTGATGTACTTGACCGGGGAATCATACCCCATATTCCTCTGCGAGCCGATGAGAAGATTGAACCGATTCCTACATGGAAAAACAAGACAAATCCAGCACATATTCAGGCCGAACGGGATAGAAAAGTGCGAGAGGCGAAAGCCAGAAATCATGCACGGTCTATCTCATTAACAGCTGACTACAAACTCTCCCGGAGACTCCGTAAACGCAGTGAACATATCTTTGCTGAAGCCAGGCAACAACACGGTATGGGACGAGCCCGTTACAGAGAACTAGCCTCACTGAATGAACAGTTGAATCTTGTTGCAACAGTACAGAATCTCAAGAGGCTTGTATCTTTCATAAGAAGGGGGAAAGCGTCTATGTGTGCCCTGTCTGTCAAAGACAGTGCATCCTGTTCTTCAAACAGCTCCTATTCCTTGCTGACCAGAACTCTGATAAGACTATTTTGCTTATTCCACAGCAAAACGATACGATATGCTACTCTTTGACCCATAATCGGCGCTTCAGACGCTGCCTGGGACATAACTATTTCACAAGGCTTCTAGGCTGGAACTGGACTACAAACTTCATTGAGCCGCCTAGGGGGACATCTGCCGGTAATGAACCAACTGGGAATGCATCAAAAGACTGAGGGGACGTATTTGTAGAAAAGCTGGTGATTCTCAGCGTATCCGTGCCGGTATTGTTCACCATCACAGTATCTGACTTCTGGACTCCCACTTGCACAGGACCGAAGTCCACGGATTCCGGTTCCACAGCTATACGGGGTGCAGGAGGTATTGCGATAGTTATGTATCCTGTCTGAACATTGGCATTCCCCGCAATCCTTATATAATAAGTTGTTCCGGGACTCGCAGGTAAAGTATATGATTCACTTCCCTGACCCGGTACAGTAGAATCATCATCTTGACAGTGAACCTCTGTAAGTGGGTGAGCAGTACCTGTATATACTCCTAATGATACATCACTAGACTGAAGGTTTCCAGTACCTGCTGTAGAAATTACGATATTTCCACTGGAATCAGGCGTAATTTTATACTACCAGCTATCCCGAAAAGTTCCATCGCTAGGGTTACACACATTTTCATTTAGCTCGACAGTTGCCGAATCAGGAGTAGCAACTGTATGCAAAAATGGGAAGCTTGTTACTTCGATAGCATTCGCCAGATCATCGTTTGGCGGGGCTTGAGCCTGTACATAGGCAGGCGCAGTCAAAGCGATTAACACTGCCAAGGCAGTAAAAAAGGTTACGCGTTGCATTTTAAGTCGCCCCTGCTTTTTAGGGTTGATGAAACTTGTAGGATTGATGAAATTTGCACTAAAGCCAGGCTAATTTGCGTCACCTCCATATCTATGTGAGTAAATATATGTCCAATGCAATTCTGCGGGTCGGGTGGACCCTACCCGATTGAGCCCCCGATTGACTCTATCGGGGGTCGGGGATCAATATTCGGGGGCAGGCCAACCTAGCCCCTATATTTAATTACGAGAAAGATAACAAAATCTTTGCGACTATAACGTGATGCAGGTCACATGATAAGGAAAAATGAAACAGATGTCAACAACAATTTTGTCGGACTGATGGAGAGTCTACCGCATCAGTATCAGCTTCCGCGTTTTCACAAATCCATCTGTCTCCATGCGATAGATGTAGACTCCGCTGGCAAGACTCTCTCCGTTGCTATCTTTAGCGTTCCAGACCACAGAGTGGCTCCCCGCATCCATCTCTCCATCCACCAACCTCGCAACCTTCTGCCCCATCATATTGAAGACAGATATGTCAACGCGGCTGCTAACAGGCAGATCGTAGCGGATTACGGTCTCAGGGTTGAACGGATTGGGATAGTTCTGTGAGAGCGCATAAGTTTCGGGTATGACATCCAACGACAGCTCCGTCTGCTCGGTTGCCGCAGGGATTAGCCCCTCGTTGAGCTGGACGTCCTTAATCCTTAACAGAGTAGTCTCCAATCCATCACTCACACCGGGGATAATCTCAAACTCGATGAAGGCTACGTCTCCGCCGCCTTCTACTCCATCAGCGGAGGCAAATGCTATCCTAACCTCGTCACCCTCAATGTTGCTCTGGAACATAAACTGGGACATCATATCTGAAGGAGATACGCCCACTGCCTTCAGCCTTGATGCGTCGTAGCTTATAGACATATACGCTCCGAGCACACCTGACATATCGTCTATGGAAACAGGGACCTTTATGCCCTTTTCAGATGCTTGTACAGCATCAGAAATCGCCACCGTTCGAGGTAAGACGGGCGCGGCCTTCGCAGCACCAGGTTCTCCGAAGAACGGGAGTCCGGGTATCTTCCTGACAACCTTCTGGAGGATGCGGGATGCGTCAAAAGGTGACACTGTCCCATCGCGAGTCACGTCGGCGATGGCAAGGAATAGGTCTGTGTCTCCACCGAAGAAGTCGCGCAATATGTTCTTGGTCTGGACCACCCACTGCAGAACTAAAGCGGCGTCGAAAGCCCTGATTTGGCCGTTACGGCTGACATCGCCTACCTGCTCTACTGTGATGACGCCGTCGAACTTGACCACAGGTGGGTCACCCTCGTTCAGGATCGCTCGACCTACTGGCACAAATATATCTATCGTTGTGCCCAACAGTGCGCCGGGATCTACTTCGAACACCGCAAAGGCCAGGATGCCCTTTGGAGTATCAACGAGCGGTGTGGGCGAGGCGAAGGCTATTACGGCCCTTCCAGGGTTCAGGTGAGTTAAAATCGAAGCTACCGGGGAAGTCTCGTCCCGGACCCGGAGATGCCTTCAAAAATTTCACACTGGCTTGATCGAAGCGGAGCGTTATCTCGCCCGCTATCACGCCTTTGTCGTCCAGACCAACAGCAAAGATAGGGATTTGGGCCTGTCCTCCGGGACCTGCGATCTCCTCGCCTGCTCCCAGGGTCACAAAGATAGACGGGTCGGCTGTCGCAAAGGAGGCGGCGCTGTCTGTATGGCTCTCAGCATTCAGGTTGTCCCTTGCCCAGATGTCCACAAGGAACTCCCGAGGACGATCAGCGGGAGTAGGCCAGGGCTCACTTGCCCACAACCTGTCTCCGGGTAGCCCATCTTTATGCTCACCGTCATTGAAGAGCGTCAAATGCGCAGGAGTAAAGCCCGCATCGTTCGCATCCCGCACCTTAGCCTCCACGGAGGCTACGCCGTCTTCATCGGTCACATCAGCGAAAATCCGCACATGCGCACCGATTGGGACGGGATCTCTAGAGACGAACACTTTGAATATTTCGGGTCCAACAACGCCCTGTCCGGTCAGAGGGACTTTAACAATACCCTCATCCGGGTCGTTGCTGATGATAGTCAAAGTATCGTTGAATACCCTAACAGAATCGGGTTGGAACTTAACCTCGATCTTGCTGAATCCGCCCGGAGCGATTCTGTCTGGGCCAATTAGAAGCGCACCGAACGGCGCAAAGGTTGAGAAGCTAGAGATAGTCAGGGTATCCGTCCCTGTATTGTTCACCTCCACGGTATATGCCTTCCCACCTCCCACTGCCACAGGACCGAAGTTCACAGAAGGCGGATTAACAGCTATATTAGGCTCAACGCCCTCTCCGGTCAGAGGGACTTTGACAACAGAACTATCCGGGTCGTTGCTGGTGATCCTCACGGTATCTCTATGGGTTCCCAGGGAGGGAGGCTGGAACTGAACCACAATCTTGATTGATCCACCCGGAAGGACATCTGCTGGTAATGAGCCAATTGGAAGCGCATTAAACGGTTGAGGGGACACATTTGTGGAGACCTGAGAGATTCTCAAAGTATCTCCCCCGGTATTGTTCACCGTCAAAGTGTCTGACTTCTGGACTCCCACTGCCACAGGACCGAAGTTTACAGAAGGCGGATTAACGGCTATATTAGGCTCAACGCCCTCTCCGGTCAGGGGAACTTTAAGAACAGGACTGTCCGGATCGTCGCTGTTGATAGTCAAACTGTCGCTAAATACCCCCCCCCAGAGGTGGGTTGGAATTTAACCTCGATCTTGGACGATCCGCCCGGAACGACAGCTAATGGGCCAATTGAGAGTGCACTGAACGGAGGAGAGGTAGAGATGGTGGAGATATTCAGCGTATCCGTCCCGGTATTGCTCACCATCAGAGTATCCGACTTAGAACCGCCCACTTGCACAGTACCGAAGTCCACAGAATCCGGATTTACAGCTATGTTGGGCACAGGAGGCGCAACTGCAACACCTGTCAGAGCTACAAACACAGTATCCTCAGCGGCGTCTGGATCGTTGCTCGGAATGACCAAAGTGGCGCTCTTAGGCCCCACAGCGCCAGGACTGAAATTCACAATCACCTTGATGTTACCACCGGGGACAATAGCCGTACCGGAAAGATTGGGAAGAATAGGATTAAAGCTGAAAGCAGCTGTATTAGGACCGGTCTTGGATACAGTTCCCAAACGCAACGTGTCATTGCCGGTATTTGAAATGACTAGTGAATCTTGTTTCAACCCCCCGACTACGACAGTATCCAAATTGATAGAAAGGGGATTCACAGCTATATTGGGCGCAATACCAGTGCCACTCAGAGGGACTTTAACAACAGAACTATCCGGGTCGTTGCTGTTGATAGTTAAACTATCGTTAAATACCCCCACAGAACCGGGTTGGAACCTAACCTCGATCTTGGAAGATTGTCCCGGAAGGACGAACCCTGGACCGATTGGGGACGCAACGAACGACGGATTGGTAAAGAAGCTCGAGACGGTCAGAGTATCTCCCCCGGTATTGTTCACCGTCACAGTATCTGGCTTAGAACCACCCACCGGCACAGAACCGAAGTTCACAGAAGATGGATTAACAGCTATATTGGGCGCAGGTCCCTCCACTTTACGTATCCGGTTATTGCTATTATCCCCAATATAGATATTGCCCAATCCATCCACGAATACGCCAAAAGGACCATTCAAACTCGCACTGGTAGCTGGACCTCCATCACCGGAAAATCTAGCAATACCACCTCCTGCCACGGTATTGATGTTGCCCGATGTATCCACCTTACGTATCCGGTTATTGGAAAGATCCACAATATAGATATTGTCCAATCCATCCACGAATACGCCATGAGGAATATTCAAGCTCGCACTGGTAGCTGGACCAGCATCACCGGAAAATCCAGCAATGCCATTTCCTGCCACGGTGGAGATGCTGCCCGACGTATCCACCTTACGTATCCGGTTATTGGAAAGATCCACAATATAGATATTGTCCAATCCATCCACGAATACGCCATGAGGAATATTCAAGCTCGCACTGGTAGCTGGACCAGCATCACCGGAAAATCCAGCAATGCCATTTCCTGCCACGGTGGAGATGCTGCCCGACGTATCCACCTTACGTATCCGGTTATTGGAAAGATCCACAATATAGATATTGTCCAATCCATCCACGAATACGCCATGAGGAATATTCAAGCTCGCACTGGTAGCTGGACCAGCATCACCGGAAAATCCAGCAATGCCATTTCCTGCCACGGTGGAGATGCTGCCCGACGTATCCACCTTACGTATCCGGTGATTGCTTGCATCCCCAATATAGATATTGCCAGATCCATCCACGAATACGCTAAAAGGATTATTCAAGCTCGCACTGGTAGCTGGGCCATCATCACCGGAAAATCCAGCAGTGCCATTCCCTGCCACGGTAGTGATAGTGTCTGCTGACGCATCCACCTTACGTATCCGCTGATTGCTCGTATCCGCAATATAGATATTGCCAGATCCATCCACGAATACGCCCCTAGGAAAATTCAAACTCGCACTGGTAGCTGGACCACCGTCACCGGAAAATGTCTTGGTGCCATTTCCCACCACCGTGGAGATGATGCCCGACATATCCACCTTACGTATCCGGGCATTGTCCCTGTCCGCAATATAGATATTGCCCTCAGCATCCACGAATACGCCCTCAGGAAGTTTCAATCTCGCACTGGTGGCTGGAGTACCATCACCGAAAAATGCACCGCCGCCTACACCAGTAGGCCCACTTCCTGCCACGGTGGTGATAGTGTCTGCTGACGTATCCACCTTACGTATCCGGTTATTGACATGATCCACAATATAGATATTGCCCGATCCATCCACGAATACGCCACGAGGCTGATTAAAACTCGCACTGGTAGCTGGACCACCATCACCGGAAAATCCACCAGTGGCACTTCCCGCCACGGTGGTGATGTCGCCTGGTGCAGCAGCAACTGAAGGGACAAATCCAAACATCCAAAAGCCCAATACCAAAATACCAATCAGAATTTCTTTGAAGTTATCCTTTTTGGTGTTCATTGTTATTATTCCCCCTCCTTTGAAATGTGTTGCGATGAATTTTGAGAACTCGAACAATATCTCGTGTTTCGATAGGGGCGAGGTAACCCCCGATCAAGTCGGGGGCAGGCCCTTGCCCTTACATTTAATGTGAAAAGATAACAAAATCTAAGTGTCTTTACTGTGATACAAGTCACAAGTATAAGGAAAAATTAAAGGCATGTCAATAAAAAGATGAAGTGTCAATAAGCATTTTCTCAAATCTCCTCTAACTTGAGCCGTGGGTCTGCGCTGAGGCCGAGGCCGGATGTCTGTCCTTTTAGGAATCTGAATGCCCCTGCTGCTGCTGTCATTGCGGCGTTGTCCGTGCAGAGGGACAGCGGAGGATACAAAACGCGGATGTTGTGTTCTGCGGCTCTCTCGCTCATCAGTTCTCTGAGGCGATAGTTGGCGGCGACTCCTCCTACGACGGCTACTCTGTCTGCCTTATGGGCGCAGGCGGCGGAGATGGTCTTTTTGACTAAGACGTCCGCTACGGCCTCCTGGAAGCTTGCGGAGATGTCGGGGAGTTGTTCCTGTATGTGGGATCGGGGATGCTTGTGGGTGTATCTCAAAACAGCAGTCTTAAGCCCGCTGAAGCTGAACTCGTAGCCATCTTCGTGCAGCATTCCTCTGGGGAAGTGGATGGCTTTTGGATCGCCGGTCTTCGACAGGTCGGAGATGATGGGTCCTCCCATCACGGGACCTTCGGGCGGGATGAGGTCGAGGATCTTTGCGACTTTGTCGAAGGCCTCTCCTGCGGCGTCGTCTCTGGTGGAGCCTACGACCAGGTAGGTTCCAAGCTCCGGGACGGATACTATCTGTGTGTGTCCGCCTGAGACGATGAGGCATAAAAGTGGTGTGACCACTACGTGTGGAGTCCCAAGGTGGTGCGACCACTTCGTGTCATCATCGCTGAAGAGGACTGAGAAGATGTGCCCTTCCAGGTGATGTATGCCTATGAAGGGAACGCCGAGGGCAAGGGATATGCCCTTTGCCGCGGATACTCCGATGTGGAGACAGCCTGCAAGGCCAGGTCCCCGGGTTACGGCGATGAGGTCTATGTCTTCGAGCTTTACTTCGGCTTCTGAAAGGGCTGCGTCTATGGCGGGAAGGAGCTTTCTTATGTGCGCTCTGGACGCAAGTTCGGGAACGACGCCTCCGTACTTTGCGTGCTCGTACTGAGACATGACGATGTTGGAGAGGATTTGTCTATCTTCGCTGAGAACCGCCGCTGACGTCTCATCGCACGATGTTTCTATGCCCAGTGTAAGCACTTTTCTATTTCTGTTCGCTGATAACTATGATATTAAAAGTCTTGGGGCTGATGTCTATGGCTTCTACGTCGCGGGGCGGTGAAATCTCGGCTGTGAGTTCTGCTCCTTTCGTCTCCTTCCATTTTGTGTAGTCCACGGAGGCCTTGAAGTCCTCTGGGCCCAAAAGCTCGATGTAATCCGCGCCACCTCTGATTCTCATGTTGAGCATGGAGGGATCTGCTATGGCTCTTATAACCTTCCTTCGGCGGGGGATATTTACAACATCGACCGGGATGCCTGGTATCTCCCTTTCTCCTATAATCTGTATTTCCGCAAAGACGTGCGCCTGGGAGGGAGATAAAACGATGTTCACTCCCTCAGGGGCATCGACGGGCAACTGGACGTCTATATCGTCCTGGACGTCCTTAAATTCTCTGGGAGTCAGTGTCACAGAGTCGAGGGGGTAGATGTATCGCTTGGGACCTGAGACCTTGATCTTTGGCGGATCTATATTTATGTCCCCGACCTGTATATAGCCGTCGGATGTCTCTATGCGTATCTGATTTTTGAGGGGAAGTTCTACGGTCATTAACGGATCGAGTTCTATTTCAACTATCCTGGGGTCTATGATCTGTTGAACATCTATGGGGAATTTCGATTCGGTGGGCGTAAGTATCTTCACATCTGATTTGGAGAGACTATACGTTTTTGTCTTTTCTTTGGCGGTGGGCGCCTGAAGTATGACTCTTATGTCGCGCGAGCCCATGCCGAAGAGGAATAACTTACCCGGTCCTTTGACAGTGATGTCTATCTCGGAAGGGAGTCCGTTGGCTACGACCCAGTCTTCGGGGATCTCCTCGACGTGGAGAGGAACCCCGATGGTATAGTCGTATTCGTTCTCGGTGACCACGTGGAGCCAGATCAGAACTGCGATAAGCAGAGCGCCGATTGCGGCACTTGGATTGCCGAGTATAGAGCCTTCAGCCATCTTTTGATTTGGAGGACAAGATTCAAAATGGCGGAGGAGAACCGCCACAGTCTATTTCTTCTACCTTCCCGAGATTAAACTTGATGATTTTGCAAACTACTTTTGCATATCTAAAACGGCATCCGGTATCGCACTATTTGTACGATTCAGTTATCACTCTTCCTATGCTAATTTCACCGTTATCGATTCTCAGGTTAAATCCACACTTGGGATTGCTGCAGACCCAAGCTTTGTACATAATGGATGAACCCTCTCTACCGTAGTCCGACAGGGGTAGCAATACACCGTCCGAGCATTTATGACACACAGGGAAAGCCTCTTCCATAACCTTTCCTCCCCTCCCTTCTATATGTATTTTCAATCGGTTTTGACGGGACTTCAGCCCGTCGGTTTTG
>CBDEFO010000005.1:0-30630 GCA_965237525.1 Candidatus Latescibacterota bacterium | reverse complement strand
TAGGGCTTCAGTACAACAACTCGTATCTGGAAAATTTGTATACGTACGCAAATAACATAAATACCACAGAGGGCGGCACGCACCTCATCGGGTTCAAGGCGGCTTTAACCAGGTGTATTAACAGCTACGCCGAGAAGAACAATCTTCTAAAGAACATAAAGTTTTCGATAACAGGGGACGATACCAGAGAAGGTCTGACAGCGGTAATAAGTGTGAAAGTGCCCGATCCACAGTTTGAAGGGCAGACCAAAATGAAGCTGGGAAACAGCGAGGTGAAGGGCATTGTGGAGTCCCTTGCCGGAGAGAGCCTGTCGGAATATCTGGACGAAAATCCCTCCGTGGGTAAGAAGATAGTGGAAAAGGTGATCGAAGCGGCAAGGGCGCGAGAGGCCTCAAGGAAGGCCAAAGAGCTCGTCAGGAGAAAGGGCGTCCTGGACGGATCGGGACTCCCTGGGAAACTTGCCGATTGCATCATAAATGACCCGGAGTCCACAGAGATATTTTTGGTCGAGGGCGATTCAGCGGGAGGATCAGCAGTACAGGCAAGGGACAGGCGCTTTCAGGCGATCCTTCCGATGTGGGGAAAGCTCTTAAACGTGGAGAAAGCAAGGGTAGATAAGGTCCTGGGCAACGATAAGCTCATGCCGATTATCACGGCCCTTGGCGCAGGCATAGGCGAGGACTACGACATCTCCAAACTTAGGTACGGCAAGGTAATCATAATGTCGGACGCAGACGTGGACGGCTCTCACATAAGGACCCTTATCCTGACGTTCTTCTTAAGATACATGAAGCAAATAGTGGAAAATGGGAAGGTCTATATAGGTCAGCCTCCGCTCTTCTTGATAAAGAAGGGAAAGACTGAGAATTACGCCTACAGCGAGGAGGAAAGGGACTCTGTACTCTCGAGAATGGACGGCAGCTCAGGTGTGATGGTCCAAAGATACAAGGGCCTCGGAGAGATGAATCCCGACCAGCTGTGGAAGACGACGATGGACCCTGAGACCAGGACACTGCATCGGGTGGTCGTGGATGATCCAGCGGAAGCAGATCGCATCATCACTCTTTTGCACGGAGAGAAGGTGGAAAACAGGAAAAGGTTCATCGAAGAGCACGCAGATGAGGTTACGAATCTGGACATTTGAAGAGCAGTAGACCAGGATTGGAGGATGCTCTTGGGCGAACACACGGGGTCGCCCTACTTAAAAGCCTTGTGAAAAACCCTTAGATTCAGAAAGTAGTATAGAACAAGCATTGATAAAGCAGCTCCGATGTATTATATTATGTTATTGATAATATTATACATGGAGGAAACAATGACCCCACAAGAGCAGGAACAGACAAATCCGATGTTTCACTATTTTCAGATGGAGGATTTAGTTCCCGAGGATCATATCCTTCGTCAGATTGATGAGGCAGTTGATTTTTCATTTGTACGAGACGTTGTATCAGATTGTTATTGCCCTGACAATGGCAGACCCGGTATTGATCCTGAATTAGTTGTTCGAATGATCCTTATTGGCTATCTGTATAATTTGAGTGAGAATCGGCTCTGTCAGGAAGTGGGGATGCATGCGGCATATCGGTTGTTTTGTCATCAGACATTTGATGATGCGGTTCCGGATAGGAGCACGATCAACAAGCTTCGCAATCACAAGTGGGCATCCAGTGGGTTGTTTGAACGGATAATGCGTCAGGTAGTCCAGTGTTGCATAGATGTCGGTCTTGTGAGCGGTAAACACCTTAGTGTCGACGGCACTCAGATACAAGCTGATGCTTCAGTGAAAAGTATTGAGCCGATAGAACCCCCTGTTTCTCTTGATGATTATCTCAAGGGAATCGGTTTTGAAGGTGATAAGACAAAGGGTAGGTCCGGGCATCCTCAGGATAAAGACTTTCATGGTGAAAAGTGGACGAACCAAACACACCGTTCGACTACAGACCCCGACGCGCGCTTATACAGCAAATCGAAGGGCAAAGGGGCTTTTCTCTCGTTTATGGGCCATGATCTGATCGACACAAAAAGCAGAGTAATCCTTGAGACTCAGGGCACGCAGGCGACAGGGACAGCAGAGCCCGAAAGTGCCCTTAAGATGGTAGATGACCTTGAAACATACACCATGCCCAAAGACATTCAGACACTTAGTGCCGATACCGGTTACGGTTCTGGTAATTTTATCGCTGATGTACTTGACCGGGGAATCATACCCCATATTCCTCTGCGAGCCGATGAGAAGATTGAACCGATTCCTACATGGAAAAACAAGACAAATTCAGCACATATTCAGGCCGAACGGGATAGAAAAGTGCGAGAGGCGAAAGCCAGAAATCATGCACGGTCTATCTCATTAACAGCTGACTACAAACTCTCCCGGAGACTCCGTAAACGCAGTGAACATATCTTTGCTGAAGCCAGGCAACAACACGGTATGGGACGAGCCCGTTATAGAGGACCAGCCTCACTGAATGAACAGTTGAATCTTGTTGCAACAGTACAGAATCTCAAGAGGCTTGTATCTTTCATAAGAAGGGGGAAAGCGTCTATGTG
Organism: Candidatus Latescibacterota bacterium; assembly: GCA_965237525.1. Classification (GTDB taxonomy): domain Bacteria; phylum Latescibacterota; class CBDEFO01; order CBDEFO01; family CBDEFO01; genus CBDEFO01. The sequence continues at coordinate 28,082 of CBDEFO010000005.1, read as the reverse complement.
TGCCCTGTCTGTCAAAGACAGTGCATCCTGTTCTTCAAACAGCTCCTATTCCTTGCTGACCAGAACTCTGATAAGACTATTTTGCTTATTCCACAGCAAAACGATACGATATGCTTCTCTTTGACCCATAATCGGCGCTTCAGACGCTGCCTGGGACATAACTATTTCACAAGGCTTTTAAAAAGAGAGGAAAAGAGATGTTGGCGCAGCGATCCAGAGTTATTCGGGTCAATTTTGAAGATGAGATGAAAGAATCGTATCTGGCGTACGCGATGAGTACCATTATAGATCGAGCCCTGCCGGATGTCAGGGACGGCCTGAAGCCGTCACAGAGGCGCATCCTTGTGGCGATGAACGATCTGAATCTGACACCGGGGAGGCAGTATAGAAAGTGCGCCAAGGTAGCGGGCGATACATCGGGAAATTACCACCCACACGGTGAGCAGGGGATATATCCGACGCTGGTCAGGATGGCGCAGGATTTCAGGATGAGGTACCGGCTTGTGGACGGTCAGGGAAACTTCGGCTCTATAGATTACCCCGACCGTCCCGCGGCGATGAGATACACAGAAGCCCGGATGACTGCCTTTGCAGTGGAGATGCTTCAGGACATAGAAAAAGAGACGGTGGACTTTGTACCAAACTACGACGATACCAGGCAGGAGCCGAAGGTACTGCCCGGGGCCTTTCCGAATCTGATATGCAACGGAACCTGGGGTATCGCCGTAGCGATGACCAGCGCGATTCCTCCTCACAACCTTAAAGAGGTCGTAGATGGCATAGTGGCCCTAATTGACAACCCCGATATCTCAGACGACGAATTGATGGGGAACGTCAAAGCCCCTGACTTTCCGACAGGAGGCATAATATACGGCATGGACGGTGTAAGGGACGTCTACCGGACGGGAACGGGACGGATTGTGGTAAGGGCAAGAGCCAGCATAGAGACTCTGAAGAACGGACGGGAGAACATAGTCATAACCGAGATTCCGTTCCTGGTGGATAAGTCCCATCTTCTGGAGTCGATAGGGGATCTCGTAAGCGATAAGAGGATAGATGGCGTGGCGTATGTGAGGGACGAATCCGATAGAGACGGGATGAGGATTGTAATCGAGCTTAAGAGGGACACTTACCCCAACGTGGTGATGAATCAACTGTATAAGCACACCGAGCTTCAGACGAGCTTCAATGCCATCCAAAGGGCGCTTGTGAATAATCGTCCCGTAGTCTTGAACCTCAAGGGGATGCTTTCTCATTTTGTGGATCACAGGCACGAGGTCATTCGTAAGAGGACGCGCTACGACCTGACTCAAGCCGAGAACAGAGCGCATTTATTGGAGGGCTTCAAAATAGCTCTGGATAACATAGACCAGGTGATACGGGTAATCAGAGGTTCCGACAGCCCCGACGATGCCAGAGTCAAACTCATGGATGCGTTTCAGACAGAGTCGTCATCCAACATTTCCGAGACACAGGCGCGGGCTATCTTGAATTTGACGCTCCAGAGACTCACAGCCCTCGAAAGGAAGAAGGTGGATGACGAATACCTGGAGGTGATTAAGAACATCTCGGAGCTTCGGGGGATATTAGATAGCAGACCCCAGAGGATGGAAATTATAAAGTCGGAGTTAACCGAGCTCAAGAAAAAGTACGGGGACGAAAGGAGAACGGAGATCGTCCCTTCCGGCGCGGAGTTCGACATCGAAGACCTGATAGCTGAAGAGGATATGGTCATCACCATATCGCATGCGGGATACATAAAGAGACTTCCCGTCAGCACCTACAAGAGGCAAAGGCGTGGAGGAAGGGGTATTACGGGGATGACGACGAAGGAGGAGGATTTCGTAGAGCATCTCTTTATAGCCTCGACTCACAGCTACATGCTGTTCTTCACGGACAGGGGGAAGTGCTACTGGCTGAAAGTTTACGGGATTCCCGAAAGCGGAAGGGCTGCAAGGGGTAGGCCGATTGTGAATCTTCTTCAGGTCGAAACGGGTGAGAGGATAGAGGCGTTCGTCCACGTTAAGGTATTCGATGACGATCACTATCTGGTTATGGCGACCAGGAGGGGACTGGTCAAAAAGACCGTCCTTTCGGCTTACGGCCGTCCCATGAGGACCGGAATCAGGGCGATAAATATCGTGGATGGGGATTCTCTGATAGATGCCGCGATAACAGATGGGACTCAGGGGATCGTCCTTGTGACTCAGGGAGGTTTTGCGATCAGATTTGACGAGTCTGAGGTGAGGGATATGGGCAGAACATCTCAAGGGGTAAGAGGAATAAGCCTAAGGGATGGGGACGACAAAGTTGTCGGAATGATGATCGTCAGAAGAGAGGGGACGATTTTGACTGTGTGTGAAAACGGCTACGGCAAAAGGAGCCAGATATCGGACTACAGAGTCACGCATAGGGGCGGCAAAGGGATAATATCCATCAAGGCGAATGAGAGGAACGGCAAGGTCATCAGTGTTAAAGAAGTCGTGGATGAGGACGAGCTGATAATCATATCTCAAAACGGGATAATCATGAGACAGCCTGTCCGAGCAATAAGCGTCATAGGCCGGAACACTCAGGGCGTAAGGCTGATCAAGCTGGACGAGAAGGACAAGGTTATAGACGTGGCCCGCGTGGCGCTCAAAGAAGAGGGTGAGGTAGATTCTGAAGGTAATGGGGAGTTGGACGAAGAGGACGGAGACGGCAAAGTGGATGATATAGACGATTTGCAGTTAGGGTTGGGCTTAGATTAAGGTAAACAGGTGGGAGCGGCACCTCCTTGCTGTCTGATACAATAAACTAGGCAAGCTCTGGAACTAAAGCGCCGCCGCATAGTCAAAGATAAAGTGTGATAGACTGTTCATACACGAATTCTAATCTGCAATAAATACAATCTAAAGGAGGCGTACAAAATTGGACGGCATATCCCTCATAGCGGCATTCGGAGCCGGGATCATCTCGTTCGTTTCTCCCTGTGTGCTTCCTTTAGTCCCCGCCTATATCTCGTTTATATCTAGACTCTCGATGGAGGAGATGAGCGTGGATAACTCCCGGACACTGAGGAGAATTATGCTCAATTCGCTCGCCTTTATCTTAGGTTTTTCAATAGTGTTTGTGGCTCTGGGGGCGACAGCCACGTTTGCGGGTCAGCTTCTGCTGTCGAAGATGAGCGTCTTAAGCAAGATAGCGGGGGTCGTGATCGTAATATTCGGGCTGCATATGGCAGGGGTCTTCAAGATAAGGTTTCTGAACTATGAGAAAAAATTTCATGCCTCAAACAAGCCTGTGGGACTCCTGGGGACGTTCTTAGTAGGCCTGGCCTTCGCCTTCGGATGGACGCCGTGCGTGGGACCTATCCTTGCCGGGATTTTGGGTCTGGCGATGATAGAGGAGACGGTGTGGGAAGGGATAAAGCTTTTGAGCGCCTATTCTTTAGGGCTGGGGATTCCCTTCTTCCTTACGGGAATAGGCATCAATAGATTTCTGAGCGTCTTTGCGAGGATAAAAAGGTACTTTAAGGCCATAGAGATAGCCAGCGGAACCCTTTTAGTGCTCGTAGGTTTCATGATATTCTTTAACTATCTGAACGTCCTGTCTATATATATAATAAGACTCTTTCCATGGCTGAATGTAGGATAAGCCTAAAACAATAGGAGATCTAAACTGTGAAAAGAACAAAGATTATCGGCCGGCTCGTTCTGATTATTCTGGGTGTTCTGGTTCTATATGTCCTGTTTCTTCAGGAGCATAGCGTTCTTTCCCAGGAGGATTCCACGACTGAGGTTTCCAAGACTGAAGAATCAAAGACAGAGGATTCCAAGATAGGAGAGGCCAGACTCCACAGTTTAGCCTCTGATTTAAAGCCTGCGCCCGATTTTGCACTGAAGGACATAGATGGGAACGATGTAAAGCTGTCGGACTACAAGGGCAAAGTGGTAATAGTGGACTTCTGGGCTACCTGGTGCGGCCCGTGCAGGTTCGAAATTCCCCATTTTATAAGGCTTCAAAAAAAGTATAAGGATAAGGGATTCGAGATGGTGGGTGTGACGGTGAACGATCGGCTGGACAATGTGAGGGAATTCGTAAAGGATAATAAGATGAATTACACCGTCACTATAGCGGATGATAAGGGCTTAGTGCTAACGGATTTCTTCACTGTGACCGGGGTACCTCAGTACATTCCCGGCAAAACAGAACCTTATTTGAGCGACGCTCCTGTAAGGGGGGTGATACCGACGACCTTTATTTTGAACAAGGAAGGAAAGATATATCTGAGGATTGTGGGAGTCCCGAACGATTTAGAAGTCTTTGAAAGGAGCGTTGAGGCTCTGCTTGCACAGACTTCGAAAGATGAGAAATCCTGATAGAATTCCCTCTGTAGAGATAATTACCCCGGACACTCTGTTCGGGGTTTTTTTGTGTACAAAGGAAAACTGTAGACAGGATGTTACTGCATGGCTATATTCTAATGTTCACAGAATTTTTGGTGTTTCAAATGTCATTGCGAGCGATCCCCGATTGACCCCCAATCCCCTATAGATTCAATAGGGGATTGGGGGTCAATCGGGGAAGCACGCTCAAGAACATCTTATCTTCGTCACCTCTATGTCAAACGATAAATCTGGATTTACAATCAGGGCTATGTTAATCTTCATATTCTTCACAGTCCTTGTGGGAATGTGGACTCAGAAGAACGAGTTGGTCTACGCGGGGCCAAAGCTGTCCGATCACGTTCCTCCCGCCGGTGGAATAGGCGTCCTTGTTCTTCTGCTGCTGATAGGGGGGCTGCTGCGGAAGTTGAACGAAAGACCCGGTCTCGGCAAGGCGGAGTTGGTTCTTATATATTCTGCGCTGGTCATCTCCCTGCCCTTAGCCTCTGTGGGGCTGGTTCACAGATTCCTGCCGGGGCTGGTAACGAGCTTCGGGCGCTCGCCCTTCTACCGCGAGACAGGGAGGTATTTCAGGTTCTTAGAGTTTATCCCAGAATGGATGGTTCCGGGTAAGGTGAAAAGCCAGGTGGCAGTGGATTTCTTTGAGGGTGGCCCTGTGCCATGGGAGCACTGGATTTTTCCTCTTTTTCTGTGGTCACTGCTTTTTGTAGCAGTCTTTGCAGGTATGTTGTGCATAGGGATCATCCTGAGGCGGCAGTGGTCCGAAAACGAAGGGCTGAGCTTTCCGATGTTGGAGCTTCCCAGGGCGATGTTAGAGGGGAAGGCGTTCCTCAAGAACAGGCTGATGTGGCTGGGCTTCGCCGTTCCAGTTATCATATTCACGATAAATGGCGTTCATCACTACTTTCCGCAGGTCGGAGAGATAAGTACCTCGCTGGACATGGGGGAGATTCTGTTAGAAGAGCCCTGGAAGGCGATGGCGGCGTTTGAGGCGAGATTCGTCTTCGACTTTTCTCCGATGATAGTCGGAATCGCGTATCTGCTGTCGCTTGAGATCTCGTTCAGTATCTGGTTTTTCTTTCTTATGACCAGGGTTCAGCTTCTGGCCACCGAGCTTCTTGGTTTGACCGAAAACAGAGGTGTGTGCAAGGCCTTCGGTCTGGAGTGGCCGCCACATTTTCCGTTCCTCTTTTCCCAGGCAAGGGGTGGAATAATATGTCTGGTCGTACTGAGCCTGTGGGCTGCAAGGTCTCATCTTTTGGGGATATTCAGAGGGCTGGGAAGACCAACGCACCTTGCAGAAGACCCTCCACGTTGGGCTTTTGTGGGTCTGGCCGCCTCCCTCCTATTCTGTTCGTTCTGGTCTTATGCCGCAGGATTGAAGTTTCATCTGGGACTGATCTATTTTGGCCTATTCGTCATCTTTTCGATAGGGATCGCCCGTCTTAGGGTAGATGGGGGGATCCCTCTATTTTTGGGCCTGCCCATGGTGTCGCATCTCTTTTACATAGTCGGTGGGACGGGACCCGGAGTCTATGGCGAATCCGATTATGTAGTCTTCGCTCACCTGAACATCCTGACTTACGGCTGTCTCGGGACGTGCCTTGCAATGCAGCTTGAAGGGTGGAAGATAGGAGAGGAGGTCGGGATAAAGACGGGAAAGATGACCATCGCTCTCGTTATGAGTCTCCTTGTCGGTCTGTTTGTGGGCTATTATTTCTCTTTGAACACGATCTACGAATACGGGATGTTTGTATTGGATAACGAAGGCGGCGCTCTCTCCGAGGCCAGAATAGGGAGGTACTACCCCTATTCCTATCAGTCCGCGGGAGATCTTGAATCCCCTACGGACTGGCTGAGGATATTCTTCCATTTTGTGGGTTTCTCTTTCGTGTGGTTTTTAACGATTATGAGGAAATTCTTCCTAAGGTGGCCATTTCATCCTATCGGATACATCTTTGCGATGGGATTCGGCAAGGCAATATGGGGCTCGATATTAGTGGGATGGTTTATGAAATGGATTATCGTCAAATACGGCGGAGCGGTGATCTTCAGAAGGGCCAAGCCATTCTTCCTGGGTCTCATCTTAGGCGAGTTGACTATGAAATTGGTGTGGGCTTGTGTCGGCACTTTTGCGGGAAAGATTGGCGAAGGTTACGGCATGTGAAAATTAGACTTCCACTCCGAGGGTCAGTGCACCCTATCTGCCGAAAAGGTCCCGTCTGATCCGATTACTGAAATTCGTTGCAGGAGTGTTCCAGCCTGAAATGCATAGAGAGCTATCGAAAAGATATTGACACAGGGCCGAGACTTTCTTAATATTACGTACAATAGCGGCTTTCTGGTTTCGTATTGTAGACAACACAGAACCGGACTAAAGCTGAGACTCGTCACAAAGAGGACGATTATCTATAGTGGGACCCAATAATCTGGTCCCAGAAATCAAGATGCAAAGCATCTTTAAGGAAGGAGGGCATATATGGCAAATGCATTCGTGCACATTGAACTTCTCACGGAAGATGTGGCTGCTGCGAAGGAGTTCTACGCTGGTCTATTTGACTGGAAGCTTCAAGACATCCCGATGGACGAGACCACATACACAATGATCGAGGTGGGGGAAGGTACAGGCGGCGGGATGATGAAGAATCCCGTTCCGGGCGTTCCGTCGCATTGGCTGGCCTACGTTCAGGTTGAAGATGTTTCCGCCTCAACCGAGAAGGCCAAGTCATTAGGAGGTACGATCGTTCGCGAGGTGACAGAGATTCCGGATTACGGGCGCTTCAGCGTTATGATAGACCCAACCGGTGCTGCCTTCGCACTCTGGCAGCCGGAGAACCATGACTAAGGAGCATGGATATGCAAGATCGTGGAACAGGCGCGACAGCTTCGTCCGCACTATCTGACATGAAGTATTGCGTGCTCGGCACGAGGCCCGACAATGACGACCGCCATTTTGAAGAGATGACCAGGGCCGTCTTTCGAGCCGGCTTCAACTGGAAGGTGATTGAGAAAAAGTGGCCTGACTTTCGGAGGGCCTTCGCCGATTTTTCGATTGCCAAGGTCGCTGTGTTTGATGAGCCAGACTTTGACAGGCTGATGAGCGACAAGGGCATCGTCCGGAACGGTCGAAAGATCAGGGCCGCTATCGAAAACGCCAGAACACTGTTGACCATACAGAAAGAGCATGGATCGTTCGAAGTATTTCTTAAGGAAATCAGCGCAAACGGTGAGGGAGAGCTCGTAAAGACCCTGAGCAAGCGCTTTTCACATCTGGGAAGTTCGACTTCCTTTTTCTTTATGAGGGCGGTGGGGGAGGAGATGCCCGAGACGATGGAGCGTTGGAGAGAAGAGCACGACATGTAGTTCCTGGTCTTCAGTAGAAGAAGGTTTGTGTGTATTCCATCTTCTGAATCACACCCTCCGGATACTTTCAGCACTTTGCCCCGGGGAGAGATTTGCAGACAGCGGCCCATTTTGGCCCCTGATGCATCAGAGCCCGCCACAGACGGCGGGCTTTTTCTTTTGTGTGTTTCTTTATGATTGTGAGGTAATCCTTCCTCAAGGTGTCCATTTTATACTATCGGTTACATCTTTGCTGCCGGCTTCAGCCAGAGAATATGGGGTTAGACGTTAGTCGGGTTGCTAATTAAGTGGATTATCGTCCAATATGGCGGAGAGGTGATGTTTCGAAGAGCAAAGCCTTGTTGCCGGCGTATAATCCTCGGTGAGTAGATTATCAAATGGGTGGGGGCTTGTGTTTCACCGTCGGCGGTAAGATCGTCCAAGAATATTCTATGTAGCTGTATTGCTTAGGCGTTCGGCTCTTAAATTTGTTGTAGAGGGATGGATTTTGTATTAAATTTTGTGTGACCACTAATGTAGTCACTAAATGAAAGGAGACGCAAGGTGAGATTTGTAAATGTCAGGGAGTTGAAGGCTAAGATATCTGAGATTCTACGTCAGACGGACAAAGGTGAGGAGATAGTCATAACTTACAGGGGAAAGCCAAAGGCGATTCTGAGGAATCTGCGGGAGGATGAGCTTGAGGATTATATTCTGGAAAATCACCCGGAAATAAGGGCAAAAGTGGAGTCAGACTATAAAGTCTATCGGGAAAATGGTGGGATTGACATCGAGGATATGATAAGGCAGACGGAGAAGGAAATTGCCGAGCTTTCAAGTTAAGATAGCAAGGCCGGTGGAAAACGACCTACAAGCTATTGATGCCCAGATCCGGATGAGAGTATTGCAGGCGATTAAAGCCCTTGCCGATGATCCCTATCCTTTTGGAACTAGGATAAAGAAGCTGAAGGGGTTCGATCCTGCTCTTTACCGTCTGAGAGTGGGAGATTACAGAATTCTGTATAGGATAGATTCTCAAACTATTGTAGCTATTACTGTCGTTCACAGGAGATACATTGAAAGGAAGCTTAAAAGTCTATGACAGATCTTCCGCTGTCTTAGGGGGCCTCAAAAGGTCGAACGTTGACAATTTAAGGGCAGGGTTATCCTGGTTCCGCCTTCATAGACAGTCTATTGTATAGGAGGGCAATTACATTGACATCTGACTTTAGACTGATGGAAATACAGGTTGAGGCTCTCTTCACCCACGACGAAAATGGGCGGCTCCAATACGTCAACGAACCTGAAAGGTCTCCTGCACCACGATTCTTCTTGGGACGAACTAAAAAGGGAAGCATTTGGCGTTTCCGGTATGATCTGCCGGAAGACGTGGTTAGTAAGTTGGATGATTTGCTTTCCTCAGAGCCTATCCCTACTAACCTTCTGGAGAACCCGATCAATTTCGAGGCTTTCAAGAACGTTCTACAGGCACACACAGAGATTCAGCAGGTGTGGATGGGACCAGCATACCGATTCCCTGACGATATCAGGTGTCCTACAAACGCTGTGAGAGTTACCAAGGAAAATGCAGAACTTTTGAGATTTGGCTTTACAGATTATGATTCCTGGGTAGAGTTGAGTCAGCCTTGTATAGCTGTAGTAGAGAGTGGAAAAGCAGTGTCTTTCTGTTGCAGTGTACGCATTTCCCCACAGGCAGACGAGGCCGGGGTTGAGACCCTGGAAGATTATCGAGGTAGAGGGTACGCTACTAACGTAGTTGCTGGTTGGGCAATAGCTGTCCGCGAACTTGGCCGAATACCTCTTTACAGCACATCGTGGGACAACGTTGTATCACAGAGTGTAGCGAAGAAGCTAGGATTGATTCTTTATGGTGTCGATCTTCACTTTACGTGATTGAAGCACAAAAAAAAGGATAATCCCCGATTGTGTTAAGTCCATGAAAAACGCGCGTAATACGTTCACAATTCTATTTTTAATATTGTTGATGACTGCCACTTTATCCGTGGCTGGGCAAGACCAGTATTGGAAGCTCTCGTACTCTGTGGACGAAAGCAGGTTAAGGGAGAGCATAGGGGACATGGCGCGATTAGGGTCGAGGGTCACTGGCTATGAGGGAAGCGAAAGGGCGGGAATGTATATCTACGACAGCTTCAAGGAATCAGGTCTGGGCGATGTTGTCCACAGATCGTTCGAGATCCCTGTGCCTGTGGATAGGGGAGGGACGATAAAGAGTTTGTCTGACGGCAGAGTGATAGATATATATGCCGTATGGCCCAATATGGCGAGGACTTCTACTTGCAGCGTCGAGGGAAAAATCATATATGGAGGGAAAGGGGAGCTCCGGGAGTTGAACGGACAGGAGATGCAGGGGAGCGTTGTGCTCCTGGATTTCAACTCTGGGATGGACTGGCTGAACGCATTTATGTTAGGGGCAAAAGCTGTGGTCTTCCTTTCTCCTCTGGACACTTACAGAAAGCAGGCTGAGGATAAGTTTTTGACGACTCCAGCCGATCTGCCCAGGTTCTACGCTTCAAGCAAAGATAGGGAGTATTTGCTGATCTTAGCCGAAAGAGGAGAAATAGTACAGCTCGAAGGGCGCATGGATTGGGAGTTGAAATCGGGGACGATGGTTATGGGGATAATTGAAGGAAGCGATCCAGAGTTGAGAAAAAGAGCCGTAGTGATCGAGGGATACTACGATTCGATCTCCGCGGTCCCAGCCCTTGCGCCGGGAGCAGATCAGGCATCCGGGATTGCGGGTCTGTTAGAGCTGGCCCGGTTGCTGGCAAAGACAAAGCCGAAAAGGTCGGTGATATTTCTGGCTCTTCCGGGTCATTTCGAATGCCTTGCAGGGGCAAGGGATTTCGTAGCTCTTCTAAGGAGTGATACCGAAGGACTTAATATTGAGGATCAAAGGTTCTTAACTTTTCTGAAAGGTTATAATATAGATCTGTACGTTTGCCTGGACTTGAGCAGCGGGTCGGATGTCCTAAGTATGTCCAAGAGAGGATGGGTCTACAGGATTCCCTGGTCGGCGCACGCAGATTCCCCTGTACCTGAAAGAGTTATAGCCTATGCCGAGGAATATGAGAAGCGGGTGAACGGGGGAAAAGTGATGCTGCACAACGGTATTAAGTCCTCACGGGAAAGGGGAAACTTAGGGAAGGTCCCATCTCATATAGCTTACGACGGGGAGGCCATAAACCTTGCTGGGGAACTTGCGGTTACTTTTGTGACTATAAACGACACCAGACGTCTGTGGGACACTCCGTTAGACCTCCCTCAAAGTGTCAATTACGATAATCTGAAAGAGCAGATGAAGCTGTTAGTCTATGTAGTCTCCAAAGTTGTAGACGATCCGCAGGCTTCGATGGACAGGAGGAGGGAGGATTCCTTCGGAATCGTAGAGGGAGAGGTTGCAAGCTTCGAGAAGATGAGTTACCTGCCGGACGTGCCCGTAGATGGAGCGATCGTCAGGGCAAGATTAAGGACGAAGGCGTTTGTGGGTGTAAGAGGGGATCTCTTTGCGATTACGGATAGTTCAGGAAAGTTCGAGATCAGGGGAGTTGAGCACAGCACGATCTATCTCAAGCCGACAAGGATAGAGGCCTATGGTGTCGATAAGCAGACGGGAGATATAGTATATGCCCCCGATATGGGAATAAGGGGCTACAAAGATTATCCGACAGATGTCCTTATGACGGGTAAGAAAGATCGGGTGACTGTCGTTACGTTCAGATGTAAAGGGATAACGCTCTTTGACATGGTAGATCAAAGGTATCTGTTCACGCTGGACGACATTCAGGTGTTGGACGCCAAGACCGAAGCTGACGCCCTTTCGTTCGGATATTGTCTGCCGCTGACCCCAAGGGAGGTGTCGCTCTTTGGATATACGAATAATCTGTTCTCGGACGTGGAACCGTGCGCTGTGGTATTCGCTGAGACAGACAAAAAGATCAAGATGACTATGACGACGGGGATATACGGCCTCGGAAGAAGGATGGTTCTCACCAATTCAAACCCCGAAGATCCTCAAGGTGTGGGATTTGACGTTGAAAGCACAGATCGCATAACCCATACATCTTATCAAGCGGCATTAGACGCCTTTCTACTGAACGAGAGCAGGATAAAGAAGCTCAAGAGAAACGGGATTCATAATCCTCGTTTAGAGGGCCTGCACAAAGGGGTCGAGAAACTGTTAGCAGAGTCTGAGGGATACTTAAAGGGAAAAAGATACGACCGGTTCACCGATTCTGCAAGGAAGGCGTGGGGATATGCCTCCAGAGCGTACACAGACGTGGAGAATACGATGGGGGACGTAGTGCACGGTGTCCTCTTCTTTTTGGCTTTAGTCTTGCCCTTTTCCTACTTCTGCGAGAGGCTTCTGTTTGGATCTGTGGACATAAGACGCCAAATAGCGGGATTCTTCCTCGTATTTGTCCTGACCTTCTTAATCTTACGTTACGTGCATCCGGCGTTCGAGCTTACTTTGCATCCTGTAATTATACTTGAAGGCTTCGTAGTGTTAGCCCTTGCTGCGATCGTTATGTATATTGGATTTGCGAAGTTCAACAGGCAGATAAGAGAGGCGGTATCCCCCCGGCTTGCGGCTCACAGAGCGGATCTCCAAAGGTCTGAGACTCTCCTTACGGCGTTCATCGTGGGCGTGTCGAATATGAAAAGGAGGAAACTCCGGACGGCCTTGACCCTTTCAACGATCGTTTTGATGACCTTTTCCATAGTGTCGTTTACTTCCATCAAGTCCTCTTTGAGGCTCAACAGGAGGCTCCTTTCTAAAGGGTCTGAGTACGAAGGTGTCCTTTTTAGGATGCCTGGATGGACCCCTCTGGAAAGACCCGTCTTGAACATATTAAGGGACAGATACGGACCCGAAAACGTAGCTCCCCGGGCGTGGAGGATCTGGAGTCAGGGGAGGAGTTCGACTGTCGTCCTGGAGAGAGTTGCTAGTGGAGAGAACCACAGTGGTCGCACCACTTTTAAAGTGAGCGGTATATTGGGACTTTCCGCTTCTGAGAGTCGGGCGACGCATCCCCAGAAGGCATTGATCTGGGGAAGATGGTTCAAAGAGGGCGAAAATGACGCCTGCATTGTCCCAAGTAGCGCGGCTTCAAAGTTGGGGATCGGGAAAGACGACCGGGAAAATTCCAAATTGAAGGTCTGGGGGTTGGAGTTCAGAGTCATCGGCGTAATAGACGAGAACAGATTCGATAAGATTGAAGATCTGAACGGGTATCCTTTGACGCCCCTGGACCCCGACGCTCAAGTGCCAGACAGCAAATCTGTCGGCATAGGAAAAAGGGGGGACGAGGACTTTTCGTTCGTCCATTCGTCTCCCTCTGAGATAGTTATCCTGCCGTATGAAGTCGTCATGTCCATAGGGAGGGGGTCACTCAGGTCAATAGGCGTATATGAGGATGATCCAGAGGAGGATCTCGAGGAGTTGATGTCATTTTTGGGCTTGAACGTATTTGCAGGGATAGATGGAGACAGATATATCGTGAACTCTGTAGGGATGAAGTCTTTCAGGGCAGAGAGGAATCTTTTAATTCCCTTAATCATAGCCGCTCTGATCGTCTTCAATACGATGTTAGGCGCGGTCTATGAGAGGACTAAAGAGATAGGGACACTTAACGCTGTGGGACTTGCACCGGTTCACATAGCCGGGCTATTTGTGGCCGAGGCCGCTGTGTACGCAGTCTTAGGAGGTGTATCCGGGTACATTATCGGTCAGGGAGCGGCGAAGGTCATAGTAGAGTTGGGACTCCTCCCCGGGATGACGCTGAACTATTCTTCTCTTTCCACTGTTGCGACTATATTCCTGATCATGGTAGTGGTCATAGGATCGGCGATATATCCGGCGAGGATGGCGTCTAAACTCTGCGTCCCCGGGATTGAAAGGAGATGGCGATTGCCCGAACCCGCTGGGGATTTTCTATCTTCGGAACTCCCTTTCACGCTGAGCAGAAGGGATGCTCTGGGCTTGAGGGCCTTCTTGGGAGAATATTTTGAGGCGCACGAAGAGCGCTCCATAGGTGGGGGCTTCTACTGTCAGCCGCCTGATGCGGAACGTCCCCTTTCTGATGAACAGGGAATTTTGAACCTCAGATTTACAGTCTGGCTCTCTCCTTTCGACATGGGAGTAAGGCAGGAAGTGGAGATTTTGACCGAAGAGTCGGATACCGACGGCATCTTTGCGATAAGGTTAAATATAAGCAGGGTATCGGGAGATCGGTCGTATTGGGTCAGGGGGAATCGGGCCTTCTTAAATGACATCAGGAAGCAGTTCTTGGCGTGGAGAGCGCTGGACGAGGAGCAGAGAAAGTTGTATAGTATGAGGTAGGCACTCAAAGCGTTGTAGCCCTTCCCAATCATCCTTGTAGACCCCCCTTTAATTCCCCCCTTGTTAAGGGGGGAATTAAAGGGGTTCCACTCTTACCAATATCCCCTTTGAGTCTAAAGTGGGGCATTACTCTGCTTCCTAGCCCGAATAATTCACAAAAAAGGCCGTGTATTAATTAAGGGATTGTATTATATTATAGTTATCCTGTTTTACCACCTTCGGTGTCCTTGCGAGCCGAAGGCGAAGCAATCTCGATTCTGTGGTAGATGTAATACTCTCCCGCTCTCATAGGAGACCAGTATAAAACCGTGAGATTGCTTCGTCGCTTTGCTCCTCGCAATGACTCCACCAAGTTTATGAATTAATCAGGCTAGGTGCATCTTGTTCCTTAGCATATGTTGAAGAAGTGAAAAAACACTATTAAGTGGCTCTAAGAATCCAATACATCTTGCATATTCTTCATGATCTCATCAAGTTCAAGCATATCTTTGTCGTCAAAAGGTCTTCGAGTAGGAATACGGGTCGCAGGAGATGATATTACGCCTCTTTTCCAGAAAATTAATTTATACGCAGTTACACCAAACACAAACTCAAAGTTTAACGATGGTAATAGTTTCTCCCATAAGCATCTGGCTTCTCTTGTGATTTCTCTAGTACCATCATCGTTTCTCTTGCCTTTTTCTAGTGACTTCCATATTTTCACTTGAAGGTCAGTGTAATGCCCTGCCGGCATCGTTCCAGCAGACCCTCTTCTAAATTCATCCAAGAGAAATCTTCCTCCCAAACCTCCCATTATGGATTTACAGAATTCCCCTGCTTCTTCTAATACTTTACTCATTACATGACCGGGATATTCACTTTCCTCCTTTAAACACTTTATATTAGGAACATTTCTTAATAGATCAATACACACGTCTGTCGGTATTGAAACCATTTTAGGGGGCTTATTATTTTGAATCCATATTGGTATCTGAACTGAATCAGCTACTTCTTCATAGAATCGCTTAATATTTTCCCTGTTCGCTTCTGTTCCGGGAGGCATAGCCATCAAAGATCCAGCACCAAAGTCCTGAGCTTTTCTTGCCCTCTCAACAGAATGCTCTAACGAATTTCCACTTATACCGGCAACAAATGGAACTCTGCTGTTAACTCTCGAGATTCCTGCACTAATAACTCTCTCCCATTCCTGGTCAGTCAATGTCGAAATCTCACTTGCATTTACCGGCATAACAATTCCATGTGATCCGTGGTCAAGGCAAAAATCCACACATGTATCCAAAGATTCAATATCGAGTTGACCATCTTCCGTGAAAGGAGTTACAGGGATGGCAAATACTCCTCTTAGATTCTGTTCAGACATCTCTTGCTCCTAAAATTAGCTTATTCTATTAAACAATAAGATTATAAGTGGGTAAATCGAACGAAGGAGGAAGCAGTGGATACTAAACTATAATAACTGTACTTTCATCTGTTGCCAGCAAGTAAAGGTAGGGATAGATTTCTATACACTCGAAATAGAATCCAATCTTCGAGCACTTCTGCAAGTCCCTCTCTACAACTTTTGAGACCGTCCGCAGTGGCGCAGAAACCTCTACATTCTGGAATCTCCCCCCCGATAGGTTCAATCGGGGGCAGTACTTGCCTTCATCCGGAAGAATCTCGTAATGGGTATGCTGCATAGCTGCCCCTATGTATCTGGTAAAGATGGCTATCTTCCGCCTATTGGGGATATCGGAGAACTTTTTCGGGAAAAGCAAGCAATCTGGCAGACGTTAGACAGAAGGTAGGGGCGAGGCCTGTCCCCGAATGACTCTATCGGGGATCCCTCGCCCAATAATCAGGCGGAGAGGCGATGCTGTGTATTTTATCTACTTGCCTACCTGTTCTTTATAGTCCAGATGTCCTCGAAGGCTTCTATCGGGACTCTAAGTTCGTCAGGATTTTCTCTATTATATGGCTCGGAGACCACGTTGAGCACGTAGCACATCTGGCTTAAGGACATAAAGCCGTGCCAGACGAAAGGAGGGATCGTTAAACGCGCATCCTCGCCCTCTTCTCCCAAAGCTACCTGCATATACTCTCCCTTTGTGGGACTTTCTTCTCTGTCGTCGTGGAGCCCGATTTTGGCGGTTCCCTTTATCACGTAGAAGTTATCCGTCTGAAGTCTGTGAGCGTGCCAGGCCTTGATCACACCTTTTCTGCCTGTCGTGACATAGACCTGTCCGAACTTGACAAAGTGAGGGTCATCGCATCTTAGTATCTCGGTTAAGAAGCCTCTGTCGTCTGCTATCCTTGAAAGCCTTGTCTTTATTACGCCCTCTATCATTTTTTAATTTTTCCTTTACTTTTATACTGTTCCATTATCTGCACGAAGTTCTCAAAGAGGTGAAAGCTGTCGTGTGGTCCAGGCGACGCTTCTGGATGGCACTGTATCGAAAAGACCGGAAACTCCCTGTGCCGCAGACCCTCGACCACTCCGTCGTTCAGGTTGATCCGGGTCGCCTCCACGGAATCAGGGAGTGTGCTGCCATCTATTCCGAATCCGTGGTTTTCGGAGGTGATCAGGATGCGGCCGGTGTCCATCTCCTTGATGGGCTGGTTTGCACCGCGATGTCCGAACTTGAGCTTGAAGATTTTAGCTCCAAGAGCCAGTCCCAGAATCTCATGGCCAAGACAGATGCCGAAGATCGGTCTGGCTCCGATAAGATCCCTGCACGTCTCTACGGCGTAGGAGACGGACCTCGGATCGCCCGGTCCGTTTGAGAGAAATATGCCATCGGGGTCGTATGCAAGCGCCCCTTCGGCAGTGGTGATGGCGGGAACTACGCTCACTCGACAATCCTTTTCCACCAACTTCCTCAGTATGTTCCTCTTGATGCCGTAGTCGAAAGCGACAACGTGAAAGCGGGGATTTTCCGGACCCACCTCGTACGGTTCTGTGCATGTGACCTCTTTGACCAGATCGATCTTTTCCAAACCCGGGAAGCTTTTCGCCTTTCTTATCATGCTCTCCTGATCAAGGTCCAGAGTCGAAATGACGGCGTTCATCACTCCGTGTATGCGGATACGGCGCGTAAGTTGTCTTGTATCTAAACCTTCGATGCCTATGATGTCGAACTCTTTGAGGAACTCTGGAAGTGACTTTTGGGAGCGCCAACTGCTGGGGAATCTGGAGCATTCGCGGACGATGAAGCCCTCAACGTGAGGGCGCGACGACTCGAAATCCTCTTCATTCACACCGCAGTTGCCAATAAGCGGATAGGTCATTGTGATAATCTGTCCCTTGTAAGACGGATCGGTCAAAATTTCCTGATAGCCTGTCATGCTGGTATTGAACACAATTTCACCTGAGCTTTCGCCTGCTGCCCCGAACGAATATCCCTCATATACGGTTCCATCTTCCAACGCCAATACCGCCTTTGCCTGCTTAGAGTTCATCACTTTCCCTTCGCCTTTACGTAGACATCTGTAGGGGGTGAAACCACGTGTTCTGACTATATGAGCAACGTTACGCTGCAAAATTAATGTGGGGACAGTGTTTCAATGCCCTTGGGGTGAGCTGATCTTGCCGCTACAAAACCAGGAATTACCCCACTAACCAGGGCAGACACACGGGTCTGCCCCCACTGTACGTTATCTACTGTTACTGAATCCTGTGCACGATTTCCCCGTCAAGGATAGTTGCTACTGCCCTGCCCTTCAATTTCATCCCGTCAAACGGGCTATTCTTTGAGAGTGACTTGAAGCTTTCCACGTCCACAGTCCACTCCATATTGGGATCGATAATCGTAACGTGGGCCTTTCCACCTATCCTCAATTCTCCTCCTTCAATTCCGAGTATCCTGGCAGGTGCAACGGTCATTTTATATATCGCCTCGCTCAGGGACAGAATTTCAGGCTCCACTAACTGCGTGATTACCAATCCAAGGGCCGTCTCAAGTCCCAATATCCCGAAGGGCGCCTCCTCAAATTCGGTCTCCTTCTCCTCCCTTGAATGTGGGGCGTGATCGGTCGCTATGGCGTCAATTGTGCCGTCGTTCAGGCCGCACCTAATCTCTTCAATATCCTCCGCTGTCCTCAAAGGCGGGCTCATTTTGGCGTTCGTGTTGAACGTCATTACCTCATCCTCGGTGAGGGTAAAATGATGGGGTGTCGCCTCGCATGTTACGGGGAGGTCTCTCTTCTTCGCCTCTCTGATCAGCTCCACAGAGCCCTTTGTGCTGACATGCAGGACATGGAGTCTGCACGGAGTGGGCAAGGTGGACGAGGTTGTGGCAGCAATGCACGAAGTGCTCGCACCACCCTTTGTCTTTTCGACCAGAGAAATATCCCGGGCGATCATCAACTCTTCAGCTTCTCTTGGCATTCCCTTGATTCCCAAGATAGACGAGCAGCGCCCCTCGTTCATATGGCCGCCCTCTGTCAAAGATCTTATCTCCGAGTGAGTCAAGATCGGGACGTTGAACATTCCGGAGTACTCCAGTGCGTTCCTCATCACAGAGGCGTCCTCCACGGGGAGGCCGTCGTCTGAGAACCCTACCGCCCCGGCGTCCACAAGATCGCCCATCTCTGTCAACTCTGCGCCCGCCTGTCCCTTGGTGATCGCCGCTATGGGATAGACCTTTGCTCTTGCTCCTTGCGCTCTTTCTATCACAGACCTCACGATGCCGGCATTATCGATAGGCGGCTCTGTGTTCGGCAGGCAGGCCACAGCCGTAAACCCTCCAGCCGCAGCAGCGTCCGTCCCCGAAGCTATCGTCTCTTCGTCCTCCCTGCCCGGCTCCCTCAGATGAACGTGCATATCTATAAGCCCTGGTGTTACGACTAAACCTTTTGCCTTTATGACCTCCAGACCGTCTTCTTCGGCGATGTCTCTATCTATTTTCTTTATAGTCCCGTCCTCGATCAATACATCCTTTTCGCTCTCCAGACCAATGGCCGGATCTAAAACTTTCCCGCCTTTGATCAGGATCCCTCTATATCCTTTTGAACTACTTGACACTATCCCTCCAGGAATCTACTGGCTTTTGCCCCTATCTGCAGTGCTGTAATCTGTTGTAACTGCAACATAAGATCGCTTCACTAGAACTTCGCAGGCCCTTCGCTTCGCTCTGGGCTTCCCCGTTCCCCGATAGACTCAATCGGGGATCACAAGGACCGGGCGGATGTACCAATCTACTGGGCGAACACACAGGTTTGCCCCTACTGACGTTTCCTGTCTACGCTCCACTTGTTTCAGCTGTCCCTCCGGAGAGAAGGTACAGAATAGCCATCCTCACTGCCACGCCGTTTGTCACCTGATTCAGTATAACGGAGTGTTCTCCGTCGGCCACGTCTGAGGCCAACTCGATTCCCCTGTTTATGGGGCCTGGATGCATGATAACGACATCTTTTTTTGCCCTTTTCAATTTCTCTTTCGTGATCCCGAAGAGCTTGTGATACTCTCTTACAGATGGGAACAAGCCCTTTACCTGTCTTTCTAATTGAATCCTTAGAGCCATGATTACGTCTGCGTCAGCAATCGCCTCATCCAGATTGTAGTAGACGTCCACATCGAACGCCGACCTATCCGGCGGCATCAGAGTGGGGGGACCGCAGATGCCGACGGAGGCTCCCATCTCCCTTAATCCCCATATATTCGATCTTGCCACGCGGCTGTGAAGGATGTCTCCTACTATGACTACTCTTAATCCCGCCAATGTTCCGAGCCTTTCCCTAATAGTAAGTATATCCAGGAGTCCTTGAGTCGGATGTTCGTGTGATCCGTCCCCTGCATTTATTACCACAGAGTCCAGGATTCTTGACAGAAAGTGCGGTGCTCCAGAGGACGGATGCCTGATCACCACTATGTCCACCTTCATCGCCTCGATGTTCCTGGCCGTGTCGCTCAGGGTCTCTCCCTTTTTGGTGCTGCTGGTCGCTGCTGCAAAGCTCACCGGTTCGGCTGAGAGCCTCTTTTCAGCTAGCTCGAACGAGAACCTTGTTCTGGTGCTCGCCTCGTAGAACAGGTTTGCAACCGTCACACCGCGCAAGGCAGGAACTGTCCTTATAGGTCTTTCCAATACCTCCTTGAACGTCTCTGCCGTATCGAGGATCAGTTCGATCTCAGCTCTCTTCATCCTCCGCAGTTCTAAGAGGTGTCGACTGCTCAGTTTGGTCTCCTTCTCCGCTTGCAGACTTTTGTTCTCCGTTATTTCTAATACTGGAGAGTCTTTCAGCGCAACATCATAATCGTTCATACTTTCTCCTCCAGCGTGACTTCGTCAGTGCCGTCCCCCTGCTCCGTCATCCTTACGACTATCTCTTCGTTGGCGGAAGTCGGGACGTTCTTACCTATGTAGTCCGCCTTCAAGGGAAGTTCCCTGTGGCCTCTGTCTATCAGCTCGGCAAGTTGAATCGTCTTGGGCCTTCCGAAGTCCATCAGGGCATCTAAAGCCGCCCGCACTGTCCTCCCCGTGTAGAAGACGTCGTCCACCAGAATCACGTTCAGACCGTCAATATTAAACGGAATGTCAGTCACACGAACCTGCGGCTGCTTTATTCTCAGGTCATCTCTGTACAACGTTACGTCTAAAGCCCCTACAGGTGGTTTGACTCCTTCGATTGCCTCGATTTCGCGTGCTATTCTCTCCGCAAGATGGTCCCCTCTCCTCCTTAGACCCACTACAGCCAGGCCCTCTGTCCCTTTGTTCCTCTCTATAATCTCGTGTGCCATCCTAGTCAACGCCCGGTGCATTGTGTCTTTGTCCAGGACTACAGCTTTTTTCCCTCTGCTCAGAATAGATCACCTCTCCAATAGTGGACAGTAGACAGATACAGGGAGTTGAGGCACCCTGTCAGTTGTTAAGCTGGATACAAAAATGCCCTCATGTCATAAAAGACAAGAGAGCATTTGTGCTCCTGATAGCATGTCAGCCACTTGCTGGTCTCTCTGGACCAGATTAAAGTCGCCTTTTTCATCGCACCCAATGTGTATTAGAGTAGACGGTAGATAAAAAATTATGCCTTTGGACAGAACGCCCAAGTTTTCTTGTTACAAACAAATATAATTAATCCTTTTCTGGATGTCAATAGAAAAATGCCAGTTGAACAGCCGCCACACGAATTTTCTGGATCCTGATTCCCTCTGATCTGACGGCAACAGATCCAGATAGTCCCTCAATATCCCACCGGAAAATCCCCTGTGAGCAACAAGCGTCAGCATAGTGCATCCACGTTTCCAGTGGACGGTAGGTGGGGCGTATCTACTACCTGTTAAGTGTAGATAATTTTCAAGATAATACATACCTTTCTGTCTGCCAATGCCTGCAGGATTTTCATTGACATTTATCATGTTTTGTCCTATCTTGTGAACCATATCAGAGTGAAAACGCTAAGGTGTGATTAGCTCACTTATGGCGGTTGCTACAAGACTGCACTCTGACCCATTTTTACTGTCTTCATCCCCCACATGACGAGGTAGTTACAAGATTAGCAGATAGGGAGGAGCAGGGGGTAGCTCTATCTACTTGTTTCCGGTTGCTTAAATTGGGGAGAAACAATGGACAAACTATTCTGGGTAATACCTGAAAAATTGGCTGGTCGGGCTGGGCCTGATCAGTATCCATGGAACCTGAAATCTTTGCGAGAGGGCGGCATTGGCGCTGTCCTGTCTGTGAACGACGACCTGTTGTGCAATCGGGAGGACTTCCATGCATATGATATTAGCTACGCCTGTGTGCCCTTGTCCAACCACGCACCTCCACTTCCAGGTGACGACAAAATCTGCCTGGACGCCCTCCCTAAAGCCTATGAGTTCGTCAGAGCGCAGATAGAGGAGGATCGTGGAGTCTTGGTTCACTGCTCCGCGGGCAAAGATAGAACGGGGCTTTTCCTCTGTTATTTCCTCATGCAGCATTCTGGTCTGTCTCCTAACGAGGCGTTTAATACCGTACGCCGAGTTCGTCCGATAGCGCTTACTGCCGTGGGGTGGGAGAAGTTCGCCAAGCAGGTTCTTACGTACTTTACATAGTGGATCTCTAACTGTCTCTTGCAGCAGATTGCCAATTCGGTGCACGATTCGTCTGCGGCTGAAGTGGCTTAACGGTATTAGGCTTAATAGCAT
Source organism: Candidatus Latescibacterota bacterium (assembly GCA_965237525.1). Classification (GTDB taxonomy): domain Bacteria; phylum Latescibacterota; class CBDEFO01; order CBDEFO01; family CBDEFO01; genus CBDEFO01. The sequence goes on along the minus strand of CBDEFO010000005.1, from coordinate 5,866 downwards.
AAGGGCAATAGAGATGCAAGATCCTGGATTTTCTGAAAACTGGATTGCTTACTTACTGGAGCATATTCATCGTCTGGCCTGCTGCCAATAACACCAGGCGAATCCATTACCCTCAGTGGAAAGAAGCCGTTAATCAACGCCGACGCAGTATCTGGGTGGGTAATCGTGGAAATTCTGGGTGCTAAAGGCGATAAACCGGCAGGGGCTTCACCTGTAGGAAAGTAATTCCCTGTCTATCCTGCAACAGCACAGTCCATCCCCTGAAACCCTCATACGGAGAGCAACACATGCAACCTTTTCTGGATTCGACAGACATCATAGACAACGCTTCTGAACTGCAGAAGCGCATGCAGAAAGACGGGTACCTGTTCATCCGCTCCCTGCTGCCCGACGATATGTTGGAGAGCCTGCGGATGCAGTTGCTTGAGATCGCGCGTCAGGCGGGTTGGGTCAAGGCCGATACATCTCTGGAAGACGCCATTGCAGACCTGAACGGCTTTTGTGTCGAGCCGGAGCCGAAGTACATGCAGGTCTATTACCATATGTACAAGCTCCAGGAGTTCCACACGCTGCAGCATCACCCCAACCTTATCGCGATCTTTGAGCGGATGTTGGGCGAGCCGGTGGTGCCGCACCCGCGCATCATCGGCAGGACGATCTTCCCTCAGCGGGAGGCGTTTACCACGCCGCCGCATCAGGACTTTATCCCTATCCAGGGCACCGCCGATACCTACACCGCATGGATCCCGTTGAGCGATGTGCCGCCCGAATTAGGGGGCCTTCAGATTGCGGCCGGCTCGCACCGGCACGGGATCTACGATTTTCGCCCGGCCTTAGGCGCCGGAGGGATGGAGGTTACCGACCCCCTGGAAAGCACCTGGGTGAGCAATCCGTTCAGGAAGTCGGACGTGCTCATCTTTCACAGCATGGCCGTGCACAAGGGTCTGCCCTGCACGTCAGAACGGCTGAGGATGTCTGTGGACGGCAGGTACCAGAAAGTCAGCGACCCCATCTCGCCCGGCAGCCTGGAGCCGCACAGCCAGCCGAACACCTGGGAGGAGATTTACGCCGATTGGCCGCCCAGCGAGTTGAAGTACTACTGGCAAAAGTGGGATTTGAAGGTCAAGGCGTACGACAGCAGCTACCAGGAAAAGCGCGATCGCCTGGCCTTTGAAATGGCCGAGGACGGTGACCCACGCGCCTTTTCGGTGCTTCAGCGGATTGTCGCTCGCGACCCTGACCCGGCCAAGCGCAAGAAGGCCGAAGATCTCCTCGCCCTGCTGGAAGCATCGCCGGACGCATCGTAACCCTCCTCTATTCGAATGGGCTGGTCGAATCGGCTGGAACGGATTGAAGACGCCGCGTCGGCGCAAGACGCTGCCGGGACTCACGGGTGTGTGGCAGTTTGACAACACTAACCCGCCTGAAACCAAGGAGCGAGATATGAAATACCGCTATGCTGAAATGATCTGGTATGAGTGCAAAGAGGCAGCGGAACAGGATCGCGTGGCAGTCCTCCCCGTTGCAACATACGAGGATCACGGTCCACACCTCCCTGTGGATGCTGATGTTCTCCTCTGCACACAGATCTCAGAACGCGCGGTGGCGCGCATCCCATCTGAAGCCATCTTAGCGCCCCCGGTGACACACGGTTACAGCCCACATCACATGGATTTCCACGGCACGATCACGATCGGTTGGGATACCTTTATCAAATATGTAAAGGATGTCTGCTGCAGCCTTGCCCATCACGGTTTCACGCGAATTCTGGTCGTCAACGGACACGGAAGTAATAGTTCCCCATTAGACCTTTCGGCGCGATTATCCAATATGGAGTACCATGGAAAGATACTCTGCGCATCGGTCAACCACTGGGATCTTCGGAGAGTCAAAGAAGTTGGTAACGCTATAAGAGAATCGGACTATGGAGGGACGTCACATGCCGGGGAATTTGAAACATCCCTCTATCTTGCATTACAACCCGAGCGGGTAGATATGAGCAAGGCTGTTGATGAGAGATCGCCTCTTCCGCCCAGCTTCAAGACCGACATCCTGGCCGGTGGCGCTCATCCTGAAGGTTCCGCTGCTCGTTTGATACCCTACTGGAGTTCACAGACAGCAAGCGGCGTGATGGGCGATGCGACCAAGGCGACAGTTGAAAAAGGGGAGAAGTTTCTGGAAGCGGCAATTGAGGGACTCATTGAATTGATAAGAGAATTGAGAGGAACAGAGATTCCACCGCGCCGGGATCAACATGCGCCTAACGCGTGAGATCTTTGACGCATTGCATATTCGTTCGTGAGATGGTGTAGGATAACTCCAAGTCGGCGTGGTAGACTCACGATAAACGTGAAGTCATCCGAATAAGTTTCTAACCCGATTAATTCATAAACTTCGTTTAAAAAGTGAATTTGACCTCACAAGGCTGATTACCACCCTTCAGAAAAGAATCTAATGATTCCCTAATGGAAGGGGAAGTTGGTAAGTTTTTCTGTCTTGGTGTTCCTTTCTACTGTAGTGTCGACACACACGACTGTAGTGCCATGCGCTGCGATGGTAAACGCCTCGAATTTGTGAACTAATTATTCGGTTTCAAGTGTGGTATGCTATAAAAGAAGGAGAAGAATGAAAGATTATGCAAAAATCCTATTCAAAACGATACTTTTTGCTTCCTCAATTTGTACTGGATCTTACGCCTTCGCTTCACCCTCCAATGTTCCCCTAAACGTTATTGTTTTGATCTGCGATGGCTGGGGCTACAATCACGTTGATGCTGAGAGCATATACCGGCATGGTCAGACAGGCGTCCAGGTGTACGAGGGCTTTCCAGTACAATATGCCATGTCCACCTTTGCTATCGGAGGTAGCTATGACCCTCAAGAAGCCTGGGGTCAGTTCGACTATCAAAAGCAAAAACTCACGGATTCGGCGGCTGCGGCTACCGCCATGGCGACCGGTGTCAAGACAAATAACGGCGCTATCGGAGTAGATGCCACTGGAGTGCCGCTGAAAAACATCGTCCAAAGATCCGAAGAGTTAGGTAAAGCCACCGGGGTGATTACCAGTGTGCAGCTCAGTCACGCTACTCCAGCCGGGTTCGTTGCGCATAACGTTAGCCGCGATAATTACGTTGACATTGCCCAGGAAATGATTTTTGACAGCAAGGTAGACGTGATCATGGGCACTGGCCATCCCTACTTCTTTGACAATGGGATGGCTGTGGGTGTCCCTAACTTCAAGTACGTAGGTGGGGAGTCTACCTGGCAGGCTCTAATTGTGGGCACAGCTGGGAACGATGCGGACGGTGATGGGGTAGCAGATGCATGGACCTTGATTCAGGACCGATCTGAATTTCAGTCTCTGATGTCGGGGGCAACGCCCAAGCGAGTTATCGGCGTGCCGAAGGTGCGGTCGACTCTGCAGGAGATGCGCGAAGGAGATCCCAGTGCTGATCCGTACGTCGTTCCACTGATGGAGACAGTACCTACGTTGGAGGAGATGACCCGGGCGGCGCTGAATGTGCTCGACAACGATCCGGACGGATTCTTCCTGATGGTGGAAGGTGGCGCCGTTGATTGGGCCAGCCATGAAAACCTATCGGGGCGCATGATCGAAGAGCAGATTGATTTTGACAATGCCGCGGAAGCGGTGGTAGCCTGGGTAGAAGATAATAGCAGTTGGGACGAGACGTTGGTAATTGTGACTGGAGATCACGAGACCGGTTATCTCACCGGACCTGGTTCGGGACAGGGTGAAGCAGGACCCGTCTGGAATACTCTGGTCAACAACGGTCAAGGCAACTTGCCCGGCATGGAATGGCATAGCATAGGTCATACTAATGCCCTGATACCACTATTTGCCCGGGGAGTTGGCAGCGAATTGTTCGCTGGTTACGCTGACCAATTCGACCCCGTACGCGGCGAATTCGTCGACAACACCGAGATCGGTCAAATTCTCTTCATTGTCCTGGAGGTACCTGTTGTGATATCTATTGATCCTCTTTCCGGAACGGAATTGGGCAGTACGCCTGTGACGATAACAGGGAGAAATTTCCAAAGCGGAGCGACCGTAACTTTCGATGGTAGTGCAGCCGATAGTGTAGTCGTAGTGTCAAATAGTATCATTACCGCTGTGATTCCCCTTCATCCTGCCGGTACTGTAGATGTGATAGTTGCAAATCCAGACGGTGAGGCAGACACGCTATGTAACGGATTCGCTTTTGTTTCTATTGATGCGATAACCGATACTGTCTCCTTTGACGCTGTGGGGGACAGAGCAGCTATTGAGATCCTGATAGATACAGTTAAGAGCAACACTGCGGGGACGTTGGAAGATAGCCTGTTGGCTGTGAGCTATAACGTCACTGTAGCACTTAATCCTTTTGTCGGGAAGGTCTTTGACACCAGCGGCAGTGAGCCGGGAGTGTTGTTGACAAGTAAGGTGATAGATCCTGCTGGAGGTCTCAGTCAGCTTGCATCAGAAGGATTCACAAGGTTTGAAGATGGCAGAGTCAGTTTAGGAATAACTCAGGGACAGACCCTGTTCATAGCTATGGAGCTATCTTCTCTTACAGGTCCTTCAATAGCTGTAAATATCGGTCTTGACCCAAGCAAGAGTTGGACTTTCGATGAAATCGGAGGAGTGACACGGTGGAGACGGGGCTCTGATTTTGGATTAACAGGTGACGGAGGATTCATGATACGGACTGTGACGGGGATTATGGGGGATGTGTCAAAGTTTCCTCCCGGCAGAGGAATACCTGACGGTGAGATTGGCACGGAGGATTTGGACTTTGTAGTGGATGTAGTTCTTAGAAGGATTTCTGAGTCTGGTGTCCCGGATGTGATATCAGGATCGGATAGAGTTACGAGATTCGTTATGGATGCAGCGGACGGTACAGGAGATGGGGCTGATGGCATAGTTAATCTTTTTGATGTCCTGTTTGTCGTGGGTAGGCTCTAAGAATTCAGCAGATGAATCGTTTCAGACGAGTAAGCTTATCTTGAGGAGATAACTTACTTATTCCCTTCCCTTAAAGCTCGCCCCTCTTTACTTCCGGATACGTCACAACCAGCTCAACGCTCTCCAAACTGACCTGAGCCTTCAGGTTGTGCGGCCGAGTGTGCAGTGCAAGCCCCAGCTCGTTGTAGCCTCTGTGCAGCAATCCCCGCGGAAGCGAATACTCCAGCCATGTGTAGAAGTAACGGTGCTCTGTCCGCCGGCACAACTCTGGGGACACCGTTTTGCCGTTCAGGCTGACCGTCATAGAATCGAGGGAGGTCGAACCCACAAGCCGCAGCTTCAGGCACGTGTAGCCCCTCTCAAGATCATCCGCAAGGAAAAACTTCAGCCTCTGCCCGGGCACGTCCATCCCCACGGTCAACTCCAAAGGCAACTGGGCCGTATAGCCGTAGCTGGCGGCCTCCTCGTGAAGGCGTCTTACCACGTAATGCTTTGTCTTCTCCGTCAGGAGATCAGGATCATGGATCTCGGAGAGGATCTGCCTCTGCTCGGCGCCGATAGGCCAGTTGAACCAGGGGCACGTATATACCGTCGGCGCCCCTGCTCCAGTATGACGCTGCCCCTGCCCGGTAGTGTTCAACACTCGCGGCATATTCTCCGGCGCTCTCGACGCGGTACTGGAGCGGGGGATAGACCTGACATTCTGTCGGCCGCGCCAGATCTACGAGCCACTCAAATGGGTTATCGGAGTCCATCTGATGGTCTATGTAGAAGTTGGGTGCCACGAAATCCAGCAGTCCCTCTCTTATCCAAGTCGGCACGTCCAGGCCGGCAGCCAAGTTGCCAGAGAGGACCGGCAGCACCCTTGCTCCCAGCGCGATGGGCCGGCCACGATTCCGGGCGG
>CBDEFO010000004.1:0-556594 GCA_965237525.1 Candidatus Latescibacterota bacterium | reverse complement strand
TCGTTTATCACATGCAAAACATGCTTTCTGCCTTCATAGACATCCAATTTATCGTCGCTGAATAGCTTTTCGACAGAATTTCGAACTGCTCTGAGGCCGCACTGAAGAGAATTGCCGATCTTTATAAGCGCCATCTGGAGTTCCTTTGCCTCTATTTACACGGACCGCTTTTTTGCCTGATGAAAAATTCTGATCCAATTGTCGGTAACGAAAATATATGCAACACAACTTTGAAAGTCAATATATAAGTGATACCATTCACGTCATTTTGAACCGAATTACGATCGAATATCCAAGTTATAGGCGAAAAAAAATATCAAACTATTCAAAAAATACTTGACAGATACAGTTAAGTAGCTTATCTTACTGTACGCTTTCAGCGGTTGGAGCAAGGTCTTGTCTGGATCGATTTTAGTGAGGACAGGATTGGCAAGAGGTCATAAGCTCCATCCTTGAAATTCCAAGTAAAAAGGGGGTGATTTATGTGCCTATCGGTAGGGTGAAGTGGTTCAATGATAGCAAAGGTTACGGCTTCATTGAACAGGATAATGGAGAAGATGTCTTTGTCCATTTCTCAGCTATTGAGCAGGACGGATTCAAGACTCTAAGCGAAGGACAAGAAGTCGAGTTTGAGATCGTACAAGGTCCCAAAGGGCTCCAAGCGTCTCATGTAGTCAAACCCGCATAGGTTTGAATTAGCCTTATTGAGAGGATAACACTGTTTCATAAAGTGGTATTGACTAAACCTGAAGAGGTTGCTTGATAAGGTCTCCATCATAAAGCTGCTGTCACAGATGGTGAGAGAAAGCTTTGTGGAACGTCTACTCTTATAGAGAACCGAGCACGGCTGCACAACCTTGAAAAATTGTGTAGCGATGCTTACAAAAGTAGCAGAAAAGCCGGTGAGAGATCGGCAGGTCAGAAGTGGTCGTTACTGCAAAATCATCGTGTAACCGACATTTGATGAGTTTCAGACTGAAGGAAGGCGGCCTTAGCATCTGGCATTTATAAATTCTTCCCCGTTCAGGAGAATTCCGGACGGGGATTTTTTTGTGCTCAGGATGACCGATCTGGAAAGGAGGTTTGCCCTTTAGAGCGCAAGATCATAGTGAAGAAGAAAGGGCGCTGCGGCTCGTTTCCCAGGGATCGTACTACCTTCCTGATGGTCAGTTCAGGATAGGCTGTCAGGCTTTAGGTCTGCCAATCATTTGGGAATAGGTTGAGTAGTCTTTGTGTCAAAAGACTACGGAGCAACTCAGAATCCATCAGACGATCCGACACTGCCTGACAATTGACCGTCAAAGACGTCCGGTCAGAGGATGAGCCGATCCTGCGGGATAGTGTGCAATGCGAGTTTCCTGGCGGTGAGGTTTTCGTGATATGAGTTTTGGAACCTCGATCGGCGCTCCGAAGCTGAGGAGCTCCGAAGCTGAGGCGCGCCGATTCAGATCCCGGGAGCATGAGCACTTCCCAGGGAAACTCATGGTGTCGGCTTATAAGTTATTAGTGACGCGATCTTGGGATAAGGGTGCTGCTTGGGAGGGTCGTGAGTGGACAGTGCCGGGATACACGAATGTCCACGGTGTTCCGCTCCATCTACTCCTTATGATGCTTCAGGACGGGGCCTTCCTCTATCCCATCTACGCTATGTGGAAGGATGGGACCAGACATGGTCTGATCTTCCGGTCGACCGATGGGGGAGAGACGTGGAGATTGCATGGGGCGTACCCGAGAGCAGGCGGCGAGTGGTCGATTTTGGAGGTGGAGTCAGGATTGCTATTAGGACACATCCGCAGTGGCTATCGTTGGGGACATCCGAGGTCCCCAACCCCCGATTTAATCGGGGGTTCAATCGGGGATAGGATATATGCTCTGGAGGTCTGGTCGGAGGACGGCGGGTTAACGTGGACATACCCTGTGGAGGCGTCCTTTCAGGGCTATCCGAATCATCTATTGAAGTTAAGAGATGGGCGCATCTTATGCACGTTCGGGTATCGCCGCAAGCCTATGGGTTGCGCGCTCTCATAAGCGAGGATGGAGGACGCACCTGGGATTTAGATCACGAATATGTGTTGTGAGATGATGGAGGCACCACTTCAGACGCTTGGAGTCCTCCGCAGTATGAGATTCCCGGGTTCGGTAGTTCCGATGTGGGTTATCCAACCTCAGTAGAGTTAGAGGAAAGTTCGATTTTGACTGTCTATTACATCACGACGCCTGACGCCATAACTCACGTTGCATGCGCGCGTTCGCATCCCGACAGGGACAGGCTGTAGAAGTAAGCTGGAAATTCACTCGATGTGATAAAAACAGGGAGTTCTACTCAATGGAACACACGATAATTTTGAAGGAAAAGGGGCGCTACAACGCGTTTCCCGTTTTGGACCACCTCCCGGACGGACGGTTGACACTGGGCTTCATCTCCTCGCCAGTTGGCGATCATATGGGAATGGGGGATTGGGCAGTGTTTGTGTCATCGGACAGCGGTGCTACCTGGCAGCGGTCGGACGATCCGACGCTGCCTCCCAATTGGCCCGGGACTACCCCGCGTGAGAAGTACGATAGACTCTCCCGTATAATGCCCGACGGCAGCTTTATGGCAGTGGGATCGGTAGGACATGAGCTTTGGGATTTCGGTCGGCGCGCCGAAGCTGATGCTCGTGGATTGAGAATAATAGAGGACGAGATAATCTCCCAGCAACTCCCCGGAAAGCTTGTCGTGTCGGGGCATCGGCTGGTGGTGATAAGGTCACAGGATAAGGGCACCACGTGGGATCGGCGAACCTGGACAGTGCCGGGATACATTAGTCTGATTGGATTCCCGCGCGGCACGGTCCTTGAGGACGGAACCTGGCTCTTCCCCGTCTACACGAGTCGGAAGGATGGAGGCGGTGACGGTCTGATCTTCCGGTCTGCCGACAGAGGGGAGACGTGGAGGCTCTATTTAGCAGTCCCAAGGGTGTGCAACGAGTGGGCATTGGTAGAGGTAGCACCTGGACGTTTGCTGGGACACCTCCGCTGGGGCTATAGATGGGGAAATCCGGAGAATGACAGGATATACACCCTGGAGGTGTGGTCCGAGGACGGCGGTACAACGTGGACTCAACCGGTGGAAACGAAGTTCCAGGGTTATCCGAACCATCTGTTGAAGTTGCACGATGGACGCATCTTGTGCACATTCGGCTATCGTCGTAAACCTATGGGAGTGCGTGCGCTCATTAGCCAAGACAGAGGGAACACCTGGGATTTAGATCACGAGTATGTGTTAAGAGACGACGCCGGTACCACTTCGAGTTCTTGGCCTGCAGAGAAACACGCGCAGCCCGGGTCCGGAAGTTCTGATGTGGGCTATCCGATCTCGACGGAGCTGGACGATGGTTCTATCCTTACAGCCTATTACATTACGCAACCTGATGCCATAACCCACGTGTCTGTCACGCGCTGGCATCCCGAGGGGGACAGGACGTCGTAGTTGCCCTGTCTTTTCTCGGCTTGACGTGAACATTGAAAATCTGTATATTCTACTGACGTATCTTTCGGTTTTCTGAACTTTCAACTTTTCCTTCCCGAACTGGAGTTGCAATGAAGAATCTTAAAGCCATGTTGAAAGAAGGCAAGACAGTGATAGGAGCTACTTTAGCTGAGTACTCCCGGCCATCTCTGATTAAGATCTACGCTCAGGCGGGATTTGACTTCGTCTTCATCGAGAACGAGCATGGGTTCTTCTCTCCGACTCAACTGACCGATATAGTGGTGGCAGGAAGGGATAATGACCTTCCTGCAGTAGCCAAGGTCGGATGCCTGGATCGCGGGGAGACCGCGAGGCTCCTAGACTGTGGGATCGTCGGAATACAGCTCCCCCGCACCAACACACGAGATGACATCGATACGCTCGTAAGCTGGATGAACTTTCCTCCCGTCGGAGATCGCGCTATCGCCGCGGGATACGGCAATTCTGACTATCGCCAGATCAACATATCCGATTTTATAAAGGAAGCCGATGAAACCACTCTGGTGGTGGCTCACATCGAGACAGAGGAGGGCGCAGAAAACGCTGACGCTATAGCGTCCAATCCACAGGTGGACGTGGTGTTCATAGGTCCCTATGACCTGTCAATTTCTCTTGGAGTGCCCGGTGGATTCGATACCACTAAGTTCACCGATGCCGTCGAGGCGATCTTCGAGGCTGCACAAAGGCACGGTTCTACACCGGGGATATACACTCACGGTTACGAGGACACAAAGAAGTGGAGCGACATGGGAGCCAGATTCTTTGAAGGGACGGATGAGTTGGGAATGTTGCACCGTGCTGCAAGATCCCTTGCGGAAGATTTTCGAAGGGCAATTCCCGAATAAAGTAGATAAGGGTACCTGTTCCAACCTAAACCCTTCCTAAACCCTCATTGTACGCAAAGCGAGGTCTCTCAGATTGCTTCGTCAGACAGATAAGGACGACCTCTTTGCTGTGGCGGATGGTAACAAACCACGAAATGGTCTGATCCATTACACCTGCGTGTTCATAATGCGGTTGGGAGGATAGACATTATTGGCTGTTCACTTGCGCAATGCCGGAACGCAAAAGGACTCGCAACTTCCCTGATAGTCTCTGAACTGTAATTGCCAGCGAAAGGATCCCCAAAAAGCACTGAATAACTTTTGGGGGAAAGCCAGGCAATCTCACTTAGACTGTCTTTCCCCTCACCTATCTACCCTAGTTTTGTCCTGTCAAATCTTGAAAATAGTGCCCAATCCAGAAAAAAGACTTGACAAACTGTCTTAATTCTCTTAAGCTTTAGATTAGTGATTTTGGAAATACCTCACAATTGGCATTCTTCCACAGGTACTCCGTAACTTCACCGATCAATTCTTCTCTCGGTTTCCTATAGAACTAAACTATTCCGAAATAATACCGATATATATAGTTGAACCATCCAACAGCAGTGTGCAAGTTTGTCTTTCAAAGGCACGAGATCCCTTTTGTCTATCAAAGGCACGGTATCCCTGTGCTGTTGTGTGCGCTTGTCATCTCATCTAATTTTAGTAACCCCGCAGGAGAGTTATGTCCCCTACTATAAACATGGAAAACCTGGACATTGCAGAGCTCCAGCAAAAGAGCATCATTGAACTGAACGAACTGGCAGACGAGCTCCAAATACCGGGACACAGCGGACTCAGAAAGCAGAATCTGATATTTTCGATCCTGCAAACGAAGACGGAGCAGAATGGTCTCATCTTTGCAAAAGGAGTCCTTGAGGTTCACGAGGACGGCTACGGCTTCCTCCGCTCGCCCAGTTCCAACTATCTTCAGGGCCCCGGCGATATCTACGTAGGTCACTCCCAGATCAAACGCTTCAACCTCAGAACTGGCGACACCGTCTCCGGTCAGATACGTCCGCCCAAAGAGAGCGCAGGTGAGAAATACTACGCTCTTTTGAGAGTCGAAGCTACAAATTTTGAAGACCCTGAAGTCGCCAAGTATAAGCCCCTTTTTGACAACCTTACGCCTGTACATCCTAACGAGAGAATAAAGCTTGAACGGGATCCCAAAGAGTATTCCACGCGCATAATAGATCTTCTGTGCCCCATCGGGAAAGGACAAAGGGGCCTTATTGTAGCGCCCCCCTTCACAGGCAAGACAGTGCTCTTACAACAGATCGCAAACAGCATCACAACAAACGATCCCGACATGATCCTGATTGTTCTTCTAATAGACGAACGTCCTGAGGAAGTCACCGACATGCAGCGTTCTGTTGACGGAGAGGTCATAAGCTCCACATTCGATGAGCCCGCTACAAGACACGTCCAGGTCGCCGACATGGTCATAGAAAAAGCCCGAAGACTCGTGGAGCATAAGAAAGACGTGGTCATACTCCTGGACAGCATTACGCGCCTGGCCAGGGCTCATAACACAGTCACTCCCCACAGCGGGAGGATACTGACAGGTGGAGTGGACGCCACAGCTCTCCTTGGTCCCAGAAAATTCCTAGGCGCTGCTCGGAAGATTGAAGAAGGAGGCAGCCTTACAATAGTCGCCACCGCTCTTATTGAGACCGGAAGCAGAATGGACGAAGTCATTTTCGAAGAGTTCAAGGGGACGGCAAATATGGAGCTTAAACTCGACAGAAAGCTCTCCAATCGCCGCATCTTCCCCGCTATAGATGTGACGCAGTCTTCGACAAGAAAAGAGGAACTCCTGATGACCGACTACGAGCTCAATAGAGCCTGGATACTAAGGAAAATCCTCAACCAGATGCCGCCTCCGGAGGCCATCGAACTCCTCCTTAGAAAGATAAGTGCTACGCAAAGCAACAACGAATTTTTGGAAATTATGAATGAGTAATGGGGCACACAGAGGTCGAAGTTTTAAACTGTTAAAACTTTTTCGCCAAGAAGTTCTTCGATACTTTTTGGGTCTCCGTGAAAGGAGAATCTCGTAGTGAAAAAAGATATTCATCCTCAATATATAGAGACCACAATATCCTGCGCCTGCGGGAATAGCATAACGACGCGCTCCACAGTTCCCAACTTGAGAGTTGAAATCTGTGCTGAGTGCCATCCCTTCTACACAGGCAGGCAGAAGCTTGTGGACTCGACAGGCAGAGTCGAAAGATTCAAGCGTAAGTACGGAATGAACAAGGAAGAAAAGACAGAAGCGGAGTAAGCTCCAGATAGCTGATCTCAAAATGAGCTTCCTTACTCTCAGCTGGAGGTGACCCTCACGGAGCTCAAAGCCGCGCTTGGGAGGATCGTTACTAACCCGAATAATTTACACAAAAGGGCCGTGTATTAATTAAGGGATTGTATTATATTATAGTTATGTTGTTTAAGCGCCTTCGGTGTCATTGCGAGCCGAGGGCGAAGCAATCCCTCCGATAGATTTAATCGGGGGTTACTGTGGTAGATGTAATACTCTCCGGCTCTCATTGGAGACCACTATAAAACCTTGAGATTGCTTCCCCGATAGACTTAATCGGGGACCGCTTTGCTCCTCGCAATGACTCCATCAAGTTTATGAATTAATCGGGCTAAAAAGGGCACAGGAAGTGTTTGAAAAACTTCATAAAATAGAGGAACACTACGAAAAGATAGAAAAACTCCTGGGTGAACCCCAGGCTGTGAATGACCACAACCGCTATCAGGAGCTGGCCAAGGAGTATAGTGACCTGGGCAGGACTGTCTCAGTCTACAGGGAACATAAGTCCGTCTCAAATGACCTTTTAGAAGCCAAGGAGATTCTCAAAGATTCTCAAGATGGTGAGCTTGTGGAACTTGCCCGTGTAGAAGCTGAAGAATTGAAGGAAAAGGAAAAGCGGCTTGGAGAAGAACTCAAGATTCTCCTTATATCTAAAGATCCCGCTGATGAGAAGAACGCTATAGTCGAAATAAGAGCTGGAACCGGTGGGGAAGAGGCAGCCCTATTTGCGGCGGACCTCTACAGGATGTACTCCAGATATACGGAAAACAGAGGATGGCAGATCGAACACATAAGCTCACACCCGACGGGAATAGGTGGATTTAAGGAGATCATCTTTTCGGTCTCGGGCAAAAACGCCTATGGCGATCTGAAATACGAAAGTGGGGTCCACAGAGTTCAAAGGGTCCCCCAAACAGAATCGAGCGGGCGCATCCACACGTCCGCAGCCTCCGTCGCAATCCTCCCCGAAGCTGAGGAGGTGGATGTCGAAATAGACCCTGAAGACCTCAAAATAGACTTCTTTCGCTCCTCAGGCCCCGGAGGTCAGAGTGTTAACACCACAGATTCAGCGGTCAGAATCACGCACCTTCCTACAAACGTCACCGTCCAGTGCCAGGATGAGAAATCCCAGCATAAGAACAGAGCAAAAGCCCTCAAAGTCCTCCGCTCCAGACTCCTGGATGCTGCTACCAGAGAACAACAGGAAAAACTTTCGTCCGACAGGAGAAGACAGATCGGGACAGGAGACAGGAGCGCAAAGATCAGAACATACAACTTTCCTCAAAACAGAGTTACCGACCACAGGATCAATCTGACGCTCCACAAGCTCGAGGGCATCCTTGAAGGTGCAATTGATGAACTTGTAGACGCTGTGCGCATAGCTGACCACGCCGAGAAGATAGCGCAATTAGACGATGGCGGAGAATAAGAACTTCTCCACGATTGAATCTATCCGGGATGCCCTCAACAATGCAATCCAGTTTTTAAGTTCCCGAGACATTGAAAGTCCCCGGCTCAATGCAGAGAGGCTCCTTTGTCATGTTCTGGACGTTGACAGTTCGTTTGCTCTCTACCTTGAGCCCGATAGTATTCTATCTCAGAACGAACTGGACTCTTATCATTATCTACTCAATAAAAGGATTAAAGGGATTCCACTCCAGTACATCGTTGGGAAGACGGAGTTTATGTCCCTTCCCTTCAAAGTCGAGTCCCCGATCTTAATCCCGCGCCCTGAGACTGAAATTCTCGTAGAAACCGTCCTCGACAGATTCAAAGGCAAAGAGAGTCGTCTACTTCTGGCAGCCGACATAGGTACAGGAGCAGGAAACATAGCTGTATCCCTTGCCCGCTACATCCACGGCATCCACATCTACGCCACAGACATATTCCTCCCATCTCTCAGACTTGCCCGATACAATTCCCGACTCAACGATACCGCCTTTAAAATAACGTTCCTTCACGGCGACCTTTTCGATCCCTTCAAAAGATACGACCTCCAGAACAAATTTGACCTTATAATCTCCAATCCTCCATACGTAAGGAGGTCGGATATACCGCACCTTCTCGCCGAGATAAGAAATCACGAATCCCATAGAGCCATTGACGGCGGATACGACGGACTCGACTTCTACAGGAGGCTTATCCCCCAGTCCCTTGAATACCTCAAATCTGGCGGGATCCTCGCCTTAGAGATAGGGTTAGGACAGTCAGAATCCGTATTCCAGATAATCAGAGACCTCAAAGTGGTGCGACCACTTCGTGCTTTTACCCCTCCAAAGATCGTCAAGGACTTCAATGGGATAGATAGGGTTGTCCTGGCGCATAAGATCTGAAGAATTCCCTTTACATCATGCCCGATTTTCCGTATCGTTTAAATGTGGGGACAAGCTTACCTGGCCCCTATGAATCTCCCATTTCGAAAGCGGAAAGCCGACCATAGAGGTCCACACTCTGATCCTCAATCCGAAGACCCTAAATGCCAACGGAGTGGTCACACCACTTGAAAAGAGTTGTAGTCACAGGCATCGGACTCGTCACGCCCTTGGGATGTTCAAAAGAGATAGTCTGGAAGAACGTCTCAGAGGGAATCTCAGGCATCTCCCATCTGAAATGGGCGAAATACCCCTTCCCCGTCAAAATCGGAGCACAGGTTGGTGATTTTGAACCCGATCCCGGCGATAGCGGATATGATCGCTTTATCCAATTTGCCCTATCGGCAGCAAGACAGGCAGTAAAAGACGCAGGGCTTGCCCCCGATAGATTCAATCGGGGACTTGCCTTAGACTCCGATTCGAAAGAGCGCACAGGCGTCCTTATCAGCTCCAGCAAAGGCGGCGTATCCACCTTCGAAAAATATCACTCCCGCCTTTTGGGATCTGGCCCTTCATCGATTCCGAAAAACCTCTGGTTCAACATAAACCAGGCGTCCGCCTCTCAAGCTGTATCTAAACTTCTATCATCCCCGATAGATTCAATCGGGGATCGACGTTTAGAGGGACCTTCCTACGGCATAGTATCTGCGTGCGCCACCGGAGCTCATTCCATCATCTCGGCATCCCACCTGATAAGTGAGGGAAGAGCCGACTTAATGATAGCCGGGAGCAGCGACGCCTCCTTGACTCCCCTGATATTAGGGGGCTTCAGCAAGATGGGAGCGTTATCCCAAAAAGCCTCCCGCCCATTTGATGCCGAAAGGGACGGATTCGTCCTCGGTGAAGGATGCGGCATCGTCGTCTTGGAATCCTTGGAGGGAGCGAAAAGGCGGAAGGCCAGTATCTATGGAGAGATACTTTCTACCGTGGCAATGTCTGAAGCCCATCACGTATCAGCTATCGAACCCGGAGGAAAGACTATAGGTCGAGCTGTCCAACTCGCTATACAGAGGGCTGATCTCTCCGCGAAAGATATAGATTATGTTAACGCTCATGCGACAGGGACGGTAGAAGGGGATATAGCTGAAACTTTAGCCATGAAAAGAGCGCTGGGAGAAAATGCCTACAGTGTAGCCATAAGTTCGACCAAATCTATGATGGGGCATCTACTGGGGGCCGCTGGGAGCGTCGAGTTTATCGTATCTTTACTCTGTATGGAAAACAACTACGTCCATCCAACTATAAATCTGGAAAATATAGATCCCCAATGCGACCTCGATTATACACCCAACGAAGGTGCCGCCAGGACCTTAAAAAATATAATGTCCCTGTCTTATGGCTTTGGAGGACATATCGCTGTTCTGATAGCGGGCAAGCCTTTCAGTATATAGTAATTAACCAGCAGAATTGCAGCTAGTACATTGCGATCTTCGCGTCATTACTGTATAGTTGATGCATGCTCATCCGTCGTTGCTGCGACAGTAAGAAATTTCGGAGACTTTCTACTGGCCAGAGACGATGCTAGCGGTGTGGTTTAACCAGAAGGTTTACCGAAACCAGCTGGCAGAAAACCAGAGTGTCTCCCTATTGGAGGGGCGGGCCGGTAGCGTTTTCTCTTTAGGTGTATCAGCAATTACTATTGAGATTCCCAGTGCCTTTAGATCCTAAGACGATTCAACGATGGTTTAGAATCCCTAGAGTGACAATCTACGATCAGTAGGCAAAGGAACTCTTAACTCTCTTAGGACAGATTGAGATGGATGAGACTATCTTTGGTGGTAGGCGATCTGGTAAGTGAGTTCGGGTAGCTTCAGGAAGACGTATGTTCTTTGGCATCTACCAGAGAAAAGGCCGTGTTCATCACAACCTTTACATACTCACCCTCATTTTGGCTGCAGCTTCGTCACCTTGAGTCTGTACTTACTTATGAATGCGGCAATGTCCCATCACGAAGGTCCACCGCAGCGAATTCGTCGAACGACCAGAATCTCACTTGAGCTCCACCTTCTGCAGATCGCGCCGTGGGAGGATGAGGCTGACCGCCGTTCCCACCAGGATGCTCACCGTCAGCGACACCGGTCCAATCCACTGAAAGCTGATCGGGTCGACGCACGTCTTCCAAGGTTCGCCGCTGACCGGGTCGATCTTGGTAATGACTTCCACGTTAAACATTGCCGGATCAACACCGAATTGCGTGTGTAGCCAATAGACCAGCGGACCGGAAAAAGCGATCAACGCTGCGGAAACGATTGCCAGCACTGTTCCAATCCAGACCCCCGGCGCCGTCGCACGCCGCACGAACAGGGCGAAAAAGAAGAGCCCGAAAATGGGTGCCGTCAGCAGGTTGACCGTCTTGTTCGTCATGGCCGTAATGTTGCCGGGGATGTATCCCATGTAGGAGCTGCCCAGCACCACAGTCAGGCCAATGCCCAGCGCCAACAGCCGCGCCACGAGCACGTGACCCTTTTCGGTTCTTGGCTTCAAGCCGAATCGATCCAGAAAATCGGTCATGACGACAGCCGTGACCGAGTTGACTCCCGAATCGATACTCGACATGGCCGCCGCGAACATCGCCGCGACGACTAGCCCGGACACGCCCATGGGAAGATAAAAGGCAATGTAGTGCGGAAATAGATCATCGGCGTTGGCTTTCAGGTCCATGCCCTCCGGCAGATCACCGGAATTCGCTTGAAAGTAGCCCAACAGAGCGAATCCGACCAAGGTCAGCGTCAACCCGACGATCACGCCAACCGTCAGTTGCGTGGCCACTGCTCGGCGGGCCGCGCGTAGATCAGTCGTCGCCATAAAACGCTGGATGACCGTCTGATCCCCGCCAGCAGTACAAACGTACCAAGTAAGAACCGAAAGGATGGTACCAACCACGGTGACACGGGTCTGTGGATCAAAGCTGAAGAAGGGCTGCGTATCCCAATTCGGGTGCCAAGTGGTGGGGAACCACCCCAATCCACCAAGACTCCAGCTGACGGTCAGAAGCACCAACAAGGCACCGCCAAAAAGCAGCATGGTTTGCATGAAGTCGGTTACCACGACCGCCCGAAGACCACCCAGTGTGGTGTAGATCACCGACACCACTCCGGTTACAAGCACGATCAACGGTATCCATTTGGGATCAACGCCCATCATCACCGTAAGTGCCTTGGCGGCCAGATAAACCAGCAGCGTCATCCAGAACAGACGCAGCGTAATGAACATCACCGCGCCTAACAGGCGTATACTCAACCCCAGCCTTTCTTCCAGCAACTCGTAGGCGCTGGTGACGCGGTGTCGCATATAAACTGGCAGCAGGACGTGCGCTATGATGAAATAGATCAGCGGGTAGCCTAACAGGCTGAACAGAATAACCGGTCCTTTGCCAGCGCTCTCGCCGGGGATCGACAAGTAGGAGATCGTGCTCAACAGCGTTGCGAACAGCGAAACGCCTATCAGGAGCGAGTTTATGTTGCCTCCACCGACGAAATACTCCTCGGTGGAATTCTGTTTGCGGCTGAAGTAGACTCCCAGACCGATCGTGGAAATCGCGTAAATTGCGATCAGCACCCAATCCAGGGGCTGCAGGCCGACAGTTCTTATCACGGTCACTTGAGCCACCGCCTCGTCTGCCAAGGCCGAGTCACCTGAGAGCTCCAAGAAAGCAGCACACAGGGCAAGAGGGTGTTTTAATACCTTAAAAGAGAGGCCCGCACCCCACCGAAACCTGGACAATGCCTGGCTCCAAACACCGTCGAAACAGCATAGATTTAATCGTGCAGGTAATTTCATGGGTGCAACGAGCCGGTAAGTCTTGATAGGGGAAATGATCACAAATCTAACAGTCAATTCCCAGTGGGGAAACCTTGGGCGTAGCGGTCCCCCAATCGCTCCACTCCGGTTGCCAACCTCGTTACGGAGCCGTTACGCCGTTGCCGTTCACAGGTGCTATTCCTAACCTTTGTTGGCGAGCGCCCTCTGCGGAAGTTCACGGCGAAATCGAGACTGGCATGGAACAAAACGGTCACTCTCTCCTCTAATCCGACATTCCCCATATCAAATTTATAAGGGATTATAATTAGCTAGCATCTTGTTCGTGAATGAATATTGCCACTTTTACATTTTTCAACAAGTACTTTTTTCAATCAAAATAGCATTCTCCTCTGAATTATTACTTTCTTTTGTGCTTATATCTTCCAATTAGAGACACCTCTCAATGGAGACATGTGCACCGGAATTGACAGTTATATGCTGACCAGTCCTGCTCGCCATGTACAGGGCTTTCGGAACTGTCCAAATCCAGAATGATTCGTCCCTTCTTGAATCCACAGTCCACTTATATCTGACAGCCTGTTGAGATTTTCGAGCAGCGGCAGTATCTCTGTATTTATGCTTTCACCCTCTGCATGATCAATATCTATCCGTCATTTATGAGTCTTATCTACATATAGTATAAGATGTTCTGGGGACTTTACAAACATTTTTGGGGTCTAAGATGGGGAATGGCGAATAAATGGTATTGAAGAGTTTTGATAGTGCGCCAAGCATTGGGTCTATCACTACCGAGGTGTGCCAACTCACTATTTCCATCTCTACCGAAAGGAGGTACAGTGGCGATTAAATCTTCGTAACGAATACTTAGTAAAACTGCTTCGAAGGTTACTTAATCAGCAAATTGTCAAAGAGCAAGTTTAGTTCAACCTTAATCGTGTATGACCTATTGTTTAACCCAATTGAAATTGCTCGATGGTTGAGATCGCTTCGCTGACCTTCGACTCGCTCCGGGCTTCTCCGATAGATTCAATTGGGGACTCTAAATGACATAGCTTGTTGAAATCTTTGGGTGTTGCGCGCTGGAAACCCCCGACCCCGTCGGAGACGCAACGCGGAACAAATCTAACCTGAATAATTCACAAAAAAAGGCCGTGTATTAATTAAGGGATTGTATTATATTATAGTTATGTCGTTTAACCACCTTCGGTGTCATTGCGAGCTGAAGGCGAAGCAATCTCGATTCTGTGGTAGCTGTAATACTCTCCGGCTCTCATAGGAGACCACTATAAAACCTTGAGATTGCTTCCCCGATAGACTCAATCGGGGGCCGCTTTGCTCCTCGCAATGACTCCACCAAGTTTATGAATTAATCGGGCTAATGATTTTCTGAAAACTCGTAAGAAAACTCCACGTTTCCGAACCACAAGAACTATCAGAATTGTCGGGTAAAGGCACATGGTATCCACCCTTGATAAAGATAGAGAGAAGAGAGTCAAGAATCAAGATTGGGAAGTTAAAAAGTTGAGGGTCGAGGTTTTCTGTGGGTGTATGTTCGGTTGCTATCTGGAGAGGGGTTTTGGATTCTTTGTAGCTATTATGTCTTTGGGTATTGAACAGCCATTGATAAGTCTGGAGTTTCCGGCAGAGGTTGGCACGGTTGGTAGTCTTGATGGTGTCGTAGAATTCATATTCGATTAGGCCGTGGGCGCGTTCTACATCGGATTGGTATGTAGTAGCCCCTGGTGGGATGCGTTTATGTTCTATGCCTCTTTGTTGGATGAGGTCGGTAAAGAGGGTCTTTTTGAGGGCATCCTTTGTATTGACGAATTGGCTGCCGTTGTCGGTTTGGATCTTTCGTGGATAGACCTTGTGGTCTTCCAGGTGTTGGAGTAATGCTTCGGCCAAGATGCAGGAGTTGATCAGGCTCTGTTCGTCTGCCAGGCTTACAAAGAGACCGCCTGTCTTGATATCTCTGGCAGTATACTCAAACATAGGGAGTTGGGCACCTGTTTTGTAGTGTTGTTTCAGGTAGTTGGGGATATCGCACAGGTGTTTGACATCGATCTGGATATGTTCAAAGGGGCGTAGTTTCTTTTTCCACTGGCAGACAAGTTTCTTTCTCTTCCATCTTCGCCTGCGTTTCTTTATGAGATTGTTTTTTTCCAGATAGCATAGGCAGTCGGCTTGAAGGGAATTTGATCAGTTGGAACATTTTGTTTTTGGAGAAAACCCAATAGATACGGATATCCCAAAGGAGGATGGGTCTGTCGGAACTTTACAATCAGCTTTCTGATCTCCTCCGGTAACAAACAGTGAGGGTTTATGGGTGCTTTGGTGTGATTTTCTAGACTCTTCAAGAATCGGTCTTCAAGATAACGTTTCAGCCATTTTCTTATGCTCTTGCGTGTTGTATTAAAAGCCCTTGCAGCATACGAGACACCGTATAGCTGAGCAGTCTGAACCATCTTGATACGAAGATCAACAGGATTAGGATTAAGAACAAGAACATTACTGTAACTGATAGCATTCTCCATGGAATCTACCCTCCTTTTTTCAGTCCTCACCTAAATATAGGCAAAATTATCCCGTGAGGGTGGATACCATGTGTCTTTACTCTTCTAGAACTATCAGAATGCTATTGACAATAGTCCTTCAGGGACATATATTGATCCAAAGCAGAAAATATCGGACCTTTCAATCTCCTTCTCTTAGCACTATCAGACTATGGAAAAGGTCATCATAGGAGTCTCAGGTGTAAGAGGCATAGTAGGACAGGGGCTATCTCCCAAGGATGTTCTTGAGATGTCCGCCGGCTTCGGAAAGATCTGTGAGGGAGGAAACGTGCTGGTGGGAGGGGATACCAGGACGTCGGGAGATATGCTCAGATATGCCGCTATATCGGGCCTCCTCTGGACAGGATCAGACGCAACAGATGCAGGAGTTTGTCCCACCCCCACAATTCAGTTGGCCGTTAAGGACGGTGACTTCCAGGGAGGAATAGCGGTAACTGCAAGTCATAATCCCCCCGAGTGGAACGGACTCAAATTCATAGGTCCAGACGGCATATTCTTATCCCCGATAGATTCAATCGGGGATAAAGAAAAAGGCAGAAGACTTGCAGATCTCTTCCAAAAATACCAGGTTCCTCCCCCGGACTGGGAAAAAGTAGGGCACGTCAAAGCTGCCAGCTGCTTCATAAAAGAACACATCTATAAAATACTCTCACTCGATCTTGTGGATGTTCAGAAGATAAGAGAGAGAAGGTTCAAAGTAGCGATAGACTGCTGCAACGGGGCAGGTTCCCTTATAAGCCCACTCCTTCTGAGACATCTCGGATGCGAAGTGATCGAACTGAACTCAAAGCCTGATGGGATCTTCCTTCACGATCCCGAACCTGTTCCTGAGAGTCTTGGACAACTCTCTACAGCCGTGGGAGAATATGGTGCAGATGTGGGATTTGCGAACGATCCTGACGCCGACCGACTCTCCATTGTATCGGAAAAGGGGGAGGCTATCGGCGAAGAATATACGTTAGCTCTCTGTGTAAAATTTGTATTGACAAAGAAGAAAGGTCCAGTGGTCGCCAATCTATCTACGAGCCGCATGTTAGACGATATTGCCGCTGAATTAGGCACAAAGGTGCACAGATCAGCCGTCGGAGAGCTCAACGTGGCAAAAAAGATGCAAACGGTAGATGCCGTCGTAGGAGGTGAGGGCAACGGAGGTGTTATGCTCCCTGCACTTCATCTGGGGAGAGACGCTCCTCTGGGCACGGCGTTAATTTTGAGCTATTTAGCCCAATCTGAAAAGACTCTCTCAGATCTTGCATCTTCCATCCCGAAGTACGTTATGCTCAAACAAAAACTGGATCTTGGGACCAAAGAACCATCGGAGGCGCTCCATTTAGTAAAGCAGATCTATTCCAAAGAACACATGGATCACACAGACGGGGTTAAGGTTATGGGACCAGATTGGTGGCTCCACGTCAGAGCATCAAATACCGAACCTGTGCTCCGCCTCATATCCGAAGCCCCACAAAGAAAAAAAGCCGAACTTTTGTGCAAAAGCATCAAAGATAGACTGAGAAAATTAAGATGACACAGGACAGAACGGTCGAACTAAACATATACGGCGTGTCTTACTCTATAAGTACATCGGAATCTGAAGAGTACGCAAAGAGGGTCATCCAATACGTGGACGAGAAGATGAAGGAGGTCTCCGCAAAGAGCGTCGGACGCTCAGACCTCCAGATAGCCGTCTTTGCGGCTCTTAACATAGCGGACGAACTCTTCCAGGAGAAAAAGAAGAAATCACAAACTCCAAATCCGACGGAAGGAAGGCTTATTCGACTTTCTGAAATGTTGTCCAAAGAGATCGACAACCAGTAACTTGTTATAACTCATGAATGCAGGGGCAGGACTAACCCGCCCATACAACAACGCACGTTAGGGCAAATCGTTTGCGTACACAGGAACAGATGCAAAGGCTCATAGTAGAGGGTGGCCATTCCCTGAAGGGAACTGTGGTTCCCAGCGGGAACAAAAACTCGGCACAGCCTATCTTGGCCGCCTGCCTTCTGACAGATGAGCAGGTGACTTTGGACAATGTTCCCCGCATAAGAGACGTTGGGACTATAATATCTATTCTCCAAAAGATAGGCGTGGAGGTATCTTTTCGGAAAGAGCAAAACCGTGTCACCGTGCGGGCTAAGAGCATAGATGCCACCGAGTTAGACCCAGAGCTTTGCGAACTTGCCAGGGGATCCGTAACGTTAGCTGGCCCCATGCTTGCAAGATGCGGCAGAGTCAGACTTCCACGTCCCGGAGGCGATAAGATAGGTCGCCGCAGGATAGACACCCACATCCTCGCCCTCAGACAGATGGGAGCTCGGATAGAGCCTTCGTATTACTTCTACGACATGGAGGCCCCCAACGGTCTGAAAGGAGCGGACATTCTCCTTGACGAGGCGAGCGTCACCGCCACAGAGAGCACAATTATGGCGGCTTCGACCGCAAAAGGAGAGACTATCATAAGGAACGCTGCATCAGAGCCGCACGTCCAGGAACTCTGCTGCTTCCTCAACATGATCGGAGCCCGAATATCGGGCATAGGGAGCAACACCATCACAGTCGAGGGCACAGACTCGCTCGGCGGCGGAACTCACACAGTAGAATCCGACTATCAGGAGATAGGGAGCTTCATAGGACTTGCCTCTGTCACTGACAGCGAGATACTCATAAAAGGCGCTGTCCCTCATCACATGAGAATGACTCTGATGATCTTCAAGCGCCTCGGAATCCAGGTTCAAGTAAAAGGCCACGACATACTTGTCCCCGCAGGTCAAAGTCTCAAAGTAGAATCCGACCTGCACGGGGCTATCCTCAAGATAGACGACGCCCCCTGGCCCGGATTCCCCCCGGATCTTATGAGCATTGCACTCGTGGTCGCTACACAGGCTGAGGGCACGGTCTTGATCTTCGAGAAGATGTACGAAAGCAGGCTCTTCTTCGTTGACAGGCTCATCGAAATGGGGGCAAAGATAATCCTTTGCGACCCTCACCGAGCCGTCGTACAGGGACCCTCCAAGTTGCACGGCGAGACCGTAGTTAGTCCCGACATCAGAGCGGGAATGGGACTCCTTATCGCCAGCCTCTGCGCCGAAGGAACAAGCGTCATGCACAATATCGGGCAGATAGATAGAGGATACGAAAGGATAGACGAAAAGCTCAAAGCGCTCGGCGCTAAGATACAAAGAGTGTGATCAAACAAAGATAGTAGACAGCGCATCTCCTCCCTTCCTTTTAGATTACTTCGCTACGCCCCGGTTGAATCGGGGGTCCGATGACGGTTCGCTTTGCTTGCAATGAGATCTGATGAGACCTTTGGTCATTGCAAGGGGTGAAACCCCGAAGCAATCTCACTTAGACTACCTCTCCCTGTTGGCTGTCCACTTGTTTTCAATGAATCCGAAGATGCAATATCCCCCAGAATGGAACAGAACTGCTGAAGAGATCCTGTCAAAAGCTCGAACGGCGGTCTGCAAGGACTCTACTCCGGGCGGATTGACAATGCTCTTGGGCGCGACAGATGTGGGCAAGACTACCTTTGCGAAGTTCCTGATTGAAAGGTCGTATTCTGAAGGGTTAAGGATAGCTTACATAGATGCAGATATAGGTCAAAAGACGGTATGGCTCCCGACTACGGTAAGTCTTGCATTCATCGTACGTATTTCGGGGGATATGTCCGATATAAAGCCAGATGTCTCTTATTTTGTGGGTGATACCTCTCCTCTGGGACACACCTTGGAGATTGTGTCAGGACTGCGGAGACTTTCAGATGAGGCCCTAAAGATGGGGGCGGATGCGATCCTCCTGGATACGACTGGTCTGGTCTGGGGTGACCATGCAATGCGGCTGAAGTCTCATAAGATCGACATGCTGTCCCCTGACTATATCGTAGCTTTTCAAAGGGAGGATGAAGTCGAACATATCTTGCGTCCCTACGACAAAAGGGGGGATATGAAGATCATAAGGCTTTCGGTTTCTCCTGATGTCTCAAAAAGGTCGATGGAGAGGAGGAAGGCTCACAGAGAGGGGAAGTTTGGGAGGTATTTCAAGGACGCCAGGACTGTGGAGTTTGAAAGAAAGGAGGTTCAGATTACGGGGACACCTCTGTCATTTGGAGGCGGACTTTCAGCGAACGATCTGAATTTTCTATCAGATACACTAGATACTCGCGTAGTCTACGCTGAGAAAGATGTACGATGTCTTTTTATTGTCGTATCTTCGGATTATTCGAAAGATGAGATATATCGCATAGAGGCCCGGTTTGGCCAGAGCATATGCATCGTTGGTAAGAGCGATCTTGAAGGTCTCATTGTGGGACTCAACGACGGACACGATCGAACGTTGGCCGTGGGCATAATTGAGGAAATCGATTTTGAAGAGGGACGGCTTTGGGTAAAGAGTCCAATTGAAAATAGAGTGGAAGTCAAGCTTATCCGCTCAGGTTTTATGAGATTAAGTAAGCTGGGTCAGGAAATAGGTAGGTTCTCTATATGTAAATAGGGGCGAACCCGTGTGTTCGCCCAGTTAATTGTAGTCTCGGGACAGACAGGTGGATCTGCCCCTACTGCCTTTACAGCGCATCTGCCAATATTTCCACAGGGTGTCTGGCTTTTCTTCCCGTTCCATCCTCTATCTGATGGCGGCAGGACATTCCGGACGCAGCTATTTCGAAATCAGGAGGCGTCTGGCCGATAGTCTTGAAGAGATCCAAGTCCCCAATTTTCATTGAAATGTCGTAGTGCTCCTTCTCGTAGCCGAAGGAGCCTGCCATACCGCAGCAGCCGGAGTTGGCGTCCAATACTTCATATCCGGGAGGAAGACTTAGGACTTCTATGGAGGGCCCTGATCCGATGAGGGCCTTCTGGTGGCAATGTCCATGGAGGAGTATCTTTTTCTTTATGTCTTTGAATTCAATGTCGAGTTCCCCTTCATCCACCAGGAGTTTGAGGAAATCCTCTATCATATAGGTGTTCCGAGCGACCTCTTTGGCCTTTTGGTCCTTTACAAGGTCCAGATAGTCGTCCCTTATGACTGAGACGCAACTGGGTTCACATCCGACTATCTTGTAGCCCTTCTGGACGTAGTCGTAGAGACTGGAGACGTTGTACTCGGCGTTTTCTATGGCTTTGTCTGTCATTCCTTTGGATATCATGGGTCTGCCACAGCAGACCTTTTGAGGAAGAATCACCCTGAAACCTGCTCTTTGCATAAGATAGACGGCCGCTTTTCCGATTTCGGGATAGTTATACTCCATAAAGCTATCGTTAAAGAGTACAACTGTGCCCAGGTCCCGCTTCTGGCTCTTCTCTCCTGACGTGTGGAACTTTCCATCGTCAAACCATTTTGAGAAGGTCTTTGAAGCAAAGGGAGGTAGATCTCTCCTGCTATCGATTCCGAATAGCACCTCCATTGCCCATTTGGAGGGATAGCTCTTTGCTATCCAGTTGGAAAGAGGAGCAAAGGTGCTTCCAAATCGACCCAGGGCAGCGATGTTTCCGAAGAGCCTGTTTCTCAAAGGGAGACCGTTCTTTTTGTAGTAGTGGGCCAAGAATTCGTATTTGAGCTTGGCCATGTCAACGTTTGAGGGACACTCGGCTTTACATCCTTTGCACTCCAGGCACAGGTCGAGGACGTCAAAGAGCCTTTTGCACGTAAACTCCTCGTGGGGAAATCTGCCCGAAAGGACAGCCCTGAGGGCGTTTGCTCTCCCTCTTGTGGAGTGTTCTTCCTCCTTGGTCGCCATAAATGAAGGGCACATCGTCCCGTCTATCTTTTTTCTGCAAGCCCCCGAGCCATTGCAGAGTTCCACGGAGAGGTCGAATCCGCCGTCGGCTGAAAAGTCGAAGTATGTCTCTACCTGAATGGTCTTGTAATCTGCTCCGAATCTCAAGTTTTCGTTCATGTCCTCTGCATATACAATCTTACCCGGGTTCATGATATTGTCCGGGTCGAAGGCGGCTTTGACCTCTTTGAAGGCCCCGTAAAGTGCCGGTCCGAACATCTTCTGGTTCCAACAACTTCTGGCCAGACCGTCTCCGTGCTCCGCGCTCATCGAGCCTCCGAATTCTAGCACCAAGTCGCTTATCTCATCTGCTATGGATCTGATATTCTCTATCTGTTCTTTGTCCTTAAGGTTTATCAAAGGGCGGATGTGTAGACAACCGACGCTGGCGTGCGCGTAGTAACCGGAGGTGGTTCCGTATTTTTCTATTATCTTATCGAATTTCCTTACATAGTCGGGGAGCTTTTCGGGTGAGACTGCGGTGTCCTCCACAAACGGAATAGGCTTTGTGTCGCCTTTCATGCTCATAAAGAGTCCCAGTCCTGCCTTTCTTACGTTCCATACGTTACTCTGCTCTTGGGGATCTATGGCTCTAATGAAGGCGCTCCCCATATTTTTGCTCTTGAGACGACCTTCTAGGTCGTCGAGTTGATCTTTCAGTTCATCCTGGGATGTCCCATAGAACTCCACGATGAGGATAGCTCCAGGGTCGCCCTGCACAAAGGTTCTCCTCCTCGAGAACTCGAGCGACCCCTTGGCCAGATCTAAGAGGGTCTTGTCCACAAGTTCCACGGCCGAAGGAGCCGAGTCGAGGATCGTCTCCACAGCTTCCATAGAATCTATCAAAGTTTCAAAGTGGACTATGTCAAGGGCTGTCATTTGAGGCACTTCGACCAGACCGATTTTGGCCTCGACCACTGTCGCAAGTGTGCCTTCAGAGCCTACAACGATCTTGCAGAGATTGAATTTGTCACATAACCTATCTTCGACTTTGTCTATAAACTCGTCGAGGTTGTAGCCCCCTACTCTCCTTAGTATCTTGGGGTAACTTCTCAAAACTTCCTCTTTGTTCTCCTGTGCGATCCTTCTAACTTCGCGATATACGTGTCCCTCCAGGTCTTCAAGGCTCATTTTCTCTCCAAATTCGACCTCACAGAGTCCCTTAAATACAGTCTCTTTGCCGTTTGACAGGACAACAGAGAGTTCCTGTGTGTAATCTACAGTCTTGCCGTAGATAATTGAGTGTGCTCCTGATGAGTTGTTTCCTATCATCCCTCCGATGTTGGCCCTGTCGCTTGTGGCTACGTCGGGTGCGAACATAAGGTTGTAGGGTTTGAGGTAGGCGTTCAGTTCGTCCAACACGACTCCGGGCTGGACTCTTACCCATCTTTCCTCCCGATTTAATTCCAATATCTTGTCCATGTATTTGGACATATCTATGATAACGGCCTCGCCTATGGCCTGTCCTGCAAGGCTGGTTCCTGCTCCTCTGGGAAGGACCGGAACCTTCCGGTCTTTGGCGATGTTCATAGCTGTAACGACATCGTCCTTATGCTTAGGTACGACGACTCCTATAGGTTCGATCTGGTATATGCTGGCATCTGTGCTGTAGAGCATCCTTGAGTATTTGTCGAATCTGACTTCGCCTTCCAGGTTCTTTTTAAGTTCATCTGATAGATCTGGCATTCCCATTGTTCCTTTCAAAAAGGCTTGTCTGGAGCGTTCAGCTTATGGATCAAATATGGTATCTTCTACAGTACAGTTTAGCAAAATCGCACTATGTTGTCAATCAAAATTATGCCGGGAAGAACGTCGGCAGTCTATCGATCTGTCGGAACTTTACGATGAGCTTTGTGGTCTCCTGCGGCAACGGACAGTAAGGGTTTATGGGTGCTTTGGTGTGATTTTCAAGATTTTTTACAGATCGGACTTCACGATAACGTTTGGGCCATTTTCTTACGCTTTTGCGTGTTGTATTAAAAGCCCTTGCAGCATACGAGACAGCTTATTGCTGTGCAGTCTGAACCATCTTGATACGGACATCAACAGGATTAGGATTAAGTGCAAGGACGTCGATATAAGTGACTGGATTCTCCATGGTATCTATCCCCCTTTTTTTCGTCCTTACCTAAAAGCCTTGTGAAATAGTTATGTCCCAGGCAGCGTCTGAAGCGCCGATTATGGGTCAAAGAGTAGCATATCGTATCGTTTTGCTGTGGAATAAGCAAAATAGTCTTATCAGAGTTCTGGTCAGCAAGGAATAGGAGCTGTTTGAAGAACAGGATGCACTGTCTTTGACAGACAGGGCACACATAGACGCTTTCCCCCTTCTTATGAAAGATACAAGCCTCTTGAGATTCTGTACTGTTGCAACAAGATTCAACTGTTCATTCAGTGAGGCTGGTCCTCTGTAACGGGCTCGTCCCATACCGTGTTGTTGCCTGGCTTCAGCAAAGATATGTTCACTGCGTTTACGGAGTCTCCGGGAGAGTTTGTAGTCAGCTGTTAATGAGATAGACCGTGCATGATTTCTGGCTTTCGCCTCTCGCACTTTTCTATCCCGTTCGGCCTGAATATGTGCTGGATTTGTCTTGTTTTTCCATGTAGGAATCGGTTCAATCTTCTCATCGGCTCGCAGAGGAATATGGGGTATGATTCCCCGGTCAAGTACATCAGCGATAAAATTACCAGAACCGTAACCGGTATCGGCACTAAGTGTCTGAATGTCTTTGGGCATGGTGTATGTTTCAAGGTCATCTACCATCTTAAGGGCACTTTCGGGCTCTGCTGTCCCTGTCGCCTGCGTGCCCTGAGTCTCAAGGATTACTCTGCTTTTTGTGTCGATCAGATCATGGCCCATAAACGAGAGAAAAGCCCCTTTGCCCTTCGATTTGCTGTATAAGCGCGCGTCGGGGTCTGTAGTCGAACGGTGTGTTTGGTTCGTCCACTTTTCACCATGAAAGTCTTTATCCTGAGGATGCCCGGACCTACCCTTTGTCTTATCACCTTCAAAACCGATTCCCTTGAGATAATCATCAAGAGAAACAGGGGGTTCTATCGGCTCAATACTTTTCACTGAAGCATCAGCTTGTATCTGAGTGCCGTCGACACTAAGGTGTTTACCGCTCACAAGACCGACATCTATGCAACACTGGACTACCTGACGCATTATCCGTTCAAACAACCCACTGGATGCCCACTTGTGATTGCGAAGCTTGTTGCATCGTGCTCCTATCCGGAACCGCATCCTCAAATGTCTGATGACAAAACAACCGATATGCCGCATGCATCCCCACTTCCTGACAGAGCCGATTCTCACTCAAATTATACAGATAGCCAATAAGGATCATTCGAACAACTAATTCAGGATCAATACCGGGTCTGCCATTGTCAGGGCAATAACAATCTGATACAACGTCTCGTACAAATGAAAAATCAACTGCCTCATCAATCTGACGAAGGATATGATCCTCGGGAACTAAATCCTCCATCTGAAAATAGTGAAACATCGGATTTGTCTGTTCCTGCTTTTGTGGGGTCATTGTTTCCTCCATGTATAATATTATCAATAACATAATATAATACATCGGAGCTGCTTTATCAATGCTTGTTCTATACTACTTTCTGAATCTAAGGGTTTTTCACAAGGCTTCTAAATATAGACGAAATATAGACAAAATTATCCCGTGTGGATGTATATCATGTGCCCTTACTCTTCTGTTCTATCAAAAAATCTACAAAAAATCCTTGACATGCAAAAGAGATATTATTATAATCAAGCCTCTCGTGTTTGGTATCTGGCGTTGACTATGATTTCACAGGTTGTCTTACAAGCTATACTATATAGTAGGGACGAGCACTTATTGAAACTATTTTGAACTGTTTTGACCTATCAGGTGTTCTATCAAAGAAATTCCTTGACATGCAAAAGAGATATGAATATATTAAGGCGTCTGATTTTGGGTATGTGGCGCTCACTATGATTTCGCAGGTTGTCGTACAAACTATGTTATATAGTAGGCGAGCACTTATTGAAACTATTTTGAACCGTTTTGACCTATGAGCAAGTCAAAATAAATAAGTCATTATAAATAAAGGTGGTGGTGCTAAGACAGCCTCAATATGAAACGCGCGAAAGGAGGTGGTAGAAAGAAGCGTCTAAGAATGTGGGAGTGAAATGTTTAGTCACAGTAGTATCTAATCTTCAACGAAAGGATTTGTCACAATGAAGAAGACAATTGTTATATGCGTAGCGCTGGGAATTGTCATGTTCGCCGCTTCTATGAGTTATGCTCACTTGGGCGAGGACTTTTTCGCTGTACAGTTGCCGATCAGCACGATGGACAGAATGAATATTGTGCACGACGGTGACCCAGCCGAGTGGGCAAATGTTGACCCGGCGTTCTGGATAACGCACGAGGACCTGGTAGAGAACATGAATGAGCAGGGCGTGAACGCCGCTGACCTCGCCGAGAGGATAATCATAGGATGGAGTCCTGAGACCGACAAGATTTACTGGTTTGAGGATAGATTTGACGATGTCTTTGTCAATGGGGTATCAGATTTCCCTCAGGAGGGCGTTGAGTGGGGCACCGATGCTGACCACAGCGGCGGACGGTACATGAATCATTCAGAGCTGGACCCAGCGATTTTCGACGGAAAACATGCACAGCAATATCGCTATTTTTTCTTCCGAGAGGATCCTGTCTGGCATTGGGGAAACGCTACGTGGGTAAACGTGGCTCCTTATGCGGAGATCGGCTGGAGCTTCGATGGCGGCGAACTGGGTAACTCGGGTAACCTGATTGTGGAGATGGGCGTGACGGTGTTTGACGATCTGGATTCTGCAGGAGGTATTGGCACGAGCGTTGTACACGATTTTTTACCGGAACATGGCGACAATTACGTCATTGGAATGGGATTTGCTGTTATGGACGCTGACAATCTTGTAGATTGCTGCGGCATGATGGCAACGGGTGGTGGCTA
Source organism: Candidatus Latescibacterota bacterium (assembly GCA_965237525.1). Classification (GTDB taxonomy): domain Bacteria; phylum Latescibacterota; class CBDEFO01; order CBDEFO01; family CBDEFO01; genus CBDEFO01. The sequence continues at coordinate 530,431 of CBDEFO010000004.1, read as the reverse complement.
CTACACGAGCAACGGTGGCTCGACAACGCTTAACCAGGATACTGACTTCTTCAACGACTTCACGCTGCTTTCTTATGATCCGGATCAATGGGTGACAGTGACAGCAGTTGAGTCTGACACCTGGGGCCGCATCAAGTCCAGCTTCAACAAAAACTAGAGGAGGATGACGATCAGATGTCTGGAGGGGGGCGAATGTTATCGCTCCCCTTCTTTCTTGTTAGCAGAATCTTTGGGCCGCTGTTCCGGACGTAGACGTAAATCCCTGTTGCGATATTCTCCTGTTGATTTATGATTAGGGATCCTCGAAAATATCTAATATTTGAAAGGCAACCCAACACGGAAAAGATTATCTATACGCACCGAATGGGGGACAAAATTACCTCCGTTGAGAAAATGAAGGAATTTGAAACTGACACAAGATAGATTCGTAGCTATTATCAGGAACTAAAGAAAAAATATCCTGAAAATGGGTTGCTGAATCAGAACAAAAGTATTGTAGAGCACGGCAAGGATTTACCATACGGAGGTGAAAGCTGTTGGCATCAACAGTAGGTAGTATTTTATGTAAGCTGACAGGATTGATTCTGCTTGCCTTGATGGGCATGATTATGTTTGTAGATGACGCATCCTCTGCGATTATCTATAGAATCGGACGCCCCTTTTCACCTGCAGAAAAGGACAGTCTCCTGGAGATAGGGCTCGGTTTCAGGGAGATCAGCTGGAAAGATTATGAGTCGGTGAATACCCTCGACGTGGATTCCCTGAAGGCGGGGGATGCCGGCTCAATTCAACCCAAGTTTACGGCTGAGGGTGAGAGCATAGCCATAACGGCTCTGGACAGAGAAGGATGGGTAACCATGAATACGCAAGGACTGGAGAAGCCAGGCTCGCGTGAGGGATATGAAATCGCAGGCAACGTGGGGAATAACCTCGACCCAAAAACCGCCCACTCAAGGCAACCGCTTCCTTTTTTTTAGACGGGCTACCTCCTCGAGTATCTCCAACTGGAGGGTTAACTGCCCTACCTTGCGCTCCAACCGACTGACCTCCCGCTCCTTCGGATGCCTGCCACCACGCCGAGACTTCAGACTCTCCTGGCCCCCTTCTAAGAAACTATCACGCCAAGCATACGCCTGCGACTGGCTAATTCCATTCCTCCGACACACCTCAGATAGATCCGCTCCTCTTAAAAGAGCCAACACGACCTCTGCCTTACGACCAGATGTCCAACGCTTACCATCTTCCACCTTGGGGCTTGACACCTTAACCTCCCTTCTCAAACCCCAATTTGCAAATTCTTTGTCGCTCTGTCAAGGGGAACGGTATGCCAGTACAATACAACCTATCAAAAAAATCCTTGACATGAAAAAGAGGTATTAGTATATTCAACCGTCCGGTTTTTGGTATATGGATAGCATTTGCCCTTTATTCTTCAGTTCTATCAAAAAAAGCCTTGACATGCAAAAGAGATATTAGTATATTCAGTTGCCTGATGTTTGGTATGTGGTGCTAACTATGATTTCACAGGTTGTCGTACAAGCCATACTATATAGTAGGCGAGCACTTTATTGAAACTATTTGAACTGTTTTGACCTAATTCAGAAAGTCATAATAAATAAAGGGGGTGGTGTCAAGACATCGATTTGGAACATGGTAAACGCAAAGGGAGGTAGTAGAAAGGAGCGACAAGAGTTGTAGTGTAATGTTTTGGTAGTAGGAGTTAATCATCTTAAACGAGAGGGTTAACAAAATGAAGAAGATACTTTCGATTGTACTAGGACTGGGATTCCTCCTTCTGGCGGCTTCCTTTAGTTATGCTCACTTGGGCGAGGACTTTTTCGCTGTCCAGGTGCCCATTGATGGGACTGTGGGGATACTCCCTAACACCCAGAGGCTTGTACACGACGGTGACCCCAGCGAGTGGGCAAATGTTGACCCGGCGTTCTGGATAACTCACGAAGACTTGGTAGAGAACCAGAATGAGCAGGGTGTGAACGCCGCTGACCTCGCCGAGAGGATAATCATAGGGTGGAGTCCGATAACCAACAAGGTTTACTGGTTTGAGGATAGATTTGACGATGTCTATGTCGGTTGGGCAAAAGATTCCCCTCAGGAGTCGGTTGAGCTTGGCATCGATGCCGACCACAGCGGGGGACAGTACATGCGCATGCAAACAGTGGACCTGGATGGAGACAGGTGGAACGGATCTCACGCACAGAATTATCGCTATTTTGTGATCCGAGAGGATCCTGTCTGGCATTGGGGAAACGCTACGTGGGTAAACGTGGCTCCTTATGCGGCGTTTGGCTGGAGCTTTGATGGCGACCTGGGTGACCCGGGCACCCTGATTGTGGAGATGGGCGTGACGGTGTTTGACGATCTGGATCCTGCAGGTATAGAGACGAGCGTTGTACACCAATTTACACAGGAAGATGGTGAAAATAACGCCGTCATGGGAATAGGATTTCAAGTTCAAGACGCTGACAATCTTGAGCGCTGCTGTGGCATGGTTACATCGGGTGGTGGTAACTACACGAGCAACGGAGGCTCGACAACGCTTAACCAGAATACTGACTTCTTCAACGACTTCATCATGCTTTCTTTTGATCCGGATCAATGGGTGACTGTCACTGCAGTTGAGTCTGACACATGGGGTCGCATCAAGTCCAGCTTCAACAAAAACTAGAGGAGGATGACGATCAGATGTCTGGAGGGGGGGCGAATGTTACCGCTCCCCTTCTTTCTTGTTAGCAGAGTCTTTGGGCCGCTGTTCCAGACGCAAAGGCCTGCAGTGATTTGCTCCTACGGAGGTGAAGGTTGCTGGCATCCACAGTAGGTAGTATTTTATGTAAGCTGACAGGATTGATTGTGCTTGCGTTCATGGGCATGATTATCTTTGTAGATGACGCCTCCTCTGCGATTATCTATAGAATCGGACGCCCCTTTTCACCTGTAGAAAAGGACAGTCTCCTGGAGATAGGGCTCGATTTCAGGGAGATCGGCTGGAAAGATTATGAGTCGGTGAATAGCCTCGACGTGGATTCCCTGAAGGTGGGGGATGCCGGCTCAATTCAACCCAAGTTTACGGCTGAGGGTGAGAGCATAGCCATAACGGCTCTGGACAGAGGAGGATGGGTGAGGATGGGTACCCAAGGACTGGAGGCGCCAGGCTCGAGTGAGGGATTTCAAATCGAAGGAAACGTGGGGAATAACCTATTAGATGGGGATCCTACCACGGCTTATGTGTGGCCTCAGGGGACAAACCGAGGGGGCGCAAGATGTTCTGGGGCCAGTGGGCGGGTGGTTATTTTCTTAGGTGGACTATTTCTCGTGAATGAAGTAAGATTCTCCCCTCGTCAGGAACATCCGGAGCGCTTTTTGCCGGAGTACGAATTGGGTCTCAGCCAAGGCCTCCCGGAGGATTTCGAGGGTTTCAGTGATCCTGGACCAGGAGGGATGGGCGGAGGGAATCGCAAGGGACAGTTGTGTCGAGGATCACAGTCCATCCCGGACTTCCCAAATTTTCCCAATTACACTCACCCGGAGAGAGTAAGGCATGTGCCGGTTAACAATCTTTCTCCTGTAGTTAGCTTCACCTTTCAGCCACGCCAGAGGGTCGCTTATCTGGGGTTGTTGATCTGGCAGACATCGCAAAAGGCGATAGAGCTCGCTGAGATTGAAGTCCTCGGACCGGGCTTTGTACCTGAGGCCTCTTATATAGCTGACATAATTGAGTTGGATAAGAGCGCCACTTTGGGAGAGATCAGCTGGTCGGGGAGACGTGATCCCAAAGCCAGCGTTGAGATCAGAACAAGGAGCGGAAAGGATCCCCAACCGGACGTCTACTGGGAACTCTTACTGGCGCAGCAAACGTTGGCAGTTCTTCCTTCGACCAATCAGCAAGGAGTAGAGCTCAGTTCAAAGGAGTACAAACAAGTATACGATAAGATGTTGCCCACTACTCAAGGTGGAGTTACTCACGATACGCAAAACTGGAGCTTCTGGTCACAACCTTACGTTTTTGAAAGTCCGGGAACAGACATATTTTCTCCGGGCCCCCGCAAGTTCTTTCAGATAAAGGTGGATTTTTTCTCTTTTGGTCAGGACGGGGGCAAGATCGACTATTTACAATTTAAAGCGTCTGTGACTCCTGCGGCTTCGACTGTAGTAGGTGAGATATTCCCAGTGGAGGTCGAGATAGCAAAGCCGGTACAGTTTACTTATTTTATCAATTCGGAGATCAGAGTTGGCGATACAGGATTCGATAGCGTGGAGATTTTAACGCCTTTTGGGGTTACTTCGGTCGATTCGCTCAGAATAGATGGCATCAACATTAATCGGGAAGATTTTACCCTGATGCTAAGGGAAGACGGCTTTGAGGTTAAGTTGCCGAGGAAGATGGAGATAGAAGACAGTGGATCTCTAATTGAAATCGTCTTCAACGCTCCTGTTTTGATGGAGCGCGGTACCATTTTTGACGGCAGGGTGTTTGACAGCGACCTGCCGCACGAGGTCCGTCAGAGGATCAAGGAGGGTAATGCGGCAGATGAGATAGAAAGCGATGTTCTTTCTGTAATTACGGCTTTGGACGCACCGCTGTTCTCCTCCGTTGAGGTTGAACCAAACCCCTTCACACCCAATGGGGATGGTATCAACGATGAGTTGAAGATATCTTATGACCTTTTGAAGGTGACCGCTCCTGTTCCGGTCTCAGTAGATATATACGATCTATCCGGTCTCCTTATAAAGAACGTGTATTCTGGAGTTGATCCCGCAGGAGAATATACAGGAGAAGATGCCCAGGTTTGGGATGGGACAGACAGCGACAATAATTTCGTTCCGCCCGGGATATATCTGTACCGCTTATCGGTGGAGGCTGAGCAAGAGGAGACTGAGAGCGGCACTGTCTCTGTTGTCTATTAAGTGCATTACAAGCTGGAGGTGTTTTGTTATGAAGTGGAGAATAGTTTGTCTATTATTTGCAATAGCTTGGGGGGTACTCTTGAAAGACTCGGTCGTCTGGGCTCAGCAGTTGGGATATTCTATCGAAGGCAACAGGGTCGTCATAGATTCGGAAGAGCATTGGTCCCGCTGGAAGGCTGCTGCAAAGTCGATCCAGGTCACCGATGAGGGGGTAAGACCTGGGTTCATACACAAGAGCACAGAAATAGAGATAGATGGCCGGATCGTGAGAGTTCCCGGCATCAACGCTTCCTTGAACGCAAGTGAGTTTGGAGGAGATAACCTCGACTTGGCGGCAGGTTCTAACCCTTCAAAGGTCTCCGACCTTTTGGATGGTAGAATGGACACCTTCTGGGAGCCGGACAGGGATGATCGCATAGAGGATTGGTGGGTGCAGATAGATCTGGGACGGGCTGTATCCGCCACCAAGGTTGTCCTCAAGTTCGTCGGGGATGATCTTGGAGATCCATTTTTGCTCTTTAAAGTCCTCACGTCTCAGGGGTTAGTGGACAATAGAATTCTTAGATACAGACAAGTCTTTGTTACCGAAAAGAAGCTCAAGGATGAGAGGGTCGTTGAGGTCGAATTGACTCTGACGAGTAAACATATCCGGGGCGGGCCACGATCTCCTGCTGCTTCAGCTGAAAAAATTGAAGAATTTAGCGGCGACGCTATCAGATATGTGCAAGTTGCGATAGCGGGTAGCGATTTCGGAAAGGCGAGGCAGGTCTCCAAGGCTACGTTTGAGAGTCTGGAGTCCAACAGAAGGGGAGATGTAGAGTACTTCAGAAAGGCAGCATCGGGAAGGTTAAGGTTGCTGTCGGGGAAAGAACTCTGGGAGGCTTTAGATGAGAGCAAACGAGGTCCTGTAGTCCATTACCGTCGGGAGCTTCCGAGGCTGGCTGAGTTGGAGGTCTGGTCAATTGGGGACAACGTCGCTTTGGGCGTAATAGATCGTGGTGGTGCTTTAAGTAGCCTTGAAAACAGGAATGAAGAGCGTATAGTCAATGGCGATCTCACAGATGTCTGGTTGGGCAAACAAGGTTTTTCAATCGAATCTATACCGCCGAATGAGCCTCTGGATGTCGAGCGCGACTTGTTTATAGACCTTGGAGGCGCTTTCTTTTTAGATAACGCCCGGGTGATCATGTCAATCACTCAGCCTCCCAGTGGATTTGGAGCATACTTCCTGAAGGTTTCGGACGGCTCCAGGGGTGCCGACGGTAGTGTACTCTTTAAAACTGTGGCGTCGAAGAGTGGTATAGGCAGCGAAGATGCATTTCACAACCACAATTTCGAGCTTACCAAAGTAAGATTTTTCAAATTTACCACCGCGTTCATAGCACAATTAGCAGCGGTTACAACCGGCGGAGGAACACCCGCAGGATTAGCGGAGATACAATTATTCGGAGAGGGCTTCGTGGCGGAGACCCAGATCGAGTCTGTCTTTGAAGAAGGTGCTCCCTTTATCGAGCTGGGGACTTCAAAGAATCTGGTTTCCATAGAGTGGGATGCAGATACTCCGCCAGGCACAGATGTTTTCATTCAGACAAAGACAGGGGATACGTCAGAGACGGAATACCGCTACTTTGACATAGGCAAGAAGAAAGAATTTACGACGAATAGAAGGGGCGAATCGCCCAAAGAACAATATGAAAAGAAGGTTGACCTATTTTGGAAAAAGAGAGATCCAATCACACCCACCCTGAAAGACGTCTGCAGCAAAGGCGAGGATGTCATTGACCAAAAGCTCTGTCGAAAATGGCTGGTCGATAAAAACACGAACTTTGAGGTGGGGCCCATAGTTGCTGACATCCTCCCGGGGAGTGACTGGAGCGGGTGGAGCCAGCGCTATGAGCATCCGGGGGATAAGATCACGTCTCCGAGTCCCAGAAGATTCGTTACGATCAGGGCTACGTTATTGACGGATGATCCTTTCCAGTCGGCCACTTTGCGTTCATTGACACTTAATTTCCTAAATCCTGTGGCTGCAAATGTCGTCGGCGAGATAAAACCCACCCGTCTGGATGAGCTGGGTGTCAATCAGGAGTTTTCCTATTTCATCCGTCCGACGTTCGATTCCGACGACCAGGAGTTCGATGAGATCCTTATTGAAGCGCCTCCTGGAGTCAGGATGAACTTCAAGCAGGTCAATAAGTGGGAGGATGAAAGCATTGAAGACATGATCATAAATGGCCTTCTGAGGGAACCTGATGAAAGTTATACAGAAGAAAGCGAAGGTTTTGATGTTTTACCTAAAGATAAGCCCGATCCGTCCGATTCTCTGTGGGTTCATCTGCCAGATGTTATAAAGACGACTACGCGTAATGTTCTATTGGAGGTCAAGTTTGAAGCGCAGTTATTTGGATTCAGCACATTTTTTGACGGCTTTATCGGCAGCTCTTCCGTACCGCGTTCATGGCAACGGGTGGATGACGGAGATGCAAACGGCGTTACAGACAGTGAAAGGACAATAGTATTAGCCCTTGAAGGAAATAAGATATTAGACAATATTGTGGTAGATCCTGAGATAATTACACCGAATGGTGATGGGATCAACGATGAGACGTCGATAAGCTTTTCGGTGTTGCGTGTGGGATCACCAACTACTGTTCAGGTGCAGATATACGATCTTAGCGGCAATATAGTGCGTGAATTGCTCAATGATTCTCTACCTTCTGGGAGATATACAGTGACCTGGGCTGGCGTTGATAAGTCAGGAGACTTAGTGCCTCTCGGTATATATATTATAAGGATTAATGTTGATTCCGATTCAGGTTCGGTAGAAGATACTTCTGTCATCCGGTTAGTGCACGTTGCATATTAGTTTTTATTGAGGGAGGTATAGATTTAATGGACAGCTGTTTTAATAGAAAGGCGTGGCTCTTACTCCTTCTTATTGTGTCAGTAGAACTTCCAACAAGCCAGGTCCATGGCGAGACGATTATAATAGGGGGAGGCCCGGCCAATCTCCCCTGGGACGGACAATATTCCGAGATATCCGTCATCGATTTTGGCACTGATTCCGGCTCGGTTCAACCTAAACGGACTGATCCTAACGATAACATTTCCCTGGGCATATTCGAAAGAGGAGGGTCAATAACGTCACCTAACGCCGACAAAGCGCTCTTAATGAAGAATACAGATATAGAAGAAAGATTACGGCAGATTGTAAACGGTGATACGACTGAGGCTTTTGAAGTTAAGGGGACACGAGCCTTAGGGATCATAATTAAAATAGATTTGGGCGATCGTTTCGCGGTCAACAGAATCAAGTTTTTCCCAAGAAGTGGCCCTGAATTTAAAGACTTTATCTTGAGAGGCTATCAGATAAAGTTAAACGATGGGAGTAAGGAGCAGACGTCCGAAGGAGGGACTCCGTTGTTCAGGTTGTTTAGGTCAGTGGTTGACAACGAGGAGCAGATAGTTGATATAGATGTCCCAGTGCAGTATGTCCGTCGTATAGAGATAGAACAGCTTCTAAGATCGGACTGGGAGATAGACGAGTTTCAGGTCTTCAGTGAAGGTTTTGTAGCCGCAGCGTCGTACACATCAAAGATATTCAATTCTTTTGATATGTTCAACCAGGGACAGTTTTCCGTCTTTGGCGGTATAGAATGGTCCAAGGGGATTATAGGCCAACGGGCCAAATCGAGTGCTACCGTAGCGACAAGGAGTGGAAGCGGAACAAGTCCCGACGACGTTGTTTGGAGCGATTGGTCTCCGCCCTATCCGGCGGGCGTCCTATCTGATATTGTATCGCCATCACCGCGCCGTTTCTTTCAGTTTCGTATCCTCTTCGAAAGCGACCATTTTGAGTCCGCCACAACTGTCGATTCGCTCGCATTTGAAGTTTCTCCTGCACTAGCTGAGTCGATATTGGGCGAGATATGGCCGCAAAATACACTCATCGCCCAAGACACCACCTTCGTCTACACGATAAGATCGTTTAACAGCACAGGCTTCGACACCCTCGAAATAAAGACCCTGGCGCCGGTGGACGTGGTAAGGGTGCAAATAGATGGAATTGATGTTGATATTGACAAAACAGATGTCACAGGTGGGTTCAAAATACGCTTTCCGAGGGTCACAGGGGACAAGATCCTCAGGGTAATTTTCGAGAGCGTCGCCCTGCAGTTTAACACTGTGTTCAGTGGAAGGGTATCTGATAGCCAAAGACCCGATTGGATACCTCAAGCGGTTGTAGGTGGAGACGCAGCCTCGGATACGCTGGCAGCCGGAAATGACCTTTCCGTAACGATCCCTGTGGGTGAAGACGTGCTCCATTCCATAGAGGCCTCGCCCAATCCCTTTACACCAAATGGAGATGGAATAAACGATATCCTCTTTGTAACCTACGACATTTTAAAACTGACAGACATAGTCCCGGTATCGGTAAGTATTTACGATATAAGCGGAAGGTTAAGGAAGGAGATCTATTCGGGTCATGATTCCAGTGGTAGATACAAACGGGTTTGGGACGGGAGTGACGATGACGGACAACTGTTGCTCCCTGGATCGTATTTTCTTCGTGTAGAGGTAGAAACAGATACGGTGACAGAGGGTAAAACAGAAACCGTATCTTTAGTCTATTGACCCCCGATTGAATCCCCGATAGAAGCAATCGGGGATTCAATCGGGGGCTTTTAACTGATCTAAAAGTTTCTGCAGTTCTAGCTCGTAACCAAGGGGGGTACTTTATGATAACTTTCAGATCTAAGGCGCGTGTTGTTGGTGCGGCTATGGTTTGGGCGGTGATGATCTTCAACACTATCTCTTACGCCCAGGATTACAGCGCGGGTCGTATAGGTGTGCGTCGGGGGGGGGAGATCTCGTTCGAACCGACCGGACCTGGTGTCCTGTTTGACGCTTTGGACCCGGCTGTCAAGAAATGGTATGTCCCGCAGGAGCTCTTCCTGGAGTACCAATGGAAGCAGTGGGAGTACACTAACTACGCCCGGGACCGCTACGATCGGTATGTGGACATCACACTTGAGGGGGATTATTACTACGATCTCTACGGCTCCTATATCACCCGGGGATGGTTGATCTACGACTGGAGCCAGTCACAGCCCCAGCAGAGCGGAAGCGGTATACTCAAGACTTTGAGATACGGAAGCTTCTTCAGCAACCTACTGGTAGCCTCCGATCAAAAGGGGCAGTACCATCAATCGGTAACTATAGGGGATGATATCAGGACGACGCTGACTCCGATGACCTTTTCAAAGCCTGCGTTTAACGGGATCCAGATTGATTTTCAATCCGATAAATATGAAGCCACAGCGCTCCTTGCCCGGCCCAGTAGTACGGGTGGCGTACCCAGCCAAAGGCGAACAAGCCAGACAGTCTTGACAGGGGGGAGGGCAACAGCCCAATTGGGCGATTTTGTCAAAATCGGAGCGACCTACGTGAACGCTCACAACTCTGTGACGCTTATAGAGAGCTTCAAGGGGAGCCCGAGAAGCGGATCGCTCTCCACAGGCCAGAATTCCAATAACATTAAAAGGCTATTCCTACGGCTTATGGACGATTCCCCCGAGGATGAGGAGGGTGGAGCCGCCCTATTTTCATGGGATCTGATCATAGAAGCGGATATTGAAAAATTTGACGAAGAGGGAAACCTGACGATCGAAAGGGAGGTAGTCAGGGCAAGCAAAGTGGGACTCATCCCTTCTCCTCAGGGCGGCTTTCAGAGAAGAGGTTTCTGGGAGGCCAGCGGACCTGAACAGATAGACCTGATATTCGATTTTACAGAGGCGTCTTATACAGGCCCTGATCCTACCGAGATAAAGAAGGTGACGTTCGAGGTGGTGGTAGGGAACGATTACAGGATCGAAGTGACCTCTGACCGCCAGCTGGACAGGCGTGGCGATTTCGTATATCTATTGGCCGCCAGAGCCAAAGGCAATACCAAGGACAGCTCGAATCTGAAGCTCCTCAGGATCGACTACGGTCTGCCAACGGGCACCGAGATATACGGGGTAACGCTGGAGGCGAACGATCTCTGGGGATTCGATATTTACGCAGAATTTGACCGGAGCCTCAGTTACAGACAATATCCCAACAGGCAGGACTTAGAGCACGAAACAGCCTCTGACGAAGGCGATGGGTGGATGGTAAACATATCCAAGATTGACTATCCGTGGTTCCTCTTGGGAGAGGCTTACAGCATGGACGACAACTATAATACGTCCACATTTCTGGCACTAGGTGATCTTGAAATAGATTACGGGAATATTTCGGGTTTCACGTACGAACTTGTGGAAGACAACGACGATCAGGACAGATTTCCCGATTGGGATAGGCGAGGCGAATCCCGGGACGATGCAGTATTCCCGGGCTATGATGAGAACCAGGACTTTATATCCGACTTTAATCAAAATAACAGCAGGGAACGGCCAAACGCTGTGCCTGACTACGATGAGCCGTTCTTGAGGTACGGGACAGATCGGCCGGAGTTTCTGTTCGGTATAGATATGAACAACAATTTATGGGTAGATCGGTTTGAAAACGATACCGAGGCCGACTTTCCCTACGACAGGGACCACAGAGGATACAACGCTTATGTTGGTCTTCATGTAACTCCGGATGTAAAACTTATGATCGGCCAAAACAGAGAAGAACTCCTTGCCGACTATAGGGACAACCTGACAAGCTATGCGCTCATTACTCTGGACAAGGACTTCCCGGCATTGGGTAGGCTGAAGATATTCGAGAGTTTTAGGTTGGCAAAGGACAATATAAAAGATGATCTTCTCCAATGGGATGATTCAGCATTTGTAGCGTCAGGTAGAGCAGGGAGAAACGTCCCGACCCCAGATCCTTTGGCGGCGCAAGATACCTGGATAAATTCGGCCTATGTAAGTTTTGATTACACAAAGAAAAGAAATCTGAACATTATCAGCAAGCTAAAATTTGATGTGTGGGACCAAAGAGCAGAACCGGAAGACCTTCTGGGACTACCAAAAAGAGACAAGTTCACCTTTTTCGGTCTGATCAATAAGGTGGACTATACCTTTAAGATAGGGGTCTTTGATATCCAGCCCCGGATCAAAAACGAACTCAGGATAGAATCTCCGGCGCTCGTATCAGATCCTAGACGAAGAGAAAATACTACAATTCTCTTTCTGCTTGCTAAACTCCCATTGCTTAATCGCTCCGAAATAGAAACCGGAGTTGAATATTCGATCTTCCGACAGATGAAGCCTGAACATACCGTCGTACAGAAAGGACTTTTGGACGACTTTACCGAAATCGTAGGTGCAGTGCAATACTCCAACGTTGGGGACTACTTGGGATACAAACTGATAACCCAGTTAGGTTTGAGGGTGACCAAAAGGTTCGTCACTGGAGTTGATCCCAAAACGGGCAGTTCAGCCTATGCTACGGTATATGCAGGTGTGGAAGAATAAGGGATGGGTTGAGAGCTTCCTCAGTAGTAAGACATTAGGCATTTTCCTTATTGCCATGGCAGCAAGGCTTTTCTATCTCAGTCAGGTAGCGGATAGTCCGCTTTTCGACTCCCCTGTCGTAGACTCATTAACTTATGTAGATCAAGCCAGGGATATAGTTGGCGGAAACTGGCTCGGTTTCGGGAAGGGCCCTTTTTGGCAGCCGCCTTTTTATCCGTACTTTCTGGCTTTAGTACGGCTGATCTTCAAAGACCAGTTCTTCTGGGCAGTTCGCCTGATACAGATTGTACTCGGTTCTTTGGGATGTGTGCTGATATTTTTGATAAGCAGACGATTTTTTAATACGTCTGTGGGTATCATCGCCTCGCTGTTGGGTGCACTTTACGGCATCTTGATATATTTTGACTGTGAACTTCTGCCCGCATCCATCGCCCTCTTTTTGGATCTGCTTCTTATTCTGTCTCTTTTAGAGGCTTCTGAACGTCCACGCCTTTCGAAGTGGCTCCTTTCGGGATTCATCTTCGGCCTATCTGCCATTACGGTCCCCAATGTTTTAGCACTTGCTCCTTTTATCCTGCTCTGGATGTGGATAGCGTTCGGATCCAGGTCAAACGTCGATTCAGTTCTGTCGGCTGACAGAGGGACGATAGAGACTGCAGAACCCAAACTCGAAAGAGGTGTCAGAACTTCACAATTTGCGGTATGGTGCGGCAGCTTCCTTCTGGGTGGGCTTCTGGTGATTTCAACTGTTACACTGAGAAACTACGTTGTAGGCGGTGATTTTGTCATAATTTCCTACAACGCAGGGATAAATTTCTACATCGGTAACAACCCTGACTACGATCGAACCGTCGGGATCAGACCGGGATGGGAGTGGGAGAACCTCTCCTTTGAACCTTTAGAGAAGGGCATAGACAAGCACTCCGAAAGTTCGAGATACTTCTTCTCCAAGGCGTGGGAATTTATCAGAGACCAGCCCTTAGCGTATTTCAAACTGCTTTGTAAGAAGCTCTTTTTATTCTGGAACGGGAACGAAATCGGCCGCAATCAGGAAATCTATTTTTCCAGGGGGAATTCCTCTTTGATGTGGGCTTCCGTATGGAAGAGGATCATCGCGTTCCCCTTTGGGGTTTTGTCTCCGCTTGCTCTTGTGGGTCTGATCATATCTCTTCCCCGTTGGCGTAAGCTCCTGCTATTATATATCTTTGTTACAGTCTACGCCGCTTCTGTGGTCCTTTTTCTGGTGACGTCCAGGTATCGCCTTCCAGTGTTGCCCTTTTTGATGATCTTTGCAGCCTACACGATATGGTGGTGGTTCCAGAGCGCTAAAGGCGGTCGCTATCTGACTCTGAGTCTTTCCGTTGTGCCGTTTGTCCTTTTCACCCTGGCTGCAAACACAAAGATCGGAAAGATGGACACCGTCAACAATGCTGAGGTTCATTATAACGTCGGCACAATGTATATGAACAAGCAAATGCATGCAAGCGCTATCGTGGAGTTTGAGAAGGTTGTCTCTCTTAAAGAGGATTATTGGGAGGCATGGCTGAATCTCGGTTCCATCTATGCAAGAATGGGGATGTATGATGATTCTATAGCTGCCAGCAGAAAAGTTGCGGAGGCCAGGCCGAGCTTGATGCTTGCCCGACCCCTGTGGGTGGAAGGATACATCCAAACCCGTCTTTTCTTAGCGCAGAATTACATACAATTAGGCATGTACGACAGGGCTCAAGATGAGTGCGAAAGCGCCCTCAAATTAGACCCTGATAATGTAAAGGTTCGTCTCAAGTTAGCGTATATCTACGATAAGAAGGGACTCTATGACGCAGCTGTGGATGAGTACAGAAAAATCATCCGGACTGGAGGAGATTACCTCGAAGCTCGAAATAATCTGGGCGTTGTTTATGCCAAGAAGGGGCTGCTGGACGAGGCAATAGCTGAATTTACGAGACTGTTAGAGAGCCAGCCCCAAAACTTAGATGCCCGTTATAATCTGGCTGCTGCCTATAAGGAGAAGGGGAAGTACAAGGAGGCTACTGCTCAATACGAAGAGATTCTTAAGATAGAGTCGGACTATTCCGATGTCCGTCTCAAATTAGCGCTCCTTTATAAGGAGATGAGCGTTCTAAAGAATGAGGATTCTGTAAATAATTAAGAACTGAATAGATATACGCGATTTACCAAAAAAGGAGATTTTGGAAGATGAACAATTGCAGAATATATGCAAAGGCGCGAAAGACCGCCTCTGTCGTAAGAAAAGCTGCTGGAATCTGGCCGTTTCCAATTGCACTCTTAATTGTCAGCATGAGCTGCACAGGGAAAAAGGAGGATCTGGTACTTGCCCAGGTTGGGGATAAGGAGATAATTGTAAAGCAGTTGGAAGAATTTAGCGATGAAGTCCCTCTACATTTCCAGAGCACAAAAACAGGGATAGAAAAACAAAGGAATGATCTACAGACGGTGATCGACATGGAGCTTTTGATGATGGAGGCCAAGGCCAAGGGCATTAATAAGAGTCTCCGCTTTCTGAGGAAGATGCATAAGAGCAGAACACAAAAGCTCCTAAGTATCTTTCAACAAAGGGAATTAGCGCTAGATATAAAAGAAGAGGACTTACGGGACTTATTCGAAAAGTCGGAATACTCTAGGGCGATCAGGTTTAGCGATATAATGGTGGACAGCGAGGATAAAGCAAGGGCTGCTCTTGAGGAGATCAAACAGGGGGAGAGCTTTGAGGAGGTAGCCCGACGGCGTTCTGTTAATGAGGAGACTGCACCCAGGGGCGGCGATTCAGGATTATATCACACCAAAGTACGCCTGATCCCCATTCTTCAGGATAAGTTATTTTCTCTTAAGGTGGGCGAAGTATCAGAGCCCATAAAGATCGGCAGGAAATATTCGATATTCAAAGCCACCGCTGACAGTACAGTTCAACCCAGCTCAGAGATTTACCAAGCACTCTACAACAAAAAGCTTACCCTTGAAAGAGCCGCTTTAGTAGAAAAGCTAAAGATAAAATATCGCCTCGAACTGGATCAGGAAGGCTTAAAGAGCTGCCTAGCAAGGTTGCGCGGCGGCGTATCTCTTCCCACGCAGGATGATAGGAGCATCGTTGTCTACAGATACGACGATGGAAAGATAACCTCAGAGGACTTTATCTTCGTGATCAGAGATATTCAAGCTATCAGCGAGCGTAAAGGTAAAGGTGGTCTTCCTATTCTTGAAGATAGCGAACAGTTGGCCTCCTTTGCAGAGCGTTTCATTATTCCCGACAAAATGATTTTGGAAGCTGCTCTTCGCGCCGGGATGGATAAGGAAGAAGATACGGCAAGGTGGCTTGAGAACGAAGGAAGAAGGTTCTTAATATCTGAACTCAGGGAACAAGCGCTGGAAGGTAAGATAAGCATAACTGAGGACGATATGCGACAGTACTACGACAGCAATCCTGATAAGTATCTGCTTCCTGAGAAGATAGATATACAGGAGATACTTGTAGAGACGCAGGAAGAGGCGTTGAGCCTTATGGAACAGATCCAAAAAGGTGCTCCATTGAGCGAGCTTGCGAGGGCTCATTCTACACGTCCTGCAGACCAGCGGGACGAAGAAGGCAGATTCCATTTTCATCCTTTCGAAAGCCAAAAATACGGCGGCATAGTGGGAGCTGCGAAGAAGGCTCAGATAGGGGAGCTTTCAGGTCCTGTTCACGTTAAGGGTACATATCCTACCGTTGGAGGTCCTGTCCAGGTAGCGGGCGGATACTCTATATTCAAAGTTCTATCCAGACGCCGTGAGAGACAGCCATTTGAGGATGCCAAAAGGCGCGTCAGAGGGCAGATAAGGAGAACGAAGGAGCGGGAGATATTCGAGCAATTCTTGGAAGGACTGAGAAAGAAATACGCATCACAGGTGCATATTCGGGAAGATAACCTTAAAATTGCCTTCAGGACAAAGTAGGAACATGCTCAGATGTACCCCTGTAGTTGTTGTGTAAAGCAGCCTAAGAAGAAGCACCAGCCTGAATCCAATCAAGGTTTTCCAGGAATCTTCACGGCAGGGGGCTAGCGGTGGAGTTGTCACCAGATAAGAACACCGTGAACAGCGTCTGGACAGTCTCGATCTAGTCTGAAAATGCAGGGTAGGAGCGGTTCAAAAGGAACGATTCGGAGCCACTGAACGAGCTTGAGATCCTGCAGTTCTTCGCCTGTCTTCTGGAATTACCGAAGAAGTGGCACGCAGTCGTCTTCCTCGCCTCAGAGCGGGCAAACTGATCTAATGGGGCGTCGGTGCCTGTGGACGGCGCACAGGGACGTCCTTCGGCGCAAATAGCCTTTCATAGACGTTGTGCATGGGGCGGGTGTCCAAAGAATCTAAACAACTATGCAAAGATTGGTATTCTCTATTATCGAGAGGGAGGAAACATCATGGAGATCACCGACATCAAGATCCATCAGCCTGTTGGGCTTCTCAGAATCCTGACGGACACTGAGTTGGAGGGCTGGTGTATGGGTGTGGGCGAGGATACAGCACGCCAGATTCAATCGGCCTACCGGAACGTATTGATCGGGCAGGATCCCCTGGTCCGGGAGCGTCTCTGGCAGGAACTGGTGCATCTGGACCGTCTCCGCTATCTGCCCCAGACTGTGCGGGCATACGTGGATGTAGCGCTGTGGGATCTGGCGGGTAAGGCAACCGATATGCCGGTCTACCGGTTAATAGGGGGTTTCAGAGACAAGATCCCGTCTTACAAGAGCGGGGGGAATCTGTCGGATATCGGTGCCTTTGTGAAGGACGCCCTGCAGGCTAGGGAGGAGGGATTCTGGGGCTATAAGGACCACTGTAACCTCGGGGTCGATGAAATGATCAAGGTGGCACAGGCAGTCCGCGAGGCTGTTGGCCCGGAATTTTATCTGATGCACGACAGTGTACAGCAGTACACTTACATCGAGGCGATACGGGTGGGTCGTGCTCTGCAGGAACAGAACTATTACTGGTTTGAGGAGCCGTTGCGGGACTTCGATCTGATGGGACTTAAGAAGCTCTCCGAGTCACTGGATATACCGATTGCAGCGGCCGAGTACTTGCCTGGGACGCTCTACTCGACGTCACAGCTTATAGCGCTTCAGGCGGTGGACATCGTTCGGGCGAGTGTTCCCTGGCGCGGAGGGATCACGGATATGATCAAGATTGCACATCTGGCGGAGAGTTTCGGGGTCAACTGCGAGATCAAATCGGGTGGGGTGATGAATGGTTTTGTACACGCTCATGTATTGGGAGCGATCAAGAACTGTGATTTCTTCGAAGGTTGGGAGGTCGGCTCTCAGGGAGGCGAACCTCTGATTAAGAACCCTCTGGTGCTGGAAAAGGGATATCTTCCAGTGCCCCAGGGGCCTGGTTTGGGGGTAGAGATAGACTGGGGAGAGGTGGAGAAGCAGACGGAGAGTGTAATCTGAGCAGGGGTTATCAGACAATGTAAGTGCGATCAATTCGTGGCCTACCGTGGAAGCAGCGAGCCACACAGTGGACACAGCGCCTGGTCACTGCAAGAAGACATTACGTCACCGCGCTAACAAGAGAGGTTCTTTCAATGCAGATCAAGGACGTAAAGTTTTACATCCTCGAAGGCGAGCCGAGTGGGAGGCACGTCAGAGGCTCAGGACCTATTGAGAAGGTACCTCCTGGATTGTCAGGACTCTTTACTCATTCGTATGGCATTCGTGGCAAAGAGTCGGAACATAATCCTGAACTCATAGAGTACAAGGATGATAGCCTTAAACCGACTTATACCTCTATGGTGCGTCTGGTCACCGATGGGGATCTGGATGCTTACATGGGATTCGGAAGTGGTTTTCACCGTCACGAACTGGAGTGGCAGGCAAAAACCTTCAAGGCGTACACTGCCCGACTGTTGATAGGTGTGGACGCTTTAGACCGGGAATACATCTGGCAGAGATTGTGGTACGCAAGACGGTTCTCCTACCCGGTAAGTGGGCAGATAGACAATATACTGTGGGATCTGGCCAGTCGACATGCCAAGCTGCCGCTCTACAAGCTATTAGGAGGTTACAGAGAGGAGATTCCAGTGTACCAGAATATCGTCGGTGTAACGATAGACGATCTGGTCGCGGAAGCTCTGCAGGCCAAGGAAGAAGGGTATGTTGGGTGTAAGGATCACTCCTATCGCGGTGTGGAAGGAAATATCGAAATGGCACAGGAGCTTCGCACCGCAGTGGGAGATGATTTTCTCTTAATGCACGATCCTGTCGAGAGCTATACCTACAGCGATGCGGTAAAGGTTGGACGAGCTTTGGAGAAACTCAACTATTCCTGGATGGAGGAGCCCCTTCAAGATTGGGATTTTATGGGACTCAAGAAGTTATGCGACACATTGGATTTGCCGATATTAGCTTTAGAGTGGTCAGGAGCAGTAACCGGAGGACAGCCGTTTAGCGCATCTTCATTTTTGGCCATGCAGGCTGTGGACATCGTTCGTCAACGTGGGTGGAGTATAACGGCAGAGATGAAGGTAGTCCATCTGGCCGAGAGCTTCGGAGTCAATGTGCACGGCGGAAACCCCCATGTAGTCCTGGCTACAAAAAACGATCCAACATTCGAGCTAACCTCCTTGCATGGAGCAGGTGCTCCGAGCGATGAGAAACTCACTGTCCGGGGCAGGCCCGTCGTTGAAAACGGATATTTGTACATCGCATGGGCGGACAATCCTGTAGAGGAACCGAATTGGGACGAGATCGAAAAGAAAGCTTTGGCGGTAATCTAATGTTTAGAAAAGACTTCAAATGAACCAGCAGATCAAAGAATTAACATGAGTAGTTATTGTAACTACGGATAAATGTGGTGGCGACTGCTTCGTGGTTACTGCCTCCGCTACATCCTCCCTAACAAAGCGACCGTGGCGCCTCGTCCGTACAAAAACACATTCCCTAATCACATTAACAAGAGAGATTCTTCCAATGCAGATCAAGGACGTAAAGTTTTATATCCTCGAGGGAAAGCCGAGTGGGAGGCACGTCAGAGGCTCAGGACCTATTGAGAAGGTACCTCCTGGATTGTCAGGACTCTTTACTCATTCGTATGGCATTCGTGGCCAAGAGTCGGAACATAATCCTGAACTGATAGAGTACAGGGACGATACCCTAATGCCCACATATACCTCGATGATGCGTCTGGTCACCGATGGGGACCTGGATGCCTACACCGGAATCGGCAGTGGTTTTCACCGTGACGAGCTGGAGTGGCAGGCCAAACACATCAAAGCGACCACTGCCACTCTGTTGATAGGCGTGGACGCTTTCGACCGGGAATACATCTGGCAGAGATTGTGGTACGCCAAACGGTTCTCCTATCCCAGAATTGAAGACAAGATAGACTTTATGCTGTGGGATTTTGCCAGTCGACACGCCAAGCTGCCGCTCTACAAGCTATTGGGAGGTTACAGAGAGAAGATACCAGCGTACGAGAATATCGTCGGTGTAACGATAGACGATCTGATTGCAGAAGCTGTGCGGGCAAAGGAGCAAGGGTTTGTAGGGTGTAAGGATCACTCCTATCGCGGTGTGAATGGGAATATCGAAATGGCACAGGAGCTTCGCGCCGCGGTGGGAGATGATTTTCTCTTAATGCACGATCCTGTCGAGAACTATACCTACAGCGATGCCGTAAAGGTTGGACGAGCTTTGGAGAAACTCAACTATTCGTGGATGGAGGAGCCTCTTCAAGATTGGGATTTGATGGGACTCAAGAAGTTATGCGATACGTTGGATTTACCGATATTAGCCTTAGAGTGGTCAGGCGCGGTAACCGGAGGACAGCCCTATAACGCATCCGGATTTTTGGCTATGCAGGCTGTAGACATCGTGCGCCAGCGCGGGAAAGATATAACAGCAATGATGAAGGTGGTCCATCTGGCCGAGAGCTTCGGAGTCAATGTGCACGGTGGAGACCCCCATGTAGTCCTGGCTACAAAAAACGATCCAGTATTCGAGGCAGCTTCCTGGGGAACAGCAAGGGATCTGACCGATGCAAAACTTACTTTCCAGGGCACGGCGGTCGTTGAAAATGGCTATATGTACATCGCTTGCGGGGATCATCCTGTAGAAGAACCGAATTGGGACGAGATCGAAAAGAAAGCTCTGGCGGTAATTTGAGGTTTAGAAAGAGACTGCAAATGAATCGGTACATCAAAGAATTAACATAAGGAAGTATTGTAATAACGGACAAATGTAAGCGCGACCGCTTCGTGGTTTACTTCCTCCGCTTCATCCTCACTTCACCACGTTAATAACAGAGGTTCTTCCAATGCAGATCAAGGACGTAAAGTTTTATATCCTCGAGGGCGAGCCTAGCGACAGGCACGTCAAAAACACAGAATCTGTTGAGAAGGTACCTCCTGGATTGTCAGGGATCTTTACTCGTTCGCATGGCATTCTTGGCGCAGATTCGGATTATAATGAAGAACTCATAGAGTACAAGGATGATACTCTAATGCCTACCTATACCTCTATGCTGCGGCTGGTCACCGATGGGGACCTGGATGGCTACACTGGATTCAACAGTGGTTTTCACCGTGACGAGCTGGAGTGGGAGGCAAAACAGATCAAAGCGACCACTGCCACTCTGTTGATAGGCGTGGACGCTTTCGACCGGGAATACATCTGGCAGAGATTGTGGTACGCCAAACGGTTCTCCTACCCCAGAATTAGCGAGAAGATAGACTTTATGCTGTGGGATCTTGCCAGTCGACACGCCAAGCTGCCGCTCTACAAGCTATTGGGAGGTTACAGGGAGAAGATACCAGCGTACCAGAATATCGGTGGTGTAACGATAGACGATGTGGTCGCAGAAGCTGTGCAGGCCAAGGAAGAAGGGTTTAAGGGGTGTAAAGATCACTCCTATAGCGGTGTGAAGACAAATATCGAACTGGCACAGGAACTCCGCGCCGCAGTGGGAGATGATTTTCTGTTGATGCACGATCCTGTCCAGAACTATACGTACAACGATGCCGTAAAGGTGGGACGAGCTTTGGAGAAACTCAACTATTCGTGGATGGAGGAGCCTCTTCAAGATTGGGACTTGATGGGACTTAAGAAGTTATGCGATACATTGGATTTGCCGATATTGGCTTTAGAGTGGTCAGGCGCGGTAACAGCAGGACAGCCGTATAACGCCTCGGGATTTTTGGCTATGCAGGCTGTAGACATCGTTCGTCAACGTGGGAAAGATATAACGGCACAGATGAAGCTGGCCCATCTGGCCGAGAGCTTCGGGGTCAGTGTGCACGGTGGAGACCCCCATGTACTCCTGGCTATAAAAAACGATCCAATATTAGAGGCAGTAACCTTGGGAAATATACATTCAAATAGCGGTAGGGCCGTCGTCGAAGATGGCTATATGTCCATCGATTACAAGGATTATCCCGTAGAGGAACCGAATTGGGACGAGATCGAAAAGAAAGCTCTGGCGGTAATTTGAGGTTTAGAAAGAGGCTGCAAATGAATCGGCAGATCAAAGAATTAACATAAGGAATTATTGTAATAACGGACAAATGTAAGCGCGACCGCTTCGTGGTTTACTGCCTCCGCTTAATCCTCACCTCACCACGTTAAGAAGAGAGGTTCTTTCAATGCAGATCAAGGACGTAAAGTTTTATATCCTCGAGGGCGAGCCTAGTGACAGGCACGTCAAGAACACAGAATCTATTGAGAAGGTACCTCCCGGATTGTCAGGAATCTTTACTCGTTCGCATGGAATTCTTGGCCCAGACTCGGAATACAATCAAGAGATTATAGAGTACAAGGATGATACTCCAACGCCGACCTATAGCTCTATGCTGCGGCTGGTCACCGATGGGGATCTGGATGCCTACACAGCATTCGCCAATGGTTTTTACGGTGACGACCTGGAGTGGGAGGCCAAACACATCAAAGCGACCACTGCCACTCTGTTGATAGGCGTGGACGCTTTCGACCGGGAATACATCTGGCAGAGATTGTGGTATGCGAAACGGTTCTCCTACCCCAGAATTAGCAACATAATAGACAATATGCTGTGGGATCTTGCCAGTCGCCACGCCAAGCAACCGCTCTACAAGCTATTAGGAGGTTACAGGGAGAAGATTCCAGCGTACCGGAATCTCCCTGATGGAACGATAGACGATGTGGTCGCGCAAGCTGTGCAGTTCAAGGAAGAAGGGTATAAGGGGTGTAAGGATCACTCCTATGGCGGTGTGAAGACGAATATCGAACTGGCACAGGAACTCCGTGCCGCAGTGGGAGATGATTTTCTCTTAATGCACGATCCTGTCCAGAACTATACGTACAACGATGCGGTAAAGGTGGGACGAGCTTTGGAGAAACTCAACTATTCGTGGATGGAGGAACCCCTTCAAGATTGGGACTTAATGGGACTTAAGAAGTTATGCGATACATTGGATTTACCGATATTAGCCTTAGAGTGGTCAGGCTCGGTAACAGCAGGACAGCCGTATAACGCATCGGGATTTTTGGCCATGCAGGCTGTGGACATCGTTCGTCAACGTGGGAAAGATATTACGGCACAGATGAAGCTGGCCCATCTGGCCGAGAGCTTCGGGGTCAGCGTGCACGGTGGAGACCCCAATGTAATCCTGGCCATAAAGAACGATCCGATATTCGAGAAGGGAGTCGGCATGGGCACGTTGGGAACCGCAAGCGGTAGGGCCGTCGTTGAAGATGGCTATATGTACATCGCTTGCGAGGATTATCCCGTTGAGGAACCGAATTGGGACGAGATCGAAAACAAAGCGCTGGCGGTAATCTGACACTTGATGAGAAAAGATATCGGCGAAATAAGCAAAACTGTCTTTGGCAGAGGGATGGCAAAGCAGTTTCAGAATGAAAAGGTAACTGCAAGGGTCTGCTACCGGGTCCGGACTACCCCCCGAGTCTGAAACTGCCGGTAAACGACATTCAGGATGAGGAGGCGAGGTTACAAAGGTCCTTCGAGCGAACAGCCGAGCGGCGGATTCTCTCGACGGGGCGAGTCGTCAGAGAATAAGAACCGTACAGATTGCGGTGGGCGTGCAAAAAGGGGAGAGCACGATGGTGTTCAAGGCTCTGCCCATGGTGGTGGAGGGGAGGCCGACGCTGGATACATGGTGTCCAGAGATAGAAAGAGTGGAAGATCTGGCGAAGGAAGTGACGAACACGATCTCCGAGTTAGATAGAGGCACTTCTACGATCAGTGGAACAGTGTTGTCCAGACTATAGTCTGTTCCTCCAAAAAGTTGTCTGCCAATTTGAGTCCATCCTCCAGTTGATTGAGAGCCTTTGTCGAATATTTTTTCAGTTCCTATAACAATTCTTCTGTCTACCTTCTTAGGTGCGTTTGAGGAAAGCAAGCACTACTGGAACAGTCTCGAACACGAACGCCGCATTCCGACGGCCCTGCTTGCGGCCGAGAACAGTGCTAGTACATCTCCGGGTTGAGGTGGACGACTTCCTGTGAAGGAGGCTGACGGCAGGCTGAGCCCGCAACATCAAATGACAAAGCAGAACGTCTCACGGACGAAAGGGGATCTCAAATGAACGAGCCACTGCGCATACTCTCAGTTGGGGCACACCCAGCCGACATCTTCGACCAATCTGGGGGAACCATGGCCCACCACACAAGACGCGGTGACTACGTAGGCTGTGTGGTGATGACCCATGGAGCCCGAGTGCACGACGACGTGATCAGCGATTCGATGTTTCACCGTGACGAGGTCCCGGAAAGTGAAGAGCTCGTGCGGCTCATGGGGGAGCGGGCGGATGTCAAGGCCGAGGAGACTCGCAGGGCCTGTGAGATATTAGGGGTGGAGGACATACACTTTTTCGGAGCCGACGATGCGGTGCTGCTGGTCACCGAGGAGACTGTGCGGCGTCTGGGGCGACTGTTTCGTGAATTGAGACCTGACATCCTCTTGACCCACTTCCCGAAGGAGCATGAAGGACTGATAAATCCGCACGCCATCACAGGGCAGACGGTCTTGGCCGCCATAAGTCTGGCCGGCAGTGTTGAACCGGGAGATCGGCGTCCACCTCACCGGGTGGCACAGGTCTTTTTCTATGGAGCGGGTGCGGCCTCCATTCGCCGGAGTCTGTGGGACTCTGAAGGCGGTTACTACAACGACGTGTTCGTTGACATCACGGATGTGGTGGACAAAAAGCTGGCGGCCTTGGACTGCATGGTGAGCCAGGGCTACGCCGGAGCGTATGCGCGCAAGCGGATCGAGGCCAACGACGGGGCTTTTGGTATGTGCGGCCACTGCGCCTACGCGGAAGGCTTTATCTCGATGAACGCGGAGACCCATCACTACCTTCCGCTTACCGAAAACGCGCTCCAGACGGCACGGTCCTCTGATCACGAGGTCATAGACCGAACATCCTATCGCATACCCGTGGATTGAGGACCAGTGACCCACGAGCGCTCACGCACACAAAGATTTGCAGTCAAGTTTAGCCACTTCATGTAAGTCTTTACGCCAAGATGCTTCATGCGTTCCCATCTCCGACTGATTCGTCTTTAGCTGAAAGCATCTCGACGATTCTGACGTACCCCTTCTTCCGCGTCGATCCCAACGGTGTAGTCCAAGCTTCATCGTCGGGAAGTCCGCATCCACCGGAGCATTGACTCTGGCGAGAGCATCTTTCTTCCGGGAGTTCGCGCTTTTGTACGGATACTCAGGACCGATGCCAGGCGGAGCTCCGCCTGGCATCGGTGAGCGGTTCTTGAGGCGCTGGAAAAGTCCATTGGCGGCAAGGGCAGGGGCAGCGTTTCCTTCTAATGAAGATCATGACCAAATCGAACCGACACCGATCTATTTGCTTACTTGGAACAGATAAAATCGAAGCTGGAGAAACGGGGGAGCTTGGGGGTCCTGGTCTCCAGAGAAAATCTTGAGAGGGAAGACTTAGCAGAGAAAAGTATAAATTCCTGTCGAAGTTGTGGCTCACAGCTTCAGATGGCGTCTGCGCCCAAAGCTCACCGGGAGTCCATCGTCAGGGTGCTCGATGGTCACTGCTGTTCAATTTCGCTGATGTACTTCCACGCCTTGGCCCGGAGGTGGGAGAAGGACGCCACCGGCGGGTTCTGGGTGTCTGGACCATCCCAGAGGCTTTTGCGGATGTTTGTTGGCCAGTAGGCGGTACCATGCGGCCAGAAGTGCGGTGGCACCGACGCGCGCAATTGCTCGAGCCACTGCGCCGCCTTATGGAGATTATAGTAATCTTCCCATTCCGCATCTGTAAAATTCGGGTGCGCGACCAGCTGCTCCAGATGTCGAAGCAACATGTAGTCGATGGCGCCGTCTCGCATCCCCTCGATGCCCACGGAGTCAATAGGGCCGTCGGGTCCTGCGACGGCGTGGCTGTGCTGGATGGCGAAGACGTCCTGCGGCCCGGTGAATTCACGTAAGTCGTGCGCGAATGCCCACACGAGCACGCCCTCCGGGCGGACGGCCCAGGCCCACAGCCCGGTCAGGTATCGGTGAATCGGCGCGTTCGTGCCGCGCATCGCCGACGTGTACACCCACAGCCAGGCACCCTGTTCCTGTGCCCGGCGTCGGATTTCTTCGTTCATTTGCTCGATATTCAGGATCCACATGTCCAGCACATCGCCGAAGGCCATGATGCTGTAACCCGGTATGGCCGTGCCGCTGAGAACTCCCAACTTGTGTGCGGCGGCTGCGTATTGGCGAACCAACTTCTCCCTGTGTAGACCAGGCTCGTCCACGTTGCCGCAGACAAGGGGCGGCCACCGATCAGGGTAGCGTGCCAGCAGCTTGGCCTTGACGATATCCTCTGGACAGACGGAGAGCCACAACAGCGGATGTTTCGGACCGATGAGTCCTTCCTCGATAGCGGCGTCGATGCGCCAGGCGATGCGCGCGGCAGTGTTGTCCTGCCTGGGTGCATGCGGCAGAGAATCGTGCACGGGATCGGGCCGTGGAGTGAAGACGTTCAGCAGATGATCGCGCATGCTGCGCCGGATGAGCGGCTCCTCCTCCGGCTTGGGCCACGTGAACGGGTTGTAAAACCCCAGGCCGATGTCGGGCTTCGGCAGCGGCTGGGTGACCTCGAGGTTGACCGTTACGCCCTCGGCGACGGGCACGACATACTCTCCGGGCTTGTCGGCGTGCAGTCTGACAATGGGGTCCGGCCTGGGTCCGACGCGCCAGGGCAACAGCCACATAGGCACGAAACGATCGCCACCTTCGACGAACGGGCGCAGGTCGCCCCAGAGCCAGAAGGTCTCGGCGCGCACTCCGTCCGGTGCTTCGACCTTCGGCTCCTGCACGTTGTGCAGCCGGAGCGTCTTGGCGGTGCCGGCCGGCAGAATCACGCGCAGCGCATGAACCGGCGCAGCGCTCACCTCCGATACCTCGGTCGCACCCGGCGAAAGCACGGCTGGGACTGCGGTCACGGACAATAGCAGCGCTATCACCGCCACCATAGCAATGACAAGTAACGCTTCTATCCCTTGTTCATAAATCGGCTGGTCTGTCTCTTGATGTAACTTGGCTGCAATCTGAAGAGCTTTCATATTTCAGTCCCCGCTTTTTTCCATGGTTCGTGCAGCGTCTTCATCGCCGCCACGTCCAACCGACTGGATTTTCAACTATCATGGGCCGGATGAGCGCATGCAGGTGGGTCATACCGCCCGCCTTTTCCCCGGCGAGCGCCCGTAAGGCATAGTGCATGGGCTCGATCCAGGCCGGCTGTAGAAATTCGATCGTCGGATCTGGTTCGCCCAGATTGTGGATTTTTCTGTTTATGCGTCAGGCTTCGGTTTCCTGCCCTTCAAAGAGTCGATTCCAATCGTGATGCGATCGCGCCACGCTCTCGGGATTCTTAAGGCTGCGGACGACAAAGCCGGGCACATGATCACGACCAGTTGGAAGCCCAATTGCGCTATAGCGAGTATCGACGCTCCATCTTATGTTGTTAGACGTGTTGGGTAACGATCGATGCACCAACCGTTCTGTCGTCATCAAGACGTCCCCTACATCCACTTCACCCGTCACGACTCCACAGTCCGGCAAATCGGCATCGGCAATGCCTATATTTTCCCTATCACCGGGAAGAGGAATCCGAGCATTCTGCGGCAACAGACCCAAACGATGCGATCCCCTCATCATCTGCATACAGCCGTTCTCTGCCGTAGCCGTCACAAGAGGAATCCAGAAATTCGCAACCAGCGTATCCCCCGCTTCTTCCGGTGTAAGGAATGCCAGATCCTGGTGCCAGGGGATGACGGTCTCTTCCTGATCCGGTAATTTTGTGCGTATGTTGAACGTCGGGTGGCCTAAAATCTCTGGACCGATTACTGATTCCAAGACATCCAGCAGAGACGGCCAGGTTCTAAGTATGAACATCCCGGCTGTACGGGGTTTCTGTTTCTGGTCGGAGATATCCTGCTCGTAGAAATACTGTTCCCAGAGCCAGTTGCGCTCTGAGCAGGTCCTGCAGATAAGAGAGAGGCGCGTCTCAAAGGGCGCGTCTTCAAAGGTGTTCGACGGGTCCAGGATCCGCCGCTTGACCGCCTCATGTGCAGCCTCGTCCACCTTCTGCTCCATTTCGTCAATCAACGGTCGAAGTGCCTCGCGTGGGAGCAGGTCGCGAACGATCAAAAAGCCATCGTCTTTAAACTGCTGGATTTGATCGGGCGTAAGACCTGATGCTGTTGATTGTTCTCGATCAGCAATCTGGTCCTCTGAACCCTCGACATCAGACATATTATGCCTCCTTTCTGGAACCAAGGCTTTGTCCAAAATAGGTTGACGATTCTGGGTGCAGTTGTACCTTATTGAACGATGAAAAAATGATCAAGTTAATTCTGGCGGATCCCGCGCCGGCCGACGATCCTGTCAGTCCGCTGTCACATGAAGCTCGCGCCCGATGGTGCTCAGATCCTCGTACCCGTCCTCTGTGATGACCACACCATCTTCCAGGCCAATGGCGCCCCATTCGACCCGGCGAGTACTGAACTCGATGGACAACGTCATTCCTTTCACAAGCACGCGATCACTTTCGGCGCCCAGCACCGGTTCCTCGTGGACATTTCTGCCCACGCCGTGACCGATATAGCCCTGCAGATAGCTCTCGAGTCCTTCCTTCTGCAGTAGTCCGTTGCCGGTTTCAAAGATATTCGACAGCTTAACTCCCGGGCGCAGCAGCTCGAGCACTGCGTCCATCGCCCGTCGCATGCCCTTGTAGATCTTCAGCAGCTCGGTGCTGGGCTCTCCTATGGACATGAACATGCACAGATCGCTCTGATAGTGGCGGTAGCTGGCTCCGCCGTCCACACAAACGGTCTGGCCAGGTGTGAACAGCGTGGCATTCGGTCCCACCACGTCGATGCCCAGGGGCCCGATCATCGTATGCAGCCACTCGTGGCGCACGCCGCGGCGGTAGTGTTCAGCGCCGAAGATCCGTTCGAAATCCAGGCCAGTCATCCCCGCCCGGACACTGTTGAACGCGGTCCTGTACGCCTCCTGGGTGGCCTTGGCCACGAAGCGCATTCGGCGGATCTCCTCCGGCGTCTTCAGCATCCGAAGTTCGTCGAAGAGGCCCAGGACCTCACGAAACTGCGCCTGTGGCATCAACCCCTGCAATTTCTCGTACGCTTCGATCCCCAGAAAGCGACGCTCGATGCCGATTGTCGCCTTATCCAGACCGCGGTGGCAGAGAGCATCGGCGGCCGCGTCGAAGGGATCTAAGTAGGGTTCGGTGATCGCCGGCCCGAGCGGGCTGTTGGTGGAGCGCATCGGCACGTCGGGACCCCAGACGCGACGATCTTCGATCCAGACGTCCCAGTTGTACATGTCACCCTCTTCACTGGCCCGACGGCAGGTGACGAACGGCTCGATCTTCCGGTCCTGCGGCAGCCCGACGAAGAGCTGATAGGGCTCGTCCCGGTCAAAGGTGGTCCACGGCCCGATGCTGGTGTACAAGTCGTGCTTCCAGTGGTCGGCCAGGTAGCCTGCGTTCAAGAGTGTGTGGGGCAAAAGCACGTCCACGCCCCACTGCTTCATCAGATGCACTGCTTTATCGTAGTCAAATAGGATCACCACGTTCCTCCAACCAGCTTTCTAAATCGCTGTTCCGCCATCCCTGCGGCCGGTAATTCAACATGAGGGTTGCCCGTTCATGTGACCAGAGGGAACAATGCCCGTGCAGGGGGGTCTTTAGCGGGACGTTCGGATAATAACGGGCAACGAGTTGCGCAGTCTCTTGGACGGTGTAGACTTCATTGCCGAGAATCTGGAAGACGTCATGGACGATTTCGTCGTTCTCCAGCGCCAACCGGCAGGCAACGCCGGTATCTCTGGCGTCCGTGACGTCCCAGAGCACCTTTGGACCTGGCGGTTTTCCCCTTTCGGGGTCCTGCCTGCGGAGCTGGTATTCCGTCCACATCTCTTCCACGGAGGCGAATCGCACAGTGCCGCCTCCTGAGCGAACTGCCACTTCGGCCCCTTCCCGATCCACATACCAGTTGTTTCCCAGGCGCAGGCAGATGGTATGAATGCCGTACGCATCTGAGTACCGCTTGCACGTGAGTTCACCCAGCAGTTTGCTAAGACCGTATTCGTCCTGCGGCTCGCAGGGGTGCTCCTCATCGATAGGAAAATAGCGCGGGATGATCTGATTTTTCGCGAACGTTATACCCGCGGCTGCAGCTGAAGACGCGAACACAACTTTGGCCACACCCGCCGCCACGGCCGCCTCGAGAACGCGAAGCGTCCCGATGATATTGCCGTGCATCATCTGCTCGGGCGTGACCAGGCCCAATCCGGTGACAGCGGCCAGGTGTAATATGGCGTCGTGGCCCGGACAGATCTGCCGCAGTTGCTCCCCCTCCATGATGTCACCCTGAATGAATCGCGCACCGGGCACCAGCGGCTCTCGGCGACCGAAGCTCGAGACAGTATGCCCGGCGCCGAGTAACTCTCGCAGTGCATAGCCACCGAGCCTGCCGCTGCCTCCTGTTAAAAGAACCTTCATCTGGTGTTCTCCCCTCCCAGGTCAGTTTCCAACGCGGGTTTACCTCCTTCAGGAACGTGAAAGCTACTTGGGACCCCCATACGGAGGTTCCAGGACTGCTTGCGCCTTCTGATAGTCTCCAGAAAAAACCGGGTAGCGAACCCCGCTGCACGCCCTCGCTGAACACCTAAACTGAGCCCATACAGCAGCCACGAAGGCGGTAGGCGACATGCTTTCACTCAGGTCTTCAATGAATTGCAGGGAGGTCTCACAACTATCTCTGTGTCTGCGAAGTGCTGAAGGCACACGGATAGTCCCCGACAGGTTCAATCGAGGATCAACTGAAGATAAGGAAGAAAATAGTGTTTGTCAATGAAAAGTTCTCAGTCAAAAACCGTTGTAATACCCCTTTCAGTTGAAAATGAGGCTGCAGATGTTTAGATCGGTACGACTGCTTTTACAGGCAAGGAGGTAGTTGGATGACGAAGAAGAAAGTAGGTGGAACCGAGACATCCTAAGCTATAGAAACGGCCCTTAATCCAGCACACAGAAGCATGATGCAGAAAGCATGTTGGCCATTCTTTGGGTCACCCGTAACAGTACACATCATGATCAGGGCAATCTCTCGAAAAGTTTCAAGCGTGTCTGTAAAAGGGCAGATGGCAAAAATGCCACTATACATACACATCGCCATAGCTTTGGATGGCACATGTGAACCTCAAGGTCCTGCAAGGAATCATGGGAGATTTGGATATCCACTCCACAACGATCTACTCCCATATCCAGAAAGAATACCTTAAGGGCACGACATCTGCACCGGATGATCTTCGTGCTCCTTTAAGAAAGAGAGAGGTTAGCGAAAGTTCAGAGATTATGAAGCAAGACTGAAGAAGGGTTTTGAAAAAAGGAGCAGATTCTCTTGACCACCTGAACGTTTAGATATATGCTGTCACGCAAAATTATTCGTGAGACCATGGATTTCTGTGCTGATGATGCTGTCCGTTCAAAATAAGAGATAGAATCCGATGGTAAAACGGAATTTATGGCCAGAAATCTCTGACGTTAATATGATGGTATTTCTTGGAGAATAGCGGAAATTTTCGGTATTCAAGAGATATTTCGGTGAACTGGATCTTACAGTAGAAAGGTAGAAAAGAAACAGACAAAAGTTATAGCAGGTTCATTTCAGTCCACCACAAGTCGGTAGGATCAGAGGGCAAAAACAGGGAGCGTGAAGCGATAAGATACTACTCTATGCCCGATATTAGTCTGTGCCTGTATATGCTCTTTTTCAGTACATCTCCCATAGTGAGCGCCTCGAGCTTCTCAAGATAGCTCATCACAACCATAACGACTGTAGCATGACTCCAGGTCAAAGGGGAGACGGACAGCGGCTCATTTGTGTGAGGATGAACCTGCTCTGCCAAGACTCCCGACTCAAGTGTTCTGTCCGCGACCCACTCCATTATGTCCACTGCCGTCTTAAGGTCATCTACTTTTCTGGCAGTCGCTATGTACCATTCTGCAAGCCACATCGTGCAAATGAACCAGGGATTTCCAGGGACATTATCTATATTCTGGCTTATCTGATGGTAGTAGTCGTTCTCATATCTGGCTACTCCGCCCACATTAATCTTTACCCAGAGTCTGTCCCTTATAGCTTCATACTGGATACAATTTTCGGATCGTCGGGAGGAAAAGCTCCGAATCTGAAAAGGCCGTACATGCTGGCATCTATGGTCATGTCAAGATCGTATCCGTCATCGTTTCTAACGGCTGTCCGACAGAAGCGATTGTACTTTTTGTCGTACATGTATTTGATCGCGGCTTTCTTTATCTCTTCAAAGGCCCTATTCTATTTTTCTGCAAGGGCGTCTTCTCCGAAGGCAGATGCGAACTTGGCGGCGGCCTTCAACCCTCCACACACGGCTCCCACCGTATATGCATGAACCCCGTGACGCTCCTCCCACAGATCGTAAGACTCAAGGGGAAGCTTGGTCTCCTCATCCCTGAATCTTACCATAAATTCCGCAGCCGATGTTACCAATCTCCTGTACAAGGGCTTTATGAACTCTATGTCCCTGAATTTGTTGAAGTGCTCCCAGAGCGCCTAGACTACAAGCGCGGTCTCGTCCTCCTGTATCGGAAGCTCAAGCTTGCCGTCCTTCGTCCAGGGGTGCCAGGAGCTTGCCACAGAACCGTCGGGGCTATATTTGTGCAGGAAGTATCCATCTTTCCTTATCGCGTGGTAGCAGAATTCGAAGAATCTCCTTGAGATCTCAGAATATCCCGTCTTTATGAGAGTGGTTGCCACCAATGCCCCGTCCCTAGGCCACATATACGAATAGGTGTCCCTTGAAAAATGCAGTATGTCGCTGTCATTGGCGGCGATTATGGCTCCCCGGTTGTCAATCTGGGTCCTCAAAATTAACAGGCTCCTTTTGAAAAGGTCGACAATTTTCTGGGGAAGATCCTTGTAGCTGAAGTCCTCCTTGTTTACCCAGAGTCTCCAGTAAGCGCCTGTCCTTTTTATCAATTCCTCATGCGACTTCTCAACGACCCTGTTATAAAGGCGATCTACGTCAGCCCATCTTCGACCCACAACCATCTAGTAATAGGCCGTGTTCTGGCCTTTTTCCGGAACATCTATATGAAATCCTAATGTCGAATCCACAGCTCCTTGTTCTATTGCATTTCCCCCAAGGTGTCCGTCTTCCGCATCTTTCCAGGTGCCTTTTGCCCCACCCACCTCCTTCTTTCCTGTGGCAAACTGATCTATACCTATCTTCTGGGAGTCCGAACAGCACATCCTGAAGTACCTTTCCCCCTTGTAGTGAACTATAGATTTCCCCACAGGATCGTAGTAAGCCGTATCCCCAACAACGCTTCCATATATGTGGAAATCATGTCCGAAAAAGAGTCTCCCGTGTCTTTTTTTATTTTCCAGATTCACGATTTTGATCTTCTTTATGTAGATATGTTCGTGGAAATGCACAGTATCGCCAATATAAAGTTCAAGCTTAAGCCGATCGTTCTTGGCCACCACATCGGTTATCAGTGTCTCTGGAAGGTATTTGTGCGACAGGTCCCATACGTCATCTATCCAGCTGAATTGTCCGTCGACCCAGGCTCCGAACTTAAAGGAATGTCCTTCCGTGTGCTTCTCCTGTCCCACGTAAGGGTAGTAAATGTCTCTCAACTGGTAGGATTTATCGAATGTTATTAGAAGATCCCCGTTTCCTATGGGAATGTCGCCCGGCATCGTCTGCTCCTGTCTCTATGTGTTCTTTGAAAGGCGGATAATATTCTACCGGACTGGAATAATATACGAATTGCTCAGCCGATGTCAAGTTTTTACCGACGTTAGAAGCCTTGTGAAAAACCCTTAGATTCAGAAAATAGTATAAAACAAGCATTGATAAAGCAGCTCCGATGTATTATATTATGTTATTGATAATATTATACATGGAGGAAACAATGACCCCACAAAAGCAGGAACAGACAAATCCGATGTTTCACTATTTTCAGATGGAGGATTTAGTTCCCGAGGACCATATCCTTCGTCAGATTGATGAGGCAGTTGATTTTTCATTTGTACGAGACGTTGTATCAGATTGTTATTGCCCTGACAATGGCAGACCCGGTATTGATCCTGAATTAGTTGTTCGAATGATCCTTATTGGCTATCTGTATAATTTGAGTGAGAATCGGCTCTGTCAGGAAGTGGGGATGCATGCGGCATATCGGTTGTTTTGTCATCAGACATTTGATGATGCGGTTCCGGATAGGAGCACGATCAACAAGCTTCGCAATCACAAGTGGGCATCCAGTGGGTTGTTTGAACGGATAATGCGTCAGGTAGTCCAGTGTTGCATAGATGTCGGTCTTGTGAGCGGTAAACACCTTAGTGTCGACGGCACTCAGATACAAGCTGATGCTTCAGTGAAAAGTATTGAGCCGATAGAACCCCCTGTTTCTCTTGATGATTATCTCAAGGGAATCGGTTTTGAAGGTGATAAGACAAAGGGTAGGTCCGGGCATCCTCAGGATAAAGACTTTCATGGTGAAAAGTGGACGAACCAAACACACCGTTCGACTACAGACCCCGACGCGCGCTTATACAGCAAATCGAAGGGCAAAGGGGCTTTTCTCTCGTTTATGGGCCATGATCTGATCGACACAAAAAGCAGAGTAATCCTTGAGACTCAGGGCACGCAGGCGACAGGGACAGCAGAGCCCGAAAGTGCCCTTAAGATGGTAGATGACCTTGAAACATACACCATGCCCAAAGACATTCAGACACTTAGTGCCGATACCGGTTACGGTTCTGGTAATTTTATCGCTGATGTACTTGACCGGGGAATCATACCCCATATTCCTCTGCGAGCCGATGAGAAGATTGAACCGATTCCTACATGGAAAAACAAGACAAATCCAGCACATATTCAGGCCGAACGGGATAGAAAAGTGCGAGAGGCGAAAGCCAGAAATCATGCACGGTCTATCTCATTAACAGCTGACTACAAACTCTCCCGGAGACTCCGTAAACGCAGTGAACATATCTTTGCTGAAGCCAGGCAACAACACGGTATGGGACGAGCCCGTTACAGAGGACCAGCCTCACTGAATGAACAGTTGAATCTTGTTGCAACAGTACAGAATCTCAAGAGGCTTGTATCTTTCATAAGAAGGGGGAAAGCGTCTATGTGTGCCCTGTCTGTCAAAGACAGTGCATCCTGTTCTTCAAACAGCTCCTGTTCCTTGCTGACCAGAACTCTGATAAGACTATTTTGCTTATTCCACAGCAAAACGATACGATATGCTACTCTTTGACCCATAATCGGCGCTTCAGACGCTGCCTGGGACATAACTATTTCACAAGGCTTTTAGGTTTGTCTATATTTTTTTCTTGTGTAAATCCCTTCCTATGTGTATCATTAATACAAATCGACCTTCTTAGAGAGGACAGCAGATCTCCTATAAGTTAATTTTCAGGATCGTAACAGCCCAAAATCTCAATTGGAAAGGATGTAAAGAATGGATTTGACAAGACAGCCTCCACGTCGTCCATCGAACGTAACGATGG
Organism: Candidatus Latescibacterota bacterium; assembly: GCA_965237525.1. Lineage (GTDB taxonomy): Bacteria > Latescibacterota > CBDEFO01 > CBDEFO01 > CBDEFO01 > CBDEFO01. The sequence goes on along the minus strand of CBDEFO010000004.1, from coordinate 494,960 downwards.
CAGGTATCGTCGGACTTGCTAGAATGACGGACAAGGCAAGAGCGGCCAACAGAGGGATGTTGGGCGAATATGTGTACGGGGAAGCTTCCGGATCGGACATGAACGTTTTGAATTTTCTGGGGATCTCAGCCGCGGAATTCGCAGAAGCCGTTGAAAAATACGACGACGCTGGCATAAGTGAGTGGGTGCTCCAAAAATCGGGGAAAAACGAAGGCGAGATCGCCGCCTTCAATGAGGCCGAACTGTCGCGCGAACCGTATGATGAGATGCATCGCGCCCTGCTCCAGGAGCGCATAGAAAAGTACGCCCCCGGAAGAACAGATATCAAGACAGGGGTTCAGTCTATAGAACTGGACGATTGGGGCAACTTTTATAGACTTGATCTCACCGAACAACCGCCGCGCACCCCCTATTGCACCGACGTAGCAGGAATTGCCTGGGCTGCCCGTGCGGCGGACAAAGCCAGAGCTGCGAACGCGGGTCTCTTGGGAGAATATAATTACGGCGATGACTCCGAGGGCGAGAAACCTCTTTTGGAGTTTCTGGGCATCTCGGCAGAAGATTTTGCCCGTGCGGCTGTGAACAATCCAAGCGATATAGAATTAGGAGACTGGGTTTTTCAAAAGTCCGGGAAAACAGAGGATGAGATTGCAGGTTTCAACAGAAGCGTTTCAGAAGCTGGACCCGAAACAGATGAGGAGCGCGCCTCGTTCCAGGAGTACTTGAACGAATTAGACCCCACCCGGACAGATGTCACTACGTGGTCTGCGTTGATGCTCCTTGACGATCAGATCAGTTTTTCGAAATAGAGTATAATCTGCTTCTTGTAGTACGGGAGAACCCATGTGTTCGCCCGTATTTTCAGGGCAGACACACGGGTCTGCCCCTACAGATATAGAGCTGACATAGTAGGGGCGGTTACCCCGCCCCTGTGTTTAAACATACATATTATTTGTCTGTGCGGTTGGGTTTTAATATCCTTGCAAATCTCCTCTTGCCTGCCTTTACTATCTCCCCTCCTTTAAAACTGATATCCGCATCAGGATTCGATATTCTCTCCCCATCGATGCTCAGGCCTCCCCCTTTGATTAGTCTCCTTGCCTCTGTGTTCGTTCTGGCAAAGCCTAAATCCTTAACAAGTTTCACAACCCATATCGAATCCTCCGGCACCTGATGTTGGGGGATGTTCTCAGGGAGTTTCTGCTCTTTGAATACTCTGTTGAATTCCCTCTCCGCATCTTGGGCTGCGCTCTTATCGTAATACAGGCTTACAAGCTGTCGCGCAAGTTCCCTCTTCACATCCATTGGATTTAGGCTGGCGTCGTTCAGACGTCTCTCTATGTCCTCAAGCTCCCCTTCTGATGTCTCTGTTCCCAGAGCGATCTTAAAATAACGATAGATAAGCTCATCTGAAATAGACATTGTCTTTCCGTATATTTGCTCTGGCGGCTCAGTGATGCCTATGTAGTTTCCCAGGCTCTTGCTCATCTTCAGGGTGCCGTCCAGGCCCACCAAAAGGGGCATAGTGATAAACACCTCCGGCTCCTGACCGTACTCTCTTTGAATCTCCCTTGCGACCAAGAGGTTGAATTTCTGATCTGTCCCGCCCAATTCCACGTCTGCCTTGAGTGCCACCGAATCGTAGCCCTGAAGCAGAGGATACATAAACTCTAAAATGGTAATCGGCTTTCCCGTCTGATAGCGCTCTAAAAAATCGTCCCTTTCGATCATCCTGGCAACAGTGTACTTGGAGGCCAACTCCAGCATATCCTCAATCTTCAAGGCTCTGCACCACTTGCTGTTGAACTCGACCCTCGTCTTTCGGGGATCTAAGATCTTGAACACCTGTTCCTTGTAGGTTTGTGCGTTTTTTAGGATCTCTCGCCTTGAAAGGCGTTTTCTGGTAGCGTCCTTTTGGCTCGGGTCGCCGATCATCCCTGTAAAATCCCCGATCATGAACACAACTTCGTGTCCCAAATCCTGAAAATGTTTCATCTTCCTTATCGGCACAGCGTTTCCGATATGTATATCGGGAGCGGTGGGATCAAACCCAGTTTTCACTACCAGGGGCGTATTAGTCTTTATAGATCGTTCTAACTTCGTTACTAAATCGTCCTCAGGGATGATCTCCTCTGTCCCTTTTTTTATGATGTCCAGCTGTTCGTTTAGACTCATCATAGGCTCTGACCTTCCGATCACTGTGAACTAATTTGATCCTCTTGGACAAAGTTTCTTTGGCATGGAATAGCTCAATATATTGTAATTCTTATAGATAGGTGGAGTGTCCACTCTGTTGAGTAGGCAGCAAGCCACGAAGTGGAAAGTAAACAGTTGGAACATTTCTAAAATGTCCTTGACTTATTGCCATAAGTAAGTACAATTTAAAGAAGAACGCTTTTACATCTCCAATTTTGCCAAGAAATCCTTCTATACCCCACAAAGGGGAACTGCAATGAAAAGGACACTGCTCTACGCTCTTACGTCTTCCATAATATATCTTTTAGTTCTATCTGTCGCAGTCGTCTATTTCAGCAGAGGTCTGCCCGGCTTAGAACGTCTCGAAAGAATACACGAAGAGACCAAGCTCACTACCAGAATTTATTCCTCTGACGGTGTAGTCTTAAAAGAGTTCGCCGTTGAGAAGAGAGAGCCTGTGTTCTACGAACAGCTTCCACAGAACCTGGTGGATGCAGTCGTATCTATAGAAGACGAGAGGTTCTGGGATCACTGGGGCATCTCTTTAAGAGACATCGCCAGAGCGGTGTGGATAAACCTGACTTCAGCACAGATCAAACAGGGAGCCAGCACACTTACACAGCAACTTGCAAGGAGACTCTTTCTGACTCCTGAAAAGACCCTGGCACGAAAGATCAAAGAAGCTATAACATCTGTGAGAATCGAAAGGACCTACACTAAAAAAGAGATAGTCCAGATGTATCTCAACGAGCAGTACTTCGGTAACGGGTGCTACGGTGTTCAATTCGCATCCGGATTTTACTTTGCCAAAGATGTCCAGGACCTCTCTCTTGAGGAGTGCGCGTATTTAGCTGGACTCTTGCAGCGTCCCTCAGATTACTCAGATAGCCGTAAAGATGGATTGATTCGCAGAAATACAGTTCTGCGTGCTATGTCATCCGCCGGGAAGATATCCCGCCAAGAGACAAAAGAGGCCCAAAGGGCTCCCTTGAGGTTCAACGACCCTCAAGAGGATGAAGGCCTTGCCCCCTATTTCACCGAACATGTAAGGCAACATCTGGAGGCAAAATACGGATACTCCGCTATATACGAAAGTGGTCTTTCTGTCTATACAGCACTCGATTCCAGGCTCCAAAGTATAGCCGAACGCGCCGTATCCAAGAAGTTCGGTCAGATACAGTGGAAAATCGACAGTGAAAGTGCCAAGTTCCCGCCGGATTCTACCCTCTTTCAAATCGGCGATTCCCTCCAGGTCAACGTGGTTCAAGGCGCCCTGGTCGCCCTAAATATAGCCACGGGAGAGATTTTGGCTATGGTCGGGGGAAGAGATTTTGAAGAGAGCAAATACAACAGAGCTGTGCAGGCCAAAAGGCAGCCGGGCTCCGCCTTTAAGCCTTTCATATACACTGCTGCCATAGATAATCACTACCGCACCACTGATAAGATACTCGACAATCCCATCACACTGCCTCTTAATAATGGGAAGATGTGGAGTCCGCAAAATTACGACCGAACCTTCAAGGGAGAAATGTCCCTCAGAGAGGGTCTCAAGCAGTCCCGCAACCTCGTAGCCGTAAAGCTCCTTTTGAAGATAGGTGCCAAGCTCCCCATTCAATACGCAAGGAAGATGGGCATCAAGACTCCCCTTCAGCCCGTCTATGCGCTTGCCCTCGGAACAGAGGAAGTCACTCTTTTGGATATCACATCAGCCTACGGAGTCTTCCCCAACCAGGGCATCAGAGTTGAACCTATCTCTATTTTGCGCATCCTGGATAAAGACGGTGAAACTATCTTCGAAGAGGACAGAGGGTCAGAAAGCGAAGTTCTCTCTGCCGAGACAGCGTCGGTTATGACCAGTATGCTTAAATCTGTTATGGAAGAGAAGGGTACGGGCTACGCAGCCAGGGCATATCCCTACAGATTCAAACGTCCGGCAGGGGGAAAGACCGGAACGACTCAAGATTTCACTGACGCCTGGTTCATCGGATTTACACCGCATATTGTGACAGGGGTCTGGATCGGCTTCGACGTAAAGCGCTCGCTCGGTGACAGGATGGCAGGTTCTGTCGTAGCCCTCCCTCCCTGGGCCGAATTTATGAAGGAAGCTCACGAGGTCTTAGAACTACAGGAGAATGACTTTCAGATGTCTCCCGATGTCGTTAGAATCCAGATCTGTGGGGATACCTATGATGTAGCCACCGACTACTGTCCCACAAAAATAGAGGAGGTATTCATCCCTCAAAGCTTTCCTACAGAGCTCTGCCAGGAACATCAAGCAGCAGGGATAGATGGAATATCAAGGAGCAGAGGCAGAAGAGCTAACGTGTTCTAGCGACAGCGGCTGATCTCTCTTTCATCCTCTTTTTATCCTGCCTGTTTTGCCACTCCACCAATATGGGACTCGCTACGAACGAAGATGAATAAGTGCCTACGATGACGCCCACTGTCAGCGCAAAGGCAAAGCTCCGTGTCACCTGGCCCCCTAAGAACAGGAGCACTAAAACTACAGAAAGCGTGGTCAGCGATGTTATAATAGTCCTGCTTAAAGATTCGTTGATGCCCCTGTTTATTATCTCGTCGTACATTTGCCCCCTGTAGACCCCGAAGTTCTCCCTTATCCTGTCGAATATCACGATCGTATCGTTTAAGGAGTAACCCACAATTGTCAAAAGCGCCGCCACAACTGCAAGCGATATCTCACCGCCGTAGATGGAAAATATCCCCAAAGTTATGAGCACATCGTGGAAGAGGGCTACCACAGCCGCAATCCCGAATCTAATATCCTTGAACCTGTACCATATATAGACTATAATCAAAGCAAGAGACAGAAATATAGCCTTCACAGCGTCTCTTCCTAATTCTCCACCTATCTTGGGACCGACCTTCTCCTCTCTTCTGAGCCAGTCTATCTCATCTTTAATGCTCCCCCTAAAATCGGCTTTGAGCTTCGTCTTTATGGCCGCACCTACGTCCAACTCCTCGCCGAAATCCTGTGTCCTTATCAGGACATCGTTCTCATTTCCGAACTCTTTGATCTCACTTTTGCCGAGATCCATAACCTGTCCGTCGACGTCCACACTTCCTAGGGCGTCTCTGACCTCTTGAACCGAGATAGGGGGATCAAAATGCAGCTCCAGAAGGGTTCCGCCCGCAAAATCTATCCCCATATTAAGTCCGCCGTGCAGACCCATGGAGATGAGACCCACAGCCGCTACAACAACTGAAGTCAAAAACCCCAGACGCCTTCTCTTTATAAAGCCGAAGTTGCTGTCTCTGAAGGCGTCCCTTCTGCCGATGCTCAGGCTCTTGACGTTCCTTATCCCTGTATAGTAATTGAATATCGCCCTTGTAACAACTAGGGCGGTGAACATGCTTGAAATTATTCCGATCGACAGGGTCAGTGCGAACCCTTTGATCGGTCCGGTTCCGAACTGCAACAAGACTATAGCGACTATAAGCGTTGTGAGGTTGGAGTCGATGATCGCAGAGAAGGCCCTCGAATATCCCGTGTCTATAGCTGCTCTGACGGTCTTGCCTGACCTGAGCTCTTCTCTTATCCTCTGGAAGATCAGCACGTTGGCGTCCACAGCCATGCCTACAGTTAGTACTATCCCCGCAAGCCCTGGGAGAGTCAAAGTAGCGTGAAACCCCGCAAGGATGGACAGTATAAATATTATATTCAGAGTCAGTGCAAAATCTGCCACCAGACCGGCCAGCTTGTAGTATATAATCATAAATACCGCTACGATAATCAAGCCTATGATAATCGCATTCTTGCCCTTCTCTATCGATTCCTTTCCAAGTGAGGGCCCTATTGTCCGGTCCTCGATAGGGATCACATTTGCAGGGAGTGCACCGGCTCTAAGAACAATGACCAGATCCCTTGCTTCCTCCACCGTCGAGCTACCTGTAATGTTCCCACGTCCCGTTATCTTGTTCTGGATCACAGGTGCCGAATAGGCTCTCCCATCCAACACGATAGCAAGTCTCTTCCCCACGTTAGCTCCTGTGACCCTGGCAAATATCCTTGCACCTTCAGCGGTGGTAGTAAACTCCACAAGCGGCCGTCCCTGATTCTCGAAACTGGTCCCCGTAGATACGTTGGCATCTTCTATTATATCCCCTGTCGCCTCATAATTCGACCTGACATAATAGAGCGGATACACCGCGTTCGGGTCTGTACCTTCGGGCTTACCAAGGATAAACTCACTGTCCTTGGGAATGACTTCCTTTACCCTGGGATCGTTCAAAATAACTTTGATCCTCTTTACCCTCTTAAACGGGACGGCTATATCTTCATAATTTCTTCCCCATGGTACCAAAAGAGACGTAAGCGGACGATCCTCCCTCTGTATATCCGCAATCTCCTCCTCAAAGAGCCCCTCTCCTTCTTGGTCCTCTTCGAATAACCCCATCTCTTCGACCTGGACGGTATCGGCGGCAGCCGTTACCTCCGCTTCTGAAGTATCCTCCGCTGCAGTCCCTGCAAGCGCAGCATCTATCTTGTTCAGGATATTCCTCAGATCCTCAGGCTCTCTTACAAGCTTGAACTCCAATCTTGCCGTCTGACCTATCAGCTTCTTGGCCCTTTCGATCTGTTGAACGCCCGGAAGTTCGATTACAATCCTGTTTTCGCCCTCTTTGTGGATCACAGGCTCAGACACACCGAACTGATCTATTCTGTTCCTTATCACCTCAATCGCCCGATCCACCGCGTCTCTCTTTTCGTCGTCTGAAAGCCCAGTAAAATCGACCTCCATGACCAGATGTATTCCTCCCTGAAGATCCAACCCCAACTTCATAGCTCTGCCCTTTAAGTCCTCGAACTCATCAGGATCCTGGATTTCCATCTCTGTCAACGTGTCAGCCGGCATCGTATAGAAATTGAAAGTAGGATACAGATACCACAGAGCAATCAGAATCAATACACCCACAAGTGCGAGCTTTAACTTATCTTTCCTCATTTCCTCTCCCTTAAATGCAGCTAATAAATTACTTCACTCCTGGCTTCCAATTGTCAAAATAGATCAGATATTAAAATATACATACTTGCAACGTTTTTGCAAGCCTTTTTTGTGATCTGTCCGTGTCCATTTGCGATCCTCCGTAATTTTTTTTGCACCTGACATTTTTTCTTGACAAGACGAGCGATATAGATTACATTATACTATACACCTGTACACTACAACACAGATTACCCAAAAAGGGGGTTAAAGATGTCTAAGTTTGGACCTTATTTAGATAGGCTGTTCAGGGAGATAAATGAGGGTGCGGAGAGGCTAGAGAGGGAAGATCCGGAGGAGTACGAGAGGCTTGAGAACGAACCAGGTGAGCTGCACATACCGGAGGAGGTAATGCAAGCGTTTATGGAGGAGTTTGAGAGGGAAGATCCAGAGGGATACAAGAAGTTCCAGGAGAAGGTCAGGAAGGAGTACATAGTAGAGGCTGGAGAGGCATACGAAGCGTACGTCAAAGGGTGCCAAGAAAGGGGGCTTTTCCCGGAGAGCAAAACAAAGTTTGGAAGACGAATGGGAGAAAGATTTGAAAGGCGCAGGTCACATGGAAAGACGTACTACGTTGGCCTGAGACTTAGGAAAGAGGGGGATATTTAAAAGCCTTGTGAAAAACCCTTAGATTCAGAAAATAGTATAAAACAAGCATTGATAAAGCAGTTCCGATGTATTATATTATGTTATTGATAATATTATACATGGAGGAAACAATGACCCCACAAAAGCAGGAACAGACAAATCCGATGTTTCACTATTTTCAGATGGAGGATTTAGTTCCCGAGGATCATATCCTTCGTCAGATTGATGAGGCAGTTGATTTTTCATTTGTACGAGACGTTGTATCAGATTGTTATTGCCCTGACAATGGCAGACCCGGTATTGATCCTGAATTAGTTGTTCGAATGATCCTTATTGGCTATCTGTATAATTTGAGTGAGAATCGGCTCTGTCAGGAAGTGGGGATGCATGCGGCATATCGGTTGTTTTGTCATCAGACATTTGATGATGCGGTTCCGGATAGGAGCACGATCAACAAGCTTCGCAATCACAAGTGGGCATCCAGTGGGTTGTTTGAACGGATAATGCGTCAGGTAGTCCAGTGTTGCATAGATGTCGGTCTTGTGAGCGGTAAACACCTTAGTGTCGACGGCACTCAGATACAAGCTGATGCTTCAGTGAAAAGTATTGAGCCGATAGAACCCCCTGTTTCTCTTGATGATTATCTCAAGGGAATCGGTTTTGAAGGTGATAAGACAAAGGGTAGGTCCGGGCATCCTCAGGATAAAGACTTTCATGGTGAAAAGTGGACGAACCAAACACACCGTTCGACTACAGACCCCGACGCGCGCTTATACAGCAAATCGAAGGGCAAAGGGGCTTTTCTCTCGTTTATGGGCCATGATCTGATCGACACAAAAAGCAGAGTAATCCTTGAGACTCAGGGCACGCAGGCGACAGGGACAGCAGAGCCCGAAAGTGCCCTTAAGATGGTAGATGACCTTGAAACATACACCATGCCCAAAGACATTCAGACACTTAGTGCCGATACCGGTTACGGTTCTGGTAATTTTATCGCTGATGTGCTTGACCGGGGAATCATACCCCATATTCCTCTGCGAGCCGATGAGAAGATTGAACCGATTCCTACATGGAAAAACAAGACAAATCCAGCACATATTCAGGCCGAACGGGATAGAAAAGTGCGAGAGGCGAAAGCCAGAAATCATGCACGGTCTATCTCATTAACAGCTGACTACAAACTCTCCCGGAGACTCCGTAAACGCAGTGAACATATCTTTGCTGAAGCCAGGCAACAACACGGTATGGGACGAGCCCGTTATAGAGGACCAGCCTCACTGAATGAACAGTTGAATCTTGTTGCAACAGTACAGAATCTCAAGAGGCTTGTATCTTTCATAAGAAGGGGGAAAGCGTCTATGTGTGCCCTGTCTGTCAAAGACAGTGCATCCTGTTCTTCAAACAGCTCCTGTTCCTTGCTGACCAGAACTCTGATAAGACTATTTTGCTTATTCCACAGCAAAACGATACGATATGCTACTCTTTGACCCATAATCGGCGCTTCAGACGCTGCCTGGGACATAACTATTTCACAAGGCTTTTAAAGCGGCACCCGACCTGCACCCGCTACAAGCCCCGTAACTGCTGCACCTATGCCAGACGGGTGCAGGTGGAGCAGGTTTTTCGGTATTGTTGTATTGTAAATGATTCTCATACTATATGCAACAGATACTGCAAAACCCTGTAAACCCGCACCCAGGTGTCTTTTAGAGAGTCCTGACGCGGGTTCTGGCGGGTGCGGGTTGGGTGCAGGTTCCGGGTCTACTGTCTGCTTGTCTCCTCAAATCGTTCGCTCAAGGTCCAGATGGACATCTTATCTGTCCATAGATAGTAGAAACCCAGGATATTGGTAAGGATCCAGTGCAGAAGATGTATCACCACGGCGTAACTTACGGCTAAATTCGGATCTCTTATCCCGGCAAACGAAAGACCCAATCTACAAAACCCGTGAAATGTTCCTATGAACCCCGGAACCGACGGGATTACCACTCCCAAAGTGGTTACCACTTGAACCAACAAGGCGTCGGCGAGATCCAGATCCATCGAAAAGGAGGACATGACAAAGTAGAACGAAGTCGCCGCTGAAGCCCAGAAGCACAGGGAGCAGGCTATCATCAACCAGAAGTCTTTTGGACTCTTGAAGAGATTCAGATTGCCGATAAATTCATCGGCCATGTTTGCGACCCTTTGGGCGATTTTGGATGATATGGGTCTCAGCAATCTGTCCAATAGATTGATAGCGACCCTCCTGTACTTATACGTTCCCCATATCCCTCCTATCAAGAGAAGATTCATAAAAAGCAGGCTCAAACCTGCTACTCTTATAACGTCAGAACTCCGAAAAGCGAGCGATCTGTAAAAGACCAGACATCCCCCCAAAAGGAAGAGCAATATGGTCACATCTGTCACCCTTTCCACAAAGACAGTGGAAAAGGCGGACGAACCGCTTATATTCTGCTTCCTCCCCACAAGGTAGGCTCTTCCGAATTCACCTGCCCTGGCAGGAAGTATATTGTTCAGCATCAATCCCACAGACAGAATGGGAAAGAGACGACCTGTCGGAATATCCTTAAGACCTAACAGAAGATACCGCCATCTGAGCGCCCTGAAGTATACGGACGAAAGAAAGAAGACAGTGCTCGGGATCAGAAAACCTGCTCTGATGTCCTTTACTATCTCGAATCCTCTCACCAGATCCACATCCCTGAACGCCCACCACAAAAGTATCCCGCTTACAACGATCCCTAAGTAAACCGACCATTTTTTCATATACCCTTGAAAATCCCGTGCTTGAATATAGTATATAGGATCTTCGCCCCTGCTACAATCGTCCCTTTGAAGGTTCCAGTTATCTTGGAGGTTCCTATCCTCTTTCGATAGCTTACGGGGATCTCCTCCACCCTAAGTCCCATCTTTGCCGCTTTGATCTGCATCTCCACAGTCCAGCCGAAGCTCTTGTCTTTCATGTTCATAGCTAGAAGATCGCTATACGAAATGGCCCTAAAGGGTCCTAAATCCGTATATCTCGTTCCGAAAAAGATTCCGATTAAAAGGGAGGATAAAGCGTTACCGAACCGGGCTTGAGGCAAGAGCGCGCCCTTTTCTCTTTTGCCCAAAACTCTCGAACCTATCACCATCTCGGCTCTGCCGGACAGAATGGGCTCGACCACCTTTGTCATCTCATCAGGATAGTCGCTGTAGTCCGCATCTATAAACACCACCACATCCGGAGATTCTAAAGCCGCTATCCCCGCAAGACACGCATATCCGTATCCTCTCTTTTCCTCATAGACCACCTTAGGTCCCATACGCTCTGCTACCCTGGCCGTGTCGTCTCTCGATCCGTTGTCCACTACCACAATCTCATCCGCCAGCCCATCGGGAATATCTCCCAGGACCTTCCCAATGGAATCCGCCTCGTCTAAGGCCGGAATGACGACAGATATTCTATATTTTCGGCGATTGATGGACAACCTCTCCGCTGCTGCAAAGGCTCAGGTAAGACACAAAGACACTAACTCTAATATCTTTGCGCCGTGGTGCTTTGATGGCTGAAGAGTCTTAGGCTCTGCCTTTCCCTGTCTGCTGACTACTTTCTACTAGCTTGTCCTGATGTCCGAGACAATTCTCCTACAGGCGTTGAGGAATATAGCCGTATCCACAGAGATAGATATATATTGTATTCCTGCATCTATCCACATCTTGGCGGACTCAACGTCGTCTGCGAAGGTTCCCACCGCCATCTTGGCATCCCGAATCTTTGAGACTGCCTCTTTCATATGGTTTATTACTCTGGGATCTTTCACCTGTCCCGGCATTCCGAGAGACTGAGACAGATCGTATGGGCCTAAGAAGATGACGTCTATATCGGATACAGTAATTATGTCACCCAGGTTTTCTATGCCCTTTATCCCCTCCACGTGGATTACCGTCATCGTCTCTTCGTTCAACTCATCCGTAATCTTCGTACCCCGCGCTGAGTAATCAGTAGCCCGGACGTAGGGAGAGAGCCCGCGCTCGCCGGATGGGCGATATTTGGCGGCCCTTGAAGCAGCTTGGGCGTCCTCTTTGCCCTCTATCTGAGGGATCTGAACGCCCGCTGAACCGATATCGAGGGCTCTTAAAATCTGAGGTGGATCGTTCTTCCTGACCCGAATTATGGGAGAAAGGCCTGAAACATCCGCAGCGCGGCACATGTCCTCCACTAAACGGGCATCCAGCGGGCCGTGCTCCATATCCAGAATAGCAAAGTCGAACCCAGCGTATCCAATTATCTCCACGGTGCCCGGATAGGCCCCCGCTACAAATGGCCCAAGGACGATCTTTCCGTCTTTCAGCATCTTTTTGACTCTGTTTTCTTTCACAGCCGCCTCACAGGGGTTATTAAGACAGGTAGACAGTAGTCAGAGTACCACCTCCCATCCCTTGTCGGGTTTAGTGAAGCAATCTCACTTAGACTGCCTCTCTCTCTGCTGTCCACATTTTTCGTTAAGGTTTCGTCTATCTCCTTTGGACTTGGCCAATTTAGCACACTGGATGCCATCTGTCAAGCTAAATGCGGGTAGAACCTGCTTTGGGATCACAGCATTGGCTCTTGTTAAATTCGAGAGTGCAAAAAACTGTTGACTTATGAAACTTTACTCTGTAATTTTCAAGATATAAATAGTGGGTGCAGACACGCGTTTCTGACCTCAAAACTTGGGCAAACTGCTGCGTGGCTTGTTGCCGACTCTCGTCCAACCTACCCACTTCTTGGCCTGCTGCACCATCATCCTCTCAACTGCCACACGGGTTCGCCCCTACACTTGGTATTACAGATGGAAAACACACAAACAATGGAGCTTAGATGTCTTCCAGGTGGGATCTTAAGAACATAACCTTCAAGGTTGTCCAGGAAGAGAAATACAGGGTCGCAGTTTTGCCTGTGGGATCCACGGAGCCTCACGGCTTTCACCTACCTTACGGTACAGATACTATAGAAAGCGAAGGGATCGCCAAGAGAATATGTCAAGAGGCTGAGGCTAGAGGAGCTAATGTCGTTCTCCTCCCCTCGATCCCTTACGGGGTGGACTCCAATATGATGGAATTCCCAATGACAATAAATGTGCATCAATCGACGCTTAACACTCTTATTGGGGATATAGTCAGGTCGTTAGATTACCATAAAGTGCCGAATTTAGTAATATTAAACGGTCACGGTGGAAACGAGTTTCGCCCCCTTTTGAGGGAACTTTCCAATGAGACGGAGGTATTCATGTCTTCGGTCGATTGGTGGAAGGTGGGACAGGACGTGTACGATGGGATATTCGAAGAAGGCGGCGAACACGCCCACGAAATGGAAGCCGCTGTCACTCTGGCTTTGTGTGAAGAAGTGGTTCACATGGAGGACGCTGGCGATGGTAAAGTGAGAAAGAGCCGCTTTGAAGCTGTAGATAAGGGGTGGGCAGTGATAACCCGGCCGTGGCACCTTCTGACCGATGATTCTACCTTCGGGAATCCTAAAAAGGCGACTGCTGAGAAGGGGGAGAGATATATAGAGATTATAGTCGAAAGGATCAGTAAGTATATAAGGCAACTTTCGGATTCACAAAGGGATGAAACGTTTCCGTTTCTGTCCTGAACATTCATCTATGCGAGGAGAATATGGACGAAGCGAAGGTAGGCATAGTAATGGGCAGCAGGTCGGATGAGGAGGCGATGTCGGCTGCCGCGAAGACGTTAGAAAAGTTCAATATCCCGTACGAGATCGTAGTTACATCGTCCCACAGAAATCCTGAACGGACGGCGCAATATGGATTGTCCGCCGAATCGAGAGGACTTAAGGTCATAATAGCTGGAGCAGGTCTTTCGGCGGGGCTGCCCGGAACCCTTGCGGCCAATACCTTAATTCCGGTCATAGGAGTCCCCATAGACGTAGGTCCCCTCTCTGGAGCGGATGCCCTCTATGCCATAGTGCAGATGCCCAGAGGAGTCCCTGTAGCGACAGTAGGTATAGGAAACTCCGCAAACGCAGCGATATTAGCCGCCCAGATCATAGCCCTCTCCGACGAAGGGGTGAGGAAAAAGCTTTTGGAGTACAGGGCAGAGATGTCCGAAAAGTAGGTGTATGACGTGACGAGCCGATTTACCTTTTTCCAACGGGAAGGAAACGATACCCCCACAATTAGAGTCGATCCCAGAGATCCCGACAAGGAACTTCTGGAGAGAGCTGCGCACACCGTAAGATCAGGCGGAGTCATAGCATATCCCACGGAGACCGTCTATGGCCTGGGCGCTGACCCTTTCAATATCCCTGCTATTGAGAGAATCTTTGGCATCAAAGGTAGATCTCCCGAAAAAGCTATCAGCATACTCATCCCGCACCGGGATATGCTCCCAAATCTCTGCGAAGAAATCCCAGCCGATATAGAAAAACTTATCGCCAAATTCTGGCCTGGACCCTTGACTGTTGTGTTTAGAGCCCAAAACTCTCTACCGAAGGAACTCTTGGCAGGCGGGGATTCTGTAGCCGTCAGATTGTCCAGCAATCCCTTAGTTGAAGCCCTGATGAAGAGACTTCAATCCCCGATCACATCTACAAGTGCCAACATCTCAGGCCATCCTGCATCCAGATCTGCCTTGCACGTCGCCGTCCAATTCGAAGACAAAATAGACCTGATAATAGATGGAGGGATCAGCCCAAGCTCAAAGCCATCCACAGTGATTGCCTTTTTGGAAGGAAAAGTCCGGATTCTCAGAGAGGGAGCTATAACGGCAGATGAGATTAAATCTGTATAAAGATGAGCCGCTAATAAACTGTAATAGTGGACAATGGCGGTGAAGATATGAGACGAAACTCCAAAAAAACACTCCCGAAATTGTTCTGCGAGAAGGCAAGCCGTCAGCAGTAATCCTGGATATTGATGAATGCCGTGAAATGTTAGAGCGGATAGAAGATGTGGAAGACCTGGAGATGTTGGAGGAGATGAGAAGGAAGTCCCTCAAGTTCAGGAAGCTGGACGATTTGATGAATGAATGTCATTCCCGTGGAAACGGGAATCCAGGGATGCTGTGAAAGCCTATTATGTCTATATTCTTGCAAGTAAAAGAAATGGCACACTTTATATCGGCGTTACGAACGATATAATAAAACGAGTATATGAGCACAAGAATAATCTTATTGCTGGATTTACAAGCAATTACAACGTGCATAGATTGGTTTACTACGAGCAATTCGACGATATTGAATATGCGATACAGAGAGAAAAACGAGTGAAGAAATGGAACAGGAGATGGAAACTTGAGTTGATAGAAAACGCAAATCCAGACTGGAAGGATTTATACGATGAGTTGGTATGATTCTGGATTCCCGCGAAAACGGGAATGACAGACAGGGGTAAAGCGGGAACTAAGACGGGGCAAAGTAGGAGTAATATGTAATGCAGAGTTGGAAATGAGAGTCACGCATCGTAGTGAGGTATATCGTTAGAAAATGGCACTTATTGAGTTAGACCAAAAGATCAAATAGGCTGCCCTGCATCCAGATCTGCCTTGCACGTCGCCGCTCAATTTGAAGACAAAATAGATCTTATAGTGGATGGAGGAATCGGTCCAGGATCAAAGCCCTCCACAGTGATCGCCTTTTTGGAAGGGAAGGTCCAAATTCTCAGGGAAGGTGCTGTGACGGAAGATGAGATTAACTCTGTATACAGATGAGCAGCAAATAGACCGAAAAAGCGGACATTGGAGGTGAAGATATGAGACGCAAAGCTAAAAGAAAGGCTCCCGAAATTGTTCTGCGGGACCGTAAGCCTGCAGCAGTAATCCTGGATATTGATAAATACCCGTCCCCACTTTCGTGACGACAAGGAGATGTTAGAGCGGATAGAAAATGTGGAAGACCCGGAGATGTTGGAGGAGATGAGAAAGAAGTCCCTCAAGTTCAAGAGTTTAGAGGACTTTCTAGGTGACAGATGGCTGGAGGAGAGGATGTCAGAGAATCAAGAGACAGGAGAGAAACATGGATAAGAGTAACAGAGTGGCAAACGAGGTCAACCAAAAGGGGCTTTACTGGCCTGGGAAGCAGATAAATACAAGGGTTAGAAAGATAATCATTGAGATCGTGGACAGAATAGTAAAGGAATATAAACCTGAGAAGGTCTTCCTCTTTGGCTCTTACGCTTATGGGGAACCGACTAATGAGAGCGACCTTGATATTTTAATTATTACTGAAACACGCTTAAGCGCGGAGGAGATCTACAAGATGCGAAGGAAACTGTTAAGGCATTTTTCCTTTCCTATTCAGCTCATTTCCGTGAGTGGTGAAGAGTTCGCTGAGACCAAGGACATCATAGGAGGTATAACATATCCCGCTACAAAGTATGGAGAAGCGATTTATGAGAAATCGTGAGCAGGTAATCTGGGATTTTGTGCAACAGTGGCTCCAAAAGGCTGAGTCAGACCTTAAAACTGCCAAGATTCTTCTGGATTCAGAGGTAGGTGACTATTTTCCCTGTGCCTTTCATTCTCAACAGGCGGCGGAGAAGTTCCTGAAGGCGTATCTCGTCCACCACCAGGTTGAGTTTAGAAAAACACGCGATTTAGATGAACTCTTAACCCTCACTGATTCTGTGGACTCTTCTCTTCGTCATGAAATCTCCTGTTGTGTGCGGTTAACTCCCTATGGCGTAGAGTTTCGCGATCCAGGGGAATACCTGTAGTGGATCATAACACGGCAGAAAGGGCTTGCAAGGAATCGCAACTCGTTAAGGAAGCTGTAATGAAAAGGCTGGAAGATTATCTTTCAAGAGGCAGATCCAATTAAGGACGTAACCATATTATGGCACTTATTGAGATAGACCAAAAGATCAAACAGGCTGTCCTGGTGCTGTTCGTCGCTTTGAACGCGCCTGCCTATGCACAGGAACTTTTCGGACTCAAGGCTGACTATACCGTTGGGGATAGTCCTAGATCAATATTCAGTGCGGATTTAGATGGAGATGGTGCTAATGACCTGGCTGTGGCTAATAGTGGCAGCGATACTGTATCATTGTTTTTGAATAATGGGGATGGGACATTTGCAGATAAGGTGGATTATTACGTTGGGCATAGTCCCTGGTCAGTATTCAGTGCGGATTTAGATGGAGATGATGACTTAGCTGTGACCAGTAATAGTGGTGTTTCAGTGTTGTTAAATCTTTCTGACCATATTTTAGTTCTTGATCTCACAGGAGATTTCGACGGTGATAACGAAGTGGGCCTCTCCGATTTTGTCTTTTTTCTGGATGTATTCGGGGCACCGACAAGTTCAGCCGATTGGAATCCCACATTTGATTTAGACGGCAATGGAGAGATCGGTCTGTCGGACTTTGTGATCTTTCTGGATAACTTCGGCAGGACAGGATAGCTTTACAGTCGTCTATTGAGCTGAAACATAGCTGTCGCCCGGTCGTGTTGCTACAAGACGCAACCCTAAGCTTCTCAGATATTCGACGGACTTTGCGACCCCTTCCTGAGCCTCCTGGTGCGTGAGTTGAAATATCACATCCGCAGCTATATGTCAAGCGAAACGAACGGGTGCAAGGACAGAATATGTCTCAATTCTATCAAGGAGTAGGTTTTCTGTTTCCCCTCGAATTCCTTCCGTTGGTTGTTCGCCAGATGTAAATACCGGTGGCTATAAGCAGGACTAACCCGAGGGCAGTAACATCGTAGACATAGGTAAACCATTCTCCGAAGAAATATCCCGTATGAATCGAATGTACCACATCCCAGAGCCCATTTGATTCATCCTCCTTTTCCAACCATCGCCAGATTTGGCCTCCATTTGAACTCGACAGAGCGCCCTGAGATGTATTCAACCAAATCGTTCCTTGGGGGCCTAAAGCCAGACTTCTAATCTCAATTCCTTCTGCAGCCGGTACAAAGGGCAGATTTAGATGCTCCCATATGCTCCCGCCGTCATACGACCGTATCACTCCGAAATCTTTCATAGCCACGTAGACTGTATTTGTCTCATCCGGTGCAAAGGTTACGTCCACTACGTTTTCAGCCGGAAGCAGCATGGGAACTTCATTCCAGCTTTCGCCGCTGTCCTGGGACAGGTACAATCCCATGTTAGTACCTTTGAACAACCTTGTGTGATCTTCAGGGTCCACAGCTATCGAAAGAGTCTTCTCGGCTGCTCCTCCCAAGAGTCCAGGATAGTGCAAAAGTAACCCGCTTACAGAAACCAGGAATATGAAGACAGCGCTTGAGGCTCCTATATACCGATGAACCTGCTTGGTTATATCCTTACGTCTCTTTACAGCTCCATTAGATTCGTTGACAAGAGTGCCTCTCTTGGTCGGTTTATCTATTCTTACTTGCGCCATTTCCCTCCCTCAGATAGAGTTCGTCTATCAGGGTCAAGACCCTCTTGGTGCCAGCGATCACAGCCCTAACAGATAGAGTAGCCCCTGTGATATTGATAATATCCCTGTTCATTCTGATTTTGCTTTGCGAACTTTTTCCGAAAAATTGGTGCAAAAAACGCTTTCTTTTAACTTCTCCTCCCCTCGATTCTCTATACACCATAATAGCCATATTCGCTATTTTCCCTTCGGGGTCGACCTTGACTATAAAGGTGATGGGTCTGTACATACCTATCTGGTTCGCTATCATCGCATAGCCGGCGACCTTCCCTTTGCTCCATCCGATTGAGACCTTGAACCGGTTCTGTTCCAATCTCCATCCCAAACGTCCCTCTATCTCCTTCTTCTCCTCATCGCTCAAAATATGTTCTTCGAGGGAGACGCTGTCGGCGTTCGCAAACATCTTACTTAAAGCCTCCTCCTCGGTCAGATAGACCTGGATAGAACCTATCTCCTCCTGGCTCGGTCTCTCTTCCCGTTGAGCGTAAACTGATCCCCATGGAAAGCTCAATATCACAACGCACAGGAAAATTCTGATTGCCTCTCTTCGCTCACAATGACATTGCTTACAGATTCTGATCTCCTCCATTTTTGTCTAAAAATAGGAAGCTATCGAGAAAAAGAAGCGGTTCTTCGGCTCGCTCCGAGTGCTAATATTTTCGCCCCTCTCCCAATTGAACTGCCAGTCTATCTTGAAGACAGAATCTTCCACAGGTCTAAAATTTAAGCCCAAGGTCAGTCGTTCCTCATCATCGCCCTCTATATCCGCATCGAAATCTACGGAGTCCCATCTGACCACGCCTGTAGATACAGAGCCGGGCAGGATTACGTCGTGTAGAAAATGATAGCTTCCCTGAAGGTAATAGCCCAGCTGAGACTCTGCGGCGTTCGGTAAGTCAGCCTTGTCTATATCTATCTCCGCTCTTACATACTCAACTAGAAGGTCTAAGGCACCTCTGGTATATGCGCCGTCCAGAGCGAAAATCGTCAGATTGTGTTTGCCCTCGTCGTCGTAATCCCCCGTATGAACAGATGCTCCCAAATCTATGCCCAATTTCGGACTGAAATTCACTCTTGCTGCAATCGCCTTATCCTCGTTATTATCGTTTTTTTGACTCCCTCTTCCGCTCCTGGTCCTGATATCACCGTCCCTTATAATCCCGTTATTGAAGCCGTTCACCACATATATCTCATAGCCCAAGAGTGAAAGCTCAGTCGGATAGAGCGTCCCATAGAATCCAATGCCTGCTTCAGACAAGGTCGTGGGAATAATATCTATGTCAACCATAGGTCTGTCCGTAAGATCGTTTATTGGGCTGTCGTGTATGAGATTAAATTTCCCAAGCGGGGACAATATGACTCCGCCGCGGAAGTTCAACCATTCGTCTATCAGAAAGTCGAAAGAGGCAAACTCCAACTTTATCTCGCCGTCCGTCTCCCCTTTTCCCTTTACCAATCCTCCGTGCTCGTACTCTATCTCTGTAGATACGTGGATGCGGTCTGTGATCTCCGAATAGATAAAGGGGATAAATCTGTGCTGATCGAAGGTCTTATCCCCGTCTTCCGCCCACTCGAACTCGTGGTCCATGTATCCTCCCAGGAGAGCACCCCTTCCGGCTCGCCGTATATAGGGTTTGTCGTACATCCCTCCCGGCAATGTTGGACGCTCCTTTTCAACTTCCTCCGCCCACGTCAAGCCACTGTAAGTAACCAAGATGCATAATACTGCCAATACCACAGGCCTTGTTAAAAGCATTTTGATGACCTCCTTTCTGTTTTTGTTGTTATTAAGACTTATTATCAAGAAATGACAAATTAACTTTGCTGAAAGGCGATTAAAAGGACGCTTATAATAAAATGGGTTAAGTTCTTGTGGTTGAGTTGCCTTTGCTTGGTTGTTTAATTTTAGTCACATCTGATCTTGTAAAAGATGAATGGTAAGCGTCGGCTGCGATTAGAACTTCATTAGAACTGTTGCATAAGACATTCACCCCCGTCACACACTGGACATTGATCTAAATCAGCACATATATCTTTGCGTTCTTTACGCTTTAAAAACACATCCAAAAATGCCTGAGTCTCCTTGTTCCTGTCAAATAGAAATTGTAAAAAGCTCAGAAGTTTCTCAGCCGTTTGACTGCTGATCAGATGTTCCACCTTGCAGGCATCTATCTCCGCCTGCATCGGGTCCACTTTTAGCACCTCATTGAAGAATTTTATTAATATCTTTCTTTTGGACCGAACAGCCTGCGCGATCCCCTCCCCCTCAGACGAAAGGAGAAGGAATTTATTTCGGTCTTCAAGTATGTATCCCCTCTCCTTTAGTGGTCTGAGAGTAACTGATACACTCCCCCTTGTGATGTCTAAATTCCTGGCAATGTCTGATACGCGGGCGTATCCATGCTCCTAAGTCAGTTCCATAATTGACATTAGATGATGCACCGCGCTGCGGGTGATCTTGTTCTTGTTGAAGCTTTTCCAGACCCCTTCTAACATGTTGATCGCTTCCCGAATCGGTTTGATAGGGCCATCCGTTTTCTTTTAGGCGTCAGGATCTCTTTAGCTACCTTTCAACGTTCTGTTCCTTATAGAGCAGATTATCGTACACCAGTAAACAGAATGATCTCCCGGACATAAGCCATCAATCGAACCAGTTCAGGACCCCGGTGAAGACAATAGCTCTGCGCCTTCGGGAAATGCCATGAGGAACACGAATGCCCCCAGAGCCCATGCCTCTTTCTTACCCCCTGCCAGCTGCTCGACCCTTGCTTCGATATCCAAACGAAGCGTCCTTGATTTACTGTGCATCCAACACATCATCGAGGCGACAAAGAGAGCCGAGACCCAGTACATTGCACCTTCGTAAGCCTCTTCATTGATAGGCAGGACATTAAGTGCTATGACCGCACCGATACTGGCAAGAATCGCCGAACCTAACCCCCAGAATACCGAAGGCGCCAGATCACGGCGCGATGTGCGCTTGATCATCACCAGGATAATGCCGATAACGAGCGCGATCTCAACGCCCTCTCTTAAGCCAATCACAAAGGCCTCGGGATCTTTAACACTCCTTGCAATTAGCAGGGTGTTTAAGCAGAATTATCACCCTGTTTTTCTGTTTTTTGGACACACTAATCAAACTCTTTTGGCTTGGCAGAAGCTGACCAACTGTTTGGGGCTGCCAATCCAGATGACAAAAGGAAAAGATGGCAACCGTTGAGGCTCATATCCTTCATGACGAATTCCAGAATCCGCTACCCGGAGGTCTCGAACTGGCTTCATATCAATTACGCGTTACGCTCCTTGGGCACGGACACATCGGACTCACTGGCAAGCTCCTGAGCATGCTGCTCCATCAGACAATGGAACTGCGACTCCTCCACAAATGGACTCTTCAGCAGAGTACCTATCACCTCGTCATAGCCAGTAAGCACTCTTGGGTAGTTCTTCTCAGAAATGTCCGACTCGATCTCCTGAAAGATCTCGAAGCTGCGCGGCTTGGATACCTCCCCCCGGTTGACTTCGTCCTGGATGCGCGCTAGCTTGTTCAGAAGGTGCTGAAGCTGGTCCTCCGAATACCCCTGGGGAGGCTCCTCCACCGCCACGTTGGGTGATTGATCATGGAACAGGTTACGCTCCATCTCCAACCAACTGGCGTGTCCCTTCTCCTCCAGAGAAAGGTTATACCAGATGTAGGCAAGCTCTGGGTTCTGCCAGAACTGCGTGTGCAGGGCAAGGTAGATGGACGATGCCTTCAGCTCAACCTGAATAGCGAGGTCAAAGATCCGTCCGATGTGCGATCGGTTCTCCGCACGGCGCCGCGATTCGGTGCGCAGGCTCGAGTCTAGCTCGACCAGCCGGTCGAAGGTCGACTGCCGCCAGGTGTCAAGCATCTTCTGTTGACCCTTTATCAAAAGGGTGGTGACCGACGGCGTCCCGGCACAGTCACCTACCGTCAGAGAGCCAAAGGGCTGGCACTCCGCCGTCGGCTCCTCAAAGGCATCGGAAGTTTCCATCTGTCTCGAACTTTGGTCTTTCTCACAATGGAACTGATCGGAACAGGTCATCTGAGCATAGTTGACAAATGATCCCTCCACCGCCTCGATGACCTCCAGCATGGTGATCTGGTTCGGCGGACGGGCCAGTCCGAATCCTCCCGATCGACCACGGCTGGAACGCAAAAGGCCCCTTCGGGCAAGGACTTGGAACATCTTTGCCAGGTGAATCTCAGAAATGTTGTAGCTTTCGCTGATCTCGTGGGTCGTTATCAGGTCGCGATCCTTATTCTGGGCCAGATAAAGGACACCCTGGATAGCGTAGAGTGCTGAGTGGGATAGTTTCATAAGGTTTCAGGTAATTGCTATTTTAAATCAGAAAAGACACCGTTTTTTTCTGTTTACCAAATATACACAGGAATCGCCGGTTTGTCAAGGAAAAATGACCAAATTGATGAAGCGTTAGCATTCGCAAGGAGCCATACCTGTATCACAGGTCCTACAACACTTCGTAATTTCTTGTACTTAGCAACAAAAAAGAGAGATTCTTGCAAACGATTCCATTTTTATCATTTTTGGCATCAAAATCACCGTAAGAGAGAATAATCATCTCTTGTTATATAGTTTACGGTTGATCACAACGGGGGGAAAATTCAATTTAAGATAACACCGAATGGCATTCTTTGGATTGGAACTCTCTTAGGACTTATGCATAAGGCATTCGCCCTCATCGCTGACTGAACATTGCTCCAAATCGGTACATCCGTCTTGGTGTTTTTCAAACGCAGCCAGGAGTGCATGAGTCTCTTCATTATCCTGAAAGAGAAATCGTAAGAAGCTCAGAAGCTTTTCAGCCGTTTGGTCGCTGATCAAGTGTTCCACCTTGCAGGCGTCTATCTCCGCCTGCATGGGGCTTACTTTGAGCACTTCATTGAAGAATTTTATGAATATCTTTCTCTTGGACTGGATAGCCTGTGCAAGATCCTCCCCTTCAGGCGAAAGTTGGAGGAATTTGTTACTGTCTTGAAGGATATATCCTCTCGTCTTAAGTGGCCTGAGAGTAATAGATACACTTCCCCTGGTTATGTCTAAATTCCTGGCAATATCAGATACACGGGCGTATCCGTGGTCCTGAGTCAGTTCCAAGATTGACATCAGATGATGCGCCACGCTGTGAGTGATATTGTTCTCGTCAAAGCTCTTCCAAACCTCTTCTAACATTTTTATCACTTCCCGAATTAGTTTGGCATGGTTATCAAATAATTTAATATTAAAACATCTGACATAAGCATAAAACAACTATATCTGTCTGTCAAGGTATTTTTGCTAATTTTTGAGATTTATATAAGCCTATAACAAACCGCTTGACTTTGACTCTCTTCCAGTCTAATTTAGGCTTATGTTTCTGGCTACCTACTGATCTTTACTTTCTGCCAATTTGGTATTCTTTTAGGAGTCAAAAGACGATGACTGGACCCTTGAGAGGAGTGAGAGTCTTAGACACGAGCAGAGTCCTGTCAGGGCCCTATGCCACGATGATCTTGGCTGACATGGGGGCCGAGGTAATTAAAATTGAGCTTCCAAGGACAGGAGATGAAGCAAGAGGCATAGGTCCTTTCAAGGACAAAGAGAGCACCTACTTCATCAGTATAAATAGGGGCAAAAAGAGCGTAACCCTGGATATGAGAAAGAGGGAAGGCGCTGAAATTTTGGCGAAATTGGCCCGCAAGTGCGATGTGCTCGTGGAGAACTTCACACCGGGGACGATGAAGAAGTTTGGGCTCGATTACGAATCTCTAAAAGGTGAAAATCCAAGACTTATATACACCTCTATATCGGGCTTCGGACAGACGGGTCCCTACTCAGAGAGACCCGCCTACGACGCCATCATACAGGGAATGGGGGGAATAGCCAGTCTAACTGGAAGAGAGGGAGATCCGCCCGTCAGGGTCGGCACATCTATAGGTGACCTGGGAGCGTCTATGTACGCTGTGGTAGGTGTAGTCTCCGCTCTTTACGCCAGAGAGTTCACGGGCGTGGGACAACACATAGATATAGCCATGCTGGACTGTCAGGTCTCGCTTCTGGAGAATGCCATCGCTCGCTATTCTGTAAATGGAGAAGTGCCCAAACCGCTAGGATCCCGTCATCCGACCATTACGCCCTTTGAATTCCTCCAGACCAAGGACGGATACATAGTAATAGCTGCGGGCAATAATATGTTGTGGGCAAAGCTCTGCGAGGTGTTGGGACTCCCACACTTAATTGAAGATAAGAGATTTCGAACCAATGCCGACAGGACGGATAACTATGAAGAACTTCGACCTATCCTAGCCCAAAGTCTTCTAACCAAGACCTCTCTGGAGTGGGAGGAGATGCTTCATCGGGCAAATGTCCCCTGCGGTCCTATAAATACAATAGACAAAGTTGTGGAGGACGAACACGTCAGGGCAAGGGGCATGATATTAGAGTCAGAACATAAGAAGATCGGAAAGCTGAAGGTTGCAGGATCTCCCTTGAAATTCTCAGAGGATAGAGTGGAGATAACCGACTCTGCCCCACTTCTGGGCGAGCATACTGATGAGGTCTTAAAGAACATTGCAGATTTGAGCGACGAGAAGATAGCAGATTTAAAGAAGAAGAAAGTCATCTAAAAGGAGGTAAAAAGCTGTGGAATGTACGCCGAGAATCATCAGAGAGAGAAAGCAGGTGGGCAAGCTTCCCGGAGACAAGTCCCAGACGATAGTTAAGATATACTGCCCCATCTTGGGGGAGATAGTTCTCAGAGGAGATCAGGCGGAAAAAGCGGTCAAGAACATAAGGGAAAAGACCGGCAACTTCTAAGTTAGAGAGTTCTATGACCACAAGGGAACTTGCCAGATTGTCTCTGCTTACTGCCCTGACCGCTGTGGCTACCATGATCGTAAAGGTGCCTACTCCAGCTACCAAGGGCTATGTAAATCTGGGCGACTCGATGGTGTTCGTCTCAGCCCTTCTGTTCGGGGCAAAAACTGGAGCTATAGCAGGGGGCCTGGGATCATCTTTAGCCGACCTCTTGGGCGGATACTTGCTCTGGGCGCCGATGACGCTATTTATAAAGGGGATAGAGGGACTTTTGGTCGGAAAACTTTTCAGTATGACTCGAAGGTCGCTTCTGGACAGAACCGGCATCCTTATGGCTATTCCCATAATCCTTCTGGGCGGAGCCTGGATGCTGTCCGGCTACTTTATATGTGAAACTCAGCTGTTCGGGTGGGGCGCCGCCTTGGGAGCACTGCCCGGCAACACCTTTCAGGCGATATTGGGGCTCGCCGTGTCCATCCCGACAGCAGCAGCGCTCACGAAGGTGGGACTCGGTCAGGACGAATATACGGAGTAGATTGAAATCGGAGAATTAAATGGATCTTTGCCGAAGGATGGTGCCTCTTTTTCTTACCTTTATAATCTTCCTTACAGCTTATGAATCCGTCTACGCACAGAGGCAATTCATCACAGAAAACGCAGAACTCCTGGCTCCGGGCAGAATGGAACTGGAGATCGGCTTTGAGTATTGGGGCAAAAGCTACAACTTCCGAACGAACGCTAACTCAAGAACCCAGCTCAGATTGGGCGTCCTCGGAGTAAATATCGGAGTCGGAAAGATAGTCGAAATACAGCTTGCCTTTCCCTCCGCTGTCTTACAAAGTGACGACATCATCGGGGACGACAAGGACGTCGGGGATGCGACGTTCTTCACGAAGGTGAGACTCTTCAAAGAACGAGGATCCTATCCCTCAGTAGCAGTCAGGTTCGGAACGAAGCTACCCAACGCCGAAGAGGAGTTCGGCATTGGCACAGATGGAAACGACTTTATGGGATCGTTCCCGATCACCAAGAATTTCGGCTCGCTGCGCACTTCTTTGGACTTAGGGTTAGGCATCCTCGGAAATCCGACAAGGAACAACGCCCAGCACGATGTCTACACTTTTGGACTGTCGCTTATGTACCCGTCGAAAGGGACTCTCAGCTTCCTATCTGAGATATACGCAAGAAAAGGGAGATCACAGTTCGATGACCTCTTATCCGTCCGCGCCGGTCTTCAGTTCAAGAGTAAGAAGGGACCCAGGTTAGATGTAATGGTCAGTGTTGGATTGGCCGAAGAAAGCCCCGAATGGGAGATTACTACCGGCTTTGCTTGGGATTTCAAGGCGTTCAGCCTGCAATAGCCCGAAAATGGTAGACAGCAAACAGGGACTCCCCCTGTTCCCTCCGGTCTACGACATTGTTGCGGGCCCCCGATAGATTCAATCAGGGGTCACCCCTCGCAATGACTAAGGGTCGAAGCCCAGCACCGTCACTCCGAGCACGTCCTGTGTCATTGCGAGCACAGCGAAGCAATCTCAAGGGGTGGGAGGAAGTGCCCCCTGTCTACTAACTGCTGTCTACTTGGTAGGGCAGGGAGGAGATGGAGAAATATAGTGAGACCCGCGTGGATAGAGGTGCACCTTGAGGCCGTAAAGCAGAACATAAGGAGCATTAAAAGCGTTGTAGGGGATAAAACCCAGGTGATGGCTGTAACGAAAGCCAACGGCTACGGGCACGGGTTAATAGAGATCTCCAGGTCATCCCTCCAGGCAGGGGCGACGATGCTCGGGGCGGCGATATTAGACGAAGCGCTTGCGCTCAGAGAGAACGGTATAAAAGGCCCCATACTCACCTTGGGATGTCCTCTCCCCGATCAAGCCCCGGATATAGTAAATAATTACATCTCTCACGTAGTAACGAACATAGAAGCGGCGGAGTTCCTCTCAAGGGAAGCGGTAAAAAGAGATATCCCCGCTAAGGTTCACATAAAGATCGACACGGGGATGGGGAGAATCGGGGTGACTATGGATAAAGCCCTTAGTTACGCTCAAGAGCTTACGGCTCACCCCGGAATAGAGATAGAGGGCGTGATGATGCATTTTCCGAGTGCCGACCAGCCCGACCTGAGCTTTTCAAGGCAGCAGATTGGTAAATTTTCCGATGTTCTTTCGAAGCTCTCCTGTGCAGGCATAGCTCCCAAATGGATACACACAGCAAATAGCGCCGCCATAGCCTTCTTACCTGAGTCCCACTTTGACATGGTCCGCCCCGGGCTTTTGATCTACGGGATACCGCCGACTCCAGAGTCGTGCGATATTCCTTTGAGACCCGCTATGACCATTAAAGCGCGCATAACGCAGATCAGGAGTGTGCCGAAGGGCCAAAACATAAGCTACGGCAGGAGCTTCGTAACAAAGAGGAAAAGCGTGATAGGAATAGTCCCACTGGGCTATGGAGACGGCTATTCCCGCGCGCATAGCAACAGAGGAAAGGTGTTGGTCAAAGGCACGTTTGCGCCGATCCTGGGGAGAGTCTGCATGGATCAGTTCGTCGTAGACCTAACAGACATTCCCCAGGTTGAGTTGGGGGAGGAAGTCGTAGTTATGGGTAGGCAGAAAGAAAATCAGATAACCACCTGGGATGTCGCAGAGTGGATGAATAGCGTCCCCCACGAGGTAGTTTCAGCGCTCGGGACTCGACTCCCAAGGGTTTTCACAAGATAAGGAAAAGATATGAAACTTGCCCAACTGAATTGGCCCGACATGGAGAAGGTGTCAAGAGACCTTGTAGTGATATTCCCTATAGGATCATTCGAACAGCACGGTCCACACCTTCCGTTCGTCACTGACACAGCCGAGGTAACGGTGATAGTGGATCATCTGGATGAAGCGATACCGGATGATATTCTATGCCTGCCCACGCAGTGGCTCGGTTACTCTCCTCATCACATGAGGTTTAAGGGGACAATAACTGCGAAGTCGGAGACACACATAAATATCATCGTGGAAACTGTAAGTTGCATGATAGATGCGGGCTTCAACAGGATCATTGTCCTCAACGGACATGGGGGAAACGTACCTAATATGGGAGTAGCGCTCCAGAGACTCATGGAGGCATATCCGGAAGCGAACGTCTACGGGATAAATTGGTACGAATTTGACGAGTTGGAGAAGATAAGGGAGGCAGGGCCCCACGGATGGGGACACGCAGGCGAGATGGAGACGTCCGTTATGATGACGGCCCATCCCGATTTAGTCAAGACGGACAGGTTCCAGAAGGACGGCTTCCCACCTAAATCTGAATTCGACTCTAAGGTTACTCAATTTAAGAGGATAGATCAAATTACCGCCAGAGGAAACTACGGAGATCCAAATTTTGCCTCAGCTGAAAAGGGGGAACGTTTCCTGAAAGCCGCGGTTGACGCTCTGATCGGGATCGTCGAGGATATTAAAAAGGGAGCCTTATAGGCCCGCCATTTCTGACGAGCCGGATGTTCCAGACTCCGTGGGCTTTTATGAAAACGACACAACGTCGCGCAATTTTTTTCGATCCATCTGCCTTCATTCGTTACTGAACTGGAAAGTCTAACTCTCAAAGCCAGGTTACTTTATCTGAAAACACCTATTACTCAGAATTCACAGGGCTCTGTGACTCGTTTTTTGGTTGCTGGGCAGATATTATCTTTTCTATTGCCTTCACTGCAGCGATCCTATTAACATATCTATCTTCACCGTCCACAGATCTGACACTTGAATCCTGCTCCGCTATCTCCTCCAAAATGGGGATAGTCGAGGCGTCGCCAAAGTGTTCTAATCCCCGGATGGCTATACGCCTTTTAAGACCATTCTTATCTCCTAAAAGTTCCACAAAACGGGTCCTGATCTTGTCCTTTTCCTCTTTCGTGAAAAAAGAAGGATCTAACTCAGCCATCCTCCTAAGCGTTGCTGTAGCTCCTATTCTCATACGAACTTGTGTACTGCCTAACGAATCGATAATATCTTGCACTACGGAGTGCCCAATAGCCAACAGCCCTTCGGACGAAGCTGCACTTGCAACAATCCTCATTTGCGTAAGTAGAATTGATTTGGATCGCTCATCACCTATTTTGTTTAATACCTATATGATTTTCCCTAAGACTTCGTCGTAAATTTCCCCTGATGTCTCTTCTGAAGGTATTTTTTGTAGCTCGTTGGCTCTATAAATTAACGCAGGCGCAGCATCCTTCACCGCTTCTATGCCCTCTTTTCGGAAAAGCACGTGCAATTTACCAACCACCTTGCTCACTGAATAAATGTCAGCGTGCTTTATGATTTCGGAATCAGAATCTGCAAAGGACCAGCCTTTCAGATCAGGCAAGGTTGAATTATCCTGAGCAATCACATGAGCAACTAGCAAAAGAATAGCACAAAGAATTACAATAATGCCTATCGAAAATGCTTGACCGCGTTTTTGTTGCATGTTCTGCCCCTTTCAATTATCTGATTAACTCACCTTTCCACTTTTGCAAATGAAATGTCTGATAGGATCATCTTAGAATTCTAACGTTTGGGCCTATACCTCGTTCCCTCAGGGGAAATCGCAATACGACTTCCCCGAGACACTTATATGAATATGGTCAGATTTAGGTGTTGTTGACAATCCTTCAGCAGTGCACTTAGCATAAAAGTCATCTTTGTCAGCTTGAGTCATATGAGGGGCCTCATCATTTGGATCATAATGCTTCCCATTTACCCTATCTGTATCGGCACAATTCGAATACTGATGACCGCTTTCGGGATCTGCACCGGCTGTATTCGCATTCGTATCTGGAGATCTATAACCACTGCCGAGTTCCATATTACCTACTTTATCCTCGACGTTGTCCATCCTATCCTATAAATCTGCATCGTAGTAAAAGTTGTCATGATCATCATCTTTTATTTCCCACGTGTCGAAATTTCTGGCAGGAGAAGTAGTACGAAATTTACCACTGGCATCCGGCACTTTTATACCCCTATTCGCATACTGACCCTGTAACTTATGAATCTCATCATGCCAGGCATAGGTACTGCTCCCCAAAAACGCTATTACCAGCAACACAACAAACAGAACTATAATTTCTCTTGGTTGCATTTTATCTCCTTTCTATTTCACTTTAAGGTTAGCAACCTTTTGGTATTCTGCTTCGCTATGGACTTGTGGTTCATAAGGATAACACTTTTCTCTTATAGCGGAAAGCAAACCAAAGATAATTGTTAGTCTTACTGTTCAATTCCCTGCAATTCCAGAAACTCGGAGAAGACTTCCTTAAACACCCCTCGTTTGCGTAACATAATCCCTAGAATGGAAATGAGGCGGTCATTGAGACCCTCATCAACATGGTCAAGGAGATCTTTATATATGGCTGCAGCTTCCTCATATCTGCCAGCATTCACCATATCCAACGCTTTTCCGATTACTGTCCAATCTTTTCCAGGGTAAGTTCTTTTCGCAGTATAGAGTTGTTCCAAAAAATGTTGCGTATTAGCAAGGTACTCTTTAGAAATAACGTCAGCATAATTATCCAGTACCTTCTCGAACTCCACGATAGCAAGATCAACTTCAAATAGTAACCAGTAATTGTAGCCTATCGAATATTGAGCCAATGCTTCAAGGTTGGGATATAACTCCATAACTTTCTGGTATTGGGCAATGGCCTCCCTATGTCTTCCCTGTTGTTCATAAACGTACACTAAAGCCATTAGAATTGATACCCAGCTTTGCCCGGGGGAATCTTTTCTACGCTCCAACACCTCCCAAGACTCTTCATACATCTTCGCCACTTTCTCAAGTCCTACCAGTTTGATCTTGGGATGCACTGTTTGTACGACATCACTCTCATATTGTGCAATGGCATCCTTATACATACCCTGTCCTTGATAAGCAGCTCCAAACGCTAAGATTCGAGAACCTTCTCTTTCCTTCTAGGCCTCTTCATACAGCCGCAAGCCTTGCTCATATTCTCCCAGCTTGATCTTATATAGCCCCATTTCTACCGTCGCATACTTTGCCACATATGAACCTGAGTCTACAATATTGAGTATCTGCTCACAACTCGTAATAGCTTTTTGATATTCCCCCAAGGCATCATACGCCTTACCCATCACCTGTAGAGCCTGGCATCTTACAATCTCTGATGATGAAAGATGCAGAAGTCTTTCCATTGTCTGAATCACTTTCTGATACTGTCCAGACTGCCAATAAAACCTGGCCAGAAGGTACACCGCCCGTCTTCTTTGCGTATCTTCCTTGCGGATCTCGACCCACTCTTCCAATTTTTCCTGAGCTTCAGTTACCTTTCCTTCGGAGATAAGAGCAGAAATAGCCTGCACTTCAGAGCCCTCCTGCGGCTCCATAGTCACCACCAGCTCCTGTGAACCTTGTTCCACTTTCACCTCCCCAACAACTAAATCTACCAACTCGGAAGCCGCTGGAACTACTTCTACCTGTACTATCCCATAGGGTATCGTACCCTCGGTTTCCTTTTCTCTAGTCCAACTTAAAACATTGTCATGTTCTCCACCATCATCATCATCAATAATTCGTACATTCAAACCGATCTGGGTTCCTTGAACGAATTGCTCCACACCTAATACTTCTTTAGGTATACGCATTTCAACTGTATATCCTGTATCTGTCTGCTTAACTGCTGCCTCTACTCCTAAAAGCTCCCAAGTATACGGAATCTCCTGATCGTAGGGATCTGGAACGGGATAGAAAAAGACTCCTGAACCTTCCAGATGAACCTTTCCCCGTGCGTCAGCCACAATCTGTATCTCCCCGTCGTTGAGATCGAAATAGTCCTTCTCCCATATCTCAAACACCGGTATCTTGTCAGCGTCCAGATCACCATTAAAAGATACCTGGACAACATCATCCTGAAACCATTTTCTGCCCCATGTAGTGCCTGAGCACACCAGGTCGTCGCTTACCTTAACCCCTATATACAGGTGATCCCTATCCACAAAAGTCCGGAAGTTTCCCGAAATGTCTGCCGCATCTGCTGTGGGTCCAAACCAGAAATGTTCAATATTGACTGCCTCTAACCCTATCTTCTCCCAGTCTGCTAAATCCCCATTTAGAGTAATCTTTGGATCTTCAACCAAAATGGTGGAGTAAGTTGTTCCTACAACATCCGACCAGGATGAGAAAGGGAACGAAAGTACAAGAGCAAAAGCTACTACACTAGTCTTCCGATTCATTCTAATCCTCCTTTTCATTTATTTCAACAAAACCATTTTCCTCGTCTTCACAAACTTTCCTGCAGCTAGTTTGAAGAAATACACTCCACTGGCGACCTTTTGTTGGTGATCATCCAAGCCATCCCATATGACGGAGTAATAATCTGGCGCCTGGGGCTCATTCACCAATGTCCGTATCTTCTGCCCCATAATGTTGAATATCTTCAATTGCGTGGGAACAGTTTCATTTCCTCCCAATGTGTACTGAATCAATGTGACTGGATTGAACGGATTGGGTGCGTTCTGCATAAGCGCGAAGGACTTTGGACGAGCCTTTTTAATCTCTACCAAACACCTCGAACGTCCAAGTACGGCCATCCGCAACGCTTAACACTATTGGTAGCTCGAAGCTTTCGCCCACCACTTCTTCCTGCACAAACATGGGAATCATTAGCTTTTCTGTTCCAGTAGACCTTTTAGGTATATCTATCCGCTTCACTGCTTCTCCGATCTGAACCCACTCGGGTAGATCTTTCGCTCTCACTTCAACCCCTACCCCCTTTAAAGCCATTTCTCCCTCATTTACTACTGATAGTAATACTAAGTTATCACCTTCATATAAACCCAACACCGGCAATTCATCTCCCTGCACTACTCCAAGAAACATTACCAGCATCAATAATCCTATGAAATAAATTATGCGAATCATCGAACCCTCCTTCTTTTGTAGGCTTACTAATTCATAAGAAATTCTTTTTTTTTCTACTAGAATAAATACGTCTTCTCGATCACATCTGTAATCGCTAACATTATACTACAATTCCAACCCTTTTGGCAAGCTTTTTCTATATATTTTGTATATTGTTTACAATGTTGTTGTATTCGTCCACCTTTCCATGAATACTACAATCAGTATATGTATAAATAGACCATCTCTGCATTAGATTACTGCTCCTGTATAAGAGCAATCTTAGATGGACACTGTTGTCGAACACCACTGGGAAATTATCTTCCAATCTGTTTCTCTTCCCTATAGTCTGTCATCTTTTTCATCACGATATACTTTCAATGGTAGGAGAGAGGAACGACTCGATCTCCTTCCCGTACTCAGACCCCTTCTTCGATTCCCTGAATGTCGTAAGCCACGTTCTCATCTTTTTTGATCCCTCTGCTTTTCCGTTCAACTCGATCAGGCCCTGCAAGATGCCCTTGAACGCTCGCAAAGGTGTCATTACCCCGATATGCAGAGCCTGTCCTTCCTCAGTTTCAGCATCTGTTGCCTTTAACGTTATCAATCTATGCATAAACTCGGGGACGTCCACCCTATCCTCGTAGCCCTTGACCATAGTCAACTTAACGCTGATTTCCCCCGCATTGGTGGCACTACCTGTAGCCGAGTTCCGTCTGAAGACAAAATCCCCGCCGTTGATCCATAGCCCCTTGGACAGAATCGACCGCGCGTTTTCCGGATCGGAATAGATAGTCAAGATCTTGGCGATCTCCTCGCTTACGCTGCCCGAATCCTCATCATCCAACAACTCGTGATCATCCTTGCTATGCCACACTATAAACCTATCACCATTTTCCGAACACTTCATGTGTAGCTCTTTATATCCATCCATCCATTCCTCCGCCACAATCCCGATCTTGATAGATTCCTGGTTCCTTTTCGCCTGGGCAAACCCGAATAAGTAGGGTTGGGGCACATAGCTGCCATTTACGGCGTAGCATTCCGCAGCAGTCCGATACGCTCCGAGCAGCACATCGCTGCTTGGTTCGTTTTTGGCCGCGTGCAGGGTGAACTCTGCGTTCTGTTCCCTGTCCTTTAGCTCCACCCTTATATGAAAGACGCCTGTAAATCTCCCCTCAGCTATAGACTGCATCTCTACATCCCTAATGTATTTAAGATCCACCCTCTCTCTGAGAAGGCACTCAAGCACGTGCAGGAGATACCTCGCCCCGTCTCCGGACAGATGGCGATGGACCACAGCCCTCATCTGCTGCGGAGTGATCCCCTCTTCCAAATAAGCGTTGATGTCGAATCTCTCCTCTCCTCTATCAGGATAGAAGGGCTTGGATTTGAAAGCCACCTGCTTTCCACGGGCGTCAATTATTCTCCAATATCGGCCTATTTCCATCTCAAACTGACGAATTTTGAGATAATCAGACGCCTTAAGAAACGCTGTAAACTCTCCATAAGAGGCAAGCTGAACTAAACACTTCATAACGCCCTGAATACGCTCCTCTAAGGTCTGATCTTTCAATAATATCAGCTTCTCGACAGCCTCCTTCTCTTTGTTGTTCGCCTTCAACCATCCATCCAGATATGAACTCCGTTCATCTGTTTCCGTTCCATTGAAGACATCTATGGCGTCTACCAGTAAGACGCCAACTGAGATCCTGGGGTCCAGGTCGGGGTTGATCTCCATGAGACGATCATATAATGGATGTTGTCTGATGAAGCGATCCATGTAGCCTCGCATCTTGCCTATTTATTTCACATTCACTGCATCCTTACCCTGGGATCAGTTAGTGCGAGCAGAATATCCGCCAGCAGATTCCCGGCTATCAACAGCATAGCCCCCATGGTCAGACTCCCCATCACCAGGAACATATCCTGACTCAACACAGCATCCAGGATAAGCTTTCCGAGGCCCGGCCACGAGACGATAGCCTCCGTTATTCCCGCTCCGGATAATAGACCCGATATTTGATACCCGAATAAGGTCACAAAGGGATTTATGGCGTTCCTGAGAGCGTGCTTGTAGATGACGATCTTCTCCGACAGCCCCTTGCTCCTGGCTGTGGTCACAAAGTTCTCCTTCAACGCCTCAAGCATGTAGCCCCGCATCAATCTCACCAGCCCCGCCATTCCCCCTGTGCCCAGAACTACCGTAGGAATTATAAGATAATGCAGCCTTTGCAGGATCTTCCCGAAGGCGCTGAAAGAATCGTAGTCCGAGCCGTACAGTCCCCCTATGGGGAACCATCCCGTCACAGATGCGATATAGAGGAGAATGAAAGCCAGGAAGAAATTGGGCACCGACATGCCGAAGAAGGCTAAAAAGGAGAGGATCCTGTCCATCCACGTATGCTGATGAACCGCAGAGTAGATCCCTATCGGGATAGCCAGACCCCACGAGAAGACCATCGCACAGAGGGACAGGATCAAAGTGTTTACTAAACGTCCCTTTATCAGGGTAGATACAGGAACGTGGTATGTGAAGGAATAGCCAAAGTTGAGCTTAGGCCGTATAATCGGAATGCCCCATACCCTGTCTACTATTGGAACTAAAATCTCCTTGAGCCATCTGACATACTGTACATAGACAGGCTTATCCAGGGCAAATTCCGCCTCCATCTGTCTTATAGTCTCCTCCTTGATCTCGGGATTCAACTTCAACTGCGTAAAGTAATTGCCCGGAGCAAGCTGGAGGATCAAGAACGAAAGCAGAGTTATCCCGAACAGAAGGGGGATAGTATGGAGTAGGCGTCTTGCTATGTACCCGAGCATATTTGACCACCAAATAAGTAAACAGTAGGTAGAACAGACATTCTTGTCTGTTCAGTAGACAAGTGAGATTGCTTTGTCAGACAGGATTGTCTGACCCACCGCTTTCACCCCTTGCGACGACTGAAGGCCAAAGCCAAGCAACGTCATTGCAAGCAACCCCCGATTGAACCCCCAATAGATTCAACTGGGGGTCGGGGGGAAGCAATTTCCGTTAGACGGCCTCTCCTCCCTGTGTGCTGTTTACTATATGCTGTCTACTGTTTTGATGAATATCTCCTCGATATTATGCCGGTAGCCGCCGTATGCCGTCGGCTTCAGATTTCCAAATTTGTTTCTAACCGCCGTCAAGCTGGCGGCACTGGCTGTGTAGATCATCGGAAGTTGCTCTGACACTATCACCTGCCAGCGATCGTAAAGCTCTTTTCTCTTATTTTCATCCAGCTCGACGGCCCCTTTTTCGAAGATCTCATCTATCTCCTTTTCCCACTCTGTTGCAGGAGACTTTTGCTTCGGATTCCACATGTGCAGATGGCCGCTTGAGTGCCACACGTTCTTGCCACTGTGAGGCTCGATACCTCCCGTTAGACCAAGGATTACGGCGTCGAAATCGTACGTGGCGTCGATGCGGGTCACTAACGAATTGAAAAGGATGGCGGCGTAGTTCACCTTCATACCGATCTTCTTGAGGTCATCCTGTATTATCAGGGCGATATTTTCTCTGACCTGATTCCCGCTGTTAGTCAAAAGGTTGAACTCGACCCTATTTCCCTCCTCATCCTCTATCCATCCATCGCCGTCTCGATCCTTGTACCCTGCTCTTTCAAGAATAGCTCTTGCCTTTGAAAGATCGTATTCATACTTTTTCGTATTAGGATTGAAGAAGAATTTGGCAGCCGCCGACAAAGGCGAGTCTTGAGGATACCCTAAGCCGTTCATCACGTTTGAAATTATCGTCTCCTTATCCACAACGTGCGCCACAGCCCTGTGGAAGTTTATATCCGTAAACCACTTCAGCTTATGTGGCTCCACAAACGGTTTCCCCTCATCGTCCTTTCTCGGATTCCGATTGAAAAACACAAAGTTAGATCCGAACGTGGGTCCTGCGTTGTAAATGGTGAAATTACCCTCCTGTTCCTTCGGTTTTAGTAGAGGAAAATCCTGGCCCCTTAACCCCAATCCATCCAGCTCCCCCGCCTGAAACTTCAACACCTGTATATCCTGATTCGGAACGGAAAGGATCACTATTTGATCCAGATAGGGGAGTCTGTTCCCTGTTGCATCTTTCTTCCAGTAATTTGGGTTCCTCTCCAATATAACGTGCTGACCGGGCTTGAACTCCTTCAATTTGAACGGACCTGTCCCTATTATATCAGATGGGGGGGTGTCTATCCCCCAGGTGGAGTTGAATCTCCCCTCCTCCACCGACTTTTCGAGCACATGCTTTGGCATTATCTCCGTGCCGATAGACCTCAGAAAAGGAGCAAAGGGTTTAGGAGTCGTTATTCTCACCGTATGGTCGTCCACCTTTTCGACCTTAAAGAACTCCCCCTCAATGTTGAGAATGTCCCTTGCGCTCGTGGGTATATCTTCATTGTATATCAATCTGTTGAACGTAAATACCACGTCGTCCGCAGTCAGCGGCTCTCCGTCGAACCACTTAACATCTTGCCTTAAGTGAAACGTCCATGTCTTCTTATCCTCCGCCACCTCCCACGACTCCGCAAGGGAAGGCTCAACCTCCGTAGTTACTCCATCCACAGTTGTAAGCCCCTCGAACATAAGGCCCGTAATAGATGTAGTCGAGGTCTCCTTAGCTATTACTGAATTAAAAGACTTGGGATCAGAAATGGACGAGATAGTTAGCTTTCCTCCATATATTCCTACTTCCGTCTTTAGCAACTCCTGGCCCGTTGTCTTCTTGTCAGAACGTTCGCTGCTAACTGTCCCTTTCGATGCCTCCTTATCTCCTCCTGAGCACGATAAAAGGAGAGCAAGCCAGGATAATGGAAGAATCAAATATCTTAAGCTCATTTTATCGTATCTCCTCTACGCTATATTTCGTTCAATCTATAAGGCAATCTGAATTTCGTGATTCAGACTGCGGCTGAAGCCCTGCGGGAGTCCGCTGTAAATTCCACTTCTGGCTTCGATATTTTTTGGAGGACAGGATCTCAGCCACTTCGAACTCATCTGATGCCAACTCTTCACATATCAGCTCAACATCCAGATGCTCTTCAAAGCCCCTCTTTAGGGCGCAGCCAAGCTGATCGAAACCTATCCGGGAAGATGAAATCTCAGAGAGACTAACTGTCGTTCTGTCCAGTTCCTCTTTTAGATCTGTTTTGAACTTATCAGAATCCCTCCGGATAATCTCCAATATGGCCTTATGAGCAGGTCCCATCAATATGGAACCGTGCTGAAGCATTGTATTTTTTACTCTTCGCTGTGCGCTCCCCACAAGCTTCCTGCCCCCAACTGTAATCTCATATTTGGAGGCACTGGCAAAACAGGCTGTGCGTCCACTGCGAAACGATGTCACCATATTCCTGCGACCTGTATAACTCTCACATTCGAACTCGGCCGGTATTCCTATACTTCTAAGAGCCAAGAGCAGACACTGGCTTATGACTTTATAGGCGCTCTCTATGCTCCCGCCTATGCGCTGATCGTCTTTAAAGGGTCCGCCAAAAAGTATCGAACAACTTTGTCCTATATGACCGCCTGGGGAAAGAGGGGCGATAACACTGTACGTAAGTTCCTCCCAGTGTAAGACAGCCCTTCCACCTGTTATCCGTCTAACTATGTCTATCCCCATCTTTTTGCATCTTTCTAACTCGATCTTTCTGTCAACAGGCTGAGCGTAACCGAAGGACACGGCCGGAGGGTTCCATCCATAGACGCGAAGGGTCGGAGGAGATTTGCCCTCCCGCACCGAGCTCAGGATCGCCTCATCTAAAGCCATATTAAAAAAGGCGTCTCCCGGACCTGTATTTAGGAAACGCCATCTGTTATCTTTACCATCCACTGTTGAGCAGTCAGTAGGCAGGGGAATCCCTCCTATCCCTGTATGCTGTCTACCTCCGATTGATTCTATCGGGGGCTGCTGTCTACTGTACATTAAAGAGGTTCTCTTATTGGCCATCAGATTCTTTGAAAGCTCCCAATTTCTTCAGAGCCTCTTTGGCCGCTCTTTGCTCGGCCTGTTTTTTGCTTTTGCCTGTCCCTTTTCCCAGGCCCGTGCTCTCAAGGCTCACCTCGATCGTAAAGAGCTTCTGGTGATCTGGTCCCTCCTCAGAGTTGACACTGTATTCGGGCTGCCCGCGCCCATTTTTTTGAGCGTGCTCCAGAAGTGCGCTCTTGAAATTGACGTATTTGTCGTCAGAAGCGATCTCTTGGAGCTTGCTGAGTATCTGGTTTGAAATAAATCGTCGAGCGCTGTCCAATCCCCCGTCTGTGTATATAGCCCCGAGTAGGGCCTCGTAGGCATCGCTTATTATTGAAGTTCTCTCTTTCCCACCTGATGCTTCCTCTTCAGGGCTTAACAGTATGTAGTCTCCCAGATTTATCTTTCTTGCCTTGCGTGCCAGGATAGTTTTGCTCACCATCAAAGACTTTATCTGAGTTAGCTCTCCTTCGCGCTTTCGGGGGAAATTCTGATGGAGATATTCTGTGACGACCAGGTTCAACACTGCATCCCCTAAAAACTCCAGCCTCTCATTGGAATCTATGCCGTCTCCCTCCTTGAAGTAGACATACGAGCGGTGCTTCAAAGCTCGAATCAAGAGACCTATATCCTGAAACTGATAATCTATAATCGTCTGTAAATCAAATAGCCTAGGCTCAAGATCTTTCTCATCCAGGGAAGACTTCTTCAGAATACCCCTGGGGATGATCCTTTTGAGCGATCGTATTAAATTCATCACGTAAGCACAACCACACAGGGCATAGAATCCAGGTCGGTCTTCACGAAGACTCTGGCGGCTGTGACTTCGCCTTTAACTCTAACCTTTCTCATTCTTGAACCGCCCTACAGCGATCACCGCGTTGTGTCCCCCAAACCCGAAGGAATTGTTCAAAGCCACCTTTACATCCAAAGCTCTGGCCTTGTTCGGCACATAATCAAGGTCGCAGTCGGGGTCTCTATATTCATGATTGATTGTGGGAGGCACAATCGAGTGGTAGATGGACAATGTGCAGGCTATCATCTCAACTGCGCCTGAGGCTCCTAAAAGATGACCCGTCATCGATTTTGTGGAACTTGCAGCAAGCTTGTACGCGTGTTCCCCAAATAGCATCCTTATCGCCTTGGTCTCGTTCCTGTCCCCTACGTCGGTCGACGTCCCGTGTGTGTTGATGTAATCCACGTCCTCAGGCGAAAGTCCAGCGTCCTCTAAGGCCAGCTTCATAGCCCGTGTTCCGCCCTCCCCGTCGGGAGCCATCGCCGTTTCGTGATAAGCATCAGCCGTAAACCCTATCCCTAGGATCTCTCCGTAGATCTTGGCTCCTCGCCCTACTGCGTGCTCCAGACTCTCAAGGATCATAGTCCCTGCTCCCTCTCCTATCACGAAACCGTCCCTTTGGGAATCGAATGGCCTGCTGGCTTTCTGGGGCTCATCGTTCCTGGTAGAAAGGGCCCTCATCGCCGCGAAGCCCCCTACTCCCATTGGAGTTACCGCCGCTTCGGCTCCTCCCGTTATCATTACGTCTGCCTCTCCTCTTTTGATTGTCCTGAAGGAATCACCTATGGCGTGAGCCGCAGATGAGCAGGCCGACGTAGTTGTGTAGTTTACACCCTTGGCTCCTAACAATATGGAGATCATCCCGGATGACATATCTGATATGAGCATGGGGATGAAAAACGGGCTTATTCTCCTTGGCCCTTTGTCCAGGAAATTGCAGTGTTGTTCCTCCAAGGTTGTGATCCCGCCAATTCCCGATCCGTAGATTACGCCAACTCTTTCCGGGTTATTTCCTCTTATATCGAGCTTTGCGTCCTCCACAGCATCTAAAGCGGAGCAGACAGCATACTGGGTGAAGGGATCCATTCTCCGTGCGCGTTTCTTATCCAGATAGAGATGAGGATCAAATTCCTTAAGTTCACCGGCGATCTTGGATGGGTATTCCGAAGCGTCGAACTTGGTGATCTTATCTATCCCGCTTACACCTCCACAGATGGACCTCCAAAACTCATCAATAGAAAGACCATTAGGTGCAAGCACGCCCATGCCTGTTATTACCACTCTCCTGCGATCCAAAGTCCTCTCCCGTTAGAACAGGTAGACACTAGATAGTAGCAAGGGCACCTCCTGCCCTTCTCTAGGGCACCTCCTGCCCCTTTCTACTATTAGCTGGCTACTGATCTGGCAGTCAATGGCTCTCTAAATACCCTATTGCATCTCCTACAGTTACCATTTTCTCAGCGTCCTCGTCGGGTATCTCCAAACCGAACTCCTCCTCAAACGCCATTACTAATTCCACCGTATCCAGTGAATCTGCTCCAAGATCGTCGATAAAGGATGCATCTTCTGCGACCTGTTCGGGACTTACGCCTAATTGTTCAACCACAAGATCCACTATTTTTTCCTTAATCGACGCCATAGGTCCCTCCTTTTAAAATTAGTAGACAGAGACCGGGCATCCTCTCCTCCGACCTGTTATCTACCTATCTACTGTTTACATAATCATCCCGCCGTCCACGTTTATCACCTGCCCTGTTATATACGACGAACCCTCTGACGCCAAGAATGCCACCACCTCAGCTACATCTTCCGGCTTTCCTGCACGCCCAATCGGTATCTTATCTATAAAAGACTTATTAACTTTCTCGGGGAGACAAGAGGTCATTCTGGTCTCTATATGTCCGGGCGCAACAGCATTTGCTGTGATGCCCCTTGTTGCAACCTCCTTAGCTGTGGTCTTGGTAAGACCTATAATCCCCGCTTTCGACGCTACATAGTTGGACTGTCCGGGATTCCCGGAAAGTCCAACGGCAGAAGTTATATTTATTATCCTGCCGTACTTAGCCCTCATCATCGGTTTCAGGGACGCCTTGGTGCAGTTGAAAGCCCCTTTGAGATTAACATCGATTACCCTATCCCAATCCTCTTCCTTCATCCTCACTATCAGACCGTCGCTTGTAATCCCTGCATTGTTTACAAGTATGTGAAGTCCACCGAGCGCCTCAACACTCCTTTCTACAAACTCTCCTACCTGCTGGGGATCCGATACGTCCACCTGCATAGCCAGAGAATTTACACCTACAGATCTTATCTCTAAAGACACCTGTTGAGCCTTAT
Organism: Candidatus Latescibacterota bacterium; assembly: GCA_965237525.1. Lineage (GTDB taxonomy): Bacteria > Latescibacterota > CBDEFO01 > CBDEFO01 > CBDEFO01 > CBDEFO01. Next base: position 452,934 of record CBDEFO010000004.1, on the reverse strand, counting down.
CCACGCTCTGGCTTGAGCATATTGCTACATCTGCACCCTCCTTAGATAGCCGGATCGCCACAGCTTTGCCTATCCCCATGGAACCGCCTGTGACTATAGCCTTTTTGCCTTTCAATCTATCCTTGCATATCATCTTATACCTGGAACTGGATCGTTTTAGCGACAGAATTCCGCTTCGTGTCTCCTCTAGTGGTGCGATTGCTTCGCGTTGTTTGAATTGACGATATAAATTCTTCTATTTGCTCTTTATCTCCCAGTGCGACTATCTCCACGCTCTTATCGATTCGTCTTAAAAGCCCCACCAACACATTACCTGGCCCTACTTCAGCTATACTTGTGATTCCAGACGAAATCATGCTCTTCATGGAGTCCGACCATCGCACAGGACTCGTCAACTGCTCGACTAAAAGCCCTCTGATCTCTTCAGGATCTTTTTCAAAATCCCCGGTCACATTTGCCACAAACGGGACTTCGGGCTCTGATAACTTAATCTGCGAAAGTGCCTTTTCCATTCCACTTTTGGCACTAGACATCAACTCTGAATGGAACGCTCCACTGACCTCCAGTTCGACTGCTCTTTTTGCTCCTTTTTGTTTGGCTATCTCCATCGCTCTTTTAACAGCCCGCGCCTCCCCTGAAATAGCCATCTGCCCTGGACAGTTAAAGTTAGCTGCCCCAACAATTCCCTCTTCTGAAGCTTGCCGGCACACTAAAACTGCATCCTCAAAAGAGAGTCCTATTATCGCTGCCATCGTCCCCGAACGCTTCTCACCCGCCTCCTGCATGAGCCTTCCGCGCAGCCCCACTAAACTTAGAGCGTCAGGGAAATCCAGAGCTCCAGCGGCAAAGAGAGCCGAATATTCGCCCAGACTGTGCCCGGCTACCGACGAAGGCTTTACACCTTTGTCCTTCAGAATAAGGACTGCCGCCGCGCTGTGCACAAATATGGCCGGCTGCGTGTATTTTGTCTGCCTTAACTTTTCCTCAGATCCCTCAAACGACAATTTTTTTAAATCAAATTCCAGTATCTCTTCGGCCCGGTCGTAGATCTTTTTAGCGACATCAAAGCTTTCGTAGAGATCCTTCCCCATCCCCACAGACTGCGAGCCCTGACCGGGGAATATAAACGCAGGACCAACCATCTAATACGTCCACCTTAGAAGCACACTTCCGGCAGTATATCCTGCGCCGAAACTCGTTAAGAGTATCAGGTTACCAGCCTTAAGCCTCCCCTCTTCAACTGTCTCTGAAAGACAGATCGGTATAGTCCCACAGGTGGTATTTGCGTATTTATCTATATTTATGATTATCTTTGAGTCATCGAGTCCTATCCTCTTTACGCTGGCATCTATTATCCTTTTGTTGGCCTGATGAGGGACAAAAAGGTCAATATCCTTTCCCGTAAGACTGTTGCGGTTCAATACATCCAAAGACACCTCTATCATTCCCTCCACAGCCGCTCTAAACAGAACTCTTCCGTCCTGGTGGACTCGGTGCATATTTCTATCTATCGTCTCGTGGGTCGGCGGATGCAGACTCCCTCCTCCGGGCATGTAGAGGAATTCTCCACCAGAGCCGTCTATGTAGAAAGAAAAATCCAAAATTCCCACCTCGGGATCGTTCGTAGGCTCCAAAAGCACAGCGCCCGCTCCATCACCAAATAGAACACAGGTAGCTCTGTCATTATAGTCAACTATGGAACTCATCTTGTCGGCGCCGACTACCATTACCTTTCTTTCCGCTCCCGTCTCCACAAACTGAGCGCCGACCATCAAAGAATATATAAAGCCGCAGCAGGCTCCCAACAGATCGAATCCCCAGGCGTTCTTAGCCCCTATTTTGTTCTGGATGACGCAGGCAGTCGAAGGAAACATCATATCGGGAGTCACTGTGCCTACTATTATCAGTCCTATCTCGTCAGGTGATGTGCCTGTAGAATCCAACAGGCTCTGCGCGGCCTTGACAGCCATGTAAGACGTCGGCAAGCCATCGTCCAGGATCCTCCTTTCCGAGATGCCTGTCCTTGCCTTGATCCACTCGTCAGAGGTGTCCGTCACCTTCTCCAGGTCCAAGTTAGTGAGCCTTCCTTCGGGAAGATACCTTGAAACTCCTGTGATCGTTGCGTTGAATGTTTTGTCAGGGCCCCCAGAAAAGTGGTGTGGCCGCTTTGCCAGGGTGGGGGCAGTGGTTGAAGGGCTTTTTGGGGATAAAGAAGAATCTCCCACAGCGCCCGGTTTTTTCTTCAATCTGCTCATAACTTCCTCAAACAATTAGACGGTAACCGCCGATTGAATCCTATTGGGGGTCGGAGTAGTCAGGGCACATCCTCCCTTGCCTGTATGCTGTCTGAGAGTCACAATCTCCTCGATGAGGCTATGCAAGCGTGTGGTGGTGATCCAACGCCTCTTTGATGTGATCGTTTATCCTTCCTTCAACTGTCCTTGTGGCGACCTTTACGGCGTTGCAGATAGCTTTCGAGGATGAACTCCCATGACATATAATCGTGACGCCGTCCACTCCTAAAAGAGGAGCCCCCCCGTATTCTTCATAGTCCATCTTCCGGCCTATCCCCTTAAAGACAGGCTTTAGAAGCAAAGCCCCAAGTTTTCTGCTCAAATTTTCGCCACTCTCCTCTTTAATCATTTGATAGAACATCCCTGTGATACTCTCTGTAAACTTGAGTATTATGTTGCCCACAAAGCCGTCGCAGACCACAACGTCCGCTGTCCCTCTCAGTATATCCCTTCCCTCTACATTTCCTATGAAGTTGAGATCAGAGCCAGCAAGCAGATTGTGAGACTTGATTGTAAGCTCGTTCCCCTTGGAACTCTCCTCTCCGATGTTCAAAAGCCCTACCTTCGGAGCTTGGATACCGAGTGCACAGTCCATGTACACACTGCCCATAACAGCGAACTGTAAAAGGTTGCCAGGTTTACACTGCAAGTTGGCTCCCACGTCAAGGACCAAGCACGGCTTTCCCTTTTCTGTAGGGAAGACGCTTGCAATAGCAGGTCTCCTTACATGCTTGAGGGCTCCAAGCTCTCCTAAGGAAAAGGCCACTGCCGCCCCTGTGTTCCCTGCGCTTATAACCGCCTCGACTTCCCCTTTTTTGGCAAGCGCCATTGCCACAGCTATGGATGAATTCCTCTTCCTCCTTAGAGCGTGGCTGGGGGACTCGTGCATCTGGACGACCTCTCCAGAGTGAACAATAGAAATATTGTCCACCTTTGGGAACTTGGAAAGTTCTCCTTCTAAAATACCCCGGTCCCCTGTCAGTACTATCCCAAGGTCGTCCGTATCCGCCGCTTGCAAGGCTTCCACTACACCTTTGACTTGGGCATTAGGGGCCTTGTCCCCTCCTGCTGTGTCTACGGCGATTCTCATAACTTCTCTATCGGTTAAGCTCAGCTGCCGAGCAAGGGGAAGCGTAGCGAGCCTTGCTCGGCAGCTACAACGCTTTGTTAGGCCTCTACGTTTTTCTCGAAAAATACAACGTCAAACTTATCCTTTTTACCTTGCCCAATGAACATATACCCGTTACGGAGGTATAACGCTTGTGCCTTCTCTTGTACGGCTAACGTATCGAGGTGAAGCGTCTGATATCCTAGCTCAGCTGCCCGTTTCTCGAGATAGCTTAAAATCGCCGATCCGAATCCTCGTCGTTGGAAATTTGGGTGGACTCTCATTCGGGTGATCTCCGCTCGCTCATGAGAAGTTTTCTTAAAGCCTCCCATTGCAACTATGCGACCCTCGTATTCTCCAACAACAAACTCTCCATCATTGTTAAGAAAGACTTCTTCAATTTGATGAAGATCTGAGAAATACGAGTCAGGTGTTGGTACTCCGATTTCTTCACTGGCAAGATTATGGAGAGCTAAAATGCAATCTAGGTCAGATTTCTTGTAACGCCTTTGAATAAGCATCGAATTCCCATAAGGCCTATCTATCCTATAATTGCGGGAAAGTACAATCTTAGGCCTCTTCGACCTTCACTATCTCTCGTTCGTTATAGTATCCACAGCTATGACAGACCCTGTGAGGGAGCTTAGGTTGATGACAGCGCGGACATTCAACTAACATCGGTCGTGAGAGCTTCCAGTTAGCTCTCCTCTTATCTCTTCTGGATCTGGACTGTCTTCTCTTAGGCAGGGCCAATTCTTTTTTGCCTCCTTGTAATATAGCTTCGAACCTTAAGCACTATCGCGGTTTTAGTGGGGACCAAGGTACTTCACCACTGCGTGGTTTCCTGGCACTTCGTGACTCCTACAGAAAGGGGTAGCAGTAACGCACGCGGTTCCCCTCGGCGCCTCACGTCTACAGCTCTTCGATCTAATTCTTCAGATTTGTAAAGAACTACGAATTTAGTTTAAGCTGAGCAAGAGCCTCCCATCGGGGATCTATCTTGGTATGATTGCATCTGCAGGGTCCCTCGTTCAGATTCGCCCCGCACAGATGGCACATCCCCGCGCAGTCGGAGGAACACAGTGGCTTGGTCGGCACATCCAACAAGATGGCGTCCCTTATGACCGCCTTCAAGTCGATGTAAGTATCATTGAATCCTATAATGATAACCTCGCTGTCCTCCACGTGATCTTCCGAGCGTGCCTCCTTTTCCCTCTGGAAGATCGCGCTGAATTGAGGGGCGATCTGGGACTCAAACTCCTCTAAGCAGCGGCAGCATGACATCATAGCCATCGAGATTACGGATCCATCTACAAAGAAGGAGTTAGAACTTTTGCCTATCGTCAATTTTATGGTCACAGGATCGATGAACCCTACGTCCTCATCCGTCAATTCCAGGCTCAGAGCCTTGGCCTTCAACTCCAGTCTATTGATCCCTTCCTCCAGCTCCTTCATCTCAATTTGCATAACTTACCAGCACTCCTTCTATTCAGACGGAATTACACCTTGTATATATGCTTCGTTCCGAAGAAGAATGCTATTTCAACCTCAGCGTTTTGGGGAGAATCGGATGCGTGGACAGCGTTATTTTGAACATCCGTGGCAAAGTCGCTTCTGATAGTTTCAGGTTCAGCCTCTTCGGGGTTAGTGGCTCCGATGACCTTTCTTAAATACTCGACGGCATCCTCCCGCTCTAACACCATCGGAACGATCCTACCCGACGTCATAAAATCCAAAAGACTTTCGTAGAAATCCTTACCTTTATGCACTTCGTAGAACCTTGCTGCTTCTTCCCTCCTCAGAGTTGTCATCTCCATAGCAAGAACTCTGAAGCCTTCTTTTTCGACTTTGGCTATTATCTCTCCTGTATGGTTTTGAGACGCAGCGTCAGGCTTGATTATCATCAAAGTTTTTTGCATAAGACATACCCTAAAACCTTAGACCTATCGACCCAATAGTAGAATGAGGTCCAACGTAGCCTTAGGCAAAAGGATAATTGAAAATAGGGCCCAAATAGCGAATAACCATCTGCCGTTTTTGAAATGTAAAGTAGCCACACCCCCATTTCGAAATAACCCAACCAAGAAAACAAGATAGATGATATAGCCACAATATTTGAAAAGAAAAGTATGATGTCGTTCATCATTAGTCATAGATTTTAACACCTCCAACTAGAACAAAGTCAAAAACACCCCCTAATCAATAAGAATGCTCCTATCAATATACCAAGACCAACAGCCCACATAACAAATTTTACAGTGTAGTACCTTCGTGTATATCCAGGGACAGCCGAGTGTGGGTCAGTTCTCTCATAACAATCCTTGCACAAGTATTGGGGGGCCTTTGAAAATGCCATACCTCTGTAATATTCATTACCTATTGGCTTCTCACCACAAAGGGGACAAAAACCACGATTAATCAGGCCTAAAGAATCAAGATAATCCCTTTGTTCCCCCAGAAACCTACCGAGGAAATAATCGGTATTCATATCCTCTTCTTTAAACTCAACACCTAAGGCTTGGCAAATATCTTTTCTATATTTCCTAACATTCTCAATGTCTTCCATATATTTTCCTTCCCTCTTAAGCAATGTCCCGAAAGGCAAGGGCGTCAGCCCAAAGTGTATATGCTGTGTTATGTGCAGTGCGAATACTTATATCATCATGATATATCTTCTGGTTTCAAAGAACCTTGCTGCTTCTTCCCTCCTCAGAGTTGTCATCTCCATAGCAAGAACTCTGAAGCCTTCTTTTTCGACTCTGTCTATTATCTCTCCTATATGGTTTTGAGACGTAGCATCAGGCTTGATTATCATCAAAGTTCTATGCATAAGTCTTACTCTAAAATCCTATTGGACTATCGCCTTCCACGTCGCCTCTCATGTAAATATTCCCGGCTTACGAGTTTACGACCGATGAACTTGTTGATGATCCTGCGTAGAATCCTCACCGGATTTCCCGACGTCAAGCCCCGAAGAACGGCGCTTCTTCGAGCCATCCAAAAAAGTTTTGAAGTCACAGACATTACTCGCCTCCTCGGTTATGAGGCCTCAACACTGTCGAGTGTATTGTGCCGCACCGTAACACAGGACAGCGAGCAAAAGGAGGGCTACGAGCTTTGCTCAACCCAACGACTAACTGCATGTTATTGCCAATGGATAACAAGATAGGCTTTTTCGACGTTCTTGTCAATATATATTTTCGCCCGACAACACCCGATTTCTTTAAACTGTTGGAAAAGCCATCGTGGAACACAAGGTAATTTATCGCCTGGATAGGGTGTATCCAACGACTTCTTGTGGAAAAGGTAAGATCTATTTTAGAAGCGTCATCTTCTTTTGGAAGACGCCGCTCTGTGAAGTTCTGAGGAGCGCAAAATAGACCCCGCTTGAGACCGGATCGCCGTTTTTATCCCTACCGTCCCAGTTGAGACGATAGCTCCCCGCTCGGATTATCTCATTTACAAGGCTGGTAATTCTTTGTCCCGAAGAATTGTATATATCAAGTTCGACCTGTGCGCCATCTCCTTCGGGAGGAACGAGGAAGGTAATAAAAGTTGTGGGATTAAAAGGATTCGGAAAGTTGCCTTCCAGCTCCCAGTTCGAAGGCAGAAGGCCAAAATCTGTCTCTTCTTCCTGCACCAGCGAGATGGTACTCGCTTGAGCAGAGTATCGATAGTTGCCGCCAAAATCAGAGGTCTTTGCTACAACAAGCGTTACCGTATCTGCCTCTATAGCTTCCAAGGTGGAGTTTAAGTCCTCATCCGAAGCAGGAAAGTCCAGAATCTGAGCTTTTCCGTTCCTCCTCAATATCAAACGTGGAGTAAAGCCCTCCCCTGTGAACGTGATTTTGAGGTTCTCTCCAGTTACAAACTCTATATATTGAGCCGCCCATCCTTGGACTCGACCGGAGGACGTCTCAACTGGCAGTAAATTTTCCAGGGACGTTTCAGGTTTGTCTATGTCGAGTCCGCTGTAGCCGTACTTGCCGTTGTCATCCAGGTAATTGGCGACTGTCCAGTCTGAGAAGACATCCTTGAATTGAGCGGCCAATGCCAGCTTCTGAAGAGTCCTATCTATCCCCAAAATACCGTTCTCTTTGGTATCCACAAGTTCCCTTACAGTGGGAAGGCCTCCGTAGTGTTCCGCAAAATACGATACAAAGAGGAAGGTCTTGTCGTAGTCCGCCTCTGTGGCTATCGGGAGGGAGAAAAATGTCAGACTGTTGTTGGGATTAGCTGGGAAGAGGGCCCCGTAGCGTTCGTCAGCGTAGCCACATATATCCTCAGCATAGCCGGACAGTCCTTCGTTGATCCAGTCGTCCTCATCAATATCGTGTGCCCAATGTATCAGATGCTGGAATTCATGCGCCAGCGTAGCCTTGGCCAATCGACCTTCCAGATCCAGTGGATTGCTGTCTAAATAGACTATCTCTCTGCCCCTGGATGGTACCTGATTGTTGAAATCGAAGTAACCAGCTACAAAGTTGGTCGAAGTTCCCGGCACGTGACCGTCCTGAATGTCCAAAAGGACTATGTATATTCGGGGATCAGCGTCCACGTCGGGAGGATCGCCAAAAGCAGAGGTTTCGATTTGGAATACCCCTTTTCCCGGATCGGCGTCTGTAGACTCGTCGAAGATATGTGCCATAAGCTCCACGTCTTCCTGGGTCACATTCAACTGCCACTGAGAATCCTCCACAAAGACGTAGCAATTATCTCCGACAATTCGTAAGGTCGTCTCTATATCGTAGCGCTCAAATGTCAGGAAATTGTAGGCTTTAAACATCTCAGACTTCCCCAGGGATATGGGCTTAGATGAGGGCAAAGACAAAGGCTTTGGAGGTGGATCAGGTGATCTATCCCGGATACGGGACGTCCCGCATATCCCTTTTGAAAAGCATTCTTCGGCTCTGGGACTGGCGGGGAAAGTTGTTAAAAGCACAAAAAGAAGGATAAGAAACATTTCAAGTATTAGGTCAAAATAGTCCCGACAGGATTATGAAGTTCTGAAATAATGGACAGCGTACAAGGAGAGGTAGTCTAATTAAGATTGTTTCTGGCTTCGTCCCTTTCAATGACTAAGGCAGGAGCGGACAATAACGGAAGAGAAAAGACAAGTAATGTCATCGCGAGCCGAAGCCCAGAGCGTTTTGCCAAGGACGAGCCGAAGGGTCAGCGAAACAATCTCAAGGGAGGTAGGCCCGTCTACTGTCTGCTGACTGCTATCTACTTGTTTAGAAGTGCTTCGATAGTCTGATGTGAATGTGGGATACATAGTCCGTCTCTACGCGGAAACTTAAGTCTCGATCCGAGGGAAGACTTCTATCAAGATCCTTTGCTACTCTTGAAGCGTTGATCGCGCTTATGGTCCTGGTCAGAACACCAGCACCTATGGCAAAGAGCGATCTTCGCCGGGCAACTTCACTGCTGTTTTTGAGCTCTCTATATCTTTTTCTGGATTCTCTAGAGTTCCATTCCCACACAGAAGCCGGATCGTCCTCAGAGTAGACGAATCCGCCGGGACCCTCATCTGCGCGGGCTGTGCTGTTGTGCTCGTACACGCTGGAGTAAAATCCGAGGTCGTCGAAGAACTCTTGCGACTTTCCCCCAGGCGACGCTTTAGCGTGCACAGCAGCAAAGGTTTTATAGTCCTCTTCCCTTATGTTCCCGTACTTCCTGAAAGCCGCGAAACTGGCCCAGACTGCTGCCTCAGTACTCCAGAAGAACTTCGTCGTTTTGTTCATGCCCTGGACGTAGTATTCCCCAAGACCGGGAACGATCAATGACAAAACGAAAGAGCCTTTTGAGGATTTCGTCTCGGCACAAGCTTGCGGTGTGAACAGCATTCCGCCAATTAAACCTAAAAGAATTGCAATCTGCAAGAGCCTTCTCATCTGTCTCATCCGTCTGTCATTCCCGCGAAAGCGGGAATCCAGTGTCGGGAACAATTAGAACCTCCTGGACACATATACCATCAACACATCGCGGCCGTCACTGTTCTCCATTCTCGCTGTGAACTTGGTCTTTCTTTCTAATAACGCGTTTCCCTTCAGGGACTTTGCATGCAGAGCAGCATCCACAGCGCTTACTACATGGTTGAACAGAACCACGCCCGCGCTGAAGGACGCCCTTTTGAGATTTCTGTTGCTGTCGTCTCTTCTATCTTCGTATTGTTCTCGCATTTCGGACGTGACAGTGTATGTTGGGTCGAAAGAACCGTGGCTATTTGGACCCTTGTCCCTATCCTCCCATCCATAGACGAACTGATCGTACTTGCCTATTAGTTCGTAGTACTGCTGAATATCGTCTTCTTTGGAAGGCAGAACGTGGGTAGTATTTCCGCGGGTAGATCCTGAGGTGAGCCATTCTAAATATTTTTCTCTATCCCAGTTTTGATCGGCAAAGGCCCGAAACTCCTTTTCTATGTCATTTCCCCTGTCTCTAAATATTCCGTACGATGTCCAGGAGGCAATCTCAATTCCCAGAAAAGCTATACCCCTTTTTTTCGCTCCGCTGTATAGTTCCCCCAGTCCCGGCACAAGCAGAGAAAATAAAAACGCCTTCTTAGGAGACTTGGGACTGTAATTCATCTTTATAGGATCAGATATACCCGCAAATTGTGTCGGACGATCTGCATTGTCAAACCTATCCGGATCGATTTTCTCGGACAACTCAAATCGGCTCTGGCTATTCTTATCCACAATCAGAAACGATCGTGCAGTTTCAGCGTCGTTCTGCGCGCCGTAAATTCTAGCGGAAGCTCCAGACAAAAGAGCCATAGTGAGTATCAACAGGATAACCTTCATGTCCATCTTCTCCGTTCAGCAATACAAAAGGAACGATTGTTTCTAACGTGCGTTTTCATAGGCCGAGGTTAATGATCAAAAATATGTAGGCGCGAGGTCTGCTCGCCCAAGGGCTGGGAAACCCAGCCCCTACATCTCAGTTCAAATATCCAAACAGGAGCGAAAAGTAAAATTTCAGAGGGTCTTTAGAATTGACTTCATCGAATCCGTAAGCAGCGTCAAATGCGATCCTTGTGGGAACTCCGTAGAAAGACACTAAATCCAATCTCAGTTGACCCCCTATGTCTTTTTTGTATCCTTCAGTCCTAAAATCTATAGAGCTTTTGTCCCACGCCCTCCCTATGTCCCCATAGACAGCTCCGTATATCTTGTCAAGATAAAGGTGCAAAAAGCGTTTCCGTATGTTCTTAAATATCGGGAATCGATAGATCGCCTTAGCCATAACGGCCTTCCTGCCCTCAAGGCCGTAGAAGGTGTATCCCTTCATATAGTTGATCCCGCCTATGTGGTAATCGAAGAAGTCGTCAACCTCCTCGTCTATTACGCCCAAATAGAACCTCAAAGCGAGTGTGCTCCTGTTCCAGGGAATAGCCCTGTATTCCCTCCAATCTAAGGTAAACTGATTGTAGAAAAACTTATTATATCGCTCCGCCAACACAGACGTATCTTCTCTGAATCCCTTTAAAAGAAGGTTAAAGGTGCGGGAGTAGTGGAAGGCGATCTCTCTGCCTCCTCTGGGATTTATGTCCCTATCCCTTGTTCTTGGAATCGATCTGTATCTGTACCGCAAAGAGAGGTCTATACCGTTGAAATACGTCGCCGAGGGGAAGAATCTCCTGTTACGGTCGCTCTGTTTGAAGGCAGATACCTCCTGTTTTTCCGTATATCTGCTCAAAACTAAAGCGGCTCGCAATTCATCGTCCCCGAGAAACTTGCCTCTTAGGCCCAGATTTGCCTCGTTTAGATCGAATACTCTCTCATAGAGGATTACATCGTTGTCCCTGTCGAATATCTTATCGTCCACGTGGCGCGTCTGGCGGTAAAACTCCAAAAAGAAAGTGGGCCTGAACCTTTTGTAATCGTAGAGCACAAAGATGTCCGAATCTAAATTTCCTCCTAAGAGCACCCCCCCAAGGATGGACTGTTTATCTAAAACGTCGCTTGAAGACAGATAAGTTCCTAACTTGAACTTACCATCATCAAGGGCTAACCTCGGCATAATCAAAAAGCCCGAAAATTCGCTCCCATAGGGTTCCGATATGGAGCCTACATCAAGTGTATTATTCTCCCGAATCTGTGCGGAATTTCCGTTGCGTGAGGCAACGTTATTTGAAGCGGAATGTCCGCTGGGGCTTGAAAATGGATCGGGATCTATCGGATCCCCTTTGTCCTCAAAAGATAGACTCCGTATTTCGTACCCATCTTCTCCGTAGACAGAGAAAGCCAGCTTTTTGCCATCGGACGCGATACAGGGGTCGAAGGCACCGCCTATCACGTTGGTGATCCTGTGCATCTTCTGAGCCTCAAGATCTATATAGTAGAGATTGAAGATCCCCGTTATATCAGATGTAAAGATTATCCCATCTCCGTTCGGAGTCCAGCACGCATCTCGCTCGTCCGAACTTTCCGAACGGGCTACGTATGTTATCTTTCTATCTGCTGTGGCGTCGGCTGGGATGAAAGCTATGTCCCTTTTCCTACCGTTGGATATGGAAAAGAGTATCTTACTTCCATCGGATGACCATTTCGGGTTGTATAACTGCGTCCAATCGTCGAAATTAGTTAGATATCTTACACCTGTGCCGTCCGAGTTCATAACCCCAAGGTTGTTAGTCCCTCCGGCGTTCCTTACAAAAGTGATGCTGGTCCCGTCCGGAGAATGATCAGGATAGATCGCTCTCAGTCCGTGCGTCAACCTCTTTTCCTTTTTCCTCTTGAAGCCGTACTCATAGATGTCCCAGAACCGGGACCCGTATTTATCAGGCTTGCTTCTCTTAGAATAGATTATCTTTTCCTCGTCTGGTGACCAACTTACGGATGAGACGACACCTCCTGCTATAGCCTTTTCCACATCCTCCTCTACAGAAAAGATATAAAGAGCATACAGACTGTAGTCTCGTCCCTTATTGGAGAGATATGCCAGCTTCTGCCCGTCGGGCGACCAGGTGGGATGCCTGTTGGAGTATCCACCGTCCTTCAGCTTTTCCCCTTCAATTATGCCTTTCTTTATCTCCTCAGCCTGAACCTGGTAATTCTGAAGGAGGCTTTGCTTCCATTCCCTGTGAAGTTTTTCTCCCGATATTCCGATAGCGTCCTCTATCGCCGAGCTGAAGCTCATCCGCCACCATGCGGACATATTCTTGGCAATCTTCTTGAGCTTATCCTCCCCGAAATTCTGGGCTATAAAGCTTACCAGAGAATAGCCGTGATCATAGACCATCTCATTTCCTCTGCCGTCCTTTTCGAACACGCTTAAGTCTGAGTAATTCAAGACGCCTCCGTTCAGCGCCGCCGTCCGAAGGATCATGTCCCTGTGAGAATCCCAGTAATCGTGCTTGACGCCTTCAGCTTGATACTGAGCAACCCCCTCTGCAAACCACGGAGGCATGACTAACATTGGAAGGGCATACGACACTAAAACATCGGGGTAGCCCGTGAGTATATCGTCCCTGTCGTCCTCCTGCTGATAGCCGAAAAATTGTAGAAACGCAGCCGGGACCCTTCTGGAAGCCTTAAAAGAGGCCTGAAGAGAGACTATGTGAGTAAACTCATGGGTTATGACGTCAGAAAGCCAATCTCTGGTCCCCCTAAACTCGTAGTCTAAACTCGTCGCCCATATCTCGATCTTATTATCGTAGAAATAGGCAGCTCCGTTCGAGTAATCCTCCATATCTTTTATTATTAGTCTCACCTTCGTTCCCGGCTCATAATCGTAAAGAGATGTTATGGGTCCGTAAGCCTCCTCCGCGATAGCCGCAGCCAGCCCCGCGGTCTTTTCCAGCCCCTGATGATAGTATATCTTGAAATGATCCGTTTCAAACGTCTTCCAGTCCAGCTCAGGATGATTCTGAGCCTTTGCTACCGCGACCGGAAGGATTGCCAAAAGGCAAGCTATGAATATCGCTCTGATCAATCTTTTGGGTAATCTATCTTTCATAGTCATAAATGCTTCAGGACCTAAAGAAAAGCGCGGCAGAGGGTTCTCCAATTTATCGGAGAAAGTCATCCTATCGCAATTTCGGGATCTGCTCACTTGTTTGGGGAGAATACCCGCCCTCAATTGTTGCCATCTGTTACTTCTTTATCAGGTCAATCAGGTCTTCCCTTGATAGTCCACACTGTTTCAGGATGCTTAAGAGTGTTCTCTTAGCAAGTTCATCGTGGAGAGGCACAACAGTTCTGTAAGTTCCCTTTTGTAGGACCACCTGGAACCCATTCTTCTTGAGGATGCTAATCAGATCCACCCCAGAGAGAACCGGGAGTTTAGCCACTTACAGCGACCTCGAGGGGATATAAAACTACCTCGCCCATACTTTCAGGAAGGTCCTCCGTCCCGAAACTTTCAACGTAGAGTTCTACCGTCTCCTTAAGGTTTACCTGAGCTTCCTCAATCGTCTTGCCTTGACTTGTAACGCCCAATTCTATACAATGAGCAACAAACCACGAAGTGGCCTCCTTGGTGATGAGGGCGGTAAGCCTCTTATCTTTGCTTTTCATATCCTTAACCTCCAGAAGCTTAGTTGTATCATTTTCAAAGATAACTACGACCTTGACCAGTACCTGATACCTCGCTGCCTTTCCTTTCCCCTGTCTACTCTGGGGCAGACACACGGGTCTGCCCCTACTTACTCACAGCCGCCCTTATGAAGACCTCCTCCTTTTTCCCGTTACCTGTAGCCTCAAGACGAAAGATGTAAAGACCGCTACTGTAATCTCTCATATCCAGAACGATCTCATTATCCGTTCTGGGTTCTAAATCGTCCTTTGACACCTCTCCCACAAGTTCTCCCGCTCCGTTGAACATTTTGACGTTTATCCTGGCTTCTCCTCCCAGGAAGAACCTTAAATGAGCCGAATCACCATCTATGGGATTGGGATAACAGTAAGCCCTGTCCGAAGGCAGAAGACGTACAGATTGCGGGCGAGGCGATATAACGCCCGGATAGACTCCTGAATTAGCCGGACCTGCGTTTGACTGACCCCACGTTATATCGGTTCCCGTGTAGGATGAAGCTATCTTGGATATGTCCCAGACATGAGCCGTACCCGAGGCGGTCAGAGCGCACAGTTCGAGGCGGTTGTCGCCATCTAAATCATCTATTGCAAGCGATGAGACGATTTCTCCGATCGAGGTTAGAGGAAATCCGGAGGCTATTTGACCGTCAGAACGGATGGCGTAGACCAGATCTTGCGATGTCCCGAAAATTATCTCCTGATCCCCGTCGCCATCTATGTCAGCCGCGATAGGCGAAGATGCGATCCCTCCGACCTTATCCTTCAGAGGCAAAATGAGGGGGAAATTGGCCTCTGGGATGCCGTTAAACCTCCAGGCGTGCACCTTTCCCTCTCCCGTAAATACCACCTCCAAAGAACCGTCTCCATCCAGATCGGTCAAAATAGGGGACGACCGAATATCATCTCCGATGTCAGCGCTGAACAGAGGACGCTGCACATCCTCTCTCAGGACAGTTAAAATCCCATCTTCTGACAGGAGGATAATTTCAACTTTACCGTCTCCGTCTGTATCCCCAAGCACGGGAGAACCTGAGGGACGACCTTCGATATTGCCGACCGGAACCTGCTCTCCGCTTCCGTCCTCTCCTACGATAAATAGTTCTCCCTCTTCGTTGACAGCAATTATATCCTTGCCCTTTATTGCTATACCGACTATCTTTGACCTTCCTGTCTCCACTTTGCGAAGGAGGCTCCCATCCTGGCCATTTAAAATAGCAATCGAACCGTCGTCTAAGCCTACTATAACTTCTCCTGCCGCATCCGCATCCACGTTAGAGATAATTGGAGCCGTCGAGGCACCTATCCCCTCCATTCTCCACAGCAGAGAAGTGGACTCAGAGTTCCATGCAGATACGTCTCCGTTTTCGTGAACCAGCAGGACATCCGGCTTCAAATCTCCATCTACATCGCCTACCGCAGGGTCGAGGAGGACACCAGAATCCGTCTCAAAGGCAGAAAGAGTCGTCCCATCCGACCTCCAGATATGCACATTGCCATCGCGCGAGACGGCTATTATCTCTTTTTCCCCATCTCCATTTACATCAACGGTCTTTGGAGACGCTATGAATCCGGAAGGTCTGGACAGCGGCCATCCTTCCTTATTTGCGTTAAACGTAATCTCCACCGTCATTTCATCTTGCAGGGAGTCCTTCACAACTATCGTAATACCCGTCACTGCCCCGAACTTGCTGTCTGAACTCGGGACAGTAGAGGGCGAAAAGGCCGTCGTTCCGCCCACAAAAAAAGGATCTTCCTTTGATCCGGCGATCCCGGCGATCCTATCGAAAATAGGATTGCCGATGTCCTCATAGCCGTCTGCCTCTTCAAGGTCGATGCCGCTGTCAACGGGATCATCATTTATACTTCCTGTAGCTCTTTTTCCACTTATAACGGCCTCGTCTATATGCCATATCAATATCCCCGATCCGGGGATATAGGCATCGTAGCTGTCGAGGGAGAGCCACACTCCCGCGCTGTCCCCTGTTGAATACTCCACATCGGGAAGTTCATCCTCCCGTCGTCTCATCTGTCTGTTTTCCAGGAGAAAGTATTCGTCGGAGTCTATGGGAACCATAACCGCTTTGGGATGGTGGGACGAAATGTCTGTTGCTGCAATGGTCAGAGTCGTGTCTCTGGTCACTTTTAGGGGCTCTATCCAGCCGAGTTCTATCTTCGACCACGCCATAGGGTGGCTCGGAACGTATCCCAGAAGGCCAGCCCCCACGTTTATAAATCCGGTATCCATCAAACTCCAGCCACCTACGGCGGGGAGATTATCTTTAAAGTTAGATAGCCCCGGAAGTCCCAGTTGATTCCCAAAGATCCGCGCCGCCGTCCCGTTCAAGCCGCCTACGCCATTTTGACTTATAGACTCCGGAAGTATCCAACCGTTATCTATGGCGAAAGATCCGTCCTCCACAAAGACAGGACCGCCCACAAAAGTATCAAAGTCACGAGGAGATAGATAGGCAGATGGGATGTCGTTCAAAGCTCCTGTGCTGCCGTCAATCCCTGCGTGGATGATCAGGAAACTGTTGTACTGCTTAAAATCTAAGTTGTCCCCTTCCACAGAATCGGCCAAGGCCAAGGCGTTCTTAAACAGATCTACCAACCTTTGATCGACCTCGTCCTGATTCCTCCCGTTTCCGTAGCTTATCATTGTTCGTCGGAGCTTGTAGCTGGAGTCCTGTTTTGCCGGGAAGACATCGAAGCGGATGTCTATCTTGCCCTCGGAGACTTTATCGTAGTAGTTGGCAAGGGCCTGAAGATGCCATTCGAAGTACTGGCGATTGTGTGGGGGTGTGTCGTAGGGAAATTCATACGAGGGGAGGGCTTCCTCGAAGCTCCTCAGATCAAATGTACCGTCCCCCGTGGTTGTAGGATCGTCCGGCTCCTCTTCGGGGAACTCAACCCTTAGTGCCAAAATGTTCCACACGGAGTCGCCCCCGATTAAATCGGGGGTCGACCTCTCTTGGGCCGAGGACGAAGATGCGTCAAACGATAACACCAAGTAAAGAGCACATGCGCTAAGGCAAAGACAGGTAGGCAGTTCCTTCGCCTTTCCCTTCATCTTTCTGTAGTGTGGACGTTCCCTTGCCTCAGGAAGGTTGCAAGAAGGCTGTGCCATCCTCACAGCTGGACGATCCGCCTTAGAAGTTCAGGTTTACCGAAAACTTCGTGCTGTCCTGGAGGGGAGAATCCTTCGAACCGCCAGAGATGTAGGCAAAATCGAATCTCACCCAGTCGTACTTGAGACCTACGCCGAAAGTCGGGGTTTTGATCTCCCCGTCCTTGTCGTAGGTATAACCCGCTCTGAGAGCGAAAAAGGAGTTCTGATTGGGATCCAGAAAGTATTGATACTCTCCTCCCAAGTGGATGTCAATTTCGCCTCTTTCATTTTTGAAGGATTCATCTCCCCACGCCTTGACCAGAGCTACCAGGAAGTTACTGTCCCTGGTTATTAAGGGCTTATAGAAGTCGGCCGTCAGCATTATGTCGTTGAACTCGGTGTTGATGATCTTGTACGATGCTCCGACTACGATATGCTGAGGTAGTGGATCTGCCTGAGATGCATCCACGAAGCTTATTTTGGGCCCCAGGTTGCGAAGGGCGACTCCGAAGTTGATGCCGTCTTCTGAGCGCCGCAGGTAGCCAAGATCGGTGGCGAACGTTGTGCCGACGCCTTCTCCTCTCTCCTTACCGGTGCCTACATCTGCAAGATTGCTGCGGATTATCTTGAGCGTAAGACCCGCTGAACTCTCTTTAGTTACAAACGCTCCGTACGCAAGTGAAAGGGCAAAATCGTAGCTGGAGAACGTGCCTAAATCGTTGTTGAACTCGTCTCTCCTTTCCTGAGTTCCCAAAGTGAGGAACGAAAGGTTGACCCCGACGTTTCCCCATCCTTCAATAGGCTGAGAGTATCCGACAAACTCGAAGAACAGGTCATCCGCCAGTCCTGGAAGCCACTTGGTATGGGTAAAGGTCATATCCCTCTTTGTCTGTCCCGCTAAGCCAGCAGGATTAAAGTAGCTGGCTGTGGCGTCGTCCGCTATAGAAACGTAAGCGTCGCCTAAGGCTGAGGCCCGTGCCCCCGGCTCTATCAACAGAAAGAGGACAGCAGCCTGGCTTTCTGGCGTAGCCTCTGAAGGTGCAGCAAGAGAGAGGAACATTATCGCTGAGATGACGATACGAATGACTAGTTGCATTTTTACCTCCTTTTAACAAAGGGAATAAAATAATTCCTTTGAGATTGCTTCGGGGTTGCAGCCCTAGCAATGACTAAGGCAAACGCCAAGCAAACTGTCATTGCGCGCGAAGCGAAGCAATCTCAATTCTGTCTTGGTTGACTATCTCATAACTACAATCTTATCCGTCTTCTCATCTTTGTCTCCTCCAGATCCTAGGACCTCAATTTTGTAGAGATACACGCCGTTTGCTAACTCGACATCGGGTATCCAACCAGTCTGGTTGTATCCCCTCCCAGTCTCCCCCTCAAGATCGTCTATAAGTCTGCCTGAAGGTGAGAACACTTTGATCTTTACACTCAAAGCTGGTTGACTGAGTTCGTAAGTGAAGGTCGTTTGGGACGTCATCGGATTCGGATAGCACAAAAGGTTTGAAATTGAAAACTCCCTTTCGGAAGCTACCACGACTTGTACAACCTTCTTGGATGAATTGTTGAACGTATCCCAGGCTTTAACTACTATAGTATGTTCTCCTTCTGAAAGCTGCGGGAGTTGATACTTCAGAACCCCCACCTGGTAGCTGTCTTGGTTTACAAAGTTCTCCGTAACCTTAAAGACCCTTTCGTCATCTATTTTGATCTGTATTTCGTGCCCTATTTCTCCTGTTACGTTTATTCCGTTTTCGTCCTGGATAGTCGCCTCTAGAATAGGAGTGCGCGATACAAAATCCCCGTCTTGAAAGCCTTTTTGTCCCTGGAATCCTATCTCGATAGTAGGTCCTGTCTCATCTTGCACGGAAGCTTCTGCAGTTCCAGTTATAGATATAGACTCAACTTCGCCTGTGCCTGAGATCCTGTCATTCCATACAAACGCGCTTATTCTGGCAAAGCGTCCCCCGTATGTTACGTCCTTGGGGACCTTAAAAGCACCCGCAAAGTGACCGTTATCCACGGGGAAGGTGCCTTTGAATATAGTAGCTCCGGGGAGAAAATATCTGACGTCTCTGGGAGACTCAATAGTCCTGATTACTTGAATCCCCGAGTCGAAGACCTTTATAATGGCCTGTCCCTGGAAGTCTGTAGGATCTCCATCAGGTGATAGCACGGAACCTTCAAACTTAACCTCTTCTAACGCCTTGATGTTCTTTGAGATGGCGATGTCAACAGAAAGTAGAGGGAGGGAAAGCCTTGTGCCTGGGTCGCCGAAGATGGTGTATCTGCGGGTGTTAAAGATACCGCCACTTCCGACCAGTAGCTTTGCTTCCCAAAATGCCAGGCCTATGGGTACACTTTCTCTTTTTGAAAGGAAGAGCCTGTCGTAGAATCTCCTGTTCAGATCCATGTTTGAAGCGTGAAAGCCTACTCTTGTGGCTCCGATGACGGCTATGCACCCTCCCACCGGCCATTTGACCATCGTCTCGGGCAAAGATTCAAAATCAGGGTCGTCGAACCAGCCTGTCTGGCTTGCCGCCAGATACATCAGCGGAAGCCTCCTACCGTTGTTTATCTTAGACATGTCGCTTGAGGCTACAAAGACATGCTCGTGGGCAAGGACATCTGAGTTGCCGTGCCCGACGTAGCTTAAAAGCACCGCCCCTTTATTAAAAGCGTCTATGAATACCCTGTTGGCATCGGGTTTGAATCTTCCTATTTTGTCAAATTCCATAAGGAATATCTTAACCTGATCCAACTCCTGCGGCACAAAATTTAGGGATATATCTTCGGCATCTTGCGCAAAATCCGGCTCTAAACTCGCAGGATTGCTCTTTCTTTCGTCATCCGCTACGATAATGATCTTGCTTTGCCAGTCTCCTATCTCGGGATCTCTGTCGTAGCCGATGATCTTATCCGAGACAATCTTCGCCTCTTCTTTAGTCTGAACGGAGATCCTTCCTATAGCCATATCAGGACGCCTGTCTCTGTCGTCACTGACAAGGACGTACCACTCGTCCAGACTGCTTATGCTCTTCTCATAGGGAGGTATCCAATTACCCGGGCTGATGCCGCTGTTGTTCTTGTAATCGAACGACCCGTCGCCGAAGAGATTGACAAATGTCGGCCTTATCCTCCAGTTGCCGAAAGTATGCTTTATAAAATCCCTTATGGCTGTAGGATCGAAGACCCCCCAGGAAAACTCATCGTAGATGTGTTCAACATCTATAAGCTCGACAGATAGGGGCGGTCCAAAGCGGTCATCGGTCTCCCTCCATTCGGCAAGCCTTCTGGCCTCGTCAATAAAGTCCCTGTGCGTTATGAGCAGATAGTCGGCGCCATTATCGGGGCTTCTGAGGTTGGAGTTTTCCTTCAAAGATATTCTAGCGGGAGACTTCCACTGAGAATCTAGCGCAATACAATACTGCATGGGAGGATTCTTTTTGCTTTGGCCCTGAAATGTGACGGACTCCTTGCCACTGTCGTAGGAAAAGTTGACAACCCTTAAGACATTGAAAGGATCTGAGACCTCAAGAATTTCAAAGACCGGACTTAAAACACCGGAAATTTCAAATTGGGCGCTCCCGGAATCGACAGGGGAGGTGAAGAAGAGTTCCCCCTCGTCTATGACGAACTTTCTAGAATACTCTAATTCGTACCAGTCCAGTCGGACGGATGTCTTTCCTATCTGTCTTATCTCTAAATCGTTAAGTCCGTCCCTGGGAGGCTCGGGAGACTCAAGCTCTACGATCTCTGTAGATCTGTTGTAGAACTGAGCGTTCCCAAGGGAAGAGCCGTTGAAAGAGAACGAAAACTCGTGCTTTACGTTGTCTTGATTGCCTAGAAATCTGACTTTAACGTTTGTAGGTCCTTCGGCAGGAGAGGTGATCAACCGCCTTTTGACTCTCCTGTTTCCTGAGTAATCTTCCCAGTACCACCGTCTACCCGAGTCCTTCTCAAACGAAAAGAGCTCCTGCTCAACGTGGAGCCTGTCCCTAAAGCTTAAGGGACGCACAGGGTCAGGATCCTTGAGACTTCCGTCCAGAGGGATCATCCTCTTGCCCTGTCCACTCCCGAAGGTAAGCCAATATACGTTCTGTCTGGTAAATTCATTAAGGAAGTACGCAAATTCCTTCTTCCTCGAAACGTAACGCCATCTGGAGATATTGTTCCCGTAGAAGAGCATATAATCGTCCGGATCCAGCCTTCCGTCTCCTCCATCGTCCACACGGATGGCTATCTTGTCCATATTCTGTCTTCTTGGGGTGAACATTCCCTCGGGGAGTTGTTCCCCCCCTCCGTAAAACATCTTTATGGTGTTCGGATCGATCCTTGATATGTCCACTCCGGCGTTTTGGATATCCGTACCGCTTATGGCATATATTCCATCATCTTCGATGTGAATCTTCAGCCACTCTCCCGAAGCAAAGGGACCATCAGAAATGACCTTGGGACTGGAGTCATCTGTACCTTTCCTCCAGTACTTGCCCTCTTGATAGTTGAGAAGGATTTTGTATATTTCTTCACCTATTTCCGATTCACGGTGAGAGACGGAGAGGGGACCTTCATAATCGCCGTAGAACCCAATATTAGCTTCTATTTGCTTGTAGGCGACGATATGATCTTTTGAGGGATCGTACACCGCTGGGTAAAAGGTGAGGGTAACGACACTTTGATCCCTCAAAGTGCCCGGTTCTGAAAGAACCACCGGTTGTGTTGGCGCGTCACGATAGTCCTTTGTGGACTCAGTCTGAAAAATGTTAAGCAGTAGATCACTATCTACCCGTCTGAGTATAGCCCCGCCATTAGGTGGAACCGCTATCAAGAAGGATTCTGACGGGAAGACTATCGAACCTCTATCTGTCTCCGCTTGATCCGCGTCCATAAAAAGAGCTACGTCCTCCCTTACGTTTCTTTCTAACCGGGCTCCTTCAAATTCATCTATCGTGTAAACTAATCCTATTCCAGAACGATCCGAACTGGTCACTGCTATCTCTCCGGCGTGACTGTAAGCCGACAGGGCTAAAAGTAAGGCGGCAAACAGAGCGAAGCGATGCATATATAAGCCTTCTGCGGACACCTTGCGAATTTTTTCACCGATGTTCAATCTTCGATCTTTTCCGCCTCATCTATGAGCATAATAGGTATGTCATCCTCAATGGAATATCGCAGCTTGCACGACCAGCAGGTAAGCTTTTCGTTCTCTTGATCGTATTCCAACTCCCCCTTGCATTTAGGACATGCAAGGATGTCCAGAAGTTCCTTTTTCAGAGACATTTCCCTTTCCTTCCAACAATTAGAATCTAAACTAAGTATCTTGACAAAAGTTATCGGATATGAGTACACAGCGGAACTTCCCCCCTACCCACTGCGTACAGGTTATTAGTCCTATGAAGCCGGGAGACTTCTCCTTGGACCTTCGATTAATCTTGAATGATAGGTCTTTGACATCCTGATGACGCCCTGCATGTCGCATGACGCCCTGCATGTCGCCGTCGCCGGCTGCTACATAGCCTTTCTATTCGTGACTGTGGTCCGTCCCGTCCTCATCACCAGAAACATCATCGCTATGAGAATCACTATCGCCGTCTTGCTCTATGTCATGAGTTATCTGATCACTATGAGTATCACGATCAACGTCGCGTTCTATGTCATCAGTCACTTCATCGCTATGAGAATCACTATCATTGTCGTGATCTAAGGCACGAGCAAGATTGTCTCCATGAGAATCACTATCGCTGTCTTGCTCTATGCCATGAGTTATCTGATCACTATGAGTATCACGATCAACGTCGCGTTCTATGTCATCAGTCACTTCATCGCTATGAGAATCACTATCATTGTCGTGATCTAAGGCACGAGCAAGATTGTCTCCATGAGAATCACTATCGCTGTCTTGCTCTATGCCATGAGTTATCTGATCACTATGAGTATCACGATCAACGTCGCGTTCTATGTCATCAGTCACTTCATCGCTATGAGAATCACTATCATTGTCGTGATCTAAGGCACGAGCAAGATTGTCTCCATGAGAATCACTATCGCTGTCTTGCTCTATGCCATGAGTTATCTGATCACTATGAGTATCACGATCAACGTCGCGTTCTATGTCATCAGTCACTTCATCGCTATGAGAATCACTATCATTGTCGTGATCTAAGGCACGAGCAAGATTGTCTCCATGAGAATCACTATCGCCGTCTTGCTCTATGTCGTGAGTTATCTGATCACTATGAGTATCACGATCAACGTCGCGTTCTATGTCATCAGTCACCTCATCGCTGTGAGAATCACTATCGCCGTCTTGCTCTATGTCATGAGTTATCTGATCACTATGAGAACCACCATGACCCTCGTGATCCGCGCCAGCCACAAGGTCAATCAGGTTCCTGATGTCTCCTGAATCCTCCGTACCGACCACGAGATCACCGCTGTCGTCCTCTCCTGCAGCTTTCTTAAGTCTATCTGTTGACTCCTGATCTGCCGATGTGGAGCCTGAGTAATCCGATCCAATTACACTATCGGCTGGTCCCCGACCACATCCAAGAATGAGGAGCATAGCGCCGATCCCCGACGAAAATGTTACAATCATGCGCATCACAACTCCATCTCCTTTTGAAGATGTTGTGCAGCATCTACTAAGTCTATATGACTATCTCTTCCGCCGGTGGGATTCAACTTTTTCCGCTTTGAAGTTATAAATTTGCAACAATGTCCACATCATGTCAAGTTAATTCTATTTTGCCCAAAAGGTTCTTCGATACCCCTTCATCCGGGCGGCCAGTTCATGCTCCTGCCTCCCAAAAGGTGCATATGTATATGAAAGACCGACTGTCCCGCCCCGCGGTTGCAGTTAAAAACGAGCCTGTAGCCCGAATCCGATATCCCTCTGTCCTTGGCTATCTCGGCTGCTGCTATGATCATTTTGGCTATTGTATCGCTATCACCCACTGAAAGATCGTTCAAGGTAGAAATGTGCCTTCTGGGAATGACCAATATATGGACTGGGGCTTGTGGGTTTACATCCTCAAAAGCCACAAGATCGTCGTCGCTGTATACTATAGTGCTTTGGATTTCTCCATCAGCTATCTTGCAGAATATGCAGTCGGGCATAGAAGGCCTCCTCAAAAGAAGTAGCCAGTAGCCCCCGACCCCCCATAGAGTCAATCGGGGGTTCAATCGGGGGTAGACAGGGCCACTCCACCCCCTGCTTACTGTCTATTAATCACACTATCTGTCGCAGTTGGTATAATACGAGAGCTGTCGAGACTATTCCGGCGGTCTCGGATTTAAGCTTTGTGGGTCCAAGAGAAAAGGTGGATGCTCCGAATTTGCGAGCTATTTGGACCTCCTCCTTTGTGAACCCTCCCTCAGGACCGATAACGACTCCTACAGATTCTACTCCCTTACATTCAGAAAGAGCATCTTTGAGTGTCCCATCCGTTTCGCCCTCCCAGGCCATCAGAAGGACGTCCGTATCGTTATTAAGCAGACAGAGGGAATCGTCAAGGGGTAGTGGATTACAGATTTGGGGGAGACGGGATCTTCCCGACTGTTTCATAGCCGACTTTGCTATCTTCCTCCACCGCCCTGTTTTCCCCTTCAAAGCGCGCACGGTTCTACAGGAAATGACCGGCACTATCCTGTAGATTCCGACCTCCACAGCCTTTTCAACCACCAGATCGAATCTGTTTCCTCTTATCAGAGATTGTGCCAAAGTTACCTTATATTCAGGCTCTCCGACGTTCTGATCGCAAAAGACGATGTGGCCTTCGAGTCTGTCACTCTCGACAGAATCTATTTCGATCCGGTAGAAATTTCCGATGCCATCTACCGCGTCTATGATATCTCCTATGTTAGTCCGCTTTACGTGAATTGCGTGATGAAATTCTTCGCCCCTGAGGATGGCGCGGTCTTTACAAACGTCATCCGGAGCGATGTAGAAGCCGGACATTACGTTCCTTTCGAGATGGCCGATATTCCCACCCACTGGCCCATCTTCTCGGACGAGGGATTCTCAAATCCCCTCTCTTTGAGTTTTGAGCTGAATAGATCCTCCTCAGATGCCAGAATACCAGAAAAAATAACCCTTCCCCTGGGCTTGAGAAGCTCTTCGAATCTGTCTAAACAGGGAAGGAGAGCCTGTGTCTCTATGTTAGCCACAATAAGGTCAAAATCTCTGGCGGCTATATCTGTTACTGTACCGGTCTGGAGGCGGACTTTAGAGGAGACGTTGTTCAAAGTTAAATTCTCCCCTGCATCCCTTATCGCCTGTGGATCTATGTCAACACCCACTATCCTTTCTGCCCCTAATTTGGCGGCCGCGATACTCTGTATTCCCGTTCCTGTCCCCACATCGAGCACAAAATCTCCTTTTCGAATCGTTTTTTCCAAAAGCAGAAGCGCAACCTGTGTGGTCTCGTGCTTACCTGTCCCGAACGCCATCTTTGGATCGATAACGATAAAAAGTGGAGCGTTCACTTCTGTCTTGGAAGGACTTTTCCCCCAAGGAGGGATAATAATAATCTTTTCGGAGATCCTAACCGGAGGGAAGTGTAGCCGCCTTTTAGCCTCCCAATTCAAGCCTTTCAGATCACGAAGCAAAGGAGGCAAGATCGAAGTCAGAGAGCCGATGTCTAAGAGACAACGAAGGTAGTTATCCAGTCGGAATAGAATCTTCTCGGGGTCTGTTGTCCTGTGAAAATAGGCGGTCAATTTGACGAAAGGGTCAGACGATGCCTCGTCCAACTGGATTCCCAAACTTCCCATCTCCATCAGGAAGTTAGCCACCGAGTCTGCAGATTGGTATGATACCTGTGTCTTTAACTCAAACCAATCTCTATCCTGAGAGGCCTGTCCTTTTACATCCGTCACATTGTCAGCCCCTATAGTCACTTTAAACGCAACTAAGTATCGGGTCAAAATAGTCTGGAGGTGATTATAGAGATCCAAAATAGTGGACGGCAAATAGTAGACGAGGCAGTTTAAGTGAGATTGCTTCCCCCTGATAGATTCAATCGGGGGTGCTCGCAATGACGGTTTGGAGGAGAGGCGGTACCCCCTGTCTACTGTCTTACTATTGAAAAGCGTCTTTGAATTTTTGGAAGAATCCCTTTTCAGATTCGGGAGGAGAGATATTTTCGTGTTTGGCTAGTTCTCTGAAGAGCTCTCTTTCTTCTTGACTAAGTTTAGTTGGCGTCCAAACCGTAACTTTGACCAATTGATCACCCCTTCCCGATCCGTTCAACTTAGGTATAGCCTTTCCTCTGAGTCGAAATATTTGACCGGACTGAGTTCCTGGTTTTATCGTCATTTTGACCCGTCCCGAAAGAGTTGGAACCTCCACTTCATCTCCCAAAGCAGCTTGGGTGACGTCTATTAGATGTTCGTAAAGAACATCGTCTCCGTGCCTTTCGAAATACTCATGTTCCTCTTCTTCTATGAAGACCAGAAGGTCACCTCGGGGTCCACCTTTGGGTCCGGCGTCTCCCTGCTCGCGCATAGAAATATAGTTTCCCGCAGCCACACCGGCCGGAACATCTACAGAGATAGTAGTTGAGCTTTGCACTCTTCCCTCACCCGAGCATTTGTGGCACTGCTTATCTATCGCCTGTCCTTCCCCACCACAGGTCGGACAGGTCGTCACGTTGATGAACTGACCGAACAGCGACCTGGATGCCTGTCTTACCTCTCCGCTCCCGCTACAGGTAGGACAGGTCTTTGGAGACGTTCCTGGCTCAGCTCCGCTCCCCTGACAGACATCGCAGCGCTCCAACCGTGAAACCCTCACCTTCTTCTGGACGCCTGTAGATATCTCCTCCAATGTCAGCCTTAAAGTGATCCTTCTATCCCTTCCCTTTCGAGGACTGCCTCTCCTCGAGCGTCTCCTCGTACCGAAGAAGTCCTCAAAAAGGCTGCCGCCGAAAAGGTTCCCTAATATATCCTCAAAATCCGCAGCGTGCGTAAAATCCGACCACTGGAAATTCCCCGTTCCAAACGAACCACCCAGACCCTCGTGCCCAAATCGGTCGTAGGCAGATCTCTTTTCAGAATCGGTCAGAACCTCGTAGGCCTCGGATGCCTCTTTGAACTTTTCCTCTGCCTCATTATCTCCAGGGTTTCTGTCCGGATGAAATTTGAGAGCCTGTTTTCTGTAAGCTTTCTTTATCTCCTCAAGAGAGGAGCCTTTGTCTATTTCCAATATCTCGTAATAATCGCGTTTTGCCATTCAACTATGTCCGTTTAATAGGTTCTTCCTGCTATTTGTTTACCACGACCTTTGCATGGCGGATTACCTTATCCTTGAGCATATATCCCTTTTCAACTTCTTCGATCACGGTGCTCGAATCCTGCCCTTCTTCCTCCAACTGCATTACGGCTTCATGGAAATCGGGATCGAAGGGTTTACCCAAAGACTCTATCGTCCGGAGTCCCTCTTTGCTTAAGACACCCTTGAACTGTTCCAATATCATCTCGATTCCCTTCTTGAGAGCCTGCGGATCCGTATCATCTTCGACGTGATTTAGCGATCTTTCAATGTTGTCCAAAACAGAGATCAACTGCACTATCAAATCCTCGTTTGCCGTCTTGATAAGCGTTGCGAACTCCTTTTGGGTGCGCTTTTTGTAATTCTCAAACTCCGCTTTCAATCTAATCCATCTGTCGTAATGCCCATTTGCCTGTGCCTTAATCTTATCTAATTCTTCTTTGAGTTTATCTTTTTCACTTTCCTGCTCTCCTTCTGTGTTTTCTACCGTGTCCCCAGAATCGTCAGCAAGGTCTGATTTTACCTTTCGTGTTTGCGTCTCCTCATCCTGTTCCTGCTCTTCTTGAAGATCGGTCTCTTTTGCCATTCTGCATCCAACCTCCGCGATATCTTAACTTACTATAGAAGACTGCTCGTCAGTTCGCACGCGTATTTAACCAACGCTGTCAATCTGTTATACTTCATCCTGGTCGGGCCTATCAATCCTATAATGCCGGCGTTCCCGCCGACAACATAGGAAGAGTTAACCATACTGCACATCTCCATCCCCTCAGCCCTATTTTCATGACCGATAGTTATGGAGATTCCTTCTTCATCTGTATTCTTGTGGAGCATATAGACAACGGACTCCCTGTCCTCCAAAAGATTCATAAGGTCTGATATTTTCTCGCTATCACTAAACTCAGGCTGCATAAAAACATTGGTGGTTCCGTCTAGGTAGAGTCTACCTAGACCAACGAAATTAAAAAGGACATTAACCTCTTCAACTACTATTTGGATCAGTTTAGGATTTCCTCTGGATACCGATTTGAACCTGTCCTTTATAGATCTTCTGATCTCACCTATTGAAAGTCCAGAGAGCCTGTCGTTTAATATTCCAGCGGTCTCCAAAAGCTCATCGGACGATATTGCTGGAATCTAACTCCACTATGACCGTCTTGATAGGGCCAGACACAACCTTAAGTACTAAAACGAGCTTATAAGTTGTGAACGATACTAACTCAACTTTCTCAAGTACGCCATTTTCAAAGCGGGGAGCCAGAGCGATACCTAGCTGTTTCGATACATCTGCGATAGCTTTGGATACCTGCTCCAGGATGTTTTCGATATCACCTTCCCTGATGTGCGAACGCACCGCTTGACTGATCAAAGACTTCTCAGTGCTTGTTAATATCCCATCTCCCATAAGATGATCCACATAACACCGATAGCCTTTATCAGTAGGGATCCGGCCCGCAGACGTATGAGGCTGGCGGACGTAGCCTTTTTCCTCCAGGTCAGCCATAGAATTCCTGATTGTAGCTGGACTCACCCCAAGAGAACCGGTTTGAGATATCGCCCTCGATCCAATGGGTTCAGCCCTGTCTATATATTCGTCGACCAGAAAGTGAAGGATAGTTTTCTCCCGCCCTGATAATACATCATCCATAAGGTATGCCTCTTTTGGTCTTTTTGTGTTTGCGCTCGGCTCCTTAGCACTTTCACATCTTGCGTGCTAAGATACTCTACACCATATATTATTAGATAACCTGGCTTTTGTCAAGTCAAAATACGTTCTTAATAGGATGTTATTTGGTAACATCGTGGAGATTAATCCTTGACAAATGCCCATAGAATAGATATATTGGCAAAGAAGTATCATGTTCCCATTTAACCACCAGGTTCATATACAGACGGACAGGGCATATCCTATGGGGAAAATAGACGCCATAATCGTCGCAGCAATCGTCATCAGCGTCATCTACAGCCTCTTCAGGGGCTTTCTCAAAGACTTGATGTCTGCCGTATCCGTTATCGCTGCAATCATCATAGCGGCTTATATCCAGAAGATCCCTCAAGGCTGGGCAGAAGAGCTATTCGGAGAGCCGGGACTCGGGATTCGTCTTTTAAGTTTAGGAGTCCCTTTCATCATTATATTCATCGTCCTAAAGACGGTCACAACTCTACTCAGAGGAATCCTTGGGGTGCTCTCAAAGCCGATCGACAAGGTTCTAGGAGGGGTAGTCGGACTCGCTAAAGTGATCATGTTAGTAGCTGTGACACTATTTTTAATTAACGCATACGCGGATGATCCCGATCAGATCATAGGAGATTCAGTAATCGCCCCCTGGATAATAGACAGATCGGGATTCCTGGCTGACCTCTTCCCTGACGACTTGACGGATGAGCTTGAGAAGTTAGACGAAGCCATGAAGGATCTGAAGGACTACAAAGAGGAAATAAGCGATACAAGCCATATAACGGAAATACGCAAGAAAATGGGAGAGGCCCAATTGACAAAGGCTGATAGAGAAAGCAAAATGAAGGAGATAGAGGAAAAGAGAAAGGAGGTGCTGTCAGGAGCTAAGTAACCGATCATTCTTGAAGATCCAAAAGGAGGAAGGCTTTTCGTCGCTATGGAGTAAGGGTCGCGTGCCTAATCTGCTCTGCTGAAACTAAGAATCAGCTTGTGCGTCAGCTAATATAGATTGTCCGTAGTGGAAGGGGATCCTAAAGGATAAGTTCCCAAGACCAATACAACATAATGAGATTCCATATAGCTCCGATCCTTGTAAGCTTTTACTCCTGCCTGATAGTTCGTTTGCAGGGGCGTGGACCCTTCCGAAGAAGAGTCTCTGGGCTAAAGTCTCTTTCTTCCACGAATCGGACAAAGAGAGATTCTGTCCCGAAAGAGAGACCTGTGAAGACGGAGAGAAAGTCCCTTTAAGTCTTTTCACCGATGACGCTGAGAACATCTCCACTGCTCTATCAGTGGATGTATCCTATGCATTGACCGACAGGTTAGAAATAGGGACTCAGATACCTTACTTCAGGTTGGATTTTGAGGAAAGCCTCCGTAACATAGCAGTTACAGATATATCTAGCGCTGGATTCGGAGACATAAGATTCTTTGGAAGATATAACGTTCTGTCTGAGCCAGCCGTCGTGACGGTCAAAATAGGGGTCAAAGCCCCGGTAGGAAAGTTCGACAACGACATCTTTGCACTGCCTGTGGGCGAAGGACAATGGGATGTGGGGTATTTCCTCCAGATCGGAAGATCTCTCTATCCTATCCCCGGATATGTAAATTTGGACATCGGCTATAGGTCCAGGCAGGAAAACGACACTAACAACTTCAAACCGGGAGATGAGTTTGTATTCCTTGCAGAGATAGGATACACCGTACTTCATGGGATAGGGTTAAAAGCTACAACTTCAGGCCTATTTGGAAGGGATCCTGAAAACTCAGGCATAAGCACCAGCGGAGCTCGCCGTCAGATAATATATATGGGGCAGGGGATAATCTTGGGTCCTGTAATGGGAGTGAATATAGAAACTTCTTTGAAATTGCCTGTAAAAGGCTTAAATTTTCCAGCGGGCGCTCAGTTCTTAGGGGAAATTTCCTATAACATCAGTCTGTAGAACCTTCAGCTACAGATCTTAAGCTCTACCGAAGGGACCTTGCTTTAAAAAGCCATGTGGGTCTGGGGTCTCCCGCTTTTAATTGTTCCTCACAACCGGCAGGAATGTTAATTATGAAATTCAGAAAGCTCGTTTTCTTATCGTTGTTCTCCGTAAGCATGGGATTCATATGGGGCTGTGGAGACGATGAAGAAAGCCCCTTGACACCTGGCAGCGGTACTCCAATAGAGGGCGCATATTCTATAAAGACCGTCAGGTTCTCCACAAGCGATGATCTTACAATATCTGGAGGCTGGACCCTTCCCAAGATGGAGAAAGACAAATTCCCGGCGGTGATCCTCCTTCACTCACTCCGCTCCGACCGCGACAATTGGATCTTAAGTTCTCTTTGGACTGAGCTTCTCGAGGGCGGATACGCTGTGCTTCGGATAGATCTTCGAGGACACGGAGAAAGCCAAAATCCTGGCGGTCGTTCGTGTGATTTTTTATCTTGCACCCTGACTATACAGGATCTGGAAAACACGCCTCTGGATGTTAAGGGAGCCTTAGACTGGCTCTTTAGCAAACCTGAGGTAGATACGGACAAAATCGCCCTTATCGGCGAGGATATAGGAGCCAATGTCGCTTATGTAAGTTCAGGGTCTTTCAGCGGGATCAAGACCGCTGTTTTAATTTCACCTGTAGCTTTGCAGAGCGCAAGTACAGGAGAGACCATCCTGATCGCGCCCCGGTTTGTGGGAGCCGACGCTGGGAGCTTCAATCCTCGTTCTATTCTCTTTGTAGCGTCGCAAGATGATTCAGGTTCTGTATTTATGGTCGACAACATGCTGCCGCTTACATCAGAACCGAGGGGATCCATAGGGATTAGCGATACCAATGCCCACGGCATCGCAACGTTGGCAATCCAAGGGGTTAGGAATGCGATTATAATGTGGCTGAAGAATAGATTAGCAGAGGAGTAATAATTTAAAGCTCATAAATTGCGCGATTATGGGGGGAGTGATCGTAGCTTCTCGAAAGGAGCGGATAACGATCCTAAGATTACTCTTGACCGCATTAGGTGTACCTGTTATTTTTCTCTCCATCTCCTGCGGAGTTAGTAGCACAGACACAGGTACTGATATCCTGTCGCCAGGACCTGAGTCTGATAATACCAATCAAACTCCCTCTGACTCAGAAGCTCCCCAGCCTGGTGGAGATATTGTAGATCAGATCCCTGTTGAAGACGGTGGAACTGGCGAATCTGCAGTCCTCCCATTTTCTCCCTTCAGGATCAAAGATAAAGAGACCGGAACCGTCTGGAACATCAAAGGCGAAGCTGAAAGCGGCCCCCTTAAAGGAGCGCGGCTCGAACAGATAGCAGCCTACAGTGCATATTGGTTCGCCTGGGCATCTTTCTGGCAGGGCACTCAGATATGGAGTTCTGATGGAACATCCTCAGAAAATCTGGTCTTCAGAGAAGTTTCCCCCGGCGAAATATTTCAGGATCTCCCAAAAGATGCAAGCCCTCCTTTAGATTCCCCCCTCTTTCTGAATGCAGATGAATCGTTCGGCCTCTTCGACGACGACATAATCCTGGGAGTAGCCATCAATGGCGATGCCAAAGCTTACCCCATAAGGATTATGAACTGGCACGAGATAGTAAATCATTCGGTCGGCGGACAGAAGATATCCGTGACCTACTGTCCCTTGACCGCATCAGGCGTCAACTTTGACGCATCAGAGACAGAGTTCGGAAACACAGGAGCACTCTTCAACAACAATGTGGTTATATATGACAGAGAAAATCGGGATTACTGGACTCAGATGGGGTTTACCAATCTGACTGGAAGCATGGGCGAAAAGGAGCTTACGATGCTTCCTATAGTTCAGACTACGTGGGGAATGTGGAGAAAACTCTATCCCGACACAGAGGTCTTATCTTTCGATACAGGATATAGAAGGAACTATGACGTAGACCGCTACGTCGAAGCTGGGTACACTGTCCAGGAAGTCGTATGGTTTAGGCAATTTGCCCCTATTGACAGACGTCTGAATTTAAAAGAGATGGTCCTGGGCCTTGCGGACAAAGAGGCGGAAATCGCCAGAGCTTATCCGTACTCCAACATGGGGAATCAGGCTGCGATAAACGACAATTTCGTCGGACGCGATGTTCTGATCCTCTATAAAGGTTCCGGACTCTTGGCCATAGCCTACGAAAGATCGGTGTCTGGAATTACTCTTACCTTCGACATTATCCCAAATATATAAGCAGATTTCAAACAGTAGAAAGCATACAGGGCATCCCCACTCCTTCGCAATTCCTGTCTACGAAATTGCTTTTTTTGCTCACGGTGGAAGCTTCTGAAACGTCTAGTCCTTGCCAGGCGTGCTATCCCGAAGGAATCTCACAGGAGGGGAGGGGTGTCTCTGTCTACTGGGGGCGAACTCGTGGGTTTCCCCCTACATTCATCTCTACGGGCGACGCGCGTGTTTGCCCATGACTACTGTCTGCTGACTATTATCTACTACTCTTAGCTGGTCCATCACCCGCCGCACTATCTCTCGTATAGTCTCCTGATCCACCTCCTGATCGCCACTTTCACAGGAATCTTGAGAGCCCTCCTCCGCTGTCTCACACAGAAGGTCTGCGGGTCTCTCTCCGGGTCTGTAGCTCGTCTCGATAAGCCTCTGAACCTTTTCCGAAGAAAGGACGTTTACGTTTCCCATCTGACGGGCGATGTAGATGATCTGAGCCGAATGCTCCACAGTCTCCATCTTGTAGTAGGCGTCCATCAGGTCCTTACCCACTGTCAGAGCACCATGGTTCTCCAGCAAAAGAGCGTCATAATCGTGCACGTACTTTCGTACGGACTCAGGGACCTCCTCCGTAGAGGGAGTGCCGTACCTGGTCAATGGGATCGAGCCCAACTGCAGAATAACCTCAGGCAGAACGCATTCTCTGATCGAGATACCTGCTACCGCAAAGCCTGTCGCATAGGGTGGATGAGCGTGAACCACACCAGCCACATCTGCTCTCTCCTTGTATACCATAAGGTGCATCTTGATCTCCGACGACGGCTTCAATCCGCCCGATACTACCCTCCCATCCAGATCGCAGAGGACCAACTGATCCTCACTTAGGAATCCCTTGCTAAAGCCGCTCGGAGTCGATAAGATCCGATCGTCAGAAATCTTTGCGCTCACGTTGCCTTCGCTTGCCACCACATATCCCCGCTCATACATCCTCTTGCAGACCTCTAAAATCTCTTTTCTTATCCTGTAAGCCGAATTCATTTTTCAAGCTTCTCTATCTACCGAATCTATCACTCCAACTATCACCGACCTCAGGGGCGCGACTTCAAGATCCAATATTTGCCTCGCTCCGATCCCCTCACTCATGACAAGCACCGTCTCGCCTTC
Source organism: Candidatus Latescibacterota bacterium (assembly GCA_965237525.1). Taxonomy (GTDB): domain Bacteria; phylum Latescibacterota; class CBDEFO01; order CBDEFO01; family CBDEFO01; genus CBDEFO01. The sequence continues at coordinate 418,586 of CBDEFO010000004.1, read as the reverse complement.
GCCTGCCCCTACACTATCCACCGCCAGAAACGTCTCCTCTTGAGGTTCAAGATCCCTGTCCAGAGCCTGAACGATCATCAACTTCCTTCCCGAATAAGCTCTGTTCTTTATCGTAGATACGACGCTGCCAATGACCTTAGCGATCTTCACTATAGTGTGTCCTCTCAGGTTTGAGGGTCAGGATCAGGACACTCCCCACAATTCCCGGCGCTGCGACATCTATAAGGAACAGCATAAAGGCAGCGTTAAAAGCGTAGACGCCCTCCACGTTAAAGTTGGAAAGCAGCAGAACAGAGACGGCCTCCCTGACTCCCAGATCTACAAAAGTTATAGGAAAAAGGCTCTTTATCACAAATATGGAGGGTATCACAGACGCAGCGGCTTTCAGCGATATATCTGTAAAGGAGAGAACCAAGAGGTAGAATTGCGCAAAAAATGTGAGGTTGAAAAGAACGGACAAGCTCAGGATATATAAGATTCTCCTGTTGTTCAGCACGTTAAAGCTCTCCAGAAGTGGATATATCCTCTCCTTGAAGGGAAAATTTGGAAATTTTTCCTTTAACCTGTCCCCCAGGCGATCGACGTTGAAGCACCCCCACGTTACGACGCTGATAACCGCAAGTCCCGGCAGGACGATAATGTAGGGATAGAGGATGATAAGGCCCAATATCGCCGCTATAAGAGTCACGGCGAAGGACGACAGCTTATCAATAAGGGCAAGTCCCGCTATTCTGACCGGGCTTTGATCCTTTATACACAATCCACGCATAAGCTCCCCCGACCTTGCGGGCGACACAGCCCCCAAGGACATGCCCACAAATAGAGAAGAAACTATCTCCGCAACTGTCACATTGGGCTTGAGTGTCTTGGCTAAATATCCCCACTTTAAGAGCTGAATCAACAGATTAGGGATCAACAGAAGAGCCGCCCAACCTAATAGACCCCTATCCATGTTCCCCAACACAGATACGATCTCAGATGGACGCACCTTGAAGACGATGAGAGCCAGAATTCCTAACGATGCTGCGATCTTGAGAGCTGTAAAATAACGCCTTAGGATCATAGTCTACTCTTTCTTCTCCTCTTTTTCTTCCTTCTCAGGCTCTTTGACTCCCTTTACCTTCTGCTCCAACTTCTCCATCTCCTTCTGTATATCGGATTTGAGCCTCTGCTCCCGTTCCTTCAGGAGCTTCTCCCTCAAAGCATCCGCCTCAGACTTGGCAGCCGGCTTTACAATAGCGGACTTTTCCCCCAATTCGATCTCCAACAAATCCTGCTCACCTTCCAACTTAGGCGCTTCTACCTCAGCCTTTGCCTCAGTTAGACTCTCCTTCAACTGTTTATTTGCCGACCGCAGACTCTCTATTTCTCCTTCCAGATCCGCTATCTGCTCCTTCCAAATCGTGTTCTCTATCTGCGCCCTTTCCACTTCCGCTGTCAGGTCATCTACCCTCTTTTTCAGAGCCGGAGAACTCCCACAGCCAGTCAGCATGGAGAAAATCAGAGCAATTGACATCAAGTCTAGCGCTCTTATCATAGCGATTCATTACCTTTCTGCATTACATCAATTCTGTCCACGATTCCTACCACAGCCGCGTCCACAGGCCCATATACGTTCGGGAGAGCGTGCGTAGCGTCCCGGCTCGTCACATAAAATACCGTCTCCTTATAGTCCGCACCCACCATATCCACAGCCACCAAAGGCTCCTGGACCTCCTCGCGCCGATGATTCAACGGCTGGACTATCCTCAGCTTGATGCTCTCCAAATTGGGGTCTTTCCACGTGGCTACCACAGAGCCTATTACTTTTCCCAGGTGCATTGGATTGAATTATCCTCCAGACTATCGAAGGCAATTTGAGTCAAACGTAGTGAGCCGTAAAGCCCGAGTTATGTGAAGTCGCCTCGTTCCTGTTATTTAAGTTTTACCGCGGTCCCATAAACTAGCAATTCTGACATACTCGAGGCAATCATGCTGGTAACAAAGCGCACATTCACGATAGCATCTGCACCCAGCTTCTGTCCTTCTTGAACCATACGCTCGAACGCCTCTTCGCGAGCCTCAATAAGGAGATGTGTGTATTGGCCAATCTCACCGCCAATGATGCTCTTTAAGCCAGCCAGAATATCTCTACCAACATGCTTTGCCCGTACCGTATTGCCACGAACAACGCCCAATATTTCTGCAATCTCTCTGCCGGGAACTGTTTCTGTGTTCGTTACAATCATTTTCCCGTCTCCTTGTGGGCCGCACAGACCATGTCCACGGCAACCAGAGGCTCTTCGATCTTGTCACCCCTATGATTCAGCGGCTGGACTATCCTCAGCATGATGCTCTCTAAATTAGGGTCTTTCCGCGTGGCTACGACAGAGCCTATTACTTTTCCTAAGCGCATCGGATTGAATTATCCTCCAAACTACCCGCTTTATAAATTGGAGAGAACGATCAGATCAAAGGAGTTGAAGACTCCGATGTATTATCTGAAACTGATCCTCTTATCCTTTGCCCGTAGGCCAAATCCATTAGGAAACGACCGTCTTTCAATAGGTAGATAGCAACCCCAAGAAGTATGATTCCAGGCACAATGTAAGACCACAACTGCATCTGAAAAGAAGGATTGAGCATTATCCTCATAATCCCCTGTCCCACAATCTGAGGGATCGAGAAGGCAACGCAGACAGCGCCGACAACTTTCAACGCAAACTGGAACATATCCTGACTCTTGGAGAGATCATCCAATCCTCTTATATCAATCTCTTCATCGGAGGAGACAAATTTTGCGGTCAGCAGATCCGCATATCTGAAAAGAAGACAGGCTGCGACAAGGCTCAGAATAAAAGCTGACGCTTGAGATGCGATATTGGGCCACTGGTAGGGTTCATCAGACAGGAGTCGCGCCATACTCCAGCCAATCATCGGTACGTAAACATTGGCGTGGACCCCCAACAGTAAGGCAATAAGTCTCATACTGAGAGATAATATAGCGGACGCTTTCATCTAATTCTTCCTGCTTAAATAGATTCAGATAACTTGCTAATACCCACTCAGACTTCAGTCAACCCAGATCCCCTTAGATAGAAAGTCCTGCAATTGCTTTTGTTGTTCGTCCAAAGAGACTTGTATTTGTTCGATCTCCTTCTGGGAAGCGCCCTTGAGCTTCAGATTCTCCAGTCTTAACTCAAGAATTTCGTTCTGGCTAATATAACCATATCTTTTTATCGTTGTCATACGGTTCTTGAAACCTATATATTGCGCTTCCCAGAGTAAATCCATGCTAAATCGCTTAAGATCTTTGCCTTTAATTTTGAAGATGATAACTTGATCATCCGATATTTCACTAAGATTAAGAACAGCTTGATTGAGATTGCTGTTTCGAATAAGCACTTCCGTGAAATCAGCGAAGTTGTTCAGGCTACTACCTACGCGCTCAGCTCTCTTTCTGAATTCTGTGAAACTGAATGCCCTATCATCTGCCTTTAACTTCCACCATTCATCCTCTTCGGATACAGAATTTGCTGGCATGATCAGTATCACGACCAGAGACAGTAAACAGCTAAAACAGCGTACGAACCACATAGCAACCTCCATAGGTGATGCCAATTACGCATAATGATCGTACTTTCTCAAATAATCCTAAAATAATCCTCGTTCATGTCCACATTATTTCAGATATCTTTTCAATTTGGCGGTATATACGCACTATTGCAGATATACGTTACTCTGGGTGAACTCTGTGGCGTCCAGTTTTAACCATGTGGCTACGACAGAGCCTATTACTTTCCCTAAGTGCCTTGGAGTAAATATCCTTCATGTTGTCCAGAATCATTTCCCAGATCAGAGGGTCTTGTTTGATTACTTGCCAGATTTCTTCGCTATATCAACAAGTGCTTCGACTGTCATGCGGAGCAGGTCGGCAGCGTTACCACTAAACTTCTCCTTACGCTTTGCCCGTTCAGAATCCTGCTGACCAAAAAACCTTTGAGCAAGATCCTTTTTAACCTCCTGTAATGTGTCATCAGGGAGACCAGCCAAATATGGGTCGATGGATGCTAGCGCTAGTTCAACTCTTCTACTATTTCGTTCAATTTCCTGGTGTCTGTCTGCTTGTCGCGCGGCATACGCAGCCAAAATACCAAAAGTGACTGCCACAAATGCACGACCAAGAAAAGTCGCAATTTTGACTTCTTCACCTATGGTTGAAGCAAAAGCATAGATTGCGAACCCTATTAGACAGATCAACGAAACAATTGTAATGACATGCCACCGATTTGCTGACCGACGCTCCTCATTGGCAATCTTCTGGTACCCACCAACCATACCTGTATTTGCTATTACGTAGACAAGTTCTTGTGCCCGTTCCTTGTGAGATTCCAATTCTTGCATATATACTTCGGCGCTTTGGGTGAAATTGCTCTCAAGTTCTTGTATGCTGCTGTCATATTTTTCTGTTAAAGTTTCATGGGCTTTGGCGATTTCGTCTTTCAGATTCTGGTAAGTTTTCTGCCATTCTTCACTATTCGCCCTGAAAGTTTCTGCGCGCTCAGTTTGCGCCTGCACATATCCTGAGGCTCTCTGTTTCTCTTCTTGCCCGTGTTCGTTTCTCCGACGCTCCTCTGCCTCAGAGAACTGTTTTTGAAACTCAGCGATTGCAGAGTCAAGTCGTCCTCTCTGGTTTTCTATTTCTGTGTTTAATTGTTCCAGCCTTTGCTGTGAGCTCTGAATTGGAGCCTGTAGCCCTTTTTGTTCATCCTCCACATATCTCTGATACTGTGCAACGGATCTTCGAAAGGAAGTAGCTGCTTCCCTGAGTCCCTGGACATCTTCAAGCCCTCTAATTACAGGTAAGTTAGAAATATTAACTAACACGGTGTCCGCTTCCTGGTTCGCGTTATTCAAGTGGCCCAGGTCCCGGTTTGACGTGTACTGCTTAACTTGTGATGTTATCTCTTGAATGGAAGAGCTAAGACTGTCAAGAATATGCAAAGGGAAAAGGAATGGATCCAAACTGGATATTCTAGATTGAACTAAAGCGTTGATTTGTCTTAGCCTTTCAAAGCCGTGAGTCCCCTCTTCCGAAGGGTCCTCAAATTCATCCAGTTCGTCCAATACTGAATCAAGTGTCCTCATCTGTTCATGTAGAGGATGGCTATCAATTCTTTCTATCCACTGGGACATTCTGTGGGTCTTCCTAAGTTAAAAACCGGAAACCTCCCGGCAGTATATCCGAACTATTACAAATATACATTACTCTGGGGCATCCAGCTTTTCAGTTTTTACCTTGTGGCTACTACAGAGTCTATTATGTTCACCAACCGCATTCGCTAATTATCTTCGTCTGTTATTATATGCATTTCCAGCAGACTATCGGAAAGGTGGAAATCTTTTCTTGAGTTCAACTGTCTACAAGCCATTGTGCGCAGTAATTATTGCTTTTTGTTCTGTAATTCCTCGATCCTACTTTTTTCTTCCATGGCCTTTCTCTTAAAGTAAAGACTAACCCAGTCCCCATTTTTTCCGAGTAATACATAAAGATTGACTATTGGAGTGAATATAAGAAGTACAAACAACAGCATGTACTTTCCTTCATCCGGTATACCTTCAGATGCAATTAGAAAAATCATTGCAGTAACAACGGCAATGTTGAGTAAGATCGATAGCGGTCTCACAATATCTCCACTTTATCAAATAATCCTAAAATAATCCACAAGCGTGCATCGTCTCTGCCTTGTGAACGTGCGTGGTGAAGTCAGCCCCTCACCTGTCGGACCTGCTATCGAAAATGAGAGGTGCCCTTCGCCGCCCACTCCAAGACCCGCTATCGAAGGCCCGTTTTTCACAAAGATGGCAGTGTTGCACTTCCTCGCCATCTCGGTCATATTCTCCACGCTCCTGGAGTGCATCACTGCCGTATGTCCGTAGCCGTGCTCGGCCTGCACCGCAAGGTCTATTGCCTTATGGACATCGGAGACTCTCACGATAGGCAGAAACGGCATCATCTGCTCCTCCTGTACAAACACATGCTCGGGGGAAGTCTCGCCGATAAGGAGCCTCGTCTCATTCGGAACAGAAACGCCGATCTTCTCGGCCAAGACAGAGGCATCCCTCCCCACCAACTGCTTGTTTACCATAAGGTGACCAGTCTTCTCATCCTTCACAAAGGCTATCTTGGCGAGCTGTTCTATCTGAATCGCCGTAAGCTCGTGACAGTTGTTATTCTTCACATGTTCTTTAAACTCATCCGCCACAGATTCCACTACGAAGACCTCTTTTTCGGCTGTGCATATAATATTATTCTCGAAGCTGGCCCCCTGTACAGTATCCTTTGCCGCCCTTTCGAGATCTGCGGTCTCGTCCACGACCACGGGAGGATTACCCGGACCTGCTGTGATAGCCTTCTTGTTGGACTCCATCACTGCCTTCACAACGCCCGGACCTCCGGTCACTAAAAGCAACCTTATCTTCGGATGGCTAAACAGCACCTTCGCCGTCTCTATGGTCGGATCGGTCACAGTTGTCAGGAGATTCGGCGGTCCTCCTGCCTCGACTATACCCTTATTTATCCTGGCTATCCCGCACGCCGAGACCCTCTTTGCCCCCGGATGAGGATTGAACACCGCCGAATTTCCCGCGGCGATTATAGAGATAGCGTTGTTGATCGTCGTCGGAACAGGATGCGTTGATGGCGTGGCGACTCCTATCACTCCGTAAGGCGCCATCTCCACAATCGTAAGTCCCCTGTCGCCCGACCAGGAATCCGTCTTTAAATCCTCCACTCCCGGTGTCAGCTGAGACACCATAAGGTGCTTTTTCACCTTATCCTCAAACCTCCCCATGCCCGTCTCCTCAAGGGTCATCCTCGAAAGGTCCTCGGCGTTTTCTGTCCCCACCTTCCTTATCGCCTCAACGATATCTTTCCTCTTTTCCAGCGAAAGATCAGATAGCTCCTTTTGAGCTATCTCGGCAGCGCAAATAGCGTCCTCTATATTTTCAAAGAGACCGTCCCCTGTCTCCATATCGGACGCTATCTCAGATCTGCGTCCATCGCCCGAGTCCAACGCCGATTTCGACCGGGAAAACTCCCTTACCACCTCCTCCACAATCGTCCTTATCTTCGCCTCATCTAGCTTGATATTGCTTGCTATCTTTTTTCCGTTAGCCATCTTTGCGATAAACCACTCTGCCCTCAATCTCAAAGGAATCCACAATCGCCATGATAACCGCATCTACAGGCGCGTTCTCCGTTATGCTCGTCTGTCGAGCCGAGCTTCCGCTCGCACACAGGACTATCTCACCGTATCCCGCTCCTACAGAATCCACCGCCACAAGGTACGAATCCACAGGCACGACATCCATATCCACAGGCTGGACTATCTGAAGCTTCGTCCCTTTGAGCCTCTCATTTTTTTGTGTGGCCACAACAGTGCCCACGACCTTGCCCATTATCATTTAACTTCAGTAGACAGTAACCCCCGCTCCCCGATAGACTCAATCAGGGATTCAATCGGGCGTACACAGTAGACAGGGCATCTGCCCCCGCCGCCTACTATCTAATCGGTTCTCTCTACCATCTATCTCCTTTCAAATCGTTTACTTTCCCGGCTTACTTATAGGCAGCACTTCGTCCAGGCTCGCATGCGGGCGCGGTATCACGTGCACAGAAACAAGCTCTCCCACCTTCTGGCCGGCTGCAGCACCTGCATCGGTAGCGGCCTTCACAGCCGCCACGTCACCCCTCACAAGCGCTGTTACGTATCCCCCGCCGATCTTCTCCCAATTCACAAGCTGAACGTTTGCCGCCTTGACCATGGCGTCAGCGGCCTCAATCATCGCCACAAGCCCGCGAGTCTCTATCATTCCCAGAGCCTCACCCATTACATTTTCTCCTTTCTAACAAAGTTTATGGAAAGTCCGTCCTCAACGCAAGCTCAAGCTTTACAGATCACTTAAGGATCACCTCGTCCAGATCCGAATGCGGATTAGGGATCACGTGAGACGACACTAACTCCCCGACTTTCCCAGCGGCTTCCACACCTGCCTGCACCGCCGCCTGCACCGCGCCCACGTCGCCCCTTACAAAGGTCGTAACGTAAGCCGCGCCTATCGCCTCATACCTTTGGAGGGTCACCTTAGCCGCCTTGACCATAGCGTCAGACGCCTCTATCATCCCCACCAAACCCTTCGTTTCAACCATCCCAAGCGCAGTTCCTTCCACTTTTGCACCTCCTTGACTTTTATTGCCAATGCCTGAAGCCCTGTTAAAAAGTGAAAATACCACTATCCGACCGTAAAGTCAAGCATAAAAAATCACACGGATCACTGCGTTGATCGCCCTGGATGTCCCATTAGACTCCAAGGAGAAGCGACAAATAAAAAGCGGATAGATTTTGAAATCTATCCGTTCAGACTTGATAAAATGCACACGAGTAGCTACATTTAACTATCAAATCGAATGATCAATCAACTGTCAAAGGAGAATATGATGGCTACGACATCTGTAACTATAAGACTTAAAGATGAGACTAATAGCTCCCTTGAAAAGCTCGTCACAAACGCTATCAACAAGACGGTAGTAGTGAACGCAGCTCTACATCACTTTGTGAGCCTGCCGTACAGGGACCAGAAAACCATCGTTGTGGACTACGTCTACAAAGAGCCTGAGATTGAGTCTCTGGCAAGCGATTAGGGTTAGCGGAAGACAGGCCACCAAAATGAGCGCTCCAAGGAGATGTCTCCATTGTTGATGACAGTGCACCCAATACCAGGGGACGAAATTACTGTCGCCATCCCGGATAGAACGCTCCTGATCATCTATGACAAGCGTTCCCGTGCCATCGGCTGCGACAAGAACTCCTGAACCTCAACTCTACGTAGATGCCCGGACGCTCGGGAAGGGTGATGGACCCTTGAACCAAATCAGGACTGCAAGCAGTTGTCAGGATTATGCTCCGCCTTGGCCTTTTCTAACTCTCCGGGTCGCTTTCAGCCACCGCGGCAGGGTGTACTTCATTTTGCGCTTTGGCCATCTTAAAGTGCGAGTGGCTTGCCCGCCCGCTCCGATGACAGCCGCTTTCAGCTTGTCCACCCGGGACTCCAGAGTCTTAAGATCGGTTGTGGACAGATCTATTTGGTGGCAATGATATTAAATGAGGGTGCGAAAGTCAAGCATTTTATTTAGCCGGGAAGGACAAGTTAGATGGATAGCGCGGAGATAAAACCCGTTCGGGAAGGTTTTGAAGAAGATAATGTCACAGAAAGGTAAAAGATGCCTTTCAGGCAGCATTCACCCCATCTCTATTGAGGTCGAGTCTGACGGAGACGAGCTGAGACACTCCCGGTTCTTCCATAGTCACGCCGTGCAGACAGTCCGACGCCTCCATGGTGCGTTTGTTATGAGTCACGATTACAAATTGCGTTCTGTCTGAGAATTTGCGTATGACCTTAATGAACCTTTCGATATTAGCGTCATCTAATGGAGCGTCCACCTCGTCGAGTATGCAGAACGGACTCGGCTTGACCAGGTAGATGGAAAAGAGGAGGGCTATGGCGGTCAGTGTCTTCTCACCGCCTGACATAAGATTTATAGACTGGAGCCTCTTGCCCTGTGGGCGGGCAACGATATTAATCTCGGACTCCAGGGGATCATCTCCTTCGGATAGGATCAAATCGGCCTGGCCCCCTTCGAAGAACTCCACGAACGTCTTTCGAAAATTGGCTGCCACCTTTGAAAACGTCTCGGTAAACATGCTCCTTGCGGTTCTGTCTATCTTGGCAATAGTCTTTTTCAGATCATCCTCCGCCTCCAGTAGATCGTCTCTTTGACCAGAGAGGAATTCATACCGCTCCGTTCCTCTTTCATATTCCTCAATAGCTCCTATATTGACTGGTCCGAGGCTCCTTATCCTCCCCTGTGTCTCCTCTATTTGCATCTGGGCAAGTTCAGGGTTGAACGCTTCCTCCAAAGGTTCTACCTCCACCACGTCAACGCCGTATCTGTCTCTTAAGTTCTCTCTTACTATGCCGGCTCTGGACGTAAGCTGTGAATGCTCAAACTGGACATCTGAAAGGTTTTCCCTGCGCTCGTCCTGCACTCTCCTCTTAGCCCGTATCTCATTCTCTAATTCTCTTTCTTTGACCTCTAGTTCGTGATATTCCGAATCTTTTGTGTCCCTGTCCTTTTCTATCTGGGATCTTTGGGAATAGAGCTTTTCAAGCTCATCTTCGTCCCTGTCCTTTTGAGCTTTGAGCCTATCGAGTTCCTCACCGGCCTTTTCGGATTGGGATCTGGAGTCCGAAACGGCCTTCTCAAGTTCGGCTATCTGTATGTTACATCTCTTCACATCCGACGAGAATCCCCGCAAACGCTCCTCAAGCGAGGTCATCTTTCGTCTCAGTTCGTGGACTCCCTCGGCCTTTTGGTTCCTGTTCTCCTCCAGAGTGCGCAAAGCCCGTTCGTACTCACCTGAGGATTGACTCAGTTCCTCTTTTTTCCCTTCGAGTCTTTTTATCTCCAATTCTTGATTTTCTATATCCTCCAGAAGCTGTTCGGATCTTTCTTTAAGCTCTAAGGTCTCCTTTGAAATGGACTCCAACCTGGCCTGCAACCTTTTTATGTCAGATCTACTTTGAGCCTCCTGTTGTTTGAACTCGGACAGCTTATCTCTGAGCTCTAATAGGGTATCCTCGGCATTCGACAGGCTAACTGAGATTGCCGAGATACGAGCCTCCGATCCCGTCATCTGCTGTGAGAGGCAATTTAGGTTTATGCCCTCCTCCTCAATCTGTTCCCGGAGGGCCTCTATCTGCTCCGTCCTGCCTATAAGGCTCATATCTACCTCTGTCGAATTACCTCCTGTTATCTGGCCCGACGGTTCGACTATATCTCCCTCAAGCGTAACGAATCTTGTGGAGTTCCCGTTCTCTAAGGAGCAGGAAAGGGCCGTCTTCAGGTCTTCCACCACAACTGTTTTTCCCAACAGGAGGCGGACAATGGGGGCAAGTTCATCATCGAACCTGACAAGATCGACGGCTTTACGGAGTCCCCCCCCCGACTAGATCGTGGGTTAAATCGGGGGTCGACCTTTTCGTCGGATCCCATGTTCATTGGGTCCTTTTCGTTCGACTCGTTTTTATCCCTGCCATTCTTGCATCTGTCCATCGGAAGGAACGTGGCTCTCCCTCCCTCCTGTTCCTTCAAAAACGAGATCGAACCTGTGGCTGTCTCCATCTTGTCCGTCACCAGATACTCCAGTGACTGCCCCAAAGCCGCCTCTATAGCCTTGGCGTATCTCTCCTGTGTGTGAAGCAGGTCTGCTAAAGTTCCCCTTATCTGGTCTTTATAGGGAGAGCTTAATATCAGGGTCCTTACGCTCTCTGAATATCCCTCATACGACTCCCTTATCTTTTCCAGGAGCGCCAGAGCGGCCCTTTTGGCCTCTATCTTCCCTTTAACATCTGATAGCTGCTCCCTGATCGAATCTAATCTTTTCCTCTCCCCCTCAAGTTCCTCTTCAAGAGTCACTTTTTCACGGCTGATCTTTTGGATAGCCTCGTGAGTTTCTCGATTAGCTTCAAGGGCATCCTGCTCTCTTTTTAAGGCATCTTTAAGCTCTGATTGAGCGCCACACTCCTCTTCGCGCAGTTTCTCCAGACGAGAGAGGATATTGTCCATGTGGGCTTTATCCCTTTCAATGGCTCCCCTGTTTTGGGACTCAGAGCGGAAAAGCTGGATCAGTTTTTCTTTGTGAACCTCGAGTTCATACCTCTTTTCGGAGACGGAGCGAACCAGCCTTTCCAGTTCCTCCTCTTGGACATTGAGGCTATCTTTGATCGATAGATTATCCGCCTTGACTCTTGTTATACTCTCTTCGGCTTTTTCCCTTTCTCTTCTGGTTTGATCTAACTTCCGAGTAGCCTCGGCGACCTCCAGCCCAAGCCGCTCGATGTCCTTTGTCAGGCTCTCCATCCTTCCTTGGGCCTTTATCACCTCTTCGCTTTTTCGTTGGATAAGCTCGATCTGGCTGTTGAGAACTTGTGCTGTTAGAGAGCGCTCTTTGTCCTTCTGGATAAGATTGAGTCTTATTCTCTCAATCTGGGACTCCATCAGGGAAAGTCCAGACAAGTCTTCCTCTATCTCCACTCTAAGTTTTTCTATCTGATCTGCCAAGGGACGTATCCTTGCCTCCAGATGGTAGTAATTATGCCGGCCTAACGAGATCTCTGATTCCTTTAACTTTTCCTGATACGCCTGATATCTTCTGGCTTTGCCGACCTGTCTTCGAAGATAGGCTACCTGATTTTCCACCTCCGCTATGATGTCTCCTATCCTTAGAACGTCCTGCTGTGTGGATGTCAGCTTGTTCCAGGTCGCCTTGCGGCGCACCTTGTACTTTGTTATGCCCGCTACCTCCTCAAACAGACGTCTCCTGTCCTCCGTGCTGTCTCCGATAATGGCCTCAACCATGTTCTGCTCCATAACGGTGTAGGCGTGTGGACCCATCCCTGTATCCATAAAGAGGTTATTTACGTCCATCAACCTGCACGGGACCTTATTAAGCAGATAATCGCTCTGACCTGACCCGAAGATCCTGCGTGTGATCTGAACTTCGCTAAACTCTATTGGCAATATATTCTTGGTGTTCTGGATGGTAAGCGTAACTTCCGACATTCCCAGCGGTTTTCTGGTCCTACTGCCGCAGAATATTACGTCCTCCATCCTATCGCTCCTTAGCAAGCTCGGTCTCTGCTCGCCTAAAGCCCACCTTATGGCATCCACCACGTTTGTCTTGCCGCACCCATTGGGGCCAACGATAGACGTGATTCCGTCTCCTAAGTCCAAAGTGATCTTATCAGCAAAGGACTTAAAGCCGAATATTTCAAGACGGTGTAGATACACTAAACGTTTCCCTTTCTATTTCTCCCCTTTTGGCAGAAAAGAGATCTGTCCTTACTATGTCAATATCTTGTATGCTGAAACGTAATATACAATATATAGTGTTAGTAGTCAAGAAAAAAATTCTCAAGCGCTTTGAAAAGCATCCCTTTTGCGAAAAGAGTTTGTATAAAAGTATATCGTTATTTATATTATATTTCAAGTCGAATCGAGTCGTTTCGGCATGTCTTACAGGTAAAGAGTTGCTGACAGAAGCAGGTAAGTATAGCATAATTACAAATCTCACTTAATCGGAGGCCAAATGGACCGAGCATCAAAGCTCAGAGAATTGATCGAACGTCCGGGGACGACCATCCTGCCGGGCGTCTTCGACGCAGTCTCAGCCAAGTTAGTGGAACAGATCGGTTTTGAGGTAGTTTTCACGAGTGGGTTCGGAATTTCAGGGACTACCTTAGGGATGCCGGACATGGGTCTTCTGACGATGACGGAGACCCTGGAGCGCGTCAGGAAGATCGTTGGAGCTGTGGACCTGCCTTTAGTGGCGGATGTGGACACAGGCTATGGCAATCCCTTAAACGTTATGCGGACAGTTAGGGAATGTGTTGAGATGGGGGTAGCAGGAATTATACTGGAAGACCAGGAATGGCCCAAGAAGTGCGGCCACTTTGAGGGCAAACGCGTAATCCCGTGTGACGAGCAGATACAGAAGGTCAAAGCGGCTGTAGAAGCCAGAGGGGATAAAGACCTTGTGATCATAGGACGCACCGACGCCCGCGCCCCGCTCGGTCTGGACGAAGCTGTAGAGAGGGGCATCGCCTACTTCAAGGCGGGGGTCGACGTGGTCTTCATCGAAGCTCCGCAGTCTGTGGATGAACTGAAAAGAATATCAGAGAAAATAGATGCGCCTCTATTTGCCAATATGATAGAAGGAGGCAAGACCCCGTTTCTCTCCAGAGTGGAGCTGGAAGATTTAGGCTACAAGCTTGTGGTCTATCCTCTGTCCGCCCTTTTTGCTGCGACAAAGGCTATGGCAGATGTGTTTCAGAAGTTGAAGGACGATGGAACGACAGCAGGATTTGAACCTATGGTCTCCTTCCACGAATTTGAGGAGATTATCGGAGTGCCAAGATACAGGGAGCTTGAGAGCAGGTTTGTCACACATAAGACAGAAATGGCCTAAACGGACAGAAATGTGAATATTTACTTAGCCGTGGCCATATTTCTGGTCTGCTTTGCGATCCTGATCAAGGCAGCCAAATGGTTCGTAGAGGGCGCTGTGGGCATCGCCGAGCGGTTGAATATTCCCAAGATGCTGATCGGACTAGTCCTTGTGAGTGTAGCGACTACCGCACCGGAATTAGCCGTATCCGTCCAGTCAGCACTGGACGGGCACCCTGAGATCGCTTTGGGAAATGCCGTAGGATCTGTGATATGTGACGACGGCGTAGCCATCGCCCTGGCAGGTCTGTTAGCCGTTACTCCTATCGGCATCAATCCTTACATCCTTCGCACGTCCGGTATCTTCCTGATCGTGATAGATCTTTTAGCTTATGCCATGGTCTTCGACGGGACGCTAGGGCGAATAGAAGGATCGGTGCTGGTGCTCTTCTTCGTTCTGTATATGGTATTTCTCTACTTTACACGCAGACAATCGGCGCAGGCTGAGGTCACAGTACAAACAACTGGAGAATTAAAAGAGATAGAAGATAAAATCGCAGGACGCGGCTTGGGATCTCTGATCTTATGGTTCTTAATCGGCCTTCTCGCAGTGATAATCTCCAGCAAAGGCATCGAAATATCTGCCGTATTTATGGCACAGTTTTTAGGGGTATCTGAAGCTATAATTGGTCTGACCATAGTGGCTATCGGCACATCTCTGCCGGAAATAGCCACCTGTATTACAGCCGCGCGTTCGGGTCAGGGGGCGCTGGCGATAGCTGTAGGGAATATAGTCGGGGCTGATATTCTGAATATCTGCTGGATCGCGGGCGCCTCGGCGATGGCAAATCCCCTTGTGGTAAGTAAGAAGGCCATCCATTTCTCCTTCCCCATAATGATCTTTATCGTCTTAATTATGCTTCTGATGATGCGGACAGGTCACAGATTGACGAAAACGGAAGGGGGAGTACTTCTCGGAATCTATGTAGTCTATCTGGCACTTGCACTGATTATCTTCGTGCTGTAGTATCCTCACCGCCTCAAATAGATCCGCCACGCGAAAGCCTTGATGGCGTCGTATCGAACGCGTCCCAATAGACGGTAGGCCAAACCTTCCCAATTGTCGCTCTTGCGGAGAATCCACAACAACATCTTCTTGGTTAGTGACAACTCCCTTTTGCCACTTTTCATAAATCTAGCTGAACAATAGTCACGCCGTCCCCGCCTTCTTCCCATGCTCCGGGCCTTTTGGACTTTACTCTCGGATGCTTTTGCAAGAAAGCGTTCAACTTGGTCCGCAATGCGCCTGTCCCCTTCCCGTGAATGATCGATACTTGCCTTAATCCTTTTAGAAATGCATCGTCCAGATACTTATCCACTACCTCCGACGCCTCGTCGAAGGTCATACGTCTGACTGTTACTTTGTCCGAGATATTCGATGAAGCTACCAGCTTCACTCTAGCAGGAGCGGATTTAGACACATTCTGCTCACGGAGTCGTCCTTCCCGATTGCTTCTATCGGGGATCAATCGGGGGTCGACCTTGCCGCCGTCGCCTTTTGACAAAACCTTCAACTGTGAAGTAGGGATTTCAACTCTGACTTTACCTACATCAACGTTCGCCTTATCAGAGTCTGTTAAGGATACAACTACCCCTTCTCTTTCAAAACTGTCAACCCACACAGTATCTCCAACCTGGACCTTTCCTCTGTCGCTCCTGGGACTGGCATAGTCCTTCAAACTTTTGTCCACCTGCTCAACTGCATCTTTTATGACCCCTCTGGCTTCCTTTATCGCCTGTGTGCTGGCCTTTTGGGATCTTATCTCGGCTACAGTCCTTTCCACCAAAGCCTTAGCCTGATTCAAAATTCTTCTGGATTCCTCAAGAGCTTCCTTCTGGATCCTTCTGCTCTCCTTCTTCACATCCACCAGCTTATCTTCGTACTCGGACTCCATCCTTTTGGATTCGCTTAGAGCCTTTTGTAACTCTATGTTATTTCTCTGGTAATCGAGTCTTTGACGGTCCAGCTCGACGATTAAGTCCTCCATACTCCTGGCCACGCCGCCTGTAATTGAGGCGGCTTCTTCCACCACATCCTCCGGCATTCCCAGTCTTCTGGCTATCTCGAACGCATAGCTGCTCCCCGGAGTTCCAATCCTCAGAACGAACGTCGGCTCTATCGTCTCAGGATCGAACACCATCGAAGCGTTCTCCATGTTGTCCTTTTGATGTGCAAAGAGCTTCAAAGTTCCATGATGGGTTGTAGCTACTGTCTTTGCACGCTTTCGGGACAGAGTTTCAAGGACAGCCATTGCCAGGGATGCCCCTTCGTCGGGGTCGGTGCTTGCACCTATCTCGTCGAGGAGCACTAAGCTATCCCTGTCCGACTCGTTGCAAACCTTTACTAACTGTCGGACGTGAGACGAGAATGTGGAAAGATCGTCCTCAATCGACTGCTCGTCCCCTACGTCTGCATAGACCTTCTTAAAGACGCACAGCTCAGATTTCGGATTTGCCGGGATGTGTACACCGCATTGAGCCATCAGGGTCAAGAGTCCAACTGTTTTTAAGGCCACCGTCTTCCCGCCTGCGTTCGGACCTGTTATAATCAGTGTATTGACCTTATCTCCTAAGCTTATATCCAGAGGGACCATTTTCTGTGGATCTTCTACTGTTTTCTGCCTTAATCTCCTTTCCAGGATAGGATGCCTTGCACCCCTGAGGACGATCTTTCCTTCATCGTTGAGTAGTGGCTCTGTCCCTTTGAAGTCCAAGGAAAAACTCGCTTTAGAGAAGAAACCGTCTAACTTCCCTAAAGCTCCCAAGGACCGGGAAATATCATCTTTTACCTTTCTCACTTCCTGCGTAAGCTCTCTTAGTATCCTTTCGACTTCCCTTTTTTCCTCGATCTGCAGCTGACGGAGTTCGTTGTTAAGTTCCAGAGTTTCTAATGGTTCTACAAACACCGTCGCTCCGCTTGCGGACTGATCGTGGATGATCCCCTCGACTTTGCCCCTTTGCCTCTCCCTTATGGGGATCACAAATCTATCGTCCCTTATTGTCACCAACCTCTCCTGAATCACTGAGCTTGGAAGTCTCTCTATCATCTTGTCCAGCGCCCCCCTTATATCGTCCCCTACTTGCGATATCCTCCTCCTGATCTCTTTTAGCCGTCTGCTGGCTGAGGTCCTTACGAGGCCCTTCTCATCTATTACTCTATCTATCTCATTTTCTAGTACCTGTGAGTCTATCAACCTACGTGCAAGATCAAACAGGGACGGACAAGTTTCTTTTCGCTTCTCAAGATAACGTTTGAGATGCCTCGAAGCCGAAAGCGTCTCCTTTATGTTCAGAAAGTCATCGGTGTTCAGCATCGAGCCTTCGATGGATGATTTATCTATAGCTTCGCGCACATCCCTAATCCCACCCATAGGCACGGGATCATCGAACGCTATGAGATCGACAAGCTCCGATACCGTCTTGAGTCTACCCCTTATCTCGCCAAGATCCTCCAAAGGATGCATGCCTTCTATCTCATCTTCTCCCAGAGCCGATACGGCGTAGGAGGAGATCATCGCTTTGACCTTCTCGAACTCTAAAACCTGCAAGGTATGTTCATCGATCATGGCATTGATCGTCTGAAAATGAGAAATGTCCGGCGCTGTTGACAGTTCGACAGAAACGATACAATAACTTTCCAAGCTTTTAATAATAACAAATTTAAGGCTCAAAATCAACTGATTTTTGGGAATTGACTCCAAGTTCGGAAAGATGAAGATCGAGATCGCTTCGCTGCCCCCGATAGATTCAATCAGGGGTCGCAATGACTGAGTAAAAAGAAGCAACGTCATTCTGAGTTGCAAAGTTCTGAAGCAATCTCAAAAGAAAATGTGACAAATTCTTAAGAAATACGATCTTTTCGAACCACAGGAGGATTTGACGCTGAAAGTTGAAGATCTTAAGGCATCGTTGGGGGGCTATTTTGCAGTTTCAGGAAGGTGCGAAGAAAAAATCAACGATCAGTGTACATTGGGTCTGTAGTTTTCACGGGACGGGCATCTGACGGCTGCTGATAATCTTCGTGGATTCCGGCTATCTTCAGATCAGCGTGCTGTTGTACCCAATGGGGATATTCCAAGTAGGGATCGTTGCAAACGAGCCACGGGTCTCTGAAGAATATCTCGTTGATACCAAACTTAACTGTGACCACCTTCCCATCTATCAACAACAGATCTACTCTCTCGGACTTTGTGGCATGATGTACTTCCCGACCCCTTCGCATCCTAATGCACCTATATTGAACCTTAAGTACATAATCTCCGGGCTTAAGGCCTTTGAACATAATACCGTTGCTGGTATCTGGAATCTCAGAGACGTCTAACTTTACGCCGTTCAGATAGACGGAAAGCCTATCTGGCTCAATGCTCTTGTAGGAAGGGACTCTCAAAAGGGCAAGGTATGCTTCTGTGGCAGACACCTTGTTTTTCTCTTCTCCCTCGAGATCAGCGACTCGCGGTGGACGCTTCACCCACGCGGGCATAGGTCTCGTCTTCACAAGGGAAGGTGGGGCGTGTGTAAGGGTGTAGACGATAAGGTTCGCGCCGAACTGGAGATATCTACCGCCACCGGCCCCCCAACCACCGGAGATACCTGCCGCGCTTAAGAGAACTGCAAGCCTGTCATCTATCCAGACTCCTTCCAGATAATCATTCGTATAGTTGGGGCTAGGGATCGGCGGACCGTCGTCAAAGTCGTAGAAGGCATGAAAGAGGGGATGAGCATTAGAAATTCTTCGGAATTCAGGCTCCCTGCCCAGCGAGTCCCTCAAGGCCTCTTTGAGATACATCTTCATCTGTCTGATAAAGGGACCCTGGTTGAAACCCTTGCCGGTCATGTCGTCCACGAAGAGGAAGCCGCTGGCTCTGAGGTAGATACCCAAGTTCTCAATCTCAGACTGATTCAACTGGACTGAGCTGCCACCCATATATATAAGCGGAGCCGAGAAGATAGCACCGGAGCGAAGTCGAGTGCTGACACCCTTTATCTGGGTGCTGATATTTGTGTAGTCCCTCACATAGCGCAGGAGGTTATCGACTCCTCCGCTTGTAAAGGAGAGTCCTCCCTCTTGATTTCTAAAGTGGACGACAGCCATCTTGAAGTAACCTGTTATGTTCCTCTTGTTATCAGGGTCGCGTATGATTGTGGCGTCGTACTTTTCGTAGCGCAGATCATCTATACTAAAGAGTTCAAATTCCTCCTGGGAGGGCAGATCGTAGGGAGTAGTTATGTCCGATGCAGATAAGATCTCCTCTTCTTCAGATTTAATGACCCCTGTTTTTGAGCCTGCGGTCTCTTCAAGACTCTCAGGAAAAGTAGCTCGCAACGCACTTTTCCGAAGTTCATCCACCCATCTGCTCGTATCATCAATAGCCGCAAATCCCTCCGGGGGCAGTTGGGGTTTTCCCTCTTTAGGGAGCATCTCCATAACCGCTCTGGGAATTGAAGGTCTTTCCGCAGGATATAGAGGCTTTGCAGGAGCAGGCCTATAAGGTCTGAACAGCACTTTATATACCTGTTCCTCCCCGTCGCTTTTCAATATATAGGCGAGAAAAAACAGAAAAGAGTGTAAGATCACAGAGGTAGTAAGTGATAGTACAAGGTTCTTATGACTCTTGCGGGACATGTTCAAGCGTCCTGGCAAAAATTGCTTGCACCTTCAGGTTGCGATCGGTAATATTGTATAGCGAGAAACATGTCTATTAAGTAGTGTAACGCCCGGAAGGGAGCACGGTTACTCTAATGCGACGTCTGTAATATAGAGCAAAACTATGCGAGAGTCAAATCTTATTACCTCCTGAGGCCTTCAGTCATTCCGAGATGCCAAACCCCGAAGCAGTTTCATCCTGCAAGATCGTTTCAACGTTAATCTTGATAAAAGCAGAAAAATTTTAGGGTATCTGTGGAGGCTATTTTGCAGTTTGAGGAAGGTGAGAAGAAGAATCAGCGATCAGTGTACACCGGATCTTCGGTCTCTGCGGAACGCGCATCTGGCGGTTGCTGATAATCTTCGTAGATTCCGGCTATCTTCAGATCAGCGTGCTGTTGGATCCAATCGGCATATTCCAAGTGGGGATCGTCGCGAATGAGCCTGAACCTATTTACGAGGAATATCTTGTCGATGCCGAATTTGACGGTGAGAACCTCCCCATCTATCAGGGATAAATCGAGCTCTTTGGATTTTCCATTGTATTCCACCCTGAGCACATGGTCTCCCGGTTGAAGTCTGCTGAACATAACGCCGTTGCTGGCATCTCCAAGTTCGGAGATGTCCAAGTTTACACCGTCCAGATAGACGTTGAACTGATCCTTCTCAATGGTCTTGTGAAAGGGCGTTCTCAAAAGGGCAAGGTAACCTCCTGTGCCCGCAAAGGGGTTTTCCTCCTTTTGCTCAAACTTAGCCACTCGCGGTGGACGCTTCAGCCACGCGGGCATAGGTCTCGTTTTAACCAGGGATGGTGGGGCGTGTGTAAGGGTGTAGACGATGAGGTTCACGCCGAACTGGAGAAATATCTCTCCGGTGTCAGTCCAGTGAGCGGAGATACCGGCTGCGCTTAAGAGAACTGCAAGCCTGTCATCTATCCAGACTCCTGCCAGATAATCATTCGTAGAGTCGGGGTTCGGGATCGGTGGACCGTTGTCAAAGTCGTAGAAGGCATGAAAGAGGGGATGAGCATTAGAAATTCTTCGGAATTCAGGCTCCCTGCCCAGCGAGTCCCTCAAGGCCTCTTTGAGATACATCTTCATTTGTCTGACAAACGTACTCTGATAGAATCCTCCGCCTGAATCTACAAAGAGCGTGCCGCCGCCTCTGAGGTAGATACCCAAGTTCTCAATCTCAAACTGACTCAGCTTGACCGAGCCGCCACTCATATATATAAGCGGAGCCGAAAAGATAGAACGGGAACTCAACCGAGTGCCGACACCCTTTATCTCCATGCCGATATTTGTGTAGCCCCTCACATAGCGCAGTAGGTTCTCGACCCGTACGTTCGTAAAGGACAGTCCTCCCTCTTGATTTCTAAAGTGGACGACAGCCATCTTGAAGTAACCTGCAAGCTTCCTTTTGTTATCAGGGTCCCGTATGATTGTGGCGTCGTACTTTTCGTAGCGCAGATCGTCTATGTTAAAGAGCTCAAATTCCTCCTGGGAGGGCAGATCGTAGGGAGTAGTTATGTCCGATGCAGATAAGATCTCCTCTTCTTCAGATTTAAAAGCCTTGTGAAAAACCCTTAGATTCAGAAAGTAGTATAGAACAAGCATTGATAAAGCAGTTCCGATGTATTATATTATGTTATTGATAATATTATACATGGAGGAAACAATGACCCCACAAAAGCAGGAACAGACAAATCCGATGTTTCACTATTTTCAGATGGAGGATTTAGTTCCCGAGGATCATATCCTTCGTCAGATTGATGAGGCAGTTGATTTTTCATTTATACGAGACGTTGTATCAGATTGTTATTGCCCTGACAATGGCAGACCCGGTATTGATCCTGAATTAGTTGTTCGAATGATCCTTATTGGCTATCTGTATAATTTGAGTGAGAATCGGCTCTGTCAGGAAGTGGGGATGCATGCGGCATATCGGTTGTTTTGTCATCAGACATTTGATGATGCGGTTCCGGATAGGAGCACGATCAACAAGCTTCGCAATCACAAGTGGGCATCCAGTGGGTTGTTTGAACGGATAATGCGTCAGGTAGTCCAGTGTTGCATAGATGTCGGTCTTGTGAGCGGTAAACACCTTAGTGTCGACGGCACTCAGATACAAGCTGATGCTTCAGTGAAAAGTATTGAGCCGATAGAACCCCCTGTTTCTCTTGATGATTATCTCAAGGGAATCGGTTTTGAAGGTGATAAGACAAAGGGTAGGTCCGGGCATCCTCAGGATAAAGACTTTCATGGTGAAAAGTGGACGACACCAAACACACCGTTCGACTACAGACCCCGACGCGCGCTTATACAGCAAATCGAAGGGCAAAGGGGCTTTTCTCTCGTTTATGGGCCATGATCTGATCGACACAAAAAGCAGAGTAATCCTTGAGACTCAGGGCACGCAGGCGACAGGGACAGCAGAGCCCGAAAGTGCCCTTAAGATGGTAGATGACCTTGAAACATACACCATGCCCAAAGATATTCAGACACTTAGTGCCGATACCGGTTACGGTTCTGGTAATTTTATCGCGGATGTACTTGACCGGGGAATCATACCCCATATTCCTCTGCGAGCCGATGAGAAGATTGAACCGATTCCTACATGGAAAAACAAGACAAATTCAGCACATATTCAGGCCGAACGGGATAGAAAAGTGCGAGAGGCGAAAGCCAGAAATCATGCACGGTCTATCTCATTAACAGCTGACTACAAACTCTCCCGGAGACTCCGTAAACGCAGTGAACATATCTTTGCTGAAGCCAGGCAACAACACGGTATGGGACGAGCCCCTTATAGAGGACTAGCCTCACTGAATGAACAGTTGAATCTTGTTGCAACAGTACAGAATCTCAAGAGGCTTGTATCTTTCATAAGAAGGGGGAAAGCGTCTATGTGTGCCCTGTCTGTCAAAGACAGTGCATCCTGTTCTTCAAACAGCTCCTGTTCCTTGCTGACCAGAACTCTGATAAGACTATTTTGCTTATTCCACAGCAAAACGATACGATATGCTACTCTTTGACCCATAATCGGCGCTTCAGACGCTGCCTGGGACATAACTATTTCACAAGGCTTTTAATAACGGTAATAGTATTGTATCTGTTCTTTCAACTCTGCTTCTTGCGCGCCTTTGCCCCAGACGTTGTTTCTATTTCCAAAATAGGCACTGTAATGTCTGCATGGTTTATTTTGCATAATTTTATGTATGCGGTGTTAATACCGTGGAAAGGACACGCCGGAAGATACCAGGCCATAAATCTGATCTTAGTGACGTTCTTCTTGATTGCGGGAATTGTCCTTGTCTATAAAAAGATAAAGAATACGAAGAGTCTCAGATCGGCCATATTATTGAATTCTGTTTACTATATTGCAATCTTTCTGGGGACAGCGACATACGTGGGAAGCGCTATCCAGTGGAGGGATTTATATACTGCCAGTGTGCTTCATATAAATAGAGTGCACGTCTCGACGGGCAAGTGGATAAACGAAAACATACGCAAGGATGCTGTACTTGCCGCTTATGACATTGGAGCTATAGGTTATTATTCTCAAAGGGAAATCGTAGATCTAGGTGGCTTGGTGGATCCGTCCAGCATTCGCTACCTTTTTTCCGGTAACGCCCCCGAGTTTATGCGAAAGAAAAAGGCGACGCACCTAGCTATGGTTGAGTCCAGACTGAAAAGGGTATCGTTGGGGGACCGAATGGGAATCTACAGACAAAATGGAAAAAAGTTCAAATTGACCCCCTTGCACAACGCTGAGATTCCAATGCATGAGTATCGGCCACACTGGCTAGCGACAGGAAACGCCTATCCCAAGATAGTCGTCTACAAGATCAAATGGCTCAACTCAAAAGATGGCTTCAGAAGATAGATAGCATTTTTGCAGGGAAAATGGACCAAAGATAGGTCACTATGCAGTCAGGCTTGAAAAGAGACATAACCACAGCATCCGTATCGTTTACCCTCCCTATACGGGTAAAATACATTTCCGTCATCCTTTCGATTCTGTTTGCGGGTCTTTTTATCGTTGGTTTTAGGATTCTTACCTCTTATTTGATTGATACATATAGGCTAAAGTCTCTATTGCTTGAACTGAAGGGTAAAAATATAAATGCCTATCCTCTATACGCAATGTATGATCCTAATATCACTTCAAAGATCATCTTGCCTTTTCTATTTGCTCCCCTTTTATTCTACGTCATACACACAGTCTTAAAAAGAGGCATCAAAAACAGCAACCTTATATTAGCTCTCTTGGTATTGTCATCCTTTCTTCTGAACTTATGCGTCGCCTCTGTTGACGGAGATTTTGTCCAAGTTATAACGAAGACCTTCCAGCGAGATAAATTAGAGTACTATGGAGATGTAGGAAAGGTAAACGGAGAGTTTATTTTCGATTACGAGTCCCGATTAAAAGATCTTTCCCTCCATTCATCTACGCATCCTCCCGGACCAATTTTGTTCTTATGGTGTCTGTCAAGGCTGGGATTAGACGCATTCTGGTCCTCCCTATTCGTCGCTATCTTCGGAAGTCTAACCGTGGTTCCTATCTATAGGATAACCAGAAGACTATACGGAGAAAAGGGAGCCGATTTAATCTGTGTTCTCTATATACTCTCACCAAATGTCGTTCTATACTCTGTAACGTCTATGGACGTAATGTTCATGTTTACAGCGGCGCTATCTGCGCTTTATTTCTTTAAATGTCTGGAGAAATTCAAGTTACTAAATTGCCTTGTTTTTGCCCTCTTATACTCGACAAGCCTTTTTATGACCTTTACCAATGGTCTTCTTGTAATATTCTTCCTTATGGTTGTCTGGCTGACTTTGAATCGTTCTGACGTGCAGGATAAAGTAGATATTTATCGCTCCCTCTTTCTTATGGGTTGGTTTGTGTTGCTGATTCATATTGTGCTATTGGCACTGTTCAACTATAACATAGCTGAGGTATTTTTTAAGGCGAATGAATATAATCGACAACTCAAAGCCCCCTACAGACCCTACGGATATTGGATTTTTGGAAATTGGGCCGACTTCTTCACCTTTTTGGGGATTCCCGTTGCAGGGTTCGTCGTCCATTACTGCCTTCAAATCCTTCAAGATATAAAAGGAAAGGTTCTCCGAAGAGAAAACATCCCCTTTATAAGCATTGTGGCCGCTTTGCTTTTAATTGATATTTCTGGGATAATACGGGGAGAAGCAGGTAGAATATGGCTCTTTGCTTCTCCGGTATTGTTTATATCCATAGCTAACTTTGTTGAAAAAGTGACATCAGATAGCAATGTTATAGTATATGTCATAGTCGGGATGCTCTTCATCCAGACTTTGGCTATGGAAGTGATGTATGAAACTTACTGGTAAATGAAGGGAGCATATGCTATGTCTTTAACTGTGCGTGTCCTTTTATTCCTCCTTCTGGCCGTTTCAGACACTATGGGTCAGGGAGAAGACAGCGGCGTGAAAGTTGTAACCCCAACAATCGACGGCTCAAAAATTCCAAGACCTTTTGATCTACTCCTGAAGGCCGGCACTTATACCGTCACCTTGAACTCCCAGATGGAAAGCTGGGAGTTTCCTGTCAAAGAAGTCGTGATCTTTGCCAACTCCAAAGGTCGAACCTTCTGGAAGGTCCAGGAAGGCCTTCCCACAATAATGACGCTCACAAGAAGGGGGAAGACAGGAGTTAAAGTCCTTATACCCGAATTAGAACATAATATCACAGGCGAAGCAAACCTGACTTTTAAAAGGGGAAAGGAGGTGCATACCTTGAAAGTGGAAGGCTTTGGGAACCTTTGGCCTTCTGACAACTCCGAATATCTCTACGTAGATCCGGGAGTCTATAGTTTCTCAACCGATTCCCATAGCGTTGTGCTCTGCGTTCCTGGCAACGAAGACCCTTATGGATGGTTCGAGATCGTAGAACAGGTCTATCCAGTACCCTTGTAATCGATGAAAATGTCTCAAGGAGCAGAGTCTGGATATTTGTACCCAAAACTAAGAGGAGAAAGGCCACTGTGAGATTTATCAAGACGCAGGATATCCACTCCCTTTTGGAGAGGTTCTAAAGAAATATGAACCCACCCTTTGCAAATATCATAAATTCCGGAGTAAATATTGGGACTATATTCAGGATGCTTCTGCCTCTTGGAGTCTTTATTGTCACGGGATTCCTACTCTCTAATCTGTTCCCGCTAATCCGCAGGAAATTTGAGGACCTGTCCGACAGGATCGTTCTGAGCGTTTATTTCGGCATGGCCTTCTACTCATTCCTTTTCATGCTCTTCAACGGCCTCTTCCAATTTGAAATATCCCTGATAAACATATATGTTGTATTTCTTATAGTCCTTTTAGCCTGTGGAGTGTATTACCTTAAAAAGGGCATAGATTTGCGGGGTAATTTCTCCCGCGGTCAGCTTTTGATTCTCCTTTCTCTCTTTGTAATCTTTCTTTTATCCGTGGAACTCAGACTCACAGATACGCTCAAGCACCCTGATCTCCTCTTGACTACTGATCCTTATAGACACCACCCCAGAGTAAGACATATAGTCGAAACTGGCGACATTGCAAGATGGGATCCTTTGATTATGGGAAAGGTCCCTATCTTTGAGATGCAGGGCAGCTACGTACTAACGGCGGTTATAGCTTTGATCTCAGGATTTTCTCCGAAAGATGTGGTTAAATTTGGAAGCATCCTTATGGGATGTCTGGCAGTTATATCAGTCTACTTCCTTGGAAAATACGCCATTAAGAAGAGCACCCTTTTAGGCGTCACAACAGCGGCGGTCCTCGCCGCCAGTCCGGTACATATAGTAAGGACAAGTATTGGTTTCAGTCAGAGCTGGTCACTGCCCTACTTTGCCCTGTTGCTGCTCTTTTTCTTGCTCTTCATACAATCGCGCCGGCTTCAGTTTGCAGCGATTCTTGGCATCTTCTACACCGCTATGGTTATGAGCAACCAAGTTAATGGGGCATTGTTAGCTCCTCTCTTGGTTCTCTTTACGGTCGGTACAGCCGTTGCGTGTGCCCTGAAAAAGGACAAAGAATCCAGCCGAAGTATAATACGCGGCTCTTTTGTCGCCCTGAGCATTTTTCTTATAATGATCGTTGTATGGGCGGTGAACATCCTTGGATCATCGCTTGTGGAGGGCCTCTTCGTATCGAGCCGCGAGGCTACGGATATGATAGCTCGAAAAGACGCCAACTTCCTATTTGAGCTGTCCAGGAACATAGGCCATCCGGTCCTCTGGGGGTCCATCCTCGGATTGGTCTGTCTTATTGCAGGGTTTTTCCCAGGTAGTCCGCTTCGGTTAGGACTCACCGACGGACAAGACAAAAAGGGCGAAAACCGCCTCAAAGTTACGATGTTCCTGCCGATTTTTGGGAGAGAGTATATCTTTGTGAAGATATTCTTAGCCGCTTATATTATCTTCTTTTTTGCTCTGATCCTGGGCACGCGCTACGGACTCCCCACCGTCATAGGGGCTTATTATAGATATTTTCTCCCTCTTTCCTATCCTCTTTGTTTTCTTGCCTCCTTTTTCCTCATCCTTGTCGCCGATAACGTCATTGCCCCGATTCGACAAGGAATAGAGGCGCTGATCGAAAGACAAAAGGATCAAACAGGAGAAGCCCTCTGCAGTGTCACGTTCCGATGGGGAAGAAGCATCAGAAGATACTCGGTAGCTGCAAGAAAACTCACTTACTTGCCCTACTTTGGCGTCTACTCTGGCCTTATTATCTTCCTGTTTTCCTTTGTCGCCAACAGCAGAGGGTGGGGCAGATGGGGACTGACGTTTACCTCGTCTGAATATGCAGCCTGCCAATGGATCAAACACAACCTTCCTAAAAACGCCCTGATAGCTACTAACTGGTTCGCCGCCGATCTTGTCCGAAGCTATACGCACAACGGCACTGTCCTGACCAATCTCAGAAAAAACATTGACATGGTCAAGTCAAAAGACAATCTGAACATTCCCGTTCTGAAAGGTCTGGAGAGCATACTCGGGTTTTCTAAAAACGAAGATGGGGATCTGTACGTCCTCAAGGACAAATGGGGCCCCTATTACACTTTTAAGAATAACCCTAACTTCGAACTTGTCTTCGAGACGGGCGAAAAACATGACATCGCCCGGGTATTTAAAGTCTCCAAGGGGGGGTTATTACAGGTAACCTGGCCCTTTACGGCTTTCCCATCGGAAAATCCGAAACAGGTCCGATTAGGAACCTGAACAGGATAAACGACGGAGAGATGCTCAACGGGAAATTGGAATTCACAGCTTCTAGCAGAGGAAGAGCCAAAAAGGCTGAATGGGCGTGGTTCGGACTGGAGTTTGAAAAATCAAAGTTGATCTCCAAGATCGTTGCCTACACAGGGTGTTCAAACGATAAAAGCAAAATAGCCTTCATCCCCGACCAATACGTCCTTCAGTATTTGAGCGGCAAGAAGTGGAAGGACATTTCAAAAACAAGAGTCAGAAATAATAAAAAGTCCGAAATCTCCCATGCGTTCAGACCGGTCTTTACCAAAAAAATCAGACTGTACGTTTACAGCCAGTGGAACGATTCCGGCAGAAAGAAAGGTGGGTTCTACAGAACATGCGTTCGAGAGCTAAAAGTCTATTAAATATGTAGGCAGTAGCCCCTGATCCCCGATAGACGTAATCGGGGATTCAATCGGGGGTAGACGGGGCACCCCTTCGCCTGCAATATTCCCACCATTTTGCATCTTCACAATCTTGTCCGGACTATTTTGACTTGATATTCAATCCCAACATTGCTATAGTAGAAAGAGATAGGGATTAGCGGGGTCATATAGTTGAAATCCACACCTATCTTCATCTTCGGCAGGGACTTTCCACATCGTGCAAGCAGCAAATAGACTCAAAACAAATTAGAAAAGGTCCTTGAAGCATATACTTTAAGGACCTTGCGATTGTTTTGGCTGCGCCCCAGGGATTCGAACCCCAATTGACGGATCCAGAGTCCGCTGTCCTGCCATTAGACGAGGGCGCAGCGCTCAAGTTTCTTCTCTTTTCACTGAGTCAACTACAGCAACTGCAGACTGCCATCTTTAAGAATAGATGCCGCCCTCGTAAGCCTCCCTATTACAGTCTCTTTTTCAAGGAGCGACATAAGTTCGAATAAACCCGGACCGAAGGACATACCGGAAAGGGCAAGCCTTGTGGGATGCATAATCTTTGCGGCGGATACGTTCAATTCCTCGGCTAAAGCCTTTATAGTAGTCTCAATTGTCTTCTCATTGAACTTATCGAGTCTATCGATACGCTCTGCAAGGATCTCTAATCTGTCCGGGACGTGTGCATCCTTCCAGTACTTCTTGACGCCCTTGCTCTCGTATTTCTCCGGATCCACAAAGAAGTATCGTCCCAGTTTTACAAAATCGTTAAGAGTGCGTACCCTTGTCTTGAGCAGGTCAATGACTGAAATCAACCACTCTCTTTTGTTCTGTACGTCGGTATCATCAATTAACCCATCGGATTTGAAGAGACTTACGACCTCATAGAAGAGCTTGTCTGCGGGAGTATCGTTTATATACTGACTGTTAAGCCATTCTAATTTAGCTTCGTCAAATACGGCGTCTTTAACGCTGATTCCCTCGATGGAGAAGGCCTCAATAAGTTCGTCCATGTCCATCTTCTCCCTGTCATCGCCGGGAGACCAGCCCAAAAGGGATAGAAAGTTTACGATGGCTTCTGGCAGATATCCCTTCTTTTTATATTCTAAAATGGAGGTAGCTGCGTGTCTTTTTGAAAGTTTTCTTTTATCGGGTCCTAATATCAAAGGCAGATGAACAAATTTAGCTGGGGGAAATCCCAGGGCCTCAAAGAGCATAATCTGCTTTGGGGTATTGGATATATGATCCGCCGCTCTCATAACAAGGGAAATTCCCATCTGGGCGTCGTCCACAACCACAGCCAGATTGTAAAGGGGAGAACCATCGGCTCTAATGATGACAAAATCGCCTATTTGCTCGTTGTCAAATTCAATATGTCCGCGGACCAGGTCATCAAAAGATGTCCTCCCCTGCGGGACTTTAAATCTTATGACTTTGGGCGCGCCTCGTTCCTCGTGCTTTTGAATCTGTTCTGAGGAAAGGTTGCGGCAGGTTCCGTCATATCTCCAGGGGATCTTATTCTCTTGAGCTTCTTTCCTCTTTTGATCCAAGAGTTCAGGCGTGCAGTAGCAGTAGTACGTCTTGCCTTCTGCTAAGAGTCTGTATGCGCATTCTCTATGCGCCTCAACGTTTTGGGACTGAAGTAGAGGCTCTTTATCAAAATCTATGCCGATCCATGCAAAGCCGTCTAGAATGGTATCGATAGATTCTTGAGAGGAGCGTTCTTTATCTGTGTCTTCTATTCTTAGAAGCAACTTGCCGCCGTACTTTTTGACGTAGATCCAGTTAAACACAGCGGTTCTGACGTTGCCTACGTGGAATCCTCCCGTAGGAGACGGCGCGAACCTGAGTATTTCATCCTTCATCTGATACTTTCGATTTGGACGGCGTTTTGATCCCCGATTGAATCTAGCGGCGATTGCGGTAGTTCCTGCTCCACGTCGATGCGTATTCCGCCAGCCCATTTGGAAATGAGGTTATAGACTATGACGCCTGCAGCCGAAATAGTAGCCCACAAGATACCCATAAAGGGAGCAAGGAAGAAGGGCACTACCAGAGCCATCCCAGTGGAAATACCCTCGGGTGCAAACTCGTCAGGGATGATGGCGCTAAAAAAGCCGGAGATGAGTAAGACAACGGCGATCCAGACGAAACCGTACAGAAGCCCTATAAAGAGTCCCACAAAAAATGTGATCTTGACGACTGACCAGACGTCTATGCGGCTAATTTCACAATTCATTGGTCTGTAAGCGTTAATAATGGCGGAGAGGGAGGGATTCGAACCCTCGGTAAGTTATAAAACCCACAACGGCTTAGCAGGCCGCCCCTTTCGACCGCTCAGGCACCTCTCCAGGAATTGTCATCTTTGAATCTTGGCGGCGGGGGTAGGATTCGAACCCACGGGCCTGGGCTACAGGCCGACGGTTTTCAAGACCGCTCCCTTAAACCACTCGGGCACCCCGCCGATCCAGGTGGAGAACAGCCCCCGATTGAATCTATCGGGGGTAGACAGGGCTTCTTCCCTCTATCTATTAATTTAGTGGCAGATAGGGATTACGTATGTTGCCAATAAGAACTTTAAAATATAACAATTATTTGTCGAATAGTCAAATAAAAAGGGTTGCAGCCGGCTAATTCGAAAGTAGGATTAGAAGAAGGGGCATTTTTTGCTTGACCTCATAGTTATTCTTTAGTATAATAGTGTACCTAAGTAATTCTTCTGGTTTATTCGGATTTAGAACTGATTTGCAGCATGAAAGCGTGAAAAACTGTGATATGTGGGGTAACGTAATATTACACTTCATCTATTTCCATATCGCATGTAGCCATGCCACAAAAATGAAACTAAAGAACCATCTTTAAAATCTAGTATTTATAGAGTGTGAGGTTCGTTTGAATATAAGAAGCTGTTAATAGACCCGGGAGGTGAAAGTTCATGGCATCAACAGTAGGTAGTATTTTATGTAAGCTGACAGGATTGATTCTGGTAGCTTGGATAGGCATCATCATCTTTTCAGGTGACGCATCCTCTGCGATTATCTATAGAATCGGAAAGCCCTTTTCACCTGCAGAAAAGGACAGTATCCAGGAGATAAACGACAGTCTCTTGGAGAGCGGGAAGATAGGGCTCGGTGTCAGGGAGATCAGCTCGAAAGATTATGAGTCGGTGAATAGCCTCGACGTGGATTCCCTGAAGGCGGGGGATGCCAGCTCAATTCAACCCAAGCTTTTTGCTGAGGGTGAGAGCATAGCCATAACGGCTCTGGACAGAGGAGGATGGGTGAAGGTAGGTACCCCAGGAGACGAGTTGCCAGGCTCAAAAGAGGTATATGACATCGAAGGCAACGTGGGGAATAACCTGATAGATGGGGATCCTACCACGGCCTTTGTGTGGCCACAGGGTAGTGAAGGAAGTGGCGCAAGATGTCACAGGATAAGCGAGCGTGTGGTTATTTACTTAGGCGGACTATTTCTCGTAAATGAAGTAAAATTCTATACTCGAGAGGAACATACGGAGCGCTTTTTGCCGGATTACGAATTGGGTCTCAGCCAGGGCCTCCCGGAGGATTTCGACGGTTTCAGTGATGATACGAGTCCCGGGTTCATGCTTTGTCGAGGATTAATGGTCATCCCGGACTTCCCAAATTTGCCCCGTTACGATGCACGGTTGAATGTAGTGCATGTGCCAAATAACTTTCTATCTCCTGTAGTTAGCTTCACCTTTCAGCCACGGGAGAGGGTCTCTTATGTGGGGCTGTACATCTGGCGCAAAGGGCAAAAGGCGATAGAGATCGCCGAGATTGAAGTCCTCGGACCGGGCTTTGTACCTGATGCCTCTTATATAGCTGACATGATTGAGTTTGATAGGAGCGCCACTTTGGGAGAGATCACCTGGTCGGGGAGGCGTGATCCCAAGGCTAGGGTTCAGATCAGAACAAGGAGCGGAAAAGATCCCCAACCGGACGTCTACTGGGACATCAGAGGTGCGCAGCAAACGTTGGCAGTTATTCGTTCGACCAATCAGCAGGGAGTAGAGCTCAGTTCAAAGGAGTACAAACAAAAATACGATAAGCTGACTCCCAATATTCAAGGTGGAGTTACTTACGATACGCAAAACTGGAGCTTCTGGTCAGAACCTTACGTTTTTGAGAGTCCGGGAACAGACATATTTTCTCCGGGCCCCCGCAAGTTCTTTCAGATAAAGGTGGATTTTGTCTCTTTTGGGCAGGATGGGGGCAAGATAGACTATTTACAATTTAAAGTCTCTCCGACTCCTGCGGCTTCGACCCTAGTAGGTGAGATATTCCCAGTGGAGGTCGAGATAGCAAAGCCGGTACAGTTTACTTATTTTATCAATTCGGAGATCAGAGTTGGCGATACAGGATTCGATAGCGTGGAGATTTTAACGCCTTTTGGGGTTACTTCGGTCGATTCGCTCAGAATAGATGGCATCAACATTAAGCGGGAAGATTTTACCCTGATGCTAAGGGAAGACGGCTTTGAGGTTAAGTTGCCGAGGAAGATGGAGATTGAAGACAGTGGATCTCTAATTGAAATCGTCTTCAGCGCTCCTGTTTTGGTGGTGCGCAATACCTTTTTTAACGGCAGGGTGTTTGACAGCGACCTGACGCACGAGGTCCGTCAGAGGATCAAGGAGGGTAATGCGGCAGATGAGATAGATAGCGATATTCTTTCTGTAATTACGTCTTTGGACGCACCGTTGTTGACCTCCGTTGAGGTTACACCAGATCCCTTCACACCCAATGGGGATGGTATCAACGACAAGTTGAAGATATCTTATGGCCTTTTGAAGGTGACCGCTCCTGTTCCGGTCTCAGTAGATATATACGATCTATCCGGCCTCCTAATAAAGAACGTGTATTCTGGAGTTGATCCCGCAGGAGCATATGACCGTAGTTGGGATGGCAGAGGCAGCGGCGACAATCTGGTTCCGCCCGGGATATATCTGTATCGCATATCGGTGGAGGCTTCGCTAGAGGAGTTTGAGAGCGGTTCTGTCTCTGTTGTCTATTA
This sequence comes from Candidatus Latescibacterota bacterium, assembly GCA_965237525.1. Taxonomy (GTDB): domain Bacteria; phylum Latescibacterota; class CBDEFO01; order CBDEFO01; family CBDEFO01; genus CBDEFO01. Next base: position 385,152 of record CBDEFO010000004.1, on the reverse strand, counting down.
AGTGTCGGGTCAAAATAGTCTGAACAAGCTTATAGAGATCCGAAATAGTGGGCATCATACAGGGCGAGGTAATCTAAATGAGATTGCATAGCTTCGCTCACAATGACGCTGCTTGTCCAGCCCCTTAGTCATTGTGAGGGGTGCTTTTCCCTAAGCAATCTCAAGAGAGGTCCCAATCACTTATATCCGAAGCAAGTTCCCTCAAGCTACTTAATTACATTTATATATCTTTTGAGGGTTAATGTTGCTGCCGATTCAGGTTCGGCAGAAAATACTTCAGTCAGCCGGGTAGTTCAGATTGCTTATTAGCTTTGACCTGAGCAAATAGGATGTGTCTCTCGTCGATTCTAATACCGATCACGACTTTGAAAAGAGCAATCCAAATGAGAGCAGCGTCGTGGAGTCAGGTCACCTAGCGTTCCACAGTCCTAAGAACCACTGGAAGCGTCGCAACGGAGCGATGTAGAACAAAATATAAGATCAGCCCAGATGGAGGGAAAATTGGTTGACAACGACGAATTTTATTTCGGATTGAAGAGCGACAGATGGATAAGAAAGTTGTCTTTCGAAGCAGCGATGATAGAGCCTTTTGTGGAAAGTCAAAAGAGGGATGGCGTCATTAGTTACGGTCTTTCCAGCTATGGATATGACATTCGGGTGGCAGATGAATTTAAGATATTCACGAATGTGAATAGCTCTATTGTCGATCCCAAGAATTTCGATCCCCAATCTTTCGTGGATTTCAAGGGGGATGTGTGTATTATCCCCCCGAATTCGTTCGCTCTTGCAAGGACAGTTGAGTATTTCAGGATCCCGAGGAACGTCCTGACTGTGTGCCTTGGGAAATCCACTTACGCAAGGTGCGGTATAATAACAAACGTGACTCCTTTCGAACCGGGCTGGGAGGGATATGCCACCCTGGAGATTTCGAATACGACTCCTCTTCCAGCCAAAATATACGCCAACGAGGGTATAGCCCAAGTATTGTTCTTTGAAAGCGGCGAGGAGTGCGAGACATCCTATGCGGATAAGAAGGGAAAATACCAGGCTCAAAAGGCGATTACTCTGCCGAGGATATAATCCTTATCTTTTGCGCGATTGATATGTCTCCTCCTCATCCCTTAAGGCAAGCTCCTACCTGTAGTGACGGAGGACAGGGTCAATATCCTCTTGCAGCCACTCTTAACCGGTTAAGGGTTCTCTCCAAAGCGGATTCGGCGCGGGGGATGTCGATTCCTGGATCTTTTACTCTGATACGCTCCCTTGCCCTTGCCCTTGCGGCCTCTGCGCGCTCGGCATCTATTTCATCGGAGAATTCCGCTGTCTGGGCAAGGACTGTGACACCAGTTCTGAGAACCTCAGCAAAGCCGCTCGAAATAGCGGCGTATCTCCTATCTTTTCCATTTTCCCTAAAACTGATCTCACCAGTCCTCAAGGACGAAAGGAGGGGAATATGTCCAGTTAAGATCTCAAAGTCCCCCTCCGTGCCCGGGGCCCTCAATGCCTCGACATCGCCTGAGAAGAGGATGCGCTCTGGTGTCACTATTTCGAGCTTGAAGGACATAGTCTAATTGCTCATCTCTTTGGCCTGTTCCATCGCCTCTTCTATCGTTCCGACCATATAGAAGGCGCCCTCCGGAAGGTCATCGTATTTGCCTTCGACCAAACCTTTGAAATCCCTTACGGTGTCCTCGATCCTGACGTATTTGCCGGGTCTCCCTGTGAAGGCCTCAGCGACGAACATTGGCTGGGTGAGAAAATACTGTATTTTTCTGGCCCTTGCGACTGTGAGCTTGTCCTCATCTGAGAGTTCATCTATTCCCAGTATGGCTATGATATCCTTCAAATCCGCATACCTCTGGAGTATAGCCTGAACTTGGCGGGTGACCTGGTAGTGCTCCTCTCCGACTACGTTCGGATCGAGTATCCTGGAAGTCGAAAGGAGCGGGTGAACGGCCGGGTAGCGTCCCTCTTCCACGATAGCCCTGTCCAGATAGGTGACGGCGTCCAGGTGCGAGAACGTCGTGACGGTGGAGGGGTCTGTGTAGTCATCTGCAGGGACGTATATCGCCTGCATCGAGGTGATAGATCCTTTATTTGTGGAGGTTATCCTCTCTTCAAGTTCGCCCAGATCCGTCGAGAGCGTGGGCTGGTAGCCGACGGCAGAAGGCATCCTGCCCAGAAGGGCGGAGACCTCTGAGCCAGCCTGCGTGAATCGGAAGATGTTGTCTATGAACAGGAGGACATCGCTGCCGCTTTCATCTCTGAAGTATTCAGCTAAGGTTAATCCCGTAAGTGCGACCCTTGCCCTTGCTCCAGGAGGTTCGTTCATCTGTCCGAAGACGAGGGCTACCCTCTCCAGGACACCCGATTCCTTCATCTCAAGCCACAGGTCGTTTCCCTCTCTTGTCCTTTCTCCTACCCCCGAAAAGACGGAGTATCCACCGTGTTCTGTGGCGATGTTGTGGATGAGTTCTTGCAGTATAACCGTCTTTCCGACTCCGGCTCCTCCGAAGAGACCGATCTTGCCGCCTCTTGAGAAGGGCTGCATGAGGTCTATTACCTTGACCCCCGTCTCGAACATCTCAGATTCGGTGCTCAACTCCCTGTGTTCGGGGGACGGCCTGTGTATCGGGTACTTCTTTTCGTACTCTATTTCTCCCAACCCATCTATCGGATCGCCGACGACGTTCATGAGTCTTCCCAGGGTTTTCTCGCCGACAGGAATCGCTATAGGTTCTCCCGTGTCTACGACTTGAGTCCCTCTGGAAAGGCCGTCAGTGAAGTCCATAGCTATAGCCCTGACCCTGTTCTCACCGAGGTGCTGGGCGACCTCCAATACGAGCCTGTTGCCATCTTCTCTTTCTATCTCTAATGAGTTCAGTATGGCTGGGAGATTTCCATCTTTAAACTCTACGTCTATTACCACTCCTATTATTTGAACTACCTTTCCCTCGTTCATATTCTCATTCATTTCAAAAGTTCGGCTCACAGACCCCTGAAGAGCTCCCCGTTTTCATGGGGACAAGTATCAGAGGAGAGCCACCCTCCTTTCTATTGGTTCTATATAGTCAATTTTCCAATATGTAAAGTTCTGTTACCTTTACAGACTTTAGATTTGTTGAGCTTTCTCAAATGTCCTCTTGCTTCTGCTGACTGACAGTAAGACTTGCAATTCGCAGTGGATGTTCCGCCAGATTTCATAACGCCTTATTGATTTCAGACATAAGTCTGTCCCTACGAGAGCGCCTCAGCGCCTCCCACGATGTCGGCTAACTCCATCGTGATGGACGTCTGTCTGACCTTATTCCTGAAAAGTGTGAGTTCATCTATCAGTTCACCGGCGTTCTTGGTGGCGTTCTCCATCGCGGTCATCCTTGCCGCCTGCTCTGCCGCGTTGGATTCCAGGAGCACCTGCCACATCTGGACGTTGAGATGCAGCGGCAGTAGACTTTCGAGAATTTCGTCTTTGGACGGCTCATATAGATAGTCTATGAAAAGCTCGTCGCCTACAGGTTCTTCGGGAACTATGGGCAGATATTGTTGGGCGACTATGTTCTGCTGTATGACGGATTTGAACTCGTTGTAGACGATATCTATTCTGTCGTATTGGGACTCGGAGTAGAGGGGAATTACCTCTTCGACTACAGCCTCTGCGTGTGAAAATTCGAGGTTGTTGAAGATGTTGACGTGCTCTCCTATGATTTCGTAGTCCCTTCTTGTGAAATAGTCTCTTCCCCTTCTCCCCACGCAGATGAGGCTCACCTTCGCAGCGCCGTATTCTTCTATATGAGTTGCAGCTCGTCTTATCAAATTGCTGTTGAAGCTTCCGCAGAGCCCCCTGTCGGCCGTGACCACGACAAGGCATATCCTTTCGGGCCTTTCGGGAGGGCGCTCTACCAAAAGAGGATGCTCGGATGTCTTGACTCTGGATATCAGGTGTCTAAGGAGCGTATCTATCTTGCCGGAGTACGGGCGCGCTGCAAACATCCTCTCCTGCGCCCTTCTCATCCTGGCGGCGGCGACCATCCTCATCGCATTTGTGACCTGCTGGATGTTCTGCACGCTCATTATGCGTCTCCTTATGGCGCGAAGGTTGGGCATTGTGACCTCTCCAGAAGATAGGGATTAAGCTGGATGCACTCGGAACTTCTCTTTAAACTCCTCAATGGCTGCTCTCAGCTTTTCCTCGTTTTCGTCCGTGATCTCTTTCCTTTCGACTATTTCGTCTAATATGTCACGCTTGTTTTCGTCCATAAATTGGAGGAATTCGGCCTCAAAACGCTTGACCTCTTCGAGCGGTATGTCGTCCAGATAGCCTTGGTTTCCGGCGAAGACCGCTACGACCTGCTTTTCTACAGACATGGGGACGTACTGATCTTGCTTGAGGATTTCAACGAGCTTCTGTCCTCTGTTTAACTGCGCCTGTGTGGCGCTGTCCAGATCTGAGCCGAACTGGGAGAATGCTTCTACCTCTCTGAATCTGGCAAGGTCGAGCCGCAGCCTTCCCGCTACCTGTCTGAAGGCCTTTATCTGGGCGTTGCCCCCAACTCGGGAGACTGAAATGCCGACGTTTATGGCGGGCCTGACGCCCGAGTAGAAGAGGTCAGGCTCCAGATATATCTGCCCGTCCGTAATCGAGATGACGTTGGTAGGGATGTACGTGGAAACATCTCCCTCCTGCGTCTCGATCACGGGCAGAGCCGTCAGTGATCCGCCCTCCAGGTCGTCGCTGAGTTTGGCTGCCCTTTCCAAAAGCCGCGAGTGAAGATAGAAGACGTCTCCAGGATACGCTTCCCTTCCGGGAGGTCTCCTCAGAAGCAGAGACATCTGGCGATAGGCCCAGGCGTGTTTTGTAAGGTCATCGTAAGCTACAAGGGCGTGCCTTCCGCTGTCCCTGAAGTATTCTCCCATCGTGGCACCCGAATAGGGGGCTAAGAACTGCAAAGGTGCGGGCTGATTAGCCGACGCTGAGATGATTATGGTATAGTCCATCGCACCGTGATCATCCAGCGTCTTTGCGACCTTTGCAACCGAAGATGCCTTCTGTCCGATGGCGACATATATGCAGAATACATCTTCGCTTTTTTGGTTTATGATAGTGTCAATTATTATGGCGGTCTTTCCCGTCTGTCTATCGCCGATTATAAGTTCCCTTTGACCCCTTCCGATCGGAGTCATACTGTCTATTGCTTTAAGCCCTGTCTGGACAGGCTGGACCACCGGCTGACGTTGGACGACTCCGAGGGCTTTGCGTTCGACTGGTAAATAGTCCTTAGCCTCAATCGCGCCTTTCCCGTCTATAGGCTCTCCCAGGGGATTGACGACTCTTCCGAGCATCTCTTCGCCCACCGGGATCTGGACGATTCTGCCTGTTCGCTTTACAGTGTCGCCCTCCTTGATGTGTATATCCTCGCCGAAGATTACACAGCCGACATTATCCTCCTCTAAGTTGAGCACCATTCCCATAGTGCCGTCCGGGAACTCCACAAGTTCGCTTGCCATAACGTTGGCAAGTCCGTGCAGACGAGCGATGCCGTCTCCCACCTGAAGGACAGTCCCTGAATCGTAGACATCAACTTCCTTATCGAACTCCAAAATATTCTTCTTTAATATATTGGAGACTTCGTCGGGTCTTACGTCCAGACTTCTTATAGCCACTTACAGAACCTCCTTAAAAAATGGACAGTAGACAGTAGGCAGAGCACTTCTCCCCTCCCTGTATGCCATCTACTTCTTTTATCCGATCATTTTCATTTTCATAAGTTCAAGTTGTTTTGCCAAACTCGCATCTATTACGGTGTCCTGCAGGTTGACTACGAATCCTCCCTTTAAAGACGGTTCTACAGACACTTCGGCACGGACCTTTTTGCCGGAGTAGATCGATAGCTTCTCTTCGAGGCGCTCCTTCTGTTCTTCCGTCAGCTCCACTGCGCTCTTAACTTCGGCGGCGATTATGCCTTCGCGCTCATCGAAAAGCCTCAGTGACTCCTGCAATATCTCCTTGAGTAAGCTCTCCCGGTCTTGATCAGCCAAGATGCACAAGAAGTTGAGCGTGATCCGATTAAGCTTGTCTTCGAATAGCTCCTGAAAGGTCTGTCTTTTGAATCTTGTCTCTATAATAGGATTCTTGAGGAAGCTTTGAAAGTCGTCTGAGTCCTCCAAAAGTTGCAGGAGTCCCTCTGCATCTGATCTGACCTCTTCAAGAATTCCTCTTTCCGCTGCCGCGTCTAAGAAAGCTTGGGCGTAGCGGCGCGCAACCTTCGCCATAGTCACCTGTAAAAGCCTCCTTCTATTCCCTGCAGGACGAGGTAATCTCGCTCCTACTTTATCACATGCGACCTTTTGGGGGACATATATTCAGGGTTGTTGTGAATTGTCTTCGGGCATGCCCTCTATAAGAGAGTCCAGCATCTTTTTGTGTCTATCTGCATCGAGTTCCTCGTCGAGAATTCTCTCGGCGGCGGTTATCGCAAGGTCCGCTACGGTACCTTTTATCTCCCGAAGAGCGGTATCTTGATCTCGCTCTATCTCCCGTCGATTTCGCTCCAATTCACTTTCTGCCTTCTGGCGAGCCTCTTCCAGCATCTTATCTCTTTCGGACTCAGCTCTTTCTATTATCTCCTGCATTCTGACCCTGGACTCTGACTCCATGTCCTCCAGACGCCGCTGAACTTCGGATTGAAGCCTTTCCAACTCAGCCTGGTCCTCTTCCAGCTTGTGGGTTCTTTCCAAGACTCCGCTTTGGCGGTTTTGCAAAAGTTCTCCCACCTTCCCGAAGGCGTACTTCCACAGTATCAAGAAAACTATCAAAAAGCCCGCAGCTTGGATGATTATAGCTCTGGGATCTATTCCCAAGTTGTGAAATAAATCTTCCACTAATTGCCCTCCCCGGGTTCGATGGGGCAAAACTTACAACTCTGCCCTATCACACCAGCTTCAACGTTGGCTCGGATGCCTTGCAGATCATCCTCCTGCAGCCGTGGCTTTGATGATCTCTATAACCTGTTCATAGCTCGGCAGTCGATCCTGCAGGAGGAAGAACATCAAAAGCGAGTAGATGACAAGTGACTCTATCAGAGCCAATCCGATGATCATCGCAAGCTGAATCCTTCCTGCCGCCTCAGGTTGTCGAGCTATCCCTTCCAACGCTGTCGAGGTGGCCCTTCCCTGGGCTGTTGACGCTGCAAGAACAGCTATCGGAAGTCCCAGTCCCACTGCGAACGCTAAGACTGCAAAGTAGAGCATCTTTCCCTCCCTGATTTGAAAAGTTTGGTGATGTACATTGGATTCCTACATATTTCATTACAAATGAGGTTCGAATACCTCAAAGTTGGCTTTGAGTTACTATAACGTTCCCGATTGAATCTATCGGGGCATGCCTCCTTTCTATCCCTGTGCAATGAATGTTCTTAGTGTTCCTCGTGATGTTCGCTTATAAAGGTGGCAAGATATATCGCTGTCAAAAGTGAAAAGACTAAAGCCTGTATTAAACTTGTGAAAAGTCCAAAAAGCATCATGGGCAGTTGGAAAGGGACAGGTAGCCACATAGGCAAGAAAGTTACCGCAAGAGTTGCAAGGACGATTATTATCGTGTCCTCACCAAAGATATTTCCAAATAGTCGGATGGAAAGGGACATAATTTTCGCAAGTTCTCCTATAAGGTGCAGAGGAAACATAAGGGGACCGAGCCACATAGGTTCTCCCAGAAAGTGCTTGATATATGGGATAAAACCGAGCTCCTTTATGGCTATGACCTGAACTCCTGAGATTGCGACCAGGGCCATGGCAAGTGTGGTATTCAAGTCCGCTGTGGGAGATTGGAATCCTGGTACGAGCCCTAATATATTAAGGCATAGTATGAAGATGAAGAACGATCCCATAAAGGGCGTGTACTTTCTCCCGCGTTCACCTACTATGTCCGTGAAGAAATCCATAAGCCCGCCGACTACCATCTCCATAAAGTTCTGGAGCTTCCCTGCCGGAAGGGGCTTGAGGTTCCTCGTAGCCAGTATAACGAAAATGCCGATCACCAGGATCATAAAATATGTGTTCGGTATGAGGTCGTGTTGTTCTTTCAGATTCTCTGATATTTCCGCTATAGGACCCCTGTTGAGTATATGGAGCCAGGAGTGATGGTGTTCGTGGCCTTCTTCCTCGTGACGTCCTTCAGCTTCGGCAGCCCAAAGTGGGGTTGTCGCCGTCACTACGGATATAGCTATGAGGATAACAAACAGGATCTTGTTGATATTCAAGGACATCTCTCCTTATTCATCGGTCTCGAATTCACTGCGTTTACAAGTACTATTCCGAAGGCTTTGAGTATTATGATAGCCTGCACCAATCCTAATCCCACAACCAAAGCCGCTAAGTTCGGCCATTCTGCTTTTACAAGAAAGTAGAAAAGCACCATCAGGAGAGGAAATTTAATCAACGCTGTTATGAGGATCATCGGTTTAGGTTTTTTCTTTTGAGGAGTTATGTATTTTTTAACTGCGTATTCCAGAGTCCTTAGAAATATTAGACTCACAGCCGCACCTATGATGAAGCTTAAAGCCACCCTTTGTCCTAAGTAAATCCATATCCACAAAAAGGCAAATATCCCCACCCAAATTGACGTCCGATAGACCCTCAGAAGGAAGTTCTCATCTATTTCCAAGGGCTTGAAGTCCTTATGTCCCTTTATCCTTATTCTGTGCATCTAATTCTTCCAGGTACTTCTTAAACGTCTTGAACATCTGCATAAATCCTGCGGCGATCCCCAGGATCGCTCCGATAAATCCTCCCCAGGTTTTACTTCCCAAACTTTCGCCTACCCATGCGCCGAGGAAATATCCTATAGCTGTGGAGAGGACTAACGTCAGACCTATAACACTAAGTTCGCCCGCTAATCTCCATCCTCCCTTTTGATCTATGTTCATCCTTCACCCTACATAATAGACAGGGCGGACTGTACGGCTAATTCCAAAAGCCGCGAGGGCATAATGCCCATTCCGATTACTCCGAGGGCACAAAGCGCAAGGGTCAATGATAAGAGAGCCGGAGAAGATTGAGAAATCGGAACTTCCTCAGGTTCTCTCATATACATTACTACCACAACTCTCAGGTAGTAGTAAACTGAGATAACGCTATTTACAACAGCGACGATGACCAGTCCTGTAAATCCTGCCTTTATTGCCGCTCTGAAGATATAGAACTTCCCTATAAATCCTGCTGTCGGAGGAAATCCCGCAAGCGACATCATAAAAAGGGTCATCAAAAGGGCGACCACGGGGCGTTTAAATCCGAGACCCGAATACGAGTCAAAGGTGAGGTTCTCTGCTCCTTCTCTTCCCATCATTATCAGGATTCCGAACGCCCCTATATTCATAAGCGTATAGACTAAAAGGTAGAAGATAAGACTTGAAACGCCCTCCTCCCCCGACGCCACGAGCGCTACCAAAGCATATCCTGCGTGGGCGATGCTCGAATAAGCCAACATCCTTTTTATATTGTTCTGCGATATGGCTATTACATTTCCCACGGTCATTGTCAATGCGGCGATGACCCACACTATCGCGATCCACTCACCTTGCATCACCTCGAACGTGAGCACAAAGACCCTCAAAAGGGCGGCGAATCCTGCGGCTTTAGGGCCTGCGGATATAAAAGCCGTGATCGCCGTGGGAGCGCCCTCATAGACATCCGGAACCCACATGTGAAACGGCACGAGGGCTATCTTGAAGCCCAGGCCGACGAGGATCAAAAGGCCTCCAACTAAAAGGAGCGGGGATTCTGCCGCCGTAGTGCTCGATATGTAATCGGTTATGCCCCCAAGGTTTGTAGTCCCGCACCCGCCGTAGACAAGCGCCATTCCGTATAATAAGAATCCTGTGGCAAAGGCGCCCAAAAGAAAGTATTTCAGTGCTGACTCGTTGGAGGCAGGTTCGCGCCTCATGAACCCTGCTAGAATATACTGAGAAATGGACAAAAGTTCAAGTCCTAAGAAGATCATGATCAAATCCGTCCCCGCAGCTAACAACATCATCCCGACCGTTGCCAAAAGCAGAAGGATGTAATATTCTGCTCTGTCTATCTTTTCCCTCTTGACGTAGGTGAGGGAAATCCCAATAGTAAGTGCCGTACCGATGAGGAATATGATATTGAAGAAGATGGTGTAGTTGTCCAGAGCGACCATATTGCTGAAGGATATGTCCCGACTCCCCCACAGTCTGATGGACTGAAAGATAGCCAACATAATCCCTACAAAACTGAGCAGGGCCGCCTTGCTGCCCCTCGGAGAGATCATATCTGCGATCATCGCCACAAGAGCCGTGCCCGTAACTATCAGTGCGGGCGAGATGATCGTCCAGTTCATGTCCGGTATGGAGGCATCCATAAACAAGTAGACAGTAGACAGGGCACATCCGCCCCCTGCCTACTACCTACTTTTTGCTTTCCTTAGAAAAAGACGAATGTAACTACCACAAACAGGGGCATCAAAATCATGACGGAGTAGATCATATATCCGAAGAAGCTCGGCATCTTTATTCCGTTCTCCTCTGCGATGGATCTAACCATAAAGTTCGGAGCGTTCCCGATATAACTGGTTGCTCCCATAAAGACCGCACCTGCAGATATAGCTTTGAGGTATATCTCCTGCCGTTCAATGAGCAGATGCACAGCCTCAAGTTCAGGAAGTCCGGGAAAGAAGTTTCCCAGAGCTGTGTTCAAGAACGTCAAGTAGGTGGGCGCATTATCCAGGAAGCTTGAAAGTATCCCCGTAATCCAGAAGTAGTGCCACGGTTCTTTAACCGCCTGTATAAGAGACCCCAGTGCTCCCTCTGTCCCAGCCTTTAATATGGCAAGAGCGGGGATTATGCACATGAATATGCCGGCAAATAGATACGCCACCTCTTTTATGGGGAACCACGTAAATCCATTGGCGACTCTGAGTTCTTTCGATGTGAACCAAAGAGATAAAAGCCCCATAACTATCAGCGTCATGTCCCTTGTGATATTCTGGATTTCCACGTGGACTCCCGCCAGAGTCACAGCCCCGGGTCTCCACAGGCCGCTCATCAAGACTCCACCTATCACTCCCAAAAGGAATATAAGGTTGTGAAGACCCTCGATTCTCAGAGGTTTCTTCTCGATTTGTTCTTCTACTTCTGCATCCGTTGGATTAGGTCTTTCGCGTGCATATAGAACACTGTCAATTATATAAAACAATATCATAAGCACGATACTGACGAACGCCATGTGCGGGAATAAGTTGAAAGTCCAGAAAAAGCCGACCCCGTGGAGAAATCCCAGGAATAGGGGTGGATCTCCCAGTGGAGTCAACGATCCTCCTATGTTGCTGACTAGGAATATGAAGAATACCACAATGTGCAACTTGCTCCTTCTGTGTTCGTTAGCCCTTATAAGAGGCCTGATAAGGAGCATTGACGCCCCTGTAGTGCCTACCCAGGACGCTATTGTTGTGCCTATGAGCAGAATCGTCGTGTTGACGATGGGAGTCCCCTTTAGAGTACCGCTCACAAGTATCCCGCCGGAGACCGTAAAGAGCACCCACAAGAGTATAATAAAGGGTATGTAATCGATTATGTATATATGCAGTATTTCGCGCAGAGCTTCACCTCCGTAAGCAGCCGTAAAGGGAATGGCAAAAATCAAAGCCCACGCGGCGGAGATCTTTCCGAAATGATGATGCCAGAATATCGGAGCCGCAAGGGGAAAGATAGCGATAGAAAGAAGTAAGCCGACAAAGGGAATAAGAGACCACAGCGGCAAGACCTTTCCGAGTACAGCTCCAGTGTGATCTTGCCCCTGGCCACTGCTCGCCCCACACGCCACGGGGAGGATCAGAGCAAGTACAGCAAGGACAAGTAGACAGTAGACAGTAGACAGTAGACAGGGGCACCGCCTTTCCCCTCTCTTGAGATTGCTTCGGGGTGAACCCCCTCGCAATGACCTCTCCCTTTTGTCATTGCGAGGGGGTTCACCCCGAAGCAATCTCCCTGTATGCTGTCTACTATTTTGGATCTCTATAATCATTTCGATCCGATACTTGAAACCGTGTCCTTAATCGGGTCTCTATAGTCCGCATAGGCACTCTTTTCTATCCTGACCTGGTATAGAACGTGCTCCACAGAGCGCTCCATTTTGCTCAAGAACGGTCTGGGATAGACCCCTATGAATATGATAAAGAGGACTATGGGAGCAAGCACAAATATTTCTCTTATGTTGACGTCTTTCAATCTCCTGTTCTCATCCTTTGTGATCCCTCCGAGCATAACTCTCTGGAACATCCAGAGCATATAGACAGCAGCGAATATGACTCCCGACGTGGCGATGACGGCGTATACGATTGCTCCGTCGTTCGCTGAGACGAACGTCCCCAAGAGAATAAGGAACTCCCCGACAAAGCCGTTGAGTCCGGGGAGCCCTATCGAAGACAGCGTAAATATCAAAAAGAAGGCGGCAAATATCGGCATCTGCCTTGAGAGTCCGCCGAACTCCGAGATCAGTCTGGTGTGTCTTCTATTGTAGATCATGCCGACGATCAAAAATAGCGCACCTGTGCTCAAGCCGTGATTTATCATCTGAAGTATCCCGCCTGACATCCCCTCAGGCGTGAAGGCAAATATCCCTAACGTCACAAACCCCAGGTGGCTGACGCTCGAATACGCAACCAACTTTTTGAGGTCCTTTTGCATCATTGCCACGAGTGCCCCATAGATTATGCCGATGAGAGAAAGGACACATATCAACGGCGTAAAGTAAAAAGACGCTTCGGGAAAGAGTGGTAGACAGAATCTTATAAACCCATAAGTCCCCATCTTCAGCAACACCCCCGCCAGTATTACGCTTCCGGCTGTCGGAGCCTCCACATGGGCGTCAGGAAGCCATGTATGCAGAGGAAATAGGGGAACTTTGATGGCAAAAGCCAGTGCAAAGGCCAGAAAGAGCCAGTACTGGGCGTTCTTTGAAAGGGGCGTGGCGTAGAGACTCAAAAGGTCGAATGTGTATTGCCCTGTAGCCGTGTGATTTGCAAAATAGAGCGCAAGGATAGCGACCAACATTAGGGCGCTTCCCGCCATCGTGAAGAGCACGAACTTCATAGCCGCGTAGATTCTCCTTTCGTGTCCCCAGATCCCTATGATAAAGTACATAGGGAGAAGCATCGCCTCCCAGAAGACGAAGAATAAGAACATGTCTAAGGCGCAAAAGACGCCGAGCATCCCCGCCTCTAAAAGCAGAAGTGAGGCGAAGAAGCCCCTTGTGCTCCTCTGTATAGCCGTCCACGATGCCAGAATGCATATAGGTGCGAGAAATGTAGTTATAAGGACCAAAAAAAGGCTTATTCCATCTATGCCGAGGTAATAGTTGATGCCGAGTTCTCCTATCCATTCGGACTTCTGGACGAACTGCATGAGGTGTGTGTCGGGATCGAATTTGAAGAACAGATACAGCGATCCGATAAACTCAACTGTTGAAAAGGTGAGGGCGAGCAACTTTATGGCCCCTGCGTTTTCAGCCTTCAAAAGGGCTAATATAATAGCTCCTGCAAGGGGAAAGAATATGACGAATGTCAGTATCGGAAATTCCATTTATCTATTCTCTTTCTTCTGATAACTTCCTTTCGAGGGCTTCTTCTCTATACGCAACCTGTTTTACCTATTCTCTTCGTAGCTAAAATTGACTCCTAAACTCCTCTTTGAGATTCTCTTGAGATCCGGCTTCTTTGACGTTTCTGGGGATGTTAAAAGTTATAGCTAAAATAGGACACCTAATCCTCCGAAAAGCCCCATCATAGTCGAACTAAAAGCCTTGTGAAAAACCCTTAGATTCAGAAAATAGTATAAAACAAGCATTGATAAAGCAGCTCCGATGTATTATATTATGTTATTGATAATATTATACATGGAGGAAACAATGACCCCACAAAAGCAGGAACAGACAAATCCGATGTTTCACTATTTTCAGATGGAGGATTTAGTTCCCGAGGATCATATCCTTCGTCAGATTGATGAGGCAGTTGATTTTTCATTTGTACGAGACGTTGTATCAGATTGTTATTGCCCTGACAATGGCAGACCCGGTATTGATCCTGAATTAGTTGTTCGAATGATCCTTATTGGCTATCTGTATAATTTGAGTGAGAATCGGCTCTGTCAGGAAGTGGGGATGCATGCGGCATATCGGTTGTTTTGTCATCAGACATTTGATGATGCGGTTCCGGATAGGAGCACGATCAACAAGCTTCGCAATCACAAGTGGGCATCCAGTGGGTTGTTTGAACGGATAATGCGTCAGGTAGTCCAGTGTTGCATAGATGTCGGTCTTGTGAGCGGTAAACACCTTAGTGTCGACGGCACTCAGATACAAGCTGATGCTTCAGTGAAAAGTATTGAGCCGATAGAACCCCCTGTTTCTCTTGATGATTATCTCAAGGGAATCGGTTTTGAAGGTGATAAGACAAAGGGTAGGTCCGGGCATCCTCAGGATAAAGACTTTCATGGTGAAAAGTGGACGAACCAAACACACCGTTCGACTACAGACCCCGACGCGCGCTTATACAGCAAATCGAAGGGCAAAGGGGCTTTTCTCTCGTTTATGGGCCATGATCTGATCGACACAAAAAGCAGAGTAATCCTTGAGACTCAGGGCACGCAGGCGACAGGGACAGCAGAGCCCGAAAGTGCCCTTAAGATGGTAGATGACCTTGAAACATACACCATGCCCAAAGACATTCAGACACTTAGTGCCGATACCGGTTACGGTTCTGGTAATTTTATCGCTGATGTACTTGACCGGGGAATCATACCCCATATTCCTCTGCGAGCCGATGAGAAGATTGAACCGATTCCTACATGGAAAAACAAGACAAATCCAGCACATATTCAGGCCGAACGGGATAGAAAAGTGCGAGAGGCGAAAGCCAGAAATCATGCACGGTCTATCTCATTAACAGCTGACTACAAACTCTCCCGGAGACTCCGTAAACGCAGTGAACATATCTTTGCTGAAGCCAGGCAACAACACGGTATGGGACGAGCCCGTTATAGAGGACCAGCCTCACTGAATGAACAGTTGAATCTTGTTGCAACAGTACAGAATCTCAAGAGGCTTGTATCTTTCATAAGAAGGGGGAAAGCGTCTATGTGTGCCCTGTCTGTCAAAGACAGTGCATCCTGTTCTTCAAACAGCTCCTGTTCCTTGCTGACCAGAACTCTGATAAGACTATTTTGCTTATTCCACAGCAAAACGATACGATATGCTACTCTTTGACCCATAATCGGCGCTTCACACGCTGCCTGGGACATAACTATTTCACAAGGCTTCTAATATCATCCACTCTTTTTTCAATCTGTGCTAATCCCCCTTCAAGGTTTGAGCTCCTCGATTCTAGGCTGACCATGCGTTCTTCCAGTGCGGTTAGACGCTCATCTATGCGTTTGTCCATATCCCTCAACTTCTCCCTCACGTCATCGAGCGTGTATTTAGATGATTCCTGTGCATAGACAGGAGCTATACACAAAAGACACGTTACTTAGGAAGATAGCAACTTTTAGAGGTATTCTCATTTCTCCCAACTTTCTGCCCCCGATTGAATCTATCGGGGGCTAGTGTATGCCTGTTATGCCCTACCTACCTCAGAAAGTAGTATCCGAGCATTACGACTGTTCCCAGGACCACGGCGAGGGCGTAGTTTTGTATATAGCCCGACTGCATTCGCCTCAGGACAGCGCTGGAGCCTCTTACAAAGAGACCAACTCCATCCACGATGCCGTCTATTATCCACACGTCGAATGCATTAGCAAGGAAGGTCGCAAGTCCCCTGAAAGGAGCGATGATGAGCGCATCGTATATCTCGTCCACATAGTATTTGTTGGCCACAAGGCTATACAGATCTCCCGCTCTATCGGCGATCTCCTCCGGCTTGATATAGCGTTTGATATAGATTATGTATGCCAGACCTATTCCCGCAAGTGCAAGGAGAACCGATATTGCAATAAGTGCCCCTTCAGAAAGTGTGGCTAATTGAGCTTCAACTTCGACTCGAGGTTCTATTGCCCTTCCGAGAAAACTGTGAAATGGGCTGTGTTCTCCGATTCCAACCCATCCGGCTGTGACCGAAAATATAGCGAGAATGACGAGAGGGATTGTCATAATACGAGGCGACTCGTGGACGTGTGGTTCAACCTCAGGTTCTACTCTGGACGCTCCGAAGAAGGTTATAAATATGAGGCGGAACATGTACAACGCTGTGAGAAACGCTGTAGCCGCACCTATCACCCATATCACTATATTGCCTGTGGAGTACGCCTTCGATAGGATCTCGTCCTTGCTCCAGAATCCGCTCAAGGGAGGAATCCCCGAGATCGCAAGCGCACCTATTATGAAAGTCCAGGCTGTAATCTTCATCTTTGAATAGAGGCCGCCCATCTTTCTCATGTCCAGTTCGTCCGACATAGCGTGCATCACGCTTCCTGCTGTCAGGAACATGAGTCCCTTGAAAAAGGCGTGCGTCATAAGGTGGAATATCCCGACGGAGTATGCTCCTATCCCCACAGCGATGAACATATACCCCAATTGGCTGACCGTGGAGTAGGCCAAGATCCTCTTTATGTCATTACTTGTCAGAGCGATAGTCGCTGCGAATATCGCGGTGAATGCGCCTATTAGGGCCACTACTTCCATAGACAAGGGCGCCAGTTCATACAGGACGTAAGAACGGGCGACCATATAGACTCCCGCTGTGACCATCGTGGCGGCGTGTATGAGCGAACTTACGGGCGTTGGACCTTCCATCGCATCGGGCAGCCATACGTAAAGCGGAAACTGAGCCGACTTGCCGACTGCGCCCATAAAGAGTAGCAGAGTTATGGCAGTGGCAACTCCTTGTGAGAGTTCCGTCGGAGCTGTGGAAAAGACGTCCACGAATTTCAGCGTCCCGAGGTGCATAAATATCAAAAAGAGCCCAAGAATAAAACCGAAGTCGCCGATCCTGTTGACTATAAATGCCTTTTTGCCCGCGTCGGAGGCGGACTTTTTCTCGTACCAAAATCCTATGAGCAGATACGAACAGAGTCCTACAGCCTCCCATCCCACGAACATCAAAAGGTAGTTGTTGGCAAGCACTAAAACGAGCATCGAAAAGACAAACAGATTCAGATATGTAAAGTATCTTGCGTATCCCCTGTCCCCGCGCATGTAGCCTATCGAATAGATGTGTATGCATAAACTCACAGTGGTAACCACAAGGATCATTATGGCCGAAAGCTCGTCCAGCTTGAATCCGACTGTGGCTTCAAAGCCGCCTGCAGCTATCCAACTATAGAGATCGTTATCAACGCCTTTTCCTTTAATCACGTCAAGAAAGGCTAGAATTGAACAGACCCAGGAGAGGCCGATGGCTACGTTGGCAATATACGCGCTCTTTTCCCTGAGTTTACTCCCGAAGAGTCCGTTTATAAGAACGCCAGATAGGGGAAATAAGATTATCAATAGGATTAAGGTCATCTCACGCTACCCTTAAATAGTAGACAGAATACAGGGAAGGGAGGAGGTGCCCCTGTCTACTGTTTGCTGTCTACTTGTTTTACCATTTCATCAGATTTATCTTATCCACGTTTACCGTCTCTTTATTTCTATATATAGCTATAATAATGGCGAGTCCGACGGCCACTTCTGCGGCTGCGACGGTCATTATAAAGAATACAAAGACCTGTCCAGAAGGTGAGTTCAGATATTTAGAAAACGCTATAAAGGCCAAATTTGCTGAGTTCAACATCAACTCCACACACATAAATATTACTATTGCGTTTCTTCTCGTTAGGACACCGATTACTCCAATTGAAAAGAGCACGCCTGAAAGGAGAAGATAATAGGAAAGCGGTATCATTTTACCTCCTTCCCCGATGGGCGCTCGCGCTTTGCAAGGACTACAGCTCCGATGAGTGCTACCAGCAGGATCATGGATGCCACCTCGAACGGCAGTAGATAGTCCGTAAAGAGGAGCTTGCCCATAGTTTCAGCCGTTCCGATTCCTGTTATCTCGATATAGTTTTCCCACCGTACAAATATCAGATTGTTGGCGTTGACGATCAGTTGAAGAGCACGCGCCCAGGGGAGATTCTCTATCTCTATTCCTATGGGAGTAGTACGAGCTTTAGGATCAGTGATTGGAATGCTTGCTACCTTCTCTATTATCGTAAGGGCCTCGTTGAAAGGAACATCGGGGCTCAAAGACATGAGCTCTTGTCCGATCTCCGAAGGAGGAATCGTAGTCTCCAGATCTTCTAGGGGCGACGCCCATTGTGCGACGCTCCGGAATTCGGCTATTAAAAGGACGGCGAGTCCTATTCCGACCAAGGAACCGTATTTGAGTCTTTCTCTGCCTGCGTCTGGACGACCTAAATTGAGGAGCATGATAACAAATAGAAAGAGCACCATTATCGCCCCGGCGTAGACAAGGACCTGCACAGCCGCTATTAGCTCTGCCCCTAAAAGCAGAAACAATCCCGCCATAAAAAAGAAGGTCACAACTAATGAAAGGGCGCTGTATAGGGGATTTCGGAATATTACGACAAAAAGGGCGGAAATGAGGGCTATCGTTGCGAAGATGAAAAAAAGAAGTGTTTCCATCACCTTTACGAGATCAACATTATGACGGTTCCCGTCACAAATATATTAAGCAGAGCCAGCGGAAGAAATACTTTCCATCCAAGGTGCATCAACTGGTCGTATCTAAATCTGGGCAGCGTCCACCGCACCCAGATAAACAGGAAAAGAAAGAATCCTGTTTTGATTACGAATGACAAGAGCTTCAGAATGCTTGGCAGAAGTGATGTCGAGTCAGGGGATATGATCCAGGGCACGTTCCACCCTCCAAAGAAGAGTGTGACTATAAGGGCAGATGATGTGACCATATTTGCGTATTCGGCCATATAGAACATAGTGAACTTCATGCTGCTGTACTCAGTGTGATATCCTGCCACGAGCTCCTGCTCCGCTTCAGCGAGGTCAAAGGGCAATCTATTAGTCTCGGCGAACGCTGCGATCATAAACAGCACAAAACCCAAAGGTTGTGTCAAGACGTTCCATTTCGGGATGAGGCCCCAATACCCCGATTGGAATTCCACCACGTCATTGAGCCTCAAAGACCCCGTCATCATAAGGACGCCAACTATAGAAAGCCCCAGGGCAAGCTCATAGCTTATCATCTGCGCAGAAGCACGCAGCCCGCCCAAAAGGGAATATTTGTTGTTGGACGCCCATCCTCCCAGCACGATCCCATAGACTCCCAGCGAGGTGATAGCCAGTATATAGAGAATGCCTACGTTTATATCGGCGATTTGAAGCTTTATGTCTCTTCCGAGCAGGGGGAGAGTATCCCCGAAAGGTATGACGGCAAATGTTATAAGAGCGGGGATCAAGACCACCGCAGGAGCCATAACGTATATTACTCTGTCCACGTGATTCGGGATTATGTCCTCTTTAAAGAGGAACTTGAGTCCGTCGGCAATCGGCTGTAATAATCCGAATGGACCCACCCTGTTGGGACCGAGCCTGTCCTGCATGAAGCCGCTTATCCTCCGTTCGGCAAGTGACAAATAAGCAACTGTAGTAAGTATAGCTCCCAGCACTACTACTATCTTCACGAGTACAATTATCAACTCTATTATCAGGGTTCCATCTCCTCAATTTGCCTCAAGGCCTTGGGGACTTCATATAGAGAAGTGACCTTTGTCGTCGGCTCTGCTTCGGGGCCAGCAGCGTCTATAGGGAACCGGTCGTTCCACCTGTGCAATATACATTTGATGCCGTATCGCTTGGCTCCCACGATGTCCGTATCCACCCTATCTCCGATCATTACGACTTCGGACGGCTCTAATGTAAGGCGATCCAATGCGACTTGGAATATCCCCGGGTGGGGCTTGTCAGAACCTACGTCCACAGACGTTATCACGGCTTCAAACTTATCCTTCCAACCCATTATCTCAAGCGCTCTTTGTATATCGGGTTCACGAGATGTGATCGTGTTGGTCACAAGGGCGAGTCTATATCTTCCTGACAGGTATTCGATAAGCTCGTCTGCGCCCTCTACCTTCAAGAAGACATCCTTTTGCCATATCGATAGGCCGGTGTCATCCTCGGCCATCAATGTATCTCCGAAGTCGAAAAATATTGCCTTGATCATTTTGCCGAATGCGCAAACACTGTGCAGGTAGGCCCGCGTGTCTGTCCTGACATATGCATAAATCGGGCGTGTCAGACAGGAATGTCTGACCCACCGCACACGGTTCGTACCTACTGTCTGTTCTTGGATGGGAGAATGTGCCGTGTTTCCTGACTAATTATTAAAGGGGCACTTGCCCAGTTTTACGTGCTCTTGGAACTCGTCTTTGAACTTGAGGATAAATCCAGCCGAAGGCCAGGCAAACGCCGCTCCGAAAGCGCAGACCGTTGTGAAGGGGAGCTTCATAAATCCGCATACGTTTTCCGCTACATCGACTATTAAATCCATATCTTCCATCCGGCCCTTTCCCTTTTCGATTCTCTCAGCTATGTTTCTTATCCAGGGCGCACCTTCTCTGCACGGAGTACACTGACCGCATGACTCGTGAGCATAAAACTTCATAATGTTCAAAAGAGCGTCCACCATACAGACCGTCTCGTCCATCACTATAACTGCACCCGTCCCGATGTGGCTCATCACAGACCCACCACCCAGCGAAAAGGACTCCGGCGTCATCTCCACATCCAGATCATCGGGTCCCAAAGGCGGATAGGAAGATCCCCCAGGCAGGACAGCTTTCAGTTCATGCCCGTCCCTTATACCGCCGGCGTAGCCGTAGATTATCTCCCTTAGAGGAGTGCCCATCTCAAGCTCGTATATCCCCGGTCTCTTTACATGCCCACTTACACAGAACACAGATGTCCCTGGCGTCTCTTGTGCACCGATTCCCCTGAACCAATCTGCTCCGTTATTGACTATGTGAGGTACATAGGCCAGAGTCATCACATTGTTCACCGTGGTGGGACATCCGAATATGCCCCGTTGGGCTGGAAATGGGGGTTTTATTCGTGGGTATGGCCTTTTCCCCTCTAAAGACTCCATAAGCCCCGTCTCCTCGCCGCAGATGTACGCCCCTGCTCCGAGATGGACGTACATATCCAAGCTGTAATCCGTGTCAAAGATATTCTTGCCGAGAAATCCCCTCTCGTAGGCCTCTTCTATGCACTTTTCTATCAGCTCTATCGTGTTGAACATCTCCCCGCGTATATAGTAGTAGCAGGTGCTGACCCTCATAGCGTAGGATGCGATTATTGAGCCTTCGATAGTAAGGTGAGGATCGCCCTCCATAAGGACTCGGTCCTTGAACGACCCCGGTTCGCTCTCGTCCGCATTTACACACAGATACGAGGGGACCTTGGGCTCTTTGGGCATAAAATTCCATTTTAAGCCGGTCGCAAACCAGGCGCCGCCTCTCCCTTTGAGCTTAGATCTATCCACTTCCTCTATGACCTGGTCGGGGGTCATCTTGCTCAAAGCCTTTTCGAGGGCTTTGTATCCGCCGTGCTCTATATAGACGTCTATATCCTGTATGTTGGGGACGTCAAAATCTTTGAGAAGAATTCTCTTTTCTGGCATATGCACTAAAAAAGTAAATATTACCGGTTGAATATCAAATGAAATCGGTGCACCTAATTTGATCTTTGTTTAGAGTATTAGTAGATTAAGTTGAGTTGATTGTCTTAACTTTAATCTACGGAGTCCTATGGACAAAGAGAGATTGGCCGTATTAAGACAAGAAGTCAACGAGATGTATTTTAAGAAAGAAATGTCAAAGCGAGAAGTTATCAAACAAGCGAGAGTTTCCAATGATTTCGTTACGGCTTGGACTAAATCTCCGGATCAGGATTTTGCCATGGATAATCGGGGTTGGCCAAAAGGAAAAAGGCGAAAATTGGCTAAAGTTGACGAACAGAGAATCAAAGAGATTTACCATAGCTTAGAGGACGATCCTTATCAGTTCTATTCAGGAGCCACTGTTATTGAACAAGAATGGAGGAATCGATATTCTAGCACCCCTCCTCCGTCGTTGCCGACTATCGGCAGAATGCTTTCAGATTTAGGACTTTCCCAGAGAAGGAAGAAAGGTAAAAACAAGGGTGCATCTCGTTATCTTTGTTATCCAGAGTATACCATTTACTATCTTTCAGGAGGCAGAGTCCTAGAATCAGACTTTATTGGTAAAAAGTATCTTACCGGCAGAACTGAGCCGGTCAACTTCGTTGGATTTTCCTTTAAGAAAGAGCCTAAGTTAAGGTATTTTCGGCGGGTTGACGGTCAAACAGCAACTAACTTTATCGAGAAGTGTCAGTCTTTCTTTGACAGGTTTGAAAAACCAGATTTCGTTAAGGTGGACAATTGCTCGGCGACTATTGGCAGTGTTTCAGGTAAAAGGAATGTCAGCAAAGCAATGCAGTTTCTCTTGAAAAATCAAGTGATTCCGATATTTGCCGTTCCCAGAAGGCCCTTTTCTCAAGCATCTATAGAAGGCAACAATTCTGTATTTTCAAGGAAGTTCTGGAACAGAATTCAGTTCAAAAGCTTACAAGAAGTTGATCAGAAGTTAGAATGGTTTAATCTTTCATCACAGAGATACACCGGCTACCGTCCACCTAAGCAAGAGAAGTCAAACGAGAAAGATTTCATTCCCAAGACCTATTTTATCAGACAAGTCAAACAGGACACAGAACAGACAGATAAAGCCTTTATCGATGTCCTAAATGAGAAAGTATCTCTTCCCTCCTCTTACACCAACTACTTTGTCCTGGCTGAATGGAACCTAAAAGAAGAACAATTATACATCCATTTTGAAAAAGAACAGAAACCAAAGATTGTCGAAAACCTATCATTCAAGATCAATCAAAGATCGAAAGAGAAGTGCACCGATTTCATTTGATAAATAACCAGTAACCAGTAGGGAGGGCGCACTGCCTCTCTTCCCTTGAGATTGCCCTCGATTGAACCCCTGATAGATTCAATCGGGGGTCGGGGATTGCTTTGGGGGTCTGCCCCTCGCAATGACAGAAGCCGAGAACAAAACAATGTCATTGCGATTCTCCTGAACTGCTATTGCGAGCAGACCAATCTCAGTCAGACTGCCTCTCGGCGTTTGCTGTCTATCTTTCTCATTCCAATTTATCCAGAATCCCGTCCACGTTCTCGTCCGTCAGATTCTGGTACAGGTCTTCGTTTACCAGCATCACCGGGGCGGTCCCGCAGGAGGCAAGGCATTCCACTTTTTCTATCGAGAACCTCTTATCACCAGTCACCTCACTGATCTCCACTCTGAGTTTCTCTTTCAGATGTTGAACTAATGTCCTCGATCCTGTAAGCGCACAGCTTAATGTGCTGCACACTCTTATATGATATTTACCCACGGGCTTCGTTTTAAGCATAGGATAGAAGCTCACCACCGCAGCGACCCTCACAGGAGGTATCTCTAAAAGATCGGCGACGTACTTTTGAGTGTCTACGGTAAGGTAGCCACCCATTTCATTTTGCACAACATGGAGGACGGGGATCATAGCGGCCTGTTTGTCGGGGTATCTGGATATTATCTTTTGCAGATATTCCTCAGCTTCCTTGGAGATATCCACTCTGTTCTGCATCATCTATCGAGCTCTCCTGCGATGATGTTGAGACTCCCAAGGACAGCCACGATGTCTGAGTACATATGTCCTTTGATCATATGAGGGAAGGCTTGATAGTTGATAAAGGACGGGGGTCTTACTCTTACTCTGTAGGGGAATCCGCTCCCGTCGCTGACTATGTAGAACCCGAGTTCGCCGTTGGGAGATTCCGTGCTGGAGTAGATCTCAGCTTTGGGGGGCTCTATCCCGTGCCCTGTCATTATAAGTTTGAAGTGGTGAATGAGCGATTCCATCCTGTTATAGACCTCATCCTTTTCGGGGAGTATGACTTTCGCGTCCGGTACTTTGACTGGTCCGTCGGGTAGATTCTCCATAGCCTGTTTTACTATGTTGTTGCTCTGGATCATCTCCTCCATCCTGACAAGGTAGCGGTCGTAGGCGTCGCCGTTGTCGCCTGTGGGGATCTCAAATTCAAATTCCTCGTAAGAAGAATAGGGTTCGGCTTTTCTTATATCCCATTCAACGCCCGATCCTCTGAGAATGGGTCCTGTAAGGCTGTAGGATATTGCGTCTTCGGCTGAGATTACGCCTATGCCCTTTGTCCTGTCGATCCATATTCTATTTTTGGTCAAAAGGTCATCTATATCTTTGAGTCTCTTCGGAAAGTGTCTTGTGAAGTCTTCGACCATATCCTTGAAGTTCTCAGGGACGTCCTCAAATAGCCCTCCGACTCTCGTATAGCTTGTGGTCAGCCTCGTGCCTGTAACGGCATCAAAGATATCGTAGAGCTTTTCTCTCTCTTTGAAGGCCCACAGAAAGGCCGTAAACGCCCCCAGATCCAGAGCCGCCGTTCCGAGCCATACTACGTGATCGGATATTCTGGAAAGTTCATAGAGGATGACTCTGATGTATTGGGCTCTTTTGGGCACCTCGATGCCCAAGAGTTTCTCCACAGCTATCGCATATCCGATGTTATTGGATAGGGGAGACATGTAGTTCATCCTGTCCGTCAAGGTGATGAACTGGTTGTAGTCGAGGTTTTCGCCGAGCTTTTCGAACCCCGTGTGGAGGTAGCCTATGTCGGGTATAACGTTGACCACCCTTTCGCCGTCCAGTTCGAGGACGAGCCTCAAAGTCCCATGGGTGGCCGGATGCTGCGGTCCGAAGTTCAACACCATCCTCTCACCGGAGAGCCTGTCGCCTTCGTTCTCCGATTCGCCTGCTATTTTTTCGACTGTGGACATTGAGATCTCCTCAAATCCGGGATCGGGATTGCCTATCCTGTCCCTTTCCCCCCTGCCTCTTAAGGGATAGTCCTTTCTTAGAGGATAGCCCTCAAAGTCTGAGGGCATCAGTATCCTTCTTAAGTCCGGATGTCCATTGAACTTGATCCCGAACATGTCATAGACTTCCCTTTCAGTCCAGATTGCCCCCATCCATATAGGCAAAACTGAGTCAAGAGTGGGGTCAGATTCTTCAACGGGAACTTTAACTCTGAGCCTCTGTCCTGTTTTGTAGGAGTAGAGATGATAGACCACGGAGAACCTTGGATGTCTGTCCATCGCGAGGTAGTCTACGCAGGAGAGGTCCACTAGATAGTCATACTGAAGGTCGGGGTCTTCCTTGAGGAATTTGAGGAGGTCGAAGGATCTCTGTTTTTTTATGTTTAACGTGGTCTCATCCCTGAAATCTTCGACTTCAATCAGAGCGCCGGAAAATCGGGAGTTTATCTTATCTATAGCTGATGTATCGTCGCCCATAGCATTTCTTGGACAGAACTAAGGAAAACTAAGCATCGGGAGACAGCATACAGGGAAGGGAGGCGGTGCCCCGTCTACTGACTACTGGTTATTTATCAAATGAAATCGGTGCACTTCTCTTTCGATCTTTGATTGATCTTGAATGATAGGTTTTCGACAATCTTTGGTTTCTGTTCTTTTTCAAAATGGATGTATAATTGTTCTTCTTTTAGGTTCCATTCAGCCAGGACAAAGTAGTTGGTGTAAGAGGAGGGAAGAGATACTTTCTCATTTAGGACATCGATAAAGGCTTTATCTGTCTGTTCTGTGTCCTGTTTGACTTGTCTGATAAAATAGGTCTTGGGAATGAAATCTTTCTCGTTTGACTTCTCTTGCTTAGGTGGACGGTAGCCGGTGTATCTCTGTGATGAAAGATTAAACCATTCTAACTTCTGATCAACTTCTTGTAAGCTTTTGAACTGAATTCTGTTCCAGAACTTCCTTGAAAATACAGAATTGTTGCCTTCTATAGATGCTTGAGAAAAGGGCCTTCTGGGAACGGCAAATATCGGAATCACTTGATTTTTCAAGAGAAACTGCATTGCTTTGCTGACATTCCTTTTACCTGAAACACTGCCAATAGTCGCCGAGCAATTGTCCACCTTAACGAAATCTGGTTTTTCAAACCTGTCAAAGAAAGACTGACACTTCTCGATAAAGTTAGTTGCTGTTTGACCGTCAACCCGCCGAAAATACCTTAACTTAGGCTCTTTCTTAAAGGAAAATCCAACGAAGTTGACCGGCTCAGTTCTGCCGGTAAGATACTTTTTACCAATAAAGTCTGATTCTAGGACTCTGCCTCCTGAAAGATAGTAAATGGTATACTCTGGATAACAAAGATAACGAGATGCACCCTTGTTTTTACCTTTCTTCCTTCTCTGGGAAAGTCCTAAATCTGAAAGCATTCTGCCGATAGTCGGCAACGACGGAGGAGGGGTGCTAGAATATCGATTCCTCCATTCTTGTTCAATAACAGTGGCTCCTGAATAGAACTGATAAGGATCGTCCTCTAAGCTATGGTAAATCTCTTTGATTCTCTGTTCGTCAACTTTAGCCAATTTTTGCCTTTTTCCTTTTGGCCAACCCCGATTATCCATGGCAAAATCCTGATCCAGAGATTTAGTCCAAGCCGTAACGAAATCATTGGAAACTCTCGCTTGTTTGATAACTTCTCGCTTTGACATTTCTTTCTTAAAATACATCTCGTTGACTTCTTGTCTTAATACGGCCAATCTCTCTTTGTCCATAGGACTCCGTAGATTAAAGTTAAGACAATCAACTCAACTTAATCTACTAATACTCTAAACAAAGATCAAATTAGGTGCACCGATTTCATTTGATATTCAACCACTACTGTCTACTTACTTAATCCCAGTCCAATCCACCTTTTCTCCATACGTACAAAAAGCCGATGAAGAGTACGCCGATAAAAGCCGCCATCTCTATAAATATAAATGGTCCCTGAGGCAGCAGTTTTCTGAAAACTACCGCCCAGGGATATAGAAAGACCACTTCTATATCGAATATGATAAATATTATGGCGATAAAATAAAATTTCACCGAGAATCTGAGCCTTGCATCGCCAACAGGAGGAACGCCTGATTCGTAAGGTGAAAGCTTAATACTGTCGCTTTTCCTGGGTCCGAAAAGATAGCTGGTCAGCAGAATAGCAGCGGCAAGGCCGACAGCTATCATCAAAAGCAGAAGTATAGGAAGATAGTCACTTGGCATAAACTGTTATATATACACTAACTTACAGACGAGTTAATCTCCAAAGAGGATGCACTATACAATGTCGACTTAGAGTTAGAAGTATATGATAATACGAGCCAAAAGTCAAGTGAAATAGGCGAAGATAGGCGAAAAACATCTGATTGATAGGGCAGGAATTGAGATCGCTTCGTTTGGCTCGCACTGACAATTTAGGGGACTCGCAATGACATTGCCCGGCTTGGGCTTTGGGTGATTGAGAGGGGCACTCCCCCAGGACTGCACCTGCAACTTTCGGCATCATCGCTTTTCACAGAATATGGCCTGCCACAGCCGATGCCTCTACAGCCGTTATAAGCCCCAAAGCCAGCACTTCAACGACGACTTGTCTTTGCATGATGAAGCTACTTTGTTTGTTGTGGGACAATGCGGCTTGCGATGTCTATAAGAAGATGTCTTTAAGAATCAGAGTATCTCTACTCCTCTATGTTGCTCTTTGGCCTTTCGATACGCCACCGATGCGGCGGCTACATCTTCTACGGCGATCCCCTGCGATGCAAAGAGCGTGATTGCCTCCTCATCGGAGCGTGCGTTAATCTGACCTGCCACGATCTGTCCCAATTCGTAGACCTGCTCCCAGTAGATGATGCCCTTGTTTATGGGAAATACAAGATCGCCCGATTCTATTCTCGCCTGATCTTTCGAGTCCGCAACTATGATATCACTCCTTCTCACTGCCTCATCGTCAATCTCGCGCCTTATGATAAAGTTAGATCCGGCGGCGTTTATGTGGACTCCGGGTTCTACCAATTTTCCGTCGAAGAGCGGCTCTTGCGATGTGGTCATGGTCGTGATGATGTCAACATCTCCCACCACATCTTCAGGCGCCTTGACTGGCTTCATCTCCACTTTGAGTCTATCCTGCATCATGGAACAGAACTTCTTTCTGCGCTCTTCGTCTCTCCCGTAGACCTTCACCAACTGAATATCTCTGACCTGGCATATAGCTTCAATCTGCGTCTGGGCCTGATATCCTGTTCCGAACATCCCAAGGGTCGTGGCATTTTCCCTTGCCATATATCTTGTGGCCACGCCTGATGCGGCTCCGGTCCTTAATTGCCCAAGTCTCCCTGCTTCCATGACTGCAAGAAGCCTTCCTGTCTCTATGTCGTGCAGCATAAAGAGAAATTCTACTCCGCTTTTGAATGTAGTATATGCCTTATATCCGATGTACCCGAACTTTTGGACTGACGCGGCCATAATGTGCAGCATTTCTCCCCGTCCGGTAGTCCTCCATCTGGGCGTATTGGCGACCTTGCCCTGTCCCTGCTCTTTGAAGACTTCCTCAACTGCGTCAATAGTCTCCTCCATAGTCAATAGGTCATCGACGTCGCTTTCAGTCAAAAAGAGAGGCATGTACCTTCCCTTCTTAAGCTGTAGATAGAGGCACCTCTTCCTCTCCCATGAGATTGGTTCTGCTTCGCAACTCCTGACGGGGTCGGGGTTTCACTCCTCGCAATGACTAAGGAAAAAGCAATCTCGGTCAGGGGAGAGCAGGGGGAATCCCTATATGCTGTCTAACTAGACAGAATGTCTGTTCTACTGTCTACTCTCCTTAAGGACATAGGACACTCTTGAGGCCTTTCTTCTCCTCCGTGTTCTTGAAGGCCTTTTCCCAATCCTCAAGGGGAACACCTGCTGTGATAAAGCGATTCATATCTATAGTTCCCTCTGACAGCATCTTTATAGTCTTTTCCCAGGTGCTCCACATCTGACCTATTGTGCCCTGCACCTTCAACTGTTTGTAAGTGATCAGCCCGAAATCCACTTCCACAGGCTCATCTATTACGCCTATCTGAGTGTACCTTCCCTCAGGGGCGAGGCAGTCTAAACACTGATTTACAGATGGCCCCACACCCGCGCACTCCAAAGCCACGTCCGCGCCGTATCCGTCAGTTATATCCAGTGTTATCTCCTTCAGGTTCTGGGAGTTTACAGTTACGGTTACGTCTGCTCCGAACTTTTCGGCGAACTTCAGCCGCTCTTTGTCCTCGGACGTGCCGCAGACTATGGTCTTTGCCCCGGTTAATTTGACCAGAGTCAGGCAGATGAGACCTATGGGTCCCGGGCCAGATATTAAGACTGTATCGAGGGGTGAAACCTGTGTAAGCTCGGTCACAGCCTGAACACAGCAGGCCAAAGGTTCGCACAAGGCTCCAGCTTCCCAAGGGACATTATGGGGAAGACGATAGATGAGATCCTGCTCGACAACACAGTACTCAGCAAACCCTCCGTCGGTCTTGCTCCCTACGGAGGATCGCTTCGCACACATAAAGTAGTGTCCTTTTTGGCAGTATCTGCACTTTCCGCACACTCCCATCGCGGACGGATTTACCGTGACACGGTCGCCTATCTTGGCACGATCTACGTGCTTCCCTTTTTCGACTACTTCGCCGGAGAATTCATGTCCTAAAGTGACAGGGGGGTTAAAGCTGTAGCCTCCGTGGAAGATGTGTATATCTGTGCCGCAGACTCCTCCTGCCATAACTTTTATCACGACTTGAGAAGGACCGCAGTCCGGCCCCGGGATGTCGCACAGGTCTACATTTCCATATCCTGTAGATAATTTCCTTACTGCCTTCATCGTTAAAGTTCCTGTTATCTATGAAAGATGAAGGCAAGAGCCGAGATGGATATCTTCTCGGCCCTCACCTGATTTAGATCACTCCGTCACTCTATCTGCTAAAGCAGAACCTTGACCCATCTGCATTGTGTACATCCGATAGTAGAGTCCCGCTTCTTCCATGAGGGAGGTATGATCTCCTGTCTCCATAATCCTCCCGCCTTCTATTACGACTATAATATCGGCGTTTCTGACCATAGATAGTCTGTGGGAGGTCAGAAAGGTCGTACGGCCCTTCATAAGTCTTTCCAAGGCATGCTGGATTATGAGCTCCGATTCGGGCTCGACTGAAGATGTGGCTTCGTCCAGTATGAGGATCTCCGGATCGGAGAGGAATGCCCTTGCAATTGCCAGTCTCTGTCTTTGTCCGCCCGACAGCTTGACGCCCCTTTCGCCTATTTCTGTGTCGTATCCGTCGGGCATCTGCAATATGAATTCGTGCGCGTTGGCAGCCTCTGCGGCTCTTACAACCTCGTCGTAGCCTGCGTCGGGTTTCCCGTAGCGAATATTCTCCATAATCGTCCCGTTGAACAGAAACGTCTCCTGAAGCACTATGCCTATGTGTCTCCTCAAGCTCCTTTGAGTCAGGTCCTTTATGTCTAGTCCGTCTATCGTTATGCGTCCGCCAGTCGGGTCGTAGAATCGGGGGATCAGATTTAAGATAGTGCTTTTGCCCGCGCCGCTGGGTCCAGCCAGAGCTATAGTCTCGCTCGGCAGAGCGCTGAAGCTTATGTGTTTGAGCACGTGATTTTCGCCGTCGTAGCTGAACGAGACGTCCTCGAATCTGACTTCGCCCTCCACGCTATGAAGTTCCACAGCATTTGGAGCGTCTTGGATTTCCACTTCTTCGTCCAGCACTTCAAATATTCTCCTGCCTGCAGCTATTCCCCTTTGGATCAGGTCGTTGATGGACGCTAAGGTGTCTATGGGGCCGAAAAGATACCACCAGAAACCTCGGTAGGCTACCAAGCCTCCAATTGTGAACTCACCTTTAAGTACGAACCACGCCCCGAATCCTATCATCGCCGCGTTGCCCCAGAATCCGACGAACCTGACAGCGGGGAAGAACATCGTCCGGGCGTTTATGCCCCTAACGGTTTCGTCGTAATAGGTATCGGTATAGCTCCTAAATTGCTCTGCCTCGTCCTCTTCTCTTCCGAAGGCCTTTACGACCTCTCTCCCTGAGAGGTTTTCCTGCAGTTTGGCGCTGACATCTCCCAACTTTTCTCTTGCCGATCTGTAGATGGTCCTGACCTTACGGTTGAATTTCACCGTCAGAAATGCTATAAGTGGGAGTGGACAAAGGACGATCAGACCTAACTTCCAGTTGATGTATATAATGGCCGAGACGACACCTATGAACATCATCCACGTTACCAATACGTTGTCGGTGCCCCTTGTTATCACTTCCTGAAGAACGTCCACGTCGCTCATCGTCCTGGACATCAGTTCGCCTGTCCGCCGGTTGTTGAAGTAGGCAATCGACTGTCTTTGCAGTTTACGGTAGACCCGATTTCTCAGATCGAGTATTACCTTCTGCCCGACCTTTTCAAGCAGATTTGTCCTCAGCGCTGCAATTACAATAGAGGCAAGGTGTACGACCAACATTAACCCTATGGTAGGAAGGAGCATGTCTACCTTGTTCTTGCCTATGACGTCATCCACAATGTACCTCCACGCGAACGGATGGAAAAGCTGCATAGGGACGGCAAGAAGGAGACAGACGCCTCCGATGCCTACGTAGAGCCAATGGGGTTTCAAGTAGCTCAAGATTCTGAAAAATATTTTCATCTTTTATTCTATACCTATACAGGCAGTGGACAGTAAAATGGCACATCCCCCTTTGAGATTGCTTCGGGGCTTTGCCCCTCGCAGTGAGCTTGCTTGGCTTCAGGCTATTTTCCCGCTGTCATTGCGGGCGCCCCCGATTGACTCTATCGGGGGGCGGGGGGAAGCAATCTCAAATGGCCTGCCTCTTCACCTATGTCGTCTACTATCCTACTCCATTCTCGACTCGTTTGCAACTCCGTCGTAGAGTTCCACCCTGCTGATGTCCTCTTGGCAGGAGAGATATTGCTCCTTGGTAATAGACGGCTTTGCTTTATCCAGTATCTCCTTTGCGTTCTCAGCGTTTCCCCAGAGGAGATCAACAGCCGCCATGGCCAGGGACTTTGCAGGGGCGAGGTAACCCAGATCGTGATCTGCTATGTGCCACTCTGCGCTGTGAAAGGGGCCTTGTGCTCCGGCGATGAAGGGATGCAGGGCGGGCATAATATGGCTTATATCTCCCATATCGGTTGAGCCTGTGCGGTGGCCGCTCTCAGTCACTTCATCCTCTCCAAATAGAGAAGCTGCGTTGTCCACGAAGATATCTTTTATACTCTGATCGTTAACAAAGGGCATGAATCCCCCAAGGGTCCGTATCTCAACTTTAGCTCCCAAAGCCATCGCGCCTGCTCTTAAGGCTCTGTCCACCTTTCTGTCTGCATCCGAGATCGCCTCGTTAGTTTTACCTCTGACGTACGTCTCGATCCTCACATCAGAAGGTATGATGCTGACAACGTCACCACCCCGCGTTACTATGGGATGCACTCGTACAGTGTCCTCGTCTTTAAACGTCTCCCTCTGTGCGTTGATGGCAGAGAGAGCTACATTGGCGGCGTAGAGGGCATTGATTCCCTGGTGTGGCGCTGCTCCCGCGTGGGCAGCTCGACCTGTGAACCTGACCAATTTGACTATAGCTCCGTTGAAGGAATCGACTACCGTGGCGAATTTGTCCTCGGGATTGCTGTTGGTGTGGATCATCATAGCCATATCTATGTCGTCGAATTCTCCCAATCTCACCAACTCAGGCTTTCCGCACAGAAATGCAAGTTTGCCTTCATCTATTAGGCTGGCCCTGTACCCCACTTCCACGCATTCTTCGGCGGGAACGGCAAAGAAGACCACATTTCCAGACAGGGAATCGGCGGCTTTGGCATCTCTCATCGCCATAGCAGCGCCCATAAGTCCCGCTATTTGAGCGTTGTGGCCGCAGGCGTGAGCGGCTCCCGTCTCTTTGTCCGATATAGGGTGATCGGGGACTATGAGGGAATCTAATTCGCCTATTAAAGCCACAGTAGGTCCCGGTTTCTTTCCTTCTAAAATCCCCTTGACGCCCGTAATGGCAAGACCATCTCTGTGTGGAATTCCCAGACTGTCAAAAGTCCCGGATACGAGCTTTGCCGTCCGAAACTCCTTGAATCCAAGTTCAGGATTTCTCATTATATCTTCACCTATAGAGATAATATCGCCTCTCTTTCTGTCAACGGCTTGGCATATTTTCTTCTTCAGTTCCTCTTTGCTTTGCATTCGTGTTCCCTTCTATTTTAATGAGCTTCCATACAAACAGTTACATTCAGCTACATGCATACCTGCCGCCGAAAGTTCGCTGTACACTTATATGTCCCCGGTCAGTCGCACCCGTACGCCCTGAGCTTCCAATACCGGGATCTGCTCATTGATAGCGGCATCGCTGAGAGGGTTCTCCCACAGAGACAGCCTTGTTAGTTCAGTCAGTCCAATGAGTGGGGATAGATCGCTGATTTGGTTTTGGTCCAAATACAACTCTGTCAGCCGAGTCAGTTCAGCTAGGGGAGACAGATCACTAAGTTGATTTTGTGCCAGCCTCAGCTTCGTCACTTGAGTCACTTCAGCAAGCGAGGATAGATCGCTAATTTGGATGCCATCCAGACCCAAGAAAGTCAGCTGTGTCAGTCCTCCCAGCGGCGACAGGTCACTAATCTCATTACCGCCCATCAATAGCCTTGTGAGTCGCGACAATCCAGATAGCGGAGTTAGATCGCTAATCTCGGTGCTTCGTAGCCACAGATCTGTTAGTTGGGTTAGACCAGACAATGGAGATAGATCACTGATTTGGTTTCGATCAAGGAACAGCTTTCTCAGTTGGGTTAGACCAGACAATGGAGATAGATCGCTGATTTCGTTTCGATCCAGCAACAGATCTGTCAGTTGGGTTAGACCAGACAATGGAGATAGATCACTGATTTGGTTTGCAAATAGCCACAGCACTGACAATTGACTCAGCTGCTCGATCCCGGTTAAATCGACAATCTTCAAGCCATCCGCGTACAACTCCGTTAGCCTTGTCACATCTTTTGGAGTCAGTACCCCCTCAGGTTTGCGCAAGGCCTTCCGTACTGCCTTCTCTAAGTTGGGATCGGCAAAGGTTATAGCTATAGAATATCTCGCTGTTACGCCTCGAGCCTCCAATGCTGGAATGTGTTCGTTGATTGCGACATGACTGAGAGGGTTGTCCCTCAGACTCAGCCGTGTCAGTTGAGTCATTCCGAGCAACGGAGATAGATTGCTGATCTGGTTGCCCCAGAGGCTCAGTTTTGTCATTTGTGTCATCTCTGCCAGCGGCGAGAGATCACTAATCTGGTTGACACTCAGATCCAGTTGTGTAAGCTGTGTGAGTCCAGACAACGGAGATATATCGCTTATCTGGTTTCCTCCCAGCCCCAGCCCTGTCAATCCTATCAGTTCAGACAGTGGAGATATATCGCTAATCCGGTTATTTCCCAGAGTCAGAAATGTGAGTTGTGTCAGTCCTGACAGTGGAGACATATCGCTAATCCAGTCGTCTCCCAGAGCCAGAAATGTGAGTTGTGTCAGTCCTGCCAGTGGAGACATATCCCTGATTGGGTTGCGCCGGAGGCTCAGTTTTGTCAGTTGAGTCAGCCCTGCCAGCGGGGATAGATCACTAATCTGATTGCTACTCAGATCCAGGTGTGTCAGCTGCGTTAGTCCTGCCAGTGGAGACATATCCCTGATTGGGTTGCGCCGGAGGCTCAGTTTTGTCAGTTGAGTCAGCCCTGCCAGCGGGGATAGATCACTAATCTGATTGCTACTCAGATCCAGGTGTGTCAGCTGCGTTAGTGCAGACAGCGGTGATATATCGCTGATTTGATTGCTATCGAGCAACAATCTTCTCAGTTGTCTCAGTTCAGATAGCAGCGTAAGGTCGCTGATCTCGTTGCCCTGCAGATCCAGCTTTGTGAGTTGAGTCATTTTGGATATCACGGACAGATCACTAATCTGGTTGCCCGCCAGACCCAGTCTTGACAGATGTGTTAGTTCGGATACCAGAGAAAGGTCGTTAATCTGGTTGAACCCAAGATCCAGCTCTATCAGTCGTGTTAGACCAGATAGCGCAGAGATATCGCTAATCTGGTTGCCCTTCAGATTCAGCTTCGACAGTCGAGTCAATTGCTCGATCCCAGTCATGGCCGTAATCTTCTTTCCAGCCAAATCTAACTCTGTTAGGCCTGCCAAGTCTTCTTGGGTGAGTTCTCCCTCGGCTTTATCCACAACCTCACGTACCGCCGCCTCCAGCTTGGGATCGGCAAAATCCTTTGCTGGCTTCGGAGCGTTATCTCCACATCCGATAAAGACCAGAAGAGTTAGGCCCACTACAATCGTTCTAACCATGCGATTCGTGCCTTTGGTGCTCGCCCGTTTCGCCTTTGATGAGTTCTACAGCGTGAGGGATCACGTCCTGGAGCCATTCTAGACACTCTCTTACGCCCTTGGGACTCCCCGGAAGGTTAATTATGAGCGTCTCTCCTCTGACCCCTGCGGTCATCCTGGAGAGCATAGCCCAGGGAGTGATCTTCAGGCTCTTTGCCCTTAGAGTTTCGCCTATACCCGGGACCGCCTTTTCGATCACGTATTCTGTCGCCTCAGGGGTTACGTCTCTCTGTGCGACGCCTGTTCCCCCCGTGGTCAGGATAACGTCCATGTCGTCGTCGTCTGCCATCGTGGCTAAAGCCTCTGTTATCTTGTCAATTTCGTCCGGGACTATGCGATAGACCTCCACCTTTCCGCCGAACTCGGGCGCTATTTCTCTTATAGCTGCTCCGCTTTCATCCTCTCTTTCCCCCGCAGCGCTCTTGTCACTTACAGTCAGGACACCGACCTTTATCATCGCTTCTACACCTCCCTTACGAACGATCCGCTCTTTCCGCCCGATTTTCTCATCAGTTTTATGTCGGAGATCACCATCCTCTTATCCACGGCCTTGCACATATCGTATATGGTCAAAAGAGCGACCGAAACGGCTGTTAGGGCCTCCATCTCAACTCCTGTTCTTCCGGGGACGGATACCTGGGACTCGACTTTTATCCTATCTTCTTCCACTTTGAATCTCACATCCACGCCCGTTATCTCCAGAGGATGACAGAGCGGGATTAGGTCCCACGTCCTCTTTGCCGCCATGATCCCAGCTATCCGGGCCGTCTCTAAGACGTTTCCTTTAGGGGCTTTTCCGTCCACTATCATCTCGATTATCTTTCGGGACATCAGAATCTCGCCTTCGGCGATGGCTTCTCTTTGGGTCACATCTTTATGGGTTACGTCCACCATTCGTGCGGCGCCGCTTTCATCTATGTGAGTTAGCTTATTCACAGGCTATCTGCCTCCCTGCACTAGTCGACAGTACCCCCCGATTGAAGCTATCGGGGGGTAGATAGGGGCACCGCCTCCCTGAAAGGCAGTAGACAGCAAACAGTAGACAGTAGACACGGCACCGCCTCCCATCCCTTTCTACTACAAAGGGTCAATGCTTCCACAAGCTATCCGCCTCCTCTCAAGAGCTTGAGCTTCAGGCCCTTCTCTATGTCCCTATTCATATAGGAAAGCTCCAGGGTCAGTTCAGATACAGGTTTAAAACGGGCTAAGGGATGGTCCTTAGCGTTCTTTTCCTTTACGATTGCGGTTTCCTCTCTTCCGTCTATAAGGAGCTTCACCGTTGCGCTCGAACCGTCCCGTTGGATCTCCAGAACTGCGGCGCCGTACCTTTCCAAAACTTCTTCTACGGCGTTCAAGCCGTCCTGGAGTTTGAAGGTGTAGAATGTGAGTTTATGCATGAAGGGTCCAAAGCAGTAGCCAGGGCACCCTCGCCCTTGATCTATCACTTTAAATTTTGTGAAATTCAAGAAATTTTGTGGAGTATTAGCTGCTTCTATAATGATTCTAAGCAGGTTAAACGTTATTGTCAATGTTCGTACCCGATTTCGTCCTCCTTTGGTGCGTAACGTTGCCAGGCACGATGAATCTTTTGGGTCACTAAGTATATGGTTTTTCCTATATTTTCTTAGCTTCCTCCCAAAGAGCATCCATCTCCTCAATCGTGCTCTTGTTTATGTCCTTATTCTGCTTTTCTAATTCCGATTCGATATATTTGAAACGCTCCATAAACTTGTCTACAGTTTTTCTCAAAGCTTCTTCCGGACAGACCTTGAGGAATCTGGACACGTTCACAAGCGCAAATAGTATGTCTCCTAACTCCTCTTCTACCTTATCCCGCTCCTTATGGGCATATGCCTCTTTAAGTTCCGAGATTTCCTCTTTTAACTTATCGAGGGGCCCGTCCACGTTCTCCCAATCAAATCCGACACTTGAGACCTTGTCCTGTATCCTTCTGGCCTTCAGAAGGGCGGGGAGTCCCGGTGGCACACCGTCCAGAACTGATGCTTTCCCCTTTTTCTTGTTCCTCTCGCTGCCCTTTATCCTCTCCCAGTTGGAGATCACCTCCTTTACACCGTCCACCTTAAGGTCTCCAAATACGTGAGGATGGCGGCCGATTAGCTTGTCCACGTGATATTCTATCACGTCATCTATATCGAATCTGCCCCCTTCCCTGGCTATCTGGGCGTGGAAGACGACCTGCAATAGTAAATCGCCTAACTCCTCCTTAAGCGCTTCATCGTCCTTTTTATCTATGGCCTCTATAAGCTCATACGTCTCCTCGATCGCGTACGCCTTCAGCGTCTCGTGATCCTGTTCCCTGTCCCAGGGACATCCATCCTCACCTCTCAAACGAGCCATGGTCTCTACCAAGCGGTCGAAATTGGACATTATTGAATCTGTTTCTCCTATCTTACTGAATGGGTGTCGAAATGCGAAGTCCGGAGCACTGCCAGCAGTCTACTCCGCCAATAGCTCTTCCACCTTTTGCTGGAAGATGAGCTTGTCCGACGGCACCCCAACGTAGGTATAGCGCACGATCCCCTTCTTATCGATCACAAAGGTCGTCGGGATAGCCGAGATGTCCCCGTAGTCCTCTCGCACCTTCTCGTCCGCCATCAGGAGTGGATAGTTGATCTTGTTCTCGGTCGCGAAAGATCGGACTACGTCGCGTTTCCTATCGGTAGAGATGCCGATCATTGTGAATCCCTTGGAGGCATATTGGGACTGGAGGGCTATGAAGCCGGGGATCTCCTCCCGGCAGGGTCCACACCAGGTAGCCCAGAAGTTCACGATCATTGCTTTCCCCTCAAAATCTGCCAGTTTTACCTCATTGTCGTCGATATCCTTCAGCACAAAATCAGGCGCAGGCTTGCCGACAAACTCCGACTTGTCTCTACTGGGCATACCTCTGCTGGCTACACCCGGCCCAAACTGTTCGACGAGCTTGGCCTCCTCAGGCGGAGTGAACATGAAAGTTTCCTCTGAGAATGTTGGATCGATCTCTATGGCATTATGCCGCTCCTTGAAGCCGATCTTCAACCCTTCCATCCAAGACCGACTCTCCTCCGGCATTCCCTCGGTCATCTGTCTAATATCCATCTCGAAGGCAACCTGTCGGATCATGAAGTCCTTCTCTCCAATCCAGAGCTGAACTTTGATTGGCTTATCCATTCCTGGCCCAGCGATCCCCTGGTATTGCCACAGCATGCCGGTCCGAAGCAACCGAGGTGATTTCGTCAGCTCGACGATGGTTGTGGGAATGCCAGATAATTTTTCGTGTCCTACCTTCTCGACCTCTTCCACACCCTCCATCAGGGCTCTGAGTGGGTCATCGCTCATTATTAGCTTCTGTACGAACATACTTCTCGTCTGTTCTGTAATAGTCTTATCATCAGCCGTTAGCCTCTCCGGGGCATTCTTCTGCGTGTACTGATTCCACATTCGCTGGTAAGTCACCAGCATTATCCCATCGCTAACTACCGCTATATCTCTCATCCGCATGCCAATGCTTTCAAGTCGGAGGCGGTTGGGACGTTCGATGGCGAACTGCATCGGTGTAGTCATCCTGTTGTCCATACCGGATCTCGTTGTGTGTATCTCCACGGTAGTCATGTCTTGGTAGCTGCGGAGTGACTGGTACGCGGCCATAGATCGCTCCAGAATCTTGGGCAGCTTGATCGGAGTCACTTCAAAATCAGCATTAGTCTGCTGCCCCGGACGTACAGTGAGTCCTGCCACCTCCGACGGCTCCATGCCCTGTCCGCCACGCACCCTCAAGGTGTATTCCCCGGGCATCGACATCAAACTGTACTGTCCTTCTGCGTCGGTATGGGCACTCCCCCCCGGCTGATCGCCTCGGTAGGCCTCGATAACCAATCCGCCATAGGGTTCTACATCTTTTCTGCTGACTCCGAAAAGATACCGCAGTCCGAAAAACCACCCGGGTAGATCCTTAAGAAGTGGTACTCCCGTTCTGTAATCCCTCAACAAGCTACTAACCGTGCCCGCGATGGTGCTCAGATCGGCCGCAATTGGTAACAGCATGAAGTCGGCAGCAAGATCAACGTTGCGCCAGACTTCGTGCATGGGAGGAGAATCATACGACCCCTCGTAGGCCTCAGAGGTATCGTAATCCTTGAACAGAAACCCGACGTGTATGATCTTTCCCTCCTCTAGATCTACTATTGTGCTCGAATCAGGACCGCCAGGACTCAGGAACTCCCATGGGGTTACCATAAACTCATAAGTATAAGTACCAGGTCCTCCTGTTTCGCCTCTGCGTGTCCAGCCTGTCTTTAGATAATCAGGAGCAAGGTCACCTGTTCTATCCGTCAGCCATTAGAAGGTGCCATCGTCCAGAAAGTACATAAAGCTGTAATAGCCGTCTAGTAGGTGGTACAAGCATAGTATAAAGCTGGCCAGTTGTATAGAACAACTGTTCTTGCTCTTTTCGAGGTAAGTATTTCCAGTCATTCTCATGAGGTAAGTATTTCCAGTCGTTCTTGAAGAGCTCTCCGCCGCTGTGGTCGGCATCGAGCACGAAGTTAATGTCGTCGTCCCAGTTATAATATGAGGCATTTTCACGTGAATTGTGCAGATAGTCATCCACTACTTCAGCCATAACGTAGATACGGTTTGTCTCCTCGTTCCAGCCTACGATGCACTTTACGTTGAAATCGGCAAGATCGAAATCTCTCCAGATAGGATGATAAGTATGCGTTCCTGACGGTAGTACCTCGCTCCTTTTGAAATCGTTCTCCAGAGTTATCCAGAACTTCTCTGGGACCAAATCCCAATCGCTTAAGTCGCCGTCTATCTGCGGCAAGGCGTTATCGGGAAACTGAAAAACGGGAAAGATCCCACCAGATGGCTCATTAGCTGAAACAACAGCCGACACAGCAATTATGATACTGAATGCAAAGAGACTTCCGATTAATGTCTTCATGATTACCGCCTCCTTTTCGGAACGACAAAAGGTTGACCATACTAAAGCCCGGCACTTTAAATTATCTCCTTCAAATTCCATCTGTTCTCCCTCAGCGGCAGATAAACCCTTAGCTCCTCCTTGCTAAGACATCTGCGGTGGGGCATTCGATCGCTTTACCTATTCCAGTTATAGTTTTGTCCAGCTCGATTTTGAAAAATGGGAATTTTAGCCGTCAGATGTCCGCTCTACGGAACAAGAAGGGCCAACAAGATATGTCTTGACATCTGTTATCTTCGCGTTTTAGAAGCCTTGTGAAATAGTTATGTCCCAGGCAGCGTCTGAAGCGCCGATTATGGGTCAAAGAGTAGCATATCGTATCGTTTTGCTGTGGAATAAGCAAAATAGTCTTATCAGAGTTCTGGTCAGCAAGGAACAGGAGCTGTTTGAAGAACAGGATGCACTGTCTTTGACAGACAGGGCACACATAGACGCTTTCCCCCTTCTTATGAAAGATACAAGCCTCTTGAGATTCTGTACTGTTGCAACAAGATTCAACTGTTCATTCAGTGAGGCTGGTCCTCTATAACGGGCTCGTCCCATACCGTGTTGTTGCCTGGCTTCAGCAAAGATATGTTCACTGCGTTTACGGAGTCTCCGGGAGAGTTTGTAGTCAGCTGTTAATGAGATAGACCGTGCATGATTTCTGGCTTTCGCCTCTCGCACTTTTCTA
Source organism: Candidatus Latescibacterota bacterium (assembly GCA_965237525.1). Lineage (GTDB taxonomy): Bacteria > Latescibacterota > CBDEFO01 > CBDEFO01 > CBDEFO01 > CBDEFO01. The sequence goes on along the minus strand of CBDEFO010000004.1, from coordinate 344,113 downwards.
TCCCGTTCGGCCTGAATATGTGCTGAATTTGTCTTGTTTTTCCATGTAGGAATCGGTTCAATCTTCTCATCGGCTCGCAGAGGAATATGGGGTATGATTCCCCGGTCAAGTACATCAGCGATAAAATTACCAGAACCGTAACCGGTATCGGCACTAAGTGTCTGAATGTCTTTGGGCATGGTGTATGTTTCAAGGTCATCTACCATCTTAAGGGCACTTTCGGGCTCTGCTGTCCCTGTCGCCTGCGTGCCCTGAGTCTCAAGGATTACTCTGCTTTTTGTGTCGATCAGATCATGGCCCATAAACGAGAGAAAAGCCCCTTTGCCCTTCGATTTGCTGTATAAGCGCGCGTCGGGGTCTGTAGTCGAACGGTGTGTTTGGTTCGTCCACTTTTCACCATGAAAGTCTTTATCCTGAGGATGCCCGGACCTACCCTTTGTCTTATCACCTTCAAAACCGATTCCCTTGAGATAATCATCAAGAGAAAAAGGGGGTTCTATCGGCTCAATACTTTTCACTGAAGCATCAGCTTGTATCTGAGTGCCGTCGACACTAAGGTGTTTACCGCTCACAACACCGACATCTATGCAACACTGGACTACCTGACGCATTATCCGTTCAAACAACCCACTGGATGCCCACTTGTGATTGCGAAGCTTGTTGATCGTGCTCCTATCCGGAACCGCATCATCAAATGTCTGATGACAAAACAACCGATATGCCGCATGCATCCCCACTTCCTGACAGAGCCGATTCTCACTCAAATTATACAGATAGCCAATAAGGATCATTCGAACAACTAATTCAGGATCAATACCGGGTCTGCCATTGTCAGGGCAATAACAATCTGATACAACGTCTCGTACAAATGAAAAATCAACTGCCTCATCAATCTGACGAAGGATATGATCCTCGGGAACTAAATCCTCCATCTGAGAATAGTGAAACACCGGATTTGTCTGTTCCTGCTCTTGTGGGGTCATTGTTTCCTCCATGTATAATATTATCAATAACATAATATAATACATCGGAGCTGCTTTATCAATGCTTGTTCTATACTACTTTCTGAATCTAAGGGTTTTTCACAAGGCTTTTAGAGTATTAGTAGATTAAGTTGAGTTGATTGTCTTAACTTTAATCTACGGAGTCCTATGGACAAAGAGAGATTGGCCGTATTAAGACAAGAAGTCAACGAGATGTATTTTAAGAAAGAAATGTCAAAGCGAGAAGTTATCAAACAAGCGAGAGTTTCCAATGATTTCGTTACGGCTTGGACTAAATCTCTGGATCAGGATTTTGCCATGGATAATCGGGGTTGGCCAAAAGGAAAAAGGCGAAAATTGGCTAAAGTTGACGAACAGAGAATCAAAGAGATTTACCATAGCTTAGAGGACGATCCTTATCAGTTCTATTCAGGAGCCACTGTTATTGAACAAGAATGGAGGAATCGATATTCTAGCACCCCTCCTCCGTCGTTGCCGACTATCGGCAGAATGCTTTCAGATTTAGGACTTTCCCAGAGAAGGAAGAAAGGTAAAAACAAGGGTGCATCTCGTTATCTTTGTTATCCAGAGTATACCATTTACTATCTTTCAGGAGGCAGAGTCCTAGAATCAGACTTTATTGGTAAAAAGTATCTTACCGGCAGAACTGAGCCGGTCAACTTCGTTGGATTTTCCTTTAAGAAAGAGCCTAAGTTAAGGTATTTTCGGCGGGTTGACGGTCAAACAGCAACTAACTTTATCGAGAAGTGTCAGTCTTTCTTTGACAGGTTTGAAAAACCAGATTTCGTTAAGGTGGACAATTGCTCGGCGACTATTGGCAGTGTTTCAGGTAAAAGGAATGTCAGCAAAGCAATGCAGTTTCTCTTGAAAAATCAAGTGATTCCGATATTTGCCGTTCCCAGAAGGCCCTTTTCTCAAGCATCTATAGAAGGCAACAATTCTGTATTTTCAAGGAAGTTCTGGAACAGAATTCAGTTCAAAAGCTTACAAGAAGTTGATCAGAAGTTAGAATGGTTTAATCTTTCATCACAGAGATACACCGGCTACCGTCCACCTAAGCAAGAGAAGTCAAACGAGAAAGATTTCATTCCCAAGACCTATTTTATCAGACAAGTCAAACAGGACACAGAACAGACAGATAAAGCCTTTATCGATGTCCTAAATGAGAAAGTATCTCTTCCCTCCTCTTACACCAACTACTTTGTCCTGGCTGAATGGAACCTAAAAGAAGAACAATTATACATCCATTTTGAAAAAGAACAGAAACCAAAGATTGTCGAAAACCTATCATTCAAGATCAATCAAAGATCGAAAGAGAAGTGCACCGATTTCATTTGATAAATAACCTCTACTGTCTAATCTTGCGATCGCTTCGAATCGGTTAATAATACGGCTCCCTCTCTACTGCTTTTAACTCCAATCATGTCGGCTGCCATCTCTGCGGTTAGTACGGAAGCTCCAGGGCCGCCTAATTTATCTTTAACTTCGCTCAAGTCTCTACGCACTTTTTCATATCTTTTGCTATCTTTGAGGATACTGATAGATTCGGAAGCTATTCTTTGGCTATCGGCGGCCCTTTGAATAAACTCTGGGACTATCTCTTTGCCAGCGATTATGTTCGGCAATCCCACATGCGGAATTTTCACAAATAACTTTGCAACAATATAGGATAAATAAGACATACTGTAAATTATAATCATAGGTGTTCCCAGAATAGCTGCCTCAAGCGTCGCCGTTCCGGATCCCACAAGGAGCAGATCAGAATGTCTCATCAGATCGTACGTCCTGCCCTTTAGCAACTTGACCTGTACTTCTTCCTTTGCGGCAATATCCTCGTAGAGGGAGGGTTCTATCTCGTCAAGGCATCCTACAAGAGCACGAATATTCTGGAGGTTTTCACCTATACTTTTCAACGCCTCAAGCATAATCGGGAATATGCGCTCGATCTCATGTCTTCTGCTTCCGGGAAGGACGCCGATTATGATGGTGCTACCACTCCGTGTGGAGGCTCCGATGTCGTAGAGAAATTGTGCCTTTGTGGATTCGCACTTTACTACTTCTAACAGGGGATGGCCGACAAATTCTGCGCCGCCTCCACGCCCGTTGAAGATTGCCGGCTCAAAGGGAAAGACCGCCGCTATTTTGGAAGTAACCTGTACTATCTTAGGGATTCTCCATCCTCCCCAGGCCCAGACTTTGGGAAGGATGTAGTACAACACAGGTATCCCTTTCTTGCGCGCTATATTGGCCAGTTTCAGGTTAAATCCGGCATAGTCTATGAGTATCAAAAGATCTGGCTTTTTATCCTGCAAGAGTCTCCGCATATCTGATAGAGCTCTCAGGACAAAGGGAATATGGCGCATCACTTCTACCAATCCCATAAACGCCATGTCCTCTGAACGATAGTGTAATTTCACACCTTCAGCCTCCATCCTGGGGCCTCCTATGCCGAAAATCTCTATATCCGGGGATATTCTCTTAAGTTCGCCCACAAGGCCGCTCCCGTGGAGGTCACCTGACGCCTCGCCTGCTACAATCATAACCCTACTTTTCAAATTCTTTCCTTTTACAAATTCCCCAATAGACGATTCCATAAAGAAGCAGGCCGTAGACAGAATACCGTCTTCCCTTCCTTAGAGATTGTCCCCGATTGAATCTATCGGGGGTCAATCGGGGGGAGCGAACCAATCTCAAGGGATGGGCGGCAGCCCCTGGTTTACTGTCTACCCCTGCTTTCTACTTATGTATCCTCTCTGCTGCCTTTCAGAACTCCCATAGGCTCATCGCAGTCGCGCCCAATATATGTTCCTTATCTTCGTCCGACAGGAATGCAAGTTCCCTTCTTATGAAGTTGAGATTCCTGATGTAGCCGCACTTGACAAGGACGTGCGGGAAGTCGGTCCCCCAGAGCATCCTTTTGGCGCCGAACTCATCCCGCACAACCTTTATAATCTCGTGCGTATCGCTGTAGGGATACCGCTCCTTGGAATACCATCCGAAACCCGATATCTTGATATATACGTTGGGAAGATCTGAAAGGCTCAGAAGCTTTTGGAAGCGCTTCCCTGATGTTTTCTCTTCTACGTTCGGATAGGCCATGTGATCCAGAACCAATCTTACGCCCTCAAATCGTACGGCCATTTCCTCCACTATATCCAGAGGGTGGGGACCCAAGAGCACGCATACTGGCACGTTCAACTTTTGTGCCCTTTCCCACAGTGGATATGTGTCCTTGTGATTAAACCATACTTTTTCCTCTGGCACTGCTGGTCGGAGTCTTATTCCCCTTATGTTGTTCTCCTCGACCCAGTATTCTAATCGATCTGGGGCGTCTCTGTCCCAGGGATGAACGACGCATACACCTGCGAATTTTCCCGGAAATCGCTTCAACACTGAAGATAGGTAAGTATTGTCGGCGCCGTAGTACACGGGCTGAACAAGCACCGCTTTGTCGACATCGGCTTCATCCATGTAGTCCAGAAGAAGTTCGGCGGAGGCCTCAGAGTGCACGCAGAACTGACCGGGAAAAGAGGATAGAGCCGGTCTGCCCGCTGATGCGAACTCGTCCCATACGTGAAGGTGAGCGTCAACTACTATGGACATATTGTTAGTCTCCCTTCTGCCCCAAATGTTCTTCGTGCGCTTCGCGCTTTGTTATCGCTTGCTCCTCAAATACCCCCGGAAAGGGCTGGTTGCAATACACGCAGTGCTAACGCCGCATTATTGGGGTCACCTTAAAATTCTAACGCAACTCTGATAGCCCTGCCATCGTCTGCAAATCGAAACGCTTCGTTGATCTGGTCAAATCTGAACTTATGGGAGATGATCTTATGGAAGGGGTACTTATCCTTTGCCCTGACAAGGAAATCCAAGGCCCTCGGCATGACCCACTTTTCGTAAGCTGTGATGCCCTTTATGGTCCTGTTCGGCCTGACTACCAGCGCCGGATCTAACTTTGTCTTGAAGCCGACGTTTATGTTGCCTATCCAGAGATACCTTCCCCCGAATCTGAGCAGTTTAAGCCCCTCGTCTATTACCTGTGGGACCCCTGTGAACTCCGCGACAACGTCGGCACCGGCTCCTCTTGTCAGATCGTGCACCAATTCCATCCTCTGCTCCCTATTAGTTTCTATTACATTTACAACACTGTCCGCGCCGAACTCTTTTGCCAAGTTCAATCTGTCCTCTAACCTGTCCAGAACGATAACCTGTCCTGCGCCCATCTCCTTGGCTATAGAGGAGGCGTAGAGTCCCAAGCCGCCGGCACCCTGTATCACTACTGTATCCTCCAGGGTGATCCCTATTTGATTCATACCATATATCGACTCGCAAAGAGCGCAGTTCAGGGGCGAGACCACTTGATCGGGAAGTTCGTCGGGCACCTTGAAGACCCAATGTCCCGGCTCCATATAGTAATATTCCCCAGTATGCGCCGTTGAAGTGCGGAAACTCGTCTGCTGGGACCCCTATCCAATCCCTGTATCTGTTGGGACACGCCGGTCCTCCGGTAAGACATACTGGACATTGTCCGCAGGATCTGAAATAGGAATAGACGATCCTGTCTCCCTCCTTGAGGGGTTGTCCCAGATCGTCAGTCTTCACATTTTTCCCCAGGGCGTAAATTGTGCCGACCATTTCGTGGCCTAAAATCTGATTTATGCCCTGGGGTATGCCAGGTCCGCGCCCCTTCCAGAAGTGAAGATCCGAACCGCAGATGTTCGACATCGAAAGTACCACTACTATAGCGTCGGCTCCTACGTCCGGCACGGGATATTCTCTTATTTCGAAGGGCGCGCGCGCCTTTGTGAATATAGCTGCCTTGCCGTTCATTATTAATCTTCCTTTCTGCTCTACTGCTTTGAAAACCACATAATAAGATCAAACAGACCTCCGCCTATAAGAGCGATGGCTACGGCAATGGCAAGGATTATCAACCACTCGTATTTATGCCTTTTGAGTTTGGGATTCTGTCTCAGCTTGTCTAGGTCTCCGAACATTATTGTCTCCGGGTAAGCAAAACGTTAATAACACATTATACGCCACAGGTCATACATTGTCAATATAAATACAAAAGCGTATAAAAGTAACGCCGAACCCATGGGCAGTGCACGGGAGATGTGGAAACAAGCCAGCCAGTGGTTGTCCCGACATCCGTATTTTCATGCTTGACACATTGGTCAGGGCAGACGCATAGGTCTGCCCTGACTGTTCGCTCTTACCTTTCTTGCTTTGCTGTCTGCAGGTCTATAAGCCACTGTGCTCGTACGGACCAAGATCCGGATCCTGGCCTCGATGAAAGTTCTTGCCCATCAGATATTTGATTTCCAACTCCACATCGCGAATATATATCTGAGGTGTCACCTCTGGATCCCGCTTTAAGAGTGTCACCTTGAGGGTGTTAGTTCCCTTTAGAGGCCAGTGCTCCCGATCCAGCTTATAGACGAACCAGTAGTCTGAGCCAGTGCGATACCGCGGCGCATGCATCCTGTATATCTGGTTGATCTTGCGCAGAAGCCTATCGGGAAATTCTACTCCGTTGAGCTCGAAGCGCAACTGGTCGATCTCAGTGGTGTTCATAATCCGCACGCGCAGGAGTACTTCATGCACGCGACCGACTCTGTCCCAGCGCCGCAGGTCATCGCTGATTTGTATATCTATCTCAACAGGTTTGTTCTCCTCCAGGTTACGGGGGAGCTGTCTGGTTGTCCCCGGTTCTCCAGCTGGTTGTGGGTTTCTACCCGTTTCGGTGAGGACGTAATAGTGTTTATCCTTGACGCCCATGACATCAGGATGGGGCAGCTCACGTAGTTTTTCATAGAAGGATGCCCCGTACGGCCAGTTGTTGAACCAATGCGCCAGGTATAGTCCGTCGATGCCCTGATCCCAGTAATTGCATGCAGCGGCGCGGATCATCTCGATAGTCGCATCGCCCAGGCGATCGGAGTCCACATGGCTTTGGATGGCGGCGTGAATACGGCACTTTGTACCTTTTGCTGCTTCCACTAAAGGGGTGAAATCGGTCAGTTGATCGAGCAGTTCCGGGACTGAAAATGCCTGGCCGATCAGGACGCCCACAATACCCTCTTTGATCCATTCGCACACGTCAAGACCTACAGATAAACATCCCTCGATGCTGAATGGGATGCGGATCGCCAGCTCGCGCTCAGAGCCGCTCTTTTTCAACGCCTCATAAACGCGCCCGATCCACTCTGTCATGATCTTACAGCCTGCTTCTACCTCTTTCGGATGAAAGTAATAGGGTTGATAGTTCAGCTGCAATTCAAAGCCATCCACAGGGTAGTTAGTGAGTGTCTCCTCGATCAATGCAAAGCGCTCTTCCTGCACCTCCTTATGCTTAAAATCCAGGCAGTCCAATCCGGGAAGGTTAGGATCGAGGTCGCCTTTGGCACCGATCTCCAAGTGTTTATTGTCAAAGCGAAAGTCCGATCCGCGCGTATCCTGACCGCGCTGGCCGCTGCCCTGCTGCACCAGTAGGGTAGGGTAGATCAGCATACCCTTTTGATGAGCGCGGTCGCAGACGATGCGCAGCGGATCGTAGCTTGCTTCGATCAAGTCTACAGCGTTTCGGTGGGCCCGGTGGAAGATCAGATGTGACCATTTATCCACATTATGGCCCCATAACTCACCTACTTTAGTGTCGTGGAGTACGGTGCGCCCATCTCCCAGGCAGAACATTATGGCCTCTATCGGCGTGCCGACTAATTCATTGACAGCGGCCTCGCACTCCTCTTTCTGCATCGGCGGCTCGTACATATAGATTAGAGAGTGACGTGCGTCGTGATAGAACATCATGCGTGGTTGTGGCATGCTCCGCTCCTTTGATTTTACCTGTGAAACTAGGTTGAGTGTGATGTTTTGTCAGTTGTTTGTTACCTCCAAGGTACTCGATTTTGTCTCTCTTGTCAAATAAATTTGACGGTCCATTACCTTAGCAGAGCTTCCTGCAAATACATCTTGACATCTGATCGATTATTCTCCATTTTGTGAACACTATAACTCTTATGTATGTGTAATATTGAACTGTTGTGGAAGCATACGCGTAATCAAGTAGATAGCAAAGAGTAGGGTCAAACCCGCGTCTCTGCCCTGATTGGGTTAACACATGGGTTTGCCCGTACTGACTCCTGTTACTAAAGTAGGTAGTCTGGTAAATAACCAAAGAAAAAGCCCGCCATGTCTGACGGGCGTTCTATCCGAGATTTTGAGAGATTTTGTGAGAAATGTACTAAAGGAGCTTATTTCGTCAAGGCCAATTCCACTACCTACTGGCTATTTGCCCATTGACTCAAGGATCTGTCCGTGAATTTTTCCGTTTGTTCCTAAGAGGTTCATTCGCAGGTTTGAGTAGGTCTTCGGCTCTCCCTTAAGAGGAAACACAGGTTCGCCTGAAAGATATGTGAATTCGCCTCCCGCCTCCAGGAGGATAAGGCCCGAAGCCGCTATGTCCCACGCCTTGATGTCCATATCTATATATCCGTCGAATACCCCTTCTGCTGTGTAGCACAGGCTCAAAGCGGCGCAGCCTATGGACCTGCACTTTGAGCCGTTTGAGAATATCTTCTGCATGTACTTAACCGTTCCGGGCATCAGTTCATTTTCCACTATTGCCGTGGAGACGGCAAAAAGAGCTGTCGGCGTTAACTTCGGAGTATCGCTTACCTGAAGCAAATCTTCATTGAGATATGCTCCGTTGCCATCAGATGCGCAAAACATTTTGTCCCTTAGTGGATCGTACACAGCGCCCACTACTGGTACGCCGTCCTTCAGCAGCCCTATCGATACGTCGAAGATCGGAAATCCGTGGGCGTAGTTGAACGTGGCGTCTAAAGGGTCAATCAGCCAGCAGTATTCCGAATTTAGGTTAAATCCGCTCCCCTCTTCGCCGACTATACCGTGATCGGGTAATGCCTTTTTGATAGCTTCAACTACGAGGGACTCCGAGTCTCTATCGGCCTCGGTTACCAGATCTCCGACGCCTTTGTCCTCTACACACTCAATGTTCCCCAGATAGTCTATGAGCAGCCCTCCGGCTTTTAGGGCTGTTTCTACTGCCAAATTCAAGAATTCTTCTTTATCGTTCATCTTTGTATCTTTCTATAAAGTACAAAATAGAGGAAGGAAAGGCAGTCTAACGGAGATAGATTCCGCTTCGCCTCTCCTTCGGAGTTGGAAGTCCTGACCGGGTCGCTATCGATCGCAATAACGGTTTAGGGGGAAGGGGGAATTCCTGTCTACTGTCTACTTCTTTGGGTGAGGCGACGCAGAAAAACCCTAAGGCCTCATCGCCGATGCTCTCAAACTGGTGTGGCTCGTTGGGGCCGATATAGATTACATCTCCGAATCCGACCTCTTTTTTTCTCCGCCTATAAGGACCCTCGCTTTTCCTTTAACTATGAGAACCCCGTGGTCGTGCGTATGTCGGTCGAAGGAAGTCCGCCCGCCGGGTTCTACTTCGTAATATCGGAAGGTAAAGTTATGAGCTCCCTCTTGCGGGCCTATGATGGAGAGCTTAGTTCCTCCAACTGCGCCGTCTCCTGTGTAAGGCTCACGGCGAACGTCCTCCCAGTCGAACTTTCCGCTTTCGCCTTTGAATCTGTGTGTTACTCCCATGGTCTTGTCTGTCGTTTTCATGGGGGCGAGCTTACCTCGCCCCTACATTTATCTGTTATTGCAATTACAATAAAATAAGCGTCTTGAGAGAATCCTTGGCCTCGGAGGTCTTCCTGTAAGCTTGTTGTGTCTGTTCGATAGGATAGCGATGGGTGATGAGCTTCTGGGTGGGGACTATGCCTTTCTCTATTATGTGGAGGGCAGATCTGGTATCGTCAGGTCCGCAGGAGTAACTGCATATAAGGTTTATCTCGTTGAAATAGAGATGGTACGGTTCGATATTGAGAATCTCTCCTTCCGGTGTTGGGGTGAAAAGGACAACCGTGCTCCCAAAGCCTGCGCATTCGATCCCTGATTCTATAGCCGAGATGCTCCCAGGCCCGACTATGACCACGTCTGCCATTATCCCATCTGTGTATTCTTGCATTTTGTCTTTGAGGTTGTCTTTGGATACGTCAACGGCGTGGTCGGCTCCGAACTGGACTGCGCTTTCGAGTCTGAAGGGTACTAAATCGGCGGCGATAACTCTATCTGCTCCGTAGTATCTTGAGAGGATGACGTTCAACTGACCCATAAAACCCAGGCCTATAACCAGGACGGTATCGCCCTTTTGCACCTTGGCTCTTTTTAAGGCTTTGACAGAGCAGGCTGTGGGTTCTATCAGTGCTCCATCTTCAAAGGAGAGGCTATCTGGCAGCTTAATTGTATCATTTTGAAGATTTATCTCGGGGACTTTGACATATTCTGCAATCCCGCCTGGGACTATATGGGATCTTCTCCACGTTCTGCACATAGAGAAGTTGCCCCGCATACAGTGCCTGCAATTCAAACAGGGGGCGTGATGATGGATGAAGACCCTGTCCCCCTCCTTGAAGTTCTGGACGTGCTCCCCAACTTCGTCTATGACGCCTGCAGGTTCGTGTCCCAGGACTACAGGAGCCTTGCGGTTGATGTACCATGGCGTCACATCGCCGCTGCATATCCCGCAGGCTTTCATCTTTACAAGTGCGTCCCCAGGACCGATTTTGGGTATGTCTATTTCCTCTATCCTTACGTCACTGAAGCTGTGGACTACGGCTGCTTTCATCTATGAGATATTTAACTATAGTCAGGAATGGCAAGCGATGCACTGTCTGCCCTCGATTGAGTCCACAATTGATGTTATTGGGGATCAAGGGCTACTGTTTGCTTTCTACTTATAAGGTGGTCAGGGCGAATTTAACAGATTCGCCCTCCATCAAAAGCTGAAATGCCTTATTCAACTCTGTAAAAGGTAGTTCGTCCGTGATGAGTTTCTGGACGTCGAGTCTCTTCTCCACTAAATACCCGGCGGCCTTCTTAACAGCAGCTCTTGTATAGTGAAAGGCGCCCTTGAGGGTGATCTGATCGTAGTGGAGTCTGGTTGTATCGAAGGAGACTGTTGTTCCCTTGGGACATCCTCCGAAGAGGACTACTGTGCCGCCCTTTGAGACCATGTGGATAGACTCTTCCCACACTGAAAGTTGCCCTGTACATTCAAAGACGAGCTCGGCTCCCATTTTATCTGTAAGTTCCATCACCCTTTTGACGGGATTTTCCACGGCGGCGTCTATGACTTCGTCTGCTCCGAGTTCCTTTGCAAGCTTAAGACGGAGTTTCCTCCTGCCTGAGACTATTATCCTCTTTGCACCCAGAATCTTTGACACCATAATGTGCATCAGTCCGATGGCGCCTGCACCTATGATAAGAACTGTATCGTCCCGGTTTATTTCAACCTGGTCTATGCCGTTGACGACGCAAGCGAGGGGTTCTACCATAGCTGATTCAGCATATGAGAGATGGTCAGGCTTTTCAAACATTGTGTGTTTTACAACGCGCTCCGGAACTTTTATGTACTCTGCATAGGCTCCCACGGCTTTGGTCGTCATTATCGTCTCGCAGAGGTTTTCCAATCCAATCTTGCAGTAGTGGCACTCTAAACAGGGAGCCGAATGAACTGCCATTATCTGATCTCCCACCTTGAAGCCGTTTACTCCGTTCCCTGCTTCATAGATGTCGCCTGAAAATTCGTGTCCAAAGAGCGTGGGCATAGGCATCTTGGGATGGCCTCTTTTAAAGGCTTTAAGGTCAGTCCCACAGGTCAGAGCGGATTTTATCTTCACCACGACTTCTCCGGAGCCCGGCTTGGGTGTCTCCACTTCTCTTAGCTCTATGTGGCCTGGCTTTACGAGTATGTTTGCTAACAAATCCTAATCCCTTTCTTTTTTCCCCAAAAAGTTCTTCGCGTTTGGGGGGGTTCCTACCATCGCGCTGCTGATTTGAGACTATATCGGCTGCTTTAGAACCTCTCTAACTCTATTGAAAGTTGAAGTGATGTCCTCCAGGTTATATGACGAGCCCAATGTCGGATCCGAGATGATCCTACCGTTTAAGATGACAGCGGGAACAGGAAAGACCATAAACATAGTCTTTAATGCGTCTCTTAGGGGAGGTCTGAATTTCAGAACGTCCCCGAGGAGCTTGGGTATAAGATATAGCTGATTCCTGGGGTCTACATATGTAATATCTAGATGATCTATGCCGATCTCTTCTTTGATTTTCATGTAGAGATCCCCCATAATCTCCTGTCCCTTTCTGCTGTCTTCAAACACGCAGTTTCCCCCCTGCCATACCGTGTCACCTTCCAATTTGCCGCAGCATCCGCTCCCCGTCAACTGTTCAGGAGTTTCGCGTATTAAGATCAAAGAGCATTTTGACATTGTCTTATTGCTCTCTTAGGGACCGTTGTAAATCTAATTTAGAACAAAAGTGCTTCTTTGTCAAGGATAAAGCCAAAACTTGGGATTGCGCTTGACGTTGGGACTGTGGAATAGTAGATTTCTGGGGTGTGCTGTTGAAGGCTTGTGGTAGGGATGGGAACGGCAGCCCTGTCTACTGTTTGATGACTACTGATCTAAGAGGTGATACTAGTGTCCAGGGGACAGCTTCTGCGTATAGATGGATCGTACGGGGAGGGCGGAGGGCAGATCCTGAGGACTGCCTTTTCTCTTTCGGCTATATTGGGGCGACCAGTTGAGGTCACAAAGATAAGAGCCGGCCGAAAAAAGCCGGGGCTTATGGCTCAGCATCTTACGGGAGTGCGCGCTGTAGCTCGTGTATGCAATGGGAAATTAGAGGGGGCGGAGTTGTTCTCCCAGAGGGTCTGTCTGTTCCCGGGCGATACAGAAGCCGGAAGGTATGAGTTTGATGTGTCAGAAGTAAGAGAAAGCGCAGGCTCGACAGGCATGATATTTCAATCTTTAGCTCCGATCTTGAATTTTGCGGACGCCGCTTCGCATATCGTCTTGAAAGGGGGCACTCACACAAGGTGGGCACCTCCGATTGACTACATAAGGGATGTCTTTCTGCCTTCGGCGGAGTGGATGGGGTTCAAAGCAAAAATAGCGATAGCAAGGTGGGGGTGGTATCCGCGGGGGGGCGGCATAGTCGAGTGCGACATCCAGCCTGCGGACTCCCTGAGAGGGATAGATTTTGTGGAAAGGGGTAACCTTATGCGAATCAGGGGAATATCCGCCGTCTCGAATCTTCCTATGAATATAGCGCATCGTCAAAAGGAGCAGGTCGAAAGGAGGTTGAAGGATAAGGGCTTAGACGCGGGTATGGACGCTATGGAGGTACCGTCTGTGGGTAAAGGGACTTTCGTTAAGTTGATAGCGGAGTTTGAAGGTGCTGTGTGCGGCTTCAGTTCACTGGGCGAAAGAGGAAAGCGGGCTGAACGGGTGGCTGATGAGACGATAGATCAATTCTTACAACACTACGACACAGGTAGAGCTTTAGACCCTCATCTTTCGGATCAACTCATCCCCTGGATAGCTCTTGCAAATGGCTGTTCCAGTTTTACTACGTCGAAGATTACACGGCATCTGTTAACCAATATCTGGGTTGTAGAGCAGTTTCTGCCCCTAAAGTTCAAAGTAGACGGAGAATTGGGGGAACCTGGAAGAATTGAAGTCGAGGGAATAGGTCTATAGGCTCAAAAAAGTAGACAGTATGGTAACCTGACCGCGGGCGATCGGAGCAAAGTGCAGAGGAAAATGTCAGTTTCAGCGAGTTGTTAAGCACTCAAAGCCTTATAGTCTTTCCCACTCATCCTTACTGATCTGGGCTTGTCGTAATATTCTGCTCAATAAATCCTTACCAATATCCCCTTGATGTGGGTTAGGCATTCGTAAGGTAATATCACCTTTTGCCATAAATTGATGTTTACCACCGGAATAGGGACCTTCAAAGCCCAAGAGTCTCGAATAACGGATCAGATCCCTGCGCTTAATCGGTCCAACATGGGCACTACGCTACTTCCTTGATAGTCAATTCGATGCCGTCGATAACAGGTAGGGATAGATTTCTATAAACCCGAAATAGAATCCACTCTTCGAGCACTTCTTCGAGTTCTTCCCGACAATTTTCGAGATTGTCGGCAGTGGCGTACACGCCGTTACATTCTGGAATCTCTCCGTAGTACTCGCCTTCATCTGGTAGTATCTCGTAATGGGCGTGCTGTATAGCTGCCTTTATGTATCTCGTTAGCATGGCTATCTTCCTCCTGAATAATCAGGGTTCCATTTGGTAAGTGTCCTTCGTTCAATTGCCGCCTTACAGCCTAACGACGAAGCTCACGGGCGCGAGTACAACGCCCACTGCGGCGATTTGTTAGGATACTGGCTGATGCTAACTTATCCATATCGTGCTTGTGCTATGTTTCTACGGATTCAGTGTATATCATTATCTTGTGGCTAACATGGCTTAATTCCCAGATTAGATGTTTCACAGTTACAACTCTAAGCTAATTGCCCTGTGAGCTGGTATCATCCCACATTCCTGTATGAAGGAGAGAACCGCGCTCGATAGCCATGAAAGGAGTTGATGATTGAAATCCTACCAGAGGATCAGCACTATCCGAACCGTATATCTCAAGGAAATACTGTGTTTCATTCATAGTGCAGCTCCTTTTACGGTAGTTGATATTGAAAGCGGCAACTTATAATTACACACTGCCCAATTGAAGTGGCACATAGAGCTGGTAGTGGAGTTCAAGTCGGATCTTCGTGGGCAGTCCTATGCGAGACTCATGAGGAAATCAGCCTTTTCCTTGTCAATGATTTCAGTTCGGTTCAGAAGCTGGACAGGGAACGGCTTGTTCGGCTCAAGAGCAGACCAACTTTCTGCCAGATACTTGAGTGCCTCAGCGGTTACTAACGCTACGTCCCAGTTTGTCTGAGCTTTGTATTGGTAAGCTAGCTTAAGAGATTGTCGGCTGAAAGTGGGTGCAATGACGATGAACACCAGAGGTCGGAAGCCTTGCTCTCGCTCATGCCGAAGGTAGCCATCGAACTGATCCTCAAGATAATCTTGAAGATTAATCTTCTTCTCGGCCGACTTGCAGTCCCAGAGAATCGTCTGACGATCTTCTAGCTCAATACGGCCATCAGCCTGCGTACCCTTGCGTTCCTTATCTATAGATACACTAAGCTTGACTTCAAAAAGAAAATCCGTTGCCTGTTCAAATTGATGCTCTATTTCAAGGTCTTTTGTGATTTGTTTCTTCGCCCTGAGATCTGAGTACTGTCTCGCCGCAAGAATCTCATAGTTATTGTACCACTCCTCGCGCTCATCGCGTGTGGTACGTTCTTCAAAAGTCAGATCGTCGTAGAAATCAATAAGACGACTAATTAGATCAGATTTATTGTCAGAGCTCTTTAGGCCGACCTGACGACACATCTCTGAAAGCTTTGGTCTGTCGAGATCGGAAAGAACAGAGCTGGGCCGGATGTCGCTATTAATGATTCTGTCAATTAACTCAGATTTATTGCCGTAGCGATCCATGCCTCGCGAGATCAATAATTTCCTGAGATCGGCGATTTTGATGCTATCGTGATGGAGTATTCGGCGATAATTCGTGCGTTGCAGTTCAAGATGAATCACCTCGTATCGCAGAACATCTACCACCTCGGCAGGAATAACATCAATGTACCGCTTGTTCTCGTCTCGGTAGCTCCAAAGCAATGATTCTCGCTGGAGTTGCTTGCGGGCCTCGTGAACATCGTCTCGGGTATGAAGTGCGCCCTTGGCTTTTGGAAATCGCTTGATGTGTGCTTCGATAAGCCAGTGCTCTTCCATTGCGATGTTTAGATGTTCACGAAGGATACGAAGCAGGTTTGCTTCGTCAGTAGAGATATCATCACGGTTTCGCCACGCCGTCTCAAGCACGATTCGATAAGTGTCATATTGGTGCCATCGAGATAGGTCGTGCTTTTGGGGATCGAAGAAATCCAGTGTCTTTGACCGTTTGACGATCGACTTTTCGTATTCGATAACCTTCTCTTCAAGGCGGGTCTCCTCAAGGCTATATGTTTCCTCCTGTAGCAAGACACTGAACAACATAATTTTCTTGAGTGTTCGCCGATTGACATCCGGATCAATATCATCAAGTATCTGGAGAATTCGATCCTTCGAAGCGATCTTCTTTGCGTCCGACTTAAGCTGAGCGGTCAAGGCACCGTCATCTAGACCTTTCGTGGAGTCAAGGTATTGTCCAAGGATTCGCAACTTGGATGTTTTTAACATACCTGGAGCGATATCGGTGATCTGCCTGCACAAGCCCCGACGCCCCTGTAGTCGCTGCTCGGCAGATTCTCGGCTGGGATGTCTGCGTCGCCGCCGCTTGGTGGTCTTAGGTTTACAGGACAGATCAACTGTAGATTCCGGTTCCTCAGAATCGTTTAACGAACCGGGCCCGTCTGCAGTTTGTTCCTCATTGATTGCTACGGATGATTGGTGATCCTCTATCGTCTTATCCGTTGTTGAGGTGAGATCAGATTGATTGCTGGCATCCCTTGAATCGCCATGGTCAGACTGTATCATATGTTCTCCCCCAAGTTGAGATTCTCGTCCTGCGCGACAGGCATACCCCATTAGATTCGCCACGTCCCTTATACCGAATTTGAATTATACTTCCCAACAAAGGTGGCAAGCACAGCTATTATTGCAGTCTAAATCAGATCTTCGTTTGGCTACATTTCCTCTGACATCATCAAACGATAGGCATCTTTGATATTTTCTTCAAGGTGTTTCCCCCTGGCTAAATACGCCCGGCACCTCCTTAAGCTTACCGACGTACCAGCCATCATCTATCCAATATTCAAGTGTGAAGTGTCTTAATATAGTCGGCGCCTCCAACTGGCTTGCCACCTATGACCAATGTGCCCAACTACTGAGTCTACAGGGTGCATGACGTTCCGACGCAGCCCGGCTCACATACCGATTGCCCCTTCCCTCATATAAAAATCCAGAGTCACCGCTATTGATACATTACCGTGCATCTCAGAGGGGGTAAGCGCGGCGTAGGATAGTCTCATCTGTTTAGGCTGTGTTTGCCTCAGGTAGTCGAAAAACTCGCTTGCCTGATCGTAGCTCCCACTAGCCCACAGTCTCTTTTCGAGTTTAGGAACGTAACTCTGCGGGGATCTTGTGATCTCTGCACCAGTGAAGTTCAGACCTATCTCTGCGCCCTTTTTCTGAATCGCCTTGTCCAGGGAAACGAAACCGGCCACTGTCAAAGAGTGATCTTCCGAATATCTTTCCGGTTCGGGTATCAAAGATGCGGACCCCCAGATCGAAAAGTTCAAAGCACCCCTGTGCGTCCCCTTTGGCACCGATATCTGTGCACTGTGATGCGGGAATTCCTTTTTTAAGGAAGCCAAGAGTTCTTTTGCATTCTGGGATGCAGGGGAAGATCCCTGGATAAAGTAATCTCCTGTGTAATTAACAGTTACCGAATTAATCTGAACCAGCGGGAACACCAGCGCCCCCTTGACCTTCACAAGAACCTCCAGACATACGTCTTTCCCTCTGAAAAGTTCTTGGATGGCGAGCGTCGCCTGCGACTCTTTTTGGGGCTCTGATCCCTTGACGGCTATATCCGTATCGACCTTTGGCTGTGGACGTTCTTCCGCTTTTCGGGACGGTTGTGGTGTCTCGACTGTCCTCTCCTTTACTACAGCTGGCACTCCCTCTTTGGAAGTCTCTGGGATTGCCGCTGTCGGATGTTTTGTCACTGATTTCTTCTTAAGTATCCCTTTGGCGGTCGCGGCTATCAAGCGTATCTCACCCTTAAGCTCTGACCTAAAATAATAACCTCCGCTGCCTAATGCCGCTACTACCACAACTGCTGTGAGTAAGGGGATAAAGCTTTTGCCTCCGCCCGTCTTTGGGGGCTTCTTTTGAAGAAGGTTTATCCTGATCATTTTTCCTGGAGCCCCCTGTACGCTAATCCAGCGCAAATACAAAAGACGTCGCCTCTGTCCAAGAGGTATTGATCATCCTCGGGGAGGGACGACACATCTAATCCCCCGAATGGGTCTAAGATCTGTGGTGTGACTCCCAAATGCGCTTCCACAGCTTGAATTAATCTGTCTTCCCTGCCTTTATCTCCTCCTAATGCCACTTCGTCAATATGTGGCCTCTGCGGCTGCCCCTCTTCATCGTCGATATAGGAAGACGTAACGGCTCTTTTGATCCTCCTTGCCAGAAAGTTTTCCGGTTCTGTGTGATCTTCACCGTTTTTCCCCTTCATATCTATTATTCCCGCTGCTACAGGACTGACGCCCTTAAACGCGGCAAAGTTTGCCACTTTCGATTCAACGGAGATCACAACTCCTAACTTATCCTCGTTAAAGAGGGTTATCACTTCTGCCAGGTTGAATAGGGCAAACGGATCTATATCCGCCGCTTTTAGCTTGACGCCGGCCTTGGAACATAAGTCAATATAAGTATCTATCACTTCTGTTCTTACTCCGACAAGGAAACCATCTGCACCTGCGTCGTAGAAGTCTATTATATAATCTTCTACGCCCGAAGTCAGCGACTGCTCCATCTCCCACCTCACCTGTTCCTCCAGATGTTTGCCTTTCCCCTCCAGCGGAGCCTTCTTCAACGTTATGAAGCTCCCATCTATTGAAACCACACACCTGGATGTATCTATGTGATGCGTCGCGGACATCGAAGATATAGCTTCTGCTATCTGTGTCTTTATTCTATCGTCCATAATATCCGGTGGATTAAAGTCCGATGGCAATTGAGAATATCCCAGCCCCATCAAGACTGTTGCCTCCTTTTGCTTCTGTATCTCCATCATTCTGAGCGTCCCGCCGCAGATATGAATTCCGGTTGCTCCTTTAGCCTTAGCCACAGTTTTTCTCCTTAACTTTGGCTTGTAATGCCATCGTCTACGAGATTCCTTTGCCCACTTCGTGGCAAGCCCCCGATTGAATCTATCGGGGGCAAGCTGCCTTCCCAGCAAAGCGGCCACGCCGCCTCGCTATGACATTGTCTGGCTGTGACCTTAG
The DNA here is from genome assembly GCA_965237525.1 of Candidatus Latescibacterota bacterium. GTDB lineage: Bacteria > Latescibacterota > CBDEFO01 > CBDEFO01 > CBDEFO01 > CBDEFO01. Next base: position 325,095 of record CBDEFO010000004.1, on the reverse strand, counting down.
TCATTGCAAAGGGTGAAACACCGAAGGAATCCCCTATCTATTGGGCGAGGTAACCTCGCCCCTACCTACTATCTGCTGACTTAGTCAAATCTTATCTCAGCCCAGAATCCTAGCTCTCTAATCTTCCGAGTCGTTTTACTGATATTATTAAACGTGTTTCCGACTTCTATCTTGGATCCCCCAGTCAGCTTTCGACTGAACTTGTAACTGGAATTGAACACAAGCGTCCAGCTGTTCTGATCCCTCCTGGGAATAGATACCTTAGATGACGGCGCTTTGTTTTCCTCCTTAGTTCGACTCTTTGTGAACTTGAGCGTCATGTCCACATCGCTTTTTAATTTTACCTTTTTCCCGAAGAAGGGTATTCCCCTGGAGGTACTGATCGAATAGTCCAAAGAGAAGTCCGACGAATTTTTGGTAGTCACTGTGCTACCCCTTTCCCTCCCGCCGGTAAAGTCCGTCCTAAAAGACCGGCTATTCGTGCTTTTGAGCGTCGTTCTGAGCTTATTTTTCCACCTTGTAGTCCATGCAAAGAGAGGAGAAAAGTCAGAAGTTGCTGTCTTCCCTCTCAGTTTATCTATATCCAGGCCTCCGTCTCCGTTCCATGAATTAACCCTTTTATACTTAAAATCCAAATTGGAGCTTTTGGCAACACGCTTTAAAAGGGGCATCTTCGCTAAACCGTTCCACCTGCTGCTTAAAGAAGGAAAGGTAACCTTCTTGGTGTGTCTCGGCTCTCTGTTGGCTATGTCTGATACGCTCCTGTCGTATAAGTAGTCTGTCTTTACGCTTATTCCTGAGAAGAGTTTAACTCCGCTGTTGGCGTTTATCCTGTCCGAAATCGTCTTGGAGTCACTCTGAGATACTCCGGAAAGATTTGCGCTCTCCACTTTCGGGTCCTCTGTGAATCCCAACTGATAGGACAGGCTTGGGCGGTCTTTAAGACCGAACTTTCTAAAGCTTCTCTTCCTAGTGTAACTGCCGCTTACGGGACTCAATTTTTCTCCTAATCCCGCTATCAGATCCAAAAGAGATGTCCCGTTTCCCGCAGAAGTTCTTTCGATGCTTGCTGGGGATACCTTTCCTTTCTTATCTTCTTCTTTTGAGAGGGTGCCTTTTCCCTTATCTTTGGATTTCTTTTTGATATTGCCTATCGCTTTAAAAAAGGAAGGAAGCTGGAGTGTGAACTTTCCAGAGATGGAATTTTCGTTGTTTATATCCCTTCCGGACTGCCCTCCACGCCTTGTCTTCGGATCGTTATTTTCCTTGTATCTGGCGTTATAGCTGTAGTACTGGCTGAGCCACTTTATCAAGTCCAGTTTCAAGTCAACGTGCCCGTTTTGAGATCTTCCTATCTCATCTCCGAACTTGAATTTCCCTATATCCAGATTCCTCTCAAGGTCCTTCTTACGGTTTAGAGAATAATCGGACGACAGGCTCTTAAACGGATTGAACTTGGCTCTATAATCTTCTACCATGATGAAGTTATCGTCCTTTGTCTCTCTTCTGTTCTGACGGTTTTGATCTACAGTTGACCTGAAGCGCTTGTTTTTATTTGTCTTATTTGAGTAGGAGAACGAAGATGGAAAGTAGCGAAACTTGCTTTCCGAGAAGAAATCGGGCAGAAACGCCGATGTCCATCCCAAAAGTTTTATGCCACTGTCGCTCCTTGGGGATAGATCGTATTTAAACGACCCGGAAAGGGATTCATTCAAAGTAGAGTCTCTGGGCGATATTCCGTCCTCGATTGTGCTGTTGAACGTAGCCGATGCGCGATCTATTGTGTACTTGATGAACGGATTTTTGGATTCCTTTTTGCGGAAGGATATATTGATGTTCTTGCGCGTCCTTTCCGTCCGTTCATCCATCTTTTCCTCGTTTCTTAATACTACATCAGAGCCGGGCTTCAATCTCGGAAGCGAAAGACTGTTGTTCCACGATACTCGAAGTGGCAGCGATACTCCCCAGTTGTTTGGGAGGAACCTGTCCAGGTTTGCGTCGCCTCTGAAATTGATATTCCTCCGAGTGCTCCCAGATCCCCGTTCGCTCCGCAGCGTCCTGAAGTTGCCCTCCTGCCAGCTAAGACTTGTGCTTATGTCCATAAAATCTGCAAATCCTGCGTTTATCTGAAGCCGCGCTGCTGTTCCCTTTTCGCGTCTGACGTCATCCAGACGCAGTTCATCGACCCATACCTCGCCTGTTATATCCTCTGTCCCTCTGTTGATCAGGCCTACAGTCAAAAGCTTTATGTTCGAGAGTGCGGGATTTCCCCTGACTCTGTGCACCTTCCCGTCCACCGTAGTATCTATGTATGTTGGTACATGCTGGCTATCTGCGCGAGCAGCTGCCTGCGCATCCAGGAGGTCTCCTTTCAGTCCGGACATGAGCTCAAGGTCTATGTCTATCTCGTTCCTTTTGTCCCATACTTCGCCGGAAAATACCTTCGTCCTGTATTCGTAATAGTTTGTCGTATCGGCTCCGAACCTGATGAAAAGTTCAACAGTGCTCGTATCGGGTAGGAAACTATCCCCCTGTCCGTTGACGAACATCTTCAGTCTACCGTACTCAGTATAACTTTCCTTTCTGAAGAGGACCTTGTTTGCTGATACCTCCTGGCCTGGCGCGATATTTTCAAACTTCAATACCAAGGATTGTTCCCTTTCTCGGACGCCGCTTGTCCTATCTACCTGCCTTGATTCCTTCTCAACCGGAGAGATGTAGTCCTTGTTTTGATCTGTACTTTTGATAGAGACATCAAGCTTTTGATCGCCAAGCAGCCCCTGGCTCTCTAACCATTCGTTTCCGGCTATCTCTATGGATGCAATAGAGATCTCTGTTCTACTGTCAACCCCTGTCACCCAAAGACGTACGTATTCTATACGCGTCGAATCGGGCTTAGCCTCATTTTGGGACCTTATTTGAGGCGAATCCCACAGCGGGACCCTGAAGAGTCTCCAGCCGTTGCTATATGTGCCTTCAACCAAATATGAAGTAGGATCTGCTGTATTATCGGTGTAAAGCGGGATAGAATATTGATAATACGCGTTCCTTGAGTCCAAGAAGCTGTTGTTGTTTATATCTTCTGTATCGGGAATTAGCCCCCTGTCCGAATCGTGCTTGCTGTCTTCTGTTCCGTTGATCTGTTCGTAGTTGTCTCTGCTGTCCCTATCCGAATCGTAGTGCCAGTTATCCCCGTTGGGATCGGGATTAGAGACGGGTACGTATCCTGGCTCATCTTCATCGGCAAGTCCGTCTATTCCGACGTCTTCATCTATGTCGAGGACGTTATTCCTGATCCCGGATATATCTCTGTCCTCAGTGTCCAATATCTTGTTGAGAATGACATCCTCAGATATATCTCCTAAATCTATGTTCAGGGTCCCGTCATCCCCCTTTACCCACACCTCTATGAACTTAGATCGTGAAAAGTCGTTGCCTCCTGAAGGGAGAGCCCGCATTACGCCTCCCCAGCGTTCCTCAATCGGTCCTGATGCTGCATCTTGATAGGTAGCTTTTCCCTCAGGATCGAAATCCAACACCAGGACATCTGTTTTGTTCTCCCTGCTTGAGACTTCCTTGTTGGGCCATATCTCCCTGGTATCGATTCTATCAAAGGGATTATACCATATCAGCCTTCCTTGATTAGATTTGAAGTCCTCTATTTGCTGTGGATCATCAACTGGGGGGCTGGCCTGGGTCCATACAGATCTAAATATTCCAAAGCTTGTCTTCCTGCTGCTCCCCTCAAAGTCGTCTATGAACGCCTGACCCAGTGTGTTCGGATTCGGGAGGCTTTGAGCAAATTCGGCGGATATGTCAAGTTTTGAAGACTGCGACGATTTTACAAATGGAATAGCGTTCACAAAGCTCGTCATAAGCTTAGGTTCAAAACGGAGCCTCAAATCTGTGTCCCAGATTATTGTTCTTGCAGGCTCTTGACCAACTCGCACTCTCTTGTCGATCGATCTTTCGTTATTGTAGAGGAAGGTGCTCCCAAGGGACGACCTGCCCATAAATTTGTACTCAGCTCTGGTTCCTATGAGCGTCTTTTGTTGAGCCGCAAACGCAAAGAGCGGGCTATCTTCAAAATTGACCACTACCTCCGCTGTGGGGGAGAGCGCTTCGTCTGTTAAGAACGTAATATCCCCTGAAAAATAGTCTATATTGTAATCGGTTCTCCTTTGAAGTCTCCTGCCGTTGAGGATGACCTCCTCAGATCCCTCAAGGATGCCAAAGGAGCTGATGCTGACCCTGCTGGACTGTCTGTCCTGGACCTCCACCTCTATAAAGTACCTGCTGGCGTTTTGTCTGACTATCCGGTCTTGGCTTTCGTATATTTGGGGGATCGTCTCTTCAAGCGGCGGTATATCAAGACCGTTATCCCTTGCCCAATCGGAGTTTAAGGGAGCAAAAGGCTGAAGGTCAGGGAATACCAATTCTCCTCTTTCGAGGTCTATCGGGACAAAACGGAAGTTGCCTATCTGTATCTCCCCGAGGTCTACAAGATTGTCAGATTGAGCGTTGTTATCTCTATCCTTAAGGTCTAATCCTAAAATCTTTATGTAGGGAACGCCGTTTTGCGAGTCATCGGGATCGTCCCCAGGGAGGTCCTTGAATATCCTGAGGTCGAATCCTTCGAGGTTTATCCTCCTCCCTCCAAGGTTGTAGACGTTTTTCCACTCAAGTTCCCAGGTTGTCTCCTGACCCGGGAACGGTCTCTGATTTTTGGCCTTTATCAGTTTTAACGTAAGTTCTTCTCCCACCGTGGCAGGCCTGTCCACGTCTCCAAAGGAGTCTCCCCTGTTCGTCTCGTAGGTCACGGCTACAACGTGGTAATCTCTTACGGGCCTGTTCAGAATTATGTATCCCAGCCTGGGGTCCAGGAAGTAGTCATTAGGGTCTATCTCGTGGAATTTTCCTCTGTGGAAATTTGTAGCCGTCTCTTCACGGTTGTTCAGATCAAAGTAAGCAAGTCCATCGATAGCCCGGTCCTCGGCGTCATTCTGCTGATTCTGGTCATCTACAAAGACTCTCAAGTCGACTACCGAGTCCTGGGATTTGTATTCTTTATCCCGAAACCTATCCTTGTAGAGCAGATCCAGAAAGAAGTACTTGTTCCTTACGTACTGGAAATCCTTTATCCTTCTGGGTTTGTTCTGTTGTGCTCCGCCTCTGAACGTCTTTTTCTTTCCTGAAGACTTCTCTTGACTCACAATAGTTGTTATATCGACAGAGCCTACCTTGCTTTTGGCCCTGATTCCGAAGAGCCCTTTACTTTGAGCGCTGAAGCCCACAAACTGCGTTCCGGGGAGAGACAAAGTAGTGTTTCCCGCCTCTATCTCCTGAATTATTCCGTCCTCTATCCCGTCGTATCTGAGTTTTATAGCGTTGTCCGTTCGCCCTCTGCTGTCCTGCTCCACTTGAACGTGAATTCTCTCTCCGATGATCCCCTCTACGGTGAACCTGGAGTCCTGCTTCATGTTGAGAGACGGGAACTTAGATGGCCTGGATCTAGCCGTAACGATCTGCCCTTCTGTCCACTCGCTTCTGCCCGAAAAGCTGATCTTCCGCCTCCCTGACACCTTGACTCGGCTCCCTTCACCTATGAAGCTCCTTAAAGCCTTTGGTATCTTCACCGGAATATTGATGCTCAGTCCACCGTCCTTCTTTCTGTCCATTTTATTCTCTCTTACGGCATCCCTGTCGAACCATAATTTCCCCCTGTCCATGTCTGTGCTCAGTTGGACAAAGTCATCGACACCTAAGGTAACAGGCCACCCATATCGGGACTTCCCGAACATCTTCACAAACTTCACCCTATTCAGTCCCGGATACACTTCCAGCTCGTCCTGGATCATTTTGCCGTTGCTTTCAAGAAGAGCTGGAGAATCGTTAGATAGAGACATCCTCCCTGATCTCCCGTTCCCGCCTTTGTTCCAGAATGTGCTGTAGTTATCCGGAACCTTAAGCCCCAGTTTTGACTGTGCTCTATTGGGCAACAACAGGAAGAGAGCGCAGATTAATATTGTGAAAACTTTCCTATTTCCCATGACGGTTTGAGCTCTAACATAGTAAAAGCACAGTGCATTGGATAATACCACAATAGTGCCTAAAGATCAAGTTAAATTTTGGCCGGCCGCAGAAATGCTTTTGTTTTAAGTCTGAAATATTTTATATTGTAGGATAGAGTCTACATAAATACAGTAGACAGTAGACAGGGCAGCGCACCTCATCACTACTTGCTTCCTCCACTTCCTCCCTGAATGGGGCCAATGGACCTATGAGCATACTGCACCGCTATGTATTGAAAGAACATATAGCTCCCTTCTCCCTAAGTCTATCAGTTATCATCTTCATACTGATAATAAACAGGATCCTTTTCTTTGCAAATTTGCTCCTAGGAAAGGGGGTAGGGTTACAGGTCATCGCTGAGTTCTTCTTCTTGAGCCTTGCATGGATGATCGCTTTGGCCATTCCAATGTCTGTTCTGGTCTCAACTTTGATGGCATTTGGAAGACTCTCCTCTGACAACGAAATAACCGCCATAAGGGCAAGTGGGGTAAGCATCTACTACCTGATGGCTCCTGTTCTAGTGGCCGTCTCTCTGCTTTCGGTCGGTTTGGTTCTGTTTAACGATAGGATACTGCCCGATTTCAACCTCAGAGCCAAAAACCTCCTCTACGACATCCGCCGCAAGAAGCCCGCGTTGGAATTGAAGGACATGGAGGGCATCTTTATCAACGACTTTTCGGGATATAACGTCCTATTTGAGAAGATAGATGAAGACGCGTCCAAGATGTACAATGTGACTATCTATCAGCAACAAGAGGGGAAATACCCTGTCTCGATCCGCGCCAAATGGGGAGATCTTAAGTTCTCAGAGGAGACAGATAACTTAATTTTAAGCCTCTACGATGGGGAAATACATCAGCTAGATCCTGAAGACAGCGACAGATACGTCCGCACCACTTTCAAAAGACATTTGATAAACATACCGGATGTGGGCCAAACCTTCAAAAGGACCAGCTCTCTCGGCCGCGGAGACAGAGAAATGAGCGTCAGGATGATGCTCGACGAAATCAAGTCGCTCCAAAATCAGAAAAAAGTACATAGAGACAATATAGATACTATCACGGAACAGTACATAAGACGCTATCTTCCTGCATGGGAGGCAAGTTCGACGCACAGCGCTTCAGTAGATTCTCTTGTCGACCGTTTTTCAAACGGTTCCCATGACTTAGCACGAGACACCCGAAAGACCCTCATCCAGGTCCGCAGGGAAACTGCCAATATGGCCAGGAAGAACCGCAAAATAAACCAGTATCTTGTAGAGATCCATAAGAAGTTCTCCATCCCCACTGCCTGCATCGTATTTGTGCTTGTAGGGGTCCCTTTGGGAATTATGGCAGGCAAGAGGGGTCAGGCTATTGCTGTCATAAGCATCGGCTTTTTTGCCCTTTACTGGGCTTTCTTAAGGGGTGGTGAGATCCTGGCGGACAGAGAAGTAATACCGCCATATCTTTCCATGTGGGCTCCGAACATAGTCATCGGAGCCTGCGGGCTCTACCTCACCTTCAGGTCAGTCAAAAGACACGCCCTAGCCGAACACCGAAAGCAAGCAGACAGTAGCCCCGATCCCCCCGATAGGTTCAATAAGGAGTAGACTCAATCGGGGATTCAATAGGGTGTAGACAGGGGCGTACCATCACTCACCTCTTGAGATTGGTTCTGCTTCGCAACTCCTTCGGGGTCGGGGCTTTTCGTCCCCCGCAATGACATTAAGTATCCGTGCCAGCAAATGTCACTGCGCGCGAAGCGAAGAAATCTCACTTAGACTGCTTCCTATACGTGTGTGCTGTTTACTGTTCAAACGGAAGTTGCAGTGTTTCCCACAACTAAGACCAAATTGAGACTCTATTAGTTGCAAAAATTATGCGAATCCTGAGCCGCTACATCGCCCGAGAGTTCATAGGATGGCTTTTTGTAGGCCTTACTGCCTTCGTGCTCATATTCATAGTAGTCGATTCGGTAGATCACCTCAACAGATTCATGGACAGTGGCTTCACGGCGATCAGGGTGGCTAAGTACTATCTGTACTATATCCCCTACATTGTGCTCCTGATGCTCCCTATGGTAATGCTCCTTTCGTCGTTATTCTGTTTAGGTGGTATGGCAAGGCAGAACGAACTTGTGGCGATGAAGGCCTCCGGGATGAGCTTGTATCGCATCTTATCCCCTGTCTTCTTCATAGGCATAATTGCCAGTCTGATCTCTTTAGTCTTTGCCGAAGTCGTAGTCCCGAGGACCAATCAGCGGAGGATGGAAATAAGACACGGGACAAGCCGCAGCGACAAATCCAAAACGATCAGAAAGGATGTCTTTCTCTCCGATGGAGAAAACCGCCTGGTCTTTGCCAAGGTCTATGACCCTGTGAATGAGACCGCCGCTGATGTCTCTATAGAAGAATACGACGGTTCATCGTTGATAAGGAGAATTACGGGCAAGAAGATGTTCTGGAGGGATAACAGATGGGAGGTCAGGGAGGGGATAATAAGAGAATTTAGCGGCGAACAGGAGAATATAACTCAGTTTGAAAGCAGGATCTTAGAGAACTTTTTGGTTGTCCCTATGGATTTTATCAGGGAATACAAAAAGCCTGAGGAGATGAACTACTTCGAGCTCAAACGATATATAGAAAGAGCCACCAACAGCGGGAAAGAGGCCGGAAAATGGCTGGTGGACCTCCATCTGAAAATATCGTATCCTCTAACCAATTTCATAATGGTCCTCCTCGGAGCCCCTATGGCTTCCTCTGTAGGAAGGAGGACTGGAAAGGCTGCAAGTTTCGGGATAACGATCCTGATCTCGTTTGTCTTTTACGGCTTCATAAAGGGCGCGCAGGCATTGGGCCACAACGGCTATCTGCAACCCCTTTTAGCGGCCTGGATAGGGAACATCATCTTTATAACTGTCGGGACTATATTGTTGATTAAAACAAGGAAGTAAGCATCGTTTTTGCTTGACATTTGTCTCATTTTTTCCTTATCTTGTGAGTCGTATAACATTTACAGATGCCAAAGTTGAATCTCCAACACCTAAATTAACCCTAACACAAAGGGAGGAACTAACCGTGAGAACTCTAACAACATTAATCGTGCTTTCGGCCGCTGTGCTCTGGATGGGTAATGCCTACGGGGCCGTATTCGTGGCTGACAATAACTTGAATGCACCGACAGGGAACAACGTGTTCTCATCACTGCAGTCGGCTCTTAATGCGGCCCAGGTGGGGGATACAGTACATGTGACACCGAGTCCAAGCAGTTACGGGAACATAATTATTGACAAAAGATTGACGGTTTACGGTGGAGGAATTAATCCAGATAAAGATCGTTTCGCCCGGTCAATAGTGGGCACCATCACCTTTGCCAGTAACACGTTATTTCAAACTAATGCTTCTGGTACAGTAATATCTGGCCTGCAAGAATCAGCAGCCACATTTAGCGGCGGGGCACTCAGCAACATAGTCATTGAGAGATGTTGGTTTAATGGGGGAAGTATACGTATAAGCTCCGGTTCTTCTGTTGATAGCTTACGAATCAGGAATTGTATTATTAATATTGTTGACGGACTTGATGTGCTAAGTTTTACAGGTAGAGCATCAAATTTGGTAATAAGCAACAGTATTTTCTACAATTTTCAGAGTGGTGGCTTGGGCGGTATAAGTGTAGACAATAACACAGTGATCAGCAATAATATCTTCATCGCTACAGTCAACACGAACAGGCTAACGTTCGAACGCATTACTGATTGCATAGTTGCGAATAATATCTTCTACGGTGTAATGCCAACCGGTAGGCTTTCACCTGCGAGAAATGTATTCAATAATAATCTCACCTTCGGAACGAACGCAAATGGCTTACCTCCTGACGGCGCTACAGGAGTCGACAATATTGTAGGTCAAAGTCCTTTATTTGAGAATTTTCCTCTGAGTGGGTCTGACGGTATCTCCTTTGGCTGGGATTTCAACCTGAAACTCGGCTCTCCGGCGATAGGCGCCGGCAGTGACGGCACGGATATCGGTATATATGGAGGTGGTAATCCTTTTGATTCGTGGCCGCACGTCCTTCCGTCCATTCCGCTCATTCAGGTGTTCAACGCTTCAAGCGTAGTAAGGCAGGGCGGTAATCTAAACGTGAAGGTAAAGGCAAGATCTAATTGATCTGCGGATTCCACAGAAGTCATTGGCACCTTTATCTTCTTCCGGATTACTACAATGGACAAAGTTAGATTGAAACTGATGCTTGCAGCAGTTGTTCTGCTCCTGTGCCAGGGCCATCTGTACGCGCAGACAACACCTGATCTTGTGGCGGCAGAACACTTTATCGATATTGATCCGGGACACGGGTTGGGCACTGCTATATCTGTGTCATCCCCGGATACATGGGTCACGTTCTCAATATCCACAAGCGGGTTCTCCACAGGTCTTCATACGCTGCATGTGCGGTTTAAGGATGCTAATAACAATTGGAGTATGACCGAAGCACGGCCGTTTTACATCTACGAAGCTCCCGCAGTGCAGGTAGCTTCAATTGAGGCGGTGGAATATTTTGTGGACGATGATCCTGGCCACGGTCTTGCGAGTGGATTTACTGTAAGTGTGGGTGATACGGTCAATATTATGCAACAGGTCAGTGCGGCCAGTCTTGGCACCGGTCTTCATACTTTGCACGTGCGCGCCCGCAGTCAGGATGGCAGGTGGAGTATGACCGAATCGCGGCCGTTTTACATCTATGCAGAGACCTTAGTTCAGGTAGCTTCGATAGAGGCGGTGGAATATTTTCTGGACGAGGATCCTGGTCATGGTCAGGGGAGTGGATTTGCTGTAAGTTTGGATGATACAGTCGATATTACAGAGCAGATCAGTGCGGCGAGTCTTGGCACTGGTCTTCATACTTTGCATGTGCGTGCCCGCAGCCAAGATGGAATTTGGAGTGTGACCGAAGCACGGCCGTTTTACATCTATGCAGAGACCTTAGAGCAGGTTACTTCGATTGAGGCGGTGGAATATTTTGTGGACGATGATCCTGGTCACGGCCAGGGGAGTGGATTTACTGTAGGTGTGGGTGATACAGCCGATATTACGGAGCAGATCAGTGCGGCGAGTCTTGGTCTTGCTAACTGGTCTTCATACTCTGCACGTGCGCGCACGCAATCAAGATGGAATTTGGAGTGTGACCGAAGCACGGCCGTTCTATATATACTCTCCCATTGATCTAACCGCGCCGTCACCACTTGTTAGACTGGAATATTTCTTCAACACCGATCCCGGATTAGGGGAAGGTGTTGAAATACCTATTTCGCAGGCGGAGTCCGTCAATGTAGGCGTGGGACTTCCTACTGCGGGACTCCCGCTGGATAGTCATACCGTAACTGTGCGGGCGCAGAATGCGGCCGGGATATGGAGTCAGAGGGAAACTAGATCTTTTAGCATTGCGGTAGGATCGAACGATACGCCGGTGGTGAAGAACACTATCCCTGACCAAAACATTGACCTTGATGCGGGAGATCCACCATTTGTCCGAGACTTGGTCTCCCCGGATTCCGTGTTTACTGATCCCAACGGTGACGTTCTGGTCTATCTGGCCAGCAGTTCTGACTCCTTGGTGGTCGTGCCGAGTATTTCAGGGAGCATCCTTACGGTCACGGCCCTGTCGGCGGGCAGCGACACGATCACCGTCGAGGCAAACGACGGCAACGGCGGCACAACGCAGACCGCGTTTACGGTCACAGTTACCGGAACGATCGCCCGCCCGGTAGTTACAACTATCAATCCCACTTCTGGCTCAGAATCGGGTGCCACCCCTGTGACCATAAGAGGCAGCAATTTCCGGAGCGGAGCGACTGTGACTTTTGGTGATAGCACAGCTACAGGCGGGTTCATCGTGTCCTCTGAAACTATTACTGCTACAACTCCCGCTCACGCTGTCGGCACTGTGGATTTGATAATCACAAATCCCAGTGGTCTGGCAGACACACTTTTTGACGGATTCGAGTTTGTTCATGCCCTTTACATAAGCGATCTAAGTGGGATTAATGGCTTGGCCAGTGATGGGATGGACTTTTGGGTTACTGGTAATCTGTCAGCATCATCTACTCAGAAACTCTATAAAGTACGTGCCAGCGATTGGGAGCTGGCGACATCTGTGGACATACCCTATTCAGTGGGTGTCGAGCAGCTATCCGGCGTTGCACACTATAATGGATATATCTATGTCAGAATTCATCCAAGTGGACCGATCTATCAGTACGATCCCAGCACAGGAACTGTAGACGCTACTTCATATACCACACGCACATGGAGTAACGATATGGCCTTTCTGGGATCTGAATTGTGGCAAACACGCGACAATAGCATAGGTGGAGAATTTGAGGTTTACGATCAAAGTGGACATGAGTTCTTGGGGGAGATAGTCAGGCGCAAGTCTATTGCAAGTGACAACACGTACCTATACATAGGAGATTATGGAAACCGTTGCATCTGGAAGACTACAGGAGATGGGACAGTCGTGTCAGTGGATACAGTAGTATCTCCTTCTGGTTCTCTACCTCAGTTCCTGACCTATCATAATGGTGGTCTATGGACTAATTCAAGTGGTCCGTCTATTGTTGAATTAACATTTGATCTTGTCTCGGTCAGCCTTCCGGACACATCTGTCTTTATCGACCATACTATAGTTTCAGTTCCCGTCCTTATCGAAGAGGATGTGACAGGGCTTGGAATCATCTCAGCCCAGATGAATATCAGCTACGATTCAAATGTAATAGAGACAATAGATGTGACATCGGAAGGGACACTGACCCAGGGCTGGACGACGGCTGGCACAGTTGCAACAGGCGTCGGAACATCTGTAGACACTGTCAAGATTGCAATGGCGACCAGGAAAGGCAACGCATTATCGGGGTCGGGGAATCTTGTGCTTATCAACTTTGCACTTTTCGATTCAGCAGTCATCAGTGATTCCACGGCATTGGTATTTGAGGAATTCTTCTTCAACGAGGGAGATCCACCGGCAAATACACAGGACGGGTCTGTGCAAATTATCGAAAGGTTGTTAGGGGATGTCACCGGCAACAGACATGTAACGGCCTTTGATGCCGCTTTGGTGCTTGAACACACAGTCGATCTCTTTGTAATCTCTGACACCCTGATAGCAGATGTCAGCGGAGACGGCACTATAAGTTCCTTTGATGCCTCTTTGATACTCAGGTTCGTTGTCGGGATAATAACTGAGTTTCCCGCCGAGACGGGAGGCATCTCTAAGTCTATACTTGCCGAAAGGATTATCAGTTTAGGTGATGTAGAGGATTTGTCTGATGGACGCTTTGCAGTTCCTGTCCTCATAAACGAGATGGACGGTGTATTATCAGGTCAACTTGAACTATCCTTCGATTCCACCAAGCTCAAAGTTTCAGAAGCTATCACATCAGACCTGACCTCTGATTATCTTTTCGCCAACAATGCTCAAGATGGCAGGCTAAGGCTATCGTTTGCTGGTGTAGAATCAGTTGAAGGCAGCGGTAGGATTGCAGAGATTATATTTGAGCCTGTAGATTCGCAGATTGAGACTATTGGTGAGATTGATCCCCGATTGAATCTTACGGGGATTGATCTAGTCTCTGCTCAATTAAACGAAGGTCTCTTCAGTGTGGTTACTTCCCAATCTGACGACGTTTCCGAAGTTCCTGACACCTATGCATTGCCTCAGAACTTCCCCAATCCGTTCAACCCAGAGACAGTGATCCATTACGATCTTCCCCTCCGAAGCCAGGTTGATATATCTGTCTATAATATGATAGGACAGAAGGTAGCGACATTGGTACATCAGCAGATGGACGCAGGAAGCCACTCTGTACTCTGGGATGGCAAAGATGATAATGGAGAGAGCCTTGCCAGCGGGGTCTATCTGTATCGCTTGAAGACGGATGGATCGGAAGAATTTGTGAAGATAAGGAAGCTGCTATTGATGAGATAGACTTTGCCACTATCTGTAGGGGCAGACCCGTGTGTCTGCCCTGGAATGATGACTACAATGTGAGGAGGAACCCTTCCTTGATTCCTTGAACCGAAAGGAGCACCAGATATGAGGGCATTTTCAAAGTGGGAAATACTAATGGAAAAGGCAGTAACGTTCCGCGAACAAGGTCAGTATGAGAAAGCAGTTAAGGTTGCTAAAAAGGCTTTGAAAGTAGCTGAGAAAACTTTCGGTCCAGATCATCCCGATGTGGCGACCTCCCTGAACAATCTGGGGTTACTTTACAGAGATCAGGGCAAGTATGTCGAAGCCGAGCCTCTTTATAAGCGGTCACTGGCAATATGGGAAAAAGCGCTTGGGCCAGATCATCCCGATGTGGCGAGCTTATTGAACGGTCTGGGGTTGCTTTATTATTCCTAGGGCAAGTATGCCGAGGCTGAACCCCTTTTCAAGCGGGCACTGGCAATAAGGGAAGAAGTCCTTGGCAAAGACCATCCCGATGTGGCGCCCTCCCTGAACGGTCTGGGGGTACTTTATTATTCCCAGGGCAAGTATGACGAGGCTGAGCCCCTTTATGAGCGGTCACTGGCAATAAGCGAAGAAGTCCTTGGCAAAGACCATCCCGATGTGGCGACCTCCCTGAACAATCTGGGGTTACTTTACAGAGATCAGGGCAAGTATGTCGAAGCCGAGCCTCTTTATAAGCGGGCACTGGCAATAAGGGAAGAAGTCCTTGGCAAAGACCATCCCGATGTGGCGACCTCCCTGAACAATCTGGCGGTACTTTACAGAGATCAGGGCAAGTATGCCGAGGCTGAACCCCTTTTAAAGCGGGCACTGGCAATAAGGGAAAAAGTCCTTGGCAAAGACCATCCCGATCTGGCGGTCTCACTGAACAATCTGGCGGTACTTTACGGAGATCAGGGCAAGTATGCCGAGGCTGAGCCCCTTTATGAGCGGTTACTGCGGTAATTGTATACTTGACGCACGGGGAGGGACCAGTTAGCATGCGGGGATGCGCCACACAAAGCTTCTGTTCAAATCCGCCTGTGGGCTTTTGGGCATCGTCGGTATCGGAGGGTAAGGGAGAGGTGCTGCGCATCCAGTTCAGGACACAAGATTTATTTGATTTAGGATTGGAGGTGCTTGAGGCACAGTTGAACGAGGGGATGTACCACTTGAGTATAGTGGAGCAAGAGGACATATCCCCGCCGCCTCAAGAATACAGCCTGGCTCAGAGCTATCCGAATCCGTTTAACCCTTATACAACTATAAGATACGAAATACGGGAAGCAGGAAGAGCAAGGCTAGATGTATTTAACACTTTAGGGCAGAAGATTAGAACACTGGTGAATGAGAATCAGAAAGCAGGAAGGTATTCTGTAGTCTGGGACAGCAAAGACGATCAGGGGAAGGACATGGCAAGCGGACTTTACCTCTATCGCATCAAGGCAGGGGACTTTGTTAAGACCAGAAAGATGATCCTGATGAGATAACCGTTGAGGACAGTCAATCGCAAGGACGACAGTATAAGGCCCCCAGTATCGGTCATTCTTGTCTGAAAAATGAACCGGTACGCTCGTACTTTTCGCAGATCAGACAACTTGTCATAAGTACCAGTGTCGGTCCGATAAGTAATAGGAAATCGCTCGTCTAAAACAATCTTAAATCTTTTTATGTTTTTTTGAATTATGCTTGGCAAGTGCACTATTTTCTGTATATTAGTTGAATTAATACTTATGAGAGGATAAGCTATATGAAGTCAGAGTGTCTTTGTGATTTCCTATCGACGATGCTTTTTGCAACCTTCATTCAGTTGTTTTTCGCCTCTACGGTGTTAGGAGGACCACCAGGTAAGGTTTTAAGTGTGCTCGATACATCAGCCACGTCGGGCGAGTCGATTTTAGTGCCAGTGGATATTCGGGGCATTAAAGAGAAAGACGAGATCACTTCGGTTCAGTTCGACCTTCTGTTCGATGGGAACGTGATAAACGCGGACTCTGTACTTTCGGGGAATCTCCCCGACACTACATGGGGTGTAAATAGTATAATAAAGGACGATACTGTTAAGGTCACCGTGGCGGGGTCCAGCTTCTTAGTCGGAGATGCTACTTTAGTCTCTATAGACTTCAGAGTTGTGGGAACTGAGGGAGACTCCACCGATATAGCGTTTGCCCCAGAGGTTCTGGTCAATGGGGAGCTGGATTTTGTGACAGATCTGGCAGGGGTTCTGGATGACGGATCACTATTTGTAGAGGGTGTTGCTGCTCCTGAAGTGGTAGCTATGCGTGTGGATACGTTAAAGGCAAGCAAAGGAGCGTGGGTAGAGATCCCGGTCTTTGTAGATGGAATCTCTGTGGAAGATAGCATCATATCTGCCCAGTTCAATCTTTTCTACGATCCTGAGGTAATAGACCCCGATACCGTGATGAGCTTTAGGGGAAACGTGGTCGACAGCACGTGGCAGTTCTCAGTGAACGTGCCGAGCCCCGGTAAGGTCTCTGTTGCTATGGCGGGCGCTGAATCTCCTCTTATTGGAACGGGTAGCTTAGCAGTTGTCCATGCTCAGGTCATAGGAGATATCGGAGATTTTACGGTGTTGGATCTTGAGAATGGTCTTTTGAATGAGGATCCTGTAGAGTCAGTTGATGGGTTTTTGGAAGTGGTGCCGCTGGGAGTTTTAGAGGTAGGCTTTTTGGCAGGTCCTTCGGGAGGGTGGGCCAAGGTTCCGGTGTTCGTGGATAGTCTAGTCCCCAGTACTGAAGTGATCTCAGCTCAGTTTACGCTTCACTACGATCCTGATGTCTTAAGGGCGGATGTTCCTATGTTCTCTGTGGGATCAGCAGTGGATAGTCTGTGGCAGATTGCAGCCAATGAGGTATCTCCTGGCTCGTTGAAGGTTGCGCTGGCAGGTCCTACACCGATTTCAGGCAGTGGCCCGGTGGTCGATCTGCGTTTCAAGGTCGTAGGTGCTGTCGGAGATTCTACTGCCTTGGATCTTGAGAATGGTCTTTTGAACGAGGATCCTGTAGAGACAGTGGACGGTGTCTTCGTAGCGGTGCGGCTGGGAATTTTGCGAGCTGGTTCTATAATAGTTTTGCCCAACAAGTCCCAGGAGATTCCAGTGCTGGTGGATAGTCTGTGGCAGCTTGCTGCCAATGAGATATCTCCAGGATCACTGAAGATAGCACTGGCGGGTTCTGCGCCGATTTCGAGAGAAACGGTCGTGTGGTTAATCTACATTTTGAGACTGTGGGTTCCCCGGGCGATTCAACGGCGCTGGATGTTCAAGATGGTCTTTTAAACGAGGCCAATGTAGAGGCAGAGGATGGACTCGTTATAGTGGTGCCAAAGACAGGGGGACTTGATATTCGCCCGTTCCAAACGAGAGTAAAGCTTGGAAAGACCAGGCGGTTCAGGGTGGTCGGCAGGCCTGGCAAAAGCGTCTTTACCTGGGGAGTCCAGGATCGGGACATAGGCACGATTGATGAAAATGGCGTCTTCACAGCCATCTTCGGAGGTTCTACCGTTATTAGGGTGGAGGATGCGGAAGGTAACATAGGTTTCACTGGGAATATTGTCGTTATGGGGGGGCCGTCCAAGATCACCAAGGACAAAGGAGGTAAGGCCTTCTCTTTCGAAGACACCCTAAAAGCCTTGTGAAAAACCCTTAGATTCAGAAAGCAGTATAGAACAAGCATTGATAAAGCAGTTCCGATGTATTATATTATGTTATTGATAATATTATACATGGAGGAAACAATGACCCCACAAAAGCAGGAACAGACAAATCCGATGTTTCACTATTTTCAGATGGAGGATTTAGTTCCCGAGGATCATATCCTTCGTCAGATTGATGAGGCAGTTGATTTTTCATTTGTACGAGACGTTGTATCAGATTGTTATTGCCCTGACAATGGCAGACCCGGTATTGATCCTGAATTAGTTGTTCGAATGATCCTTATTGGCTATCTGTATAATTTGAGTGAGAATCGGCTCTGTCAGGAAGTGGGGATGCATGCGGCATATCGGTTGTTTTGTCATCAGACATTTGATGATGCGGTTCCGGATAGGAGCACGATCAACAAGCTTCGCAATCACAAGTGGGCATCCAGTGGGTTGTTTGAACGGATAATGCGTCAGGTAGTCCAGTGTTGCATAGATGTCGGTCTTGTGAGCGGTAAACACCTTAGTGTCGACGGCACTCAGATACAAGCTGATGCTTCAGTGAAAAGTATTGAGCCGATAGAACCCCCTGTTTCTCTTGATGATTATCTCAAGGGAATCGGTTTTGAAGGTGATAAGACAAAGGGTAGGTCCGGGCATCCTCAGGATAAAGACTTTCATGGTGAAAAGTGGACGAACCAAACACACCGTTCGACTACAGACCCCGACGCGCGCTTATACAGCAAATCGAAGGGCAAAGGGGCTTTTCTCTCGTTTATGGGCCATGATCTGATCGACACAAAAAGCAGAGTAATCCTTGAGACTCAGGGCACGCAGGCGACAGGGACAGCAGAGCCCGAAAGTGCCCTTAAGATGGTAGATGACCTTGAAACATACACCATGCCCAAAGACATTCAGACACTTAGTGCCGATACCGGTTACGGTTCTGGTAATTTTATCGCTGATGTACTTGACCGGGGAATCATACCCCATATTCCTCTGCGAGCCGATGAGAAGATTGAACCGATTCCTACATGGAAAAACAAGACAAATCCAGCACATATTCAGGCCGAACGGGATAGAAAAGTGCGAGAGGCGAAAGCCAGAAATCATGCACGGTCTATCTCATTAACAGCTGACTACAAACTCTCCCGGAGACTCCGTAAACGCAGTGAACATATCTTTGCTGAAGCCAGGCAACAACACGGTATGGGACGAGCCCGTTACAGAGGACCAGCCTCACTGAATGAACAGTTGAATCTTGTTGCAACAGCACAGAATCTCAAGAGGCTTGTATCTTTCATAAGAAGGGGGAAAGCGTCTATGTGTGCCCTGTCTGTCAAAGACAGTGCATCCTGTTCTTCAAACAGCTCCTGTTCCTTGCTGACCAGAACTCTGATAAGACTATTTTGCTTATTCCACAGCAAAACGATACGATATGCTACTCTTTGACCCATAATCGGCGCTTCAGACGCTGCCTGGGACATAACTATTTCACAAGGCTTTTAATATCGTGGGTGTTCCGTTTCCTCTGGACTTTACTTCTCACACACTGCTGCCGTTGATACCGAATGCGAGAGAGATAGACAGATGGAATAATGCTGCGAGCTTGTTTGAATCTGCGATAAGGGCTGCGGATGGGACGGTAATAACAGACCCCACAGACGCGTTCAGCATAGAGTTGGGAGAGGGATATTTTGTTAAGGTACTTGCTTTCAGTGAGTTCACGCCTCCTGTCTCAGCTCCCAAAGCGATTGCTCCTGAACCACACGAGCTGGAGCATAGAAGATTTGAGGAAGAGGTTAGTGCCAATGTGTTTCCCTTTGAGGTGAAGGTATCTAACGTGACCGACTTGGCGGCTACTGTATCTTGGATAAGCGCCGAGAATCATTTGGCTCAGGTGCAATATGGCACTGATCCTGATTTCTCTTATTACGACATAGCATATGATGTAAGAGGAGTCGAATATCCTGACGATATACACTGGGTAGACATAATCGGACTTACTCCTGATACGAAGTACTATTACAGAATCCTGCCGGTAGATCCAAATGGCAAAAGTGAGGACGAGGTCAGATCGTTTACGACTACTCCTCTGCTGAACTCGATTCCATATCCGTACGCAATATAAGGCAAAGTGGTGGAGGATGGTGGAAAGGAGATAAGCGATAGGGGAGTGCTCTATGCAACGGTCATCCACAAGGGAAAAGAATCGTATCCTATATCGGCTGCGACTTCCGCAAGTGCATATTGGTCTATCAATTTGGGGAATTTGAGGGATCGTGAAAGTGGTGACCTATTCCGCTACTTAAGTGGGGATGAGATAGTTTTAGAGTATTATGGGCCGTCAGGGCGGTACGGTACGACCAAGGTTGAGATGGGAACCGATACTCCTCAGGATATAGGTGAACTCATCCTAACGGAGACGATAACGCTGGGGGTGCCCAGTTTGGATAGAAATGACAACAGTCATATTCCTCAGGTTTACGCCCTATACCCGAACTTCCCCAATCCGTTTAACCCAGAGACGGTGATTCATTACGATCTTCCCGTTCAAAGCCACGTTGAGCTATCTGTCTATAATATGATAGGACAGAAGGTTGCAACATGGTAAATGAGCAGATGGACGCAGGAAGCCACTCTGTATTCTGGGATGGCAAAGATGATAATGGAGAGAGCCTTGCCAGCGGGGTCTATCTGTATCGCTTGAAGACGGATGGATCGGAAGAATTTGTGAAGATAAGGAAGCTGGTATTGATGAGATAGACTTTGCCACTATCTGTAGGGGCAGATCAGCGTGTCTGCCCTGATAATGCAGCGGAATCGGGCGAACACATGAATTCGCCCCTACATTCAATAGATTAGAAAAAAGCCGAAGCTCAGTTCTGAATGGGTTCGGCTTTTTTATTCTTGCCATCAAGTTTGAGATGCTCCCCACAATTCCTGTTGACAGTTAGCAGTTTCATCTGTATATTCCTTCACAAAAGTTGCAATCCAGGGAATATTTCACTGACGAAGGGAGGACCAACTATGAGATTAGAGCATAAGATTGCGCTGATTACGGGTGCCGGTTCGGGCATTGGTCGGGCGACAGCACTGCTCTTTGCAGAAGAAGGAGCCAGTGTCGCCATTGCGGATATAGATGCCGACGGCGGCCAGGAAACAGCAAAGGAGATTCATCAGGCCGGGGGGCAGGCGCTGTTTTGCCGCTGTGACGTCTCCAAAGAAAAGGAAGTAGAGGAGATGATCAAGACGGTTGTCTCAGAATACGGAGGCTTGGACATCCTGGTAAACAACGCGGCTGCTTTCGTATTTGGGACGGTGGAAGAGGCAACAGAGGAGGATTGGGATCGGGTTTTGGGCGTTAACGTCAAGGGCTACGCCTTCTGCACAAAATACGCCGCACCTGTCATGCGAGAGCGCGGCGGCGGAGCAATTGTGAATCTGGGGTCTACGAGTTCGTTTGTCGCACAGCCCGCTTTTGTCCCTTATAATAGCAGCAAAGGCGCGGTGCTTCAATTGACCCGATGTCTGGCTTACGATCTTGCAAAAGATAACATACGGGTCAATTGCGTCTGTCCCGGTGCTATAGATACCCCCGCTACCTTGCGGCACGCACAATTCACCGGGATGACCAAAGAGGAGTTGGTGGAGGAAATAAAGCCCATGCTCTTCATCAAGCGAATGGGAGATCCCAAGGAGATAGCCTACACTGTCCTCTTTTTTGCCTCAGATGAGGCATCCTTCATCACAGCTGCAACTCTGCTCGCTGACGGCGGTTACACAGCGCATTAGAGAATTGAGGTTTTAACGTTCACTTTCGCTATATGCAGCGGGAAGTAGGTAGACGGAATAGAAAGGGCAGAACTATGGATCAATCGGATCTTATTAGCAGCGGATACCGAGTAGGAGAAGCCCCACTTTGGGATCCTGAAAATAATTGTCTATACTGGTCTGACCATGCAGAGCGAAGGGTCCACAGATATAGTGCTGATACGGGGGATATTGAGCTCCTTATAGAAGATGTCCACGTGGGAGGGATGGCGCTGAACCAGCCCGGAGGGCTGGTTCTTGCAGGGTCCGATGGACTCCATCTGTGGAAGGATCGGGACAACTTTATCCCCGTCGCCTCTGAGTTTGAGGGCAGGAAGTTGCAGTTAAACGATATGACCGCCGATCCCCAAGGACGCGTCTTTGTAGGCTCGATGTTTGTGGGGGAGGATAAGGTGGAGCAGGAAGGGGTACTATACCGCTTTGACAACGATTGCTCCATTTCGGTTGTTCAGGGAGACATCCAACTTTCCAACGGATTGGGGTTCAACCCTCAGGATACGATCATGTACCACTCCGATTCAGCGGCTCGTAAGATATTCTGTTATGACTACAATATCGAGTCTGGTGCTGTCGCCAATCGTCAGGTCTATATTGATTTTTCCCAAGAGCCTGGAATGCCGGATGGAATCGCTGTAGATGCAGAAGGAGGCGTTTGGGTGGCTATGTGGTACGGAAGCTGTGTGATTCGCTACGACGCTGGTGGAATTGAGGAGCGTCGCATAGAAGTCCCCGACGTTCAGGCTTCTTCCGTCTGCTTCGGTGGCGAGGATCTAACAGATCTCTATATCACCGCGGCGTCTGAGCCTTTTACCTCTTTCTTACAGCCCCCTGGTTTCGATCCTGAAGACCCAAATTTACTGGGTGGACTCTACCTTTACAGATCGGACATCCCCGGTCTGGAGGTTCCCACCGCCGACCTGACAGAGCCGAAGTGCAGCTCATAGATCCATATCTACATTAAATCGTTACCTTTCAATAGTCAGATTATCGCTGATCCACCGAATATTATTCAAGGCTCCGGGATGTCCGGGTTCGATCTTTAGAACCTCTTTGTGCTGCTCGAAGGCCTCGGTGTATCTTTTATTCACGGTAAGTATATAGCCGAGAATCATGCGGGGGCGTGTGTGCTCTGGATGTTCGGCGATACATCTTTTTACCTCCTGCACGATGTCCGAAAGGTGAACCTCCATATCCTCGGGCCTGTTCGCATAGACTCTGCTCCCGAGCGGATTTATGTATTTGTATTGGTTAGGTATCTATTAATGAAGAGTACTCTTCCTCATTTTTTATATAGATAAGGGCGATGTCGTCCCAATATACGAGTCTCCAGCCGTCGCTTTCGGCGAGGAAATCGTGGATAAAGTTTATGCCTCTTTGTCTGTCCCTTTTGGATGGATAGTTGAGAATAAAAAGGCCGATGTCGTAATTGGAAATAAGTGTCTCAAAGGCCTCGCCTCTTCCCAAGATGCTGCCGTAGTCGGACACCAGGACGTCTTCGTAGAGGAAGGTCCTCCCTCTCCCATCTATGAAGACCCTGTAGTGGGGATATAACTCCCACATTATGTATCCCCCGAAAGTGTATTCGTTAAAAATGTTTCCCTTGATAGGATGGTCTCTCAAGAACTCTACTGCTCCCTCAGGGTACAAAGATCTTTTGAGTCCGAAGTCTAGATCGGGGATCCTGGTATATCCGTACGCAAAGAGGACTATGAATAACATAGGATAGAGTAGATAGTCCGTGCGGAGGATCTTATCTTTGATGATGTGTTGAAGTGCAAAAGATAGGACTGCAATAGCGGCAAAGGAGAAGATGACTCTGTGTCGGTGAGCTAAAAAGGGGAGATAAGCCAAGATACAAAAGAGTAGATAGCGAGATAGATCAAAATTTCTTACATCTATAAGGAGCAAAAGCGCACCTGTGATAAGGAGAGCGAAAAAGTAGGGGACATAGGTCTCATAGAGGATCTGATGAATGGGCATCCATTCGTTCAACGTAGCCTCTGTGAACTCGCCCGCCGTGTCCAGATTTGAATTTCCTGTTGAACATCCTGTTTGCAACCACCACTCCGTCGGAGCTGCCTTCAAAGGACGCCTCCACCATCTGGAATTGATAGTTCAAACCCCAGCGCATGTTCATTATCTTGGGATAGATTACTATATCGTCTCTGGCCCTCCTCATAATTTTGGGAGTGGTCCTGTACCATCCCAGTACTATGTCACCGTCTTTCGCCTTTTCGAGGATGCTGGGTGTGGGGGAAAAAGCTATCTCAAAGATTTTGTATCCTACATCGCTTAAGACTTTCGTGGTGTAGAGCCATTCCTCCTCCATCCACTTTTCGCCTTTTGTTCCGGGCAGATGGCAAATTATCGAGGCTATCCTTGCGGTGCGGCATCTTCTTGCCGATTGATGTGTCCTGACAGCAAATGGAAGATAGTCCTCCAGGTTTCTGGTGTCGCCTCTCCCGTTCCAGTGGACTATAGGTCTTGAGCCGCTCTTTCTGTACGCGGGCTCGTAGTAAGTGCGCGTGTAGTTCCCCTCAGTCCTCCAGGACTCCATAGAACAACTGCCGTCTGGTGCCTCTCCTACGAAGGATTTGAGGACGAGTCCTCCGTAACCCGCTCTATCTGCTGAGTCTATCTGGTTGTCGTACATACTCATCTGCCCGGGAGCCACGATTATGGGATTGGGCAGTTCCGTGCGATGGTACTTCGCCCGGATGTCAATCCCAAATATGTCCACGATCCTCTCCGTGAGGTCTTTGGGGAGGTGGTGTTTGCTGTAGTATTCGTAGAGCCTCGTAAGCTCCCTGAGTTCTTTGGTCTGTGCTTCCAACCACATAGGTTGTTCCTAAATGAGGATTGGCTATTAGTCCAAAAAGGTTTTGAGTTAAGCCTATCGCATCAAAACCAGCTTCCTTGTCTGCACAAATCCCTCTGCTTCCATCCGATACAGATAGACCCCGGTGGCAAGGTTCTCTCCGTTGTCATTTTTGGCATCCCAAACTAAAGAGTAGCGGTTGAATATCAAATGAAATCGGTGCACCTAATTTGATCTTTGTTTAGAGTATTAGTAGATTAAGTTGAGTTGATTGTCTTAACTTTAATCTACGGAGTCCTATGGACAAAGAGAGATTGGCCGTATTAAGACAAGAAGTCAACGAGATGTATTTTAAGAAAGAAATGTCAAAGCGAGAAGTTATCAAACAAGCGAGAGTTTCCAATGATTTCGTTACGGCTTGGACTAAATCTCCGGATCAGGATTTTGCCATGGATAATCGGGGTTGGCCAAAAGGAAAAAGGCGAAAATTGGCTAAAGTTGACGAACAGAGAATCAAAGAGATTTACCATAGCTTAGAGGACGATCCTTATCAGTTCTATTCAGGAGCCACTGTTATTGAACAAGAATGGAGGAATCGATATTCTAGCACCCCTCCTCCGTCGTTGCCGACTATCGGCAGAATGCTTTCAGATTTAGGACTTTCCCAGAGAAGGAAGAAAGGTAAAAACAAGGGTGCATCTCGTTATCTTTGTTATCCAGAGTATACCATTTACTATCTTTCAGGAGGCAGAGTCCTAGAATCAGACTTTATTGGTAAAAAGTATCTTACCGGCAGAACTGAGCCGGTCAACTTCGTTGGATTTTCCTTTAAGAAAGAGCCTAAGTTAAGGTATTTTCGGCGGGTTGACGGTCAAACAGCAACTAACTTTATCGAGAAGTGTCAGTCTTTCTTTGACAGGTTTGAAAAACCAGATTTCGTTAAGGTGGACAATTGCTCGGCGACTATTGGCAGTGTTTCAGGTAAAAGGAATGTCAGCAAAGCAATGCAGTTTCTCTTGAAAAATCAAGTGATTCCGATATTTGCCGTTCCCAGAAGGCCCTTTTCTCAAGCATCTATAGAAGGCAACAATTCTGTATTTTCAAGGAAGTTCTGGAACAGAATTCAGTTCAAAAGCTTACAAGAAGTTGATCAGAAGTTAGAATGGTTTAATCTTTCATCACAGAGATACACCGGCTACCGTCCACCTAAGCAAGAGAAGTCAAACGAGAAAGATTTCATTCCCAAGACCTATTTTATCAGACAAGTCAAACAGGACACAGAACAGACAGATAAAGCCTTTATCGATGTCCTAAATGAGAAAGTATCTCTTCCCTCCTCTTACACCAACTACTTTGTCCTGGCTGAATGGAACCTAAAAGAAGAACAATTATACATCCATTTTGAAAAAGAACAGAAACCAAAGATTGTCGAAAACCTATCATTCAAGATCAATCAAAGATCGAAAGAGAAGTGCACCGATTTCATTTGATAAATAACCAGTAGCTACCAGCAGATCTGCGGTCATTCACCAGTGTGCCAACCTTCTGACCCATTATGTTATAGACAGATAGCCTAACGTGGCTTTGGACAGGAAGCTCGTAGTGGATCACCGTCTGGGGGTTAAACGGATTGGGATAGTTCTGGGAGAGGGCATATGTCTCGGGAATATCTGACGATGATTCTTCATATACGGTTACAGCAGTACTATCAGCTATGAGTATTTCAGAAAGATTCAACAGAACTGACACATTGTCGCTAGCCGACTTAACCACAGCTAAGTCATTGTCCTCATCTCCATCTAAATCTGCAATAAATATTGATCTACCCCCAGCAGTATAGTCCGTCCTAGTTGGAAATGATCCATTTCCATTATTCAACAACACTGATACATTACTCCTACGTGGATTAGTCACAGCTAAGTCATTATTTCCATCTCCATCTAAATCTGCACTGACTGCTGAGAAGGGACCGCGCCCAACACTGTAATCCGACCTAGTTACAAATATTCCGTCTCCATTGTTTAACAACACTGACACATTATCGCTGCCCAAATTAGCTGTAACTAAGTCATTATCTCCATCTCCATCTAAATCTGTGCTGAAAACTGAATAGGGACTACTCCCAACATCATAGTCCACCTTAGGTGAAAATGTTCCATCTCCATTATTTAATAATACTGATACATTATGGCTGTTGCGATTAACCACAGCTACGTCATTGTCTCCATCGCTATCTAAATCCGCAATGAAGACCATCAAGGGTTGATCGCCAGCGGGATAGTCCGTCTTAGTTACAAATGTTCCATCCCCATTATTCAACAAAACTGACACATTATCGCTACTATTAGCCGTAGTTAAGTCATTGTTCCCATCGCCATCTAAATCCGCAATGAACACTGACAGGGGATAACGCCCAGCCTCATAGTCCACTTTAGTTGCAAATGTCCCATCTCCATTATTCAATAATACCGATACACTATTATCGTCAGAATTAGCCGTAGCAAGGTCTTTGTCTCCATCTCCGTCTAAATCCTCAATGAATATTGAATGGGCACCTCGACCAACGATTTGGTCCATGTTAGGGGCAAATGTTCCATCTCCATTATTTAGTAACAATGAAACAGTAGACACACCACGGACTAATTCAGACTCTGATTTGTTAGGAAGATTATATACTATGGCAGAATTAGCTGTTGCTAAGTCATTATCGCCGTCTCCATCTAAATCCGCGATGAAGATAGATTGGGGACTACGCCCGGTGGCATAATAAGTTCTGGGCCCGAAAAGGGCGGGAATAAAAGTGAATCCTTTCTCAAGTGTGTCTGTCTCACCGTTGGGATTAGTGACCATCACGTCCACAACTTCAACAGGAGAAGCAGGGGTCGTAGCTGTAATGGTATAGGGGGTAACTACAACCACGTTTGTGGCTTCACTATCACCGAAATTAACAGTGGCTCCACTTTGGAAATTAGCTCCTCTTATAGTTACGGAGGTACCGCTTAACTCTTTTCCCGAAACGGGATTAACAGATGTCACAACAAGAGGGGAGGATATTGCGGCAGAGATAGACAGATTTAACAACACTGATACAGCCGAGGTAATTAGGTCATTATCTCCATCTCCATCTACGTCCGCGACAAATACTGATCCGGGATTATTCCCAACAGGAAAACTCACCTTAGTTGGAAAAATTCCATCTCCACTATTCAAAAACACTGACACACTATATCTTACAGTTACAGCTACATCATTGTCACCATCGCCATCTAAATCCGCAATGAACACTGACAGGGGATAACGCCCAGCCTCATAGTCCACTTTAGTTGCAAATGTTCCATCTGCATTGTTTAACAACACTGATATAGTATTGTCGCTAATATTAGTTATAACTAAGTCATTATCTTCATCTCCATCTAAATCCGCTCCGAATACTGATTGTGGGAAATCCCCAACGATATAATCCATTTTAGGTGCAAATGTCGCATCTCCATTATTCATTAACACTGACACCGTATTACTCCCCTCATTGGCTGTAATCAAGTCATTATCCCCATCCCCATCTAAATCGCTACTGAACATCGACTGAGGAGATTCCCCTGTGGCATATGTCCTCTTAGGTGCAAATGTGCCATCACCGTTATTCAAGAGTACTGCCGCGTAGTTGTAATGGTAATTAGCCACAGCTAAGTCATTATCCCCATCCCCATCTAAATCTGTGCTGAAGATTGAACGGGGACTAAGCCCGGCATCGTAGTCAACTTTAGGTGCAAATGTTCCATCCCCGTTATTTAACAAAACTGACACATAACCACTGGACAATATATCGCTCCACTTATTAGCTGTAGCTATGTCGCTATCCCCGTCTCCATCTAAATCTGCAATAAATATTGATCTACCCCCAGCAGTATAGTCCGTCCTAGTTGAAAATGTTCCGTCCCCGTTATTCAAGATAACTGAGACATTTCCTCCAGCCACAGCCAAGTCATTATCCCCATCCCCATCTAAATCGGCGCTGAATACTGAGTTGGGAGCATGCCCTACCGCATAATCTGCCTTAGGTCCGAAAAGAGGAGGAATAAAGGAAAATCCCTTAGCGAGCACGCCTGCCTGACCGCCAGGATTTGTGACTATCACGTCTACAGTACTGACGGAATGAGCGGGAGTCGTAGCAATAATCTTCACAGGCGATACTACAACTATATACTTGGCTTTGCTGCCGCCAAATGTAACTATTGCTCCAAGCAGAAAATTGTTCCCCTTTACAGTCACACGTGTACCTGTTGATTCGAGTCCTGAAATGGGATAAACGGATGTCACTACGGGTCGTGGAGACCCGAAAGTAAATGAGTTTTTAAGTGTATCGGCTAGTCCACTCGTATTTTCGACAATCACATTTACAGTTCCAGCAGGATGAACGGGAATCGTAGCGATAATAGTATCGGGTGACACCACCTCCACACTTGGGGCTGGGATACTTCCGAAAATAACAGTCTCTCCACCCCTGAAATTGCTTCCTTCTATTGTCACCAGCATATCTCCCGAATCCGTTCCAGAAATCGGATTAATAGAATTAACAATAGGAGATACCAAGGTGCGATTCAACAAGACCGATACTCTATGGCCAACTACAGCTAGGTCATTATCACCGTCACCATCTAAATCCGCAATGAACAGAGATCTGGGATTATCTCCTGATTCGAAGTCCACTTTGAGTGCAAATGTACCATCTCCATTATTCAAGAGTACTGATATACTACGTGAAGAACCATGGCCACCTGACGCATTCGCAACAGCCAAATCATTGTTGCCATCACCATCTAAATCGGCAATGTAGACTGATTGGGGTGTAGGTCCAGCAACATATTTCACCTTATCCTCAAATGTTCCATCTCCCTTATTTAATAACACTGATACAGTACTATTCTCTGGACTAGTAGCGGTTCTCCCATTTGCCACAGCCAAATCATTATCTCCATCTCTATCCAAATCTGCTATGAAGACTGAATGGGGTCGACTTCCAGCTGCATAGTCCACCTTCGGTGAAAAGGTTCCATCTCCATTGTTCAACAACACTGATAAAGTACCGATGAATTCGGGATATCTTCCACTATTAGCCACAGCTATATCATTATCTCCATCGTTATTCAAATCAGCAACAAAAACTGATGTGGCACCATATCCAACAGCATAGTCCACTTTGTCCGCAAATGTACCTTCTCCATTATTCAACAACACTGATACAGTACCGAAATGGCCGATGTTGACTGCATTAGCCACAGCCAAGTCATTATCTCCATCTCCATCTAAATCCGCGATGAAGACTGAAGAGGGAGGATGATGTCCAACGGGATAGTCCACCTTATTTGCGAATCTCCCGTCTCCGTTGTTCAACAACACTGATACATTATTACTTTGCTTATTAGCTGTAACTAAGTCATTATCCCCATCTCTATCTATGTCCGCACTGAAGATTGACTTGGGACAATCCCCAGTGGCATAATCCAGGTTGGTCGCAAATGTTCCATCTCCGTTATTCAACAACACTGACACACTGTTCCGATCGTTACAGTTAGTATTAGCCGTAGCAAGGTCATTATCCCCATCTCCATCTAAATCCGCACTTACGATTGATACGGAACGACGTCCGAAGCCATAGTCAATCTTGGGTCCGAAAAAATCAGGAGGAGGAATCTTGTCAAAAGTGAAACCGTTCGCAAGTGTATCTGCCAGACTACTGGGATTTGTGACAATCACTGCCACAGCACCGGTGCTATGTGCAGAAGTCGTAGCAACAATGGTATTGGTGGACACTACAACTACACCAGTGGCTGCTCTCCCACCGAAAGTGACGGTTGCTCCACTTTGGAAATTATTTCCTTCGATCCTTACAGACACGCCACCTGATTCAATGCCCGCAGTGGGGTGAATAGATTTTAGAGCAGGAGGAGATGTTGCAACCGGAGGTAAATGGGGAGAGAGATTAAATAAGACTGACACACTATCGCTTCCTGCATTAGCCACAGCTAAGTCGTTATCTCCGTCGCTGTCTAAATCCACACCAAAAACTGAGGAGGAACTAGCTCCAGTAACGTAGTCCACCTTACTTGTGAATGTTCCATCATGTTTGTTCAGCAATACTGAGACAGTACCACTGCCCTGATTGGCCACAGCTAAATCATTATCTCCATCTGAATTGAAATCTGCACTGAAGACTGAAGTGGGCATAACTCCAACTTTGTAGTCTACCTTAGGTGCAAACGTTCCGTCTCCATTATTTAACAACACTGATACAGTACCGCTGCCCCAATTAGCCGCAGCTAAATCATTATCTCCATCCGAATTGAAATCTGCACTGAAGACGGACATGGCAATATTCCCAACATCGTAGTCCACCTTAGGTGCAAATGTCCCATCTCCGTCGTTCAGCAACACCGATACGCTGCTGCGATTAGCCACAGCTAAGTCCTTATTCCCATCGCCATCTAAATCGGCGATATAGACAGACTTAGGATTACGTCCAGCAACATAGTTAACCTTAGCAGCAAATGTCCCATCTCCATCGTTGAGCCACACTGATACATTATTGTCAACTCTATTCGCCACAGCTAGGTCCTTGTCTCCATCTCCGTCTAAATCTGCACAGAAGGCTGAGTTGGGATTATCTCCAGCGTCATAGTTCACTCTATATGAAAAGGTTCCATCACCATTATTCAACAATACCGATACATTGTTGCTGATCCTATTGGTCACAACCAAATCCTTGTATCCATCTCCATCTAGATCCTCACTGAATACTGAACTGGGCACTTGTCCAGTGAAGTAGTCCACTTTAGCTCCGAATGTCCCGTCGCCATTGTTTATCAACACTGACACATTATTGCTGGCAGCGTTAGCCACAGCTAGGTCATTATCTCCATCTGCATCTAAGTCTGCACTGAAAACTGACTTGGGACTACGCGAAACAGCATAGTCAGTCTTAGGTCCGAAAATTATGGGAATAAAAGTAAATCCATTAAAGAGCATGTCCGCCTGACCGTCGGGATTTGTGACTGTCACGCCCACAGTACCAGCAGAATGAGCAGGAGTCGTAGCGGTAATAGTGTTGGGGTCCACTATCACTACATTTATGGCTGTACTTTCACCCAAAGTTACAGTTGCTCCACTTTGGAAATTGTAACCTGTAATCGTCACAGGTGTACCGCCTAATCCAATGCCTGAATTGGGGATAATAGATGTCACAACTGGAGGTTCATCCTGTGCATAGCTGGGCGCATTCAAAGCGACTAACAGTGTTATAACAGTAGATAAGATTGCACATCTCATTTTATTATCTCCTACTTGAGGGCTGACAAACCGATTTTACTTATGGCCAGCCCCCAGTTCCTAAAAAGAGAGAGGACCAAGGGGCGTGCAAGTTCTCGCTCACAGAATAAAGGTTGACGTCATAATCTTTGCCATCCTTATCTCTCCGTTTTATGCCTCAGCTGGCTGAATCTCAGCTATGTCGTACAGTTGCGCATCTATCTCCTGTATGAAACGGGAGGGCTGTAGTATAGTCGAAGGTGAAGAGCTCCTGCCTATATCTATCAAAGGATAGACTATGTAGAGTTCGTCTTTGGCTCTTGTGGCGGCTACGTAGAAGACGCGCCTTTCTTCTTCCTCTCCATTTTCCTCTTTCAGCGATCTATCTGCGGGCAAGGCTCCCTCGCATGCCCTTATCACGAATACGTGCTGCCATTCGAGTCCCTTTGCCCTGTGGATTGAGCTCAAAATTACCTTCTCGGTGTCATCGGATCCAGAGACTACGTCCTGCCCCTGAAGTTCCCCGAGCAGGACGAGCTCTGAAAGGAAGTCTTCCAGTTCAGAGTATTGCTTGGCAAAGAGGCCTAATTGTTCTATATCCTCGGTCCTGGAGGCGTAATTGTCGTATCTTGACCTCAGATAGTCGAGGTATCCGCCTTCGAGTATGGCACTGATTAAAGCGGGAGGATCGCTCTTTTTGTCTATCTCTATGAGCTTTTTGAGATCGCCCGTAAACTGGCTCCAAAACATCAGGCTCTGTGAAGGCAGGACATCCGAGATTCTGCCGGATTGGATGGCCTTCAGGGGGTTGGTGGAGTTAGAGATTTGGTTCCATATCCTTCCCGCCGTGACGTTGCCGATTTTGGGAATCATAAGCAGGATCCTCCTCCAGGCTGTCTCATCGTGGGGGTTGACGAGAATCTTAAGGTAGGAGATTACGTCCTTTATATGCGCCTGATCGAAGAATCTGATCCCATCCCTTATTTCGTAGGGGATGTTGCGCCTTACGAGTTCTGCTTCCAGAATCGCGCAATGATAATGGGACCGGTAGAGAACGGCTATCTCCTCTAATGGTACTCCTTCGTCTCTAATCTGGAGTATTCTGCTGGAGACGAAGTCCGCCTCCCCATAGGCGTCCTGGACGGGGACCAGGGCGGGAGAAAAACCGTCTTTCCTGACCGATTGCAAAACTTTTTCGTACTGATCTTTGTTGTGCCTTATGCTGTCGTTGGTGAAGTTTAATATCTGCGGCGTACTCCTGTAGTTGATCTCAAGTTTGAATATCTCGGTACCCGGATTTCGTTCGGGGAATCTGATGATATTGTCGTAGTTTGCTCCTCTGAAGGCGTAGATGCTCTGTGAATCGTCGCCCACGACCGTCAGATTGTTTCCGTTTTTGGAGGCCAGAAGTTCCACTATGTCCGCCTGGACTTTGTTTGTGTCCTGATATTCGTCTACCAATATGTGCTGAAATTTTCTTCCATATTTTTCGAGGATTTCGGGAAAGTCTCTCAAGAGCACCAGCCAATTTCCCAAGAGATCGTCGTAGTCCACAGAGTTGTTCTTCTTCTTTCTAGCTCGATATTCGTCCTCTATCCGGATTATCTCATCCTGCAAGTGAGCAAAATAGGGATAATAGCGATCCAGGATGGTCTCGACACCCAACTGTGTGTTGAACGACAGGCTGATGATGTTTCTGACTAAAGCCGCCGCTGGAAAGCGCTCCTTCTTGGGCTCTATCCCGATCTCTGATATACAGACCTTGATTAGATCCTTCTGATCCTCTTCGTCGAGTATGGAGAAGTTAGATCCATAGCCGAGGAGTTTACCGTCCTGCCTTAGTATTTTGTTTCCTGTGGCGTGGAATGTCCCTCCCCATATCCTTCTTGCCAGCGGTCCTGTGAGGACTTCAACGCGTCGTAACATCTCTTTTGCGGCCTTATTTGTGAAGGTCACAAGAAGTATCCTTGACGGGTCTATACCTTTTGAGAGCAGATAGGCGACTCTATAAGTTATTGTCCTGGTCTTGCCGCTTCCTGCGCCCGCTATTACAAGCTTGGGGCCATCTCCAGCTGTGACTGCCCGAAGTTGCTGTGGGTTGAGTTCTCTTTCAAACTGCAGCTTAAAAGCCTTGTGAAATAGTTATGTCCCAGGCAGCGTCTGAAGCGCCGATTATGGGTCAAAGAGTAGCATATCGTATCGTTTTGCTGTGGAATAAGCAAAATAGTCTTATCAGAGTTCTGGTCAGCAAGGAATAGGAGCTGTTTGAAGAACAGGATGCACTGTCTTTGACAGACAGGGCACACATAGACGCTTTCCCCCTTCTTATGAAAGATACAAGCCTCTTGAGATTCTGTACTGTTGCAACAAGATTCAACTGTTCATTCAGTGAGGCTGGTCCTCTGTAACGGGCTCGTCCCATACCGTGTTGTTGCCTGGCTTCAGCAAAGATATGTTCACTGCGTTTACGGAGTCTCCGGGAGAGTTTGTAGTCAGCTGTTAATGAGATAGACCGTGCATGATTTCTGGCTTTCGCCTCTCGCACTTTTCTATCCCGTTCGGCCTGAATATGTGCTGGATTTGTCTTGTTTTTCCATGTAGGAATCGGTTCAATCTTCTCATCGGCTCGCAGAGGAATATGGGGTATGATTCCCCGGTCAAGTACATCAGCGATAAAATTACCAGAACCGTAACCGGTATCGGCACTAAGTGTCTGAATGTCTTTGGGCATGGTGTATGTTTCAAGGTCATCTACCATCTTAAGGGCACTTTCGGGCTCTGCTGTCCCTGTCGCCTGCGTGCCCTGAGTCTCAAGGATTACTCTGCTTTTTGTGTCGATCAGATCATGGCCCATAAACGAGAGAAAAGCCCCTTTGCCCTTCGATTTGCTGTATAAGCGCGCGTCGGGGTCTGTAGTCGAACGGTGTGTTTGGTTCGTCCACTTTTCACCATGAAAGTCTTTATCCTGAGGATGCCCGGACCTACCCTTTGTCTTATCACCTTCAAAACCGATTCCCTTGAGATAATCATCAAGAGAAACAGGGGGTTCTATCGGCTCAATACTTTTCACTGAAGCATCAGCTTGTATCTGAGTGCCGTCGACACTAAGGTGTTTACCGCTCACAAGACCGACATCTATGCAACACTGGACTACCTGACGCATTATCCGTTCAAACAACCCACTGGATGCCCACTTGTGATTGCGAAGCTTGTTGATCGTGCTCCTATCCGGAACCGCATCATCAAATGTCTGATGACAAAACAACCGATATGCCGCATGCATCCCCACTTCCTGACAGAGCCGATTCTCACTCAAATTATACAGATAGCCAATAAGGATCATTCGAACAACTAATTCAGGATCAATACCGGGTCTGCCATTGTCAGGGCAATAACAATCTGATACAACGTCTCGTACAAATGAAAAATCAACTGCCTCATCAATCTGACGAAGGATATGATCCTCGGGAACTAAATCCTCCATCTGAAAATAGTGAAACATCGGATTTGTCTGTTCCTGCTCTTGTGGGGTCATTGTTTCCTCCATGTATAATATTATCAATAACATAATATAATACATCGGAGCTGCTTTATCAATGCTTGTTCTATACTACTTTCTGAATCTAAGGGTTTTTCACAAGGCTTTTAAGCCGGTTCTTTTGTTCAGTTTTTATCGTAAATACTCTCAAGACTTTTCCCGATCGTTCTGCCTGTGTTAATTACATCCTTACCGCAGTGAAAAAGGTAACCAATTTGTCTGGGGCAGTCAATAGAAAAAGAGTTTGTGTTTTTCCCCATCTTAGTATATATTGTTGGACGTGCAAGAGGTAGGAACTGGCCAGGTGAAAGCCCAAGGAAAGGGTGCAAAAATGTCCCGAAACGTTATTGTATTTCCTGAGACCCATAAAGAGGGGATAGATCTCTTCAGGGGAAAAGGTATCCTTGAAGAACAAGGCGTAATGAACTTCACCCAACTCGTGGAGAAAGTGAGCAAGCCTTATTTGGAAACCATAGAATCGAGCGTCGGACCTGAAGTCTTAGACTCTATCAAAGGAGAGGAGGAAATCAACGTAGTGCAGTCCTTTCCCAGACCTGTGCCCACAGAGCAGGAAATAATGCAGATTATAGAGGAACAGGATAGAGTAGACGGCATATTCACGGCCTCGGACGTCGGTCTTACATCCGAACATGTAGAATCCGCCGCAGACAGAGGATTGAGGGTTATCGGCACCTGTTCAGTGGGTTGGAATCACTACTGGGATGTTATGCCCCAGATAACCAACTACGGCGTGCCGCTCGTCAACGCCGGAAGATCGGCTGAGAAGACTACGGCTCAATATGGAGTCCTGTGCCTTCTTCAGGCGTCCAGGGACATAGTCAAAGCCGCAGGATCGTGCAAGGGCATACAGCTTGCCGAACGTCCGCTCAGCTACAGGTACGAAGAACTGATGGGGGTAGACCTTTTCGGAAAAAATGTGGGAGTCATAGGTGCCGGTAATATAGGTACGCAGGCCATACTCCTATTAGCCGCGCACGGAACAAACGTCTATTACACCGACATCGTAGCAGACGAAGAGAAGCGGAAGAGGATCACAGAGAGATTCAACGCTATTAAAGAACAGTTCGACTACAACACACGGATAGAGTTTATCCCGACAGAGGACGGCAGGCTATCGGAGAGACTTCTGAAAATTGTGGATTACATAACCATCCATGTGAACCTTACGGAACAGTCCAGGGACCTTATATCAAAAGTAGAATTTGAACAGATGAAAGATGGAGTCAGGATCGTCAACACAGCAAGAGGGGAGATCATAGAACCCGACGCCCTATTCGACGCTCTTGTATCGGGAAAGGTAGCCAGGGCTGTCCTAGACCCGATCTGGCCCGAACCCATAAGACCTGAAGACCCCTATTGGAAGGTTGTGCAACATCCGAATGTGGACTTCACGTTCCATATAGCAGCAGTCACAAACGAGTGTTTCCGGACTTACACTATGACGGTTGTGCTTGCTATGACGGCCGTCTTAGAAGGGCTTAAGCCTATGAATGCGGTCAACAGCACCCTGTACGTAAGGAAACTTTTTGACATTCCTTCCGTGTATGAGACAAAGGCGTATAAACGAGTAGACAGTAGACAGTAGACAGTAGAGGTTGAATATCAAATGAAATCGGTGCACCTAATTTGATCTTTGTTTAGAGTATTAGTAGATTAAGTTGAGTTGATTGTCTTAACTTTAATCTACGGAGTCCTATGGACAAAGAGAGATTGGCCGTATTAAGACAAGAAGTCAACGAGATGTATTTTAAGAAAGAAATGTCAAAGCGAGAAGTTATCAAACAAGCGAGAGTTTCCAATGATTTCGTTACGGCTTGGACTAAATCTCCGGATCAGGATTTTGCCATGGATAATCGGGGTTGGCCAAAAGGAAAAAGGCGAAAATTGGCTAAAGTTGACGAACAGAGAATCAAAGAGATTTACCATAGCTTAGAGGACGATCCTTATCAGTTCTATTCAGGAGCCACTGTTATTGAACAAAAATGGAGGAATCGATATTCTAGCACCCCTCCTCCGTCGTTGCCGACTATCGGCAGAATGCTTTCAGATTTAGGACTTTCCCAGGGAAGGAAGAAAGGTAAAAACAAGGGTGCATCTCGTTATCTTTGTTATCCAGAGTATACCATTTACTATCTTTTAGGAGGCAGAGTCCTAGAATCAGACTTTATTGGTAAAAAGTATCTTACCGGCAGAACTGAGCCGGTCAACTTCGTTGGATTTTCCTTTAAGAAAGAGCCTAAGTTAAGGTATTTTCGGCGGGTTGACGGTCAAACAGCAACTAACTTTATCGAGAAGTGTCAGTCTTTCTTTGACAGGTTTGAAAAACCAGATTTCGTTAAGGTGGACAATTGCTCGGCGACTATTGGCAGTGTTTCAGGTAAAAGGAATGTCAGCAAAGCAATGCAGTTTCTCTTGAAAAATCAAGTGATTCCGATATTTGCCGTTCCCAGAAGGCCCTTTTCTCAAGCATCTATAGAAGGCAACAATTCTGTATTTTCAAGGAAGTTCTGGAACAGAATTCAGTTCAAAAGCTTACAAGAAGTTGATCAGAAGTTAGAATGGTTTAATCTTTCATCACAGAGATACACCGGCTACCGTCCACCTAAGCAAGAGAAGTCAAACGAGAAAGATTTCATTCCTAAGACCTATTTTATCAGACAAGTCAAACAGGACACAGAACAGACAGATAAAGCCTTTATCGATGTCCTAAATGAGAAAGTATCTCTTCCCTCCTCTTACACCAACTACTTTGTCCTGGCTGAATGGAACCTAAAAGAAGAACAATTATACATCCATTTTGAAAAAGAACAGAAACCAAAGATTGTCGAAAACCTATCATTCAAGATCAATCAAAGATCGAAAGAGAAGTGCACCGATTTCATTTGATAAATAACCAGTAGACAGTAGACAGGCATCCCCGCCCGTAATTTATTAAGGTGTGATCTGTGTCACAAGTCGGAAGATTATTTTCTCAACACAGACTATTTTTCCGAAGACTAAAGAAAAGTTTTTAGGTTCCCCTGGATGACCTTGCCGAAGACGCTAATCACACCGTAAGAGCGGCCCAATACAATCCTTTACGTTAGCTCTTTACGTGCAGGCCGCATTCCTTCT
Organism: Candidatus Latescibacterota bacterium; assembly: GCA_965237525.1. Classification (GTDB taxonomy): domain Bacteria; phylum Latescibacterota; class CBDEFO01; order CBDEFO01; family CBDEFO01; genus CBDEFO01. The sequence continues at coordinate 286,769 of CBDEFO010000004.1, read as the reverse complement.
CTTCAGGGGACTCCCACCACCATCTTCCGGCCCTTACGTCTTCTCCGGGTTCGATGGCTCTTGTGCACGGCGCGCAACCGATGCTCGGGAATCCCCTATCGTGCAGGGCATTATAAGGGACCTCGTGCTCTCTTATATAGTCCCAGACGTCTTCCTGTGTCCAGTCCGCCAACGGATTCACCTTCACGATGCCCCCTTGTGATTCGTCCAGCTCCACCTTACCAAGTTCAGTCCGCGTCACCGACTGTTCTCTTCTTAGTCCCGTAATCCATCCCGAAAGCCCGGAAAGGGCTCGCTTTAGAGGCTCGATCTTTCTGATGCCGCAGCACAACTTTCTAAAGTCTATACTCTCGTAGAACAGATTGACTCCGTTTTCTCTGACCATCTTTTCTACAGCATCAGTGTGAGGAAAGTAGACCTCAAAATCGACGTTATATTTCTTTCTTAATGTATCCATCACGTCATAGGTCTCCTGATTCAGCCTCCCCGTATCCAGGGTAAAAATCCTGGCGCGGGGGTTCAATTTGGTGAGCATATCCACCAGGACCACATCTTCAGCCCCCAAACTGCATGCGGTTGCTATATAAGGATGAAATTCATCCAGAGCCCACTTTAGCACTTCCAGGGCGGTCTTTGACTCAAATTTGGCATTTTTTTCCTCCACATCTACCTGCAAGAGATCGCTTTTCACTATCGTCCTCCTTGGTTCAAAGGTTACTCAATCTCATATATGGTAATTGTCTTTATAGATCTTCTTCCCGAAGTTCAGCTTCTCCCATAAGCGCTCATGGAAGTAATAAAGCACTACTTTTACAGCCGCTTCTGCAAGACCCACTCCGATGCTCAACGCCAGTTCTTTTGTAAAGGTAAACACAATGACTGAGGTAGTCAGTGATGCCCATATTCTCCAACTTACAGCTTTTGCGATGCTTCTGGTATGAGTGTCTACCACACTGTTTCGGACGCGCTTATCCATCGTCTTCTTCCAAGAATAGGTAGGGTAAGGATGTACTCCCGTCAGTTGACTACGAGCACCTTAGCCCACTTCGTGGCTTGCTGCTACCGCGACTGGCAACGACAGAAAGGGATGTTCGCACAGACTACCAGTCATTTCCAGGGCACTTCGTGCTTTGCTGCCCCCACTCCCGTCAAAGCGCCCACGGCGCCTCGAAGCAGTCTCAGAGCATCGGAGGCGGTGTCCTCTATGCGGTCTAATGCCTTTTTGATAGCCCTTCTACCAGGACGTGTGCAACCTCAGGTCTGGTCAACTCAGGCGGAGGAGCCAATCCCGCTTCTAACATCTCTCTCACCTTTGTCCCGCTTAGCGAAAGGTGATCATCATCTCCGTGCGGACACGTCCTGGGCGAGGCCATGTTCCCGCACCTTGTGCAGTAAAACGTATAATCGAAAAACATAGGCGTAATGCCGATTTCACTTTGCTCAAATTCCTCAAAAATATAGTGGGCGTCGAACGTTCCATAGTAGTTTCCGACTCCCGCATGATCCCTTCCGACAATAAAGTGAGTGCACCCGTAATTCTTTCTCACAATGGCGTGAAAGACCGCCTCTCTTGGCCCTGCGTACCTCATCGCAGCCGGAAAGACTCCCAGAAGCGTTCTGTCCTGGGGATAATATTCAGCGATTATCACCTCATAGCTTTTCATTCTCACCCAGGCGGGGATATCGTCAGCTTTGGTCTCTCCGACTAGGGGATGAATGAGGAGACCGTCCACTATCTCTAAAGCGCACTTTTGGATATATTCGTGTGCCCTGTGGATCGGATTCCTGGTCTGAAATGCTACAATTCTCCTCCATCCTCTTTCTTGAAATATCTTCCTCATATCTGACGGATATAATCTGTAGTATCCGAAATCCCTGTGTTTGGGCTGGTGAAGGATCGTCACCTTTCCGCCCAAAAGTACGTCACCCGATCTGCAGAGGTATGCCACTCCAGGGTGCGCCGGATCTTCGGTCTTATACACATAGATGGCCTCGTCCTGTTTGCTGTACCTAAACTTCTCCTCCAGATGCAAAACTCCCAGGACTATTCCCTCTTGGTCCGCCAAAGCTATGTCAGTTCCCTCCCTCAGAGCGTCGGCTTCTTCCCGGTTTACGGCCAGCGTGATCGGAATAGTCCACGGCAGTTCATTTTGCAGTCTCATCTGCTTAACGACGCTCTCGTAGTCAGCTCTGTTCATAAAGCCCTCAATGGGGCTGAATCCTCCCGTAGCTATCAACTCCAGATCGGAAACCTGTCTCCCGTTCAGTTGAACCCTCACCAATCCTCCAACCTTTTCCTGTAGCTTTTCCCTTTCGGCTCCGTTTGCAATCCTGTTTACCAGAGTTCCCCCGTGAGGACTCATCTGTGACATGCCTTCCTCCACTATAACCTGCGGAAACCGATTTGCGGTGCTTGGAGCATATTTATATATATGTTGATCATATTAGTCAATAATATAAGATAAACAAAAAAATGGAAATGTCAATAGGAAAATGCGGGAAGATTAGGAGCACAGCTTAGGGGGCGCAGCTTAGGGTGGGCAGATTAGAGTGGGGAGATTAGGGACGGTGAAACCTTATATGTTCAAAAGCACTTACGACTCTTCCTCTTTAATCGGCTTTGGTCTCCCACTGTCATCTACCGAGACATACACTACCTCGGCCTCTGTAACCTTCACCTTTTCTCCCGTTTCGATCCTTTCAGCCTGGACCTCCACGCGGGCAGTTATGGAGGTCCTACCTATCTTCAGCGTTTGGGTGTAGAAGCTGACTACATCTCCGACATAGACAGGAGCTATGAATTCTACTTCCCGCATCGCCACTGTTACAAACCTGCTCCTTGCGTGCTTTCCTGCCTCTACACTCCCGGCCAAGTCCAGATGACTCAGAATTATTCCTCCGAAGATTGTGCCTGCACTGTTGGTGTCTTTTGGAAGCATTACGACTCTTATTGTGGGCTCTTTTGAGATTGGCATGTGTCCTCCTTTGGATAGGGGCTCCCCACCCTCTATCCTCAATGATAAATAAAACTAACGGTCACTGTAAAGAAAAAAAGGGAAAAATGTTCCTAAGATCATGAGATATCATGGGAAAAACTTGCATTGGAGATAAAAACGATTCTTCTATATTGTTTGTGATACAACAGAACTATTAACAATGACTTATGGACAACAATATATCTGCCATATTCTTCTTGGCACTATAATTGCTGGACAATAGCGTGTAGCTAAACGTAAGGCGCGCTTAAATTCGGAGATCATCTTTCCACAAAAAGATCTTGGATACTTTTTGTGGGCTCTTTAGTTCTGAATTCACCCCATTCAATAGGGATATTATCTAACCTTTAAGGAGGAATGGCTAATGTCAAGGATTAACACCAACATAGCAGCCTTAAACGCTTTAAACGCCCTTAACAAACTCAACAGGCGTTTGAACACCCATCAGCTCAGACTCGCGACGGGAAAGAGGATCAACACTGCTGGCGACGACGCTGCAGGGCTCTCCATAGCTAATAAGTTGAAGGTGAGAGCGGAAAGTTTAGGAGTATCTCTCAACAATATAGGCGACGCTAAGAACATGATGAGCATCGCCGAAGGATACCTCCAGAGCATCAGTGACATCCTGGGACAGATGAGAGCCAAAGCCACCCAGGCTGCAAACGACATCCTGGGAACTGCAGAAAGGAATGCGCTTAAGAACGAGTTAGAGCAGTTGGCGTCGGAGATTGACGACCAGGTGGATTAGGCTCTGTTCAACAACATCGAGATCTTGAAAACCACGACCGCCCCGTTTTCCTTCCAGGTGGGAGCTGGAACTCTCGATTCGATAACGTTCGATCTTACATCGTCTGAGGTGGGATACACGACAGGATTCACATCCAGTCAGCTCGACGTGACCGTAGGCGCTGCGACAGCTAATGTTGCCACGACCTTCGATCCGCAAGGTTTAACTGTGGCTGTGGCTACTTCCCTACATTCATTAACTCCGGCTTAACTGAACTTACGGAAGGGTTCTACACAGTGGAAGTGACAAGCGTAGCCGCCAACTCTGCCGGGGCAGGTACTATCACGTTCCAGGTAAGAGATTCAGCTGGCGTTATAGTCAATATCGATGCAGATGGACTCACCAGCACAACATCAGACACAGATACCTCTGTAGATCTTGCTTTCACGGGATTGAACCCCGCCGTCTTTGACACGGGTGTCGGATTTACGATAGATTTTTCAGCGTTATCGTCTGCGACCTCAAATCCCACGTCCTTCGGTATCCAATACGAACCAGATGGCGGCAGCATAGCTACCAACTCCAATGCGGCAGCATATATCCAGAACGTCGACAATGCCATAGACAATGTCTCGAAGGCCTTGAGCTTCATAGGTGCAGTTACCAACAGGCTGACGTTCAAAGAAGATGCCCTGTCAGTTGCGCGGACGAACACTGAGGCAGCCAAGAGCAGGATCCTGGATGCTGACATTGCCTTTGAGCAGTTAGAGGCCACCAAGTTGCAGATACTGCAACAGACAGCTACAGCTATGCTGGCTCAGGCAAATGCCGCCCCACAAGCAGTATTAGCATTATTCCAGTAATACTTCGATACAGACTTCTAACGTCGAAGACTTCACAAGGAGGCTTTGAGAATGATTACTTCAGGCTTTGAAAATCAAGCTGCGGATGCGGAGGGGCTGGCGGAAAGTTCAGTTCCGACAGAGCCGTCTCAACTGGTACTCTTTCTGTACGACCTCATTATTGCGGCCTGCAAGAAGAGGGACTCCGAAGATGCCGTAGGCACCTTGATTACTCTTATAGAGTCTTTGGACTTCAAGCAGGATGAGATCTCGAACGGTCTTTTCAGGCTGTACGAATTTTGCATGAGGACGATCAAGGAGGGCGATTTTGATACGGCTTTGAGGATATTGACCGAACTGCGGGATGTTTGGGCAGAGGCCACTGCTAACCTAGAGGAAGTTGTAGTTTAGCATGTTTTCGGGGAGGAAACTTTCTTCCTCCCTTCTGTTGAAATAGTTTCCTGTGCTCCTTCCAAACGTTCAGTAGGGCTACCGTCAACTTTACCCGCTGTGTCGCACGTTGATGTCAGTCAAAGTACCCTTGACCAAAGTCGAACCACAAGCCCCCTTCTGAAGCTTTCAGAAGTTGACTGTTGCCCTTTGTCAGAAGTTTCAACTTTGCACGGCGGTTGTGCCGCCCACTCCATGTAGTGCAGGGCTCACTTCCGTGTGTAACCACTGCAAGCTCTATAGATAGACCCTCGCGGATGACATTTTGACAAAGGGCAATAATCCTCCCTCTACTTTTTCCACCCCAGATCTTCTGCAGCCACCTATTCTTGCTTGACAACGGCTCTGAAACCCCTTATATTGGCAACTGTGTATCAAGAACTTGCTCCTCATACCCAGATCAGGTAGAGAGCGTTCAGTAGACGGGAGGATTCTTCTCTCGCCTTTCTTTGTTGTCTACTATTTGGGATCTTTATCATCACCTCCAGACCATTGTTGAACCGATCCGTGGGAAAGTCCGACCTTGAAGTATTGCAGTCTACTTATCCTGATATGGCTCTGGCTTCTGTCCTGTGCACCCCCAAATACCTCTGAGTACATAGCCGAGGAGTTTATGGGAAGGTATTACGTACAGATAAACCAAGCTTATGCCCTTGAGATCACGTCAGGTTTTGCAAGGGAAAAGTTGATAGAGGAGCTGGATTTAGTTCGGTCTGTTCGAGAAGCGGGTGCCGATCCGCTTGATTCCCGACCTCACATAGAATACGAGCTTACAACGACCAAAAGAGTCAGTGACGATAACATTATGTTCATATACAAGCTTATAATTCAAAGCGGTGTGGAAAAGCCTTTAGCCCAGAGCGTCTTGATAAACACAAGCCTGATCGACGACCGATGGAAGGTAGTAGATTACAGGAACTTTAGCGGAGAATAGTCAGAATCACTCTTTACTATTTGTGTCTTCTGTAAGCTCCTTGTCCTGGAGCTTATAGCTTACCCCTAAGGAGTCCTCAACAGTTGTTGCCGTTGTCCTTTCCACATGAGAAGAGGGAGAATTGGCCTGTCTTCTCTCCGCAAGCCTTTCTTCCAGGGAACTCTTCAACATATCCCCGATAATAAGGAGCAGGCCTACCATAACTAGGTCGATGATGAGGACAATTAGATGCGTCTTCTTAAGGAATTTCATTGTCTTGGAACTATATCAGTAACGTTTCCGTCAGAAAAACGGATTGTATGCCTTCTCCTGCCCTATCGTGGTCGTCGGACCGTGTCCCGGATAGACAAGGGTATCGTCATCCAGCGTAAGGAGCGTAGAGGCCACTGAATCTACGAGAGTCTGGTACGATCCCCCTTTTAGGTCTGTCCTCCCGATTGAACCGGCAAAGAGGGCATCTCCACTGAAGACTAACCCGGGGGTATGAAGAGATACCCCTCCCGGAGAGTGGCCCGGCGTGTGGAGAACCCTTAAAGTTTCATCCCCGAACGATATGTGATCGCCTTCTGTGATGAAGCGATCTATCCGGGGTGGCGCATCTACATCGATGCCGAAAAATGCGGCTTGATCTGATAGATTCTCCACTAAAAACATATCTGCTTTGTGTATAAGCGTAGGGACCTTCAAGGCGTTCTGCAGGCCCTGTGCTCCTCCTATGTGATCAAAGTGCCCGTGTGTGTTGATGATGTACTTCACGTTTACGTCTTCTTTCTCAATCAGATCCAATATATCGGGCACGCTCCCGCCGGGATCTATCACGGCACCCTCTTTTGTTCTCTTACAGTATATCACATAGCAGTTGACTTCTAGAGGGGCAACCAAAAGAGATTTAACTATCATTAGTTAAGAATTGATCTAAATCAGAGGCCCGGGCGCTTTGCCCCACGTGCGTATTCGTAGGGGCAGAGTGATGCGGCTCTTGGGGCGAGTGAACCTCGCCCCTACATTTAATTTCAGGTTGTAGGGGCAAGAAGGTCGTCCCAAGAAGGTACTCCAATGTCTGACAGATTCTTGAGAAGAGCAACCTTTCCGAATCACAACTTAACAACTGTCTAGCGCTCTCATGTCATTTGGCATTCAACCTCTACTACCTACCGTCCACTTACTCTGGCATCAAACTGAAATCGCCTTCGTGGCAGGTCTCGATAAATGCAGCCAGAAGGTCTATACTCGCCTGGATATCGTCTTTGCTGCACATTTCTATTGTAGAATGGACGTAACGAGTGGGAACCGATATGCATCCGACTGCCGCGCCCAAACCGTATCTTTGAATCGCTGCTGTGTCAGTCCCCCCGCGAGGGAGTATCTCCATCTGATACGGTATGCTGCGTTCTTCCGCAAGGTTCCGCAGGAAATCTACTACTCTGCTATTACACACAACGCTCGAATCCAGAATCTTGATCGCTGTTCCCACCCCCAACTTGGTCACAGATTCAAAAGCCTTAGAATCTGGCACATCGTTGGCAAGTGTCACGTCCAAACCAATGCCGATATCGGGCTTTATGCTCTGTGCCGCTACCTGCGCCCCTCTGAGTCCCACCTCCTCCTGTGTGGAAGCGACGGCGTAGACCTCAACACTATGGGACTTTATCTTCTTGAGTGCTTCTATCATGACAAAGACACTTATCCTGTTGTCGAAGGATTTACAGTTGACGTTGTTGCCCATCTCCACAAAATCGCGCTCACGGGTCACGGGATCTCCGATTCGTATGAGCTTATCGACCTGCTCTTTGGGGAGTCCCACGTCTATGAAATAGTCCTCCAGCTTGGGGGCTTTCTGCCGCTCTTCCTCCGACATAATGTGAATGGGCTTTGTCCCCATCACGCCGATGATATCTTCCCTTCCGTGCACTATCACCCTCTGAGCCGTGAGGGTCTTGGGGTCGAAGCCGCCCAGAGGCACCGCCCTTATGAAGCCTTCGTCGTCAATGTGATTAACCATGAAGCCTATTTCGTCTATGTGGGCGGCCATCATAAACTTCTTGTCCTCCTTCCCCCTTTTGATACCTATAATATTCCCCAATGCGTCCACGCTGAACTCATCCACGTAGGGCTTCATCTGGGCTGCTACGATCTTTCTGATCCTATCCTCGTAGCCCGGAACACCAGGCGTTTCACACAATAGCTTCAATAACTCGATATTCATCTTCTGTTGTTATCTCCGGCGCTCACATCTTCAGACAGACTGGTGTCGGAACTTCGGCTACGTTACCCGTGCCCATAAGCCTTCCGGTCTCTTGATCAATTCGAAACGTCACAACGTTGTCAGTATCCTGATTGGCGGCCAACAGGAGGGTGCCGGTCGGATCGATGGCAAAGTTGCGCGGATTCTTGCCCTGTGTAGGCTCACAGCCTACATAAGTGAGCCGACCTGTATCCTCGTCGATAGAATAGATCACAATGCTGTCATGACCGCGATTCGAGCCATAGAGAAACTTCCCAGATGGGGAGACGTGAACGTCCGCAGGGTAGTTTGTGCCTTCAAAATCGTCAGGAAGGGTGGAAAGCGACTGAATTTCCCTGAGCGTCCCGTTCGTGTCATCATAATGAAATGCACTCATTGTGCTGTCCAGCTCATTAATTATATAGGCGTATCTGAGGCTGGGATGAAAAGCGAAATGGCGCGGTCCAGCCCCCGCATGAACCTGAGCCCAGGGCTCATCGTTAGGCCTTAACTTCCCCTGAGTCAAATCGAGCTGGTAAATCATGATCTTGTCGAGTCCAAGATCTGCCGCAAAGGCATAGCGATTGGCTGGATCCAAGGTGATAGAATGGGCGTGAGGGCCTCCCTGCCGTCCTGGATCGACACTTGAACCTTCGTGCTGAACAAAATAATCGGTGGCTTCTCCCAACTGGCCGTCTGCCAGTATGGGGAGGACGCAGAGACTGCCGCCCAAATAGTTCGCCACCAGGAGATATTTACGCGTCTGATCTACACTCAGGTGACAGGGAAGACCTCCATGCGAGGGCTGCTGATTTAAATAGGTCAGTTTCCCTGTTGCCGGGTCGATGGAGAAGGCGCTGACAGCGCCCCCGGGTTTGCCGGAAAACTCCTCAGCTTCGTTAACCGCATAGAGATACCGTCGTTGGGGATCAAAGTCCAGATAAGAGGGGTTGTCCACTCCTGTAGCCATGCTGGAGAATTCCAGGGCACCGGAGGCTGGGTCCATGCGATAGACGTAGATCCCTTCACTCTTGCCACCTGTGTAGGTGCCAATATAGACAAGGATCTCTTCATTATCCCTTTTTATCATAGTCCGGTCACTCCCCGTTTTATGAATAGACAGCAGACTGGGGGAGATGTCCTGTCTGCCTCTACCCCCGATCCCCGATAGAATCAATCGGGGGCAATCAGGCGTTACTGGTTATTTATCAAATGAAATCGGTGCACTTCTCTTTCGATCTTTGATTGATCTTGAATGATAGGTTTTCGACAATCTTTGGTTTCTGTTCTTTTTCAAAATGGATGTATAATTGTTCTTCTTTTAGGTTCCATTCAGCCAGGACAAAGTAGTTGGTGTAAGAGGAGGGAAGAGATACTTTCTCATTTAGGACATCGATAAAGGCTTTATCTGTCTGTTCTGTGTCCTGTTTGACTTGTCTGATAAAATAGGTCTTGGGAATGAAATCTTTCTCGTTTGACTTCTCTTGCTTAGGTGGACGGTAGCCGGTGTATCTCTGTGATGAAAGATTAAACCATTCTAACTTCTGATCAACTTCTTGTAAGCTTTTGAACTGAATTCTGTTCCAGAACTTCCTTGAAAATACAGAATTGTTGCCTTCTATAGATGCTTGAGAAAAGGGCCTTCTGGGAACGGCAAATATCGGAATCACTTGATTTTTCAAGAGAAACTGCATTGCTTTGCTGACATTCCTTTTACCTGAAACACTGCCAATAGTCGCCGAGCAATTGTCCACCTTAACGAAATCTGGTTTTTCAAACCTGTCAAAGAAAGACTGACACTTCTCGATAAAGTTAGTTGCTGTTTGACCGTCAACCCGCCGAAAATACCTTAACTTAGGCTCTTTCTTAAAGGAAAATCCAACGAAGTTGACCGGCTCAGTTCTGCCGGTAAGATACTTTTTACCAATAAAGTCTGATTCTAGGACTCTGCCTCCTGAAAGATAGTAAATGGTATACTCTGGATAACAAAGATAACGAGATGCACCCTTGTTTTTACCTTTCTTCCTTCTCTGGGAAAGTCCTAAATCTGAAAGCATTCTGCCGATAGTCGGCAACGACGGAGGAGGGGTGCTAGAATATCGATTCCTCCATTCTTGTTCAATAACAGTGGCTCCTGAATAGAACTGATAAGGATCGTCCTCTAAGCTATGGTAAATCTCTTTGATTCTCTGTTCGTCAACTTTAGCCAATTTTCGCCTTTTTCCTTTTGGCCAACCCCGATTATCCATGGCAAAATCCTGATCCAGAGATTTAGTCCAAGCCGTAACGAAATCATTGGAAACTCTCGCTTGTTTGATAACTTCTCGCTTTGACATTTCTTTCTTAAAATACATCTCGTTGACTTCTTGTCTTAATACGGCCAATCTCTCTTTGTCCATAGGACTCCGTAGATTAAAGTTAAGACAATCAACTCAACTTAATCTACTAATACTCTAAACAAAGATCAAATTAGGTGCACCGATTTCATTTGATATTCAACCGTTACTGTCTACCTGGGTAGGGGGAGGAGAGACGGTGCTCCCCCACCTATTGCTGGAAGGAAATGTACTTCGCTGGTGTCACTTACGGTCTGAAGCAACCCAAGGCGCGAGACCTGACCGTCAACGATCACCGCAATGTTCGGCCTTATTCTACCTTCTTCACTCAGTCGGTCTTTAAGCCCGGGGTAGGCGGTCTCCAGGTTGTCCACCACCTGCCGAATTGTGGAGCCCTCTACTTTCACCTTCTCCTGTCCGTCGGTAAGGTCCTGCATCAAGGAGGGGATCCATACAACCGGCATAGAGACTACCCTTTCTCCCAGAGTGCTTCCAGGACGCGACCGGGGGACGCCGGCAGTAGCCTCATCCGAACGCCGACCGCACGATAGATAGCGTTTGCTATGGCGGCCGGGGGAGGAACTATAGGGACCTCGCCGACGCCTCGCACCCCGAAGGGATGGCCCGGATTTGGCACTTCGACTATCAGCGTGTCTATCATAGGCAGATCCAGACTCGTGGGCATTCGGTAATCCAGAAGACTCGCGTTCAGCATGTTTCCCTCATCGTCGTACATGTACTCTTCGTTCAGAGCCCATCCGATGCCCTGCACCGATCCGCCCTGCATCTGTCCTTCCACATAGCTCGGATGGATCGCCTTTCCGGCGTCCTGCACGGCGGTGTAGCGCAGAATCTGGGTCTTACCGGTCTCCGGGTCGACCTCCACATCCACTATGTGGGTCGCAAACGCTCCCCCAACTCCCGTAGGATCTACTGAGGCACGCCCCGCGACGGGGCCGCCGGTCTCATTCAGCTTTCCGGATAGTTCCTTAAAAGTGATGGTCTTGGACGGGTCGCCCACAGCCTTAAATACGCCGTCCTCAAATTCTACCTCCTCCGAGGAGATCTCCCAGAGCTTGGCGGCGCGTTCCATTAGCTGCCGTTTGATGTCCTCGCCCGCCTCTATACAAGCCCATCCGGTGGCGAACGTCACACGACTACCTCCGGTGACCTCCGTGAATCCAACAGAATCCGTATCCCCGACTATCGGGTGGACGTCCTCTGCGGGAATGCCTAACACTTCTGCCAGCTGCATAGCCGCAGATGCCCGTGTGCCGCCGATGTCCGGGGATCCCTCTACGAGGCTCACCGTCCCGTCAGGGTTCACGCTGGCCGAGGCCGAGGACTGGAGTCCGACGTTGAACCAGAAGCCCGAGGCGACGCCTCTGCCTCTGTTTGGCCCTTCCAGCGCCGCCGAATAGTGTTCGTGATTCAGAGCCGCCTCGGTGGTCTCTATGCAGCCGATGCGAGGGAATACGGGTCCATCGGCGCGTCGGGTGCCCTCTTTGGCGCCGTTCTTGATGCGAAACTCGAGAGGGTCTATTGAGAGTTCCTCACATATTTCATCTACCACCGTCTCTGTGGCAAAGGCCGCGCTAGTGGCGCCGGGTGCCCTGTAGGCGGAGGTCTTGGGTTTGTTCACCACAACGTCGAATCCGTCGATCACGACGTTGTCTATCTCGTAGGGGGCAAAGACGCACATAGCGCCTGCACCCACTGGAGAACCGGGATATGCCCCAGCTTCGTATGCAAGGTATGCCTGTGCAGCGGTGATCTGTCCTGCTTTCGTCGCTCCGATCTTCATCTTCATGTAGGTGGCGGGTGTAGGACCTGTGCCTTGGAAGACCTCGTCCCGGTTCATCACGATCTTGACAGGGTGTCCTGTCTTGCGGGAAAGGAGGGCAGCTACAGGCTTTATATAGACCTGAATTTTCCCTCCGAAACCGCCGCCGATCTCGGCTGGTATTACCTTAATGTTCGAGATGGGCATCTGCAGGAGTTCTGACAACTGATGACGCACGGTGAACGCCCCTTGAGTGCTGCACCAGACGGTCAGGTGGCCGCTGTCCTGGCTTGCTGCCTCCCCGTCAAAGCGGCCACTCTGCCGGTCGGGCTTCCAGAGGGCTGTTACGTTGTGCGGCTCGATGTAGCCCTGATGCACTGTAGCTGTGTTGAATTCGCGCTCGATCACTACATCCGCCTCTTTGAAGCCCTGTTCAATATCCCCCATCTTGAATTGAAAGTGCTCGGCTATATTGCTCACTACGTCCGTCTTTTCGCCCAGGGACTTCGTAGTCAGAGTATCGTGCAACAGAGGAGCGTCGTCCTCCATCGCCTTTTGCACGTCCATCACCGGCGGCAGGACCTCATAGTCTACGTCTATTAAGGATAACGCCTCCTCGGCCACATGTGCATTGACAGCCGCCACGGCGGCCACCGCATGTCCCTTGTAGAGCACCTTTTCTCCAGCAAGGACATTGTCGCCCAGAAACTTCAGATTCACGGCGCCTTCACCCAAATCAGCGATCTTGTCAGCCAGCTCAGGAAGATCCTTGGATGTCACCACAGCCTTCACGCCATCAAGTTTAAGTGCCCGACTTGTATCGATGGAACGAATCCTTGCGTGGGCATGAGGACTCCTCAACACCTTTCCGTGCAGGGTCCCAGCCATATAGACGTCCGCTCCATATATCGCTCTTCCGGTCACCTTGTCCGTGCCATCGTGTCGGATCGGACGGGTGCCGATAACCTTATAGTCGTTCTTAACCCCTGTTGCCATTATTCTCCCCCGTCTGTTGATTGAGCCACATCCAGGACGGCTCTGATGATTTTATCGTAGCCTGTGCACCGACAGAGATTACCGGCTAACCAGTACCGAGCCTGATGTTCTGTAGGCTCGGGTATTTTATCTAAAAGGGCCTTTGCCGCTACGATGAATCCCGGGGTGCATACCCCGCACTGGAGGGCGGCGTGCTCCAGGAACTTCTGCTGGATCGGATGGAGCCCTCTTTCATCTGCAATTCCCTCTATGGTGGTCATCTCTTTACCTTCTACCTCGACACCTAAAACCATGCAGGAATTCACCAATCGTCCGTCCAGGATGACGTTGCACGCCCCGCAATTGCCGTTATTACAGCCCTCCTTGGTGCCCGTCAGAAAGAGTTCGTCCCGTAAGACTTCCAGGAGACTTTGACGAGGTTCAGAGAGGAACTCGACCTCTTCGCCGTTGATCTTAGTTTGCACATGAACTTTTCTATTCATTTACCGAGCCTCCTTACAGATTAATAGACAGTAGGTCAGGAATTCGTGTCCAGCGGCATAACAGACGATAATGTCAGTTCTACTGCTTGCCGTCTGTTGCTCTTTGAATCGCTCCGTTTATGGCGCGCCGGGTCAACACGCCCACCAGGTGCCGCCTCTGAGCGACTGTCCCGCGCATATCGCTTATCGGTCTGGATGCCGCCTCGGCCGCTTGTGCTGCGCTTGCTATGATCTCGTCAGAGACTTGACTTCCCGAAAGCAGCTCTCCTGCCTCCTCCACCAAAAGTGGGGTTGGGGCCACCGCTGCAAGTGCGACCTTAGCCGATACAAAGGACGTTCCAGCATCGTCTAAAACCACCGACGCCCCAGCTCCTACAACGGCTATATCCATTTCGTTTCGAGGGATAAAGCGGAGATAGAAAGCCCCCGAATTTTCCTGTGGCGGCGGAATCTTAAAAGATAAAAGAAGCTCTCCGTCTTTCAAGACAGTCTGCCCCGGTGCCGTGCAGAACTCCTCGGCAGGGACTTCTCTTGTTCCATTGGGGCCCGTAATTACACAGAGCGCATTCAGGACGATAAGGGGCGGTATGCCATCGGCTGCAGGGGAGGCATTGCACAGATTCCCCCCTACGGTGGCTCTCGCCTGTATCTGAATCCCGCCTATCAGTGAAACCGCATCTATAAGGCCCGGGTACTTCTGGACAACGGTCTTGTCTTCGTAGATTGTGTAGCAGGGGACTGCGGCCCCAAGATGGAGCCCCTCTGTGGGGTGATATGACAATTGGTTGACCTCTGGAATTTGCTTGACGTCCACCAGAAGTTTCAGGCTTCGACGGTTCTCTCTGACCTGAACTATTATGTCAGTCCCTCCGCTTAAGACTCTGGCCTGATCTCCCTTTCCCTTGAGCAGGGACACCGCCTCATCCACAGTTTGAGCAGAAGCATAGTCAATAGCTTGCAAAACGCTTGTCTCCTTTCAATATAAGATCCAACACGGAATGATTACTGCCAGCAAATCCCATTCAACCGGTTCGGATCGTAAGTTCAAATTTCTATCTTACCTTGTGCAGAGATGCCTATATCTATTAATATTTTTGAACAAATAATAATAGGGAGTAATACCAAGAAAGTCAATCTAAATTTTAAATAATCGCAATTGGAGAATCCCACTGTCTGTTTAAGAACAGCGCATTGGAGTCTCAGCATTCACCTGTATAAGAAATATTGCGAATTCTGCGATCAAAATGGTTATAGGACGGTGAGCAGTACAGTGTTTGGAACGCGGATGGGAGAAATGCTTGAGAAAAAAAGGATTGCTGGAAAATATTACTACATTGGAATCGGGCTGGTAGATACTTAAGACAGTTGGTGAGGGTTGGTGACCCTTTGCATAGAACTTTTGAAAAAACGATTTATTGAAAATATGAAAACTTTATAGTAAAGGGTCACCAGGGGTCACCAAGAAAGTAATAGCCCTTTACCAAAAGGAGGGAAAGATGGATATCCACGACATGCTTACAGTCAAAGAGGTAGCCAAGTCCGATGAGTACTGGGCGAACACGTGGGTTCTCCCCTACATAGACCAGCGCATGTGTAGGGGCAGACCCGTGTGTCTGCCCTTGGGGGTGAGTGGACCCCCGATAGATTCAATCGGGGACTCAAGGGGTGCGAGGTGCTGGGCCTACATGAGCAAGCTTCGCCATCTCAATCACAGTAAGGGGTTTTAGATCACAGTGACTTGAAGTAAAGCTCTATAATCTGCTCCTTCGAAGCGACGCGAGGATTGTTGGCCGGACTCCCGCTGTCTATGGCGTCCTCTGCCATCTTTTGGACCACGTGCTTCAGTTTGTCCTCCGTTACCCCTATGTCGCCCAGACGAGGCATCTCTATATCCCGATTCAAGTCCACTATCGCCTCCACAGCTTTCCGGGCACTTTCCCTTAAGGATAGTCCCTCCAAGTTCTCTCCCATCGCAAGGGCGATGTCGGCAAACCTCTCCAGATTTCCCACAAAGGTGAACTCCATAACAGCAGGGAGCAGGACGGCGTTGGAAAGACCGTGATGTATGTGGAAGTACGCCCCTATCGGGCGGGACATGCCGTGCACCAGGGCGACAGACGAATTGCTGAACGCCATGCCGGCCTTCGTGGCTGCTATCGTCATATTAGTCCTTGCCTCTATGTCGTCGCCGTTTGCCCAGGCGGATCTCAGGTTCCCCGAGATAAGTCCCACAGCCGACAGCGCAAGGGCGTCTGTGATGGGCTGAGCCCTTTGGGAGATGTAAGCCTCCACCGCGTGCGCCAGAGAATCCACGCCGACTGCAGCCGTGAGCGCCGGAGGAACCGAAAGGGTCAAGAGCGGATCAACTAAAGCGGCTGTTGCCAGTAAACACGGACTGCTCATCATCATCTTCACATTCCTCTCTGTGTCTGTGATCACTGCCACTTTGGTCACCTCGCTGCCAGTCCCCGCCGTTGTGGGAATAGCTATCAAAGGAGCCCCCGGATGTGGTATCTTGCCCACGCCCTGATAGTCTTGTAAATTGCCATGGTTCGCCGCCATTACGGCGGTGCCCTTGGCCGAGTCTATGGGACTCCCTCCGCCGACGGCAACCAGAAAATCGCAATTTTCCCTTTTGTATATCTCCAATCCGTCTATGACGTTCTTCGTTGTGGGATCGGGCTGGACGTCGTCGAAGACCGCAAACGATATTTTCTCATCTTTCAACTTCTCTGCAATCCTCTCCACATAGCCCAATTCGGATATGCCCTTGTCAGTAACGATAAGCGCCCTGGTTCCGCTGATCCTTTTTGCCTCCTCACCGACAGATGTAGAGGCATCAGGGCCTGTGATCACCACAGGTGGAATAGTGAACATAGAACTTTGATTCATCTTTTTTTGCTCCTGTTGCCATAATCATCGTGAGGTGCCACCTGTATCTACTGGAGGGCGAACCACTTCCCCGATTGTGATCCCCTATTGAATCTATAGGGGAGCGGGGATGGGTTGTTGCCTTATCTGCCCCTACACTGCCACGCGGGCCTGTCCCCGAATGGCTCAATCGGGGATCGCCCCTACATTCAACCCCTCTGTATCCCCCCTTATTAAGGGGGGATACAGAGGGGTCAGCAGACCCGTGTGTCTGCCTTGGGGCGAGTGGACCTCGCCCCTACAACATTCTGTCTAGTGTCTAATGGGTGTGTCTGTCCTTGCCTGTCCCTGACCCAAATTGATGCTGTTGGGGGTCGGAGCTACTGACCACTCTCCACTTGCCTAGGGACGGGGACGTTTAAGTCCTCTGCTGTGCTTCTTATCTTATTCCACGTGGACTCCTCTATGTATATGCCAGCTTTGAGTCTTGCCTTTCGGGTCTCTTGCTCTATCTCTCCGGGGACGTATATCCTCTCGACTCCGGGCAGCGTCTTTGAGGATTTCACCCAGTCTGTTAGGATCTGAGCCTCTCTTTCATATTCCTCAAGGTCAATGAAACTCTCTATCTTGATAGCCATAGCCAAAAAACCGCAGGCGCCGCGCGTCGGGTCGGGCTGACTGCATCCCGCCCAGGAGAGACC
This sequence comes from Candidatus Latescibacterota bacterium, assembly GCA_965237525.1. Taxonomy (GTDB): domain Bacteria; phylum Latescibacterota; class CBDEFO01; order CBDEFO01; family CBDEFO01; genus CBDEFO01. The sequence continues at coordinate 269,427 of CBDEFO010000004.1, read as the reverse complement.
CCCTGCGAGCAGGTCCACGATCATCCCGAGTCCGAACCCTTTGTGCCCTGCAGGTCCGCCTAAGGGTGGGACGAAAGTGGAGGGATCTTCGCCAAAATCTCTGGGATCAGTAGTTGGACTCCCATCGCTTTTCTTCATCCATCCCTCTGGCATCTTTTCACCCCTTGCGGCTTTTAGTTCTATCTTGCCTCCTGCGACCACGCTGGTCGTGATGTCCAGCATAATCGGTTCTCCGTCAGCTTTTGGAACGCTCACAGAGATCGGATTCGGGGGCAGCCTGCGCTCACTCCCGCCGAATGGAGCGACAAACCGGCCGCCGCCATTTAGAAGAACAATCCCGATCATCCCCTCTCTTGCGGCCCTTGGCGGATAGTCTCCCAGACGTCCCGTATGAGTGCAGCGATGGACGCCGACTGAGCCGAAGGTGTGTTCTCTTGCCTTTTCTATGGCCATCTGCATCGCCCTCAGCGCCGCCACGATCCCGAATCCTCCCCTGGCGTCTATCACAGCCGTGCACGGAGTCTCTTTTACAATCTGGCAGCGACCTGCGCTGGCCTCGCTGTGGAGCGCGTGTCCCGCTTGGATCTCGGTTACGTAGCTGGAAATCCTTAAAACACCGTGCGAGTCGTGGCCGCACAGATTGGCATCCACAAGATGATCGCTTATGATCTCTGCTTCATCTGAGGCGACACCGGCGTTTTTGAATATACAAACGGAAAGTTCTCTCAAGTCAGTGTGTGAGAATATGGGCATTAGTCTGCTGCTGGAAATAGTAGACGGAGGAGGCTATGCAAAGTGTGTAGACCGTGCATACCCTGCATACGTATATATAACTTTGCCACACAAAATATCTTTTTGTAGACAACAAGTACAGTAAGGTATGCACCGTATGCATAGATTGCTTGGCCTTACCGCCAAAGACATTGTTTAACAAGCACTTCCAATTTTCCAGATCCTCCATCAATCCTTTGAATTAGTGACAGATTGTGCATTTAGATCCAATACATTACCTTGATCTCTACGTCTTTGGAGGTCTTGATCCTTAATATCTTGTAAGTCTCACTAGCTGATCTCTAACCCTTTGGAGGTCTGGGTCTTCAATGTCTCGTAGATCTTACGCTTGATCTTTAGCTTCTTGCAGACCTTGGTCTCCAAATGTATTAGAGGTCTTGATAGTGATCCTCAGCTTCTTTTAGATTTTGATGCCCAATATTCTGTGGATGTCATGGCGAAATTGAAGCTATTATGACCGCAGTTCGACCCTGACCTCGATATTTTACGGTTACATACCCACCGTCCGCCAGTTCTTTCAATCTCATGCTTATAGCGCTTGGGGACTTGCCAAGGGTTTTGCATATTCTACTTATCCCTGCAGCACAGCTGCCGTTATAGTCCCACATAATAATAGCAAAATACAAGACCTTTGCTGCGTTACTCAACTTACTGTCCCAGAACACTGGTCTTATAGAGATCTCCTCCATATCCATTTTTCCCCCTTTCGTCTCGACAGTATTATACTAATGTTCAGTACACAGGGGAAAATATAATGAATGTCCGTCCTCTTGTCAAGCAAAAAAAGCATATACCGACTTAAAAGCCTTGTGAAAAACCCTTAGATTCAGAAAGTAGTATAGAACAAGCATTGATAAAGCAGCTCCGATGTATTATATTATGTTATTGATAATATTATACATGGAGGAAACAATGACCCCACAAAAGCAGGAACAGACAAATCCGATGTTTCACTATTTTCAGATGGAGGATTTAGTTCCCGAGGATCATATCCTTCGTCAGATTGATGAGGCAGTTGATTTTTCATTTGTACGAGACGTTGTATCAGATTGTTATTGCCCTGACAATGGCAGACCCGGTATTGATCCTGAATTAGTTGTTCGAATGATCCTTATTGGCTATCTGTATAATTTGAGTGAGAATCGGCTCTGTCAGGAAGTGGGGATGCATGCGGCATATCGGTTGTTTTGTCATCAGACATTTGATGATGCGGTTCCGGATAGGAGCACGATCAACAAGCTTCGCAATCACAAGTGGGCATCCAGTGGGTTGTTTGAACGGATAATGCGTCAGGTAGTCCAGTGTTGCATAGATGTCGGTCTTGTGAGCGGTAAACACCTTAGTGTCGACGGCACTCAGATACAAGCTGATGCTTCAGTGAAAAGTATTGAGCCGATAGAACCCCCTGTTTCTCTTGATGATTATCTCAAGGGAATCGGTTTTGAAGGTGATAAGACAAAGGGTAGGTCCGGGCATCCTCAGGATAAAGACTTTCATGGTGAAAAGTGGACGAACCAAACACACCGTTCGACTACAGACCCCGACGCGCGCTTATACAGCAAATCGAAGGGCAAAGGGGCTTTTCTCTCGTTTATGGGCCATGATCTGATCGACACAAAAAGCAGAGTAATCCTTGAGACTCAGGGCACGCAGGCGACAGGGACAGCAGAGCCCGAAAGTGCCCTTAAGATGGTAGATGACCTTGAAACATACACCATGCCCAAAGACATTCAGACACTTAGTGCCGATACCGGTTACGGTTCTGGTAATTTTATCGCTGATGTACTTGACCGGGGAATCATACCCCATATTCCTCTGCGAGCCGATGAGAAGATTGAACCGATTCCTACATGGAAAAACAAGACAAATCCAGCACATATTCAGGCCGAACGGGATAGAAAAGTGCGAGAGGCGAAAGCCAGAAATCATGCACGGTCTATCTCATTAACAGCTGACTACAAACTCTCCCGGAGACTCCGTAAACGCAGTGAACATATCTTTGCTGAAGCCAGGCAACAACACGGTATGGGACGAGCCCGTTACAGAGGACCAGCCTCACTGAATGAACAGTTGAATCTTGTTGCAACAGTACAGAATCTCAAGAGGCTTGTATCTTTCATAAGAAGGGGGAAAGCGTCTATGTGTGCCCTGTCTGTCAAAGACAGTGCATCCTGTTCTTCAAACAGCTCCTGTTCCTTGCTGACCAGAACTCTGATAAGACTATTTTGCTTATTCCACAGCAAAACGATACGATATGCTACTCTTTGACCCATAATCGGCGCTTCAGACACTGCCTGGGACATAACTATTTCACAAGGCTTTTAAATATCCCGTAAGGGCGATTGCCAGGCCTCCTTCAGTTCAAATATATCTGCCCGTACGACTGCCCGTACGACTTCTGCCTCATTAAGTCCCGTTATGGCCAGAAGCCGCGTTATGACCAGTTCTGTGTCGGCTGTGGTCTTACCTATGACTCCAAAAGCCACATCCTTTAGAATCTCTTCAAATCTGCCTCTATTCTCGAGGGCTACCTCTACGATAAAGCGCGAGTTGGACTCCGAAAAGAGGATCGTGTCGTTTCTTTCTATCGGGTAGACGCGTGGGCCTGCCCCTGCATTGTCGTGTGACGTGGGAACTTCGGCAAGTGAAATGGAAGCTCCTACTTCCCCTGAAAAGCACATCTCGGATACGGCAACTCCTATACCCCCTTCGCTGCAATCGTGACAGGCCCTTATGAGCCTCTCAGAGGAGGCTGCGCTCAGGGCGTCCATCGTCCTTTTCCCCTCAGAAGGGCGGACAACGGGGCAGTTGTTGCCGGTATAGCCGTTAAGATCGTAGAAGTGTGAAGCCCCGAGTTCATCGTAAGTCGTGCCCACGACGTAGATCAGGTTGCCCGGCTCTTTAAAATCCATCGAGATGACTTTCTGGACGTCGTCTACAACAGATATAGCAGAGATCAAAAGAGCCGGGGGAATAGGAACACTCTTTCCACGTACGACAAACTCGTTGTTCAAGCTGTCCTTGCCGGAGATAAAGGGGGTCTCATATACCCTGGCTATGTCGTAGCAGGCCTTAGCTGCTCTGACAAGCCCCCCGAGCCCCTCGGGTTCATAGGGACTCCCCCAGCAGAAGTTATCCAGAAGGGCTGTATGCTCCAAAGTCCCTCCGACCGATATTACCTGTCTCAGTGCCTCGTCAATGGCGGATGCCGCCATGTGATAGGGGTCTATCTTCCCATATTTTGGATTCAGACCGACAGATAGAACGATGCCCTTTGTAGAATTCATAACTGGCCTTGTGACAGAGGCATCTCCCGGCCCGTCGTTCCTTACGCCCTGAAGAGGTTTAAGCACGCTGCCCCCCTGAACCTCGTGGTCGTACTGTCTTATCACCCATTCTTTGCTGCATACGTTGGGAGATGACAATATGGACTTCAGAATAGGGGTTAAATCCGATGGATCAGGGAGATCAGGCTCTTCGAAATAGGGCTTATCCCATGTCGCCTTCAGATTCAATCTCGGGAGGCCGTTGTGCAGAAAGTTCATATCCAGGTCGCATACGACATTTCTCTCATAGCGCAGCTTGAGCCTCTTGTCGCCCGTAAATTTCCCTATGACCGTTGCCTCCACGTCCTCCTCAGCGCAGAGCTGTATCAGTTCTTGCACATTTTGAGGAGGCACAGCTAATATCATCCGCTCCTGCGACTCCGAGATCCATATCTCCGTGTAGCTGAGGCCTTCATATTTGAGCGGGACTCTATCCAGATCTACCTCGGCCCCTATCTCCACCCCCATCTCGCCGACCGCAGAGGAGAGTCCACCTCCTCCGCAGTCAGTGATCGAACTGTAGAGATCCAGGTCTCTGGCTTCCATAATCACATCTACCATCTTCTTTTCGGTTATGGCGTTTCCGATCTGCACGACCCCGCTGGAGAGACTATCCGTCAGGGCGTCTGAGGAGAACGTGACGCCGTGAATCCCGTCTCTCCCCGTGCGGCCCCCGACCAGGACGATATAGTCTCCATCTTTGAGCTTTTTGAACGACTTGTCCACTGGGAGGATGCCCACATTTCCGCAATAGACCAGTGGATTGCCTATGTAGCCTTCGTCAAAATATATAGCTCCGTTGACAGTCGGAATACCCATCCTGTTGCCGTAATCCCCCACGCCCGCTACGACGCCCTTGAAGACCCGTTTGGGATGCAGACATCCGGACGGGAGCTTATCGTACGGCAGATCCAGCGGGCCGAAGCAGAAGACGTCCGTGTTTATGATGGGCTTTGCCCCCAGCCCGGTGCCGAGCGGGTCTCTTATTGCTCCCCCTGTTCCCGTCCCGGCCCCTCCGTAGGGCTCTAAAGCCGACGGATGATTGTGAGTCTCAACCTTGAAACACAGGTTATAGTTTTCATCGAATTTGACAATCCCGGCGTTGTCCTCGAAGACGGAAACGCACCAGTCCTTATCAAGCTCCTCTGTGACCTTCATTATAGTGCTCTTGAGAAGATTATCGATCCTCTCTCCCTCATATTCTATAATGCCCTTGAAAGTCTTATGCACACAGTGCTCCGACCACGTTTGAGCTATAGTCTCAAGTTCAGCGTCCGTAGGATTTCTGCCCAGATATGTAAAGTGGTTCCTTATCGCCCGCATCTCGTCCAGGTTCAAAGAGAGCTGCCCTGTCCGACTGATCTCATTTAGATTGTCGTCGTGTGCGCCCAATACCTGGACATAGACCGGCTCGAATCTGTAGCAGGGAGGATCAACAAAGGGAGACTCAGAACTTCCGGCCTGGTGCTGTATAATATCGTTCAGGAGCAGATTGTCCCTGATGGTTATCAACTGGGAATCTGTGATCTTACCCCTTATAACGTATTTCACGGCCGTCTTAAGGGCAGAAACTCCCCCGACTCCGAGGTCCTCTATACCCCTTTTAACACTCGCCTCTACAGGGTCCATGACCCCGGGGTTGTACGCCACCTCCACAGTGCGGATATCGCGGCTCGGCGCCGTGGGCGCTTTGTTCGGGAGAGGAGGCAGCAAACCACAAAGCAGGCTGATCGAGTAATCCTGGGTCACACTGTCCATCAGTAGTCTCCGGGAGATGAGGGCGACATCCTCTTTTGGTATTTCCCCCTGTATATAATATACTTGCGATGTCGAGCAAGATGTGACAGCAAGAATGCCGAGATCCTCTATTCCCTTCTTTATGCCTTCGCCCTGGGAATCAAAAAAGCCCGGCCTTATGCTGACTTCAACTCTCCATAGCATTTGTGTTGCGCCTCCGACGCTCATTCGTCAGTTGTGTTTTGTCCGGTTGAAAGCGCGTTCATAGTCAAATTACGAGGTCTTTACCCCACCACTTTACGGTTCGCTGCCTCTCCTCCAGAAAATCGGCCGCGCCGCCCTGGGACTTTCAAAGTAAGTAAATCTTTGGAAAAAAGCAAGTGGCTTTTGCGCCGATTCTGTGTTCGTCTGATTGATCCGTGTAGGGGCGAGGTTCCCTCGCCCCAGGGGCTGGGTTACCCAAGCCCTACATTATTTCTTATTTGCCTTCCAGTTTAGAAGCCTTGTGAAAAACCCTTAGATTCAGAAAGTAGTATAAAACAAGCATTGATAAAGCAGCTCCGATGTATTATATTATGTTATTGATAATATTATACATGGAGGAAACAATGACCCCACAAAAGCAGGAACAGACAAATCCGATGTTTCACTATTTTCAGATGGAGGATTTAGTTCCCGAGGATCATATCCTTCGTCAGATTGATGAGGCAGTTGATTTTTCATTTGTACGAGACGTTGTATCAGATTGTTATTGCCCTGACAATGGCAGACCCGGTATTGATCCTGAATTAGTTGTTCGAATGATCCTTATTGGCTATCTGTATAATTTGAGTGAGAATCGGCTCTGTCAGGAAGTGGGGATGCATGCGGCATATCGGTTGTTTTGTCATCAGACATTTGATGATGCGGTTCCGGATAGGAGCACGATCAACAAGCTTCGCAATCACAAGTGGGCATCCAGTGGGTTGTTTGAACGGATAATGCGTCAGGTAGTCCAGTGTTGCATAGATGTCGGTCTTGTGAGCGGTAAACACCTTAGTGTCGACGGCACTCAGATACAAGCTGATGCTTCAGTGAAAAGTATTGAGCCGATAGAACCCCCTGTTTCTCTTGATGATTATCTCAAGGGAATCGGTTTTGAAGGTGATAAGACAAAGGGTAGGTCCGGGCATCCTCAGGATAAAGACTTTCATGGTGAAAAGTGGACGAACCAAACACACCGTTCGACTACAGACCCCGACGCGCGCTTATACAGCAAATCGAAGGGCAAAGGGGCTTTTCTCTCGTTTATGGGCCATGATCTGATCGACACAAAAAGCAGAGTAATCCTTGAGACTCAGGGCACGCAGGCGACAGGGACAGCAGAGCCCGAAAGTGCCCTTAAGATGGTAGATGACCTTGAAACATACACCATGCCCAAAGACATTCAGACACTTAGTGCCGATACCGGTTACGGTTCTGGTAATTTTATCGCTGATGTACTTGACCGGGGAATCATACCCCATATTCCTCTGCGAGCCGATGAGAAGATTGAACCGATTCCTACATGGAAAAACAAGACAAATTCAGCACATATTCAGGCCGAACGGGATAGAAAAGTGCGAGAGGCGAAAGCCAGAAATCATGCACGGTCTATCTCATTAACAGCTGACTACAAACTCTCCCGGAGACTCCGTAAACGCAGTGAACATATCTTTGCTGAAGCCAGGCAACAACACGGTATGGGACGAGCCCGTTACAGAGGACCAGCCTCACTGAATGAACAGTTGAATCTTGTTGCAACAGTACAGAATCTCAAGAGGCTTGTATCTTTCATAAGAAGGGGGAAAGCGTCTATGTGTGCCCTGTCTGTCAAAGACAGTGCATCCTGTTCTTCAAACAGCTCCTGTTCCTTGCTGACCAGAACTCTGATAAGACTATTTTGCTTATTCCACAGCAAAACGATACGATATGCTACTCTTTGACCCATAATCGGCGCTTCAGACGCTGCCTGGGACATAACTATTTCACAAGGCTTTTAGATAGTCCTTGACGCCACAGAATTTTTGATGTTAATTTTAGATGAGAGGTAGAAGAAGCAACCAGGGGTGATGTCTTGGCCCTTTGAGAGGGGTATCTAAGAACTTCTTGGAGAAAAACGGAGGATTGTGATGTCAAGTATCGTAGTGCCTAAAGACGGAGAGAAGATACAGGTCGAGAACGGGAAGTTGAACGTGCCTTCCAATCCTATTATACCGTTCATTGAGGGTGACGGAACAGGCCCCGATATATGGAAAGCGTCCGTGGGGGTCTTCGACAGCGCTGTGGAGAAGGCATACTCGGGGAAGAGAAGGATCCACTGGATGGAGGTTTACGCAGGAGAGAGGTCTTACACGCTGACAGAAGAGTGGCTGCCCGAGGAGACTGTGAATGCGTTCAAGGACTATATAGTCGGGATCAAAGGACCACTTACGACACCGGTGGGCGGAGGCATAAGGAGCCTGAACGTGGCGCTGAGACAGACCCTGGATCTTTACGTCTGTCTCCGCCCTGTAAAGTGGTTTAAAGGAGTCCCAAGCCCTGTGCGGCACCCTGAGAAGGTGGATATGGTAGTCTTCAGAGAGAACACAGAGGATGTCTACGCAGGATTGGAACTTAAAGAAGGGACAGCAGAGGTAAAGAAGCTTATATCATATCTTGAAAAGGAGTTCGGCTGGAAGATAAGGCCCGATTCAGGAGTCGGCATAAAACCTATATCTGAGTTCGGGAGTAAACGGCTTATCAGGGCTGCGATCAAGTACGGCATAGAGAACAACAGAAAGAGCGTTACCTTGGTGCATAAGGGCAACATTCAAAAGTTCACCGAGGGGGCTTTCAGGGCGTGGGGCTACCAACTTGCTGCCGAAGAGTTCAAGGATTCTGTCGTAAGTTGGGATGAGTGCAAAGGCGATGTGCCAGATGGGAAGATACTGATAAAAGACGCCATAGCCGACATATCCTTACAGCAGATACTCACAAGACCCGACGAGTTCGACGTAATCGCAACGATGAACTTGAACGGCGATTATATCTCCGACGCCTTAGCCGCTCAGGTAGGTGGGATAGGCATCGCTCCGGGAGGGAACATCAATTACGACACGGGACAAGCCATCTTTGAAGCCACGCACGGCACGGCTCCTAAATACGCGAATCAGGATAAGGTAAACCCCGGATCTGTCATTCTGTCAGGAGTCCTCATGCTCAGACACATCGGATGGCCCGAAGCGGCGGATCTTATAATCGGTGGATTGGAAAGGACTATATCTCAGAAGATTGTGACCTACGACTTTGCCCGATTGACACAGGGAGCCAAAGAGGTCAAATGCTCCGAGTTCGGGCAGGCGATAGTCGAGAATATGTAAATAGATAACCTGCAGGAGAACGGAGCAGGTTTACAGGCAAAATCGGTTGTATTTACGAGCCTGATTCTTTATATTTGCATATCGGAAGTTCCAGCTCAAAGACTTTCAAGGCGACCTGTTCGTGTATCGAAAATAGTTTCGACGACACAATTGAGAGTGCTTCGGGGATCTACCCCTGGCTTGACTGCAGGCAAAAGCAAGCAATCTAAAGTACTTCGCTACTTGTATCTTCTCCTGGGTATCCAGGCTATGTGGAAGAACTGTAAAGATAAGGCGAAAGAACTGTTTGACGGAAAGTGGCACGATAGAGCTAAGCAAGTGCGTCACATCTGGGAGGAGTTCTATGAGGACGACGGCTTTATGGAGGCAGCCGCTCTTTCTTTCACTACTGTTTTGGCGTTGGTGCCTGTGACTGCTATAAGTCTTTCCATTTTAGCTACTTTCTCAGGAAAGGAAGGAGCGGCCGGGATAGGAGCTACGATCAGGAAATTCCTCTCCGGACACCTGCTTCCCTCCTCCAGCGAAATAGTGATAGTTCATATAACTGGATTTGCTGAAAAGGCGGGGACCATCGGCTTTGTGGGATCGGTCATATTGATATTGGCCTCCCTTTTTGTGTTCAACACCATAGAAAGCTCGTTTAATCAAATATGGAGGGTCAAGAATAGAAGGCCGTTGGTGGCAAGGTTTATATCCTTCTGGAGCCTCATAACTCTGGGCCCTATACTTTTAGGGACATCTATTTATCTTTCTACAAATTTGAAGGATATGCCCATCATTGGCGGCTTGATGAACATATCGGTGGTAAGCGGAATAATCTTCTACCTGATCCCATCCCTATTTACGTGGACGGCTTTAATATTGGGATATATATTGCTTCCGAACACTCAGGTCAAGATGAAGACCGCTCTTATTGGAGGTATCGTCGCCGGAACTATGTGGGAGTTTGGCAAGTTAGGGTTCGACTGGTATGTATCGACTATGGTCGAGGTGCACAAGGTGTACGGCTCCTTGAGCATCATGCCGGCATTTTTGGCATGGATATATTTTACGTGGGTCGTTATCCTGTGGGGAGTAGAGACCTGCTATGTGATTCAGAACCCCGATCCTTTAGAGGCGATCAGGAGCCGCCGCGATGAATCCTTTTCAGATGAAGTCTGCCTTGCTGTCAGACTGGTGATGGCTATAGGAGAAAGCTTCCTTGACGGTAAAGGAACTTTATGCGTAGGTGAGCTTTCAGAAAAAATAGGAGAGGATAAAGATAGAGTGGGAAAGGTTCTATCTAAATTAGAACAAAATGACATCCTCTACAGAGCCGTCGGAACGGACGGTTCGGTAGATTATCTACCCCAAAGATGGGTGGAAAGGACGACTATAAGGGAGATCGTAAAGATGATAAGCAAGATAGAAAGTGGAACTTAAACGCAGCTACGGGAGTCATTCTCAAAAGGTGAACTGTGTGGCTGATCGATAAGCTGCCAGAGGAGGTTCCAAACCGCGGAATCTGGGCAGAGATGGCGTTGAATAAGTGTAAGAGATTCTAAACCATATTTTATTGTAAGGAGGAGTAATCTTAAGATGCACGACTTGAAAAGACCACTTTTTATGGCTTCGGCATTTGTCGTCATCGGCGTATTAATCGGCATTCTCCTATCTGCAAATTTCGGGATAACCCAAAAGGGCACGGCCTTAGATATACCGGATAAGGTAGAGTTAGGATCCAATGAAGAAATACCTGAAGACATATTAAACGCCAAGAATATTAGCGAAGCGTCCATAGCTATCTCAAAGGAGGTGAGACCCGCAGTTGTGAGCATAGCGACTACTGAGACGATAAGGCGCAGGAGAAGTTCAGCGCCTCGAAGCCCTTTCCACGAGTTCTTACCCTTCTTCCGTGAGCCGCCTGAGGAGTATAAGAGAAGGGGTCTCGGGTCGGGCATCATAGTCAGCAAAGAGGGATATATCCTGACCAATAATCATGTGGTCAAAGACGCGGATAAGATCCTGGTGACCCTTATAGATAAGAGGGAGTTCAAGGCAAAGGTCATCGGCCGCGACGAACTGACCGAGGTAGCGGTGGTCAAGATAGAGCCGGACGATCTTCCGGTGGCAAGTCTGGGGGATTCGGAGAAGATCCAGATCGGCGAATGGGTTCTGGCCATCGGGAACCCAATGGCGCTGACTTCTACAGTCACAGGAGGAGTCATAAGTGCCCTGGGAAGGGATGTAGAGCTCATTGAGCAACCCTACAGCATCGAGAATTTTATACAGACCGACGCTGTTATAAATCCTGGGAACTCCGGCGGACCGTTGGTGAATCTGAGCGGCGAGGTCATAGGCATTAATACCGCTATCCAAACGGAACGATCTCTTCGCACTTACATAGGCTACGGTTTTGCTATCCCTATTAATCTGGCCAAGAAAGTCATGGAGGACCTCATAACCCACGGAAGGGTCGTCAGGGGATTTTTGGGGATTGCAATGTTACCGATAGATGAGGCGACAGCGAAGGGATTCGGCCTGGAGAGGCCTATAGGGGTCTTAATAGACGATGTCTTCCCCAACACCCCCGCTGATAAAGCCGGATTGAAAGTGGAGGATGTTATAGTTGAAATAGACGGTCAAAGGGTAGATCGTATCAACCAGATTCAGGATAAAGTTGCAAGGAAAAGACCGGGCGACAGGATCAAGATTAAGATTATCAGGGATGCGGACGAAAAGACGGTAGAGGTCGTCCTGGGGGAAAAGGAGGACTTTGCGGATGTGCTTGCATCCAAAGAAGGAGCACAGATAAAGGATTTAGGGCTTTCTGTCCGAGATCTCACAAGAGAGGACGCCCAACGATACAGATACGAAGGAGAGGAGGGCGTGATCGTAAATGACGTAGCAAGGTACAGTCCTGCCTATGAAGGGGAAATAAGCAGAGGGGACATTATCCTGGAGATAGGTGTCGGAAAGAACAAGGACAAGATAAAGTCGGTGAGCGATTTTGAGAAGGCTTTGGAAAAACGTAATGACGATGAAGTGATAGTGTTCCGAATCTTAAGAGATGGAAGAAAGATGTTTAAGACAGTCGAACTTCCACAGGAGGAATAAGAAAGCCGTAGAGAAAAGTGGCGGGGTAGACGGGACTCGAACCCGCGACCTACGGCGTGACAGGCCGTCACTCTAACCAAACTGAGCTACTACCCCGCACGATGAGAATATAACATATAAGACCAAGGTTGTCAACCTAAAAATTAGTAACGAACTCTTGAGATCTTTCCTTACAAACTATCCACATTACGGCTCTTTCTTTGGATAAGCAACCGATAGATAGCGACAAGCTGTCATCTGGATTTAGCTGTAGAGCTTCCTTCCCGATCCGCAAAAATCCGATCCGCAACGCCTCCTCATAGATTAGGCTTCACTCCATGTCGGAAAGGCGCACTCCTCCGACTGCCCAATGTTCCTTGGGGAGCTCCTCGATAGTGATGACCACGGCCTCAGCCTTGGCGTTGCATATTTCCACCATATCGTTTGTTATAGCCTCCACAAGCCTTTTCTTCTGTTCATCCGTGCGTCCTCCTAACATCTTGACAGTTACGTAAGGCATTTTAATCTCCTTTCCAGTCAGGTGTAAAGTAGCAAAATATAATTTAGATTAACGACTTTGAACGTCTCCCGATCCAGAGGCCTTATGCCCCGGAAGAGGCCTTATGCCCCGGAAAATGAATGTGTACACTGACAAGGGATTAGTAATTTCTTCCTCAGTATTGAAGCCCATGTTTTCTTAAGCTTCCTCGTTAATATTATGGTCCGGTTTGAAGTGGAGCAATTATCCATCCTGTTGCGCGTGTAGTTCCATAATCTTTTTGGGCACCTCTTTGATCTTGGGGAGGGCATCCACAGAGCGCGGCGGGGGAGCCACTTCAAAGTGGATGAATCCCTTATAGTCGATGTCGTAAAGCGCCTGGAAGATCTCCAGCCACGGCATATTACCGTCGAACGGGGCGCGGTGATCTATCCCATCGTAGAAGTCGTGAAGGTGGACATGGCGCAGCCTGGAACCGACCTTATGGAACTTTTCGGTTGGGACTCCAGAAAGTGTCATAGGGTTTTGACCTTCTGAATTGCGCACGTGCCCGATGTCGATGATCATCCCAAGCTGAGGATGACCGATGGAGTCGATAAACTCTATGTTGTCCTCAATGGTCTGTCCCGGCCCGAAGTTCTCGACCAGCAGGTGCACGTCCTCTCCTTCAAAGTGTCGGAGGAGTTCTTCAAAGCTCTTCCAGGTGGCAGGTGTCTTGACGCGCCCGTGGCATCCCCAGATATTTCCGCCCATCCACAGCAGTGTGCCAATCTGCCTTTTGCAATTATCCACCCTTTTGCGCCTTTCGGCTTCGCTGTCCACCTCAAAGTTGGTTTTGCCGGAATGATACGTCCCGACGGCGAGTCCAAGATCATTACATATATCCTTGATTATCTTCATTGACTTGGGATCGTCCAATGCAAAGTGATCGGGATCCTCGGGGAAGCCGATCTCAATAGTCCCGATGTCGTTCTTTTTGATCTCGCCCAACGTCTCTCGATCCAAAGGCCTTTTGCGGCGAAAAATAAATGTCGACACCGCCAGGCGATTCCTGATCTCTTTCTCAGTGTAGAAGGCCATGTTTTTTTAAGTTTCCTCCTTAATATTGTGGTCTGGTTTGAAGTGGAATATCCTGTCCAAGTATCATCACTTTATCCTCTCCCACTTCCATATCTTGACCGACCCCTTAGCTGATTCGCGCTCCCACCAGGAAGGAGTTAGCTGTATCTGGTATAGATTCCCATTTCCATCTGTAACGAAATCATCTCCGCTACCTGGGTTGCCTAACGTTCTCTTCGGACAATCAGGAACTAGACCAAGGTATTCCCCTCCACTACCATAGAATTCCATAATTCTCTTGCGATCCTTAAATGCAGTAACAAATGAATTCCCTTGCCCATCAATTGCTTCTATTGCTCTTGCACTAGATCCCTGCTTGTTTAAAAGCCTTGTGAAAAACCCTTAGATTCAGAAAGTAGTATAGAACAAGCATTGATAAAGCAGCTCCGATGTATTATATTATGTTATTGATAATATTATACATGAAGGAAACAATGACCCCACAAAAGCAGGAACAGACAAATCCGATGTTTCACTATTTTCAGATGGAGGATTTAGTTCCCGAGGATCATATCCTTCGTCAGATTGATGAGGCAGTTGATTTTTCATTTGTACGAGACGTTGTATCAGATTGTTATTGCCCTGACAATGGCAGACCCGGTATTGATCCTGAATTAGTTGTTCGAATGATCCTTATTGGCTATCTGTATAATTTGAGTGAGAATCGGCTCTGTCAGGAAGTGGGGATGCATGCGGCATATCGGTTGTTTTGTCATCAGACATTTGATGATGCGGTTCCGGATAGGAGCACGATCAACAAGCTTCGCAATCACAAGTGGGCATCCAGTGGGTTGTTTGAACGGATAATGCGTCAGGTAGTCCAGTGTTGCATAGATGTCGGTCTTGTGAGCGGTAAACACCTTAGTGTCGACGGCACTCAGATACAAGCTGATGCTTCAGTGAAAAGTATTGAGCCGATAGAACCCCCTGTTTCTCTTGATGATTATCTCAAGGGAATCGGTTTTGAAGGTGATAAGACAAAGGGTAGGTCCGGGCATCCTCAGGATAAAGACTTTCATGGTGAAAAGTGGACGAACCAAACACACCGTTCGACTACAGACCCCGACGCGCGCTTATACAGCAAATCGAAGGGCAAAGGGGCTTTTCTCTCGTTTATGGGCCATGATCTGATCGACACAAAAAGCAGAGTAATCCTTGAGACTCAGGGCACGCAGGCGACAGGGACAGCAGAGCCCGAAAGTGCCCTTAAGATGGTAGATGACCTTGAAACATACACCATGCCCAAAGACATTCAGACACTTAGTGCCGATACCGGTTACGGTTCTGGTAATTTTATCGCTGATGTACTTGACCGGGGAATCATACCCCATATTCCTCTGCGAGCCGATGAGAAGATTGAACCGATTCCTACATGGAAAAACAAGACAAATCCAGCACATATTCAGGCCGAACGGGATAGAAAAGTGCGAGAGGCGAAAGCCAGAAATCATGCACGGTCTATCTCATTAACAGCTGACTACAAACTCTCCCGGAGACTCCGTAAACGCAGTGAACATATCTTTGCTGAAGCCAGGCAACAACACGGTATGGGACGAGCCCGTTATAGAGGACCAGCCTCACTGAATGAACAGTTGAATCTTGTTGCAACAGTACAGAATCTCAAGAGGCTTGTATCTTTCATAAGAAGGGGGAAAGCGTCTATGTGTGCCCTGTCTGTCAAAGACAGTGCATCCTGTTCTTCAAACAGCTCCTGTTCCTTGCTGACCAGAACTCTGATAAGACTATTTTGCTTATTCCACAGCAAAACGATACGATATGCTACTCTTTGACCCATAATCGGCGCTTCAGACGCTGCCTGGGACATAACTATTTCACAAGGCTTTTAATGATACAGACAATCCAGGGATGCCTTTTTCAGGGATTTGCACATATCGCTCTAAAGTCAAAATGTCTCCACCCTCTGAGAGAGTTCTTAACGAAATTTTTTCTGAAAAGGCTGAGGTAAATATGCGGTAAACACTTCCTCTTGATAGCACAGTGTTGCCTTCCTTGTCAAGAAATCGAGCACGAAAACCGCTGTTGATGCACATTGCGCCTTTAGAATTAACACGAAGGTAAAAATCACTAATAGGTGGATCACTAACGAGAAAGTGTCTCACGATCTGGGCTTCTGTATTCAATTTCGCTATCCACCAATGTCTCTCTGTATCACTCACCATTACATAAATGTTACCCTCGTTATCTGCCTCCAAAATTGCCCCTGAGAGTATGCTCCTTCCATCACCATCCCACGCAAGGACGAAGTCGCCATTGGTGTTAAACTTCTGAATCCGACGATTCACATCATCTAGGATCCAGAAGTTACCTTTAGCATCGACAGCAAAATCTGATGGAAATGAGATCTCACCTTCTGGCTGGGGAACACGCAGTCCTAACTCTCCTGGATTAGTCCCCTCTGCTGCTGAGAGTACAAGCTCGGGTTTTTTAAACAGACTCTGGGCTTTCGCTGAGACAATGCAACAGGCCAGAAGTACTGCTGTGGCTGCTATGGGAATAGACCAAATCTTTCGCTTCATCTTCAGAACCATCGGCTGATCAATTGAGAGGTTAATATGAGTTCAAAATGGAATTTTTGCCTCTGGGGAATATCCTGTCCAAGTATCATCACTTTATCCTCTCCCACTTCCATATCTTGATCCAGCCTTCAGCTGTTTTCCGCCCCCACCAAGGAGGAAATAGCTCTAATCGGTATAGGGTACCATCCCCATCCGTGACAAAATCATCTCCACCACCTGCTCTAGGTAAGGATTTCTTAGGACAATGGGGAACTTTCCCAAGGTACTCTCCACCACTACTATAAAATTCCATACTTCTCTCTCGATCATCAAGTGCAACAACAAATGAATTTCCTTGTACATCAATTGCGGATACTGTTCCATGTCCCGATCCCTGCTTGTTTAATGTTACTTGCAGTCCTGAGTTGCCTTTTCCAGGGTTTTGTGAATACCTCTCAAACGCCGCCCATTCGTCTCTACCTTCTGGAAAAGTTTCTAACAAAATGTTATCGGAAAAGGCTGAGGTAATTATTCGGTAAACCCTACCCCGTGATAGCAACGTCTTGCCTTCCTTGTTAAGAAATAAAGCACGTGACCCACTGAATATTGATATATCCCCTTTAGAGTTAACACGTAAGGAGAATTCAACTCCACTCTCAAAATCAACCTGAAAGTGGCTCACAAACTTAGCTTGACTATTTAACTTCGTGCCTCTCGCGCCCTCTTCAGTATTATGTTCTTCCACTTCATAAATGTTATCTTGCCCATCCACCTCTAGACTTGCCCCTACGCGTATCTCCCATCCTTCATCAGGCGGACTCCAGGCAAGGATGAACTCTCGATCCCTGTTAAACTTCTGTATTCTACCATTCACATCGTCTTGAATCCAGAAGTTACCTTTCGAGTCAATAGTAAAATCATATGGATATAGAGACTAACCTTCTGGATACTGCAAGATGCATTCCAAATGCTCCTTGCTCAGTTCCCTCGGGAGCGGAGAGAACAAGCTCGGGGTCTTTAAAGAGACTTTGGGCTTTCGCCGAGGCGATGTAACTGCTCAGAAGTACTGCTGTCACCACTATGGAAATCGAGCATATCTTTCGCTTCATCGTCAGAACTCTTTGTTGATAAAATGAGAGGTTAATATGAGTTCATAATGGAATTTTTGCCTCTGGGGAATATCCTGTCCAAGTATCATCACTTTATCCTATCCCACTTCCAGATCTTGACCCACCCTTCAGCTGTTTTCCGCCCTATTTGGGTATGAAATAGCTGTAACTGGTAGAGATTCCCATCTGCATCTGTGACAAAATCATCTCCACCATTTGGTCTGGGTTGGGTTTCCTTAGGACAATCAGGAACTTTCCCAAGGTATTCTCCACCCCTACCATAAAACCCCATAATTCTACTTCGACCTTCCACTTTAAGAATAAATAAGTTCCCTTGTCCATTAATCGCGGACATTACGCCATAGCTCGATCCTTGCTTGTTTATGGATGTAGACAATCCAGAGATACCTTTTTCAGGTATTTGGGCATGTCGTTCAAACGAGGGCCAACGCTTTCCTTGTACTCCAAAATTTTCTAAGAAGATGTAATCTGAAAAGCCTGAGGTATATATTCTCCGAACACCTCCTCTCCGTAGCACAGTCTTTCCAGCCTTGTTGAGAAATAACGAACGTCTACCGCTCGATATGAAAATATTCCCTTTCGAATTGACGCGTAGCCAAAGTTCAATGCCACTTCCAAACTCAACCTCAAAGTGGCTCACAAACTTGGCTTGATTGTCTAATTTCCAGCCTCTCAAACCCTCATCGTGGTCTGTCAATACATAAATATTATCCTGACTATCTACCTCTAAACTTGCGCCTACTTGTATCCATCCGCCTTCACGAGGGGGCCTCCAGGAAAGTATGAAACTGCCATCCCTGTTAAATTTCTGTATCCGACGATTCACATCGTCTTGAATGCAGAAGTTACCTTTGGAGTCAATCGTGAAATCAGATGGGTACCGCGGCTCACCTTCTGGTTTTGGATCAAGCCGTCCAAACTCTCCTGGATTGGCCCCTTCTGGAGCGGAGAAAACAAGCTCGGGGTCTTTAAAGAGACTTTGGGCTTTCGCCGAGGCGATGCAACAGGCTAGAAGTACTGCCGTCACCACTACGGTAATAGACCAAATCTTCCGCTTCATCTTCAGAACTCCTTGTTCATAAACTGACAGGTTAATTTGAGTCCGTAGTGTTATTGGGGATTACAACTCCATAATCACGCCGCCGTCTATGTGCATGGTCTGTCCGGTTATGTTCTTGGAGTCTTCAGAGCTGAAAAAGACTACGCCTTTCCCAATGTCTTCCGGGGTCTGCTCTCTATTTAGCGGGACGGCGTTGGTGACCCATTTGTCGAACGCCTCTCTTGCGCTGAGTCCTTGAAGTTCAGGATAGGTCTCTGCCATAAGAGGAGCGAGTCTCTCCCAGAAGGGTGTCCATATTATCCCCGGACAAATGACGTTGACGTTGATATTATGAGGTGCAAGGCCTTTGGCCACAACTTTGGTAAAGCTAAGAAGCGCGGCCTTGGTTGCGCAGTAGGGTGCCAACATAGGGGGATTTCTCTTGGAAGCGATGGAGCTTATGTTGACTATCTTGCCGCTTTTCTGTTCTATCATGTGAGGAGCGACGGCTCTTGTGACGATAAAAGGGGCTTTCATGTTTATGGAGTAGTTGAAATCCCAGTTGTCCTCATCGTCTTCGGTGAATGGCATTCCGAGGTTGTGCCCCCAAGCCCCGGCGTTGTTTACGAGTATGTCTACACCTCCGAACTCCTTTACGACCCCGGACACCATGTTTTCCACGTCTTCTCTTTTTGTGACATCTGTCTTGATTACCATGACTCGGCGTTTCAGGGCCTTCACCTCATCGGCTGTATTTTGGGCGCTCTCCGTGTCCAGGTCGGCTATTGCTATGTCCGCCCCCTCACCTGCAAGGCACAGGACTATTCCTCGCCCTATGCCGCCCCCCCCGCCTGTGACGATGGCTCTTTTGTTCTCAAGTTTCATAGGTTTTTCCTTTCTTCTGACGCTCTGATAGATCTATTGTTTTGGCGCATGGATGTGCTCCTTATGGTTCTCAACTATCTCCTTGGCTCGGTCCGAGAGCACGTGATCGGGATGCAGCCTCAATCCTTCTTTCATATGGAAAATTGCTCTGTCGTAATCTCTCCCAAGATCGTGATAGCTGAATCCTAAATTATAGTGGGCATCTGCGAAGTTGGAGTCTATCCTTATCGCCTCCTTGTAGTGTTCGATTCCGTCCTGGGGCATACCCCTAAAGACGTATGCTTTGCCCAAGGCGTTGTGCGCGCTTGTGTACGTCGAATCCAGACTTATCGCCCTCATATAGTGCCTTATCGCCTGCTCTGTGGAGTCGCTTTCCATATAGGCGTCTCCCAAATTGTAATGCGCCATCTCGTGATCGGGATATATTCTCAACGCCTCTTTAAAATGGAATATGGCCCGCTCTATTTTCCCCTTTATTAAGTAGACGTTTCCCAGATTATTGTGGGCGTTGGCGTAATCGCTATTGATCCTTAATGCCTCTGTGTAGTGAAATACAGCTTTATCGAGGGAATCTACATAGACGTAGACATTGGCAAGGTTGTACTGCAGTTCATCGTAATCTGGGTTTTCTCTCACTCCCTCTTTATAGTTACTTATGGCCTCTTCGATCATTCCGTTTACGAAGTAAGCTCCCCCCAGGCCGTTGTAGATGTCGTGCTTATGAGGGTCAACATCTAAAGCCTTTCTCAGGACTCCTATCGCATCGTGTGTCCTGCCTTTTATAAGATATGCTTTGCCTAAGGCCCTGAAGGCCTTTTTTTCGGGAAAATCCAGGCTCACGGCCTTCTCAAGCTCCAGTATGGCATCTGTTAGAGACCCTTTTATATTGATATAGGCGGAAGCCATATTATAGTGCAGTCTTGAGTTATCCGCATTTTTCGGGTTCTCCAGCGATTTGGAAAATATGGTGTAGTCATTTTCCCAGTCTTTATTGCGCCTGATTACAATAACGGAGTAGGAGCATATGAGGCACAGGAAGGCTATGGAAGCGATGGATTTTGCGATATTGAAAGAGAGGATTTGCCGTGGATGCTCTGCCTGAAGTGGACGTTCCACAGACCTTCCCGAAATGGCACTTTCCAGAATCGCTCCCAGCGCTATGCAGAAGCCGAGGGAGGGGATGTATAAGAATCTTTCGGCTATCAGCTCCCAACTGGGGATTATGCCCGATATGAACGGAAAGAGACATAGAAACCAGAATATGCCAAATGAGACTTCCTGGCCCTTTTGGTGGTGCGACCACTCCGTAGCGTCATGATGCCCGCATATATTACCGCTGCTGTGACTGCTATGGATACAAGATTCGTAATCTGGAGCAGAGATTCGGGCGGAAAGATGTGAACTTCAGCGTCCAACCATAGAGGCAAGATCAGGATTTTAACGTAATGCGCAAATATCTGAAGGGTTTCGATAAAGGCTAAGATAGGGTTCTCAGGGTAGTCGTACCCTCTTTCCATCGCCCTGTCTCCGATTAGGGAAAGGTGTAGGAAGACGTAAGCCGCGGCTGTTGTGACAAGGGGGGTGTATCTTCGTATAAAGTTCCTTTTGAAAAGCCTAAAATCTCCCTCAGATATGTAATACCAATCGTACAGTGCTGCGATTAGAGGGAAGGTTATGGCCACCTCTTTGGACAGGAGCGCAAGGGCAAAGAGGACTACGCATAGGGAGTAGAAAAGAGGCCCTCTATATTCACGACGAAGTGGTTGCACCACTTTCTGAGAGCGGATGAAGGCCAAAAGGGCTGAGAGGAAGAATATTGCGGCGAGTATATCCGTCCTGCCCGATATCCATGCGACGGATTCGGTATGAACGGGGTGCAGGGCAAAAAGGAGGGATACGAAAACCGCCCCGAGCATGCTCTCCAGAATGGCATATCCCAGAAAGAAGACCAGCGCGGAGGCCACAGAATGCATCAGCACATTGGACAGATGATATCCGGCGGCGTTCAGGCCCCAGATGCTGTGATCTGCGACGAACGACAGTGTGGTGACAGGTCTGTAGAAGCCCGACCTTTCTTCCTTCTGGGGAAAAAAATCTCCCGTGAAGATCTTTCCCAATTGGTCCCAGTCCTTAATCCGGGGATTATACTCTACTATGAACACATCGTCCCACACAAAGCTGTTGCCGAGCGTGTTCAGATAGAGAAAGGTGGCTACCACGAACACCAGGAGGAGGGATAATATGAGTAGACAGTTGTAATTCGACAGTATGGCGGGCATCTTTTCTTCATGTTTGCTGTCTACTTTTGTATCTTTACTTTGGAAGGTTGTCATTCACTTACCTTTACGGCCCTTTCTGTCTGCCTGCAATAGAATACACGTTGTGTAAATATATGTTCTGAAGCTGAAAAGTCAACCGAATTTTCCCAAGACGGCTGCAGCGCATCTCCTCCGTTGAGATTCGCAACGTCATTGCGATCCCCCCCCCCGATTGAATCTATCGGGGTTTAATTCAGGGGTGGCGAAGCAATCTCAATTATGGGGAGAGTTTTGTGTTGACTTGGTTGTGATTCTTTCTTTATCTTTCTTGCTGGGGAGGATTTCAAAAAAGACGCTTGCAGATGGTTGATTTCTCAATATGGGAGGTAGAAATGAGACTGGAGGGTAGGTCTGCTATTATCACAGGATCGTCGAAGGGCTTGGGAAGAGCAATGGCCATAGCGATGGCTAAAGAGGGCGCGGATATAGTGGTAAATGGCAGGGACGTGGAGGCTATGGAGGAGACTGGCGCAGAGATAGAAGCGCTGGGACGGAGGGCGATCATAGCAAAGGGAGATATACGAAAGATAGATCAGATCAGAGAGATGGTCCAGAAGGCCATCTCAGAGTTCGGAAAGGTGGACATTTTAGTGAACAACGCCGGGGGAGCGCTCTTCACTCCTGTATTCTTCGAGGAACTGACGGAGGAGGACTGGGATAAGGTTGTGGACACTAATCTGAGGGCTGTTTTCCTGTGCTGTCGGGAGGTCTGGAAGTATATGAAGGAGATGAGGTACGGAAAGATTGTGAATGTCTCCTCCCTATCGGGGAGAATGCACGGCGCGCAACTCTCGGGAGTGCACTACTCAAGCGCAAAGGCGGGATTAGGGGGGTTGACACGGCAACTGGCGTACGAATTCGGGCCTTTCGGGGTAACCGTCAACGCTGTAGCTCCGGGACTCTTCATGAGCACTCAGAGGGTAAGGGACCTTTGGAACAGCAGGGATGAGGAATTTAAGAAGGAGTTTTTAAAGTCTGTCCCACTGAGGAAGTTCGGCGAGCCGGAGGAATTAGCTCCGGCAGTTGTCTTTTTAGCTTCTGACGATTCGAGCTACATAACGGGCGCCACTATTGACGTGAACGGTGGGAGATATATGTGTTAGTTCCAAGGGCAACGCTGAAAGTGTAAAGTCTTTCCGTATTCATTCGGCTTTCAGCCATTGCAATTGGAGGTATCGAAAAAGCTCTGGGGAAAAGGTACCAGATCCGACGCTGTCAGGAGTTGGGAAGCAGTACCAAACTCAGGGTAAGTAGTATAAGTGAGATTACTTAGCTATCCCCGAGTTAACCCCCGATAGATTCAATCGGGGGGCGTAGCAATGACGTTGCTTGGTTCTGTAGATGGTGCAGAAGGGAGGAGCCGTCACTGTGCGGGATATTTTGCTTCGATTACTAATATAGGAACAGACGCATGTCAGATTCTGGCAGACAGGGCTCGCATCAGCAGTATGAAGTGGTCGTAGAGAGGAACGTGATTGTGTCAATGCGGGACGGTGTGAAATTGGCGACGGACATCTATTTTCCCGCGCTGGAGGGTAGTCCTGCGAAGGGGAGATTCCCGGCCATTTTGGAGCGGAGTCCGTACGGCAAACAGATAAGGCTGGATATGGTCAAAAGCGGCAACTACTTCGCCCGAAGGGGTTATGTGGTCGCCATCCAGGATGTCAGAGGCAGATTCGATTCTGAAGGCGTATGGTATGCCTTTGCAAATGAGGCGCCAGATGGGTACGACGCAGTCGAGTGGATAGCGCAACAGAAGTGGTGCGATGGCCAGGTGGGGACTATGGGTCTTTCCTACAGCGGAAGCGATCAAAGCGCTCTGGCCACTATGAATCCGCCTCATCTAAAGTGCATGTTCGTAAGCGAGGGGGCATCTAACTATCACACCTGTTCTATGAGGCACAACGGGGCATGTGAACTCACGTTCTTCGTCTATGCCTTTCGCATGGCCTTATCAAGCAAGGAGGCCTTGAAAGACCCCGCTAAAAGGGCAGCTGCTGAGCAGGCCTACAGGAACGTAGGACATTGGCTGACCAGACACCCGCACGGGAAGGGGACTTCGCCTTTGAGTCTCTTCCCAACTTATGAGCAGTGGATACTGGACATCATGACCACAGGGGACTATAATGAGTATTGGAAACAGAGGGGATACAGCATCGAGGAATACTATGACGAACACGCCGATGTGCCTGCGTACTACTTAGGGGGATGGTACGACTCTTACACGAGAGCCACGACGGACAATTATGTGCGCCTGTCCACTATGAAAAAGGAGCCGATAAGGCTGATTATGGGTCCCTGGTCGCACGGCGCGCAGACTTTGGAATTGTCCCGCTGCGGTGATGTGGAGTTCGGCGCAGATGCCGCTCTGGACTACAACGATTTCAGGTTAAGGTGGTTCGACTACAATCTCAAGGGATTGGATACGGGGATTATGGACGATCCACCGGTCAAAATATTCGTTATGGGAGGAGGTGACGGCAGGAAGACTATAGACGAAGGGCTAAATCACGGCGGCAGGTGGAGGTTTGAGAACCAATGGCCTTTGGAAAGGACTATATATACTAAGTATTACATCCATCTGGACGGACGCCTCTCTACCGATGTCCCGGATGACGATCCTCCAAGCAGCTACACTTTCGATCCGCGCGATCCTGTGCCGACTATCGGGGGCAATATATCAGCCGCAGATGACGTGATACCGGCAGGGGCGTTCGATCAGAGAGGAAGGGAAGATTTCTTGGGTTGCAGGGATAGTATGCCCCTTTCGGCAAGGAACGATGTATTGGTATTCCAAACTGATGTCTTGGAAAAGGAAGTTGAGGTTACGGGGCCACTTACATTCGTGCTTTGGGCGTCTTCATCTGCCCTGGATACGGACTTTACGGTCAAGCTTTTAGACGTATATCCTCCCAATGAGGACTATCCTTCGGGGTTCGATATGAACATCTCCGACAGCATAATAAGGGCCCGCTACAGGAACTCCAGAGAAAGTGCGGAATTGATGCAACCGGGAAAGATATACAGATTCGAGATCGTGATGTATCCTACGTCCAACCTGTTCAAGAAGGGTCACAGGATAAGGGTAGATGTCTCAAGCAGCAATTTCCCGAGATTCGACGTAAATCCGAACACGGGCGGTCCGCTCGGCTGTGAGAGGAGGCTTGTGATAGCTCAGAACACGGTATATCATGACAGGGGACATACTTCGCATGTCTTGCTGCCTCTCATTCCCGCTAGGTAGGGAATGAAGATTCCAACTTCTTCTTCAACGCAAGTGCATCTTCGCTAAGTGTATTTGTAAGATACCACGCTGGATGGTCCGCTCTCCTCATCGGAGGATCCTCGTCTCCGGGCTCTACCTCTAGACTCAAGAAGACCGGACCCTCTGCTTTTAATATCTGGGCGATCTGTCCTTCAAATTCGTCTATCTGGCTGAACTCATAGACCTGCTCTAAACCGGCCCCTCTTGCCATCTGTGCCAGGCTGGAATTTCCTGCGCCCGGTATCGGCTGGTTTCCCGTCACTTCGTAAGTCCCGTTCTCAAAGACGACCATCACGTAGTTCTTAGGGGCGAGATTGGCTACAGTCACCAATATTCCCAGACTCATAAGCAGGCTCCCGTCTCCGTTGATGCAGATAACTCTCCTTTCGGGGCGTGCCAAGGCTATCCCCAGGGCAAAATCCGCAGCGTGACCCATTGCATTACCCACCGAAGCGAAATCTAAATCGTGATGCGAAACACTCGCCCAGGGTCTTGCCGTTCCCATAGTCGTTATGACTATCTCCTGGGTGCGGCATTCGGCTATTTTCCTCAGGCATTCCTCTTTGTTCAACATAATATCCGCCGAATCTGTAGGGGTTGAGATTGCTTCGGGATAAACCGCCGATAGAATCGTTGGGGGGCGTGGGCACTGTGTGCGTTGCTGCCACGCCCCTTTCATTCCTCCCTTATCAAGGGGGGATACAGGGGGGTGATTGCAGGGGGCACGAAATGCCGGCAAACCACCAAGTGGATGGGCGAAGCAATCGCTTCTTTTTATTATGTTGTTCCTGTTCTTACTTGCCGTCAGCGCCGACAAGAGATCATGATGATCTGCTCCGGGGCCTCCCAGAAAGATTCCCAACTCCTACCGCGGTTCTGACTCACGAACAGGGTCGCTTCCACAACCGCCCACGCAAGGCCTTCGGACGAAAAGGCGACGTGGAAGGTATCGATGTTTTTCCTTGTGGATGTCGGGAATCCCTCCGTGACATGCGCCCAGGTCAACCCCGCATCTTCTGACCGGTAGAGCTGGCCCTGAACGTCTCCGCCGGGACCGTGGCTGGCAGTCGCAAGGAGACAGTCGGGATCCGTGGGATGGACGGCGATAGCCCTACCGTAGCGTTCTCTCATCCCGTCTGCGCGGTGCAGCCACGACTGCCCTCGATCTTCGCTGAGATAGACAGCGTTGGCCGTGTTCGCATAGATCCGGCGATCCGACTCTGGACAGGTCGCCACCTGGTGGACGTCCTTGTACAGGTCTGGCGTAACAGGCTCCCACGAGTCTCCCCGGTCGGAAGAGCGCATGATGCTCCCCACGTGGATATCGGCGTAGACCCAACCATCTTTTGTACAGGCAAGGCTTCGGACGGATGCGGGCCCACCCCACGGCGTGTACCACTCCTTGCGGCAGTCCAGCGCCTCAAACGAAGGGATACACTGGACTGCGCCGGCGTCGCCTGAAAGCCTGTAGAGATGCGGTCCCTCTGTGCCGATCAACAGATCCAGGGGGCCTTCATGCAGAATCGCCAGCGATTCGATAGGATCTTCGATCCCGGTGGAGATGCGCTGTAATTCGTCTTTGGAAAGGAGAACGATCTCCCCGCTCGCCAGCGCTATAACCTCAGATTGGACTCCTTCCTCAACACGCTCTATGCCCTCCCTTTCTAATCGTACCGAGGGAGAATTCTGATTCCCGCCCCCTTCCTGAAAGTATAGAGTCGTTTCAGTCGCAATCAGCATAGTAACCTACTTCCGATAGTCCGAGGAAAGTCTTCCGGAAATAACCTGTGTATTGGCATCGAAGACTCTGGCTATGAATTTGCTATCCTTCATTTGCCATTTGCTATACCTTAATCAGTAGCTCTGAAGGAATCTGTGACATAGATCACAGTTTCAAAGAAAAAGATACAAAACTTTGCTTCAGATGTCAATCACAAAAAAACCTCTTTAATCTTGCCCCTTCTTTTTTGCAAGTACGACCAGTACGAGGGCACGCACACAAACTTTATTATTTCCATTTCCCTTTGTTTTTTTGAAAAGTTACTATAGAGGACCTCGTAGTGGTCGTACCCGTGGTACCTGCGTAGCTATCTGTTAGTATCAAGTAAGCCTATTCCAGAACACTAAGTTCTTGCCCTTCCATCTGTCTTCTCCAGTAAGTTCTGTCTCGTCTGTCTTCCAAACATTGTACTGTTCACAGCCCTCTGCCTATTTTGGCTGCACATTGTACGGGCAATTCCTTGCCCAGTCGGATGACTGGGCCTCTAGCTACCCCCAGGTCAGATATTGTAATAAAAAAGGGAAGTCACTGGGACTTCCCCTATAACAAAGAGCTAGATTATTTGGTAGTGACCCTTAATCGTCGGGTTAATCCATTTGACCACAAAGACACAGAGAAAGATAGAAGATGATCTTAACTCTATTTCATTCCTGTGATTTCCATGTCTCTATGGCAAGTAATCCTAACGGTCCAGGGATGCCTCCGAAGTTGCTGGCCTATGTACGCCTCGCTTTTGCCTATGAATGGACGCGGCAGCGTCAGAGCGATATGCCGAAGCCGATTTCGCCGCGAGAAGCGAAACCAGAGAGCAATAGTAGGCTGCGCCAATGGCAATGGGGCTCCATCACCCTGCATCAAACTTCGCACCAGCTTAACTGGGGGGTAACGAAACCAGCGCATTATCCACCAGCAAGTTGTGTCCGCTGCTTCCAGACACGACGCTTCGTAACGAACTAGCTCCATGATCCAAGGCGGTTCAATGCCGTCCACACGAGCGGCCTGTTCGACAAATTTAGAGAAAGCACCGGCATCTTCTCGATGTTTCTTCGTCCCCATCGGCACATGGGTATCGGCATATTGAAGGAAAAGCCCGGAAAATCGCTTACCCAACACTCGATGCGTGAGCGGCAGCAGTTTGCACACTACGTTTAGCCGTTTGCGCTTCAGTGACCTGGCGAAGAAGTTGACATGCTGGGCTGATAGTTGAGCAAGCTGATGTGTCTCAGCAGAACTAAGTCCCAACACTTCACCTACCGCTTGTGGATCCGCAAAGAAACGTTCCCGCAAGACATCATCGGTGTAAAGCTGGCTCAAAACTCGCTGTATCTGCGCTAATCCCATCGTTCGTGCTGTCTTCCAATGGAGCGTGCCTGTTCTATCTCTCCTAGCAGTTCTTCAAACGGAGGTATGTTCTCATCCCGCTCCAGAATGATCCCTTTCACCGGCGCATGAGCGACGACTGCTTCCATAAGTGTCCACACCTCAGGCGGTGTTGGTTGCGAGTGGCTGTCAATGATCACACCGTTATGCCAATGTCCTCCAACGAAGTGAAGCTGCACTATGCGCTCCAATGGCAATTGCTCTAAAAACGCCTGAACGTCATAGGCGTAGTTGACAGCATTAATGTGTAGGTTAGTGACATCTAACAACAGCCCGCAATCGGTATGCTCCAGCACTTCCCTCAGGAACTCAGCTTCGGTCATCTCCGCACCTGGTATGGGCACCAAGTAGGTGATGTTCTCTAAAATCAGTGGCACGTCAATTTGGCGGCGCACGGCTTCAATGTTGTGGGAAAGCACCTCCACCGCCTCGCGCGTGAAGGGCAAAGGTGACAAATGCCCGATGTCCACACCGCCCGCTTGCGTGAAGGCGATGTGTTCACTCCACCACGGTGGATTCAGCCGCCGAATGAGTGCTGCCAGCTTACGAACGTAAGCGGCATCTACTCCCTCAGCGCTTCCCAGGGACAGGTTGATCCCATGCGGGATGAGCGTGAAATGCTCTGAGAGCAATTCCAGCTCTTGCTCCTTCTCTGGCGGCGCATCGAGATAGTGATCCGCCGTGATCTCAAGAAAGTCAACCTTCTTTTGGTGCAGAAAGAGGTCACTGCGGAACGGCTCGCGAAAACCTAGACCAACGCCCAATGCCGGCAGATGTGAAAGTATACCTTCCATAGTTCTCACTATTCCCCGCAGCCGCCGCAGCCGCCGCCACACCCGTCTCCTCCACCTGAGCCACAGCCAGCGCCACAAGATCCCCCACCTGACGAAGACCTCTGGAACATTTCTTGGTAGTAGGCGTAGGGGGTTCCCGCAAGCAGTTCGACGCCGAAGACTCCCACGAGCAGCAATAGAGTTGAGTCCACCGCCGCAGAGGGGACACTGGCAGCAGACCCCTTCAGCCGCTCGAATGCTAACTGGAGACGCTCCAAATACTTCTTTCCCCTGCTGCTAAGACGGTCCGACTCGCAAATTATGAAGAGAATTACAAGCGAAACAATGCCCATAACAATAAGGAAACCCACGTTGGAGTAACCCTTCGCTAAAGCGATGAGTAGCTTGTAACCTCCCAAGCCGAAGATAACCGCAGCCCCTGTAAGTCCGATTCTCTTGGCGGCCGTCTTCACCTCGTCGGCTGTGAGTAATTGCTCGTTCTGAAGTGTCTGCTCGTAAGTAGTGCAGTATGACCGAACCGTGGAGGACAAGCTCACGCTTTTAAAGATGTCCTCGGCGCTCAGGGGTATTTGTAACGCTTCAAACACGGCGCGTTCCAGTTGGGGCAGGTGGGCAGGGTCAGGATGGTCCGGCGCCTGTTCTATCCGTTTGTCCGCTTCCTCTGTCACCTGTAAGTATCCTCGCTGGGTCAAGCCGAAGATTACCACTCGCGTTACTTCATTCTCCCCGCCGCGCAGGTAAGCGGTTTCATAGGGATTCGGTTCGGAAGGGACCGGTGGTAGGGGCATGGATGCCGTCGGGTCAGATTGACGCAGTTTCAGCCAACAGGCTACCAGCGTCAGCACAATGATGCCCCCGTAAAAGAGTAGAAAATCGTGGCCATACATATCGGCAATGGGGTTATGTATCAACCAGCCCATTTTCATCACCTCCTAAAGTTGTTGGTTTAATCTCACGGAAAACTACTTGGCCATCTTCAACATTTTCCCGATAGAGTTCCACCAAGACATTGGGAACAAGATTCTTGATCTCCTCGGCAAATTCAAGAAGGTCATTTTTCTGCTTTTCCCTTAGGTCTGCCTCTTCTTCTAATCTTGGATGCTTGTTGTGGTAGTAGGCACAATCGAAATGTGCAATGGCAATTACCCTTTCTGTTGCGTGTGCCTTAGCAAGCATCTTTATATCATCCTGGACCGCAAAGAAGTTAGTTCCGGAAATGAGAACTCTGGCTGGCCCTCCCGGTACAGTAACTTCGTCAAAAACTGTAAGCTCTAAATCTTCAGTTAGGAACTGCTGCTTTGCTTGAGCAAACCTACCATCGGAGCAGGAAATCACCAGTACCTTTGGCTTAATATCATCTCCAGGTGTTGCTTCCATGGCTCTTCTCCTTAAGAGGAGAGTGCAGGGTCTCCTAAAAAGACCCAGCGTTCCCTGTTTTTAGGTTTACTCAGTCGCACCAGCGACTTGAAGTTTAGAAAAAGCTTGATTGAGCTGACCAAGAATCGCCGGCTTCTCCTTGATGGTTTCGATTAGAGCAGAAACACTCTTAAGATCAAAATCATCTCCAAAGGTAGCAGCCAAGTATTGAGCCAGCCCAGCTTCATCCCTCGGGGATTTGAGGGCCGAAACTACTTTCTCCTGGATCTGCTCGAGAATCTCAGGCTGTTCAGTAATCTTAGCAGCCAGAGCCTGAACAGTACTATCTTCTAGGGTTTTACCAAAGATACCCTGGAAGATTCCAGTGAGAGTGTCTTTGACACCTGAGACAATATCCCCGATGAGACCAAGGGCATCCGGGTCAACACTTTTCATGAAACCATCAATTCCGGTTGAAAGAGCTTGACCGTTCCTGAACATGGTCATCATTTTACCCAGAGTGGTAGGGTCACCGAAGATGTTCATATCAGCCTCGCTAAGAGATAGCCCCATAGCATCGGCAAAAGCTTTTTGAACCTCACCATTGACCTCGATGTTCTTCAGGCCAAGCTCGAGCTTTACGGAGATTTCCTGGAACTCAGCTTTGGCTGCCAACTGTGGTTTGGTCACATCGTTGACTCGAGACTGTTCAACTTCAACCTTCTTTCTTTCAACGTTGACTGGAACCATTTCGCTAGCAGTCTTACCTTCAGCCTCGTCTGTCAGAGCCTCCTTTTCAGCCACAGCTTTTGTCTTACGAGCCTCGGCTTCTCTTGCAGCGGCTACCCGCTCTGCTTCAGCTTGACGCTCCTTTTCGTACGCATCTTGGTCAATCTCTCGGGCTTTTGCAATGTACCCTTTTTCAGCCGTCCGTTTTGCCTCTTCAGTGATGGCAACGGTCTGTACATTCTGAGCTTCTTTCTCGCGTTCAGTCTCAGCCGCTTTCTGCGCAGCTTCAGCTTCGGCTTTCTCTTTGTTTCTATCGGCCACAGCCTTTTGTTTCTTAATCGCAGCTTCTTGCTGGGCCTGCTCGCGCTGCTCATTAGCCACCTGGATTTGTTTTGCCTTTTCGACTCCCGAAACCTGGATGGCCTGGTCTCTTTCTACCTCACGAACGCGGGCTTGTTCTTCCTGCTCGGCAGTGAAAGTGTCCGCTTTCTGCGCAGCTTCAGCTTGGGCTTGTTGGATATCGCTGTCTTGGATAGCCTCGGCAGTGGCACGTCCAAGTTCTTGCGTGTAGACGAACTTATCCTTCTCAACGTCCTGTTGTTTGACTTCCTTGTCCGCCTTACGCGCGATGGCGTTTGTTTCCACCCGCATCTTCTGGGTGATCTCAGCGATCTTCCTCGTGCCTTCAGCGTCAAAAACGTTTGAGTCCGCCCGCATCTTATCCGGCGGGGTCTGATCCAACATTGAAACAGTGACCGTCTCCAATGTCAGACCATTATGCTTGAGGTCTTTTTCCACTATGTTCTGGACCGCGTGAGCAAACTCATCCCGCTTCTCGTTCAGATCATGAAGATCTTTGGTAGCAGCAACGGTTCTGAGTGCTGAAACCAGCTTGTCAAAAACTAGCTCTTTGACGTTTTCTGGAGTAACCGACCTCTCGCCAAGAGAGGTTGCGGCATTGACCACGTCATCTCTTTCTTTCTGAACCTTGATGTAGAATTCTGCCTCGATGTCAGCTCGGAGTTTATCTCCAGTAATAAGAGCATGGGGTCCTGTCCTTTCAACATCAAGCCTCATGGTGCTGAGGGATACTGGAATTAATTCGTGTACAGCAGGAACAACAAGAGCACCGCCATCAATAATAACTTTTTGCCCGCCCATTCCTGTTCTCACGAACGCTTCGTCTGCGGCTGTTCTTCGGTAGAGACGGGTTATAATGCGAATACCCGATACCAGCACCAGCAGCAGAACTCCAAAACCAACAATGAGTATCTGGCTGATCCCCTGGACATAGTCGCTGGAAACCAGAGGCAGAGTGACAAAGGCCAGGGCAACAACTACTATTAGTGCGCCCATCATTTTTCCCCCTTTCTTTTCTGGTGAGTAAATTGACTCACTCCTCGGTCAGTCCTTCAGTTGACGGAAGCTCGCTGTTTACAAAAAAGAAGCGCTCTTCCTGGTTGTGATACATAAGTACCACCTGGGTTCCCCGGGGAATTTTTTTCTCTCCCGGTTTTACCCGAGAGGAAATAGTGTGGAGGAACCCTGAGTCATCGTGAACTTGGGCTTGGCCAAAACTGTCATCAATATTGGTAACCGCTTCGGCTATCCTGCCAGTTAACTGACCTTCGGAAACAGCATACGTCTCGGTGGCCGGCATTATTTTTGAAATGCCTGTGGCCAAAATGCGAGTAACAAATACTGAGGCTAGAAGAGCGATAACCAACGATGGCCAGAAAAACAACGTGGCTGGAAGAATCTCGTCTAACATCCTATTGCTTGCCCAACCACTAAATCCCCAGATGAAACAGAAAGAGACCACAATGATAGAGACAGGAACTCTTCCGATTCCCAGGAAGCTTAGGCCTCTTAAAAAGGTTCCGGCCTCGCATCCGTGCTCAACACCATGTCCAAAATCATGGCCAGTGTCAGCTACGTCATGTTCGATGCCCACATCATGATCGACGTCATGATCAACATCTGTTCCATGACCATGGTGGGCCGCTCCTGTTCCAGTAGTCAGTAGCAGGATGTAGAACAGTGCTGCGACAAAAGGTAGAACAAAAATCAAGTTCCACCAATAGAGCAGCTCTGTCATAATACTCACCCCCTTTCCTTCTGCTGCCTACTCATTTGAACCCTCTGAATCTTCGTCTTCAGGAGTAGTGGCCTGATGACCAAGTAAGCCCCCCAAAACAGGTCGATCCAGAAATTGGATGGCCTCTTCACTGGCATCGCTGCTTATAATCTCAAATTCAGCATCGACTTTACCATTCGCCTCAGCCAGTCTCTTTCTCCACTCTTCTCCGATCTGTTGAGCCTTGAAATCTTGTAATTCGGCCGCTATCTCCCCAGCCAGTTCATCTTCTCCTTTCTGAATATTCTGGGTAGCAGCCTGAACTGATGTCTCCAAAAGAAGCTGGTCTTTGGCCTCTTCGAACTCATCAGCCGCTGTTGACTGTGTTATTTCGAGTGCCCGATGCTTCTTTTGAAGCTCTAGCACGTGCTCAAGTTGAGCCAGGGCTTTGGCTTCTGAGACTGATCTCCTGGCGGCATTGGCTTCCGTCTTAAAGCTTACCAACGCCTCTTGGGCTTCTTGATCAGCAGTCTGAGCTTGAGTAGTCATCTGCTGGATAGTTTCCTGCAAAATTACATACCGTGCCTGGGCAGCTTCCGCTTTCTTGTTGTTGTTGGCAGCCATTGCTCTTATGCCAATCGTTTCTACGGCTTTGGCTTCTGCCACGAGCTTTTTGAGCTCTTGACGTGTTTGGGCCGCCAACTTTACCTGAGCCTCAACAACCTCCCATCTCCCTTGCAGGGCTTGAACCCTCTGGGTAGCAAGCTCTTGAATACGAGGTTTGGCTTTTGGCTTCTCTTCTGATTCTGAATCAGACAGGAAGCCATGTATGCTTCGTATTACATCCCTGAACAGACTCATCTTTTTCAACCTCCTTTCATTCAACTTCACCGTTTTAGTTAGAAACCGACATTCCCCATATCACATTCATTAGGGATTATATTTCGACCTTTTTTTATCCCCTTTATTCCTCGCCCAAGTTCTCCGGCACATCTTCTCGACACAGTCCATCATCCAGTTCGGGCTGTTCCCCGGGACCGGCATTTGCCAGAACGATCTTACAGCAGAGACACCAGCCAACCACCGTTGTGCTATGGGATAACGAAAAGTTACGTAACTAAAAGATATCTAAGAGCAAGAGGTTTGTAAATGATGAATAAGCACAAGAACATTAAAAATAGAAGCTTAGTTATTCTTAGGAGGAATATTCCTCAGGGTACTTTTCTGATTAAGATTAACAGCCTGAGATAGCTCTAATCTCTTAATCACCTTCCAGACCTTACTATTTCTTTAACCATTAAATAATGCTTGCAGACAAGCTTGTCATACTTTATTATAGAGAAGCAGTAACACCCAAAGTAGTTATAGAGGGGACCACAGGTTAAAGACAGGTTAAAGGAGCAATAATGATGAATAACCAGGAATTAAAATTCCTCTATCTGAAGGTCTTAAAGGAGGAGTACAAGTCCTTAATTGTGTCTCTTAAACAAGATATCAGGCTCACAGCCGAGCCTATAGCCATTGATCTTGGCCAAATAAAAAAAGAGCTCGCTAAGGACGATGTTCCTCTCATAGCAGAGCTTCCTATCTTCTTGGCTCCAAGTATACTTAGAAGCCTTGTGAAATAGTTATGTCCCAGGCAGCGTCTGAAGCGCCGATTATGGGTCAAAGAGAAGCATATCGTATCGTTTTGCTGTGGAATAAGCAAAATAGTCTTATCAGAGTTCTGGTCAGCAAGGAACAGGAGCTGTTTGAAGAACAGGATGCACTGTCTTTGACAGACAGGGCACACATAGACGCTTTCCCCCTTCTTATGAAAGATACAAGCCTCTTGAGATTCTGTACTGTTGCAACAAGATTCAACTGTTCATTCAGTGAGGCTGGTCCTCTATAACGGGCTCGTCCCATACCGTGTTGTTGCCTGGCTTCAGCAAAGATATGTTCACTGCGTTTACGGAGTCTCCGGGAGAGTTTGTAGTCAGCTGTTAATGAGATAGACCGTGCATGATTTCTGGCTTTCGCCTCTCGCACTTTTCTATCCCGTTCGGCCTGAATATGTGCTGAATTTGTCTTGTTTTTCCATGTAGGAATCGGTTCAATCTTCTCATCGGCTCGCAGAGGAATATGGGGTATGATTCCCCGGTCAAGTACATCAGCGATAAAATTACCAGAACCGTAACCGGTATCGGCACTAAGTGTCTGAATGTCTTTGGGCATGGTCTATGTTTCAAGGTCATCTACCATCTTAAGGGCACTTTCGGGCTCTGCTGTCCCTGTCGCCTGCGTGCCCTGAGTCTCAAGGATTACTCTGCTTTTTGTGTCGATCAGATCATGGCCCATAAACGAGAGAAAAGCCCCTTTGCCCTTCGATTTGCTGTATAAGCGCGCGTCGGGGTCTGTAGTCGAACGGTGTGTTTGGTTCGTCCACTTTTCACCATGAAAGTCTTTATCCTGAGGATGCCCGGACCTACCCTTTGTCTTATCACCTTCAAAACCGATTCCCTTGAGATAATCATCAAGAGAAACAGGGGGTTCTATCGGCTCAATACTTTTCACTGAAGCATCAGCTTGTATCTGAGTGCCGTCGACACTAAGGTGTTTACCGCTCACAAGACCGACATCTATGCAACACTGGCCTACCTGACGCATTATCCGTTCAAACAACCCACTGGATGCCCACTTGTGATTGCGAAGCTTGTTGATCGTGCTCCTATCCGGAACCGCATCATCAAATGTCTGATGACAAAACAACCGATATGCCGCATGCATCCCCACTTCCTGACAGAGCCGATTCTCACTCAAATTATACAGATAGCCAATAAGGATCATTCGAACAACTAATTCAGGATCAATACCGGGTCTGCCATTGTCAGGGCAATAACAATCTGATACAACGTCTCGTACAAATGAAAAATCAACTGCCTCATCAATCTGACGAAGGATATGATCCTCGGGAACTAAATCCTCCATCTGAAAATAGTGAAACATCGGATTTGTCTGTTCCTGCTTTTGTGGGGTCATTGTTTCCTCCATGTATAATATTATCAATAACATAATATAATACATCGGAGCTGCTTTATCAATGCTTGTTCTATACTGCTTTCTGAATCTAAGGGTTTTTCACAAGGCTTTTAGAGAGGAGAAGGAAGAGGAAAAGTATAAGATCATAGGGTCCATATTCAGACTCTCGCAAGATGTGGGGAAAATCGGCCTCTTTTTTAAGTCGGCCGGCCCCGAGAAAAGTATTAAGTTATTGGTCTGTGCTGGGGAAGACTCTATGGGAACAGTTCTAGCTCGACTCTACGCTAAGGCTAACAAATGGAACACTTCCTTTGACAGTTCAGGTGAAGTTGAAGTGCATGAGGACTATGAGGCTATTTTGGATGAAATGGTAAAGTGGCTTGAGCTGGAAAAAAACAGAAACATTCCCGTAGGTTTAGAGAAGGTCGCTTGGGTTTTGTCAGGGTCGGCCAGGGAAAAGATGGTAAATCTGGCGGAAGAACAATACTCCGAGCTAAAGGTCATAAACTTGTATAGAGAGGTGATGAACTATTTGAAAATGCAAGGTACTACGCTGACCACGGATTTGCCAGCCACTTTGCTCATTGCAAAGAAAAATGACATAGAGACTAAGGAAGATCTATTCACTAAAAGCCTTGTGAAATAGTTATGTCCCAGGCAGCGTCTGAAGCGCCGATTATGGGTCAAAGAGTAGCATATCGTATCGTTTTGCTGTGGAATAAGCAAAATAGTCTTATCAGAGTTCTGGTCAGCAAGGAATAGGAGCTGTTTGAAGAACAGGATGCACTGTCTTTGACAGACAGGGCACACATAGACGCTTTCCCCCTTCTTATGAAAGATACAAGCCTCTTGAGATTCTGTACTGTTGCAACAAGATTCAACTGTTCATTCAGTGAGGCTAGTTCTCTGTAACGGGCTCGTCCCATACCGTGTTGTTGCCTGGCTTCAGCAAAGATATGTTCACTGCGTTTACGGAGTCTCCGGGAGAGTTTGTAGTCAGCTGTTAATGAGATAGACCGTGCATGATTTCTGGCTTTCGCCTCTCGCACTTTTCTATCCCGTTCGGCCTGAATATGTGCTGAATTTGTCTTGTTTTTCCATGTAGGAATCGGTTCAATCTTCTCATCGGCTCGCAGAGGAATATGGGGTATGATTCCCCGGTCAAGTACATCAGCGATAAAATTACCAGAACCGTAACCGGTATCGGCACTAAGTGTCTGAATGTCTTTGGGCATGGTGTATGTTTCAAGGTCATCTACCATCTTAAGGGCACTTTCGGGCTCTGCTGTCCCTGTCGCCTGCGTGCCCTGAGTCTCAAGGATTACTCTGCTTTTTGTGTCGATCAGATCATGGCCCATAAACGAGAGAAAAGCCCCTTTGCCCTTCGATTTGCTGTATAAGCGCGCGTCGGGGTCTGTAGTCGAACGGTGTGTTTGGTTCGTCCACTTTTCACCATGAAAGTCTTTATCCTGAGGATGCCCGGGACCTACCCTTTGTCTTATCACCTTCAAAACCGATTCCCTTGAGATAATCATCAAGAGAAAAAGGGGGTTCTATCGGCTCAATACTTTTCACTGAAGCATCAGCTTGTATCTGAGTGCCGTCGACACTAAGGTGTTTACCGCTCACAACACCGACATCTATACAACACTGGACTACCTGACGCATTATCCGTTCAAACAACCCACTGGATGCCCACTTGTGATTGCGAAGCTTGTTGATCGTGCTCCTATCCGGAACCGCATCATCAAATGTCTGATGACAAAACAACCGATATGCCGCATGCATCCCCACTTCCTGACAGAGCCGATTCTCACTCAAATTATACAGATAGCCAATAAGGATCATTCGAACAACTAATTCAGGATCAATACCGGGTCTGCCATTGTCAGGGCAATAACAATCTGATACAACGTCTCGTACAAATGAAAAAT
The DNA here is from genome assembly GCA_965237525.1 of Candidatus Latescibacterota bacterium. Lineage (GTDB taxonomy): Bacteria > Latescibacterota > CBDEFO01 > CBDEFO01 > CBDEFO01 > CBDEFO01. The sequence goes on along the minus strand of CBDEFO010000004.1, from coordinate 231,275 downwards.
CAACTGCCTCATCAATCTGACGAAGGATATGATCCTCGGGAACTAAATCCTCCATCTGAAAATAGTGAAACACCGGATTTGTCTGTTCCTGCTTTTGTGGGGTCATTGTTTCCTCCATGTATAATATTATCAATAACATAATATAATACATCGGAGCTGCTTTATCAATGCTTGTTCTATACTACTTTCTGAATCTAAGGGTTTTTCACAAGGCTTCTAAAGTCAATTCATTATTCCAGAAAATTTTCCAAAAAAATTTTGGCTAAGAGGCTTGACAAGAGATATAGTAGTTGTTATCTTTTATTGCTCTGATTTAGACGCTAAAGGGAACTTTGAGTATCTTTGCACAATCATAAGGAGGAAATGTTGAACGTCAAACAGCTTAAGGACAAAATAACCAAGTCGCAGATATGGACATCAGCGTTCAGACACGACTATAAGGATACACCTCGCAACAGGTTGCTGCAGATACTGGACAACGTCTTTCTTCACCTGCATCCCATCAAGCTCCCCAGACACGCTCTCAGGATAAGATTCACCTGGTGCATGGGCGGAATAACGTTTTTGATGTTCCTTGTGACCGTGGTCACAGGTATCTTTTTGATGTTCTACTACCGGCCGACCGCTGACGCCTACTCCGACATGAAATACCTCCAGTTCGACGTTCCGTTCGGAATGATGCTGAGAAATATGCACCGCTGGGCAGCTCACGGGATGGTGATCGCCGTCTGGCTTCACATGTTCAGGGTCTTTCTGACGGGGTCGTACAAACCCCCAAGGGAGTTCAACTGGGCAGTGGGCGTCATTCTTCTGGTGCTCACGCTCCTTTTGAGCTTCACCGGTTATCTTCTGCCGTGGGATCAGCTTTCAATATGGGCTGTGACAGTCGGGACGAACATGGCGCGAGCGACTCCTCTTCTGGGGCACGAAGGCCCGTTCTCCGAGTATCTGGGAATGAAACCAGACAACGACGTGAGATTCGTCCTTCTGGGTGGGACTGTGGTCGGGCCCCCTACGCTCTTGAGGTTCTATGTTCTCCACTGCATTTTTATCCCCCTTGTGGCGAGCATACTTATGGCTGTCCACTTCTGGAGGATAAGGAAGGACGGGGAATCTCGGGTCCAATTTAGAAAAGCAAAGGTACCTAACCACTCCACATCGCATGAGTTTTCAGGCAGTAATAATATGGAAAACCTCATAAAAATATTGAGCAAACCGGATAATATACCCATCGCCGGGATGTTACTATTGGTCTTTTTCTGCCTTTATATAGCTATGAGGCAGGCGGTAAAAAATGACAGGCGGAAGGCACAGGGAAAGAAGTCCGCCGAGGAGGTGGAGAACGACAAGGTGTTGGTGTGGCCCTATCTGACGAGATCGGAGTTTCTGTGTCTTTTGATGGGTATGATCCTGCTTACAGTGTGGTCAATTGGGATAGATGCTCCTTTGGAGGATATAGCTAATTCTTCCAAGACACCCAATCCTTCCAAGGCACCCTGGTACTTTTTGGGGCTTCAGGAGATGCTCGTCTATTTCGATCCATGGATAGCCGGCGTCGTACTTCCGACTCTGATCGTTATAGGGTTGATGGCTATTCCTTATGTAGATACGAACAAGTTGGGACAGGGATACTATACGTTCAAAGAGAGAAAGTTCGCCATAACCATGTTCTGTTTTGGCTTTATAGTCCTATGGGTGTTCCTCATAATGATGGGGACGTTTCTGAGGGGACCTGGATGGAACTTTTTCTTCCCCTGGGAAAGATGGGACCCCCACAAAGTGGTAGCCCTGACAAACGTGAACCTGACTTATGCCCTGGGTATAAGGGACAACTTTATGGCCTCTATTTTCGGTGCCATAGTTGTAGGAGGTTATTACTTTTTTGGGGTCATCTATTACTTTGTCAGAAAAAATAAAAGCGCATACCTCAAGAACTATCCGATCAAGTACGCGGTGACCGCCTTTTTGTTCCTGAGTATGATGGCGTTGCCTATAAAGATGTTCCTGAGAATAGCCTTCAATATAAAATATGTATGGGTGACTCCATGGTTTAACATATAGCGACCTGTCATCTCTCCTGCTCTTATCCTCTTATCAGGGGAAGAAGGGTTTAGGGCTATCAGTGATTCCAAAGGCAAAATCGTGGATATATCAACAACAGCACCCTTATCAAATCACATAAGGAAATACCGAAACGCCTCATATATATACCTCTTCTTAATTCTCCCCGTTCATGTCTTTACTTCTTGTCACCTCACAGAATATAGAACCGCCCCTTACGACTACGCATTCAAGTGGTTAGTCATATTGAATATCTTGGGCGTCGCCGTGGGTTTTGCGTTATCTTATTTGCTCTACAAAGGCAAGTGGTACGTCGCCCCATCCACAGCCACCACCTACGCCTTAAGATTACAGGCTGAGATCGCAAATGTAGAGTGAAGGCATCTTGCGACAGACGTGAACTTGGTCCGCCGCCTGAGTGCAGCGGTCACTTTAGCGGTCTTGGGTACGATGGTGGGCGCCTGTTGGCTCGACGTCTGGGTGTCTAACATGGGTACTTCAGGAAAGATAACGGGGAAGATGCAAGCCAGAGTGTCTCAGGGAAAACATAGCGTGTAACAACTGTCCTTTTAACGGGTTATCCACTCTTTAGAAAGGTACAGCATGGCGTCAGATCAAGAAAACCAGGAAAATAAGAAAGAAGAAGAAACACAGGAGGAAGAGTCTAACACACTCAAGGTGGAGGACAAGTCCTACAGTGTCGTCTTTCTTGTGACCATCATGGTGATGCTCTTAGTGACGGTCTGGACTATATACGACGAGGCGATAACCAGACGACCCTGGAAAAAGGTTCAGGAGGAGTTCTTCAAATACGAGCACGAAGTGACCAAGGCTGAGTATGAAGAGGCACTGAAGGCTATGCCCGAGGAGGAGAGGGAACTGACGGCGAAGTTGGAGGAGGCAAAGAAGAATCTGGAAAAGAACGAAGAATATAAAAAAGCCAGCCAAGATCTGAGAGATAAAGAGATCGCTCTTGAGGATGTAACCCAGAAGTATCAGTTCGCAAAGAGCGAATTAGACGCAGCCTTTTACCTCTATAAACACGCTCTGCATCGGGGATCGGATGCTTCCGGGGAGAAGGCGGAAGTGGATAAGCTGGAAAAGTTTGCCAATTCGTTCCTCCCGAAAATAGACGAGGCTCAAGAAAAAAGAGATGAAGCACTGGCTAACTTGGATGAGGTTGAAAAGGAGATTGTGGAACTGACCAAAAAAATAGATGAACTGAAAGCGGATGCGAATAAATATAAGTTCAAATTGGAGGCCGTAGCGCGCAAGATCCCCAAGATAGAGCAGTTGGTGATTGAGGGACATAGATATGGTGGACAGGTGCAGTTCCTGCCATCTTGGAATAGACGAACCGGAGTTTGCAGATGTCCAGAAGTTCCCTCAGCCTCATACTGCTCATCCCAATAGAGAATTTCTTTTAGGCAATCATCCAATAGACAAATTTGGATGCGTATTGTGTCACGGAGGGCAGGGAAGAGCTATGACGTACGAGGACGCCCTGTCAAGGGATAACGAGTACTGGAAAGACCCGGTAGCAGAAGGCTTCTTTATAGAGTCAAATTGCAAAAAGTGTCACTTCCAGGTGGTGGACCTTGAGGGTGCACCCCACTTTTCCAAGGGAAACAGACTGTTGAGAGAGTTGGGCTGTCACGGATGCCATAAGATCGAGGGCTACGAGGATCTGGAGAAGGTCGGACCAGATCTGACAAAGCTAAAGATGAAGACTGCAAATCCCGAATGGCTCATAAGATGGATAGAGAATCCTAAAAGTTATCTTCCGCATACAAAGATGCCGAACTTCAAGTTCTCAAGAGACGAAGCTGAGTCCGTAGCGGCGTATCTTTTGAATACATCTGAAGAGGCGGAGCTTGAAAAGGTCGAGTACTCAGAGAAAATGATTGATGACGGCAAGAAAATTGTGGAACAGGTGGGCTGTTACGGGTGTCATTTTATTGGGGAAAGGCCGTCCGATCTTAAAAGGGACATACTTAGACGGAGATTTTGATTACGCTCCCGATCTGAGCAGAGTGGGTGACAAGGTCGATCCCGATTGGCTCTTTGCATGGGTCAAGGACCCATCCTCTTACAATTCCAGCACCAAGATGCCGAACCTCAGGCTGTCGGATGGGGAGGCTAAGGCTACTACGGCATATCTTATGAGTACAAAGAGCCAAGATTATGGAGACCACATCCTGCACTTGAACGATCCCCAAGTGATAGAAAAAGGGAGGATACTGATACAGAATTACGGCTGCTTTGGATGTCATAACATAAAAGGGTTTGAAAACGCCGCTAGAATAGGTGTGGAACTTACAGAGTTTAGCAACAAGGAAGCGGAGGCGTTGGACTTCGGAGACGTCACGGAAATAGACTTCACGTGGGAGGCGTGGACCAAAAACAAGCTCAAAAATCCGAGGACTATTCGCCCACCGAGAGGATTGTAGCCAGGATGCCTGACTTCGAACTTACCGACGATGAGGTAGAGGCCTTAACTGTCCTGCTGAAGAGCTTCAGAGGAGGCAACATGTCTCCAAATCACGCCAGGATGCTCACAAAGAAGGAACAGGAGATCGAAAAGGGAAGAAGGCTTGTCGAGAAGTACAACTGTGTGGGGTGTCACAAGATTGAGAATAGAGGCGGAGACATCGCACCTATTATCTCCGACTTTATGGTCGCCGAAGGTAAAAGCAGGGACGAGGCGGTCGCTTTGGTGCCTCCGAACTTAAACGGCGAAGGTGACAAGGTTCAAGCCGAGTGGCTCTTCAACTTCCTCAAGAATCCGGTCCCTATAAGACCTTGGTTGAACGTCAAGATGCCCACGTTCAACCTTTCGAAGGATGAAGCGACTGGACATCGCCAGGTATTTTGCGTCACTTGCGGATGTGGATTTCCCCTTCGAGTTTGTGGACCAAGGCGAGATCTCAAAAGATCAGATCAAAGTCGGAAAAGAGATATTTACACTGTTGCAGTGCAAGTCCTGCCATCCGACAAAGGGACAGACACTCGATCTAGATGTGGGTAGTCTGGCGCCTGATCTAACGATGGCAAAAGACAGGCTCAGGCACGACTGGATCGCAAGGTGGCTCAAAGACCCTCAAAGCATCCAAAAAGGCACGAAGATGCCCAATAACTGGATAGGTGTAGGAAGAGGCGAAAGGAGGAGATATATCCCCGCGGCTCCTTCAATGAGAAAGATCTATAAGGAGTACAAAAAAGAGCAGGTGGACATGCAGATAGACGCGCTCAGAGATTATCTGCTGACTCTGTAGCTTAGGTTAGAGGATAAATTGGAGGACGACCCGTACGTTCGCCTCCCTTACATCTGTTGTTAGAGGTTTTCCTCGCTAGTCTGCCCTGAAGAATCCTGTAAGAAGATTCATCGGTTCAGTGTGAGGGAAGACAACACAATGCTGGTGTTTCACGCAACGGAATGTATCTTCGGATATTAGACCAAAATGGAAGGATATATGAAATAGATCGGATATAACACGTTACCTGACATGGGATGAAAATGTGGAACTGATCAGTTGGCATTTTTGACTTCTAATGTGACAATACTTCAATCAGGCTGTGGATGAACGCAACGGAGTGCTCGCCAATGACACAGGTCTTGTATCAGTCTGAACCGCTCACAGACGGGTCGAACTGTTACCTCAATGGTCGCCCCTGGGAGGAGCAAGAGGCCCGGCTCCGCAAACTCTCCAATGAGGCGCTGGCGCGATGTCACTTGGAACCTAGGCAGCTGCGTCTGGCGGGGCACATGGGAAACTTCGGGTACAGCGACTTCGCTCTCGCCGTTGTCACGGAGGGTCCGGAACCGTCGCATCTGGTGACTGTGCATTTCCCCTATGACGACTTCCCCCTGGACGAAGTGCACCGACAAGTTGCATCCATGTGTTCGTGGCTTCTCGCGCTTGATCGAGACACTGAGTTAGAGATTCAGATTCCGGTCGCGGGACGAAGCGGGCGCAATTTGCCAGCTTCTCGACCATAGACCCGACGGACCAGCGGCGGTGTGCACCGTCCAACGATGGGTAAAAGGAAAGGACATAGCCAAGGAGGATGAGCCCATCAACCTGCCGAAAGCGACGATGCACGAGCTTGGAATTTGTTCTCGGGCGCCTCCACAATCATGGGCGGACCTGGCCCCGCCCGGACAGCTTCAATCGAATCCGAATAAACTGGATGGGTGATGTGGAGGAGGTCGAGCGCGATCACTGGAAAGTTCGTACAGACAATAACCTCAGCAGAGATGAGCTGGCGCTCCTTCAGCGCACGATCGAAGCCGTCACGCGCAACCGTCAAGCACGAGGCGAGCCGTGGGGCCTGACCCATGGCGACTTCAGGGTTCTAAATTGCGTCGAGGAGGAAGACCGCTACAAGCCCATTGACTTCGACTTGTGCGCACTGACGCACCAGTTCGATGACATCGGGTGGTGCCTCGTAGACGTACAAGCTCCTGAGATGCGACGGGGATTTCTTGATGGCTACGCTAGTGTGGCCCCGCAGCAGTCCCGATTTCGTTCGACTTGTCGAAGGAGCACTCATCGCTGCCCGAACACAGCGGTGTGCATGGGGAGGAGAGCTACCTGACTGCTTGATTCCGGAATGCAAGAAATACCTCTCTGACGAACCGTTTTTGTTTGGTTACAAGTAATCCGTACCCGTGTGCCACGTCATGTAACACCTGATTAGCGCTACGGCGCGTCCGCGCGTTGGCCCTTCGGGCAACCGGCATTCGCCGGTTCGCAAACCAGAAGCCGTTAGCCGAAATTTCCACCACAAAACGTTTCGATATTCGGGTACTTTACAGCTTCTCATTATAAAGCGAAAAGAATTAATAAGACATCTAGCAGACACCGTAGCCGCAGTACAAAAAGATCGCCCAATACTTGTAGGAATTGATGGTGCAGATGCCTCTGGCAAAACAACTTTGGCAAACGAGCTTGCAGACGAACTCAAAGGTTCAGGCCGTAACATCATAAGGGCTTCTGTTGTTGGTTTTCATAATCCTAAAGGCATCCGCTATAGCAAAGGAGAAGATTCACCAGAGGGGTACTATTTCGATTCGTTCAATCATGAAGCAATGGCAGAAGTACTATTGGATCCTTTGAGCTCTGGCAATTTTCAATACGAAACTGCTGTCTTCGATTACGCAACAGATTCGGAAGTCGTCTTGCCAGTTCAAATAGCGACAAGTGATTCAATACTTATTACGGAGGGAATCTTTTTATTTCGCCCTGAACTAGTCAAATACTGGGATTTGAAGATATTCATTGACGTAGATTTCAAAATAGCTGTCAAACGTGCCATAGGAAGAGGTACCGAGAGAGAATATATCGGAGCCGAGCAGGAAATAACTGACAGATATAACCAACGTTACATACCTGGACAAAAACTGTACTTTAAAAAAGCAAATCCAAAAGAACAGGCTGACATTGTTATTAAGAACAGTGATTTTGAAAATCCAATAATAACAAAGGAGCTACAAACTGCCCTTTAAAATAGAGATTTTGTGGTGGCGACTTCTCCGCTAGCGTCCCTCACCCGACCGCGCTACGCTGTCGCTCCTTTCTGTCGCTCAGATCGACCAGCAGCGGGAAAATATTGAACGACATCACAAAAATCATTCATCAACGGAGATGTAAAATGAAAACATTAATAATCATTGCTTCTGTTCTGTTGACTTTCAACTCTGCCTGGGCTGGTACGATTGTGGGAAGCGTCACGTTCAGCGGCGACCTTCCGAAAGCCCAGACGGTAAAGGCTGACAAGGATCAGTTCTGCATGGATCATTTCGGCACGCAGGCATCGGAGAATCTGGTAGTAGACAAGAAGTGCAAGGGTATAAAGAACATAGTGATCTACGTGGAAGGCGTCGAAGGCGAGTTCGAGCCGCCCGAGGACGAAGAAGGGCCCACGCTCGATCAGAGAAGCTGTCAGTATCATCCTCACGTGCTTCCTGTACTGGCAGGGACGATAGTCAATATACATACGAGTGACCCTGTTAACCACAATGTCCGCGCGAACGCCGAAGAGAACGAGGCCATAAACTGGGCGATGCCCGAAAAGGACATGTCTTTGCCCTACGAGGTTTACGATCCTGAGGTGATTAAGTTTGCATGTGACATCCACAAGTGGATGAACGCCTACATTGTAGTCCTTGAAAACCCCTATTTTGCCATATCAAACGACAAAGGGGCGTTCAAGATTGCCGACGTTCCAGAAGGGAGCTATAAGCTCACAGCCTGGCACGAAGAGCTGCGTACAATATCCAAGGATGCGACCGTCCCTGCGACGGGCGAGGTAAAAATGGACTTCAGCTTTTCTCCCAAGAAGAAGTAGAAAAACGAGGAACGCGACTTTGTATTCCCGTCACTGAAAGGCACAAGCTTCATAGTTTTCTCAGGGGGAAGTAACTTTGCTCGTACATCTTCAGCCTCCACACTATTTGTATCCCTGTCAACTCAAAAAGTAAGCCGAGGATATGCACAGATGAAAGAACCTCTTAAATTGCTATCTTCCACAATCTTTATACTCTTTGCCTGCGCTTCCGCAGACAAGGGAATCCCTCGGGTCTCTGAGGAGTTGGGCAGGGGTGTGGGAAGGAGCGTGGAAGCCTTTGTGAAGGCGGGAGAGGATATTTTCAAGGGCAAGTGTGCAAATTGCCACTCCATCGGTCCAAAAGCAGATGCAAGGTGTCCCGACCTTGAGAACGTAGGTGCTAATGCGGTGACGAGAAAGCCCGGCATGACGGTTAAGGAGTACTTCATAGAATCTCTCTACAGGCCCGAAGCTTACGTTGTGAAGGGCTATCCGAACATTATGCCTCCTGTGTGGAAGCCACCTATTGCGCTCTCAAATTTAGAGACTGCAAAAGTGATAGCCTTCCTTCAAAGTCAGGGGGGCGAAGTCGACATAACTCCGTTCGAACCTCCTGTGGACACAAAAAGGGCCGCTCTTGTACTCGCTGCTCTTGAAAGGAATATCACGGGCGACCCCAAAAGGGGTGAAAAGATCTTTAAGGAGACGATGGGGTGTCTGGCGTGTCATGGGGTCAAAGGCGAGGGCGGACAGGGCGGGCAAGGGGTTGACAAGAGCGGAGTTGGTCCCGACCTTACGAACATCGGGGCCATAAACACGATAGATTACATCGAAGAGTCGATTTTGCATCCCAACGCCCAGATAGTTAAAGGCTTCGGAGCGGTGTACTTGAGATCGGATAAGGAAGGCAGGCTCGAAGGGATCTTATTAGATGAAGACAAAGAGAGCGTGACCCTGAAGATAGGTGAGGAGATAAAGAAGGTGTTCAAGTCTGACATTAAGGTGAGTAGGACCCGAAGAAAGAAGGATATGCTCAAAGGCGGCTATTTCTGGGTGAGTGCAGAGATGAAGGACGGGACGACCGTGGAGGGCTCTTTGATCGCTGAGGACGATGATACTCTTACGATAGAAGACAGAGAGGAACCCAGGAGAATCTCCAAAGACGGCATAGGTAAACTTTCGGGAAGGAGGATGAGAGTCCGCTCAAAGATGCCGGACAACTATGGCAATCTCCTGTATACGGTCGATTTCAACCATCTTCTGGCGTATCTTGTGAGTCTGAAGGAATAGAAAAATGCTGTGAAGCTTTCGCCATTGCCTCGAAAAAAGTCTTGCTTTATGCCCCATTTTTGATTATCTTTTTCATGCTATTATTAGGAATAATTCTCATTATACTACTACGATTATGAGATACTACTACGATTATGACAAATCCATTTTACTTTAGGCCCATAAAGATCTCCACTAAGACCAGTTTCCTCTCCCAAGGATTGTCCGTCCTGAGAATGCTCTGTGCTATCGTGCTCCTCATGCTAACCGCCTCTGCTGCTGCGGATGCTTGTGAGATGTGCAAGACTGCTATTCCCACCGAAGGAGACTCCGAGAGCGCGGCTGAGCTTGCCCAAGGGTTCTACTGGAGCATCCTTGTGATGATGTTCTCTCCTTTTGTGTTGGTCGGAGCTGTCGGACTTCTCGTGTTCAACGCCTATCGCCAGCAGAAGAAAAAAGAGCATCCCAATTCACCGTAGAGTTACCTTTTGTAACCCGCATCCTCCTGGGAGGTTCTCAATGAAACTTCGAAAGCTACTATCTCTTTCTGCAATCGTTCTTCTGTCTCTTACCCTCGACGAAGTCCTTGCAGGCGGTGGCAACATCACCGGTAAAGTGGCATTTGACGGAAAGATTCTAAGGAGAAGGAAAATAAAGATGGACGCAGATGCTGTCTGCGCTGCCAAACACACCGAACCGTCTCTAAGTGAGAGGGTCATTGTCAATGAGGACAGTACCCTCCGAAATGTCTTCGTCTATGTCAGGGAGGGACTCGAAGGTGGGGGATTTGAGCCTCCTGAAGAGCCGGTCGTTCTGGATCAAAATGGCTGTATGTACGTTCCTCATATAGTTGGGATTCAGGTGGGACAGCTTTTAAAGATACTCAACAGCGACGGCATCCTCCATAATATCCATTGCATGCCCGAGGAGAACGACGAATTTAACATATCGATGCCAAAACAGTTGAAGGAAATGGTAAAGGAGTTTGAGTTCGAAGAGGTCATGATGCCCGTAAAGTGCGATGTTCATCCCTGGATGACCGCCTATATCGGCGTCCTTGAACACCCCTTCTACTGTGTTACCGGAGAAAAAGGAACCTTCCAGTTGAACTCCCTTCCGCCTGGGGAATACGTTATCGAAGCCTGGCACGAGGTCTTCGGAACCCGGACCCAGACTGTGAAAGTGGGAGCAGGGGAGACCAAGACTATCGACTTCACCTTTATACCTCCGAGCAGATCTAAGTAAGAGTCACACCCGAAATCTGTCTCTCTTCCCCCAAGAAAGTTTTTCGATACTTTTCGGGACTCTTCACAACAGTCTTGCGTACGGAGAAGGCCGAAGATGAATCTGCGTACTTTGATTAAGTTGCTAATCTTGACAGTCCTTGCGATCCTCTCCTCAGGATCTGCCCCTGCGTTTGCCATTGATTCTCGGTTATTTAGCTGGAGTTTTCCGGAAGATGTCTCGCTCCACGGTTCCAAGATCGACTCTTTGTACTTTTTTATCCTCGGGGTTACAGGCTTTGTGTTCCTAATCACTGAGGGTCTCCTGATTTACTTTATGATCCGTTATCGCCGTCGGGAGGGCCGCAGAGCCGTCTATTCTCGCGGTAATACCCGTCTTGAATTCGTCTGGACTATAGTCCCGACAATCTTTTTTATCGGTTTGGCGATCTACAGTAACACGATCTGGTCAGATCTTCGCTATGATATTCCCGAAGATACGTTCGACATAGAAGTTGTTGCGGAGCAATTCGCTTGGAACTTTAGATACTCTGGGCCGGATGGGAAGTTCGCCAGACGCGATCCAAAACTGATAACCTCCGACAACCCGCTCGGAATTGACGGGAGCGACCCTGTCTCTGCGGACGATCTGACAACGATTAACATTCTCCATATTCCTGCCAACCGAAACGTTCGCTTCCTTTTGCAGTCCAAAGATGTCATCCACAGCTTCTTTCTGCCTCACTTCCGCATCAAGCACGATGTTCTCCCGGGGATGATTTCTCCCAACGTCTGGGTGGTGGCGACCCAAACTGGAACTTGGGAGATCGCCTGCGCCGAGCTTTGTGGTCTTGGGCACTACAGAATGAGAGGTTTCATAACTGTCCAGACACCCGAAGAATTTCAGACATGGCTCGACGAATTACTTGAGGAAAAACTGGATGAAGAGGAATATTATTATTAAGAAGAATCTCATTTTCAGGGCAGACACACGGGTCTGCCCCTACAAAAGATGGATGTAGGGGCGAACCCACGTGTTCGCCCAAGTCTATGTACGGGGATGATGTATGAACGATAATAAGGGCGCTGAGATGGCCGGCCACGATGTTCATCACAAACTGAGCTTCATTAGAAAATATATCTGGTCCACCGATCACAAGGTTATAGCCAAGCAGTTCCTCTTTACCAGCCTATTTTTCTTCGTTGTGGGCGGTCTATTAGCTTTGGGTGTTCGCTGGCAGCTTGCCTATCCAGGAGAAAGTATGCCCTTCGGATATCTGCTTCCGGACAGCATCGTCCAGACAAGCGTAAACGAAGAGACCGGCCAGACGCAGTACATTCTCCTGCCGGAGGGTTATAACAACCTCTTCACAATGCACGCCACCATTATGATCTTTTTTGTGATTATCCCTCTTCTGGCTGGTTTTTTTGCAAACTTCCTGATTCCCCTGCAGATCGGCTACCGTGATATGGCGTTTCCCACACTCAACGCCATCTCCTACTGGTTGTTCTGGCCTGCGGCGATCATCGTATTTTCCAGCTTCTGGGCAGAAGGAGGGCCAGCCGGCGCCGGCTGGACAACATATCCTCCCCTTGCTGCTACACTGCCAGGCAACGGAACGAACTTGTGGCTCATAGGCATCGGTCTGGTGGGGATGTCGTCCGTAGTAGGAGGGATGAACTATGTCACGACCATCCTAAATTTGAGGGCGCCTGGGATGTCGATGCTGCGCCTTCCTCTTTCGATCTGGTCTCTCTTTATAACGGCAATTCTCCAGGTCTTAGCAACGCCCGTCTTGACCGCTGGCGTGATAATGTTGTTTTTTGATCGGGTCCTCGGAACCAGCTTCTTCCTGCCGAAAGGTCTTATGATTGGGGGAACGCTGCTGGAGAAGGGCGCAGGAGGACAACCGCTCCTATTTCAGCATGTATTCTGGTTCTACTCCCACCCTGCGGTCTATATTATGATTCTGCCGGCTATGGGCATAGTCTCGGACATAATCTCGACCTTTGCCCGCAAGCCCATCTTCGGGTATAAGGCGATGGTCTTCTCTTTGATTTCGATCGCGGGTTTGGGCTTCATCGTCTGGGGACATCACATGTTCCAGAGCGGGATGAACCCTGTCTTGGGCACGACCTTTATGATCTCCACCATGGTAATCGCCGTTCCGTCGTCCGTCAAGACGTTCAATTGGCTCGGAACGCTTTGGGGCGCATCCATTTGGTTTACTACACCGATGTGCTTTGCCATAGCGTTTGTAGCCCACTTCATCATCGGCGGCTTAAGCGGTATCTTTATGGCATCCACGCCGGTTGACATCTTCATTCACGATACCTACTTCATCGTCGCCCATATCCACTATGTCGTCTTCACGGGAAGCGTGATGGCGATCTTCGCCGGAATCTACTTCTGGTTTCCCAAGATATTCGGACGCTTGATGAACGAACGCTGGGGTAAAGTACACTTCTGGTTGACCTTCATCAGTATGAATGGCGTCTTCTTCCCAATGCACATGGCGGGAGCCGGCGGAATGATGCGAAGAATATACGACCCCACTTTTTACGAATTCCTCCAGCCCCTTCAACCGTTAAATGTCTTTATGACGATCAGCAGCATCGTGCTCGGATTTGCTCAAATCCCCTTCTTTATCAACTTCTTCTACTCTCTTTACAGAGGGAAGGTGTCGGACAAGAACCCTTGGCGGGCGAACACGCTCGAATGGATCTGTCCCTCTCCTCCGGGGCACGGGAACTTTGATACGATCCCTACGGTCTATCGGGGTCCACACGAGTACAGTTCACCCCAGGTCCAGGAAGATTGGCTGCTTCAATCCCGCAATCTTGAAGAGGTCCCCGCAGGGGGCGATGGTGGAAAGTAGAAACACACTTGAAGTGAGCAGGTCAAGGGATAATCTGTGGCTCCATCGGTTCGCCGTGCTAACAGCGGCGGGGACGTTCGTTCTGATCATCGCAGGCGGTCTGGTCACCAGCACCGGCTCCGGCCTCTCAGTGCCTGATTGGCCGCTTTCGTATGGTACGCTCTTCCCTCCCATGGTCGGAGGGATATTTTATGAACATGGACATCGCATGATCGCTATGTCTGTAGGTTTTTTGACGGTGATCCTTTCTTTTTGGCTATGGTTCAAGGAACCCCGCCGGTGGGTTCGCTCGCTGGGAATGGGAGCGCTGGCAACTATCGTTGTTCAGGGAGTCCTGGGAGGGTTAACTGTTATCTACCGACTCCCGACTTTCATCTCGGTGACTCACGCCTGCTTGGCTCAGGCCTTCTTTGGTATCACCGTCAGCCTGGCTCTTTTCACTTCATCCGAATGGAAGCGTGGTGCGAGCGGTCCTAATTGTCCGAATAAACTTGAAGATAGAGGCATTCCCTCCTTACGATCCCTTTCTCTTACAACTACCGCATTTATCTATCTTCAGCTTTTGTTGGGTGCCCTTGTGCGACACACAGGATCAGGACTTGCTATTCCTGACTTTCCCCTTTCTTTCGGCCGCCTGGTTCCTCCGATCTTCTCCCTTTTAGACGAATACCGGACAGGAATCCTCATCCACTTTGCCCATAGGGTAGGAGCGGGGGTCGTGACGATAGGAGGCCTGTGGACAGTAACAAAGATCATCAGGGACTATAAAGATCAAGTCAGACTTTTAGTTCCATCACTCCTTATGGCGGGGCTTTTGGTCATTCAGATCCTCCTTGGGGCGTTCGTCATCTGGACGGCCAAAGAGGTCTATCTGACGACTGCCCACGTAGGAGTCGGCGCCCTCGTTTTGGCCTCAAGCCTGACCCTTACGCTAAGATCCTACCAGATGCTGGGCATTCCTGAGAGAACCTTGGAGACGCGGTAAAGATGCAGAAAGAGGATACATATACTCTCGATCTATCATCAGACGGTCCTTTGGGCAAAGATAGCGTCCCAAGCCTAAGAAACTCCAATGTTTCTTTAGCTGCAAGAGGGGAATTTAGACTATCCGACGATGTCCTCAAGAAAATATCGGATTACCTTCAGCTTGTAAAACCCCGGATTACGTCGTTTGTTCTTTTGACCACTCTGTCTGGATTCTATCTCGGGTCCACAGGTGCCCTTGACATCTTTCTTCTGCTCCACGCGCTTGCTGGGGCGGCATTGGTAGCAGGAGGAGCCGCTGCATTGAACCAGTTCCTTGAGCGCGAGTTCGATTCACAGATGCAGCGAACGAAAGATCGTCCTCTTCCATCTGGGCGATTGGACCCGGAGGACGCCCTGCGCTTCGGCGTTGGCCTATCTGTCACAGGGGTTATATACCTTGCCATTCTGGTCAATCTTACCACCAGCTTGCTTTCTGTAGTCACCATCTCGAGCTATCTGTTCTTGTACACTCCTCTGAAAAGAAAGACGTCCTTGAATACACTGATAGGGGCAATTCCAGGGTCGATTCCCTCCATAGGGGGTTGGGCAGCAGCAAGGGGCCAGATCAATTCTGAGGCTTGGATGCTCTTTTTGATCCTCTTCTTTTGGCAATTTCCTCATTTCCTCTCAATCGCCTGGATCTACAGGGACGATTATGCAAAAGCTGGCTGCAAGATGCTGCCTTTTTTTGATCCTGATGGAAAAAGCACGGGGCGACAGGCCGCCCTTTATAGTCTTGTCCTGATGTCTTTCAGCCTAATCCCTGCCTTTCTGGGTATGGTAGGTGTGCTCTACTTCTTTGTGGCACTCTGTCTGAGTCTCTTACTTTTAGGATGCAGCCTGTGTTTTGCCCTCTTCAGAACCGAGGCGTATGCCCGAATGCTTATGTTAGCTTCACTGATCTATCTTCCCCTATTGTTGACAGTTATGATATTTGACAAGGTTCCTTTATCGTGAATATCAAACAAGGAGAACCATAAAATGGCAGAAGCAATACCGTTGCCACCTCCCTCTGAGACGAGCCTCGGTCTGGAGACCAAGAAGTTAGGGATGTGGGTATTTCTCGGCTCGGAGGTCATGTTTTTTACGGGTTTGATCGGATCTTATATTGTGCTCCGGTTCGGAAGCCTTAGCTGGCCCGACAGTCCCCTTTGGGCAACCCCCGGTGATATCCTTAACGTGCCGCTTACTGCTCTTAACACCTTTATCCTGATCTGCAGCAGTGTGACCATGGTAAAGGCGTTTGCGGCAATTGGGAACGATGATCAAAGAGGGCTCAAGAAATACCTTGTGGGAACCGTGATCCTGGGGGCGTTGTTCTTGAGCGTACAGGCGTACGAATACAGTGAATTAATCCACGGGGGGCTTGTTGTCAGCGGCACCCTTTTCGGGGCCTGTTTCTTCACCTTGACGGGCTTCCACGGCGCCCACGTGACTATAGGAGTCCTTTGCATGATCTTTGTCACGGTAAAGGCGTTCCGCGGCGGCTATTCACAAGAAGATCACACCGGCGTTGAGATAATTGGGCTGTACTGGCACTTTGTGGATCTTGTCTGGATTATACTCTTTACTATCGTCTATTTGATATGACGTCCCGGGGAATAGAGCTTTTAGCTTTGACCTTGAAGAAGATGAAAATAGCAAAAATTACATTTTGTGTTCTCACGTAGAGTAGTGCATAAACCAAGTACGTCGAAAAATATTCCAATTTAGGAGCATAAACGAAGTGTTTCGGTGATTTTGAGTTAACGGAAATGGATATGAAGACAGCACGTCCCTGTGTCCCAGTTGACTTCACTTGCGTAAGCTAAATTACCTCATTGATCTTACACAGAAGAGGAGTCTTCATGCTAGTGAAATTGTTTGCCAAAGAAAGGGGATACTTCAGGTCCTTGTCAAGAAGCTCGTCTGCTCTCGAGAAGGAAATCAACAATTGGCTTAGAGAAAATCCAAAAATTCAAATCAAGGATATCCAGCAGACGTCCTGTGGGGGCAGCTTAGAGCCATCCAAAACAATTATCTCTGTGTGGTACCAGGATGACGTTTCTGAACTTAGAGATTGAAATATTACCACTTCCGTTAGCAGCGGGTTAATGCTGCGCGGCGTTCGCCGCTTGGGCTTCGCCAACCCCTTAGGGGTTCATTAACCCGTGGAACGTTAGGTGACATTTAGGCTAAATGGAAAGAATTTTAACTCAACATCCTGAAGGAAAGAAGGGAGTGAATATCAGCAAAGCGAAGTATAAAGTTATCCGAGAATCAATAGTCGAAACCTTAAAATCGAAAGAATTAACTTTTGCTTCATTATCAAAAGCTGTTGAAAAGAACCTAAAGGATGGATTCGAAGGTTCGATATCTTGGTATGTAGAGGTTATTAAACTTGATCTCGAAGCAAGAAATACTATAGAAAGAATACCAAAGACAAAACCACAACTCTATAGATTGAAAAAAAGCTGAATGTGACCCCTCCGCTCGGCGCACCTAACAGCACTATACGAAAGGCTTATTGCACTTTGCTTTCTCGGATTCTGCTCTACTTCGTTATGCATAACTTCGTATGGTGGCAAACGTTATCCGAGATGGTCTCTGTTCATTATAAAGGAATAAAGGAAGAGCAAAATGGCAAGAGATGCAACGGCTGCGGCACCGCATGTCTACAAGGTTATACTGGAGACGATCGGGTGCGGGTGCTAGAAAGTCGGATGAAGCCCGGTCAAAAGACAGATATGCATTCGCACCCAGCTCTCGTTGCCATTGGCATAAGCGATGGCAAGTACAACTTCACCTTACCTGATGGGGGAACCGCAGAAGTTGAGTTGAAAGCGGGCGAGGCAATTTTCGCAGACGCGGTGGAGCACGCCACAGAGAATCTTGGCTCCAGCGAAGGATGCGCTATTCTTGTAGAACTGAAATAACTCTGAAGAGAGACTGCGTAAGCTCGAAGTAAGTGCTCGAGAGGGGCAATGAAGCGGCAGCTCCTCTTGGGACGGCGAAGATGTCGAGTTAGCTGGTTTTGCTTGTCAGTAGAGGTATTCTGATCGCATGTTAAGGGGATGATCGCAATGAAACTATCTTCCTGTACGATGATCTACCTGGACTACACGACGCTGGAGGAAGCTATACGCCGGATTGCCAAGACCGGCTTTCAGGGGGTGGATATCTGGGCATATGGTCCGCACCTGGATGTCGTGTGTGACCGCGGGGATCGCGAGGAAATTGGCAAGCTGGTGGAAGACCAGGGGTTGGAGATCACCGCGCTGTCGGTGGTCGGTGGGGCTCTGGCGCGGGAGTACAACTTCTCGTATTCTAAGGAGTGGGTCCGGCGCGACACCGTCGATTACTACAAGAAGTGTGTGGACGTGGCGGCACAAGTCGGCTGTCCTCGCATCAATGTCATCAGCGGTCACATGATAAGCGACACCGACTTCGAGCAGGCCTGGGCCTGGAACCCCCGGGAGGGGATGAAAGAGGTCGCAGAACACGCCTCCCTGAGTGACCCTGTGTCTGCACACGCTCACGCCCTCGGAATCTCGGGTCGTTGTTACCCTGGACGATACCATCAGAATGATGCGTGAGATCCACATGGCGGGCTGCAGGCTGATGATTGATACCGCAGACCAGAACATCACCGATGTCAACATCACCGACGCCGTCCGAAAGGTCGCGCCGTATTTGTACTATGTCCACTTCAGCGACAACGAAGGCCAGGGCATAGGGCTGGCACACAACATTCCTGGGCATGGAACGATGAACTGGAAGATGTTTGTCAAGACCCTCAAGGAGGTCGGCTACACCGGTTTCCTCACCGCTCAACTGTATGCAGGACATCCTATCGATCCGGACGTCTGGCAGGACGAGTGCTTCTGCTACATGAAGGGAGTGATGCAGGAATGCGGCGTGGGGGAGGGATAAGCTTTCATTCAAGCGGTTTCACCGATTACGGCATAGAGCAGACCACGGAGATCCTGAGAGAGATCGGTTACCAGGCTATTGAGTTGAACATGGAGACGGCAGCACATTTCCAGCCACACATCTTGCCAGACCTTGCACAGAGCAAGCGCGAAGAAATTAGGCAGACCCTGCGATCAGCAGGGCTTTCTCTATCCTCCTTGAGTGCCCATGTCAGTCTCATTGAGCCTGACGAGTACAGGCGCGAAGTGAACTGCAATTTTGTCAAGGGCGCCGTCGACCTGGCAGTGGACCTGGGGACAGACGTCGTCCATGTATTTTCCGGGATTGTTCCTGACGGGGTCTCTGAGAGCCATTGCTGGCTATGGCTGGTGGAGGAACTGTGCGAGTGCCTCGATTATACGCCAGCCAGGCGTGAAGGTCGCCATGGAGGCCGCCGTCTTTCCAGGTTTTTTAGTCTGGAACCTTTCGACGATCTGCAGGTTGATTGAGCTGATTGAGCGTCAGGACTTGTACGTCAACTTCGATCCGTCCCATTACAAGGCCGCCGGCGACGACGCCGTCGAGGCATTTGGCCGCTTGCGCGAGCGTATTGTCCATATGCACGCCAAGGATGCCAAGGGGAGCCGGCAGAACTTTGAATTCCCGCCACTGGGAAAAAGGCGAGGTGGACTGGGCCGGGCTGGTCCATGCCATGCTGGAGACAGATTACGATGGGTACATTTCCGTCGAGTACGCGGCGCATGTATTCGGATCCGGCTATGAAAGCGACCCGGTCTCGGCGGCCAAGCAGAGCAAAGTGTTCCTGGATGGCGTTCTGACATCCTGGCTGGACCTTGGACATCCAACTGAGTGAATGGAGGCTCGGTGTCAGTGGAAGTGTCCCAGTCTAGTTTGGAAACTACCTGATCTCTGACGCACTGGCTGAGAAGGATGGTTGTGACATAGAATTTCCGATGGCACAGACTACAGAGAGATATACAGCAAACGATCAGACTTTTATGTGTCAGTTTCGTCGCAATATCCTAGTGGATAGCCCTGGGGGTTGTGCATGCACTTTAAACAAAGAGAGGTCAGCATAGGGCAGAGAAAGCCCCGATGAAAACATCGACTTGATGTGTTTCAGCGACAATTATCCGATGGTAATCTGGTTGCATCCATGTAACTTGATAAGGAGAAAGCCTCATGAACGATTCTCACAAAGAGCAGGACAATTACATGGCCGTGTGGGTGTGGCTTACGGTGCTTACAGTGATTGAAGTGCTGGGCGCCAGGTATCTACCCATTCCCAAATTCTACATGGCTTTGTTTCTGGTGGCTTTTGCTCTCACTAAGGCACTGTTAGTTGCCCTCTACTATATGCACTTGAAGTTTGAAAGACGCAGGCTCATCCTGATCGCTGCCGTTCCCCTGCCACTAACTGTTCTATTGGCCATTGTTGGAATCTTAGAAACACACCTGCATCGCACACTCTTTTAACGCCCATCGCCGGGAGAGAATTGCGGTTGCTTCGCTTAAAATTCCTTTCGCGCTCGGCTTCGGCGTGCAATGACTGAATGCCGTAGTCCAGCAATGTCATTGCGATAGGTCAAACCTCAACCCCGAGGAGATGCGAGGCGTAACAAAACTCATAGGTGATCTTCAATAGCAGTGGGCACTATGAGGAACCCCAGAAAGGTGGTGTGTGCACTATAGCGTTGCTGCCACCTCTTTTTGCAGGGGGTACACAGTGTCAGCGAGCCACAACGTGGGTGACATGGCCACTTTACTGGGAGGCAGGAAGCCGCGAGGTGGAGAAGTGCGCGCAGAACTTTTTGGGGAAAAATGGGCGATCCATCCGTCATAGAACTTGAAGACCTCTATCACAACTACGGAGAACGAACAGCCCTTTGTGGGATCAGTTTTACTGTGGGGCAAGGTGAGATCTTCGGGCTGCTTGGACCCAACGGAGGCGGTAAGACCACTCTGTTCAGGATTCTCTCCACGCTCATCTGTCCGACCGAAGGGAGGGTGCATATCTTCGGTTTGGATATTTTTGAAAATCCCGACGCGATAAGGAGGCGCATCGGCGTCGTTTTTCAAAATCCGAGCCTCGACCGAAAATTAACCGTCACGGAAAACCTGCGTCACCAGGGTCATCTTTACGGCCTTTACGGGAGCTATCTTAAGTCTCGCACGGAGGAAGTCCTCACGGTTGTAGGACTACCTGACCGTGCTGAGGAGCTTGTGGAAAACCTGTCTGGAGGGCTTCGGCGGCGAGTCGAATTGGCCAAGGGACTCCTGCACAAACCAGGCCTTCTCATATTTGATGAACCGTCTACTGGATTGGATCCGGGGGCTCGACGAAATTTTTGGAAGAACCTTGAAGAGTTGAGGGATCGACACAGCGTCACCGTCCTTTTGACGACGCATTTTGTCGAAGAAGCGGAACGATGCGACCGAATCGGGATCATAGATCAGGGCAAGCTCGCGGCAGTGGATTCTCCCGATTCGCTCAAAAGATTGATCGGAGGGGACGTCATCGTCCTTAAAACCCAAGATCCGAAAGATCTTAAAGAGGACATTTCTCGCAGATTCGGCGTAGAGTCCACAATATTGAATAGCGCGATACGGATCGAATGCCAGGACGGGCACCAATTTGTGGCTCAGCTATTTGACACTTTCAAAGAGAAGATCCAATCAGTAACCTTTGGAAAACCCACCCTTGAGGATGTCTTTATCCAAAAGACAGGACACCGCTTTGAAGTGGATGGAGAGGTTACTGCTTTGCCATGATTACTGAGGATAAGACCCAAAACAAACGGATAAGTTTTCTGCTCCCCATCGCGACCCTATGGGTTCGTGAGCTTGTCAGGTTTTATCGGGATCGAAATCGCATGATCGGTGCTTTCGGACAGCCGGTGCTTTTCTGGATATTTATCGGATCAGGATTCGGCGCTTCCTTCCATTCGTCTTCCTTGCCAGAAGATGTAACCTACATAGAATACTTTTATCCGGGGACGCTCCTCTTGATCCTCCTCTTCACGGCGATATTTTCCACCATTTCCATCGTGGAAGATCGTCGGGAGGGATTTCTGCAGTCCGTTCTGGTCTCCCCCATCTCCAGATCGAGTCTCGTCTTGGGGAAGATCTCAGGAGGCGCCACGATGGCGCTCTTTCAGGGGATCCTTTTTCTGGCATTATCCTTCACTGTGGGGATTTCCACCACCCCGGCAAGCTTCATCTACACTGTGGGGACGATCTTCCTGATCGCCTTCGGGATGACGGGTCTTGGGTTTTCGATTGCATGGTGTATGGATTCCACAGCCGGATTTCACGCCATTATGAACCTTTTTTTGATTCCACTGTGGCTCCTTTCCGGAGCGGTCTTTCCAATCTCTGGAGTTCCCTCTTGGCTTCAGGTTGTGATGTGGCTAAATCCCGTAACCTATGGGATGGCCGCCTTGCGGCATTGCCTCTATCTTGGACATCCGACGGGAGCCCTTCCTTCACTTTTTTTGTCTTTGACGATTACGATCCTCTTTGCTATGACGACCTTTGTGACCTCGCTGATTATGGTGAAACGTCGCATCACGGGTGGAACGTCCACTGGGAGGAGCCTCAACAAGTCTTTAAAGAAAAACACCAGGCAAATTTTTAAGCCAAAGGAGGATATTCACCATGCCACGGATTGCTTGGATCGAGGATGTTGACGCTCGCGGGCAGCTTGCAGAACTCTTCGACGCAGCCCGATCAAAGGACGGGCATGTGCCTGACATCTTACACACGATGAGCCTACGTCCTGACTTTTTAGCGGCGATAACGGATGCGGCGCGCCTGCACTTTTCGGATGGAGCGCTCACCTGTGCCCAACACGAGATGATCGCTTCGTACGTGTCGGCACTGAACCGCTGTCACTATTGACTCAGTAGCCACACGTGGTTCCTGCAGTTGCAGGGAGAAGAATACATCGAGACGGCAAAGGCGCTGCGCGACGGAGACTTGGACCAAGCGCCGGTAACCCCTGCGGAACGTCTTCTGCTAGAATTTGTTGGCACCTTGACGCGGCATGCGTATCGGATTACCGACGAACAAGTTCAGGCCCTTCGTGAGGTGGGATGGACGGACGCGCAGATCGCAGAGGCGGTCTACGATGGGGCGCTCTTCAACCTCTTTGTGCGCATCGCCGATGCCTTCGATATCCATCCTCCCGCTGAGATAGAGCCAGATGGTGTTCCGGCTGCGGTAACACAGGAGTGAAGGTATCAGAGCTATTCTGAGGTGTCAGTCCCATCAGAGGAGACCAAAATGGAGAACCTTTATCACATTGTGAAATTTCTACATATCATGGGCTTTGTATTCATGTCCGTTCCGCGATGAAAAAAGAAAACCTAATCCGAAATCAGCTCCTGTGGGGCATTCTGGTACTGGTTCTGGTAGCAGTCGCGGCGATATGGACCTGGAACAGCTTTGTGGAAGGCCAAAGCGGGCGTCTTAAGCCACTGCCTGTCTACGGCCGTGTTCCGGAGTTTTCTCTGATCGAAAGGAGCGGAAGACCGCTGGGACTGAGGGACTTACAGGGCAAAATCTGGATTGCTGATTTCATCTTCACAAACTGCCAGGGTACCTGTCCACTGATGTCCTCTCAGATGTCCGCACTGCAGATCTCACTGGACAGGGCGGACGACGTCCTTTTGGTCTCCTTTAGCGTCGACCCCGAACGGGATACTCCCGAGGTTCTATCGGCGTACGCCGATCACTACCGGGCAAAGCAGGGCCAATGGCTCTTTTTAACCGGAGAGAAAGGGGCAATCTACCGCCTCTCCAAGGAAGGATTCCACCTGGGCGTCGGCGACAATTTTGACAGGAATCCGGACGCCCCGGATATTATGGATGCGCCCATCGTCCACAGCCTCAGATTCGCACTCGTTGACCGACAGGGACAGATTCGGGGATACTACCACAGCACCGACACACAATTGCATCAGCGAATCTTAACCGACGTGGGAGTCCTGCTGAAGGAGGAGTCCATTTGATCTCCATATCTGATCTGCCCACAGTCAACGCTACATTAAATGGCGTCAGCGCCCTCTTGCTTACCACAGGTTACGTGTTCATTCGCCGAAGGATGGTAAGGGCACATAAGGTCTTTATGCTCTCGGCGTTTGCGACCTCTGTGCTATTTTTGACTTCCTATCTTTTTTATCACTACCATGTCGGATCAGTGCCCTTTTTAGGACGCGGCTCGATTCGACTCGTTTACTTTACTATTCTCATTTCACACATTGCCCTTGCTGTCCTTATCCTTCCACTGGCCTCAATAACCCTCTACCGAGCATGGAAAGAGCAGTTTGAAAGACACATGAGGATCGCACGAATCTGCCTTCCCTTATGGATGTACGTCTCGGTCACAGGAGTAATTGTATACTGGATGCTCTATCGGCTTTGAGGACCCTGAAAGAGGTCTTCGTCAGACTGGGCAGAGTGGCCGCTTTGCCGGAGAGGCAACAAGTCACGAAGTGGTCCGACCCACCGATACTTTTTGAGGGGAAGACGATACCTAATCGCCGAGGATATCTACGATCCGATCCTTATCTCTCCACATCTCCAAATAGCCCTTCGACAGCTTCTTGAGATCGCTGATACCCTTTAGCCCCTCCTCTGTATCTTTTATCTGGTCTTGAAGGAATCGAACTGTCTCTTCTTCAACCTTCCCGTGTTTCTTCATTACATTCTGGATCTGCTCGATCAGGGGTTGGCAGAGTCTCTTGGTGCGTTGCTTTTCGTTTTCGTTGACGTCCTTCAACTTCCCTTTCAAACTCTCCAGGACACCCTGAATCGCTTCCACTTGAGAGAACAACTTTCCTCTGTACTCGACTCTTTCATGCAGAACTTCTAAATCTTGATCTCGGGCCAGATCCTGGATTCCTTCTGTGATCTTATGTGCTCTTGAGGAAATATCCAAAACCTCTTCTAAATTCCTCTTTATCTCTTCAGATATACTCAATCTCTGCATTTTATCTCACTCTCCAGTGGACATTACGTTCTGTGATCGTTCAAGCTACTTGCGATGTCGGCGATAGTCGCAAACGGAAGACGAAAAGATCGATGTCTTCGAAAACGGCATCTCCTGTTTTTTGTTCCTGACAGTACTTTTTCAGTCCAATTAGACCTTCTTTGAACTCATCATCCCTGATCGCTTGGAGGCTCGATAACCCCCTGAGACTTATCTTCTCAAAGTAGTGGTGAAAGTTTTCTGCGAATAGATGATGGACAACAGTATGTCCCTTTAGATCGAATCCATTGTCCTGCAAGAAATCCGTTATACCTCTTCTGGATGAGGTGCGGGAAAGTTCGATCTGGCGCGCCTTGGGGAAGAACCCAAGCCAGCGGTAGGAGTCCATACTTTCTCGGGTCGACGTGCGAATACACAGGAATCCGTCCATCCTCAATATTCTCTTGAACTCGCGTATGGCCTCGCTTCGGTCTTGGATATGGTGATAGACCATCGAAAGAAACACCAGGTCGGCTACTTTATCATCCAGCGGAATGCTTTCGGCTGATCCACGGATAAATCGAACCAGAGGGGAAGTGAGGGATTGTCTGGCTACGGTCAACATCTTCCGAGAAGGGTCTATCCCGTAGACTCTCGCTTTGAAGTGATCGGAAAGGCCCTCCATAAATCTGCCGGTGCCGCAACCCAGATCCATAATAGTCTTCGTCGAATCTTGGGGCACATACTTCGAGATCGTTTCGAGCCACAGCGTCAGGGTCTCCTCAGGCAGTCTTCTGGATTCCTCGTAACGCAGCTGTATATCTGTTTGATCGTAATTGAATTTGACCACTCGAATCTCCGCAGGTGAAGTATACCGCATCCGGGTCAGGACTATTCAGTTTTCTCGAAAGAATCGGGAAAGCCTTCGAGATTGCTTGGCTGCCCCCGATTAAATCGAGGGTGGCAATGACATTGTTTGACTTGACCTTCAGTCAATGCAGGGGGTGAAACCCCGACCCCGAAGGAGACGCGAAGCGGAACCATTCTCATCTGCCCACTTACTCATGTTTTACCTCTTAGGGAACTGAGATATTCTGAAAATTTTTTGGGATAGGTCCCTTTGCCTTCTTGAGAAACTGACACGATTTGGCTTATGGTCTCTTCATCTGTAATTTCAGAAAGAGTGGAAATGGTTTCGTCCGTGACTCCTAAGACGAGTATCCGACCTGCGACCTTGACCAGAAAGATAGCCCTCTTAGGTCCCAGGTAAACTGATGATAGGATCCTTACGAGATCTCCACTTGCTCCGTGTGAACCTTTATAGATGGACTTCCTGAGCAGAAAGATAGTTAAATAGATCAATCCTACGATGATAATTAGGGCAAGGAACACTTTGGCGATCTGATAGGGCCAGTCCACCTGTGTTGGAGATGTATCGTCTTGGGCGGCCGCCTTGCCAAAAGAGCAAGTTAAGAGCAGAACTAGGGCAACCGCATACAGCCGTACGACAGATTTCATGCTCAAGTCACCTTTTCTCCTTTGGTCTTGACACGTCACGCACTCTCCTACTCAACCAACGCTTCCGGGATAACTGAATCGTCCTGCAGGTCATGACTTGGCCTCAGTCTTTTTTCCAACTCCTCTTTATATTTATCTACATCTATATTGACCCTGGCGACACCTGTTTCCATCGCCGCTTTGGCCACGGCCGGTGCTACCCAAAGAGGCACCCTGTAGTCGAACGGCTTAGGAATTATATAATCTTTCCCGAATCTAAGTTGCTCCAGGTCGTAGGCCTTCAATACTGAATCTGGCACATCTTCCTTTGCCAGATCTGCAAGGGCGTGCACCGCCGCTATCTTCATCTCTTCGTTGATCGACTTTGCTCTTACGTCCAGTGCCCCTCTGAAGATAAAGGGAAAGCCGAGCACGTTATTGACCTGATTCGGATAGTCCGACCTCCCTGTAGCCATGATCACGTCATCCCTTACGCTGATGGCGTCCTCGTAGCTGATCTCAGGGTCGGGGTTTGCAAGCGCAAAGACAATGGGGTTGTGGGCCATCGTCGCCACCATCTCCCTTGAAACGACATCCTTTGTCGAAAGCCCAATAAAGACATCGCATCCTTCCATAGCCTCTGATAAGCTCCTCCTATTGGTTTGGATCGCGAATCTCTCCTTATATTTGTTCATTCCCTCCCTTCTGCCCTTATAGATAACCCCCTTGCTGTCGCACAGTATCATGTTTTCCGGCCTTACTCCCATCTTTATGTTCAGATCGGCACAGGCTATCCCCCCTGCTCCTGCTCCGTTATACACGATCCTCACCTCATCTATCTTTTTCCCTGCTATTTCGAGGGCGTTCACAAGGCCGACCCCTGTTATTATGGCTGTTCCGTGCTGGTCGTCATGGAACACCGGGATGTTCATCCTTTTTCTCAGTTCCTCCTCGATATAGAAGCACTCAGGGGCCTTTATGTCCTCCAGATTAACTCCTCCGAAAGTCGGCTCCATGATCTCAACCGTCCTGATAATCTCAGCAGGGTCCTGGGTGTTCAGCTCCAGGTCGAACACATCTATGTCGGCAAAGCGCTTAAAAAGGACACCTTTGCCTTCCATCACAGGTTTTCCCGCCAAAGCCCCGATATTTCCCAAGCCCAAAACCGCAGTCCCGTTAGTTACCACAGCTACAAGATTAGCCTTTGCCGTGTAAAGATACGATTTTCCGGGGTCTTTATCTATCTCTTTGCAAGGCTCGGCGACTCCGGGTGTGTATGCCAAAGATAGGTGCCTTTGGGTCGTACACGGTTTGGTGCATATTACTTCGATCTTCCCCCTGCGGCCTGAACTGTGGTACTCCAGAGCTTCGCTTGGTCTTATCGCCATCGTTCGCCTCCGAATTAGCGCTGCAATCTTTGATATGTTTCCACAGCCACGAGAGAGATCAGGCAAGAAAGGGGATTCTTCGATAGGATATCAATCCTTATCGCTCAGTGCAGCAACGCCCGGAAGGAGCTTTCCTTCAAGGAACTCCAAGGACGCTCCTCCACCCGTTGAGATATGAGTCATCCTGTCTTGGACCCCTGCTTTGGCAAGGGCCGCTGCCGAGTCACCTCCTCCTACGACAGCTAAAGCTCCTCTATCTGTCGCCTCAGCGACTGCCTCGGCTATCCTGTAAGTCCCGCAAGCGAACCTTTCCATCTCGAATACTCCCATAGGCCCGTTCCAGAAAACCGTCTTGGCCTTCTTGATCATTTCTGCAAATTCTTGGACTGTCCTGGGACCTATGTCCAGTCCTCTCCATCCTGTTGGGATCTCATTGCTCTCCACGACCTTAGTTTGTGCATCCTCGGAGAGGCCATCGGCTATCAGGCAGTCTGAGGGGAGTAGGAGTTTAACTTTCTGCTTTTTGGCCCTGTTCAATATCTCGACCGACAAATTGACTTTGTCCTCTTCGAGCAGAGAGTCACCTGTTTGGAGGCCCTGTGCTCTGAAGAACGTAAAGGCCATTCCTCCACCTAAAAGGAGCGAATCGACTCTCTTTAACAGATTTTCGATGACATCTATCTTACCTGAGATCTTCGCTCCGCCCAGGACTGCTACGAAGGGTCTTTGAGGGGAAATCAAAATCCTGCTTAGATGATCTATCTCCTTTGCCATCAGGTAGCCTGCCGCCCTTTGTGAGAAGAACTTTGTCACGCCTTGTGTCGAGGCGTGCGACCTGTGCGCTGTACCGAAGGCGTCATTTACATAGAGATCGCCTAACTTGGAAAGCTTCTCTGAAAATTTTGGATCGTTGGTCTCCTCTTGGGGATGGAAGCGTAGGTTCTCCAAAAGTGCGCACTCTCCATTTTTCAAAGAGTTCACTTTCTCCTCTGTCTCCGGTGCAAGGCAGTTTAAAGGATAAACCACAGGCATTCCCAAAAGCTTCTCCAATTTCACGGCGACAGGAGCCATCTTGAGCTTGTCAAGTACCTTTCCACTGGGTCTGCCCAGATGAGACATCAACACAGCTTTTCCGCCATCCCTTAGTATTTTCCTTATAGTAGGCAGGGTCTCCACTATCCTCGTATCGTCCGCCACATTGCTGTCTTCATCTAACGGCACGTTGAAATCCACTCTTGCGAGGACTCGCTTTCCTCTAAGATCCAGATCATCCAGCAAAAGTTTCTTCATCGGTTTTTTGACCTCCCAAGGAACCTCTTCCACAAGAATCAGTAGACAGCATGGGATGGGAGATAGTCTAACAGAGATTGCTTTCCCGATTGAATCTATCAGGGATCACTCGCAATGACGGGTTTAGGTTTAGGGGGAGGATGTGCCCTGTCTACCCCCGATAGATTCAATCGGGGGCTACTGTCTACTTATGATCAGGGATATATTCCCCTCACTCTGACTGCTTCTGCGACTCTGTCCACTGCCAGAAGATATGCGGCTCTGCGCATATCCACATCCTCTTTCTGGTGAGTCTTAAAGACCTCTTCAAAACTCCCGCATATAATGTTTTGAAGCCTCGAATTGACCTCTTTCTCGCTCCAGAAGAACTCCTGGAGGTCCTGAACCCATTCAAAATACGAGACTGTAACACCGCCTGCGTTGGCAAGGATGTCCGGGATTACGAAGATATCCCTGTCGTAGAGGATATTGTCCGCATCCGGTGTTGTCGGCCCGTTTGCTCCTTCTGCCACTATTTTGGCTTTAATCCTGGGCGCGTTCGATTCTGTGATCTGATTCCCCAAAGCGGCGGGTATAAGGATGTCGCACTCCAATTCCAAAAGCTCCTGGTTGGTGACCTTATCGCCATCGGGGTACTCTAAGAGCGATACTCCGCTATTTCTAAGCTCAATCAAATCATTCGGATCGAGTCCTTTGGTATTGTAAATGCCTCCTTTCGAATCGCTTGCCCCTATAATCTTATATCCAATGCTGTGTAGGATCTTAGCTACTGCTCTGCCTACATTTCCAAATCCCTGGACCACTACCTCTGTGCTATCAATATCTATCCCCAGATGCTTCATAGCATTGTCAATAACCAGAGCACATCCTCTCCCTGTGGCTTCCTCTCTTCCTTGCGACCCTCCGATCGATAGGGGCTTGCCGGTCACCACAGCCGGAACAGTGTGTCCCACGTTCATGCTGTAGGTGTCCATTATCCAGCTCATAGTTTGAGCGTTCGTATAGACATCGGGAGCGGGGATGTCTTTATCTGGCCCAAGGATGACAGTCAACTCCGAAGCAAACCTCCGGGTCATCCGCTCAAGTTCTCCGAGGGACATCTCCTTAGGATCGCATGTCACTCCCCCTTTTGCACCTCCGAAGGGGATATTCACCACAGCGCACTTCCACGTCATCCACATAGCCAAAGCCTTCACCTCGTCCAAGTTCGCGTCCGGATGATACCTTATGCCCCCTTTGGATGGCCCTCTTGTTGAGCTGTGCTGCACTCTGTAGCCCGTAAAGACCTTGATACTTCCGTCGTCCATTTTTGTGGGCACAGAGACTATCAGTATCCTTTCAGGATGCCTTAATTTCTCGTGTATGCCCTGATCTAAATTCAGCCTTTCGGCGGCATTATCCAACTGCCGCAAGGCTGTCTCCCAGGGATTGACTTCATTTTTCTTTTCCATCTTGACCTTTTCTTTAGGTACACAATCCTCTACAGTCTATTTGATATGCTCTCAACTGTCTAGTCATCGCGGATATAGTAATCTTTTGTACCCTTAGCATTAACTGCCTCCGCCATGCGATTCAATGCATGGACATATGCGGCTGCACGTAGTGAGATCGTTTTTTCCTGCGTAATCGCCCAGATTTTCTCAGTCTCCTCAACTATTTTCCCTCTTAAGCGGCTATTCACTTCGTCGGACGTCCAGTAAATGCCCGTGCGATTTTGTGCCCACTCAAAGTAGCTCACTGTGACACCGCCTGCATTGGTTAAAATATCAGGAAAGACGAGAATTTTCTTCTCCTCCAGAATTTTGTCGGCAGCAGGAGAGATTGGCCCATTTGCGACTTCAAAGATGAGTTTGGCTTTCACGCCATCGGCATTGGCTGATGTAATCTGGTTTTCAAGGGCTGCTGGAATCAGGACATCAACATCTAATGTTAAAAGTTCCTCATTGGTGAGGATTTCATGTTCGACGATATTACAAACGGAATCTTCACAGTAGACCGCTTTAAGGCCTCGGGTAGATTCTTTGAATTCTTTGACGCTGGGAATGTGTAATCCATTTGGGGAATAGATAGCTCCTTTGGAATCACTGATGGCAACGACCTTATAGCCGGCTTGGAATAACAGCTCTGAAAGGATAGAACCGGCATTCCCAAATCCTTGAATGGCAACCGTCGTGGACTCTGCGGAGCGATTGAGTTTGGGCATCACGTTTTCCATTACAAAGAATGCCCCCATAGCTGTTGCCGTCTGACGACCTAAACTTCCGCCCATAGTCAGCGGTTTTCCCGTGATCACAGCGGGGACGATCTGCCGCTTAATAACACTATACTCGTCCATCATCCAACCCATAATCATCTGATTTGTGTAAACGTCCGGCGCTGGGATGTCAATATCGGGACCGATGAAATCTGCAATCGCATCAATATACCCACGACTGAGCCGCTCCAATTCAAATTTCGAAAGCTCCTTCGGATTGACGGTAATTCCCCCTTTTGCTCCGCCAAAGGGCAAGTTTAAGACTGCACATTTGAAAGTCATCCAGAAGGCTAGGGTTTGGACTTCATCAACAGAAACACTTGGGTGAAATCGGATGCCTCCTTTCGTAGGCCCTCGTGTATCGTCATAACGCACGCGATACCCGGGAAAGATTCTCAAGTCTCCGTTGTCCATGCGAACTGGAATGGAGACCTTCAGACTGGCTTTGGGCAGTTTCAGTCGTTCAATGGCATCATCCGTCAGAGTCGCGTAGCGAAGAGCCTCTTCAAGTCTTTGATTTGCCTCGGAAAAGAGTGATTCCGACATCGCTTTTCATCCTTGTAATCTCCCAAATGGAGTCTCTCTGCAGACAACTTTGATCACAATTATATCTATATTTAGATCCATGTCTCTAACTAATGTTTAATTCATTTTATCAGTTTTGTCAAGTAAGATTCTTGCTCTGTCTTTTCTCTGCAGAGTATATGCAAATTGTCTCTGCACTATGAAAAAGCATTTAAAAGGGCTGTCTGTGTGATATGCGTGCAGACAGCCCTTTCAACCTAATAATCCTAAGTCGACGCATCTACTTCTTTTTCATCTTTTCCTTCAAAGCGGCAAGCTCATCGTCCGCACTGCCTTCCTGCTCGAGCTTGGCAAACTCGTCATCCAGCGAGTCTTCTCCTGCAAGCTCAGCGTGAGCCTCGGCTTCGGCCTCGGAACTTTCGATCTTCTGTTCAAATCTGTCAAAGCTTGCAAAGGCGTCTCCTCCCAGTCCTGAGACGCTTTGAGCGAGCTCTTTTTTTGCCTGCGCCGCTCTATGCCGGGCTATTAGAGTGCCCTGACGAACACGAGCCTCTTCAAGCTTTGTCTTCAACTGATCCAGCTGACCTCTTAGTTGCCCGGCTGTATTTCCTGCCTCCTCCAAGACAGGCGAAAGATCACCTGCCGCCTTCGCCAGCGCATTCTTTCTCTCCAAAGCTTTTCTGGCGAGGTCATCGCTTCCCTTCTCCACAGCTAACACCGCCTTCCTTTCCCACTCCTCCGCCTGCTTCTTCTTATTTTCGTACTCCCTTCCTAATCTCTTCTCGTTGGCGATAGCCACTCCCACAGACGTTGTGGATTTATTTACGGCTTCCTCCATCTCTATCACCATCTGCTTGATCATCTTCTCAGGGTCCTCAGCCCTGTCCAAAAGTGCGTTCATGTTGGCTTTTGAAATGTCAGCTATACGAGAAAACATTCCTTTTCCCATTTTGACTACCTCCTTTTGGTTAGATAACCCTCATCGAAGCTCTTCCTCTTTCAAAAAGACTTTCATATGTCTTAAAGTTCACGACCTCATTTTATAAGAGTCTTTCCCAGAGTTTCCGAGAGGACGGTAGGTCTATATTTACAAAAGCAGTAAAACCAAGGACATTGTGATAATGCCTACAGCGCGCATTTAATT
The DNA here is from genome assembly GCA_965237525.1 of Candidatus Latescibacterota bacterium. Classification (GTDB taxonomy): domain Bacteria; phylum Latescibacterota; class CBDEFO01; order CBDEFO01; family CBDEFO01; genus CBDEFO01. Next base: position 198,506 of record CBDEFO010000004.1, on the reverse strand, counting down.
CCTCTTTACACCTCCGGTTTAGAAATTCCAAGTGCATCCACAATTTTTGCAGTCTAATGTAAGTTAAAATAAAAGAACGAATAGCAATACTATCTTATTCCCGGAACGAAGAATCTTCTGGCGAGCAGTCAACGTTGCATCTTCACTTATCTGTATGACTCCTCTTAACAGCTCTGGGATGTTGCAAAAATATCTTCAATCTGGGATTCTCGTATATTCATTCTTCTTGCTTCCACTGTAGCGAATGCCAAATAGGACATTGATCTAAAGAACTTCGGGGGGCATAATAGCGCCCAGAAATGGGGTTCTCTAAAGTAGGTAATCGAAGCACGTATAGCCCGCAGTCCAAGGTTACATAGCCCCCAAAGGTGCCCAGATTCGGAAGTGCTCTCCAGTTTTGTATCTCGACATCTCAGCTCAAAATGGTTTACTTGAGCTGTTTGAAGCATCTTACTCGATCCTTTCCGCTATCGCTTATGCTTTCATTTAAGACACCGTAGCGTGGATAATGATCGCTATAGCTACGTAAAAAGCTGCCTCAACGGCACCTGCAGCTACGTTTTGATCCTCCACGATCTCCTTATTGATGCTGAACGGCGTTATCAGATCCAAAACCTTCCTGCCGACCGCTAAAGCAACGAGGCCGAACACAAAGTATATCGCTGAATTGAGCACGTCGCTCCATAAAGAGTCCAGAGCGTAGCCTCCGGCTATGGCGGCGTGGGTTATGATCGCCAAGCCCACGTAGAATCCTCCTTCTGTGACTCCGGCGGCTACGTTATTCCTCTCTCCTATCTCTTCGTTCATGTTGTAGGGAGTAGCTAAATCGAAAATCTTACGCCCGATTATGAGCACGACCAAGCCCACGACGAAATAGAGAGCCGCCTCTCTTAACTGACCTAACTGATTGAGTATCGCTTCCAATTGCCTTACCTCCTTTTTGTGTTTGTGCGCTTACAGCCCTAAAACGTTGTGAATTATTATTGATCTACCGTAACTTGTCGATAATTTCTGCGATCTGTCCTACACAAAGATAGCCCAAAAGGACAAGAGCCAAGATCAAGACGACGTTGGACGGGACGCCGTTTTTCAATTTTTGTCCTATCCATTCCCTCTTATTGTTCATATATAGGAGGGAACGCTAAAAAGGTCAGATACGCTCTGTACCATATAGATTTTGAACTTACTGTCCTTTCTCTTTCCTCCTGTGAAAGTCCCTTCAAAAGAGCTACATAGTCTGCAAACATATAAGACACTCCCTGCTCGACTCCCAGATCCGAAGTAAAGATAGCGCCTCAGAACCCTACAAGGAATATCCAACGTCCCGCTTCTCCTGCGACACCTCCAAGAACCTGTGCCATCTTCAGGACACCCTCTTTTCCCGATACTTGTATGCCTCCTTTATAGAGCACATCGGACGAGAGGATTCTGATCGCCGCGCCGAATAAGCCTGTCAAGATATATGCGGTGGACAGGTCTATTCTTATGGCGTTCATGCATTCTGGTCCCGCTCCATCTTTTCTCTTTTATCCAGTATCCGTACGACAGCAGAGTCAAGGTTCCACCTACAGCGCCTACGACTCCCAAGAGGAATTTCCACGATCCCTGGGAAACTTTTGGGATCAGGGATTTCGGCACGGACACAGTGCCGGGCCAGACTCAAAGCGCGCTTCCGACTATCGTGACGAACATAACTCCCACGAAGAACTAGATAATCCTCTCAAACCAGATGTACTCTCCCTTCAGGGCTATGGCGAATGCGGCAAGCGAATGTAGGATAGCCCAAGTGTTCAGCGACAATCCAGGAAACATAGCATATGCCGCAAGGCCGCAGGCTGAAATCAAGGCGCCTCCCACTATAAAGGACCAGAGCACAGGGTAGTCCAAAAAGTAGTATTAGAGCCGGACGCGCCAATCTTTTGACCCAGCCTTCCAGGATTGTCGTCTCTGTGGATAACTGGCACCTCGCCAGTCCTTCGGTGAAGGCGTATTTCAAGATGGCTCCGACAACGGCCGCCCACAATATCACCAGCCCGTAATTGGCTCCGCTCACAGTTGCTAGCCACCGTGTCGCCTGCGCCCACGCCCGTAGCCGCAATCGCGATGCCAGGTCCTAGTATAGTGAAAAAGCTCTTAAATCCTATAGAGTTCCTTTTTATCCCTTGTGCTCCTGTCCGGTCAAATAGCAAAAATAACATAGTCATAATCTGTTGCACAGATACTGAATAGCGCCTTGACTCGCCCGAGCTTCTTTTCAGTTCATTCTATGCAAATGGGAGTCCTAACTATATCCCCCGACCTGTTAGGCTCACCGAAGTGAGTCCCTTTTTACGTGCATTGCTAAAGATCTCAAATGTGCTCTGATACGAACCAACCTCTTCAGGACGGAAGATCACCTCTATGTCCAGGGATTCCCCTGTTTCCACCCTCGGGGTCTTGGGCAAGTCCTCCGATAGAGAAAACGGTTTTGCCGGTGAGGTAATCCGGGATATCTCGAGCATCTTTGTTCCCAAGTTGGATACGGTGATTTTCCTGACTTTGTGTCTGCCGGCGGAGAGTTCCCCGAAGATCAAAAAGGAAGTCGAAAGACGAATTGAGGCATAGTCCTTGAGCTTCCACCTAGCCTTGCGAAGGTCAAAATCAGCCTGCTTTAGCTGCTGTGCCTCCTCATATCTTCCTGCCTTGAGGAGATTTTCTATGAGAAAGTACCGGAGCACGGAATCGGTCGGGTCTACCTTTAGCGCATCCTGAAGTAGTTCGAGAGCTTCGTCGATCTTGCCTAGATTCACCAGCAATCTAGAATAATAAGATGCGAGCTCTGCCAAATGATCTTCTTTCAGTTCCTCGTAGATCGACGCGAGCTTCGAGATCTTGTCCAGATGGCGCTCGTAGTCCGCTCCGATCGAGATGGACTTTGAAACGTTTACTATCCGTTTGTTAGTCTCGCTGAACATTATGTGAGGCAAAATCTCGATTCGTTCTGTCATTCGATGACGTGCAAGGATAGGTTGCATAATGCACCCCTCCTGGTCGACATGGATAGCGCCGAAGACGTGCGCAATCTCATGAACAAAGACGTGGGCGTTCATGATCTTCGTCACGAAGACGTTGGTGTGCAGGCGCGCATAGCCAATAGCCGTTGGTCTGGACCAGTAAGTAGTCGGAGCAGGAGGGCCGAGACTCACCAAGGTAAGATTGACATTCTCTCTGCCCGGAATGCTCGCAGCCGCTTTGGCTATGCTGGTGATGTTGCCCTCGGGCGGCCGCCATCGCTTAACCCGCTCAACGATGAGTTTCATGCCGAATTCTCGTTCCATAATCCGGGAGGCAAGGGCCAATTGGGACATCAAATAGTCCTTCGTACGGCGTCCCTCGCCCCTGAGGCGCTGATCCGACACCACCAGCAACCTGATCTCTATAGGAGCCTCGTACGTCTTAACGGGAAACTCTGCGAAAACCTCATCAAGGTTGCCGTAGGGTTGGGTGTTACGGTAGAAGGGAGGATCGAAGTACGGCGCTTCGAACATCGCGGACCATTTTCGGATCTCCGTTCCGCTCTTCACATCGAACAGACGGAGCTCCACCTTTCCTTTCCGATCGTAGTCCTTGAAGTCCTCTACTTTTGCGAGAAGCAGGGCGTCAGCACCTAACTCAGCGGCCTTCTCTCGCGCAGGCATCTCTGGTTTTTCCCGATTAAGTATGAATCTTTCTTTTAAGTTGTACTCATCGAGGTTGTGGAGCGTGTAGTTCTTGACGTTGTCCAGGTATCCCGCCAAAAACTCACTGAAATCCGGGGCAAGTATTTTTCCTTTCTGAACGACTGAGCACACACATATCGTCCTGACAGCATCGAGTTCTACCTCTGCCCAGACTGATCGTGTCATCGCAAATATGAGCACCTGTCCGACTATCCAGAGCGCCAGGAGTCCCTGCCACGCCAACAAAGACCGAAAAGTTTCCATGATATACCTCCTTCCGATAGTCGCTATTTCAATTTGGTGAAATCCCTGATGGCTTGACGGGTTACGAGGTCCCAGATGCCGTGCCGGACTGAGCTTTCATAGATCTTCCACTCACCCCTTGCGATAAAGGTTTCGTCTTGCTTCACCGTGCGGCTTAGCTCATCCACATATCTTTTCAGTGTTGCGTGGTCACTCCACACTTTTTCCCCATCGGGCAGCATCTCGATCCTCTCCTCAAGTTCAACGGTAATCTCGTATACCTTGCCCTCACGTTTTCTCTCCCAATAACTCTTTCTCTTCTTTGAGACCAGGAGTTCGTCTGGATCTCTCTCGGCCCTTTCCCTTGTATCCTTCACCCAGTCCCAAGTCTCGCTCTCCACATGGAGCACAAGCAGATAGTCTGCCATTAGATTCTTCGAATCCACGATGTTGTAAGAAGGCACTATCCGCCTGAACCTCCTACTCATTGTCATAGACTTGCTCAACTTTTCCGCTATGTAGCTGGTGCCGGTCCTTATTGTTTTCTTGCTCCAAGATTTCATCTTTCGGTCATCAATGGACCGATCGGACGCTTGTAAGTTAACGGCGAGCACATAGGCTGCGCGCGGTATCTGTTTTATCTCCTTCCGAGGGAGAGGACGTAGCCTTTTTGCCGCGTAATAAACCAATGTCCGAGCAAGATTGTTGCCCTTGTTTTCATCTAGATTCACTGCATCCGCCGCCTCACCCAGGATTTCATCCATGAAAGGGTTCTCTCCCCCTTCAAGGAAGGCCTGCGTCAAGGTCAACAGTTCAGTGACGAAGAGGGAAAGAGTATCAGGTTCCACTCCTGAGAGGGTTGCTGCCCTTTGCTCAATCTCCTTTTTCACTTTCAGGGAATCTCCCTCCACCTTGCTATCGGAGGTCGCCTTGCCGATTAGCATCGCCAAAGTGGTGCGCGCCCTGTTCTCCGGGAGATATACAGTTCTTGCGGCTTCCATAACTATTTCGTCAAGGGTCACATCCGCACGTCCAGTGAGCTTGGCGTGCAGCCCTTCCAACGCTGACAACGCCAACAACGTTTCTTTTGACGGCACGCTTTCATCCTGCGCGAGACCCAACTCCGGCAAGGTCAATGTCCCAATGATCACTAATAGTATAAGAACGCTGCTAGTTATGCATTCCATGACGGCCTCCTGTGGATAGGCCGAAGGAGAGATTTTCACGCCGCTTCCAGCAGGTCGTAACTCGTGCAAGTCCTTGGCTTGTAGAGAAGCAGAGCTACAATGCAATACTAATCCAAACTCCCTGGATAGACCTCTATGTCATACTCATTTATGGATTTTCCTACGCTCACCTCGTATTCTTCTCCCCATCTTTCGACCGACAGGAGATTTTCGTCCTTCCCTTCGAAATCCCAGTACTCCACATCCAGTATCCTGGCGTTCCCTGACTCTTCAGTCAATGTAGTCTTTGCGTGTCCGTGCTCCTCTAACTCGAATTCCTCATCCTCGTAGTTAAGAACATCCGGAACAGGCTTGGGAATACGCATTTTTACTTTCTCCCAGAACGTAAGCTCAAGGCCGTCGTCCTCTTCGACGCCGAGCCACTTGACTTCATCACCCTCAACGAGCCTGTACCCGAACCACAGGTCACCTCCCTCGGAATATTTAATGCTCCCTTTAACTATGAAGTCCTGACCGTAATAGGAGACAACGTCGCCTATTCCCAGATTTTGAACGGTCTTTTTCTCTGATGAAGGCTTGCTCTTTTTCCTCGACTTGAATATCGCCTTTGCCCTTCCAAACATGCTCAAAGCCCTTTTCCCCCTTTCTCAAGTCAGACTCGGTCTTTTTTGTGTAAGGACGATCAGGCGATCGCCCCCCTGAATAATCTCACCAGGTTCGGGATTGGTGATATTTTCCTTTCCCCTCTCTATAGCTATCAACGTAGATTTGTGATTTTTCTTTAAAGACAGGAGGAGATCTTCCACAGACTGACCTATCATAGAGGGAGCTATATCCACTTTAAAGAATGCGTTTCCGTAACTGCCGCACACGAGCTCAGATACCACGTTCGAGATCCCATGGTCCAGAGCGGAGCGGGCCAAAAGCCTTCTGGAAATCTCACCCGTGACTATCACCTCATCTGCCTTGGCTCTTTCGGCGTGCCGAGTGTTCTCCGCATCCAGAAGCTCTACACAGGTATAGACATCCGGATTCAAAGACTTTACGGTCAAGACGGTCAGTATCGCCTTTGCGTCCCTTGAGTAGACTTCGACGTCCTCGTCTGAGAGCACAATAACGGTTTCCGCGTCGGATATTCCCGCCCTTTTTAGAGTATCCTCGGACGTGCTGTCCCCGCTGACAAAGAGCACGTTCTCCTGATCTATCGGGGGCTTATGTTCCATGTCATCTATCAACACTATAGGTGTATCTGCCATCTTTGAATCCATCATAAACTCGTCTATGATGTCTCGAGCCTTTGTGCCCCAGTTGCACAAGATCACTTGTCTCCTGACTGTTACGCTCTTCATGCCTCTGTCTTCCTTTATTTTGCTCTCTAAGAGATTTTCCGTAATCACAGAGATAAGCACTCCCAAAAGCCCGATGCCGATGATCATTACGACTCCGGCTGTGATCCTTCCTCCTAAAGTCACGGGGAACTTATCTCCATAGCCGACTGTGGTCATCGTCACAAAGAGCCACCAGACGGCGTCCTTATAGTCCGAGAACTGATCGTTTTCCCCCTTTTCAAAGTAGAGTATCCCGAAGGTGCCCAAGATCAGGAGGACAGCCCCGAAGACGATCACACGTTTGTATCTTAATCTTCTCAGCCGTCGGAAGAATCTTAGTAGGGTCTGGAATATCATTATTATATCACCCTAAAGCATCGATCGCACCTTCAAGATCACGGGCAATACAGGTGAATATGGGAGTATCCCTTTCTGTGTATCTGCTCGATTCTGTCTCTCGAAGTTCCATCACGAGGTCGAGAAAATTCTCGGGTTTGTTAGTCTCAAACGCTACTACGAACTCCTGATCGTCCAGACCGAACGAATAGGTGGTGTTCAGTAGCACAGACGGATACTTGTGACCTATTTGTATATGTTCGTTCATTATGCCCTGGCGTGTCGGCTTAGTCAGGAGATACCATTCTCTGGTCTTGACAAATGGATACACGAAGAGATATTTCCCCTCGCCTAGAGTTAAAGTCAACCTCACACCTTCCTGTCCTTCGTGGGTGTGTTTATCCACGTAGGTCGATCTTTTGGTCATAGATAGAAACGAATATGTAGTGTCTAGATATTTCCCCAAGCCGGTTGACAGGAGTTTTGTCGTCATCTCTTGAAACGACTCCAGAGAATATGATATCCGCCACAGCATAAGATCGGCATCGGGTCGCATGCCCACAGTAGAATAGCTCAAACATTTAACATCTGATGAGAAATCCTCCACAACGGCCATTAAGTCTCTTTTTCCTTCTTGCTTTTCGTCAGAAGGTAACGTTCTCCATGACCTATCTACTTTGTAGAAGGAAAAATTTACAAATTGTCGCTTTTGCTCGTCGGCCATTTTCACCTCCGAAGATTTTATCTTTATTTCATATGGAGCTTCCACTCTGGGCTAATGCTTCCTCTGTAAGGAAGGGATTTTCTATCAGACAACCCAGAATTGAGATTGCTTTGCTCCCGCCCGATTTAACCCCCGATAGATTCAATCGGGGGGAGGTCGCATTGACGTTGCTTGGCTGGGGTCTGTAGTGATTGTGGGGGATCAATCCCTGAAGCGAGCTCATTTTCCCTCAATGGGAACGTCGTCAGAATCTCTCCACCTTTACACCCTGTGGAATTTTCATCTGAAAGCTCTTATCGTCCACGCCTCTGTTTACCTTTCGATGGATAAACTCGATTCTAGCGGTGTTCTGGCGGTGAAATATCTCGATTTGATTGGGAAGCAGGACGCCTCCTGTCTTCTTGTAATTTTTCATTATCCGTCTGAAGACTAAATTTCCGCTCAGATCATAGACGGACTCCTCCAGTGGAACTCTTCCTTTCTTATCTATCCAGACCCGGCGAATTCTACAGCCCTCGTCCAGAACGATCAGCCATCTATTGTCCTGCAAATCGAACTCGATGACATTTGCTATATCTTCTTCTTTTAGATTTACTATCCCTAAAAAGGCGAGCCTCAGATCGTCCGGTCCGAAGTCCATGCCTGAAAGCCGCAAGAATATATCGCCATCTATCTTTCCCTTTACGGCACTTTTGATTTTTGGGAGATAGACCCCCAAACTATCCCCGAAAGCCAGCGCCGTCATGACGTTTACGCCTAACGACCCATTTACCTGTATCTTCATTAAGTCCGGACTCTTAAACGCCACATATGCCCAGACCCTGTTCTTTACCCCGTCCACATCCAAGAATACGTTTGCTCCCCCATACAAGTCCCTTAAATCTTGCTCGTTCCTACGGAGAGCGGCAATTACATCCTGGAGAGTTAAATCTCTCATTAGACCGCTCTGGGCGCATCCACATAGTAGAACGAGTACAAAGCCCAAAAGCCTCAAGAGACTCCTATTTTGACAGCCTCCCAAGCTTTTCCCTTACCTTGTCGTTTTCAGGATCTATCTGAAGGGACTTGATCCAGTGAGTCTGGGCCTTTTGAAACTTTTCCAGGGCAAACGAAATATCGCCCAAATGATCGAATATAACGGCGTTTTCCTTATCGTTCTCATTCACAAACGTAACGGCCTTATCCAGGTATTCCTCGGCTTTGTCTAACTGTCCTAGTTGGTAATACGCCCATCCTAAGCTATCCCAAAATGGTCCGTTTTGGGGTTCTTGGACTAATGCCTTTTTGATCATCCCGACCGATTCGTGCAGCTTTATACCCTTTTCTATGAATATATAACCTAAGTAATTAAGGGCGAACGCATGGTCTGGATCTATCCTGAGCAGAGTCTCAAATGTGCTTACCGCCTCATCGGAGGACCCGGTTCGTTCCAGGGCATTTCCTAACCCGAATAGATAGATTGTGTTCTGGGGATCTTTTTCCACAAGAGAAGCATAAATCTGAATGGCGTCATCGTAAGCTCCGGAACGGTTCAAAGCCCGAGCTAATCCAAAAAGATAGCTTTCGTTTTCAGGGTCGCCCATATGGAGGTCTCTGAAAAGTTTAATTGCCTCTTTGTGAAGTTTTGCGCGGCTTAGCGTGTAGGCCAGTGAAAGTGCAAATTCTGTATTATTGGGATCTCGCTCAAGGAGCGCCCGAAACACAGCTACTGCCTCGGTGTAAGAACTCGATCTGTACAGAGCGTCCCCAAGCCCATACTCATACTCAACGTTGTCCGGCTCCATCTCCACCAGGGAGCGGAGCGTTTCAATCGCCTCATTGTGGGAATCTGCCAGGCTCAAAGCCTGGCCCAGTCCGAAGAGATAGAGCTTCTTGTCCGGTTCCTCCTCAAGACGGGATCGAAATAGTTCCACCGCTTCATCGTGACGCTTGGAGCGGCTTAACGCAAGCCCTAAAGAGCGCAGGTAGTCGCTATTATTCGGCTGAACCTCTAACGCCATTTTGTACGCCCAGACTGCCTCATCGTACTTCTTTCGAGCCGACAGCGAGGCTCCCAAAAGATTATAAGCCTTATCGTCTTTTCCCTCATCTGCAAGGGCCTTAAACACGACCTCTGCCTCTTTGAATTTCCCTTTCGTCAAGAAGGTCGAACCCAAGTAATATAGGAAGTCCCTATTTTCTCCTGTCTTCTCTATCGCTCTGTCTATCAGATCGTCATCGGAAAGGTATATCGAGGAGAGCCTGTCGAATATATCTATGTCCCTCGGATTTCCCTTCAGTGCCTCTTGGTTCAGGACCTCCTCGTAAAGCTCCATTGCCCCTTCTTTATCTCCTTCAGATTCCAGAATCAGACCCAATCTCAGCCAGGCGTCCACGAAATTCGGATCGTCAGCGATGACCCTGCGGTAGTTCTTCTTGGCCTTCGGCATCTTTCCAAGGACCGAGTAATTCCTCGCTATCGCAAAACGTATCTTAGTTGGGAGAACCTCTATGGTCTCCAGCTTGTCGAGTATCTCTATAGCCTGTTCTGACCTGTTCTCGCGGAAATACAGATTGATGAGATCAAAATACCTGTTATAATCTCTCGGCTCGAGTTCTATAAGCTTCTTGATTCCTCTCTCCATTCCGATACTGTCACCCTTTTTGCGATAGAGGTTGATCAGAAGATTGTTCGCCTTTTCAAAGGAGGGGTCTCTTCTTATCGCTTTTTGAGTGAACTCTAAGGCTCTATGGTCAAATTCACGAAGCGCCATGTAGTTTCGGGCTATAGCGTAATATATAGATGCTGAAGTCGAATCTAACCTTGCTGCTTCCATAAACTCCACGATAGCGGCGTAGTAATTCTCTCTGAGTTCGAACGCTTTAGCCGTGACAAAGTGAATCAAAGCCTCGCTTTTAAGTTCCGTCTCCTCCCCGGGCCTTGAGCTCGTTTTCAGGTGACCAGGCGCCGCACAGCCCGCGATGAGGAGGAATAAGACTAATATTTTGTTGGCGTAACTTCCCATCACTGTATCACTTTTAATGTGTGTTAGGCGTAGTAGTGTCATCCTCTTTTATTCCTTGAACTAGGCCTTTCATCTTATTGTATCTTGTAAATCCCACTATGAAAGTCGCTATTCCCACAGGGACGAATATCCATCCGACTACTTCGATCGCGACAGAATCGAAGAACTGGATGAAAGACACCCCGGCTATAAAGAGGGTCAGAGCGGTTCGTATGTATGCAAGGAAAGTCCTCTCATTGGCGAGGACCGTGCGATCGACAGCCAGATAGTCGCGAAGGATCCACTCGTCTTTGACAAACTTGGAATATGGACTGTCTGACACATTCTGTTGTCTCAGCGTCTTATTTGGTCTAATGCTGCCAATTACAGAAGTTGCCACGCCCGGCACTCAAGAGTTCCTTGTTGACTTTGAGCATCTAATATGTTTTAGGCGACCCTTTTGCTTAGCCATTTTTCCGACTATGCCCGGATTATGATTCTTCAATTTCCACTACTCCACCCGCAATAAGATTAAACGTCACCAAAACAGTTCTTTTTTGCTCTAATTCTCTTATTTTCTGGTCCATATGATCTCGAACGTTCCGGATTATTCCTCTGTGAAGCCTAACTATAGGATCTTCTTCGGTACTGCCTCCCTGTTTAAGTTTCCTGATAGTGTCTTCGCTTTTCTTTATTTTAATTTCAGTTGCCTGTTTAACACTTTCAATTTGGTTATTTACTAATGTGTCGTTACTTCTCCTTAGCTTCTGCTGCTCATCATCGCGAGCCATCTCAATATATTATCCTGCCTCTTTAAATGCTGTTTCAAAGTTCTGGACTTCGTACGTTGCCAGAGTTTCATCGCCTGGGGATTTTGCTTCCACAATTTCACCCAAGAACCAATCGCAAAGTTCATGCATTACTACGTTGACTTTACTATTTTCCAAGTTGACAAGAATTGGTACCAAAATAAGATCGGTCTTTAACGCACTCTTTTCTAACAAATATATGAGAAAAATGTATTTACCTTGGTATTCAGTTTTTCCTGTTAAGCGGAATTGTGCTGTGGTATGGATCTTTTGATTATTCTCAACATAGTACTGTTTTATTGCTTTGACTATTGGATGATGAATTGTAATGAATTCCAAAGATTCGTCTCTACAGGCTTCTTCGTCCTTGAAAGTTACCAAGATACCACCGTCAAATTCTAATTTTCTCTCTAATTCGCTTATGTTATCAGTTTTAGGGGAATATTGTCTAACAAATTTGCGAAAATCATCGTCACATTTGAGAACTAACACGTCGGACCTTCCGCTCTTGGGACAAAGCAACGTGGTTTTTGGGAAATTGCTTTTAAGAAAGAATTCAAGAAAGAACTTTACTTCAATTGAAGTAATGAAGCGCTTCGTCTCCCTAATTCTTGTGGTTTCTTGATTGAAATATTCATCTTGACCGATAAACTTCTGGCACTCTCTCTCAAACTCTTCTAATTCTGTCTGCCTTCTTTTTATATTTTCACTTACTTTTTCAATCCTTGTGATCTTCTGCGCAGCAGTTAGCTTTGTATTAAATATCTCCCTTGTTAACTTTGTTATGTGGTCTCCTAAGATGGCATCTAAGTCTCCAATATACCTCTCAAAAATATTTATTCTTCGGTACAGACGGTTCAAAATTTCATCATCTACAGTTCCCACCATTGAGAAGTTGTAAATAAGAATTTTTTCATGGCGTTGACCATAACGATCTAGCCGACCGATTCGCTGCTCCACTTTCATTGGGTTCCATGGTAAATCATAGTTAAAAACTACAGTACAGAATTCAAAGTCTAACCCCTCACCACTGACTTCAGAAGAAAGTAGAATTTTTATTTCATCTGTTTGGCGAAACTTCTTAATAATCTTCTGTCTATGCTTTGTAGCAATATCCCCATGAATTAGGCCTACCTTTTGACTATACTCTGTACCTTCTAATCTTCTTCTTAGATATTCCAGAGTCTTTTTAAAAAACGCAAACACGATTATCTTTGCACTGGGGTCTTCTTCTTCGAGGTTACGTAATACTTCCAAAAACCTATCAAATTTTGTGTCAATATTGCCTATTCTATTGGCAGTTTCTTTAAGCTTCGAAATAGAAAAGACTTCTCCGTCTTCTAATTCCCAAGATGAATCAATATCAAGGGAAGAGTCGATCATATCTCCATTATCTACAGATGGGGCTCTGATAACTCTTTTCTTGACTATATCATCAAGACTTTCTTTCATAGCTTGAATACAGCTTGCCACCTGTCTTTGAGGCATTATGACTGCAAAAGAAATTCCTTGTGAAGACCATCTCTTGCTGTAAAGCGTTCCGAGACAAAATCCGTGACTGCATCGTAAAACTTCATCTCTTCTGGCGTAAATTCAACCCGAATGACTCTTGCTTCCCTAATAGGAAATTCAACTTGAACATCTCTCTTTTTCGTTCTGGTAAATACATAGGATAAGCAATTCAACTCTATCAAAAGTCTCTGCAGACGAATCGCTTGTTCACGGGTTAGTTTGCTATTATTGCTAAGCAGATCCATTGCTTCACGATAGAAAGAATTTTTGATGAACCTTTCTTTTTGAGATGTTTCTTCGACTTTCTTAAGTAATTCAAGTGCAGCAGATGGATCATGTAATCTCCGCAGGGCATTGTTAATATATTCATTAGGTTCAATGAGGTTATGAAACAAAGGAAAATCTGAAAACTCTTCTGGGATGAGAAGACCAAGAAGATTAAAGAGGTCAGGTGTTCCCAATTGCAAAGGTGTAGCAGAGAGGAAAAGCATTGCATCTGATAATTCTGATAAAACCTCACCAAGTTTACTGCTTAGGGTTTCAGGATTTCTCATGTGATGTGCTTCGTCAACCACAACAATATCAAAGTGTGGTTCTATCTCTCTTAAGCTTTTGATCATTTCCTTTGACCTAACAATTTGGAGAGGAATTATGCCCTTTAGTTTCTCTCCCTCTCCATATCTGGTATATTTCTCCAAGAATTTTCTAAAGTCATCTCTGTCCAAAATACTAAAATCTAAGCTAAATCGTTTGTGCATCTCCTGTTCCCATTTCTGGGTTAACATGGAAGGACATACAATCAAAACTCTGGACAATTGCCCTAATCGTGCAGACATTTCTGTGAGAATAATACCTGTCTCAATGGTTTTGCCTAATCCAACTTCATCCGCCAACAAAAGCCTTTGTTTGGGCGTATTGAGAAATTTAAGGACGGGCTTAAATTGGTGAACCAGAAATTGTGTTCGTGAGGCATAAAACGTATATAGATTGTCGGCTAGAGGTCTCTCCAGTTTTCTATAAATCAGTGTCTGAATAAAATCCTCAATATCAGAAAATTCTTTTCCTTTTAATAGTTGTTCTACTGATTTTAGTGGAACAAATTTTTCCAGTGAATCTTCTGGGTAATAGGGACTACTTTCTTGGTTTGGATCAATAGAAACAGGGTACAATAATCTGCCTTTTTTTACGTCGTGTTCAGCATCAATTATACCCTTCCTGTTGCCCAGTGCTCTAATTATAACTTTATCGCCTTTAGAAAATTTGGCATCCATACTAACATTCCTCCCCAAGAGGTTTGTGTATATTTCCTTTCAGAAACTGCTAGGAGAGCATCTGCTGCAAGTGAAAACGCAGGCTAAGGAAAATGTTCGCTCTCAGCTATGGAATACATAACCCAAAGCTTATCTAGACCTACTAAACCTTCATCCTGGGATCTAACGCATCTCTCAATCCATCTCCTAAGAGATTAAATCCCAGTACGCAGAGTAATATCGCAAGGCCGGGGAACATCAATACCCACGGGGCTTTGAGTATCAACTCTCGTCCTCCGCTCAACATAGCTCCCCATTCGGGCGTCGGCGGTTGTGCGCCCAAGCCCAGAAAGCTCAATCCGGCGGCGTCGAGTATGGCCGTCGCCATACCGATAGTAGATTGAACTATCAGAGGCGCCACACAGTTTGGAAGTATGCTCCTTAATATGATCCTGCTGTCCTTCGCCCCTAAAGCCCGCGCCGCCTGAACGTATTCCTGCTCTCTTATCGTCAGCACCGAAGCCCTGATCAGCCTTGCATACTGGGGAATCACGACGATGCCCACGGCTATCATAGCGTTGTTTAGGCTCGGACCTATGATCGCCACGATCACTATAGCCAGAAGGATGCTCGGAAAGGCGAGCATCACATCCACAAACCTCATGATCAGATTGTCCACGAACCCGCCCCAATATCCAGCGGCCAAGCCCATGGCAGTACCTACGATCAGCGCGATGGCGACCGAGACCAAGCCTATCCTAAGTGAGATCCTCGCTCCGTAGATAACCCGACTTAGGATGTCCCTCCCAAAATCGTCGGTCCCGAAGAGAGATTCCGTAGACAGAGGAGTCAATCTGCTGTAAAGACGCTGTTGAATAGGGTCCTGAGGAGCTATCGCCGGCGCTAAGATGGCTATTAGAAGGAAGGAGACAAGGATGCTTCCTCCGATCATCGCCAGCTTGTTCCTCTTGAGTCTCCTCCATCCTTCATAGAGCAGACTCCTTCCTTGAAGACGCTCATTCGACATATCGTCAGGCGTACTTTATCCTCGGGTCGAGCCACGCATAGAGGAGATCCACGATAAGGTTGATCAAGACGAATGTGATCGCTATCAAAAGGACTCCTCCCTGAACGGCCCTGAAATCCCTCGCCTGAACGGCAAAGAGCAACCATCTGCCGACACCCGGCCACGAAAAGATCGTCTCAGTTATTATCGCTCCGCCCAACAAATATCCGAATTCGATGCCCATCACGGTCAGCGTCGGTGTGAAGCTGTTCTTCATAGCGTGCTTCAGGACCACGATCCTCTCAGACAGCCCCTTCGCCCAGGCTGTCCTTATATAGTCCTCGCCCATCACCTCTATCATGCTTGATCGGGTCATCCTTGCGATCACCGCCATCGGAATCGTCCCCAGGGCGACCGCGGGCAGAAATAGGTGCCACAGGGCATCTTTGAAAGCTCTTATATTTGCGCCGAGCAGACTATCTATCACGTAAAATCGGGTCACAACCTCCAGCTCTACATCTGAACTTAACCTTCCCGATATAGGGAAAAGCCCCAGACTCACCGAGAAGATGAGTATGAATATCAGCCCCAGCCAGAATATAGGCATAGATATGCCTATCAAAGCGGCCATCATCCCAGTGTAATCTAAGATGGTGCCGCGCCTTACGGCCGACAGCACTCCAGCTGAGATTCCGACTATGGAGGATAAGATCATGCTTGCAACTGCCAGCTCCACCGTCGCAGGGAATCTGTTTTTAAGTTCCACGATCACGCGCTCGTGCGTCTTTATAGACCTTCCCAAATCTCCTTGTATTAGTCCGAAGAAGAATCTTCCGAACTGGACGTAAAACGGCTTATCCAGACCTAACTCAGCTCTGAGCTCCGCCAGGCTTTCCGCGCTCGCCCGTTCTCCCAGCATCACTTGAGCGGGATCGCCCGGCACGAGGTGGATCATTAAAAAACCATAACAGATATACCCAACAGCGTCGGGATCAACAGAGCCAAGCGCTTCAGGATGAACGATCTCATAGCCTTTCAAGTAATCGTTTTAGTGACCTTTAAATAATCACCTACAAGGTGTTTAAAGGATATGTCAATTGTATTGAAGATTCAGAGGTTCTGTAATTCTAAAGCTGCCATGTAAGAGTGCAGCAATAGATACTGCCTCAACCCATGGTTTGTTATTTTCAAGGGTACAATAAGATTGGGGAGGTGTTAAATCCTTGTTTAGAAGATGGGACACTTGGGTAAGAAAGATCTTCTCTTTGTAGGGCAGCACTTCATGAAATACAATCGCGTAAATCTCTTTGGCTGACTCTGTGTACTTATCGAATTCCTCCTTCGTACAGTCTGTTTCAGAATTGAACTCTGCCCAAATGCGCTCAGGCTCACCTACAACTACTCTATCTATCATCGCTTCACCAACCAGGGCATTCGAGGGAGAAGAGGCGTAGAGGCTAACTTTCTGTCCAGCCCACTTCGTTGAAAATTTTCTGCGTATCTCAGCTCTTTTTTGCTCCACTTAAAAGCCTATCCGCATATTCTGGTTGAATACTCATTAATAACCCATTGTGCATAGAATACCCAGCGACTGAGAAGATGTCCGCAATCTTAGGCAGTCTATCCAAAACAGCTCTCCAGACTGCCGAGAAAGAGGATGAGCATCTTAACTCAGTATCGAATAGCCTATATTGGGTCTCAGCCTCAGTTGCCTCGTTGAATCCAAATGAATGGAAGAACTCACGCTTTGTTTCCCACAGGCTTTCAGGAAGAGTGAAATGGATTTCTTCGGCTTTGTGGCGGACTTCTAATGCCATTAACGAAAAGAATATTTCGCCCAGATGCATGTCTTGTAGATCATCACGGATTCGAAGGTGACAGAATTTCGAATCCTTACCCCGCTTCACGACGGCAGATATCGACAGGGTGCTTCATCCAAATACCCTACAAAAGCTGCCCTTTCAGACGACTTCAGCCCAGGAATAACCTTATCATCAACCCACTTCTCAATGTTAGGATACATCTCTTCATTTTCCGACACTAAGTCTTTGAAGTAAGATAAATGGTCGCTTAAGTTCTTGGTATCCCCTTCGTTCAAACGAACGATTTTGAAGTCCTTTCTTAATTGATGAGAACAAGTCTTCCATTTTTAGCCTCCATCGATGACCTCTTGCACACTACCATCATTATTCCACCTTCACTTTAGACGGCCAGTCCTTGGAATATCTTGGATAATTTCAGCTCTTGTCCAGTATATGAGGTAGGTTTACGATCCTGGGGTTCTTTACAGTCTTGAGACATACGGTAGAAAGTAAGATTTGCCATTTTTTCTTCGTGTCTCAGGCTGACATCAACATCGTGTCCTCGGACTTCAAATATTAGTGGGGTTCCGTCCTCCTTGTCCTTTCGGTTTTTCCCAAAGAAAGGGTGAACGAAACCCGCATAATGAATTCGCATTTCCCCGATTGTTTCATCCATTGCACGGCAATATACTGCAATTCCTCCCGGCAGAGAGATCCTTTCCTTGGATCTCATAATGTAAAAATTACCTTTCCCAATTTTTAATCTATTGTGTTCGTCTTTCCGTAGGAATCTCCAATATTTACACGGAGACAGGCTTCTCTTCAGCTTCTTCATGCTCCCATAGATCTATAAACCCGTCCTCGTCTTTCTCCTATAAGTTCCTCTCCCTCTTCGCATTTGCTTCGCATAAAACGCCGAGACTTTTTCCCCTGAAATTATCCACTTCTGAAAGATTTACAGAAAGGGAACCGTCTCTTTCCTCGTCTATTGCGACAACAAGGATTCATATAATTCATCTCCATGCTACTTCAGCGTATCTGAGGTCTTACCATAAAACAGCCTCAGCTGTGAGAGTCGATATCCCCTCTTTGACTCTTACATTGAAAGTGATAGGTGTTATTTCGAGATACATTTCCCCGGAGCCTATCTTCTTTCAAACCAGATCCGGATCGAAACGTCTCATAGCAATCCATTCCGTCTACGATGAGCCGAGCAAGTACATCCACGCGTCCGACTGAGCTTTTTGCAGTAGCTTGGCCATATATTTTGGCCTTTTTCAAAGAAGATATATTCTCATGTAATTTGAATACATAGGTATTCTCTTGCATTTAAGTGATAAATGTGCCATCTTCTTTGTCTTGCCTCCAAAGGCTTGGCGAAGTCCCTGTTTCTTAATGAAGAATGCTCATATCTATCTCCCCATGGTTTTACAGATCCACTGCAACCATCTGATAACCTTCGTCTGTCAGATGCAGAGTCAATCGATGAATAGTCAATTGACTCACCAAGATCTTGAACACCCCTAATAAAACCACATGTCACACAGTTCTTCTCATCTGTGACTTGGATAGAACTCCGGGAATCCAACCCTTCCGAGGATCACTCATTTATTTGTTCCTTCAATAGAGTTGTTTCAATTCTCTGATATACCAACATTGGGTATGAGAATGGACATTCAGTTCTTCAATGACGAATCGAACCACACGTTCTTAAATATCTTATTCCCCGTCGGATGGAGTTTGAACCCTACCACAGACTTCTTAAACACCGCCATCTGGGTCGAATGGACTAAGGGGACCCAGGGCGCATCACTGTGTACGATCTCCTGCGCCTTTCTGTAAAGCTCCGCCCTTTTTGCTCTATCTGTGATCCTCCTCGCTTCGACCAGAACCTCGTGGAGTTCCTCGCTCCTGTAGAATGCGATGTTCTGAGCCGGTTTAACCGCGGCGTTTTTGTCCAAAAGGACGTAGAGGAAATTGTCGGGGTCGCCGTTGTCGCCCGTCCATCCCAACAGGGCCATCTGGTGGTCGCCGTTCTCCACCTTATCTAAATAGGTCCCCCATTCATAGCGGACGATCCTTACCTCGATTCCTACAGCCGTTAGATCCGCCTGAAGCGCCTGGGCTATCTTCTGGGGCTGGGGCATGTAGGGTCTCGGAACGGGCATAGCCCAAAGCTCGGTCTCGAATCCCTCGGGGAATCCGGCCTCTGAGAGGAGCTTTTTTGCCATCTGGGGATCGTAGGCGTAATCTTCGATGCTATCGTTATAGCCCCACATAGCCGGAGGAGGAGGAATGGGATTTTTAGCCGGGATAGCGAGCCCCTGATACAGATTGTCTACCAGGGATTTCTTATTTATGGCGTGATTTATCGCTATTCGGACTCTCCTGTCGTTGAAGGGCTCCATCTCCATATTCATCGCAAGGTAGCCGACGTTCATGCCCAATTGAGTCAAAAGCTTTAGATTGTCATCCGATTTAATGTCATCTACAAAATCGGGGATAACATTGTCCATCCCGTCGATAGAGCCGGTCTTGAGTTCTAAGAACCGCACAGAGTTTTCGAGGATTGATTTGAAGATGAGCTTTCCCAATTTCGGAGGATCGCCCCAATAGTCGGGATTCCTCTCCAGCACTATCCTCTCATCCTTGACCCACTCGACAAACTTGAAAGGTCCGGTGCCCACAGGGTGCTTGAAATAGTCGTTTGCCCACTTTTTCACAGCAAGAGGGCTGACAATGGCGCAAAAGTTCATCGCCAGATTCGGCAGAAACGTTGCGTTCTGCTGTGAAAGTTGGATGACCACCGTAGAATCGTCCGTAGCGTAGATATCCTTGATAATGTCATCCATCCCCATGGACTTCCAATATTTATATGTCCCCTCTACTTTGTGAAAAGGATGGTCCTTGAAGAACTGACGTCCTAAGGAAAAGACAACAGCATCGGCGTTAAAGTTAGTTCCGTCATGGAATTTGACTCCACTTCTGAGGTGAAATGCCCACTTTAGCTCGTCATCCGAAACGTCCCACGACTTTGCAAGTCCCGGCTCTACCTCTGTCGTCTCGTCCTTGTACTGAACCAGATTGTCGTATATATTGTCGCATACTTTGAGCGATTCTCCGTCATCCTCCAAAGCCGGGTCCAGGCCTACCGAATCTCCTCCTCTCCCGAACACAAGGACAGCCGAGGCATCCGAAGAACTCTTGTCAAACGTATCGCCGCATCCGCTGAACAAAAGGAAAAGTAGTAGTAGAGCCAAGAATCTTGCTGACACGTAACCTCCATTTGCCTTTATCTATAATAAGCTTTTGTCATCGGAATTGCAAGGATAAAATATGGATCGGATTCTGATTCGGAGAGGCAAGCTTGAAATTACTTCGGTGACCCTTCGCTTTGCTCTGTGCTTCGGCTTGAATTTACATTCCCTACTTTGCTCTTGAGTCATTGCGAGGGTCAAAGCCCCGAAGCAATCTGGACTGGGGACTGAATGACCCTGATCTATCGGATATTCAGCTTGACAATCGCCCAGCTTTTAGCTATTATTGGACTACCCACTATTTTCTTTGATAGTTCTCAAGGCTGGATCAAACGTTGAGACTTGAAGCGCGAAATTGGCTTGAACAATCAGAGATAGATCTGGATACTGTCCGGGATCTGAAGGAGAGCGGGCATCTGTCCGCAGCGGCGTTCTATTCGCATCAGGTTGCAGAGAAGGCTCTCAAAGGAGCTATTATCGAGATCAAACGAGAGATGCCGCCTAAAACGCATAATCTGATAGAATTGGGGAAAACCCTTGAAGCTCCGGAGAATATCCTCTCCTCTTTAAGGCTGTTGAACCCTGAGTATTCTGTCTCCCGATATCCAGATGCGGCAAACGGAGTGCCCGAACAAAATTACGATACAGCTAAGATAGGAACATTGGTAGAAGCTTCCGAGAAGGTAAAAGCATGGGTTCATACACTGTTGAAAAAGGCAGGCGCTGTCCCCGAAGGATTCAATCGGGGATCGGAATAGATTGGAAAGCCCTAAAGAGCTTTGTGAAGCGACTTAGCGCGGAGTCCCCCCTTCAGAGGGCAATTATCTTCGGATCGCGCGCAAGGGGCGATGAACTTATAGATAGCGACTACGATCTTATACTCGTCTCACGCTCATTCCAAAACATACAGTTTACTCAAAGGTCGGCTGAGGTCAGCAGATACTGGAATCTTCCTGAAAATCTGGAAGTTTTATGCTATACGCCCGAAGAGTACGCACGGAAAACCGAGCAGATCAACATCGTCTCCCAAGCCGAAAAAGAGGGTATTGAGATTCGGAATGAGTAAAATCAGGCTTGATTTTCCCACCATATAGCAGTATATATTACTTTTTGTGAGAAAGATCGTTGTACTGATTAAGAAACGCTTTTCGGCCACAAAGTATACTTTCCATCTCTTTTCCTATTTCCTCCTGGACCTTTTCAGACATAAAAGGAATTCGGATATCCCGAAGTCGATCAATAGTTATTGACGATAATGTAGATTGCACCAAGACCAGATCGAGAATGACTGAGTGTGATCTTCTTAAAGCCCAATACAAATAGTATGGATTTATCCTATTATCGTCTAAAACCCTTATTTTATAGAAATGGCCTTGGAGAACTGCTTCTATGTCATCCTCCAATAATATGACTGATTCGCCTATCCTGTATGTGCCATCTTTAATGATGAAAATATCCAGGGCCTTAACATCCTGGTTGTTCCGGTTTCTTTCATATACACATCTTGTTACCCTATGGACGGGTGGCCGCAATTCCATATTTCCAAAGTCCGTTGTCCTAATGAACGGTATGGCACCACCGATTTCGTATTCGCTTTGCCTCACATCACAGGGAACTGTCCTTATTTTTATCAACTGTTGTCCTTCCAGATCCCGCAACTTGACTGTTTTAGGCCCTTGTTCAGCTATTCTTCTACAGACCCGAGGGACAAGAATGTCATCATCTAGAAGCCTTTTGTCGGTTATGAAAAACCTTACCTCCCCCTGCCAACTTTCGATATCATCATCCTTTGCAGGCCTGTTTTCCCAATCAGTGGCAGCTTTGGAAAAGTCTTCAACCAGATCCCCAGTATCGGACCGCACTTCCGCGCCTCTTGCATCATGACCGCTCTTCTTAAGAACACTCATCATTATTACCTGATTTTTAGTCTTTGTCTTTTCGGCAAACAAAATACAGGTCTTGGTGTTTGTATGTGGCAAAAATAGATTCTGTGGACAGTCCCAAATAGCCAAAATCTTCAAGTTATCCAAAATCCAATGTCTGACATGGCTTTGCGTGGGATTCCCCAACACGCTCTCTGGCAAAACTATGCACATTCTACCGCCAGCGTTCAGGAGTCGCACACATAACTCAAGAAATAAAATCTGGGGAGCCGTTGGTGTTACCATGCCAGTCTTTTGCCATTCCCCTGAAATTTTATTCCGTTCCCATTTGTGGCCCAGATCGAAATTTTCCAAAATATAAGAATGCTTCACCTTTATATCAGCGCCGAACGGAGGATTTGTTAAGACAATATCAAACTTTCTTGGCGAGCCGTCAGAACCCGATAAAACAACTCTGGATCGTTCGCTCCATTTTTCCATCGGTTTTAAAGAATCCGCATCGACGATATTAGTGTGGCCGTCTCCAATAAGAGCCATATAGGAACGAGCGACTTTTACCAGATCGGGTTCTTTGTCGATCCCATAAATGTGAAGCGGCGCCTGGGCCTTAGCCTTCTTCTTATTCAACCCTGTCGCCATGATCCCATCCCACACATGTTCAAGGGCGTAGATGATAAAACCGCCCGATCCGCACGCAGGATCAATTATTTTTTCTGCATAATTGGGATTTATAAGTTTTACGGCATGCTTCACGGCGATCCGAGGGGTAAAAAACTCACCTTTTTCCCCGACAAAATACTTTTCGGCAAATACTTCATAAGCCGCACCGATTGCATCGCAATCGGTATTCTTTAGGCTTATGCGTTCAAGTTCGCCAACAACATATGCTACTGAATCAGGGTCTAATATGATACTTTCGTTCTTTGAAAATACGCCTGCTGTAGAAAGTTCCATCAGCACGCCGGCCCAAAGATTTTTCTCTATGCTGCCCTTAACTTCCTCATGCGTTGCGCCAGATGAAACCTGAAAATAAGGCGTTGGAGATTCCAAATTCTCATCATATATTTTACAGAACAACATTTTCGTCATCTCGTTACACAGTCTTGTTCTACTTTGAATGTTGGTGTTTGAATAAAGGTGGTACAAAATGCTTCTAAACCTCAACTTCAGGTTTCGTGCAGGTTGTAATTCAGATTTCTTGAGCCTGACCACCTCGTTAACAGAAAGACCAGCAACAGGTATTGCGGGTATTCTCTCTATCTTACCTTCGGTTGACTTTCGATAAAATTGCCTCGCTTCCGGCGTAGCCGCAACTCCCCACTCGCAACCTGTGGACACGGCCATATAAGACCATAACTGTTCTTCGGCCTCAACCATCGAATCATATTTGGTTTCAATCAAACCAAGAACGTCCGTGTGTTGGTGCCTCTTCGTCTTTTCGCCCGTTTTGAAGACAGTTATATCAACCCTGCGAGAGCTGGACCCTATCCTGATTCTATGTTCAATATCAATCTGCTCAAACATATACCCAAGTTCCTCAATAAGCCATCTTTCCGTATCCTGACGCACCTGCTCTTCAGGCTTCTGAAGATCTACGGGCTTTCCAGTTGCAAAGTCCCTGTCCTTCCTTTTCAAAACTTACCTCACCAGTTCTTTATAGGGTTAGGATCGGTGTTGGCTACCGGAAAACCCCCTTCAGAAACGCAGTAAACCCGCCGTCGGGATCATTCCGGCGGTTGTACTTCCATGCGGCCTCGCCTACGAACAAGGGCATCCAGCGCGTGGAGTAGTGATGATGGGTGCCGTACCAAGCCCGCTTGATGAGGGCCCAGAAGCCTTCGATGGTGTTGGTGTGGATACCTCGGTTCAAAGGATTGACGTAGCCGTAGCGATGATCTACGACTATGTGCGGCATCATCCGGCCCGCATTGCGGTAGACGCTGTAATCGTCCGTCACCAGAGCCGACTTGGCGACCTCTACGGATTGCTTGATGAAGCCCAGCAGGGTCCGGCCCTTGGTATCGTTGGTCACTTGGGCCTTTACTTCGCCTCCGCGCTCAACGGCCCCGACTACTGAGGATTTTCTAGTTCCGCGGCCGCGCTTGTTGCCTGCGTTTCTGTAGCGCGGTTTGCCGCCCACGTAGGTTTCGTCCATCTCGATAATTCCCTGGAGCAAGGCGCCTTCGTCCGAGGTCATGGCGGAGCGGATACATTGTTGCATCCTCCAAGCGGTCTTTTGGTTCAGGTCCAAATCCCGTGAAAGCTGGTGGCTGGATATGCTTTTCTTGGCGTCGGCCATCAGGGCAATAGCGAGGAACCATTTCTGTAGGGGGATATGGGTACCTTGAAATATGGTTCCAGATAGCACGTTAAAGCTGTTAGTGCATTTATGGCAATTCCAGCGGCCAATTTTGTCCCCCTCGGCCTTTCGTGCTACTTTATCGCTGGAGCAGAAAGGACAAAGAGCTATCACCGGCCAACGGATTTGCTCTAAATGGCCGATACAAGCTTGTTGATCTGGAAACTTTTGAAAGACTGTTATTAGGTTCATGACTTCCCCTTTTGTTACTACAAAGATAAAGAAAATAAGGGGATAAGTCAAGCCTTATTTTACTCATTCCGTTCTTATAAGAGATTATACCAGAACTCACGCCCACCACATGGGCCCCGGTGTCTCCTTGAGGAGGACCTCCTGAAGGAACGTCACCGCCTTCATCAAACCTTCGTTGACGGACATCAAGCTGTCCTCGTGTTCGATTGAGATCACATAGTCGTAGCCGACCATCCTGAGGGTGCTCACAAAGTCGTTCCAGAACTCGTATCCGTGGCCGTATCCCACGGTCCTGAATATCCACGACCTGTTGATCTCATCTCCATAGGGTTTAGTATCCAACACGCCGTTGACCGATGAGTTAGCCTCGTAGACCATACAGTCCTTAGCGTGCACGTGGAATATCGCCTCTCTTAATTCTCTTATGCACGCGATGGGGTCCATCCCCTGCCAGAACAGGTGGCTCGGATCGAAGTTGGCACCGATATTATCTCCACACTCGTTCCTGAGCTTCAAAAGCGTCTCTGAGTTGTAGACCACAAAGCCCGGATGCATCTCTATACAGATCTTGGCGCCGTGATCTGAAAGTATCTTGGCCGCTTGGCGCCAGTGGGGGATGACCTTTTCCTCCCACTGTCAGTTTACGATCTCTGTAAAATCCGGTGGCCAGGGACAGGTCACCCAATTGGGGTACTTGGCGTCGTCCGAATCTCCCGGACATCCGGAAAATCCGTTAATCCTATCGATTCCGAGCTTTTCGGATAACTGACAGGTCTTCACAAAGGCATCGTGGTGCTCTTTGGCTATCGCCTCGTTCGGGTGGATCGGATTGCCGTGGCAGGAGAGAGCGCTGATCTCGAATCCACTGTCTTCGATTGTCTTCTTGAAAGTGTTGAGCTTGTCCTCGTTTCCCAAAAGCTCATCCGGGTCGCAGTGCGGACTTCCCCCATAACCGCCAGTTCCTAATTCGACCACGCTCAGACCCGCTTTAGATAGATAGTCCAGAGTCTCTTCTAGCGACCGTTCTCCGAACAGTGCGGTTAAGACACCAAGTTTCATTTGACAATCCTCGTTTGCTTTGCAATTTCTTTGTAGGGGCGAGGTTTCCTCGCCCAAGGGCTAGAGGACCCAGCCCCTACAATTTTAAAGCTCCGAGACCTTAATCCAACTGCTCTCCTCCACCGATTTAGTCACAGCTTCAAGCACAGCCTGACACTTGACTCCGTCCGCAAAATCGGGATGGGCTTGAGTGTCATTGGCTATGGCGTCCATCAGGTCCTTTACCTCGTGAACAAAGGTGTGCTCCCAGCCGATGATATGTCCCGGAGGCCACCAGGCTGAAATATAGGGATGTACACTCTCGTTGACCATGATCTCTCTGAAGCCTTGGATATGTCCCTCGTCTTCGCGGTTGTAGTACACAAGCTCGTTCATCTTCTCAAGATTGAAGGCGATAGATCCCGCGCTCCCGTTAATCTCGAACCTGTTGTAATTTCTCCTCCCTCCCGCAAATCTCGTCGCCTCGAAAGAGCCCAAAGCTCCGTTTTCGAACCTGGCCAAGAACAAGGTGGCATCGTCCACCGTGACCTCTCCCCTTGTGCTTCCCCGATTGAATCCTTCGGGGACAGGCCCAGCGGACGCCCTCAGGGCATCGTCCGTCGCCTCCGGGAGCGGCCTTTCCTTTATAAACGTCTCCGACATCCCGACAACCTCGGATATATCGCCCACCAGATAGTGCGATATATCTATAATGTGAGCGTTCAAATCTGCGTGCGGACCAGATCCGGTCTTTTCCTTTTGGAGCCTCCACACTAAGGGGAAATCGGGATCCATAACCCAGTCCTGGAGGTATGTAGCTCGCCAGTGATATATCTTTCCTATTCTCCCTTCATCGATGAGCTTTTTAGCCAGTGCCACGGCAGGTATCCGCCTGTAGTTGAACGCCACCATGTTTTTCACACCCGCCTCCTCCACCGAAGATAGCATCTCTCTTGCCTCAGATAGGTTGTTTGCAAGCGGTTTTTCACAAAAGACGTGCTTTCCAGCCTCAGCCGCCCCTACAGCTATGTCCCTGTGAGTATCCCCCGGAGTCGATATGTCCACAAGGTCTATGTCGTCTCTTTTTATTAGGTTTTCCCACGAAGTCTCGTAGCTTTCCCAACCGAACTTCTCGGCTGCCTCCGCCACCGCCCTTCGGGTCCTTCCGCACATAGCTTTCATCACCGGCACAGCATCAATGTCAAAAAACATGGATACGTCCTTGTAGGCATGGCTGTGTGCCTTGCCCATAAACGCATAGCCGACCAGGCCTACATTGACCTCTTTTGACATCGTCTTGCTCTCTTTCTTGGCCTTAGCCTATGCCTTGGCCGTCTTATAGTACAATTACCTTCATAATCTTGACATCCGCTTTTTCTCCGTCGTAGATGACCTCTACGACTCTGCTGGAGTTATGTGCCTCTCTCAGCACTTCCCCCCACTCTCCTATGTTGCCCCAATGCAAGGATTCGCCGTTGATGTTGATCTCGGATATCTCTTTGGGATTGTGATAAACAATAAATCTTATCTTACCTTTTACCGTTTCCATGTTCCTCCCTGTGTATCATTGTCCTATTCTTGGGAGTTCTTATATTCCCTTTGGGGTGTTACTTTGGCTCTCCTTACCTTTTCTTGTCATGTAATTGTCAGCATATCACCACTGGAGTGGTATTGCTCTTAATCCAACAATTTTTCCCTCTTCAAGTCGAGGTCAAAGATCCTTAAAAATCGTCCTGCAGATTCACCTATCAGTTCTAAAATGCCGTCGTCGTCTATGTCCAGCATGCCGAGCCTATCACCGAACGGTTCTCTGTATCGCCACTCAAAATCCCGGAATCTAGCGTCCAGGACAAAACCTGTATTTAAGACTATCTCATCTTGGCCGTCTGCATCAAAATCGGCTATTACCATATCTTCTGCTGTGTATTCCTTATCGCTCCTCCACTCTTCGAAGTGATCCTTACCATCGTATATGTAAAGGTGGGAATCCGCTATGAAAATAAATTCTTTCTGATCGTCGTCGTCAACGTTGTATATCTCCATACAGGTTATCGATTCGAACTTGGTCTGTATAGACTGCCAGATGAGCCTGTGCGTCCTGGGGTCCCAGAAATATATCCTGCCTGTGTTGGTATAGACAACTATCTCCAATTGACCATCAAGGTCCATATCCTCCACGAAGACTTCGCCGATTGCTCCTCCTAATTCTCTGCTTTTCCATTCCTCCAGATAGCCCCTCTTTTGCCGCTTGAGTATGTGAATGATGCCTCTGTTATCCCCATAGACTATCCTTTCCTTGTCGGACTTGTCATCGGGAGGGAGGATCTTTATAGCATCGAACTCGTCGGCCGATCCCCGTAATATCTCCTCTGCAACTGACTTATCGGGGGGAAAGACCAAAGACGCATAAAGTAGCACAAATGTCAGGCTTAGTCTTATCATAAAACTTGAACCTAGATCATGTCCAAGAAGTATCTATGTACCCTCGTATCATCTGTAAGTTCAGGATGAAACGACGATACCAGGACATTTTTCTGCCTTGCCATAACGCACTCGCAGCCGAGCGTCCCTATGGACTCGGCACCATCGCCCAGACTGATTATCCTGGGAGCGCGGATGAAGACCATGTCTATCTCCTGAGACTCAGAGGAAAGATTCACCTTCCCCGTGCTTCTAAAGCTTTCCCTCTGACGGCCATAGGCATTTCTCTCAACTTTTACGTCTATAAAGCCCAAAGAGAATTGAGAGGGATTTAAAACCTCCGTTGCTACCAATATCAGTCCTGCGCAGGTTCCAAAGATAGGTTTTCCTCCACTGTGGAAGTCTCGGAGTGCGGGGACAAACGCATACTCCTCCATAAGCTTTAAGAGGGTTGTGCTTTCTCCGCCGGGGATGATAAGTCCTTCGACTTTTGACAAGCCCTGGGGTCTCTTAACTATACAGGAATCTTCCCCGAGCCGCGTCAACGTCCCTTTGTGAGCGTCAAAATCCCCCTGAAGCCCCAGAATTCCTATCATCTTCAGACCCCTCTGCTTTGGAACAGTTCCTCCTCTGATAGACTAGACATCTCTATCCCGACCATAGCCTCTCCTAAATATTCGGAGATTCTAACTAAGACTTCAGGATCGTCGTAGTGGGTTACTGCTTCCACTATGGCCTTTGCTCTCAGCGGGGGATCTTCGGACTTGAATACCCCTGATCCCACAAAGACGGATTCTGCTCCTAACTGCATCATAAGGGAAGCGTCGGCGGGAGTGGCGACTCCGCCCGCCGCGAAGTTGGGAACGAGGAGCTTGCCTGTTTCCGCTACCATCTTGACCAGAGAGTAAGGTGCTCCCAACTCCTTTGACTCTGTCATCAACTCGTCTGTCCTCATAGAAGTTAGTTTGGAGATATGTCCCATAACCTTGCGCATATGGCGGACGGCTTCCACGATGTTTCCTGAACCTGCTTCCCCCTTGGTCCGTATCAGCGCTGCTCCTTCACCGATTCTCCTCAGCGCCTCTCCCAGGTCCCTTGCCCCGCAGACGAAGGGTACATTGAAGGCGAACTTATCTACGTGAAAGTTCTCATCGGCGGGAGTTAAGACTTCGCTTTCGTCTATGAAGTCAACTCCCAGCGCCTCTAATATCTGCGCCTCCACAAAGTGACCTATTCTGACCTTAGCCATCACAGGGATAGAGACAATGTCCATAATCTCCCTGATTTTGCTGATATTTGCCATCCTTGCGACTCCGCCTTCTGATCTGATGTCGGCGGGTACCCTTTCCAGTGCCATAACAGATACAGCCCCAGCGTCCTCGGCTATTTTTGCCTGTTCAGCATTAGTCACATCCATTATCACACCGCCCTTCAACATCTCCGCCAAGCCCACTTTCAGTTTTAACGTTCCTGTTTCCATTTGCGACACCTCTTAGAAGAGTAGACAGTAGACAGGGACACCAGCTCTCCACCCTATATGCTGTTACTGTTTGCTGTCTACTTATGCTTGTTTCCTGTTGCTTTCTGCACAGCAGCATAGACCTCAAGTATTGGGATTTCTCTTTCTCTTGCTATACGCGCACAGTCGTCGAACTCAGGAGTGATCCTTCTGGATCCGTTCAGGTGGGCGATCTTGACCTTGACAGGTCCCAAAGCCGTATCCAGGGACCCCGACTCCCTTTCTAACATCACCCTATCGACTCTGTATGTTCTCACCCCGATAGTCGTGGTTTCGTTCAGGATAGTCTCAATTATCGAATCTTTGTGATCGTCATCACAAAGGACGCTCAAAACTATCCCCGGGCGGCCCTTTTTCATAACCACAGGAGAAAGATAGGCATCCTTTGCGCCCGATTCTATCATCCTGTCGAGTATGTAGCCGTATATCTCTGAAGTCATATCATCTATATTTGTTTCCACTACAATTGAATAGTCCTGCTGGAACTCACCAACTGTCTGGCCTATCTGAAGCCTCAACACGTTCGGCATCTCTTGGAGGTCTCTTCCTCCTGCGCCGTATCCGATTGACTCGGTTCTGAACTTGGGAGACGTCCCGAAGCCTGAAGAAAGGGAGGTCAGAATCGCCGCTCCTGTAGGTGTAACCAACTCCGCCTTTACATCAGTTCTCTCTGAAGGAACCCCCTTACATAGTTCCAGTACAGCAGGCGCAGGGATGGGGATTACTCCGTGAGCCGATTCTGCAAACCCTGATCCGAATCTGAGAGCTGAAGAATAGATTTTCTCAATTCCCATAAGCTCCAGACCCACCGCAGTCCCTACAATATCCACAATAGCGTCCAGCCCCCCCACCTCGTGGAAGTGAATCTTGTCAGGAGTAGTTCCGTGAACCTTAGCCTCAGCCTCAGCCAGTCTTTCAAAGATCTTCCGAGCCCTCTGCTTGGCGGTAGGAGATATGGAACTCCTATCTATAATATGTACTATATCGGGTAGATGACGGTGAAGATTCGTATCTTCTGCTATGACGTTCAGCTTAGTCGCAGCTATCGGTCCCCTTACGACCCTTTTGCTCTCCAGGCTGAAGCCCGTTATTTTTAGTTTTGAAAGTTCATCAGATAGTTCATCTATCTTAAGTCCCGTGTCCACCATAGCCCCTAATATCATATCCCCACTTATACCGGAAAAGCAGTCCAAATAGGCTATTTTCATCCAGTGAACCCCTTCTTTCTTTTCTTCCAATCGAGCTCCTCGTCGAAATCGTAGACATCCTTGAAGTCCTCTATACTGTCCTCTTGCGTCTTGCCCATCAACTGGGAATCCACAAGCGCAAAGACCATCTCCCCGAAGTCCTCTGTTCTGGTAATCCCCCAGTGCTCAAAGACCGATTTGGTCATAGGGCCATACTGCATCAAGCCGTACTGGCTTATCCCCTTTGAAAGCTCCTCTCCTGTGACGTGCCGCTTTTCGCCAACCGTATTGACCGTGTGATCAAGGGCAGCAAAGAGGAAAAAATAGGCTTCTTTTTTATATTTATTGAGCTTCTTGGCTACTTTTTCGATTTTCTCTACAAACTCTTCGTTTGAGTCCATAGTAGCTCCGGCCTTCTGAGTTTACCGAAAACTTCAAAAAAGGTTGTAGATTATGCGAAAGAGAGAAGGTTTTCCATCTTTTTGGATTGCCAGTGCTTCGTCGGTCGAATCCTTTTGAGCAACTTGCGCAATCTGTTCCTTCTCCTCCCAGACTTCGTCCAGCTTGCCTATCATCTCATCTTTGACCGCTAGGAAATTACTTACGTATTCTTTCCCAACAGGATCTGCTGTGAGGATGTTTTCCTTTTGGGGATTTATGAACTCTCCGTTCTTTTTGAGCCGATAGTCCAGATGGGGACCTGTGGACCTGCCCGAAGAACCCACATAACCTATGACCTGTCCCTGCTTGACTTTTTTGCCTTTTTTGATTCCCTTATGATAACGGTATATATGACCGTAGGACGACTCGTAGCCTCTTTTGTGTTTGATCTTGATCAGCCTCCCGTTGGGACCTTTCCAGCCCTTGTAGCTGATTACTCCGTCAGCTGTTGCTCTTATAGGTGTTCCCACAGAAGCGGCGTAGTCTATCCCGAAGTGGGGAAGATACCTCTTTAAGATGGGATGGAATCTCCTGTGAGTGTATCCCGAACTGACCCTCTTGAAGTACTCTAAGGGCAGTTTGAGAAACATCTTCCTTTTGGCTGAACCGTCCGGATTGTAATATCCTCTATTTCCCTGTGGGTCTTCGTAATAGACAGCCCTGTGGATCTTTTTCCTGCTTCGATACTCGGCGGATAATATAATCCCATATCTTATAAACTGTCCGTCCCTGAAGTATTCCTCGAACACCATCCCGAATCTGTCACCGGGCCTGGGGTCGGACGAAAAATCTATGTCCCATCCGAATATCTCTTCTGCTAACCTTTCGACCAAGATCCCGGCTTTACGACCTTCAAGGTCAACTATCGCACTGTAGAGATTATCCTCTATCATGCCCCCTGTTGCCCTTATGCTTCTATCCAGGGGCATATGCTCCTTGCGCGAGATCAACTTGCCTTCGAGCCTCTCCGCGATAATGGTCTCCTCTATTCCCGGCGTATATTCAAACCTTTCGATCGCGCCCGTCGAGTCTAAGTTCACAAAGTAGCTGTCCCCAAGGAGAGATCTTTTTAGGTTCATCACGCTCTGCAGGGAGTTTGTCAACTCCAGGGTAGCCCTGTCGGATACCCCTCCTCTCTTAAGTGAAAGATAGATAGATTCTCCCTTGTTCAATGTATCGGAGAAAGATACGTAGAGAGTCTCCTGCTCTTCAGCAGGTCGTTCTGACCTTTCACCTAGCTCCTCTACATTGTCGTTTTTTCCTTTGAACGCTATAAAGGAGAAAACGACTATAATGATTAGGATAAAGAATCCATATGTATATACCGACGCCTGCCTGCTGCCGCCCCGCAACAGTTCATCTGCCATCTTTGAATCCCTCCCTATTAACAAAGATAAGCATAGATATGAGCAAACCCTGATCTACTATCCGGTTTTGCTCATATCGCAAAACGCATGTCCCGGCTATACCCACAAGTTTTTACGCAACCAAAACTTACGGTTACAACTCTTATAAAGATAATACAAAAAAGACACAAGAAAGTCAAGACAAAAACCTGTTGCTCGGTAACGGGGCTTTTTGAGATTTAAGATATCTTCTTAGGCGATGCTCCATAAGCCTTTTCCCCAGACTCCGATCAACTGACCGTTGTCAAGGGTGAATTGCCGATGAAAACCCTTGAGTTACCCCTGGGGTTTAGCTAGATTGTCTTGTATCTGGAGTCTTCACGGGGCTATAAAGGATGCAACATCTTTCACTTAATTTCAGGAGGGTAAAGTATGCCACTCCCCACCATTCATGTTGGATGCACGCACTTTGCATTCGGGCGCCTTCAAGCGCTGATCAACTCCAAAGGTCTGGAGCCTGTGGCGTTAGTGGACATCAATACAGAGGCGTCCAAAGAAAGGGATCAAGAAGCTTGAGGGAAATGTCCCTCCAGGGCTTGAAGACCGGCTCTACACCAGTATTTCAGAGGCCTGCAAAGAGCATCCAGCGGAGGTGTGCTTAGTATACGCCTCTACGACCTCCCACGCCGAGCTTATTGTTGAGAGCCTGAGCTCCGGGATGCATACGCTCTGCGTTAAGCCTATCGCCTGTAATCAGGATGAATTTCGCTCGATCATCGAAGCTCACAGGATGCATTCCGATCTGATGTTGGTCCAGAGGCAGAATATTCGGTGGAATCCGGCGGCGGCTAAAATGCGAAAGTGGCTTAAGGAACCCGGAGGCATCGGGCGGCTCATCGCAGGTGAGGTTCGCTTCTGGATACGCCAGAACCTCTGGACGGGACCCGAGTCGAAACAGCCCGACGCTTACGTTCCGGGTCTCTTCTTCCACTCCGGTTCCAGTCACCAGTTAGACCAGCTCGTCGCGGCTACAGGTCTGCCGCGCTATGTCACTGCGCGCTATCATCTCCGCCAGGATACCGAGATAGCTCAAACTGGCATAGAGGGCACAGCAGGTGGCAACACACTTTTTGAATACGACAACGGTGCTATTGTGACCTACTGCGGGACACGGGCTGCTCACGCCGGTCCCTACAGTTGGAGCGGCTCATGTACGATGCACGGTGAGGAGGGGGATCTGATACGGAACGGGGGCAATCTCCAGCTCTATCGCAAGGGGGAATGCGTGGAGGATCTCACACTGCAGGACCTCCATCCAGGTCTTATCGAGGATGACCGCCTGCAGTTTGACGCCTTTGCAAAAGCTATTGAAGATGGAACTGACCGCGATTGGCTGCAGAACAGCACGCTGAACACATGGATATTGATGGAGGCCTGCAACGAATCGGCGCGGACAGAGAAGCGCTTGGATGTTTATGAACTCCGTTCAAAGCTGATGGGCGAGGCAACAAACAAGTAGACAGGCTAAGGCAACGGAACTGTCCACTTGCCTTTCCCTTAGCCTTAGCCTACGCCCTACTGTATACTTTTCAGCCCATAAATCTTGGCTGGATTGTCGTGGAAGACCGCCTGTGCTACGTCAAGTGCGATGGATTCTGAAATAAACCCCTCCTCGATCATCTCGGCAAGCGCGATTGCGAAATTCTGACGGGCCATCTTTATATGCCCATAGACCGTCTCGACGTACTGGAGATCGTCACCGTAGGCGATTATCTTGTTATAAGGCACCATGCGCAGCCACTCCTTGAGATCTGTCCGCGAACCTATCGGGGAGATGATGTGGATCCAAGACATATTCAGATAGACGTTGCTGAAAGCCTTGCCTAATACGGCGCCTTCGCGCAGATAAGGATAGCCTGAGTGCGAAAGGTCGAAGCGGGCTTCCCGAAATGTCTGCATCAGTTCGGCAAGTGCAGCTGGACTGCAACCGTCCATACTTCCGTAATTTCCGGCACGTATGCCTTGATGAAATTGTATCGTCAGATCGGCGTCAGAGGCAGCGCGGCAGCACTCGAAAACGAGATAGTCCTCTAATAGAACACCTTCTTCTGAATCTAATCCAGCATAATTCCCTCTCATCAGCCCATCGAAGATCTTCGCCGCATCCTCTTTCTGTCGCTGTTTGAAGTCCATACGCCTATGGTAGGATTGAGACATCTTGACACCTGCAGCCTTTGCCTCTTTCCATCCACGGCACACTCCTCGAATGGCCTCGATATGTTCGTCCAGGTTTGTGATGCTTAAGTCGTAATCCCGTTCGATTTCCTGAATTTGGGAGGCAGATCCGAGCATACTGAAGCGGTTCAAGCGTGGAAGCGGCAGGAACAGTTCTGGATCGACTTCGATTAGATCTCCCATGTTCAGCACCGAGATCTCGATATTCGACCGCTTTTTCAGCACATCGCGGTAGAATCCCGGTTTGCTATACTGGGATAGTGCCTCTGAGATCGGTTCAACTGTCTCCTTTGTCAACTCCGGAAATCCGAGCAGATCCCGGAACCCTTCGATTATGCACTGCGAAAAGCCCGTCAGACGCGTCCATCTCCAGTACGGCTCGAAGATTTGAAAGCGTTCTTCAAGCGGAAGTCCCAGCGTTAACGCAGTCCCGATCTGGCCTTCGGACATCCCCGCGGAGACCAGATCGGATCGAGCGTAGGCATGTCTGAAGAAGGCAAGGGCATCTGGGGCTTCTGCCAATCTCTCTTTTTCAGGCATGATATGTGAATGAGAATTAACACAGGAGATTTTAGCTATTTCATCAAATAACTCTGTTGAAAGTGTATCCATTGCCATAAGAATTGTCCTTTCACGTTCTTTGCAATGGTCTGTCGATTCCTCAGCAATGTCCACTG
The DNA here is from genome assembly GCA_965237525.1 of Candidatus Latescibacterota bacterium. Lineage (GTDB taxonomy): Bacteria > Latescibacterota > CBDEFO01 > CBDEFO01 > CBDEFO01 > CBDEFO01. The sequence goes on along the minus strand of CBDEFO010000004.1, from coordinate 163,072 downwards.
TCTACCCCCGATTGAATCTATCGGGGGCTACCGAAGTTCAATACTTCCCATCAACGGACAAACCAGCGGATCGCGTGACGCTCCTTAACATCCCGAAACGTGAGCTTGTAGGGATCACAACGCCTGTACGCCACGTAACCATCCGTGCGAAGCAGTAACCAGCCGAAGTCCCACCCGCGGCTTGCATAGCGCAACGGACTACCGGGTTTTACGCGAACGACCGGATGGGAGCCGCCGATAAAGCATGCTTTATCCGTGTAGTAGTAACACGATCCCAGTTGAACAAACACTTCGTGATCTACCGCGGCCGCCGGTTCGTTCGCCAGATCGGAACAGAGGCCGCGGACTCCCACCTTCACCTCATACCCATCTGAAAATGCCTCGACAAGAGCTTGGATAGAGCCAGATTTGACAGCACCATCGGCGTCGTGAGAGAATACCTCACGCCAAGAGCCACAGACGCAGAAGCGATAGACGTCAAAGTCATAAATGAAGTTGTTGCTCGGGGCAATGGTCCCTTCATCCCAACTGTCCTCTGTGTAATATTTGGGCATGTTCGGTGAGGCGTCAGGCGGCGAAGAGCCGAGTTGACCCTTTGCGGGAACTCCGTCGAGATATGGACGAGCGATCGCCTGCTGTCCATTCTGGTTATACAGAAAGAATGACATCGACGGGCGTGGTCCGAAGCCATCCGGCAGTTCAATGGGCTGACGCAGGCTCATGATTCCCGCCGCCCAGGAATCCTGAAGTAGATATGTGACCCCGAATTCAGCTACTTCAAGCACACGTTCGTCACTGTCTGAGTCCACGTCGACGTGCTCTTTGTGAAGAAATTCGGTGTAGATGCGCAGGTCCGCCCCGCGCCGGATCGCATCGCCGAGTGCCTTCTCACTTCCTTCAACGACGCTTCGATCCGCGTTCAACTTCAACGCACAAGCCCATTTGGCCACATAACCTCCAGTAATGTTCTAACAGCCGAGGTGCAGGATCCCCAATTAAATGTGGCGGGGACGGAAATCATGGGAACCATCCTCGATCCCCTATTGAATCTATCGTGGATCAACCGGAGAACTGCCGGCGTTGATCACTTACTCCCTCGGCAACGCTCCTGCTGCCAGCATAATCCTGGCGTAGATCTCCACCGCCTTTTCCAGGTGCCCGATGTCAATGTATTCCACGGCTCCGTGCGCCTGATCTATACTGCCGGGCCCAAGTACGACGCAGGGGATGTCCGCCTTGGACAGCGCCGCCGCATCTGTTCCGTAGGGTACACCTTCGGCCCGGTCGTAGCCCGTCACCGCCTTACAGGCATCCTGGGAGATCTTGACAATCGGTGCGGATTCCGAGGTCTCCATCCCGGCTCCTGCAAATAGCGGCGTCTCCATCGTCACATCCAGATCAGGATCGTCTCGGCGCATATCCTCCAAAAGCTCCTCAAAGGGTTTCAAAGTCTCGTGTGGATCCTCTCCCGGTATCACCCGGCGGTCGAGGAAAATGGCACACCTGTTGGGCACGAAATTCACCTGGATTCCGCCTTCGATCTTCCCGATGTTCAGTGTGGGGCCGCCCGTTAAGGAATGATCCATCTCTGCGTAAGTCGGGACTATGCTCTCCTGGATATTTTGTATAATAGCCGCCATCTTTGTGATTGCATTGATTCCTAAGTGCGGTTTCGAACTGTGAGCCGCCTTCCCGTTGACGACAATCCACCACCGCATAACCCCCTTATGCGCCCGAATGACCCTGAGTTCTGTCGGCTCTCCCACGACTGCGCCCTGGGCGCGAAACCCAGATTCGCCCAGGTGCATGGCTCCTCGCATATAAAGTTCTTCGTCCACTACGCCTGCCACGACAACGTTTGTAGGCGGTTTTCCCTGCATCTTTTTGACTGCCAGTAAAGCGTGAAGCATCATCCCCAAAGATCCCTTGGTGTCGCAGGAACCTCTCCCGTAAAGCAGACCGTCCTTTTCCTCTGGACTGAACGGATCTATCGTCATGTCCGCAACTGACGCTGTATCCATATGCGCCTCGAACAGTATAGTCCGATCCTGATCCTCACCTTCGACTGTTCCGAGAACGTTGTGTCGCCCGCCCATAACCTCCTGTCTTTCGTAGGGGACGTCGTGCCGCTCAAAAAAGTCCGCTACGTAGCGAGCCATCTCCGCCTCGCCCGTTTCCATCCCGCCTTCCAGATCTGGATTCACGCTGTTGATCGCAACGAGATCCTTGAGGATCAAGAGGACAGCTTCTTTATCGATAAATGAATTAATAGAGTCAGGATCCATCAAATATGCGCCTCCTTGCGACAATGCCCTAATTAGACAGCGTCTCCTCAACGATCTTCAACGTCGTTTTTATGTCATCAGAATCCACATCCAGATGAGTCACCATCCGAATCCGTCTGCTGCCACCCGAAGACAAGACTCCTTTTTCCTTTAACCTTTGCATGAACTCATCGGCAGACAGCCCCGTCCCCGATGGATCCAAATAGACCATGTTCGTCTCAACGTTCTCCGGATCCAGTCTTATGCCCTTTATCTGCATCAACCCATCAGCAAGGAGTCCGGCATTTCTGTGATCCTCCTCCAGCCTTTGGACATTGTTCTCCAGTGAATACAGCCCCGCAGCGCACATAATCCCTACCTGTCTCATCCCACCTCCCAACCTATATCTCACTCTTCTTGCTTCTTCTATAAAATCCTTACTGCCCGCGACTACAGAGCCTATCGGCGCTCCCAAGCCCTTCGACATGCAAAAAGAGACGGAGTCAAACCCCCTCACCAACTCTTTAACGTCCCTTTTTGACGCGACAGCGGCGTTGAATATCCTCGCTCCGTCCAGATGCAGGGGGATAGACCTTTTCTCGGCAAGCTTTAGTATCTTTTCTACCTCCTCTTGGGGGAAGACCCTGCCCCCAGGGTAATTCATAGTGTTTTCTATCTCTATCAGTCCAGTTTTGGAATAATAATAAACGTCTGGTCTGATCTTCTCCTCTACCTGCTCTGCTGTGATGTAGCCGTAAGGAGAATCTATGGGTACTGCACTTACGCCTGAATTTATCGCCAGGCCCGCAAGTTCGTCGTGCAGTATGTGAGCCGTGGACGAACATATAACCTCCTGACCAGGCCCTGTGAGGACGTTGATGCAGACTTGGTTTCCCATAGTCCCTGAGGAAACAAAGAGAGCCGCCTGCATACCCAAAATATGTGCCGCTTTCTCCTGGAGCTTAAGGGCGGTCGGATCGTCGTCTATTACATCGTCACCCACCTCTGCTCCGTACATGGCCTCCCTCATCGCCTTTGTCGGCTTTGTGACTGTGTCGCTCCTGAGATCTATTATCCCATTGTCAGACATAGATTACCCTTTTGTGTAGTTCTTGTGCTGTTGTTCCCTGATCAACCTGCAATAGCCTCGATTATGTACATTTTCCCTGTTGTCCACTAAATATATTATCTTAGCGCCACAAGATCAAGAGAAAAAATATTTGACATTAATGACTCTTATAGTTAATTTAGACACTTGAACTTAATGATATTGGCTCGTGAAAAGATACCGAAGATTTCAAAACTGTCACTGTACTAACCCGATTAATTCATAAACTTGGTGGAGTCATTGCGACCAGCAAAGCGGTCCCCGATTGAGTCTATCGGGTAAGCAATCTCAAGGTTTTATAGTGATCTCCTATGAGAGCCGGAGAGTATTACATCTACCACAGAATGGAGATTGCTTCGCCTCCGGCTCGCAATGACACCGAAGGTGGTTAAACGGCATAACTATAATATAGTACAATGCCTTAATTAATACACGGCCTTTTTTTGTTAATTATTAGGCCTAAAGAGGAGAGCGGGTAGAGACAGAAGGGTGTCCTATTTACAACCCTCAGTCTCTACTAACCCAGTGGAATATGAAAAGATTCAATTCCTGTATTATCTTCTTAGCTGATGGGGCAAGGGCTGATGTCACAGAGGAGATGCTGTCTGCTGGCAAATTGCCCAACATACAAAAATATGTACTTGAAGATGGGACCTATACTCGGGCGGTGACAGCTTTTCCATCCACCACAGGCCCGGCATACCTGCCTTTTCTCACCGGTTGCTTCCCCGGTTCGTGCAACTTGCCTGGGATCAGGTGGTTCGATAGAGAAAGATATTTCAGGCAGGGCCTTTTCAGCTTGTACAGATTCAGAAGTTACATAGGCCCTGGCAACTACCTTATGAACAGGGACATCGATAAAGATCGTACGACCCTTTTCGAGATAGCCGATAACTCTGTCAACATCTTCAGCTCTCTGAGCAGGGGAGCTGGATTTTGGGGCAAAAGAGTAAACGTTCTGAAGGCGTTCTTTTGGCTTTTGGGACACTTTGCTCACCCTTGGCCTATTGTGGACAAGACGGCGGCTCGCTTGTTGGAGATAGCCCTTGGGAGGCGTCCCGACTTTGTGTATGCTGTCTTTCCTGCAATTGACGGACTTTCGCACATCGGGTCTCCGTTTTCCCAGGAGGTTCTCGCCTCCTACAGAAGGATAGATGAAGCTGTGGGCAGAACAGGCGAGGCACTAAAAAAGATAGGCAGGCTCCAGGACACACTGCTTATCATTGCCAGCGATCACGGGTTGACCGAGACCCATACGCATTTTGATCTGGTGGAATTTGTGGAAAACAGAGGGCTAAAGACGTTTCACTATCCAAGGATATCCAGAAACGGCTTCGACGCTGTGGTCATGGAGTCGGGCAACGGAATGGCTAACGTCTATCTGAAAAACTGCGACGGATGGTCAAGGAGAACACATCACGATGAGATTCGGAACATCGCGCCGGACCTCATCACAGATCTGGTAAAAAGAGATGAAGTGGCATGGATCGCCAGCAAGGATCAAAATGAAGCGATCCGCATAACCGGTCCAAACGGAGAGGCAAAGATCAAAAGTGAAGGTAACACCGTGATCTACAGCGTCGAAGGAGAAGACCCCTCAGGATACGATCCTCTGCCCGAAAGGATGACACACCAAGAAGTATTGCAGGCCACGTTCGATACCGAGCACCCTGACACCCCGATCCAGCTCCTTCAGATATTTAAGTCGAAAAGGTGTGGTGACATTGTCTTGAGCGCCAATAAGGGGTTCGACCTGAGGAGGGCAGAGTCCGAAAGTCCCGAACATAAATCATCTCACGGCTCTATGCATAAAGAGCATATGCACGTCCCTTTTTTGATTAACTATAAGATAAAAAGGACGAAATTGAGGACAGCTGACATTTTTCCCTCCATCTTAAAATTGATGGGGAAAAAGAACAACTGTGAAATAGACGGAGAGGCCTTTGTCTGATGACAAAGGCTCAAAGTCGCAGAGACTACCTACTACAGTCTTTATAGATATAGGGGGGCACTATGAAATGGCTATCTAAGGTGCGCCTGACGGTGGAAGAAGCAAGACAGTTGTTGCGCGCACTGATTTCTACCAAACACCCTATCAATGCCCAGATAGTCGCCATAAGGAGATGTAACCTCAGCTGCACCTATTGTAACGAATACGATCAAACATCGGATCCGGTTCCTATTCCTGATCTATTCGCACGTATTGACCGGCTCAAAGAACTGAAGACCGCTTCTATAACGATTACCGGTGGCGAGCCCCTTTTGCACCCTCAGCTGTCAGAGGTTATCGAAAGGATCCGTTTCCATCGTATGGTCGCAGGTGTGATTACAAATGCCTATCTACTTACCAAAGATCGCATCAGGGAACTTAACGAGTCCGGCCTGCAGCATATGCAGATCAGCATCGACAACGCCAAGCCGGACGAAGTCTCTGTCAAAAGCTTAAAAGTTCTGGACAAAAAGCTTAAGTTACTTGCCGATTATGCGGACTTCAAAGTGAACATCAATTGCGTTTTAGGTGCCTTGCACGATCGTGCTGAGGATGCCTTGTTGATTTCAGAGCGCGCTGTTCAATATGGCTTTTCGCATTCGATAGGCATTATTCATCAACAAGACGGATTCATGAAGCCACTGTCCGAGAAGGCCTGCCAGGTCTACAGACAGATAAAAGAGAGGTATCCAAACAACTTCTGGTCGTACGTCGTCAACAATAGATTCCAAGATGAACTTGTGAAAAACGGGCACGTGGATTGGAAATGTCGCGCCGGTGCACGTTATCTCTACATATGCGAAGATGGACTTGTCCACTACTGTTCGCAACAGCGCGGAAATCCGGGTATACCCCTTGAGGAGTACACCAACTGGAATATTCAACAGGAGTACAGCCGGAAGAAGCTCTGCAGCAAATTCTGTACGATAGGATGCGTTCAACGCGTCAGTCAGCTCGATAACTGGCGCGACGAGCAGACGCTGGATCCGCCATATTATCCGATTCTTAACTCGGCAATACCTATCTCAAAATAGTAGACAGCATAATGGGCATCTCCTCTCCGTTGACTACTGTCGTGAGATTACTTCGCATACTTCGCCATTGCGTGCCTTGCTGGGATTCCGTGCCCCTACAAAAAGTGGTGGTAGCAACGCTCGCAGCACCCACTCCGCCTCGCGATGAAGTCCCTGGGGTCAGCAGGAAGACTAAGATGTCTGACCTACCAATCACATTATCAAGACTAGCTTTGTACAGGATGAAACTTGTGGGTCAGACCGCTTCGCGGATTCTTGCCTCCTCAGCAAAGCACCCACTCCGCCCTGTCTGACGAAGCAATCTCAGGGGATGGGAAGGGGGAATACCCCGTCGGCTGACTACTGTCAGCTTGCTTGGGAGGAGATATATTGAGAGTAGCCGAAGAGAGTATCTTAGAGTTAGTAGGCAAAACTCCCATGATCCGTCTCGACAGGATCAGAAAGAATGGTTGGGCAGAGATATGCGCTAAACTGGAGGACCTGAACCCCGGAGGTTCTGTAAAGGATAGGATATGTCTTGCGATGATAGAGGAGGCCGAAAGATCGGGAAAATTGAAGGAGGGCTATACCATAGTCGAGCCGACGAGCGGAAATACGGGCATAGGTCTGGCGATGGTCGCGGCTGTTAAGGGCTACAGATTGATCTTGACGATGCCAGAGACCATGAGCATGGAGCGGAGGAATTTCTTGGCCGCTTACGGGGCGGAGATAGTCCTGACACCGGGAGAGGAGGACATGAAGGGGGCGGTAAAAGTGGCGGTGAAGATCGTAGAGAACAATTCGAATTGCTTTATGCCTCACCAGTTTACAAACCTCGCAAATCCCGAGGCGCACAGGAAAACCACTGCGATGGAGATCCTCTCAGAAACGGAAGGCAAACTGGACGCTTTCGTTGCAGGAATAGGTACAGGGGGGACTATAACAGGCGTGGGACAGACCCTAAAAGAAAAGCTCAAGGGTGTGTTAATAGTCGGGATCGAACCTGCTAAGTCAGCAGTTCTGTCGGGCGGAAAGCCCGGACTCCACGATATTCAGGGCATAGGCGCAGGCTTCGTACCCGAGGTGCTCGGTATGGACGTGGTGGACGAGGTGATAGCAGTAAGCGATGAGGACGCCTTTAAAACTGCAGAGTTGATCGCAAGGAAAGAAGGGGCACTAATGGGAATATCGTCAGGGGCAAATGTCTTTGGTGCGATGAAGATAGCAGAAAGGCTGGGCGAAGGTAAAAGGGTTGTGACGATCCTGCCAGATACTGGGCAAAGATATTTCAGTATGAGAGATAAGTTTCTAAGGTAAAAAGGAGGGACAGAGGCTATGCCAGCTATTGCCCACGTCATCGTTCAAGAACAGGACAATGTAGCTACCCTGATAGGTGATGTGAAGAAGGGAGACCAGATAAAGGCCAGGGCCAAGGGCGTGGATCTGGAATTTGTCGCAGAAGAAGACATCCCCTACGGTCATAAGATTGCCCTTGAGGATATAAAAAGGGGAGAGACCGTATTTAAGTATGGTCTGGCTATAGGCTCTGCTTCTGTGGACATCAAGGCGGGGGACTACGTTCACGTTCACAACATCGAGAGCGACAGAGGACGCGGCGATTTAAAAAAGGAAAAGTAAAATGAGAGACACATTCTGGGGATATGTTCGAGAGGACAGCTCCGTAGGAGTAAGAAACTACCTTTTGATGCTTTCGGGGACCCTATACGCCAATACCCTATGCGAGCGTGTGGCAAATATACTCGATAATACAATTCCTATTGTCCATCCTCTGGGGAGATGTCAGATAGCGCCCGATTTGAAACAGACGTTTGACACCTTGGTCGGCCACGGCGCCAATCCGAACGCCGGCGCAGTCATCGTCGTTGACCACTTCAAGGAGCAGGGCTGCACCGCCGAGGAGATAGCACACGAAATCTCCAAGACGGGAAAGCCCGTCGAAGCCGTCAACATCAGGGCTTCAGGAGGCGCTGTGGAGGCTACCTCCAAATGCATATCTCTGGGAATAGATATGCAACGCGAGATCACGTCGAACCTGAGAGAAGAAGTAAGAGTCTCCAACATACTGTTAGGATTAAACTGCGGAACGTCGGATACCACATCAGGCCTTGCGTCCAATCCCGCTGTGGGGTACTGCTCAGATATGATGATTGACCAGGGCGGAAGGTCTATATTAGCTGAGACCACAGAGATGATGGGAGGTGAGGACGTGCTTGCCCGAAGGGCTGTAAATGAAGAAGTAGCTCAGAAGATATACGATATTGTAGAGGCTATGGAAAAGAAGATACTGGAGTACGGAGTCGATCTGAGGGGATCTCAGCCCACAGGGGATAATATCGCGGGGGGACTTTCAACAATCGAGGAAAAATCGATAGGAGCTATTCAAAAGAGCGGCACAAAGCCCATCATAGATGTGATCGAGTACGCCCAAACTCCGGGGAAAGAGCCAGGGCTCTACATTATGGATACACCCGGTCACGGAGGCGAATCTATCACGGGAATAGCGGCAGGCGGCGCGCAGATTATGTTCTTCTCAACGGGAGGAGGACACACTATAAATCATCCACTGATGATCACAATACGGGTTACGGGTCACAGGGAATCCTTCGAGCTGATGAAACCCACAATGGAAGTGGACCTGTCGGACATCTTCTCTGAAGGCACCTCGATAGAGGAAGCGGGGGAGAGAATATATAACGAATTGTTGGACACCGCTTCCGGAAAAATGACGAAAGCCGAGATCTTGAAAGAATACAACGCTTTTGCCATCAACCGCATCGGACCGAGTGTTTAAGTTAGACTGACAGCGTTTCGTTGTTGCTTGTATATGTTCAACTTACTCAAAAGGAGGTATTCTATGCGTTTCTTATTCAAGGCTGTCTGGGATGTTGAGGCCAGCAATGCAGCAATAAAGGAAGGCCGAATGGGCGAAATTGTCGAGTCCATCCTCGCCGACCTAAAGCCCGAGGCAGTGTACTTCGTGGCGGAGAACGGGAAGAGGGCAGCTTATATCATCCTGGATATGCAGGACACTTCGCAAATGCCGGCGATAGCGGAGCCATGGTTCCTTGCCTTCAATGCCGCCGTCGAACTCATCCCGGTCATGCTTCCCGAGGACCTGATGAAGGCAGTACCAGCCATCGAGGAAGCGGTCAAGAAGTACGGATAGATTGGATAATCCCCTGCTGCATGTGAATCTGGACGGTGTTCTGTTATATTATATTGTAAAACAGTCACTTGTCATCCAATTTGAAAATTCAATCCTCGAACACTTAGCTCCCGTGATCTATCGGAAGAATAGGTTCACGCTGTACGGGACTGTGGCTTAATGTTGAATCGCCTTAAAGGAAGCCCTACGTACAAAGTCTGTACCTCTGGAGCTTGTGCCGAGGAGGGAAACGTGGAGAACAGAGAGATCCCCTTTATTTGGGCTTAGGTTTGCGCAAGATCGAGATTTAGATAGACGCCTTTACAAATCTCTATTTTTTGTCATAATTACACGTAAGCTGTAGGAAAGAGTCAGGAGATGATCCTTATGGCCGAAGAAAGGCCTAAATTCCTACAGTCCGACGGTCGCCCGGAGCATAGAAGTATAGATGAAATTCTCCGTGACGCGATCGCCGGGGGGGACTTCAACGATCTCCCGGGCAGGGGAAGACCTCTCGACTTGGAGGACTATTTTGCCAGCGGTCCGGAACACCGCATCGCCTACAGGCTCCTCAAGGATAACCAGCTTTTACCTGAGCCCCTTCAGGACCGCAAAGAAGCGGAGGAACTGCGACAGGACGCTGAGGGACTCCTGATCAGGGAGGCGAAAGTCCTAAAGGACATCGGGGAAGAAATCCGCCGGAAGTGCATCCCTTTAGTGGCATGCTTTCTAAATCGGCAGACTCTCACGAGATTCCTCGGCCTCGACTTCTGGCCTCCCTTCTTCGCCGAGCCGACGGCAGGTTCGAGGCCGAACCTGGGACGTGTCCTCGGACAGATCGAATGCCTGCAGTCTCTAATCTCACGCTACAATCGCCGCGTCGAGGCGCTCATCTCCAAATATCTGGACTTCCTGGAAGGGGCCAACGACTGCATCTGCAGACTCAACAACCAAATCGCCTCCGGATGCCTCACAGAAATCCTCCAGATGGTCCCGTCCGACCTTTCTGCTCTGGAACAAAAGGTCCGGACGCGTTTCCCCGCACTGCCTCCGCTCCCGGAAGATCTCCCGAAGCGCATCCATACCTACTTTAGAGAAACTCGTGGCCCCTCCTGGAAGCGTCCCCCATTCGTAGAAACGTTGCGTAGAACGTGGATTCACGTCTCAAACTTCCAAGCTACAAAGACGCCCTAGAGCATATCAGGCTCTGTGAATCGGGGGCTGTAGATGGCATAGACTCCTGGCTCGATTACTGTGAGCATTGGGAGATATATCACCTTCCCACGCAGGAATTTGTGCGTCTTCTATCGGATCAGATAAGGCGATTGGATGTCAACAATGTCCTAGAAGTATGCGCAGGGGTCGGTCTTTTGAGTTTAGGGATGCACAAAGAGGGCCACAATGTCATAGCTGTCGACTCTGGAGACTGGAAGGACATAGCCCCTCCCATTCCCGGATTGAATCTATCAAGGATTCAGAGGATGAGTGCAAAGGGGGCACTGGAAAGATATAACCCCGATCTGGTTATAGGCTGTTGGACTCCGTCAGATGGAACTGTGGACATCCAGGTGATGCGATATCCCTCTGTGAGGTATTATATCTACATAGCTCAATCCCCGATTGAATCTATCGGGGACAAAAACGTCTGTCGGCTCCCAGAGGGTCTGGGAACAAGGGGGATGGAGTGTCTGTGAGTTGAAACACCTTGAAAAATACAGCCTCTGCCGCTACGACTTTTTCGGGGGAATCACTGAAGGAGAATTGATGAAACACAGCAGGTCTTTTCTCTTTTGCAGGAGCCAATATTCAACCTCTTACAGTGTCCAACGCCTTCCTTGCGCCGTCCAGCGCAAACCCCATGTCCCCTCCGAGAGTCACAAGCTTAGCTCCTTTGTTGAGCCAGGATTTAGCGTCATCGGGACCTGATGTGGACAACCCGAAGGCTACATTATTCTTCTGGCACACTTCCATGATCTTTTCGAACCTCTCTGTGACCTCTCCAACTGCCTCCCCGGGGAACTTGCCAAGTGAAAAACTCAGATCGGAAGGCCCGCAGAACGTCCCATAAACTCCCTCCACGGACAGAATCTCCTCCATGTTGTCCACAGCCTTCTGCTGCTCTATCTGGATGAAGACGCCGACTTCATCGTTGGATCTTTTCATATATTCGGCGGTATAGGCACCATATCCTGATGAGAGCCAGGGTCCGCTGCCCCTTATCCCATCGGGCGGATACCTGGTCGCTGCAACTGCCTGACGGGCCTCCTCGGCGCTGTTTATCATGGGGAAGATTATATTGTAGACTCCGGAGTCCAGAACCTGCTTTACTATCACAAAATCGTTCCACGGAACTCGTACTATCGCCTCTGTTTCTGAGGCTTCAATGGCTATCATCAAAGAGGGTAGAACGGCTCTATCTACGGATGAGTGCTCCATATCGAAAAGCATAAAGTCAAAACCCACCTTGGAGAGAGCGTTTGCCAGTATGGGATTCGGCACAGATAAACCTATGCCCGCTACGGCCTGTCCACGTCTAAATTTTTCCTTGATACGGTTGGTCCTCATATTTGCTGTCTCCCTTTTTAAGGCCCCAAAACTTTGTGAAGAATTTATATCAAAGATAAGTGCAGTTCCTTGCAAAGTAAAGAACTATTTACAAGGAAATTCCCAGTTGGCTCTATCTTTAGAATCAACGATAAGCCTACGATCTGATACGCACAGACATCTTGCCTATCAAATAGGTTGATCCCCTATAAAATCAGGGGCTGAAACCCAATAGATTCATTTGGGGGTTGATTTTATCCTGTCGATATCGTATTTTTTATGTAAGCATTCCGAAAGTCCGCGTTTTGAATATAAGGGACAATGAAAAAAGAATTTATAAAAGCTTTCTTCGTTTTGCTTATTCTATTTCATGTAAGAGCGTTCGGACAGACCGGTTCGGACATGGGAGCAGAACGGCTTTTCTACCTGGGAGCCGCACGATTCTCTAAGAGCCAGATCAAAGACCCCGCATGGGAGGAGGCAAAAGAGTACTTGAAGGCGGCGCTTAGAGTATCTCCAGAACATCAAAAGTCGTCGGCTCTTTTGAGCGTAATGGAACAGATGCAAAAGCAAGATCAGCAGCAGCAACAGACTCACGCTGATACATCAGGTGTACAGAATCAGCAGGAAGCTCAAAGTGATACGTCTTTTGCCGCGCAGAGTCAATCCCCGATAGATTCAATCGGGGATACTTCACAAATTTCCCAGGAAAGTGGAGACGACACAAGCATGACAAAGGCCCAAAAGGAGGCAGCAAGACTCTTGGAATTATTTATAGAGAATCAGGAGAAAGTGTCCAAGAATGTCCGAGATCGGAGCATCCAAAGGAGCCGGTCGGAAAAGGACTGGTAGGAGGATGAGGCGCATAATGGCAAAAAGGCATCTGGCTATATTCATCATCCTCTTTTTGGCCTCAGCGCTGATGGCTATTGCGGGTTTCCTGAATGACCTGAATAGCGTCGCAGCAAAGGTGGAAGAGGGAAATAGACTATTTTTTGAGGGGGATTACGAGGGCGCTGAAAAGTGGTATCGAGACGCTCAGATAGAAGACCCTACTTCATCTCGCATCCATCTAAATACAGGAGATGTCCTCCATAAACAGGACAAACGCCAGGAGGCTATCTCGGAGTATCAGAAGGCTCTGCCGTCCGATGAACCGGCTTTGGAGGCTATGAAGAACTACAATATAGGAAATTCCTTCTTTAAGGAAAATATGCTAACAGAAGCCCTTGGTTCCTATAAGAAGGCGCTGGACATAAACGCTTATGACCAGGATGCAAAATTCAATCTGGAGATAGTACAAAACAGACTTGATCAAATAGCAGGAGTCTTTGGAAAGTCTTTAGAGTTGGTGATCGGGGGTAAAGTTGACCAAGCTTTGTCTTTGGTCACAATGACGCTTGTGGAAAATCCACAGGAGGCAGCTTTCCTGTCGGAGCACCGGCAGCGTCTGGAGATCATCGCCAATGTAATCGCAGTATCAGAGCATAAATCTGGGATGTAGACCGCCCCCAATAGGTTCAATTTGGGGTTAATCGGGGGCAGATCACACAATCGGCTAGTAAACAAGGAAACTGAAGATGATCAGTTCGGAATTTGTCAAAGACTTAGTCGTTCCGTCGGATTCCAAGATATTTCTCCTTGTCATAGACGGGTTGGGAGGTCTTCCGCATCCTGATACGGGGAAGACTGAGCTGGAGACGGCTAAGACTCCCAATATGGACAAGATAGCAAAAGAAGGTCAGGGCGGAATGACTATCCCTATAGAAAGGGGAATAACCCCTGGAAGCGGTCTTGCTCACCTTGCTCTCTTCGGCTACGACTCCGTTAAACACAAGGTCGGAAGGGGCGCAGTCGCCGCTATGGGAGTCGGTCTGGGCATAGACGAAGGCGATGTCGCAGCGAGGGTCAACTTCGCCACCGTAGATGACAGCGGAACAGTCACAGACAGAAGAGCAGGCAGAATAGCCACAAGTGAAAACGCCCGTCTGTGCGAGATCTTAAGGGACATAGAATTCCCCCACGTCGGATTTGTTATGGAGCCGGTGAAAGACCATAGAGCAGTAATAGTCTTCAAAGGTGAAGGCCTCTCCCCGGAACTTACAGACACCGACCCCCAAGAAGTGGGACTTCTCCCTAAGAAAGTCCAGGCGAACTCCAAAAAGGCAGAGCGGACAGCCCAACTGATCAACAGCTTTGTAGACAAAGCCAAAATAGCCCTCAAAGATCAGCATCCCGCGAATATGATCCTTATGAGAGGATTCGACACAAAGCCGCACTTTTTGCCGATGTCCGAAGTTTATGGTCTAAAAGGTGGTGCCATCGCCACGTATCCGGACTATCTCGGCGTCGCCCGCATGGTCGGAATGGAAGTAATACCCACAAGTTCCGAGATATCTGACGAATTTGAAGCTCTGAAAAAAGCGTTCAACAGCTACGATTTCATCTATCTCCACGTAAAAACGACCGACAGTTTCGGAGAAGACGGAAATTTTTCCGGCAAGGTCGAAGTCATCGAGGAGATAGACAGCCTAATCCCAGAAGCGACTGGCCTTAACCCAGATGTTATAATGATCACAGGCGATCACTCCACACCTGCGACGTTAAAAATTCACAGCTGGCACCCTGTGCCCTTTACAATAAAGAGCAGATGGTGCAGAAAGGACGGTACCGCCGCATTCTCAGAGACCGAATGCGCCAAAGGTCTGTTGGGAACTTTCCCCGCAACTGAAGTTATGTCCTTGGCACTTGCCCACGCCGGACGACTCATGAAGTTCGGAGCTTAGGTTAACTCAACGTCCGAGGAGGAAACGAGAAACATTTATTGAATTATTTGACAACCAAGGTTTTGTTGATTATCTTTTCGGAGAACAACTCAAGGTACTGAGATACAACTTTTGGGGCTATTAGCTCAGCGGATAGAGCGTTGGTCTCCGGAACCAAAGGTCGCGCGTTCGAATCGCGCATAGCCCTCCAGCTATTAATCCTTGTAATTAAATCAGTTACAGGGATTAATCATTTCTTAATTCGGCTTATCTTTCACCGAATTTCTACTATTTTTCTACTAAACGATCCGAAAACCCTTGTGTCAAGCCGTTCCGCTGCCTCTTTGTGTGCTTCCGGCATGAGATGCCCATATCGGTCAAATGTGATCTGGATGGAAGAGTGCCCCAACTGACTCTGAATGTACTTGGGACTTTCCCTTTGGGTGAGCAACAGGCTGGCGTAAGTATGACGCAGATCGTGGAACCGGATTCGCCGGATGCCCGCATCCTTCAAATACCTGTGGAACTCCCGCTTTCTCACTGTATCCGGATCAAGGGGTGTTCCATCCTCATGGCAGAACACCAGGTCTAGGTCCTGGTAGGCCGGCCCAAATCTCATCTTCTCCTCGTATCTGACGTGCCCGGTGCGCCCTAAGGGAGTCCATTAGGGTAGGAGACAGGTTGATCGCCCTTCTGGAGGTAGCTGACTTCGGTTCGACTAAACTCTTCCTGTATAGCGCCTCTCTGACGAAGTACTGCTCTCTGTTCCAGTCGATGTTATTCCACTTCATAGCTAATAATTCTCCTCGACGCATGACGGTCATAACAGCAGTGAGGAACAGCGCATACCACTTCTGTGCCACGTGATTCAGGAAGATATGGATTTCCTCCACCGTCATAAAATCCATTTCGTAGTGGGGAACTCTGGGCGTCTCTATGTATAACGCTGGACTTTCCCGAAGATAACCCCATCTTACGGCGTGCTTTAACATTTCCTTGAGTGGAAACAGCGTGTTCTTGATCGTCTGAGGAGACAACTTCTTGCTCCTCTTCTGGAGACGTACTTCTAGATATACTCTGGTGTGATAGCCGTTAATTCGTACTCTCCGAAGAACGGTTTAAGGTGCCGCTTGATGTTGTTCTTGTAGGAACGGTGTGCCGATTCCGACCGCGTTGCATGCTGTGCTGACGAAGTTGCCATCTTTAAAGATGTCACATAGAACCTGTTGCAGCTCAGGCGTTAACTTTGTCTTTCGACCAACCTTCTTTGAATTCTTATTCATAGTTTTGCCTCCTTTACGTCTGCCAACAAAAAAGCCGACGACTCGATGGGGTACCCAGTCATCGGCTTTTACTCTCGGCGTTGCCCTGCGGAGGAGCTATCTCCATAGGCTTGTTGGCAATGTAAACTATAGCAGCGTTCTTATAAAACTATATATACAAGATAATCTTTCCTTATGCAAGTTTTATTGAGCTTGCAATGCGACTGTTGACCGACGGTGACCAAATAGTAGCCATAGCCTCTCAAAAGTAGTTCAGAGAAGCCAGTTCCTACGCTCCAAATTGTGTCGTTTATCCGTGCACTAATTATAAAAAAGAATCGGAACAGAAGCAAGGCAATTTCAGGGCATTAAGTGCTTCTTGAGGAAGGTGTCAAGTCCTCAAGATCCACAATGGTAAGCAGTTAGAGGACCTGCCGAAGGTTCTAGCTTAAGTGGTGGTTGAGGGGGTGCGATCAAGGCGGAGCTGATTAGAAAGAAGGCTCCTCTCTGGGTCCGGCTGCTCGTCGCGTTGCATAGTCCAAGAAGATTCACGTCGGGATTATCTATTTGTAGGTTATTGAGAATCTTACACCTTTAAGGACTACCGGCTGTGTACGCTCCGAGGCGGACTTGACCAGGCGGACCTCAAGCTCGTTCACCCCTTGTTTAAGCGGCGGACTGGCTATTTGGAACTCGATGCTGTCACCTTCCAGGGCGACCTCTTTGAGCATAGCCGGATATTGGTTCCGCTCATACTCCCGGCGACTCCAGCCATTTGAGGGAATCTTACCCGATTTCCATGGGACCGATACCTGGTTGAGGCCTACCTCTATCTCGTCTCCATCCATAATGTCCTCGAATCCCAGCACGAGAATGCATTTCAACAATGTTCCATCCGCGGTGACTGTCTCCATATCGTCGGCGATGTCCATGCGGAGGATCGCACCGCGCTCGGCAAGCGTTTTGTCCAAGGTAACGGGCAGTTGAACGAAAGGAATTGCGTTCCGGAACGAGTACCAGAGCTGGGAAGTCGGCCTGTCTCTATCAGAATAGTCCAGTTCATAGAGCTTGTCAGTAAGCACTAGCGCATCCGGGTCTGCCATCTGGGCCAGGACGCTGCGTCTCCACTCGTTTGACATACTGAAGTAGTTAAAGAGATATATTCCATCGACACCTGCTCGCCAGTAGCGAGCGGCTGCAGCCCTGAGCAATTCCTCATCCACAAACGGCCTGAGCGCCTCGAAGCAGCCACAGGACCTGGCAATCGGTTCCCTTTGCTGCCTCCACAAACTCTGCGATAGGCATCTCGAACGGAATGAACCCTCCACCCGCGATGAGTATGTCTATGAGCCCTTCTTTGATCCATGCTTCGGCATCGAGTCCTATCCTCTTAGAGTCGGCCAGTGTCGGTGGGACCCTCGCCGCCAGTTCGAGTTTCTTTCCCCTCTCGGCGCCGACCTTGTTAATCCTCTGGCGTATGTGATCTATCATGTCCGTCATCAGGTAACGGTTGGCGTATGCCTCTTCAACCCTGAAGAAGGCCGGATGGCGCATGAAGTCCAGCTCTATACCGTCCACGTCGAAACGCTCGAACAGCTCGAAGATGATCTTGGTCATGTGAGCTCGCACCTCCGGGAACGCGTAGTTAAGACCCGTCCTGATGCCCCATTCGAGGCTCCCGTCCGGTATCTCCTCTCCGGTACGGCCGATGAGTAATTCCGGGTGTTCTCTTCTGAGCCGGCCGTAGTTAGGAGCTGACTCCTCCATGTCGTAGTGTTCGTTCATCCTCACTGAGGGAAAGAAGCTCAGTCCCGCCTCGCGGCACAAGTCGGCAATGACCGTTACTGGCCCCCCGTTCTCTTTTATCATGTGCCGAAGGTTTTCATACTTCCTCTTTTGTCCAGCGCCGAGGTCTTCATAACCTTCGCCGAACAGTTCTCCAACTTCGGTCTCGTAGTCGTAGACCTCGTGGCCTCCTATCGACCAGAGAAAGGTGTCCACCGGTGTCCCTTCGTAAGGTGCGATCATATTGTCCCTCATTTGGTCTACGGTCAGGGGAGGTCCATATGCGCCCATTATCCATCCGTCATCATTGAATAATACGCGCCGATCCTTTTTGCGTGCAGTCATGTTCACATCTCCTCGTATAGTATGTTTTGTTGGGTTTTGTATTTTGTTATTTACTTTTAAGAGAGATCCCTGTATTTTACTTTATTTAAAAGCCTTGTTAAAAACCCTTAGATTCAGAAAGTAGTATAGAACAAGCATTGATAAAGCAGCTCCGATGTATTATATTATGTTATTGATAATATTATACATGGAGGAAACAATGACCCCACAAAAGCAGGAACAGACAAATCCGATGTTTCACTATTTTCAGATGGAGGATTTAGTTCCCGAGGATCATATCCTTCGTCAGATTGATGAGGCAGTTGATTTTTCATTTGTACGAGACGTTGTATCAGATTGTTATTGCCCTGACAATGGCAGACCCGGTATTGATCCTGAATTAGTTGTTCGAATGATCCTTATTGGCTATCTGTATAATTTGAGTGAGAATCGGCTCTGTCAGGAAGTGGGGATGCATGCGGCATATCGGTTGTTTTGTCATCAGACATTTGATGATGCGGTTCCGGATAGGAGCACGATCAACAAGCTTCGCAATCACAAGTGGGCATCCAGTGGGTTGTTTGAACGGATAATGCGTCAGGTAGTCCAGTGTTGCATAGATGTCGGTCTTGTGAGCGGTAAACACCTTAGTGTCGACGGCACTCAGATACAAGCTGATGCTTCAGTGAAAAGTATTGAGCCGATAGAACCCCCTGTTTCTCTTGATGATTATCTCAAGGGAATCGGTTTTGAAGGTGATAAGACAAAGGGTAGGTCCGGGCATCCTCAGGATAAAGACTTTCATGGTGAAAAGTGGACGAACCAAACACACCGTTCGACTACAGACCCCGACGCGCGCTTATACAGCAAATCGAAGGGCAAAGGGGCTTTTCTCTCGTTTATGGGCCATGATCTGATCGACACAAAAAGCAGAGTAATCCTTGAGACTCAGGGCACGCAGGCGACAGGGACAGCAGAGCCCGAAAGTGCCCTTAAGATGGTAGATGACCTTGAAACATACACCATGCCCAAAGACATTCAGACACTTAGTGCCGATACCGGTTACGGTTCTGGTAATTTTATCGCTGATGTACTTGACCGGGGAATCATACCCCATATTCCTCTGCGAGCCGATGAGAAGATTGAACCGATTCCTACATGGAAAAACAAGACAAATCCAGCACATATTCAGGCCGAACGGGATAGAAAAGTGCGAGAGGCGAAAGCCAGAAATCATGCACGGTCTATCTCATTAACAGCTGACTACAAACTCTCCCGGAGACTCCGTAAACGCAGTGAACATATCTTTGCTGAAGCCAGGCAACAACACGGTATGGGACGAGCCCGTTACAGAGGACCAGCCTCACTGAATGAACAGTTGAATCTTGTTGCAACAGTACAGAATCTCAAGAGGCTTGTATCTTTCATAAGAAGGGGGAAAGCGTCTATGTGTGCCCTGTCTGTCAAAGACAGTGCATCCTGTTCTTCAAACAGCTCCTGTTCCTTGCTGACCAGAACTCTGATAAGACTATTTTGCTTATTCCACAGCAAAACGATACGATATGCTACTCTTTGACCCATAATCGGCGCTTCAGACGCTGCCTGGGACATAACTATTTCACAAGGCTTTTAAGTAGCTGTGGCTAATGAGACCAGCGATAATGTATCAGTGTTGTTTCAGAATCGGCAAAGTCAGATCTTGACACGCTTCTGGCCGCAGGGCTTATGGAGTTTTCGCTGGCGATGAGATTTGTCGTCTTTCTCCCGCGCCATTCGTCATGATCCTTTACTATCTTTTCTGTGCGCTGATGTCAACAGGTATCTTTGTCTCTCTTTAGAATTTAACTTGAAATAAGCCTATTTCATCAAGACCAGCTTCCTTGTCTGCACAAATCCATCCACCTCCAGACGATACAGATAAACGCCGCTGGCAAGGCTCTTTCCATTATTACCTTTGCCATCCCGGACTATAGAAGAACGTAAGTCTCAGGAAGGTCTGATGATAGTTCTGCCTACTCATTTATGGTAGCGGGGGTAGCGGACAGATTCAGCAACACTGATACATTATTGCTGCCCGCATTAGCCACAGCCAGGTCATTATCTCCATCCCCGTCTAAATCTGAAATGAATACTGATGAGGGACTATCCCCAGCGGCATAGTGTTTCCCCAACACCCATACACCGCCACTATGAGCCACAGCAAAGTCATTATCCCCATCACCATCTAAATCAGCAATGAATACTGAAAAGGGAAACCTGCCAGCATCATAGTCCACCTTAGGTGCAAATGTTCCATCCCTATTATTTAACAACACTGACACATTATGGCTGTTCCCATTAGCCACAGCTAAGTCATTATCCCCATCGCCCTCTACATCTGCACTGAACACTGAAGTGGGGAAGCTCCCAGTACGATAGTCCACCTTAGGTGCAAATGTTCCATTCCCATTATTCAATAACACCGACACATTACTTGGTGCAGGAAAGCTGCCCTGATTAGCCACAGCCAGGTCATTATTTCCATCTCCATCTAAATCTGCACTGAAGACTGATGTGGGTCTATCCCCAGTGGCATAGTCTTCCTTAGGTGCAAATGTGCCATCTCCATTATTCAATAACACGGATACACTACTACCGGAGAATCTACCAAATAAATCAAGAAATCCATGATTAGCCGCAGCCACATCATTGTCACCATCTCCATCTAAATCTGCACAGAAAACTGAAAGGGCTTGAAACCCAGCAGCATAGTCCACCTTAGGTGCAAATGTACCATTGCCATTGTTCAACAACACTGATAGATTATCGCTGCCACCATTAGCCGCAGCCAGGTCATTATCTCCATCCCCATCTAAATCTGCAATGAATACTGACATAGGGCGGCTTCCGACAGCATAGTCGGTCTTCGGTCCGAAAAGACCCTGTGCATAGGTAGGCGCATTCAAAGCGACCAACAGGATCAGAGCTGTATTGAAGAGTTCCTGTCTCATTGATAGGCCTCCTTTCTATACAGCCAGAGTTGTTGTAGGGGCTCCTTCGTCACTACCTAGAGTAATAATAAGACCCGATTGTGACATCTTCTGTCACAGTTCTGCAATCTTGGCGTTGGTATTCGTAATCGGTAGTGTTGGTCAATCAGGAGGAAAGATACAAAAGTGCAGATCAATTTGGTGGTAAGATACAAAATCAGACAGTGGATGTCAATAGAGGATTGGTAGTTGCCACGGAGTTTCCAGTTCTCAGTCCGGGGGTGCGCGAGTCCTGATTGGCCTCGATACGTTGCTTCACTCCTACTCAACAGCGCTTCTGGGAACACTGAATAGCCCTGGGCAATGTTGTCCTTTACTTTTCTACCAAACTTCTACTAAATTTCTACTGGAACAAGCCAAAGCACCGTGAAAAACAAAGAAACACCGTAAAAGGTGATCAGTTATAACCATAAATACAATAAAGAGTTAGGGAACAACACGAAACACGAGTGAAAACCCTTAGCTGATAGGAAGTAATAATCTCGTATATCATTCAATTGTACCTTTTCCTATATCGATACTGGTGCATATTCGTCCCCCGATCCCTCTTTTGGTGATTCGCGATCCGTCTGACCCGGCTCCCAGGTTCCTTTCAAGACCTCGATGAGTCAATATTCTGCAAAGAGTACCCCTCTGCCATCGAATTGAGTATTGATACCCGCGAGTCTCAAAGCATGCCACATGACAACAGCAGGAGCAGAGATGAGTGGTTTCGCTTGTTCGGCTTCAAACCTCTCGATGATATCGCTGGTGCGGATGCCACTGCATGCGAGCACGACTGCTTCTGCTTCCCGACTGTCGGCCTGCTTGGCAAGGTCGAACCAGACCGAAGATGGTGAGTTGCCAATCTGCCACTCGCTGATGAATGCCTTCGAGCGGCTTTGCGTAACTTGAAAGTCGGATTGCTCCAGGTATTCAACGAGCTTGGCGGTCACCTCCGCTCTGTAGGGCGCTGCAACAGCGACACGCTTTACATCCAACGTTCGAAGAGCTTCGACCTGGGCGTTCGTAACGCTAGTGGCACCTCCGCCTGTAGCTTCAGCGATGGTGTTTCGGATGGTTCTGGTCACCCGTCGGGCCGTGGACAAAACTGCACGAGTTGCAGCAGTAGATAGACACATGTGGGCGCGTGATGCGCATCATCTGTGCTGAATGCGCTATTGCATTCAGGTCGCCGTATGATGCGACCATACCCACGCTAATTGGTTTGTCGTAGGCCAAGGTTTCGTAGCGCGTCCAGAGCAGTGTGACATCCCCGCCCTCTGGAAGATAGTTGTTGTATTCGTCGTCATTGATGCCATCACTCGGCGCAATCACGGCGATACGTGTGGTCAGGCCCTGTTTCGCCTGTTCATCTGGCATAGGTTCATCCTCAGGATCCAATTGTGTTCGGTTGTCCGGTTAGTACTTGTGCGCCCTGTTCGGTAATCTCAATCGTTCGGCTCGTTCCCGCTCCATACTTGCCGAGGACGCGAATGGTCAACGGCAGGTGGAACACCATGCCTGCTTGTAACCGCTCCTCATTCGTCGCACGAATGTGAAAATACGACTCTTCTAACCAGTGGGGCGGAAAACTGATGCCTACGGAGTAGCCGAAGTTGTAGTGAAACTGGATGCGGTCTTCGATCGAGCGCATCGTGGCGAGCGCTTTGTCAGCTACGTCACATGCTCGGACGCCCGGCTTCGCGTGTTCAATGATCGCTTCGGCGGCTCTATGGGCAACGTCAAGGAACTCGTCCCGCTCGTCATACACAGGGCCGATGGTGGTCGTGTACATAACCGGGGCGGAATAGTGACGGTAGTTTCCGCTCAGTTCGATGAAAATCGAATCGCCGGTTAGTGCCTGGAGGCTGTCGTGCTGGCTGTGCGACAGACCGCTGCGATAACCGACCGCCACCGTCGGCTGCATGACAAACTGGTGACTACCGGCGCGGAACATAGCATCGGTTGCGGCAGCGACAATCTCGTAATCGAACACACCCGGATGAATTTCCTCACGCGCCGCACAGAGTCCAATATTGGTCAATTCTGCTGCGCGGCGCACGCACGTCAGTTCCGCATCGGACTTGACCATGCGGATGCGATCAACCAAGCGGTCGGCACCAAGCAGATTAGCCATATTTAACTGTTCTTCGATGCGTTGGTAGGTCGCAACGCTCAGGTTCGGCGCATTCAGTTCGATTCCCAGCCGCGCCGCTGCGAGGTTCAAGTCCTCTATTGTTCCGGCAAGCTGTGAAACCGGGTCGTCCGTGGGTCCGTAGAAGACGGCATCGGCGAGCCATGAACTGGCGACGAACCGCCCACGCTCGAAGCTACATAAAAGCATTACCGGATCGCCGTCGTGCATGATGACCAATCCTCGGAACTCCCACGAGTCGATGCTGTGGTGCCCGGTCAAGTAGTACACGTTGGCCGGCGAGAAGATTAGCAGGCCATCCAGCTCCCGTAGTGTCATCTCAGCCCGTACCCTTTTGAGTCTGCGTTGGTATTCAGCCGAGCTATGCCAGTTTTCTTTCAATAAACAAGAGCTCCTTCTTCGCATTAAGCATTTCTTACTCGTTATCTGTCCATGTCTTTCTAACGATAAGTTACCTGCCTGAACCCGCCATTTAGACAAGCAACTCACGTTGCTTTAGCGCTATTGGAGTGCGCTACGTATTCGCCTTCTAAGTCTAGGACACCGGCAGAACGATTGGACCTTGACGCTGAATCGCCTGAATGTTATGGCTTCGCGGGTGGGCGGAAAGCTGATCGTTTTGGCATCTCAAGAGTTAGTCGATCATTTGTCATCGGACATTAAGGTCTTGAGGGAACCAGTGCTCTTGAAAAACGCGTCCAACTGTTGCCGGTGTCTACGAGCTGCGTACCGGGATCGTGACGTTCAGGACCACGCCCGGTTTGAGGTCGAAGAACAGGACCAGATGGTGTTCGCCGTCGGTATTCCTGGTCAAGATTTGTTCGGCGGCGCTGGTCTTGATCGGACCGTCCGGGTCGAACGCGTCGGGCAGGTCCCACAGGGCGATGGCGTAATTCGCGAACTGAGCGTCGGTTTCCATTTCCAGTGTGATGGTCTTTTCATTTGCGTTGCCCGACCACGGCGACAGGTGGATCTCGACGTCCGGCGTTTCGGTCCACGTAATGGCGCTACCTTCTTGGCTGCGCTGCTGACCGGTGTAATCGAACCACCAGATGGGATTGGGGCATTCTCGCTCAAACCGGATTGATCGTTTCTGATCTTCGATCAGAATGAATTCGTAGGAAAGCGGGTCCTTGAATGGCGGCTGCTCGTCCAGGCGCTTGCCTTCGATTTTGGGATACGACTTTCGCTGGCGCATGATGCTGGAGATACGCGTGCTCCAGGGCATGCGCTCGCGCGTCTCGAACATCCGCTGATCGTGCCAGGAGGTCTGCCACCAGGTGTCGTACATCACGTGATCGGTCTTGCTGACAAAGATCGTCCGCGGCGTGATCTCAAAATGACGGCTGTAGTAATCGGCCACGTCGATTGAGCGGGCGTAGACGACCTTGAACTCTTTAGGGAACTCAAATGCCATCATCCGTTGATAGCTCTGGCCGAATTCGAAGCTGGTTTTTTCTTCGCTCTGGACCGGCGGGATTCGAAGTTTCGCGTGAGGGACAAAACCGTCGTACAGTGGATAGAGAAAGGCTGGATGTCCGCTGAGCTCGGCCAGGATCTGGGCTTCCTGCATGCCCTGGCGCAGGCATTTGGCGGCCTCCTCGATGCGGCCTCTCGAGGCGCGGTAATGCCAGGCGTTGGGTCCAATGAAATGCCAGCCGCCGCAGAAGTCCCATGCGTTGGCAACGACGGCGCCGCCCTGGCCCTGATTAGGCTTGCGGCAGTCGATCGGCGAGCAGAAATAGGGAAACTCAGGCATCCCCAGCCACGGCCTGGCGTTCGCCTGCCACAGTCCGCTGTGATTGTTGATGCCAAGTTGTTCAAGCGCATTGGTATAGCCCGGATCAAATTCGTGCATCATCTCGATGCGCACGGAGCGGGCGCTATCGGGATCCGGCAGCAGCTCGCGCACCCTGGCCAGACCGTCGCCGTACAGGGTCACGCGTTCGGCCTCACTTAGATCTGGGGTGTCGGGCAGGACTGGCACAATCAAATCGCCGTAGTGCCGATGATAGCCGAGTAACTTCTGGTACAGCGGATCGTTGGGGTCGAACTGTTCAATCGGTAAGCGATAATCCAGAGGGATTCCGGTGGCGTGCAAGCTGGGCTCGGGCTCCGGGCCATAGCCGCCTGAGAATCGCAGCACGATCCAGTTGTCCTCAACGACCGAAAAGTAGCGATGAAACGTTTCGCCACTGGCCCGCCACCGGGCCATGTAACTACCCGGCTCCTTCGGTGTGTAAGTGACCGAGGCGCGCCCGCCGCTAAAAGTCAGTCCAACCCGCTGTTTTTCCAGTTCGTCGAGCCAGTCAGGGTCCCCACCAGCCACGAACGCATCGCCCGGATCGGCCGCCTCTAGATAACGCGGAAAGATCTCGAAATGATCAGGGTAGGCAGTGTCGGGACAAGAAAAATGGAACGTGATATCCTCGCCCAGCTTGAGCAGGCGGTAGCTTGTATCCCATTGAGGCAGTGGTGACAGGTCTTGGTGCTGTGATTGCTTGGGCATCAGGCTTCCATCCTGAATTCCATCCCGGTTACTGAATATGCCGGAAACTGCCGGAGCAGCGTCGGCCTGACGTCTCATTGACGTCAATCATGGCGATATCAGCCCCGGCACCTGCCTGAGCCAACGCATAGCCTCTTCCGATTCCGACTCCTGCACCCGTAATCAGCACCTTCTTGCCGCTTAAATCAAAAAGAGACAGAGTGTTCATCGTTGCTTCCTTTTCTAAAGGATCATTGATCTTATGCTACGTAGCCGCACCGAAATCGTAAACAATTCCCTTGCTGGCGGCGACGGACGTGATCTTCTGCCAGGTCGAATCCTCGATGTGAATTCCTTCAGCACTGCGGGCTTGCTCGGCAATCGCTTCTGGCTCACCGGGAACCATGATTCGGTCGAACCCCTCCATCAGTTCGCTTGACTTGACCCAACGAACAAGCTGTTCAACCTGCTCGAAGTAGTAATCGCGGCCGCAGAATCGCTCCGGGTCAATAAAAACTGCAAAAAGCGTGTTGGCTATGCGGGCAATACCTTCCGTGCTACATTCACCCCCGCTAACAGCCCCGGCGAAAATGTCGCACATCAGTGCCAGGGCAAAACCTTTATGCCCCGCCATCGGCAGCAACGCCCCCGGTGGATCACTGTAATAATCCTCCGGATCTGTCGACGGATGCCCGTCACTGTTGACAAGATAGCCTTCGGGTATCTGCTTGCCGGCCGCGCGGGCAACCTTCACCTTTCCCTCGGCCGTGGAGCACGTCGCCATATCCATAACGATCGGGTCGCCATCGGCTCGCGGCGCCGCGCCAAGAATGGGGTTGGCCGATAACCGCCGTTCTCTTCCGCCGTACGGCGCAGCCAGCACGCCGCCGCCGTGCGTGTTCGTGAAACCAAACGCCAGCAACCCAGCGTCACCCGCCATTTCCATAAATTCACCGACCCGGCCGAGGTGTCCCGATCTGCGGATCGTCATCACGCACACCCCTTCCTGGCGCACCTTGTCAATTGCCAGTCGCGTCGCCTGCCGCCCGATCACCTGTCCAAATCCGAAATCGCCATCGATCATCAGGATCACACCGTCGTCACGGACCACCTTCATTTCGGCGTCGGCGTTAAGCCAGCCTTTGGCCAGCCAGTCAACATATTCCATGACCCGGATTACGCCGTGCGAGTCGTGCCCTTTGAGGTTACCCAGTACGAGTGAATCCGCCACGATGTCCGCGACATCGTGGCGCAGCCCATAAGCTCGGAAGATTCGGGCCGTAAAATCCTTCAACACATCAGACTTGATTCGTGGCATACTCGCTCCTATAGAATCAGTGAGTATCAGGTGCGGGGGAACACAAGCCCGCTTGAGAGGGTTCCATATGACGATCTCCCAGGATCATGATCCCGCGACAGGTGTTTCGCTGTACATATGGATTCATTTAGCTACGGTATATCGCAAGCTGTAGTGCCCCCGTGGTGGTTGTAAAGCTCACGCTGCGATTTCCCGGAGTTTTTCTTAGTACGTGCTCTAGCTCAGCGTTAGCCTTGAGCAATCGGGCCTTTTGCGAGAACGTCGAAACTTTTCTATAACTTGTTACAGTAGAGTTGTTTATGAGAAAATATTCAGTTTTTGTGAATAGTCCAGGCTAATTTTCGCCACAATGCTCTTCCCCAAATAACAAGTCATTATGAGCAGGGCCCAAAGGGTTATTCGTCATCGGGCATAAGGCCGGGACTCAACTTTGAATCGCGTCCTACGCTGTCCAGCGCCTTATGGAGGCTACATAACAGCAAGCCGCTGTCCGATATCCGAGGCCGAGCATTCGGAACCCCTGCTGGTAACGCTCGTGAAGATTCTCGTAGCTTGTGGCCAGCAAACCTCGGTGTTTTCCTATAGCCACACCGGCTTCCTTCGCCTGCAGGATGTGCTGTGCAACGCGTGGCCCCTCCCATTGCCCCGCATACCCGGCTGTAGATGAATAGTCGGAGGGCCCAAAGAAGAACACGTCGACGCCGTCCAACTCAAGCATCTGGTTGATGCTACGACGAGCGGCCACGCTTTCAACGATTGGCACCACCATTACGTGCTCGTCGGCTTCGGCAACGTGTTCGGAGACGGACTGCCCCCAGCATGTCGCCCGTTCGCTGCCAATCCAGCGCCGTCCACGCGGCGGGTAGTTTGCGT
The DNA here is from genome assembly GCA_965237525.1 of Candidatus Latescibacterota bacterium. GTDB lineage: Bacteria > Latescibacterota > CBDEFO01 > CBDEFO01 > CBDEFO01 > CBDEFO01. The sequence goes on along the minus strand of CBDEFO010000004.1, from coordinate 135,006 downwards.
ACGCAACTGCCTAGCGCAGCATATCTTCAGTCTCGATCCAGGGAACCGCTATACAGTCAGCACCAATATCCAGGGCACGTCTGATGAGGCTCACGGACAGCTGCAATGCGCACTAAAATGACCGTCTTGCTTCGCACCGCTGCCCGCACGTGGCCCACGATGTCTCCCCAGTCAAGATGTCCGTGTTCGGAATCGATGACGATCCAATGCAGTCCAAGTGCGACGCCCATTTCAGTGATGCTGGGTGCCTCGAGCGACCCATAGACCGTACACGGCCTCATCCTTTGAGAGCTTCTGTCGAAAGCGGCACAGAGCACGTGTGTTCAGCACAATCGAAACTTTTTTCTATACCGCTAAAGGCGGCCTTCACCCTTTGAAGACTGGAGAGGGCAGGCCTTCCACTTGCGTTTTCACGCAGAAAAGACCGCCGGCCTGCGGGTATTGGGTGAGGTCCACGTTGCACACCGGAGTGGTGATCAAAAGCAGGTCCATTTCCGGTCCGCCGAAGGCGCAGCTCGTCATTTTCGGCACCGGCTTTCGAGGATGCCGTCCACGCTGCCGTCCGGTGCAAACCGCGTGATCCGGCTGCCGCCCCAGTGCGCAAGCCAGATGTAGCCCTCGGTGTCGACGGTCAGGACGTCCGGGGAGATTGCCGGGCCGTTGGTTACCCTGTAGGGACCATCCCACCGGCTGTGACTGAGGTCCGGGTCAATGCGGTACAGCCAGCCCGTGAATTCACCTCGTCGTCATCCATAGTACCAGCCCAGATACGACCGTCCACGTCACACTTGCCATCGTTGATGTGGTTGCCCGGTAGGTCCGGTTCCGGATCGATGGCGAATTCCCGTGATCCAGTGTCGAGGTCAATAAAATATATTCCGGACTTGCAGCCTGCGACGAAATCGCTGCAGCCTTGGCGCGGCAGCAGCCAGCCTGTCTTTTCCGGCAACTCCCAAGTGCTGACCACTCCGTCCGCCAAACGGTAGCGGTGGGCCTTACACCCGTCAATGTCCACTCAGTAGAGGGCTAGCTGCTGAATGTCCCAGAGTGGTCCTTCCCCGCAGATGGAGGCACCGGACCACATGCAACGCAGTTCCTCCACAATCGACAGTGATCTCGTCATTTCTGTGCCTTACCTAAGCAGGCATAACCTGTTTAAATTGCTTCTGTTAAGTTAGTGCGGTAGCCGCAGTGTCTGCATGTTTGGAGCTCTGGCAGAATCGGTAGCCTACGTTCAAGATATCACCCCCCACTACCGGCTCTTACAGGCAGGCTAGCAAAGTGAGGTTAATTACAATTACAGGTATATCCGTATAGTTGCAATTTGGATATTCTTGACACTAGCCATGTTGCGGTTCTCGCATCGGCGTAAGTGATTCATCATTCAGCGTCACGCGCCGGAGACGGGAAAGAGGCCAACTCTTCCTTCGGCGCGGACCCGTGTGATCTCCGATTTTACATTTTTCAACAAGTACTTTTTTTAATCAAAATAAGATTTTCCTCTGATTTATCACTTTCTTTGTGTTTAAATTCTCCAATTAGAGACACCTCTCCATTCACTCATAAGAACTCAGTTAGACGGTCGAAAATATCCGTTCTATGGTAAGATTTCAATCCTAAAATTTAGTTGCAATAATCTATATTATCTCTATAGTCTTAGCTCTTGAATTTTAGTTCCTGTAAATCGGTACTGACCACCTGTAAGTATCTTGCATTACGCGTGAACACCTCGACCCCACGCTTGTAGAAGTTATCCTCGTATGACTTGACCTGCCCCCAGTCCTCGAGAAGTTGGGAACACTTAGCCTTCTCCGGCAGCTCCACCTTAAAGCCCTTGATCTTCATGAACCTGGAGAACCAGACGTTGCAGTAGCAGCTGCCCTTGCTGCGCCGCCGCCGTCCCAGTCGACGACAATGCCGTCCACGATACCCTCGCATGGATAATCCTGGATCTCTTCCGGTGTTGCCGTCGTTTTCATAGCGTTCCCTTCAGTTCGGGAAGTATTAAGTGTTCCCGAACGGAGCGAGCAGTTCCCCCATGGCGGATTCGTTTTTCACACCGCTTGCTGGTCCATCAGACACTTACAGTGCGTTCCATCACAAGCAGCCAGTCGTGGCACTCCGGTGGTATCGGCGCCGTCCATGCACCCTCGTCCGAAGCTTCCACCCTGCCGATGTCGACATGCTCCCCGGTGCACGGGTCGAAGTAATAAGCTTCATAGGTTATGTCGGCCTCGATGCCGATGATGGGGCACGGATCCCAACACATAGGCATGTACACAATTCTCAGTTTCCCCGGAATGCCCACGGCCACGGCGCCATACGGGTCGTCTTCCGGTGCCTCATCCGACACCCAGTCACGCCGATACTGTAGCTCCCACCACGGAAACCTTTGCATGAATTGTCCACCGAGTCCGACCTGGCGGGAACCGGGCAGTTGCGCCGCTTCGCGCCATGGCGTGTTTCCCCAGCAGCGACCATGGGGTGACGGGCCATACGGTGTTTCGCACGTGTTCATCTGCCAGATGCCGTTGGCGCCATATGTATGGCCCGCAGCCCCGCGGAGGACGGAATGATAGAAGCAGAGGCGCTGGATGTTCTGCCAGCACCGGCCTAAGATGCCCTCGTAGTTCACTTCAGCATCTATGACCGGCATAACCGGTTCGGCATCGACCGATTCGGTGACGTTGTCGATCGTCCGCGAGACGCTCACGTAATCATTGTGCCCGCTCTGAAGCATTTCGAAATCCATGAGGCTGGGGTCTTCTACCTGTGCGCGCCCTGACTGGTTTGGGTGAATGGTGATGAGATTTCGGTAGGGATCGATATCGCGCACATAGGCCATGACCTCAGTCCAACCGCTCTTCTGCAGCGCGGCATCCGCTTCGGGCGTTTCGGAAAGGTAGTAAGGCATGATGCCTTCGCCGCACATGCACCACACTGCAGGGTAGGCTCCATAACGGGCGACCAGGTAGCGCCAAAAGCGCTTGACCCTTTCCACACCGATTCTGGGCAGATAATAGCCCCACATGCCGACGATACATGGCACCAGCCCCGTGCCCACAAGATGTGCAATCTTCAAATCCGCGTGGTCGTAATAGGATGGGTTTACGCTTTCGAAATCATCCGCAAATGGAAAACCCGCTTCGTTTCGCCCTCTCGGATCCCAGGCCTCCATATCGGGATACGGCCCGGCGATAATCTGGATAACGTTAAAGCCTTTTGCCAGGCGATCTGCTGCGAGCTCTTTGAAACCCTGGGGCCAGTCGAGGCGAGTCGTCAGCCCCATCCACCAGGTATCACCCGTCCAGAAGAACGGCGTTCCGTCGTCGTGCTCGAAGTGCCGCCGATCATCCGCTACGCGCAATCTGCCGTGGCGCAACAAAGCGTTGTCGCCTTCGTACCGATGAACTCTGAAGGTTCCTGTCTGTCCATGGAGACCGTTATCAGTGGCGGCTTTCGCCTCCGTCTCGAAGGTGTAGTCACCTAGGCGGTTTCCGGCGAACCGGGCCTTCCAGACGTTGTCGCCTGCCCAGAAAGCCGGTATGCGAAGCTGCCCGCCGTCAGACGTCGTGACGAGCACGTCGAGTTCGACATCGTTGTACGGATCGTCATACCTGGAAGTCGAGGCAAAGGAAATCTCGATCACATGGTTTTGAGGCACGTCAGTTAGCATGCTTCCGATCCTCCAAACTGACATTGTAGTGCTCCCCCGGAAAGCGACACCGATTAAGCAACCTGGGGTAGCAGATAAAATTGTTTTCTCCACGCTTCTGAGGTCTTATATCCCAAGGATGAGTGGCGGTGCTTCTTGTTATAGTGATCGATCCGTTGGGACATAATCCTTTTAGGACATAATACTTTTGGGATATAATCCTTTCAGCCTGTTCAAAGTACTCGAAATTATGAAGCCAATCCCCGATTGATTCTATCAGGGATTGGTTGTTTGTAAAGAGACTCGTCATTCAACTTCGGGGCGCTATCCGATCTATCCTAACCTTCCCCCGCCATCTGGATAATCGACGTTAGGGAATCTCAACGAACACATGTTGCTGCTTGACGGACACGGGATAGGTCTCAGCTGTGTACGGTCCCTTTTCCAAACCAGGCATCGCTGTTTCTGCATCTTCGTTGGGAGCAGTTTCTACGCTCACCTTGTAGCTTCGGGCGCGTATCCGTGCGGGATTCCACCACGACTGGCCCGTCTTGACATCAAACTCCCAGCCGTGCCAGGGACAGCGAAGAATTTCACCTTTACAGGTGTACCTGTACTCGCCAGGAACTCTGGATTTGAGCAAGCCTAAAAGGCGGCCTTGGCAGAGCGGACCTCCCTGGTGAGGACACCGGTTCCGAAGGGAAAAAAACTCCCCGGCGATGTTGAAAACACCGACAGATCGCCCCTCAACTTCGACAATTTTGCGCTCACCAGGCGGAATCTCGTCCAGGGTTGAAACTATATACTTTGCCATAGGAGTCCTTTTCGCCAGCTGGAGCTGGAATCTACCTATCCATCATGACCAGTAGGCATGGCAGAAGATTCAGTTTTACAACCGATAGAGCGCGCGGGCATTCTCAGCCATGATCTTTCGCTTCAGTTTCGGCGCCAGTTCCACTGGAATGGCCCGGTTGGGTGAGTCAAAGTCCCAATGTGGATAGTCGGTTGCGAACATAAGCTTGTCATCTGCGTTGAGCTGTTCAAGGAGCTGTTCGAAGTACAGTCGTTTGGGTGGCTCCTCCATCGGCTGGGTGCTGTTCCAGAAGTGTTCGCGTATGTACTCGGACGGCAGCCGCCGCAAGTCCGGAACCTCATCCCTGAGCCGCTGCCAGCTTTGGTCGAGCCGCCACATCAGCGGTGGCATCCAGGCAAAGCCGCCTTCGATCAAGGCAACTTTGAGGGTGGGAAAGCGCTCAAAGGTTCCTTCGCAAACAAGGCTGATCACTTGGGCCTGAAAGGATTGCGGCATTCCTCCATGGTCCTCGATGTAGTGGGAGGGCCAACCTGCTCCGGTAATTGGACCGCCACCAGCGCCTCCGAAATGAATACCAATCGGCAGGTCGTGGCGCACGGCCGCTTCGTATAGCTTCCAATACTTACGACGTCCCAAGGGTTCACTTGTGCGTACAACCAGCAAGATTTGCACAAAGCCGGGATGATCTCCAACCCGATCAATCTCAGCAGCAGCCAACTCTCCATCTTCGTATGGAACGGCGATCGAGGCCCGCAGCCGCGGTTCCTTTGCGAGCCACTCCTCGACCTGCCAGTCGTTAATCGCCTGTGCTAGAGCCGCACCGTATTCTAGGTTAAGCTGTCCACCCACACCAGACAGACAGTTCAGAATACCGTATTCAATGTCCCAGGCATCGAGCAACTGTTCCTGCATAAAGCTGAGGTCCGAACCCGGTGGGAGACCAGACGGAGGCCAGGCGTCGCGCCTTGCAGCGTTAGGGACGATCCGCGGATAGTACGAACCATAATAGCTGCGCATTCCCACCATCTGGTGATACTTGCGCCAGCGGTCGGGCAGGTATTTGTGCAGCACCTCCTCCGAGGGCAGGGCATTATGAATATCACAGTCGATGAGGGCCACTTGTTTTGGCCTCGGTTTCTTTTTCTTTTCCCCGGCAACTAATGTACTTTCCATCTTTCTTTCCTCGTTGCTCGTTGGTTTGTATAAGCTCTTGTCTACACAGTCAACTATATCAGACTCAAAGCCGGTAAAATGCACGGGCATTTTCGGACAGAATCTTATGTGCAAGCCTCTCCGGTAGCGCTACCGGAAAAGCCTCCTCGGGGATATCAAAGTGCCAGTGTGGGTAGTCCGTTGAAAACATCAGAAGTTCCTCTGAATCGAGCTGGTCAATAATCTGAAGCAGATGCTTGGGATCCGAAGGCTCATCAACTGGCTGAATCGTCAAACGGATATGCTCACGAATATACTCTGATGGGGGCCGTTTGACCCACGGTGTATCACTTCGGAGCCCTTTCCACTCCTTATCAAGTCGCCACATTAGCGACGGCATCCAGGTAAAGCCCCCTTCGATAAGCGCCACCCTCAGGGTCGGAAACCGGTCAAAAACGCCTTCCACGACCAGGCTTATGACCTGCGACTGGAAAACTTGTGCCATACCGGCGTATTCCTCCAGATAAGTCGAAGGCCAACCAGCCGGCGTAGGGGGATGACCGGGAGCTCCACCAAAATGGATTCCAATCACAAGGTCGTGGTGCACGGCGACTTCGTAGATCGGGTCATAGCGCCGATTCCCATAAGGAGCCTGAGAGCGTACCGGCAGCATCACCTGGACAAATCCCGGATGGTCTCCAAGACGCTCGATTTCGTGAGCTGCCAGCTTCGGATTCTGACTCGGTACAACGAGTGAGGCTCGCAACCGTGGCTCCGGCTCCAGCCACTCCTCGATCTGCCAGGTGTTCAACGCAGAGGCCAGTGCCGCCGCAAGGTCTTCATTGTGTACACTCTGCACTCGATAAGCGCAGGTAAGGATGCCGTAATCTACTTCCCAGGCTTCCAGCACCTGCTCACGCAGCATTGCAAGGTCCGACCCCGGAGGATCACCCGAAGGCGGTGCAGTATCGGGTCGAGCTGAGGTCGGCACTCCCCTCGGATAGTCGTTTGCATCAGGACCCATAAAGCCAGAGGTGTTGATGTAGTCGCACCAGTGGTCCGGCAGGTACGGAACGAGCGTTTTCAGGGAGGGCAGCTCATTGTGGATGTCGCAGTCGATCAATGGCCGATCTGAGCGGATAATGCCCGGTTTTGTGCCCCGTATTTCTCCCATGGATCTACCCTCAATATATTGCTATTTCGCATATCGGCCCCGCGATTTCCAAATCCGCGTAGCGGGTTCGCCGAAGGCCAAAGGCCGAAGCCGGAGATCGTCGTGTTAGGGGATAGCATTCCTACGATGGCATTTGAGAATATAATCTTTTCCTCTCTGTTTGTCAATACCTCCAGTATCTGATAGTCTGCAGATTCTCAGACAGAATTTCAGGTTCTTTGTTTATGCTCAGGGACTTCCATCAAGGATTACAGCTAAAGCAGAGCTTGAAAGTGCAATGAGAGAAAAGAGCCGAAATGTGCAGTGGTTTCGGATTGGGCAATCCGCTGCACAGTTGAACTGAGATTATCTTGCACAGTTCCTCATTGACATCCACCATTTCATTTTGTATCTTCCAAGGGAGCCTTGCCAGTGGAGTCTGTCTATATCGGATGGAGACAGATGGATCCCCGATAGATTCAATCGGGGATCTGGTCATCCAGGTCCTCACACAACTTTGACACTAAGGACTTGAAGAAGTTGGTCCCGCAGAGCTTTTGGGTGACCTTTTCCACCTTGCGGGTAGAGACTCCTTGTAGATATGACTCCTGCAAGGCTAACACCAACGCCTTCTCATTGCGTTGATAACGACTAAATAACTCTGTGTGGAACTGTCCCAGTCGATCCTGCGGTACATTTAACTGTAGACGACTCACACGAGTCTTTAGGGTTCGGGGCTTGTAGCGATTGCGATAGCCTCTACGATCTTCTACTCTGGCATAGAGTTCTGCTTTGAGAAAAGCTGTGATCTCTCGTTCCAAGAAATTCTGGCAAAAACTGCTGACGATTTGTTTCAAGAAATCTTCCTGCCCGATAGATTCAATCGGGGACCAACAATGAAGCTTGCTTATTCTCCAAAGATAGAGTATCTTTACTGCAGGTCATCGTTCCCTCCAAGGTAAAGGATGAATGTAAATACCACTTGCTTCCTAAATATATCATCCTGCCCTCGGTTAGGCGATGACCTTTTTTGATTCAGCCAAATTTACAGAAAGTTACGGACTCAATCCTGCAAGATCTTTAACGATCTCAATGTTCTTTGCAACTTCTCTCAAAGCAGGGACTCCAGCGTGGGGTTTTACATCTCAACCGAAAGAATCTGCAGTCAGTTTCTTACAGGAAGTGTCCTTAACTTGAGCGAAACTTACTTATCTTTTTTGTTCATGCGTAGTACCTTGCTAATCTTAAGAATTTGTGGAATATACAGCATAACTATATATAATGCAACCCCTTAGTTAATGAACTTCCTTTTCTTGTTAACTATTAGGGCTAAAAGTACAGGGGTAGGAAGTTGTCTAAATGAGAATTATTCTAGTTTCACTCCGCGTCTCCTTGGGAGTCGCAAGTCCTGACAGGGTCGGTGTCGCTCGCTATTGCATTCCTATGGCTCGACCTTAGTCATTAGTAAGGGGTCAAAACCCGATAGGATTCTCCTTGACATCTATTTCGTTTTACCTTAGCTTATGATCCTTTGAGAGTAATCCCTTTTCATTCATCCCAAAATTAAACTATGAGAAGAGATTACTTTAAAGAAATTCTGATTAGCGTGTTGCTTCTGGGCTTTTGGATGTTTGGATTTGTCCCTTCAGTTGCTTCTGCATCGGCCATCAACCTGGCTACCAAGGCGGGAAACGCGATGCCAAAGGAGCGCGCCAAGACTTTGAGATATCCCTTACACTGCTCGGTACGGACTGCATAGACCTCTGCCAGATGCACTGTCTCGACATCCGATTTGAGCGCGAGCAGGCCTTAGGCGAAAAAGGCGCGATAGAGACATTCTATAAGGAGAAGAAGGAGTGACTTATACGCTTGATGGGAGTCACAGGCCACGAGAGGATTCAGGTGGAACAGCAGATGCCACAGGTCTCGTCCACACCCTACTGTGCTGGTACAACTGCGCTATGAGAGAGCCTAAGAATAGTGTCTTCTCACAGGCTGTGGCGCACGACAGGGGCGTGGTCATTCTGAACGCATCGCGCAATGAAAGGCACTTCAGCTGGTTCTGGAGAGCACCCGAGTGAGCCACTCTACCGCTGTGTTTTCAGCAATGATGCGGTCAACATAACACCTATGGCGTTGAAAAATGTCCATCTTTTCGGGCAGGTTGCATTTGCCCTATCACATAACACCACTAGAACTCCACCATAGAAAGCCGAACTTGTGGAGTACGGACCAACGCTGAGGGAGGAGGGAAAGATATGATTAGAGGGACAACTTTCTACACCGCTTTGGTACTGCTGGTCACTTTGAATACGCCTGCCTATGCGCAGGCTCTTTTCGCACCCAAGACTGATTATACGGCTGGGGATCAGCCCTTTTCGGTGTTCAGTGCAGATTTAGACGGGGATGGAGATAACGACCTGGCTGTGGCTAATGGGAACAGTGATAATGTGTCAGTGTTATTGAATAACGGGAATGGGACATTTGCACCTAAGGTGGACTATGCCGCTGGGGATCAGCCCTTTTCAGTATTCATTGCAGATTTAGATGGAGATCTTCAGAATGACTTAGCTGTGGCCAATATCGCCAGCGATAGTGTATCAGTCTTATTAAATAATGGAGACGGGACATTCGGTCTTAAGGTGGACTATGCCGCTGGCGATCAGCCCCATTCAGTATTCAGTGCAGATTTAGATGGTGATGGCGATAATGACCTAGCCGTGGTCAATAAGAACAGCAACACTGTATCAGTGTTATTGAATAGTGGGAATGGGACATTTCTACCTAAAGTGGACTATTCCGCCGGGGCTGGTCCGAATGCAGTATTCGGTGTGGATTTAGATGGTGATGGCGATAATGACCTGGCCGTGGCTAATCAGTTCGTCAACAGTGTGTCAGTGTTGTTGAATAGTGGAAATGGGACATTTGCGCCTAAAGTGGACTATGCCACCGGCAGCAGTCCACTTTCACTGTTCGGTGCAGATCTGGATGGGGACGGCGACAATGACCTAATTTTGGGTAATAAGAGCGATAATACTGTATCAGTCTTATTGAATAGTGGAAATGGGACATTTGCGCCTAAAGTGGACTATGCCACCGGGAGTAGTCCCCATTCAGTATTCAGTGCGGATTTAGATGGTGATGGAGATAGTGACCTGGTTGTAGCAAATGAGTCCAGCAGTAGTGTATCAGTACTGTCAAATAATGGAGATGGTACATTTGGACCCAAGACTGACTACGCCGCTGGAGTTCAGACCTGGTCGGTCTTCGTTGCGGATTTAGATGGAGATGGCGATAATGACCTAACTGTGAGTAATGTGTTCAACGATAATGTATCAGTCTTTTTGAATACCACTCCTCCCGTTGTGACATCCATCGATCCCGTTTCCGGCACAGAATTGGGAGGTACGCCTGTAACGATAGTAGGGAGCAGTTTCCTAAGTGGAGTGACTGTTACTTTTGGAGATAGCACAGCTACAAATATAGTTGTAGCGTCTTTGGATAGCATTACTGCCACAACACCTTCTTATCCTGCCAGTACCGTAGATGTGATAATTACAAATCTAGATGGTCTTTCAGACACCCTCTCTAACGGATTCACTTTTATTACTCCTCCTGCCGTGACATCTATTGATCCTACTTCGGGCACAGAATTCGGAGGTACGACTTTGACGATAAAAGGCAGCAATTTCCAGAGTGGAGCGACTGTTACTTTCGGAGATGGCTCAGCTACCGACATAGTCATAGTGTCGGATTCCGTTATTACTGCTGTGACTCCCACTCATCCTGCTGGTATAGTAGATGTAGATAGTCACAAACCTCAGTGGTCTTGCAGACACGCTCTCTGATGGATTTACTTTTATTGCTCCTCCAGTTGCGACATCTATTGATCCTACTTCTGGCACGGAATTGGGAGGTACCCCTGTGACGATAGCAGGGAGCAGTTTTCAGAGCGGAGTGATTGTTGCTTTTGGCGATAGTTCAGCTACAGATGTAGTCATAGTGTCAGATACGATTATTACTGCTGTGACTCCCGCTCATCCTGCTGGCACCGTAGATGTAATAGCCACAAATCCAGACAGTCAGGCAGACACACTTGGCGATAGTTCAGCTACAGATGTAGTCATAGTGTCAGATACGATTATTACTGCTGTGACTCCCGCTCATCCTGCTGGCACCGTAGATGTAATAGCCACAAATCCAGACAGTCAGGCAGACACACTTGAGAAAGGGTATACTTTTTTTCCTCAACCTACTGTGACATCTATTGATCCGACTTCTGGCACGGAATTGGGAGGTACGCCTGTGACCATTGCAGGGAACAATTTCCAGAGTGGAGCGACTGTTGCTTTTGGCGATAGTTCAGCTACAGAGGTAGTGGTGGTAGGGGATACCCTTATTACCGCAGTGACTCCCACTCATTCTGCCAGTACTGTAGATGTGATCGTCACAAACCTCAGTGGTCTTTCAGACACGCTCTCTGACGCATTTACTTTTGTTGCTCCTCCAGTTGTTACATCTATTGATCCGACTTCTGGTACAGAATTGGGAGGTACGACCGTGACGATAGCAGGAAGCAGTTTTCAGAGCGGATCGACTGTTGTCTTTGGCGATAGCTCAGCCACAGATGTAGTCGTAGTGTCAGATACCATTATTACCGCTGTGACTCCCGCTCATCTTGTCGGTACAGTAGATCTTAAAGTCACAAATCCCGACACTCAGGCGGATACACTTGAGAATACATTTACTTTTATTGCTCCTCCAGTTGTGAAATCTATTGATCCTACTTCTGGCACGGAATTGGGAGGTACCCCTGTGACGATAGCAGGGAGCAGTTTTCAGAGCGGAGCGACTGTTGCTTTTGGCGATAGTTCAGCTACAGATGTAGTCATAGTGTCAGATACGATTATTACTGCTGTGACTCCCGCTCATTCTGCTGGCACTGTGGACGTGATAGTCAGAAATCAAGACGTTCAGGCAGACACGCTCGCTAACGGATTTGCTTTTGTTTCTATTGATGCGGTAACCGATACTGTCTCCTTTGACGCTGTGGGGGACAGAGCAGCGACTGAGATCCTGACAGATACGGTTAAGACCAACACAGGAGGGACGTTGAGGGATAGTCTTTTAGCTGTGAGTTATAACGTTACTGGTGTGCTTAATCCTTTTGTTGCCAGGGTCTTTGACGTCAGCGGCAGTGAGCCGGGCGTGGCGTTGACAAGTAAGGTGATAGATCCTGCTGGAGGTCTCAGTCAGCTTGGATCGGAAGGATTCACAAGGTTTGAAGATGGTAGAGTTAGTTTAGGAATCACTCAGGGACAGACTCTGTTCATAGCTATGGAGTTATCTTCTGCTGTGGGTCCTTCGATAGGAGTAAATATCGCTCTTGACCCGCGCAAGAGTTGGACGTTCGATGAAATTGGAGGAGTGACGCGCTGGAGACGGGGTTCTGATTTTGAGGGAATAACAGGTGATGGAGGATTTATGATACGGACTGTGACGGGGATTATGGGGGATGTGTCAAAGTTTCCTCCCGGTAGGGGAGTACCAGACGGCGAGATTGGCACGGAGGATTTGGACTTTGTAGTGGATGTGGTTCTTAGCAGGATTTCTGAGTCTGGCGTGTCGGATGTGATATCAGGAGTGGATAAAGTAACAAGGTTCCTTATGGATGCAGTAGACGGAAGAGGAGGAGGGTCTGATGGAATAGTTAATCTTTTTGATATCCTGTTTGTTGTGGATAGACTCTAGGGATTTAGGGAGATGGCATGCCTGAAATAGGAGTCCAGTTTTCAACGTTTTCAAATATGATAAGGAGGAGATACTCATGACGCGAGAGGAAATGAAATTCCACCTACAGGGGCCCATGGCAACCGTTCCGACCCCCTTCGACGATCAGTACGAGATCGACTACGGTCTGATGTACGAGATGACCCAGTGGTGGGTTGAGCAGGGCCTGGTAGCGGGCAAGGTGCCTATCAAAGTGGTGGCTGCGATGGGCGAGGGTCCGTCGCTTCGTGACGATGAGTGGCCGTACTTGCTGAGAACCGTCGTCAACGCGGCCAACGGTAAGGCGTCTGTCCTCTGCGGCATCCAGCACAAGGACACCGTGCGGTCAATAGAAGATGCCAAGCGGGCACAGGATATGGGAGCAGTAGGATTGCAGATTCCGCTCCCGGTATTTAATCATCCGACGCAGGACGATTTGTACCGCTACTTCGCGGCTATCTCCGATGCTGTGGACATCGGCATTATGCTCTACAATACCTGGTGGTACGGCTGTGAGAGCATCACGACCGAGACGGTTTTGCGCATGAAGGACATTGAGAACTTGGTCGCAGTGAAGTGGACGGTGCCGGAGCCGATGGTATATGAGGACATGGCGAAGTTCTCCGACCACTATAACGTAATCTGCAACAGCAGCCGGCCGGTGGACAACCATAAGCTGGGAGGCCGCGGCTACATCAATTGGACGTCTGAGATCTATCCTCCGCACGATCTGAAGATCTGGGAACTATTGGAGGCGAAGCAGTACGATGAGGCGGGTGCGATGTATCAGAGGGTGAAATCTGCCTTGGAAGACTTCGCTAACACCTGCACCAGTTCAGGCGGACAGTCCCGGATGAAGAAGGCGCTGACGAAGGTTATGGGGCGTCCGATGGGTGATCCGCGACCGCCCTCGATGCCGCTGAGCGACGACGAGGTGGCAAGACTCCGCCAAATTTTGATAGGGTTCGGCTGGCCTGTTCCCTGAAGCAAAGGACATTGTCCAGAGAAAAATAAAACCGTAGAGCACTCACAAAAGCGATCCCGGCTGTGAGATTTGCCAGTGCAAAGCCGGTAGAGAGGAGGTGCTGGTGGCATAGTCAATCTTTTTGATATCCTGTTTGTTGTGGATAGGCTTTAGGGATTTAGGAAGATGGCATGTCTGAAATAGGAGTCCAGTTTTCAACGTTTTCAAATATGAAAAGGAGGAGAGACTCATGACGCGGGAGGAAATGAAATTCCACCTGCAGGGCCCCATGGCAACCGTTCCGACCCCCTTCGACGATCAGTACGAGATCGACTACGGTCTGATGTGCGAGATGACCCAGTGGTGGGTTGAGCAGGGCCTTGTAGCAGGCAAGGTGCCTATCAAAGTGGTGGCTGCGATGGGCGAGGGTCCGTCGCTTCGTGACGATGAGTGGCCGTACCTGCTGAGAACCGTCGTCAACGCGGCCAACGGCAAGGCATCTGTCCTCTGCGGCATCCAGCACAAGGACACCGTGCGGTCAATAGAAGATGCCAAGCGGGCGCAGGATATGGGAGCAGTAGGATTGCAGATTCCGCTCCCGGTATTTAATCATCCGACGCAGGACGATTTGTACCGCTACTTCGCGGCTATCTCCGATGCTGTGGACATCGGCGTTATGCTCTACAACACCTTCTGGTACGGCTGTGAGAGCATCACGACCGAGACGGTTTTGCGCATGAAGGACATTGAGAACTTGGTCGCAGTGAAGTGGGAGGTGCCGGAGACAATGAAATACGAGGACATGGCGAAGTTCTCTGACCACTATAACGTAATCTGCAACAGCAGTCGGCCGGTGGACAACCATAAGATGGGAGGCCGCGGCTACATCAATCGGACGGCTGAGGTCTACCCTCCCCACGATCAGAAGATATGGGAACTCTTGGAGTCAAAGCAGTACGATGAGGCGGGCGCCCTGTTTGACAAGGTGAACACCCCCTTAATAGATTTCTCTGCGTCGTGTACCAGTTCAGGTGGGCAGTCCCGGATGAAGAAGGCGCTGATGAAGGTTATGGGGCATCCGATGGGCGACCCCCGTCCGCCCTCCATGCCGCTGAGCGACGACGAGGTGGCAAGACTCCGCCAAATTCTGATAGGGTTCGGCTGGCCTGTTCCCTAAAGCTTAGGGCATTGTCCAAACGAAAACCAAAACCGCAGAAGATGCATGAACGTTCAAACGTTAAACGCGATCTGTGCGGACAGATTTGACAGTACCAACCAGTAGAGAGGAGAGCTCCGTATGAGACTGATCATAATCGGATGTGAGTATGCGGGAAAAAGCACTTTGGCGGCGCAAATCAGGGTGTGGGGTCAGGAGACGCTTGGAGGAACCATCCCCTTTCACGACCACTTCGTCTTTCCCGATGAGGAAGCCAGCAAAGAGGAGCAGCAGCAGCTGTTGGCTCTGGTGCCATCGCTCAAAGAGAAGTATCAGCGCTACATGATCGACTACCATTTCGGTACAGGTTTCTACAGCGACAACGATCATTGCTTGATCGGGTTTTATTACTCTGAAGCGGTCTACGCTCCGCTTTACTACGGGTACGGCGGGCCCGGCGAGTACGCCGATCGGGTCACGATGGCTAAAGCCTTGGACCACAAGGTCATGCAGGTCGCTGACGACACGGTGCTCGTGCTTTTGAGGGCGTCTCCGGAGGTGATCAGGGAACGTATGGCCGCGGATCCGGACCACAGATCAGTCCTTCAAGAGAAGGACATCGAGTTAGTCCTTAAGCGCTTTGAGGAACTCTTCGCGGCCTCATTGATCCGAAGACAGTTTGCGCTGGAAACCACCACAGCATCCATCGAGGAGACGTTTGCTGAGTTTCTCAGTAATATAGAGGGGTACCTCACTCAGGCCGACCGCCTGAGGATATTGACCCACCAAAACTTGGGAGCCTAGGGGGGAATCTGGGGTACGTGATGACCCCAGGGAGTTTTTCAGCTATCAGCATATTGGGGCGGTGCGCACAAAGCACCTACGACAACAGACAAGGAGAAAATATGCTTACAGTAGAAGAGATGAAAGAGCGTTGGCAGGGAGTGTTGGTACCTCTCGTCACGGTGTTCAAGGAGGATCTCTCTCTGGATCTTCCCGCCATGGAGAGCAACGTCCAGTGGCTGATAGACAAGGGAGCCCGCATGGGAAACACGATCTTCCTGGCCGGCGGCAGCGGCGGCGATTTCACTGGCATGAGTACAGAGGAGCGCAAAGAGGTTATCAGGACGGTCGCTGAGGTGGCAGATGGCAGGGTTCCGATGGTCGCCGGAACACAAAGCACCGATATCAGGGTCTGCATCGAGCTCTGCAATTTCTGCGAGGAATATCGGTACGACTGCGTCCAGCTCGCCGGCCCGTACTACTATGACGGGCGTCCCGGCGACTCTATGGCCTGGATGCAGGAAGTGGCCAAGGACACGGATATAGGCTTCGCGGTTTACAACAACTGGTACACCGGCTACGACATGCCGATGGACCTGATCGACGAGATATTGGACATAGAAAACAGCATCGCCGTCAAGTGGAGTTCGCCTGATTACTTCACGTATATGGAGGGAGTACGCCGCTTCCTGCCGAAAGCTGCAGTGGTGGATAACGCGGGGTTGCCAGTGATGTCCTGTATCCTTGGCGTTCGGACCTACATAAGCCACACTCCTAACTTCTGTCCCGAACCCTACTGGCGCGTGATAGACTATCTCAAGGAAAGCAAGTACGAAGAAGCACAGGCAGAACTCGATCGTTTCGAGATCCCATGGAAAAAGCTTAGAGGCCAGTTCGCAGCCCAAACCGGTGGTGAAGGGGTCTTTGTACGTCCGGCGATGGAAGCCGCAGGGCTTAAATCCGGCCGTTCTCGCCTTCCGTCTCGAGATGAGGTGATTACGCCCCAACTGCGCGAAGAATTCAAGAAACTCGTAGGTGACATGCAAAACGGCTGACGGTCCTTTTAGAATTGGGCAACGTACAGACAGATCTGTAGGGGCAGACTCGTGTGTCTGCCCGGAAAAATTTAGGTAAATTGGCGAACACATGGGTTCGCCCCTATATGAGCGTCTCTGCAACAAAACGAGATAGTCTTACGAAGGCTTTAAGTGCTCTCATAGATCACAGGGAGAAATATGAATCAGAACACTATCAAGATAGGAGTTATCGGAGCTGGAGGCATATTCAAGGGAAGACATTTTCCCGCCTTAAAGCAAATTGAGGGCGTGGAGGTCGTCGCCGTCTGCAACAGGACAAAGGAAAAAGTTGAGACAACGGCCCGGGAGCTGAACATCTCAAGGGCGGTGACAGATTGGAGAGACATTATCGCGATGGACGATCTGGACGCCGTGATAATTGCAACTCCGCCCTATCTGCACTGCGAGGCTACAATAGCAGCATTAGACGCGAACAAGCACGTCTTCTGTCAGGCCAGAATGGCCATGAACGTCGAAGAAGCGTTGCGGATGTACAAAAGATCGTTAGAATCAGACCGCGTGACGATGCTCTGTCCAGCGGACCCAGGGGACAATGCGGGAGACGCTAAGATGAGGGAGTTAGTCGATGCGGGATTCGTCGGAAAACCCTACAATATAGTGGTTACGTCGATGAATTCGGCGTACGCCGATCCGGACAAGCCGCTCCACTGGAGACAGATGGATGAGATATCAGGCTTAAACACGCTCGATGTGGGCATGTACGCAGAGAAGATACACAGTTGGTTCGGTCATTGTAAGAGCGTAGCCGCCGTGGCAAAACATTTCATAACCCACAGAAAGGTTGAAGGTTCAAGCCAGATGAGAAAGGTCGATAGACCCGACAGCGTGGCCGTTGTAGGCGAGATGGAAAACGGAGCCTTGATCGAATACCACTTCAGCGGGATGTCGAGACCTGCCGAGAAGGTAGAGGTCTACGGGTCTGACGGGACTTTGATCTATGATCTTTCCAACTGTCAGATATTCGGAGCAAAATCCGATCAGGAGGAGCTTTCGGAGATACCCATCCCCGAAGAAGGGCTAAGAAAGGTCGAGGTCGATTTCATCGCCGCGATCAGAGATGGAGAGCCTGTGTGGCCCTCATTTTATGATGGACTAAAGTACATGGAGCTCACAGAGGCTGTGTTCCGCGCAGCCGATGAGAAGAAAACCATATCCTTACCCCTTGAAGGGTACTAATCCGATTAATTCATAAACTTGCTGGAGTCATTGCGAGGAGCAAGGCGACGAAGCAATCTCAAGGTTTTATAGTGGTCTCCTATGAGAGCCGGAGAGTATTACATCTACCACAGAATCGAGATTGCTTCGCCTTCGGCTCGCAATGACACCGAAGGCGGTTAAACGGCATAACTATAATATAATACAATCCCTTAATTAATACACGGCGTTTTTTATGAATTATTTGGGCTAATAAGGAGAAAAAAAGAGCAGACGGTGTACAGGACTTCCTACCTACCTTGGCTGCCGTAAATCTTGGGCGACAATAGGATGGTCAATTCAAGGGATTCTGACAGGGCAAAGATAAAAAAAGCCATAGAGAATCTGGATGGTCTTCCCACACTGCCTTCGGTGGTTGCGGAGATAATGAACAGGGTGCTCGCTGAGATCTCCAGCATCCAGGATGTGGCGGAACTTGTGGAAAAGGATCAATCTCTGACAGCTAAAGTTCTCACGGTTGCCAACTCCGCTCTCTACGGAAGGCCCAAAGCCGTATCCACAGTCAAAGATGCCATAGTTACCTTGGGATTTAATAAGCTGAAGAGCATCGTGTTGAGCATTTCTTTGATGGACACCTTAGCATTCCTGGAAAACTCCAACTTAGACATCAAGGAGTTCTGGCGACACTCCTTATCCTGCGCTGTTTTATCCCAGGACATATCAGAAAAGCTCGGTTTCGACTTTTCGGATGAAGTGTTCGTAGCCGGTCTGCTTCACGATGTAGGAAAACTAATTCTGGATGTGCAGGTCCCTGAAAAATTTGGTGCTGCGCTTGAGCTATCTATCAAGGAGAGAATTGACTCGTCTGAGGCGGAAAGGCGCATAATCGGAGTTGGCCACGGTCTGGTGGGCAAGTGGATTATGGAAAAGTGGAGGTTTCCTGATCATCTGATAGGAGTTGCCTGGCTGCATCACACCCCGCCAGATTTAGATACAAAGAAGAACGGACGGGAACAGCTTATGATTTCTTTGGTCGCTTTGGCTGATAACGTATCCAATGCCTGTTCCGGAAAGATCTGGACAGTTGGATCCTTCGATAAGATAGAAAAGCTAAAAGATAGATTCAAGATGTCCGAAGACGACCTAAAGGAGATAACTTCAAAGGCCACAGAAAAAGTTGAGGAGATAGCTCAGATTTTAGGTCGAGACATAGGCTCCAGTCAGGACATTTTTACTCTTGTGCAGAGAGCCAATCAGGAACTGAGCCGGATGAGCCTGGATTTAGATCACTCCTATCGAAAATTGCAGGAGGCGCAAGAGCAGATAGTCCGGATGGAAAGGCTCAATGTTTTAGGACACGTAGCAGCGGGAATTGCACACGACTTTAATAATGTTCTAGCTACGATTTTGGTCAATGTCTCCCTTGCAAAGTATGCAAAATCGGAAGATGAAATCTCTGAGGTATTGACTACGATAGAGAAAGTGTCCATAAAGGCAAGGGACCTGACCCAGCAATTGCTCACCTTTTCCAGCGGCGGAGCGCCGATTAAGGAGACGATCTCTATCTCAGAGTTAATAAAAGATTCAGTCGGCTTTGCCTTGAGAGGCTCCAATGTTAAGTGCGAATTCTCCATGCCTGACGATCTTTGGGCGGTCGAAGTTGATGAAGGACAGATAAGTCAGGTCATCAACAATTTGATTATCAACGCTGACCAGGCGATGCCCGAGGGCGGTACAATTAAGATGCGTGCTGAAAATGTTACCGTAGGAGCAAAAAACTCTCTCCCTTTACAAGAGGGAAAATACATAAAAATATGCGTTGAAGATCAGGGGATCGGTATATCCCAGGAGCATCTTGATAAGATATTCGATCCCTTTTTCACGACTAAACAGGAAGGCAGCGGCCTTGGTCTTACGACTTCCTATTCCATAATTACAAACCACGATGGGTACATAAGTGTAGAATCCGAGTTGGGAGTTGGAACCACCTTCCATATCTATCTCCCCGCTACCTCAAAAGAAATCCAGATAAAGGAAGATTTAGAGGACAGACCCCTTGCCGGCAAGGGCAAGATTTTGATTATGGACGATTAGGAAGACATCAGAGAGTCCCTCAGCCAGATACTGACTCATTTTGGATATGAGGCACAGTTTGCCGAAGATGGCGCCGCAGCTATCAAGCTTTACAAGCAGGCCCAGAAATAAGGACAGCCCTTTGATGCAGTTATTATGGATTTAACTGTGCCTGGCGGTATCGGGGGAAAAGAAGCCATCAGGAAGCTGCTTGAAATAGACCCTGAGGTTAAGGCCATTGTATCGAGCGGTTATTCTAACGATCCGGTATTAGCCAATTTCAGGCAATATGGTTTTAGCAGTTTTGTTGCCAAACCATATAAGGTCGAAGAACTGAGCAAGACATTACGCGAGGTGATAATGGGAACGAGTGAATAATCCTGTAGGTAAAGAGTCTCTAAATGTAAAAGAGTCGGCGATACTCAAACACACAGCCCGTCAGAAATGGGGGGCTTTCTTTTTATATAGTATTTATAGAATAGTTTATTCATACTAAATAATTGTAGAATATATATGTTATGATTTGAAAAAGGTTGACAAAGAGTCGGCATCGTCGTATATTAAGACCCTGTCCACTTTGGGGTTCACGTCATATCATAAAATAATAGTTGAAACTTTTTATCGACAAGTGCTTGATCCTAATTGCTTTTTACTAAGAGGACAGCGGCAAGGGGAATAGGCTTTTACGCGATACTGTACAAAACCTTTAAATTGTCAGAACTTGAAGATGTTTTGACAAAAACTTCAGCATGAATTGAAGTAAAGCTAAGATGAAGATTAAGACACTGATAGTTGACGACGACAAAGAATTTAGCGATTCGCTTAGTCATTACCTGACTCAAGAGGGTTTTGATGTTGAAAGTGTCACTGATCCCCGAAGGGCGATGGGCAAACTTAAAAGTGGGATGCATCACGTGGTACTTCTGGATCTAAGAATGCCCACAATAACAGGCGATGATCTCCTTAAAGACATAAAGAAGCTCAATTCTGATGTGTCCGTAATCGTAGTTACGGGTTACCCGACCGTGGAATCGGCCATCACCACGATGAAGCTGGGTGTTACTGATTACATCACGAAACCGTTCAGGATGCGAGAACTGTTAGATGTCATAAAAAAGGTTCTGGCTGAAAAGGGCATGGAAGTTGATCCTGACGAAGAGTTAGGATCAGAGATAGGAGGAAGAATTAGGGTTTTAAGGCAGGGAAAAGGGTTAACGATCAAGCAGTTGGCAAACAGGACAGGGCTATCTGTTAGCCTAATATCCAAGATCGAATTGGGAGACACTTCAGCTTCAATTTCTACTTTACGTAAGATCGCGTCCGCCTTAAATGTCCGCATAAGTTACTTTTTTAACGAGACAGGATAGAGATTAAACTTATCTCCGCGTAGGACATTTAGACAGAAGTTTGTCATAGGAATGCAAGAGCGGGAATGAACCGAACCCGTTTTTCTGAGCACGTAATTGGACAAGTAAAGCAAGTTTTTCGCGTTGGTTGCACAGACTACCCGACTTGACAGTCTTACCTTTCTGTTGGTGGGCATACTATTGTACCAAATCGAGTGGTACAAGACAACTTATTTCTAAATTGCATCTGTAAAGATACAAGGTTTATTTGACATAACAGCCCCCGTGGAGACTCATTTTGAGCTCTTGACGACTTTAAGAAGTTGCTAAGCTATCTGTCCAATTTGGATGTACTGGAGTTCACGTTACTGTTTTGGGAGAAGAGCCTTCCGTTACGTGAAGGAGGATAAGACATGGCAACCGACTTCAAAGTGCTGAACATGATAAGAAAGATCCCCATGTTTGGGGAACTTTCTGTGGATGAGGCAAAACTCGTGCTGAGCGTATGCCAGCAGAAGGAGTATGAGCCCAATGAGGTGATATTCAAGTACGGGGGAGGCAGCAGTGAGATGTTGATCCTCATGTCTGGTGAACTGGACGTAAGGTCCCTCGGCGGTGTCAGCGTAGCTCAGATCAACCCTGGACAAATGGTAGGGGAAATGGGCGTCATCACGGGAAAGATCAGGTCAGCGACGGTAGTTTCTTCAGAAAAGTCAATAGCGCTGAGCTTAAACACCGCGGAGTTCGACAGACTGCTCAGAAAATACCACTGTATAGGTCTCAAGATGTTAAGAAATGTTATAAACGATCTCTCTGTAAAGATCAGAATAAGCAATTCCCGATTTTTTACGTAACCCTGTGGGTTTAACGATGAATAGGAGCACCGCAAATCGATCCTAAGGTACTCTAATTACTCCAAACGGGAAGGAGACAATACCTTTGGGAGTGGTATGGACGTGAATAAGATGAAAGCGGCGTATGAGAAAATGCAAAAGAATAGATAGGAAGAATCGCATTTAGCAGGTGGGTTGGAGAACGTTTCGTAGTACAGAGACCTTTGACGCAAAGGAGATCAACGATGGAGTTTTTGTGGCCAGGCAACCGATCTTTGAAAAAGAGCAAGATCTCTAGCCTTAGGATCTATTGTTTCGCGCCGGGCTCGATAACTTCTATTAGAGCTTGAACAGAGACCAGGCCTCATCGAGGTTATCACCGAGAGTTTAGTGATAATGATTGAGGTGGGGCAGCTGCAGTTTTAAGTAGGACGAGGTCAAGCGACAGTCAAACTTGACCGCGATACTTATATTTAGTCATCAGGATGCTTCAAGTGTTCGCACCGGCAATCAGGAGATTCATGTAATCTTTGCAGGGGAGATAGCCCTCCAGATTCTTATCCGCCCCCACGTATGCCTGTGCCCTGTGGGTATTGTCTTTGGGATCGGTCACAGAGACATCCACACGGTCGTAGTATTTTGGGTATCCTTTCTTCTTGTCAAGGGCGGAAAATTCGTCGCCGGGAATCTCATATACAACACCTCATACCTTATCGCCTGGCCTCAAATAAGTACACAGGGACTCTCCCTTTGCATCCCTGAAAAAATAGAAAAATATTCCTTGCATGTTTGAAATTATGTCGTATATTTTGTACTCAGATGAATCACATCTGATGATTTCTGAATCTTTAAGGGAGGATGAGCGTCTAAAGGGTGGGAATGTCGTTGTCAACCCTTATTCCTGAAGGGAGTGATCAGTATGAATAGACTTATAACAGCGCTGTTGGCTATCGGAATCTTCGCTTCATTCTTCGCATTCGGGTGCGGCTACACCAAGCTTAGAGCCCCCAGAACGCCCTCCGACAGTCCTAAAGGCGAAGAGATCGAAGACAAGTGGCTAAGAGGCGAGATCTCCGACGAAGATTTTCCCGACGTCGAAATTATCAATGAGGGGCCAGAGACAGGTGAGATCAGTCCGCTTGACAAATACGACCCTTATGCACCGGGTGTTAGGAACCGCAGATCGTATCCCGGCGATTACGGATCTTACAACGGGTTGGGCTACTACGACGGCTACGGTTCTCCTCTTAATTCCGGATATTACGGAGATACTGGGGGCTACTATGGAAATTCCGGAGGGTACTATGTGCCTCCTGGATATGAGCTGGTCCCGATAAACGATCCTGCTCAGACAGACCAGAATACGGTCAGAGAGGAAGATATCATAGCAAGGATTGATGTACCTGCCGGCCACGAACTTGTGAAGGTCAGGGGTTCGTACGAGCTCAGGCCTATTCCGGGTTATCAGCCTGAGCCTATTCCGACCCCTCAGAGGACGAGGACGCTGTCAATAAGGCGCAGTGCCGAGAAGTCGCCTTACAGCAGTTCGTACACTTCCGAGCGGTCGAGAACGGAGAGCATCCGGACTGTCAAGCACTCTGTCTCGTCAAGCAGGGCCGGCTCTGCCTCCAAGGCATCAGAAGGCAGCGGTAAGAAAGCGGCTAAATCCAGTTCGAAAAAATCTCCGCCTAAGAGGCGAACAGGACAAGGAAGATTCTAACGTAGAACTTTAAGGAATTGCATCTTCATCAGACTGAGGAATATAGTGCAAAAGGGAGAGCCTAATACAGACTCTCCCTTTTCACATTTTCGAGACACCAAAAAAGTTCTTCGATACTCTTTTGGGAAAAGGGGAAATAAGCGGTGAAGAGACACGCCCTCTTGTTCATATCCCTGCAGATGAGCAGGGATGCCCTGTGCCCCCCGATTAAATCTATCGGAGGTTACTGTCTTCTGTCTGCTTTAATCGTGCTTGCAGGCTGCGCCAGTCCTGCCAAAAAGCACTACAGAGCCGGAAGTGAATACCACTCCAGGGGTCTTTTGGACGAAGCCATATCCGAATACCGGCAGGCTCTCGACATACAGCCCGAATACGCCAGAGCGCAGTTCGACCTGGCAAACGCCTACTCAGATAAGGGTCTCCTGAACGAGGCTGTATCGGAGTATAAGAAGGTACTTAAGAGGTATCCCGGATATGCAGAAGCTCACTATAACCTCGGGCTGGTATATGCCTTAAAGGGCCTACTGGACGCAGCTATCAAAGAGTACGACAGGGCGCTGTGGATCTATCCGGATTTCGTGGAAGCTCACTACGGCCTTGGAGAGGTTTACAGACAGAAAGGACAACTCGACAGAGCCGCAGCAGGATACAGAAGGGCACTCAGGCTCTACCCAGGTTTTGCTGAAGCTCACCACGGCCTTGGAGAGGTTTTTAGAAGGAAAGGATTGTCTGACCATGCTATTTCAGAATACCAGACCGCCATCGGCATACGTCCCGGCTACGAAGAAGCGCACTATGGCCTTGCGTTAGTGTTCGCAGACAAGGGACTTCTGAAAGAATCCATCGCAAGATATCAAAGGGTGCTAGAGCTGGATCCCAATTTCGTCCAGGCTCACCTACAGCTTGGAAACGCCTACAAGAAAGAGGGACTCCTGGATCGGGCTACAGATAGCTATAGAAAAGCAATAGATCTTTATCCCGATTACGCTGAAGCCCACAGGGAATTAGCTGATGCCTACAGACGAAATGGGATGGCCAACGAGGCACTTGAAGAATATAGGATCTACCGGGAGAAAGAGCTCCTTTACAGAGCCAGACCGCACAACAGCTTGGCTCTTTCCTACGCCAACAACGGCCTTATGGGTGAAGCTATAAAGGAATGGAAAGAAGCATTAGAAATATATCCCGGCTACGCCGAAGTCCATAACAACCTTGGAAACGCTTATCTCCAGAGGGGAACGATCGAGGAAGCTATAAGAGAATACAAAAAGGCCATAAGGATCGAGCCGAGCCTCGCCTTAGCGCACAGCAATCTCGGAAACGCATACTCCCAGAAGGGGTTGTTGGACGAGGCAATAGCACAATGGAAGGAAGCAGTAGAGCTTGAACCCAACTACGCCGGAGCCCACTATAACCTTGGAAACGCGTACTCCCAAAAGGGGATGACCAACGATGCTATAGAGGAATACAGAAAAACTGTGGAGATAGATCCAAAACAGGTGCTGGCACACAACAACTTAGGGGTAAAATACTATTACAAGGCCCGATATGATGAGGCTATATCGGAATTCCAGAAAGCCCTATCTACTGACTCCAGCTATGTAAACGCCCAGTCTAACATAGGGGACATATATAAACACAGAGGAATGTACAACGTTGCCGTAGTTGAGTTTCAAAAAGCCCTGAAGATGAATCCCCACTACGGCTACGCTTATGGAAGATTGGCCTCCATCTACCACATCCAGGGTCTGTACGAACAGGCCCAATCAACCTTAGAGGAGGCAGAAAAGTTCCAGGACGATCCCTGGGCATCCTACAGCATCGGGTGCTACTACTCCCTCAAACGCGACCTAAAGACGTCCCTTGTGTGGATCAAACGGGCAATTGATCTTGGGCTTAAAGACTTCGAATGGATGAAGCATGATAAGGACTTAGACTTTGTAAGAGAGGAACCTCAATTTAAGGAACTGATCGCATCAGAGTAAGCGATCTCTGCCTGTAAGGAGGTGGAGCTGCTATCTGTTGTGTGGCTGGGGAATGCGGATTGCTTCTATGCCTATCATGACGATAAAATTCCATACTGAAATTACATGAAAAATATAACGCTGCGGCTCATCCACCGCGGTGGAGCGGAAGCGGAATCCCCGGCCGGTTGGAAGCCGGTCCCGTTCACGCTGTTGTTAGGCTGAACTTGCCTTCGTTGTCGCCAGCACTGAATCCGCAATTCGTCTCTCCACGTCACGGGCAAACACCACACCCAAGTACTTCCCCGTAGGAGATACTACCGGTGCGAACTCCGCGCTCTCAGTTCGCATCTTCTTTAATACATCGACTAAACTTTGGTCATTAGAAACCGTCAACGTGATGGCAGACTCCTTGAAAGCGTTGGGAACCTCGTTCTGTTTAATAGCTTGGACCAACAATTTTAGTTTTTCGAAATCGAGAGCGCGTCGTGGTTGGGCGGTGTCACGGAAAGTAGAGATCGGTATAAAGCATATTATCTCTCCAGACTCGGTACGAATCTCAAAGTACTTAATATTTGGTAGTTCCTGAGCATATCGCTCGATGCCATGGGGAGTGTAGAAATCCTGCCGTCCAGATCTAAAGAGGAGCCTCCGAGTTGCGAGCTTCTTATCGTCCGGTAGATTATCGATATATAGGAAGCTTTTCTTCTCATCACCCGGGATATCTGCAACTGCACCGGATGCCGTCAAGTTCATAGATGCAACCGGTGTTCTCAGAGTCGCCTCTAGTTCAACGCCGAAACCCTTGAACCGTGTTATGAATCCCCCAGCAAAAAGTGCTACCAACACCGGCAATACCGCGATTGCTAGCCATTGAGGAGAAAGGTTTAGAAACTTCGCCTCTTCACTCTGCAGCCAACCCAGAAAAAGCAGGAGTATCACTGATAGAATGGAACCAACAATTAGTGTCTTTTGATTTCCCATACAAATCTCCTGGGGCGCAGCCTAATTATTAATTAACCCAAATGACTTCCACTTATCATAGCCTAGATAATGACTCATAACCAATCTGCAATTTACCGTTAAAACTTTTGAAAGTCAAGCACACTATTTCATTTTTAATTTCGAAACAAGTAATACAAACTCCGATATTTTCATACAGTATTGAGCTCGCAGTTCTTTCATCCTCACCAAAGTGAAATAAAGACCAAGCTCACCAGCCGTTATACAACGTAGCGGAATAGCGGTCAGGTGTAGCGCCTTGTTATATTTCATTATTCTCGAATCGCAATAATTTCCATACCAATTCGATATCTTTCGCTTATGCTATAAGTTAAGGGGTTAAATCCATGCTCAGTTAATAATGAATAAAGGAGCTTCCGTCCAAAATTATGATAATGCTCTATTTCTATCTAATATGGATTCTTGTTTTCTTTAGTTAAGGCCTTCCAAAGAAACGAATCCATATTAGGACACGATATAAACAATACTCCCCCTGGTATTAACAATTTATGAGCATGAGAAAGTGCTTCCCTTGGGTACGGCATATGTTCCAACACGTCGGCCATCGAAATAACTGTAAAACTATTGAATTGTTTATAATTTTTTAATTCCATGCAGTGAGCTTCATATTCAAGTTGCTTCATCTTATCTACAGCTATTTGGCGAAGATCAATACCGACTGGCTCAAAACCATATTCTTCACATGTCGTCATTAATAAACCGTTACCGAAACCAACATCCAACCATTTACCTTTCTGACCATTTAAGACAGAAGATATTTTATCAATCAATCTTGCAGACATACATCGAAATTTCTCAACATCCTTAACATTAAATAACTGATAGTCATGGGTTTTGCTAAAAAGAATATCTGTTGCCTCTTTAGCCCGAATAATTCACAAAAAAAGGCCGTATATTAATTAAGGGATTGTATTATATTATAGTTATGACGTTTAACCACCTTCGGTGTCATTGCGATCCGGAGGCGAAGCAATCTCGATTCTGTGGTAGATGTAATACTCTCCGGCTCTGATAGGAGACCACTATAAAACCTTGAGATTGCTTCGTCGCTTTGCTCCTCGCAATGACTTCCATCAAGTTTATGAATTAATCGGGTTAGTAAAGTATCCATCTGCAAAATTGTGACCAAAGGTATTACATTGCTGCCAGTTTATAAATCCAGGAAGTTCCGAATTGTATAGAGGGTGAGACCTACAGTCAGCAGAAATCGACAAATTGAAACTTGTAGACTAACACAAAGGGCAACATCTATACAGTTGCCTTGACTTTTCGATTAATGGCATTATTCAATCTCTTATAGGTATAGAGGTAGAAGACATTGAAAATGTCCACCTAAAGTATACATCTTATTTCTCTGACGAATGCTGATACCTTCTATGCACAATATGACGATAATATTGGATACTGAAATTACACTAATAGTATAGTATAGAAACGCGCATCACTTGCTCCGAGGAGTCCACGCGAAGCGGTGGCTATCTCGGAGTCGATTTGCATGCGCTGCTTATGTCTTTCTTATCTTGGCATTCATCCGCCAAATTCAGTTGTTCCATCCGGTTTCGATGCAATTGCCTCAACGACAGCCATCGTCTTCAGCGCGTCTTCAGCACAGGGGTAAGGCTCACGGTTCTCCAGGATTGCGTCCACGAACTCTCGGATCTCGCCGGCAAAGCCCTGGAAGAAGTGACGCGTCTGCCCCATGTTCGGGATTCCGTAGTCTGGACGCCAGACGCGTATGTCGTCCAGATCGAACTCAGGAACCACTTCTGGCAGACTCGGAGCCAAGAGATCAATGCCGTCGCGTCCCTGCCTGTGAACCTCCAACTGATGAACGTTGTCTACCACGATCAGAGCATTCTTCCCGTCGAGTGTCCCGGAGATCTCCACGCGTTCCTGAATCCGGGGCTGCGACGAGTCGAGCATGAGTTGAGCGACCTTTCCTGACCGGAAACGAAGCGTCACGGCCAGAGATAGAGTCCGACTTAATTCGACAAGGTGGGAAGTTACACTTGACACCTCCCCGAAAAAGCTGATTGCAAGATCAATGGCATGACAACACATGTCCAGAACCATTCTCCGGAGATCGGTGTTCGGCCAGTGTCCGTACTTGAGAAACCCCATCGCTGGTTCGAATTGCCCCGTCTCGATTAGGTGTCTCACCTTGGCGTAGGTCATGCCGTGGCGCTTCACGAAACCCGCCATGATGAATACGTTATTCTTCCGCGCCAGATCAACAAGCTCCTGAGTCCGCCTCAAGTCAGGCGCAGGGGGTTTCTCGACAAAAAGATTCAAGCGGCAGGCAAGTACCTTTTTGCCAATCTCGTAGTGCATTTCAGATGGCCCAACGACGAGAACCCCATCTAAATCGCTCTCGGATAGCATCTTCTCAACATCGACGTAGTACGAGGATGCACCGAATAGCCGAGCGTTTCGTGCCGCAAGCTCTTCATCCAGATCGCATACAGTCTCCAGGCTACACCTCGCATATCGGAGCATCGGGTACAAGTTGTTTGTGGCATGGGTTCCGCAGCCAACAAAGCCTATCTTTGCATGAGTCATAGCTTCTCCTTAAATCTGTGCGCCAGACCTTGGCGAGCCGAGTCATATAACCGTAGGCGTCGCTCAGGTCAAGCGAGCGACCACCGAGTCGCCACGAGGGTGGGCTTCTCATCTGGCGGCACGAGTTGGTAATAGACGGTCAGCATCTCCCCCGGTTCGAGTTCCACGGTCGAGGGATAGCCCAGATCTACGCTCGTGGCATCGTCGCGGAGCACAATCTCGTTGTCCACGTCCCACGTGGCGCAGCCGTCATGGCTCAAGCAGGCGCGCTGTCCCATGGGTTCGCGGCGGTATCCGTAACTGGCCAGCACGTCGCCGCAATGAAGGCGGAGCAGATGGGCCGGATAGCCCCAGATGGGTGTCGGCCTGATCACGCTCCATGTCTTGCCGCCGTCGTCGCTTTCGCACTGATGCAGAAAATGCTGGGAGGCATCTTTGTCGCTCGGGGTGTGCCGCCACATACAGACGAGCCGCCCGTCGTCTACTTCGACGGCGTGCGGCTCGCTAAAGGTGTGAGTTTCGCCGAACCTCTTATCTACGGACATAGTCCCGATCAAGCTCCATGACCGTGCCTCATCGGTCGAAGCGGCGCAAGCCAGAGTCCTTGCGCCTTCGCCACCCTCGTCTGTGATGATTCCGACGAAACGGAGACTCCCATCGCTTAGCTGGATCGGACCATGCGGCGTCATCACGATTGATCGCACCGGTTCTTCCCAGGTCCGTCCCCCATCAGTCGATCGTCGGGTATAGGGTTCGTGGATCTTGGTTCCGACCCACTGCTTTCGGACGTCGTCGGGAATCTTGTCACAGTGCCGCCGCCAGGACTCCCACTCCTTTGGCGTTGGCCAGAGACCCCACGCCTTGTTTGGTACGGGTCCGCGGTAATTTTCCAGGACCTCGCGGGTGTCAGTGACGAACCAACTCATGACCAGCGTTCCTGATGTTAGTGCGACAATGCCGGCGTCACGGTCGTCCAACGGCGTGTTATTTACAGTCTCGGCCGCCGACCACGTCTCGCCTCCATCGCTGCTACGGATGAGCTGGCTCTTGCCGTAGGGGCAATGATGAGTCTCACGGTCTCCGGAGAAGATGGCCAGGATCTCGCCGTCTGCCGTCTGCGTCACTGTTGGGAAGCCGATGAAGTCGCCGGGTTGCCGGCATATCACCTTGTGCCAATGGATGGCGCTCCGTATCATAAGTCCTCACTGCTCATAGCCCATAGATCAAATAAACAGACATTTTCGCCATTTGACATCCGCCCGCCGCCGGGCCTCTGAGCCCCCTGTTTAACTCTCCTTCTCCATAGAATGAGTTTTGTTCCGTCCTGGTATCAAGAGTGTGGTTCTTTGCACTGTCATCTATGGACTTCCCTCCAGCCCAACGTCTTGCTTTACGGTGGGCATGTCCAGCACCGTACCGTGCACGCATCTTGTTAGCTTTCCGTCTTCTTCAACCGATCGCGGTAGACTCCGGGAGATGAGCCTTTGATCTCAACTGCACCTACCGCTTTTGCGTAGAAATCAGCAGGACCAACCCCGCCTATGATTGCGTAACCGTATCCGTTTGCCGCCATAGCGTGTAGACAGCACAGTAACAATGCTTTGCCAATTCCGCGAGAGCGCTTCTCTTCGACAACACCTGTGGGTCCGAAGAAATTCTTGCAGGTGCAGTCATAGCAGGCAAAACCTATGATCTCGCCTTCCTCTGTGGCTAGAAAACAGGAAATGGGATGGTTACTAAAAGCAACGTCGCTTTCACTTGTCCACTCACCGACAAATTTGCCGTCGACCCATTTGATCACCTCGGCTTTTTCGTAGGACATCGCGCGACGGACACCTACCCCCTGTTCCCTTAGACCCCTGACAGAAGGCTCTACTGCGGGCAGATCATACAACTTCACCAGCATATCAAACATATGGCTCAGGCCTCCCATTAATTGTCAAAGGCGAACTATTAGTTAACCAAAATAACTTTCAGTTATCATAACTTAGATAATGATTGAAAACCAATCTCCAATTTATTGTTATACCCTTTGAAAGTCAACCATATTATTTCATGTCTAATTTTGAAACAAATAGTGCAAACTCCGATATTTTGGCACTGCTTTCCTTGACAGAGCGACAAGAATTTTGCAGTAGGGATGCCCCTCCCATGTCTGCTCAAAATAGCATCCCCTCAAATTTTTATTGACAACTTTCTGTTTTATGCTTAAGCTGTTGGCACAGCAATGGAAGGAAACATCCGTTACAAGAAGACGAATATGGAGGTTGAAATATGACTTATGACTTGCTTGTCAAAGGCGGGCAGCTCGTCGACCCTGCACTGAAGCTCCACGCGAAAAAGGACGTGGCTTTTACAAATGCCCTCGTTTCCGCTGTCGGTGATGATCTGCCTAAGACGGAGGCGCGCGAGATGCTGAACGCAAGTGGCCGAATCTCACGCCATGCTGGCTTGGGGAAGTCCTTCTCCTTGCGGTAGAAATACGTTGGCTGCGAAAACCCTTCGAACGAACGATCCCGGATCATCTCTGCCCACATGCCAGGGATCAGGTCATTTATAAACTCCACGAATTCACCATAAATGAAGGGACTGATGGTCCCGTCAAAGACAGGATTCCGTGTAATCTTGATCTGCGAATTCATTAAGAGATCCATTCTCTGTAGGGGGATGCCAGTTCTAATCTTACTGATGCCGAACGTGTGCTTCAGGCGCGGCTTCCAGCCATCGGCTGGAAACAGTAGTTATGCATTATCCTGATCGACCCAGTCGAGCTCTGCAATCCGGAAGCCCGTCAGATCAGGCAGTAATGCCGCAATGTAGTACCGTCCCCTGTGTTCTATGATCTCCGGTGCGGCAACGGGCAGTGTCCCCACATAAAAGCGATCGTCGTCGATTCCGAAACTCAGCGGGTCAGGCGAGCAGTATTGTGTATTAAGGTTGTCCACCCCATATCTCTGATTGCGGAACAGACAGAACAATCCGTCGACTTCAACGACGAATGGACATTCACAATTTCCTAACCAACCAGTTTGTCTGGCGGCGGCCCCTCCCGCACACACAACGACGGGATCGCTCCAATCGAGGAGATCGGGAGAAGTGCGGCAGAAGACGGCTGCCGCCGGCTTTGCGTCTTCCTTGTGCCCCGTGTAGTAGCAGTGAAAAACACCGTCGACCGTCAGAACCATGGGGTCGCGGCTGTTCTCGTACGGCCCGGAAAAGAGGTCGGGTTGGCCGTTTTTCCCCAACACGCGCTCGAACGATTTTCCGTCCCTGCTGCTGGCAAGGCAAATGCGATTCCAGTCTCCATAGAACATGTAGTACGTGTCGTTCTCTTTGATGACATGTGGGGCCTGAAGGCCGCCTTCCGTCTCGCCGAGGTCAACCCTCGCCTCCATGGCGACGCCCTTCGGCTCCCAATGCTCCTGCTTTAGGTCTGTTCCCTCCCATCTGTAGAACAGCCTCGTCTGTCCGCCGCAGGCGGTGTGTCTGATGCAGGACCACAGCTGCCAAGTGCTGTCTTCTGCTTGCCATATCGCGAAATCAACAGGCTGCTGGTGAGGCGTTCCGTAATGTCTCAGATTAGGATTGCCCGCCACCTGCCACCACTGACTGCTTATCTGAGGCCGCATGCTAATTCCTCCTATTCAGAATGCATAACGTCATACGGCTCACACGCGCGGTCCTCCGCGTTCGGTGTGTAACCGGTTGTTCGGTAAATATCATCTCAATATGTTTGAGAAATCGTCCTACATCGGGAACTCAAGCGGGTACCCTCCGTTTGCCTTGTTATGTCTGACCCAGGAAATTTGACCGCTTTGGTATTGTAGCCGACGCCGAACCGGACTATGCATCGGGTCCATAAGACGGAATTGTCCAGTTGTGACCCAACGAACGCTGGAAGTCCTGATACTCACTCAGGATCTCATCGCGGCCCAGAAATGTCTTATAAACCAGTCGGCCGTTCCATTGTCCTTCTGGATGCTCTGCAGTATCCCTCGCATAGAGAAAGAAATCCCACGCC
This sequence comes from Candidatus Latescibacterota bacterium, assembly GCA_965237525.1. Classification (GTDB taxonomy): domain Bacteria; phylum Latescibacterota; class CBDEFO01; order CBDEFO01; family CBDEFO01; genus CBDEFO01. The sequence goes on along the minus strand of CBDEFO010000004.1, from coordinate 101,769 downwards.
GGGTTACGGTCCGAACGATCTTCGACAAAGCCACCTCCGCCCATACCGTGCGAGATCACGACGCCACGAGGACTTTCAAACATCAATACGAACGCCATGTCACCACGGCGGCCCAACATCATCGGAACAGTGTACCGAATGGGTGCACGTGATGTATACAATCCGCGGTCATGTGGCCCGAAATGCAAATCGTACGAATCGGCCTCCCAGGTTACTGCACTGTCTCGACCCTGAAACGTCGTACAAAACTGAATCCACATCAGCGCGTCATAGGCATCCCGACTCAACAGGTAAATAGCCTTGTTCTCCGGTTGATGGATGTAATTGGCAAAGAAGAAACCGGCAAATTCCGTGGGAAACGCCCCTGAATCATGCAGGCGATAGCGGAAAGTCCAATCCACGTGGGAAGGGCCTGCCGTCCGATAGGTCATCCAACTTTCGACATGGTGCTCGGAGGTGGGCGTCTGGTACAGAGTGACCTGACGCAGTTTGTCATCAACAAGCAATTCTGTGGGGTGATCTTTGGGCTCCGTCGCGTGCGGAGCAGACAAGGGAGCAATAAACTCAAAGTTCATACCGCAATACCTGGGCACGAACAAGGGTCGACAATCGTGAACTGATGTGATCTGCCAGATGCCGTTGTATCCTGCTTGGTGGTCCTGATGCGCGGAGTTGTCCCCAATCACAAGTGACAATTCCTCGGTCTGCAGGTGATGAAAATGCTGCGACATAACGCCATTCCTTTTATTCAGAACTTAGATAATAATTCCTAACCCATGTGCAATCTACTCTTATAACCCTTGAAAGTCAACCATATTATTTCATGTCTAATTTTGAAACAAGTAGTGCAAACTCCGATATTTTGGTACGCTCTCCCCTTGACAAAACCACAAGTATTCTGCAGTAGGAATGCTCCTCCCATGTCTGCTCAAAATAGCATCCCCTCAAATTTTTATTGACAACTTTGTGTTTTATGCTTAAGCTGTTGGCACAGCAATGGAAGGAAACATCCGTTACAAGAAGACGAATATGGAGGTTGAAACATGACTTATGACTTGCTTGTCAAAGGCGGGACGCTCGTCGACCCTGCACTGAAGCTCCACGCGAAAAAGGACGTGGCTTTTACAGATGGCGTCGTTTCCGCTGTCGATGATGATCTGTCTAAGACGGAGGCGCGCGAGGTGCTGGACGCAAGTGGTCGCATCGTCACGCCAGGGATGATCGATTTGCACGTCCATGTGTTCTACGGCGTCAGCCACTTCGGCATCGAGCCTGACCCTACCTGTCTGGCTAAGGGAGCAACCACAGTGGTCGACGCAGGTTCTGCGGGAGCGGACACCTTTCCGGGCTTTCGCAAGTATGTGATTGAGGTGAGCGGAACGCGTATCCTGGCGCAGCTCAACATTTCGTCACAGGGGATGCTGACCGTCGAAATCGGTGAGTTCGAAATCCCTGAGTACGCAAATGTGGACAAAGCGTGCCAGATGATAGAAAAGCACCGCGATGTGATTCTGGGTGTGAAGGTTCGACTTACAAAGAACCTCATCGTCAGCGAGAAGTCAGGGATGTCGCCCCTGCACCGAGCGCGCGAGGCCGCAGGCGCGGCCGGATTGCCCATCATGGTTCATCCGCAGGATGCCTGGTGCGCCTCGATTGACGATATTTTAGCCGTTATGCGCGAGCGCGACATCATGACTCACTGCTTCCACGGTATGGCGTGCGGCATCCTGGACGATCATGGTCAAGTGCGAAAATCGGTGCGTGAGGCGATGGAGCGCGGCGTTGTTTTCGATGTTGGGCACGGCGCAGGATCGTTCAACTGGAAGGTTGCTGAACGAGCGATGGAGCAGGGAGTCGAGCCTCAAACTATCTCATCGGACCTGCACATTTACAACATAGACGGTCCCGTCTACGACCTGGCGACGGTGGTTACCAAGTTTCTCCGTCTGGGCTTGACGCTCGACAACGCGATCGCGAAGGTTACGGCTGTTCCTGCTCAGACAATTTTGATGCCAGATAAAATCGGTACACTCTCGGTCGGAGCATGGGGCGATGCGGTCGTCTTCGAATTACGTTCTGGCGAATTCCAGTTGCAGGACACGGACGGCGACATGCGCATCGGCAAGCAGAAGCTCGTGCCCGTGGCGGTTGTCAAGGGCGGGCGGGTCTATCGGCAGAGCTGAGTCATATTTTATCTACACAGCACGCGATCCTGAGATTTTGTTCGACAAGTTGACTGGGAAGCCATCAATTTCTCTTACCTTGCAAGCGCCGCGATATTTAAAGTAATAAGCGTCCTGTGCTCTCACTTCAATGGCTTCTCCTCCGTTGAACTCCTTCTCAGGTCTCATTCCATATTGTTTCACTTCTGCTTCTGAACTAAACACCTTAAACTCCCGGTAGAGGAAACTGCACAAGTCAGTTTCCACTTGCCAGAATATTTCGTATAAATGTCGGTTTCATAACTGTTTGATCCTGGTTTATACAAGAATCTCCTTGACCATCCTATCAATTTCCTCTAATTCGTCCTTTAACATTTCTCGCACGATCCCGCGCAACTTGCCGATGCTCTTGATCTTACCTTTTCCACCGCTTGCGAGCCACTGCTGCACTTTGGTGCTGTATTCTTCACCCAACTCTGCTAACTTGCAATGGACGGGATTAGCTGTATGAAACTGGTGGATAGGAAGTTCTAGGACTTTTTTGCAGATGTGACGCGGTCCCCACAAGCCACGGCTCTGCATCGGCTTGATTAGCCTATCAATTACAGGCGCGTTAAGAACAGCTGCTAAGTAGAAAGCTTCATGGCTGTAGGTTAGTTCATAATAATAAGTCGTATAATCCACAAGGAATCCCTGTACCGTGAGATACTGCCCATTGACTTCAAACTCGATTGGCTCGTCTTCGACGACAGCCGCCGTCAGATGTGTGCCTGAAGTGTTGTAAACTACCCGATATTTAGCTTGTGGATTTTGTGTCGTCAGCCCGTGAAATCGGTCAAGTCGCTCATAGACTTTCATTCGACTTGCCTTTGATCCGCGCCGCGTGTTCCACTCTTTTTCCGCCTTCCCAAGCCATCGCTCCAGACTCAGAAAGCCTCTCCGATGTGCTTCGTTTGCATCAAAAAGTCTGTAGTGGTCTCCTTCCGGTTCAATTGGCAACACGACTAAACGATGATCAAGATGCCCGAACGGGAGCAAATCGGTGGACAGAAGCGTCGCATAAAGAAATCGGCTTTCAACGGTATCCCTGAAAAACACACTTTTGTACGCTTCCTTAGCCTCCTTTCTTGCTCGGTCGGCTGTTTCCAGCGGAGGTGATTTGGATCGAATCCAAGCGGTGATGGTTGCACTTGCACAAACCAGAAGGAGCGTGGGAAAATCGTTGCACCCAACAAGAACCGCTTCTTATAGTAGCTCTCTGTGTATGTAGACACAGCAGTGCCCGTCGCCCAAAATGACCGCTTGCCGCGCGTGTGAAGTGAAAACTCAGTGTCTTCTATTGTAAGTGTTTCCTCAGCTTCTTCGAGCGAGGCATTTTTTCGTTCGAGTTTTCCGCTTAAAATCTGTCCTGCGATTGGATATTCCATCTTGGCTGTCTGACCTTTATCTGCTATCAACACACAGGCAGGCACGTTGAACAATGGCTTGACATTCTCGCAGTCCCAAACCTCGCGGAAGGAAAGTGTTTGTCCTTCGTCTTCACTAAATTTGAAGCTATGTTTGCGCAACCCATCATGTTGGTCGGCACTGAACAGGCTTCTGGGCAAGACAAAGCCAATCGTCCCGCCACTTTTGAGATACAAATCTGCAGCACGCATGAGAAACAGCGTCGCCACCTCCGTCTGGGTAATGAGTTCACCTCTTCCAGTGAGCAATTTATACTCCTGCGTGATTTGACTTTTCAGAAATTTCTGATAGTCGGACTCCATAAAACGGAATGAGATCCAGGGTGGATTGCCCATGACGAAATCGAATCTGTTTTTGAAAGAGAGCGGTTTGTAGATGTTTTTGAGTACAAATGCCCAGATCGTGTCACGGTCAGTATCAATGAAGTCCTTCAGCACGCTGGTAAGGGCAAAGAGCTTCTCAATATGGTCAACATCGCGGAAACCTTGTACTGTGAGAAAGTTGCGGAACTCTTCTGTAGAGATAGGTTTACCTCTATTTTGCTGTGCAAACTCTTTCGCCAGTTCAATCGCTGGGTCGAAATTACTGAGCAGTGCTTCAGGTAGATGAATAGGACGATCATTGATTGTAATTAGGTAGTCTGCGGTCTCAGTCTTTGACCATCGTTCGGGCAATTTGATCGTATCTGTCAGGTAAATCGGGATAGTGACTGCACCTTTCCGCTTCTTGAGCAAATCCCCAAGGGCAAGGATGTAGTTTGTCTTGGCAACGATGACCGCGAGCGGGTGAACGTCTGCGCCATATACTGAGTCAAGAATATGGTCTAGTGTGGATAAGGAACGATTAAGTCGATCAATCTTTTCTCTGATCGCAAGATAGAGAAACGTTCCTGAACCACAAGCAGGATCAAAACACGCGCCGCGCGGATTGGCATCGAGCAACTTGTGGACGATGCGATGTGCCAGCCAATCGGGGGTGTAGAACTCGCCCAGGTCATGCCGTGTTTCGGGGTCCACCAACTCTTGATACAGCGATTTCAACACATCCTCTGAGAGTTCACGCAGATTGTAATTCTGTAAGAGGCTGAATAGCCAACGCACTACGTCAACTCCGACTTTTTCGTCTTTTAGGCGCGCCAGCCACGAGAAGAAATCCTCCTCGATGAAATTCTCTATGCCCTGAGCCTTGAACAATCGCCCTTCGAGCATCTGGACGATTAGCGCGTTATCGGGCAAACTTGTGATTTCGCTAATGCGCACCCATGACATCAGTTTCGCCAGGGTTGCTAGATATGTATGCCGGACGAAGAGTTCATCGCCTGCAACCTCACTTCCGTACACAATACGCAGATATTTTTCCCAACTATCGTAAATCACTGCGAAGGCACTTTGCCCTTTAATCTCCTGCCACAGGGTAAAAAGCGCGCTCGTGGTGGTTTGAAAGGCGTGGCTTCTCACACCAAAATCGCGGACGATCTCCTCACTTTTGGGAGTCAAAAGCTCTTTGCGCAGGAAATACCGGTCGAGCCAGTAGAAAACCTCATTGGGTTTGAGTTTTGTCCAATCCGCTTCTTCAAGCACTTCAAGGCGCACGTCATCAGGCGTCACATCTTCCGTGATTGTGTCAGCGAGCGTTGGTGAGTAGGTTACGAATCGGACCCCATCTGTGGCGATGCACAGGTACGGTGTACGGGCATCAGGGGGTTCTTGTGACCAGAGAATTGCGACATAGCGGCACAGTTGTCCTTCAGCTTCAGAGAGTTTTCCCGGAATGTTACTCTCAAACTCAATAATAACATTGCCAAAGAGGTTATCCGCTTTACCCTTCAAGATACGATCCTTCTGCTTGACCTTTAGGTATTGCTCAATGCCACTGCTATAGTTCTCTATGAAGTCGGGTTCAATGCTAAGGAGTTGCTGAACAAGCATCGCAAAGCGGTGCGAACGTGCCGATTCTTTGTTCTGTTGCTCGACTTCTCGCAGATATTGTGGGATGACCTCCTCCCACTGCACTTGGCGCGTATCGGGAATACGTGTAGCTTTTTCAGTAAGTTGCGTTCGCTTATTCATTGCACTCATTTTCTCTTTTCCCTGTAAGACGGAGTGCTAATTCAAAAGCCGCAGCAATTCGAATGATTTTCACATCAGATAGGCCCTTGATCTCCAGTAATTTCTCAAGTGGCTGATTCGCCAGCCCTTCAAGTGAACCGAACCTTTCGAGTACTTCTTCAGCTATTTTCTCAGCGGATCTTCCGGGAATGCCTGTTGAGATCAGAATGGCGAGGAGTTCTCCTTCTGTAAGACTGGCTGAACCTTCTTCTCTGAGTTTCCCGCCAGGATGCTTCCATTTAACTGTCAAGAGTTCAACTCCTCTCGTGGTCTTTTTTGCTATAGTAAAGTACCCAATCTCACTCCCAGAGTCAAGTAAATATCAACCGTTATTCAATTATTGTCAGTGCCTTAATTCTTTTGCTTGACAAGACATTGGCAATAACTTACATTTGCCTCCACAGAGATACAGTGCTACTACGGATATGAGTATTATAGGGGGACTAAATGGAACCGCTTTCAAATGAAAATGCATCGTTGGAAGACTATCTAAAGCTGGATCGGGAACACGTCTGGCATCCGCTATTTCAGCACAGACTGCTGGAAAAGCAGAACCTGATGCTGATTAAAGAGGGTCGTGGGACAAAATTAATCGACTACGAAGGAAACGAGTATCTGGACGCCTATGCCGGTCTATGGAACGTGAATGTCGGCTACGGCCGCCAGGAGATCGCAGATGCGGTCTACCAGCAAATGAAGACGCTATCTTACTATCCCCATTCGCAGCTTAATATCCCGGCAACGCGTCTGGCGGACAGATTAAGCTCCATGCTGCCCGGGGATCTGAACCATGTTTTCTTCTCAAACAGCGGATCTGAGGCCAACGAGACAGCACTGAAGATAGCAAGACAGTACGGTCGGCAGAAATTCCCTGGTCAGAACCGCTACAAGGTCATCGCCCGCTATCGAGGATACCACGGGTTCACCTTCGGAGCGATGTCGGCGACCGGGCAGACGCCCAGACGTGCTAAGTTTGAGCCTTTGGTTCCGGGATTCCATCACGCCCATCCTCCCTACTGCTATCGCTGTCCATTGGGTCTTTCGTATCCAGAGTGCAACGTAGCGTGCGCCGACGATATTGAAAGGATCATAGAGAACGAGGGGCCCGAGACTGTGATAGCCGTCATCGCAGAGCCGATCATAGGCGGCGGCGGAGTCATTGTGCCCCCCGACGATTATCTTCCAAAGCTCCGGGAGATCTGCGACCGCTACGATCTCCTTTTGATTCTGGATGAAGTGATCACTGGCTTCGGCAGGACTGGAACGCTGTTCGCCTGCCAGAGATGGAAGGTTGAGCCCGACATCATCACTTTAGCCAAAGGCATAAGCAGCGGTTACCTTCCTTTAGGAGCGTGTGTAACCACATCACCTGTCTTTGAGGCGTTCCTCGGAGAACCTGAAGATCACAGAGAATTCTCCCAGGTCAGCACCTACGGCGGACACCCCGTCTGCTGTGTCGCCGCTCTAGCTAATCTGGACATACTCCTTGCCGAAAGGCTGTGGGAAAACTCCGAAAAGATCGGAACTTACCTTCTCGGCAGACTGAAGCAGCTTTTAGAACTTCCGATTGTAGGTGACGTCAGGGGAAAGGGATTGATGATCGCCCTGGAACTGGTCAAAGACAAAGACAGCAAGACTCCGCTGGACACCGAATCTGTCCTTAAGATCCAAAGGCACATCAAAGAAGAAGGCGTCCTGGTTGGAAGAGTAGCCTATGCTTCGTTCGATCCGGAGAATATCCTTTTCGTCTCTCCGCCGTTAGTTCTGACGGAGTCCGAAGCGGATACTATAGCAGATGCATTCAGAACCGCATTGAACAGGGCTTGAGAAATCTATAATGAAGTGAAAAATGTCGAAAATAACAGACATAAAAGCTAGAGAGATTCTCGATTCGCGGGGCAATCCGACTGTGGAGGTCGAAGTCAGATTGGAATCGGGATCAATTGGGCGGGCATCCGTCCCTTCTGGGGCATCCACAGGAGAGCACGAGGCCGTAGAGTTAAGGGATGGGGATAAGGGCAGATACCAGGGTAAAGGCGTCTTGAAGGCCGTCGCCAACGTGAACGGGGAGATAGCAAATGAAGTAAAGGGCTTCGAAGCCTCAGATCAGGCGGGGATAGACGAATTCATTATCGCGCAAGACGGGACGGATAACAAAGGGCGTCTGGGAGCAAACGCTATCTTGGGAGTATCCCTGGCCGTCTCCAAAGCCGCCGCCCTTGAGGCAAAACTACCTCTCTACCGCTACATAGGCGGGAGATCCTCCGTAGAACTCCCCGTGCCGATGATGAACATACTCAACGGAGGTGTACACGCAGACAACAGCGTGGATGTTCAGGAATTTATGATCATGCCTACGGGAGCGGAGTCGTTTAGAGAGGGGTTGAGGGTAGGAGTAGAAGTTTTTCATTCTCTCGAGGCGGTGCTCAAAGAAAAAGGATATAGCACATCTGTCGGCGACGAAGGAGGCTTCGCCCCGAATTTGGGATCGAACGAAGAGGCCCTCGAACTGATCATAGAGGCGACAGAAAGGGCGGGTTATGCTCCCGGGGACGATGTCCTTTTAGCCTTAGATCCCGCCTCCAGCGAGTTCTATGCAGATGGAAATTATATCTTCCGAAAGTCGGATGGTTCAACGAGAAATTCGAAGGATATGGTCCAGCTTTACGCCGATTGGATAGACAAATACCCTATCGTATCCTTAGAAGATGGCATGTCAGAGGACGATTGGGACGGCTGGAAGATCGTCACAGAAAAGTTGGGAGAAAAGGTGCAATTAGTAGGAGATGACCTCTTTGTGACCAACACCGAGCGTTTGGGAAGAGGCATCCGGGAGGGAATAGGCAACTCTATCCTCATCAAGGTAAATCAGATCGGGACGCTGACCGAGACGCTTGAGGCTATAGAAATGGCAAGGCGTGCAGGTTATACTGCCGTAGTCTCTCACCGCTCAGGAGAAACGGAGGATGTGACCATTGCTGATATTGCCGTAGCCACAAATGCAGGACAGATTAAGACGGGATCAGCCTCCAGAACAGACAGGATAGCCAAATACAACCAATTACTGCGGATTGAAGAGGAACTGAAAGATAAGGCTATCTATCGCGGAAAGGATGTGTTCTACAATTTGAAGGCAATGGATCGTTCTATCTAGGTCGAACCCGTGCGTGGTGTGTCAGACTGTCTGACATGCAAATGGACAGACAAACATGTCTGTCCTACTAACTACATTATCAGCGCACTCTTGTGGTGGCTCAGTCCCCGATTGAATCTATCGGGGACCTGTCTGACACGTGGATCTGCGGAAACGGAAGGAGACGCATGGCCTACCGGTTGAATATCAAATGAAATCGGTGCACCTAATTTGATCTTTGTTTAGAGTATTAGAAGCCTTGTGAAAAACCCTTAGATTCAGAAAGTAGTATAGAACAAGCATTGATAAAGCAGCTCCGATGTATTATATTATGTTATTGATAATATTATACATGGAGGAAACAATGACCCCACAAAAGCAGGAACAGACAAATCCGGTGTTTCACTATTTTCAGATGGAGGATTTAGTTCCCGAGGATCATATCCTTCGTCAGATTGATGAGGCAGTTGATTTTTCATTTGTACGAGACGTTGTATCAGATTGTTATTGCCCTGACAATGGCAGACCCGGTATTGATCCTGAATTAGTTGTTCGAATGATCCTTATTGGCTATCTGTATAATTTGAGTGAGAATCGGCTCTGTCAGGAAGTGGGGATGCATGCGGCATATCGGTTGTTTTGTCATCAGACATTTGATGATGCGGTTCCGGATAGGAGCACGATCAACAAGCTTCGCAATCACAAGTGGGCATCCAGTGGGTTGTTTGAACGGATAATGCGTCAGGTAGTCCAGTGTTGCATAGATGTCGGTCTTGTGAGCGGTAAACACCTTAGTGTCGACGGCACTCAGATACAAGCTGATGCTTCAGTGAAAAGTATTGAGCCGATAGAACCCCCTGTTTCTCTTGATGATTATCTCAAGGGAATCGGTTTTGAAGGTGATAAGACAAAGGGTAGGTCCGGGCATCCTCAGGATAAAGACTTTCATGGTGAAAAGTGGACGAACCAAACACACCGTTCGACTACAGACCCCGACGCGCGCTTATACAGCAAATCGAAGGGCAAAGGGGCTTTTCTCTCGTTTATGGGCCATGATCTGATCGACACAAAAAGCAGAGTAATCCTTGAGACTCAGGGCACGCAGGCGACAGGGACAGCAGAGCCCGAAAGTGCCCTTAAGATGGTAGATGACCTTGAAACATACACCATGCCCAAAGACATTCAGACACTTAGTGCCGATACCGGTTACGGTTCTGGTAATTTTATCGCTGATGTACTTGACCGGGGAATCATACCCCATATTCCTCTGCGAGCCGATGAGAAGATTGAACCGATTCCTACATGGAAAAACAAGACAAATTCAGCACATATTCAGGCCGAACGGGATAGAAAAGTGCGAGAGGCGAAAGCCAGAAATCATGCACGGTCTATCTCATTAACAGCTGACTACAAACTCTCCCGGAGACTCCGTAAACGCAGTGAACATATCTTTGCTGAAGCCAGGCAACAACACGGTATGGGACGAGCCCGTTACAGAGGACCAGCCTCACTGAATGAACAGTTGAATCTTGTTGCAACAGTACAGAATCTCAAGAGGCTTGTATCTTTCATAAGAAGGGGGAAAGCGTCTATGTGTGCCCTGTCTGTCAAAGACAGTGCATCCTGTTCTTCAAACAGCTCCTGTTCCTTGCTGACCAGAACTCTGATAAGACTATTTTGCTTATTCCACAGCAAAACGATACGATATGCTACTCTTTGACCCATAATCGGCGCTTCAGACGCTGCCTGGGACATAACTATTTCACAAGGCTTTTAGTAGATTAAGTTGAGTTGATTGTCTTAACTTTAATCTACGGAGTCCTATGGACAAAGAGAGATTGGCCGTATTAAGACAAGAAGTCAACGAGATGTATTTTAAGAAAGAAATGTCAAAGCGAGAAGTTATCAAACAAGCGAGAGTTTCCAATGATTTCGTTACGGCTTGGACTAAATCTCTGGATCAGGATTTTGCCATGGATAATCGGGGTTGGCCAAAAGGAAAAAGGCGAAAATTGGCTAAAGTTGACGAACAGAGAATCAAAGAGATTTACCATAGCTTAGAGGACGATCCTTATCAGTTCTATTCAGGAGCCACTGTTATTGAACAAGAATGGAGGAATCGATATTCTAGCACCCCTCCTCCGTCGTTGCCGACTATCGGCAGAATGCTTTCAGATTTAGGACTTTCCCAGAGAAGGAAGAAAGGTAAAAACAAGGGTGCATCTCGTTATCTTTGTTATCCAGAGTATACCATTTACTATCTTTCAGGAGGCAGAGTCCTAGAATCAGACTTTATTGGTAAAAAGTATCTTACCGGCAGAACTGAGCCGGTCAACTTCGTTGGATTTTCCTTTAAGAAAGAGCCTAAGTTAAGGTATTTTCGGCGGGTTGACGGTCAAACAGCAACTAACTTTATCGAGAAGTGTCAGTCTTTCTTTGACAGGTTTGAAAAACCAGATTTCGTTAAGGTGGACAATTGCTCGGCGACTATTGGCAGTGTTTCAGGTAAAAGGAATGTCAGCAAAGCAATGCAGTTTCTCTTGAAAAATCAAGTGATTCCGATATTTGCCGTTCCCAGAAGGCCCTTTTCTCAAGCATCTATAGAAGGCAACAATTCTGTATTTTCAAGGAAGTTCTGGAACAGAATTCAGTTCAAAAGCTTACAAGAAGTTGATCAGAAGTTAGAATGGTTTAATCTTTCATCACAGAGATACACCGGCTACCGTCCACCTAAGCAAGAGAAGTCAAACGAGAAAGATTTCATTCCCAAGACCTATTTTATCAGACAAGTCAAACAGGACACAGAACAGACAGATAAAGCCTTTATCGATGTCCTAAATGAGAAAGTATCTCTTCCCTCCTCTTACACCAACTACTTTGTCCTGGCTGAATGGAACCTAAAAGAAGAACAATTATACATCCATTTTGAAAAAGAACAGAAACCAAAGATTGTCGAAAACCTATCATTCAAGATCAATCAAAGATCGAAAGAGAAGTGCACCGATTTCATTTGATAAATAACCCCTACCTTCTGGGAATCGACGTTGGAACTACGGGCGTAAAGACTATATTGATAGACGAAGAGGGCACCACAGTTGCAAGTTCCACAGTTGAATATCCCCTGTACACACCTCATCCGGGGTGGAGCGAGCAGGATCCGGAGGACTGGTGGAGAGGGACCATAAAGTCCATAAGACACGTGATCGGAGGGGCTGATGCCGCGGATATAAAATGCATAGGTCTTTCGGGCCAGATGCATAGCGCGGTCTTTCTGGACGAAAACGACCACGTTATAAGACCTGCGATCCTGTGGAACGACGGCAGGACATCTAGAGAGTGCCGATGGATTACGGAAGTCGTAGGAAAAGAGAGCCTCGCTAAATTGGTCGCGAATCCAGCCTTAGAGGGTTTCACCGCTCCCAAAGTGATTTGGCTAAGGGACAACGAGCCGGAGAATTACGAGAGGCTAAAAACACTGTTGCTCCCCAAGGATTACGTAAGGTTCAGGCTCACAGGCGAAAAAGCGATGGAGGTCTCAGACGCAGCGGGGACGCTCCTGTTCGATGTCAGAGGGAGAAAATGGTCAGATGAATTCTTAGGCAAGATAGATATTCCACGGGACATCCTCCCTGATGTCTGCGAATCTGCAGACGTATGCGGAAAGGTTACAGAAGATGTTGCAAAGGCGACGGGGCTTAAAACTGGAACTCTCGTCGTCGGTGGCGGAGCGGACAACACCTGCGGAGCCACGGGGACAGGAATAGTCTTAGAGGGGAGGGTCTTATCCAGCATCGGAACCTCCGGAGTAGTCTTTGCTCACAGCGCTGATCTTAAGGTGGATCCACAGATGAGGGTCCATTCGTTCTGTCACAGCGTCCCCCAGAGCTGGTATCTGATGGGAGTGACGCTCTCGGCCGGAAATTCGTTAAGATGGTTCAGGGACGTCTCGGGTCATAAGGAGATGGAAAGGCTCAGGGGAGTGGATTCCTACGATCTGCTCACAGAGGAAGCGTCACGGGCTCCCCAAGGCTGTGAGGGACTGATCTTTCTGCCTTATCTTACGGGCGAAAGGACCCCGCATCAGGACGCAGATGCCAAAGGCGTCTTCTTCGGCATAACGGCAAGGCACAAAAGAGAGCACATAGTCCGCTCCGTCCTCGAGGGGATCACCTATGCTATGAACGATTCTATAGAGATAATGAGAGAGTTGGGACTCGAAATGGAGGAGATCAGAGCGACAGGAGGAGGGGCAAAAAGCGCCTTCTGGCGCCAGCTGCAGGCGGATATCTACGGTGCTCCCGTGGTGAGGGTCAATGTTAAAGAGGGTCCCGCCTTCGGAGCCGCGCTGATGGCCAGCGTGGGAGCGGGACTCTTCGACAACCTCGTGGAAGCCGCTGAGGAGTTAGTAAAGGTTGTGGATTCGACAGAGCCGATAGAGGAAAATGTCAGGACGTACAGGGATTTCTACTCGGTCTTCAGATCCCTCTATCCGGCCCTGAAAGACAAATTCTCAGAAGTTTCAAAAGTTGTAAGCAAATATCGGAGGGAAGATTAAGTTGGAATGGAAAAGAGAACGCTCGGAAGGACAGGGCTAGAGATAACCGCAGTAGCCTTCGGCGCAGCGCGTCTGTCAGAGCATCTCGATGCTGCTGTGGACACCGTAAAGAGCGCCCTGATTTGGGGATCAATTTCATAGACACCGCCAGGAGCTACGGCGACAGCGAGGAGAAGGTCGGACATGGGATAAAGGGAAGAAACAGAGAGGATTTCTACATAGCCACAAAGACGCAGCCTGTGGATTCTGATATGGCTCAGAAGGACATAGAAGCAAGTCTTTCGATCTTAGGTCTGGACAACGTAGATCTCTTCTACGTCCACGGGTGCAACGATCCCGAAAGATTTCACAATACGATGCGCCCGGGCGGAGTTTTGGAAGGGTGCCAGAAGGCAAGGGATAGAGGCTTAACCAGATATGTGGGGATAAGCTTCGATCATTTTCAGCCTATGCCACTGGATCGAATGAGAACCCTTATTGAGATGGATGAGTTCGATGTGATACAGGTTCCTTTCAACCTTGTGCGCACCGAGAGAGTCGATGAGGAGATCATACCGCTGGCCAAAGAGAAGAACATCGGGGTCTTTGTCAACTATCCGACCTACAACGGACACCTTACACAGGAGTGGGGAGTCTTCAAAGAGATTTTGGGTCCTTACGCAGACACGCCCGGACAGGCCGCTCTCCTCTACATACTTTCTCACGACGGTGTCAGCGCGGTTCTTTCCGGGATGAGCACGCCCCAGATGGCAGAGGAGAATGTCGCCGTCGGACATATTATCGAAAAGCTGTCTTCTGCGGAGCGTCGGGACATCGTGGAGAAAGTCGAAGCCCTGGGACTGGGGCCGTGCAGGAGCTGTGCACTGTGCCACCCCTATTCAAATGGTATTCCCGTTCAAAAGATAATGTTCGGCTACGACTGCCACACGAGATTCGGCTACGAATGGGCTAAAGAAGAATATGAATCTTACAGAGAGCAGGTCGAATCGTGCGAAGACCTCAAAGCATGCGACGAGGTCTGCCCTTACAGTTTCGATGTCCTTAAAATGCTCAAAGATGTCTATGCAAACAGACAGTAGGTAGACCCGCGGGTCTGCTCTGAAATCTGGGCGAACCACTTTGTGGCTTGTAGCGACATCGCTCTGCACGCTGTCACTTGGATTCGCCCTACACAGACTACAGGAAAGGAGGAGAACAACGATGAAGATCACTGTCTTGTTCACTACTTTTGTCTTTGTTTTCACTGCGACGTTTTCTCTTGCCCACGCCCAGACGAAAGATGCCATAGCCATCCGCAAGGTATTGGAAGACGAGAAGATAGGATGGAAAAGGGGTGACATTGAGAAGATAACGGAGCACTATCAGCCTCACTTCACAGGGTACGATGGGGTCGAAAAGGCTGATCCCAGGGAGTGGCGAATCCTGTTTAGCGACCTGGATGAATTCAAGGACTACCTCGAAGAGAGGTTCTCCAAGGTGGAATACGATCTCAAAAGGACCGCCACCAAAACTGAGGCCAGAAACAACAGAGCCTATGTAGTAACTCAGGAACAGGGCAAGACCACACACAAAGAGACAGAGATGCCAAGGGAGTTCGACCACTTTAACTTCTGGATGCTGGAAAAGGTGGACAATGAATGGAAGATAACCGGATTTGTCTTCAAGTTCGCCGTGCCTGAATAGTTAGCTAAGTAAACAGTAGTCAGTAGCCCCCGATTGAATCTAACGGGGATAGACGTGGCCCCAATCTCTCCTTTCTAAGTCATCATCGCGAGCCGAAGCCCAGAGCCAAGCGAAGGGTCTGCGAAGCAACCTCATATAGACTGCCTTGTCTACTGTTTGCTACTTACTATTCTGGATCTCTATTGTCAGCTCCAGACCATTTTGACCCGAAACTTAAGAAAAGACACAGAGGCTTGCTCTCCCTGGAGGCCGGTAAGGTATGATTTCCTACAGATGGGGTTCCTTGCTTTTAGCTACCTTTGTATCCGCCACGATTCTGAGTATTTCGCTATTAGTATCAGGATGCAAAGACGACGAAAAGAGGAAATCCCAGGATCCCTTCACCCACGAACCGATCGACAGAGCCTTAATGCGGTTTACAGATAGTAAAGGAATGGTGGACTACACCACTTTAAAAGGGGATTCGGAAGACCTCGAAACCTATATAGATTTGCTGCAAAGCTACAGCCCTGAAAAAGATCCGGATGCATTCCCTACAAGAGATGACAGATTGGCTTACTGGATCAACGCATACAACGCCTTCGTCATCAAAGGAGTTGTGGATAACTATCCCACAGACAGCGTTCTTAGCATCAAGATGCTTAAAGGCTTCTTCTGGATGATCAAATTCAACGCAGGTGGCAACAAATACTCGCTCAAACACATAGAGGACGACATAGTAAGGGAAAAGTTCAAAGAGCCGAGGATACACTTTGCCATAAGCTGCGCCTCTCTGGGATGCCCGCGCCTTGAAACGAAAGCCTTTCTTGCCCATAACCTGGAGGGTAGGCTCGAAGAATCGGCCCGGCACTTCATAAACGAGGAACGCAATGTCAAGATAGATGCGGAGAACAAAATCGTGTACCTGTCCTCCATCTTCGACTGGTACGCAGATGACTTTAGGGACTGGTATAAAGAGAACTTCAACGTGGAGGATGCTCATATACTGGACTACATCAAGCTCTACATAGCAGACGACAAAAAAGAGAAGATAGAATTTGCTAAAGACAACTACAAGATTAAATACTACGAATACGACTGGGGACTGAATGACCAAAACAGAGGAGCGTCGTCAGTCTCCTCTGTTAAGTAGACAGCACGAAGGTAGGGGAGGATGCCCGCTAAGAAGGTCGGGCGATGCCCTGTAAGAACGTAGGGAGGATGCCCTGTATTGACTACGAGATTGTTTCCCCCCGACCCCCATAGAGTCAATCGGGGGTTTAATTGGGGCTGCGCGCAATGACGGTTTAGAGGATTCGTAATGACGTTGCCGGGCTTCGGCTTCAGTCATTGCAAGGGGTGAAACCCCGAAGCAATCTCACCTTTCTACTGTCTACTATGTTCAGTAGTCTGAGGCGCCTCTCAGTATGAGCAAACGGATAAGGTGGATGACAGCCACAGCCGCTGACGCATGATAGGCTCAGGGCCGAGGCGTTTAAGACTTTCCTGGCGGACTTTATCTCCTCCTGAGCCAGACATCCCCTTCCTGTAAGGATCTTTATGGCTCTGCTGCTGGCGTTAAATTCGACGGGCAAAATCACAAAGTGAAAACCATAGCCAGGGTAAACAAGGCTATGCCCAGGTCCATCAGGGGTTCATATCCGAAGACGAAGCCTCCTATGAACAGGGCCATGCTAATTTAGATCCGAAGCCTGTCTACGGGCACTATGCTGTTCCTCAAAGACAGTGGGGCGTATCCTGCGGCATGCTGGATCGCGTGTCCTGTCTCGTGTGCGGCGACGCCTATGGCGGCCACAGACCTTGAGGAATAGACGCCCTCCGAAAGCTTCATAACATTCTGGCGCGGATCGTAATGGTCCGTCAGCTCACCATCTATCATCTCCACTGCCACATTATTAAGATTGTCATGGTCTAAGAGCCTCCTTGCGACCTGTGCGCCGGTCAGTCCACTCCTTGCGCGTAAACCTTACTGTATTTGGCATATGCGCTCTTTATCTTAGCCTGAGCGTAGAGGGTGAGGATTATGGCAGGAATTAAAAGGATGAAGGTGGGGTCCCAAGATAACGGGAAGAAGAATAGAGGATACATCGATTTAACCCCCTGATTTTGAACTTCACTATTCGAATTTTTCTTTTTGAGACAACCTGTAGCCGCGGACAAATTCAGAGGCGGTCATCTTCTTTTTACCGGCAGGTTGAACCTCCAAAAGCCGGAGAAAACCCCCTCCAGTGGCTACTACTATCCCACCCTTGGGATCAGATACTATAATCTCCCCCGGCTTACTTTTACATTCTCGCTCCTCACGAGCAGCTCTATGTATTTTAAGTTCCTTATCCCTCCAAGTAGTGAATGCTCCAGGGTACGGATTTGTTCCCCTTATCAGGTTCCTTATCGTCTCTGGGTCTTTATTCCAATCAATCCTGCCGTTTTCCTTCTTAATCTTAGGGGCTTTTGTCGCTCCCGCTTTGTCCCCGATGGAGTCTATCGGGGATTGAGGGATACGTGTAGACTTTCCTGCTTCTAAAAGATCTATAGTCTCCACGAGCAGATCTGCACCTTCGGCTTTCAGTCTGTTGTAAAGCTCTCCTGCCGTCTCGTCATCGCCTATTTCGACTTTCTCCTGCAGGATTATGTCCCCGGTGTCAACCTTTTCGTCTATTACGAATGTCGTAAGACCCGTCTCCTTTTCACCATTTATGATGGCCCAGTTTATGGGCGCCGCTCCTCTGTACTTGGGCAATATAGACGCATGTAGGTTAAGCGAACACAATCGTGGTATCATCAGAACCGAAAGAGGCAGGATTCTAAAGGCTACGACTACAAAAAGATCGGGTCGAGCGTCGGAAAGGGCAGAGTGGAAATGGGGATCTTTGAGGTTTTCAGGCTGCATTGTGGGGATATTGAGTCTTTGCGCTTCCAGCTTAACCGGGGACGGTGAAAGCTTCTGTCCTCTTCCTTTTGGTGTGTCCGGACGAGTCACAACACACACACAATCGTGCCTGCTCCCTGCAATCCTCCCAAGAGACGGAACGGCAAAATCGGGCGTCCCCATGAAGATCAATCTCATATTCGGACTGTCTATTCTTTAAGTTTTGATACCGCCGATCGTGAGACCTCTACTTTCACATTATCGGCTATCCTCAGAACTAAGATATCATCTTTCTCATTGATTCCGACTATGGAACCGTGTATGCCTCCTGTAGTTACGACCTTGTCCCCTTTTCTCAAGTTCCTAATAAGCTCCTGATGTTCTTTTTGCTTTCTGTGCTGAGGACGTATGATAAGGAAGTAGAAGATCAGAAAGATAACTATTAGAGGAAGAAAGGTGAGTATTCCCGCTCCACCGGATTCTCCTCCCGGTGGCGTCATTGCGTAGACTTGGTCAATCAAGCGAACCCCCTGACTTTAATTTTGGTTGGCACTGTCAACTGGAATTCCAAATTCGTCCCGCATTGTCTGGCAGACCCGCGTGTCTGCTCAGAAACTGTACTACGGACTGGGTTGCTCAGCCCCTGGGCTCTTTCTTAGGGTGCATGAGGTGTTGACATCAAAGCACAGCCAAGTGCCCTCCCCTGAACTCGTAGAGGCGATCTTGCACCCTTTATCTTGTATGTGGTTAACTGTCTACTAATTTGGGTACTCTATCCAGAACTCTACCCCTCATATTCCGAGTAAAATTCGGCTCTCCACTCAGAAAATTTTCCTTCTATTATGGACTGGCGCATCTGACGCATCGTCTCCAGGAAAAAATAGAGGCTGTGAAATGTGGCAAGCCTCAGCGCGAGTATCTCCCCTGTCTGGAACAGATGGCGGATATAAGCGCGACAGTAGCGGCGGCAGGTGGCACAGGGACATTGTGGGTCTATTGGAGAAAAGTCGTGGGCGTACTGGGCATTTTTGAGCACCATCTTGCCCTTCCGAGTGAATATCGTGCCGTTGCGCGCATTCCTAGACGGAATCACACAGTCGAACATGTCCACTCCCCTTGCGACACCCTCTACCAGATCGTCAGGGTGACCGACACCCATAAGGTATCGGGGTCTGTCCGCGGGTAATAACTCGGCTGTGCAATCTACTATCTCCCACAATTTGGATTTCGGCTCGCCGACTGCAAGTCCTCCTATTGCGTACCCGGGCAGGTCCAATTCCATCAGGCGCTCTGCGCTCTTTACTCTCAGATCTGGATAGACACTGCCCTGAACTATCCCGAAGAGAGCCTGCCTCTTCCCAGATTCCTCCAAAAGAGCCCTATGCCTATTAATAGATCGCTGGGCCCACCTTAAGGTCATTTCCGACGATCCCTTAGCGTGCTCGTAAGAGCAGGGATAGGACGTGCACTCGTCGAACACCATGATTATATCCGCACCTAAAGCGTGCTGTATCTCCACTGCACGTTCAGGCGTCAAAAGATGGTATGAGCCGTCGAAGTGCGACTGAAATGACACTCCTTCTTCGGTTACTTTGTTCAGATCGGCGAGGCTGAAGACCTGATAGCCCCCGCTGTCGGTCAGGATAGAACGGTCCCAGCTTATGAACTTGTGGAGCCCTCCTGCTTTTTCGATAAGCTCGTGGCCAGGTCTGAGATATAGGTGATATGTATTGCACAGGATTATTTGTGCGCCCATATCCTCAAGTTCTCCTTGAGACATAGTCTTGACCGTCGCCTGAGTGCCCACAGGCATAAAGACGGGTGTGGGCACCTCGCCATTAAGCGTCCTTAATATCCCGGCTCGGGCTTTTGTGTCCTTATCCACTGCTATAATTTCGTATTGAAAGTCTTCCCTGTGGTCTATCATCACCTCGCTAAGTTGTAGGCTCAAACTCTATTACTACTTACTTGTCTTTACTGTTACTGTAAAATTCCTTTATCAGATTATCCATATACGCTTTAGGGTCCGTTACGACCTCTGGTGTAACTGTAAATTTGTCCACATCCATAAGCTTGAGTCCGTGACCGTAATCGGCGAGCATATCCGAACATAACGTCCTGGCATCTGTGCCGATCTCCCTGGCCTTCTGAAGTATAGTCCCTATCGCCGCCTTTGAGAAATCTATCTCTATGTTGTTCTCTCTGGAAAAGTCGTCTTTGTATTTTCTTATAGAGTCAAAGTTGAGGAGCTTTTCAATCTCGACGTCCGGGTCTTTCACTATCTCCTTTGTTACCCTAAGATACTTTACGTCAGTTGAGGGAAATCTCTTTTCAAATTTCAGCAGTGCCCTTTCGCAGACGCTGACCAGTCCCCTGGCTCCGGTCTTTTCCTTTATGGCCTTCTTAGCTATGCTCCTAAGGGCTTCATCGTCGAACTCTATCTCTATACCGTAGGCTTTGAAGTCCATCTTTTTGCCCAGTATCACTGGACTATTGGGGTTTTTCAGAATCTGGTAGAGGTCGTCCTCTCCTAAATGCTCCAGAACTGCCACCATAGGCAGTCTTCCGATGAATTCGGATTCAAACCCGTAGTTTATGAGATCCTCTGATTTTACCTGCTTGAGGTCCTCTGTGTTATCATCCTTCTTTTTTGTATGAGCATCCGCGGTGAATCCCACAGGCTTTTTGTTGATCCTCTTCCCTATTATGTCCTCCAAACCTGTAAAAGCTCCGCTTACAATGAACAGGATGTTTCGGGTGTTTATTTTCTTTCTTTCCACTTTTCCTGTCCTTTGGAACTGCATCATCGATTCCATCTGCGCCGTCATATCGTGTGGCGCTTTAAGATCCACCTCCGTCTCCTCCATAAGTTTCAAGAGGTTGCGCTGAACGCCTGTCCTGGAGACGTCGGGTCCCACGATAGTGCCGGCGGTGGCTATTTTGTCTATCTCGTCTATGTAGATTATCCCATATTGGGCAAGCTCTATATCTCCCTTGGCTTCGGTCACAAGATCTCGTACCAGATCCTCAACGTCTCCTCCCACGTATCCCGTCTCACTGAACTTAGTGGCATCTCCCTTGACGAAAGGAACACCAATTTTTTGAGCTATAAGCTTTATGACATAGGTCTTCCCGACGCCTGTGGGGCCTATCATTATGATATTGTTCTTTATATCTCCGACGGAAGTCCCCTGCTCCTTGTTTTCTAGCTTCATCCTGTGGAAGTGCGTGCAGATCTTGGTTGCAAGTATCTCCTTTGCATCCAGCTGTTTGATAAGGAAGCGGTTCAGATATTCTTCTAATTCCTCAGGTTTCAGATCGAAGTCGATTTGAGCAGGTCTTTCCTCCGTCGTCTGTTGTCCCTCCTGAGAACCTGCGGTCTGTCCTTCAGGGATTACAACATTTACCTCCTGACCGTATTTTTGCGAGAGGAACTCTTTGAGTTCCTCTTGAAGCTCTGCGGGGTTGGGTATTCTGTTTTGCATAGTCAAAATCCTTTTGATTATATAGGCGTCAAACTTCTCAATACTAATAATAAGGTCATATTCTCATTTTGTCAAGGTTTTACCTTCAAAGCTAAGTCCTTCTAAGAGTCTGTAATCTAAGCTTTTCAGAGTGAGTATAAGGTCTAAGAGTCCCTTTTTCCTTGCTTCTATTCGTAACGTCTGTTATCTTTTGTTATGGAAATACAAAGGGGTTAGGTTAATGGCAAGATTCGTCATACAAAAGCACAGCGCCAGGAATCTTCACTACGATTTCAGACTCGAAATGGACGGCGTTCTCAAATCCTGGGCTGTACCTAAGGAACCCACCGACAAGAAAGGCGTCAAGAGATTGGCGATAGAAGTGGAGGACCACGATCTGGACTACATCGACTTTGAGGGGACCATCGAAGAGGGAGAGTACGGCGCAGGAAAAGTGGAGATATGGGACAAGGGGAGCTATGTGTTGAAAGAAAGGAGCCTGGAGTCCGTTTTGTTTGAGCTAAACGGCGGCAAGTTGAAAGGCTTGTTCAGGCTTATAAAGATGGACTGGTCACCGGGGAATAATTGGCTGCTTGTCAAGAGCGGCCAAGACGCCGGGAAAGAAAAGGCTTGACCCGAAAATAATAAAGGTTTATCTTGATAATAGAGATGCCGTTTTTTTAGATTCAAGCTGCTAAATTTCCGATATGTCCAGCGGCACAATAGACGACTATCTTACGTTGTACAGAGACCTCTTAAGACAGAGCCTGGGGTTCTATAATGAGTATTTTCCCCAGCTGATGACCATTTCGGTCCTGATCTATCTACCCTGTTTTATTATAGTTAATCTCTTTAGGACAGAGGATTCACCTCCAGGACTGTGGCAGGCTCCTATTGAGGTTTTAAGTTCACTTGTATTTATAGGCTTTGTATGGCGGGTCTATTCAGGAAAAGAAGCGACAATAGCTGATGCCTTCGGGACCTTCTCACTGCGGCTCTTCTTGAGGCTCCTTTTAACTTGGCTCTTGGCGGGATCGTTCATACTGGCGGGACTTATACTCTTGATAGTGCCCGGGATTATCTTGGGCGTGTGGTTTTTCTTTATAAATCAGGTTGTGGTAATAGAGGGAGAATCATATCTAAAAGCGCTCCAAAAGAGCAGAGAAATTATAAAAGGCAATTGGTGGAGGGCCTTCTGGATGGGACTTGCGATGCTGTGCACAGTGGTTACAATTAATCTTCTTACTGATCATTTTGTAAAGCTCATCTTCCCTACAGCAGAAAGGTGGGGGACAGGTGTCGTTATAGCACACACGTTTCTGACTCCTCTTGAAGCTGTGGTAAGCACCATCTTTTATTTCTCTTTAGCGCAATATAATGCAAAATCTGTGCAACATGGCTGATAAAGTTAATATTGCAAAGCACGCAATAAAGGAGGTAAATTCAAGATATGGAGGAAGATAGAAATTTAGTGGAGATAATCCGGGAACACGACGTAATGTCCAAGTTCCTAAAGACAAGGAGAATATTTCTGTGGGGCCCTATTGACGACGAGATATCCAAGGATGTGGTTGGAAAGCTTTTGTTTTTGGAATCTGAAGATTCCGCCAAGGATATTTCTGTGTACATCAACAGCCCAGGAGGGAGCATATCCTCAGGGTTGGCAATATACGACGCGATGCAGAACATAGAGCCAGATATATCTACAATATGTATGGGCATAGCTATGAGTATGGGAGCGGTGCTGCTGGCAGCCGGAACTTCTGGAAAACGGTACGCTTGGCCTCATTCGAGGATGATGATACACCAACCCCTCATTATGGGCAGGGTTACCAGTCCCGCCTCGGACATCGAGATCGAAGCTAAGGAGATAATAAAATTAAGAGACGAGATAAATCAGATCTTTGTGAAGCATACTGGGCAACCTAAGGATAAGATTGATGCAGATACAGACAGGAACTTCTACGTGTCAGCAGAAGAGGCGGTAGAATACGGACTAATTGATGAGATCATAGGGCCAAAAGTCAACGTATAACCTTACACTGCATAGGAGTGACCTCTATATGGAACCTAATCTGCTCAAGCATGTCCCGCTTTTTCAGGAGCTAAAAGAGGATGAATTGGAGGCATTAGCCAGTGTAGCTCTCTACAAGACCTTCCCCAAGAACACTGTAATCCTGCTAGCTGAGGAGGAAGGGGATACACTGTTTATTATAGACAAGGGGAGGGTCAAGGTGACGATCTTAAGCGAAGATGGAAAAGAGCCCATACTGGACATACTCAGCAAGGGGGATTTCTTCGGTGAGATGTCTCTTTTAGACGGCAGGCCGCGATCAGCCACTGTAGTGGCTATAGAGGAAAGTGAACTTTTGATTTTAAGGCGCGGGGATTTCATCCGACTGATTGAAAGGATCCCCCGTATTGCAGCCCAGGTGATGGCTATTCTTGCCTCTCGTTTGAGGAAAGCAGATCAAAAGATAGAGGGGTTGGCGCTCTTAGACGTAACGTGACGAGTTGCCGGAACGCTGCAGCAGTTGGCTCAGGAGCACGGAGTTAGCGTCGAAGATGGCATAATGATACAGAACCGTCCAACCCATCAGGTGCTGGCAAATATGTCAGCAACGACGCGGGAGACAGTCTCCAGAGTCCTCAAGAGATTAGAACATCAGGGCTTCATCTCAACTGAAGGGAAGAACGTAATAATACTTAAAAAGAGAGAATCAAAGGAAGATATAGCTATTTAACTTGAGAAGTCTTGTGGATATGGCAGTTGAAAACAGATTTAAAGTTTTAGTAGTGACGGATGACGACCAGGTAAAAAGGTCAATTTCATCAACGCTTGGGGAGGACGGCCACGAGGTCATAGCAGTAGATAACGCCAATGTGGGGCTCGGACTCGTAAAGCGAGGCAAGGCGGATATGGTTGTAGTCGATTCGTCCCTTCCAAACGAGGAAATGGCGCAATTTTCTCCTCAAAAGGGCCAGAACGATCGTCCTATTTTTGTTCTGGCCCTGATGCAGAACGGCTCTGTGAACGTGGACGCGGACGATTTTTTGGAAAAGCCGATAGACGGTGACAAACTCCGGGAGATAGTAGAGAAGACAATCAGCAGAAAAAGATTTCTGGATGAATGTCCCATATTAGGAAAGTCCGAGCTGATAAGTGAGATAATTGAAACCATCGTTCAGATAGCCCGCACAAATGTGAACGTATTGATTTCGGGCGAAAGCGGAACGGGCAAAGACCTTGCAGCAATATCAATTCACCATTACAGCGGCAGAAAGGGACGATTCCTCCATGTTAACTGCGGGGCTATACCTGAAAATCTGTTAGAAAGCGAACTTTTTGGCCACGAAAAGGGAGCATTTACCGGGGCCCTGTCTCAAAGGAAGGGCTACTTCGAAGCCGCAGACCAAGGGACGATATTCCTGGATGAGATCGGAGAGATGTCCTTAATGATGCAGGTCAAACTCCTGCACGTTCTGGACGAAAAGGAGTTTATAAAGGTGGGCGGAGACTTGCCTATAAGAGTAGATGCAAGAACGATAACCGCCACGAATAAGAACTTACGGGAGAGGGTAGCACAAGGAGAGTTCAGGAGAGACCTTTTCTACAGATTAAGGGTAGTGGAAATAAGGATGCCTCCTTTGAGAGAAAGAGTGGAGGACATTCCCCTTTTGGCACATTACTTTATCAAAAACTACGCTGAAGAAAACAAAATAGATTTTAAAGGTATCTCAGATGAGGCTGTAGACGTCTTGACAAATTACTCGTGGCCTGGGAATATAAGAGAGTTGAAGCACACTATCGAAAGTATGATGGTACTTTCACAGGATCTGTACATAACTGCTGACGACGTATATGGCCATTTAAACCGAGACATAGCCTCGGACAGAAATCTACCGATCCCTCTCAACAAGACGCCCGAGCAATCGGAGAGAGAACTGATCTACAGAGCCATTGTAGGCTTAAAATCCGATATAGATGAGCTCAAAAGATACGTTACATCGGACAAAAGAAGAAGCCTGGAAGATTCGGCTATCTACACTCCACAAGATACCTATTTTACGGAGGATAGCACGGTAGAAAGGGCTGAGGAAATAGCGGAGAAAGAGAACGTAAAGTCTCTCGGTGAGATAGAAAAAGAGCATATTATCAAGGTGCTGAGATCTGTAGGTGGAAATCGAAGGAAAGCTGCACAAATCTTGGGTATAGGAGAAAGAACGCTGTATAGAAAGATCAAAAGTTTTGGAATTTCGTGATTCGGGACATCAAAAAGGCGGCGTGGGCGCTGCGTGCGCTGCTGCCAGCCCTTTTTGCGGAGGGCACCAATTGTCGAAGTGGTCGAAGAACTTTCTTGGGGGAAAAGGAGTCTTCCGCATCGTGCCGGACCAGATGAAGGTAAGATCTATGAAGAAAAGGGATTTCTTAGGTATTGTATTTGAGTGCTGCAAGGTCTATGGAAGGGCCTACATCAACGACTCCAAGACGGCCTATACTGGAAATTGCCCAAAGTGCTACAAGCCTGTGGAGATAAAGATAGTAGAATATGGGGGATCTAGGGACAGGTTCTTCAAGGTCGGTTAGGGGAATTCTATTAAGAAAGTGCTCACCATCGCAGGATCGGATTCTGGCGGAGGCGCAGGTATACAGGCCGATTTAAAGACAATAACCGTCTTGGGCGCATTCGGCACGAGCGCAGTGACGGCACTTACCGCTCAAAATACCTCAGGCGTTCAGGGGATATACGAGGTTTCCCCAGATTTTGTGGCACAGCAGATAGATTCCGTGGTTCTGGACATAGGGACTGACGCGGCAAAGACCGGGATGATGGCTAATCGGGATGTCATTAAGCTTGTATCACAAAAGATCAAAGAGCATCAAATCCCGAACGTGGTCGTGGACCCTGTGATGGTGGCAAAGGACAACAGCAGTCTCTTAACCGAGGGAGCAGAAAAGGCACTCTCAGATGAGCTGATACCCCGATCTTTCCTTGTCACACCCAACATACCTGAAGCTTGCGTGCTCTCCGGCATCCATATTAAAGATACGAAAGATATGGAGGAAGCGGCTAAGAGGATATACAACAGGGGAGCCAGAAATATCCTGATAAAGGGAGGGCATTTACATGGCCCGGCAGTGGACATCCTGTTCGATGGAGATGGGCTCTATAGATTTGAGTCAGAAAGAATAGATACTAAGAACACGCACGGCACAGGATGCACTTATTCGGCGGCCATAGCGACGTTCCTGGCGCAGGATATTCCTCTGAAGGAAGCTATCAACAAGGCCAAAAAGTTTGTAACTTCGGCTATCAGATTTTCACTGGATATAGGAAAAGGACGCGGCCCCACCAATCACTACGCCCCTTTGGGAAGAGAAATGGAAAGGTATAGTGTAGTCCAGGATCTGAAGGAAGCAGCCCAAAGGCTCAAAGAAGGTAACGCAGCGCATCTGATGCCGGAGGTGCAATCTAATTTAGGAGGGGCCCTGCCTTTTGCCGAAGGCCCGGAGGATGTAGCGTCCTTTCCGGGGAGGTTGATCAGACACAAAGATCTGATCTCTTATGTCTTTGACCCCCAGTTCGGAATCTCACACCATATCTCAAGGATTATCCTGACGGCGATGAGATACGATCCTTCTGTGAGATCAGCTATGAACATCAGATATTCACCGGAGATAGTAGAGCGCTGTGCGGACCTGGGATTTGAGATCGGGAGCTTCGATCGTAGGGAAGAGCCAGAGGATATCAAAGATTTAGAGGGTTCATCATTGGCTTGGGGTGTGGAAAGGGCTATAGAACAAAGCGGAAAGGTCCTGGACGCGATTTACGACCAAGGCGGCTGGGGAAAAGAGCCGATGGTCAGGATACTGGGGAAAAATCCATCACAAGTGCTGGATAAGGTTCTAAAGATAGCAAAATCGCTCTTGAAATAAGCGTAAACTGAATAAGTGGATAGTAAGCGGAGCACCGCCTTCACCCTAATGCGTCATTGCGAGGCGGCGTGGCCGCTTTGCGGGGGTGGCAGCCAGCCACGAAGTGGGCGAAGCAATCTGGCAGTCACTAGACAGGTGCACCATACTTAGGAGGCAATGGTCAGACAGGAATGTCTGACCTCCCTTTTTATATGTGTTTCGTAGCACAGACATTCTTAGCCCGATTAGTTCATAAACTTGGTGGAGTCATCGCGAGGAGCAAAGCGGTCCCCGATTGAGTCTATCGGGGAAGCAATCTCAAGGTTTTATAGTGGTCTCCTATGAGAGCCCGAGAGTATTACATCTACCACAGCATCGAGATTGCTTCGCCTCCGGCTCGCAATGACACCGAAGGCGGTTAAACGTCATAACTATAATATAATACAATCCCTTAATTAATACACAGCCTTTTTTTGTGAATTATTCCGGTTAGCTGTTCTATTTGGGTCTTTACAATCTTGCCCAACCTTTTTTACCCTATACGTAAATTGCTCTCTTTGCTCTCAAAAAACGTGTCGGGTAAAGGCACATGGTATCCACCTTTGATAAAGATAGAGAGAAGAGAGTCGAGAATCAAGACAGGGAAGTCAAAAAGTTGAGGATTGAGGTTTTCTGTGGGTTGGTGTTGGGTGGTTATTTGTAAGGGGGTTTTGAAGTCTTTATAGCTATTATGTCTTTGGGTATTGAACAACCATTGATAGGTTTGGAGTTTCCGGCAGAGGTTGGCACGGTTGGTAATCTTGAGGGTGTCGTAGAATTCATATTCGATTAGGCCGTGGGCGCGTTCTACATCGGATTGGTATGTGGTAGCCCCTGGTGGGATGCGTTTATGTGCTATGCCGCTTTGTTGGATGAGGTCGCTAAAGAGGGTCTTTTTGAGGGCATCTTTTGTATTGACGAATTCTGTTCCGTTGTCGGTCTGGATCTTTCGTGGATAGACCTTGTGGTCTTCCAGGTGTTGGAGTAATGCTTCGGCGAAGATGCAGGAGTTGATCAGGCTCTGTTCGTCTGCCAGGCTTACGAAGAGACCGCCTGTCTTGATATCTCTGGCAGTATACTCAAACATAGGGAGTTGGGCACCTGTCTTGTAATGTTGTTTCAGGTAGTTGGGGATATCGCACAGATGTTTGACATCGATCTGGATATATTCAAAGGGGCGTAGTTTCTTTTTCCACTGGCAGACAAGTTTCTTTCTCCTCCATTTTCGCCTGCGTTTCTTTATGAGATTGTGTTTTTTCCAGATAGCATAGGCAGTCGGCTTGGAGGGGATTTGGTCAGTTGGAACATTTTGTTTTTGCAGAAAGCCCAATAGATACGGATATCCCAAAGAAGGATGGGTCTGTCGGAACTTTACGATGAGCTTTCTGATCTCCTCCGGTAACAAACAGTGAGGGTTTATCGGTGATTTCGTATGATTTTCTAGACTCTTCAAGGATCGGTCTTCAAGATAACGTTTCAGCCATTTTCTTATGCTCTTGCGTGTTGTATTAAAAGCCCTTGCAGCATACGAGACACCGTGTACTGCCCCCCTGGAAAGCGACATCAATTAAGCAACCTGGGGTAGTAGATAAAATTGTTTTCTCCACTCTTCCGGGGTCTTATATCCCAGGGATGAATGAAGCCTGGTCTTGTTGTAATTATCGATCCACTGAGATATGATCTTCTCAGCCTATTCAAAGGATTCAAACTTGTGAAGCCAAACACACTCTTGCTTGAGGGTCCTGAAAAAACGCTCTACAACACCGTTCCACTCGGGCTTACCACTTGGTATGTACTCCTGACGAATTCCCCAATATTCGGTACTCGCCAAAAAGAAGGAACCATTGTCAGAGCGCAAAGTGAGACCCTGGGGGACAGCCTCTTTGCAGGTGTATCGAGAGATCACGGCCCGATCCAGGGCATCTGTGGCCTCCAGTGCCCTCCCTTTTCGACTAAAACAATACCCAGGAACCTCCCGACTCCCGTTGTCCACCACCGCAATAAGAGGACACCAACCGTCTTCCCCACAATAGATCTTGGTCAAGTCAGCCGCCGACCAGAGACTGTCAGGACGATCCATCACAGAACGCTTCCGGGCAACCTGTGGCCCCTTTCTCCCGGGTCCCCGATTGGATTCTTATCGGGGATTCTCCTTCCACAGCTTACACTGCCACCCCTTAAGCTTCATTATCCTATGAACCTTCTTGATGTTGACATATGCCCCTTCCTTGAAACGAAGATGCGCCCAAACCCGCCTGTGACCAAATGCCTCTTCTTGGTCGAGTATCCCTCGAACACGAAAAGCAAGCTGTTCATCAATCATAGACTCTTCGACAGAAGAACTGACACCTCTATCCCTAAGCCTATACAGAGTCGAACGATGCAAACCCAAAGCCAAAGCTACCACCTTACGGGAATAGCCTCGACCCAAAAACCGCCCACTCAAGGCAACCGCTTCGTTTTTTTTAGACGGGCTACCTCCTCGAGTATCTCCAACTGGAGGGTTAAGTGCCCTACCTTACGCTCCAACCGGCTGACCTCCCACTCCTTCGGATCCTTGCGACCACGCCGAGACTTCAGACTCTCCTGCCCTCCTTCCAGGAAACTATCACGCCAGGCATACGCCTGTGACTGGCTAATTCCATTCTTCCGACACACCTCTGATACATTCGCTCCTTTCAAAACAGCCAACACCACCTCTACCTTACGGGTCGCCGTCCAGCGCTTACCATCTTTCACTTCGGGGCTTGACAATTTGACCTCCCTTCTCAAACCCCAATTTGCGAAATATTTTCGCTCTGTCAAGGGGAGCGGTATGACCGTATTGTTGAGCAGCCTGAACCATCTTGATACGCAGATCAACAGGATTAGGATTAAGAGCAAGAACATCGCTATAAGTAATTGCATTCTCCATGTGTATCTACCCTCCTTTTTTCGATCCTAACCTAAAAGCCTTGTGAAAAACCCTTAGATTCAGAAAGTAGTATAGAACAAGCATTGATAAAGCAGTTCCGATGTATTATATTATGTTATTGATAATATTATACATGGAGGAAACAATGACCCCACAAAAGCAGGAACAGACAAATCCGATGTTTCACTATTTTCAGATGGAGGATTTAGTTCCCGAGGATCATATCCTTCGTCAGATTGATGAGGCAGTTGATTTTTCATTTGTACGAGACGTTGTATCAGATTGTTATTGCCCTGACAATGGCAGACCCGGTATTGATCCTGAATTAGTTGTTCGAATGATCCTTATTGGCTATCTGTATAATTTGAGTGAGAATCGGCTCTGTCAGGAAGTGGGGATGCATGCGGCATATCGGTTGTTTTGTCATCAGACATTTGATGATGCGGTTCCGGATAGGAGCACGATCAACAAGCTTCGCAATCACAAGTGGGCATCCAGTGGGTTGTTTGAACGGATAATGCGTCAGGTAGTCCAGTGTTGCATAGATGTCGGTCTTGTGAGCGGTAAACACCTTAGTGTCGACGGCACTCAGATACAAGCTGATGCTTCAGTGAAAAGTATTGAGCCGATAGAACCCCCTGTTTCTCTTGATGATTATCTCAAGGGAATCGGTTTTGAAGGTGATAAGACAAAGGGTAGGTCCGGGCATCCTCAGGATAAAGACTTTCATGGTGAAAAGTGGACGAACCAAACACACCGTTCGACTACAGACCCCGACGCGCGCTTATACAGCAAATCGAAGGGCAAAGGGGCTTTTCTCTCGTTTATGGGCCATGATCTGATCGACACAAAAAGCAGAGTAATCCTTGAGACTCAGGGCACGCAGGCGACAGGGACAGCAGAGCCCGAAAGTGCCCTTAAGATGGTAGATGACCTTGAAACATACACCATGCCCAAAGACATTCAGACACTTAGTGCCGATACCGGTTACGGTTCTGGTAATTTTATCGCTGATGTACTTGACCGGGGAATCATACCCCATATTCCTCTGCGAGCCGATGAGAAGATTGAACCGATTCCTACATGGAAAAACAAGACAAATTCAGCACATATTCAGGCCGAACGGGATAGAAAAGTGCGAGAGGCGAAAGCCAGAAATCATGCACGGTCTATCTCATTAACAGCTGACTACAAACTCTCCCGGAGACTCCGTAAACGCAGTGAACATATCTTTGCTGAAGCCAGGCAACAACACGGTATGGGACGAGCCCGTTATAGAGGACCAGCCTCACTGAATGAACAGTTGAATCTTGTTGCAACAGTACAGAATCTCAAGAGGCTTGTATCTTTCATAAGAAGGGGGAAAGCGTCTATGTGTGCCCTGCCTGTCAAAGACAGTGCATCCTGTTCTTCAAACAGCTCCTGTTCCTTGCTGACCAGAACTCTGATAAGACTATTTTGCTTATTCCACAGCAAAACGATACGATATGCTACTCTTTGACCCATAATCGGCGCTTCAGACGCTGCCTGGGACATAACTATTTCACAAGGCTTCTAAATATAGGCAAAATTATCCCATGAGGGTGGATACCATGTGTCTTTACTCTTCTGCTCTCAAAAAACGAACATTGACTTTTACGTAAAAGTTAGTTATAATTAAACAAAGTCTACATTACTGTTAAGCGCTTTTCTTTTTCGGCATGGTTTTTATTTATGACAAATAGGACCTTGATAAAGATAGGTGATCTGGCAAAGTAGGCTGGCGTCACCACTCGGACATTGCGCTACTATGAAGAGTTGGGCATGATAGACCCGGTAGAGCGCAGCGAGGGAGGATTCCGTCTCTATTGGATGGATCAGTTGAAGAAGCTGAAAATCATAAAGAATTTGAAAGCTTCAGACTTTGAGCTGGAGAGTATAAGGGAAATACTCACCCTGAAAAAGCGGAGTGACATGGGGAGGCGATTTAGCCGTAAAGGTATTGGAAATCTTAGAGCTTCAGATACGTCACCTCGACTCCAAAATCGAACAGTATGTGAATATAAGACATGATATTATGGATATTGACGAGATCATAAAGGAGTGCCTGCCCTGCAATACAAAAATCGAAAAGAGGGATGTATGGAGTGTCCTGTGCTCAAGGAAAGGGAAGAGCTAACTGATACTGTTCAGGTTATAGTTTAGGTGTTTACAACGAATTGACGGAGGTCAGGATGAAAGTAGGGGTCAAAAGGGATCTTTGCATCGGTGCGGGAACATGCATAGATGTAGCCCCTGAGGTCTTTGATTTTGATGGTGAGGAGATAGCGATTGTTGTTGATGAGCACGGCGCTGATGATGAAACTTTGTGGGAGGCCGCCGAGTCCTGCCCTGTGGATGCTGTCTTCCTTTACGATGAGGAAACAGGAGAGCAGTTATATCCTTAAGACGTCACTTTTAGAATGAATGTTTAGAACTTTGGATAAGATAACAGACGAATTTGGCAGGCCACTTAAAAGCCTTCGCGTATCAGTTACAGACAGATGCAACCTGCGCTGTCAATACTGTATGCCTGAGGATGAGTACACGTGGATTAACTATGATGACATCCTCACCTTCCAAGAGATCAGCGAACTTGTAGATGTCTTCAGCGGGATTGGCGTAGAAAAAGTGCGGCTGACCGGTGGAGAGCCGCTCTTGCGCAAAGGTCTTGAGGACTTGGTCAGGATGCTTGCAAGAAACGCTCGCATCAAGGATCTGTCTATGACAACGAACGGGTCTTTAATGACAGAACACGCGCAGTCGCTCTACGATGCCGGACTCGAACGCATTACGATTAGCTTGGATACTCTTAGACCTGATCGTTTCAAGGCGTTGACCCGAAGCGGTAGCCACGAAAAAGTGCTTGCGGGAATCGAAGCGGCTTTGCAGGCAGGCTTCAAAGGATCTAAGATCAACACAGTAGTCATTCGCGGGTACAACGACGATGAAATTACGGATCTGATTACATACGGAAAACAGGTTTCTGCTGAGGTCCGCTTCATCGAGTACATGGACGTCGGTGGAGCGACCAGGTGGACGATAAACAAAGTCTTCTCCCGGAGGGAAATTCTCGAAACACTGGAAAGACATTACGGGCCGATCGAGCCCTTGGCCCAAAACGGTTCAGCGCCTGCTGATCGGTACATTCTGTTGGACGGAACCGTCTTTGGTATCATCGCTTCAACAACAACTCCGTTCTGCAGATCCTGCGACAGGAGCAGGATCACGGCAGATGGTATGTGGTATTTGTGTCTATACGCAGGCGACGGAACCGATCTGAAGCAATCTCTGCGCGACGGTGTTTCAAAAGAAGAGATCGAGTCTATAATTTTACGTAGATGGAACGGGAGAAGCGACCGTGGGGCAGAAGAAAGAAGGGGACTTTCCCAGAGGGGCATCCTCTACCCGGCAGAAGAGCTCAAACAAGACTCTCACCGCGAAATGCATACCAGAGGAGGGTAACGTACAACCAGGGGGAACTTATGGCAAAAGTGTTAGGGGTTTTGTGCACACGAAGAAGGAGAGGCAACACAGGGACGCTTCTGAAAGAAGCGATTCAGGCGGCATCAGAAGTCGAGGGCGCCGAAGTGGAGATGCTCCATCTGGCCAACTATAAGTTCGGTCCCTGCTTAAGCAGTTTCTGGTGCCTCAAAAATGACGGGAAAGGTTGCTGTTTAAGGGATGACTTCGGACAGCAAGGAGAAGGTGAAATCTTCGTTAAGACGAAGAATGCAAACGGTGTTATCTTGGCAGATCCGGTGCAGTTTTGGAGCCCGTCAGCTATGGCTCACACTTACTTTGAGCGGCTCTATCCCTTCCACTGGTCGGATGACATCAATGGGATTCCATTCGGATCGATCTCGTGTGCCACAAATCAGGGCTTTCAGCTTATGGCGACCCAAGAGATCTGCAAGTGGGCTTTCACTATGAAGCTGAAATACATAGGCGGAATTCCCGCTCATACGGCTCAGATGGCTAAGATGGTGGAAAGGTCAAGGGACCTGGGGCGAAAAGTAGCCGAAGCTGCTGTCTTAGATGAAAAAGAGGGCAGGAAGAAATTCACCGAACAGGGAGTATATGAGCACTACAAGGACAAGCCCTGGAAGGTTTACGAGTATTATTTCGAGAACCTGACGGACGGAAAGTTCGAGTGGGAGGGTTCTATAATTGAGGAGTCTTTACGGAAGGGGACGTTCCCAAGACCAGAGGCGAAAAAACTATTGGAAAAGGCGGGGGAAGAGTTTAAGGAGGCTCTAAAATATTATAAGGAAGGGGACCAGGAAAAAGCGGTTCAATATCTTCTGGAGGCCGGAGACTTTTGGACTCACGGCACGTGGACGCAGTTTGTCATTGATGCTCTGAAGGTGGACCAACCCGAAACCTACAGGCCTCTGGAAGATGCGGGAGAAGTAAGAGACGTATAGAGATCTTTGGGTAATTATGCACTTGACAAAGAATAAGAGGGGATGTAGTGTGGCCGGATGCGGAATCTCGTGCGGGTTTCGAGATGGTTGCGAGAGCTTGAGTGGCTTGTTTCACTCTGGGATTGGATCCGATCTCACTGGAAGCAGGAGTTATTTGTTGGAGGTATAGGGATTATATGGCAATACTTCACCGATGCTTTCACCTTCACGATAACTCACTGGCCGGGTTTGCTGGGTGGTGCGGTAACTATTTTTGGGTTGACCATGTTGCTGGTAGACAGAAGGGAGCTTAGGAAAGCAGCCAGGATTGAGAATTACGACATGCCTATCAAAGAAGCACTCCGACTTTTTTGGGAGAACGTGAATCACAGTTTCAGATCTTCAGGTGTTTCGGGTCGGTACTTTTTCGATCTGCTACATAAGAAGATGTGCAGCGGGGATCTACCTGTGGTTGGCAGGCTTGGTAGAGGAGGAGACATACAGATCGTTTCGCCGCCTCAGTGCCAGAGACTAATTCCAAGGGAAATCAATGTTCCAAAAAATCCGAGCGCCTTACAAGGTGTGTCCTTCGTCCTTTCTCCATCGGAAACCCGGACTCCACCTTCAAAGATGTTCTGGGGACTTCGTGTCCGAAGCGAAGACCTGCACCAGATCTGGCCTGAAACCGATACCGATGATGAGCAACCCTAATTGGGCTAAATCAGACCATCTGGGCCGGAGACAATCTCCCTCAGAAGACAGCGAGGAACGGATGGATTTTGTCACAGCATTCTTTGGCCCCTGAATGGAAAGACAAGGTGCGTTTCCACCGTAAAACTGGTTCCTGACTATGAGTAGCCAATGATGAGCAAGCTAAAATGAAACAAGCCAAGGCCGAACGCCTCATACTAGCCAAGTGGGATCGCTGGGTGACAGAGGAAGGAATCAACAATCCAACCGATTTAGATGCACTTGTCTTGTTTAGTTATTTGACGGAGAAGGCCGACCCCTCACTGGACTTCCGTTACTCCGGGGACAAGTGGCAGTGTGTTAAGGCATGGTTGAGGAGAGCAGGGGAAGTGAGGACTAGAGGAGCCCCATCATGAAGGAGATCAAGAGGGAAAAGATCCCTCCCCTGATACTAAGCCACCAGCTTCCGATAGGTGAGATTTTCAGTTGTCATGACCCTGCGAAGGGCATCAATGAAGATGTTGGGGTTGTTACGGTTATTGTGTCTCCACTCCAGTTCTTCCAGGTAACGATCCAGGTGCTTCGCGCTCATCTTGTGGAAGGTTTCGATAATGGAGCGCTTGAACAGGCTCCAGACCCCTTCGATAGAGTTGGTGTGAACGTCACCGACAACCCACTCCTCCTCGGAGTGATGACAGTCTCATGTCGAGTATCAGCGTCTCCGATGCCCAGGTAGGACTTGAGGTCATCGGTGTAGATGGCCTCGGCTTCGTCCTTGATGTTCCGCTTGATGAAGCTGTGGAAGGTTTCCTTTCGGATGTTTGGTACGCGCTCAATTCTGACCTGGCCTCCACGCTGTATGGCCCCGGCCACCGACGTCTTACCTTCTCTGCTTCCCGATCCGATGTTTCGTTTTTTTCCACCGACCAGGGTTTCGTCCACTTCGACGATGCCAAACAGAGTCGGCCCTTCAAAGGGATCGTTGCCCATGGCCTCTCTGATGCGATGGCAGAGATGCCTTTCTTAGAGACGCACATGAGGTAGATGGCGATGAACCACTTGCGGAGGGGCAGGTGGGAATCGTGCATGATGGTGCCAGAGGTCACGGAGAATTGGTATCCGCATCCCCTGCACTCCCATCGCTTTTGTTTGGGAAGTTCGAGCACTTCCATGTCTCCGCAGCGGGTGCAGGCCACTCCGTTAGGCCAGCGAAGTTTTTCCAGGGCCTCTCGGCAATCTTCATCGTCCTTAAACTTTTCCATTAAAGCAATGAGGTTCATCATGGTTCAGAACTCCTCTCCAAAGAAGCGGCGTAAACGCAAACTGCCGGATGATGCGCTCTCCCGAGGCGACCGGCACCTGATGCGAACCCTATTCGGGGACAAGGTGATGGAGAACTTGACAAGCTCACCGGCGACTCGAAGGATGATACCGATGTTTCCATGCCTACAAGTCTATAACAGATGTCTTAGCTTTGTCAAGTGCATAATTACCAAATCGACGGGTCGCGGCCGAGGAGCACGTTGGAAATCATTGTAAGACTGTGGGTTGACTCATTCTGGACCATTCGAGAACGCGGCTTGGAGGGATTTGATTTGAGGAATTTCGAATGAAGGAAAAACGGTCCGTACCCCAACCGCGCTTACGCAATTTGACTTCTGGGAGCCCGCTGCATGTCGAACGGGCCGGGTTGGCATCGTTCATGTTCGCATTCCTTCATCCAAGAGACGCCAAGGCCGCCACGGTGAGTGCAGACAACTTGACCCTGACGCGCACGTTCGGATCGGTGAAAATCCCCTTTCGGGAGATCGAGACGTCCGAGATAGCTACCGGGTGGTTCTGGAGCGGCATGCGAATCCGTGTCGCCTCCGGGGAAGTCGCGGTATCGGGGCTGTCGCGGCTCGACACACAGGCGTTCGCCGACGCACTGGAAAGAGCAAGGGTCGGCTGGTGGCGAAGAACGCTGGCTACACACGTCGGGACACTCCGTTCCGTCGACAATCGCTTGGCTCGGCTTGCGGACCCACCCAGGTACATGACCCGCAGCGTCTTTTCCGACCTCGAACGTGACGCTAAGGACGGGATAGCCCCGTTCCCCTCTCGATGGCCCGACAAGCTGGCTGGCACCTCAGAAATCCGAATGTTGAAGACCATACAGAACTTCTTGAGAGACTCCACAGTGTGGCGGGCGCAAGCCAACGACACCTTTGTGGTCAACGAGCTGGTCCGATCAAGGGATTTCTTCGACAGGATCGAGGTAAGACCGCTCACCGAAGAGCAACGAAGAGCGGTGGTCATCGACGAGGACCGCAACCTGGTCGTCGCCGCCGCAGGCAGCGGAAAAACCTCCGTGATCGTGGCCAAGGCTGGCTGGCTGATCCGCAAACGTTATCGACGTCCGCCAGAACTGCTGCTGCTGGCATTCGCGAAAGACGCCCAGAGGGAGATGGAGAAGAGGGTCCGCAGCCGCCTTGGCGATGAGACGGGGAGCCATCTCACCGTTCGAACTTTTCACAGCTTGGGTATGTCCATCATCGGCGAAGCGGAGGGCAAGCGCCCGGCACTAGCCAAGGTAGCCGAGGACCACAAGGCCCTGATCGACCTCCTAAAGCGCATCATCGACGACCTGATCGTCGACCCGCAATTCTCCAAGGTGATGCAGACGTACTTCCAGGAGTACTTTGCTCCTTACCAAAGAGAGCACGACTTTCGAACCCAAGGCGAGTACTGGGACTACATGCAGAAAAACGAGATCCGCTCGTTAAAAGGCGAGAAGCTCAAGAGCTTCGAGGAATGCGAAATCGCCAACTTTCTCTACCTGGCCGGTGTGCGCTACGAATACGAACGCTTCTACGAGCACGAAACGGCCACGCCCGAGAAACGGCAATACGAGCCCGACTTCTACCTGCTAGACGCCGGGATTTACATCGAACATTTCGCACTCTCTGCTTCGGGCAATACGCCTCCATTCATAGACCGCGAGAAGTATCTCAAGTCGATGGACTGGAAGCGGCGGCTCCATGCTGAACATGGCACCGTCCTTATTGAAACCTTCAGCCACGAAAAGGCCGTCGACAAGTTGACCGAGAACTTGGCCACGAAATTGGCTGACCATGACGTGACGCTATCTCCGCTATCGCGTGAGGACATCCTTGCCCTCCTACAACAGCAAGGTCAAAGGGATTCGTTCACCCGTTTGGTTGCGACCTTCCTTCAGCACTACAAAGGGGCTCAGCTCTCCGTCCATGACGTAGCCCGACGGGCCGCGAAAGCTCCCAACCGCCCGCGAGCGGAGGCGTTCGTTACCGTATTCCAGCCGATCTTCGAGCGCTACCAGGAAGCACTCACCCGACTGGGGCGGATCGACTTTCACGACATGATTAGCAAAGCTACGGAACACGTGGAGAGCGGACGCTACAGCTCCCCGTTCGGATACATCCTAGTCGACGAGTTTCAGGACATCTCGCCAGGGAGAGCACGACTGCTGAAGGCGTTGCTGGACACGTCCAAGACCGCCCAACTGTTCGCCGTCGGTGACGATTGGCAGGCAATCTACCGATTTACCGGCTCGGACATCGCGATCATGCGAGAGTTCCGGGAGCGCTTCGGCGAGAGCGAGCACATCAACCTGGAGACGACATTCCGGTGTGCCGACAGCATCGCCGCCGTTTCAACTAAATTCGTCCTCAGCAACCCCACGCAGATTCGCAAGAATGTCTCCTCCATACACCAGACGGATGGGCCTTGTGTGCATGTTGGCCTTCCCGGAGAGGAATACCCCGGTCTTTTGAGGGAGGCACTGAAAGCAATCGGCGCTGACGCGGCTACGAACGACGGAACGTCCACTGTCTTGCTGCTGGGCCGGTACAACCACTTGAAGCCGGAGAACATGGTCGAGCTGGAGAGGGAACATCCCAATCTACGGCTCTCGTACATGACCGTGCACGGTTCAAAAGGGCTCGAAGCCGATTACGCTGTAGTGCTCGGCCTGTGCTCCGGAAAATATGGCTTCCCCGCCGAGATCGCCGATGACCCGCTGCTTGATCTCGTCCTCGCGGCGCCCGAAGGGCATCCGAACGCGGAAGAGCGGCGCCTGCTCTATGTCGCCATCACCCGCGCCAAGCGTCGCGTCTTTCCCTTGGCGGACGGCAGGTGGCCTTCCTCATTCGTCATGGAGTTAATAAAGGACGGCTATGGTGTCACCGTTTTCGGTCGGCTGCCGGGAAGGGAAGTCCCCTGCCCCGAATGCATACACGGACGCCTTGAGCGTAGAGAAAAGGCTCGGGACCGGGGCACGTTCTACGGCTGCTCGCACTATCCGTACTGCGAGTACACACAGTCCGCCTGTCCCCACTGCGGCACGGGACTGCTGGCCAAGGCCAACGGTAGTTTCCATTGCCCCGACTGTGGCCGGTCCGTCCAGGGATGTCCGAAATGCGACAACGGATGGCTCCAAGCGAAAAGCGGAAAGCACGGACCGTTCCTGGGTTGTTCAAATTGGCCAGTCTGCGACTGCACGCAGAACATCTGAAGAGAAAAGCCACGGACCGCAGTTCGATGAATGGCTCGATCCCACGTCGCCGACGTCCATCCACTGCGCGGTACAGATACATCAACTGGCCCCGCACCTTGGTAAACGTTTCATCCACCCGCCAGCTCCCACCCACCGGGTGCTCGAATCAGTACCAGCGCTTTTCACACGTGTCCGCATAGCGAACCACCCAACGCAAAATCGTGGAGTGCGAAATCGATAAACCCCGCTCGCCTAAAATCGCGGCCAGATCTCGATAACTCAGTTTGAAGCGAAAATACCAGCGAAGGCAGAGGAGAATGATGGGTAATTATGCACTTGACAAAGAATAAGAGGGGATGTAGTGTGGCTGGATGCGGAATCTCGTGCGGGTTTCGAGATGGTTGCGAGAGCTTGAGTGGCTTGTTTCACTCTGGGATTGGATCTGATCTCACTGGAAGCAGGGGTGATTATCTACTTGACTAACGGTGCCCAAGTCCTTATATTTAGTCTATGGACATCGTATCGTATTGGGACGCTACAACTTCCGGCTCTGACCGCTCGGCTACAATCGCGTCCATCTCCTTCATAACGCGCTTGCCGAACAACCACTCCATAAGCTCGTGGTCGGGAAGTTCCGTCACGTTCTTAGGCAGCTTGCGCTTTTTCCTGGAAATCTGAGTCATGGCTATGAACCTCATTAAGTTGATCGACCGCTACAACAACGATGAAGCCTGCCGGAACCTGCTGGAATCGCTGCGCTGGCCCGAAGGCGTCTGCTGCATCCGGTGCGGTGACACGGACATTCACGACCTCGGGGAATACAACCTGTGGGGCTGCCGGGGCTGCGACTATCGGTTCAGCGTGACAACCGGCACCATTATGCACGGATCGCACCTGCCGCTCCGCAAGTGGTTCCTGGCCATCTACCTCATGTGCGAGTCCAAGAAGGGCATGAGCGCCAATCAGCTTAAGCGCACCTTGGGGGTCGCGTACAAAACGGCTTGGTTCCTCTGCCACCGGATCCGAGAGGCAATGAGCAACAATCCGTTCTCTGGCCCTACGTTGGTCGGAGTCGTAGAAGTGGACGAGACGATGGTCGGCGGTAAGAGCAAGGGTGAGAACTGGCGCGACACAAGTACTGGGTGGCCGGAGCCATCGAGCGCGGAGGCCGCGTCCGCGTCGAGCGCATCCCCAACGTGAGGCGTGACACGCTCCATGAGTTCGTACGGCGCACCGTGAAGGACGAGGCGGAAGCAATCTACACCGACGATCTCAAGAGTTATATCGGGATCAGTGACGATGACACACGCCATGAGACCGTGAATCACTCCGCCGAGGAATGGGTGATCGGCGACGTCCACACCAACAGCATCGAGGGCGTGTGGAGCCTGTTCAAGCGCTCCATCGTCGGCACGTTCCACAAGATGAGCGTCAAGCATATGGACCGCTACCTGGAAGAGCTTGAGTGGCGGTACAACAACCGTGACAACCCGCACATCTTCCGCGATACCCCCTCCGTCGCATCATGGACACCGGGCAAGCTCAAATACTCCCAGCTGGTCGCCTAGGTGATCAACTGGGAGCCCAAGACGATCTGGACCGGCGACTGCCTCTATGTCATGCGGGGCATGAATTCCGAGTCCGTGGACCTGATCTACCTCGATCCTCCATTCAACTCGAAAGCGGACTATTCCGCTCCCATAGGCTCCAAGGCCGCCGGAGCGGCGTTCAAGGACACGTGGACCCTCTCCGATGTAGATGTCGAGTGGATCCAACCTGATTGAAGCCAAGCACCCGGTGTTGTACCGAGTCCTGCTCGCTGCCGTGACCCCAAGCGACAAGTCCTATCTCGTTTACATGGCTGCACGCCTCTTGGAGATACAGCGGCTCCTCAAGCCTACGGGTTCGATCTATCTGCACTGCGATCCCACAATGAGCCATTACCTTAAGCTCGTCATGGATGCGGTCTTCGGGCACCAGAACTTCCGCAATGAAATTGTTTGGCGGATAGGGTGGATCTCTGGGTTCAAGACTCAGAAACTCGGATGGATTCGCAACCATGAAACGATCTTCTACTACCTGAAAAGCGACAAAGCAATAGGAGGGTTCAATAAAGAGTACATCCCTTACCGGAAAGACTATGTACGCCGCGACGGGAAGAAGCCGACCGGCAAGGGAATCCCTATTGAGGATACGTGGAATTGTCATTCCGAAGATGTGCTCGATTCGATCATGATCAAGAGTTTCTCGACGGAGAAAACCGGCTATCCAACGCAGAAACCCATAGCTCTCTTGAAGCGGATCATCCGCGCCAGCTCGAACGAGGGTGATATGGTGCTGGACCCGTTCTGTGGATGCGCCACAACATGCGTGGCCGCCGAGGACCTTGGTAGAAATTGGACCGGAATTGACGTCTCGAGCAGGGCTGCGGAGTTGGTCGTATCCCGTATCGAAGACAGGCAGGGCCTGTGGCGCGAGATCGTCCACAGAAAAGACGTTCTGCGCCGGACGGACATCGGCGCACTCGCGGTCCCTCGAACGCACAGACAGACACTCTACGGCAGCCAGGGAGGAAACTGCGCCGGGTGCGATACCCACTTCGAGGCGCGACACCTGGAAGTCGATCACATCATCTCCCGAGCAAAGGGCGGCACCGATCACTTGGAGAATCTCCAGTTGCTCTGTGGGTCCTGTAACCGCATCAAGGGCGACCGGGGCATGGAGTACCTGAAAGCCAAGCTCCAACTCACCTAATCCGCTCATATATTACGTCCCTCGGTGAAAGTTAGTCAAGTAGATAATCACCCCTCGAACGATGAATAAACACAAATATGCACGGCCGATCTCTTGCCAGGGGGCGTGTGCTCGAATCATCCAGGGTCAGCGTGAGGGTGCCGACCGGCACGGCTTCGATGCGCGACCACTCGGACAGGGTCCGGGCAGCCGGCTGGGAATCGGGCACCACTCGTGGCCCCAGCCCACCCGGCCGCCGTTGCGCCGCCTGAAGGCTACGGCTCAGAGGCACCTAGGTCCGGAAGGGCGTTTGGTGTATACCAGTGCCGACCTGGACGGCCAAAATGGAAATCCCGGCTGGAACGTACTCACCGGAGGTTCGCACGTCGTGCAAGAGCCAGCACCATCCAGAACCCAGATGTCAACGACACACGCTTGGCGGTTTCGGCGATTGCGAGCCCGTGTCTGGCTGGTGATCCCATGGTGACATGGTGCGCCTGGGGGATCCCAGTGCGATGCGGGGCGGGCATGGTGGCCCTGCAAACCCTCCTCGCGCTCTACCGCTTTGGAGACAGCACGGCCCAGCTGCAGTTGGTGAATCCGCTGATGTGGATCGGGCTGGGTCTGTTCTTCGTCACGGGCTGGGTCATTGGCTGGGTGGTGGAACGCCTTCTCCGCGGCACGACCGGTCGGTTCCGCACGCTGCTGCTGGGCGCGACGTTCCTGGCCACCCCCGTTGCGGTCGCCGGGAGCCTCGTGGGGGGGCTATTTGGCCCTCCGGGGGTCCTGCTCTATGGCCTGATCCCGTATCTCCTCCTGGTGGGGATTCCCAGACTGATTGGGGTCGTGTGGACCCGGAATGGCTCCTGAGCTTCCGGAAGCAGAGTACGAACAACTCGAGGCGGTGTAGGACCTCCCACCAGTTGGACCGCCCTCCTGATTCTGAACGAACCTGGGCTGACCGACCGCCGTTTGACGTCGCCGCGTGTCAAGACGGCCATCTTCCTCTCGCCGCTGGCGCCCTTCTCGCCAGGGAAGAAACATTGGCTCACCATCGAGTACCAACGTAGCAACACCCCCACCCCCCAAAGCCCAGAACTCGGCTCAGACGAACTCAAAAAATTGGGGCAGAACTGTAGATAACACAGACAAACAGCACAAAAACCTAGCATTTATGCCAAATAATTAGGGAGGTGGTCCCCCATCACCACCTGGAAGACCCCGGATAGCCGCAGCACGCCAGGCGCGTCAACGGCTCCCTGCCACCCACCGTGGGGCCAGCCCAGACACGGGTTAACATCCTGAAATTTCAAACTGAGACACTACTCGGCGGGCCACTCGAAGAGCCGTAACGGAGTGAAGGAGCCGCGCAGCGGCTTGATGCGCCGCACGACGGAGTGATTGCCGTCTGCCGCGACGAGCGGTCCGCTTGTCCGCCTAAGTACGCCGGCCGATTCAACGGCTGCCATACTGCCGGACTGTGACGAAGATCCCGCCTCTCAATCTGGAGTCACGAAATGCGTCGAGGCTTGACGAATCGTCCCCCGGTCACCTGGGCACTGGTGACCGGCCTGTTGGTGACCATCCCATTCGCCGCGGGCGCGCGAAGTGGACTGCTCCCCGTGGAAAACAACTGATCTGACGCAGAGCCGAGCGTTCTTCGAGACCGCAACCCGGGGCGTTCGGGTTCGCCCGAATGCCCCGGCGATCTTGCGTCCTGCTAGCTACATGCCGGCGGAGCCCCACCCGTAGTTGATGCGCACGTAGTAGTAGCCGCCGTTGAAGCCGAACGGCCCGAACTGGCCGTACCGATTGACGTTGCCGC
Organism: Candidatus Latescibacterota bacterium; assembly: GCA_965237525.1. Classification (GTDB taxonomy): domain Bacteria; phylum Latescibacterota; class CBDEFO01; order CBDEFO01; family CBDEFO01; genus CBDEFO01. Next base: position 57,273 of record CBDEFO010000004.1, on the reverse strand, counting down.
CATCGACGGCGGTGCGGTTCTCGTCAGGGTAGGTGTTGAAGATGTTCTGGGCGCCGACCGACAGCGTGACATTGTTCAACGGGAAGCCGACCTCCAGGTCGACCAACGGCTTGCCGGAGTAAAGCGGAAACAGGTACGACATGGCGCTACCCAGTTGCGCGCGCGCGTCCTCGCGATCCCAGTACGCACGGTAGTAGTGTAGACGCGCCATGAGGGTCCAATGGTCCTCGGTGTGGTTGGCCCCGATGTTCCAGCGCGTCCGGGGCAGTCCCAACGTCAGGGCGGCGATACAGTCCGCGTCGATATGCTCCGGGGTGTGGTCGGTGACCTCGGTGTCGGTGAAGTTGTAGACGCCGCTGAACGTCGTCCGCCCGCCGATAGCCAGCGGGGTCCAGGTCGAGACGATGTCGATTCCCTGTGTCCGCGTCGTGAAGTCATTCACGAAGAAGCGGAACGCCGTCAGGTTGCCGGCCTCCGCAACCCCGTCGGCAATCAGCGTCGCTTTTTCGTCGGGTGTGAGGTTGTAGTTCCGCGTAAGCGTGAGCCGGTTGTCTACGTCGATGCGGAAGTAGTCCGCCGTGAACATGAAAGTGCCGCTGTCGACCACCGTTCCGACGGAGTAGTTGATCGAATTTTCAGGCTGCAGCGGCATGCCGCCCCGGAGCGCCGCCAACCGGGAGGTCGACGGGATCGCGCCATTGTTGATCAGGTCTCCGATTTCGTAATCGAACTCGGTTGTCACGTTCAGCACATTCTGCTGGCCGGGCGTCGGAGCGCGGAACCCGCTGCTGACGCCGCCGCGCACTGCGAACGCATCGGTGAAGGCGTACCGTCCCGACAGCTTGCTGTTCATCGTGGTGCCGAACCTGTCGTAGAAATCCTCGATGCGGACGGCTGCGCCGACACTCCAATGGTATTATTACTTCTCCACCTTATTCCATAGCCCTTAACTATGTTAAGAACGATGCACACGCTCTTGAGGCTATGGGTAAGAATTTAGAAACTATACAGGATAACTTTATAGGGGTAAGGGGCCACGGTGTTGAACGCTTTGGGCTTTACAATATGGACATGGATCAGTGCTTCAAGCATATGTATAGAGTTTTAAAACCTGGTAAATGATGCGTTGTAGTCATCGGTAATGTTACCTACCAAGGTGAAGAAGTGGAAACTTCTAAGTGTGCTAAAGAGTCCTGTAAAAAGGCTGGATTCGAGCTCATTGAGGAAGCAGATAAGATCATTTTCGGCTTATACAATGTCATTCAGGAAGAATTTATCCAGATTTACAGGAAGCAGAACTGATTATGCCTGAAAACCATAAGGACAAACTCATAAGGGATCTTGAAGACACAGTTAAGACATTCTTTGATAGGATTCAGGGTATTCCCTTTTATCTAGCTATCAAAGCCCTTACAGACTGTGAGGTTATCCCCTTTGATCCTTGTGGTAATAAGCAAGACGAAGAACTCCTTAGCTTTTTGGAAAAGGCAGCATATAAGGCTGGAGTTAGAGCCAATAGGGACGGTATATACCGTGGCAGGACAAATGAAGTGGGGAATGATATAGAGACTTATGTGCGTGATTCCCTCAAAGAATTAGGTTTGCTTGTGGATACACCTTCGACTAAGGCTGGCAAAAAGAAGCCCGGTGGCTACCCAGATCTCTATCTAGAAGATAACTATGGTAGACCTACCTACCTCGAGGTCAAGACTTATAACATTAAGAATATCGGGACATCTCAGAGGCCTTTTTATTTCTCCCCTCCGGCAGACAACAAGGACCTTAAAATATTTGTGGACGCCCGCCATCTTCTTACGTCTTTTCAAATAGAAACTAGAGAGGAACGGAGGAAGTCGGATTCACATTGTTATGTTCCGGTAAAATGGTCGATATATTCCATCTATGACATGAAGATAAGTGTCAAACATGAATTTAACTCTACCAATGAAAAGATATACCGGGATGAGGCTCTTATTGCGGAAGGCGATATACCCGACCAATAGGGGGCAGCCAAACAATCTCGCAAGTAAAACAGACATTCTTGTCTGTCCAGCAGATAGGGACATGTTCTCTCATCTCCGTTCACCTGTTACTCATACACTGCTGCCAAAATCGTCCAGAAAGATCACAAAATCGCTCAAACCGACTTCACCGTCTTCGTCTAAATCAAATATAGGACTATAATTCGTTGTCCCGGCGGATGATCCGAAGACATCGAGGAATAGTACAAAATCTCCGAGACCGACATCACGGTCTCTGTTGAAATCACTCCTGACAGGTATAAGGACCATCTTTAGAGTTCCCTGTCCCTGAAGATTTAAGGTCAGGATGTCACTTTTGGGAGAGAAGGAAAAGTCCAGGGGCGCGTCATTTACATAGACTGAATCTGGTTCCAGCGTTGTCCACAACTTTAGACTGAAGGGATTTTGACCGCTAAAATATCCCTCTAATGAGGATTCCAGCTCATTCGCATCGAGCGCAAGTCTTATCTTCTCCGATGAACTAAATAGACTGTCAGATCCCACTTTCAGGAATCTTCCGCCCAGAACGCTGAATCTACCTACAGATCCCCAGCCGAGCCACGCTGGGAAGGAGTTTCTGTCGAACAGTTCAAATGCGGGCTGCAGACGCGGGGACGACTTAACAAATAGTGCTTCACCATCTGTCCGAACGGTATCGTTGTCTGCACTTAAACTATGTAAGCTTAAACCCGCCGAGTCCCTATTTTTGTACGCTATCACATCTTCATTCACCTTTACTCCTCTTCCTCCTTCTGCGGCCAGCGCGATGATCTCAGGCTCATCGCTATCTACAGCTTTAGGATAGAGCACGCTCAGAAATTTCAAATCTTCTCCCGAAGCCCTCGCCTTCAAGACTGTATGCGTCAACTCCTGCCTGTAGCTGAAGGAGTGAACACCCGCTGTGCCTCCCTCCTCTAGGATCATCTTTGCATTGTTAGGAGCTGCTATGTAGGCTATAAGCTCCACATCGTTGATCCTCCATTTTACGCCTTTCTCCCTGGATTCAAATTCCCCACCACTCGTGCCGCCTCCGTTGCCGTGCAGAAGCCATTCGTACGTATGCACCGCCCCAGCATCAATATCGTCTATTATCACGAAGTACTTATTATCCGCAAAGAACACGCTCCTTACGAAATTCGTATTCTGGTACCTTGCCTTCACTTCCGCGTAGTCTAGGAAGTTCGTGCTGAAGAAGTTACTGATAGTCGCATCCACCCCTGCTCCTATAACGTTACCCAACAATTCGATTAGAGGAGGCCCCTTCCCATCGACCAAGATGAGGTTGTGGTTAAGCGCTTTGTTGACCTTGTGGTGCTGTGCGAACTCGATATATCCAGCGTCCAGAGCTAACATCTCTCCGTAGGCGAAGATGATAAAGCTGATGCCGTCGGGGTGCTCGTGTGAAAGACCGTTAGTCCTTGCCTTTCCGTGCTCTCCCCTTAAGAGCATATATATAGCGTCCCTCGACCAGTCGCTCCTGAATACGGCATCACCGGCTTCGGGCATAAATATCGTCGGATTGAAATCTGGCTCACCAGGCTCGATGCTGTCGTCGTATAAGACTATAGCGTCGACCCTGTAGAAATCGGCGGCGTATAGCTCTCTTGCGTTACCCCAGTCCCAGGCATGCACTGCTCCGTCTGGATAAACTGAGGATAGGTAATTCCCGAAGAAATACGACAGATGCGCATCGTCCACATTTGGCCTCGATCCATCTGGCAACCTTATATTCAAAGACCAATCGTGCATAGAGTGGATCTTGGAATCATTCAAAAGGTCCTCGCCTGAGAATCTCTTCAAAGCCAACAGATAGGGCATATATATATCCGCTGCATATTGGCTGTAGAAGGGTCCCTCGGCGTATCCTCCATTTGCATCTATCTGATAATCCATAGTCTCCATAACCACTGATCTGGCCCTTTCGTCCCACTGGTCGGGAGTCGAACTTTCCCCTACGTAATCCGACAGAACGATCGCCCCCATTCCGAGTGCTGAGTAAGCCCTGATATGCCAGTTGTCCTTGTGAGGAGTCTGCCAAAGGGGTATCTTGAAGAATCCCAACTGTACAAAAAGCCCTCCGTAGAGCCTGTCGGCCTCTTCTGCGGCTATCGCCCTTATAGTCCCATCAGAGTCCAAATCACCTCTGAGATAATTATACAGCATATCGTAGGCCTCAAAATAGTTAGCCGCCCCCTCTGCTTCGGCATGAGGCTCACCCAGGTTACCCCCTCTGGGAGGGAACTTCACAGCCTTCATAACATCTATTGCTTTCTGAGCGTAGGTCGAATCCTGTGTAATCATATATGCGAACGCCAATGCCTTTGCAAACCTCGTCTTTTGCCTTTCATCCCCCAACTGGCCTGCCGATTTGGAGAGAGCTTCATCGGACTTTCCCTTTATCCAGGCCCACCACGAGGCGTAAGGCTCCCTTTCGATCCTATCTTTGATGACCGGAATATCAACCTCTTCGTAGAGGAGAACTGGATGCCGCCCGGGAGGTAGCGCGATAACTCTCGACGCCAGGAAAACCACCATCACACCAACGCATATAGAGGTCACTTTGAACATTAGCAGTATACCTTCTTTGCCACCGCGATCATCCTTTTGGACTCAAGGTCGAATCGTACATTCTCGAAGTCTCCGTAACACTTTATAGGAGAAAGCCCACAGTCCTCTTCCGATTCCCGCGTCTCCCTCTTCCACTTTTTCTCCTTGCGCTTTCTGGAAGCATTCAAAGAGGATGTCCTCCTTTATCTCTCTTTCCTTTTCAGGGTCATTCAGATAGGAATCGTCCAGGCCTATCACGACGGGTGGCCATCCGGCGTCTATGGGCAGCCCACGGTCTCTTTTGTGTCCGTAGGTTATGCAGGCGTTATAGACGACGCCCACGCTTGCAGCACTCGTCAAAACTACGGGAGACGAGAACCTCCCGAAGTCCTCAGCTACGCTCAAGCCTGTCATTCCGTCCCGGTCTTTGACGCCGTATCTTCCGATGAAGAGTTTTCTCCTCTTCCCCTGTCGAGGGGGCACTACGGCAGTTATTCCGGTCCTTAAGGGCGTTCCGTCATGACCTATGTCAACGTGCCCTGCTTTCGTGCCCTCGACGTCAGAGATGGAGTTGAGTTCTCCCGTTTCAAGGTCGCCTATTTTTATGCCGATGTCCCTTGTCCTTGCCATTGCGCTATCCGTAAAATGTAAATTCTCCGAAGTCTTATTCGTGCGTTACCTCTATTACTGGTTTCTTAAACGAATTCCCTTTGCACGTTCGGCCAACCTCTTGGCTTCATCTTCTTTACCAAGATCTCTGTAAAGTTCCACCATATTCTCCAACACAGTAGCCACATCGGGGTGATCTGGCCCAAGGGCTTTTTCCTTTATTGCCAGTGACCGCCTGTAAAGGGGCTCAGCCTCGTCATACTTGCCCTGACTATCATAAAGTCCCGCCAGATTGTTCAGGGATCCCGCCACACTGGGATGGTCTTTTCCAAGGGCTTTCTCGTATATTGCCAGTGCCCGCTTGTGAAGGGGTTCAGCCTCGACATACTTGCCCTGAATCTTATAAAGCAACGCCAGATTGTTCAGGGATCCCGCCACACTGGGATGGTCTTTTCCAAGGGCTTTCTCGTATATTGCCAGTGCCCGCTTGTGAAGGGGCTCAGCCTCGACATACTTGCCCTGATAATGATAAAGTAACGCCAGATTGTCCAGGGAGGTCGCCATATCGGGGTGATCTGGCCCAAGGGCTTTCTCGTATATTGCCAGTGCCCCCTTGTAAAGGGGTTCAGCCTCGACATACTTGCCCTGAATCTTATAAAGCAACGCCAGATTATTCAGGGAGGCCGCCACGTGGGGGTGATCGTTTCCAAGGGCTTTCTCGCATATTGCCAGTGCCCGCTTGTGAAGGGGCTCAGCCTCGGCATCCTTGCCCTGATCTCTGTAAAGTAACCCCAGACCGTTCAGGGAGGTCGCCACAGCGGGATGGTCTTTTCCGAGGGCTTTTTCCCTTATTGCCAGTGCCCGTTTGTAAAGGGGCTCAGCCTCGGCATACTTGCCCTGATCTCTGTAAAGTGCCGCCAGATTGTTCAGGGTGGTCGCCACACTGGGATGGTCTTTGCCAAGGACTTTCTCGTCTATTGCCAGTGACCGCTCATAAAGTGGCTCAGCCACCACATAATTTCCCTGATCTTGGTAAAGTCCCGCCAGATTGTTCAGGGTGGTCGCCACACTGGGATGGTCTTTCCCAAGAGCTTCTTCCCTTATTGCCAGTGACCGCTCATAAAGTGGCTCAGCCACCACATAATTTCCCTGATCTTGGTAAAGTCCCGCCAGATTGTTCAGGATGGTCGCCACACTGGGATGGTCTTTGCCAAGGGCTTTCTCGTCTATTGCCAGTGACCGCTCATAAAGTGGCTCAGCCTCGTCATACTTGCCCTGGAAATAATAAAGTAACCCCAGACCGTTCAGGGAGGTCGCCACATTGGGGTGGTCTGAACCGAAAGTTTCCTCAGCTACTTTCAAAGCCTTTTTAGCAACCTTAACTGCTTTCTCATACTGACCTTGTTCGCGGAACGTTTCTTCCTTTTCGATTAGTATTTCCCATAACGTTTCTTGGGAAAAAGCAGTTGCGGCAAACGATAAGCATAGGGATGCAATGACGAAAACTTTTGAAAATACTCTCATTTCTGGTGCTCCTTTCGGCTCACTGATATACTGAGCTCACAACTGTAACCTTATTTCAGGGCAGACACACGGGTCTGCCCCTACAACTGATGAATGTAGGGGGCAACTCGCGTATTCGCCCAGTATACAGGCCCACCTCTTCCCTTCCCTTGAGTCCCCCATAGATTCAATCGGGGGGAAGCAATCTCATATTCCCCAAACTGAAATTGTAAGGACAAAAGGTGTTTAAGCTTGACATTACTCTTCTATATTGCTAAGTTTAATGTCGCCTTTTAGTATAACCAATTATATTCTCAACATCAACATTTTTTGTCTATTCGAAGAATAGGTAGCCTTGAATTCGGACCAGATCAGACGAAACTTTATCTTGCTTGCTATTTCGGTATTTGCGCTCTCGTTTACGTTAACCGGGATACACGTCCCTATATTCAACAACTACGCCGTAGAACGGATGGGGATCGAGGCGCATCAACTGGGTATAGTCGAATCGATAAGAGTTGAAGGAAGGAGATATGCTCATCGTTCTGGGAAGGCAAGAGCAGATAGATAAGTTGAAAGAAATGGTTCGGGCATGATCAGTCGATCCCCTTGTATATTCGCATTATTGCGACGAGCTGATCTTGGGGTATCGCCTCTATCCTTCGTCCGTCCTTGCCTTCTGCACTTTTCGATGTGGTAAGTGAGTTCAATCCGGCCTCTTGAGCAGCTTCTATGGCAGCGTCGAAGAGAGGATAGAGGTCTTCCTTGGGGAACAGATCTGATTCTGTAGGTCTTTTGATTCTCGAAGGGAGCGTCTATGGAATTTGAAGTGGAAAAAGAAACTATCAATCCCTGGTCTATATGAGCGTCTATGAACCCCGTTTTTATCAAACCTGCTCCGGTCATCTCCGAAAGGTGGTCCAACTGGCTTTGGGGTCAAAGGGGCGTCTGTGGCGGTTACTGCCACGATTGACCTTGTGAGCATGCCCTGTGGCTGGGGCGCAGAGAGATGTCTTCCGACCGGAACTCCATCCACAGTCAGGCTCCTCCTGATTCCTCCGTTGGACGCTACAAGGATGCCTACGGCGTAGCCCTGGACTTTTCTGGACGATTGCCCGATTCCAACTTTTAGTCCGAAGGCGCACAGTCCTCTTCCGATTCCCACGTTTCCCTCTTCCACTTTTTCTCCTTGCGCTTTCTGGAAGCATTCAAAGAGGATGTCCTCCTTTATCTCTCTTTCCTTTTCAGGGTCGTTCAGATAGGAATCGTCCAGGCCTATCACGACGGGTGGCCATCCGGCGTCTATGGGCAGCCCACGCTTGCAGCACTCGTCAAAACTACGGGAGATGAGAACGTCCCAAAGTCCTCAGCTACGCTCAAGCCTGTCATTCCGTCCCAGTCTTTGACGCCTTATCTACCGATGAAGAGTTTTCTTCTCTTCTCCTGTCGAGGGGGCACTACGGCAGTTATTCCGGTCCTTAAGGGCGTTCCGTCATGACCTATGTCAACGTGCCCTGCTTTCGTGCCCTCGACGTCAGAGATGGAGTTGAGTTCTCCCGTTTCAAGGTCGCCTATCTTTATTCCGATGTCCCTTATCCTTGCCATTGCGCTATCCGTAAAATGGAAATTCTCCGAAGGTGAATTTGTGCCATATTGCCATCACTGGTTTCTTGAACGAATTCTTCTCGCACGTTCGGCCAACCTCTTGGCTTCATCTTCTTTACCAAGATCTCTGTAAAGTTCCGCCATATTCTCCAACACAGTAGCCACATCGGGGTGATCTGGCCCAAGGGCTTTTTCCTTTATTGCCAGTGACCGCTTGTAAAGGGGTTCAGCCTCGGCATACTTGCCCTGAGCCACATAAAGTCCCGCCAGACCGTTCAGGGAGGTCGCCACATCGGGATGGTCTTTGCCAAGGACTTCTTCCCTTATTGCCAGTGCCCGCTTGAAAAGGGGTTCAGCCTCGGCATACTTGCCCTGATCTCTGTAAAGTAACCCCAGACTGTTCAGGGAGGTCGCCACATCGGGATGGTCTTTGCCAAGGACTTCTTCCCTTATTGCCAGTGCCCGCTTGAAAAGGGGTTCAGCCTCGGCATACTTGCCCTGAGAAGCATAAAGTACCGCCAGATCGTTCAATGAGGTCGCCACATCGGGATGGTCTTTGCCAAGGACTTCTTCCCTTATTGCCAGTGACCGCTTGAATAGGGGTTCAGCCTCGTCATACTTGCCCTGAGAACCATAAAGTACCGCCAGATTGTTCAGTGAGCCCGCCACATCGGGGTGGTCTTTGCCAAGGACTTCTTCCCTTATTGCCAGTGACCGCTTGAATAGGGGTTCAGCCTCGTCATACTTGCCTTGAACTCTGTAAAGTACCGCCAGATCGTTCAATGAGGTCGCCACATCGGGATGGTCTTTGCCAAGGACTTCTTCCCTTATTGCCAGTGCCTGCTTGAAAGGGGGTTCAGCCTCGGCATACTTGCCCTGAGCCACATAAAGTCCCGCCAGACCGTTCAGGGAGGTCGCCACATCGGGATGGTCTGGACCGAAAGTGTTCTCAGCTACTTTCAAAGCCTCTTTGCCAACCTTAACTGCTTTCTCATACTGAACTTGTTTGCGGAACGTTTCTGCCTTTTCGATTAGTATTTCCCACTTTGAAAATGCGCTCATATCTGGTGCTCCTTTCGGTTCAAGGAATCAAGGAAGGGTTCCTCCTCACATTGTAGTCATCATTTCAGGGCAGACACACGGGTCTGCCCCTACAACAGATGAATGCTTTCTCCACGTGTTCGCCCGGTATACAGGGACACCTTCTCCCTTCTCTTGAGTCCCCGATTGAACCCCCGATAGAATCATTCGGCGGCGGGATGAATGAAGCCTGTTCTTGTTGTAATTATCGATCCACTGAGATATGATCTTCTCAGCCTGTTCAAGGGATCCAAGATTGTGAAGCCAAACACACTCTTGCTTGAGGGTCCTGAAAAAACGCTCTACAACACCGTTCCAATCGGGCTTACCACTTGGTATGTACTCCTGACGAATTCCCCAATATTCGGTACTGGCCAAATAGGTCCGAGCCAAAAAGATCGAGCCGTTGTCAGAGCGCAAAGTGAGACCCTGGGGGACAGCCTCCTTGGAGGTGTATCGAGAGATCACGGCCCGATCCAGGGCATCTGTGGCCTCCAGTGCGCTCCCTCTTCGACTAAAACGATACCCGGCAACCTCCCGACTCCCGTTGTCCACCACCACAATAAGAGGACACCAACCGTCTTTTCCACAATAGATCTTGGTCAAGTCAGCCGACCAGAGACTGTCAGGATGATCCATCACAGAACGCTTCTGGACAACCTGTGACCCCTTTCTCCCGGGGTCCCCGATTGATTCTATCGGGGATTCCACAGCTTACACTGCCACCCCTTAAGCTTCATTATCCTATGAACCTTCTTGATGTTAACACATGCCCCTTCCTTGAAACGAAGATGCGCCCAAACCCGCCTGTGACCAAATGCCTCTTCTTGGTCGAGTATCCCTCGAACACGAAAAGCAAGCTGTTCATCTATCACAGGCTCTTTGACAGAAGAACTGACACCTCTATCCCTGAGCCTATACAGAGTCGAACGATGCAAAGCCAAAGCTACCACCTTACGGGAATAGCCTCGACCCAAAAACCGCCCACTCAAGGCAACCGCTTCGTTTTTTTTAGACGGGCTACCTCCTCAAGTATCTCCAACTGGAGGGTTAACTGCCCTACCTTACGCTCCAACCGGCTGACCTCCCGCTCCTTCGGATCCTTGCGACCACGCCGAGACTTCAGACTCTCCTGGCCTCTTTCTAAGAAACTATCACGCCAGGCATACGCCTGTGACTGGCTAATTCCATTCTTCCGACACACCTCTGATACATTCGCTCCTTTCAAAACAGCCAACACCACCTCTACCTTACGGGTCGCCGTCCAGCGCTTACCATCTTTCACTTCGGGGCTTGACAATTTGACCTCCCTTCTCAAACCCCAATTTGCGAAATATTTTCGCTCTGTCAAGGGGAGCGGTATGTTTCCCTTCTTCCCTCTTCCCTGTTCATCTGTGACGGGCGCTCCACCAGCATCCGGTGGAAGGCGCGGTTGCAGGGTCGGTCCTTCCGGTCTGGTCAGCCTGCGCAAGACGTCCTCCAACGCCTCGGCGGGCAGCTCCCGGGTTGAGCCGGGCGGGAGGCGCGCCCCGCCGCCGCTCCAGCACCACCGCCCCGTAGTCGGCACGCTCCGAGGCAATGTCCGGCCCCTGGGCCACACGCCAGCCGAGGCCCTGCAGCCAGCCAAGCGCAGCCTGCTCAACGTCGAACTCGTTAATGGTGGTCGTGGGTCTAATACTCGAACGCGACCGCCTCGAGGTCTTCGATCTGCTCATCTTCGGTGAAACGCCAGATGCCGATATGGCCGCGGCTCAGGTCGCCGTTCTCATCCCAGTCCAGCGTGACGGCGGCGCCCTCGTAGTCGACCTCCCCGCCCTCCGCGAGGATGCGAAGAGCGGAGGCAACACCTTCCGGACCAGCGATCACGACCTCGCCCGGCTCGCCGCCGATGGCGCGCAGCCGGTCGCGGATGGCGGCCCCGTCGACGCTGCCGGCGGCCTGGGCCGCGAGTGCGAGCGCGACAGTGGCGTCATAGGCCTCCTTGACGTAGACGAACACCGGTAGTTCGCCGTATTCCGCGATGTATGAACTATCCCATGCGGCTGAAGCCGCGTTATCCGGGGCAGTCGCCCCCGCCGTGCCGTACATGCCTCCGAGGTGCTCGCCCCCAATGGCTCTGACCAACTCAAGGCTCTTCAGGGCGTCGCCGAACGTGAATTTGTCGTACAGGCCGTTCTCGATCGCCTCCCGGATAAGGGTCACAGCTTCCGCCTCGAAGGTGATGACGACGAGGGCCTGGGCTTCCTCGCCCGCCGTCTGCCGCAACTGGGGGAGGAAAGTAGTCTGGCCGGGATCGATTGCGGCGACCTGAAGAGGCCCTGTCCAGGCCTCTTCAAAAGACCTGGAGAGGCCCTGCCCCCAGGCATCATCGCGGTAGACTACGCCGACGTTGGTGAAGCCTCGCTCTCGCGTGACGCGTGCGAGGACGGGCCCCTGGGCGTTGTCGGATAGAGCGGTACGGAAGAGGAAGTCGTGATCCGCAGCCTCCGTGAGCCTTGGGGAGGTGGCCGAAGGGCTAATGGTGGGTATGCTCGCAGAGCCGGTCACTTGCTCCGCGACAAGGAGCGCATCCGCGCTGGTGATGGGGCCAACGATGACGTGAACACCCTCGACCTCGATCATGCGCCGCGCCACGTCCGCCACGGGGTCGAGGGTGGAATCTTCCACGAGCACCTCAACCGGCCGCCCAAACACGCCTCCTCCTCCGTTGATGTGCTTGATCGCCAGCTCGAAGGCCCGCCGCCAAACGACGGCCAACTCGATCGATCCCTCGCTGAAATGCAGCAGCAGACCGATCTTCAGCGGGGTGGCGGCGTCCGGGGTCGGCTCAGGACCGCTAACCGAATCATCGCCGCACGCCGCGGCCATGCCGATCAACAGCGCACAGACCGCACCTACCTTCCAGGCTACGTTTGATCTGATCGACAGCATGTCATCTCCTTTCTGTACTACCCCCTTGGAAAGCGACATCAATTAAGCAACCTGGGGTAGTAGATTAGAATTGTTTTCTCCACTCTTCTGGGGTCTTATATCCCAGGGATGAATGAAGCCTGTTGTTGTTGTAATTATCGATCCACTGAGATATGATCTTCTCAGCCTGTTCAAAGGATTCAAACTTGTGAAGCCAAACACACTCTTGCTTGAGGGTCCTGAAAAAACGCTCTACAACACCGTTCCAATCGGGCTTACCACTTGGTATGTATTCCTGACGAATTCCCCAATATTCGGTACTCGCCAAATAGGCCCGAGCCAAAAAGATGGAACCATTGTCAGAGCGCAAAGTGAGACCCTGGGGGACAACTTCCTTGGAAGTGTATCGAGAGATCACAGCCCGATCCAGGGCATCTGTGGCCTCCAGTGCCCTCCCTTTTCGACTAAAACGATACCCGGGAACCTCCCGACTCCCGTTGTCCACCACCGCAATAAGAGGACACCAACCGTCTTCCCCACAATAGATCCTGGTCAAGTCAGCCGACCAGAGACTGTCAGGACGATCCATCACAGAACGCTTCTGGGCAACCTGTGGCCCCTTTCTCCCGGGGTCCCCGATTGATTCTATCGGGGATTCCACAGCTTACACTGCCACCCCTTAAGCTTCATTATCCTATGAACCTTCTTGATGTTGACACATTCCCCTTCCTTGAAACGAAGATGCGCCCAAACCCGCCTGTGACCAAATGCCTCTTCTTGGTCGAGTATCCCTCGAACACGAAAAGCAAGCTGTTCATCTATCACAGACTCTTCGACAGAAGAACTGACACCTCTATACCTGAGCCTATACAGAGTCGAACGATGCAAAGCCAAAGCCATAGCTACCACCTTGTGGGAATAGCCTCGACCCAAAAACCGCCCACTCAAGGCAACCGCTTCGTTTTTTTTAGACGGGCTACCTCCTCGAGTATCTCCAACTGGAGGGTTAACTGCCCTACCTTACGCTCCAACCGGCTGACCTCCCGCTCCTTCGGATCCTTGCGACCACGCCGAGACTTCAGACTCTCCTGGCCTCCTTCCAGGAAACTATCACGCCAGGCATACGCCTGTGACTGGCTGATTCCATTCTTCCAACATACCTCTGATGCATTCGCCCCTTTCAAAACAGCCAACACCACCTCCACCTTACGGGTCGCCGTCCAGCGCTTACCATCCTTCACTTCGGGGCTTGACAATTTGACCTCCCTTCTCAAACCCCAATTTGCGAAATATTTTCGCTCTGTCAAGGGGAGCGGTATGCGCCTACCTTGCGCCAGAGCAATGAACAGAACGGCCCCAGACTACTGCAACTTGGCGCTTTGCGGCGGAGAAAGCACGTATAAAACCCAAACGAGTCTATCATTTTGGTTGTGCATTAGAAGCCTTGTGAAAAACCCTTAGATTCAGAAAGTAGTATAGAACAAGCATTGATAAAGCAGCTCCGATGTATTATATTATGTTATTGATAATATTATACATGGAGGAAACAATGACCCCACAAAAGCAGGAACAGACAAATCCGATGTTTCACTATTTTCAGATGGAGGATTTAGTTCCCGAGGATCATATCCTTCGTCAGATTGATGAGGCAGTTGATTTTTCATTTGTACGAGACGTTGTATCAGATTGTTATTGCCCTGACAATGGCAGACCCGGTATTGATCCTGAATTAGTTGTTCGAATGATCCTTATTGGCTATCTGTATAATTTGAGTGAGAATCGGCTCTGTCAGGAAGTGGGGATGCATGCGGCATATCGGTTGTTTTGTCATCAGACATTTGATGATGCGGTTCCGGATAGGAGCACGATCAACAAGCTTCGCAATCACAAGTGGGCATCCAGTGGGTTGTTTGAACGGATAATGCGTCAGGTAGTCCAGTGTTGCATAGATGTCGGTCTTGTGAGCGGTAAACACCTTAGTGTCGACGGCACTCAGATACAAGCTGATGCTTCAGTGAAAAGTATTGAGCCGATAGAACCCCCTGTTTCTCTTGATGATTATCTCAAGGGAATCGGTTTTGAAGGTGATAAGACAAAGGGTAGGTCCGGGCATCCTCAGGATAAAGACTTTCATGGTGAAAAGTGGACGAACCAAACACACCGTTCGACTACAGACCCCGACGCGCGCTTATACAGCAAATCGAAGGGCAAAGGGGCTTTTCTCTCGTTTATGGGCCATGATCTGATCGACACAAAAAGCAGAGTAATCCTTGAGACTCAGGGCACGCAGGCGACAGGGACAGCAGAGCCCGAAAGTGCCCTTAAGATGGTAGATGACCTTGAAACATACACCATGCCCAAAGACATTCAGACACTTAGTGCCGATACCGGTTACGGTTCTGGTAATTTTATCGCTGATGTACTTGACCGGGGAATCATACCCCATATTCCTCTGCGAGCCGATGAGAAGATTGAACCGATTCCTACATGGAAAAACAAGACAAATCCAGCACATATTCAGGCCGAACGGGATAGAAAAGTGCGAGAGGCGAAAGCCAGAAATCATGCACGGTCTATCTCATTAACAGCTGACTACAAACTCTCCCGGAGACTCCGTAAACGCAGTGAACATATCTTTGCTGAAGCCAGGCAACAACACGGTATGGGACGAGCCCGTTATAGAGGACCAGCCTCACTGAATGAACAGTTGAATCTTGTTGCAACAGTACAGAATCTCAAGAGGCTTGTATCTTTCATAAGAAGGGGGAAAGCGCCTATGTGTGCCCTGTCTGTCAAAGACAGTGCATCCTGTTCTTCAAACAGCTCCTGTTCCTTGCTGACCAGAACTCTGATAAGACTATTTTGCTTATTCCACAGCAAAACGATACGATATGCTACTCTTTGACCCATAATCGGCGCTTCAGACGCTGCCTGGGACATAACTATTTCACAAGGCTTTTAATGAAGACGGAAAACTCTCTCCTTAGAATCTCTTTGAGCGATTTACTCTTGACTTCGTAATTTTGATCCTCCACATTTTCATCGTCAACAATAAATCGTAAACCTATTCCCATCGGAAATTTCCCTATGCTGAAGGCTTCTCTATTCTTATTCCAATCAATTAACAACTCACATTCTCTCAATTGCAGATAAATCGGGAATAAATAGAAGAAATCCTGACGGTGACCTCCCAAGACTCTCTTCACGATTCCATCCTTTACTTCGGTGAACGTGGTTAACATTTCTTCTAATTTTACTTTCCTACCTGAGTAATCTATGTATGCATTCTTTATTGGAAGCTCTTCCTTATCACGTGTTATTGCAACAATCCTCAAAATTGAGTTTTTATTAAGATTAGTATATTCCGAGAGATTTGCAGGCAGTGCATTATCAAAGCCTGCATATCTCGCAGACTCAGCACGCAAATTATCTAACAATTCAGCGTATTCTATGATTTTTCTTTCAAGAATTAACGAATCTGTTTGTTCGTAGGTCCATTCTGTTTTTTCAGTCCAATGCCTTACATGTGAATGTTTCGCACAATTAAAATGAGGTGCAATTACAATCAATATCAGAAATAATACCCGTTTTGACATAACAGATGACCTCTTAATAAGAGCTGTCACATAGCCGTTTCATACAGAATTGCATAAATACATTGTGTAAACGCAAAATGGAGAATCCGCAAAATTCACTCTTGAGCTTCGCGTGGGACTTTGTTATAATTGTGCATACAGATAGAGACTCGCAGGACAAAACCGAGGAGGTTGCAGATGCCAAAGTTAGAAAAACTCACCGATAAAGAGATAGAGGAACAGTTATCAGGTCTTGAGGGCTGGGAGATCGTCGAGGGAAAGCTCCACAAGACCTTCCAGTTCGGGTCGTTCGTAGAGGCGTTCGGGTTTATGGCAAGTGTCGCACTTGTGGCAGAATCCCTGAACCATCATCCGGAGTGGTTCAATGTCTACAATAGAGTAACGATAGATCTTGTCACCCACGACGTGGACGGGATCAGCCAGAACGATTTCGAGTTTGCCACAAGGGTACAAGCGATAGCCGGTTAGCCTCGAAGGGGCAAATCTACCCTCGTATTTCCTGTCTTTGCAGAATATCGCATACTGCCACAACCTGGGTGGAAGGCTCAATAGCATGCGCCGCGGCGTGAGAACCAGGCATCTCTTCTCCTAACGGGAGATTAAGACCGTCTTCTCTCCTGCGTGCCGCAATGCCTGTGCAACCTACAATCCCAACTCTGTACTTTGCCATCGTTCTCCTCCTGTGTTTCTCGACATCGGTTCTACATGGGGCAATATGAAATCGTCCCTTTTGGCATTGTGAAGACACATAGAGACAGACCCATCGGAAGTGGCGCAGTGGAAAGAACACATCTCTATCCTCTCAAGGTCAAGATCATCTGCATCCTGAAAATTGTGGATAAAGAACGATAGTTTCCGCACTTTAAAAGCCTTGTGAAAAACCCTTAGATTCAGAAAATAGTATAAAACAAGCATTGATAAAGCAGCTCCGATGTATTATATTATGTTATTGATAATATTATACATGGAGGAAACAATGACCCCACAAAAGCAGGAACAGACAAATCCGATGTTTCACTATTTTCAGATGGAGGATTTAGTTCCCGAGGATCATATCCTTCGTCAGATTGATGAGGCAGTTGATTTTTCATTTGTACGAGACGTTGTATCAGATTGTTATTGCCCTGACAATGGCAGACCCGGTATTGATCCTGAATTAGTTGTTCGAATGATCCTTATTGGCTATCTGTA
Organism: Candidatus Latescibacterota bacterium; assembly: GCA_965237525.1. Lineage (GTDB taxonomy): Bacteria > Latescibacterota > CBDEFO01 > CBDEFO01 > CBDEFO01 > CBDEFO01. The sequence goes on along the minus strand of CBDEFO010000004.1, from coordinate 40,211 downwards.
TAATTTGAGTGAGAATCGGCTCTGTCAGGAAGTGGGGATGCATGCGGCATATCGGTTGTTTTGTCATCAGACATTTGATGATGCGGTTCCGGATAGGAGCACGATCAACAAGCTTCGCAATCACAAGTGGGCATCCAGTGGGTTGTTTGAACGGATAATGCGTCAGGTAGTCCAGTGTTGCATAGATGTCGGTCTTGTGAGCGGTAAACACCTTAGTGTCGACGGCACTCAGATACAAGCTGATGCTTCAGTGAAAAGTATTGAGCCGATAGAACCCCCTGTTTCTCTTGATGATTATCTCAAGGGAATCGGTTTTGAAGGTGATAAGACAAAGGGTAGGTCCGGGCATCCTCAGGATAAAGACTTTCATGGTGAAAAGTGGACGAACCAAACACACCGTTCGACTACAGACCCCGACGCGCGCTTATACAGCAAATCGAAGGGCAAAGGGGCTTTTCTCTCGTTTATGGGCCATGATCTGATCGACACAAAAAGCAGAGTAATCCTTGAGACTCAGGGCACGCAGGCGACAGGGACAGCAGAGCCCGAAAGTGCCCTTAAGATGGTAGATGACCTTGAAACATACACCATGCCCAAAGACATTCAGACACTTAGTGCCGATACCGGTTACGGTTCTGGTAATTTTATCGCTGATGTACTTGACCGGGGAATCATACCCCATATTCCTCTGCGAGCCGATGAGAAGATTGAACCGATTCCTACATGGAAAAACAAGACAAATCCAGCACATATTCAGGCCGAACGGGATAGAAAAGTGCGAGAGGCGAAAGCCAGAAATCATGCACGGTCTATCTCATTAACAGCTGACTACAAACTCTCCCGGAGACTCCGTAAACGCAGTGAACATATCTTTGCTGAAGCCAGGCAACAACACGGTATGGGACGAGCCCGTTACAGAGGACCAGCCTCACTGAATGAACAGTTGAATCTTGTTGCAACAGTACAGAATCTCAAGAGGCTTGTATCTTTCATAAGAAGGGGGAAAGCGTCTATGTGTGCCCTGTCTGTCAAAGACAGTGCATCCTGTTCTTCAAACAGCTCCTGTTCCTTGCTGACCAGAACTCTGATAAGACTATTTTGCTTATTCCACAGCAAAACGATACGATATGCTACTCTTTGACCCATAATCGGCGCTTCAGACGCTGCCTGGGACATAACTATTTCACAAGGCTTCTAATACGAGACAAAAAAACTTCCGAAGTTATGTAGCTATTTTTGAATCTATGTCATACTCCACGGCTGTAAGACCTCACATAGTCTGCATCGCCGTTATTCGTATATCTGCTGGGGACCCGCGCGCCACGCGCCTTAAGTCGAGTCGTGCCGAGCCCCTTGACAGATTCTTAATTCAAGCGATAGCTTCCTCCAGTTCGAGTTCAGGTTAACGTTTAGGTATCTCAATTTGAAGGAGGCTGTCTTTGTCAGTAGGGACTGCGCTAGTTATAGGAGAATCATATTCGGGCAGGGGTACATCCCTCATGTTGGCGTAGACCGGATGTCTGCCCTTTTCCTTGAACCAGTCGCGCGTGGTGGCGTTCATGAACATCTTCTCGATTATCTGCCTCCACCCAACGCCGGTGTTGTAAGCGCAGAAGGAAATTTCTCCCATCTGCGTGGCGTAGGGGATAATGCACATCTCTGTGCGGCGGAAGTCGTAGGTGAAGAGGTCCTGAAACCACATTCCGGCGATGAAGAGGATTAGCCACTCGTCCTCTTTTCTGTTTTCGTTGTCTTCTCCTCCGAGCTTGCCCCCAAGTGACCCCCCACTCTGTTTGTCAAACTTCTTCAGCAGGTCTCTGAGTTTGAAATTTCCGGGCGCTTTGTCGGGGTTGTAGTTTCTCAGAAGTGAAAGGGCAATCTGGAATTTGGTTAGCGCCGGGCCTCTGTTTGTGTCGGTCATGACTTTTATGTCTTCAAAGAAGCGTTCGACGTTTATGACCTGGGGGAGCGGGGCCCACTCTTTTGTATTCTTGTTGACCAGAAGAGCGGTCGAGATACCGCAGTTGGGATGGCATCCGCACTTCATCGTGCCCCAGTCTGATCCCGCTCCTTTTATTAGGTCTGTCAGATCTGCAATTGCTCCTGCGGCTGAGATGGGGAACCAGTCCCTCAAGGGCTCGGTGATGCCTGTCTGCGTCTTGGCGTCGTGCGCAAGGTGAGACAGCGTGTATCTTTGTCTTTCTCTCAGTTCGTCTGTGATGTCTTCGTCTCTTCCCGTGAAAGATACTGGCTGAAAGGCGATAAAGCTGATCTTGTTGGCGTTTTCGACTGCAAAGTCTATAACAGGTCCGACCTGGTCGTCGTTGATCGTGTTGACTATAGTAACCACCAGCACGACATCTATTCCAGCTTTGTAAAGGTTTTCGATTGCCCTTAATTTAACGTCGAAAAGATTGCTGATTTTTCTGTGGGCGTGGTTCTTGTTTCCCACGCCGTCGAACTGGAGGTAGGCGATCCTCAATCCCGCATCTCTGGCCTTCTCGGCAAATCCTGGCTCCTGTGCAAAGCGTATTCCGTTTGTAGCAGCCTGTATGCTGAAGTAGCCTATCTCTTCGGCGTAGGCTACTGATTCCAGGAAAATGGGCGAGATGGTGGGTTCCCCGCCTGAGAACTGGATGGACATTTGCCTTTTGGGCTTAATAGTAAGTGAGTCGTCTAATATCTTTTTTATCTCATCAAACGTCAGTTCGTGGACGTAGCCGACCTGGTTTGCGTCCATAAAGCAGGGATCGCACATCATATTGCAGCGGTTGGTCAGGTCAACGGTAAGGACAGAGCCTCTGCCGTACTGGATGGAGGATGTGCCATGGTTGTGAAGGGTATCTGTGATCGCTTTGAAGTCCCTGCCTGGATAGAGCCTTTCGATGCGATCGAAGAATTTGGGGTCTATGGATATTGTGTCCGTGAAGAGCCCGTGCTTAGGACAGGTCTTCTCCATTACTATCTTGCCGTCCTTTTGGAGGATACTAGCTTTGATCTCTCCGGGGTGCCCTTCAGTCAGGAGGCTCAAGTCCTCCTCGCCGGAGAGTATCTTTTCCCTTACCTCTTTGACGCACTTGGGACAGAGAGAGTCCGTCTCTCTTGGCCAACCTAATTTGGGTCTGGAACGTTCCTTGCTCTTCATAAGGGGCTGGGGTGCCCACTTTGGCTGAACAGGATTACCAGGCTTAATTCTATTGAAGGTCTGAAAGATAGTCCACGTCACTGCTGCTGTTCTGGTAAGCGCAAATTCTAAGGCTTTGGTAGTGTTCATGTGTTCTCCCCCAAATTTGAAGAACTTCTCTTTACCTTTTTAAGGTTTCCCTACTCTTATGAAACTGATCAGGCTCAAGTCCGTTGCTTTCACTGCTAATAGTTGCTATTTCCATTTGGTGCGTGTACTTGTCTTATCCGTCACGCTCGCGATAATTATATCTGTTTGTAGAGACAGAACAAAAGTATTTTCACTTAACAGGCGTTTTACACGTCTTTTCGGTCAGAATGTAGGCTGAATGGTTCGGCATAGTAAAGTTATTGATATTTAGAAGCCTTGTGAAATAGTTATGTCCCAGGCAGCGTCTGAAGCGCCGATTATGGGTCAAAGAGTAGCATATCGTATCGTTTTGCTGTGGAATAAGCAAAATAGTCTTATCAGAGTTCTGGTCAGCAAGGAATAGGAGCTGTTTGAAGAACAGGATGCACTGTCTTTGACAGACAGGGCACACATAGACGCTTTCCCCCTTCTTATGAAAGATACAAGCCTCTTGAGATTCTGTACTGTTGCAACAAGATTCAACTGTTCATTCAGTGAGGCTGGTCCTCTATAACGGGCTCGTCCCATACCGTGTTGTTGCCTGGCTTCAGCAAAGATATGTTCACTGCGTTTACGGAGTCTCCGGGAGAGTTTGTAGTCAGCTGTTAATGAGATAGACCGTGCATGATTTCTGGCTTTCGCCTCTCGCACTTTTCTATCCCGTTCGGCCTGAATATGTGCTGAATTTGTCTTGTTTTTCCATGTAGGAATCGGTTCAATCTTCTCATCGGCTCGCAGAGGAATATGGGGTATGATTCCCCGGTCAAGTACATCAGCGATAAAATTACCAGAACCGTAACCGGTATCGGCACTAAGTGTCTGAATGTCTTTGGGCATGGTGTATGTTTCAAGGTCATCTACCATCTTAAGGGCACTTTCGGGCTCTGCTGTCCCTGTCGCCTGCGTGCCCTGAGTCTCAAGGATTACTCTGCTTTTTGTGTCGATCAGATCATGGCCCATAAACGAGAGAAAAGCCCCTTTGCCCTTCGATTTGCTGTATAAGCGCGCGTCGGGGTCTGTAGTCGAACGGTGTGTTTGGTTCGTCCACTTTTCACCATGAAAGTCTTTATCCTGAGGATGCCCGGACCTACCCTTTGTCTTATCACCTTCAAAACCGATTCCCTTGAGATAATCATCAAGAGAAACAGGGGGTTCTATCGGCTCAATACTTTTCACTGAAGCATCAGCTTGTATCTGAGTGCCGTCGACACTAAGGTGTTTACCGCTCACAACACCGACATCTATGCAACACTGGACTACCTGACGCATTATCCGTTCAAACAACCCACTGGATGCCCACTTGTGATTGCGAAGCTTGTTGATCGTGCTCCTATCCGGAACCGCATCATCAAATGTCTGATGACAAAACAACCGATATGCCGCATGCATCCCCACTTCCTGACAGAGCCGATTCTCACTCAAATTATACAGATAGCCAATAAGGATCATTCGAACAACTAATTCAGGATCAATACCGGGTCTGCCATTGTCAGGGCAATAACAATCTGATACAACGTCTCGTACAAATGAAAAATCAACTGCCTCATCAATCTGACGAAGGATATGATCCTCGGGAACTAAATCCTCCATCTGAAAATAGTGAAACATCGGATTTGTCTGTTCCTGCTTTTGTGGGGTCATTGTTTCCTCCATGTATAATATTATCAATAACATAATATAATACATCGGAACTGCTTTATCAATGCTTGTTCTATACTACTTTCTGAATCTAAGGGTTTTTCACAAGGCTTTTAGGTCTGAATCAGTTATCAGAAACCAGATCCACCACAGATACATTCAGCGCCGTGGCTATTCTCCTGAGAGTGCTCACAGTGAAGCTATGGTCGGAACTCTCCCACTTCGAGACTGCCGACCTGTGGACTCCCACTTTCTTGGCCAACTCATATTGCTTAAGGCCGCGCATCTTTCGGTGCTTTCTGACGTTCTCTCCTACAGTCACCGTTATCACCACCGTATAGATTAGGGGTTAAGCTAACTTCAGAATCCCCTCCCTACGCTCATTATACAAAGAATCTTCCTAAAGTGCAAGTTTTTTTTGTTTTAATTTCTTATTAAGTGTTGTGTGCTATAAAATGATATTCTCCCGCTGATAAAGAAAATTCCCGATAGATTCAGTCTTACCAAGAACCCCACTACTTTCTTGTGTTTTTCTCCCTCTAACGCTATATTTCCCTATAAGAAAGGCAGGCGAAAAGAATTGAGAAGTTGTGCGATATTTTTTCTGATGATCCTTATTGTTTCAACTTCTAAAGCACTGCGGGCAGAAAGTTATTACAGCTCTAAACTCCGCCAGATAATATCCGAAAAATCTGTCTTTGAAGGCAACGTTGTTATAACTGTTATCCCGCTGACTGAGGAACTTACAGCCGCCAAAGTCTACGCCAAGATGAGTAAGGAGGGACACAGCAGACAAGAGATAAGAGAAGAAATAAAAAAGAAGACGCAAAAGACGCAAAAGGAGAAAAAGCTTATCGCGATACTCACGGTAAAGTTTACGGGTGATTCTCTGTCGCAGGCTCCGGCAGCAATTTCTCTGCCCGAAGATCTGTCAAAATACATATTTGTCGAAAACGACAGGAGCAACTTCGTCCCATGCAAGATAGCCAGACCGCCCATGGAGAAGGTGGATTCAGATCAAAGATCTGCTGTCATCCCTTTAGTTTTCCATACAGAGTACCAAAAGGGCAAGAAGGAACACAATATCTTAGAGGATACGGAATACATCGAATTTGTCGTAGGAGGACTGGGCTTTTCCAACAACCGCATCCGCTACGACATCCCCTTGAGCGATCTATGCAAAGATGCTCCACAGGATACCAAGAGTCTGTGGGAAGAGGAAAGGGACAATAGCTCTTTCTAACTATGTGCTTCGTGTATCTTATAAAAAGAAGGGATTATGTGCCTTTTCCTCCCCGACTGTCGTGGCTGGTCCGTGTCCGCAGAACAGATTCGTCTCATCTGAAAGCGAGAGGATCTTGTCCTTTACCGAGTTGATCTGGTCATGGTAGGCTCCGGGCCAACCTCCTCTTGCTCCACCCATCGAACCGGCAAATAGCGCATCACCTGTAAAGGAGTTTCCCACTGTGACGAAAGAAACGCCTCCTTTAGTATGACCTGCTGTGAGCTTTACCGATACGGCCAGGTTGCCTATTTGAACGTGGTCCCCTTCCTCTATTGTATCGTCAATGTCCCGTGAGGATACGGGCCCTAACTCTTTTTTGTGTATGAGAGCGGGAACCTTCAGATGATCCTTTGCAGCTTTTAAGGCTCCCACGTGGTCGCCGTGTCCGTGGGTCAGCAGGATGTATTGGAAATCCAAACCTGATGATTCGACTTCGGTGATGATCCTGTAAGCCTCAGCTCCGGGATCTATCAAAGCCCCCATTTTCGTCTCTGTGCAGCCGAGTATGTAGCAATTAGCTATAAGGCCGGCGCCGACAGGCAGCATTTTGACTCTCACACCGGAGGTATCTTTACCTTGGGGATTCTCGGGTACCCAGGCTTTATGCGCAGAGTCGATGAGTTTGTCGGGATGGAGGCCGAGGACATCTGCAAGGAGTCTTATCTTATCGTGGGGAGGAACGTAGGCGTAACCCTCTATTTGGTCGAGTTCTGTAGATGAGATCCCGGTCCTTTCTGATATTTGGAGCGCGGATATTTCCGTTCCGAAACGGGCTTTCGATACTATATCTCCAAATTCATCTTCTAATTCTACAGGTGGCATGGCGTTTCATCTCCTTTCGCAGTGGGCGTTCCACATCTAAAATGGCTTCAAGGATAGATAAATAGAGTAGACAGTAGGGGTGGAGTTAACAGATCCACCAGCAGGGGCACCTCCCACCAGATTGCCTGGGGGTGAACCCCTCGCAATGACCTTTCCGTTTCGTCCTTTCCTGTCCTCTGAACTGTCATGGCCAGCGCCCCGATTGAGTCTACCCCCGATTGAATCTATCGGGGGCGGATCGGGGAGAAGCAGTCTGGATTCTTATCACCAAAGACCTGAGTAAGCTCGGGAAAAATGTAACTTATTTGTCCGAATCAAAAACAACTGATCCCTTTTTGATTGACATTGATGCGTCTGTCGGATATATTATTACCGTGATCACCACAGATTCGGGAGGCACCCATGGTCAAGATAGCTCCATCGTTTCTATCTGCAGATTTTTCCCGTTTGACAGAAGAGGTCAAGGCCGTCGAAGAGGCAGGCGCGGACCTGATCCATCTGGACGTAATGGACGGACACTTTGTGGACAACATAAGCTTCGGCTCTATGGTCGTCGAGACGATCGGAAACCTTACTGATCTTAAACTCGACGTTCATTTGATGATAACTGACCCCGGACGCTATTTAGAGAGATTTATAGACGCAGGCTCAGATTCCATAACCGTCCACGCCGAGATCTCAGGAGATGTACAAGGCTTAATCAAGCGCATTAAAGACAGTGGACTATCCGCAGGTGTGGCGATAAGCCCCAAGACTCCGACTGAGGCTCTCAGTCCCTTTTTGTCATCTATTGACTTAGCCCTTATAATGTCCGTCGAACCCGGCTTCGGAGGACAGCCTTTCATCCCCGAATCTGTAGATAAGATAAAGCAACTGAGAGCCTGGATCGACCGGGAGGGCTTCGACACAGAGATAGAAGTTGACGGAGGGATCGGCGTCGAAAATGCAAGAGAAGTCACAGAAGTGGGTGTAGACATACTCGTAGCCGGATCCTCCGTCTTCAAAAGGGAGGGTGGTCCCCCCCGTAATATAAAAGCGATAAGAGAGGCGGCAGAATAGGTGGACCGTAGTCAGGGCACCGTCTCCTATCCCTGCTTGCTGTTTACTTATTTGTGGTCTGTGAACTCAGCTTCAATCCCAACTCCTTCAACTGTGCGTCCGATATAGGTGTCGGACAGCCATCCACCAGAGAAAAAGCGGCGTTTGTCTTCGGGAAGGCTATTACCTCCCTTATCGACCTGTTGCCTGTCAAAAGGGCCACCAGACGGTCGAACCCGAAAGCTATCCCCCCGTGCGGCGGTGCACCGTACTCGAAGGCGTCCAGAAGAAATCCGAACTTCTCCTTCGCTTCTCCCTCCGAGATCCCCAAGAGCTTAAACATCCTGTTTTGAAGTTCCCTGTGAGAGATCCTTATGCTCCCACCGGCGATCTCAGTGCCATTTAACACCAGATCGTACTGTCTTCCTCTGACATTCAGCGGATCTTTCTCCATAAGGTCCACGTCATTCTCCATCGGCGACGTGAACGGATGCTGCATTGCCGCGAACCTCTTCTCCTCCTTGTTATACTCCACAAGCGGAAATTCTGTGATCCACAGAATGTTCCATTTTCCCTCATCAAACAGATTGAGTCGTCTAGCTAGCAGAAGTCTTATCTGCGCCAGCACAGGGCCGACCACATCCTTCTTATCTGCAATAAAGAGTAGAAGGTCGCTCGCCTCCGCGCCCGTGGCTTCGGCTATCCCCTTTAAGTTATCCTCTCTGAAAAACTTGACAATTGATGACTCGAACCCCAACGTGGGATGCCCTTCCGGATCAACCATTTTCATCCATGCGAGGCCCTTGGCACCCGACTCGATTGCAAAGGCAATCAGATCGTCCACCTGTTTCCTGGAGAAGCCCCCACAGCCTCTCGCATTGATGCACTTTACTTCACCTCCCGACTCGAGAGCACCTTTAAAGACTCTGAAAGCGCAGTCTTCCACGGCCTGGCCCACGTCAATCAGTTCGAGCCCAAACCTGGTATCGGGATGATCCGTCCCGTACTTCTCCATCGCCTCTTTGTAAGTCATCCTCGGAAAAGGCATCTCGAGTTCGACTCCCAGAACCTCACTGAATATGCTCGTTGTGAGCCCCTCGGCAAGCGACATCACGTCCTCCTCCTCCACGAACGACATCTCAATATCTATCTGGGTGAACTCCGGCTGGCGATCCGCCCTTAAATCCTCATCTCTGAAGCACTTTACGATCTGATAGTACCTGTCAAATCCCGCCACCATCAGTAGCTGCTTGTAGGTCTGGGGAGATTGGGGCAGGGCGTAAAAACTCCCTTTGTGGATTCTACTGGGAACAAGATAATCTCTGGCTCCCTCGGGCGTGCTCTTCATCAGAAAAGGCGTCTCTATCTCCACGAAACCCTTGCTATCTAAGAAATCCCGGGTCGCCCTATAGGCCTTATGCCTTTTGATCAGATTATACTGCATTGTCGGACGCCTCAAGTCCAAATACCTGTACCTCAACCTCAGCTCCTCATTTGTATCCGTACGTGGCTCAATAGCAAAAGGCGGCGTATCAGACTCGTTCAATATCCTTAGCTCCGTGCAGTCCACATCTATCTGTCCAGTCTTCAGCTTGGGATTTTCCATCCCTTCGGGTCTCCGTTCGACCGCGCCCTTGATCGCAATCACGTACTCGCTCCTTAAATCCTCCGCTTTCCTGTGGACGTCCAGGCTCTTCTGAGGGTTGAAGACCACCTGTGTTATGCCCCACCTGTCTCTTAAATCCACAAAGATCACTCCACCGTGGTCTCTCCTCTTTGCCACCCATCCCATAAGGATTACCTCTTTTCCTATGTGCTCTGCTCTGAGTTCCACACAATTATGACTCCTTCTCCATCCCTGTATAGTATCAGCCATGTCGTTCTCCGTCACTAAATTTTGCGAAGATGTTCCATCTTCTGCTATGCCTTCAGCCTTTCATCCAAATACAGACTGGATCCGAACATACCCCTTCTTAAAGTAAGAGCGTGGTAAGCCCGCCCCTACTTGTAATTGCCGCTTACAAAAGAGGGACATTGGAAACTGATCACCCGATCGTTATGATGATTGACCTATGACCTGATTTGCTCTTTTGACGCCTGGCCCGGGACCTTCTGCTTTGTCACTTTTGAAAGAGGGCCGATTCAAAGGCTCCAACCATAGGCTTGATGTTAGTTACTCTCCTGCCGCCGGGACGCTGCTATTCCAGATGTCTACGGACCACTTCCACACGGCATCGGCCTGTCGTTTCCGGACTACTACATATTTGCCTGTGTCCGTCATGGCCTAGCCACCCTCTGGCTGAATGTTCAGCGTGTAGGTGCCGATCTCATATGCCATGTCGCCGTCGCAACCTACGTCCACGCTTTCGAGATTTATATCCCAAACACCCATTTCTAAGGCGCCTTCCCAGAACGCTTGAATCGCCTGCCTCCCGCTGACCATTTCACTGTTAGGGGGAAGGAGTTTCGCATCCTCAGCGTAGAGGGCAGCTACTGCCGCTGCGTTACCCCCATTAACAGCTTCACAAAACTGGGTGTTCGTTTCCTCAATTGCTTGCTGTAACATGTTGTTTTCCTCCGTTTCGTCGGATCAGGTTGGTCTTTCCGGAGAAGGCTATCCTGAAATACCTACGATCAATAGACGTCCCGCCAAGCACACTGTCCCCGAACTACAGTTGTGCGGCGTTGGTTATCTCTTATGTGCCCTCTAACGCTCCAGGATTTTCTCCCGCACCCAGGCATTGACAAGCGCCTCGGGTGAGGTTTGTTTTGACCTGGAAATTGCCGTTAGTCTGTCGGCAAGTTCAGCATCAAGGGCAATTAGATGCCCCTTTCGTTTGATGTCCACTTCGAAATCGACTTCCGGCATTTGATCGAAGTATTCACCCAAATCGTGGCTGTCAAAGAGCTCCACCAGCTCATCCAGGGACCCGAACTGAGGCAGGCTTGTTGCTTCACGTTTTGCCATATTGCCTTCTCTCCTTTGGGCCACATCTCAACTATATAATGCCTCCCACCCTCATTGAGTCTGTCCGATGATTTCTGGCAGGCAATGGCGCATAACGGTCCCACAAGTTTGCGAAGCAGGCGGAGCGAAGTGGCGGCCGTCTGGGTGGGCTGAAATGGGACCGCGAACTACATATTCCCATATTTTCCCGAATAGATCTCTCTCAAGACCGGCTTCTGGACTTTGCTCGTGGCCGTTGTGACGGGCAGGCTGTCTACGAACTCGACGTATCTGGGCTTCTTGTATCCTGCAAGATTTTCCCTTACGTATTCTATGACTTCGTCTTCTGTAATGTCCGCTCCATCCTGAGGGACTACAACAGCAAGTACCGATTCTCCCCATTCTTTGTCAGGCACTCCGATAACCGCTGTGTCCTTTATCTTTTCGTGTGTCTTGAGGAATTTCTCTATCTCGACGGGGTATATGTTCTCTCCGCCGCTGATGATCATATCCTTCGAGCGTCCGGCGATGTAGATGTAACCCTCTTCGTCATAATAAGCCATATCTCCGCTGTAGAGCCAACCGTCTTTGAGGACTTCCTCTGTTTTATCGGGCATATTCCAGTAGCCCTTCATTATCGTAGGCCCTTTAGCGATTACTTCACCGACCTGTCCGACCTTTACATCGTTTCCGTCCCCGTCCACTATTCTGATTTCGACGAAGGGGTGAGGTTTTCCGACCGACCCTATCTTCTCTTTGTTATCTCTTGTGAGCTTTGAGAACGTTATTACGCAGCCCGCTTCTGTGAGGCCGTAGGTAACATAGACGTCTGCATTGAAGAGGTCCATGACCCCGTCCAACAGATCCTCAGGGAGTGTGTCCGATGAGCCGAGACACCTTTGCACCGAGCTCACATCGTATTTGTGTCCCTCCTCCAGGGTGAGCATGCGCCTCCAGACTGTGGGCACACAGAAGATATTGGTGAGTCTGTACTTTTGGGCCGCGATCACTATCTCCTCTGGGTCTGCTCTATCCAGGATGACAACTGTGGCTCCCGCTATGAAGTGAGGAAGGAGTATGCAGTCCGGGCCTCCTGTGTGGAAGAGAGGATAGACTATGATCCCTACGTCTTCCTCCACGTTGCCCGTCCTCAAAGACCATGCAAGGGCGTGAAGATAGTGGTTTTTATGCGTAAGAAGAGCCCCTTTCGGAAAACCGGTCGTGCCGCTTGTGTAGAGGATTATATGCGGGTCATCTTCGGATATCTCAACTTCAGGTTCTGCAGACGGATAGGAGTCTATAAGTTCCTCAAGGTAAATCGCATCGGGGTCAGGCGCCGACCCCGTGACGGCCTTCTCTCCAAAGTAGATAGTCCTTCTCAAAGTACGAAGGTCTGACAGGATGGGAGCTACGGCATCGTAGAATTGAGTGTTTACTATGAACAAAGAGGTCTGTGACTGGTCGATTGTATATTTTATCTCTCCGGATTTGTACCAGAAGTTTACGGGTACTATTATGGCACCTGTCTTGGCAAGCGCAAAGTAAACAATTACGTATTCGATGGAGTTTCTGCCCAGGATGGCGACCCTGTCCCCCTTTTTGACGCCGTTGTCCATAAGGGCGTTGGAGAGGCTGTTGACCTTTTCATTGAGCTGTCCATAAGAAAGGGATCGGTCGCCAAAAATGACGGCTATTTTGTCCCTGAATGTGTTGAAATGCGCGTTTCTGCGAAGAATGTTGCCCAATAACATATTACGAATCCTATCTGTCACCTATTCTGAGACGAGGATTTTACAATATCCTTCAACGACTATCGTATGCTCATGGTTTTTAGACACCCCACTAAAAGCTACTACCCCCGATTTCTTATCAGGCTTGAAGTCCTTGGATTCTACCTTCCACTCTGTCGTAATGGTATCTCCGGCGTGGACGGGTGCTCTAAAGCGGAAGTCTATCTGGACGAGGGCTACGGCTTTGCTCGAAAGGTGGTTCCCGAGGACGCCGCACATTACGCCTGCGGTCAGACAGCCGTGCGCGATGGGGAACTTGAACCTGGTCTTCTTTGCAAACTCCCTGTTTACGTGGATGGGGTTAAAGTCCTTGAATATCCCAGCCCCTGTAGATATGTGATGCTCCGTGATGGTTACGGCATCGGAGATTATGTCTCCCTCTTTGAGGTCGTGAAATCCTTGGGGGTTCATGACTTGATCTTGTCTTTTACTCTGGACGCAAATCTTTCCACGTCTATTATGAAGCGTTCGTGCGTTCCTTCCCCGATCTTCTCCTTTTCATCGAAGGCCTCCACCTGGAAGACGCACTTCCTTCCGTCTATTCCTGTAAGCTTAGAATTTACCGTCACCTTCATTCCAATGGGTGTGGCCGCAAGGTGCTTTACCTCCACCTGTGTCCCGACGGAGTTTTCGCCCTCCTCAAGGTAGGGCTCTAAGACCTTGTGGGAGGTCAACTCCATAAGGTCAATCATCGAGGGTGTCGAATAGACAGGCGGAGCACCCCCGCCCGAAAATGTGATGACCTCCTTTGCAGTCACGTTGATGGAGATTTCTGCATAAGCTCCGATCTCAGGTTTCTCTTTCACTCTATTCTCCTATCCCTGAAGTTCATTTCTTACGATCTCTGCCCCTTCTACCATGTTTTTAAGCTTGATAAAGGAGATCCACCTGGGAAGCTGAAAGAATCCGCAGTCGGGGTTAATGTATAACTTCTCCGGCGGCACGTATTTCAGAACCTCCCTTATCCTTTCTGCAACGTCCTGGGGAGTCTCCACGTAGAAGGACTTGATGTCCACCAAGCCCGCTCCGAATTCCCTTTCTCCGTCGAACTCCTTATAGATGTCTATTTCGCTCATCTCCCTGTTTGCAAATTCAAAAACGAACTGGTCTACTCTGGCGTCCAGAAGGTCGGGGAACATCCAGCGGTATGCCCTCTTTCCTCTGGAGCGGCTGGCAAGATTTCCAAAGCAGATGTGCAGTCCTATCTTTGCGTTTACGCCCTCCACCGATTTGTTGAATAGCTCCACCCAATCTTTAGTGGCCCCGGGGATGATGGCGTAAGACGGCTCATCAAGTTGTATCCAGTCCGCTCCGACCTCGACGAGGCTTTTGAGTTCTTTGTTCACCACGTCCGCAAATTCCCACGCAAGCTCTAATCGGTCTTTATAGACCTTACCGGGTCTTATATGTATGGTAAGAGTTAAAGGTCCAGGGCACGTTGCTTTTACGGCTCTGTTAGTGTTCTGCTTGAGGTATTCAAACTCCTCCACGATACCCAGGCCTTCAGGGACGGTGATCTTTTCCTCTGCCAGCCATCGCTGCGGGCTGTCGTACCCGTAGAGTCCGACCTTACGGAGCGGAGGCTCCGGAACGATTCCCTTGAAGCGTCTGTAGAAACTCTGGACAAAGTACCACCTCCTCATTTCGCCGTCAGTTATGATGTCTATGCCCGCTTTCTCCTGGTCGAGGATAGCGATGTTGACGGCATCGTCGAAGGTCTCCTTTATATCTGTCTGGCCGTAGTTGCCCTTGTCTATTTCGTCCAGGGCAGTCCAGAGCCAACTGGGCGTTGCGTAACTTCCTACTACTGTTGTGGGAAGGAGGAGATCTGACATCTTATTTCCTTTCTCTGTAGTTTATAAACGCTCTGTTGCTGGCAAGGTAGAAAGACGATTAGAATATACTGATAGAACTATCCGATGTCAAGCTTCGAAGGGTCTGCAGCTTCAAATACAGAGTAGATAAGCAACCAAACCCAATCATTAAGCGTCTTATTCTGTAGACATCAAGTAAGCATTAGAGTAAATTTGTGCGGGTTGTAAGAAGATGGATCCCCATTGCCCCCCTCTCCAAAAAGGAGGATCAAGGCAATGTCATTGCGAGTTCCCGATTGAATCTATGGGGGGTCAGGGAAGCGAAGTAATCTCATTCAAAGATTCTAACCATAACCAGTGTCATCAAGTCGGGATACAAATTATGAGAGTTGTCAATCTGCTGTCCCTTACGAGCATAACCCTGTCGCTTTTGGGTGCTACAGGGATCTCTGCGCAAGAGGGCCGGGGAGATAATGAATTAGAATCCGTACGGAAGGCCATCCGCACCAGAACTTCTGACTCTATTGCGGCTATCAGTAACCCGCAATTCGTGAGCGTCGAGGAAGCCGAAAGCTTTCTGAATCCCGCTGACGGAGTAATTGGGGTACATCTCAGAGGCATCGCCAAAGCTTATCCGATCAAATTTCTGGATGGCCGCGAAGTAGTCAACGATTCGCTCGGCTCGGACCCAATCGCTGTGACATGGTGACCCATCGTGGCAAAGGATATCGTGCATATCCCCGAAATAGACCGCGAGATCGCCCGAAGTCGTGGGATCAGGGACACCAGTTTTACCTTCGGAGTGTCAGGAATACTGCGCAATAGCGCTTTGGTTATGTATGACCGCAACACTTTCAGCTTATGGACTCAAAAGGGCGTTGCTATTGCCGGCCCTTTGAAAAGAGTCTGCTTAAAAGATATCCCTTCAGAGCGCACGACCTGGGAAAAGTGGAAGATGAAATACCCACATTCTTTGGTGATGGTCAAACCACCGCGCTCCACAGGACGTCCGAAAACCCCTTCGCGGCAACGTTTTCGTTAGTCGGCCCATCTTAACCTCTCTGCCTGTTGTGACACGATGACACGATATTTCCTATAAACTTTCTGTACAAAAAAACTAAACGTTTTAGCCCGAATAATTCACAAAAAAAGGCTGTGTATTAATTAAGGGATTGTATTATATTATAGTTATGACGTTTAACCGCCTTCGGTGTCATTGCGAGCCGGAGGCGAAGCAATCTCGATGCTGTGGTAGATATAATACTCTCGGGCTCTCATAGGATACCACTATAAAACCTTGAGATTGCTTACCCGATAGACTCAATCGGGGACCGCTTTGCTCCTCGCAATGACTGTACCAAGTTTATGAATTAATCAGGTTAGAAAAGTTTTTCTCAGAAAAACGCGTCACTCTGACAAAAATATGTCCAGATTCTCCTTCGGAACAGCATCATAAACTTCTATCTTCGAGTCAGGGTTATGGAGGATCTCGAAGAGCTTGTCAAAATCGTCCTGTAGGGCTGTACCGTAGTAGTAGGTCTTTCTATCTTTTCCTTCCCTCCTTTTTTAAAATCTCTTACTCATCCATCTACCGAAAGCCTGGGCACTTTGCGATTTGTGGCTATTCTCTTCACACCATTTCAAATGTTCCCTGTATGCCCTGCCTGCTTCCACTCTTTGGACAAACAATCTTGACAGAGGAGGATAGAAAAAGCCCCGTCCTCCTGAAAGAACGGGGCTAAACTTTTGCGTTCGTACCTTCTATCAACTATCTTATCGCAATGGGCCTCATTGTAAATCCTGCAGTAGCGCCCTTTATTTTATTTGTGACACCTATGTAGAGGAATTCATAGACCTCATCTTTTGCCAGATCCTCTAAATAGTGAAACTCAGCTATGTGTACTCCCTGTTCTATCAAGAGGTACTCATGTGCAGGCACAAAACTTGTGCTCCCCTGGGGTGGAGGCTGCTGTTCGAGGCCGGACGTGTCAGATCCTATCATAATCGCCCCCTTGTCCTCCACCAGCCACTTGGCCGAAGCCAGATTTATCCCTGCTCTGTCGTGAGCTTCTATCTTCTGGTGATCTGCACCCGTTTCGCCCCAATATCTTAGAGTCCCCGTCCTTATCAACACAGTGTCCCCCGGCTGCAGCTCCACACCCTGCTTTTTTAAAGCCCCACTCAGGTCATCCGGTGTGATGCCATATCCACTCGCTAAAGCCTCTTGGCCCTTGAACTTTGCAACATCTATCATCACGCCCCTTGTCACGACAGGAGGGATGTTCTCGGCTCCTGCCTTCCTCGGCCCCCAATTTCCTCCCCAATCCTCCTCTTTGAACCCGTTGTACCAGTGATTATCCTCCCCCACAGTGACGTGTCCCAGACCGTCTATCTGCGTGGCCACGTTGTCCGACAGAAAAAGAGCGTTGCTGTGCCAGGCAAGCCCAGCGGGATTTACCGGGGGCGCAACAAACGGGAGATCCTGCTGTCTCTTTACGCCCTCAGGGGTCCTGAAAGATATGATTTCTCCTGGAGAATGTCCCGGCCACTTATACGATGTCCTGTCGTACAAGATCCCCAGATCGTAGACCTTGCCTTTCTCTACCAGTTTAACAGCCTTTAACACACTCTTTTCGGTCATGGCGTTCAGAGCTCCGACTTCATCATCTGGACCCCATATCCAGCCCCAGCCCTCTCCCTTCTTCCATCCCTTAATATCTCCAGCCCATGCTTCAAAGGATACGACGATTAAAAGAGCCGCAAGAACCGATAACCACAGATGCCAGAATCTCACCATTTTGATACCTCCTTACCGTTAGAGATTTACCTTGAACACATCCGATGATCCTGATTCAGAGCCAACAAACCTGGTTTGCCTTGGCTTGCGAATTTGATTCTCTCCTCTCTGATCTAAATACCTCTCCCCAGCAGCATATGGCTATTCCATCTGGAGGCCTTTGAAATAGGTCTACCCCCGATCCCCCCCGATAGATTCAATTGGGGGTCTACGAGTCCGGTTGGTAGTTCAAGCTGGACGCATACGGACCGTATTCGACTACGATTTCCACATCTTCGATTATCACTCCTCCTTTGAACCCCTCGGGTCTCTTCTCCAGCGACACCTCTAACAGGTTCTCACCCTTATGTGGACGTTCCCCTTCCAAGTGTAATTCCAACCACTGACCGGGGTACGGAACATTACTTTCTCCGATCTTGTGTGGTCCGCCGTATGTGCGCGTGCAAGTCTCTTTGGACAGAGACCTCCCGTTCAGCAGGATCGCAAGATTGTCCGCCGTCACCAGATTACTGACGTTGATCCTAAGTCGTACTTCACGCACGCGATCAGAAGATCCTTGTATATCATCTGATATATAGAAGGGGATCTCATAGCGTCTGTTCGGATCCGCAGACGGGATTTCAATCGGCAGTGCCGCATCATATACAAGCCCGATACCTGTAGCTTCGCACCGCCTCGGCAGGACATAGTGCTTTTCCCCTTCTTTTGATAGTTCAGGATTGCCTATCTCCGTGAGAATTCTGCGTTCCGCATCGCCTAATGGCCAGCGCAAAAACCAGGTGTAGAGACCATCGGCGCCGCGATCCCAAGAGTTTCCCGCAGCAGCTCGCATCATCTCAGGTGTAGCATACTTTCTCAGATGAGATCCTACGCTCTCGGCTTCTGAGTAGGGTTGAAGCACTGCGTAGACAGATGCGCTGTCGTTTTGGTGAGCCGATTGAATGAGCCAATCGATCGGCATGTCAGGGTCAAGTATAAAGTAGCCGTACAAAAACGGCACCACAAAGTCAACGATTCCCTCCTCAAACCACGTGCGCACGTCCAGTCCCGCCTCAAGGCACATCTTTTCGGTGGGGAATACTCGAGCTCCGACCTGCCCAGGCTCGCCCGGCCTATTCCGGACCATTTCGGAGATCTTACCGACGTACTCTGTCATCAACGGAGTGTGCTTTTCCACTTCGTCGGGCTTGAAGAAGAACGGGGGATAGCCAAAGTCTAGCTCTATCCCCTCTACAGAATACTCTGTGGCCAGCTCCTCAAGGACTGCAAACTGATGATCGCGCGCCTCTGCATGAGCAAAGTTCAGACAGCCCTCCATCGGTCCGGGCACACCGATCTGATAGTGCGGTTCACTCCCGCTGAAGGATCCCATACGCAGGCTTGCGAAAAAGTCCAAACCTACCTCATGGGCCCTGTCGATGAGTACAGTTAGTGGGTCAAGGCCCCTGTCAATCAGGCTCTGCATATTCTTCCGTGCACGCCACGCATAAGCGAATGGACTTTGATCTCCACCCCATTGTGCTCCAATCTTAGAGGGGTAGAAGAGTCCGCCGCTTGAGACTCCGTAGATGAACGTGTCAACGGCGGTGCCTGCGACTTCGTCTATCGGCCTCCAGGCGTCCTCCAACTTCATGGGGGGCTCGAAGGCGTATAGATAATAATGGCGTGCATCATTAAAGTAGATCGTTCGACGTCGCCTCATGGATAACCTCCATTTTCTTTGTTAATTCCAAACCTACCTTTCATTTAATTCAGTGTGGTAACTCATCTACCGCAGCCCCCGATCCCGCCGATCCCCAATAGACTCAATCGGGAATTCAATCGAGCGTTGACCGTTAGGAACCAGCTAAATTTGTCGTAAACTGTCCGGAGATCGCGTCAGAGTGTGAACTTGGTTCGGAATAGTAGATGGCATCTGCTACTTTTTCTTCAAAGTGATCGGTTGTTGTCCGATCCGCGACAGTGAAATCGTCCCCTTGAACGGCTCGTACTCACTGCTGTACCTCTTATAAACCTCTATTGTTAGTACCAGCTCACCAAGCTTGACGGCCTCGAATCGGAACTTCCCCTGCGCGTCGGTCTCCACCGTCGGGCAATCGCTGCCCTTCTGAATCGATCGGTATCCCAATTCGGGAATATATTCCGCCGGCACCATCCGGCTTGGGTGATCATTGGGAAAGGTGACTCGCTTCGACCACCCGACAGGATCCACCACCCAGGAGTCGGCAGCGTAGCGGTTCGGGCTCCGCTCCACCTTCGCGCCCACAATCGGGTTGCCCTCTTCGTCCAGCACGCGTCCCGTCAACACCACGCGCGTCGGCGATACCTGCACACGCTCGACTGTGATCGGAAAGACCTTTGTGCCATCCTCGTCGCTTCCGATAGCCACCAGCTTGTTCGGGCCAAGCTTTATCATATCAAACTGGCCGGTGTTGGAGGGCTCAATCAAATGCGTGAAGCTGATGCGGTTGCCCCATGTGTGGCCGTTGTCCGTGCTGAAGGCCACGTGGAATCCCGGCCGTCCATACTCGCACGCTACCACACCGTTATCCAGCACCTGCAGTGTCGGAGAGATATTCATCAGGTGGGGATTCGTCGGCACCGGCTCGGTCCACGTCTTTCCCTGATCGTCCGACCAACAGACGTACATCGGCTTGTATTCCGCCGGCACATGCGAGTACTGCGCCCGAAGCATGGCCAGCATCTGCCCGTTCGGCAGGAGAGCGATGCTCGGCTCGCAAGAGCCGAGGTACTGACCCGGCAGCTCAGGGTTCGGATCATCGGAATCATAAGCTATTGTCCCGTAATACCGCCACGCGTGTCCTTGGTGATCCGATCTGATCAGGTACGCCCGGTGCTGGATATCGCCCGCAAACCTCCCGTACACCGGCGATAGCACATCCCCGTTGGGAAGTTGCACCATCTTGCCTTTGGCAAACGTCAGATCTCGTATGTCAAGACCGGGCACAACATTGGGAACGTACACCTGAGCTATCTCAGTCTCCCAGTTCATCATGTCATCGGTGAACCGCAGAAAGAGCGTATCGAAGCAGTCCTCTTCCCCTTCAGTAGAGGAATCAACGATCGAGGCAGGCATGATCACGCCGCCGTCGCGTAGTGTCCCGCTGTTCTGGCCGCCACCCAGCTCAAGTGGAGAATCCATCTCCTGACTCCACGTCAGCCCGCCATCGGTGGAGATCCGGTAAAACGCAGGCCGCGTACCGGGCTTGGGATAGAACGCCGCCACGACCCCTGTCCGTGATACCATCAAACACGCCGTATTCTGATAGGCCAAAGAGCTGAGCTTGGTTGGCTCGCCGAGGGTGATCTTCAGGATTTCGGTCTCTTCAGCACGCGTAGATATCTTTTCCATAGGTGATTGACTCCGAGTATGATTTACGTTAAGAAACCTACAGAGCTGTCCTCAGAAACTGAAGTCTTGCTCCAATATATCCTGTTATGCTATGGATGTCAACCGGAAAGTGGTGTGAGCACTGCGAACGGGAATATGTAGGGGCAGACCCGCGTGTCTGCCCTGAAAATGCGGAGTTACCTGTGCGTGTCCGCAAATAGACAGGTAAATTGGCCGAACACGCCTGTCCCCGATTGATTCTATCGGGGATCTGTTAGCCCCTGCTTATTTGCTGTTCACAACTCAGCGGCCCTGAGCCTTTTAATAAGAACCGGGACTATCAAAAGGGCGATCAGAATCTCAGGGATCACATAGCTTCCGTTGTAAAGAGCGGAGTAGATCCAGACCGGAGTGCCCTGTGGAGCGTACTGCCCGAAGAATATCACACCTGAAAGAAAGTGAGACGCTCCTCTTGCCAGGCCTCCGATTATAATTCCTGCAAAGGGCAGCTGTGTGAAGAATCCAGAGATACCCAGAAGCCCTAAGGCAAGAGGATAGTCGAACACGAGTTGGAGAGGGTGAACGATGTAAGGTCCGGTTATAAGCTTGAGGAATCCCAGAATAGCCCCGGCGGTGATCCCTATTTTGGGGCCATCTCTTAAAGCGAGGATATAGATGGGTACGGCCTCAAGGGTTATAGATCCTCCATGGGGCATCCTATAGATCTTGACTAGAGAAAGCAGGACGCCCAATCCACACGCTGCTGCGATTTGGGCGACCTTTCTTGTCTCTAAAGCACCCATCAGCTCACGGAGTAGCTCTTAAAGCCTTCGTAGAGCGTCTGGACAGTCACCTTGATAATCCCCGTTATAGGGACAGCAAGGATCATACCTATGATTCCGAGCAGTTGACTCCCGGCCAGGACTACAAAGAGCACGACCACAGGATGCAGATTGACGCTCCTTGCCACCACAACCGGAGAGATGAAGACTCCATCGAGAGTCTGGATCACCGCAAATGTCAACGCAGCCGGAACGAAACCTCCGATCCCCTTTTGAATCAAAGAGACGATAATCACTATCGAGGCTGTAGTTATAGGGCCAAGATACGGAATGAGATTTAAGACTCCGGCAGCCACCCCTATGACAAGATAGTACTTCAATCCTATTATCCGGAGCGCAGTCGTCCACAGTAAAGCTATGGTAATAGAGACCGTAAGTTGACCCCTTATGTATCCGCCTATCTGCTTATCTATCCTGTAAATGAGGTTCAAAATCATCTCAAAGTACCTGTTAGGTACGAGTTCAACGAAGCTTGCCTTGGCAGTTGGGGCCTCTTTCAGCACAAAGAACGCCACCACAGGAGCTATTATCAGGAAGAATATTAAGGAGAAGAGGTTGACTACCAAAGACACCGATCTTCCTAAGAGCTGTGCAAGCAGTTCCCCTACGTTCTTAAATATGTCCTCCGAATATTGGCTTATCTGATCTGTGATGCTCTCAGCCTTAAATCCCGGGATAAGATCAGACATAAAGCGCGGTAGCCGCGATTCTATCTGAGTTTGTAACTTCCCGATAAGTTCGTGTGCATATTCAGAAAGCGCAGCGCCCACCGTATCTGAAGCAGCGCTCCTGGTTGTCTCAAGCGAATCTGCGTGCGCGCTTTCTGTGGCGGCCAGAAGAGCCGGCAATATATTCCCCGTCAGTCCCTTTATTTCGCTGGCAAGCAGAGGTGCGACAAATATCATAATCAAGACTGCCAATAGAGCGAGCACCAAGTAGATTATCAAGGTAGCCCATCCGCGCCCTATGCCTAATCCTTCGAGTCTGTTGACCACAGGATTGAATAGATAGGCAATAAGAAAGGCCAGTGCAAACGGGAACAGTATGCCCTTGATGGCTATCAAGAACCATACAACAAGTGAAATAGCCGCCAGGATGAGGAGGATCTTAATTATCTGTGTGGACGCAGGAAAACCGGCAGCAGCCACTATGCGTTCTCCCTATTTAGAGCTTATTAGACGCCGATGTTTTTACTTCTTGATCCCCAATTGAATCTATCGGGGATCAAGAAGTAATGCCGCCTGAACTGCTTCGATTTCCTCATTCAGCGCGTGCACTCTTTCACCGGTCATCTGATCTAGCCGTATGAGAATCTTAAGAGCCAGTCGCGGCTCTTCAGCGATGAGCTCCAGCAAAGTCGATCGGCGGAAGATGATAAGTTCACCGTTACCGGAGCCTACAGCACAGACCGGATTGGGATACTCATCCAAAAGAGACAGTTCCCCGAAGAAATCCCCTTCCTCTAAATGAGCCACCTTGCCTCGATCTTTAAGTATATCAACGCTCCCCTTTTTGATAATATAAAGACCGAGGCCGATCTCGCCCCGGTTGAAGATCGCCTCGCCTTCGGCAAAGTCTTCCTTCTGGACGACCTTGCTTATCTTCTTTATCGACCGCTGGCTCAAGTGACCGAATAGGGCAGACTCTTTGAGGATGCAGATCAACTCATCATTACATGATCTTTGACCTTTGAGTATCCTGTTTCTTATAAAGTTAAGTCGCATGGAATTTTTCGTTCTGTAGGGACTGCGAGGATTTCCTGGCCTCTAGATTATCCCTAATAAATAACTGAATAAATTACAGTTATATTGCATATCCAAACGTTTAATCACCCTGCCGATCACCCTTTGCAAACTGGGGCTCGGAATCCATTTCCGCACTGCTCAACACCCTGCCGCATGTCACAGCGAATCGCTCGGTCTCGATCTCGCTGACGACGGGTTTCATTTCATGAGCATATCGCCGCATCGTCGATACCGTTGGCTCTTGTGACACGAAGGATTGTGTTTTCTGGGAAGTTCGTGATCATCGCCATGTTCTTTTCGAACTACAACCTGTCACCTTCGCGCAAAAATCAGGATGGTTTTGAGGGGTATAGGGGGAGATCGCCGACTATGCTTTTTCAAAGCCCTGACTCGTGAACTTCAGTGTCCGGCTGTTCTCCGTGACCGTGCGAA
This sequence comes from Candidatus Latescibacterota bacterium, assembly GCA_965237525.1. Lineage (GTDB taxonomy): Bacteria > Latescibacterota > CBDEFO01 > CBDEFO01 > CBDEFO01 > CBDEFO01. The sequence continues at coordinate 16,396 of CBDEFO010000004.1, read as the reverse complement.
CGACGTGATCCGGGGCACCCGACGGCACCTCAGCTTCTATTTCGAGAGTCACTGTAACCTTAGCTCCCACTAGGCCGGAAAGATGCGAGATCACCTCATCCGCAATCCTGCTCGCATCGCGTCCTACCCGCGTGGAATCAAGCGCAACGGTCCCATGAAACCGCGTGGGTTGCGTCGGCGTCGGCGTGCCCGACGGAACCTCCCCGGGACTCAGTCTTCCGCCGGCAACCGTGATCTTTCCACCCGTCCCTGCTTCGGCGCCTTCTCCACCGCCAGCCGGGGGTGCACTCTCGGCATCGAGCTGTTGACGCGCAATATCCGCCTTGACGAGCAATTCAGGAGCATCGGTATCCAGTAATGAAACGACTTGCCCACCACGTAATCCCCGATATCGCTTTGCCTCATCGTCAAAGCTGTCCGCGAACGCATATGCATCCTGCTCCCAGGTAAGAAGGGCGATGCCGTCGCGGATTGCGTTCAGCAGGACCGTCGAGTCGCTGACACGTGGCAGATAGAGATATCGTGCAAAATCCTCGACGATTTGTTTGATCGACACGTGGTCGCCGCGCCAGAGAGGCACGCGATCAAGCTCCATCCGTAGTCGAGTGGCGGCGAAGCCGGTCACCAGCAGCTCATCGCCTTTCAGCTTCTTGCTCGCCCTGGCTGCGAGCGAATGCTGTCCCGACAACCTCATGGCCTGCCACTCCATCGAAGCGTCGGGACGGGTCTGAACCGGAACCAGGAGCCACCGGTACGTCTCCGGGAGCCGAGCCGTAACTGTGCCGGACGCGGCCTCCTTTTGGATTTCAGCCTGCTTGACCTGGTGAGGCGAAAGGTCGAGCTGTTCCCGCTCACCGAGTATCGATTCCCATGCCAGGTACCACCGGACCGCCTCATCGAGATCCTGCAGCCTCGTCTTGTCCGCGGCCAGAAACACGAGTGTGTTGCGACAAATCCTCGGCGAGCTACCCCTCGATTCCAGGATGGCTTGCGCCGCGGTCTCTGCGGGATTTCCCTTCTCTTTGCTGTAGGGCGTGTCGGTTCCGAGCACCACGAGTCGTGCATCGAGATCATCCGGAACATCCTGCCGGGACTGCGGGAGAGGATGCACGCGAGTGAAGTCGCCCGTGTCGTCGCGGAGATCCGATCGGAGTCGCGCACCGAGCTCCTGCACCCCCTTGTCGAGGTTGCGCTTCAACTGCTCGGCACGATCCTCCGCCAGTTTCGTGACGGTTGGCTGTGTGGAGTACCAGTAACGAGGACCATCCTGGTAGAGGTACGTTGCCGCACCGGCCAGTCGCCGCAGCGCATCGCCGAAGACCGCCGGAGACTCCCCCGGCATGACACAGCCGAGTTTGACGCGACGGTCCTCAAGACCCCGATGCGCCGCATCGGCGGTGGGTGCGGATCCGAGATAAATCGCTCGCGCGACGCGTCTGGACGCGTGGAGCTTTCCGAGGTTCGGAACCGCGCTGTCAATCCGTCGCGGCAGCGAGCGGGGCCCGTCCACGTCTTTCTCGATCACCGGCACCCAGTTGTCGGGGAGATACCGGGTCAGCTCGAACTGTACGCGTGGATCGTCGATCGCGATGTTCGCCGGCAGAATCAGCGGATTCCTGTCGTCTTTCTCCCACAGGCTGTGAATCACAGCCGCCATCAACCGCAACACGCCACGCGTGCGCTGGAATTTCACCAGCGTCGACCAATCCGTGTACAGGCGATCGAAGATCTCGGGGTGTATCGGATAGGCCGCCTTGATCCGCTTCTCGTAGTCCGCGTCCCGACACTCAGGCGGGAACTCTTGATGCTGTGTCCGATAGAACTCGGCAAATGCGCGGGCGACCACATCCCTATCCCTGAATTGGACAGGATCTGTGAACGGCTCGAAAAGGCGTCGCCGCACTATCTCGAAGCTTTCCTCGGCACTGGCCGGACGCCAGGACGATTCGATGCGCCCGACGACGTTCCGCAGCCGATCGAGTGCCTCCCGCCCGCGTTGCCCACCGACCTCGACATCATCAGCCTGGGTGTGTGGGGGGCCGGCCGTGTCCGAGGCCGGCAAGCTGATCACGAGCAGGCAGTTGTTGGCGAGTTTGGCCGATTCCGTGAGCACCTGGGCAAAACTGAACTGGGTTTCGAAGCCTCCGGCGGGGAGATCGCTCTGATCATGCAGCTGGCGGGCGTAGCCAACCCACTCATCGATGAGGACCAGGCAGGGACCATATTCATTGAAGAGTTCCCGCAGTGCATCGCCTGGACTCGTCGCCTTTTCGTCGTCGGCCGCAACCCGCGCGAACGCCTTCTTGCCGCCCAGTTGCCATGCCAGCTCGCCCCAGAGTGTTCGGACGACCGTGCCATCCGGTTTGGTGACTGGGTTCCCCGGGGAGATCTTGTTTCCAACCAATACAACTCGGCGCACCGGCGCAAGCTCCGTTGCCTCCGCCTCCTGCAAAACGGGGTCGATCCCGTCCAGTTCCCCGGAGGCTGTCCCGGAAAACAGGTGATACAGGGCAAGCATGGAGTGGGTCTTGCCGCCGCCGAAGTTCGTCTGGAGCTGAACGACGGGATCACCTCCTTTGCCTTGGAGACGGTGGACGGCCCCAACCAACAGTCCCTTCAGGCTTTCCGTCAGATACGTTCGCCGAAAGAACTCGACGGGGTCTCGATACTCATCTGTCCCTTCACCCAGGTGCACCTGCCAGAGATCGGCGGCGAACTCGGCTTGTTGGTATCGCCCGCTCGCGACGTCCCTGTGGGGGGTGACGATTTCCCGCCACGGCTTCAGGCTGGCCGCGGCAACGCTTTCAATCGCCGTTCCCGCCTGCTTGCGGCGCTCCCCCCGCGTCTGTTCATCGAAGCGCACCCGCAGCAACTCCAGCTTGCGCTTCTCGAGCTCTTCTGACTGCGGCGCGGATACCGCAGCAAGGAGCCGGCCCACCGAATCCAGAGCGCGATAGGCGTCATCGCTGGAAAAACTCTCCTGGTGCGCCCACTTGTTGCGGTGGCCGCGCAACTCGCTGACCAGACTCCGCTCCGCCGGTCCCAGAATCTCTCGAAAGACGTCGTGCCAGGTGTCCCACATCAGCTTGAGCAGCCCGGCCACGTCCTGCTCGGGGACAGGCTTGTTCCCCAACACGCGATCTTCCCCGTAGCCACGCAACTGATGGGCGTCCAATTTTCGCGACTCCAGGGCGCCCTTGACCTCGCGTTCGACAAACGGCCCCAGACCCGCTTTGAGCAGATCGAGCGCCTTGCCGACCCGTTCGTGGTTCGTTATCGCCATACGCTACTCCTGAGTCTCGTGAGGGGCTTCAGGGTTTGGTATTGCACCCTCTGGTTCAGGAGATGAACCCCAGAGCTTAGAAATCTTTGACCAGTCAATTCCGCATTCTTTGGTCCCAGTCCAGACATCCCAAAAAGCCGGATCTGGCGAATGCGGGCGGTGGGCATCCTGGAGCTCCCGCACCTCCACAAGAAGCGGTGCCGGCGCTCCCCAGCCGAGAAGAATAGCCCGTCTAGAAGGGAGACTAGGCAGTTCGCGAAGGAGATCACCCAATCCATCCGGCACGAGCCGTTTCACCAAGTCTTGGTCTCGATCGTTGACGATGCGGTGTAACAGGAAAGTGTTGCACTGCGATAGAACGGTCGGTGATATTTCCGAGGGACGTTGAGACGCCAATACCAATCCGAGTCCGAATTTTCTTCCCTCACGGGCAATCCGCTCAAACGTGCGACCGCACGTCCTACCGGCAGGTGATGCACCCTCCGATGTGAGATCTCGATGCACGAAGGTGTGCGCTTCATCGAGTACCAACACCGTGGGAAGTTCCGATCCCGATAATCTTCTGTAGCGTTGAACCGCCTCAAAGACCATGCGTGCTAGCACGGCCACTACAACATGTACGGCCTCGGACGGGACGAGCGAGAGGTCCAGCACAGCTAGCGGACCATTTGAAGCTTGGTCGCCGCCAACGTAATCCGTGAGCCAGGCATCAAGCGTCAACGCAGCCGAACCTTCTGGGTTCACGACTGATTCGAGCGGACCAGCGGAGAAAATGCTGCGAATTCTAAGATTGAGCGAATCGACGAACTGGGAAACATCTCGACCTGATGCGTCGGCGGCAATGACTTCTACGAGCCCTGGCAAATCAGTAACCGGGAAAAAGACCGGCGTGTCTTCGCTGATGCCTTGTTGATCGTCAGGAATTCCTGCTGCAGTGGCCGCAGCTTTGACTGCATGCAGAATGCGCTCGATGTGAGCATCAGCGAAATCGCTGTATTGTTGTTGTTCGTGCTTATCAACATAAGAACGTGCAGCGAGCTCCGCATCCTGTGCGTGTTCGATTGCCGTTTTCAGGTGGTCCTGCAATTCGCCTTCGAGTCCGCCTTGCACTAACTCCTCGAATGCCCCGACAAGATTTGTTAATACCACTGCGCAATCCTTGCGGCCCGGAAACCCCATGTACGTTCCCTGGTCTAGGATCATCCGCAGGCGAATACGGTAGTTCCGCAGTCGGCGCCTTACTCTAGCTTCAGCGACGTCCGCATCCATTTTCCCTGATCGCAATCGCCGCAACGCGTCAAACAGGATCGGTCGTTGCACCCCCGGCGCAGCGCCGGTAAACGCCGACCATTCTTCTCCATTCCACAGCCACGCCGGTACCTTGAGTGGCCTTGCGGAGCCACTGCTCTCCACCTGAAACACACGCGGATCAAGATCGCTGAATGCCCGAGCATACTCACCATTGGGGTCCAGAATGATGAATCTGGCATTCGGATCGACGTTCTTACGTGCCTCTCGTGCGGCTTCGAGCGACCATCGAACCAATCCTGCTACCGTACAGGATTTTCCCGCCCCGGTATTGCCTAGCACGGCTAGGTGCCGGCCGAATAGCTTGTCCGGATCGACGTGGACGGGCTCGCCGCCAGCTGTCGGGCATACTCCAATCTGGATACGTCCACCGACATCGCCGCTCTCACCCTCAACCAGTGCGCGTAGCTGGACGTCTGTCGGAAGTAACACGGGGTCGCCTACCGATGGAAAAACATCAACACCCCTTCGCACTTTGAATCCCAGGTCGTCCGACTCGCTTCGACGCTTTGAAATAAGCGTACCGAGCGGCATCAGAGTGACTAGCCGCGCTGGGAACGGCAAATCAATGAGACCGAAGTCCTGCATCCCCTTTCGTTTCGGATATGGCAGTCGCTCGACGCGCACCGAGGTGATCACGCCAACAGTCGCGCCCGATTCGTTGGGAACCAATAGGTACCCGTTGATTCTTGGAAAACCCGTTGGTGTCCCCGTGTTCAAAGCAGTGGCTTGTGGCGCGGAAGGGTCTACGAGCACGCTAATGGCGTTCGCGTTAACGCTCTCCACAACGCCGACGGCGCGATCTCCCAGGGCCTCGACGAGTGGTCTCATATGAGTGCTTCCCCCGGTGTAGCAGGTTGCGCGTCATCCGTACCTTCTAATGACCCTCGCGGAGATCGCCTATTAAGAAGCTCCACCATCCTCCAGGTCGTACGGTCAATCGCCGGTTTAGGCAGATAGTGATCGACAAGCCTAGCGAGGTTGCCGAAGTGTGGGCCGATGAGAAGCGTGGTTTGTTCGTCGCGTCCAACGCGGTCGCAGAATCCGGGAATCCTTCCTCCTGCGTCGTCAAATGAGAGGATGGCTAGGTGTGTCGACGGGATCGTCAGCATATCCCGCAGGATCCGATTGATGTGGTCGTCACCGAATCCATATCCGTATGTCACAAGAACCGCGTTCGGCTGGCAGACGGCCGCTGCGAAATCCCGGAACAATTCCGCATAGGGGTATTCAAGTGTTTCGACATCTTTCGCCGGATTCGGGTAGATCATGAGTCCGTCAGTTGCACCCTTGGGCACTTCCGAATGGTCTTGTGCAGCACCAAACGGAAGCGCCTTACGCACTATTCGGTCGTTCTGTCCTGCTTCACCGACTTGGCACCAGTCGATAGACCCATGAAGCTTTGTCAGACGAACCACACCCTCAAGGTATCTGGGCTCCCCGCGGATGCCAGGCGGGTTGTAGTGCATGTCTATCCCAAGACGGGAAGCGCGGAACACAGGCTCGAGTTCCCCGACGAATCGATCGATTACCCTCAACCCAAGGAGATCTGATCCAAATTCGACTAGACGATCGTAGTTTGTAGTGAAGATATGTAGTCTCTCTCTCGTCGCAGTACGGCTGGCGAAGGTCAGTAGGAAAGATCCAAGGAGGCGTCGCGCCCTTTGCGCGGCCGCGGTGTTTCCCTCAACCATCGAGCGTATCCCGGCCTCGGTCTCCAACACCTGGCCAAGGAACGACACGAGCTTCCTCTCCAACGCCTTGGCCCAGACTTCATGCAGGGACCTGGCCTTCTTGACAAAATCATCATCACCCTTCTCCTCAGTCGAAAACACCGCAAGACCTTGGATCAACTCACGCGCCGCACGAATTGCATCTTCGATGTTTGGTTTCTCGCGACCGCTCACTTTCGCACTCTTGGCCGCTGCCGCCAGGACGGCTTCGCTATATTCACCCTCCAATCCGTCCACGGACATATCAATTGCGGGTACGCACGTGTGATGAGCAATTGCAGTTGTTAGGCCGCCCCCAACCAGGAGATTGAGATGCTCTGCCTGAAGCAGTGCCGCAAGCCACGGCTCAATACGCTCCCGGTGCTGATTGACCCCGTCTTCATCTAGCACTCCGGATTCGTCGAACTCATAGGAGCCAGCTCTTACCTTGTGGCGACTCCATTGCGTGGCGGCAACTTCTTCGCATGTCATATTCAGTTCTCCCCACCCTCAAACAGGGTAGTCTGTTCAGCTTCGGCCTTCTGATCTTCTCGCGCCAGGCGAGTGATCTCGGGCCAGCTCTGCACCAGGCTGTTGTAGGAGAGCGCCTCCGCCGCGCGTTTCTTGCGCTCGCATAGCGTGTACAGGCGGTAGCACAACTCGCGAGCCGCCTCGGCCTTGGTGCCGAGCTGGGCAGCAAGTTCGGACGCGGCGCTTTCGCCGCCGGTTTCCAGCGCTCGTACGAGATGATGAACCATCTCCCAAGCGGTCAGCCTCGGGTCGGTCGTCGGGTCCCAGTCGGCAGGCAGTTCCTCGGGCCGCAGCAGTCGGACCTTCCCCGCTCTTGAGGTCAAAATCCCCGCCTCTACCATGCCCGCAACGCTGGTGTTCTTGGCCTTGGAGAGTGTTTCGGCGATGCCGTATTCGCCCTCATCGAAGCCGTGCTGCTCGAACCAGGCGACGGCCCAGCGGCTGTCTGAATCGAAGTCGCCTTCCTGTTGGACCAGCGTTTCATCGAGAGTTTGGTGATCAGCTCCAGCGCTTCGCGTACGGACAGGGGCTTGCCTTCGGCGTCCAGCACCTTGGCGTAGCGGGTGTATATGGCCATGCCGGGACCGATGGCCGCCTGGGCAAGGTCGACGGGCGCGATGTTGCCTGTTTGCAGCAGACGTAGCGCCTTTGGCAGCTCAGAGCGGAGCGCGGCGGTCAGGAACTCGCGCCGCGTGGCGGTCGGCGCGTCGGCGGGACGGGGGCGGCAGACCAGGACGATGCTGGAGGCAAGCGCGTTGACGGCGACCTTTACGCCTGTTGGCCGCTCGGTGCGCATCGGCCACGTGCCGGTGATCGCGAAACCGGACCGGATCACAGCGTCTAGGAACGTCTCCCAGCCAGTGCTAGCTGTTCCGGCGTCTTCTTTTGTTTCCGACTGCTTGAAGGCGTAGTAGATGGTGACCGGGAACCCTGGATGTGCTTGCTCCGCGAGCCGGTGTAGCGCCAGGGTCATGCCGTCGAGGAAGAAGGTCTCCGCCGCGGCCTTGCCGCCGTGGCGGTAAGGCGCAGCCACCAGCTCATCAGTCTTGGGCACCGCGACTGTGGCGAAGGGGTCGGGAAAGACTGGACGGAGAGAGCGGCGCAACCAGACGTAGAAGAAATCCGACAGGTCGGCGTAGCCGATGTTGTCGTAGTAAGGAGGATCGGTGGAGACAACCTTGTGTTGAGTGCAGTCCTGCGATGAGGCATCCATCTGCGAACTGCTTCCGTACCCCGTGGCGGGCGCCTCCACCAGGAATTTCTCGATCCACTCCAGCAGTGACGCGAAATTCCCAGTTGAGTTGGAGAAAACGTTCCCTTCAGCGTAGTCCCACGTCATGGGTATCGCTTGGCGACCGAACGTATGGCTTATTGTTTCGCGAGACACATTCCAAATGCAGATCGACGACCAATAGTCCGCAACTTTATCGACAGCCAATCCCAAATACACCCCCACCGCCTCGGCATAGGCTTTGGCGCCGGCGCCGCCATCGCGCAGAGGCGTGCTGTCGTCGGGGAGGCCAGCAACGATGGCGTCATGCTCCACCCGCGCACGCGCCTCACCCACCAGGTCGGAGAAAGTCGTCAGCGCCACGAGTTGGCGGGGAGTGAAGAGGTCGCGCCATTTGATCATGCCGTATTCCTGCACACGAAAACCGAGCGCCTTCGCAGGCAGATCCGTATCCGGCACGTCATGCGGCTTTGCCTTGCGCGCCGCCGCTTCATGCTCTGAGTTCGGCGCAAGATAGACTCGGCCTCGGTCGCCCTCCGCGACGATGGCCATGAGGCGCGCACCCATACGTCCTGCCTTGGCTTCGGGTCGCAGGTACTCGAACGGCATGGGCGTTCCCGACATCAGGCAGAGGAAGATACTGCCGCTACCTCCCGCCTTGGTGCCCCGCTTTGCCGCCTCCGCATCTTTGGGCTTCCCGGCCTTCACCGTGAATCGGTACCCCCGGCCCTCGATCACCGGCTCGACGTACGCTTCTTTGCCCTTTTTGGTTGACAGCATGAAGGTGGACGCCAGCGGCACCTCGACATCGGCAAAGGCGGGGTTGGGGCTCTTCACCGTCCGCGCCCACAGCCAGGCAATCACCGTCAGCGCGCGGCCCTTGTAGCGTTCCAAGTCGGACCGCTCCGCCACCATCTCCTCGGAAACCTCGACCTTCGGATACAGGTGCCCGATGCGCTTCTCGGCCTGGTCGCGCATCCATTGGCCGTAGTAGCGGACGTCTTCGGCCAGTCCATGGGCACCCTTCCATTCGCGCTCGATCAGGCTCTTTTCCTGGCGGGTCGCCGGATTGACCGGCGCCTGCCCGGCAAACTTCGGCGGGATCTCGATCATGGCCTTGTTGATCAACACCGCCACCGGGTTCAGGTCGCTGGCATGGGCTTCCAGCCCCAGCCGCTGCGCCTCCAGCGGGAGCGCTCCACCCCCGGCAAATGGATCGTGAAAAGCCGGGAGCGTGTGCCGATCGAACATCTCCGCGGCTCTCGGATGGGCCGCATTTTCGGCGCACGCCCGCCGCCAGCTCTGCCAGATCTCCCGCCGCGCCGGTTCGAGCACCTCTTCGTTCGTGGTGTTCTCCCAAAGGACCAACTCTTCGATAATCGCGAATAGCCGGTCACGCTCCTGCTCGGCGATGACCTCTGCCAGCGTCGGCTCAGGTTCGGCGATCGCATCGTCGCGGGCCAATGACCGCTTCGCCGCATGTGCCGCAAGGCGCTTCTTTAGCTCTCGCTCCGCAGCTCTCCTTTTCTTCGTGTCCGACAGCAGCACGTCCAGATACCCGGACGGATCATCCACCATCTGCGCGAAAATCACCGCCCGCACTGCCGCCAGCGGTCGACGCGCCCACCAGAGGTGTAGCGTGCTGGGATGTCCGTGGCGGATGGACTTTTCCCTGGCCGAGGCCTTGTTGATGGCAGCCAGCGGCAAGGCGACTTCAATCAGCTTCTTCTTGATCTTCATGCTGTCCTGTCTTCTGGTGACCCCTTTATGACGGCTCTTCCGCGCGCGCAAGCAGCTCCGCGAAATCGTAGTTGACGCTCGTCACCCCAAAATCCGGCTCCCGCTGAAAGGGTTCCCGAACGTAGTGGACCTGATGTCGGTCGGCGTCCTGGAACTCCACGATCCCGAGGATGAAGTCCTCGGGCATGTTCAGTGAGTACAGAATCTCGTTGCGCGTGACGGTGATCGTTGACGCGCCGCCGGCCCGGCCCTTGACCTCGATGAATCGGAGCTTGCCCGTGTCCGGCACGCGGCTTTCGATGTCGTACCCCAGTTTCTCGAACTCCCGGTCAGTCGGGTCAAATCCAAGACTCCGCTCGACTTCCATAATGATGTTGCGCGCCCGGGCGGCCGATTCCTGCGTATCAACGGCCGTTCTTGTGCCCGCCGATTCACGCCCACTCATTTCATCGATGAGCCCCTTGGGCACGACCAGCAATCCTCCCAGCACTACCGGTGGCAGAGGCGAGATTTGCGCCTCGAGCTTGAGTTCTTCAAGCCGCTTCTGGAGACGTGTTTGCAGCGTGTCCGCGCGCTTGCGGGCCTCACCTGAATTGAGCCTCGCTCCGGTCTTGCCCGCCTGCTCTTGCAGTTTGAGTTGCTCGGCTCGATGATCCCAGTAGGTGATCTCCTTTGTGAGACGGTCCCTTACGGCTACTTCGGTCTTGGTGATCAACGCCAACTTCGCCTCGCGCACCTCCGTCAAATGCTCCGGGACCACGTTCGCAACAGCGTAGCCCTGCGCTTTCTTTTCCACATCCCGGTCGATCCATGCGCACTGCGGCCGCTCGAGGATTTGTTCCAGACCGGGATCGTCGTCAGCGAGCGGGCGATAGTCGAGATAGGGCGCATACTGCACATGGCGGGTTACGCCATCCGCATCAAGTTCCACGTACAGCATGCGCTTGGAGATGATCCGACGATCCCCCGAGCGCGTCAGGCTCGCATCTTGGATCGCGTGCTCAAGATAGAAAAGCACGCGCGGCTTGTTGCCCTCGTCACGCTCGTCGACCAACACAGCGCCCCGTTTCAAGAGATCCCGGTGTCGTTCCAGCGTCAGGTCGATGACCGCATCCAGCAATGGGTGCCCGGGACACACAAACGCCGCCAGCGGTTGCCCTTGGGGCGCCACCAAAGATTTCTCAAAGGCGATGCGCTCGTACCGGGGAAGGACCGGTTCTCCAATACCAATCAATCGATCTCGATTCCGAACGGGTGCGGGAACGTGGGTGATCTCGTAGCGACTAGCCTCACGCTGCTTGGCTGAACCGCCCAGGCGTTGAAACGCCGCCTGAAAGAACGACTCGATGTAGTGAGGTTGTAGACGGCGGGCTTCGGCCCGCTCCATTTCCTCACGTACTCGGTACACTCTGCTCGCGTCCATGGCGTCGTGCGCGAGGGCGCGCTCTTCCAGCAGGTCCTGGAGCCTGACGCGGTCCAGGGCATGATCGACCGCCGTCGTGAGGCGCGCTCGAACCTCCGGTTGTTCCCCGTAGCGGATTGCCTCGATCAGGAGCTTGCGAAGGGGCCGCCCTTCGAAGTGGGAGCTTGCCGAGCACATCGAACACCTGCCCGCCGAGGGTTTCCCGCGCCTGCTCCAGCTTGTCGAGGAGCTTGCGATAGACGTCGCCCTCTCTTGTTTCATCCGCGACGAGGTTCCAGAGGTGACACACTTCCGTCTGGCCGATGCGGTGAATCCGACCGAACCGCTGCTCCAATCGGTTGGGGTTCCATGGCAGATCGTAATTCACCATCAGGTGGGCGCGTTGGAGGTTGATGCCTTCGCCGGCCGCATCCGTGGCGAGCAGCACCTGCACGTGCGGGTCGTGGCGGAAGGCTTCTTGGGCCTTGAGTCGGTCCTCGCGGCCCATACCGCCGTGAATCAGAACAACCGACTCCTCACGTCCCAGCAGGGTCGTGATGCGCCTGTGCAGATAACTCAGCGTATCACGGTGCTCGGTGAAAATGACCAGTTTTTGCTTCGGAGACGAGGTCGGTCGGGGAATATCGCCGGCGCCGTAGGGAACGTCCGCCTTTGCGATTTGCTCGGAAGTCCCTCCCGCCGTGAAGATTCCACCGAGCAGGCTTGCCAGCTCTCGCCATTTGGTGTCCGCGCCGCTTCGCCGCACTTCAAGCGCAAGACCTTCCAGATTCTTGAGCGTCCCGATCTCAGCCTTCAGCTCGGCGATTGATCGCGCCGCCGTTGCCCGGTCTAGAATTTCCTCCTCGGCCGCCTCGACTTCGTTCTCGGAGCCTCGTCCAGATCCTCGACATCCTCGGGGTCGAGCTCCGGACCAGCGCCAAATACGGTGGCGGCATGGCCACCACGCTGCAGCACCTCGAGCTCACGCAACCGGCTCTCCAGCCGCTCACGGCGGCGGCGCAACGACTGATAGATGGCCTCAGAGAAGAGGCGAGTCGGCGCTGCAGAATCGTCAGGGCAAAGCCGACGGTGCCGGCTCGCTGGTCGTTCTCGAGTGCCTCCGCACGGTTGAATTCCTCGCGCACGTAATCGGTGACGACCTTGTAAAGGTGGGCTTCCGCTTCTGAGAGCTTGTAGGGGACCGTGTGCGCAATGCGCTCTGGGAATAGCGGCGTGCCGTCGAACTTGAGCAGATTCTCTTTCACCATGCGGCGCATCAGGTCAGAGACATCGGCGACATGAACGCCATCGCGAAAGCGCCCCTCGAATCGATCCCGTCGATGAGCGCCATGAAGAGCTGAAAGTCTTCCTCTTTCCCGTTGTGCGGAGTGGCCGTCATCAACAGAAAATGGCGGGTGAGACTCGACAGCAGTTGCCCAGCCGGTAGCGCTTCGTGTACTTGACTTCGCCACCAAAGAACGTCGCCGACATCTTGTGGGCCTCGTCGCACACGACGAGATCCCAGCGGCAATCCGGAGCTTGCAGCTTCTGCTGAACGTCCTTGTTGCGGGAGAGCTTGTCCAGCCGGGCAATGACGAGACTGGCTTCCAGGAACCAGTTGCCTGTGCGGGCTGCTTCGAGCTTGTCGTTCGTCAGGATGTCGAAGGGCAACTGGAACCGACGGTAGAGCTCATCCTGCCATTGCTCCGCGAGACTACCGGGACAGACGACCAGACACCGCTGCAGATCACCGCGAGCGATCAACTCCTTGATGAGCAACCCAGCCATGATGGTCTTGCCGGCACCCGGGTCATCGGCGAGAAGAAACCGAAGGGGCTGACGGGGCAGCATGGATTCGTAGACCGCGGTGATCTGATGGGGCAAAGGCTCGACGACCGAGGTGTTCACGGCGAGCACCGGGTCGAAGAGATGCGCAAGGCGGATTCGCTGCGCCTCAGAGACCAGGCGGAACAAAGCGCCGTCTCCGTCGAAGCTCCATGGCCGGCCTACTTCGACGATCTCGAGCCGCGCTTCGTCGTGACGGTACAGAAGCTCATTGGCGACCTCTCCGGTCGGTGTCTTGTACGTCAACTCAAGCGCTTCGGAGCCGAACCACTGCACGCTGACAACCGTGACGAGGCCGTCGGACAGGATGCCGCGCACCGCAGTTTTAGTCTGGAGATCTTCCAGCTTCATGCTCTTGTTCTGTTCCCTGTTCATATTCGTGAACCCGGTGTGCCCCTCGGAGGGGTCAACTCCGTAGCTGCAGCGGTGTGATCTTGACTTGTCACCATCTCAACAGCCGTGTTCCTTCAGTCAGGCTTTTTGGAATGGGCTGGTATTTTACAGGCATGTCGCCCCGTTGCCGCATAAGATCATGGGCATTGTGCCGGCTCTCTTCCGACACATCTCTATCAGGTGGGGATGCCGTCATCTCGGTCGTCCGCCATCACCAGGCTCCCTACGGCTGCTGGTTGCGGCTCGTAGCGCTCGACGTTGATCTCATCCTCGCGTGCTTGCTCCTGGGCTACGTCGTAGGCCGCCTGCAACCGGATCCAGGTCTCCGTCGTAGAACCGAAGGCCTTCGCAAGGCGGACTGCCATGTCGGCTGAAATACGGGTGTGGCAATTCACCAGGTTCGAGAGTGCCTGGCGACTGACGCCCAGGACTTTCGCCCCTTCGGTGACGTTGAGACCGAGCGGCTCCAGACAGGACACACGCACCACCTTGCCGCGGTGTGGCGGGTTCTTCATAGGCATAGCGTTCCCCCTTCATTTTGAAGGCTTTCACCTCAGGATTCCTTCTGGCCTTCCTCCCAGAGGCGCGCGGCTTCTTCCGTGGTTTTGCGGCCGACTTTTTTGATGTGACCTGCGGGCCATTTCTGCTGATGTTCCTGTTCGCGACGATCGAGGTTGTTCGTGATCCCGCTATGAAAGATCGTGTTTCCGACCTTGAAATGATACTTGTTCGTGTCTCGCTTGGCTCCCATCTGTTACTCCTTTGGTTGTAGTGGTTGTAGGTATTCCGGTATCTGAGAAATAATATACCGTTCGATATCGGCTTCATCTCCTTTGTCAGCCACAACACACTGAATGCAGCCCTCTCTCTTGAGGACGCGTGTTGGCACGGTCCACTGCGCCGACATGCGACCGGTTCCCAGGGCATCCGGATCCGTCCGGTAGTTCACGCGCCGGAGAGCTGACACATAGACAGCAAATTCCGTAACAGCGCGTTAACTGCCGTACCGTTGAGTGAGACCACCGAGGGAGTCGGTACATCTATCCCTTCGATGTATCGCGCGATCTCGGCGAAATTCCTGTTCCTCGGGAGGTGCAAGAAAATAGCTTGCTTCATCACGGTCGATCAGCCCATGCAGTTGAGGCACCGGCCGCCAGGAATCACAGCGTCTACTTGACTTCCGGCCTCCGAGACGGTGCCGTCCGACGCATTGATCCCGACTCCGATGTCGAAGTATGGAATCCGGTAGGCCAGCGCCAACTCATTCAGGATAAGGCGTGCTCCGTCGTTGTCGACGCACCCGAATATCACATCGACACCCTTCAGCTTGTCGAGTGCCTGTCGGCAGCGTAGATTCTCTTGAAGTGCATCGACATGCGAGGCTGGCGCGACGTTCTTGACAAGACGGCGTGCCAGGATAACCTTCGGGGTCCCAATGTCCGCTGCAGTGGCTGTCACGAGGCGATTCATATTGGTGCTGTCCGCGAGGTCGAAGTCGATCACCAGGAAGTTCCGCACACCCATGAATACAAGTGCCTGAACCGCCTGCGAGCCTGTTCCGCCAGCGCCGACTACAGCGACTCTTGTGCGTCCAAGCTGACGCTGACCAGCTTCGGTAAACCAAACAACTTGGCGGGAGAAAGACGGATCGATCGGATCCTCGTTATGGGACACAACCTGAGCAAGGTGATCACCTGCGGCGGTAATACTATCGATGGTTCCGGTTCTCCCAGCTTCGAAGAAAAATTCTCCGTAGACGGTGTCGTCGCCCCAGACAGTCACCCCGTAGGGTCGCCCAGGCAGCGAGTCCAGAACGTACGGTACAAAGTCCTGAAATCCTTTCCGATCGGTCGCGGAGAGTCGGGGCATGCGCCCGCTATGATTGTGGGCCTCGATCAAGGTTGACCTTAACCGCACGGCCTTGTTCACAATGTTGATCAATGCGCTGGTCTCGACTTCCCATCCGCTAGGGGTGACTCTTACGTCTCTGTTTGCAATCAAGGAGATGTCGGTCACTATGAAGACAGGCTGTCCGGATGAAAGCGTCCACCTAGCGTGCAGGAACGCGAAGTGTTCCCCTGGGGTCGAGTAAAGGTGCTCAGGATAGTTCTCCACTGGACTTGGTTAAGGCGGATCGTGGCCACTAGTTGACCTCCGAAAGGCGATGTCGGACACCCTCCAGGAAGGTGAGGAGGTTATGGCCCAGACGGTAATCACCGTGAGGCTGCCAGTCTTCGACGTGGTAGGAGAATTGGAGCCACTGGCGTCCGATCTGTTCGACAGGACCGCTGCTGGCTCCCGGCTGCTGACCGTTCTTTAGTCGAAGCGCCGGGTCGACATAGAAATTGTCCGGCGGGATTGTTGGGTATCCGGACGGAATCAGGATGAGCGTATCCGTGGCGTCCAGGCTCCACCCTCGTGGCAGACGAGCCTCGTCAGGGTAAACCAATCAAGATTCGATCCGACTTCAAGCTTGGGGTGAGCCGCCTTGACGAGCTGAATTTCCTTCTGTCGTCGTTCTCGCATGGTTCAACCCCTCTTGAATCTCGGAGCTTTCTTGAAGTGCTCCTTCGACTTGAGTTCAACCACCTCGTCGGCGATAGCTGCTTCTGGCTTCCGTCCTCAAAGATCTGGACCAGGCCCGTCTCACGAGGAATTCTGGCTAAGTCCATGATTTCTCCAGCCGTAATTTTTGGTTCGTCGACGTGGAATTCCTTGCCATCTACGAAGAACGTAAAGACAGGCCCATGCCCGCCGTTCGGTCGATCTGGTTTCTTTTCAGTCATTTCCATTCGCTACTTCCTTTCTCGTTCAGCTGCAAGCTTGCCATTAACAAGCAGAACGCTTCAAATAGTAAGCAAAATCGCTGGAATTGTCAAGCGTTCTGCTTGATTTTTCTAAGAAACAATGATAACCTACTGTTGAATGAGTGATTTATCGCAAGAATTATC
>CBDEFO010000003.1:0-461973 GCA_965237525.1 Candidatus Latescibacterota bacterium | reverse complement strand
TCCTGTTCTTCAAACAGCTCCTGTTCCTTGCTGACCAGAACTCTGATAAGACTATTTTGCTTATTCCACAGCAAAACGATACGATATGCTACTCTTTGACCCATAATCGGCGCTTCAGACGCTGCCTGGGACATAACTATTTCACAAGGCTTTTAATAACCTGTCAGTGAGTAAATTATACAATTATACGAAGCGGGAGATGCTTTGGACCCACGGACCGATCAGTAATTGGTCATGGCACATTTTCTCAAGGGGGAACACCACTGATTTTGTCACCAGGGGCATAATTGAACATTTTGGTATCGTGTCGATAGATCATTCCAAGTCGAACGCTATAAACCTGCAGCCATATGAGTTTGGCTGGTTTGGGTTTTTTGGCAAACAAAATGATCGGGATGCGACGAAACCGAGGGGAATTGAATACGGATATTCCAAAAGCTGTGCGTACGATTGTGCTATGTCCCTTGAGACCTATTTCGCATCGCTCAAGGCTAATGGCAGAACTAAGGAAATCTTCGGGATAATGAAAAATTGGGAAGGCCTCAAGTTGGATAATTATTTCTCTGAAAATGCCATAAAAAAGATGAAAGAAAAGGGGAAAGAGTTTACGCTTGATAAGGATAGTGAAGGAAACAGGGTTGCCCGACAAATCATATATGGACCAGAAACTTATATTAATAAGATTGATGGCGATAATAATTCGTGGGTATTCGAAAATACATTTGACAATCAACCTCTGCGTGTGGCCATTACATCTATGCCAAGACTTGCCGAATATGGCGATCCTGAAAACAAGGTTCTCATCAAGCCAGGGGAATTCAACCTTGAGACTTCGCCCCAGGGGCCGAGGGGACAGGGGAGAAACAGTGAAAGCACAGTGTTTGGCCTGTCGTTGTCAGACGAGCAGGTGAAGATCGGCGATCAGAGTATTAAAGTGACTGCTACAAATAATTCTGATAATCCTGATGGATGGGGATGCGTAGAGATAATAATGGATGAGGTTTTAGACATTACTCAAAATCGCGACATGGGGACTTGGGTTTACGGTGATGGAAGCGGTGTACCATTGCATTTTGTAGTTGAAGATATAAGTAGATGGGCGGTAAGGGACTGGTGGGTCAAGCTCGATTTTAAAGGTTGGAAATATGTTGTAATTCCTGAACCGGCGAAAGGCAAGGTGTATAGTTTCCACTATCCGTACAGCAATTACTGGTCGATCAGGCATTTTAATTATGGCAAGGCTGGACGGGTCTATGTATTTCTTACAAATATTCCTTCCCAAAAGAGCGTCACATGCTATTTCACCCAACTTGAGGCATTAAAGGAAAAATCGAGTGCAATTAAAAATCCCAAGATCACCATTGGCTCTCAAACCATCGCCTTCCCCTTTACCCTTGAGGCGGAAGATTATCTTGAGTATTCAGGTTCCCGGCAATTTCGCGCCTTTAATTCCTCTGGCTTTACCACTGCTGAAAATGGTACACAGGGGGATATTCCGACAGTTTATGCTGGCTCTAATACCGTTACATTGGATTGCGAATCTTCTGATCCTGATGGACAGGCAGCAAAGGTTGAAATTATTACGCTTGGAGAACCGTTTAAATAGAGCACTGACCATGGCGAGCTGCAAAGTCTAACCGTTTTCAATAAGGGCATGCTATTTCTTCTCCCAAACAGTTAGGCACATAGACTGTCCCCAATTACATAGGTTTTCAGAGACTTTCAGTAAGTGCCTGTTCTAACAGATCAGAAAGTCCCAACTCCTTTGCCCACTTTTTCAGATACGATATATCTATCTTTGGACCTTGAACTTTGAGAATCCCTTGAATATCCCTCCACTGAAGCTCTGATAGCTTCCCACCCATCTTGAACCATTCTAATTTGCTCAACACAGCGTCCTCTGGGGTTTTCACATAGGCTGAACGTGGAAGTTCGCTCAGGATCTGCTCAAGTTTGCGCCGAGAGAACTCAGAAAGATCGAACGGTCTCTTCCCAAGGATAAAGATATCTATCTTGAAGGCTGAAAGCAGATGTATTAGGTTAAAGGAGCTACGGTTCTTAATGGCATCTCTAATCACTTCGGCATGCATGTAGAAATCTTCTTGTAGGAGCTCGACGAACGAGGGAATGTGTTCAAATCTGAGGTCGGCCACCAAGTCCGCATCCATAGTTGCCCGAGGCATGCCATGCAGAGTGCTGGCGAAAGATCCTCCTATGAGATAGTCAATATTCAGCTCTTCCAGAGCTTCGATAACCTGTAGAGTGATTGTGATAGCTTCGGGAGTCATCGGTGTTCCTCTTTGGATGGATCCCATCCATAGGCTTTTATCATTGTTGCTCGGTCCAGAACCAATGCTGCCCAGCGATAGCGTATCTCTTCTTCTGTAGCCTGGGGATGCCTTTCCCGGAGACCTGCTTGCACCAACTCCCGTGTGGTCTGCCACATACTATCCACAAGAGCAAACTTTCGATAAGCGGGCATATTTCGAAGGATCTCAATTTGTATCTTCTCCGCCTCTGGTCGGGTATCTGTAAGCCGGGGATTCATTGGAATTCTTTCAACTCCGATGCAATTGAAGTATATCTTTGTTAGCATTAGCCCTTAAGTGCCCTGAGGGCTTTCATTTTTTAGGAAGATACGATACATCAATGCTGATGTCAAGAATATTTCCACTGTATCCCGAAAGCGGTGAGAATATTATTCCTCATAGCAATAAAGAGTTGCTTTTGCAGTATACAGTTAGTATATTATACACAAGCTTGTCTATGTTTAGTCTTCTTTTGAAGTACGCTTAAGAGCAAGAAAGATATAGTGTTAATGTCGGAGGTAATGACAGATAGAGGCCCCCTAATTCAGCGGGGCGAAGTGACCTTGAACCTGAAGGTGGGGCCTGGACTGTTCCTTACCAGATTCCATCTTCCCCAGATAGCCGAAAGGACAGAGCCCGGGCAATTCATTCATATCCTGGTGGACGACGGCTACGAGATGCTTTTGAGACGCCCATTTAGTGTCTGCCGCAAGGATGATGACCAGGAGTGGGTCGAAATATTCTACGAGGACATAGGCAGGGGCACAAGGAAACTTTCTATCAAAGAGCCCGGCGATACTGTAGAGGCCCTCGGTCCCCTCGGAAACGGTTTTCGCATAACCGATAGGTGTAAACGAGGGGTTATGGTCGGAGGAGGAAGAGGTGTGGCTCCCCTGGTAATCTTAGCTGAAAAAATGATCCGGGATGGAAGGGATGCTATTATACTTGCCGGGGTCAGATATAAAGACCTCCTCTACCCCGACTTAGACTCCACTGGCGCAAAGGTGTTCATCTCCTCAGAGGACGGATCTGTAGGACAGAAGGGCTTTGTGACAGACTTCATGGCACCGTTTCTGGATCGGAACGATGAGACTGTTGTCTTCACCTGCGGTCCAGAGCGTATGATGGAAAAGGTCGCCCATATAGCTTGTGAACATGGAGTCCCGTGTCAGGCCTCAATCGAAGAGAAGATGGGGTGCGGGCTGGGCGTCTGTCTCGGATGTATCGCGGAAGTACCCGGCTCAGAAGGAGACCTATACCAGAGGGTATGCACGGAAGGACCGGTATTTGACGGAGAAGAGGTGTTCCCCTCAATATGAACATAGATACTTCGGTGGAGGTAGGAGGTATAAGTCTAAAAAATCCTGTGCTGGTCGCCTCAGGCACGTTTGCCTACGGTCAGGAATTCTCGAGATTTATGAACCTGTCGCAGATCGGCGGGGTCGTAACCAAGTCCATAAGCCTCGAACCGAGAAGAGGCAACCCTCCGGGGAGGGTCTTTGAGACAGCTTCAGGAATGCTGAACAGCATAGGCCTACAAAACGTAGGGATAGAGGGGTTCATCAGTGACAAGATGCCTGTTTTGCGCGCTGCGGACACAGCCGTCATAGTAAACATCGTCGGCAAGAGCACAGATGAGTTTGTAGAACTTGCCAAGAGACTGGATGACTGTCCCGGAATAGACGGCGTAGAGGTAAATATGTCCTGTCCCAACGTCAAGGAGGGAGGGATGTCCTTCAGCTGCGATCCGAATCTGGCTTACGAACTCATCTCAGGCGTAAAGAGAGCCACCGACATCCCGGTCATAGGGAAGCTGACGCCCAATGTCACCGACGTTGGGGTCATCGCTAAAGCGGTGGAAGATGCCGGAGCCGATGCGGTCTCACTGATAAACACGCTTGTGGGTATGGCTGTCGATCTGAAGACGAAAAAGCCGGAGCTCTCTACGGTAACAGGGGGGCTTTCAGGACCCGCCGTAAAGCCTGTGGCGTTAGCTATGGTGTGGAAAGTGGCAGAGACAAGAAAGATCCCCATAATCGGCATAGGCGGGATAACTTCTGCCGAGGACGCCTTAGAATTTATGATAACAGGTGCATCCGCCGTCCAGGTCGGGAGTGCAAACTTCAGACAGCCTAATATTTCTGCCATAATAGCAGAAGGAATAGTGGAGTACTGCCAGGAGAACAAGATCGAGCGAATATCCGATATAGTCGGAACGCTTGAGGTTGACGTTGAAGGTAGCCTGAGCCCGTCCGAGCTGCTTGAGGAGGTGCAAAGATGAAAAAATTTCTCGGGATAGTGCTAGTCCTTTTAGGGATACTGATCCTGCTCAAAGGCGTATTCGGAATGGCCGTCTTCTTAGTTGGAGTCATCTGGTTCTCTATTAAATTAGCCGCCGCCCTTATACTCATCTGGTTCGGATTGAGCTTTATAAGGCGTAAGCGAAAGGGAAAGACGACCCTCACATCACTTTGAACTTGGGGATATATGCTTCGAGCTTTTTACATTCTCTTAATTACATTTTCCATAGCCGCCGCCTTGTTGGGGTGCGATCCGAATCCGATCTACCGCGCCGATAAGGATTCTCAGGATAAGCGTCAGAAAAAAGTTGCGATCCCCAATAATGTTTACCAGTTGGGTATGTGCTCCTACTACGGAAAGAAATTTCACGGCAGGACGACGGCAAACGGTGAAAAATTCGATATGTACGCCTTAACAGCAGCGCACAAAGAACTCCCCTTTGGGACTGTAATTAAGGTTACCAACCTCCAGAACGGTATGAGTATTACCGTCAGGGTAAACGACAGGGGACCGTTCGTGAAAGGTAGGATACTCGACCTCTCATACGCCGCTGCCCAGAAGGTAGGGATGATAAGGACTGGAGTCGCAAAAGTAGCCATAGTGATTGTAGAGCAAAAATGAAGGATGCTTTGAGATTGCTTCGCTTTTGCTTGCAATGACTGAAGGACGAAACAAGCAAGGTCATTGCGATGGGTGAAACTCCGAAGCAATCTCGATTCTGGGCTGGAGACTGACATGTGTTTTGGTGGGAAGTAGAAGATTTAGCCTGGCATTATAAGCCTTGTGAAAAACCCTTAGATTCAGAAAGTAGTATAGAACAAGCATTGATAAAGCAGCTCCGATGTATTATATTATGTTATTGATAATATTATACATGGAGGAAACAATGACCCCACAAGAGCAGGAACAGACAAATCCGATGTTTCACTATTTTCAGATGGAGGATTTAGTTCCCGAGGATCATATCCTTCGTCAGATTGATGAGGCAGTTGATTTTTCATTTTGTACGAGACGTTGTATCAGATTGTTATTGCCCTGACAATGGCAGACCCGGTATTGATCCTGAATTAGTTGTTCGAATGATCCTTATTGGCTATCTGTATAATTTGAGTGAGAATCGGCTCTGTCAGGAAGTGGGGATGCATGCGGCATATCGGTTGTTTTGTCATCAGACATTTGATGATGCGGTTCCGGATAGGAGCACGATCAACAAGCTTCGCAATCACAAGTGGGCATCCAGTGGGTTGTTTGAACGGATAATGCGTCAGGTAGTCCAGTGTTGCATAGATGTCGGTCTTGTGAGCGGTAAACACCTTAGTGTCGACGGCACTCAGATACAAGCTGATGCTTCAGTGAAAAGTATTGAGCCGATAGAACCCCCTTTTTTCTCTTGATGATTATCTCAAGGGAATCGGTTTTGAAGGTGATAAGACAAAGGGTAGGTCCGGGCATCCTCAGGATAAAGACTTTCATGGTGAAAAGTGGACGAACCAAACACACCGTTCGACTACAGACCCCGACGCGCGCTTATACAGCAAATCGAAGGGCAAAGGGGCTTTTCTCTCGTTTATGGGCCATGATCTGATCGACACAAAAAGCAGAGTAATCCTTGAGACTCAGGGCACGCAGGGCGACAGGGACAGCAGAGCCCGAAAGTGCCCTTAAGATGGTAGATGACCTTGAAACATACACCATGCCCAAAGACATTCAGACACTTAGTGCCGATACCGGTTACGGTTCTGGTAATTTTATCGCTGATGTACTTGACCGGGGAATCATACCCCATATTCCTCTGCGAGCCGATGAGAAGATTGAACCGATTCCTACATGGAAAAACAAGACAAATTCAGCACATATTCAGGCCGAACGGGATAGAAAAGTGCGAGAGGCGAAAGCCAGAAATCATGCACGGTCTATCTCATTAACAGCTGACTACAAACTCTCCCGGAGACTCCGTAAACGCAGTGAACATATCTTTGCTGAAGCCAGGCAACAACACGGTATGGGACGAGCCCGTTATAGAGGGACCAGCCTCACTGAATGAACAGTTGAATCTTGTTGCAACAGTACAGAATCTCAAGAGGCTTGTATCTTTCATAAGAAGGGGGAAAGCGTCTATGTGTGCCCTGTCTGTCAAAGACAGTGCATCCTGTTCTTCAAACAGCTCCTGTTCCTTGCTGACCAGAACTCTGATAAGACTATTTTGCTTATTCCACAGCAAAACGATACGATATGCTACTCTTTGACCCATAATCGGCGCTTCAGACGCTGCCTGGGACATAACTATTTCACAAGGCTTTTAGATTCAACGAGGTAGTACTCTGAAGGGAGGCGCCTCGGAAAATATTGAAAGGTGGTAGCAAATGAAAACCTATATCATGCTGCTCAACTGGACGCAGCAAGGGATACAAAACATCAAGGATAGCCCCAGCCGGGTCGATGCGGCCAGAAAGGCTTTCCAAGATGCAGGCGTGGTATTCAAAGATTTCTACATGACGATAGGTCAATATGACATGATCGCCGTCTGCGAAGCGCCGGACGATGAAACGATAGCCAAGCTGGCATTGGTTACTGCCTCGTCAGGCAATGTCCGAACCGAGACCCTTCGGGCATTTAGTGAAGATGAATATCGCAAGATCATCTCTGAATTGCCTTGAGCGGCCGCGGCGTCAACAGCTACAAAGAGGATCTATCGGGCGCCGGTCCAAATCCATAAGCCGGAATTGACGTCGGGGAGGACTACCAGCAATGGTGTATGATTTAAGACGTGCACTTCAACGGAAAGCGGATATTGATCGACTATTACGATGATAGGACGGGCGAAAGGTTACACTGTCGCTGCGCACGTCATCGGTTAGCGTCCAGCTCGCCAAAAATTCGTTAGGCGAAACGACATTGGTTGCGATAGGAGATGTTGATGACCCGTCAATTGACAGCAATCATTGAGCGGGAAGGGGATGGGTATGTTTCCCTCTGTCCAGAGTGGGATATAGCAAGTCAGGGCGACACCGTTGAACAGGCACGAGAGAATCTACGCGAGGCATTGGAGTTATTTTTCGAATGCGCCTCGCCCAAAGAATTGAGCTCTCGCTTTCACAAAGAAGTGTACGTAACTCAACTTGAGGTTGCTGTTGCCTAAGCTGCGCCTTCTTTCTGGTAAGTCTGTTTGTGAGATTCTCACCAGGCACGACAACGATGGGAGGATTATCAAAGGAGGAAGAAATGAAATGTATTATCTGTAAAGGAGAAGATATTCGTAAAACTAATGTTAAAGAAGAATTAAAAGTGGGAAATGATATTGTATATCTTCCAATTGATATTCCCGTCTGTTCCTGTTGTGGGGAACGATACTACGATAGCAGGACTATCCAACACTTAGAAAACGAGGAAAAAAGGTTAAAAGAGGGGCAGGTAAATCTTAATGAGGTCGGAAAGGTATTCGAATATGCTTGAGTAACATTCGGGTAATGGAGGATTTCGAACTTCCAATCCAGTAAAGAGGCAGACACGAAGGCGTTGACGGGCTATGAAAGGCGCATACAACAGCGAGAAAAAGAAGTTAAACGGTGTATTGAGGAGATCCAAAGATAACAGCGAGTACAAAGTACATCAAGATTGTTGAATGGTCAGAAGAAGACCAATGTTTTATCGGTTACTGTCCGGGAATTATCGGGCCATGTTGTCACGGTGATGATGAAGTCGAACTGTACCGTGAGTTATGTCAAATCGTTGATGAATGGCTGAAAATCGCTCATCAGGAGAATAAAGAGTTACCGCCCCCAACGGCTGGCAAAAATGTTGCTGAGCTGTTAATGACTGCGTAACCCAAGCGAGCGTTGCGGCTTACGCCGGCACGGATCGCGTAGGCTGTATCTGACCACCCTCTGGCGGGTCGGCATATTTCTCAGAAAGAAATTGACTTCGGATGGTTAGCAATCTACCCGTCAAAATGAGCTTGACAGAACATTAGAGGAGAATGGCATGGAACTCTCACTTATGGCAGCCAGCATGCTTGAACGGTCCTGGGAAGAGATGTTGGATTCGGCAAAGCGCCACGACATCCATTTGATCGAGGCCTGCGGGGGCGGACACATTCCCAAAGTTCACTATGACCCGGTTCAGCTTGCAGCGGACCAATCGGCGTTCGATACTTTCAGGCGCAGCCTCGAGGAGCGCGAAATGAGGCTCTGTTCCTTTGGCTGCCATGGGAATCCCATCCACCCGAAGGTAGAGATCGCGGATGCGGCTCATGCAGACTTGGTGGCGACCTGCAAGATTGCTAACCGGCTTGACGTTCACCACATCAGCTTGCTGGCCGGAACACCAGGCGGCGGCCCGGATGACAAGACTCCCAACTGGATTATCAACTCCGCCTTTGTCATGTGGAAGGATGCTTATAGTTGGCAGTGGGATCAAAAGATCATCCCGTACTGGAAGCAGGCCGCCAAAATTGCTGACGAGTACGACGTCAGGCTGTGTATCGAGCCACACACTGGTGATGCGGTCTATAACACCCAGACGTTCCTTCGGCTCCGCGAAGAGGTCGGGCCGACCATCGGCATGAACCTGGACCCATCTCACCTCTGGTGGCAGGGCATAGATCCAATCGTGTTTATCGAAACGATCGCCGACGCGGTCTATACTTGCCACGTGAAAGATGTCGCCCTGGACCCCAGACTCGTAGCCCGCGACGGCATCGCCTCCAGCGCCTACTACGACGAGTGGGACAAGCGTTCCTGGAGCTACCGCACGCTCGGCTATGGTCATGGCGAGTTATTCTGGCGCGACTTCATCACGACGCTGCGTCGAGTCGGATATGATGGCCCTCTGAGCATCGAGTGCGAGGAGCCCTACCTGACCGTTGACGACTCGCTGGCCAAGGCAGTCCAGCTCCTAAAATACGTGATGCCTGAAGAACCTATGCCCGAGGGGAATTGGATGGATGCCTACCAATTGGATGATTATGCAGCGAGCCTTACCAGGAAGGACAAGTAAAACGCTGAAGGATAGGGTAGGAGTGGAAGAATAGAAGTAGGCCAATCATGAACGAGAAGCTGTTGAAGATGCCGCAGTGGACGACCGGCTCCAGGCTCTTAAAACTGGGCCAGCAGATAAAATTCTACTTCTTCCTTCCGATCGGGATGTCGGCGGACGACCTGGTGATCTTCCCGAAATACCTCGAGCGGGCTAATCCGGGTGAAAAGTTCACTGCCGGCGGCGATCTGGAATGGCTCGAGACGCTGGAATCGGAGAGAGTCGGGCTGGATTTCCAGAATGGGCGCGCCACCGTCACGTATCAGCCGCAGCGACCGGGCAATTACATAGCGCGCTGGGGTGCCGCCGGCGAATCGTTCTACCGCTATTTCTCGGTAATCGAAGACGACTGGATCGTTGTACGTTTTAGTTCGTTCCTCGAACTGGAGCCGAATCCGACGCTGCACGGCGCGGGCGTGCCGCTGGATTATCGGCTGCCGATCGACAGGTTCGACGAGAACGACCCGCTCTTTGAACGTTTTCGTGAGAACCACCGCCGTTTCGGCGACGCCATCGCTGCCGTACTGCCTGATACCCCGCTGGCCCGCAGTGAAGCTACCATGACGTCCGACCATCGCGAGCTGCTTTATGGGCAGATGTTGGACAAAGTCAGGTCGCTGCTGCCGGACGCCAACGACGCTCGCACCGCGCGCTCGAGATGTGGCACGACCTAGACCCGGGCTACGTGGAGACTCTTCAGCGTCTGGGTGTTAACAGTCACTTTGGCCTGCGTCAGGCCAACGACAAACCGTGGCTGGGCATGCCGGAGTTTCCCTATTTCGCTTCCCAGGTGGACTGCCGAAAGGTTGAGCAGAGCGAAAATGGCTCGGTTGTCGTGCATCAGTGGGACTTCTGTGGCGGCTACCATTTTCTGGGGCCG
This sequence comes from Candidatus Latescibacterota bacterium, assembly GCA_965237525.1. Taxonomy (GTDB): domain Bacteria; phylum Latescibacterota; class CBDEFO01; order CBDEFO01; family CBDEFO01; genus CBDEFO01. The sequence continues at coordinate 451,449 of CBDEFO010000003.1, read as the reverse complement.
GTTCGTTATCACTACGGAATGTCGGAGGGGCAGTGGGACGTGGCGCTCAAATGCCTCGTTCCGGGCATGGAAGAAGCCAGGAACCTGGTGGAGATGAGCGGACACCCGGCGTTCTTGGTGCCACTGTATGACGGCGTCACCAAGCATTACGACGTGTCGAACCCTCTCTTTAGGGAGGGTTACGAAGGCGAGCAGATGTTCCGGTTTGTGGAACAATACCAGCGTCACTTCTTTTTCGAATTCACCAAAGAGTACAAGCTCGTATTCGCCCGCTCACTCGACATCGCCGACTATTATCGCCGGCACTTCAAGGTGACGCCGCGCACCGTGTTCAGCAGCAAGACGGATCACCTGCACTATGACGTATGGTGGCTGGCCAAGTGGACCGTCGTGCGTGAACTCGTCCCGCGCGAACGGATCCCGTGGCTGACGCGCATCTCCACCATAATGGATGAGCGAAGAAGGGACGGCCGATACAAGGACCCGCTGTCGTGCGAGTATCTAATCGTCGAGGACCAGAAGCGCCAGATCCGCTTCGAGCGTGAGAGCCCGAATCCAATCTGGTGGTTCGATTACACCGATCAGACAGGTCGGTCCGCTCGGCAGCGCCATCAGCCATGTGGAGACGCCGGACGTGGATGTAGATCCATCCAAGTGGTCGAGCGATGGCGGCCTGCCGATTCGATTGAAAATGCTGACCAGGGCCAGCTTCAAGGACTACGCAATCGTGCTGTGGGACGTGCCCAGGGCGCTAGTTGAGATTCCCTCCCGGATTGAAACGAACGCGAAGGAGTTTCTGCTGGCCAGGAATACGGATGGTGAGTTTCACTTAGTACTCTTTTTCGATCTGGAACCCGATGCCGAGATATGCGTCAGGCTTCAAGACTGAGTAGGATCAGGATCAGAGAGGATCCAATCTCCAATGCCAATCTTAGCCTCAATCTGTAACGATGAGAGGGTCAGGAAGTTCATTCAGAAGGAAACAGTCGAATTTGGCAAGTTTATGCTGACTGTATAATCATAGCTAGGCTGATTGGAGGAAAATCATGGCTTTGAAATTCGGATGTAAGAATTGTGGTGAAGATGTTGTCGTGCAGTTCTTAAAGTTTCCGAGACTGCTGAATGCAAAAAATGTGGCACCAGCAATCCAGTTCCCGAAACGGCAGAAAGCATTGATGACGAAGCGGCTACGCTATATCAATCGCGGGCAAGACGACCAGTAGCAGAGATGAATCAAGGTGAAGGAACAGTCGTGAATAGGGGGTTTGGGATTATGGATTCATTGCTACATCCAAAGGAGAAATTTTACTTTGGCATATCAGTTGTGAGTAGCCTGCTAATCTATCTTCTTCTTGTAGTATCTATCCTCGGGATAGTATATTTAGTGATGGGTGTGATTATCTTTCTCATTACACATGGACTATTTATTGGATATCTCAGAGGCAATGGTATCCGAGTATCGGAAAAGCAATTTCCAGAGGTCTACCGCCTCGCACAGCACCTTGCCCATTCTATGGAACTTAATCCAGTCCCTGCGATTTACGTCCTGCAAGCAGGAGGTTTGCTAAATGCTTTTGCTACCAGATTCCTTGGCAGAAGTTTTGTGGTTATTTATTCTGACGTGCTGGAACTAGCCTATATGAAAGGCGAGGCTGAACTTGCTTTCGTGATATGCCACGAATTAGCACATATCAAACGCAAGCACCTCGCTTGGCGTTGGTTTCTCTACCCGTCTATGTTGATCCCGTTCTTGGGTGCAGCTTACTCCCGGGCATGTGAATATACCTGCGATCGTTTTGGTGCTCACTATCGGCCAGACGGTGCGCTTGGGGGGCTTCTTGTTTTAGCCGCTGGGAAGAGGCTCTACCATAACGTCAACGCACAAGAGTTTATCAACCAAGTGGAGAGTGAGCATGGCTTCTGGATTTGGTTCTCAGAAGTTCTTTCGACTCACCCCAACTTACCGAAGCGAGCCGCTTCTTTATGTCGCAGTGAGCAAGCAATGCGTGTTGTGTCTACAAAAGTCCAGAGCGAAAGTCTATGACAATATGTAGGTTGGGGTTTAAACGAAACCCAACAAAACCTTGCCTCAGAAGACGTTGCAGTTGATGGCAGCGAACTGTGGTTTTATAACTTTTTTCTGGCAAACGGAGAGTTTCGGTCTGTCAAACGCTTTTCGGCAAATCCCCGCCGCAACTGAACTTGCTCGTTAGGCGAATAAAAACCATCAAATAGGCAAAAAATAGGCAAAAACCAAATCTGTGTTAAAGCAAACAGGAGAGAGGAAGAATGCACTTAGCCGAAAGTGTGAGCAGACTCGGGACGGAGACTGCGTTTGAAGTTCTTCGCGAAGGCCAAGAAGTTGAAAGAAAGGTGTTAGGACTTGACTCTTGATTTAAGCTTTATGTGAAAGCTTTGCCCAGCCATCACGTAATGAGAAGGAATTCTCTATGACAATCGAAAAGATGCTCTATGAAAAACGTGGCGACATCCAACGCATTGCTGCCAAGCACGGCGCGTATAACGTCCGCGTGTTCGGCTCCTTTGCACGGCGTGAGGCTAAGGAAAAGAGCGATGTTGACTTACTTGTTGATGCAGGTCCGGCCACGAGTTCGTGGTTTCCGGCAGGTCTCATATTAGAGGTTGAGGCTCTTCTGAATTGCCGAGTTGATGTTTTGACAGAGAGGGCGCTTAATGCCTGATATTCGTAAGTCGGTACTACGGGAAGCTGTCCAATTATGAAAGATGACGTAGCCTATCTTCGTCACATCAGCGAGTACATTCGGAGAATTGAAGAAGACGTTGCTGAAGGGCGTGACCGGTTTATGGAATCTCATATGCTTCAAGATGCTGTGTTGAGAAACCTGCAAGTACTGACTGAATCTGCACAACGCCTTTCGAATGCTTTGAAAGCAACACACTCTGAAATTGAGTGGAATGTGATTGCGTCATTTCGCAACGTGCTCGTTCACGATTACCTTAGGTATTGACCTAGAGAGAATCTGGGAGATTATCCAGCGTGACGTGCCAGACTTAAAGCGTGCCATCTTGACTATACTGGCTGAAAAGTCATGATCCTTGCTTTGAGAGAATACCTAACCATTGCATGAAGAGGGACGCTCGAGGACTCACGCCCCTTATGCGAATCGTCAGGCCAATAAAAACCATCAAATACGCAAAAACCAAATCTGCGCAAAAGTAAACAGGAGAGAGGAAGAATGCACTTAGCCGAAAGTATGAGCAGACTCGGGACGGAGACTGCGTTTGAAGTCCTGGCCAAAGCCAAGAAGCTGGAAGCCCAGGGCAAGGACATCATTCATCTGGAGATTGGAGAGCCGGACTTCGATACTCCGTCCAACATCAAGGAGGCGGCGAAAAAGGCCATTGATGACGGTTACACTCACTACGGACCATCTGCTGGGCTGCCCGAATTGAGAGAGGTCATAGCAGAAGAGGTTCAAAAGACCAGGGGTGTGGACTGCAATCCGGATCAGATCGTAGTGACGCCCGGCGCCAAGCCCATAATGTTCTTCTGCATCATGGCCTGCGTCGACCCGGGCGAGGAGGTGATCTATCCGAATCCGGGCTTCCCCATCTACGAATCGGTCATAAACTTCATCGGTGCAAAGCCCGTTCCGCTTCCGCTCCTGGAGGAGAAAGAGTTTAGCTTCTCCGTAGATGACTTAAGGGACAGAGTCAGCGATAGGACGAGGATGATAATCTTGAACTCGCCTCAGAATCCTACGGGCGGAGTCCTCTCAAAGGAGCATATCGAAGCCGTAGCACAGATCTCACTTGAAAGGGACATCATAGTCCTGACGGATGAAGTCTACAGCAGAATCCTCTACGCAGGCGAACACGAAAGCATTCTGTCTATTCCCGGCATGCAGGATAAGACGATCCTTCTGGAGGGATTCTCCAAGACCTACGCTATGACCGGATGGCGAATGGGCTACGGAGCTATGCCCGAAACTCTCGCAGAACAGGTCGCAAAGCTTATGGTCAACAGCAACTCCTGCACTGCCAGTTTCACCCAGATAGCGGGAATAGAGGCGCTAACTGGGCCACAGGATGAATCGGAGAAGATGGTCACCGAGTTTAAGATAAGGAGGGACGCCATAGTAGAAGGGCTAAACAGCATCGAAGGGATAAGCTGTCTGAGTCCACACGGGGCCTTCTACGTCTTTCCCAACGTTAAGGAAGTTCCCATGAACTGCGAAAAGCTCCAGGACTATCTGTTAGATGATGCAGGCGTGGCGTGTCTTTCAGGCACGTCTTTTGGGGAATATGGAGACGGATATCTCAGATTCTCCTACGCCAACTCCGTTGAGAACATAAAGGAAGCCCTCCAAAGGATGGAGAAGGCGACCTCTAAACTATAGGGAGTGAAAACTTTGAAATCACAGATCTTTTTGACAGCGGTCCTTTTGACTGCATTGGCCACACTGTCCTGCGCACTGGATGGAGGACCCGGGGCGTCCGGAGCCGCAGCGGCAGATGTAGATCTTGAAGAGGTCTTGAAACTCTACAAGGACTTCGTCAAACGGGACAGCAGGGATCTCAGAAGCTTTGAGGGCGACATCAACGCTAAAGGTCTTTACAAGGGCCAGGGGCGTGTGGAGGTCAGAGAGCAAAAAGACGGTAGCATCGTGGGCTTTGTCGACAGGGACAGAATGTCAGGATATAGTCCAGGTTCGGACATGCTTGTCTTCAAGCTCGAAGCTGAGAGGTCTTCCCAGAGACTAGTCGCTACCGACCGTTACCGCCGCCACAGCTACATCGGCGCGGGGGACATACTGACCATGTGGTGGCTCAGCAGCATGTTCAGAGGCCAGTACGGCTACTACGGGGGCTATCCAAGGTACGACTACAGGTATCAACGCTCCGGATATTACGGCAGGACCGTAAGACAGGGGAGCCTTGGAAGAGGTAGGACAAGAGGCTTCAGCGGCGGAGGCTTCAGAGGAGGGAAATAGGAGATATGGGGGAAAAGCGAAAGTTTCGCTATAGGGACGCCGGAGTGGATATTTCCGCCCAAGATGATGCAATAGGGAGAATGAAATCGGCCGTACGCTCCACGTTTGGTCCCTCTGTCCTATCCGACGTCGGGAATTTCGGCGGACTTGTGGCATTAGACGTAAAGAGCTACAAAGAGCCGGTGTTGGTTGCGAGCATAGACAGCGTCGGAACCAAGCTCAAGATAGCCTTCTTGACCGGAATCAACAACACCGTCGGAAGAGACCTTGTAGCGCACTGCGTCAACGACATACTCGCCCAGGGGGCAAGACCCCTCTTTTTTATGGACTGCCTGTCTATGGGGAAACTCGACCCCGATGTAGCCAAAAGCGTGGTCGAAGGAATAGCGGAAGGATGCAGACAGGTAGGCTGTGCCCTCTTAGGAGGCGAGACCGCCGAGTTGCCCGATTTCTACGAGCAGAATGAGTACGATTTAGTGGGGACTATAGTGGGGATCGTCGAGAAAGAGAAGATAATAGACGGCTCGGCTATTAAGAAGGGCGATAAGATAATCGGGATAGCCTCCGACGGCCTGCACACCAACGGATATTCCCTGGCAAGGAAGCTGTTGTTCGAAGTGGCAGGGTTTGAGATTGACGACTTTGTAGAAGAGTTAGGAACGACGCTTAAAGAGGAACTCCTCAAGCCTCACAGATGTTATTTCAAACCCTTATGGGGACTCTTAGAAGAGGACAGGATCAAAGGCATCGCCCACGTCACGGGAGGAGGACTAAAAGACAACATCCCAAGGATCCTTCCCGATGGGGTGGCAGCGCTCGTAGACACAAAATCGTGGGATGTTCCGCCCATCTTCTCCCTCCTTCAAAGGGTAGGAAATGTAGCTTGGGATGAAATGTTTCGCACCTTCAATATGGGAATAGGATTAGGCCTGTTGGTCTCCAAAAGTTATGTTAAGGATGTCCTTAAGGTCTTGGAAGATAACAAGGAAAAAGCCTATATAATAGGAGACATAGTTGACGGAGATAAAGAGACCAGATTCACCTGCTGATCAAGATAGCATCTCGGCTCCAAAGTACAGCTTTGTCAAATACCAGCTCCCCGCTATTCTATGGGCGACCGCAATATTTATCGCTTCATCCATACCCCAGGAGTACACCCCTTCTATCAGAATATGGAACATCGACAAAGCGGCCCATTTTTTGGAGTTCTGCATTCTGGGTATCTTGGTTTCTACAGCATTCTACAAGTCAAAACATGCTGAGTTCAGACAAAGAGCCCTTACATTGGCTCTATTGGTGGCAGTGATGTGGGCCGCTTCAGATGAGATCCATCAGATGTTCGTACGCGGAAGAGTCGCTTCTATCTTCGACTTTATTGCCGACGCATTTGGAGCTGTGGCCGCTAGATTTTCCTTTCCGGCCCTCTTCATGAGAGGACCTGAACAGATAGAGATTAAGAGCCGTGAAGGATTGGAATGACAAAACAGATACACGTTGTCGCCAAAAGGACTAACAGATGCTTTTCAAGTTGTTAATGTTGGGGGGTCCTGCTGATACTTGTCTACAATCTTGTCAGGATCGTGAGGAATGAATCCCAGAGGAGAAAAAGAAAAAGAATAGACCTGAACAGTTCAAAGATACAGGACGCGGAGTTTAAAGACATAGAAGAGTCAGATTCATAAACAGCAGACAGTCAGGGAGAGTAGGTGTCCTTACAACCGTCCACCTAAAGAGGAATTACCTAAATGGAAAGGAACTCGCTAAACAACGACGATATAGCACGCATCATCTCGGAGAGATATTCCCTGTCCAGGGAGGATGTAAGCAGAGTCCTGGAAGGAGTACTATCTGAGATTAGTGTGGCGCTGGAGAAGGGAGAAAAGATTGAACTGAGGGGATTCGGGACGTTTAGACCTTCCATACGGGTCAAACAGTCTAAAGATGTACTGGACCAGTCTTCCCAGATGAAGCCAAAACCCCATTTCAAGCCGTACTCCAAATTCAGAGATAAGATAGCAGAGAGCCTATCTCAAAGAAAGGTGGACGACTATAGAGAACAAGCGTTTGTCGGTGAGGGCTCTGCATCTGAAACTCCCCCGGATTTCGAAGGGCAGAAGGGCGTTTTAGAAAAGATGGAAGACGAATTAGAAAGATATAAGAAAGAAGCAAAAGAGGACGCCCAAAAGGGGGACCCTTGGACCGCTGTTGAAAAGTACAAGTATATCCTTAGAAGAGAGCCCAGAAATGTTGAGGCCAGAAACGGCCTGGGATTGGTATATGAAAAGTTAGGAGATTACAACAAGGCTGCCAGCGAATTCAAAGAGGTCCTGACTCTAGACCCCAACAATCTGGACGCTCACTACAACTTGGGGACAACCTACTGGCAGAGTGGTCTCTATACAGAGGCTGAAGCAGAGTTCAGCAAAGTAATAGAGATAGAACCGGGAAGCTTCAGGGCACACTACACTATGGGCGTCCTGCTATGCAAAAAAGGTCACTACGACAGGGCCATACTTGATCTTCAAAGGGCCATTAACATAGACAAAAACTTCTTTGAGCCCTACTATTATCTCGGAGCCGCCCATCTCCACAAGGGACTTTACGACAGGGCCATACAATCGTTCCAGAAGTTTTTGGAGAGCGATCCGAACAACGGCAGGGCGTACTGGTATTTGGGGGTGCTCTACGACAGGAAGAATCAGCCCAAAGACGCGTTGGCGATGTACCGCAGGGCCCATGAGCTAATGCTTGGACGTAGAAAGAGTTGATGCCCCAGCGCTGTATCCTTTTACTTTCTTATGGACTACAAACAGCTTATAGCGCACATCGAACGGAGGGATTTTTCTCCGCTCTACCTGTTATACGGTCAGGGTGAGTTTCAAAGGGATGAGACACTCTCCTTACTTGTCGAGTCTATAGTTGCCCCGTCAAACAGAGATTTCAACTTGAGCGTCTTTTACTCCGATCAGACAGCACCGGAGACTGTGGTCAACGCCGTTACTTCGTTCCCACTGATGTCTGCTAAAAGGGTGGTGGTACTCAAGAGGTGCGAGCAGATGTCTCAAAAGATGGCCCAAGCACTCCTGCCGCTGATTTCAGATCCTCCGGAGACTACATCTTTTATCTTGGTCGGGGGGAAAATGGATGTAGCTGGAGGAAAGACCGATACGCGCAGGGAGGTATTTTCCCTGCTTCTAAAGAGAGGCACAGTAGTCGAGTTTAAGCCCCTCTACGACAGGAGTATTCCCGGATGGATAGAGGGGAAAGTCAAAAGGTATAAGAAGAAAATATCTTCTGACGCCGTCAGATTACTTCACCAGAGTGCTGGGAGCAATTTAGGTGATCTTGCCAATGAGATAGAAAAACTTTCGATCTCTGTGAGTGACAGGCCTCAGATAGACAAAAAGGATGTGGAAGATGTGGTCGGGTATTCCAGATCTGAGAGCATTTTCGACCTTACGGATGCAATAGGGGAAAAGGATACGTCAAAGGCCCTATTCATAGCCGGGAGAATGTCTGCAAAGGGAGAAAAGGGCACAAGGATCGTAGCGGCTATCTTTCGGCATCTTATGATCCTCTTGAAGGTCCAGAAATTGGAGGGGTCAGGGCTTCCACCTGATGAACTGTCCAAAAAGCTCAGAGTTCACCCGTATTTTGTAAAGAATTACTTAGCCCAGGCTAAAAACTTCCTTGAGGATGAACTCTTGGAGGACACCGAGCTCCTCCTCCAAGCTGATAGCGAGCTTAAGGGAGGAAGGACAAGAAGAGGCGAAAAGACATCTGTCGAGACACTTGTAAGGAGACTTTGCACAAGCTCAAAATGAAGATGGCCGGGCTTTTCAAACCCGGCCAGAACTATCTAACCGCGGGACTTTAATACCTTTTCAAGCACAGCGGGTGGAAGAGGAAAGATCCAACCTCTATTCTTGATTATCCCCTTTGCCAACTCCGAAGGAATTGCAACGATTATTTCAGGTTCCACCGACCATCCTCCGGCGAAGCCTCCCACAGCGCTTCTGGCATGCACACCCGAGAAGCCCCCTGGATCGATCCCATCTTGAGCATAATCTGAGTGACCTCCGCCGAATACAGAGTGCAGTCTGAACGAGTAACCGTTTATCACAGCTGGGGCGCTGAGAAATGCTGCCGCAGCGGGTGAGGCTACCATGCCGAGCACCTTGACGGTGTAGAGGACATCGTTGAGGTCTCCTCCCTCACCGCCGCAAGTTATAGCCCAGTGAAGAGTGCTGATGTGCTGATCTGCTGCCTCTCTTCCCCCCTCCTGACCCAACTTTATCAATTCCTCGTGATCCAACATTGACACGGTGCCTCCGCCCGCACCAGAAAGATAGACCAGTCCGGATTCCGAAAAAATGGCTCCAGCAAGTCCTGCCCCTGCAATAGATCCGACTTTTTCCTCAAACGTGCCGAGGTTGATCCCTATTTCTTTTATCCTGTCGTAGACATCAAAATTCCTTCTCATTTCATCAGGAATCAGAGCCTCATCGTAAAAGCGTCCCATTATGCCTCCACATGTTTAAGGTTAAATTATGGTTCTCATCCTCTCAAAATAGACCACTTTGATATAAAAAGATAATAAAGAAAATAGGTAAAGTCAAATGAATAATTATAATGCAATCTCTCGCCCAAAGTCATCTTAGCATTCCGATACAACATTATTTCATCGCGAAATCCCTAAGGAAAAAAGGTGGGGTAAAGACACATGGTATCCATCCCTGATAAAGATAGAGAGAAGAGAGTCAAGGATCAAGACTGGGAAGTTAAAAAGTTGAGGGTCGAGGTTTTCTGTGGGTGTATGTTCGGTTGCTATGTGCAGAGGGGTTTTGGATTCTTTGTAGCTATTATGTCTTTGGGCATTGAACAACCATTGATAGGTTTGGAGTTTCCGGCAGAGGTTGGCACGGTTGGTAGTCTTGATGGTGTCGTAGAATTCATATTCGATTAGGCTGTGGGCGCGTTCTACATCGGATTGGTATGTAGTAGCCCCTGGTGGGATGCGTTTATGTTCTATGCCTCTTTGTTGGATGAGGTCGGTAAAGAGGGTCTTTTTGAGGGCATCCTCTGTATTGACGAATTGGCTGCCGTTGTCGGTTTGGATCTTTCGTGGATAGACCTTGTGGTCTTCCAGGTGTTGGAGTAATGCTTCGGCCAAGATGCAGGAGTTGATCAGGCTTTGTTCGTCTGCCAGGCTTACAAAGAGACCGCCTGTCTTGATATCTCTGGCAGTATACTCAAACATAGGGAGTTGGGCACCTGTTTTGTAGTGTTGTTTCAGGTAGTTGGGGATATCGCACAGATGTTTGACATCGATCTGGATATATTCAAAGGGGCGTAGTTTCTTTTTCCACTGGCAAACAAGTTTCTTTTTCTTCCATCTTCGCCTGCGTTTCTTTATGAGATTGTGTTTTTTCCAGATAGCATAGGCAGTCTGTTTGGAGGGAATTTGATCAGTTGGAACATTTTGTTTTTGGAGAAAACCCAATAGATACGGATATCCCAAAGAAGGATGGGTCTGTCAGAACTTTACAATCAGCTTTCTGATCTCCTCCGGTAACAAACAGTGAGGGTTAATGGGTGCTTTCGTATGATTTTCTAGACTCTTCAAGATAACGTTTCAGCCATTTTCTTATGCTCTTGCGTGTTGTATTAAAAGCCCTTGCAGCATACGAGACACCGTATAGCTGAGCAGTCTGAACCATCTTGATATGAAGATCAACAGGATTAGGATTAAGAACAAGAACATCACTGTAACTGATAGCATTCTCCATGGTATCTACCCTCCTTTTTTCAGTCCTCACCTAAGTATAGGCAAAATTATCCCGTGAGGGTGGATACCATGTGTCTTTACTCTTCTCCCTAAGGAAAAAAGGTGTTGACATATCTTCAGTTACAAGTTATCTTGAGTTTTATAATGTAGGCAGTATTAACGCTCAAATACACATTGGGAACGGGGGAATAGATGCGCTTGAACGTTACGGCAAGACACTTTGCCATGTCTGACTCGCTAAGGGAACATATTAACGCTGAAATAGCCAAATTGGAGAAGTTCTACGACGGCATAATAGATTGCAATGTAACAATGAACGTGGAGAAGCACAGGCACTCTGTGGAGATAGCCGTAAACGTCTACAAACATACGCTGGTGGCGACTCACCAATCGGACAATATGGGCGCGTCGGTAGATGGCGCAGTGGAAAAGCTTAAGCGCCAGTTGAAGAAATTGCACGATAAGATAAGATCAAAGCGCATAGACAAAGAGTCAATACTGATAGATTCTCTTGACTCGGAGAACACAAATGAAGATGAGTAAATCAGTTTTTCCAAAAATTCAAGGCGGTGTTCGTATATGACAGAGGTCGGGGTAGGTTATGTACTTGAGGAATTTGGCAGAAGGTTGAGACTCCAGCTTCTGGCCGGTAAAGACGGGCTTTGGCGGAAGATGAACACGACTGAGATACATCGTGCGGGCCTGGCGCTTACCGGCTTTATAGACCTCTACACCTACGATAGAATCCAGGTCATAGGTAACACGGAGATGCTCTACCTAAGTAAAGTCTCCGAATACGACAGGAGTGAGGCACTCAAGACTATATATCAATTTGATCTCCCCTGCGTTGTGCTCACTGACAACAACGATCCACTGCCGCTTATGATCGAACTGGCGGACCAGACTGACATTCCTCTATTGAAGACAACCCTTGGAACGACCAAATTTGGCCACCTCTTCAACTTCTACCTGGACGACCTTCTGGCTCCTCAGACAACGCGGCACGGATCGCTTGTGGACGTCTATGGTGTGGGGCTCTTCTTTACAGGGAGGAGCGGAATAGGCAAAAGCGAAATAGCTCTGGACCTTGTCGAAAGGGGACATCGGTTAGTTGCCGACGACATAATCACTGTCACCAGAAAGGCCCAGGGCATACTTGTGGGGAGCTGTGATCCGACCCTTAGCCATTTTATGGAGATAAGAGGCGTAGGATTAATAGACATAAGGAGTATGTTTGGCATTAGGGGCATAAGGTTGCAAAAGAGGATCGAAGTCGAGGTTCAACTTGTAGATTGGAGCAAGGATTTACAATACGAAAGGACAGGCATTGATGATAAGGCCACTACCATCTTGGATATAGAGGTTCCTGTGGTCACTGTCCCCGTCTATCCGGGAAAGAACGTCACCGTAATATCCGAATCTATAGCCCTGAACTACGTGGAGAAGATACATGGCTATCACTCCGCCAGGGAGTTCGACAAAAGGCTGATAAAGAAGATGGAAAAAGAACGCGAAGAAAAGCCCGAAGAAGAGGCTATTGCCGCGCGCAAAGACCTGGAATAACAGAACAGTAGACAGAGTACCTCCTCCTATCCCTTGAGTCCCGATTGAATCTATCGGGGGCAAGCCACGAAGTGGGCGAAGCAATCTCCATTAGACTGCCTCGTCCTGCTTGTGAGCTGCCTTAGGCTTTCCCTCTACTTAATCTATCGTGTGAATACGCACATCTTCCACATTGCCCTCTTCACCGCGCTTGCGTTTACTCTTTCTGGAGCGGATATTTCGTCTTCTGAGGAGAGAATTATCATAATTTCCCCTCACTGGGAAGGGATAGAGCACGAATTTGAAAGGGCGTTCAAAGAGGCTTATGAGGGCATGGAGATAGAATGGCTCGATGTGGGAGGGACCTCCGACATTTTGAAATTTGTCAAGTCCGAATTCTCCCAAAACCCCGACGGTATCGGTGTCGATCTCTTGTTCGGCGGGGGAACCGATCCCTTTTGGGAACTTGCCCGACTGGAACTCCTCCAGCCATATAAGGTTCCCGATAAGATCTTAGACAGAGTGGGCAAGACTGTCGCCGGGGTCCCCGTATATGACCCCCAATACAGATGGTACGGCGCCGCCCTTGCTGGATTCGGTATAATCTACAACAAAAAAGTACTGGATATAATGAAGTTGCCCGAACCCAAGGCGTGGGAGGATCTGACAGATCCTCCCCTTTTGACCTGGGTAAGCTCCGCAGATCCCAGAAATAGCGGAAGCGTCCATATGATGTACGAGATCATCCTCCAGGCCTACGGATGGGATAAGGGATGGCAGGTCATAACCTGTATGGGGGCCAACGTAAGAAACTTTGTGAAGGGCTCAGGGCAGACGCTAAAAGAGGTGTCCACAGGTGATGCGGCGTACGGCCTGGCTATAGACTTTTACGCTACGTCCACAATTAATCGGGTCGGACGGGACAAAATTGGCTACGTAATGCCCGAGGGGCTCACAGTCGTCAATCCCGACGGAATAGCCATGCTAAAGGGAGCACCCAACCCAAAGCTTGCGGGGAAGTTCATTGACTTTGTCCTTTCGGAGAAGGGACAGAAGATATGGTTCTACAAAAAAGGTACTCCCGGTGGCCCGATGGACTTTCAACTCAACAGACTTGCCGTCACCCCAAAACTCTATGATCGAAAGAAGGCCTACAACTCCGTCTATATAAACCCCTTCGAAATGAAGTCGAGTCTAACCTACGACTCCGGCAGAGGATCGGAAAGATGGAGCATACTCAACGACCTTATCGGAGTAATGATCATAGATTCGCACGGCGATCTGGTAAGGGCCTGGAAATCTATCCTGAAGGATGGACCGCCCAAGGAAGAATCAAGAGAAAGACTCTCCCGTATGCCCCTTAGCGAAGACGAATTATTTGATCTTGCCCGCAGGAAGTGGAAAGATGCCAAATTTAGGAACAGGAGCATATTAGAATGGACGCTCTTTGCCAGAAAGAAATACCGGGAAATTGGCGGCCGGGATTCCCTCTTTGACATAAGATATGTACTTCCTATCATTACGATCACGTTCGGCGCAGTGTTGGTCGTATACCTGTGGAGACTAAAACCAACTAGACAGTAGCCCCCGGTCCCCGATAGACTCAATCGGGGATTGCTTCCAGGATTCGGACTCTTGGTCATTGCGAGCTGAAGCCCCGAGCAAAGCAAGGGGCCAGCGAAGCAATCTCGGTCCGAGTCTTTCCCCTCCGTATACTGTCTATGTTTGTGTCTACTTAATAATGATGTTTCGAAGACTCAAAAGAAAGATCGCCCTATCCTTGTGCTTGGGAGTGATAGTCTTTATCGCTATTAGCCTCCACTTTGACTATCATAGAATAATAGTAGCCTTTAAGGCCTTCCACTGGATATACCTTCCACTGATCCTTCTGTTTTCTGTTTTTAATTACGCCCTCAGATTTTTCAAATGGGATTTTTATCTTTCCAAACTTGATGTACTCCTCCCCAAAATGGACAGCTTATCCGTCTTTATGGCGGGGCTCTTAAAAGCCTTGTGAAAAACCCTTAGATTCAGAAAGTAGTATAGAACAAGCATTGATAAAGCAGCTCCGATGTATTATATTATGTTATTGATAATATTATACATGGAGGAAACAATGACCCCACAAGAGCAGGAACAGACAAATCCGATGTTTCACTATTTTCAGATGGAGGATTTAGTTCCCGAGGATCATATCCTTCGTCAGATTGATGAGGCAGTTGATTTTTCATTTGTACGAGACGTTGTATCAGATTGTTATTGCCCTGACAATGGCAGACCCGGTATTGATCCTGAATTAGTTGTTCGAATGATCCTTATTGGCTATCTGTATAATTTGAGTGAGAATCGGCTCTGTCAGGAAGTGGGGATGCATGCGGCATATCGGTTGTTTTGTCATCAGACATTTGATGATGCGGTTCCGGATAGGAGCACGATCAACAAGCTTCGCAATCACAAGTGGGCATCCAGTGGGTTGTTTGAACGGATAATGCGTCAGGTAGTCCAGTGTTGCATAGATGTCGGTGTTGTGAGCGGTAAACACCTTAGTGTCGACGGCACTCAGATACAAGCTGATGCTTCAGTGAAAAGTATTGAGCCGATAGAACCCCCTGTTTCTCTTGATGATTATCTCAAGGGAATCGGTTTTGAAGGTGATAAGACAAAGGGTAGGTCCGGGCATCCTCAGGATAAAGACTTTCATGGTGAAAAGTGGACGAACCAAACACACCGTTCGACTACAGACCCCGACGCGCGCTTATACAGCAAATCGAAGGGCAAAGGGGCTTTTCTCTCGTTTATGGGCCATGATCTGATCGACACAAAAAGCAGAGTAATCCTTGAGACTCAGGGCACGCAGGCGACAGGGACAGCAGAGCCCGAAAGTGCCCTTAAGATGGTAGATGACCTTGAAACATACACCATGCCCAAAGACATTCAGACACTTAGTGCCGATACCGGTTACGGTTCTGGTAATTTTATCGCTGATGTACTTGACCGGGGAATCATACCCCATATTCCTCTGCGAGCCGATGAGAAGATTGAACCGATTCCTACATGGAAAAACAAGACAAATTCAGCACATATTCAGGCCGAACGGGATAGAAAAGTGCGAGAGGCGAAAGCCAGAAATCATGCACGGTCTATCTCATTAACAGCTGACTACAAACTCTCCCGGAGACTCCGTAAACGCAGTGAACATATCTTTGCTGAAGCCAGGCAACAACACGGTATGGGACGAGCCCGTTACAGAGGACCAGCCTCACTGAATGAACAGTTGAATCTTGTTGCAACAGTACAGAATCTCAAGAGGCTTGTATCTTTCATAAGAAGGGGGAAAGCGTCTATGTGTGCCCTGTCTGTCAAAGACAGTGCATCCTGTTCTTCAAACAGCTCCTATTCCTTGCTGACCAGAACTCTGATAAGACTATTTTGCTTATTCCACAGCAAAACGATACGATATGCTACTCTTTGACCCATAATCGGCGCTTCAGACGCTGCCTGGGACATAACTATTTCACAAGGCTTCTAGTGATTAGATATTTTACATCAGCAACAATTTAGCTACAATCTGATAAGACCTTTCGATGCAATAAGCGTTTTGGAGAAATAATCCGAGCTGATAAATAATCTTTTCAAAACGAGCATGGACTTTGTACCGATCAAATCCGATCCATTGCCTTACCACCAACCTGCTTTTTGCTCGGATCAGGATATGGAAACACCGCAAAAGCTATTGCCATCAATATATGCAAATTCTAAATCTTTGTCAAATTGTTTGCGATTATATCTTTATATTTTACAATTCTTTATTATTTGTCCACTATTCTACAAATACTACAAAAGGATATGTAAAGTTTGTTACGAACGGGCCGAAGCTTTGCTTTAATTATACCTATCGCTAATTACCAAAACGAAAGAGATCCATTTCTGACAGCCTCTGTTTTAATACTGGCTGAGCTTTTGTGCAAGATATTTTTAGAAGACGACCGGAAGGAAAAGGTTGCTGAGTGTTCCCGTATGAGTAGAAAGAGTTAAGCGGAGCTTTGTACGGGGCTATCCTGAGGAAGAAGACTGATTCTGGTGTGACCTGCTGCTACTCGTTTCATTTCCAGCTTTGACTCATCCCACAAAAGTACGCTTTGGGACATCATCCCGGGGTGCCAGACTGTAGCTCTCACTGAAACTTTCTAGGTTGTGGGCAGGGCAATAGGTGGGATTTCAGTGGGGTTTTCAAATAGAGCTAGCTTTATTTTGGTGGGCGTCCATAAAAGTTCATTGATGTGCATTTGCATCAACTGCTTTTTCTCCTCTGGAGTTGTTTCCAAGTAGAGCTCAGCAAAAGTCGTCAATGTATTCTTCATTACAGATGCGTTGGCGACTTTCCTTTTTGCTTCCTCTATTAGCAGATCAATATCTAGGTTCTCCCTATCTAATTGTTCCTTCTGTTCCTCAAGCTGAATAATCTGGATCTTCTCCAAAAAGTGTAGTAGCGGGTAATTCTGTTTCATGGTCTCTTGAGTTTTTGTACAAGTTAATAGTGGTAATAGGTAAATAATGAAGGGATTGTAGGCTCGCTTCAGGGATTGTAACAATGTGGTTAAGTCAAAGGTTTATGGCTTGGATCAATATCAACATTGAATCCGATCTCTTTGGGCAATAGAACTTTATTTTAGCTATTCAGTATCCGATGGGGCTGAGCATCCTTGTTTGATCTTCAGGATAAAGTAGTCGTCATCGTGAAATCCATAGGCAATGCGCTTAATGACTTTGATCTTGTTATTCATTCCTTCTAATTTGCCAGTGTTGATGGGGTAATAGCAGTGGTTAATAAGACCGTAACGATAGTTATCCAGGGTCTGAGCAAATTTCATAAGGGGTTTGATACTACTGGCTACGGCGGTGCTAACCCAACAGTCAAGGCATCCCCAATAGAATCAATTGGGGATTAGCCCAGCCGGCAGATTTATAATTCCAGAGCCTTTTAAGATCGTCCTTGAGCATATAGGCGATGTTTATGTTCTGGTTTAACTCAAGCAATCTGCAAAGTTGCTCTTTCTGATCATTATTGAGTTTATGTCGATTCTTAAGTAGGAGGTACTTAGTGCCTTTGATGGCCTCTTTGTTCTGTTCGGTAGCTTTCTTAAACTCGATATTTCTGACTTTATCTATGATCCTGGAGTAGTTTTTGATGACGTGGAATTTGTCAAATACTGTTTTGGCCCCTGGAGCGTGCTCCTTGATAGAGGCGATGTATGGGTCCCACATATCACAGGCTACTGCCTCTATTTGCTTGCTCCTTTGTGGACCGAGTTCTTTGAAAAACCGATCCAGGGTTTCTTGAGTTCGACCTTTGCCGACCCAGACTACCCGGGTTTGCTCTAGATCCATAACGACCGTAAAGTAGTTATGGCCTTTATGGGAAGCTATCTCATCTACTGCTAGAATCCTTAAGCCGTCGTAGTCTGGAATGGAGAACTGTTTCTCCAGGAACTTCTTGTCAATTGCTTTGACTGTCTTCCAGTCCAACTCAAGGAGTTCGGCTACTTGCTTCAGGCTGGTTATTCGGCAGAGTCTGGCTACAAGTTCCTCAAATCTGGTAGTGCATCGGGAATAAGAATCAACAAAGTCAAGTCTTTCAATCTTCA
Organism: Candidatus Latescibacterota bacterium; assembly: GCA_965237525.1. Taxonomy (GTDB): domain Bacteria; phylum Latescibacterota; class CBDEFO01; order CBDEFO01; family CBDEFO01; genus CBDEFO01. The sequence goes on along the minus strand of CBDEFO010000003.1, from coordinate 433,498 downwards.
GCTGGCAGATTAAGCCATTCTGCTCTGATGTCACCAGGCATCCTGTCCCCCCTACCTGTATTTGTTTGTTCTTACTACTATAAACTATACAGGAAAAGACAGATGCCTTTCAATATTAAATTCTCAAAAAACTACTTCCGTCAATAACTACACTTTTTGAAGAAGAACCACATTTTATTACAGCAGCTTTGAGACAATTATCCAGTATATCAAGAATCTTCCACCTGAGAACAAAAGAAAGTCTATACTTTAGGAATATACGAAAGAGTATTCAAAAGAGTCCCAGCTTTAAGCAGTTGTTGAGGGATAGCTGGTATAAGGAAGATTTGTTAGCTAAAATTGATCGGATTGTGGCAGAGGCAGAAGAGCCGAGAAGAAGGAGGAGATAACAGTGTTACAGATATACACAGTTCATATTGCACTGGCACAAAGGTTAGTCCTCTTTGACAGTTAAGATTGTGGATAGAGTCGATTCAGCTTGATGTGTGCATTGTCGGCGGTGAATAACCCGTCAATACCAGTCCCTTGCTCACAAACCGGTAGTGGGTGATGTGCTAGGATCAAGTGCCAGTGCTTTCCGGATTCTATTCTGTGGACTTGGTCAAACCTATTGCTAATGGCCTGCCACGCTTGCTCTTCAAGGTCAAGATCGAGCAGATCATCATAGCCGAACCAACGACCGTTTTTTTGTATGACCACGCCAGCATTCTTCCCAAAGGGTTGTCCGGGATATGAAAGAGTCCACCGAGCTTCGGAGGGAAGTATCCCAGGACGAAATTCCCGTCTTCGCCGAGCACACGGCAGATTTCATCGAGAACTATCTCTGGATGAGGAAGATGACGCCAGACACCCAGGCAGACGATAGCCTGGAAGCTACAGCCTGAAAACGGGATAGACTTTGCATCGCCATGGATCAAGGACACTCCTTGATCACTCTGCTGCATAATCTGGAGTGATTGCAGGGAAATGTCCATGCCAATCGCGCGGAATCCTTCTCTGGATAGAGCCTTGCTCAGTAAGCCGGTTCCACACCCCAAGTCAAGTACGATGAATCCCTCCATCCAAGAAAATGTACTTGCAAGAAGAGCTACGATATTTTCAACATGGACAATGTGATTCAGAAAGGTCGATTCGTAAATGGGGGAAATTCCATCATAAAAGGCCCTGGTTGAGCCTGCAAAAAATGCTGTCCAGGCCATTCTGAATAACAACCACAATTTACGTATGACTTTTTCTAACATAATAAATCCGGACCGGAAAGAACGAGACATGGCTAATTTTTGTGTATTCGATGGCCATAGATGGGAATCTCCTCAGATACTTGCCCAAGGCGATAGGGCGGCAGTGAGGTGCGTAATTCGCACATAGGAATCTCCAGATCGGGTTCCATCTTCCCTGGTAGTAGCCCAGGCAGTAGAGCTCGTTCATAATCCGGTAGAACGCTCTTATGGGCCACCAGAGGTCGTGGAGTTCGGTCGTCATAGTAATCAGGATGGCGTGACCGTCAGGTATGAGAACACGCTCTATTTCCTTGATCGCAAGCATAATCTCTTCTTCGTTCAAGAGATCGAACAGATAGCTTGACATATAAAGATCAAAAGCCTCATCCACATGGGGCAACCCTTTGCAGTCGCCTTGCTCGAAATTCACCCGTGCAGACAGAAGATCGTGTTTTACCAGGTAGTTTTTCGCATTATCAAGCATTTGCCGGGACAGATCAACAGCGGTAACCCTCTGTCCTTCCTTAGTCTTCCGAACAACCTGGCTGAGAAAATAACCTGTTCCCACACCTGCCTCCAGGATTCGGTTGACCCTCTCCAAGACCGGCCCACGGAGCGCTGCACGGTTGGACCACCGTTCGTGGAACCCCATAATCCAGTCGTAAAACGGATAGGGATTGGGGATTATTTTAATGAATTTCAGCTTTTTACCGATGGTCTGAAAATCATTGACCACGGACCCAGATGAATCATACCAGACAGGGACCTGTTGGTATCCAAATTCGCTCAGATACTGGAAGATATTTGTTAGCAATCCAATAATGTGCCTCGTGTGTAAATCCGCTGTTATTATGCGTTTCAATGATCTCGCCTCATTCATTACAGAACGCTGGTGAAATATTCGATCCCGGGGCGGCTATTAGTTTTCAGTCCCGTGTCAGATCTCTAGCGATTGCCCGAAATACCGCTATGGACTCCAATATCTGTTCGTGGATCCGCTCTTTCTCATCACCGTCCAGATTGTAGCCTGGATAAGCCGAACTCTTCGCAATCACGACTTTATGCTTGGGGTGAACGTAGATGAACTGATTGTAGATACCAATCGCCAAGAAATCGCCTTCGGGTTCTTGCGGAATCCACCACTGAAAACCGTAGCCGAGCACCCAACTGGACGCTGGATTGTCACCCGGCTGCAAGTGAGGCGCATCTGGGGTTACTGATTCTTGCACCCATTCGCGCGGTATTATCTGTTCTCCGTTCCATGCTCCCTCGTTCAAGTATAGCATACCGAAACGGGCATAATCTCTGAGTACGGCATTGAGACCACCAAAGGCTAGCTCCATACCCCTGCTATCGGTTAACCAATAGGCGTTCGACTCCATCCCAATCTTTTGCCAAATCTTTCTCTCCAGATAGGATGTCAAAGTCTGCCCCGTAGCTTCTCGTAGCACCATACCGAGGACCTGTGTATCCATACTTACGTAGTGATTGTACGTACCTGGTGTGCGTTCGCGCTTCAGGGACGAGACAAAATCATCAAGCGAAGTTTTGAAGGCGATAGCCCTCCCCATCCGGTTAATGTCTGAGAAAAAGTCCCCATAGTCCTCGTTGAAGCGGATTCCTGAAGACATTTGGAGGACATCCTTTATCGGCACACCGTCATATCCTGTGCCGTGTAGAAACGGGACGTAGTCTGTGACTGGCTCTTGAATGTCGGTTATGTGCCCTTCATTGACCGCAATGCCGACCAGAGCCGATACAAAGGACTTCGCGACTGACCAGGAGATTGTCCTGGACGCCTCCGTATTACCTCTGTAATATTCCTCGAAGACAATTTTGCCAGCCCTGAGCACAATCAATCCTGTTGTCCAGGTCTCTCCGAGAAATTCGACCAGATCTTTAGTCTCCCCTTTGTATTGGTAGGTCATTGGCAAATCTGCCAATTCGCGCTCGAACTTATGCACAAACCGACCCCGATGAATCGGTACCGCCTCGAACATTGTCTCCATCGAGCGAAAGTTGTTCACCACGCGATCTGACTTGAACAGGGTAATCACGTTGTAGACGCGATTTAGTTCCTTATAAAAAAGACCGATAAGGATGATCACCAGAACAAGAGCAAATAGACTGACTTTCGCAAGCCCGCAAAGAAAACTCATCTTTCTCCTCCCTTCTTCAAAAACTTTTTGTTTTCGTGCCGAAATTTGTTAGATAGACAACATGCCGAGGGAGACGTGCGGCCTTACGGGTCAGATGGCGTGGTGGGCCGCACGTCGGACGAAGAATTATGAATCAACTGAATGTAAAATCTCACAATCTCTTCGTAGTTATCGACGGAGATGCGTTCGTCACGACCATGGAGTCTCTTGAGATCCTCGCCCTTGAGCCGCATCGGAACGAACCGATAGATGTTGCGGGTCAGCGCAGCGAAATGTCGTGAGTCGCTCGCTGCTATGAACAGGGAGGGAGCGACAATAACGTCTGGAAAGACCTGATGGATCGTTCGCTGAAGCATCTTAAAACTCGGAGATGCTATGTCCGACACGACGGATGGCTGAAAGGCACTGTGTTTCAAAAGCCGAATTTTCACTAGTGTGTCGTCAATGGCCCGGCTTGCACGTTCCACAACGCCTGCAATACTGTCGCTGGGAAGAATCCGAAAGTTCACGACTGCCTCGGCGCTTTTCGGTAATACATCTTCCTCTACGCCGGACTTGAAAATCGTCGGCGCCATAGTGGTTCTGATCAGGGCATTTGTCGCTCGCGATGTGGAAAGTTTTCGCTCGATCAATCGCCCAAAACACCAGATGTTCGCGAATGCCATCCGCCCCCAAAAAGGCATTTCCGGCCCTACATACTCGAACATCTGCCGAACGGGTCCCTCGATTCTTGGCGACGGTTGATGTCTTTCAAGGTTGTGTATGGCAGTGCTAAGGATGCTAATGGTGGTGTGTGGTGGGGGCATTGAGGCGTGTCCTCCTCTGCCTTCGACAGTGAACTTGATACTGACCTTGCCTTTCTCAGCTATGCCAACCAGTGCAACTGACCTGGAAACGCCCGGCAAGATTCCGTCAGTAATGACGAGACCTTCGTCGAGCATATACTCGAGTTCGATTCCCCTGGAATGCAAAAGTGCGGCAATCCTGGCAGCTCCCCTTTGCCCTCCTGTCTCCTCATCGTGGCCAAAGGCCAGATAAATCGTGCGTTGGGGCTGGAAACCTTTTCCCAATAGCGTTTCTACAGCCTCAAGTATCCCTAAAACGCCAACTTTGACATCCATGGTGCCTCGGCCCCAGATGTAGCCCTCGGCGATACGTCCCTCGAAAGGAGGGTAGGTCCAATCGCCCTTCTTTTCGGACTCGACAGGCACAACGTCTATATGGGCACACAGAAGAATCGGCTTCTCCTTCGACTCACTTCCCTCCCAGGTGTAAAGAAGGCTCAAGTCCCCGACAACTTCCTTCGCCAAGGTCGCGTGAACCATAGGAAACGTCTGTTCGAGATACTGATGCAGACCGAGGAATTCCTCGGTATCAAATTGCTTAGAGTCCTGAAATGAGATGGTCTTAAATTGGATGGCCTCCGAAAGATGCCTGGCAATCTGGTCTCGATTGAGGGCAATCGGCGCTGGCGCATCTACCTGAAACTGTTTGGTAGTGAAGCGCAGTGTCCTTATCAGGATCACGGCAACCAAGAACATCAGACCAAATACGATGACAAACAATACCCGTTTCATTGGTACATCCTCCTTTGTTGTGTCCCTTTAGCAGGGATAACCCCAATGACCTGTTGGTCGTCGATATTGAGGATCGTAGCGCCGATCAAAGCAAATTGGACTGCAGGCCGTGGCAACTTAACAGTGTTAACCATCCGAGCAAAAAAAATAGACGATGTCATGCGAGGTAGTCTCTGAAGCTTATGTGATACCCACTACCCAGCGTGTAAAAGCTCCAATAAGACGGCGGATTGGTTTGTACGACTGAATGGTTAGGGCTTCCAGATCAATAGGATATTGTGTTAGCAGTTCGTAACCATCTTTGGTCACCAGAACTGTGTCAGAGTGCCGCAGCCCACCAATTCCCGGCAGATAGATGCCGGGCTCAACGCTGATGAGCATGTTTTCTTCGAGAAACTCTTCACTTCCTTCGGCCACCCACGGCCCCTCGTGATTTCCTAACCCGATGCCGTGACCGGTTCGGTGCAATAGATAATCACCATATCCCTTTTCTCGAAGAAACCCATTGGCAGCAGCATCAACTTCAGCACATCTGACACCTTGTCGTATCAGGGCAACCGCTCGCCTTCGGGCCTCTTGTATAGAGGCGAAGGCTTCTTTCACTTCAGCATCTGGCTGAGAGAGAAAGTACGTACGTTCGCACTCGGCGGCATAGCCATTGACTCGCAACAGCGCCAGTGCAATATGAGGACCTTCTTTCAAGCGGTCATATAGGGATGGTACTGCGTGGGGTTGAGCACTTAAGGGGGCTGGCCAGGCGCCAAGAAGAACACTGGTCGTAAGGACGTCATAATCGGTGTCTTTCAATATCTGCATCTGAACAGCTCGAGCCTGCGCGAATAGCTCCATCACAGAAACGCCATAGTACGATACACCGATAACCTTTTCCATACCCAGATGGGCATAACGTGCTGCCTGACGCACCATCTGAATCTCTGCTGGCGACCTTAGTGAGTCGCAATTCCTCTACCAGTGGTAGAACCTGCGTGGAATGGTTTGTAAGGCAACCAGAGATTTCTTGGGGTAGGCTCCCCGGTTCAACGCCCAGTTTTGAGGCGTTGCTAATGATGTCAAGGAGTCGTTCTGGCCATCCCTGCCCAGGTGATGAAGGGTAATCCCAGTACGTTTGTACCTCGCTCACATTTGGTGCCTGTTGCAGATGGTCTTTTTCAAGAGTGGGCACGAGAAACGTTGCGACTGCTTCAGGCCGGACAATGATGAAGAAGGGCCTCTCAAAAAAGGTCGATAGGAAACACCCGTCAGGTAGTAGATGCTCTCTTCGCTTGAGACCAAGAAGGCTTCAAGGCCATGTTCAGCAACTTCATGCTGCAAACTTTCCATTCGACTCAAGTATTCATGTGCTGTAATCGTCATTGCTATCTCTTTTCTACTTTTTAGAAAAAATCTATGCCCTCAGGCCTTCGATCATCGTGTCGATGACCTGGGTGATCAATTCTTCTCTATCCACCCAGGGAAAATCGGGAAAAGTAATGACCAGCGATGTGACGCCATGAACCGCTGACCATATCGCCTGACTGGTGGTTTCGACATCCACCTGGCGGAATTTCTTCTGTTGAATACATTCTTTGATCACAGCATGCAGGTAGTTGAAAATCTTTTCGGCAGGGGATCCCTTTTTCAGGCCTAAACCCCTCTGGTACTGAGGACGGATGATAAACGTAAGTTTGTAATCCTCCGGATATTTGAGGCCGAATTCGGCATAAGCATGTGTACATTTTCGTAGGGTTTCGACAGGGTCGCTCAGGTCCTTAAAAAGTGTTTCAAGCCTGCTCTGCAAGTTAACGAACGTCTTATGGCAAACAGATTCCAGAAGCTCTGCCCTGTCTTTGAAATAGAGGTAGATCGTCGTCGGCGAGTACTCGATCTTGCGGGCCACCTTTCGCATCGAGACGTTCTCGTAGCCTTCATTGACGAACAGCTCGCGGGCTGCATCGAGAATCTGCTGGCGCAACCTCTTTTTTTCCTTTGCTCTGCGTTCTTGAATACCCATTGTTTCGCTTTCAATTTACGTAGTAATTATACTTAACAGTGTTAAATATACAGCAACTTTCCTCTTTTGTCAAGAACTTTTTTTGGCATCTTCAAAACAGGGTACACTTTTAGCCGCGCCTAAAATCGGTAAACGGTTGTAAACCAATACTTTGACGTTAAATTCGAGATCTAAAAAAGTGTTACCTTAGCCACTAGGTGGGTTGCACCATGCACGTTTTTAATCCCGGCTTGGGATCTGTTATCGGCGTTTCTTGTCTATTTGGCACCGAAAACTACCTAACTTTTGGAGCTATTATTTCTCAGCTAAGGCTTCTCTAATCACAATGCTAACTGTCAAGGTGTACTAGACGTCACTGTGAAATCAGGTGACAAAGTATGTGCACCGGCCTGGAAGATCGTAATGGGAACTAAACAAGGTAGAATGACTGAGGAGGAATACACTCACGAATATTATAGGATGATGCGGGCAAGTTATCGGGATAATAGACAGCGATGGGACGAGGTTCTCAATTTGGAGGAGATAATCGTAGCCTGTTCTAGTCGGGCGGATTCATTTTGCCATTGCTACCTGCTCACGGATATGCTGGTAAGGTGTGGAGCTGAATATGTAGGAGACATTAGGAGCTTGGATGATATATAATGCTAAACAAAATTGGGATAAAGAATAGAAAAGTTTATATACAGATAATACTCCCAGTATTACTGATTAGAATGCTTACAACAAAGTCACGAAGCAGGAGCAGATAACAATACCCCTTGAATATCGAAAAAGGTAATGCAGTAGAAAAATTGACCTAGCTGCAGGGGAAGAAAATTTTGGCTACTCAAGACTGATCAGTTACGCTGTCGTAAGTGTAAATTCATCCCCAATAGACTCAATTGGGGATCGACCAGGAAACTGACCACCACCTTCTGGCAGAAGACTCGAATATCTCCTCCCGATTGAACCTATCGGGGGTGCGATTCCAGATTCCATACACAAGGACAGGTCCCCGATTGATTCTATCGGGGATGGAGCGCTGGTATCGGATCATCAGAAAGGCGATCTACCACCACACTTTCGGGGAGTTTGAACCCCTTGAAGGTGAACTTGAGATGGATGAGACTCTCTTTGGTGGTAGAAGATCTGCTAAGATAGGTTGGGGTGCTTATGGCAAGCAGATAGTCTTTGGGATATATCAGAGAAAAGGTAGGGTGTTGACCTTCCCTGTCTGTTCAAGGAGTCGATAGTCACTGCTTCCTCTTATTGCCCAACACACCAGACAAGGGAGCTTGTATTGCACCGATAATTGGATAGCCTATGCCCCCCTTTCTATCAGCGGCAACCACGTGGTAGTTCCAAAAGAGAAGGGCATAGCTAAAGGAAAAGATCACCTCAATGCAGTGGAAGGCTTCTGGTCATATGCCAAACACTGGCTTTACCAGCGATCCCCGATTGATTCTATCGGGGAGGTGTTGACAAGAACTACTTCTACCTTTATCTTAAAGAGGTCGAGTGGCGCTTCAACCATCGCCACGAAAATCTCCTTCCACTTATAAGAAAACTACTCTATCAACAAGCTGTCCAAGAGCTAAATTAGTGCAACCTTAGTTATGCATTACCTTAGCTTTTATAGGGAGAAGTCGCAGATTAGATCAGAAACTCGATCTTGGAGTTTACCGCGGAAAGTGGGCCATGGCCAGGGAATGCCGTGTCCCCGAGATGATCCTCGCGAACGCAGGGACACGATAAGATATTTGGGCCACAGTATAATTCGGGAGCTGTGCGAGAAATACGCTACCTCGGACATCAGTGTCGTTAAGTATGCGGGTGGCGTATCCGCAGAAAACTACGTCGTCAGATGTGGTGAGCGTGAGCTGATTCTGAAACGATATCAGGGTTCAGTAGCAACGTCACTGAGACTTGAGGCAGTTACTATATTCCTTAAGAACAACGGCATACCGGTTGTTGAGCCTGTTGAAAGCGTCACCGGTGACCGTCACGCTCTCATTCAAGGAAGAATGTACGCACTATATCCATTAGTCCCTGGCGTTACCCTGCACGAACGCTCGCTAACACAGAACTCGCTCAGCAAAGCTGCGGCACTCTTGGTCAAGCTGCACGAGCTCCGCGCTTCCTCTTATCTACGGCTTGAGTCTTCGGATCAGCAGCGCACAGACCATTCGACCGCAATGAGACGCTTGCATCGAACAATGCGGAAATTCCAACGGAAAGACAGTGCAGATCTCGTCACCCGTTTATTGACGATTAAGGCGAAAATACTGACGAGACTTCGAGAAGCTGAAAATATGGCGGTTGGGTCATCCACGCTAATCCATGGTGACTACCATAACGAGAACCTGCTATTCAACAGCGATGGCGATGTGACCGCCCTGCTTGACCTCGAAGACGTTCGGACTGGTCACGCAGTCGAGGATGTGGTGATGTTCATAATGCTTGCGTGCTTCAATTCAGGTTTTGGCCCTTCGAACGTGGAAAAGGCGTCTCACTTCATACACGCGTACAGAAAGAAAGCAACACTGACGCGCGAAGACTTGGAGCTTGGATTGGTTAACTACCTTCATAAAGCGTGCAGTTCTGTATTCCTCGAAGATCGATTGACGGTGCAGCCCAAAGTCGCGTCGATGATTGAACGTGACACACAGAGGCTGCCAACACTCGCCGGGCAGTACCGTGAGCTTGCAGATCAGCTAATCGCCTAGCTTCGTCCGGCACTAGAATTGCTCGGCATATCGTGCGTGTTCAGATTTCCAATTAGATCTGCGTCAGGAGCACCTTCCTTTTCGACAGTGATCTTCACTTTTCCGCTTTTATCATCTGCCACGGCTTTTTTTAAGACCTCCAATTCCTTTGTCCCCCAAAAGGTTCTTCCCCGATAGAATCGATCAGGGATGGCAAGGTCACCTACGACCTTTTTGTTGCCCCGGCAATTCCTCCCGCACCGTCTGCTTGCAGTGGCCACACGTTATGCCACTACATCTTAATCTTCCTTATGAAGAGAGTTTCAATCTTGCCTTATGAATTGTGTTCCTAAAGCTGCCCCGATCTTGCCAGAGGTCAACTGTACTTAGGGATTTGTGGAATCTTTCTGCATTTTGATTGACTTTGTCTTCCGCCATTGTTATTATTTGATGCGAGAAACTATCAGACAGGGAGTCGAGTATCAAGCAAAGAGGATACAGCAACTTTTCTTTATAGACAGAGGAAAGAAGCTTTGCAAGAAACATTGCAAAAGACTGCGGATAACAGACTAATTACAGGGAACATATCTAAAAACATAGTGTTTTTAGCATGGCCCATCGTGGTCTCTATGCTCCTTCAGACCGCCTTCAATATAGTAGATGCCATTTGGGTCGGGAGATTGGGTCCGGCTGCCCTGGCGGCTGTCAGCACTGCCGGATTCGTAGTCTGGAGCGTATTTGCACTGACGGAGATGATCGCTGTAGGAGTAACAGCAATGGTGGCGCGGTGTACGGGGTCAGGCGACACAAAGACGGCTTCCTACGTGGCCGGCCAGGGGTTAGTCCTTTGTGTCATATTTTCTGCGATCGTGGGGACTCTGGGGCTTTACTTCAGCTTTTCTCTTTTTGACCTTATGGGCACTGCCGAAGATGTAACCTCCATGGGTACAGGGTACCTGCGCACGATCTTTGGGGGAGTCTTAACGATCTTCCTCTTTACGACGATAAATGCTATCTTTCGGGGAAGCGGTGATACGAAGACTCCTATGAAAGTGCTCTTTATGTCAGTCCTTTTGAATGCCGCACTGGACCCATTTTTAATCTTCGGCCTGGGACCCTTTCCGAGGATGGAAGTGGCGGGGGCCGCCCTTGCTACTGTCATCTCCAGAGCGACAGGAATCATCGTGGCTTTCTACATCCTCTTGAGCAGAGCCAAGACAATCCAAATATCGTTTGGCGGTAAAAAGCTCGACTTGAAGTTGATGTGGAGGATACTGAGGATAGGAATACCGGTAGCTGTAGCGGGATTTTTGATATGCATCGTCTTCATCTTCTTGACCAAAATCACAACTAAATTCGGGACAGAGGCAGTAGCGGCTCTCGGAGCAGGACATAAGGTCCAGTCTATATCCTACATGATAGCCATAGCGTTTTCCACAGCAGTTTCGACTCTGGTAGGACAGAACATGGGAGCGGGCAAACCCCGAAGAGCAGAGTCCACGGCCTGGCAGACCTGTGGCATACTCTCGGTAATAAACGGTTTTTTCGCCGTCATATATCTTACCTTGCCAGCTTACATTATCTCGATTTTTATATCGGATTCGGAAGTTGTAAGAATTGGCTCCAATTATCTAAAGATCATCGCAATCGCGGAGATCTTCATGGGAATTGAATCGGTTTTGGAGGGAGCGTTCGGAGGAGCGGGAGATACTATCCCGCCAACCGTAATCTCGGTTCCGTTGAATATAGCCAGAATCCCCCTTGCACATTATTTTTCGATCCCCCTGGGCATAAACGGCGTCTGATGGGCCATCAGCGTCACAGGGATTGTTAGAGGGTCGTTAATGATATACTGGTTCAAGAGAGGCAAATGGAAGGAAAAAGAAGTATAAGATCGGGGGTCGAGGAAGCCCAGAGCCAAAGGGAGGGCCAGCCAAGAAATGTCGTAGAATAGCAGGCTTCAGGTAGGCAGTAAGAATCTGTAGGGGCAGACCCGCGTGTCTGCCCTGAAAATTGGGTGAACACTTGGGTTCGACCCTACTAAACCAGGAGACGATTTTAATGGCAAAAGGTTACTTCGCTTTGGTTTTGCACAACCATCTTCCCTACGTCATATCGCACGGACGATGGCCTCACGGCTTAGATTGGCTGAATGAGGCCGCTTCGGAGACCTACATCCCCGTCCTAGATGCGCTGTACGACCTTGAAGCTGAAGGCATTTCTCCCAAGATCACAGTGGGCTTGACCCCGGTATTATGCGAGCAGCTTAAGGACAGGAGATTCAAGCAGAACTTCGAGGGATACCTTAAGCAGAAGATAGAGTCGGCTCAGACCGATAGGGATGAATTCCAAAGATATGGAGACGGTCACAAAGCGTATCTTGCGCAATGTTGGATCGACTTCTACGGGAGGGTAGGAGATCATTTTGAGAACAGATACAAGACAGACATCACAAGCGCGTTCAGAAAGCTCCAGGACGACGGGCATATAGAGATCATCACATCGGCTGCCACACACGGGTATCTCCCCCTTCTGGGGAGGGATTCCTCGGTGCGAGCTCAGATACGAGGGGGAGTGACTACCTACGAAAGGCATTTCGGGAGAAGACCCCGAGGGATCTGGCTCCCAGAGTGCGCTTACAGACCCAGATACGAGTGGGCATCGCCCCTTGAAGAGGGCGGAGGTCAGAAAACCTTAAGAGCGGGAGTGGAGGAATTCCTTTTCGATGAGGGGATAGAGTATTTTATAATAGATTCGCACCTTCTGAGAGGAGGGAAAGCTGTAGGCGTCTATATAGACAGGTTTGAGGCCCTCAAGAGATTGTGGGAGCAGTTCGCCAGATCTTATCAGCCCAAAGAGGAGGATAGAGAAAAAACACCTTACGCCTACTATCTGGCAAGTTCTCCGGGAGGGGACAAGCCTGTCGGCATATTTGCCAGAGACCCAAAGACAGCACTTCAGGTCTGGAGCGGTGAATCGGGCTATCCGGGGGACGGCGACTATCTGGACTTTCACAAAAAACACTTTCCGGGAGGACACAGATACTGGAGGGTAACAGACACTAACGCTGATTTAGGCGACAAACAAGAGTACGAGCCAGCAAGGATAGATGAAATCTTGGAAAATCAAACCGATCACTTTGTGGAGCTTGCTAAGGGGATACTATCCGATTACAATGAGGACGAAGGGATCATAGTCGCTCCCTACGACGGAGAACTCTTCGGTCACTGGTGGTTTGAGGGTCCAAGGTGGATCTACAGAGTCCTAAAGAAGCTCCACAACGATAGCCAAATTGACCCAGCCACCTGCGGTGAGTACCTTGAAAGTCACAGCCCCAAAGCGGTTGTGCACATACCCGAAGGCAGTTGGGGCGAAGGAGGATTTCACTATATATGGCTGAACGATTGGACCAAATGGACGTGGAAGTACATCTACGAGGCGGAAGAAAGGTTCGAAGAGCTGGCTGGTAAATTCGAAGGGACGGAAGACGATCAGCTAAAAGAGCTATTAGACCAGGCGGCTGTGGAGCTCCTCCTTTTGCAAAGCAGTGACTGGCAGTTTTTAATCAGCACGTGGCACGCAAGGGATTACGCTGAGGCGAGGACAAGTCTGCACTATGAGAACTTCAAACGCCTCTGTGATATGGCCGAAAAGAACAAAGAAATAACCGACGAAGATAAGGCATTCTTGGAGTCCTGTAAGGAACAGGACAGCCTCTTTGAGGATGTGGACTTTACCTGGTGGACCCAAAAGAAAGTAGACAGTAGAACAGACATTCTCTCTGGTTAGACAGTAGACAGGGAAAGGCACGTAGGGGCGAATCCGCGTGTTTGCCCAATAGACAGGGGGAGAGGATGCTCGATTTTCTAAAGGACGAACTTAGACAGATTAAAGAAAAGGGCCTCTATCGACGGGAACTCATAATCTCGGGATCTTGTAGAGAAAGAGCGATAGTAGACGGTAAAGAGGTCATAGTCTTCTGCTCGAATAACTATTTGGGTCTTGCCGACCGTCCTGAGCTGAAGGAGGCTGCAATAGAGACTCTGGAGGAATACGGGTGCAGCACGGCGTCGTCGAGGCTCATTTCAGGAACTACGAAGATACATCGCCATTTAGAAGAAAGATTAGCAGAGTTCTTGGGACTTGAGGATTCCATTCTCTTCCCATCGGGATACACAGCAAATTTAGGTGCCATTACATCGCTCGTACAAGAAGGCGACACTGTTATTATAGACAGGCAGAACCATGCCAGCATAATCGAGGCATGCTGGACGTCCAGAGCTAAAGTGCTAGTGTATAAGCATCAGGATTTAGATGACCTGGAAAAAGTTCTGACAAGAGCACAGAAATTCAGAAGACGGCTTGTGGTAACGGACAGCGTCTTTTCGATGGACGGAGACATTGCGCCTTTGAGAGAGATTGCCGACCTTTGCGAAAGGTACGGAGCATCCCTTATGGTGGACGAAGCACACGGCTTGGGCGTCTTTGGAGAAAAGGGAAAAGGAGTTACAGAGAGCCTGAAAGTAGAAAACAAAATCCCTGTCTATATGGGTTCTTTAAGCAAGGCTTTAGGGACGTTTGGGGGCTTCATAGCAGGGAGTGGGGAATTAGTCGATTTTTTGCGGAACAGATCCAAAAGCTACATATATACCACAGCACTGCCGCCTGAGATGTGCGCCTCAACGATAGCCGCGCTTGATCTGGTCGAAAGGGAGCCTCACCTGAGAGCCAAGTTGTGGAAGAACGTAAGCACAGTCAAACAAAAGCTCCAAAAGATGGGTCTGGATACTATGGGCTCAGAGTCTCAGATTATCCCCATCTTTGTAGGTGACGCTGAGCGGGCTATGGAGGTGGGGTTAAATCTCCTGGAAATGGGAATATTCCTTTGGGGGGTACGTCCTCCTACTGTCAAAGAGGGGACGAGCCGTCTCAGGCTCAGCCTTATGGCTACCCATTCTGATGAGGATATAGAAATACTCTTGGATGCGTTAGAGAGGATCTCAGATTCGATATTGAAAGGAAAAAGTCAATAGCTCAGAATACATGGATTCAACTGTACATAAGCGCACAGAGCCGTATCGCCTCTTCAACAGGGTGGCAAAGCACTATGACAGGATAGGACGGGTTTTACACCCGTTGTGGAGGGAAATCGTCCGATTGGCGGGAGTCGAGCCGGGGGATAAGCTTCTGGATGTATGTACAGGGACAGGCGGTGTGGCATATCTTTCTGCACTTGAAGGGGCCAAGGTCGTGGGAGTCGATATGTCCGAGGCTATGCTAAATGTGGCAAGATCGAAGGCTTCGCATATACAAGGTTCAAACGTAAAGATACCTCAGTTTTATCAGATGGACGCAAGGGAGTTAGGGTTTAGAGATAAGAGCTTCGATCACGTTGTAATGTCAATGTCGCTGCACGAGATGTGGGATAATGAGAGGATGAAAGTGCTCAAAGAGATGGCCCGTATAGCAAAGAAGAGAGTGGTCGTAGGCGATTACTGGATACCTGAGGGAGGACTCAAAAGATGGATAACTCTGGGTGTTATTTCGTTTGAATTTCTGGAATCTCCGGGCTTTCGCAGCTACATAGTTAATGACTTAGTCTGTGAGTTTCAAAGCGCGGGCATAAACGTAGAAGATCAAGCGTGGGTGGGGTGGACAGGGCGCCGGCAGCAAACCACGCAGAGGGCCGCACGAGGACTCTTCAGAGCTGTAAAAGGAAGGGTTGATTCGTGAAAGACCGTTTTTTTCTAAGTTAGGGAGCTGTCACGGTTTTAGCTTTTTTTGTCTATCGGGGTGAGTTTTCCGTTGACAATCGCTGAGACATGGTATATCTTGAAGAAATTTTACTGTAGTTATCAGAATACCTACAGAAATGGAGGTGATATACCATGCCGGACGTACTTGTCCGCCATAAAGTCGAGGATTACGCCACATGGAAGCCTATATTCGATGAGCACGGAGCAACACGTAGCTGACAAGTAAGAAGTGGATAGAAGAAGGCCCCTTCCACCATCGGAGGGGCCTATTTGTTGGATGGTCTCTATATCCGGCAACTTGTCGAGGTTCCAAAGGGGGACACCTCTTCCGCAGTGCTGATGACCCCAATGAGCTCGAAGTAATATCCTCTTTGAGTGGGATGATCTGGAGAAGGCTCGGCAGTACGGTCGGTGGATCCACTCGGGGGTACCGTTGGAGCTAATATGCAGGATAGTAGGATTGGAACGGGACTCGACGAAGACAAAGTTCCCGGGATGAAGTAGTAACAACGCCTCCGAATTTCCCTGATAGTATGGGGCTCGGAAATCTAGTTGTACAAGCGTATTAACACACTGCTTTATTGCATTTGCAAGAAGGTCGCTATTCAAAGCAGAACTAATGCTGGTAATCATCTCCGGAACTCGCTTGCTGACCAGCCCGACATATACTTCCTGGATAAGATTGAGGACGTGCTGGTTTAAGAGAAGAAGCAAAGAAGATAGTGCAACGCTTTCGGCGGCAATACGCTAGATCTGGCAGTAAGAAAGTACCGTGCCCACTGGGGCACAGGATGTGGGGCTTGAGATATAAGATCAACTCTCCAGTACGTCATAAAGCTCAAAACTACATGGGCCGTACATGTAAGGAATAGAACAAAGGCCCTTCCACGGTCGGAGGGGCCTTCTCTTTGCGGTAGAGTCTATCTCTGATAAGTACCAAAATGTAATTAGCATTAATGTAAGATTACTACTCCACCACCGCTTCTCGGCTGCCGAACTGCGCCTCGTAGAGACGTCTGTACGCGCCGCCGTTCTCTATCAGTTCAAAATGAGACCCTATCTCCTCTATCTCTCCATCCTTTAAGACCACTATCCTGTGGGCTGACTTGATCGTAGCTAACCTGTGAGCGATTATGAGGGTCATCCTATCCTTCAAAAGGAGAGACAAGCTCTGCTGTATAAGCTGTTCCGACTCGGTATCTACAGATGAAGTCGCCTCATCTAAAATCAGTATGGGTGGGTCCTTCAAAATAGCCCTTGCGATAGCTATCCTCTGCTTCTGTCCCCCCGAAAGTTTGACTCCTCTTTCTCCCACCACAGTGTCAAACCCATCGGGGAGTTCGGATACAAAATCGTATATATTCGCCGCCTTTGCAGCTTCAACTACCTCGTCTAAAGAGGCACTTATCTTCCCGTAGCCTACGTTTTCTGCTATCGTCCCATTGAAAAGGAACGTCTCTTGATGCACAATCCCGATATTGCTCCTCAAGGACTCAAGCTTTATCCCTTTAATGTCTATACCGTATATCGAAACCGTGCCCTCATCGGGATCGTAGAACCTCGGGATCAATCCCGCCAGAGTAGTCTTTCCCACACCGCTTGGACCCACAAGTGCGATGATTTCCCCAGGCTCGATCTTCAGATGTATATTTTTGAGAACGCAATCCCTGTCGTACGCGAACGAGACTCCACGGAACTCAATCTCCCCTTTAACACCCGATAGATTCAATCGGGGGTGGGTAAGCTCCACCGCAGAAGGCGAGTCCTTTATCTCAGGCTCGGTATCTAAAAGCTCAAATATCCTCTTCACAGCCGCCATCGCCTTTTGAATCTTCTCGTTCTCTCTACCTAGGTCCATAAGGGGCCAGTACAGCCTCCAAGCCAAAGCCGAAAACGCTACAAGGCTACCCACAGTAAGCTCCCCACTTATAACCTGACCTCCGCCGTACCAAATCACTATCACTGATCCAATACCCACGACAAATATCATAGTCGGAAATATATATGCCCATAGCTTTATAGCTACCATATTTTCATTGAAATAGTCTTTGCTCTCCGCTGCAAATCTGTTCAATTCCCGCCTCTCCATTACAAACGACTTTATAACCTCTATCCCCGATAAGTTATCCAGAAGCCTTGCGTTTACGTCCGCAAGTTTTTCCCGCACATTTTGGTACACCTGACGCACAGCCTTATTAAAGTAGAGGACCAAAATGATAGTGAGAGGAATTGGAATCAACGTAAAGAGCGCAAGTTTCCATTGGAGTGTGAAAAGAACCGCAGCCACGACTAAAACATTCAAACTCTGAGTTACAATGGCATCACCGCTGTGAGCTAACATATCCCTTAGAGAATCGATGTCGTTGATTATCCTCGACATGATCTCACCTGTGCGCCTGTTCCTGAAGAAATTAGACGAAAGCTTTTGAATGTGTCCGTATACCTGCACCCTCAGATCGAACATCACTAGTTCGGCGACCCTGTGAGCTAGATAATCCTGACCGAACTCGGTGATAGCCCTCAAAGTATAGGCTACAACAAGAGCCCCGGCAAGGAGACCGAGCAAAGTCAAATCCTTATCGGGAATAATATCGTCGATCAGAAACTTTACCGACAGAGCCGGAATCACGTTCAGCCCCGATATACAGAACATACACACAAGCGCTGTGACTATAGCCTTCCAATATGGAAGTAGGAATTCCTTTACGAGCCTTATGTAAAGTTTGAAATAGCTTTTCTCCATTTTATCCTATCTTCCGACGGATATCGGTATGTTGGAGGTTGCCTACGGTTCGTTCAGGCGGGAAGAGTAACTGTGTTAGGCGTATTTGCCCCTCAAAATCTCTGCGGCTTTCGCCTCATTCTTCAGTTTCTGATAAGCCTCATCGATAGGGATATCAGCGGCACTGCCGGGGGCAAATCCGCAGTCGGGATTTAAAGTAATCCGCTGGGGTTTTATATACTCAAGAGCGTTCTCCACACGGCTCACTATCTCCTCAGGCGTATCTATGTGCTCTCCCCGACAATCCACACACCCGAGTCCTACTTCCACATCATCGGGCAATTCCGAAAGCACCTTCAAATCGCCCGCCACAGGGATCGTGAACTCCATAAGGAGTTGATCCACTTTCAGCTTCTTCAAATACGGCAGAATCGGCTCATAGCCTCCCTCACCAACCCAGCCACTGCGCCCTTTGTTTCTCCTGCAAAGGTGAACCGAAATCTTTATCCTCTCAACCCCTTCCACGATCCTGTTCAACATATCTACGCAATATTCCATCTCACCCTGGGGATCATCATATCGCCTTCGTATACCCTCATCCACAAAGAGACAAAGATGCGGATCGTCAAACTGAGCCACCGTAGCTCCTGCGTTCCTTACGGCGATAAGTTCGTTCCTCAAAACCGGAATCAGTGCCTCGGTAAAATCCTCCCTTTTGGGGTAAGCGTCCCTCGATCTTTGGGGATCCCACATTCTCTGTCCTAAAAGATAGGGTGAAGGCAGGCACACCTTGGTCCCGCGGTCGGTATGCTCCTTTAGAAATCTGACCTCCTCCGCGATCACCTCCGGACGCTTCGGAGTCATCTTATCTACGACCGTGTGCCAGTAAACGCCATTATTTAGCTCCCTTTCAAAACCGTCCATAATCTCAGCTATCA
This sequence comes from Candidatus Latescibacterota bacterium, assembly GCA_965237525.1. GTDB lineage: Bacteria > Latescibacterota > CBDEFO01 > CBDEFO01 > CBDEFO01 > CBDEFO01. The sequence continues at coordinate 414,431 of CBDEFO010000003.1, read as the reverse complement.
CCCCTATGTAAGACCTCCTCCTCCACTCACCGTCGGAGATGATGTCGATTCCAGCGGATTCCTGCATAGCGATGATATACTCCACCGAGGCGTCCACCTGCCTTTTGAACTCGTCCTTCGAAAGTGTCTTATAGTGCTCAGGCTCGAGGAGATCTTTGACGAACTGAGACCTCGGCATACTTCCAACGACTGTCGTGGGGAAAAGAATATCATCGAAGTTCATAGTATCTTCCCCCGCTCGTTACCTATCTGAGTAGACGGCATACAGAGGGCAAGAGATGCCCTGTCTGCGAGATTGCTTCGCTTTGCTCGCAATGACAGTTGAGGGGGAGGGTGATGCGCTGTCTACTCAACTTGTTATCTCCACTCCTTTAGTGCTATCTTGTAATCCTGTGTCGTATCCACCTCCAAATATCCGCCCACTGTATCGATCTTATGCACCTGGACATCGTTGGCGATCAACTCCCGAAACATATCTATCAAATACGCCTTTTGGACCGAAGGCGCGAACTGAAACGGTCTCCCATTGTATTCCCTCAATACCCGTCTGTAGTGACTCCTTAGCATGTCAGCCCCGTCTTTGCTGAACTTGGCCGCACCGATATATTCCCCGTACGCTAAATCCGAGTCCACGTGCCTGCCTATCTCAACTACCCTTTCCTCTTCTATAAGGACCTTCTCAGCCTCAGATTCAGGGTGTTCTGTGCGCTTCCTGTAGCGCTTGCGCCAATCCACGTCCACAGCTAACGTGATGTCCGCTTTGCTCTCCATAAGCTTCTCTACTATGGGTTTTTCATATAGTATATCCGAATAGGCGCAGATAAAGGGACTATCCATCTCCGGCTCAGCGCAGAACAGAGACGATAAGATATTGTTGTTTTCCCAGTCCTTGTTATGGTAAAACTTAAGCCCTGGATAAGCTTTTCGAATCTTATCTATCTGATATCCCCCTATAAATACAATCTCCTCTACTTTCGAAGCCCGAAAAGCTTCGATCCCCCAATCGAGCATAGGCTTATCCCCCACACAAGCCAGGCACTTGGGGAGCTCTTCAGTAAGAGGCATAAGTCTTATGCCCCTTCCTGCTCCTATGATTATTGCCCTCATACCCAGATTAAACCTCAAGCTCCTTGGGATAGGTTGTCAGATTTTCGCACCCGTCACGCCTTACAACCATTAAATCCTCTATCCTTATCCCCCCGATACCGATATAGTAAAGCCCCGGCTCATTAGTCACCACATGCCCCGATTTGAGTACTTGGCCTGTCTTGCTCATCCTGGGCGGCTCATGGATGTCCAACCCCACGCCGTGCCCTGTCCCGTGAAAGAATCCCTGCATCCTGCCGTCAATCTCGCCACTCTTGTACCCTGCCTCCTCGAAGGATCTCAGCACAAGAGAGTGTATCTTTGAACCGTCCGCTCCGTCCTTTGTCTCCTTTAGCACTATCTCTTGAGCCTTGGCCACCGCGCCGTACATCCCTTTTACCTCAGAAGAAGCTTCTCCTTTTACGACCGTCCTTGTGATATCCGCGTAGTAGCCCGTACGAACGGACTTGGGAAAGATATCCATGATTATCGTCTGATGTGCCTTTAAGCATCCCGATCCCCGATTGTGAGGATCGCAACACTGATCTTCGGACGCCACTATCGTACCCGACGCTATGCAATTCTCCTCCATCAACTTCACGTTGATTATCTTCCTTACAGCTTCCGAAGTCAGCGGCTCCCCATTACGATACAGAGTATCGTCGACTCCGATCTTTGAATCCCCTATCGTACGTATGGCTGCATCTACAGCGTTCTGGGCGGACTTAAGCGTCTCCTTTATGTACCCTATTTCTTCCTCCGACTTTACCTCCCTCTCAGAGAAGAAGGGAGGCTTCCGGAAAGCTATCTGATAGCCCATCCCTCTAAGTCCATCTGCGTATTCGATCCCGAAGTTCCCTGGAACGAGCAGCGACTCTACCTCCATCTCCTTTAGAACCGAATCCAGCACATCAATAAAAAAGGGCGACTCTACGCCCGCCCTTTTAAGCATATTCTCATATTTGGAGTAAGAAAATATCAGATCAGCTCTGGACTCGGACTTTGCCCTATCTATCTCCAGATCGCTCATAATCAGGATTTTCTGGTCTTTCCTTTGAATAAATATAAAAGGATCGGGAGCCAGAAATCCCGTAGCGTAGTAAAGATCAGAGTCCCGCTCGCTGTCGGCGATTATCAATACAGCGTCGTATTCCTCATCATTCTGCAACGTGGGCTACTCCGAGTTATTCCTATTGAGAGACTCCTTCAGAGTCTCTATCTCTCTCCATATCCTCTTCTGTCGCCTCGAAAGAGTAAATATATAAGACGCAAGAGCTACCCATATTACCGCGTAAGCCGCAAAGAGATGAAGAAGATCGTCGCCCATTTTAGCTCCTTATTCAGAGGGGAAGTACAAGACTAAGGCTACCTTGGTCACCGTAGTTAGTCCAATTGCTTTCGTCGTCCAAGGAGGAATCCGAGAACCACTGCGACCACTACTTTAGGCCACTCTGGCCTTCAGATAATCCCACTTTTGCTTTACCTGTTCCTTCAGAGGGTCAAGGTCTATTCCGTAGAACCTCCTTTGAAGTTTCGTAAACTCCTCTAAAGGAAGGAACTGAGGCTCATGTGTTATATTATATTTGTTGCCGTTCTCGATCTCATACAGGGGAAAAAACCCCGTCTCCACAGACATCCTGACCAGCTTCACTGCAACCTGACTTTCGTGTCCCCAGGCCACACACGACGTTAAAAGCAGAAGAAACTTGAAGCCGTAAATGCTCTTTGCTTTTTCGATCTTCCTTTTAAGATCCTCAGGGTATGCAGCACAGATAGTTGCCAGATACGGCACCCTATGAGCCGCCAGAACCTCTATGATATCCTTCTTCAGTGGAGAAAGGGAAAAGTTCGGCTGTGTAGATCTAGTTAAGGCCCCCGTAGAAGTAGCCGTACTGCTGTGCCCGCCGGTATTTTGATACCCCTCGTTGTCGTCACAGATTACGATCACATTTCCGTTCCTCGCCGCGACGCCTGAAAGACCCCCCATACCGATGTCGTACGTAGCCCCATCGCCAGCCCAGACCGCAACGTGCTCATCCGTTCTTCCCTGGAGTTCCAGAGCGTGAGCCATGCCCTCAGCCTGAGCGAACGAGGCCGCAAACGCTGTATGGATCATCGGCGTCGATGAAGCTATTGTGTCGTCAGGGCCAAAATATAGGCTGGCGCATCCCGCCGGAACGAAATAGTAAGTTTTAGGCCCAATTGCATCTAAGACCATTCTCAAGGCAATCGTAGAACCACACCCAGGACAGGCGTTGTGCCCTGCAGTTAGGCTCTCCTCGGCGAACGTGGGAATACCCAGTGTATTGAGCAGACTGCTCTTCTCATCTATATTTACGTCCATATTAAAACCTCGATCGGGATAGTTTATCTATTGTAAATTTACGCCTTCCTCTGTCAAGAAGAGACATTCATCCTCCGGTTGGTCTGTGCTTTCCATATAGTCCAGAGCCATATTTACCATCTCAGGTGTCACATCCGTGCCCCCCAATCCCGTCACAAAATTATATATCACAGGTCTTTTTTCCACATCGAAAAGAGCAGCCTTCAGTTCCCAGGAGAAGATCCCTCCTATTCCCATAGCTATGTTCCTGTCGAACACAGCCACCTTACGAGCTCCATTTAAGGCCCTTCTAATCTCATCCTTGGGAAAGGGACGGAAGTTATGAATCTTCAACAGCCCCAAGTATGCTCCGTTATCCTCCACGACCTGCCTTGCTGTCCCGCTTATGGCTCCTGCTGTTACCATCACCGTCTCGGCATCCTCCATCTTTATAGTCTCAATTGGTTCGTATTTCCGGCCGAAGCGAATCGCAAATTCATCTGCGGCACTCCTGAACGCATCGGCTGCCGACTCCATCTCTCTGTGCATCTTCCGGCATAGGCTGAAATACGTCGAAGAAGGCGGAAGTCCGCCGTAGATTCTCGGGTTTTCAAAACTCGGCAGGTCGCCAAAATTCGGCTTTCCCACAAACTCTCTAACTTCATCCTCACCCGGAACGTGCACCTCCTCCTTTTCATGCGATACATAGAACCCATCTCCCGCCACCATAGAAGGGAGCAGGACCTCCTCTGAGACTCTGAACGCCATCAGCACGAAGTCCAATACCTCCTGAGCCGACTCGCAATAGAACTGAAGCCAGCCCGTATCCCTCATAAATAGAGAGTCGTTCTGTTGGGCTTGCAGATTCCACGCAGGCCACTTCAGTGCCCTGTTGAACACGCCCATAACCAAAGGCAATCTGTTTCCCGCCGTCTCCCACATCAACTCGCTCATAAGCACCAGCCCCTGGGACGATGTCGAAACGGCGCACCTCTCACCCGCCCACAGAGCCCCTTCAGCCCCAGCCAGGACGTTGTACTCAGAATCCGCCTGTATGCACCTGACCTTCTGGCTTTTGGACAGGTATTCTAACACCTCGGTCTGAGGCGTTATCGGGAACGTGTACGCTATCCTTACGCCAGCAAGCTCATAAGCGCAGGAAAGCGCCTCAGCCCCGTTCATCAGCTCAACTTTTCCATTTCTATCCAATTTCTATCTCCTTTATTCAAGTAGACTGTAGAGTCAGTAGGCAGAGGGGAAGGGATGGCCTGTTCACTGCCTAGGGCAGACACACGGGTCTGCCTCTCCTGCCTTTCTATGGGGATAGCAGGTAGTACCCTGTCTACTGTCTACTGTTTGCTGTCTACTTGTTAATGCTGTCTACTGCTTTATATCTCCTCTTCTAGTACCATTGACATAGCAGACCTCGGACACTCCTGGACGCATACGCCGCAGCCCTTGCAGTAATCCGTGGCAATCTCAAAGCTCCAATCGTCTTTTTGTATGACCGCAGAATCGGGACAGAAAGTGTAGCAATTCCCGCACATATTGCACATACCGCAGTTGAAGCATCGTAGTGCTTCCCGCAGAGCTTCCTCGGGAGTAAACGCAAAGTTGACCTCTCTGAAACTCTCTTTTCTTTCGCCTAAGGAGAGCTCTTTGTGATGCGTCTTTTCTTCTTCAGGAAAATAGTCCAGATTGATCTCTTCGATCGGGATTATCTTTTGGGACCTTACTTGAGGCTCTTCGCCTTTTATGATCTCCATATACGACTTCATCGAAATTGCCCCTTGTCCCCCTATCCTCAGCTTTTCCATAAGACCGCCCACATCCCGTCCCCTCAAGTAGCAATCTATCCCTATTGCAGCTCTTTTCCCCGAACCTATGGCGTTCACCACGTTGTAAGTCCCCGTCACGTCGCCACCTGAGAATACACCCTCCTCCTTTGTCCGTCCGAAGATGTCAACCTCTATGTGGGACTTGCTGTTCAATCCACCGGGCAGGAACCCAAGGTCCGATTGCTGAGCGATTGCGCAGATGATCTGATCCGTGCTGATAGTCCTCTTTGTATGTTCATCTATGTCGATCTTCACATCCCCATCTGATTGCCTTCCGAACGATCTTACCCCGGCAAAGTCCACAACCAGACCGCCTCCGTTCGGCGAAATAAGCGTCGAAGCCAAAGAAGATTCTATCTTTACCCCCTCACTAATAGCAGCCTTCACCTCCTCAGGATGGGCGGGTATATCCTCCAACTTCTCAACACAGCATATCGTCACCTCACGAGCCCCCGACCTTATAGCGGAACGAGAAACATCTATCGCCACATCACCTGCACCTATCACCATCACCCTTTTGCCCATCTTTACCCCGCCTTCCATATTTACCTTGAACAGGAAGTCCACGCCGGTCATCACATCGACACCATCCGCTCCGGGGGTATTCAGCATTCGACCCTTCGGGAGTCCAACACCTAAGAACACCGCCTTATGATTCTTTCGAATCTGCTCAAAAGAGACATCCTCGCCAACCTTTGTCTTCACTTCAAACCGAATACCCATCCTTGAAAGCTTGTCGATCTCCCCTCTGATAATATCCTTGGAGAGCCTGTAATCCGGAATCCCCGTTAAAAGAGCGCCGCCCGGCTCCGCATCAGCCTCGAACACCGTAACAGGATAACCGAGCCTTCTTAGATGATAAGCACAGGTCAGACCCGACGGGCCGCTCCCTATGATCGCCACCCTTTCGCTGTATCTTGTGTCCGGCTTTTCAACTTCCCCGTTATCCCCTAAATCCGAAAACACCCGCTCTAAAGCGCTTATAGCAAGAGGCTGATCGTATCTTCCTCTGTTACACTCACTCTCACACGGATGATAGCACACCCTCCCCGTCACCGACGGGAACGGGCTCTCCTCCTTGAACGTTGAAAACGCCAGATCGTACCTTCCCTTACCCACCATAAAGAGAGCCCAGGCGATGTCGTGTCCCGCGGGACACGCCTCACGGCACGGAGCGTCCTTAAGATAAAAATCGTATATCGGCCTTTCGTACCGTTGACTTCCCGTCAAAATCTCGGTGCTGCTCCGTGTAGAAGCAAAACGCACAGGCCCACTATTTCCTGCCACTATCTATATACCCCCTGAATAAAGTAGACTGTAGGCGGGGTATTCTCCCCCCTATAGCCTGTCTCGGACATTGCTTCACTGACTCTTCCGCTTTGCTCTGGGCTTCCCCGAAAGATTCAATCGGCGAGTCGAAATGACCGAAGGCAAAAGTAGGCAACGTCTATTGCGAGGAGATTCATCCCGGAGCAATCTCCCTATCCACCACCTGTTTGCTGTCTACTGCCTTACCTCTTCGTAGCCTCTCCTTAGGGCCTCTATGTTCTGATCCAGCCGCCGGGTCAGACCGCTTTTTGTGAGGACCTTCTCAAGAGATTTTTCCAGACTCTCCATGCTCACCATCCCCGTTACCTTCGAGAATGCCCCCGGCATTATGGGACTCAGAAGAGGCACGCTCCCCTTGATAAGACCCAGCTCCTTGGCAACGCCGCTTGCATCTACTGTAGCTATGTTGAACGGCCCCAAAAAGCTGAATTTTAGAGGGTCTTTCTTGCTGTTGATTATGAGGATTCCGCCCTCCTTGAGGGAACTTATAAGATCCAACCCCTGACTGCTGAAGATCACCGTATCCATCACGACCAGATAGCCCGGATTTTTGATCCAGCTCCTATCGTTCAGCTGTGCCCCCTCCCTGTCGAACTTTATGGAATATCCCACAGGCGTTCCCATCCTATCGCTTCCGTACTTCGGCTGGCTGTAGAGCTTCTTCCCCTCATCGAACAGGGCGTAAGATATAATATCCCCTGACATCTTTACGCCTTGACCCCCCCTGCCGTAGAGGGCGATCTCCACCAGACTAGTCTGGTTTGATACAGGCGATTGCACAGCCACAGTAATCTATCCTTTCATCCAAAGTATATGCAATCAGCAACCATACCGAAAGCTAAAGGTTACTTTGAATATAATAAAATCAATGGCCTAAAAGCCTTGTGAAAAACCCTTAGATTCAGAAAGTAGTATAGAACAAGCATTGATAAAGCAGCTCCGATGTATTATATTATGTTATTGATAATATTATACATGGAGGAAACAATGACCCCACAAAAGCAGGAACAGACAAATCCGATGTTTCACTATTTTCAGATGGAGGATTTAGTTCCCGAGGATCATATCCTTCGTCAGATTGATGAGGCAGTTGATTTTTCATTTGTACGAGACGTTGTATCAGATTGTTATTGCCCTGACAATGGCAGACCCGGTATTGATCCTGAATTAGTTGTTCGAATGATCCTTATTGGCTATCTGTATAATTTGAGTGAGAATCAGCTCTGTCAGGAAGTGGGGATGCATGCGGCATATCGGTTGTTTTGTCATCAGACATTTGATGATGCGGTTCCGGATAGGAGCACGATCAACAAGCTTCGCAATCACAAGTGGGCATCCAGTGGGTTGTTTGAACGGATAATGCGTCAGGTAGTCCAGTGTTGCATAGATGTCGGTCTTGTGAGCGGTAAACACCTTAGTGTCGACGGCACTCAGATACAAGCTGATGCTTCAGTGAAAAGTATTGAGCCGATAGAACCCCCTGTTTCTCTTGATGATTATCTCAAGGGAATCGGTTTTGAAGGTGATAAGACAAAGGGTAGGTCCGGGCATCCTCAGGATAAAGACTTTCATGGTGAAAAGTGGACGAACCAAACACACCGTTCGACTACAGACCCCGACGCGCGCTTATACAGCAAATCGAAGGGCAAAGGGGCTTTTCTCTCGTTTATGGGCCATGATCTGATCGACACAAAAAGCAGAGTAATCCTTGAGACTCAGGGCACGCAGGCGACAGGGACAGCAGAGCCCGAAAGTGCCCTTAAGATGGTAGATGACCTTGAAACATACACCATGCCCAAAGACATTCAGACACTTAGTGCCGATACCGGTTACGGTTCTGGTAATTTTATCGCTGATGTACTTGACCGGGGAATCATACCCCATATTCCTCTGCGAGCCGATGAGAAGATTGAACCGATTCCTACATGGAAAAACAAGACAAATTCAGCACATATTCAGGCCGAACGGGATAGAAAAGTGCGAGAGGCGAAAGCCAGAAATCATGCACGGTCTATCTCATTAACAGCTGACTACAAACTCTCCCGGAGACTCCGTAAACGCAGTGAACATATCTTTGCTGAAGCCAGGCAACAACACGGTATGGGACGAGCCCGTTATAGAGGACCAGCCTCACTGAATGAACAGTTGAATCTTGTTGCAACAGTACAGAATCTCAAGAGGCTTGTATCTTTCATAAGAAGGGGGAAAGCGTCTATGTGTGCCCTGTCTGTCAAAGACAGTGCATCCTGTTCTTCAAACAGCTCCTGTTCCTTGCTGACCAGAACTCTGATAAGACTATTTTGCTTATTCCACAGCAAAACGATACGATATGCTACTCTTTGACCCATAATCGGCGCTTCAGACGCTGCCTGGGACATAACTATTTCACAAGGCTTCTAATACCTATCAAAAAACACATCAAGTATCTTCTTACTTAAGGACAAGAAGTATCGATACGGTGATTCTAAAAACCCTTCCAGTTAGAAGGCAAAATTGGGAGTTTTTCTGAAAAAGTTCCCCATCGCCTTCGACATATAGGTAAATTTCTAGAGTAGCTATTCAGGGACAGACACACAGGCTAATAGTATAACACTATGGCGATGCAAAGTCAAGCAAAAGTTTAAGAGCATAAGACACTAAAAGCCTTGTGAAAAACCCTTAGATTCAGAAAGTAGTATAGAACAAGCATTGATAAAGCAGCTCCGATGTATTATATTATGTTATTGATAATATTATACATGGAGGAAACAATGACCCCACAAAAGCAGGAACAGACAAATCCGATGTTTCACTATTTTCAGATGGAGGATTTAGTTCCCGAGGATCATATCCTTCGTCAGATTGATGAGGCAGTTGATTTTTCATTTGTACGAGACGTTGTATCAGATTGTTATTGCCCTGACAATGGCAGACCCGGTATTGATCCTGAATTAGTTGTTCGAATGATCCTTATTGGCTATCTGTATAATTTGAGTGAGAATCGGCTCTGTCAGGAAGTGGGGATGCATGCGGCATATCGGTTGTTTTGTCATCAGACATTTGATGATGCGGTTCCGGATAGGAGCACGATCAACAAGCTTCGCAATCACAAGTGGGCATCCAGTGGGTTGTTTGAACGGATAATGCGTCAGGTAGTCCAGTGTTGCATAGATGTCGGTCTTGTGAGCGGTAAACACCTTAGTGTCGACGGCACTCAGATACAAGCTGATGCTTCAGTGAAAAGTATTGAGCCGATAGAACCCCCTGTTTCTCTTGATGATTATCTCAAGGGAATCGGTTTTGAAGGTGATAAGACAAAGGGTAGGTCCGGGCATCCTCAGGATAAAGACTTTCATGGTGAAAAGTGGACGAACCAAACACACCGTTCGACTACAGACCCCGACGCGCGCTTATACAGCAAATCGAAGGGCAAAGGGGCTTTTCTCTCGTTTATGGGCCATGATCTGATCGACACAAAAAGCAGAGTAATCCTTGAGACTCAGGGCACGCAGGCGACAGGGACAGCAGAGCCCGAAAGTGCCCTTAAGATGGTAGATGACCTTGAAACATACACCATGCCCAAAGACATTCAGACACTTAGTGCCGATACCGGTTACGGTTCTGGTAATTTTATCGCTGATGTACTTGACCGGGGAATCATACCCCATATTCCTCTGCGAGCCGATGAGAAGATTGAACCGATTCCTACATGGAAAAACAAGACAAATTCAGCACATATTCAGGCCGAACGGGATAGAAAAGTGCGAGAGGCGAAAGCCAGAAATCATGCACGGTCTATCTCATTAACAGCTGACTACAAACTCTCCCGGAGACTCCGTAAACGCAGTGAACATATCTTTGCTGAAGCCAGGCAACAACACGGTATGGGACGAGCCCGTTACAGAGGACCAGCCTCACTGAATGAACAGTTGAATCTTGTTGCAACAGTACAGAATCTCAAGAGGCTTGTATCTTTCATAAGAAGGGGGAAAGCGTCTATGTGTGCCCTGTCTGTCAAAGACAGTGCATCCTGTTCTTCAAACAGCTCCTGTTCCTTGCTGACCAGAACTCTGATAAGACTATTTTGCTTATTCCACAGCAAAACGATACGATATGCTACTCTTTGACCCATAATCGGCGCTTCAGACGCTGCCTGGGACATAACTATTTCACAAGGCTTTTTTAGTAACTGTAAGAACCGTGAGTTGTCAAATCAACCCCTAAGAATGGTTCACTTCCCACAAGCTCTCTCCGAAGTGCTCAGAAATTGGTGTCGACTGGCCCTAACATCGAGTGTTCTTCGAGATAGGAGTTTACATAAGGTCTCTTATTGACATCCGGTAACTTCTTTCTTATCTTAGCTGTCAAAGCCAAGATATCGTATGTGGAACCGATTTGCTGTGGTTGCAACATTCTTCCATTGAGTAGAAACGTCTCAAAGACGAAATACGAACTATCTGAACATATCTGATGACTGCACCTGTAGTCGAAAAATATAATCTTGAAGGATCCAAAATTTGTCTGTGGTCGGGGCTGTCATTCCTGCGGCTGGGGCGGGGGTTAGGATGGGAGAAAAAAGAGCAAAGCAGTTCAGAAAGTTGTGCGGGAGGACGATTCTGGCTCATACGCTCAAAAAATTTGAAGACTGCAAGTCAATAGACAGAGTGGTGGTAGTTGCCCCAAAAGGATATGTGGAACTATGCCGGGATGAGGTTGGATTGGGATTCGGAAAAGTCTCAAAGGTTGTGACTGGCGGTAGACAGAGACAAGATTCTGTCTACGAGGGGCTGAAGGTTTTAGAAAAGGACATCGATATAGTTGTCGTTCACGACGCTGTGAGGCCATTTATAGAACCGGACTTGATCGATAAGGCTGTGGAGCTTTGCAAAGATGCGGGGGCTGTTATCGTGGCTGTTCGGGCTGTTGATACGGTGAAGTTCTGCAGGGATAAAGTTGTGGAGTGCACTCTGGACAGAGAAAGTCTATGGTGCGCACAGACTCCCCAGGTATTCGAGAGGACGATATTAGAAAGGGCATTTGAAAGGGCGCTTGAAGATGGATTCTACGGGACTGATGAGGCGGCTTTGGTTGAGAGGTTAGGACATGGCGTAGGGATTGTGGAGGGGTCATACGATAACATAAAGATTACTACGCCTGAGGATATGGAGGTCGGAAAGTTGATCTTGGGCAGGATGGAGAGCGCCAATAGAACAGGCGCTCCGAATTTGAGGATAGGTCACGGATTCGACGTTCACAGGCTCCAAGATGACAGAAAGCTGATATTAGGCGGAGTTCAGATTCCTTTTGCAATGGGGCTTTTGGGTCATTCGGATGGGGACGTGCTCTGTCACGCCATTGCGGATTCCCTTTTAGGCGCTGCAGCTTTAGGCGACATCGGAAGACATTTCCCCGATTCTGACCCCGAATTTGAAGGTATCTCGAGTCTGATTATTCTGGAGAGCGTAAGGAAGATATTGGATGATAGAGGCTTTTGCATTGTGAACGTGGATTCTACTATTGCTGCGCAGAGGCCGAAAGTCTCAAAGTTCATATCTCAAATGCGCAAGAACATAGCCGACGCCCTGGGCATAGATAAGGACAGAATCTCTGTAAAGGCAACGACGACTGAGGGATTAGGCTATACAGGCAGAGGCGAAGGCATAGGGGCTTACGCTGTATCTACGGTGCATCACAGTCTGAAAGATTGAAGCAATCCCACAAGGAGGACAAGCCATGGAGGGATCGATCAGTGAGCGACTCAATAAGATTATCAAAGAAAAAGGAATAGACAAAAAAGAGCTTTCTGAAAAGGCGGGGATAGCCCAGGGTTACCTGAGCAAGATAGACCACGGCTTCGTTCCGAGAGTGGAGGTGGTCAAGAAGTTAGCCCGTATCTTAGGCATCGATTTTAGGGAACTCATCGCGGGAACAGAAGTTGAAAGACAGGTCAAAGTTCAATGAGCCAAAGAGTTCGTATAGGCATTATCGGCACTGGCTCGATGGCACAGTCAAGGTCAAAATGTCTCAAGGACATGGTTCATTCAGGGTTTAATATCGGCGAGTTGACAGCCGTATGCGACATAGTAGAGGAGCGTGCCCAGATCGCTGCAGATACCGCAGAGGAGCGACTCGGATATCGCCCTAAGATATTTACTGACTATCGTCAGATGCTCGATGAAAGGATAGTGGACGCGGTGGATATAGTAACGGATCATAAGAGCCACCACAATATCGCCATCGACTCTCTGGAGGCCGGGATAGATTGCATGGTGGAGAAGCCTTTTGCCATAACTATCCGCGCAGGCCGCCGTATGATCGAAACGGCTAAGAGGACAGGTAGGATCTTAGGAGTAGCGGAAAATACCAGACGCGCGTTGAATCAGCGCGCTCGAAAGTACGTTATCGATGGGGGGCTGCTCGGAGAGCCGAAGATAATGATTCAGGTCGGTATTGAGGGTGTTCCCGATTCCGTCGTCGCAGGAACTCCCTGGAGACATCGAAAGATGGATGCCGGAGCGGGATGGGTGCTGGATATGGGCGTACACCACGCCGATCTTTTCAGGCTTCATATTGGAGAGGTCAAACAGGTCTTCGGAATGGCGCGACATTTCGTTCCGTTCCGATATCTTCGCGACGAATTAGGTATCAAATCTGAGCCCTTTGAGAATAGCGTGGAGGATGCGTCGTTCTCACTTTTGGAGTTCGAATGCGGTGCAACAGGAGTGTGGGTCCTGACCTTGTGGGGACACGGGGCAGAGACCACAAGCGTCCCTTACACCATCTACGGCGAAGAGGGATGTCTGAAGGAGGACACGCTCTTCCTCGATGGCGGGAAGAGAATCGGCCTAGTCGAATATTACAAGGCAAACGCGCCAACAGAACTCAAAAAATCCCAGTTTCCCGGAGGATTAACCAATCCAGTCACATTGGAGTTGCTCGAGTTCCTCAGAGCTATCAATGGAGAGGTGGAGTTTGAAACCGATGGACAGTCGGGGCTGGAAGCAATGGCTTTATCCTACGCTGTGATCGAATCCTCAGCACAAAATCGACCTCTTTTAGTCACCGATGTTATAGAAGATCGGCATACAGTCTATCAGGACGATATCAACGCCGCTCTTAATATCGTATAGTTTCTTTTTCCCCGTCATTGGTCGACAGAAATTCAGCTCTGTTTCTGTTTCATGTCAGACAGGCATGTCTGACATGGGTAACTTTGGGGGGACCGGGCAAGAGTGGCAAATATGTTTACAGCGTTTGACCAGATTGATCGGTCCATTGCCGGATGGATGAGAAGGTACGGTCACTTTCTTCTTAGAATGTCCCTGGGGATCATATTCATCTGGTTTGGAATATTAAAGCCTTTAGGGATCAGCCCCGCGGCAGAACTGGCAAAAAGGACAGTCTATTGGTTACCTCCTGATCTATTCGTTCCTATCCTTGGATGGTGGGAGGTAGCCATCGGCGTGGGCTTGCTGTTTCGTCCGCTTATCCGCGCCGCTCTTTTTTTGCTTTTCTTGCAGATGCCGGGGACAATGCTCCCTTTAGTCCTGTTACCTGACGTGTGTTTTACCCATTTTCCTTACGGTCTTACCCTTGCAGGGCAGTATATTATCAAAAATTTGATTTTGATCAGTGCTGGAATAGTTGTCGGCGGCACTGTCCGCCATAAATCAGTAGAAAGTGTACAGGGAAAGGCATTCTAAGTGAGGTTGCTTTGCCATCCCCGACCCCCAATTGAATCTATTGGGGCTTCATTCGGGGATGGCAATGACGGTGCATATCTTCGGCTTTTGGTTATTGCGAGGTCCCAAACCCGAAGCAAACTCATGGGAAGAGCATGTGCCTTTTCTACTTATTTCGGGGGCAATAAGTGCAGGAAGTTACAAACTTCATATCATCCCTGGGCCCAGAGACTATCTACATCCTCTTATTTTTGAATTCTTTCTTGGAGAACGTTGTCCCTCCCGTACCGGGCGATCTTGTGACAATTTTCGGGGCCTATTTAGTCGGGATAGGGGTCTTGAAGCTGACTCCAATGATCAGCGCGGCCCTTCTCGGGAGTATTCTGGGGTTTATGTTCGTATATTACGTCGGACTCTATCTGGGTAATGCGTTCTTCTCAGATGAGAGGAGAAAGAGGCTCTTTTCCCCCAAGAACACAGCGAAGGCGCAAAGGTGGCTGAGCAGATACGGATATAAAGTGATACTGATTAACAGGTTCCTTCCAGGAGTCAGGTCGATGATCTCCCCCCTTGCAGGGGCAAGCAAGATGTCAGCAGGCAAGATAGCCCTCTACGGTTCTGTAGGGATGATCATATGGAACGGACTTTTGGTATGTGCCGGGCTGATAGCGGGAGAAAACTGGGAAATGGCTGCCCAGCTCTTGAGAAGGTATAACACAGCAGCTTTTATAATTATGGCACTTTTGGTCTGCGTCGGGTCTGTCCTCTACTGGCGCAAAAGAAAAGTTCAACTGTAGACGGTAAAAGAATGTCTATCGGGAGACTGAAATGGCTCTGATGGTGTACAACAGCCTGACGAGGAAAAAAGAGGAGTTTGAGCCTTTAAGGAAGGGCAGAGTGAGTATGTATGTGTGCGGTCCTACGGTCTACGACCACGCTCACTTGGGACACGCCAAATGTTACATAAGCTTTGACGTAATTGTAAGGTATTTAAGGTATTCAGGATATAAGGTAAGGTATGTTCAGAACATCACGGACGTAGGGCATCTCACAGACGATTCGGACGAGGGTGAGGATAAGCTGATAAAAAGGGCTGCACTCGAAAGGGTCGAACCTATGGAACTAGCCGAGACCTATACGAGGAGCTATTTTGAGGACATGGATGCCTTAAACGTCCTAAGGCCCGATATCTCTCCCCGTGCAAGTGGACACATCTGCGAGCAGATAGAGCTTATAAAGACCCTGATTGAAAGAGGGCATGCTTACGAAGTCAACGGTTCTGTGTACTTCAGGGTGTCGAGTTTTTCCCAGTACGGGAAGCTTTCAGGTAGGAAGGTAGAGGAGCTTAAAGAGGGCGCCAGAGTTAAGGTCAATCCCGAAAAGGAGGCCCCTGTTGACTTTGCTTTGTGGAAGAAAGCTCGGGAGGGTCATATATTAAAGTGGCCGAGCCCCTGGGGCTGGGGCTATCCAGGCTGGCACGTGGAATGCTCGGCTATGGCGATGAAGTACCTGGGAGAGACGACCGATATCCACGGCGGGGGAATGGAAAATATCTTCCCTCACAACGAGTGTGAGATAACGCAAAGCGAGGGATCTACGGGGAGTCCTTTTGTGCGGTATTGGATGCACAATAACATGGTGACTGTGGACGGCGTGAAGATGAGCAAGTCCCTTGGGAATTTCCTGACCATAAAGGACGCTTTCAAAAAGTATAGCCCACAGGCCGTCAGATTGCTGATATTAAGCGGTCACTACAGAAGTCCGGTGGAGATCTCAGAAGAAGCGCTTAAAGGTGCACAAAGCGGACTGGAGAGATTGGTAAATGCCTCCAGAAACATCCATCTATCCTCACAGGGCACATCAAGGAAGGCAGATATTTGTGAGGCTTCGTTATCAAGCGAGGATAGGGAACTATTTGAGGAGACAGAAAGTGCGAAAGAACGATTCGAGAAGGCGATGGATGACGATTTCAACGCTCCGCAGGCTCTTTCGGTATTGTTCGATCTCTCTAAGCGCGCAAATGTAGTGACCCAGATGGAGAGGAACGAGGCCAGAGGGGCACTACTTTTAATGGCCCAGAATAGGATGAAACTGATCTCGGACGTCTTAGGCCTGAAACTGGAATTTGCCGGTAAAGACGATTCACAGAATATAGATGGTCTAATATATCTGCTGGTGGAAGTTAGGTCAAAGATGAGACAGAAGAAAGAGTGGGAGCTGTCCGATAAGATAAGAGTTCAGCTTTCTGCAATGGGAGTAGAGTTAGAAGACAGGACGGAAGGAACTATATGGAAACACAAAGACAACTGGACAGCATTCAGCTAAACGCGGTGCCCTGTCTACTTTTTTGCTTGACATATCGAGACTGACGGTTTAGATTTAATTCCAGCTTAGGCCGGTGTAGCTCAGCTGGTAGAGCAGCTCACTTGTAATGAGCAGGTCGGGGGTTCGAGTCCCTTCGCCGGCTCCACTATATCTTACTCCAAATAAAGCACTTAGAAGAACTGACTTCCAAGCTAAGTGCTTTTCTTTTTCTTCTGGGTGTCCAAATAGTGTCCACTCAGATTCAGTTTGTCTATGGCATCCTTCAGGTGACTCGGGGCAAGATGGGCCTGCGGCAAGATGGGCCTAATGTAATGTCATTGAAATTGTCTTATGCCCCATAAGTTCCTGTGCTGTAGCCAGATCAACACCAGACATTACAAGCCACGAGCTGAATGTATGTCGTAGAGCATGAAATCTGAAGTTGGTAATACCTGCCCTTGTAAGAGCGCCTGCAAAGCTCTTTTTACATCTTTATAGGTTCGTTGTTTTTGTTACAGAACACGTAAGGGCTGGAGATGTAACGTGGATGTCTGCTTGGCGCTTACCTCACAACCGGACGCATCGGTATAATCCGGTTATCAAAGTTTTTTGTGTGGAAGTCCTCCCGGTTATTGACCGATGTTACTCCCTGCTTTAAATCTGCATCCCCCCACTTGAGGTTGAATATCTCTCCTTTTCTCATTCCTGTATAAAGAGCGATAACTACGATAGGATAAAGATGTGGTGGACACTCCGAAATCAGAGCGTCTATCTCTTCTTGTGAAAGGTAGCGAGGCGGCTTCCTTATAGGCTTCTGGAATCTAATCCCTTGACACTATCACCACATCCGATCAAGATTAGAACAGCTATGCACGATAAGACATTAAATGCTTTCGTCTTGCTCTCCTTTATCTTATTCACAGCCGTCTCCTCCTCTAATACCCCGTTACCCCGTCAGGACACCAATGGCCCTACCTTCTGTCCCATCATATTATAGACAGATATATCAACACAGCTTCGCGCGGCAAGGTCGTAATGGATGGGAGTCTCAGGGTTGAATAGACAGGTTCAACAACACTGGGACGGTACTGATGAGTTTAAAGGTGTTCTTATCAAAGATTACCTTATTAGCCACAGCCAGGTAATTATCCCCATCTCCAACTTAATCTGCACTGAAGACTGATCTGGGATCGTCCCCAACTATATAGTTCACCCTGTCTGCAAATGTCCCGTCTCCGTTATTTAACAGCACCGATACATCATCGCTATCAAAATTGGCCACAGCTAAGTCATTATCTGCATCTCCATCTAAATCCGCACTGTAAATTGAAAAGGGACTATCCCCAGCACCATAGTTCACCGGTTCTGCAAATGTCCCATTTCCATTGTTCAACAACACTGATATACCATTGGCGGTTCCAGGAGCTACAGTCAGGTCATTATCTCCATCTCTATCTAAATCCGTGGTAAAGATTGACGAAGGTTGTCTCCCGACACTAGTGGCTGTAGGTCCGAGCAGGATTTGTACATGGATAGTCGGATTCAAAGCGAGCAATAGTGCCGGAACGGCATAAGAAATTATCCGCTTCATTTGTTATCCTTTGAACTGAGTTCTGATGAGTTTTGGGGTCTTAGTACGAGGGCACAACTTGAGCTATAGTACTAAATTTCTTTCAGGATGTAAAGAGGGTTCTACTTCGCAGCAAGCTTTTCTTCCTGTTCATATATCAGAAATTGTCTGAAGCAAGAAAGGATATTGCCTATCCAAGGAAAGGATGATATATTATAGCAAGTAAACCATAGACAGCATATGGTAGTCAGAGACAGATCCTCCCTTCCGTTCAGATTGCTACGCGGTTTCAGCCCTCGCGATCACTGAAGGTAAGAGATATCATTGGGAGGTAGGCGAAACAATCTCACTTAAAATTATTCGCCTACTATTTGGTGTGTGCTATGCTGGTTCTCTACAGTCACCTCCAGACTATTTTGACCCGATACTTAGAAAGGAGAAAGTGCTGATTCCTCACCCCGGGTGAATCGGGATCTCCCCTCGGCACCAGAATCTATGGAAAGATTCAAAAATGTCTTGGTCATCTTTGCGGGTTTGTCCACTTTTGCTATGGGCCTGGTTATCTTGACTGCACACACTGCCTATGGCGACATCAACGTCGGTCTCGGTCCTGTTCAAGAGATGCCCGATAGCACCTTATTCATCACCGTCGTTGTAGATACTATCGCTCCGGAGGACAGTGTAAACTCTATCGAGATATTTATCACATTCAGCAGCGATGTGTTCAATGTAATAACCGACGAAATAACCCACGAAATAACAGGTAGCTTTCTGTTTTTTCCAAACACTGTCGGAAATGCAGTAAAGGTGGCATTTGCTTCGGCTTCTCCAATAGAGGGATCCGGTGAGATCCTTCGAATTCCTTTCGAGGTGATAGATCCCCAGGGCATCGGGAACTTTACGATCGATAGATTTGAGGTGAATGAAGGGGGAGTCGCTGTTTCAATTTTGACCAGGACGGTCTTCTTCCCGGAGCTTCCCACCGCATACGCCGGCGTAGACACCACTGTAAACGAGGGAGACACATTGATTCTGGACGGTTCGGGCAGCAGCGATCCTGATGGAGATATTGTGACATATCTTTGGAGTCAGATGTCAGGTCCTTCGGTCACACTATCCAGCGATACGGCTCAGAGTCCGACATTTGTCGCTCCTGAGGTTGCGGAGACTTTAATATTTACGTTTGTGCTTGTCGTCAGCGACGGACAAGCGGATAGTCAGCCCGACTCTGTGAGCATTACGGTAAACGATGTCAACAAGCCTCCAATAGCAAATGCTGGAGTGGATCAGAGAGTGGACGAGAGGGACACGTTGATTCTGGACGGTTCGGGCAGCAGCGATCCTGATGGAGATGTGTTAACATATCTTTGGAGTCAGATGTCAGGACCTTCGGTCACTTTATCAGACAGAACAACCGAGAGCCCCACATTTATTCTTCCTGAGGTTGCGGAGACTTTAATATTTACGTTTGTGCTTGTCGTCAGCGACGGACAAGTGGATAGTCAGCCCGACTCTGTGAGCATTACTGTAAACGATGTCAACAAGCCTCCCATAGCGAATGCTGGACCGGATCAGACAGTAGGAGAGGGAGACAGGGTAGTCTTGAACGGTTCGGGCAGCAGCGATCCTGATGGAGATATTTTGACATATCTTTGGAGTCAGGTGTCAGGCCCTGTGGTCACTTTATCAGATCGAACAATTCAGAGCCCCACATTTATTCTTCCTGATGTTGCGGAGACTTTAGTATTAACCTTTACACTTGTCGTCAGCGATGGAGAAGCGGATAGTCAATCCGACTCTGTGAGAATTGTTGTAAAGAACGTACCTGAAATTATAGGGGATTTCAACGAAGATGACGAGGTGGGACTTGCTGACTTTGTTCTATTCCTTGATGCCTTCGGATCCAGCTTAGGTGGTACCGCATTCGACGAGAAATTCGACCTCGATGGAGATGATAAAGTAGAGCTCAGCGACTTTGTTGTCTTTCTGGACCACTTCGGAGAGAGAAGATAAAGGAAGTGGCGAAGCAATCTTGCCTTATCTGTCCCTTACCTATGGTTCTTTCTTATAGACGGTGTAATGGATAGTGATTCTTCTTTCTTCTCCATTAGGGATATCGGTGAGAAAGGCATAGATGTGGCACGTCAAGTACGCAGGTTTATTGACATAGGCAGAGTAGACCTGACTGTATGTCTTGTCAGGCACAAAAGAAGATTCCAGTGTGAAGATACGGCTGGCTTCTTTAATGGAGACAACTCCCTTTAGGACCTCAAGGGAACCTGAACGAGGAGACACATTGTGACGCAACAGCAGGTATTCAGCTCTGTTAACCGCAATTGCCTCATCGCGGAAATTGGTGTAAGGGCTTGCGGTGACACGGGTTTCAAGCGCAGTTTCAACAGAGGATACCTGTTCGTAATTTGAGAATCCCGGAAAGCCGATCATCACATAGGGGCTTCTGAGCGTCTCTCCAGATGAATTGCTGATAGAATAGTGTATATCAAATTCTGGTCTGTCGCGATTCAGGTTATATTCGACCCCCAGACTGATGCCCGGCGCAATTGAGTTCTCTCTGACAAACCTCAGGACAACAGGATCACCAGATGTTTTCAGAACAGGGCTACTCCACTCAGGCATAATCAGTTTTAGCCATTTCTGACGACCGTTCAGATCTATCTTGAACCATTCCCAGTCTCCTAAGGGCAGGTTCCGGTGCACAAAATCCGTCTGCTGATCAGTAAGTTTAAGCGAAACAATACCAACGGGTTCGCCATACTGTACCGCGAGGGTATAGTCGGGAAAAGACAATATAGTTCTTTGATTTTCAGTTTTGACGGAGACATTTTTCTCTACACTCTTGCCGAAGTTATGCACAAAGATCAAAAAGTCGGACAAACTGATCTCGCCATCATCATCCAAATCGAACACAGGATTCCAATCGGCTGAGCTGAACGTCGTTCCAAACACATCCTCGAAAAGAACAAAATCAGAACGATCTACGTCATTGTCTCCGTCGAAATCACCCACAAGCTGAGATCCGAAAAGATCCCCTGTGTAGAGAAGTGTATTCAAGGAGATAAAGAGCATCAGGACAGTGTAGAAAATCGATCTTTTCGTTTTATTCATCGGTTTTAGAATGATAAGCTTATTCTGTGCTGGCATAATCCCGTGTGCCTTCCTAGTACTGTGTAGCGCCCAGAGCCTCAAGCACGTCTTGAAATTGTTGTTACAATCCTGCAATGCGGTTTTGCCACTCTGACTCAATGGGCAGTCCTATGAATGACAAAACAGACAGCCCGCCATCTCTGACGGGCTGTCTGTTAGTTACTTTGTGAGCTTGTGTGAGATGGGACAAAGAGCCTACCTCATTAAGGTCATCTTCCTCGTCTGCACAAATCCATCCGCCTCTATCCGATACAGATAGATTCCGCTGGCGAGGTCTTCTCCGCTATCGTCCGTGCCATCCCAGACTATGGCGTAGCTGCCTTCTGATCTGTGACCATCCACCAGTGTTCTTACAATCTGACCCATCTGGTTGTACACGACCAATCGGATGTGTGTTTCCGCCGGGAGTGCATACTCAATCATTGTCTCAGGGTTGAACGGATTCGGATGGTTCTGCTGTAAGCTGTAGGTATCAGGCGTTAGAGCCACCTTCGCTCTTCCTTTCGCCTTCCCTTGTCCCTTGTCGTGGGGTACCGTCACAGTTGACGATGCGCTGTTGCTGTTCCCCGACACATCCTGCGCTGTATAGGTGATCGTATAGACCCGTCCATCTCCGTTTCCAGATCGCTCCGCACGCAACAGGAACTCCCGATCGTCCGTGCCGCTGTCAGCCTGGATAGCGTCAGAGTCTCCGTCCGGTTCATCGCTTTCGATAGTAGTCAACACGACGCCGGGTGATGGATCGCAGATGTCCGTCACAGTAACGGTAGCTGTGATAGTCTTCATCTTGTGGTTGGCCGGCCACAGTTCATCAGGGTCCACTGATACGCTGATCTTCGGCGGCGTAGTGTCCATAATCGTGATGGTCACCTTGTCTGAATCCTTCCCGCCTTTGCCGTCATCCACCGTAAGCTTGATGGCGTGGGCGCCGTGGGAGAGGGCAACCGTCGGACTCGCGCCGGTGACCGTCCCGAAGGATCCGTTCCAGGTGTACCTAAGATAATCCTTATCAGGATCGCTTGATCCCGAACCGTCCAGGGTTACCTTTGTTCCTGCGGGACCCGCGCATTCTACCTTCTGGTCTGGACCAGCATCTGCCGTCGGTAGCCGGTTCCCGCTGCCAAGTACAAGGCCGTCCAACCCCATGCCGCTGCCCTTCTTGAATTTGACTCCCTTCTTGAGCGAGAGAAGCGCCTTTATGGTGTACTTTCCCTTCTTCTTAAACCTGTACTCCCAGCTGGTCCACTTAGGGCTCGTAATTGAGGTTTTAAATATACCCTTGTACCCGCTCTCTGTGATCTGCACCTGCGCCGACCCGCTTTGAACGTTGAAGAAGGCCCAGCCTGAGATTTTGTCTCCCGCATTTGCCGTGAACGTCTGCGAAATGGTGCTACCGTACACACTGGCCGTGAGAAAGGCGAAGTACTTGCCGTCTTTTGGGTAATTGCCACCACCGAACCTAACGGCTTTGACAGATCCAGAGGAGTGTCAACCCTTTAGGTCACCTGTCTCGAAGCTCGGGTTGGTCAGTTGGGCGTGAGCACTCGTAACGATTCCGAAGAAAAAAGCAATAGCCGC
Organism: Candidatus Latescibacterota bacterium; assembly: GCA_965237525.1. Taxonomy (GTDB): domain Bacteria; phylum Latescibacterota; class CBDEFO01; order CBDEFO01; family CBDEFO01; genus CBDEFO01. The sequence goes on along the minus strand of CBDEFO010000003.1, from coordinate 391,577 downwards.
CAGCGATAGAACAGATTTTCGTAAGTTTAACATCATTAAAAGCCTTGTGAAATAGTTATGTCCCAGGCAGCGTCTGAAGCGCCGATTATGGGTCAAAGAGTAGCATATCGTATCGTTTTGCTGTGGAATAAGCAAAATAGTCTTATCAGAGTTCTGGTCAGCAAGGAACAGGAGCTGTTTGAAGAACAGGATGCACTGTCTTTGACAGACAGGGCACACATAGACGCTTTCCCCCTTCTTATGAAAGATACAAGCCTCTTGAGATTCTGTACTGTTGCAACAAGATTCAACTGTTCATTCAGTGAGGCTGGTCCTCTGTAACGGGCTCGTCCCATACCGTGTTGTTGCCTGGCTTCAGCAAAGATATGTTCACTGCGTTTACGGAGTCTCCGGGAGAGTTTGTAGTCAGCTGTTAATGAGATAGACCGTGCATGATTTCTGGCTTTCGCCTCTCGCACTTTTCTATCCCGTTCGGCCTGAATATGTGCTGAATTTGTCTTGTTTTTCCATGTAGGAATCGGTTCAATCTTCTCATCGGCTCGCAGAGGAATATGGGGTATGATTCCCCGGTCAAGTACATCAGCGATAAAATTACCAGAACCGTAACCGGTATCGGCACTAAGTGTCTGAATGTCTTTGGGCATGGTGTATGTTTCAAGGTCATCTACCATCTTAAGGGCACTTTCGGGCTCTGCTGTCCCTGTCGCCTGCGTGCCCTGAGTCTCAAGGATTACTCTGCTTTTTGTGTCGATCAGATCATGGCCCATAAACGAGAGAAAAGCCCCTTTGCCCTTCGATTTGCTGTATAAGCGCGCGTCGGGGTCTGTAGTCGAACGGTGTGTTTGGTTCGTCCACTTTTCACCATGAAAGTCTTTATCCTGAGGATGCCCGGACCTACCCTTTGTCTTATCACCTTCAAAACCGATTCCCTTGAGATAATCATCAAGAGAAACAGGGGGTTCTATCGGCTCAATACTTTTCACTGAAGCATCAGCTTGTATCTGAGTGCCGTCGACACTAAGGTGTTTACCGCTCACAAGACCGACATCTATGCAACACTGGACTACCTGACGCATTATCCGTTCAAACAACCCACTGGATGCCCACTTGTGATTGCGAAGCTTGTTGATCGTGCTCCTATCCGGAACCGCATCATCAAATGTCTGATGACAAAACAACCGATATGCCGCATGCATCCCCACTTCCTGACAGAGCCGATTCTCACTCAAATTATACAGATAGCCAATAAGGATCATTCGAACAACTAATTCAGGATCAATACCGGGTCTGCCATTGTCAGGGCAATAACAATCTGATACAACGTCTCGTACAAATGAAAAATCAACTGCCTCATCAATCTGACGAAGGATATGATCCTCGGGAACTAAATCCTCCATCTGAAAATAGTGAAACATCGGATTTGTCTGTTCCTGCTTTTGTGGGGTCATTGTTTCCTCCATGTATAATATTATCAATAACATAATATAATACATCGGAGCTGCTTTATCAATGCTTGTTTTATACTACTTTCTGAATCTAAGGGTTTTTCACAAGGCTTTTAAGCTCTCCTTTACTGTGGAAATATCGGTAGAAACAAAAAAATTAAGAAAGTTCGTGCACCATTAGTAGTTGTTGCTGATCCGCTTTTATCTACTTCCTTCTGCAGCTATTTGTACATAGTTAATCTACCCAACCAGCAATTAACCTCCCGCTTGAATTTGGGAGATTTCGCTGCTGGAAGGGGGAAACAGATAAATAAGAATACATGATCCCATAAGAAATGTCAACAGAACGATACGCATATCTAAAATCAAAGTCTGTGATCTGGGTCACGTTTTGATATTCTATTTGTATTATTCCGCAACAACTGGGCTCTTCTAATACTGAATTCTAAGTATCAGATCAAAATATTTCGGACACAATGCAGGGATAAACAGCCTACATGAGATCGTTCCCCTTCCCCCGATCTAACCCCGATAGATTCCATCGGACGGGGTCGCAATGACACAGAGGAGCTACTAGCGATGGCCGTAGTAGGCGATTCACAATGACCGTTACTTTACCGGAGTTATTGCGAGGGCGTTCACCCCGAAGCAATCTCACTGAGACCCTTTCTTCCTGTATGCTGTCTACTTGTGTTACTGGTTCTCCATTACCGCGGCTGGTTCATCCGCGGGTTGGCACTCGTAGTTGCATGACAATTTCAGTCCTTTGAAGGCTCACCTTCCATTGGTTCTGAACCAATGCGCAGAACGTGACCATCAGGATCCTCGACTCTCATCTCATATGCCCAGGAATAGTTTGTCGGTTCCTGTCGGATCGTAGCGCCCCGCGCCTTATACTCCTCAAAGAGTGCAGCAGCATCCTCAACGCCGATCCAGATCCATGTCCCGGGTTGGCCTTGGGCATCCCTTGGCATAGGTAGATGGAAAAGCTGTCACGTGATACTCCTGCAAATGTAGGTGAGGCTGCGCCATAAGACCATTCCTGCTTGAAGCCAAGCACCTTTACATAGTAATCTATGCTGACTGAAATGTCCTTGACACTTAGGATTGGAACTATGCACTCAACTGCGTTCGTAGTGGCTGTACTGGACATTTGAAACCTTCCTGTGGCTAAAACAAAGTTGCTAATTATGAATTATGCAGACCCGTTCCCATTAGGTTAAGACTCTGTAGGGCATACTCTAATTCTTTTGTTACCTCCTCATCATTCTCTACCTCCAAGACCTGTTCCATAGCGTTCTTTGCCTCATCCCCCCCGATTTGACCTAACGCCCACGCAGAGTGACCCCGTATGAGCGGGTCGTCGTCCCTCAGCGATTTTACAAGCACGGGAATAGCCTCCTTCTTCCCAGAATTTCCCAGAGCGACAGCCACGTTTCTCAAAAATCCCCTCCTTTTTGCCCTTTTGATGGGGCTGCCCTTAAAACGTGACCTGAACGCCTCATCGTCCATTCCCATAAGGGAGACAAGAGAGGGCGCCGAAAAGCCGTCTCTCGGCTGAAATGCCGGTTCATCTGTTTCTTCAGCTTTGCTGTTCCAGGGGCACACATCCTGACAGTCGTCACACCCGAATATATAGTCTCCTACAAGGGGCCTGAGTTCGAGAGGGATCGGGCCTTTCAACTCTATAGTCAGATAGGAAATGCACAGCGTCGAGTCCAGAACGTAAGGATCAACCAGCGCCTCCGTCGGACAGACATCGAGACACGCTGTACACGTCCCGCAGTGGTCCAGGGCAGGTTCGTCGTACTCAAGTTCAATATTCAAAACTATCTCACCCAGCAAGAGCCACGATCCTATCTCTTTATTTATGAGATTCGTGTTTTTGCCGTACCAACCTATCCCCGCAAGGTTCCCTATTTCACGTTCCAGGACGGGACCGGTGTCCACATAGGCCTTTCCTTTAACCTCCCCGCTGTACTCCTCCTCTATAAACTCCAGAAGGTCGAAGAGCTTTTTCTTGATATGATCGTGATAGTCGTCTCCTAGCGCATACATCGCTATCCTTCCGTAGATGCCTCCATCTTCGGGGGCACTGTCTCCCTTTACAAAGTAGTTCATCCCAACGGATATAACAGATAAGGCTCCCTCTATCAGATTCCCGGGATCTTTCCTTTTTTCCGCGTTCCTCTCCATATATTCCATGTTGCCTGCGTAGCCCTTTTCCAGCCACTCTTGGTAGAAGTCCCCTCCCGGAAGTGGCAGAGCGCGGGAGACGCCCACAAGGTCGAAGCCGAGGTCTGCGGCTCGTTTTTTTATTTTAGAGGTTAGGTTCAACTTAGAGTCCTTCGTAGATACATGAGATAGGGCAGACACGTGGGTCTGCCCCTACAAACAATGGTAGAGGACAAATTCGTAGGGGCCAACCCGTGTGTTCGGACAATAGACAGGTTATCCCTTCATCCACTTGAGATTGCTTCGCTGCCCCTTCGCTTCGCTCTGGGCTAAGGGCTCTGGGCTTCGGCTCGCAATGACAGTGCTTGTCCGGGCCTTTCATAGGACAGACAAGAATGTCCGTCCTACCCGTCACGGTGGGTCAGACAGGAATGTCTGACAAAGCAATCTCGGAGGGAGGTGAGGCTGTGCCTCTGTCTACTGTCTACTGTTTGCTGTCTACTGCTCTTTCAGTCTTTCGTCCAGCGACGTGTATCTTTCTGCCACTTTATCGTTCTTGATGGCTATCCACAGGGCCTTCTTCGTTCCTACAAGCACCACCATGTCTCTGGCCCTTGTCACCGCTGTGTACAGCAGATTTCTCTGAAGCATCATATAGTGCTGGGTCGTCAAAGGCATAACCATTGCCCTGCACTCACTGCCCTGATATTTGTGCACAGAGACGGCGTACGCTAATATTAACTCATCTAATTCTCGGAAGTCGTACTCCACGAGTCTATCGAACATGACACTGAGACTCTGATCCTCCAAATTTATCGTCTTTATGGCCCCTATGTCTCCGTTGAACACCATCTTGCTGTAGTTATTCCTCATCTGCATCACCTTATCTTTGACCCTGTACTCCGTGTTTCCTCTTCTGATCCTTAGTGCATCAACAGGCTTCTTTGGCATCTCTGGAATCGGATTTAGAGCCTCCTGAAGCCTGCTGTTTAGATTTATGACACCTGTCTCTCCCTTGTACATAGGACAGATGACCTGAATGTCGTCTATAGGGTCAAGGCCTGTCCTCTTTGGGATCCTCCTTTTGCAGAGATCCTCGATTATCCCCGGGGTGGACTCCGTGTCCTCCTCCTCTACGAAGAAGAAATCCCTGGAATCTTTGTTATTAATATACGGATATTCTCCGCTATTTATCTTATGAGCGTTCGTAACGATCAAACTCCCTCGTTCCTGACGGAATATCTCATATAGCTCGACAATTGGAATTTCTCCCGAATCTATTATGTCTCTCAGCACATTTCCAGCCCCTACAGAGGGCAGTTGATCGGCGTCTCCCACAAGGATAAGCCTGGCCTGGTGAGGAAGTGCCCGCACGAGGCTGTTCATCAAGGGCGCATCCACCATGGACATCTCATCCACAATAAGGACATCCGCATCTAATAGGTTTTCCCTGTCCTTCTGGAAAGCACCTTCACCCGGCTTGAATCCCAGGAGTCTGTGAACGGTTTGTGCTCTCCTTCCGGTGGCCTCAGAGAGCCTTTTGGCCGCTCTCCCTGTAGGAGCGCACAGCATGACTCTCAGCCCGTTGGATTCAAAGACATCTATTATCCCCCTGGTGATAGTCGTCTTTCCCGTCCCTGGCCCCCCTGTTAGGACCATCACCTTATCCGTAAGGGAGGTTTGAATCGCAACTGTTTGCCTTTTGGAGAATCTTATGCTGCTCCTTTTTTCTATGTGTTCTATCTCTTTCTGGGCGTCGAAATTCCTCCCGAAGAGCGGGGAGAGCATAAGCCGCTTTAAGTTATTAGCAATTCCCACCTCAGCGTAATATAAAGGGGGCAAAAAGACTCTCCCACCCTCAACTACAATCTCTTTATCCTGCTCCATCACCCCTAAAGCCTCAGATACGAGCTCCGCCCTCACCTCCAGAAACTCCACAGCCTTGTCCACAAGTTCCAAGGAGGGGGCATAGACGTGTCCCTCCTCGGAGAGCTTATTGAGCGCATACCTTATCCCCGCCTTTATTCTCTCGATAGAGTCGTTCTCTATTCCTATGCTCCTGGCTATCTTGTCCGCCGTCAGGAAACCTATCCCCCATATATCTCTTTCCAGTTGATATGGATTATTCTTTACTACGTTTATGGCATTGTCTCCGTACTGTTTGTAAATCTTGGTCGCATAGCCTGTGCTGACGTCGTGAGATTGAAGGAACAGCATCACATCCTTTACTTTCCTCTGCTCCTGCCATGCCTTTCCTATCATCTTGACTCTTTTTTCACCTACACCGGGGGTCTCTGATAGACGTTCGGGATCGTTTTCGATAACTTCTAAAGTCTCCAGACCGAAATGATCCACGATTCTACTGGCGGTAACAGGTCCTATTCCCTTGATGAGCCCTGAGCCCAAATATTTCCTTAAACCCTCTACGGTCGAAGGATGGACTATTTTGTAAGATTCAATTTTGAACTGGTGGCCGTACTCGGGGTGAGTGGTCCAGTAGCCTTCTAATGTCACGTTCTCGCCCGGATTTACTGAGGCCATTTCGCCCACTATCGTGACCAGATTTAGAGCGCTCTTGTTCTGCCCCCAGAATCTCTGCGATGGGGAACTGCGCCTGCGCTTTAGTTGGGGATCCCCTTTGGGCTCAAGCTTGGCGATCACGTACCCTGTCTCTTCGTTTTGGTACGTTATCCGCTCTATTGTTCCTTCTAAATGCTCTAACAACTTTTGGCTCTTTTCAATTAAGGCTAAGCACAGGCTGAGGTTAGTTACCCCCTATATCCCCCCTTATTAAGGGGGGATATAGGGGGTAACACAAAGACACTAATTTTTTTATCTTTGTGCCTTGGTGGCTGAAGCTTTTTTAATAGGTTGCTCTTCCTCCGCTGACATCGTAGCACTGTCCTGTAACAAAGCTGGCATCGTCACAGGACAAGAAATGTATCACAGCCGCCACTTCATCGGCTGTTCCCAGCCTGCCGAGCGGAATCTTGCCCACCATATAATCTATGACGTGCTGAGGGAACTGCCTCAATAGGGGAGTATCTACCAGGGCCGGAGACACGCAGTTTACGTTTATATTGTAATCGATCACCTCTTTGGCCAGAGCCTTCGTCAGACATATAACGCCCGCCTTTGCGGTTGAGTAAGCCGTAAGATTTGGATTTCCCTCTTTTCCCGCGATAGAAGCCACGTTCACGATCTTTCCGTATTTTCTCTCTATCATATGAGGGACTACAGCCTTACAGCACAAGAAGACGCTCTTTAGGTCCACGCCCATCGCCGAGTCCCAGTCCTCCTCGGTAAGTTCCCATAACTTTGCACTCTTGCCCGCGATCCCTGCGTTATTCACCAGAATATCAATCCTTTTGAACTCCTTCAAAGTCGCTTCTACCATCTTCCGGACATCCGAGGCGTCGGAGACATCTGCTACCACCGCAATTGCCCTTCGGCCCATACCCTCTATCTTGTCTGCCACCGTGTGGGCAGTCAGTGCATCCATGTCCACGATGGCAACTTTCGCTCCGTATTCTGCCAGCCTCAAAGCGGTAGCTTCGCCTATCCCTCTACCTGCCCCTGTGACAATGGCGACCCTGTCATTCAGATTCATTCGTACTCCTCTTACTGAGTTTGAAGTCCACTTTCAAATCTTCTGCCGATTTAACTACGACTTCCTTTACGTTTTCCCCTAAGGACTCGTGCCACAGCCTCAATTTATAAGTCCCCGGCGGGATGTTCTCTATTTTGAACGAGCCGTCTTTATCCGTCAGGGCATAATATGTACTATCAGCCACCACGATCCACGCCTTCATCCAGCTGTGCATGTTGCATTCCACCTGAATTATCTCAGGGTATTGGAAGACCACGGACAGCTTGTTTTTCTTCTGGAACTTGTTGAAAGACGGATTCTCATCTGAGATAGTGTGCACATTGTGAGCTATGGGATCGCTGTTCGTGATCTTCAGGGCGACCTCTGGAGGGACGACCAGAACGTGCGGGACATATTCGCAATCTTGCTGATCGAGTCGGTATGACGATTCTGTGTTGAATCCATCTTTTTCCGATTTAGACGGGTGCCTCTTAGCGGGGGTGCCTTCGATCCATAGAAGAGCGTTTTTTATCCCTCTATCCGGCGAGATTATCAGCTCCTGAGATGGCTTTTCAGCTCCACAGGTATATTTATCTATCGTCACCCTGAACACCTTCGTCTTGGGAATCTCTCCTTCAAAGGTCACTCTTCCCCCGATCGTCCCTACCTCTGCTGATGCCTCTGAAAGAGCCGAAATAGAGAGGAAGACCAGGAAGGCAGTAGACAGTAGACAGTAGACAGTAGACAGGGCACCGCCTCCCCCCTGTCTGTTTCTATATTTAATCTTTCTCATCAAGTTTCCTCCTTGTCTTTAACTCGATTAAGCCCGCATTTCCTGCAGGTTCTTCGTCAGTTCCCACCAGCCGTTCTTAAAGGTGGCGTAGTCGGGGCCTGACATAGCCGCTGCATATCTCACAGAGTTGGCGTAGAAGAGCCACTCTCTTATCCACTTCTGCTCGTTCGCCTCATCGAACTGAAAGACTATACAGAACAGAGAAATAACCATCTGCTTCATTTGTGGACATCTCCTACTGAATCGTCACTGTGAGCCTCCTAAACCGTCATTACGGGCAATAGCGAAGGAATCTGGATTTTGCTGTTCAGACGATCTTGCAGGTTGAGATTGCTTCGGGCCGAAAGAATCTCCAATTTTTCTCTTGACATGAGATTCCGCAACAGTTATAATTAGGACTCGTAATTGGTCTCGCAATTGGCATATCGCCTCGTAATTGGCATATCAGGGTTAAATCCTAAACATCAGGAGGCTTATCGTGAATACAAGGTTAGATATAGCTAAAAAGTGCTCAAATGTCAAGGTAAGATTTATCTACGGATTGGGCTCTGCATTTTCTGCCATTGCCCTGTGGATTATCTTCGGCACGGTCGTCCCGTTGGTCTTTGCCAGTGAAAAGATGGCGGATCAGGTAACAGATGAAAGTGTCGTGACTAATTTCAAAGAGATCAATAGAGTCAAGGTGGAGGATGACCCCAAGCACGTCCCCAGGATAGATGCCCCGGACAAAGTTAAAGCGGGTGAATGGTTCGATGTGACCGTAACGGTCGGGGCGGGAGCTCTCCATCCCACGCTCTTTGAACATCACGTCCGCTGGATAGCCATATACAAAGGCGAAATCGAACTTGCACGAGCCTATCTGCATCCGATCCACACCAAGCCTAAGGTCACCTTCACCATCGCCCTGGAGGAGAGCGTTACGTTAAGAGCTGTGGAGGAGCCTAATCATGCTTCTCCATTTGAGTCCTCCAAAGAGATCAAGGTGATTAAATAGTAGACAGTAGCCTCCGATGGAATCTATCGGGGGTAGACAGGGTACCGCCTCTTCAGCCACCAAGGCACGCCTGGCAAAAGATAGTCTTCGTGTCACCCCCCTGTGTCCCCCCTTAATAAGGGGGGAATTAAAGGGGGGTAGCTAACCTTCGCCTTTGCTTGTCTGCTGATTCTCCTTATCCCCAGGCATCCCGCGCCTCATCGCGAATCTGCTTCAAGATGCTATCGTACTCCTCTCTGCTTATTCTGCCGCTCTTGAAGTCTCGGTTAGCGGACTCCTTCCTTTTTCTAAACTCTTTAGCCTTTCTTAAGCTTTCCTCCATTATTTGCTTAATGCCTGCCCATTTTGCCTGTCTCTCCTCAGGGGTTTGTGACTCTAACTCGCCGTCTGTTTCTCTCAGTTCTTCTATGTACTGCTTTGTCTTTCGGATCTGTCCAGGGTGACGGTTTATCTTCCTCTCTTTGCGATAATAGCCCTTTTCCCTGGCAGTTCTAAATTGATTTTGAATGATGGATTCGATGTTTTGGGGAGTAAGTGTAGGGCGATCCTTCCAGTTTATGAAGTTCTGGGCAATCTGCCGTTCATCTACATCTGGGTCCTCTTCGATGCATCGCTTAACTACTTCAAGTATCCTTCCGTCTTCGAGGAAGTCGGGTATGTTCTGCGATAGAATTTCTATGAAAGATGATGCTGAAGCTGAAGTCTGTAGAGACTTCGATGCTGTCTCGTCTGGTTCCGTAGCGACCGTACTACCACCTTCATCATATACTTTCTTAGATACTTCCTTTAGGTACTTCCTTCGGACTCGGCATCGCCTTGTGGGACAATGGATTAGAGGAACAATTGTTGTTGTTTTGACAACCTTTAGTGATCCAAGTTGGGGGATCTGTATTAATTTGATAGTATCTTCCTTTCTTTCCGTCTCTTTGTCTTATGATATTTTTCTTCAGCATCTGTCCTATAGTAGTGGATACATTTGCTCTATCAAGTCGAGTAAAGTCGGCGATCTTTTGAACGCTTGGAGGACGTACTGTCCACTGGCCGTTATACCTTTCTCTGAGTATGACACAGAAGATTTGAGATTCTCTTTTTGAGAGCAATCCCTTGCACAAAATTCCTTCCATAATATCGTTTGGTACCTTTGTGTAAGTCTCAGTTCCCATACATGGTTTCCCTTATCTATTGCTCATTTGTGTCTATAAGTATATACTCTATCGTTTCGTATGTCAAGCCGCAAGGTTCGCTATGTTCCGCAATCTTCCTATATGGGGAAAGATTTTTTGACTGAAACACAAAAAAATGGGATATGAGGCGGTGCCCTGTCTACTGTCTACTTTGTTTATGGGGGTTCACAATAAGGTTGCTTTTTGACCTTAATATCGTTACATTTTTATACATAGGCGGATATGCACTTTCCAGTGACTACTGTCTTTCGGATGGAGGCGATAGATCAGTGAGTGAGGTCGAAGTCAAAGGGATCGAGCGCAGATTCCGTGTCGGTATACTCTTTAAGACTACGGTTATATTCGTAATATCCATACTGGTCGTCGCTCTCTTCTCCCTCATATCCACAATGCTCGAAAGACGACAATATGAAACCCAGATGTTCGAAAAGGGATACGAACCCATAACCAAAGAAGTCGCCAATATTGTAAGTTCCCTCGTAGATAACTACACCGCAAACGCTGTATTCCAATTCCTCAAGAGCAAATACAAGAGCGACTTTATAGCCTACATCAAGATAATAGGTGAAGATCATTTGTTCCTCCTTTCCACAGACGTTGAGGAGGAACAGGGGTATTCCACTGATCCCAGAGATTACATCCTCGTAGAAGAGCTTCTCTATAACGGCAAAGGTATCATCTCCGATGAGATACGCTACAGGGGAGAGATGGTACAGGATGTGGGAGTGAGGATAGAATCGGACCGCGGGGAATTTGTCCTCAAGATAGGCTACTACCGCCCTGTGATGTCTACTGTACCTATTCTGAGCATCGTGGGGCTATCCGCCGCGCTGCTGTCTCTTACATTTTTCTATGTTCTTATAAGACAGACGGTAAAGCCCATAAAGCGGCTCACAGAAGATGTCCAGAAAATAGGTCGAGCCTCGACTCCGTCGGGAGGAGCATTGGACGCAGATATTTCAGGCATAGATAGAATCGACGAGATAGGAGGGCTTTCCAGAGCCTTTAAATACATGCTCTCTGAGATTAAGAAGCATCAGGATGAACTGAAGGAGTCCGAAAGACTGGCGGTGGTAGGAAGGAGCACCTGGAGGATAGCCCACAATATCAGCAACCTCCTCAATCCTATAGATACGTTTGCTGCCGAAATTAGAGAAAGGACACTCAAAGGGGGCACGTCCGATCTCAGGCTCGAAAGGGCGCTGGATGGAATAGACAGACATCTGGGGCTGGTCAAAAAGGACATAAGCAGGATGAGGAGAGCCGTTCCCGACGAGCCGCGAAAAGAGCCTTACAGTATCCCCACCCTCATAGACGCCTCTCTGAACAGAATTCCCAGGCCCGAGAATATACAGGTTCACAAAGAGTACAGCAAAGACGTTTCGCCGATAGAAGTCGATCCCGAACAGATGGTAGATGTTTTCTCGAATATCGTTCTAAACGCCTATCAGGCGATGGAAGACGGCGGTTCTTTGTCCATCGACATCAAGGGGCATAATAGCCGGAGCGCAGAGATCAAGTTCAGCGACACAGGGATCGGAATACCGGAGGAGAAGATTCGGGATATATTCAATTTCTTCACCACCGACAAGAAGGGCGGCATGGGCATCGGACTTCCTGGGTCCCTTGAAGTGGTAAAAAAACATGGCGGGGCCATTGACGTCCAAAGCCAGGTCAGGGCCGGCACTACCTTCATCGTCAAACTTCCGGTGACTGACAAGTAGACTGCATACAGGGAGAGGCAGTCTAACGGAGATTGCTTCGGGGCGAACCCCCGATACAATCGTTCGCGGGCAGGCATCCTTGCAATGACGGCTTGGAAAGAAGGCGGCGACGTGGGTAGGGAGCGAACGCGTGGGGGAAGCTCTCACATTCGTAAAGGCATGTTCGTACATCTGTTGTAGAGGCAGACCCGTGTATCTGCCCCTGGGATGAGTGGTCACCGATTGAATCTATCGGGGAACGCCCCTACATTCATGGGGAAGGTTCATCCCTATGTATATATCTATATGTAAGGGCAGACAGATAGGTCTGCCCTTGAGGCGACCACTTTGTGGCTTGTCCCCTATCAACAGAGCACCCAGGGCGCCTCGGCCCTACAATCTGTCTACTGTTTTGGAGCAATAGACGATGGACTCTCGGATCAGATATACTATCCTCATAGTCGAAGACGAAGAGTACAATAGAGACCTCTACGCTGAGATACTCTCTTCCAAGGACTGCAAGGTCGTTATCGCCTCAGACCCTCAAGAGGGCTTAAGGCAATATGAACGCGCAAAGCCGGACCTTATCCTCCTGGATCTCAAATTCGACACGGGAAGCAGCAGAGACGGGCTCGAGTTTTTAAGCGCTGTCAGAAAGAAGGACCGCTCCACAGAGGTCGTCGTGATCAGTGGCTCGCAAAGAGATGCCACCAAGATAGAGGCAATGCTCAAGTCGGGAGCCTACGATTTCTTAGAAAAGCCCGTGAGGAGGGATGTCCTTTCTGTCATTGTAGATAGGGCATTGGAAAGAGCAGATCTCAAGCGCGAAAACGAAAGACTCAAAGAGAGGCTCAACGAGTCGGATAGGTTTATGGGAATCATAGGGAAATCCGAAGAGATGCTCAAGGTCTTCGACAGGATACAAAAAGCCGCTCGTGTAGATTCCACAATCCTTATAAAGGGGGAGACCGGAACAGGCAAAGAACTTGTGGCAAGGGCTATACACACCTTGAGCGGTAGATCCCCCTTTGTGGTCGCCGATGTCTCAAAGACTTCGCCTGACCTTGCATCTAGCGAACTATTCGGACACGAAAAGGGAGCCTACACCGGAGCCACGCAGAGGCGCATCGCAAAGCTGGAGTCGGCAGGCTCCGGGACGCTCTTTCTGGATGAGGTGGAGAACATCCCCATAGAGGTGCAGATCAAGCTCTTAAGGGTGCTCCAGGACAGGACCTTCGAACGCCTCGGCGGAAATAGTCAGTTGCAACTTGAGGCCAGAATCATCGTCGCCACGAACAGAGACCTCTCCGAACTTGTGAAATCGGGCCAGTTCCGGGACGACCTTTATCACAGGCTCAGAGTCGCTATCATAGAACTGCCTCTCTTAAGAGAGCGCAGGAGCGACATACCTCTCCTTGCCGAATACTTCCTGGATCTGTACTCCAAAAACCTTGAGATATACAAACAACTCTCCGACGAATCCTTACACAAGATCTCCCGATACGATTGGCCCGGAAACGTCAGAGAACTCAAAAACGCTATAGAGAATTCCCTCCTGTTCGGCGGGAGCGATAGATACATCGAGCCTGAAGATTTAGAGCTTGAAATGTACCGGGAGCTTGAAGAATCCTCTCTTTCCCCCGATGAAAACCAGATCGGAGGCCTGACTCTAAGAGAAGCGGTGAACAGGGCTAAATTTGAAATCTTGGACAACGCCCTTTCCCAATCCAAAGGTACAATCGGTAGGGCCGCCTTGATTCTTGAAATAACTCCGAGACATCTAAAAAGATTGATGGACGAATTCGGGATAGATTCTGAAGAATATAAGGATTAGGGGATAATGGCGGAAGTCAAAGCCATAATATTAAGGACCGCCGGAACCAACTGCGACCAGGAGACCGAGTTTGCCCTCCAGCAAGCAGGCGCCGAGACGAGTCTGATCCATATCAAACGCGTAATAGAAGCTCCTTCCTTCCTCTCCGAGTATCACATCCTCGCCCTTCCCGGAGGCTTCACCTACGGAGACGATGTCGCAGCCGGCAAGATACTTGCCAACGAACTCAGGTACAAACTTTACGATCAGATTGGGAGGTTCATAGCGGACGGAAAGCTCGTAATCGGCATATGCAACGGCTTCCAGGCCCTCGTCAAAGCGGGACTCCTTCAGGTTTTGGAGGGATCTTACAAGCCACAGGCGGAAGCCCCACTGGTTGAGGCCACGCTCACAAACAACGACTCCGGAAAATTTGAAGACAGATGGGTCTATCTGGAAAAAGACGAAGAGACCAAGTGCGTCTTCACACAGGATCTAGATAGCAAGATATATCTACCCGTGGCGCACGGCGAAGGAAAATTCATAACAAGAGACCAAGAGACACTGTCTGCCCTTGTGGAGAGCCGTCAGATAGTCCTCAGATACGTTGACGATCACGGAAATCCAGCGGGCTACCCCTGGAATCCCAACGGTTCGACGGATCGTATAGCTGGAATATGCGATCTAACGGGAAGGATATTCGGTCTGATGCCTCACCCTGAAAGGCACATTCATCCCACGCAGCATCCCAGATGGACCAGAGAGGGGCTTAAAGAAAGAGGGGATGGAATGGCTATCTTCCAAAACGCTGTTAGATACGCGAAGCAGAGTCTATAAAGATGAGTCCTTCCGTCCCTTCCTGATATGGAACAATCCTTGAAAGACACGAATAGAGAGGGGGATATCTCCCCAGGTGACGCATACAAAAGCGGCTATGTGGCCATAATAGGAAAGCCCAATGTCGGCAAGTCTACGCTGTTTAACGCGCTTATAGGACAGAAGCTCTCCATCGTTACGCCCAAGGCGCAGACCACCAGAACCAACGTCCTGGGCATAGCGACGAGTGCAACGTCTCAGATGATCTTCCTGGATACGCCCAGTGTCCTAAAGCCCAAATACAGACTCCAAGAGGCTATGGGCAGACAGCTGGACCACTCAATAAAAGAGGCCGACGTGGCCCTGTTGATGGTAGATGCGTGTCGCTTTGAGGACACTTTCGATGAGCATATAAAGAACAGGCTTCAGGATATAAGGATTCCGCTAATTCTTGCGCTCAACAAGGCAGACTTGATCTCATCTGACGACGTAATCGTAATGATCTCCCAACTGGTCGAGCTTGAATCAAAAGACGAAGTGATACCCATCTCAGCGCTCTACGGAAGAAATCTGGATCGACTTAGAAGCCTTGTGAAATAGTTATGTCCCAGGCAGCGTCTGAAGCGCCGATTATGGGTCAAAGAGTAGCATATCGTATCGTTTTGCTGTGGAATAAGCAAAATAGTCTTATCAGAGTTCTGGTCAGCAAGGAACAGGAGCTGTTTGAAGAACAGGGTGCACTGTCTTTGACAGACAGGGCACACATAGACGCTTTCCCCCTTCTTATGAAAGATACAAGCCTCTTGAGATTCTGTACTGTTGCAACAAGATTCAACTGTTCATTCAGTGAGGCTGGTCCTCTATAACGGGCTCGTCCCATACCGTGTTGTTGCCTGGCTTCAGCAAAGATATGTTCACTGCGTTTACGGAGTCTCTGGGAGAGTTTGTAGTCAGCTGTTAATGAGATAGACCGTGCATGATTTCTGGCTTTCGCCTCTCGCACTTTTCTATCCCGTTCGGCCTGAATATGTGCTGAATTTGTCTTGTTTTTCCATGTAGGAATCGGTTCAATCTTCTCATCGGCTCGCAGAGGAATATGGGGTATGATTCCCCGGTCAAGTACATCAGCGATAAAATTACCAGAACCGTAACCGGTATCGGCACTAAGTGTCTGAATGTCTTTGGGCATGGTGTATGTTTCAAGGTCATCTACCATCTTAAGGGCACTTTCGGGCTCTGCTGTCCCTGTCGCCTGCGTGCCCTGAGTCTCAAGGATTACTCTGCTTTTTGTGTCGATCAGATCATGGCCCATAAACGAGAGAAAAGCCCCTTTGCCCTTCGATTTGCTGTATAAGCGCGCGTCGGGGTCTGTAGTCGAACGGTGTGTTTGGTTCGTCCACTTTTCACCATGAAAGTCTTTATCCTGAGGATGCCCGGACCTACCCTTTGTCTTATCACCTTCAAAACCGATTCCCTTGAGATAATCATCAAGAGAAACAGGGGGTTCTATCGGCTCAATACTTTTCACTGAAGCATCAGCTTGTATCTGAGTGCCGTCGACACTAAGGTGTTTACCGCTCACAAGACCGACATCTATGCAACACTGGACTACCTGACGCATTATCCGTTCAAACAACCCACTGGATGCCCACTTGTGATTGCGAAGCTTGTTGATCGTGCTCCTATCCGGAACCGCATCATCAAATGTCTGATGACAAAACAACCGATATGCCGCATGCATCCCCACTTCCTGACAGAGCCGATTCTCACTCAAATTATACAGATAGCCAATAAGGATCATTCGAACAACTAATTCAGGATCAATACCGGGTCTGCCATTGTCAGGGCAATAACAATCTGATACAACGTCTCGTACAAATGAAAAATCAACTGCCTCATCAATCTGACGAAGGATATGATCCTCGGGAACTAAATCCTCCATCTGAAAATAGTGAAACATCGGATTTGTCTGTTCCTGCTTTTGTGGGGTCATTGTTTCCTCCATGTATAATATTATCAATAACATAATATAATACATCGGAGCTGCTTTATCAATGCTTGTTCTATACTACTTTCTGAATCTAAGGGTTTTTCACAAGGCTTTTAGAGTCCTGCTCGAAAAATATCTCCCTTCTGGTCCTCGTCTCTATCCGGAGGACGTGATCGCTGAACAACCTGAAAGGTTCTTCGTCTCGGAGTTGATACGGGAGGAGGTGTTCGACCGGTTGAGAGAGGAGATCCCGTACTCGACAGCTGTGCTTGTAGAGGAATTCACGAAGAGAGGAGAAAAGACCTACATCAGCGCCAATATATTTGTGGAGAGAGAATCTCAAAAGGGCATCGTCATAGGTGCAAAGGGGAGGTCGCTCAAATCCATAGGCAGGGCGTCCAGAGTCAAAATAGAGGATTTCCTCCAAACACCCGTATATTTAGACCTGTGGGTCAAGGTCAGAAAAGATTGGAGAAATAAGGATTCAGATCTGAGAGAGTTCGGATATTGGCGATAAGGAGGGCGAACACATGGGTTCGCCCCTACATAGATTTTGTCAGTAGGGGCAGACCCGCGTGTCTGCCCTGACAATCCACACAGATGTGACTTTCGCGAGGTGTTAAATTAAGATATTAGTCATAGGAAGCGGAGGGCGGGAACATACGCTCGTCTGGAAGATGGCTCAAAGTCCCAACGTCAAGAAGATATTCGCCGCCCCCGGAAACGCCGGAATAGATGGTATTGCCCAGTGCGTCCCCATAAAGGCGGAGGACATAGAGGGACTTCTGGCATTAGCCATCAAAGAAGAGATAGATATAACTGTCGTGGGTCCTGACGATCCCCTCGCTATGGGGATAGTTGACCGTTTCCAGGAGAGTGGACAGCGGATATTCGGACCCACAAAGGCCGCCTCCCAGATCGAGTGGAGCAAGGCCTTCGCCAAGGACTTTATGGCAAGGCACGGCATCCCGACCGCTCAATATCGGATCTTTACGGACTACGACGAGGCTTCAGGATACCTCAAAGACGTGGGAGCTCCTATAGTCGTAAAGGCGTCGGGTCTGGCTAAAGGAAAGGGTGTTATCGTCGCGATGAGTGAGGACGAAGCCGAAAAGGCTCTGTATTCCATAATGAAGGAGAGGGTATTCGGGGGGGCAGGCGATAGTGTAGTAATAGAGGAATATCTGGAAGGTGAGGAGACGTCCATATTCGCCATAACGGACGGGAGCGACATGGCGCTTCTCGTCTCATCTCAGGATCATAAGAGGGCGTTCGATAACGATGAAGGGCCGAACACAGGTGGGATGGGGGCCTACGCCCCCGCGGCTTTGGTGACTGATGAGATCATTATCCAGATAGTTGACACGATAATGCGCCCTACTATAGAGGGTCTCAGGGAGGAGGGGAGAGAGTATAAAGGCGTCCTCTACGGAGGTCTTATCGTCACGGACGACGGCCCGAAGGTCATTGAGTTCAACAGCAGGTTCGGCGACCCGGAGGCGCAGGTCACGCTTCCGCTTATCGAGAACGACTTAGTAGAGGTCATCGAAGCCGTGATAGACGACGATCTTAAAGATGCTGCCTTCAAAAACTCCGATAAAGCCGCGGTGTGCGTCGTAGCGGCGTCGGAAGGTTATCCCGGAGACTACGAAGTCGGAGTGCCCATCAGCGGACTCGATTTGGCAGAGAGACTCGAAGATGTGCTTGTCTTCCACGCCGGAACGACCTTAAAAGACGGCAAAGTAGTCACCAGCGGCGGTAGGGTACTCGGGGTGACTGCCTTAGGATATGACCTCAACGATACGATCTCAGTGGCTTACGAGGCTATGGAGAAGATACACTTCGATGGGATGCATTACAGGAAGGATATAGGACAAAAAGGAGTAGACAGCATACAGTAGCCCCCGATTGAATCTATTGGGGATCGGGGGTAGAGAGGGGGCACTGCATCCCATCCTCCGAGATTGCTTCAGGGCAAGTCCCCTCGCAATGACTAAAAGATATCTTGGTGCCGACCGCAGGTGAGAAAAGCAATGTCATGGCGAGGCGCCGTAGGCGCTTTGTCAGGGAGTAATAAGGATAGGCAGTAGAGCCACGATGTGGGCGAAGCAATCTCAATGGAGTTGGGATGTACCCTGTCACTGTCTGTTGTCTATTTATCTATTCCGGTTATTTTCCAGATCAAACTGACAATCACCGGCACCACTATCAGAGTCAGTGCCGTTGCGAAGGCAAGCCCGAAGATCACGGCTACGCCCATCGGTCCCCACCACTGACTGCTTCTGCCTCCGATCTCCCAGCCGAACGTGAAGAAGTCGAAGCTGATGCCGGTCGAAAGGGGGATAGGGCCCAAAATGGTCGTGATCGCCGTCAGTCGATCCGGATCCACATCGACCTTGACTTCCCGCTCCAATCCTCCGGCTATACGCGCCTCCAGTATCCCCGGGATCGTCTCGATGTCGTCCTGCAGATCCTCGGCGATCTCCTTCAGGCGGATCAGTCCGTAGTCCCCCGCCAAATTGACGATCATCATCGGGATATTGGAGAAGTTGATCTCCATCACGATCGGATCCTCAGTATCCTCGGGGAACTCGGGTTTAGCCAGATCCACCTTATCCTTGACCTTCTGCAGGGCGTCGTCTATATCTACGTTCGGATTGAATTCGATGGAGATGGTGCATCCGCCCTCCGCTGAGGTGGATCTGATCTCCTTCACGTTCTCCAGTCCCTGCAGTTCCTTTTCGATAGGACGTGTGACGAGGTTTTCCACGTCCTGCGGAGGCGCGCCGATGTAGAGTGTGCTGACTATAATAAAGGGGATGGTGATGTCCGGCGCAGCCTCCCTCGGAAGCGACCAGTACGAGTAACCCCCGAAGAGGATAAATATGATCGCAAGCACGTAGACCGTGACCCGGTGGCGGATGGCGTAGTCGGTTATCCTCATTTTCCTATGACCTCCATCACCTTCACCCTGTCGCCGTCGATGAGATACCGTCCTCCCTTCACCACGATCTGATCTTCGAAATCCAGCCCGTTCTCCACGATCACGCGGGCGCCCTCTGCTGCCCCTAATTTCACATGTCTCAGTGAGAGACGTCATCGTTCACCACGAAGACTGCCGGAGCTTCCTCCCTCTCCAGAACCACCTCTCTGGGGATGACCACCTCCTCCCGATAGATGCGGCGCACCGCTTTGAGCCTTCCGATCATCCCCGGGCGAACCTGTCCACCCACGTTGTCCATGTGGATTTCCATGGGGAAGACCCGACCGGCAGATTCGGCGGCGGGCCCGACTCTGCCTACGGTTCCTCTTAAACAGACTTGACTTTCGAGGAGTTTGAACTTGCTTTTCTCATTGTGAGTCCTTGAGTTAAAGATATGGATGTTTTTATGCTAACTTCGATTTCATATCTGATTTAACCTCGGAGCCTTCTCTATTTCAACTAATCTAAGGACATTCCGCTTGACAAAGAGACAGATATTTTATAAATTAGGGGTATGAGAGGGTGAGATTAAAATGACGTAAATCATTTCTCGCAGCACGGAGTCAGACAAGTTAAGCAAGTCTTTCACATTGGTTGTGGAGATTGTTCAACTTGATAGAGGTCAATCCTCGATCGGTTAGCATCACCTTGTGCGTCTTTTCAGGTAAAGGTAAAGTTTCCACCAATTTTTGACTCGACTGAAGTCGCTTGCTTAAGATAGAGGAGACCTCCCATTATCTGTTGGAGTAATATGGGTTCGTTATCGCTCACCTCCTTGATCCTAATTTGTAATCAGTCAAAGAAATAACAGTTATATTACTTGTGCGCAACCGCTGTTGCTTCCTTACACTTTCAATCAACCATCTCTAATTCTGGAGTAATACAAAATTTAGGGGGACTCAGATGACAAAAGATAGGTTGTGGCTGGCGTTTTGTATTCAGATCACAGGCCTATTTGTTATGGGAGTAATAGTTTGGCTTCTCGATAAGGGTGATGTGACTAATAACTCCATGATTAGTATCTACTGGTTGAATATCAAATGAAATCGGTGCACCTAATTTGATCTTTGTTTAGAGTATTAGTAGATTAAGTTGAGTTGATTGTCTTAACTTTAATCTACGGAGTCCTATGGACAAAGAGAGATTGGCCGTATTAAGACAAGAAGTCAACGAGATGTATTTTAAGAAAGAAATGTCAAAGCGAGAAGTTATCAAACAAGCGAGAGTTTCCAATGATTTCGTTACGGCTTGGACTAAATCTCTGGATCAGGATTTTGCCATGGATAATCGGGGTTGGCCAAAAGGAAAAAGGCGAAAATTGGCTAAAGTTGACGAACAGAGAATCAAAGAGATTTACCATAGCTTAGAGGACGATCCTTATCAGTTCTATTCAGGAGCCACTGTTATTGAACAAGAATGGAGGAATCGATATTCTAGCACCCCTCCTCCGTCGTTGCCGACTATCGGCAGAATGCTTTCAGATTTAGGACTTTCCCAGAGAAGGAAGAAAGGTAAAAACAAGGGTGCATCTCGTTATCTTTGTTATCCAGAGTATACCATTTACTATCTTTCAGGAGGCAGAGTCCTAGAATCAGACTTTATTGGTAAAAAGTATCTTACCGGCAGAACTGAGCCGGTCAACTTCGTTGGATTTTCCTTTAAGAAAGAGCCTAAGTTAAGGTATTTTCGGCGGGTTGACGGTCAAACAGCAACTAACTTTATCGAGAAGTGTCAGTCTTTCTTTGACAGGTTTGAAAAACCAGATTTCGTTAAGGTGGACAATTGCTCGGCGACTATTGGCAGTGTTTCAGGTAAAAGGAATGTCAGCAAAGCAATGCAGTTTCTCTTGAAAAATCAAGTGATTCCGATATTTGCCGTTCCCAGAAGGCCCTTTTCTCAAGCATCTATAGAAGGCAACAATTCTGTATTTTCAAGGAAGTTCTGGAACAGAATTCAGTTCAAAAGCTTACAAGAAGTTGATCAGAAGTTAGAATGGTTTAATCTTTCATCACAGAGATACACCGGCTACCGTCCACCTAAGCAAGAGAAGTCAAACGAGAAAGATTTCATTCCCAAGACCTATTTTATCAGACAAGTCAAACAGGACACAGAACAGACAGATAAAGCCTTTATCGATGTCCTAAATGAGAAAGTATCTCTTCCCTCCTCTTACACCAACTACTTTGTCCTGGCTGAATGGAACCTAAAAGAAGAACAATTATACATCCATTTTGAAAAAGAACAGAAACCAAAGATTGTCGAAAACCTATCATTCAAGATCAATCAAAGATCGAAAGAGAAGTGCACCGATTTCATTTGATAAATAACCGCTAAGTAACGTATCCAGACTAATCTAGGCTTTCTCACTTCCAGAGTGAAAACATAATGCTCTGGTCCTTCGCAATTTCTATTGACATCCACTATTTTATTTTGCATGTTCACACCTAATTTATCGACACCTTACGTAGCTACCTAATCCATCAGATTCCCCGTAGAATTACTTATCAGGAAAATAACGCAGTGTTGTATGGACTGTGACAAAAGTTGTCATTATTATTAAAGGTAATGCTACAACATTAGGCAACTTTATATATTGCGAAGAGTTCATTATGACTGCATATTAAGGTGTGCCAAAATGTATCTACTTTAGGTGCACCAAATTTTGGAAACTGTCGGATGGTCGATATCGTTGTGAACGATGCCGAAGAAGCTACCGTTTCCGAGCCAATACTTACTGGTCTAGGAGCAAGATTTCTCCCTATTGGAAGGGGAGGTTTCTTGAGTTTTTTTGTCTTGCGGTTCCAGCTTACCGATTAAGGTTCCGAGTTCCAGTACATCTACATACTCTTGAACATTTCTACCATATGGTACGTCTCGCTGTCTATCAAAGCTCTCTGGAGGAGTTGAGGTTCCTATCCGGAGAGATGAGACTATGTTCGGTGGCAAGAGACCAGGTAAGCCAGGTTGGGGTGCCGAAGGTAAGGTTATTGTCCCCGATTGAATCTATCAAGGATGCAGAACTCCACAAGAATGGGAAAGAAAATCTTATCTGCTGCCTCAGGGTGCTCAATTGATGTCGCCTTCCAGGGGAGCACTACAGTTTTGATTACACGAAACAATAAAAAGTAAATGCGATCACGCTTTGTCACGCACCTAACGGCTGCACTGTCCACCGCACGGCAGTAGACCCTCCGGGAAACGTTAACCTCCTGTTTCAAAACCAGGGTACAGGGTCATGCCGCCATCCACAAACAGGCTGATGCCCGTCACATAGTCAGCGTGGTCGGACGCGAGCCAGACAGCTGTCCGCCCGATGTCATCCACCTCGCCAATCCGGTTGTACAGTACCAATTCCATAAGCTCGTTGTACGCCTCGGACGTGCTCCAGACGTCCGTATTAATCGGGGTACGAATCGCTCCCGGTGAAATGCTCTTGACCCGGATGCGATAGGGTGCCACTTCCTGTGCTATGCTTTTCATCATCAGGATCACACCGCTCTTGGAAGCGGCGTAATTCACATGGCCGGCCCAGGGAATCAATTCATGAACGGAACTAATGCAGATGATCTTGCCCGTTGCGCAGGAAACCACCACCACCACACCCCGGCGCTTAAATTCACGTACCGCTTCCCGGGCACAGAGGAATTGACCGGTCAGTTTGACGTTGATCACCACGTTCCATTGCGCCAGTGTCATGTCTTCAAAGGGCCCATCCTGCTGCAGTCCTGCGTTATTGATCAGAATGTCGATCGTACCAAACTTCTGGAACATGTGCTGAAACATGGCCTGAACCTGATCTTCCTGGGAAACTTCCGCCTGGTGTACGTAGGCCTGACACTCCACAGCGTCTAATCTCATCTACGACTTCCAGTGCGGCCGCTTCGCCTGAGACATAGTTCACGACCACGTCCGCCCCTACCTGTCCCAGGGCAATGGCAACCCCCTTTCCGATGCCCGAGCTGGCACCGGTTACCAGGGCTTTTTGTCCCTTCAGGATCTTTTCGATAGAGCACGCCGGCATCACAACGTCTGGGAGGTTCTTCTCCCGTTGGGAAGTACTCATGTTCTGTTCTCCTTTTGTCGTTCGATCTCTGGACGCCCTTTTGATCGCTCTTATCCCCAAGGCCGTAACAATTTCGCCGCCAGACCCGTTCAGTCGATCTGACGCGAGGCACCCACAACACCTGCCGTCATCCCCATCCCCCTGATTGTTGGATTAGCTTGGCTACCAGGACCGTCCAGCCGGTCTGGTGGCTGGCGCCTAAGCCCGCGCCGTTGTCTCCGTGGAAGTACTCGTTGAAAAGGATAAGATCGTGCCAATGGGGGTCTTCCTGGAAAATGCGCTGGCCGCCGTAAATGGGCCGCTCCCCCGCGTCATTGCAGAGGAAGAGTCGCATCAGTCGTTTGGATAGCTCCGAGGCAACCTCGCCCAGGGTCATCATCTCTCCAGACCCTGTGGGACACTCGACCTTCAGGTCGTCACCGTAGTAGTGATGGAATTTTTGCAGGGATTCTATTATCAGGTAGTTGATCGGGAACCAGATCGGGCCACGCCAGTTTGAGTTGCCGCCGAAAAGTCCGCTCTCAGACTCGGCCGGTTGGTAGCTCACCGTATGGGCCTCACCATCGACGTAGAAACTGTAGGGGTGGGCATGGTGATATTTTGAGACAGACCGAATGCCATAATCAGAGAGAAACTCATTTTCGTCGAGCATTCTGAGTAAGACCCGCACCAACTGCTCCCGGGTTAAGATAGCCATCAGTCGTCGCTCGCCGACGCCGGACACATCGATGCTGGCCATATTGCCGCTCAGATGGGGACGATTGTCCGCAAACCAGTGCAACCGCCGGTTGAAATCAGGCATCGTTTCCAGGATATCCGGCTCGATGGTCTCGACCGCAAAGAGCGGCAGCAAGCCGACCAATGAGCGAACCTTCAGCGGAATGATGCTGCCGTCCGGCAGGTGGAGCGCATCGTAGAAAAAGCCATCTTCCTCATCCCACAGGCCATGCGCTTGCCCACCGCAATTGGTCATCGCGCGGGCGATGCGCAGAAAGTGCTCGAAGAACTTGGTGGCCGTGTCCTGGTAGACGGGGTTCTCCCGGGCCAATTCCAGGGCTATCTTCAACATCGTCAGGCAGTAGGACCCCATCCAGGCCGTGCTGTCCGACTGGTCGATGTGCCCGCCGGTGGGCAGAGCGGTGCTGCGGTCAAAGACAGCGATGTTATCCAAGCCCAGAAAGCCGCCCTGGAAAATGTTTCTGCCGTCCTCGTCTTTGCGGTTCACCCACCAAGTAAAGTTCAGGAGCAGCTTGTGGAAAACGCTTTCCAGAAAGTCGCGGTCGGGGCGTCCCTGCTGCTTGGCCTCGATTTTGTAGACCCGCCAGATGGCCCACGCGTGCACCGGAGGATTGACATCACCGAAGGCCCACTCATAAGCCGGTAACTGGCCGTTGGGATGCATATACCACTCGCGGGTCATCAATTCCAGTTGCCGCTTGGCAAAATCGGGATCAACCAGCGCCAGGGAAATACAATGAAAAGCCAGGTCCCATGTCGCGTACCAGGGATACTCCCACTTGTCGGGCATAGAGATCACATCGAAGTTGGTGAGATGCTCCCAGTCGTGGTTGCGCCTGTGCCGGCGAGAGGCTGGCGATGGCGCTGTTCCCGGATCGCCGTTGAGCCATTGTTCAACGTCGTAGTAATAAAGCTGCTTAGACCAGAGCATGCCGGACAGGGCCTGGCGCTGCACCCGTCTCTCTTCCTCGCCCAGATTTGGGTTTTGAACGGCGGCGTAGAATTCGTCCGCTTCGTTCCTGCGCTGCTTGAATACTTTATCGAAGTTCTGGAAAGGCACTTTGCGGGCAATATTTGAGAGGCGCAGGCGGAGGGTTAGCGACTCGCCGGGAGCAATAGTGCCGCCGTACAGCGCCGCGACTTTGGTGCCTCTCCGGTTGGAGTTGACCGCCGCTACCTCACCGTCGATGAGATAGCTGCCAAACGCGTCTTTGACGTAGGGGCTGGCGTTGGGTAGACCGTAGAGCCGCTCGGCGTTCGTCTCGTTGTCGGTGAAGAGGAGGTCGGGTTCACCCTCGGCGTAGAAATAGTAAGTCCCGGCGGTTGGGTGACTGGCCTTGACTGAGGACACACCCTTGGGCCCCTCAATCCGCAGTAGACGGGGTTTGCCTGACACGTCGTTCATGGGGCCGGCTTCGTAGCCCCAGCTCCAGGTGTTGCGGAACCAGAGCGTCGGCAAAACGCGGCAATCAGCCGCCTCCCGCCCGCGATTGATGACGGTGATGTTGATCAGGATGTCCTCCTGGCCGGCCTTGGCATATTCGATGAATATGTCGAAATAACGGTTTTCCGCGAAGACCCCCGTGTCGAGTAGTTCGTACTCGGAATCGTGAAAGCCGCGCCGCCCGTTCTCAGCGACCAGATCGGTATAGGGGAAGGCGGACTGGGGATACTTGTAGAGCATTTTCATGTAGCTGTGGGTCGGCGTACTGTCGAGATAGAAATAATACTCCTTAACATCCTCGCCGTGGTTGCCCTCCTGGCCGGTCAGGCCGAACAACCGCTCCTTGAGGATCGGATCGCACCCGTTCCAGAGGGCCAGGGCAAAACAAAGGTACTGATTGCGGTCGCAGATACCGGCCAGGCCATCTTCATTCCAGCGATAGGCTTTGCTTCGGGCGTGGTCGTGGGGGAAGAAGTCCCAAGCCGTACCATACTCACTGTAATCTTCACGCACCGTCCCCCAGGCCCGCTCGCTCAGGTATGGTCCCCACTTCTTCCAGTTGGCTTTGCGCTCTCGGTGGGCGGCGAGCCGTTTGTGTTCAGCGGTATGTTTCATGGTGTACTCCTCCGTATTCAGCCAGTGCTTCACGTGAAACGTGATGTGTGAATAATCCTTATGTATCACGCATCAGGTAACTCTCTCCAGGCCCGCAGCACCTCCGACACGCTCCAGCCCTGAGCGAAACATCCGCGCGCCGTGTGGGGAGGGTCGCCGTCGAAAATCTCGCTGATGGAGCCCAGACAGGCGTCGGACAGGTGGTATTCCAAGCCGGATAAGAAGGACTGTGCAAGGGTCACGTCGCCGTAGACCCGGTAGTGGGCGGCCACGAACGGGCCGAGAATCCAGCCCCAGACGGTGCCCTGGTGATAGGCGCCGTCGCGTTGGAGGGAGCCACCACCGGTAGTGCCCGGTGTAGGCCGGGTCTTCATCTGCCAAGCTGCGTAAGCCGTGAGAAGTCAAGAGATGGCGGGCGCAGATGTCGACGACGGCTTGGGCCTGGGTGTCGCTCAGCAACGAGAAAGGCAGGGAGACGGCGAAAATCTGGTTGGGACGTACGCTGCGGTCGTACCGTTTTCCATTGGGACCAAGGGCTCCTTCCGGGCCATCAATGACGTCGTACAGGTACCTGCCCGCCTCAAACCAGAACCGCTTTCGAAAGATGTTGGCCATCAGATCGGCCTGCTCGCGGTACTGCTTGGCTGCTTTCAACTTGCGCAGTCGCTCCGACAGGTCTGCCATCACCCGCAGGGCGTTGTGCCACAGGGCATTGACCTCGACCGGCTTGCCGATACGGGGAGTGACCACCCAATCGCCCACTTTGGCATCCATCCAGGTCAACTGTACCCCCGGCTCACCGGCAAAGAGCAGGCCATCGGTGGGGTCAACGTGGATGTTGTAGCGAGTGCCGCGTCTGTGCCAGTCAATAATGTCGGCCAGGGTCGGATAGAGTTCTCTGGCCAGGGTTATGTCACCTGTGTGAAGCAAGTGCTGGTGGATGGCGTGGAAATACCAGAGGGTGGCATCAACCGTGTTATACTCCGGTGGCTCGCCGGTATCGGGGAAGCGGTTGGGCAGCATCCCTTGGCTCACGTGCCCAGCGAAGGTGCGCAGGATGCTGGCGGCGACCTCGGGCCGTTTCGTGGAGAGGGTCAGCCCCGGCAGCGCGATCATCGTATCGCGTCCCCAGTCGCCGAACCAGGGATAACCAGCGATCACGGTCTTCATTTCTTCAGTGCCACTTGAAGGGCTCTCGTCTCCATGTGCACGTTGCACAATGAACTGGTCGGCGGCCAGCGCCAGGTGGCTGATCCAAGCCGGTTCGTCGACGGATGTGTCTGCCAATAGCGCGGCTTGTCGCTGGCGCTCCTGTTGCAGTGCCTCGAGCCCGACTTGGGTCTCGACTATCTCCGCCGAACAAACGACGGTGAGTGTCTCGCCAGGGTTGAGGATCACGTTGAAATGACCCGGTGCGAAGAGGTCTTCGGTATCATCCAGTCTCCGGTAGCTTTCAAGCCGGTGCTTGAAGTTAAAGTACCAATCTCCAGTAGGGCAAAATTCACCCCGGTCGGCTACGACCCGATAAGGCCGAGCGCCATCAAAGGCCTTGACTTCAAAGCCCCCGGTCACAGGATCATACGCAAGATGCCAGTCTCCGTGACGATGGCTGTGGTAGTCACGATAGGTGCAGAGGGGAGTCAGCCGCAACGATAGAGGGTTTGCAGTCCTGGTCAGGGTGTAAGTGATGTAGGTTATATTGTGTCCGTAGGCCATCCAGACTCGTTGCTCCAGGCGAGCATCGGCCAGAGCATAGACCTAAACCGGGATCAGGCCCTCCAGATGAAACGTTTCCAGGTGCCGATAACCGTGCGGATCAATAGTGCCGTCGGCGAACTCGTTGACGAAGAGGGGATAGGGCTTATCATTGTACTCAGCAACCGCATCGATCTTGGCAACTAACACAGTCCGTTCCAGGGGAGGGCGGAGGGCGGCCACGAGCAGGCCGTGGTAGCGACGGGTGGTAGCCCCGCTCACGGTGCCCGCCCCGAACCCGCCCAGGCCATTGGTGACCAGCCATTCTTTCTCGACGGCACTCTCAAAGCGACCACAATCGGCCCGCCCTAAAGCGATATATCGTGCAGGTTGTTGCATCGACTCCCCCAGATATACAAATACCGCCAGGTCCGGATGCACCGTCTTTATCTGTTGCAAGGCCGCTTTTGACATCTGAGGCGACCACAATGCGGTACCCCTCGTCCTCAACCGGCATCGTGAACACGTCCATCCAAATGACCAGATAGACGTTATTATGTCTGCAGGCGACCTTTCAGTCCGTTCGTCCTAAAGCTGCTTCATCGAGAAACCAGACGGTTCCTCCTCTGCCACTGGAGCGGGTCATGGCGGCGGGATACCACTCCCTTGCCCTCTTCGGGTCTCTCAGGATCGTTTGCACGACCTTCTGTTTTTCGGTTCCTGACACAAGAAGGAACATGTAGCTTGCGCGGTTAAGTACTGGCAGCGTCAGCGTGACTCGCCGGCGTGTCGCGTACTCTAGAGGGGCGTGGACAGGTTTAACCCAGCGTCCCTGCTCCTCCAAGACGCTGTCGCCCGGGAACAGCGAGGCCGTGTGGCCGTCTGCCCCCACCCCAAGCAGGACCAAATCCAGGACAGGAGACGTGTGGCCAAGGAATTCACGGAGTGTTATCTCGTAAGCTTCGGCCGCTCTTTCAGGGGTGTCCAGCTCGACGGGGATGCGATGCACCTGGTGTGGTGGGATCTGGATCTTTGAAATCAACGTCTCGTAGGCCATGCCGAAGTTGCTCTCGGGATGATCTGGAGGCACACAGCGCTCATCGCCCCAGAAGAGGTGAACCTCACTCCAGGGAATGTGCTCACGATATGCCTCTGCCAGGATCTGATAGAGTTTCCTCGGCGTATTTCCTCCAGCCAAACCTAATGCAAAGCAGCTTCTCTCGGCCACGGCCTTGAGGGCCAGCTCCCCCAGCCTTTCGGCGGCTGCCCGGCTTAGGGACGCCAGGTCTGGATGCACACAGACCTCAGGGCTCACGTGATTTCCCATCGCTGTCCCCTCTCAGCCAGGAGTTGATCCGACTCTTGCGGACCCCATGTGCCGGCACGATAGAAATTCACGGCGTTTTCCGTCGCCAGCAACGGGGCATAAAATCGCCAGGAGGTTTCGACTTCATCCCCGTGTATAAAGAGCGTCTGATCCCCTTTCATCACATCCAGGATCAGGGTCTGATATGCATCCGGTGGGGAACCAAATGCATCCTGATATCCAAAATGCAGCGTCTGTGATTTCAACTCAAGAGACTCGCCCGGTGCCTTCACTTCAAAACACAGGTCAAACCCTTCGTCGGGCTGAAGGGAGATTTTAAGCACGTTGGGATTGGGTTTGCACGCCTCAAAGGCATGGAAGAAACAGATAGGAGGCTCCCGGAAAACCACGTCGATCTGGGTCAGCTTCCAAGAGAGCCGCTTGCCGGTGCAGAGATAAAAGGGCACCCCCTGCCAGCGCCAACTGTCCACCTCCACACGCAGGGCCACAAAGGTCTCGGTCCGGGAATCGAGGGCAATATCCGGTTCTTCCCGATAACCGGGCACCTCGTGTCCATCAACCTCCCCGCGTGTATATTGACCCAGAACCGCCTGCTCGGGCCGAAGCGGTGCCAGAGAGCGCAGCACCTTCATCTTCTCGTGGCGAATGGCATCCGACTCGAAGCTCGTTGGAATCTCCATCGCAATCAGTGCCAGGAACTGGGTCAGGTGGTTCTGCACCATATCCCGCAACGCGCCGGTCCCCTCGTAGTAATCCGCCCGTCCTTCGACCCCCAGCTCCTCGGCGACCGTGCTCCGAACGCTTTCCACACGATCGCGGTTCCAGAGGGATTCAAAGATCGGGTTGGCGAAGCGAAAGACGAGCAGATTCTGCATGGTCTCCTTTCCCAGGTAGTGATCGATGCGATACACCTGGGATTCATCAAAATACCTGTGAACCAGGCGATTCAGTTCCTGAGCCGAATGCAAATCTCGCCCGAAAGGCTTTTCTATCACAAGGCGTGTCCAGCCGGGGGTGTCATTCAGCACGGCCTCTCCGAGTCCCGCGATGGCATCGGGAAAGGCGGTGGGTGGCAGGGCGAGGTAGAAAGGCCCGGTTGCCAGACAGATTGTGCTCCCCTTCCAGGGCTTTGATGCGATCTGCTAGGGCCTGATAGTCCTCGCTGCTCCCCCCTCCGATGGGCCGATAGTAGAGACATCGGTCACACCAGCGTTCGAGTGCTATAACTGAAAACCCGGCGTCCTTGAGGATCTCACGCACCCAGACCCGGAAACCGTTGTCATCGAGATCCGCTTTCCGGGCTACGCCAACGATCAAACAGCGATCCATCAGAATCCCCTGGGCCGTCAGGTGGTAGACGGCCGGGAGCAGCTTACGGCGCGTGAGGTCGCCCGTCACGCCCAAGATCACAAAGAGGTGGTGTTCGATACTGGCGTTGGGCATGGACTCCTCCTCCTCCTTGATCTCATGACCGCCGAACTGATGGCGCATAGCAGCCAGCAACTTGTCACTGAAAGGCGTTTTTTCTCGGGAGCGAAAACGACGCTCCAGCGCCAGGGTGATGACAGGAATGGAACAGTTCAATTCGATCGCTTCGACCACCGTCCAGCGTCCCTCACCAGAATCGGACACGTAGGCAGCGATGCCCTCCAGTGCCGGGTTCTCAGCCAGCGCCTTTGCGGTCAGATCCAGCAGCCAGGAGCGCACCACGCTGCCGTCGCGCCAGATTTCAGCGATCTGGTGCATGTCCAGGCCGAACTCTGTCTTGTGCTGCATCAATTCAAACCCCTCGGCATAAGCCTCCATCAGGCCATATTCGATGCCGTTGTGCACCATCTTCACGAAGTGGCCTGCTCCGTTGGGACCGACGTGCCCCCAGCCTTTGTCCGGCGCCGGGGCCAGCGTCTCGAAGATGGGGCGCAGCCGTTCTATAGCTGCTACCTCGCCTCCGACCATCATACTGTAGCCCTCGGTCAGCCCCCACACGCCGCCACTGGTACCCACGTCCACGAAATGCAGTTCCCTCTCTTGGAGCGTGTCCGCACGCCGCAGCGAGTCCTTGTAGTTGCTGTTGCCACCGTCCACAACCGTGTCGCCGGGCGTTAGATGCTCGGCCAGTTCCTCGATCGTCTGCTCCGTAGGGTCCCCGGCTGGCACCATGATCCACACGACTCGCGGCATCTGCAATTTTTCCGCCACCTCGGCCAGCGTACGCGCCCCTTCTGCGCCTTCGCCCTCGGCCGCCTGAATAACAGACTCATTCAGATCGTAGGCAACAATCTGGTGACCACCGCGCAGCAAGCGCGTGGTTATATTGGCACCCATCCTGCCTAAACCGACCAATGCCAGTTCCATAGCCTTGCTCCTTTCTTTAAAGGTCGATAGCGGCCTGTTGCTTGAGTTGGGTGAGGTCTACGTTCACTCTGCCCGCTCCTCAGTCTGGCTCCCGTTCCGCAGCCATCCGCTATGCCACGGCGGTCAGTGTGCTCGAATCGTCCACGATCCAGCGTTCGTCCAGACACTGTTCGGCGTGGACCGCCTGGCGGGCAAAGGGCGTGGTCACGGCAATGCACCACATCCCTGCTGCTAACGCTGCCTTCACGCCAGCGGGCGAATCCTCGATGACCAGACATTGGGCCGCGGGGATGTCCAGCTCACATGAAACCAAGAGATAGATTTCCGGGTCGGGCTTGCCCTGTTCCACTTCGTGGCCAGGCCTGTCCAGCAGCCGCTTCTCCGAGCCTCATGCAGCAGGGCGACGTTGTGCGGCCATTGGATTGCGGCGCAGCTACCTCCGGGTCGGCCAGCATCGCCTCGTAGATGCGCAGGCGCACCTGCACGAACGCCTGCCGGGGTGTGCTTACTCCAAATTCGGCCATACGCGCCCGGGCGCGCATCTGCCAGACCGAACCGTTCCATCAACGCCACAGCCACCTCCTGGCGCGAAAGGCCCACGACCTCTTTGAACGCCTCTATAACCTGCGCTTCAGTCAGCGCGTCGGGACAGAGTTCCACGGCGGACTGGGCATAGGAGATGGCTTTGAGCCGCTCCGTCTGCACCAGCATGCCGTCCAGGTCAAAGATCATCGCCTGAATCATCCGAGCACCTCCGTCAGGTGCTTCAATCCGCCAACGACGTTCTTACCCAGATGGAAGCGGATCACGCGCCGCCCGGCCTTCAGCAGCGCCTGCCGGTCGCCCAGGGCCTGAGCTGCCTTGAGCACGCCAAATGTGATGGACGAAGAGGGCGCGCCCGCCTCGTCGGGAATGGGAGTATCCTGCGGGTCATCGGCCGTGAACTGGATAAAGAGCCCATTGCCAGCATCGCCCTTGTGCAGTTGGCCGGTGGAGTGCAGGAAGCGTGGTCCATAGCCGACGGTTGTCGCCAGCCGCAGTCGATCGCGTATCCGGGTGTGCAGCTCTCGCAAAGCGGCGCTGGTCTCATCAGCAGGCTGGACGTAGGCGTGCACGGAAACGTAATCTCCCGGCCGGGCCTGGGCTAGGAACGCATTCATCGCACCTTCTATGCTGTCTGCCGCCGCATCTGTGTAAACCGTGATTCCGTCAGCCTCAAGCGCAGGGGTCAGCGTAGGCAACGTCCCCTCCCTCTGATAGGCCGCCGCCATTTCGCGGGCCAGCACTTTGGCAGATTCCACATCGGGCTGGTCAAAGGGGTGAATCCCCAGCCGATGCCCGGCCACGGCAGTCGCCATCTGCCAGCGGAAGAATTCACCGCCCAGATCGTACAGGTCTCGCAGATCGATCTGTATCATAGGATGGCCGGCCCCTATCAGGGCCTCTACGGCGTCATCGTAGGTCTCATCTCCATCCAGGTGCAGGTAGACAAAGAGGCGGTCGTTGCCGTACACATTGGGCACCCCCAAGGACTCGCCATCAACAGGTAAGATGCCTTTGCCGTCCTTACCGGTGCTTTCGGCAATGAGCTGTTCGACCCAGGTGCCAAAGGCGGCGATAGGCGGCGAGGCGATCAGCGTCAGTTTGTCCCGCCCAATGTTGGCCAGTTCACCCATTGCGGTGCCCAGCCGGGCCCCTGTATTATCCCCTTTTTCCGGGCAGTTGCATCCCTCGCAATTGCACACGGCTGTCATGGCCCGGTCGAGCAGGGACGCCACGTCCATACCGATCAGCGCTGCCGGCACCAGCCCGAAATGGGAAAGTGCCGAGTAGCGCCCGCCGATGTTCGGGTCGTTGAGGAATGTGGCCCGGAAATGATAGTGCCCGGCCAGGTCGGCCAGTTTGCTACCGGGGTCGGTGATGGCGATAAAGTGCTCTCCGACCCGGTCTGCGCCCATCGCCTGCGCGACCCGGTTATAGAAAAACGTGAAGAAGGAAAAGGTCTCCACCGTGCCGCCCGATTTGGTGGAGACGATGAAGAGGGTGTGGTCCGGATCAAGCCGCTCCGCCTGGGCCAGCACGGCGGCCGGGTCGGTGCTGTCCAGCACAGCCAGGTCCAGATAGCCCGCCGCCACCCCGAAGGTTTTGCGAAAGACCTCCGGGGCCAGGCTGGAGCCGCCCATCCCCAGCAGCAGGGCATGCGTGTAGCCGTCTCTGCGCACGGCATCCACGAATTGATGGATCTGCGGAAGCTGCTCCATCATTACATCCGGGCTGTGCAACCAGCCCAGCCGGTTGTCAATCTCAGCAGGACCCGGCTTCCAGACGGTGTGATCGTGCGCCCAGATGCGGTCCATCACCCGGTTGGCTTTCAGGTCGGCCAGGGCCACATCGAAAGCCGCCTGATGATGGTCACCCATCCTGACTGTATAGCCTTTCTGTCCTGCCAGCAGGCCATCCCGTTTTTCGGCAATGCTGGCCATCAGGGTTTCGAAGGACCCGGCGAAGGCCGCCACGCCATCGTCCTGCAGCTTCTGGATGATGGCGTTCAGGTCGATTGCCAAATCCTCTAACTGAGCCAGTTGGGCCTCCGCCTCGTCCTGACCCTTGGTGAGCGTTTCCGAGACCGTGCCGTGATCACGAAATACATTAAGGGTCGCCGGTGGTACGGTATTCACGGTATCTGGGCCGATCAATTGGTCCACATAGAGTGCCTCCGGATACAGGGGATTCTTGGTGCCGGTGCTGGCCCACAGGGGTCTCTGCACCCGCGCACCCTGAGCGGCCAGCCCATCCCAGCGGGGACCGCTGAATATCTCCCGAAAGGCCGCATAGACTGATTTGGCATTGGCAATGGCAATTTTGCCCCTTAAACTTAAACCTGCCGCAAGCGATTCATCCTCGACATGCGATAGTGCCTCATCTATCGTTGTATCCAGTCGGCTGACGAACAGGGAGGCCACCGAGGCTACCTGTCTTAAGTCCCCGCCGCTGGCTGCCCGCTTTTCAAGGCCGGTCAGATACGCTTCGGCCACAGCCTTGTACTGCGCCAGAGAGAAGATCAGTGTGATGTTGACGTTGATGCCCTCGCCGATGAGCGTCTCGATAGCCGGGATGCCGGCAGGCGTGGCCGGCACCTTGATCATCACGTTTGGCCGCTCCAGTGCGGCAAAGAGACGCCGAGCTTCAGCAATCGTGCCGTTCGTGTCGTGCGCCAGCGTTGGACTGACCTCCAGGCTGACGTAGCCGTCGGCGCCGTCCGTCGCCTCATACACCGGGTGCAACAGATCAGCGGCGCGCACGATATCATCCAGCACCAAGGCCTCGTAGATTTCGTTAATAGACTTCCCCGCTGTCACCAATTTTTGCAGATCTTCGTCATAGTCCACACTGCCGGCGATGGCCTTCTCAAAGATCGTTGGGTTGGAGGTGACACCACGCAAGCCTTCGTCAATCAATGCCTGCAGCTCTCCTGAGGTGATGAAAGCACGACGAATGTAATCGTACCAAATGGATTGGCCCAGTTGGGCCAGTTCGTGTAAGTTCCCCATGCTCCGTCCTCCTTCTCCTGATCCCCGATAGACTCAATCGGGGCTTAATCCTGCGCTTCTTTTGCCACCTGCTCCCTGGCAGCGGCGACCACGCGCTCGGGGGTAAAACCATACTTCCTTTGTAATTCCACCAGCGGCGCCGAAGCCCCGAAGGTGTACATACCGATGATCTGGCCTGTTGGTCCGACGTATCGCTCCCATCCCAGGGTGGAGGCCTGTTCCACGGAGACACGCGCCGTGATCTCCGGAGGCATAACATGCTCCCGGTATGTTTGATCCTGTCGATCGAACAACTCCCAGGATGGCATGCTCACCACGCGGGCATGGATCCCATCGGCCTTGAGCTGTTCATACGCTTGAACGCACAACGATACCTCACTGCCGCTGGCCAGCAGCAGGACATCGGGCTTGCCCCCGTCGGCATCGGCCAGCACGTAGGCGCCCTCCTGGACTCCGGATGCCGGGGCGTATTTCGATCGATCCAGGGTGGGCAGCGGCTGCCGGCTGAGGATGAGAGTCGCCGGTTCGTGATGCAGTGCCATGATCACCCGCCAGGCCTCCACCACCTCGTTGGAATCTGCTGGCCGTAACGTAATCAACCCCGGAATGGAGCGCAGCGAGGCCAACTGCTCCACTGGTTGGTGGGTGGGTCCATCTTCGCCCACGCCGATGGAGTCGTGCGTGAGGATGTAAATGACGGGGATTTCCATAAGGGCACTCAGCCGGATGGCGGGCCGGAAGTAATCGCTGAAGATCAGGAATCCAGAGCCGTAGGGACGGATCTTGCAGAGTGACAATCCGTTCAGGATAGCCGACATCGCATGCTCACGGACACCGAAGTGGAGGTTCCGCCCCTGGTTATGCTCAGCGGTGAAATCACCTGCCCCTTCGAACGTAAGGCGGGTCTTGGTTGAGGGCGTCAGGTCCGCCGAGCCGCCGATCAGCCAGGGCAAGTTTTGGGCAAGGACGTTGAGCACCTGGCTGGAGGCGTCGCGTCCGGCACTTCCCTTTGGGTCAGGTGAGAAGATGGGCAAGCCTTTGTCCCAGCCGTCGGGAAGCTGGCGGTGCTGCATCTTGTAGAGGTGATCGGCCAGCTCGGGATACTCCGTTTTGTAGTCTTCAAACCTGGTGAACCACGCCTCGCGCACGGACCGCCCGCGCTTGCCCACACCCTCACCGAAATGAGCTCGGACCTCGTCAGGTACCCAGAACGCTTTATCCTCCGGCCAACCGTAGTTCCGTTTGGTCAGCCGGATCTCCTCCTCACCCAGGGGTTCGCCGTGAGCCGCGCTGGTGTCCTGCTTGTGGGGCGCCCCGTAGGCGATATGGCTGTCCACAACGATCAACGTGGGTCTGTCGGGCGTGATCTTGAACGTTCGGAAGGCGCGGTCGAGCATCTTTAGGTCGTTGGCGTCGCCTACGCGGGTAACGTTCCAGCCGTAGGCGATGAAGCGCGTTGCCACGTCTTCGGTGAAGGCCCAATCGGTGTGGCCCTCGATGGTGATCCTGTTGTTGTCGTAGATCCAGCACAAGTTCGAGAGTCGGAGGTGTCCGGCCAGCGAGGCGGCCTCCCCGGAGACGCCTTCCATCATACAGCCGTCGCCGCACAGGGCGTAGAGATCGTAATTGAACAGCTCAAAGTCCGGGCGATTGAAGTATTCGGCCATCCAACGTCCGCCCAGGGCCATACCCACGCTGGTCGCTACGCCTTGGCCCAGAGGGCCGGTTGTCGTCTCAACGCCGGATGTCCAACGATATTCCGGATGCCCAGGGCATCTGCTCCCGAGCTGGCGAAACCGTTTGATGTCGTCGAGCGTCACCGACAGCTCACCCAGTCGTTCGTATTTGGGGTTCACCGCCTTGACACCGCACAGGTACAGCGTGGAGTAAAGCAGCATCGAAGCGTGACCGATCGACAGCACGAATCGATCTCGATTTGGCCAGATCGGGTCTTCCGGATCAAACCGCAAGAATCGCTGCCACAGGCAATAGACAACGGGCGCCATGGCCATAGCCGTGCCGGGATGACCCGAGTTGGCTACCTGAACCGCGTCCATGGACAGGGTCCGAATCGTGTTGATGGACAACTGATCGATATCTGGTTGCCGAGTCATTGAACCTCTCCTTTGTAGGTCTTGATCATCTTGTCGAGCAGATGCAGGGCTTCTGACTTTTCGCTCTGGAACACATTGCGTCCGATGATGGAGCCAAACCCTCCCCCCTCACGGATTGCTCGCGCTTCTTCCAGGAGAGCTTCATCATCTTCCTTCTTCGCGCCTCCCGAGAAGATCACAATCCGACGCCCGTTGAACGTGCTTTGAACCACGTGCCTAACCCGCTATGCCAACGTCTCTCGTGCGATGCCATACGTCTCGTAGACTTCTTTAGCTGCGTCCAGTTCAATATGTACAGAGGGCAGCTTGACCTTAATGATGTATGCACCCAGTTGTGCCGTAATTTGAGCAGCGTAGCCGCTACCTCCAGAGCGGTCTCTCCGTCTTTGCTCAACCCGCTGCCTCTCGGATACGACCACACCACGACAACCAACCCCACTGATTTGGCTTTACGCACAAGTTCTCTCAACTGCTCGTATTGCAGCCGCCGCTCGGCAGTTCCAGGATAGATCGTATAGCCGATGCCTACGCACCCCAGCCGCAGGGCATCGGACACCGAGGCCGTTTGCGCGCTCAGGGGGTCCTTCTCGTCCTGTAACATACGTGATTGTTCAGCTTGAGGATAAGCGGGATCTGCCCGGCGTACTCAGCCACCCCCGCCTCTAGAAAGCCCAGCGGTGCGGCATAGGCATTACAGCCAGCTTCGATAGCCTGTTGGAAGTGATAGTGTGGATCGTAGGCCGGCGAATTGGGGATGAGCCTACACTGCGCCAAGAAATCCCCGCTTGAGAAAATGAACGAAATGCAGCTCAAGCTACTGCGCATTGGCACTTCACGACGAAAAAGGCACGGATTAAACTCAAACGACTCTATCCATTATAATTAATTGGTAAAGCACTAGCATAAACAGAAAAACGCCCAGAACATCCCTCCCCGATTGAATCTATCGGGGATCAAGAATACTCTAAGGCGCTATCTACAGTTCTCTCATAGACAGCCCCTCCTGCAAATTATGCATTTTTCATCGCCTGTGCAACACCATTTAGAATACATAACACTCTTAGAGTTGTCAAGAGCTTTATAATTTAGGTCTTCTCCCAAAAGTGTAGTAGCGGGTAATTCTGTTTCATGGTGTCTTGAGTTTTTGTATAAGTTAATAGTGGTAATTAGGTAAATAATGAAGGGATTTTAGGGTCGCGTTAGGGATTGTAACAATGTGGTTAAGTCAAAGGTTTATGGCTCGGATCAATATCCACATTGAATCCGATCTCTTTGGGCAATAGAACTTTATTTTAGCTATTCAGTATCCAATGGGGCTGAGCATCCTTGTTTGATCTTGCAGGATAAAGTAGGCGTCATCGTGAAATCCATAGGCGATGCGTTTGATGACTTTGATCTTGTTATTCATTCCTTCTAAGTTGCTGGTGTCTATGGGGTAATAGCAGTGGTTAATAAGACCGTAGCGATAGTTATCCAGAGTCTGAGCAAAATATCATAAGGGGTTTGATATTACTGGCTACGGCGGTGCTAATCCAACAGTCAAGACATCCCCAATAGAATCAATTGGGGATTATCCCAGCCGGCAGATTTATAATTCCAGAGCCTTTTAAGATCGTCCTTGAGCATATAGGTGATGTTTATGTTCTGGTTTAACTCAAGCAATCTGCAAAGTTGCTCTTTCTGATCATTATTTAGTTTATC
Source organism: Candidatus Latescibacterota bacterium (assembly GCA_965237525.1). GTDB lineage: Bacteria > Latescibacterota > CBDEFO01 > CBDEFO01 > CBDEFO01 > CBDEFO01. The sequence continues at coordinate 352,489 of CBDEFO010000003.1, read as the reverse complement.
TCGATTCTTAAGTAGGAGGTATTTAGTGCCTTTGATGGCCTCTTTGTTCTGTTCGGTAGCTTTCTTAAACTCGATATTTCTGATTTTATCTATGATCTTGCAGTAGTTTTGATAACGTGGAATTTATCGAATACTATTTTGGCCCCTGGAGCGTGCTCCTTGATAGAGGTGATGTATGGTCCCACATATCACAGGCTACTGCCTCTATTCGCTTGCTCCTTTGTGGGCCCAGTTCTTTGAAAAACCGATCCAGGGTTTCTTCAATTCGACCTTTGCCGACCCAGACTACCCGGGTTTGATCTAGATCCAAAACGACCGTAAAGTAGTTATGGCCTTTATGGGAAGCTACCTCATCTACTGCTAGAATCCTTAAGCCGTCGTAGTCCGGAATGGACAACTGTTTCTCCAGGAACTTCTTGTCAATTGCTTTGACTGTCTTCCAGTCCAAGTCAAGGAGTTCGGCTACTTGCTTGAGGCTGGTTATTCGGCAGAGTCTGGCTACAAGTTCCTCAAATCTGGTAGTGCATTCGGGAATAAGAATCAACAAAGTCAAGCCTTTCAATCTTCACCCCGCAAACTAGACAATTGCTGCGATATTTATCTATGACCAGATAAGCCTTAAATTCAAAAACTGACAGATCTCTAATCCTGGATTGCCGACAATCCCAACTCCGGAAGGATATCTGGCCACAGCCAGAGCAAGTAAAGTCCAACGGAACATCTCGATCCAGATAAATTTCAGTGCTGTCACTATGGCTAGTTACGTGATTAACTCTTACTTTCGGCAGATTAAGCCATTCTGCTCTGATGTCACTAGGGATCCTGTACCCCCTCCTGTATTTGTTTGTTCTTACTACCCCAGAATAATTCACAGAAAAAGGCCGTGTACTAATTAAGGAGTTGTATTATATTATAGTTATGCCGTTTAACCACCTTCGGTGTCATTGCGAGCCCAAGGCGAAGCAATCTCGATTCTGTGGTACATGTAATACTCTCCGGCTCTCATAGGAGACCACTATAAAACCTTGAGATTGCTTCGTCGCTTTGCTCCTCGCAATGACTCCACCAAGTTTATGAATTAATCGGGCTACTATAAACTATACAGGAAAGGACAGATGCCTTTCAATATTAAAGTCTCAAAAAACTACTTCCGTCAATAACTACACTTTTTGGAGAAGAACCGAAAATTATGACAGAATACCGCCGCTCGTGAGTGCGAATGAATGCAATCTCGGGGGGTGTAGGGGGTAGCACCCAAGGATGGGGTTTGAAGCTCCGCCCGCGGAATGCCTACGTTGAGCCGCGCTGAAGGTGGTGGCTCAACGTGGCTTCACTTCAGCGAACGTCCAGATGAGTTCGTTGATGTGTATTTGCATCAACTGCCTTTTTTGCTCCGAAGCCGCTTATGGAATAGATTCCGTCAATATTATGATTTGTTACTAACGTGTACATAGAAGAGTTACCAGGCTCTTTTCAGTTGTCACCAGCCCGCTTTCTGTCACCAATATGTCACCAAACGAAAAACGGGCTACGATCTAATTGTCGTAACCCGTTGTTTTTTATAGCACCAAACAGGTTAATAGACAGAACTTTTAGGGCAGTATTTAAGCTTCCCAGCACTAAGAAAAAGCGTAAGAGAATTTGACTTGAATTCTCACGTCCCCTCAAGCTATCCGCAGAAGTCTTGAGAATCCTTGTCACCCTCGGTGATTCCTTGCCATCACCTATCGTGACCGAACGAATACTCAGACCGATTGTTGAACTCCCAGCTAAGGAGCAAGGACAGAAGGTTGAGACAATATTGGCAAAGAAGCACAGGAACGCTCTTTAGATTCAGGCTTCAGTGTTGATGCAAACGCTGTAACCTCTGAAAACGGGGTGCCGTCGGCTCGATTGCTACCGCAGCGTTAAGGATAGCCATAGCAATGAAGATAGCTTTTGCCAAATTTACTCACAGGACTCTTTCAAGATATTCGCTTCGATTTGGGTCAGGATCTCCTTCACTATTTGTTCCAAGGTTGATAGCCGGGATCATTCTGATGGGAAAATACGAAAGAAGCTGTTAGATGTAAATAAAATGTTGCTGACCGGTCTGAAAGCTAATGAAAATCCCCCACATCTTCAAAAATACTCTGAATAAGGTGAAGATTGACAAAGATCTTAACTGAGAATGACATCCAGTATTTTAAGGTCTAGAAAAAAGGCGAAAACATTTAGGGAGATTTCGGACAGGGAGGCACTTCAAATTATGAGAGATAATTGATGCTGACAGCATAAACTTTTTTCCATAGGAGAGCTAACTGACGGAGGAATCATCCAGACATCACAAACACCGGACTTACACGACGTAGTAGAGCGACTGTAGAAGGCAGGAAGTTAATCTCGGATGTCACACTTTTCAACCGCCTTTTACAAAAGGCATTTGCTGAAAAATGTAAAAGTGGTAATATTCAATCACAAACAAGATCATATCGAGATATAATCCCTCATCAATGTGATATGGGTGATGTCGGTTTATATACTATTTGTAGAATATTCTATAAATAGTAAACTATTGAAGAATATATATGTTATGATCACAAAAAGATTGACAAAGAGTTGGAATCGTCGTATATTATGTCAACTTTGCATGTTTTGGGGTTCACGTCACTGTTTTAGGGGAAGAGCCATCCGTTACGTGAAGGAGAATAAGACACAAAAAGAGACCCGAAACTGCTGAACATGATAAACAAGATCCCCATGTTCCAGGAACTCTCTGTGAATGAGGTACGAGTCCTGCTGAGCATATGTGAGCGGAAGGACTATGATCCAAATGAGGTGATATTCAAATACGGGGAAGACAGCAGGGAGATGTTCATCCTCATGTCAGGCAAACTGGGTGTAACGGCGCCTCTCGGCGCCGTTACACCCAGCTGAAATTAACCCTGGACAACTGGTAGGAGAAATAGGCGCCCTCACAGGAAGGGAAAGGACAGCGACGGTAGTTACTTCAGAAAAGTCAATAGCCTGATCGTAAACACCGCGGAGTTCGACAGACTGCTCAGAAAACACCACAATATAGGTTTCAAGATATTAAGAAATGTTATAAACGATCTCTCTGAAAAGATCAGAATAAGCAATTCCCGACTTATTATGTAACCTGTGCGTTTAGGAATGAATAGGAGCACCGCAGATCGATCCTAAGACACTCTAATCACTCCAACGGGAAGGAGACAATACCTTTGGGCATACAACCAAGCCACAGCTTCAACTGCGCGAACCACTTGAGGAGAGGTAAAAGTTTCAAGGTAAAAAATCACCTTTGCTGGTGCCCTAAGAATCTTTTTATAAGTTGCGTAAAAGAACATCTAACCGTTTCTTTTGTATCTTTCTGCTCAAACTTCAATAAGGAGGTTGCTGTTTGACCGTATCAAAGAAACAGTTAAAAGCTGATAGGAGATTGGTCGAGAAACTATTGCCTGCTGGAGAAAGTGGGATCGACCACCGCATGGCTACGCTGGTGGAGGTAGCCCAGCTGATCACCTCCTCACTCGTTTTAGAGGAAGTTCTTCGGCTGACCATAGAGTGGGCAACTCGGGTGATGGACGCGGAGGCTGGGTCGGTCATCCTTCTGGATAAGATATCGGACGAGTTGGTCATCAAGGTAGCGACAGGGCCGAAGGGGCAAGAGGCGCAGGATAAGCGGTTCCGAAAGGGTGAGGGAATCGCAGGATTGGTTGCCGAGACAGGGGAGCCTAGGATCGTCTCTGACGTCCGGCGGGACAAGCACTTCTTCGAAGGAATTGACCGGATGACGGGGTTCAAGACCCGGTCGATCCTCGCTGCGCCGCTGCAGGTTAAGGGGGAGATCATCGGCGTCCTGGAGGTACTCAACAAGCGAGGTGGACAGTTCTTCGACGATGAGGATTTGAAGCTATTCACAACCTTTGCAGACTTGGTCGCCATCAGCATCGATAACGCCGGAGCCCACGAGGAGCTTATAGCGGAAAAACGACGGCTCCAGATGCGCTTAGAGTTAGAGCATCCGATCATCGGGCAGAGCCTGCCAATGCAGGAAGTCGCCCAGCAGATCGAACGTGTTGTCCAGCGAGAAGTAACAGTTCTGCTGCTCGGGGAGACTGGGACAGGGAAGGGGCTGGTTGCCCAGGTGATCCACGATCGGAGCCCCCGACGAGATAAGCCCTTTGTGACGGTGGATTGTGGGGCGATTGCGGAAGGGCTCTGGGAGAGTGAACTGTTCGGCTACAAGAAAGGAGCCTTCACAGGGGCGGTGCAGGACAAGAAGGGCCTCTTTGAGGAGGCAGACAGTGGGACGATATTCTTAGACGAGATCAGCAATATGCCACTAGGGCTTCAGACCCGGTTGCTGAATGTGTTGCAGGACAGGGAGATCCGTCGAGTTGGAGAGACCCAGGTTCGCCGGGTTGACGTGCGCCTGATCGCTGCAACAAACCGGGATCTCAAACTGGCTGTGAAAGAAGGGACGTTCCGAGAGGATCTCTTCTTCCGCCTTAACGTCGTTCCCATCGTCCTGCCGCCGCTACGCGAGTGTATTGAGGACCTCCCCTCCCTTCTTGATTACTTTATTGAGAAATACAATCAGGAGTTGAGTGGGAGGGTTCAAGAGGTATCTCCAGAGGTGATGCAGGCATTTTTGTCCTACTCCTGGCCGGGAAACATTCGGGAGTTACAGAACGTCATCAAACGGGCCATAGTGATGGTTGAGGAGGGAAGTATCCTCCTGGAGCATCTGCCGCCTGAGATCTGGCGGACAGCTTCTAGAGAGAAGGTAGAGTCTCCTGATAGGAACCTTTCTGCACCGCCGGTGCTTGCTGACCACACCTTAGAGGGCATGGAGCGGACGCAGATTGCGTGGGCGTTGGAGGAAGAAAAGGGAAATCAGAGCAAAGCCGCTCGACTCTTGGGGATCAGCCGGGAGAAGTTGAGGTATAGGATGCGAAAGTACAGGATAGAGATCAGGAGAAGTAGTTCATAATACACAGATAGAGTGGTTCATATTACCCAATGTGTGTAAAATAAACTAATGTAGCTAAAGTTATATAAGATACTGCAACGTCGCTTGATAGACCTCTAAATATCCATAATCCCTTTACATACAAGCACTTGGATTTCTCACCCAAGTGCTTTTTATTTTCGGTCCTCCTGTGGTACAGAAGTTGCTTTCTTTGTTATTTATTGTAGTATTTATTGCTTAAGGAACCCTTCAACACTTCCCCCTGTTTGAGGGGGAGTCGCTGCCAGTTTGGATAATGTGCTAAAAAGGATCACCTAAAATGAAATGGAAGGTCTGGTACATCGTTCTCATCCTGTTAGGTGCTTTGCCTGCGCCTGCCTATACACAGGATCTTTTCAGACCTCCTGCTGATTATCCCGCTGGGGATGAACCCAACTCAGTCTTCAGCGCAGATTTAGATGGTGATGCAGACAGCGACCTGGTTGTGGTCAATGAGGATGGTGTATCAGTCTTGATGAATAATGGAGATGGAGCATTTGCACTTAATGTGGACTATCCCGCTGGGGATGAACCCAATTCAGTTTTCAGTGCAGATTTAGATGGGGATGGAGACAACGACCTGGTTGTGACCAATGAGGATGGCGTATCAGTCTTGATGAATAATGGAGATGGAACATTTGCACTTAATGTGGACTATCCAACTGGGGATGAACCCAATTCAGTTTTCAGTGCAGATTTAGATGGGGATGGAGACAACGACCTGGTTGTGACCAATGAGGATGGTGTATCAGTGTTGTTGAATAATGGAGATGGAACATTCACACCTAAGGTGGACTACGACGCCGGAAGGCACCCCCAGTCAGTTGTCATTGCAGACTTAGATGGCGATGGAGATAAGGACCTGGCTGTGGCTAATAGGAACAGCGATAATGTATCAGTGTTGTTGAATAATGGAGATGGAACATTCACACCTAAGGTGGACTACGACGCCGGAAGGCGCCCCAATCAGTTGTCATTGCAGACTTAGATGGCGATGGAGATAAGGACCTGGCTGTGGCTAATAGGAACAGCGATAATGTATCAGTGTTGTTGAATAATGGAGATGGAACATTCACACCTAAGGTGGACTACGACGCCGGAAGGCACCCCCAGTCAGTTGTCATTGCAGACTTAGATGGCGATGGAGATAAGGACCTGGCTGTGGCTAATAGGAACAGCGATAATGTATCAGTGTTGTTGAATCGCTCTAATGTGACACCTGGTGTTGTTGTGACATCTATTAATCCTTCTTCAGGCACACAATTAGGCGGTACATCTGTGACGATAACAGGGGGCAGTTTCCAAACTGGAGCGACTGTTACTTTGGGAGATAGCTCAGCAACAGATGTAGTTGTAGTGTCCTCCAATACCATTACCGCAATAACTCCTGTTCATCCTGCTGGAACTGTAGATGTAATAGTCACAAATGCTAATGGTCTTTCAGACACACTTAAGAATGGCTTTGAGTTTACTGCTCATCCTCGTGTGACAACTATTAATCCCACTTCAGGCACACAATTGGGTGGAACATCTGTGACGATAACAGGGGGCAGTTTCCAAACTGGAGCGACTGTTACTTTGGGAGATAGCTCAGCAACAGATGTAGTTGTAGTGTCCTCCAATACCATTACCGCAATAACTCCTGTTCATCCTGCTGGAACTGTAGATGTAATAGTCACAAATGCTAATGGTCTTTCAGACACACTTAAGAATGGCTTTGAGTTTATTGCTCATCCTCGTGTGACAACTATTAATCCCACTTCAGGCACACAATTGGGTGGAACATCTGTGACGATAACAGGGAGTAATTTCCAGAGCGGCGCGACTGTTACTTTGGGAGATAGCTCAGCAACAGATGTAGTTGTAGTGTCCTCCAATACCATTACTGCAATAACTCCTGTTCATCCTGCTGGAACTGTAGATGTAATAGTCACAAATGCTAATGGTCTTTCAGACACACTTAAGAATGGATTTGAGTTTAGTGCTCATCCTGTTGTGACAGTTGTTAATCCTACTTCAGGAACACAATTGGGCGGTACGTCTGTGACGATAGCAGGGAGTAATTTCCAGAGCGGAGCGATTGTTACTTTCGGAGATAGCTCATCCACAAATGTAGTCGTAGTCTCCTCTAATACTATCACTGCTACGACTCCTGTTCATCCTGCTGGCGCTGTGGATGTAATAGTCACAAATACTAATGGTCTTTCAGACACACTTAAGAATGGATTTGAGTTTAGTGCTCATCCTCGTGTGACATCTATTAGTCCCACTTCAGGCACACAATTGGGCGGTGCGTCTGTGACGATAGTAGGGAGTAATTTCCAAAGTGGAACGACTGTTACTTTGGGAGATAGTACAGCCACAAGTGTAGTCGTGGTCTCCTCCGACCTCATCACTGCTAAGACTCCCTCTCATCCTGCTGGCGCTCTGGACGTAATAGTCACAAATCCTAATGGTCTTTCAGATACACTTAAGAATGGATTTGAGTTTATTGCTCATCCTCGTGCGACATCTATTAATCCTACATCTGGCACGGAACTGGGCGGTACGTCTGTGACGATAGCAGGGAGTAATTTCCAGAGTGGAGCGACTGTTACTTTGGGAGATAGCTCAGCAACAGATGTAGTTGTAGTGTCCTCCAATACCATTACCGCAATAACTCCTGTTCATCCTGCTGGAACTGTAGATGTAATAGTCACAAATGCTAATGGTCTTTCAGACACACTTAAGAATGGATTTGAGTTTATTGCTCATCCTCGTGCGACATCTATTAACCCTACATCTGGCACGGAACTGGGCGGTACGTCTGTGACGATAGCAGGGAGTAATTTCCAGAGCGGAGTAACTGTTACTTTGGGAGATAGCTCAGCCACAGATGTAGTTGTGGTCTCCTCCGACATCATCACTCTTACGACTTCCTCACATGCTGCAGCTATTGTGGACGTAGTAGTCACAAATGCCAATGGTCTTTCAGACACACTTTCTGCTGGCTTTGAGTTTATTGCTCATCCTATTCTGACAGTTGTTAGTCCTTCTTCTGGCACACAATTAGGCGGTACATCTGTGACGATAACAGGGGGCAATTTCCAGAGTGGAGCAACTGTTACTTTTGGAGATAGCACAGCCACAAGTGTAGTCGTGGTCTCCTCCGACATCATCACTCTTACGACTTCCTCACTTGCTGCATCTATTGTGGACGTGATAGTCACAAATGCTAATGGCCTTTCAGACACACTTAAGAATGGTTTTGAGTTTATTGCTCATCCTCGTGCGACATCTATTAGTCCCAGTTCAGGCACACAATTAGGCGCAACATCTGTGACGATAACAGGGAGCAATTTCCAGAGTGGAGCGACTGTTACTTTTGGAGATAGTACCGCCACATCTGTGGTAGTAGTCTCCTCTAATACTATTACTGCTACGACTCCCTCACATCCTGCAGGTATTGGGGACGTGATAGTCACAAATACCAATGGTCTTTCAGACACACTTAAGAATGGTTTTGAGTTTATTGCTCATCCTCGTGCGACATCTATTAGTCCCAGTTCAGGCACACAATTAGGCGCAACATCTGTGACGATAACAGGGAGCAATTTCCAGAGTGGAGCGACTGTTACTTTTGGAGATAGTACCGCCACATCTGTGGTAGTAGTCTCCTCTAATACTATTACTGCTACGACTCCCTCACATCCTGCAGGTATTGGGGACGTGATAGTCACAAATACCAATGGTCTTTCAGACACACTTAAGAATGGTTTTGAGTTTATTGCTCATCCTCGTGCGACATCTATTAGTCCCAGTTCAGGCACACAATTAGGCGCAACATCTGTGACGATAGCAGGGATCAGTTTCCAAAGTGGAGCGACTGTTACTTTTGGAGATAGCACAGCTACAGATGTAGTCGTGGTCTCCTCCGACATCATCACTCTTACGACTCCCTCACACCCTGTAGCTATCGTGGATGTGGTAGTCACAAATGCTAATGGCCTTTCAGACACACTCAAGAATGGATTTGCTTTTCTTTCTCATCCTCGTGTGACAGCCATTAATCCTACATCTGGCACGGAACTGGGCGGTACGTCTGTGACGATAGCAGGGAGTAATTTCCAGAGCGGAGCAACTGTTACTTTTGGTGATAGCTCAGCCACAAATGTAGTCGTAGTCTCCTCCAATACTATTACTGCTACAACTCCCGCTCATCCTGTCGGCACTGTAGATGTAATAGTCACAAATACCAATGGCCTTTCAGACACACTTAAGAATGAATTTGAGTTTATTGCTCATCCTGTTGTGACAGTTGTTAATCCTACCTCTGGAACGGAATTAGGCGGTACGTCTGTGACGATAGCAGGGAGTAATTTCCAGAGCGGAGCAACTGTTACTTTTGGTGATAGCTCAGCCACAGGTGTAGTTGTATTGTCCTCCAATGCTCTTGCCGCTCTGACTCCCTCTCATTCTGCTGGCGCTCTGGACGTGATAGTCACAAATCCTAATGGTCTTTCAGATACACTTAAGAATGGATTTGCGTTTATTGCTCATCCTCGTGTGACAGCTGTTAATCCTTCTTCTGGCACACAATTAGGCGGTACGTCTGTGACGATAGTAGGGAGCAATTTCCAAAGTGGAGCGACTGTTACTTTTGGGGATAGCTCAGCCACAAGTGTAATTGTATTGTCCTCCAATGCTATTGCCGCTGTGACTCCCGATTATTCTGCTGGTAAAGTAGATGCGATAGTCGCAAATCCTAGTGGTCTTTCAGACACACTTAAGAATGGATTTGAGTTTATTGCTCACCCTCTCGTGATAGCTGTTAATCCTTCTGCTAGAACGGAATTGGGCGGTACGTCTGTGACGATAGTAGGGAGTGGTTTCCAAAGTGGGGCGAGCGTTGCTTTTGGAGATAGTGCCGCCACAGGTGTAGTTGTATTGTCCTCCAATGCTATTGCCGCTGTGACTCCCGATCATCCTGCTGGTAAAGTAGATGTGATAGTAGCAAATCTTAGTGGTCTTTCAGACACACTCAAGAATGGATTTGAGTTTATTGCTCACCCTCTCGTGATAGCTGTTAGGCCCACTTCAGGCACACAATTAGGCCGGACATTTATGACAATATCAGGGAAGAGTTTCCAAAGTGGAGCAACTGTTACTTTCGGAGATAGTGCCGCCACAAATGTATCTGTAGGACTTCTGGGCACCATTACTGCTAAGACTCCTGCACATCCTGCTGACACTGTTGATGTGATAGTCACAAATGCTAATGGTCTTTCAGACACACTTTCTGGTGGATTTACTTTTCTTTCTCATCCTCGAGTGACAGCTATTAGTCCCACTTCAGGCGCGGAATTGGGCGGTACGTCTGTGACGATAGCAGGGAGTAATTTCCAGAACGGAGCGACTGTTACGTTTGGTGATAGCACAGCCACAAGTGTAGTTGTATTGTCCTCCAATGCTATTGCCGCTGTGATTCCCGATCATCCTGCTGGCGCCGTGGACGTTTTAGTCACAAATCTGAATGGTCTTTCAGGCACACTTTCTGGCAAATTTACTTTTCTTTCTGATCCTCGTGTGACAGCTGTTAACCCTACTTCTGGAACGGAATTGGGAGGTACGTCTGTGACGATAGTGGGGAGTAGGTTCCAAAGTGGTGCAACTGTTACTCTCGGAGATGGCTCAGCTACAAATGTAGTCGCAGTGTCTGATAGTATCATAACTGCCAAGACTCCTACTCATCCTGCTGGCACTGTGCAGGTGATAGTCACAAATCCCGACGGACAGGCAGACACACTCTTTGGTGGATTTACTTTTATTCCTGTCGTACCTGACATCAATGTATCTCCCGTCGCTATCGATTTTGATTCTGTTCTGGTAGGAGGGTTGAAAGATACTATGCTGGTCATTTCAAATACCGGTAATGACACTTTGGTTTTGAGCACTCTGTCCAAGACTGGCCCTAATCCGCTTGCTTTCACCTTTAGTCCCATTCTTGCCAATGTTTCGGGTTCGGTTATTGCTCCTGGTGATAGCGATACGCTAATTGTGAAGTTCAGTCCAGGCGCTTCGGGGCTCAAGAGTGCCACGTTGATCATTCCGAGCAACGATCCTGACGCTGTTGAGGATACGGTATTTGTATCCTTGAGCGGTGTAGGGATTGCACCAGACATCAATGTGTCTCCTCTTGCTATCAATTTTGATTCTGTGAAGACCGGGAGTTCTTCTGACAGTCTATTGGTGATCAGGAACTTAGGGGATGCGAATCTGACCTTTGGGACATTGGCGGTGGACGATTCTGTCAATTACGCTTTCAATCCAACTCTTTCCAGTGTTTCCAACTCGGTAATTACTCCTGGTGACAGCGTTACTCTGGTCGTAACGTTCCAGCCTCAGAGCGGGGGGGTCTTCCCTGCGGTCTTGACGATTCCGAGCAATGATCCTAATGCTGTTGAAGATACTGTGTTTGTGGATTTGGCGGGTGTCGGAGAGATCGCAAAGTTTAATATCTCTGGTTCTGTAAAATACTTCTCAGATCCTACTAAGACCGTACCTGATATAGTAATTAGTATCGTTGAACTGCCTGGTGAAACTTTTGTTGACTCGGATACGACTCTTGCTGATGGGTCCCACGAGTTACTTCTGGTTACTGCCGGAAAGGATTACCGCGCTACGCCATCGAGGGCTGAGACAGAAGGGGCTGTAACGGTGGTATAACTATTAATGATGCGGTGTTTGTTCTCCAGTTCTTGGGTGGCAAAAGATCATTCAACCGTCAAGATACACTTGCGGCTGACGTTGATGGTGACCTTATTCCTACTATTAACGATCCTTCTGTCATTCTCCAGAAATTGGGAGGTGTGCGATCTCTACCGTTCCCTTCGGGCTTTTGGAGGTTTGATCCCCCAAGCAAAGAGTATCTCAATCTGAGCGCCGATCAGACCGGCCAGGATTTCATCAGTATACTTGTAGGTGATGTAGATGGCGACTTTCAAGATGTCCTTCCTCCTGCTGCTAAGGCCGTGGAACCTGAACCGTCTAACATCAGGATCTCTTTGGAAGGTCTGGAGCATAAGCACGACAATACGCGGACTGTCCAGCTATCAGTTAATCGACCAGATAGCCTCTTTGGGATTGACTTAGGGATTAAATATCCCGTTGGGGTTATAGATGTGAAAGAGGTAAGGGCGATTGAAGATAACAGTAATCATCTGTTGGTATCTAATCTGAATAATGAGGGTCAAATAAATGTGCTTATGGCCGGTGCTACACCCTTTGAAGGTGATGGTTCACTGGTCGAGATAGAGTTTGAGATTATAGGCAAACCTAACGAGGCAGGCTTCACGGTCACCAGAGCAGTGATCTCAGATGCTATAAGAGCGATAGACCTGCGTCCCGCAAATGAACGGTTTGCGCTATTGCCCAGGGAAGCATCTTTGAGTCAGAACTATCCCAATCCCTTTAACGCTGAAACTGCCATCGATTTTCGGATTCCTGCAGGTTCCGGGACAGTGCCCGTGAAGCTGAGCATATATAATGCCATTGGGCAACAGATAAAGGTTCTTGTTGATGATAAGATGAATCCAGGTTTCTACTCGGTTGTATGGCACGGTACGGATGATCAGGGGAGACTTGTAGGAACGGGTGTGTATTTCTACAGGATTGCTGCGGGGAAGTTCGTGGCTACAAAGAAGACGTTATTTCTGAAATAGGACTCCAAACGTCTGTCCTACAATTAGCAGGGGTAGGCATAAAAAAGAGGTGCGAATATTGCCATACTAAAGAGGTTAATTCCTTGTTAGGTTAAAAGTAGAAGAATTATGAAGAACCGAAAACTGCTTCTTGTATGTGTCCTCCTTCTAGTCTTTTCGTGGACCAATTCCTCTGGGGCTCCTATAACGGTAATGGTTGAGGATGTTACTGGCAATCCGGGGGAGAAGGTGACTGTGCAGGTGTTTATGGAGCTACAGCCAGAGGCTGACTTGGGTCTGGCTGGAATGGATATCAAAATTGATATTGATACATGTGTTGTTAAAGTGGATCCGGGGACTATTATCGTCCCAGGTATCAGGATATTGTCGCCGACTTTTGGCAATTTCTCTACAAACGTTCCTGAGACTAGGATAAATATTATCAGTCTTCAGAATAACGGTAATGCAGTGGGATTTGCTGATTTAGAACTTCCTAACCTTGCAGCGGTCGCTGAGTTTGATCTGAATGTGGTAGGTAATCCGGGGGATATCAGCCCACTTACTATAGATGTAGGTGCCTCGGGTCTTTCTGTGGGGGATGGGGAAACAATTAATAGGTTTGCATCTATAGATGTTGCAAATAACGGAAGTTTAAGTATTCCACTTCTATCTCCTGTTGTGACCTCTGTTAATCCTTCTTCTGGTCCGGCATTGGGAGGTGCGTCCGTGACGCTAGTAGGGAGTAGGTTCCAAAGTAGAGCAACTGTTACTTTTGGAGACAGCACAGCCACAGATGTAGTTGTATTGTCCTCCAATTCTATTACAGCTACAACTCCAGCTCATGCCGCTGATATAGTAGATGTAGCAGTCATAAACCCCGATGGTCAGAAAGGCACGCTTTTTAACGGATTTACTTTTAGCTTTGTAGGAGATTTCAACGGAGACAATGAAGTAGATCTTTCCGATTTTGTCCTTTTTCTGGCTGTGTTCGGGACAACGACTGGTTCGGATAATTGGGATTCTGCATATGATTTGGATGGTAACGGAGAGATCGGTTTGTCGGACTTTGTGATCTTTCTGGATAACTTCGGAAGGACAGGATAGTTTTACAGTCGTTTATTGACCAGCCATTCTCTGAGAAAAAAGCGGAGTCTATCTGTATCGGATGGAGACAGATGGATTTGTGCAGACAAGGAAGCAGGTCTTAATGAGATAGTATCATAGGACCACAGGAGGGGTTTTGCCCTTTATTTATGGGGGTTTGGGGTGTACGCCCAGGGACAAGCTATCCATAAGGTAACCATATCTGGGAGAAAACGCAAGGGGAACATTGATGCTCTTGTCCCCGATGTTCTATTGGTGCTGTTCCTTGTCACTTGAGTATGCTTATCCCGAAATCACTTATTCAATACCACCACCGTGTTAGTCTCAACTTCCCTACCAGCTTCCACCGCCACCACATACAGTCCATTGACTACTATCTTCCCCTCATGATCCCTCCCATCCCATATCACCGCATTGCTCCCACGATTCATCATCCTGTCCTCAACCAACTTCCTCTTGAATCGTCCCGAAACATCGTAGACCTTCACTGTAACCTCCGACCTTTTCCCAAGATTAAAGGATATTGTGGTCTTGGTATCGAAGCCGTCTCCCTCTGGGGAGAAGACTCTCGGCTGACAGTTCACATCCGAGATGGAGAGACTCCCTTCTTCCGCAGAAAGATCCTCCATCACTGCAAATCTCCCAAAACGTGCCAGGACCGTCGTGATCTGGTTCTTCTCCTTTTCAACTGTGCCCCCTATCCTCCGCCAGTTGCCAGACTCTGTCCATCCAAATAGTGTCAACCTGTCTTCGGATACATCCATCACCTCATCATTTAAATAGAACACTGACAGCGCTGCAGGCTTGGATAAGGCCGCTTCCGGAGCCGATTCGATCTCGAAGGCCTCCCCTATCAACCTGAGATACGAATCATCAAAAGGAGATAGCTCACTCTCCCTCAGGAATCGAACCCCGATGACCACATCCTTCGAGGTCGCATTGGGGGGAAGATAAAGCCTCACATTCCGCACTTCCTTGAATCCTCCCAACGCCCGGTCAATCGGTATATTCTCCAACTGGATCACCCTCTTGTCCACCGTCTCCAATCCTGCTTTGTCCACAGCGGTCAATATCAAAGAATAGAGACCGTTGAACTCCAGGGTGTTCCACGTCCCCAAGGGACCCTCCTCCACCTGCTCCTTCCTCTCAGCGCCAAGCTGTGCCATCTGGCTGGAATCTGGATCGGCACCCGGACCGAATTCGATCTTGTAGAATTTGAGGTGGTTGTCTAGGACGGTGCCGGTGATCTGGATGCTCCCGCTTACAGAGGTTTCCCCCGATGGAAATGTGATGGAAGCTACGGGGGACGTGTTGTCCACGGTTACCTGGACTTCGCTGGAACGGGCATATCCGTCCCGGTTGGCCGTTGTCAGCAGAAGTGTGTATGCTCCCTCAGGATAGAGATCAGTGCCCCAAAGCCCCAATATCTCCTCCACCTGGATGTCTGAGGTCTTGATCATCGTGGTATCTCCATCTGCGCTTATGGACAGGAGGGTGTATCTTTGGAAGTTGTCATCAGTGGCTTTCCCACGGATGGTCACAAGGCCCGATACGACCTCACCGGGACTGGGGAAGGTAATCTGAGATTGGGGCAAGGCACCTGAGTTGTCCAGGTTCAGGATCACATCGGAAGGAGTGCTAACGTTGCCCGCAAAGTCCGTCGCCTCCAATCTCAGGGTGATCTTTCCCGTCTCGTTGGAGGAATCCCAGCTGGCCAAGAGACCCTCCTCTATCCCAGAAGTGGTATCTGATTTGATGTCCTTCCACACAGTGTCCTGCGACGTGCGGGCATATTGCAGAGTGTAGCCCCGGAGGTTCTCGTCCTCCACCGTCCCGTGGATCGATAGGGTCCCCGAATAGGTGGTGTTTGGAGATGGACTGGTGATATGAGCTGTGGGAGGGATGTTGTCCACTTGGACAGTGATGGCATACTTGCTACGATGATCAAAGCCGTCCACAGCTCTCAGCCTGAGAACATAGGTGCCGAATAGCCCTTCGGTGTCCCACACGCCTAAGAGATCGTTTACAACAGGCTTCGTAGTTCGATCCCTTACACTGCGCCATTCTGATATCTTGTCCTCATCCGACCCACTCCCGTATTCCAACGTATAGCTCCCAAAATCGGGAATATCGGAGTTGTCGAAGGCCGAGCCCTCGATGCTCACCTCTCCTTGAATGATCTCGTTGTTCGATGGGGAACTGATCAGCACCGTCGGCGGGGTTAAATCCACAGTGAAGGTCCTTTTGGCAGGAGTGAGATCAATATTTCCAGCTTTGTCAATTGCCCGTACGTAGAATGTGTAGGTACCGTTGGGAAAGGGATCTGTAAGGAGGGAGGTAAGATCCGTAAAGTCCGACCAATCGGCTTCACTGGGGTCGATGACATACGCATATTGCACGTCTGCCTCTGGTGAATACCTATCTCCTCCACTATATTGGAAGAAAGCTTGTGGGATACCGATTGTTCCTTCTGGCCCATCGAATATAAATGTATTTGGTGGTATCCTGTCACCTCTGTATCTGGTTATCCCTCTACCGACAAATCCACCATTCAAAAACCACATGTTGCCTTCCCTATCCTCCAAGATCGCCTCGACCCAGTTGTGTGCCAGGCCATCTTCTGTAGTGTAGGTCGTCCACTTCTCCCCATCATAGCGGCTCACACCGCCCGCATAAGTCCCAAACCACAGGTTGCCCTCACTATCCTCAAAGATTGTCAAGACCCAGTTGTGTGCCAGGCCATCTGCTGTGGTATAGGTCGTCCACCTTTCCCCATCATAGCGGCTCACGCCCTCAAAAGTACCAAACCACAGGTTGCCTTCCGTATCCTCCAAGATCGCCTCGACCGAGTTGTTCGCCAGGCCATCTTCTGTGGTGTAGGTCGTCCATGTCTCATCATAGCGGCTCACGCCTCTAAACACAGTTCCAAGCCACAGGTTGCCATCACTGTCCTCAAAGATGGTATAGACCTGGTTGCCTGCCAGGCCATCTTCTGTAGTGTAGGTCTTCCATCTCTCCCCATCATAGCGGCTCACACCTCCCTCATTTTCAGTTCCAAACCACATGTTGCCCTCAGTATCCTCAAAGATCAAATCGACCCAGTCGTTTGCCAAGCCATCTTCTGTGGTGTAGGTTGTCCACATTTCCCCATCATAGCGGCTCACGCCTCCTCCCTCAACTGTTACGTCTACTTCACTTATTATGACTCTTATAGTTCCAAACCACAGATCGCCCTCACTATCCTCAAAGATCGCCTCGACCGAGTTGTTCGCCAGGCCATCTTCTGTAGTGTAGTTCGTCCATCTCTCCCCATCATAGCGGCTCACGCCTCCAAATACAGTTCCAAACCACAGATTGCCTTCCCTGTCCTCAAAGATCACCGCGACCCAGTTGTGTGCCAAGCCATCTTCGGTGGTGAAGGTCGTCCACCTTTCCCCATCATAGCGGTTCACGCCTTCACTAGTTCCAAACCACAAGTTTCCCTCTCTATCCTCCAAGATCGTCAAGACCACGTTATCTGCCAAGCCATCTTCTGTGGTATAGATCGTCCATGTCCCATCATAGCGGCTCACGCCCCCATTAGTTGCAAACCACAAGTTGCCCTCACTATCCTCTAAGATCGAACTGACAGTGTTGTGCGCCAGGCCATCTTCGGTGGTGAAGGTCGTCAACCTTTCCCCGTCCAGGCGAATTGCGCCTCCTACAGTTCCAAACCACAGGTTACCATTCCGGTCTTCCAAGATCGCCTCGACCGAGTTGCCCGCCTGGTCACCTGCTATAGTGTAGTTCGTCCATCTCTCCCCATCATAGCTGCTCAAGCCTCCACCAGTACCAAACCACAAGTTGCCCTTACTATCCTCAAGGATCGCATTGACAAAGTCGTTCGCCAGGCCATCTTCTGTGGTAAAGGTCTTCCACCTTTCCCCATCATAGCGGCTCACGCCCCCTAAACTTCCAAACCACAGGTTGCCCTCTCTATCCTCTAAGATCGCACTGACAAAGATGCCTGGGCCATCTTCGGTAGTGTAGTACTCCATCCATTTTTCCCCATCATAGCGGCTCACATCTCCACTATTTCCAAACCACAGGTTGCCCTTCCTATCCTCCAACACCGCCATGACCCAGTTGTCCACCAGACCATCTCCGGTGGTAAAGGTCATCCACCTTTCCCCGTCGTACCGGCTCACGCCTCCACCCAAAGTTCCAAACCATAAATTGCCTTCCTTGTCCTCCAAGATCGAACTGACCGAGTTGTCTGCCAGGCCATCTGCTGTGGTATAGGTCCTCCACGTCCCATCATAGCGGCTCACACCCCCTTCAGTTCCAAATCACAGGTCGCCCTCTCTATCCTCTAAGATCGCACTGACCGAGTTGCCCGCCAGGCCATCTTCTACAGTAAAGGGTGTCCACTTTCCCGCCCTTGCAGGTGTGGCGTAGAGGATAACAGCGATGACCGCCGTTAGAGCTATCCTACAAAGCAAGTGCCTGTGGCCTCGTTCCTTAAGTGTAGCTTGTCCTGAAATCATTTATTCAATACCACCACCGTCTTAGTCTCCACTTCCCTACCAGCTTCCACCGCCACCACATACAGTCCATTGACTACTACCTTCCCCTCATGATCTCTCCCGTCCCATATCACCGCATTGCTCCCACGATTCATCGTCCTATCCTCGACTAACTTTCTCTTGAACCGTCCCGACACATCGTAAAGCTTCACTGTAACCTGTGACCTTTTCCCAAGATTAAAGGATATAGTGGTCTTGGTGTCGTAGCCGCCTCCCTCCGGGGAGAAGACTCTTGGCTGACAGTTCACATCCGAAATGGAAGGCTCTCCTTCTTCCTCAGAGAGATCCTCCATCACTGCAAAGCTCCCAAAGCGGGTCAGAGCTACTGTGATCTTCCTCGTCCCCTCATCTACTGTGCCGCCGACTCTTTCCCAGGAACTGTCCGCAGATGACCGGGTAAAGATTGCCAGCTTCCCAAGATCGGGCACAACCTGTATGTCATCTTCACTGAGGAATATCGTAAAGGTTGCAGGTTTCAGGAGTATAAGATCACTCGGCTCGATGTCGTATGCCATACCAATAAGCCGCAAATTCAGAGCAGAAGGCTTTGCCACACCCTCAATCGCAACGGGAGTGATCGTCACCTGCGTACTCTTGGGAATACCGTTGGGGGGAATGTAGAGATCCACCTTGCTCGCAGAATCGGTGATATGTCCTCCACTACTGTGATCTACCTCAACGGCTGCCGCAACCACGTGGACGGTGATGGCATACTTGCTCCGATGATCGAAGCCGTCTATAGCTCCAAGCCTGAGGACATAGGTGCCGAATAGCCCTTCGGTGTCCCACACACCTAAGAGGTCGTTTACGACAGGCTTCACCGCGTTATCCCTTATACTGCGCCATTCTGGGATATTGTCCTGGTCCGACCCACTCCCGTATTCCAACGTATAGCTCTCAAAATCGGGAATATCAGAGTTGTCGAAGGCCGAGCCCTTGATGCTCATCTCTCCATGAATGATCTCGTCGTTCGATGGAGAAGTAATCAGCACCGTCGGGGCAGTTAAATCCACGGTGAACGTTTTTTCGGCGGGAGTATGATCGATGTTTCCCGCTTCGTCCATTGTCCGTACGTAGAATGTGTAGGAGCCGTTGGGAAGGGGATCTGTAAGGAGGGAGGTGAAGTCTGTAAAGCTCGACCAATCGTCTTCAGTGGGCCTGTCCCGATTACTCTTGGTGGCATACGCATATTGCATATCTGCATCTGGCGAATATCTGTCTCCACCTCTATATTTGAAGAAGGCCTGTGCGAGGCCGATTATTCCTTCCGGCCCAGAGAGAATGTATGTGTTTGGCGGTGTCCTGTCAGCTTTGTATCTGGTTACCCCTCCACCGTTAGTACCAAACCACAGGTCGCCCTCACTATCCTCCAAGATCACATTGACGAAATCGTTTGCCAGGCCATCTTCTATGGTGTAAGTCGTCCACGTCTCTCCATCATAGCGGCTTATGCCCCCGTCAGGTGGAAGTGATGGATCTGGTCCAGCTGATCCAGTACCAAACCACAGGTTCCCCTCTCTATCTTCCAAGATCGCATGGACCCAATCGTTCACCAGACCATCTCCCATATCGTAGGTTGTCCATCCTTCCCCATCATAGCGGCTTACGCCTCGTCGAGTTCCAAACCACAAGTTGCCCTCTCTATCCTCCAAAATCGCAATGACATAGTTGTCTGCCAGGCCATCAGCTGTGGTGAAGGTTGTCCACATTTCCCCATCATAGCGGCTCACGCCCTTAAAAGTTCCAAACCACAAGTTGCCTTCACTGTCTTCCAACATTGCCCAGACCGAGTTGCTCGCCAGGCCATCTGTTGTGGTGAAGGTCTTCCACCTCTCATCATAGCGGCTCACGCCCCCAGGAGTTCCAAACCACAAGTTGCCTTCTCTATCCTCTGAGATCGCATTGACATAGTTGCTCGCCAGGCCATCTGTTGTAGTGAAGGTCGTCCATGTCTCATCATAGCGGCTCACACCTCCATTCTCAGTGCC
The DNA here is from genome assembly GCA_965237525.1 of Candidatus Latescibacterota bacterium. Lineage (GTDB taxonomy): Bacteria > Latescibacterota > CBDEFO01 > CBDEFO01 > CBDEFO01 > CBDEFO01. The sequence goes on along the minus strand of CBDEFO010000003.1, from coordinate 332,139 downwards.
AAACCACAGATTGCCCTGACTATCCTCAGAGATCGTATTGACCCAGTTCTCCGCCAGGCCATCTTCTGTGGTGTATGTCGTCCATCTTTCCCCATCATGGCGGCTCACACCTCCCGCCCCAGTTCCAAACCACAGATTGCTCTTACTATCCTCAAAAATTGTGTCGACCCAGTTGTGTGCCAGGCCATCTGCTGTGGTATAGGTCGTCCACCTTTCCCCATCATAGCGGCTCACGCCCTCAAAAGTACCAAACCACAGGTTGCCTTCCGTATCCTCCAAGATCGCCTCGACCGAGTTGTTCGCCAGGCCATCTTCTGTGGTGTAGGTCGTCCATGTCCCATCATAGCGGCTCACGCCTCTAAACACAGTTCCAAGCCACAGGTTGCCCTCACTATCTTCCAAGATCGCCAACACGGTGGGACCCGCCAGCCCATCTGCTTTGGTGTAGGTCGTCCACCTTTCCCCATCATAACGGGTCAAGCCCCCACCGAATGCTAATCCAAACCACAGGTTGCCCTCTCTGTCCTCCAAGCTCGTAATTATCGGTCTGAATGGTAGACCATCTTCTGAGGTGAAGGTCGTCCATTTCATGCTATCATAGCGGCTCACAGCTCCATTCTCAGTGCCAAACCACAAGTTACCCTCACTATCCTCTAAGATCGAACGGACCGAGTTGCCCCCCAGCCCATCTGCTTTGGTGTAGGTTGTCCACATCCAATCATAGCGGCTCACACCTCTCGAAGTTCCAAACCACAGGTTGCCCTCTCTGTCCTCCAAGCTCGCAAAGACATTGTTGCTCGCCAGACCATCTGCTTTAGTGTATGTCCTCCACTTTCCCGCCCCTGCAGGTGTGGCGTAGAGGACAACGGCGATAGCCGCCGTTAGAGCTATCCTACAAATATCCCTGTGCATCTCTTGCTCCTTTCGTCGGGGTAGATCAGCGATCCCTATTCCCTCCAGTAGAAGCTTTCCTCATCCACCTCAAACTCGGCGGCCTTCACCCCCTCAGGCACGGCTACTCCGATCTCTCTTGCAAACGCTATCCGCTCTTCTCCCTCCAAAAAGGACATTGCCAACTCAAAGTTGCCCTTGATCCCCTCATCAGTCGGATCCAAGTCCACAGCCCGCTTGAAGTCTTGAGCTGCCTTCTTTACTTCCCCTTTCAAAAGGTAGGCTATCCCCATATTGTTATATACCTGAGCAGGATCCGCATCTGTCTCTAAAAGATGTTGATATTGGGAAATAGAACGGTCGTACTCACGGATCGCTGTGTAGACCCGGGCAAGCTTGAACCGCAGATCAAAATCTTCTGGATTCTCACCCAGAGGCCCAAGGTGGGTGCGCTCTATAAAGGCGTCCATCATCTCCTTGAAACCTGACCGATCCGTGGAGAAAGTTCCCTTTATATCCTCCTTGGTTGGAAAGGCAATCTCCCCCTCAAATTTAGGAGGGGAAGGCTCATACTCCTGCCACACATCCGAGGTGTCCACGACCCTGAGCATGTCCTCCTCTAAAAGACTCGCAGACTCCCCCGCCCCGGACCGCCAGGCCTCGGTGAAAGACTTCCCGAACAAAGTGATCTCCACAGGAATCCAAATCCTGCCGTCCCGAACCACATAGAGCTTCTCGCCTATCGGAAGGCTGTAGGCCTTCTGGATGGGAACACCGCTGTCGAACATCATATAGATGTGTCCGGGGGCATCCACCAACGCTGTGGGAATACCCACATTCTCTAAAAGAGCGCAGTAGAGCGCTGTGAGATCGTCGCAGTCTCCAGATTTCTTCCTCAGCACCTCGACAGGATACTGAATGTTGTCCACCGCAGATTTGTCCGCAGATATTCGGGAGTAGGGATTGTTGGAATCGGCGATGTAGCGCACCCCATATTGGTGCACCACATCGAACAGCACCATTGCCCTTATCAAATTCCGACTGCCACGCCCCAGGCCCTTGATCTCCTCCTCATGCGCCACCAACGTCGGCCGGGCAAATTCGCCTATGATTGGGTCATTGGATGTGATAAAGGCCGCCGCCTTCCCCACATCGTCCCAGGTAGTCGCATTGCGACTGTAGACATAGAAACTGGCCGACTCCCTGTCCGACCTCGTCCTGCGCTCTGTCGTATAGGAGACCCTGACTTCCGCCTGCGTCAGTATATCCTCGGTCAAATTGGTGATGGAACTGGAAAAGACCCCTTTAACCCCAACCTCCTTCGTCTCCTTCGGCCGGATAATAACCTGCTGTTCGGTAGGGGCATCCATCAGCTTGGGGATATAGAAGCTCACCATAGTCTGATAGGGTTTATCGTCCCTGTTGACCAATTTCACATTCCCCAATGGATGCACACCATAGCGCTAGTGGAACGCCGGGAACAGGTTATTGATCTTTGTCTCTGTGATCCGCACCATCGAAGGATACAAGTTGAAGGAGAGGGACAGGGAGAAGCGATGGCTGGAGGGCAACGTCGGCGGTATGACATAGGCGTAGTCGAACTGGAACAGCTTATAGCGGACGCTCGCTCCGCCAGAATACGTCATCGGCTCCGAGGTATCCAGATCCTTCTGCAGGCCGCCTCTCAGTCCCAACATATTATCGCTGAGCCAATACTCCCCGCCGAAATGGAGTTGATCATCCACATCCAGAGCCACAGTCAGATCCTCCATAGGCCGATAAGCCGTCCCGAACTGGAACGATCTTGGATCAATTACCCTCGATCCTCCGTCGTCATACTGCACTTCCGTATCTGTCACATCCCGGACCACCATCCCCAATCTCAGCCACTTGACAGGGACATACAGAAAACTCATATCCAACCCCCACCCCGAACCTTTCCCCAACGAGTTTGAGTCCAGGATCACATCTGTGGTGATATATCTTAAAGCAGATCCAAAGGAAAGTTCCTTCCAGACTCTATGCCCGTAGGATAACTTGAAGTTGTCCTCCTTAAAACCCAGTTCAGGATCCTCAAAGCTTAAATGTGCCCAGTCAAACCCAAGGGCATAGTTGTTCGCCATAGGGAAGACGTATCCTATTATGTTGTTTTTTATACCGATTCCGAACAGATCGGTGTAGCCGCTGACAATCTCATGGTGCCCCAAAGAGGGCAATCCTGCGGGATTCCAGAACAGGGCGTTGCCATCGTCAGCTATCGCCAGGAAGGCCTCTCCCATGCCCAAGGGACGGGCACTGATGACCGGCTGTTGAGCAGAACAAGGGAAAGCAGTTGAAAGCGCAATCAGAATAGCTGTGAGCGGCAGGACGATTCTTGAGAAGCTATACATAGCTCGACCTCCTTTAAAGAAAGAACAGAGTCCTTCGGAGTTCAGTGTTTTGAACAGTTTACTCTTTCCAAGGTCCTGTACAAACAGAAAAACGCCTGAGATATCCCTCCCCGCTTGAATCTATCGGGGATCAAGGATACTCCAAGGCGCTATCTCATATACAATTCCTCCTTGTAAACGACGCACTTTCATCGCACAGGGACTTGATTGATCAAGATACTCGATATATCGATAAATGTCAATAAAGAAATTACCATAGAAAAAGCCCGCCATTCCTGACGGGCTATGTGTTCGGTACTCTGTGAGCACTTGTGAAATTAGAATGAGGAGCTTATCTCAGCAAGACCACCTTCCTCGCTTTCGGAATTTAATTTGCCACGTCCCGCCAGGTATCCCAAAGCGTACTTTTGTGGGATGAGTCGAAATTAGAAATGAAACGAGTAGCCAAAGGTCACACCACAATCTGTCTTCTTCCTGAGACTATCCCAGTACAAATCCCCGCCTAACGCTTTTCCTTTCATTACGTCAGACTCTCTGGCACTTCATAATGTGTAGTTTTTCGTGTCCGAAGAATTTCTCCTTGTCGCAGAAGAAATCCAGTCAGTTATTCTCCCCATCGCCCATATTAGACCCGAAGAATGGTTGTTGAAGTTGCCAGAACATTTGATATGACAATAAATAAGACTATTTTTTGTGAGTAGATGGAGAGGTGTCTCTAATTGGAGGATTTAAACACAAAGAAAGTGATGATTCAGAGGAAAATGCTATTTTGATTGAAAAAAGTACTTGCTTAAAAATGTAAAAGTGGTAATATTCATTCTCAAACAAGATTGTATCGAAATATAATCCCTCATAAAATGTGTTATGGGGAATCTCGGATAAAGCTTCTCCTAACTATTGCTGCTCATTGTGGAATTTCGAACAGGAGGACTCGATATGGCGAAAGATAAAATCAGGTGGGGTGTGTTGGGATGCGCCCGCATCGCTCTGAATTCTTTTCTTCCGGCATTAACAAGGTCCGAAACAGGTAGCCTAGCCGCCATCGCCAGCCGTGACAGATCCAAGGCCGAAGCTGAGGGCGAGAAATTCGGGGCGGAGAGGTTCTACGGAAGCTACGAGGAGCTTTTGGACTCTGGTGTCATAGATGCCCTCTATATTCCATTGCCCAACAATATGCACAAAGAATACACCCTCAAGGCTGTACAAAGGGGAATACACGTCCTTTGCGAAAAGCCGTTTGCTATGAACCAAAAGGAAGCCCTCGAAATGAAGGAAGCCTGCCGAAAAAATAGTGTCAAACTTATGAGCGGCTTTATGTGGCAGTTGGACCCCATGAATCAGCGGGCGCTTCAGATAGTACGTTTGGGAGAGATAGGAAAGATAAAATATATGAACGCTACCTTTACCTCTAATCTTCCAAGACACGACGACTTCCGCCTGCAAAGAAAGATGGGAGGGGGATCGCTTATGGACGCCGGGGTCTATTGTGTCAACACCTTTCGACGTTTTATGGGGAAGGAACCGGTCGAAGTGGTGGGCCTATCGGTTACTCCTACGCTCAAAGCAGACGTAGATGAGACATTTTGCGGCATACTCCACTTCGATGAAGGTGAGATAGCTGCCTTCGTCTCCAGCTTCGGAATGAGCAGGCAGAACCGATACGAGATAGTAGCTGAAAAGGGGATGATATGTTCTCCCACCGGTCCGTGGCGCCGTAGCGAACCGAATAAGATAGACGTCATAACAGATGACACTGTCAGGGAAGAGAGCTTCGAGGAGAGCGATCCGTTCAAAAACGAAATCGACTATTTTACAGGGTGTATTCAGTCCGATAAGGAGCCTGACCCAGGCGGAGAGGACGGTTACCTTGAAATGAAAGTGCTGGACGCTCTTGTGGAGTCTGCTCTGAGCGGAAAGAAGGTTGAGATAAAATGACGTTTACATGCTTTCCCCCGATTAATTCATAAACTTGGTGGAGTCATTGCGAGGAGCAAAGCGGTCCCCGATTGAGTCTATCGGGGAAGCAACCTCAAGGTTTTATAGTGGTCTCCTATGAGAGCGGAGAGTATTACATCTACCACCGAATCGAGATTGCTTCGCCTTCGGATCGCAATGACACCGAAGGTAGTTAAACGGCATAACATAATATAATACAATCCCTTAATTAATACACGGCCTTTTTTTGTGAATTATTCGGGCAAGGTAGTTTCTCAGCGTTTTTCCTGACCCCTTAATCAGGGTGACCAAGAAGTTTTTCCTTGTTATAGGTGATAAAGTCGGGATGGGTAGAAATGCGCTAGTTCTTTGAACCGTCGTTCTGGATAACTTTCTTACCGTTCTTGTCCAATAAGCTCCCCTTCAATGGAGTCCTGAGATCGCTGTAAATCTGATAGTTCAAGGCATCAGTAATTACCCCTTCTGACTCCAGCGTGTATATATTGACGCACCCGCCTTCTTTCTTCTTTAACTCCACCACACGCCGCAAGAATAGGACAAAAAGCAAATCTCCGATCTGTACCTCATTTCCATTAACCACTATGAGGTCGCTTCGATACATCGGGATAGTACCAGGGATATGGACCTTGTCATAACATTTATAATCAAATCTCTTATAGTCCTCTTTTCTGCTCTTTGAACAGTTCGGTGACTTCTTCCTCCTGAGTGTCAGGAGCGTGGTCTATACCCAGCCGGCCAGCGATGTCCAGATCCCAGATACGGATAATCCTGTCCTCCTCCCCGTTCTCCACACCGAGCGTAGCAAGGACAGCAGGGCCTTCGGATGAGGATGGAAGGCAAGACTGCGAAACCAGTAAAATAAAGTTGCCTCATCGAGGACTTCTACTGTCTCCCAGATATCACAGCGCCAGAGCCGAACTGTGTTATCGGAGGACTTGGAGACAAGGAAGCGACTGTCTGAGGAAAAAGAGACGCAAGTGACCCATTGTGTGTGGCCTTGTAGGACTTTCGGCTGCTGTTCCATCCCAGCATTCCAGATCCGGATGGTCCTATCGTAGGAGCCTGAAGCGCGCCTCTGTCTGTGTGGGTCTGGTGACCAAGCAATCTGGGTGATTGCGTCTTTGTGTCCTTCCTGCCCTTGAAGCGGGAGTTTATGCCGCAATGTGAATCCAGCCGGGATTTCGTCATTCATGGTTGCTATTAGAGCGGATCTACCGGATCGATCCACATCGAGATTACGGGGTGTTGACGCATCTCGTGAACCGAGCGGATCAGCACTATCGACACCCGCCTCATCGTTTGGAAAGAGGACATACTACCGCCTCGGTTGCCCTGAAACGATTGGCGGCTTACAGTACCAAAAACCGATTCTATCGAGCCAATCGTGATCTCCGACGCATCTTCAAAACGGAGTTCATCCTCAACTATATGTCCGAGCCTCACCTGCGAGCGCGTATCCGACGAGGTCTCCTCAAAGTCGAGCAACTCCACGCCTTGGCCCGAGACGTCTACTACGGTAGAAGAGGACGGATCAACGCCCGCGAACTGCACGAACAGATCAACACCTGCAGCTGTCCCACCCTCATCCTCGCTTGCATTATCTACTGGCAAGCCAAAGAGATCTCCAGAGTCATAAGCTCCTGTAACCCGGAAAAGAGGATATCTCTTTCCTGGGGCACATCAGTCCCATCGAGTGGAACAACATCATCCTCTACGGACAATACATCATCAACCGAAATCTGATCCGCTAACTTCGATCCTTAGAGTATCTTTTTACACGAATGTCGTCGGCACCCCTACTTTGCCCTTGGTGACACGAATGTTTGAACTGGACCAAGTTCGGAAAGATAATGATCATCCCATCTGGTTCCCGCTGGATTTGGCAATCCAGGCCGAACGAAATGGAACATTTTATTTCTTCCACATCCCTTAGTAAGTAAGATAACCACCGTCCAGCACAATGGTTGAGCCAGTAAAGAACTGACTCTCATCCGAGGCCAGAAACACAACGGCATCACCCACGTCGCGGGGCTGGCCGGGACCGAATGGGGTCTGACGCACATAAGTATAAGGGGACTCGGGGCTCTTCATCAAATCGATGATGGGCTGCACCGTTTCGGTCCAAATGAAGCCAGGAGAGATACAATTGACGTTGATCCCATGGCGTGCCAGTTCCAGCGCCATGACTTTTGTCAAGCCGATCACCCCGGCCTTGGAAGCACAATAAGCGGCAGCAAATTCCTCACCAATTAGCCCATCCACGGACGAGATGTTAATGATCTTGCCGCTTCCCTGCTCGATCATATGACGAGCGGCTGCCTGGGAGCAGAGGAAGACTCCCTTCAGATTGACGGACATCACCCTGTCCCACAGCTCCTCGCTCATCTCCATGAAAGAACTGAACTTGGCCATCCCCGAGACGCCGGCATTGTTGACCAGGATGTCCAGCCCACCGCCCCATGCAATGGTGGTTTCAACGAGCTCCTGCACCCGCTCCCGCTGTGTCACGTCGGTCTGCAAACCCAAAGCTTGTCCACCTTTGGCAACGATCTCGTCTGCAGTTTCTCGGGCTTTGTCCTCGCGCCGCTGTGCAATGACGACCTTGCCACCTTCCTCTGCCAAACGCTCAGCAATGCCCTTGCCAATACCTACGCCGCCGCCGGTTACGATAGCAACCTTGTCCTTCAGACGCATCGGTTGTGACCTCCACAGCTTATTCTATTTGGTCATATATCCGCCATCCACGAGAATCACCGCTCCCGTCACGTACGATGACTCGTCAGAGGCCAGCCACAGCGCAGTCTGGGCTACCTCCTGGGGCTGTCCCACGCGCCCCAATGCTGTGCGAGTCTGCCAGAAGTCACGCACCCACGCGTCCTCGTACGAGCTGGCCGTCATCGGCGTGTCGATGGCGCCGGGACAGATGGCGTTGACGCGAATTCTCTTGGGGCCCCACGTGCCGGCCATCGTGTAGGTCAACGAGATAATGCCGCCTTTGCTGGTGGCATATGCATCGTAAATATCTTTGCCCGCGCGTAATGCTGCGATGGACGTGACATTGATGATGGAGCCTCCGCCGGCTTCAACCATGTGGGGAATAGCATACTTGCAGCCCAGGAAGGTGCCTTTCAAGTTGATGCTGATGATCCGATCCCAAACATCCTCCGGGAGATCCGGCGCCGGCCCGTCTTGTTCCAGCCACACGCCGGCATTGTTGTAGAGGATGTTCAACCCGCCAAACGCCTGCACCGCCAAAGACACAGCCGCCTGTACCTCGGCCGCTTTGGACACATCGGCGACAGCCGCCACAGCTTCACCTCCCTCAGCCCGAATCATGGCAACTGTCTCCTCGGCCCAGTCTGGCTCGCAGTCACAGACCACCACGCGAGTACCTTCCTGTGCAAAGAGCAAAGCCGCGCTGCGGCCCATACCACGGCCGGCCCCGGTGATGAGTGCCGTTTTCCCCTCTAATCGCATGGGAAGACTCCTGTCTTCGTGAAACGTGATGCGTGAAGATCCCTTTGATGTACTCGCATCACGTTTCACGTTCCACATTTCACGTTAGATTTTGGCAGCACCATACTTAGCGCGCTTTTCTTGATACCAGGTGTAGAACTCAGAGCAACTGGTGTCACAGAATTCCCGCTCGGTCCCGTCTACCAACACCAACGTGGGTTGGTCTACGATCATCTTGCCACAAAACCAACAGCGACGATATTCGTAGACCAGGTTGCCGTACTCTTCCATAGCGGTATAGACCTTCAACTACATACCCTCCCTATGATCACTTTTCGAATTGACCCTTAAGACGTCTGCTGCCTCTTCTGGCGTTAACCCATATACCTCGATTGCGGTATGGGAGGAGATATAGCGTTGCTTCAGGTCATCGAGGATCAAGCTTCGGTCTCGCTCTGTGGGGTTGCCATAGCCACCCCCACCCGGTGAGACAATCATGATCCGGTCCCCTTCGTACAGCACGCAATTGGCGAACTTGGACTCGGACTTGCTGCCAAACTCCTCAGGGAATGTTTTCCATTCTGTCGAACCTTTGCGTTGGACCAGGTAGGCACTGGTGCCTCCCGGCCCACCTCCGAAGCGTCCACAGGGAGCGATGAGATGGCGGTCAGCCAGCCCATTAACTTCGATCTCCGAGGCGGCACAGCGCATGATGCGCACGGTCCCCAGACCACCTCGCCAGCGCCCAGTCCCACCGGAACCCCGGGCCAGTGAGTATTCCTCTACCACCCAGGGGAAGCGGGTCTCATTAACTTCAACGCCCTGTAAACGGGAGTTGCCGACCGGAGGCACGAAGACGGAATTACCATCTTTGGTCGCACGTGCTCCCCAACCGACGCCCTCCCACTGGTAGTTGGCATACTGTTCTCCCGTCTCAGGATGAATGCCCCCATATGTGACATTGACGCACGTGCCCCCTTCGGTCCCCGTAACCCGTTCAGGGATCGCCTGGGCAAGGGCTCCCATAACAGCGTCCAGTACCCGGTTGTGGGTTTCGGTATTGCCGCCATACTGAGCACCTGGGTATTCCACATTGGTGATGCTGCGGGCCGGCGCAATGATTTTGATAGGCCGGAAACAGCCCCCATTTGTCGTAATCGTGGGATCCGTCAACTCCAGGATAGCGTTGTATGTGGCTGAAGCTGTGACGCCGAAGGGACAGTTGATAGGACCCTTGACCTGGGGCGATGAGCCACTGTAGTCAGCCACCAGCGTGTCTCCATCGACTAGAACACTGACTTTAATGGTGTACGGTCCATCTTCAGACACACCATCGTCATCCATGTATTCCTCGTACTCATAGAGGCCGTCGGGAATGGCGCGAATTTCCTCACGCATGCGGAGTTCCGAGTAATCTTTGATAGCCTCCATGACCGCATGCACTGTCCCTAAGCCGTACCGGTCTAAAAGCTCTAACAGACGTCTCTCGCCGAGGAGCATCGAGGCATACATGGCGTTCATATCACCGTACGAATTGCGTGGGGTGCGTGTGTTAGACAGGTAGATACGCCAGACGTTGAGATCGGGTTCGCCTCGATTGAAGAGTTTGACAGGCGGCAGGCGGAAGCCTTCCATAAAGACATCCGTCGCGTCGCCGGGGAAGCCGCCTGGGGATTTCCCACCGATATCCACATGATGCGCGATGATGGAGGTTAGGGACCAGAGTTCATCGTCCACAAAGATAGGTTTGATCATGGTGAACTCAGGCAAGTGGGTGCCACCACGATAGACGTCATTGTGCAACAGGACGTCGTCCGGATAGAGGTTGTCAATGCCGATATCCTTGACACACCACTCCATGGTGAACTGGAGCGCCCCGAGCTGGGCCGGGCAGCCCACCCCCTGGGCTACCATTTCACAGCTCGGGTCGAACATGGCGATGGAGAAATCACGACCTTCGCTGAAGATCGGGGAGTAGGCCGTCTTGATCATGGCGGTCCCCATCTCGTTGCAAATGGCAACAAAGCTACTGCTAATGACTTCTAACGTGATCGGATCCAATCGCTCGGTGGTGGCTTGAATCATCTTCGTTATCCCTCCCGCGTCTTGCCGGCCCGCGTACGAATCAGGATGTTGCCGTACCGGTCCACAGACGCTTCCTGACCTGAGTGAATCACAACAGTTGATTCTATCTCTTCGATCACACATGGCGCGGGGAGAGCAACCCCCACCGGCAACCGTTCGCGATCCAGGATCGGGACGACTACCTTTCCACCTGCCTCTCTGAAGTAGACCGGACGCTCGGCCTTAACGGCTTTGGCAACAGTGCGATGTCCATCCGGCGGGGCTTGGGCCGTGGGCTTGGGGAGTTGCCCAATGACTGAGACTCGCAAGCTGACGATTTCGAACGGCTCATCGGCGACGTAGTAGCCGTAGAGCTTCGAGTACTCCTCTTCGAAGGCGTGGACCAAATGGCTCAAGTCACCATCCGCGAAAAAGTCTGGCTTGACGGCAACTTGAATCTCATAGTTCTGTCGCGCATACCGCATATCCACCGCATGCTGAATCCGCACCTCACCTTGATATCCCGCGCGGATCAAATAGTGCCGGCCCTGTCCTTCCATGCGAGCAAACATATCCCGCACGATGTCTACCTCGATGAGGCTGGCCGGGCGTACGTACGACTGTACCAAATCGTAGTGGATGTCGCCCAGTATCAGGCCCATCGCTGATAAGACGCCGGGATAAGGAGGCACAATGATGAATGGCATACCGAGCTCTTCCGCCAGCACACCAGCATGAACCGGTCCTGCACCGCCAATGGCTACTAGCGCAAAATCACGAGGATCGTAGCCGCGTTCTACCGAAATCTGACGGAAGAGGTGGATCATATTGGCGTTGGCGATGTCCAAGATGCCCTGGGCGGCTTGTTCCAGCCCCATGTTTAACGGTCTAGCCACTTTATCCTGGATTACACGGTGCGCGGCTTCGGCATCTAACAGCATCGCGCCGCCCAGCAAGTACTCAGGGTTAACACGCCCAAGCGTTACGTTGGCATCGGTCACCGTGGGCTCGGTACCGCCCGCCCCGTAGCACACCGGGCCGGGATCCGCGCCGGCGCTTTGGGGACCCACCTTCAACAGCCCACCTCGATCCATCCAGGCAATGCTACCCCCACCTGCACCGATGGTCAGGACATCCAGGGTGGGCACCTTCACTGGCACCCCCCACTCGATCTCGCCTTCTGTCGAATGCAGGGGACGTCCCTTGTAGATCAGGCTAACATCACAGCTCGTGCCGCCCATATCCAGGGTGATGACGCTCTCGAAGCCCGCCAACTCGCCGAAGAAACGTCCGGCCACCACCCCGCCGGCTGGGCCGGACAGCAGCGTATTGACCGGGCGTTCACGGCAGTCTTCCACAGTGCTGATGCCTCCGTTAGACTGCATAATGCTCACCGTACACTGAACGCCCAACGCGGCAATACGCTCCTCTAACTCAGTCAGGTATTGACTCATCTTGGGCTTAATGTAGGCATCTACCACCGCCGTACTAGTCCGCTCGTATTCGCGGAACTCGGGCATGACCTGGGACGAAATGGAAAGCGGCGCTTCTGGGTAGATTTCCCGCACGATCTCTGCCACACGCTGTTCATGGTTGGGATACATGAAGGAGAAGAGCAAGCAGATGGCGATGGCCTCCACGCTTTCGGTTTTCATGAACTGGGCCACCGTTCGCACACTTTCCTCGTCCAACGGCGTTAGCACGTGACCGCGATAGTCGACGCGTTCCCGTACGTCCCTGCGGAGGTAGCGTGGCACCAGCGGTTTCGGCTTGTCCCATTGCAGGTCATAGTGGTGCTGTCGATCACCTCTCTGAATTTCCAGAATGTCCTTGAACCCTTTTGTGGTGATCAGGCCGACTTCGGCGCCCTTGCGTTCAATCACGGTGTTGGTGCCCAACGTCGTGCCGTGCACAAACGCAGCAATCTGGCCGGGTTCAACTCCACTGCGCTCCACTGCGGTGACAACCGCGTTCACAAGTTCTCTGGGTGTGGAAGGCACTTTAGTAATCGAAACGTTTCCCGAATCCTGATCTATGATAACCAGGTCGGTGAATGTTCCTCCCACATCGACGCCCATGATGTATTTCGGTGGTGTCATTGTCTCGGTCCTTGAACTTACCTCAACTTAATGTCTAGGGAAGCTTCGCCTCAAACCAGGGCTACATATTGTGTATTGGATATTAGAGATTGGATTCTTGTTGTTAGTGAGCAATATCTAAAGGCGTTAGAAAGAATAAAACCTTCCAAAACGTAGCGGTAATGTTTATCATGTGGTCAGTTCATGTCGGGTATATTACAACAAAGGCACGTAAACTCTCATAGGATCATGATGACACTGCGTCTAGTCTGGCTGCGTTCTTGGATGCATGTCGCTTTCTCTGTCCACGCATCGCCTTCTCTCCCAGGTTCATCTTCGCTGTTCCTCTCGCAGATCTTTTGATTCCTCGTTTCTTCATCCAGTTGTACAGGTTGCCCTCTGTGGTACGGTAATGCTGGGCAATGAATCTCTGGGTGGAACCATAGGGCAGAAGTGCCTAGATTTCGGTCTTGAAGGGATCCAGTTTGCTTTTTCCCGGCTCTTTCAGCCTCCCCATTTTAATGCCCATAGTTTTCTTGACGCGCAGGGCTTCTTTGGTTCTTTGAGAAATCAGGTCCCGCTCAATTTCTGCTGACATAGCAAAAGCCATCACAAGAATCTTGCTCTGGACCGACATTCTTCATATCACATTAAAAGCCTTGTGAAATAGTTATGTCCCAGGCAGCGTCTGAAGCGCCGATTATGGGTCAAAGAGTAGCATATCGTATCGTTTTGCTGTGGAATAAGCAAAATAGTCTTATCAGAGTTCTGGTCAGCAAGGAATAGGAGCTGTTTGAAGAACAGGATGCACTGTCTTTGACAGACAGGGCACACATAGACGCTTTCCCCCTTCTTATGAAAGATACAAGCCTCTTGAGATTCTGTACTGTTGCAACAAGATTCAACTGTTCATTCAGTGAGGCTGGTCCTCTGTAACGGGCTCGTCCCATACCGTGTTGTTGCCTGGCTTCAGCAAAGATATGTTCACTGCGTTTACGGAGTCTCCGGGAGAGTTTGTAGTCAGCTGTTAATGAGATAGACCGTGCATGATTTCTGGCTTTCGCCTCTCGCACTTTTCTATCCCGTTCGGCCTGAATATGTGCTGGATTTGTCTTGTTTTTCCATGTAGGAATCGGTTCAATCTTCTCATCGGCTCGCAGAGGAATATGGGGTATGATTCCCCGGTCAAGTACATCAGCGATAAAATTACCAGAACCGTAACCGGTATCGGCACTAAGTGTCTGAATGTCTTTGGGCATGGTGTATGTTTCAAGGTCATCTACCATCTTAAGGGCACTTTCGGGCTCTGCTGTCCCTGTCGCCTGCGTGCCCTGAGTCTCAAGGATTACTCTGCTTTTTGTGTCGATCAGATCATGGCCCATAAACGAGAGAAAAGCCCCTTTGCCCTTCGATTTGCTGTATAAGCGCGCGTCGGGGTCTGTAGTCGAACGGTGTGTTTGGTTCGTCCACTTTTCACCATGAAAGTCTTTATCCTGAGGATGCCCGGACCTACCCTTTGTCTTATCACCTTCAAAACCGATTCCCTTGAGATAATCATCAAGAGAAACAGGGGGTTCTATCGGCTCAATACTTTTCACTGAAGCATCAGCTTGTATCTGAGTGCCGTCGACACTAAGGTGTTTACCGCTCACAACACCGACATCTATGCAACACTGGACTACCTGACGCATTATCCGTTCAGACAACCCACTGGATGCCCACTTGTGATTGCGAAGCTTGTTGATCGTGCTCCTATCCGGAACCGCATCCTCAAATGTCTGATGACAAAACAACCGATATGCCGCATGCATCCCCACTTCCTGACAGAGCCGATTCTCACTCAAATTATACAGATAGCCAATAAGGATCATTCGAACAACTAATTCAGGATCAATACCGGGTCTGCCATTGTCAGGGCAATAACAATCTGATACAACGTCTCGTACAAATGAAAAATCAACTGCCTCATCAATCTGACGAAGGATATGATCCTCGGGAACTAAATCCTCCATCTGAAAATAGTGAAACATCGGATTTGTCTGTTCCTGCTTTTGTGGGGTCATTGTTTCCTCCATATATAATATTATCAATAACATAATATAATACATCGGAGCTGCTTTATCAATGCTTGTTCTATACTACTTTCTGAATCTAAGGGTTTTTCACAAGGCTTTTCATGAGGGATTATATTTCGATACAATCTTGTTTGTGAATGAATATTACCACTTTTACATTTTTTCAACAAGTACTTTTTTCAATCAAAATAGCATTTTCCTCTGAATTATCACTTTCTTTGTGTTTAAATCCTCCACTTGGAGACACCTCTCCATCGACTCACAAAAAAATGTGGCAGTTTAAACAGAGTAACATCGCAATCGTTCAATCCGGGATAATATTTCGGCAAATAACCTCTTGTCTATCCCAACCTCAGCCATCTGAAACGTGATGTATCTGCTGTGCCTGACAATCTTCGCGCCAATCTTGATCAATTTCACAAGGAGGCTGCCAAGAGATCAGCGTTTGATTCTCCCTGGAAGAACCAACCGCCTCAGAAAGTTTCCAAGATTATAGGCCAGAACAAATTACCAGAGCCTCACCTGATCCCCGCTCCCCTATAGATTCAATAGGGGATCACAATCGGGGACGTTGGCATGATAGCCGGACCCAGTTCAGAGCATATTTGCCTTCCTTAATCCATTGTTCGGCAGTGCATCGGGAATAAGAATCAACAAAGTCAAGTCCTTCAATCTGCACCCCGCAGATTGGACAATTGGTGCGATATTTATCTATGATCAGGTAGGCCTTAAATTCAAAAACTGACAGATCCCTAATCCTGAATTGCCGACAATCCCAACTCCAGAAGGATGTCTGGCCACAGCCAGAGCAAGTAAAGTCGAAGAGAGCATCTCGATCCACATAAATTTCGGTGCTGTCACTATGGATCGTTACGCGATTAACTCTTACTTTCGGCAGGTTAAGCCATTATGCTCTCATGTCACTAGGCATCCTGTCCCCCCTCATGTATTTGTTTGTTCTTACTACTATAAACTATACAGGAACGGACAGATGCCTTTCAATATTAAATTCTCAAAAAACTACTTCCGTCAATAACTACACTTTTTGGAGAAGAACCAAAAATTATGACAGAATACCGCCGCGCGTAAGTGCGAATGAATACAATCTCGGGGGTGTAGGGGGTAGCACCCGAGCATGGGGTTTGAAGCTCCGCTCTGCGGAGTGCCTATGTTGAGCCACGCTGAAGGTGGTGGCTCAACGTGGCTTCACTTCAGCGAACGTCCAGATGAGTTCGTTGATGTGTATTTGCATCAACTGCCTTTTTTCCTCCGAAGCCACTATGGAATAGATTCCGTCAATATTATGATTTGTTACTAACGTGTACATAGAAGAGTTACCAGGCTCTTTTCAGCTGTCACCAGCCCGCTTTCTGTCACCAATATGTCACCCAACGAAAAACGGGCTACGATCTAATTGTCGTAACCCGTTGTTTTTTCTGGCACGCCCAGAGGGACTCGAACCCCCAACCTTCTGATCCGTAGTCAGATGCTCTATCCAAATTGAGCCATGGGCGCGCAAGATCTTACCCCTAATCGTTGTAAAGATAGCAAATTCGTGAGATCTTGTCAAGTCCATCGCCCAAAACTAAGGAAAAAAGCCGAGTGGAATACTCCTTTGGCCCCAGACATAGGTGGTGCCAGGAAATTCCAGGGCAAAGCCTTCGAATATCTCTGTTTGGTGTGCGATGGCTCAATAGGAACTACCTGACCCTATCAATGAGCTGGTCCACTCCGTAGTGGTCTAACGCCAAGAAGCCCATCCGCCCCCTCTTGTTGGAGATCTTCTCCCGGCAAGAGGTGACCTTCCACAGTCAACATCTGATTACGTGCAACGGGCAAGATTATCGCGCGTGGGTGAATACCATCTGTCTTTACTCTTTTAGATGCGGGAAAACTTTGTTGCAGCCTTGGGAACTTTTCCGTATATTCGGGAATATCTTTTGAAACGGGGAAAAGAAAGGCAACCGTAGACTCTTTGCTCTATACTTTCAGGAGAAAAGAATGGAAGACAATAGATTGAAGGAGTTAGAAGGTCTTATAAAGTCCACTTTCGATCTGTGGGACGAAAAACGGGTGGGATTTTCGTGGAGGCACTATTATCTCAATCATACGATGAGAGTAAGGAACCTGAGCGTATCGTTGGGTGAGGATGAAGGTGGAGACATAGATCAGTTAAAATATGCAGCTACGCTCCATGATATTACAAAAAGATACGACGGTCCTGTTAGCATGGATGAAAACGGAAACAGGCTTCTAAATGAGGATGGTTTCTGGCTGAACGATCCTCTGCTGCCCACAGGAAACAATATTGTAACTCAACTATACGAGAAGTACAAGCTGTTCGGAGAAATACATCATGTATCTGGTGCTTTCATCTCAGAAGAGATATTAAGGATGAGGAATTTCTCCGAAACGTTCTGTCAGAAGATAGCAGATATTATCGTAGGCCACCTCAAGTCCAGTAGATTAAGCCCGGACGATGTGGAGAGAGAATATTCCTCCCTGGAGAAGAGGATACTGTACGACGCTGACACTATAGACGCCAACATTGGACTCGTGGCGTTCTTCAGAAACGTGCAGATACGAGCCTACTCGGTTATCTCTAGAGGCGAAAAGGTGGACCTTCTGGACTACGTAGAGGGGCTGGCGGACTGGGTCCAGAACAAGGACAGTTTTGTAAATGCACTTTTGACCGTTTCTGCCGGGAAACTGGCAACGGCACGGCAGAACAGAAGCAAAACAATCTGCCTGGATTTGGATGAGGAGACAAAATCATATTCTGTAAGCTTGAAATTTGGACTGTTGGGGATCATCGACTACTTCATAAGCTGCGCGGACGACCCGAATCTGAACGAGCAGATGGACTATCTGGAAAATGTATGGTTGCCCCAAAAGAGGGACATGCTTGAGAAAGAGAAAAAGGTAGATCAAAAGAAGGCTGAGGGATGTCTGAAGAGGGCGATCAGTTTCTACTCTTTAATGAGAAAGGAGATTGAAGGGGAGATATAGAGGCGACTCCCCTGTTACAGAATCTCAGTGATGAATCGCGCTCTCAAGTTAACAATTTAAGAATCTGGCCGATAGACTTTTACCTTCTGTGAATTCAGCGCATCTGCCTTTCTCCCTCCTTACTACTTCACTATTACCTATGTTTCTATCTATCCCGATATATCTTGACTTTATGGGGTAATCGGATTTATTTTTGATAAGCCCGAAGTCCCCATCAGTAAGTTACTATATTTTGATGGATAAGAAATTGGTCATTTCACTCTTAATTCTCTTTTCGTCCTTTATGCTGTTTTCCGAACCCTCTTGGGGTGGTGCGACCACTCCGTCAGGGAACACGCCAGATAGCACCACTTTTGCAAGGTCGGCTGATTTCGATTCGGTATCTGTACTTGAGGCGAGGAAACACTATAGCTTTGCCGTGCAGTACGATCAAAATAAGATGTACGATGACGCGATACAGCAATACAGAAAATCTTTATCCTTTAATCCCCGTAATGCCAAAGCTCACTACGCCCTGGGAAATATCTACCATAAGGAAAAAGGGAACACCGACGCTGCAAAAACCGCATATCTTGAGGCGATAAAGGCAGATTCCACGCATATTAACGCGCATCTTATGCTTGCTAATATCTACCATGTAGATGCTCAGTACGATTCGGCTATAAGAGAATATGAAACGATACTTGCTATAGAACCGGAGCAGGAACCTGTTTTGAGGACCTTGTCCGGCCTATACCGCTATAAAGCCCTACACCTGGATGAGTTAGCGTGCCTGCGGAAATTGTCCAAACTTGTGGAAAAGGATAGTACTATGTTAAATCGTATAGGCCAACTTTGCGTCTATCTCACCTTGGACGATGAAGCTATCAGAACCTATAAAGAGCTCTTACGACTAAATCCCCAAAATATGACAGTCTTGACCAAATTGGCTGGTCTGCAGTCCATGATTGGTTACTATGAAGATGCCCTAGAATCGTATAAGACTGTTGCAAGGAAAGATTCGACAAGCTATTCGACATTTTCCCAGATACGCTCGATCGCCCAGAAGTTAGGAAAAGATGAGGATGCCATATTTGCATTGGAAGGGATGGTGCGCATAAAGCCCCACGATATTTCCTCCATTATTCAACTGGCGGAAGGAAGTCTCAAGTCTGGAGACATGGAAAGCGCCGAAGCCCGCATCAATATGGGCTTGTCCATTGACCCACAAAATGGCCACTTGAGGGTACTCAACGGGGAATATTATCTGGAAAAAGGCCAGGAGGATAAGGCATTGCAGGAGTTCACATCAGCTTTGAACGACTCTATATGGAAAGAGCACGCTCAGCAGATGATATGGTCTATAAGACCACCTATATCGGAGGAGGAGAAGAAAAAACTTGATTTCTTTAAAAAGGGGAAGAAAAAAGCAGACAAATAAACGTCCACCGAAAACAGTAGGAAATCACAGATGTTGATACCCAAAAGGAAAAGAGAGGTAACGGTCTTCATCCCCGTTGTGGCTATGGCGGACATCGCCTTTTTGCTGATCATATTTTTCCTGGTGACCACCACTTTAAACAGGGATAAAGGGATAGGACTAATTCTGCCTTCCGCCGGTAAGACAAAGCCCGTTCCCAGGAAAAACATCTGCAACGTCTGGGTCAACGCCGCCGGGGATATCGCCGTAGATGGAGAGGAGATCAGTCTGTTTAACCTTACAGATGAGATAAAGCGAAGACTGTCCGAAAACAATAAGCTTATAGTATCTCTCCAGTCGGACAGAGAGACCCCGTACAGAGCCTTTGTCGCTGTATTGGATGAACTCAAGTTAGCGGGAGCCACCAGAATATCTATAGCCTCGCCTATAAAGTAATTCCCAAATAAGATGTAGGGGCGAGGTTCGCTCGCCACAAGGGCTGGGAAACCCAGCTCCTACATTCAGTCATTTCAATTTGAACCTGATCATCTGAGCCGCCCATACCCTCACAGGCTTATCGTTCTGCATAGCCGGTGAGAATAAGTATTGCATCACCGCTTCTATTGCCGAATCTTTGAATACTACGGGGCCCTTCAGGAACTCCATTTCCTCCACTTTACCGTCCTTACCGATTAAAAGACGCAGAAAGACTTTCCCCTCTATCCCGGCCTTACGTGCGATCTCAGGATACTCCGGGACCACAGACTTAACCAGCTTCGGCTTTACCTCCGCATGCCAGAACTCGACTATCTCCTCCTCCTCATCGGCCAAATGCTCAACGGGAAAAGTCTCAATCAGAGGGGGCGGTGGAGGAATATCCGCTGGAATCTGGCTCAAGTCTAGGTCCGTGCTTTCTATTGTCACATCATCTACGAGATCTTCGGCCTCAACTTCTATCGGAACAGAGGGCCTCGGAGGCGGAGGTGGTCTTTTGATCTGATGAGTCTCGGGTATGTCCTCAATCTGCAGGATTATTCTCTGTGGCGGCTTGGCGTACGCTTTAACGTCAAATTCCCTGCTGAAGAAGAATACCAAAAAGGTCAGCAGGACCGATACGAAGAGGCATACTGGAAAGACCCTTTTATATTCGAGCTTGAGATCCACCTTGGGGTTCTTCTTTCTGATCAACGTGTCTCCTTCTTCCTGTCTGTGGCGAAGTTGACCCTTAGAGCCTGAGGAGATTCTCTTAATTCCACCAGAACGTCGTACAGGACGCCGCAGGGTGCCTCCTCGTCGCACTTAAGCGAAACTATGATCCTCGGATTTTCCGACAGCTTGTTGTACATAACTGACCTTATCGATGAGATGTCCACTTCATCATCATCAATAACGAGGGTGCCGTCGGTTCCTATCCACAGGTTCGCTATATTACTTCTGGTTTTGAGTTCCTCTATCTTCTGGGCCTTGGGCAATATCACAGGTAGCCCCCGGTAGGTAATGAATACCGTCGAGACCATAAAGAATATAAGCAATAAAAAGGCAATGTCAGCCATCGAAGCGGTCGGAACTGTCTGGTCGATCCTGGATTTCCTCTCGAATCTCACGTTGTTTCCTCTGCGCTGTGCCGCACCGAACCAAACTCTTTTTCGATAAGACTATCCACAAAGGCTGTAGAGGTCTCCTGCATTTCGATAGCGATCTTGTCAATTCTGGAGACAAAAAGATTGTGAAAGAACTGCATCGGTATAGCCACGGCGAGTCCGGCTGCAGTGGTAATGAGCGCTTCGGATATTCCAGAAGCCACGAGCGTGGGCTCCACATCCCCCGCCTCAGCGATGGCTTGAAACGCCCTTATCATACCCCGTACGGTCCCTAAGAAACCTATCATGGGAGCTATATTGGCAACCGTAGCGAGCCAGACCATTCCCTTTTCCAAAAATGCCATTTCGATAGCTCCTGAATCACCAATCGCCTTTTCTACGTGATCAATTCCCCTTTGGAGCCTTAGAAGTCCGGCATGGATGACAGTCGCAGCGGGACCCCTTGTATCAGCGCAGACCCTTGCTGCTCCTTCTGGTCCATCTTCTTCAAGGGCGGTTTGGAGCCGAAAGAAGAACCTCTTCGTATCGACAGAAGCCCTGGTGAGTGTCCAGATGCGCTCCAAAATTATAGCTACTCCGACGACAAATAAAAAGAGGAGCGGATACATAAAAGATCCGCCCTTACTGAAAAGCTCAACCATTCAGCTTTCCTCCCACTTACCTGGATTCTATCAGTGCACCGATGACAGATCAACTCTATTCCCCTACAAATGAAATACCTCCAAAGAGCACATCGATAATATATTCATCTGATGCGCAGAAATCAAGTAAAATCACAACCTATGTAAAATCTCGTAAGGGTTTTACAAGCTGTTTTAGTCCGTATTTTTAGCCCTATGAGTTCCACAAAATTAAGCATCAAGAAACCGTTACGGATGATCGTTCCATTTTTTTTAAATATCTGGAAACATCTTCATTTTTTCCTTGACAAATATACTAATGTACAGTATATTCGTAGTGTCGACACTATTCGGGAATTGTTCCTTTAGATTATTATTCTAAAGTGGAGGTTTCAGATGGAAAAGACATTGAAAGAGATGCAAAAAGAGATCGCAGATTCCGAGCGCTTCCCTATCCAAAAGGTTGAGGAATTTGTGGTATTTATAGATGGTGAACCTTACATAACCGGAGCGGGCCTCCAGTATAAGATGCTGCAGAAGTACGGAGCAGGAAGATTCGCTGTTCAGGCATTGCCCCCCTCAGTTGAGGAGTACAGACTCCTGAGGGCGATGATAGCTCTCAAGGAGGGAGATCCCCTCGTTGTCATGAAAGGGGAAGTCTGGGTCGAAGGATTCGAAAAGCCCTTCGTAGATTACGGCACGGCGAGCCCTCATAACCTGAAGGGCTTTGTAAAGTTCCCGGAATATCCGATCGAAATGGCGACAAGAAGAGCTACCAACAGGGCTATGCGGTTGGCAACCGCCACAGGAATGTGCTCTGTGGATGAGATAAAGGAGCCTCCCCGGGAACATACAGGCACGAGAAACGGTGGGTTCGGAAGCAACGGGAACGGGAAAACTGCCTCCAAAGAGCAAAAAGACCTCATATCCAAGCTCGTCGAAGAGGAAGTCTTCACAGAGGAGGAAAGACAAAAAGCACGTAATTTCCTCAAGGACAATCCAATAATGAGAAAGGCGTCCCGTATGATTGACCATCTCAAAGAGGAAATAGAGGCCAGAAAAGCGAAAAAAGACGAAGGGAAAAAAGAAGCTGCGTAACAGGACACAGATGGGGAGTCTGGAAGTAAGATTCTTCGGCAACTTTAACTTTACATACGTCTTTACGCCTAATGTCCTACTCCAATATCTTTCTGATGGGGTATTTCTCTTTTCCCATCGAGGTCGTCACTATCTCAGCAAGGAGTCCAGTTGAGACAAATTGTATGCCTACTATCATCAAAAGGATTCCCAACATCAAAAGTGGATAACGTCCACCGAGTGAACCGGTTGTGAGTTTGTGGTACGTAAGATATGAGTTTATGGCCGTTCCTGCCAGTGTGAGAATGACTCCAACTGTGCCGAAGAGGTGCAGGGGCTTTGTAAGGTATCTGGTTATCATCATAACCGTCAAAAGATCAAAGAAACCGCTTAGAAACCTCTTTACTCCGTATTTGCTCTTTCCGAACTTTCGGGGGTGATGCACCACGGCGAGTTCTCCTACTTTGTACCCCTTCCAGTAGGCGAGGACAGGGACGTACCTGTGGAGTTCTCCGTAAAGAGTGATGTCCTTTGCCACTTCCCATCTGTAGGCCTTAAGCCCACAGTTGATGTCGTGGAGATGCACACCTGTGACAAGCGAAGTGACGAAGTTGAAGACCTTGGAGGAGAGCCGCTTCCCTATAGGGTCCTTCCTCTCTTTCTTCCATCCGGAGACGATATCATAACCCTCGTTTATCTTCTGTATGACATTGGGTATCTCCTCAGGGGCGTCCTGAAGATCGGCGTCCATCGTTACGATGACCTCGCCCCGTGCCTGTTTAAATCCCACAGATAGAGCGGCAGCTTTCCCGCAGTTCCTTCTGAACTGAATCGCTACCACCTCTTTGTTATCCTTTTTCAATTCCTCTAAGATCTCAAAGGAGCCGTCCGTGCTCCCGTCGTCTATAAAGATCACCTCGTATCCTTTCTCCACCTCCCCCATTACGCTCTTGATCCTTAAAAAGAGCTCTTTGAGACTTTGTCTCTCGTTCAAGAGCGGGATCACAATCGAAAAAAAGCTCTTTCTTTTCGCGTCTTCAGCTCTACTTTTGTCCTCTTTCTGCACGATAATATCGTACCCCTTTCAGAGAAAGTAAGCCTATCAGCAATGCCCATGCCCCAACGCTGATCCAAAGCCCCAGCTTAAAATCCCAGGGATCGAAGACAAACTCAATCCTGTGATCGCCGGGAGGAAGGAGGATAGACCTGAGCAGGTAGTTAGTCTTGTATATTTTTACCTCTTCCCCATTAAGATAGGCTTTCCAACCTTCAGGATAATATATCTCACTCAAAACCAAAAGACAGGGCTTGAGGTTGGAAGCCTGAAGCTTTATGTTATGAATTCCATAATCGGTTATCCTTGCGAAGCTGCTTTCGACACTTTCAGGTTCAAACTCGGGAACTTCCTCCAAAAGGGCATACTCGTGCGGGTCGAACGCCCCGGATCTCATCTCATCCAGGATTTTGTTTTCGTCTGGGACGACCTTAACTTTCCCGACAAGAAAGGTTCTCGGGAGCACACTCTGCTTTTGATAGATGTTCAGTGAAGTTTCATGTCCGTCTATATAGCCCTTCTTCTGTGCCACTAACTTGTACTGTGGATCGGGGATAGGATAAGGAGAGACGACGTATTTGACATTCAGCATGTCCAGAGCCGCAGAGTGGGCGCGGCGATCTTTGAGTGAAACTTCGTCTATATCCTTCAGGACGTAGCCCTGCTTGGTGGCACGAGAGGGCTTCAGGTACTTCGAAAGGAATTCTTTGGGGATGCCTTGCTTGCTCAAGAATTCCTGGTATATCTTCAACTTGGCCGCGTGGTATCCCCCGATAGAAAAGATG
Organism: Candidatus Latescibacterota bacterium; assembly: GCA_965237525.1. GTDB lineage: Bacteria > Latescibacterota > CBDEFO01 > CBDEFO01 > CBDEFO01 > CBDEFO01. The sequence goes on along the minus strand of CBDEFO010000003.1, from coordinate 307,684 downwards.
CGATGTGCGGCCCATTTGTTATCCGAAAAGAGCCTGCCTACAGGGAATATTCGAAAGATGTCCTCATCCCTTTTTATGAACTCTATCGTCTCATCCTGAGCTAAATACCGGTTCATCTCTCCCCGCCCGGAGGGACGAACAAGCTTGAAATCTACCAGCCACAGGTCTGCTGCAGTCAGAAAAAGGAGAGATATTCCGAAAAGATGAGGTCTTACATATCTTTTTAAAAGTCCGATAGTTATGCCACCCCCGATAGCAAAGAGAAATATCATCTTCCAGGTATCCTTATAGAACATGTCGAATCTCATCTGATTAAGTTCCAAAGTGGTGTATCTGGCACTTTGGGGATATATCTCTGACATTGTCCCGAAAAACGACTTCTTTCCAAGGCTCAGGATCAAGCCTGCGGCTATCAGGATTCCGATGGCGATGGCGAGGCGCTTTGTGAGCCTCTTAATCTTTTCGCTTGTAGTTTTTTCCATCTTTTCCCGGGAAAATCTAATCAGATTGTCCAGCCCATAGCCCGCCATCGCGGCGACGGAAAATTGAACCAGTATAAGGATCATGACGGGCACGCGGAACTTTTTGAAGAAGGGCAGAAAGTCGTAGAGGAACTGGTAGAAGAGAAAATGTCTGCCGAAGGATGCCAAAAGTGAGACGAATATTAGGATTCCGAAAAAGACAGTAGTCTTGTTTCTCCTCCAGATCAGCGCTAAGATTGCAAGAAAAAGCGGGATTAGGCCCATATAGTTGGGGAAATCGGTGAAGGGCATCTTTCCCCAGTAGGTGCTGCCGCCGAAGCCGAAGAAAGAGGGCACCAAGTAGGTCAGCATCTCCTTAGGATGAAACGACCAACCAGTGGCATATTCGAATCCTACTCCACCTTCCGAACCGCCGCCCCGTATGGAATAGGGAGTATAGTTGTAAACGGGCAGGTAGAGGACAGAGGCTAAGGCAAACGCCCATACCAGGGCTATGGCTAAAAGTCCGCCAGTTTTCAAGACGTCCGTAGCCGATGCTCCGGATCGAAGCCTCAAGTACGAAAAATAGACAAAGTAGAGGCCGACCATCATCCAGGTGTAGTACGCAATCTGGACGTGACCTCTTTGCAGTTGAAGGCCGAGCGCTAACGCCGTCAGGGCGATGTAAAGGATGCTCCTCTTTTCGAGGAGCCTGTCGACTGCCCAAAAAGCCAAGGGTATATATGCAGCCGTCATCATCTGGCTCCCGTGCCCGAACGTCCCCATAGCAACTAAAAAAGGTGTGAACATAAAGGTCACTGCCGAAAGGAGAGCTCCCGAAATGCTTATCTTCTTCGACCTCATCAAGATAAATGTAAAAAATCCAGCCAGAAAATAGTGTATCCAAAGCCAGCTCAGCGGAGGCAGAACAAAATTGAATATAGACATAAGGGCGCCGAGTACATAGACATAGGGGTTATATATCAGACTTGCAAAGGAGGGCATACCGCTGAAGATATAAGGATGCCAGAGCGGATAGATACCATCGTTGTTCAATAACTCGCTCATAGGTGCCGTCAAAGCGGCGGGAGACTTGCTGTCCGGAACGACAAAGCTCTTGTTCTGAAAGATCACTTCGCGAAACAATACCAGGACTAATACGAATATTAAACAGCACGCTATCAGTTCTTTTCCTCTTTCGGAGAATACGAAGGCTGACATTTTGGGCTCCCCTGCGCTCGGTTTCCTTTTTTGGGCCCTTTTTTGTCTTTTGGAATTAATGACAACCTCCTCCTGATAAAAACCTTACAGAAAACGATATTTTATCAGAGTACAAATAGCCTTTAAGCCGACGTTCCAGCGTAGCTTCTTGCCCTTTTCTTTTCCTCTCGGACCGTATGAAATCGGTACTCCGTAGATTTTATATCCCTTTTTTAACACTTTGGTGGTAACTTCAGGGCAGAACTCAAATCCCATCCATTCAATCGGTATGATGCCAAAACTAACTTTTCATTGGTTTTTCTGCATGGATAAATATGGAAGTTGACAAAAATGGAATCTTAGTCGTATTATTTCTAAAAATATATTTTAACAATAAAGATTTCAAGCGCCTATTCTTTAATACATCTAAAGGCGCGGTAATATAGTCGACGTTGGCTATTTCAAACCCTACTGACCTCAGAAGTTTGCTAATCCGCTTTTTCGTGTAAATTCTGGCATAGGCAAACTTTTCATGAATAGGGGTGGGTAGCCATGAAAAGAAGGGTGCTCTGTTCCAGCGAAGAAATGGCAATTTTGCTCCATGAGTTTCAAAGATCCACCATTTATTTGGTACAGAAATAGCCGCCTTCCCCCCTGATTTTAATAAGTCATAGAGGTATTTTACACTTTTTTCATTTTTTAAATGCTCAATCACCTCAAAACAAATAATCCTGTCAAAAGACTCTTCTATTTTGTCTTTTTCTATATCCATCAATTTAAACTCACAATTACTAATTTTTTTCTCTGTTTTGATTCTGGCAAAACTATCCTCATAATCTTGAACATCAATTCCTATGCAATATTTGAAATCATTTGCTAATGAAAGTACAGATGTTCCAGTTCCACAGCCCACATCAACGAGAGTTAAATCAGAATTACGAAAACTATCAATTCGTTTAACTAATTGAATCCTCTTCTGTATAATTCTCTCACCAAAATTCGTAGAGAGTCCAAGACGAGGATAATTTACAAACAATTTCTTGTCGATTCGTGTCATTTCACTTGAATATTAAGTGGTTGCAAACTTTATATCTTAACTCGAGTTGAGAACTAAACACGATTGGTATTAAAGGCCAAGACGAAAGGCACCACTTTGAATCTAAAACTCTTTAGCAATCACCACACAAATCGTTTTGTGTAATATTCTTTCAGGGAAGCTGTCAACTGTGTTCAACGCTTTTTTGATCGTACAGTTGAACAGGATGAGACACAAGGAGACAAGTTCCTAGTGAAACTCTCTTTGCGGATGGGGAGCAGAGTATTGCCTACGAGCGATCTTTCTTATCAACAAGACGCTCTTTGATAATATCCACCATCTGTTTTGTCTTTTGGCTTCCAATCGTTTGCCCGCGCTACAGCCTTCAACTTCTCCACATCGTGCTCCTCGCTTAGAGCTATACCCACCTTTTTGGTAAAATCTTCGTGGTCACAAGCTACATAAATGATCTCACTGTATTGACACACTGTCAGGGGAAAAATCCAACGTCACTACAGGCTTTCCTGCCGCTAAGTACTCGTATAGCTTATCCGGATTTACTGAGGCGGTAAGCTCATTTTTTACAAATGGGATAATACAGACCTTAGCCCTTTTCAAATAGGATGGTAGAACATCGTGCACTTTTGCGCCTAAAAGAAAAATATTGGGGTATTCCTTCAACTTTTGAGCTTTATCGGATACCCTGGGAGTCACCGGACCTATCAATACCATCGACGCATACGGATACGCAGATGCGATCTTAGCCAATAGCCGGAAATCCATCCATTCCGAGATAGCTCCAACATAAGCGATAATCGGCCGGGGAATGCAGTTAAGTTCAGAGGCCGCTTCGTCGTGTGCGACCTCTCTTTCAAAGAGGTCAAAATCGACTCCGTTGCCGATCAAAACCGTCTTCTGTCTTTGGTGAGGATCTATCTTTTCGGCAAGCCCAGAGCTGCAGCAAATTATTACGTCAGAGACCTGGCAAAGTTTATGAAAATAACCTTCAGCCCATTCGGGAGTGCCGGAAAATGCCAGCGAATTGTCATTGCAGTCGTATAGAACGAGAGCTTTGGGGAGCCTTTGAACAACATAAGAATAGTATATATTAGATACAAAAAAGACCCTCTTTTTTCCGGTAAAGCCGGTTAATAAGAAGATCACCTTTACCCATAAAAACACTAAAGTACTGATGATACCTCTGGCGATCCTCTCATCTAATGTTCTTCGTACAACCCCCTCCGGAACGATTTTGAAAAACGGGACTGTTGCGTGTATAACGTTTTGGGTTTTTTTTGGCAAAAACTGATTGTGTCTGCCGAGGACGAAAGGCTCGATGAAAAGTATGTGCCAATCTTTTGGAAACCTACTTATGATCTGTTGCTTGCGAGTCTTCAGATAACTCCACTTGATCTCCGAAAAGACCACAAGTTTTAACATCTGTCTTGTCACCTGTTAATGCTGAGGGTATCGATCTTATGGATTGGGCAACGGCGCACTTATATCAGGCTTAAATATCTTTCAATATCCTGACGATCCGCTCTGACGTTCGACCGTCCCAAAATTTTGGAATGCTCCGCTTATTACTTCTGTGCTGCAAGATTTCATATGTTGCACCTACAATATCATCTGGTCGGTTTCCCACGACAAGATTTGTTCCGATCTCGACAGTCGTAGGCCATTCCGTATTCTCCCTCAAAGTTAGACACGGCACCCCTAAAACTGTCGTCTCCTCTTGTATCCCACCGGAATCGGTCAATACCACCTTTGCGCACATCTCAAGCTTCAAAAAATCCAGATAACCCAGAGGCTCTATCAAAGTTAAATTATCCATCTCCTCCAAAACTCTGAGCAGTTCAAAATCCTGGAGCATCTTTTGCGTCCTCGGATGGACAGGAAAGACAACCCTAATCTGCTCCTGAATCTTTTCTATTGCACTGATGATTCCAGATAGGACCCCCTTTGCATCGACGTTGGATGGACGGTGCAGCGTCAACAGACAGTAGTTGCGTTCTGCTAAACCTATCTCTTCCAAGATGCTGGATTTTAGTGCTGTCCGCTTAGATCTAAGCAGAGAATCGACCATTATATTCCCCACGAAAAATATCCTCTCTTGGGGTATCCCCTCATGGAGTAGGTTCTCGTCTGCATTCTCCGAAGGTGTGAACAGTAGATCCGAAATTGAGTCGGTCACAATCCGATTAATCTCCTCAGGCATCGTGCGGTCCCAACTGCGCAGTCCTGCTTCAACGTGCGCCAGCTTAATGCCCAGTTTTGCGGCGCTAAGAGCGCACCCTAAAGTCGAGTTCACATCTCCCACCACTATTGCCAGATCTGGCCTTTCCTCTAAAAGTACCTGCTCAAATGCCACCATCACCCCGGCTGTCTGGACCGAGTGACTTCCCGATCCCACGTTCAAATATCTATCTGGCTTGGGAAGTTTCAGATCGCAGAAGAACACCTTGGACATTGGATCATCGTAGTGCTGTCCCGTGTGAATCAGAGAAGCCTGAAGATTCTCCGGAAACTTCCTAATCTCGTCTATAAGCGGTGCAACCTTCATAAAATTAGGTCGAACCCCTGCTGATAAGATGATCCTCAATTTTGTTCCCTTTTCTTTTTCCACAGTTTTTCATATTCTCCAAGGAGCTGAACCGCACTGTCTTCCCAGGAGTAGCTTTGCGCATACTCTATCATTTTTCCAGTATCCCATCTCTTCTTCAAGCCTCTTATGATCCCTCCGGCAAGCTCTTCTGAATTCTTGGACTTTACCAGTATTCCGTAGTCTGAACTTTTCACAATCTCCGGAATTCCATCGACCCTGGACGCGACGACAGGTTTTCCACATGCAAAAGCTTCGAGCGAAACTAATCCAAAGGCCTCATCGAGACTGGGCAACACGAAAAGGTCGCAGGCGTTCATCCACCGCGGAATTTCCCAATGGGGTTTTGCACCGACAAATTTGACGGTCTTTTCTACTCCTAAGCTTTTGGCTCTGTTTTTAAGCTCTACCATCAATGGGCCATCGCCCACCAACACTACCAAAAGATCCTCTATTTCGCTCAGTATCGTAAGTGTAGAATCTATTAAATAGTTCACTCCTTTTCTCTGCACAAGATTACCGACAAATAAGACGATTTTTCTGTGTGAAGGCAATCCCAATTTTTCTCTTATCCTATCTTTATCCATCGGTTTAAAAGTGTCGGCGCGAACTCCAAAGCAGATCAGCGAGATTTTATCCAGATCTATCCCTAACTTCTGTACCCTAATTCTCATAGCGTCGCTGTGACAAAATACTCTATCGCAGCTTTTAAGCACGTAAATTGCCATGATTCGGGTGAAGAAATACTTAAGATGTTTTCGTGTGTAATAGATAATGTCGCTTCCGTGGACGTTTATTATTACCTTCTTCTTGAGCAATTTTCCTAAAAGCAGACCGGCTGGACCTACCGTATATGCGAAATGCGCGTGGATAATATCAAAGTCCCGCCACCTTCGAGGGGCCAGATATACAAGGAGCGATGCCAGCAGTGAAAAGGCGCCTACGTATTTATGCAGCTCTGGAACAGAATAGTACTTAAGATATTTAATCTTTATCTCCCTGATCATCTCCTCGCCATCGCTTAATTTCGATAGATTCCTATCCTGCACATCTTTATATCTTTTTAACGGCGGTATTACCCTGACGGGAACTATCACCTCGATGTTGCTCGTACGCTCTGATAGCTCTTTAGTCTGTTCATACACGGGACTTTGTTCCCAAATATCGGATATTACCAGAACTTTCATTTGGTGACCCCTTGTCAGGCAAAATGCCTAAGATCTCTGTTCAGAAAAGCTTTTTTGCACATTCTCCAATATCTCCCTCCCGAAGTTTGCCACATCTTTGACTCTTAGAAGGACGCCTGTAAAGGCTGCGCCTGTTATCCTCTTTGCGAACGCAGCGGTTAGTATAGCGCCGATCCCCATGGAGAAAATAGTGGCAACAGCAGCTCCTAATGCTCCATATTTCGGGATAAATAGAAGGTTCAAAATCACGTTGGAGGCTATTGTAACCCAGGTAATTCTAAAACTAATCTTGGGCTTTTCGACTCCAAGGATAATGTTAGAACCTACCGTTCCTAAAGGGATCAGGAACGTCCCGATAACTAAAACTATAAATATCTTAGCAGAGTCAGAATATCTGCCTGCATAGGCAATTTCAAATATCTCTTTTGAAAGTACCAACATCACTAAATTAAAGGGGATCAGAATAATATAATAAAAACAGACCATCTTTTCAAAGAGCGCTTTGATCTCGTCCATCCTGTGCTCTGCGTGCAACCTCGACGATAGGGGAAAAACCAGCATGCTTATCGCCTGTGAAAAGACATTGTATATCTTGAAAAAGAACTTGGCGGCATTATACGAGGCAACCGGAATGGGACCGTAAAAGTAGCCGATCATAAAGGTGTCTGTCTGAGTATAAAGTATATTCCCGACGCCTGAACCCAAAGTGTACTTGCCGAAGTTGAGAATTGTCCTTATAGTGTTGAAGTCTATTTTCCAGTTGAGCCTTAACAGGTCCCTCGACAGGAAAGTCCCTGTTATTGAGGCAGCCAGAGCCGCAAAACACGTAATCGTTAACACGTCCTGTGCCCTGTCCATACGGCCCATCAGATTATAAATCAGCATCAAAAGGGCAGAGCCAAAAAAATAGACAGCGTCAAGACAAAATACCTCTTTCATCCGATATTTGGCGGTAAGCAGTCCCAAGGTTATGTCCTTCATAAAGTGGGCTGCTAACAAGAAGGGCACAAACTTCAAAAGGGGAACAAGTCGAGATGAATGGAATAACCTGGCTAGAATCGGCGAAGACGGGATAACGATAAGCACAAAGATCGCTAAGGTGGCAAAATTGAGAAATATCGTTTGGGTAACTACAGCTTTAGTATCATCCTTTTCTGATACATATTTTATCATCGGCTGTAGTATGAGAGTCTTGCTAATTAACGTCAGTGTGATAAATATGACATTATAAGTTAAAACAAAGAGTCCATATTCCTCCTCAGGCAGTGTCCGAATCACAAGGAATATAAAAAAGACGCCGTAAATAAGGGGCAGGGACTTATCCAGAAACGCCCAGATGCCCTCGTGTAGATACCTGCTCAGTTGCATCTTTTTATATTCGGCCGCTTATCGTATTGTTCCAGTCGGAACTTTGCTCCCTGTAAGCGAGTCCTTAAAGCCTCTCAACAGTGAGGACACCACCTCAAAATTACCCTTAAATATCTGCCCTAACACGAAGTTGGCTGTGGCAAAAGAAACAAATACAGGCATCGTCAGCCAATGATGCCATCTTGCGTATCTTCTGTAGAATCTTAAGCTGCTTTTTATCCTCCAGTATATCTTGAACGGCGTCAATCCTCCCCCTGTAGAGGCTGAAATCCTATGCCAGATTTTAGCCTTTGGTGCTAGGACCGATCTATATCTGGCGTTTTTAGCTCTCCAGCACCAGTCCACATCCTCCGAGTAAATATAATACGAAGCGTCGAGCATACCGACTTTCGCTATGACTTCTCTTTTGACCAGAATCGCACAGCCTGTTACATAATCTATATCCCTTGTAGAATCGTACTGCCCAGAATCGAACTCTCTTATTCCTAAATGGCTTATCCTTCCCCTCCATAATTCCACCTTTCCACCTGCGAACCATAACCTTTCGGGATTGTCATAATAGTATATTTTGGGTCCTACCATCCCGATAAGAGGATCGCTTTGAGCCACCAAGACCATTTCGCTTAGAAACTGCGGATCGACTACAGTGTCATTATTCAGCAGGAGAACGTAATCGGAGCTTTGGCTTAAAGCATACTCCATCCCGGCGTTGTTCCCTTCGGAGAACATCAAGTTCCGGCTGTTCTGGATGACCTTAACTTCGGGGAAATTCTCCCTGACTGCCTGGACGGAGCCGTCCTCTGAAGCGTTGTCAACCACCAGCGTTTTGAAATTGCCGTATTCGACCCCTGAAAGAGAACCCAGACACCGCAACAGATCCTCTTTCCCGTTCCAGTTTAAAACGATCAGAAAGACCAACGGCAGATCGGAACTTGCAACGCTCTTTTGTGATGTCTCTTTCTTATCATCCATACTGTTCTTATCGGGACTCTCCTCTCTTCGAGGAACGGCTCGACCCTGTAGCTAACAGGTTCTCTATAGCCTCTGCCATCCTATCCCACGAATATTTGCCCTTTTCCACTTTGACGTTCGAAACGAATTCCTGATTTTTGTTCTGGGAGTAGAATTTGACGATGGCATCTGCGAAAGCCTCAGGATCTTCGGGGCGGACGATGTAGCCTGTCTTTTCGTTGACTACGACTTCTGAGAGACCTCCAACATCTGTGGCTATGACCGGTTTATCGAAGTTGTAGGCTATCTGAACGATTCCGCTCTGTGTGGCGGATATGTAGGGGAGCACTACTGCGTCTGCAGCGGCAAAATAGATCCCCACTTCTTCGTCCGGTATAAAGCCGTCGAATATCTGCACGTGACTCTCTATGTTGAGCTCTTCAATAAGGTCTGTGTACCTCTCCTTCGAATCGTAGAACTCCCCGGCTACGATGAGCGTGATGTCTTTGCGTTTAAGGACGTAGGGCAGAGCCTGTAAAATAAGATGCAGACCCTTATACTTTCTTATGTAGCCGAAAAAGAGTATGACCCTCTCCTTCTGGATTTTGAGCTTTCGTCTGGCTGTAATTTTATCGTAGTTTGTGTGGAATAAATCATAGACAGGATGCGGCACTTTTCTATACACCGCGTCGGGACGGAATCTGAGGAGATCACCTTGGACCGCGTCCGATAGGACGATGAAGTAGTCTGAGTATCTCAGGGCTATCTTTGTAAGTACAGTGTCTCCCGGACGCTTTTCGTGAGGGATTATGTTGTCGCAGATGTAAAGGACTTTATACTCTGTAAAAAGGCGCACCAAGAGTGAGATGGTGATATAGCAGGGAGCAAATAAAGGGAGCCAGTACTTGAAGATTAACAGGTCAGGTCGCTCGGCTTTGATCTTTGCAAAAGCCTTAAGCCAGGTCAGCGGATTGAGAGTGTCGATTATGGCCTCGCTATCGGTACGGATGATCTGTTTTCCACTCTCCTTCTGTGTCTTTCCGGGGAAGAGGAACTCCGGGTACTGCCGTTTGAACGAGATGATTTTGACCTCGTGTCCTCTCTCTTGCATTTTCTTGTAAAGTAGAGCTGTGTATTGAGCTATGCCGCCTCTTAGAGGATAAGCAGGAGCTATGAAATAGATTCTCATAAAAGATTCAGATTTTCCCCCTGGCTTTCGAGGACTGCAAGACATGTGTTAAAGACCTTCTGGGGACTGATGTACTGCATGCAGTCGTTGGGACATATCGGAGAATAGTAGCAGTCACAGTCAAAGTCAGGCTCTACAATCTGTCCCGATCCGTAGAGTTCAAATTCGCTGGGGTTGAACGTGTTGTTTAAGAGGACTGTGCCTTTTCTAAGCCCTATAGCTATGTGGGTAGCCATGGTGACGGCTGTCACTACGGTGTTACATTGATCTATCAGGTTGACGAATTTCCTGATAGGGAAGTATCCCAGATAGCTTGCTTTGCTTTCTTTTGAGATATATGTATTCCTTTCGTGTTCCCCCTCTCCGCCCAGTAGCACGACGCCTATGCCTTGTGATTTGAGGCTCTGTGCCAGCTCTACCCACTTTTCCTGGCCCCAGAGTCTGGATCTCCACGTGCCGCCGCAGCCGGTGTTTAATCCTACAAGGGGCTTCGGCTCCTCTATCCCCCAGTTATAGCCCTCTGATGCGAAGTTCTCGAGGATGTACTCCTCCCCTTTAAATTCAAAGCCGCATATCTCGAAAATTTCCTGAGGATAGCTTTTGGTGTTGGCTTTGCTCACCTGATCGAATATGCCTGTGAGGAACTTGTGCTCTGCGTCTTTGTCTATAGGATGGCATTTTCCGTCTTTGAGGTGGAAGCCTTTTTTTGTGGCCGCGGAAACTATGTTAGCAAGGGTGCAGCCTTCCACATCCTTGTCCAGGTTGTAAAGGATATCAAAGTGCACCTGCTGGAGATACAGGATGTTTTGAGGATCGAACGTAAATACGCAGTCCACTATATCCGGAACGAATTCTGGAAAGCATGTGAGCCATGTTATGTGGGATTTTGGATAGACATGTTTGAGTCTTCTCAAAAGAGGGGTGGTCCTTATAACGTCTCCGGCCCTGCCGAGCTTTATAATGAGTATCTTCCCCTCCACCTTATCGTAGTGCTCACAGCACTCGCAGACGGAACCGTCTAATTTATTGAATTTGCAGGGGACGTCGCCTTTGAAGTATCTGCAGTCGTATTTTACCTCCGTACTCACTGCAGAGTCCCCTTGGTAGACAGGACGCCCTGAACTCTTTGGCTTATTGACGAGGCCCGGTCAAGGGCCCGGGCGAAGGCCTTAAAGATGGCCTCTGACGAGTGATGGCTATTTTCTCCCCTAATCAGGTCTATATGCAGGTTCATCTTAGCGTTGTCGGCTGCGGCTTTGAAGAAGTCAGGCAAGAGTTCCGTCGGGAACTGGCCTATCTTTCGGTCCGTTATCTCAGCGTTAAAGATGAAAGAGGAGCGTCCTGAAAGATCTACGACGGCCCTTGCAAGGGCTTCGTCCATAGGCACGTAGCTGCATCCGTATCTTACGATGCCAGATTTATCCCCTGAAGCCTGAGCGATAGCCGACCCCAGACATATCCCTGTGTCTTCGACCGTATGATGCGGGTCTACACTAAGGTCGCCCTTACATTTGACAGTAAGGTCGAAGAACCCATGCTTTGCAAAAAGCTCGAGCATGTGGTCAAAAAAGCCGATTCCCGTATCGATGTCGGCTTTCCCTCTTCCGTCAAGGTCGAGTACGAGTTCTATCTGTGTCTCTGCAGTCCCTCTTTCTATACGACTCTGTCTTTTAGAGCTCATACGCTTAAACTGCCTTTTCGAAGTGCCGAGCGCACTGTCTCTTTTAGGGCATCCAGGAATCTTGTATTCTCCTCTTGGATGCCGATGTTGAATCTTAGGGCACGAGAAAGCATCGGATAACCGCTGACATCCCTAATTAGAACGCCTTGCTGAAGGAGTCCCTCGAATATATCTTTAGAATTAGATTGTGTCTCAAAGAGGATGAAGTTGGCGTAGGAGGGATAGGGTACCACGCCCTCTATGTCTTTGAGTTCATTGTAGAGGATGTCCCTTTGTCCGATAAGATACTCTATGTTCTTTTGCAGCAGATCTCTGTTTTCGAGGGCTTTCATCGCCGCCATCTGTGAGAAAAAATTGAGGTTGTACGGGAGTTTGACTTTAGATATTTGCTCTACAAGCTCAGGATGTGCCATAAGATATCCGATTCTGAGTCCAGCAAGACTAAGGGCTTTTGAGAAGGTTCTAAAGATTATCAGGTTGGGATAGTCCTTCAAAAGGCAAAAGCAGGTTTCGCCCCTGAATTCATAGTAGGCTTCGTCCACTACGATCAGGCCGTCAGAGAGGTTTAGAAGGTCTTCAATGTCGCTGTTTTCCAGGACACATCCTGTCGGATTGTTGGGAGAGCAGAATATCATAACATCGGGAAAATTTGTCTCAGTGGCATCTTTTATAGCTTCTATGTCGAATCTGTAGTTCTCAGTAAGATAGACCTCAAGGACATTGGCTCCCAAGGCTTTGCAGAGCAGCCTGTAGAGCGTGAACGTGGGAGTAGGTATGAGCACGGTCGTGTCTGGAGCGTCTATAGAAGTTATGAGGGTAGCCTGCACCAGTTCGTTTGAACCGTTTCCGACCAAGATTCCATCTTCCGGCCATCCTGTGTACCTTGAGAGGGCTTGTACCATATCTTTCTGTGTGAAGTCTGGATATCTCGACCAGCATCTTTCCCGGGCAAATTGAAGGACTTCTTCTTTGATCTCTTGCGGAAAGTCGAATGGATTTTCGTTCTGATTGAGCTTCACGTCGTAGTCGTACTGCTTGAGAGTATAGGGAGTTAGCCCTCTCACCTGGGGTTTTATCTTATGTGTGTACGATCTGGCCATATCGAAGTTCCAGAGCTATTCTTTCAGTTTATCTACCAAGGCTCTGAGTCCCAAAAGATAGCTGTTTGCCTCAAATCCGGATATTTGTCCGGTGCATACGGAAGCTATGACAGAATTCTTTCTGAAATCTTCCCTTGCGTGTAGGTTTGACAGATGGACCTCTACTGCAGGAAGATTTACCGCGGAAAGGGCGTCTCTTATTGCGATACTGTAGTGTGTAAATGCTCCGGGGTTGATGAGGATGCCGTCCGCCCACTCCCCTGCCTTTTGGATCTGGTCTACGATTTCGCCTTCGTGGTTAGACTGGAATATTTGCACATCTGCGTTTAATTCACAAGATAAGTCCTCTACAGCTATGTTTATATCCTGTAAAGTCTTTAAACCGTATATTTCGGGCTCTCTTGTGCCGAGTAAATTGAGGTTTGGACCATGTATGACCAGTATCTTTGGCACGCCAATTCTCCCACTTAATCCCATTCGTATTTGGCTTCAGTCTTCGCGCCGTCGTAGGGACAATATTTCCAATTACCCTGCACTCGTCTTTTGCACTCAGGGCAGACCCTCCTCCTCTTTCCCAGGAAGAAAGCGGCTCCCGTCGCTGAAAGTCCTGCAATTGTGACAAAAAGCGCAAGCTTTCGCACAGTGATCGCCTCACTTCTTAGTTTACGCCTCTGTGAGTTTGTCTATTATTTCCACTACGTCGTGTAAGGTATGCGCTGTGAAGTTATGTTCTAGCGCAGGGGTAGAGTTGGATAGGTAAATGCATCTGACTCCTGCTTTCTTGCTCGCTTCTAAATCAAATCGTCCATCTCCCACTGCGATGGCTTGATCTTTTTCTGCTCCTGTGCAGTCGAGGGCTCTTAATATCAACTCTTCCGACGGCTTTACCGATCCATCTTCCCTGCTTAAGAGGATGTCAAATTTAAGATCGTGTCTTTCAAGGATGTGTCCCATCGCCCACCTGTTGTTATTCGTGACCAGGGCCGTCTTGATACCTTTTTCTTTAAGGAATTGAAGGAGTTCTTCAGCTCCTTCGTTGATCTCAGAGTTTTGGGCGGCTTCCCCTTCTCGCATTTCAAGGATTCGATTAGCCCTTTTTCTTTCTTGGAAAGGCAGCGATTCGATGTAGTCAATAATTATTTCATTCTTGGGGACGCCTATTTCTGCTCTGAGGGACTTCCAGTCTATGTAAGGTTTTGTTATAGTCCCGTCCATGTCGAAGATTACAACTTTGAGGGTCATTCTGTGCCTTTCTTGATCCTTGCGGCTTGTCTTAACTGAGCTTTAAGATCGTCCACAAAGTGCTTGAAGGAATTATCCTTCCGGCACGCTCTATGAAGATTCAGGCATGCGACTATGTCCTCCGCGCATTCAGCGCCTCCCAGAGGTGCAGATCCGCGACCCTCTATCACAGCTTTTTTTAGTTTGTTCTTATAATAGCTGCGTTCACATTTAGGTTCTATGCTAAGTATTTCTGTGAATCCTAAAGCTTCACTGAGAGCCTGTTCATCCAGAAGATACCACCTTTCGATGTGCGACTCAGGTATCGCGCAGACAACAAGAGGAGCAATTTCCCGTCCTTTAAAAATATCTTCTTCTAATTCTTTCTTCTTCTTCGTACGACCTTTACAATTTCCATCGATAGCTACTATCAAAACATCTCCTGACGGGTCTAAACGTCTCCCCAGATCCTTGAGAAATCCACGAAGTTCTTGCTCAACTCTCCCTTTGCCTCCAGAGGCATTTCTGATATCGTGTGTGAGATATATTTCCTCCGAGACCTCCTTGGCTACCTTTGTGACAATAGATTTAACAAAATACTCCTGGGCAATATCTTCGAGGAAGTGGAAGATCCGTATCTCATCCACCATAATATCCTCTTACAAACCCTTCTGAAAAAACAGACGCGTCATCCAAAGCTTTTTCTATATCACTATGTTGCCAAAGAGCAAGCGTTTTGAAAGGCTTGAAAGATGTAGCATAATTTTCTTTTTTGCACACAACAATCTGTGACTCATCAAAGTAATCAGGCAAAATAGCCGAATGAGTATTGATAATGTATTGAGTCTCTCCTTGCTCCGCCGCTTCGCGAAATAGATCGGCGATAAGCTTCAAACGTCTCGGATGTACCCCGTTTTCGGGTTCTTCATACCCTACGACAGTGCTCGGTTCTAAGGGATTAGTGATAGCAAGTAGAGCTAATATCCTCAGCGTTCCGTCAGAGACGACTCTGCTAGTGAATCTTGCGCCGTTCTCGTGTGCTATGAGAAGAAGTTGACCCGTCTCTGTCGTCTGAATATCTATCTTTTCCACTGCGGGCAGCAAGAGCTTCAACGCCCTATTGTTCGCCTCAAACCTTTTGAGATCGCGGCGTTTAAGTGTGTTATAGAACGCCGCGAGGTCTGATCCGAGAAGGCCGAGATTGGGGGCATTTTTCAGTGCGTTCTCTTTCCGCATTATGTCCGGCTCAAGATAGTAGAAACACCATCGGGACAGTTCCTGTTTAAAAGCAGTAATATGCGGATAATGAGGTGCATATAGAGGTGTTGAGACGATAGTGCGATCCAGGCCGATGTCGAATTGGAATGGACGCGCCGCCTGACCTTCCATTCTGATATGTATCTTATTGCCAACTCTTTCAATGAACGCCCTTCTGGACTTTGTCTCCTTGCCATCTTTTCGTAATGCGCAGAGCTTCTCATCTTTGACACGCAGATTTCCAGAATCGGTCTGGATTTCAACAGTCAAGTTATAACGAAGTTGTCTTTCGATCACTAGCTTCTTGGGGTTTCCCCTAGCAGAGACTCCCTCTCTCATCTTCTTTATGTTTGCTTCGGCAGACCTAACGACTGAATCTGACAGCTCCACGTCAATTTCAACATCAAATTCAGCAGTACCTCCTCGTATTAATTCTTTTACATCCGATGACAAATGAAAAGCCTCTATGGGGTCGCCTCTGTGCTCGTCAAAGGCCTCTGGCAGGGTGCTTTTAGTCGCCATACGGCTGACGAGATTCAATAAGTCAAAGAGGTTGCTCTTGCCCGAAGCGTTGGCACCGACAACAACCGTCAGGCGATTAAGCTTAATGTCTATGTCCTTGAGGGACTTGTATCCGCGTGCTTTGACCCTTTTGATCACTTTTTATAACCTCATCCATATTTCTTTGACTCTCAAAACAATAGCCCCGCACTTGATTAAAAGATACTAATTCGTTGCAGGGCTGTCAAGGAGAATCAATTAGCAAAAGATCGCTTCCGTCTCTGTCGCAGTGCATGCAGTGTGAATCGCTCCTACACACTGTATCCTATATCTGTCACTGCCAGCACTTCCCTCAACTCCTCAGGCAGCATATTCTCCAGGGCAATCCGCACACCGAACTGATGACTTGCCCGCACGTACTCAGACAGATTCGGCTCCCGCTTGCGCTTAATCTTTCGGGCTTGGATCAGAACATTCTTAGGTGTGCACTTGGGAGGAACCACTTCAAAGTGCTTGACCTCATACCCGACTCCCTTGAGGATCAAAGACCTAAGACCATCGGTGAGCGTGCTGGCAAAGGCGTACTTCAGCAGGCCGAACTGGGTCAGGTCAGCCAGCGGATGCTTATCCTTGAGTTGTCCCCGGACTTGATTCTGGCAGCACGGTATTGTCATTATGTACCTGGCCCGCAGGGATATCCCCTTTGCGATGGCCTCGTCTGTGGCCGTGTTGCAGGCGTGGAGAGCGATCAAAACATCCACACTTCTGTCCGGCTCAAAATCGAGCGCCCGGGCGACGTGGAAGACCATATTATCAAACCCAAGTGCCTCTCGAGCCTGTTCGCACATCTGGATGACCGCGTCGTTGGTGTCCACGCCGATGAAGTAGGCAGACCTACCCATCTGGCGCGTCAACAGATCGTTTACCACAAACGACAGATACGACTTCCCACAGCCGCAGTCTAAAATGGTGATCTCCTGATCTTCGGGAAACGTCTCGACAGCTTCTACAATATACCGGCTGAATCCCACAACTTCGTGATACTTCTTGATCTTAGCTCGATCCACCGACCCGTCAGGACCTGCCAGCCCGATCTGCGCCCAAAATGCATCGGGGACGGGCGATTCTTTCAGAGATTTATAGGATACCGTAATGCCCATACTGAATAACTCGACAGTAAGTAGAAGACAGAAAATAGGATAGCCCTGTCCATCTCTTGTGATTCCTTCAGGGCTTCACCCCTCGCAATGACTAAGCCGAAAGGCAGCGCTGTCGTTGCAAGCACCCCCGATTGAACCCCCGATTGACTCTATCGGGGGTCGGGGGGAAGCAATCTCTTTAGACCGCCCCCTCCCTCTGTGCTGTCTACTATTTTGGATGTCCATTTTAGATGTCCATTTGAGATATCCATAATCTTGTCCAGACTATTTGGATCCGATCCTTAAATCTATGCATGACCTCTTGTATTCCAAACCCTTAAGTATGACATCTAAAAAGATGCAAAATTGTTACCGGGCTGCAAAGGAGAATCAAATATAATAAAATCAGCCCTCAAAGAGCTTCGTTATTTCGTCTCTGTCGAAGCGGGGAAGCTCGGAAAGCTTTCCTTTTGTGTTCAGCCTTAATCCGAAGTCTTTGTCTTTAGCTTGTCCTATCTCTTCAGATTCGATCTCGGCTCTCCGAAGGGCTTGAAGTACAGGTTGAACATCAGTCCGATTGACACCTATCAGGAGGGCGCCCGAGGAGATAGCCCCTAGAGGGACGATGTCGAATTCCTCGCAGAGGGCTTTGGATTCTTCTGAAATATAGAGCCTTTCACCATATATTTCCATTCCAATCTGTGATGCCTGGGCAAGTTCCCACAATCCTGTGGCTACTCCCCCTTCGGTCGGATCGTGCATGGCCTTTATTCGGGCTGTGGCGCAGGCTATCTCTGAGTCTTTGACTACACTTATACCGGGGTTGTAGAGGTAGTCCTTACAACTTTGGACGAATTCCTTCCCCCACTTTTCTTTGAGCTGCTCCTCTTTTTCTCTTGCAATGATGGATGTGGCTTCTATGGCGAGTCCCTTCGTCAGGATGATCCTATCTCCGGGGATCAAGCCAGACGATCTGACGAGCCCTTCTTTCGGAACTTCGCCGAGCATGCAGCCTATGAGTATGGGTCTGTCGACGCCGTAAGTTATCTCCGTATGTCCTCCGCAGAAGGCTATGCCTAAAGATGAGGAAGCCTGACTGATCTGCCTGAAGATCTCTTCGGCAAGTTGCGGCGTAGCGTCTCTTTCAGGAAGGAGAGCTGTTGCCAGAAACCATTGGGGTCTTGCACCCATTGCGGCTATATCGTTGGCGTTGACGTTGACAGCGTACCAGCCTGCCTGGTCGGTCGCAAAAGTGATGGGATCTGTCTTCGCAACAAGATAGGTATCATGGAAGTCTATGACTGCGGCGTCTTCTCCTAACTTTGAGCCTATTACTACTCTTTCGTCTGAGGTTGTGTACGTCTCTATCAGGCGTTTAAGAAGACCGGGCGGCAGTTTGCCGGGAAAAAGGGGGACTTTCATTTGAATTTTCTCTGATTGAAAGTAGCCTAATATGGCAAGGAACGTAGCAGATTCAAATATGATAATGCAGATCGAGACACAAAGCAAGGATTTTCTTTTCCCCGATTAAATCTATCGGGGACCAAAACAACGATTTGACTTGATTTTCCATCTTTAGCAGGTTATTTTAGAACGAGGCATGTCCAGCCGCGTCCGGCACAGCCTGCAAAGGAGAATTAAACGTGGAATCTATCGAAACCTTGGAATCTCGATATCTCAAGAACAACCCCGGGTCTTTGGCCCTTTACGAAAAAGGTCTGTCCTCTATGCCGGGAGGCGTCGCCAAAGGGGCTTATGATACCTTCCCCTTTCCGCTCTATATGGAGCGTGGCGAGGGATGTTATCTTTATGACGTTGACGGCCATCGTTACTTGGATGTAGCTAATCACCATACGGCGGCTATAGCGGGTTATCGCCATTCCAAAGTCGTTGAAGCTGTCCAAAGCCAGATTGGCAGGGGCTTTGCCCTTGGCCACCAAGTCGGTGTAGAGGCCGAACTTGCCGAGGAGCTATGCCGGCGGGTCCCATCCGTCGAGCGGGTCCGGTTTACTAACTCAGGCACGGAAGCAAGCCTCCACGCAGTAAGGTTGGTGCGTGGTCTGACCGGAAAGGAGAAAATCGCCAAATTTGAGGGGGCCTTTCACGGCAGCCACGACGCCGTTGAGGTCAGCGTAGCTCCGCCGATCGATCTGGCAGGTCCGGCCGATTCACCTGAACCTGTCGTGACAGTCAAAGGAGTTTCCTGCCACGTGGCTGAGGATACTGTTGTCCTGCCCCTGAATGACCCTGAGTCTGCAGATCGCATATTGGCGGAACACCGGGATGAATTGGCGGGCGTCCTTTTTGATGTCCGGGCAGGCGTTATGTCAGTAGGTCCTGAATTTTCGCGCTTTCTTCGGGACGTCACCCACAAGTACGGCCTCTACCTTATCTTTGACGAAGTCGTCAGCTTCTCTGTTGCCCCCGGAGGTGTCCAGGAACTCTACGGTTTTGAACCTGACCTCACACTCTTTGGGAAGATTATCGCAGGCGGATTCCCCGGCGGCGCGCTCGGCGGACGAGCTGAACTCATGGACGTTCTGGACGCAAGGACCGGTAAGGGTTTCTTTCAAAGCGGCACATTTGCGGGCAACCCGATGTCGACCACCGCAGGCCTTGCCACTCTGCGGCTCCTGACAGATGAGATGTACGTTCACCTTAATACACTGGGAGACCGAATCCGAAGAGGATTAAAAGAAGCCGCCGACCGGGTCGGTATTACAACTTGTGTGGTCGGAATCGGGCCGTTATTCGGCATCTATTTCACCGATCAAGAGATCCTCAACTATCGCGCGGGCTCTGCGAGCGATAGGGCGCTGTCACAGAGGGTATATCTCGGACTCCTTGAGGAGGGCATTCACACAAGCCCTGGTCTGACAATGCACAGTATCTCCATCCCAACCGGTAGAGAAGATATAGACGAGGCTATAGAGGCTTTCGAACGCGTTTTGAGGCGCGTCGCTTAGCATTCGGATCTCTCCGTTAAGAGATAATAAAATGAGATGTGCGATCTTATATACTGCTCTGATCCTGTTAGTCGCTTTGAACGCGCCTGCCTATGCACAGGACCTTTTCGGACTCCCAACTCACTATGCCGTTGGGTTTAGTCCCCGTTCAGTTTTCAGTGCAGATTTAGATGGAGATGGAGATAATGACTTAGCTGTGGCTAACGCAGAGAGTGATAATGTATCAGTGTTATTGAATAATGGAGATGGTACATTTGCAGCTAAGGTGGACTATGCTGCTGGGAATGGTCCCCAATCAGTATTCATTGCAGATTTAGATGGAGATGCAGATAATGACCTGACTGTGGCTAATTGGTACTTCGAGAGCGGCACTACTGTATCAGTGCTGTTAAATAATGGAGATGGGACATTTGCACCCAAGGTGGAATATGCCGCTGGGAGTAGACCCTATTCAGTATTTATTGCAGATTTGGATGGTGATGGAGATAATGACTTGGCTGTGGCTAATGAGGGCTTCTCAGGTACTCTTACTGTAACAGTGTTGTTGAACAATGGGGATGGTACATTTGCACCTAAGGTGGACTATGCTGCTGGGAGTGGTCCCGGTTCATTGTTCAGTCCAGATTTAGATAGTGCAGATTTAGATGGGGATGGAGATAATGGCTTAGCTGTGGTTGCAGGCGGTAACGTATCAGTGTTGATGAATAATGGGGATGGTACATTTGCACCTAAGGTGGACTATCCCGCTGGGGGTAGTTCACTCTTCAGTGTGGATTTAGATGGGGATGGAGATAATGACTTAGTTACGTCTGGAGTGTCAGTACTATTGAATAATGGAGATGGGACATTCGCACCTAAGGTGGACTATAGCCCTCGGGGTAGTTCACTCTTCAGTGCAGATTTAGATGGGGATGGGGATAATGACTTAGCTGTGGCTGGGCGCAATGTATCAGTGTTGTTGAATCTCTCTAATGTGACACCTCCTTTGATTGTCACATCTATTAGTCCCACTTTTGGCTCAGAATTAGGCGGTACACCTGTGACGATAAAAGGGAGCAATTTCCAAAGTGGAGCGACTGTTACTTTCGGAGATAGCTCAGTCACAAATGTAGCTGTAGGGCTTCTGGGTACCATTACCCTTGGTACTCCTACCCATCCTGTCGGTACTGTGGACGTGATAGTTACAAATCCTGACGGTCAGGCAGACACACTTGAGAACGGATTTGAGGTTATTGTTCCTCCTCCTCCAGTTGTGACATCTGTTAATCCCACTTCCGACGCGGAATTAGTCGGTACTCCTGTGAGTGTGACAATAAAAGGGAGCAATTTCCAGAGAGGAGCGACTGTTACTTTTGGCAGTAGCGTAGCCACAAATATAGCCGTAGTGAACTCCACTACCATTACCGCGGTGACTCCTGCTCATCCTGTTGGTATTGTGGACGTGACAGTTACAAATCCCGACGGTCAGGCAGGCATACGTGAGAACGGGTTTACTTTCGTTCCTGCCCTTTTCGGACTCAGAGCTGACTATGCCGCTGGGAATCGTCCCGGATCAGTTTTCGGTGCAGATGTAGATGGGGATGGAGATTATGACCTAGCTGTGGCAAATTATGAAAGCGATAATGTGTCAGTGTTGCTAAATAAAGGAGATGGAACATTTGCACCTAAGGTGGACTACAGTGTTGAGAATGAACCCTCATCAGTCTTCATTGCAGATTTAGATGGAGATGGAGATAATGATATGGCTGTGACTAATAGTGGATCGTGTTGCGATTTCAGTGTATCAGTGTTGATGAATAATGGGGATGGTACATTTGCACCTAAGATGGACTATCCCGCTGGGGGTTTTTCTGTATTCAGTGCGGATTTAGATGGGGATGGAGACAATGACCTAGTTACGTCTCAAGTGTCAGTACTCTTGAATAATGGAGATGGGACATTTGCACCTAAAGTGCACTATCAAGCTGGGAGTGCTGCCATTTCAGTATTCAGTGCGGATTTAGATGGAGATGGAGATAATCACCTAGCTGTGGCTAATCAGAACGGTGACAATGTGTCAGTGTTGTTGAATAATGGAGATGGTACATTCGCAACTAAGATGGACTATAGTGTTGGGGAGTTTCCCCGTTCAGTATTTATTGAAGATTTGGATGGTGATGGTGATAATGACTTAGCTACGGCTAATTTGAACAGTAATACTGTGTCAGTGTTGTTGAATAATGGAGATGGGACCATTTGCACCTAAAGTCGACTATCGTGTTGGAGAGATTCCCCTGTCAGTATTCATTGCAGATTTAGATGGGGATGCAGATAATGACATAGTAGCGGCTACTGCTGGAGGCGCTAATGTATCAGTGTTGATGAATAATGGAGATGGTACATTTACAGACAAGGTGGGCTATGCCACTGGGAATGCTCCCTGGTCAGTTTTCAGTGCAGATTTAGATGGGGATGGTGATAATGACCTGGCTGTGGCTAATTTTGTGGCCAACGGTACTGTATCAGTGTTGTTGAATCTGTCTGTGACGCCTCCTCCTGGTCCTCCTGCTGTGACATCTATTAATCCCACTTCAGGCTTGGAATTGATCGGTACGCCTGTGACAATAAAAGGGAGCGTTTTCCAGAGAGGAGCAACTGTTACTTTCGGCAATATTGCAGCCACAGATGTAGTCGTAGTTGCCACCAATATCATTGCTGCTGTGATTCCTGCTCATCCTGCTGGTACTTTGGATGTGACAGTCACAAATCCAGATGGTCTGGCAGGCACACTTGAGAACGGATTTACTTTCGTTCCTGCCCTTTTCGGACCTAAGACTGACTATGCCACTGGGGATTCCCCCGGTTCAGTATTCAGTGCAGATTTAGATGGGGATGGAGATAATGATTTGGCTGTGGCTAATTCAAGTGGCTTTCTTGGTACTGTGTCAGTGTTGTTAAATAATGGAGACGGAACATTTGCACCTCAGGTGGACTATGACGCTGGGATTAGTGCCACATCAGTTTTCAGTGCCGATTTAGATGGGGATGGAGATAATGACTTGGCTGTGGCTAATACTGTATTCAACGGTACTGTGTCAGTATTGTTGAATAATGGAGATGGGACATTTGCACCTAAGGTGGACCATGGTGCTGGGAGTAGGCCACGTTCAGTCTTCAGTGTGGATTTAGATGAAGATGGAGATAATGACTTAGTTGTGGCTAATCGGAATGGTATGTCAGTGTTGTTGAACAAGGGGGATGGTACCATTTGCACCTAAGGTGGACTATGGTGCTGGGAGTAGGCCACGTTCAGTCTTCAGTGCAGATTTGGATAGGGATGGAGATAATGACTTAGCTGTGGCTAATTTTGGCAGCGATAATGTATCAGTGTTGTTGAATAATGGAGATGGGACATTTGCAGACAAGTTGGACTATGACGCTGGGGATGCTGCCTCATCAGTATTCATTGCCGATTTAGATGGAGATGGAGATAATGACCTGGCTGTGGCTAATCCGGGCGAGTTCATCAGAGGCACTACTGTATCAGTGTTGCTGAATAATGGAGATGGTACATTTGCACCTAAGGTGGACTATGGTGCTGGGAGTAGGCCACGTTCAGTCTTCAGTGCAGATTTGGATAGGGATGGAGATAATGACTTAGCTGTGGCTAATTTTGGCAGCGATAATGTATCAGTGTTGTTGAATAATGGAGATGGGACATTTGCAGACAAGTTGGACTATGACGCTGGGGATGCTGCCTCATCAGTTTTCAGTGCCGATTTAGATGGGGATGGAGATAATGACCTGGCTGTGGCTAATCCGGGCGAGTTCATCAGAGGCACTACTGTATCAGTGTTGTTGAATCTCTCTGATATCCCTGTTGTCGTCCCTAGCCTTGTAGGAGATTTCAACGGGGATAATGAAGTAGGTCTCTCCGATTTTGTTCTTTTTCTGGATGCATTTGGGGCAACGACCAGTTCACCGGATTGGGATACCACATTTGATTTGGATAATGATGAAGAGATCGGTCTATCCGACTTTGTGATCTTTCTGGATAACTTTGGCAGGACAGGATAGCTTTACAGTTAGAGACAGATGGATTTGTGCAGACAGGAAGCTGGTCTTGATGCGGTAGGCTTATTCCAAAGCAGGATACGAGGGATACCAATAAGCAAGAAAGTGAGAAAATAGTGACAGGAGACGATCTCCTTTCGGAGGTTTCATCGGCGACCCAAATTTACGAGGGCCATGAGGCGGTAAGGCGTATTCTAAGGGAGGTCTACAGGAGGGGAAACGTAAGTCTTTGGGAACTCTCTCAGTCGGTCCATCTCCCTTTGCCCGTGGTGTCGGCTGTGAGGAGAGAATTAGAAAAGAGGGGCATATTAGTAAGAAAAAGCGGATTATGTCTTTCGGACAAGGGAAATGATATTTTGAAGGAGGATATGGGCATATGGAGCAGAGAGAGTTTTAACTGCCCACATTGCCGAGGGAGAGGAATTTTATCGTCTTCTGAATTAGAGCCGCTGTTGGAGACCTTGATCCACTATTGCAGGGAAAGGCCATCTGTGGACAGGTCCGTGGATCAGTCACACGACACTCCACAGACGGCCTTGAACAGGGCTCTGTATATGTACGAAAACGACGCTGTAGAGGGCAGGGATGTTCTGATCCTGGGAGATGACGATCTGGCGTCTTTGGCTCTGGGACTCTTGAAAAGGGAGCTATATTGCAAAAGTGAGAATATGAAGGGGAGTATATGCGTCCTGGAAGTAGATGGAAGGATAGTGGATTATATATCCAACATTTCAAAAGAAGAGGATCTGATGATCGAGGCTGTGCAGCACGACTTGAGGACGCCTCTTCCCGAAAGATTCCAAAAGAGGTTCGATGTCCTTGCGACAGATCCCCCTTATACCCTGGAAGGGTTTGAGCTTTTCGTATCGCGAGGACTTGAGGGACTAAAAGATGATCAAGGACAGCAGATGTTCATTTCATTCGCTCATAAAGGGTGGAATGAGATGATAAGGATACACAAAAGCGCTATTTCTATGGGTCTACTTATAAGGGAGATTATCCCCGGGTTCAATAGATATGAAGGGGCTCAAATTCTGGCGGGATCGAGTCAGTTGATCCACGCCCTGACTACGCCTTCAGCTCGCTCTTCTGTAAGGAGCGTCTATGAAGGACAACTGTACACATCACAGGTGAAAAAGAAGGAGAAAAGGAAAAGATGACAAGGAGCCACATCCTTTTGGATATGTGGTTTGATAACATAGAACTCTTGAAGCAGGTAGAGCCTGTAAAGAGCGTGCTGATAGAGGCTGTGAAGCTTTCAGGGGCCAAGATCGTGCACTATCACTTTCATCAGTTTGAGCCTTACGGATTCAGCGGATATGTCATGATCTCCGAGTCGCACGTGAGCGTCCACACCTGGGCTGAGGAGGGATTTATGGCTGTGGACATTCTGTCCTGTGACGGGAGGGACGAGCAGTCCCCGAATGATTCTTTCAGGGGCGGCAGCAAGCCACCAGGTGGGATGGACAGTTCGGTAATTGTAGATCATCTGAAGAAGGAGCTGAAGCCTTCAAGGACGAGGTTGTTCGATGCAGAGCGCGGATAGTCCCCTTCTTACTGCAGATAGTAAAATAGTCCGCTTTGAGACACGGCTAAAGCGCCTGACGCTTGAGGATGCGGATCTGTTCATAGAGGCATTTAGCGAGAATCGGAAGAAGACCTGGTGTTACTACTTTCCGTTTATCTTCTGTTACGGGGCCTCCCCCTCAAGAGACATATTCTGGATGAAGATAAGCGGGTGTCTCTGTGTCTTTGTGGTAAATCACAGACCTGAGGGCGTCAGGATGAATATGTTTTTCCCTCCCCTGCCCTTTTCAGATAGTGCTCTTGTGCAGTGCACAGAGTTGATGAACTCTTTTAACGGAGATAAAGAGGGGAGAATCTTGTGGGTGGACAGGTGTGACAAAGTGGCGATGGATAAGATGGGCGTCTGCTATCTCAGGTGGAAGGAGGCGGAGTATATATATGACCCAAAGAAGATTGTGGGGATGGAAGGGAGCCCTTACAGGGACCTGAGGAAGCGAATACGTCGCACTGAAAAGGAATATAAAGTCCTATGTAGAAAGATGAGGAAAGAAGATGTGGACGGGTGCATGGAAATTATGCGTGCATGGAGAAAGGCTAAAAGACATGGGAGAGAGGGACGTTCACTGAGGCTCTTGGACTGGGCTTACACGAGATCCGCTTTAGAGTATTATGCAAAAGTTCCAGATCTTTCCGGGTGGGTTGCCGAGATAGATGGGAAGATAAGGGGATTCTGGATGGGGGGAAGGATGTGGGCTGGGATGGCTAATTTCTTTGTCTCGAAGTGCGATCTGGACATAAAAGGACTTTCAGAATATACGAGATATTGTTTCTTTAGTGAAATGAGAAAGTTCGAGCTTATAAACGATGCGAGCGATTTGGGGAGTGCTGGCTTAAAACAGTTTAAGAGAAAATTCCGCCCTGTGGAGACGGTAGATGTGTACACGGCTGACCAGCGAGCATAACGATCTTCATGCTTCGGCCATCTCTTGTATCTTCCGGTTGACCAATTTCCCTACGTCTTTGGGATCGACCTTCCTGCCGTATTCTCTCATTATGGCGCCTATTATAACGTTTACGGCTTTGGACTGCCCTATATCCTTAAACTCCGCAACGGCATTGTCAACTACGTTTCCCTTGTCGTCGGAGGCATCCTTCTTGAGCCTCTGTATGGTCTCATCCACTATGCGTTCGGTCTCATCTGTTCCTATTCTTTTGGAGGATAGGCCTTTTATAGTCTCGACAAGATCTGTCTTTTGGTCTATAGACTGATTGAGTGCCTGGTGGACAAGGGTCTTATCAGTGTTGTGATCTTTGACGTACCTTAAGAATTGAGCTATCTTTTCAGAAGAAACGTCTTTAAGCTCCAAATTGCGCTTCTGAAGGTTCGGAAGAAGCGTGGATGTAAGGAAGTTGTAAGTAAGCTCCGCATCTTTTGTCCCAGCGACCCCAAGTTCAAAGAAGCGTGCAAGCGTCCTCTCGAAGATCAGGATTTCCGCCTGATCTTCCGTCAAGGCATTTTCTTCCACAAGTCGCCTGAAAAGTTCGTCCCTTTCCTCCGGCAGTTGGCTTTTTATTTCTTCTATAAGTTCCGGGTCTAATTTGATAGGGGCTAAGTCAGGATCAGGAAAATATCTGTAGTCTGAGGCCTCTTCTTTAACTCTGAGGAGGCTTAATCCGTGACCATCCCATCTTAAAGTGGCCGGTCTGACTCTATCCCCTGATTCAAGGAGATTTCTCTGTCTTTCAGATTCGGCGTCAATAGCATCTCCTGCGGCTCTTATAGAGTTGAGGTTTTTGATCTCGGTCTTGGTGCCGTAATTTCCTTCGTCTTGGGGGCGGACAGAGATATTTATGTCCACCCGTAAGGATCCTTTCTCCATATCGCCGTTGGATACTTCCGTGTCTCTGACTATATCTCTGAGCTTTAGAACGAACGCCTGGGCCTCCCTGGACGTGGCTATATCTCTGTAGTCAGTAACGATTTCCGCAAGCGGTATGCCGCATCTGTTGAAGTCTATCCCCGTGTCGCTTTTTTCATGTTCGAGCTTTCCGGGATCCTCTTCCAGATGGACTTCGGTTATTGTTACTTTCTTATTCTCTCCATTCAGGTCCAGGTCCATGTATCCGTTACTGCCTATTGCGTTTTTAAACTGCGAGATCTGATAGTTTTTGGGAAGATCTGGATACGTATAGCTCTTGCGGTGGAAGATCACTTCTTCTAAGATTTCGCAGTTGAGGGCTAAAGACAATTTAACGCAGAGCCTTATCGCCTCAAGGTTAGGTACAGGGAGTATCCCCGGAAGCCCGAGACAGATGGGACATATCTCCATATTTGGTTTTATCTTGGAAGTCCCTGTCCTTTGGTATTTCTGGAAATATCTGGCACTGCACTCGCAGAACAACTTGCTTTCCGTGTCGAGTTGACAATGTATCTCAAGACCGATGTTCGTTGTGTAGTTCATCTTCGTATATTTCCGATATGTGAGGACTCTTTATCGGTTTGCTAACCCGGATTATTCACAAACTTGCCTCGAATGTTACATAAGTCGCTGTTATACAACAGGTTGTTGACTGGAGAATCCGCTGGTTTTTCAAATGAGACCGAAAATTAAAAGCCCAGTATTGACAGTAGCTTATCACAGGTCCATCAGAATTTATGAATAATCCAGGCTAAGTATGAGGTCAAAATAATCTGGAGATGAATTATAGAGATCCAAAATAGTAGACAACATAGAGGGAGAGGCAGTCTAACGGAGATTGCTTCGGGGCTTTTCCCCTCGCAATGACTGAAAGCCAAAGACGGATACTGTCGTTGCGACCCCCGATTTAATCGGGGGCAGCCAAGCAATCTCAAGGGGGGAGAGGCGGTAACCTGTCTACTTAGTTAGCGATAATAGTGTGCTCGAATTTACTTGAGAATCAGAGGGCCTTTACAGAAATATTGTCATATTCGATGCCTAAGGCTTTTTGACTCCCGAGTCCGATAAATCCCTCAGAATCCAGTTCGTGAGGGTGCCCCAATACGGTCACATCGTCAACGCGGAAAGTAGCCGCTTTTCCATCGTCCTCGATTTTTATGTAATGCGGGCCTGAGGACAGGGACAATTCAGCTGCCAGCAGGGTATCGGAAGATGCGTTGTGCCACATAAATTGACCGTGCGGATGTTGCTCCAGTGTGGACCAATCCGATACGGAGAAAATCAGGTTGTTGCTACCGACCGGAATATTATACTGGAGGTGGAGCGCCTGCCCTTCCGAAGGATCTGTAGACGTAATCCTCCAGGCAAAGATCCACGAGGTGTCATCGCTGTCCACGTCGAACTCATATGTCCCGTCGCCGAACGTCTGCCGTTGATAGAAGTAGTAAACGTCTCCTTCTACTGTATGTTTAAAGACTTTATCTTTAACAGTGAAAGCGCCTCCACCTGTTGGGTCGCCGGTCCACACCCAGGAATCGGGCAGAGTTCCGTCTATGTATGAATCGAAGTTTTCCTGGTATAGAACCTGTCCGCTCCTTGTTCCGGAGGTGGGACCTCCATCTTCGCCGCAGCCGTAAAGTATGAGCACACATCCTGTCAACAAGATTATGAGATGTTTTTGCATCTTTGATACCCCCCTTCTCGATATAAAATTAATGTGATATTGAGTTAAGTATAACAGAACTTAAATATTTTGATTGGATTTTCGTGCTTCTTTTGTAACATTGTAAATTCGTTGACTCCTCACGCACTATCCAACTAAAAGGTCAGTTGGAAACCAGTTTATAGTTCTCGGCAAGAAATTGGCGTAGCTTTCCGAGTTCACTTCCTCTGGAGAGCACAACATATTCAGAAATCCTCTTCCGATACTTTGGATCTGCAGCGATGACAGACTGACGAGGTACAACGAATATATCATGCCCTAAGAAATGGGTCCGAACCTGCTCAAAACATCCATCGGTAAGGATCCAAGCGGCGCCTCTACGTTCTGCTGTGGTAAGGGCTTTTGCAAGACGCTCTTGATCTTCTTCTTGAAAAGAAATTGAACTATAATTTCCAAATTTTGTGTTACCATTCTCGAAGTAAGGTGGGTCTGCAAATATCAAGTCACCTTTTTCTGCTTTTGCAATAGCTTGTTCGAAATCCTGACACTCTAAGCTAACCCGCTGCAATATTGATTGGACACCGGTCATCATCTCTCTTGTAAGCCTATCCTTTCGCTCACGTGGGCAATATGGCACATTGAAACGACCCTTTTTATTGACGCGGTACAGTCCATTCCAAGAGTGTCGCAAAAGGTAAATAAGACGAGACGCACGTTGGAACTCACACTGGGGGTTCCAACTATCACGGATGCGGTAATACTCGCTCTTTATGCACTGCAGTTTGTTGAGTTCACACAGTACGCGGTGTCCTTCTTTCCTAATCGCCTGGTAACAGTCGATTAAATCACCATTTGTATCCGATGCCAATCCTCGGGGCGGTTCAAGTGCAAACAAAACCGCACCCCCTCCAAAAAAAGGTTCAATGTATCTTTTAAAGGTACCTTCTAGGTGAGGCACAATTTTCGCAGCAAGCCAGCGTTTTCCTCCTGGCCACTTTAGTAAAGGCTTTAACATTATAATCTATTTCACTTTAAGGTCTTTAACAAGGGCGTCGCGTAGATTCACTACACCTTCGTTACCGGCACGGTAATTCTTACTAACAAACCGATGTTGAGGACTCTCGTACTTTTCCTTAATTCTCTTAAATAGTTCTTCAACTCCGTTATCTTCTAGAACTTGATTAGCTTGTGAACCATTCAAAAGCCATATTCTTAGAATCTGTATGAATGCTGCATACCCTGTTGTTTTTGTAAGGTTTGATTCACCTCCTTTATCCCACCACTGCTCTGGCCACGTATTAGCGATGCGGACGAAAAACCTCCATACTGTTTCCAGGATTTTCTGATCATTACTTTCTATAAACCAGTCTCGGAAGGGATAATCTGAATAGGTGTCTAATTTCTCTTTACGTAAAAGACGGTTCTCATCTCGTGTTGGATCTCTTGTGTACAACCTCATCAGTTCCTTGCAGAAAGTCGATTGACTAAGAGTTCCTCCCATCGACCAATTATCCTTGGTTCCTAGCATCCTAAGACGCTTATAGAAAGGTGATCCTTCGGTGGTATTGAATATCTCTGCTATTTCATGCGCAGTGCGTTGCGGACTGCGATCTTCTGCATATCCAAACAATTGGAAGGCAATAGAGGGATTTACGGCCTTTTGCGTACTGTTAATTTTAGAAAAGATTTCAGCACTTCGTCCCATTTCAAGATCTACAAAGATCGATACGATCACCTCAAATCCTTGTTGAGAAGCATCAAGCGCTGCAGAACGGTGCTGGCCATCGATGATTTTCGCTGCTCCCTCTTCTCGCCGAACATTCAACGTACTCACATTCGAGCCGCCCTGAACATCTTCCCAATTCTCAATGTACTCCGAATCCAAAGATAGGATAATCGCGTTTGGGAAGGTACATCGTGGTGTGTCCAGGTAATCTCGGATGGCGCTTATCCGATCTTGAACAAGAGGGCGTTGGAATCCTGCATACTTCGGTATCTTCATGGATTCCAATCTAATGCGATCCACCTTAGCTATAGCATATAGATCATGGGCTTTCATAGCACCGACATATAGTTCTCCAATATTCTGGCGCACCTCGATCACCGGTATTTGGATTGTGTCCATTTAGATATCCTCCAGATCGCCAGTCCCACTTGTTTTACGGAGATCTTCAGCCGTATCCTTGAGTGATTGAGATGGTTCCGGTGGGGGCTGTGGCTCTTCCTCTATTTCCATTCGAATTCCCTGTTCATGAAGCCATGTCACGGTTGACCAAGACCAGCAACCTATCGCTATTAGAATTGCAATAAACCATATCTCGTTTTTGCTGATGACAGGTTGCTTAACACCCATAGCGATGAGTATCCCGTAAACTGCTGCCACCAGAGGAACCCATAAGAGGGAAAGTACAGGGGAGAGCGAAACTGAACGGGATCGAGGAAGACTCAAATAGGGAATTCCAGCTACTGCCAAAGAGATAGTACCTGAAATTAAAAACGTATCAGGTCTCGGCATATACGCATAGCTTCCGGAGTCACGGTGGAGTGTCCATATAGTGAAATTAGCCAAATAGGCAACAGCCAACCCTCCTAAGTTAGCAAACATCCACATCATGTACGAGGACAACTGCTTCTTCAACGTAATTCCAAGCTCCTTCCACTGCATAGACTACCTCCAGATGTAACACATTTGTTCGATGTAGACTCAATTGTTGGATACAGGTTAGCATAATCGTACTTAATTGCAAAATCCGATACTAAAGATAGATATTTTCATCTTAGAGCGCAAGGATTAAAATCGATAGATATAATAAGTAAGTGTTGCTGTAGAGATTCTTTACTCCTTTCTCCTCACAAGGATGAAATTCCCGATTCTCTTCTCTCTATCGTAGTTTGTAAAGACATAGTCCTTGAACTCTTTGAAATTGAGAAGCTGAGTGTCGGAGTCCTGCGGCTCAAAGCCGTTCCTGTCGTTGATGCCTATGACGATGTAACGGGGCTTGCTGTCGGTTACCTTTTCCAAAAATTCTTTTCTCCTTCCCTCAAGACCCCCAAGTTGCCGGGACAGCGGAGCGTCGGTCAACAGAACGTGGTGGAAGACGTATTTTGTGGGAGATTTTCTGTCTGACAGATAATAGATAGCGGGGGCTAATCCCCATACCAGGACATAGTCGTCACTATCGGTCCTATCTCTTATATAGTCAGCGACAGAGCTGTTATTCAGAAAGGATATTGCTCCCGTGTCGAAAGTCTTTAGATATTCCCTTGGGGATATCCTTCCACGAGCGTAGGAGATGTCCGGTCTGTAGTACCGATAATAACGGGACATCTCCGTGTAAAGAAAAAAGGCTAGTAATACTACTGTTATAATAGCTGCAGATGACCTGAGCAGAGTCTCTAAGGATCTTTTGCGGATGATAGAGCTTGTGCTTCGGACTATCCAGTTGAATATAAAGGGGCATGCACTGCCGCAGATGACGGCAAGCGGAGGCGAGAGCACGATGAAGTGGTACCCTGCAAACTGTCTTTGCGCCCAGACCGAAATAAAGGATAGCACAAGATAGGATATTAAAAGATACGTTTCTTTAGAACGTCTTTTTACAAGGAGATATATAAGTCCGACGAGGGATAAAATGGATACTGTGGGGTTGAAAATGACAAACCTTATGAACTGTCCAAGGGAAGTCTTGAGAAAAGGCTGTCCCTGGGTTATGGCTTGCGAGTAGCGGTAGCTGTAAGAGACAAGTGTGTAAATCATATCGTCGAGGGCTCCCTGCATCCAGAAGTAGAAGGCACAGATGGGTAGAGGGATGATAAGTCCGATGCCGAAATATGTGTACCTGTGAATCCTATCCCGACCCCCAATTGAATCTATTGGGGGTTCAATCGGGGATTTGTCTTTGAAGGACAGGTAGAGATACAGGATAAAAGAGGGTAGCAGGAATAGGGCGGTAAGTTTGAACATCACTGACAGTCCGAGAAGAACCCCAGAGGCGAAAAAGTGCCATCTCCTTAAGTTCTTGGTGAGGATGTAGAGGCTTGCGACTATGGGCAAGTTCATGAAGACCTCAGCCTGTGCTGTGGACCAGAATCCGTCGAATATAGGAGCGTTGGAAAAGAGAACGTAGATGGCCGCGGCAAATAGGGCGACTTTCTTATCGAAAACTTCTGCGCACAGAAGGTAGATCAAAAGGGCCGTGAGGGCCAAAAAGAGGGTCTCGATAAGATACACGCTGAAGAAGGAGTCGCCGAGGAGCGCAAAGCTGATGGAGTATATATAGAATATACCGGGAGGTTTGCTGTCCCAGATGTCTAAGTAGGGGACACTGCCGGTGAGGATATGTCTTCCGAAGTAGGCAAAGAGACCCTGGTCAAGTCCCATAGGCTCCTGAAATCTGATGTATCTTACGGCGCAGAAGAATACTGTAAGAACGATCGCGAATATATGGAAAGCTGTGATCTTCTTCATATCACGGAGCGGTCGCACCACTTTGAGGGATAAATAAAACGCCCCATCGGACAGCTGTGATGGGGCAAGGGAAAAGAACAAGAAAGATCGGTTAGCTGAGGTCGCGCCGCCTATCTTCTTGCTGCAACTCTGGCGGCTTTGCCTTTGAGCTTTCTGAGGTAAAAGAGTTTCGCTCGTCTGCTTTTCCCTCTTCGGATGCGTTCGATCTTGGCTACTCCAGGAGAGTGGAGCGGGAAGATCCTTTCGGTGCCGAAACCTGCGGATACCTTTCGGACTGTGAATGTCTCTGATATGCCTCCACCTCTCCTTTGCAGTACTGTCCCTTCAAAGATCTGTGTTCTCTCCTTTTCACCTTCTATGACTCTGACATGTACTCTGACCGTATCTCCGGGGCCAAAGTCAGGAACATTGTCTTTCAGGTGTTGAGACGCTACGGTTTGCAGGACGTCCATTTTCCCTCCTTAATATCCTTATACTTTCAAGTCCTCTTGTTCAGTTAGAGATTGCAGAATTTCTCTGTCTTCATCCGAAAGGCGCGCCCGTTTAAGGAGATCGGGTCTCCGTTGAAGCGTCCTTCTGATGGACTCCCGTCTCCTCCACTCTTTTATCTTTTTGTGGTCGCCGGAAAGGACCACCCGGGGAACTTTCATACCCTCAAATTCGGCCGGTCTGGTGTACCAGGGACAGTCCAGCAGGCCATCTTGAAATGAGTCTTCCATTGCAGACTCAAAGTCGCTTATCGCTTCCGGGATGAGTCTGACTACAGCATCAGTTATGACTACGGCCGCCGGCTCCCCCCCCGAAAGGACGTAGTCTCCTATTGAAATCTCATCTGTGACGTACTTTTCTATGACCCTTTCGTCCACACCCTTGTAGTGTCCACACAAAAGAACAAGGTGATTTTCCAGGGACAGCTCATTTAAAAGCGCCTGATTGAGTGTGCGCCCCTGGGCGGATAGGAAGATGACTCTTGATCTTGAGCCTTCCTGATCGGAGTTCAGGGAATTCAAAGCCCCAACTATGGGTTCGGGTCTGAAGACCATTCCCGCTCCACCGCCATAAGGGTAATCGTCCACCCTTTTGTGCTTGTCCTGTGAGAAGTCCCTGAGATTGTTTATATTTATCTCCACCAGGCCTTTTTCCCGAGCCCTATTGACTATGCCACAACCGAAGGGGCCGTCGAACATTCCTGGGAATATAGTGAGTATATCTATACGCATCTTCTAATCTAATCCAAAAGTCCATCTATGGCATCTATAGTTATCTTCCCCCTTTGGAGGTCTATGTCTTTTACAATCTTCCGAACAGCGGGAATTAAGTATTCCCTTTGTCCGTTTCTTACGACATAAACATCGTTAGCGGGGGAGTTTATGACGTCATGCACTGTGCCAACAGATGTACCGTCCTCAGTCTGAACATCTAGGCCCAAAAGCTGAAATACGTAGAATTTCCCCTCTTTAAGCGGGAATACGTCTTCTCTTTTGACCATTATGAAAGATCCGCGCAGTTTCTCCGCGCCTTCAGGAGATTCTATACCCCTGAACTTGAACGATGCAAAGCCCGAATGAAGACGCACGCGTTCTAACTGGGCAATCTGCACCGTCCCGTCTTTCGTTTCGACATAGACAGAATCTAGATCGCAGAGCCTCTCCGGGCAATCCGTAACCGGAACCACTTTAACTTCGCCTTTTACGCCCCGTGTCTTTGTTATTTCCCCTATCGTGACGAACGCGGATCTAGGAACTTCGTTGTCTGTATCTGTCATATATTACTGTTGAATTTACTACTCGGAAGAGTCAGATTCGTCTTCGG
The DNA here is from genome assembly GCA_965237525.1 of Candidatus Latescibacterota bacterium. GTDB lineage: Bacteria > Latescibacterota > CBDEFO01 > CBDEFO01 > CBDEFO01 > CBDEFO01. The sequence continues at coordinate 272,383 of CBDEFO010000003.1, read as the reverse complement.
TAGTCTCTTCGGATCCCGACGATTCTTCTGTGGAGTCCTTCCCCTTGAGCGTTACTTCCTCGAAAGGCTTCTCAGGCGGTGTTTCGACTTCTCCAGAGCTGAACTTCATCCGATTCCACTTTTGAAGGATCCCCTGTCTTTTAAGTAGGCTCTTGACCGTCTGGCTGAGCGTAGCTCCGCGCTCAAGCCAGAGGAAGACCTTCTCCTCGTCTATCTTTGTTTCAGACTCTTCCGGAATTGGATTGTAGTATCCCAGCGTATCTATTGATCTGCCATCTCTGGGACTTCTGATGTCCATTGCGACGACTCTGTAAAAGGGCCTCTTTTTGACTCCGAGCCTCATCAATCTTAGTTTTACTGACAAATTGTCCTCCTTTTTGGATCGATTCTCTTGTCAATATCCAAATAGTTTTCTTAAATCCACGACAGATTGGCCTTATTCATATTCTTAGCCATCTTTTGCACCATCCCGAACTGTTTGAGGAGCCTGTTGACATCCTGGACTGTGGTCCCACTCCCCCTTGCTATGCGTTTTTTTCTTCTACCATCTATTATATTTGGCTTTCTGCGCTCTTGTGGGGTCATCGAGTTTATTACTGCTTCTATAGTTATGAAGGCCTTTTCATCCACCTTTAGCCCTTTCATAGCCTTACCCGCTCCGGGGATTAAGCCCAGAAGTTCCTCTAAAGGGCCCATATTCTTTATCTGTTTGAGTTGATCCATAAAGTCCTCGAGTGAGAAGGCATCCTTTTTGAGCTTTTCTTCAAGCTCCTGCGCCTTATCTCTATCTATAGATCTTTCCGCTTTCTCAACAAGAGACAGAATATCCCCCATACCGAGAATTCTGGACGCCATTCTGTCGGGATAAAAAGGTTCTATGGCATCTGTTTTTTCTCCGACTCCGACGAATTTGATGGGTGCACCTGTGACAGCTCTTATAGAAAGAGCGGCTCCACCCCTTGCGTCTCCGTCGAGCTTGGTCAAAAAGACACCGTCAAAGTTGAGACGCTCTCTAAATTCGGTGGCGGCGCCCACTGCGTCTTGACCTGTCATGCTATCAGCTACAAAGAGGATCTCATCCGGAACAGTCTCCGCTTTTATCCTCTCAAGTTGGCGCATCATCTCGTCGTCTATGTGGAGTCTACCGGCGGTGTCCAGAATGATAAGGTCTCGGTTTGTAGCCTTCGCCTTTCGCAGGGAGTCCTGGCAGATGTCCACAGGGTCAGTCCCCTCCGAGGCTCTATAGACGGGAACGTCTATGGACCTGCCTAGTGTTTCTAACTGATCTATAGCTGCGGGGCGATACACATCAGCAGCTACCAGTAAGGGATAGCTGCCCTTAGATTTGAAGTGTCTTGCCAATTTGGCAGCGGCTGTGGTCTTGCCTGATCCCTGAAGCCCGACGAGCATTATCGCAGTGGGAGGAGAACCAGCGAACTTTATGTCAGCTCTCTCATCCCCGCCCATAAGGTGTACAAGTTCCTGATGGACTACCTTTATGACCTGTTGACCTGGAGTAAGGCTCTTTAAGACCTCCCGACCTGTGGCCTTTTGCTTCACCTTCTCGATGAAGTCTTTGGTTACCTTGTAATTGACATCTGACTCCAAAAGGGCGCGTCTTACCTCGCGCAGCGTTTCCTCTATATTCTTTTCCGAAAGCTTGCCGCGTCCTCTTAGCTTCTTGAACACTTGCTCTAATCTATCTGTGAGCTGGTCAAACATCACGGACGCCTCTTTTAAGGTTAAATCGGCAGATGATAATCAACGTCAAAATATAAGCTTTTTTAGAGTTAAAAGCAATAAAAAATCTATATTGGGCACTCAAGATGACAAATTGTCTCTACATGTGCAAGAAAATAGTTGCCAATTGTCACTAGAAATATGTTATGTTTATTTACGTATCCGACATCCTGTCAGAACAGCCATACGTTAGCAAAGAAGACAAGTTTGACGGTAGGAGAAAACCTCAGAAACATTCGCAAGGAGCGCGGGCTGAAACAGTATCAGTTAGCGGCGAAGGTCGGCGTTCACAGGACTGTTATCACGAAGTGGGAGAAATCCGACAGCAGTTTTTCCATTAGGACACTGAGCAGATCCATTAGGACCCTGAGAAGATTAGCGACAGCCCTTGATGTTATTGTTGTGGACCTCCTCAAGGAGTATTGCCAACTCTTCAAGATTCCCTCTGCCCCAGAACCTTTGGAGGTCGCCGAAAATCTCGACAGACCCTTAACTCTCTGGTGCTGCGGGCCAGTGATCGCATGGGCAATCAAACATCCCTCCCTCTCCACATTTTTTTATGTGGATAATGCTTGTGTTTTGACGTAGAATAACGTATATCTTAATTCTCGTTTCTGCTGGGCTTTGCGGTATCTTCGTCAGTCTTGTCTGGATTCTACAGTTATGAGCAAAAGTCTTACACAAAGGACGGAAAATTTATCTTCCAGGCGTTTTCTTCGTCTCCCACTATGGGCTGCTCTGCTTGTCGGGGCCAGCTTTGAGTTGACAGGAATCAAGGTCAATGCGGCTCTATTTTGGATCTGCCTTGCTCTATCTATAGCTTTAACTTTTTTGGCAAAGGAGACAGCAAAGAGATTGAACATCGTATATACTCCGGGAAGGTTGGACGTTCACTCTTATCCGATCCCCAGAACAGGAGGGATCGCTATGTTTTTGACATTTGCGGTTGTCGGATATGGTGCATATCGATTTAATTATTTAAATTCGGACTTTCTGGTGATTTATATCACAGCAATTTTGTCGTCAGGAGTTATCTTTATAGTAGGACTTATTGACGATATGAAGAGAATTTCACCTTTTACTAAGCTTTTGGGACAGATAACAGCTGTAATTGTGTTGATCGGAATGACAAAAGGTATCCCTTTGGGACTTTTGGGAGTTTTTCTTGTAGTGCTCTATGTAGTGGGGAGTTCCAACGCTATGAATCTCCTGGATGGGATAGATGGACTTGCAGGGGGGGGTGTCTGCTATTGCCTTCGGGTTCTTTGCGCTACTTTCTTACATGGCTGAGAAGCCTTGTGAAAAACCCTTAGATTCAGAAAGTAGTATAGAACAAGCATTGATAAAGCAGCTCCGATGTATTATATTATGTTATTGATAATATTATACATGGAGGAAACAATGACCCCACAAGAGCAGGAACAGACAAATCCGATGTTTCACTATTTTCAGATGGAGGATTTAGTTCCCGAGGATCATATCCTTCGTCAGATTGATGAGGCAGTTGATTTTTCATTTGTACGAGACGTTGTATCAGATTGTTATTGCCCTGACAATGGCAGACCCGGTATTGATCCTGAATTAGTTGTTCGAATGATCCTTATTGGCTATCTGTATAATTTGAGTGAGAATCGGCTCTGTCAGGAAGTGGGGATGCATGCGGCATATCGGTTGTTTTGTCATCAGACATTTGATGATGCGGTTCCGGATAGGAGCACGATCAACAAGCTTCGCAATCACAAGTGGGCATCCAGTGGGTTGTTTGAACGGATAATGCGTCAGGTAGTCCAGTGTTGCATAGATGTCGGTCTTGTGAGCGGTAAACACCTTAGTGTCGACGGCACTCAGATACAAGCTGATGCTTCAGTGAAAAGTATTGAGCCGATAGAACCCCCTGTTTCTCTTGATGATTATCTCAAGGGAATCGGTTTTGAAGGTGATAAGACAAAGGGTAGGTCCGGGCATCCTCAGGATAAAGACTTTCATGGTGAAAAGTGGACGAACCAAACACACCGTTCGACTACAGACCCCGACGCGCGCTTATACAGCAAATCGAAGGGCAAAGGGGCTTTTCTCTCGTTTATGGGCCATGATCTGATCGACACAAAAAGCAGAGTAATCCTTGAGACTCAGGGCACGCAGGCGACAGGGACAGCAGAGCCCGAAAGTGCCCTTAAGATGGTAGATGACCTTGAAACATACACCATGCCCAAAGACATTCAGACACTTAGTGCCGATACCGGTTACGGTTCTGGTAATTTTATCGCTGATGTACTTGACCGGGGAATCATACCCCATATTCCTCTGCGAGCCGATGAGAAGATTGAACCGATTCCTACATGGAAAAACAAGACAAATTCAGCACATATTCAGGCCGAACGGGATAGAAAAGTGCGAGAGGCGAAAGCCAGAAATCATGCACGGTCTATCTCATTAACAGCTGACTACAAACTCTCCCGGAGACTCCGTAAACGCAGTGAACATATCTTTGCTGAAGCCAGGCAACAACACGGTATGGGACGAGCCCGTTACAGAGGACTAGCCTCACTGAATGAACAGTTGAATCTTGTTGCAACAGTACAGAATCTCAAGAGGCTTGTATCTTTCATAAGAAGGGGGAAAGCGTCTATGTGTGCCCTGTCTGTCAAAGACAGTGCATCCTGTTCTTCAAACAGCTCCTATTCCTTGCTGACCAGAACTCTGATAAGACTATTTTGCTTATTCCACAGCAAAACGATACGATATGCTACTCTTTGACCCATAATCGGCGCTTCAGACGCTGCCTGGGACATAACTATTTCACAAGGCTTTTAGGGTGAGTTTTGAATACGACCGTGAAAGGGCAGAGGCACTTGTGCCTTTTTCGGGAGACGAGGGCATAGACAGGATGGAGGAGAGATTAGATTACATAGGAGTTGACATAGAACGCCGCAAGGCAGGCGACAGGTTTTACCTCCATCTTCAGGGGAAAGTGTACAAATACTCTCGCAGATTTGAAAAGGGAGCAGGGCCCAAAGAGGACAATACGGATCAGGTCTGGAGGCTTTTGATCGGCTATCGGTTATACTGAGGCTATCCGAAACGTATCTAAGTCATGCAGGTCTTAAGGGCGCTGTGGGCATTGCTACCGCGCCAGGTTGGAAAGGATGTAGCATCAAGGCGCGAAACACACAGAGTAATCTGACTTCTTTTCGGGAAGAGATGCTGGAGTTGCTAAGTGTAGAGGATAAGCACCAAAGTCAAGAGCCAGAGTCCTAGGTCTATCAGAAGCGGACCATCGTTTAAGATGGTCGTAGTGGGATTACCACCTTCGCCCTTTTCGTAGGCCAGATATAGGTATCTCAAGATTCCGTAGAGGACAAAGGGAACGGTCAGGTCCAGACGCTCCGTTCCGAGTTTGCGTACGACCTCAGGCGACATCGTGTAGAGGGCGTAGCAAATTAAAGTGGCAGAGGTGACGACGGCTATCATCTGATCGAGGAACAGGGAGCTATATTCTTCGAGCGACTTTCTGTGATCTGATGCGCCTTCCTCGAGGATAGCAAGTTCGTGTCTCCTCTTGACGAACCCTAAAAAGAGCGCCAAAAGCACGGTGCACAGCATAAACCAGGATGATATATCAACATTTATGACAACAGCTCCTGCAACAGCTCTCAGCAGAAATCCGAAGGCTACCATCATAACATCTATGATAACTACATGCTTAAGGTAGATAGAATACGCAAGGTTGAGCACCAAGTATGCAGAGCTTACGGCTCCGAAAGATGTTTTAAGCCAAAAGGAAAGTAATAGGGAAAGGGACAACATTGTGACAGCCGCGGCCCAAGCTGTCGGGACGCTCATCTTCCCGGCGGCCAAGGGCCTTTTTCTTTTTTCAGGATGTCTTTTATCTTTTTCCAGATCCAGGATGTCGTTGATTATATATACAGAACTTGAAATGAGACAGAAAAGTCCAAAGGCTTCAAGGCTCTTGTACAGGGAATCGGTATCGAGGAGATTCTTTGAAAAGACCAGGGCCGCCAGCACGAAGAAGTTCTTAATCCACTGCTTGGGGCGCATGGATATCAGTATCTGAAGTATCACAAGTTCACTCTTGAAATCACAACCGCTTAATTACAGTTCATGTTTATCTAAAATCCCGAAGTCATTTGAGTCAACTCCAAGAGAGATCGCTAGAACGCGATGCTAACCCAATTTCTTAGAGATGAATACATGACTATCAAAAATCCCGTACTTTCGATCCACATATTTAGAAAAATTCACTTTCGTTTCGAAGCCGATAGATTTGAGAAGATCGTAAATATCGATCCCAAACATCCTATACGCCAAAATCTTGCCCCTGATCTTGTCACGGTGGTATTCCGGTGGGAGAATATGGATATCCTCGTCACCAGAGGTATCGACACGAATGATGGTCGGTCTATCAAAATAGCAAGGAACAGTAAAAATATGATAACCGCCGACTTTCAATACACGAAAAATCTCTCGAAATCCTTTTTCGTGATCTCTTACATGTTCAAAGACCTCTTCGGTTATTACCACATCAAAAGTTTTATCCTGAAATGTCAAATTTTCTATGTTTTGGCAAAATACCCTCTCTCGAATCTGAGTCCCCGGTTCAACATCGGGGAAAAGGCCGGAGCAAATAAATGACTCATGATTATGTAACACTCTATAAAATGCGTCACCTACATCTGTATTGTAAATTTTGATGTCCAGTGCCTTCAGAATCTTGGAGATAGAGGAAATACCCTTTGTAACCTCTTCAACGATCATTTTTGCAACATGTCTTTTCCGTGATGAGCTGACGCAGAACAGGCAATACATGTTGCTGGTCGCTGTCATCCAGTCTGTGCAGATAAAGACTGTGAACTTACCACATATATTACATTTTCCGAGCTTGTGATGTCTTAGATTCTTAAGCGCACCTTTTATTACATAACCAATTGTCATCTCTAAATCTGATTCCTGTGGCACACCATCAAATACCAGCAACGCTCACGTAGGCCTACGCCTCTGGCTTTGAGTATTATCTACAGACCTCGCAGAAGGCTCCATCTGCACACGAGCACGAGGTCACATAGCGGACGATCTGTCTTACGGCGGTAACAACGTCATGGACTGCGACCGAGAATCCGACCTCCGTCATAAGAGGCCTTGTCCTTAACTCCCTGATGAAGCCCTCGTATATTTAGCCATTCTGCTTTTTTTTGAGATAACTTGCCTGCCATCCTGGGAGAAAAGCATAGCCTCGAGCTTTGCGAGTTCTCTCAGAAATGAAATCCCAATTCCGTCCTTGGAGTTGAATCTCGTCTGTACATGGTCTACAAGGACGTAGTACAAAGCTGCGTCGGTCGGGACTCGATCCACGTCTGTGATGAGGAGCTTAACGTTTTTGCTGTTGATGATGCTTCATTTATCAAAATCCCCCGACTGTTTTGCGTTGACTAAACCCGCTTGACTTTGAAGAAAACCTTCATTATATTTTGCTGAAACGAAGGAGTAATATTAGGTATAACTTGGGACAAAGTCAATAAGAAAGTAAGGAGGATCCTTCTAAGTGGGTCTTCTCGATACGATAGCCGAAAGATTCTCCACAGGCGAACTCACGCAAGTAGAAGCCATAATAGCCGCGATAGTAGTCCTTGTCCTTGTGTGGATAGCGATGAAAATCGGAGCGTTCGTCATAAGAATCGTGATCGGATTTTTGGTGTTGGCGTTGCTTGCATATATTATAATTTCTTTTCTATGAAGCCGCTTCTGAGCAGTTATACCCTATCGACCCTAGAAGAAGGAGGACTAAAATGAAAAGAATAATTTTCTACGCTTCTTTAATGCTGCTGGTCGCCAGCACTTCACCTGCCACCGTGGTGTTAAAGCTCAATTTGGTCCGGATGGTCACTGATGCCGATCGCATCTTCACAGGTACAGTTAGCGCTGTGGAGGACGTAACCCTATCTGTACCGGGGGGAACCACGATCCCGGCCACCAGCATCACGTTTGACGTGTCTGATGTGGTCAAGGGGTCCATTGGTCAAACACTCAACATCCGGCAGTACGGACGCATCCATCCTGATCCTGAAACGGGCGCTATTGCGCGAATCCCGGGATTGCCGATATTTCGGATGGGAGAGGAAGTGACACTCTTTTTGAGGTCTGACAGTCAGTTAGGTTTGACCAGCCCGGTGGGGTTGTTCCAGGGTGCATTCCGGATTGTGATTGATCCGGCCACCGAGCGTAAAGTCGCTGTCAACGGGATTCAGAACGCAGGACTCTTTGCAGGCGTGGAGGATAGGGCAGCGACGTTGAGCCAGAAAAAGGTTGGGACGCTCAACTTGAAGAAAGGTCCTGTTGATTATATCTGGTTGATGTCGTTGGTGAAGAAACTGGCACGCTGACCTGTGTATGAAGAAAGGAGCGTATGGGAATGGATACCTGTAACATCCTGAAAAGGAGCTTCTTACTTTTGGCACTGGTCATCGGAGGATTTGATAGCCCTGTGTGGGCGGGAGGCCCACTGAATCGTTAGCGATACAGGAGAGCCGTATGGGTGGGACCCTTCCCAGCCGGTTCTGTTCAACGCTGACCAGGGGCCCCTCGGCGTACTCGATAACGCGACTGTGCTGGATCTCGTTCAACAGGCCTTTGAGGTCTGGAAGAGCGTGCCTACAGCCACTATTACCTTTGCTAACGGCGGGCCCCCTGCCATTAGATGTGGATACTCCGGAGGAGCTATTCATGTCTATGGACCAACGAGATAGCCTGAGTCCCATCATCTTTGATACAGATGGCAGTCTGATCGATGCGGTATTCGGCCCTGGCTCTTCCACCTCCATATTGGGGTTCGCTGGAGAAGAGTTCCTCACTTTAGAAGCCCCGTTCTTCATCACTGGAGGGGAAAGTGCGATCTTCAATGGGAGAGCTGTCAACGGGGATTCCGACGATGGGATCGAGATCTCCACTGAGAAACTTTTGGGGAACTTCGTGCATGAGTTCGGGCACTTTATCGGGCTGAGTCACACGCAGGTGAACGGTCTTTCTACCACGTCTTACGGCGGACCTTTGCCGACCAGCATGACGGCGACCATGTTCCCCATCTTGCTTGGAGGGGAACAGGCCACCCTACATACGGACGATGTGGTGGCAGTCTCCACGCTCTATCCGACCTCGACCTTCTTCAGCAGCACGGGTGCAATCATTGGAGATATCCTGTTGGCAGATAGGATTACTCCCTTCGCGGGTGCCAATGTCATCTCCAGAAACATTGATAATCCCCACGCGGATGCGGTCTCTTACGTGTCAGGGGCGCGGTTTATCTCCTGGGTTTTTTGAAACTACAACGCTGACTGAACTAGAGGGCCGCTTTCAACTTTTTGGATTGACCCCCGGGGCCAGCTACACGGTTGAAGTGGAACAGATCGATCCTGCGTTTACTGGGCGCTCCCTTGTGGGGTCTGTCGATCCGCCGCCGGCCTTGCCTGGTCCGCCGGAGTTCTGGGATGTAGCCGAATCAGCTATGGATGATCCCGCGGCGTCCACTCCGATTGTAGTTACAGCGGGGAGCCCCGTCACAGGCGTTGACATCATCCTGAATGCCTACGGCTTCGGATTCAGACTCAAGACTGACTATGACGTGGGGTATCGGCCCCTTTTCAGTATTCAGCACAGATTTAGACGGAGATGGAGATAATGACTTAGCTGTAGCTAACTATGGCAGTCGTAATGTATCAGTATTGTTGAATAATGGCGATGGGACATTTGCAGACAAGGTGGACTATGACGTGGGGTATCGTCCCTTTTCAGTATTCAGCACAGATTTAGACGGAGATGGAGATAATGACTTAGCTGTAGCTAACAATGGCAATCGTAATGTATCAGTATTGTTGAATAATGGCGATGGGACATTTGCAGACAAGGTGGACTATGACGTGGGGTATGGTCCCTATTCAGTATTCAGCGCAGATGTAGACGGAGATGGAGATAATGACTTAGCTGTGGCTAACAATGGCAGTCGTAATGTATCAGTATTGTTGAATAATGGCGATGGGACATTTGCAGACAAGGTGGACTATGACGTGGGGTATCGTCCCGGATCAGTATTCAGCGCAGATGTAGACGGAGATGGAGATAATGACTTAATCACAGCTAATTGGTTTAGCGATAATGTATCAGTGTTGTTAAATAATGGCGATGGGACATTTGCAGACAAGGTGGACTATGACGTGGGGTATGGTCCCTATTCAGTATTCAGCGCAGATGTAGACGGAGATGGAGATAATGACTTAATCACAGCTAATTGGTTTAGCGGTAATGTGTCAGTGTTGTTGAATAATGGGAATGGGACATTCGCAGGTAAAATGGACTATGTTGCTGGTACTAATCCCTTTTCAGTATTCAGCGCAGATTTGGATGGAGATGGAGATAATGACTTAGCTGTGGCTAACAGTGGCAGCGATAATGTGTCAGTGTTGTTGAATAATGGGAATGGGACATTTGCAGACAAGGTGGACTATGGCGTGTGGGATGGTCCCGCATCAGTATTCATTGCAGATTTAGATGGAGATGGAGATAATGACTTAGCTGTGGCTAACTATGGCAGCGATAATGTGTCAGTGTTGTTGCATTTCTCTCGTCCATATCCTCCTATTGTGACATCTACTGATCCTGATTCTGGCGTGGAATTAGTCCTTACACCTGTGAAGATTACAGGGAGCAATTTCCAGCGTGGAGCAACTGTTACTTTCGGAGATAGCCGAGCCATAAATGTAGTCGTAGTGGCTACCAATACCATTACCGCAAAAACTCCCGCTCATCCTGCTGGCACTGTGGATATGATAGTTACAAATCCTGACGGTATGACAGGCACACTCTCTGGTGGATTTACTTTTCTTTCTCATCCTGTCGTGACATCTGTTAATCCCGCTTCTGGCCCGGAATTGGGTGGTACGCCTGTGACGATAGCAGGGGGCAATTTCAAGATAGGAACGACTGTTACTTTCAGCGATATCGCAGCCACAGATATAGTCGTATTTACCTCTATCATTACCGCTGTGACTCCCACTCATCCTGCCGGTACTGTAGATGTGATAGTCACAAATCCCGACGGTCAGGCAGACACACTTGAGAACGGATTTACTTTTGTTCCTGCCCTTTTTGGACTCCCAACTGACTATACCGTTGGGAACGAACCCTTTTCAGTATTCACTGCAGATTTAGATGGAGATGGAGATAATGACTTAGCTGTGGCTAATGGGCTCAGCTTTGAGGTATCGATTTTGTTGAATAATGGCGATGGTAAATTCGCAGGCAAGGTGGACTATAACATTGGGAATCAGCCCTTCTCAATCTTCAGTGCAGATGTAGACGGAGATGGAGATAATGACTTAATCACAGCTAATTGGTTTAGCGATAATGTATCAGTGTTGTTGAATAATGGGAATGGGACATTCGCAGGTAAAATGGACTATGTTGCTGGTACTAATCCCTTTTCAGTATTCAGCGCAGATTTAGATGGAGATGGAGATAATGACTTAGCTGTAGCTAACAATGGCAGTGGTAATGTATCAGTATTGTTGAATAATGGCGATGGGACATTTGCAGACAAGGTGGACTATGACGTGGGGTATGGTCCCTATTCAGTATTCAGCGCAGATGTAGACGGAGATGGAGATAATGACTTAATCACAGCTAATTGGTTTAGCGATAATGTGTCAGTGTTGTTGAATAATGGGAATGGGACATTTGCAGACAGGGTGGACTATGAGGGGGATGGTCCCTATTCAGTATTCAGCGCAGATTTGGATGGAGATGGAGATAATGACTTAGCTGTGGCTAACAATGGCAGCGATAATGTGTCAGTGTTGTTGAATAATGGGAATGGGACATTCGCAGCATCAACTGTGGACTATGTTGCTGGTACTAATCCCTTTTCAGTATTCAGCGCAGATTTAGATGGAGATGGAGATTATGACTTAGCTGTAGCTAACAATGGCAGCGATAATGTGTCAGTGTTGTTGAATAATGGGAATGGGACATTCGCAGACAAGGTGGACTATGTTGCTGGTACTAGTCCCCGTTCAGTATTCATTGCAGATTTAGATGGAGATGGAGATAATGACTTAGTTGTAGCTAACAATGGCAGCGATAATGTGTCAGTGTTGTTGAATCTCTCTGGTCCATATCCTCCTATTGTGACATCTACTGATCCTGATTCTGGCGTAAAATTGGGAGGTACGTCTGTGACGATAACAGGGAGCAATTTCCTAAGCGGAGCGACTGTTACTTTTGGTGATAGCACAGCCACGAATGTAGTCGTAGTGTCTCTGGGTACCATTACCGCTGTGACTCCTACTTATCCTGCTGGCACTGTGGACGTGATAGTCACAAATCCTGATGGTCTTTCAGGTACGCTCTCTGACGGATTCAGTTTTGTTAGCATCCCTGGCCTTGTAGGAGATTTCGACGGGAACAATGAAGTAGGCCTTGCCGACTTTGTCCTGTTTCTAGATGCGTTCGGGACGACGACCACTTCAGCCAATTCTATATTTGATTTAGACGGCAACGGAGAGGTCGGTCTGTCCGACTTTGTGATCTTTCTTGATAACTTCGGTAGGATAGAATAGTTTTGCACTTTAATCATTGCAACGAAAGGATAGCGCCATGAAGACGATATTGGGGATATTTACAGCTCTGGGATTTGTTCTTTTTGCTATAAGTACGGGTTCTGCTCATTTGAGGTCGGATAGGAACTTCGTTGCTGTCCAGGTGCCGATTGGTACCAATGAGTTCCAGAACATTGAATTAGACGGTGATCTCAGCGAGTGGGCTAACGTTCCCTCAGAGTTCTGGGTGACGCATGACGATCTGATAGAGACTGTCAGAGGCCTGGGGGACCCAGATTCGTCCAACCTTTCCGAAAGGATAATCGTGGGATGGAGTCCGGTGACTAACCTGATACATACGATGGAGGATAGGTACGACGACGTCTCTCTTTCCTTTGCAGGGGTAGACGTTCGGGAGATGCTCGAGTGGGTCGTCGATGCTGACCACAGCGGAGGACAGTACCAGCTCATGCAAGATCTCGATGTGGATCCCGACAGGTACAACTCAGCTCAGGCGCAAAACTATCACTATTTTCTGAACAGAGAGAATCCCATCTGGTTTTGGGGAGCGGCCGCATGGGCAGGATTACCTCCTTATGCCGACCTTGCCTGAACCTTTGATGGTAAAGTGGGTGGACCGGGCACGCTGAATGTGGAGACATACTTCATGGGATTTAACGATATAGATTTTAATAGTGTAGATGATAGCATAATACATACCTATGAAGAGGGCGCTATCATCGGAATAGGCTTTGCTGTTATGGACGATGACGACCTCGAAGTTGGGGGCTACAACGGATTCTGGACGAACAGCGGGGCCACAAGATTGGACAATCATGCCGACAACTTCGTCGACTATCTCCTGGCCCCCTTTGATTCCAGCATCTGGGTACCTGCAACATCGGTCGAAGCTGACACCTGGGGCCGCATGAAGCAACTTTCTCCAACTAAGATGGATCGAAAGCAGATGGATTCGTACAGACAAGGAAATTGATCTTAATCAGATAGCATCCTTTGCATTATGAAGTTATAGGAATAATCGCAGTTCGCTCGTTAATGGTCGTCATTCGCCGTGAAAAAGGAATTGACTTTGACCTGTTTGTTAATATCTTGGGGGCTTATATACTTGAGTGCCAAAAGTCCATAGCACCACCAACGTAGTTCCCCCCATACTCCTGTCACTTCTCCGTAGACGGTTTCCCCTTGCCCGACTCTACCCTCGGCGGATCACCCGAAAACATCGCCCGCACTACTTCCTCCGGCGTTACACCCTCCGGCAAACTCAGGTCCGCCTCCAACTCCACCTTCGTAGGCTGATAACGGCTGTCTATCTCCTTGCCTCCACATGCCTTGCCTACCCTGCCCTTCTTATTACCATCCCCGATGCCCATAACACCCTCCTTATATCCATGACGTACTGATTCCTTTTTCCTTCGCCAATAATGCCTTGAACTCGGCCTGGCTCTTGGTGCCCTTTCTATGGTTGCAGTCTCCACATAACAGTTGATAATTCTCGGCATGGTCCGTACCACCCTTAGCCCTCGGAGTAATATGATCCATGTGAAAATTACGGATTTGGAAATGCTCATGACAACCGTTACAATATCCTTCCTGGAGACCATACAGAGTCTTCTTGCATTCGTCTTTGCCCTTACCCCTCAACTTCTTCGCCAAGGTCCGTCCGACGCGGTATATCGTCCCTGTGCGTTATATCCCTAAAAAGACCCTGACGGTCCCGTATCCGAGACACAACCAACTCAACAGCCTTCGGAGATATATCTATACCCATCCAATTTCTACCAAGGTCTTCCGCCGCAACCATAGTCATAGCACAACCACAAAAAGGGTCCAACACAACATCGCCCCGGTTGCTACTGGCTTTGATAATACGCTCCAACAGTTTTTAACGGTTTTTGTGTCGGGTATCCAATACGCTCCTTTGATGACGGCATAATCGGTTGAATTTCCCACCAATCTTCAGGATGTTTGCCTTTCTCGTTTGGTCTGTATCCCGAGTACACCTTGCTGGCTCTATAAGATTTGTCGTAACGACTGGTAGATGATTCAAGAACAGATTTTGAGTATGAAATTCTAACATCATCCACATTGAAAACAACTTTTTTGGTCTTGGAATAACGAAAAATTACGTCGTGTTTTCGGGCAAAATCATATTTAGCAACACCACCACCACGATAACACCAAACAACCTCATTCCGAAAATTCCCATGCCCGAAAATTCCATCCATAACCAACCGCAAGTAGCTATCTGCCGTAGGATCGCAATGCAGATAAATACTACCCGTAGGCTTCAAAATACGCCGCATCTCTTGCAACCTAACCGCCATCATGACCAGATAAGAAAACATACCCTTAGAATGGAGGTGTTTCGCAGACTCCATAAGGGTATACAAACCGACATTTTCTTCTTTCAACCGGTTATGCTCCACAAGATCAACATCCGAAAGAGTCCACGTATCCTTAAAAGCAGCACCCGCAGCCTCACTACCTATGGGGGCAGCATACGCCCGGTTGCTGTTAAACGGCGGATCGAGATATATCAAGTCAACAGACTCGCTATTCATACCCCGCATAACATACAAGTTGTCACCCGTAAAAACCGTCTTGCCCTTCCAATTCGGCTCCACGTCATCTACCTCCTTCTATAACTTCCCTACTCTACTACATTCTACTACCTCTTAGCCCGCCGAGCACCAAGAAAACGCTCCGTACGCTCTCTCAGGCTAACACCTTCCTCCTTACCATCTTCCTTACCCTCCTCTTTCTTCACCTCTTTGCCCGCTATCACATCCCCAGCATCCTCACCACCCCTAACACGCTCTATCATCTCCATTGTCTTAATTGACTTGCCCATAGTATAACCTCCTTAAAGAGAGAAAAATTCTACCCTGTCAAGCAAAGAATATTAAAAAACGCTTGCATACCACACAAAACAACTTATATTGCCAGTCACCAATCAGACGGAACCCGTAGGTCGGGTAGCCTGCCTAATACAACAGCCATAACCATAAGCCCAGGATACGCAACCCAGGACAAGGAAGAATAAAATGGATTTCTTTGTCAAAAACACACTCATTGGCCTGCTTGCCATATTCTCTATATCCTGCTCAGAAGCAAAACCACCGCCAGATGCTTCCCGCAAAGACATCCTGGCCTGGCATGCCAAACACTGCTTTGGATCAGACACTGATGTTGACTTTCTCTTACGCAATGAAAATCCATTCCAATATACCCTCATCATTGATAACTTTCAAAAGAACTATTTAACAGCAGGCACCCTGAGAATACTCTTTATCAATAATATTTCCTCTTTTATGAAACGCATTGCCGAAAGTGACACATTGAAAAACACCAATGGAAACCACTGGTTCAACCTGAGCGCCGAAACACAGGACTACAAAGGCTTCACAGATACAACCATGGTTGCTCAAGTACGTCTGCCAAGCAACCTAAATGTAAACTGGGAAACTATGCTCTACGATGAACGCACATTCCTGAAATTCCTATACGTTGAAAGAAATTACAATAACAAGGTGGAAGTCCACTGGTATGTACCATGGCTAAAACCCGACTACTGGAAGTAAATACCTCAGTAAGCATCTGTCCTGTAAATTCCGCCTCTCACTCCCATACCAAAAGAAAGGAACTTCCGATGAAACAAGACGATGAAACAAGACGATGAAGAAATCACCAGATGGTTTACAACTCTCGGTGCTCGCGTATATGCTGTTGAATGTATGGTTATATCACTATGTTTGCGCCAAGCACTTGCGCTTTCCAAAGACCCGAAAACCGAAGTTGTGGGACTCATAAATGATGCTCACCATATAATGAATCAGTTTAACCTCAGCACCGGCGACCCCTGGCCTTCTGGAATTGCAGATGCCAGAGTGTATCTATATAACCGTCTTAACCAGGTAAAATCAAACATGGATACCCTTCTCTCTCCACACGGGCCTTCGACTCAGCCTCCAACTTAAGAAACTCCTCCCTCGCCTTGAGATAAGCTTCATCACTTACATAATTTCTCAGGTATAAAGAGTAAAGCGTGTGGAAACCGAGGAATGTCCTTCGATACTTCCCTCTTAGGTCTACTCATGCTGTCAACTCCTTGTATTTAAGGCGCTTGCCCATCATCCTCTGGGCAATCCACGCCATTTGTACTAACGTATCAGCATCCCGCACGTTGTGACGCCCCGAAAACTCATTAACATACCTGCCAAGGTGCTTCACACTCATCACGGTGATAGGTGCCGTGATATACCCTCTTTTAAGCATAGACCAGAACGATTCTAAACCGTTGGTGTGGGCCTGCCCATCCACATACTCACCAACAGAGTGCTTGACGGACTCATGATTCACACCTTCTAAACTCTTATACGCCGTAGCCTCATCCGTATAAACAGTAGCCCCCGGCTCCGTACGCCGGTACACAAAACCCCGTAAGGTAACCCCCATCAGTGGATTCTACCACCTCAGCGTCAATACGGTTCGTCTCCCGATCACGCGCCCCGACGACCGCCGTCTTGCCCACCGTACCACGACCCGCATGCAACTTCTTGCTCGCATGCTTGTTTTTTTCCAGGCCGCCCACGTAAGTCTCATCCACCTCGACAGGGCCAGCAAAGAAGTCACCACCCTCGTCAAAGGTCTTGCGGATGCGATGGGCAAGAAACCATGCGCTCTTCTGAGTGATTTCCAAATCCCTATGCAGTTTCATGCTGGACACGCCCTTAAGATTGGTTGTCAACAAGTATATGGCAATAGCCCATTTCTGATAACCGATAGGTGACGCTTCCATGATACTGCCAATGCGGACGCTGAAACGCTTGCGGCAACCATCCTTGCGGCACCGGTAAGGCATAGTCTTATGCGCCGCACCTTCCTGGACATTGGCATAACCGCAGTAGGGACACTGGGGACCATCAGGCCAGCGTACCTCAGCGAAAAACGCATCAGCAACACCATCATCAGGGAATAAGCGAAAAAGATCAATGAAAGACATGCCCTTACGGAAGTACTTACCAGGTGCTTTATGTGCCATCTTACTCACCTTTTGTGGAGATTCAAAACCGAGATAACGTATTGTTTAACAATTAAATATACCCAATATGAACCACCATGTCAAGCATAATTGTGGCACTTAAGTATGGCTTTTTCTGTCCTCCATATAGCATTTTTACTTGACAAAACAATAAAAATTCCGCACTAAACTTTCTCACGCTTCAACAAGGAGATTTGCGATGTCTTCACCAGATACCATCGAAGAACTGTATAAAGAGTTTGGATGCGTGTACCAGACAAAATATTGTGAAGTTCGTCAAGTGCATGATAAGCCTCATTATATTGCTATGATAATACGTCCCCTGACGCAGTGCGAGGAAGAGTCCAAGGGGGTAGGTGGGGAAACAACTTTGACAGGTTCCGAGATTCCTCTACCGGAAAATGCTGGCCTTGTCTTTCTATGTAATGAGCAAGATCTAACACACCTTGTGCAACAAATTTTTCAACATCTTTCTGACACAACTCTGAATCAGCTTGCACGTCTTCTGTCCGAACAGTAGAATCAGTCATGACACTTACCTCCCCCATTGGCACTCAAGTATATAAGCCCCATATCTTGAAGTCCAATCAGTCTCTCAGCATATAAACCACCAAATGAAAGGGTACTGAAATGAAGTCTATTCGATCTTCCAATCATAGATCGCAGTCAACGAAGGCCACAGAACTCACCCGGCGTGAATTTATCCATAAAATGAGTGCTGCTGCTTTAGGGGCTGGAGCATTGTTAACCCCTGCTGTTGCAAGTTCCGGCTCTACTACTGCTCCAGGGGACATGAAATATAGAACACTGGGTAAAACAGGAATCCGCGTCTCAGAGATGGGCTTTGGATCTCATCTCAATGAAGACAAAAGGGGTGATCCCCAGGCGAGAGGAGCGGTAATCAGAAAAGGCTTAGAGTTAGGTATTAACCTCATTCGACATCTATGAGCACAATTATCATCAGTTTGATCTGATGAGCGAGGTGTTGGGAGCGGTGCGCCAAGATGTCGTAATATCTCTGGTCGCCGTGCAGAACGACCTCATGGCGGAGATCGAATTTGCCTTGAACACCTTCAACACCGATTACATCGATCTCTATCGCGACGCGCGCGGCGAGACCGAGCGTTTCAAAATTTTGCAGCAGGCCAAGGAGCAGGGCAAGATAAGGGCCATTGGGGTAACGAATCACGATCAGAAAAGATTGCTGGAGATACTTAGCGCCAATCCGGGATTGGACTACCTGTTCCTTCCGTATAACTTTCGGCATCAGAGATTAAGTCCTGTTACCTCAGCTCAGGCCTCTTCCTGGGGACAAATCAAGGCAGGAGTGACTCCTGCCCGAGCACCGAAAGCCGTTCAACAAACTGTCGACTGCTTCTTCGAGCCTTGTGATGAGCCCGACTTTGCCTCCCGGATCAGCGAAGCCGGCTTGGGGCTCATAGGGATCAAGCCCTTTGCCGGAGGAGCTTTGCTTAACCTGGAACCCTCAGATCCCCTTCGAGCGGAGCTGAAGGGTGTCGAGGCAAGTCTCCCGCAGGCGGCATTGAGGTTTATCTTGGAAGCCAAGGAGATTTCCAGCACAATCCCAGCGATGAATTCTATAGAGGAAGTTGTGGAGAACGTCGGAGCGACGCAGGGCGATGGCTTATCTGAGATGGACATCCGACTTTTGCAGATCTATGCTCAAGCAGCCGAGCAGAGCCAGGGAGACTACTTGCCGGAGAAGTATAAGTGGCTTGAAGAGTGGAAGGCATAAGCTTTTCTCACCTTCAGGGTTTTCTCTTTGAGTGCACCAGGAAAGTCCTCCTCAAATGTGTCAGTGGGAATAGGATAAGAACCCCTTGTATAAGATTATCGTTATATTACTGATCGTGGGAGTTCCTATCATCCTCGCGACCATAGGAAGCTTTTCTGCCAGAGACATCACCCCCGATGCAGTTACCATGGCCACCACGCACAACACCTGGACAGGCGATGTGGCCTCACTCACCGATGGGGCACGCCCGACATTGACCCGGACGCTCCCGCTATTGAATGGGACTGGATCGGCTTGTTGGCTGTATCGTGGCCTGACACTGTACGGCTTCAGACTATCCGGGTCTATCTTGGAAAGATGTACCAATACAGAGTATTCGGCTATTTAGGAGGGGGCTTCACTGAGGAGGGCTTTCGTGTAGGTGGGCTGACGTCGCTCTACGGACATGAGGCTATTGTACCCGCTGGAGTCACCGGTTGGTACGATATCCCTGGTTCGCCAGAATTTGCCATTGATAACATCAGCCTCCAGGTTGTCGGTGGCGCTGTCATTTATGAAATAGAGTTCCTCAGCCCGGACGGCACTGATACCGGACTGGCAGGAGACTTCGACGGGGACAATGAAGTTGATCTTTCCGACTTTGTCCTGTTTCTAGATGTGTTCGGGGCGACGTCCAGTTCTACCAATTGGGATTCTACATTTGATTTGGATAATGATGAAAAGGTAGGCCTTTCCGACTTTGTCCTTTTTCTGGATAACTTCGGCAAAACAGGATAGTTTTACGGTTGTATATTGACTAAATATTCTCTGATGAAAAAAAGATTTGGCTTTTGAGCGATTATATTGTATATTGTACGCATAAGAATCGTAAACATACTCAGTAAACATGATCACAAGATCGAACATAATCTCAAACCCTAAATGGAGGAGGAAATCATGATATCCAGAATCATCGTCATTGGAGCTATCCTTCTGACTGTCACGCTGATGCCTCTATCAGAGACAATGGCAGGAACCAACAGTGCAGCCTCACTGAGACTCGACCTGTATCAGTCCAATCAGCAGACTGTAGATGTGGCTGTCTATGCAGAAGGCGTAACCGACCTGACGGCTTACCGCATAGACCTCCTATATGACAGCGAGCTTTTCTCCTGGAACGAGCCTTCCACGCTGGCATCTTGTGAAGGGAAGCGCAACATACTATCCTCCAGGGGAGGTGCAACACCCATCTTTTTGAAGACGCAAAGGGAGAACAGGGTCATCGTAGCCAACGCCATTGTGAAGCCCGATCAGAGTACAACCCCCTCTGGAGACGGACTCTTGGGGGTAATCTCATTTATACCTTCAGGTGAACTCCCCGTAGGATCTGAAGTCACTTTCACCCTCTCCAGAATTGAGCTCAAAGGGATCGCTAAAGACGACATTGACCTGATAGAATCCCTGGATCCAGTTCAGATCGTCGTCAGACGGACCTTCTCAGGCTTCAAGGACACAAAGGACATCCCGACCTCCTATTCTCTCTCCCAGAACTATCCAAATCCCTTCAACCCTGAGACCACCATAGCTTACGATGTGCCCGAAGACTCAAGGGCAAAGCTTGTCATTTACAACATCAACGGACAGGCTGTAAGGAAGCTTATGGAGGGCCAGACGGACGCCGGAAGCTATTCTTTAGTCTGGAACGGTCTGGATGAAGAGGGTAGGAGCGTGGCGAGCGGAGTCTATTTCTACATCTTGAAAGCGGGGGACTTTACCGCTACAAGGAAGATGGTTCTGCTAAGATAAGATCGCAACGGAAGCATTAATACTGATTCTTCCTAAGTGATGCCACGAGTGGAGCTTAATCATATAAAGGAAGGGAAATAGCATGGCAGATCTGCAGATAGGCGACAAAGCACCTCCTTTTGATCTTCCCGGCGTGGACGGGGTGAATCACAGTATGGACGATTTCAAGGATGAAGAAGTGTTAATCGTGGCATTCACTTGCAACCACTGTCCCTATGCGCAGGCATACGAAGAGAGAATTATTGCCATACAAAAAGACTACCAGGACAAGGGTGTGGCTCTGGTAGCTATCAACCCCAACGAGCATATGAACCACCCGGAAGACGGCTTCGACAATATGGTTATACGGGCAGAGGAAAGGGGCTTCAACTTTCCATATTTGAGAGACGAAGCTCAGAGTGCCGCCTCCGCCTACGGAGCTGAGAGGACTCCTGAGATGTTCCTGTTCGATTCCCAACGCACACTGCGCTATCACGGCAGAATTGACGACAACTGGGAGGACCCCGACAACGTCAAATCCCCGGATCTCAGAAACGCCATCGACGCTGTGCTTTCAGGAGCAGAAGTTGCGGTAACTGAGACGGAGGCTGTTGGCTGCACTATAAAGTGGAAATAAGCCCGAAGAGAACGGAGAGCGTTGCCAACTTCGGCAGGGCTTTGGAATCACAACTGTCTTTTGACCTTTTTTCTGCTTGCCTTTCTTGTAGCCCTCCTGTCGGCGGCGTTTTGCTTTGCTCTCTTTTTTATCCTCAATTTCCTCGGCGTCTTAGCCATCCCCTATGCTCTCCTTTCTATACTTGTCTTAAAAACATCTTCCCCGAAAGCTGTCTTACCAGTCCCGAAAGTTCTAATGATAAGAGTGCAGCCAAGGTAATAGACGGTTCTAAGCTCGTCTGATTGCATATGGCGTCTATATGCTTTGGCTCGTCCGTCAGAGCCTGGAGCACCGACCTTTCATTAGGTTCCAATTCCTCAACGTCATCAGGCACAGGCGGCTTCGGCTCTATCGGTATCCTTAGGGAGCTCTTTATCTCCACAAGTATATCCTCTACGTCTTCTACTAACTTTGCCCCCTGTTTGATGAGGCCATTTGTCCCGCGGCTCTGCATATCGTCCACGTTCCCTGGTACGGAAAATACCTCCCTGTTTTGATCCAGAGCGTATCGAGCCGTCAAAAGAGCGCCACTTTTGGCCGGCGCCTGAACTATCACAACACCTAAACTCATGCCGCTTATGACTCTGTTTCTGCGGGGGAAGTTCGGTGCTTCCGGTCTTGTCCCCATCGGAAACTCGGAGATGAGGGCACCATTAGCGATAACGGCCTCAAAGAGTTTCTTATGTTCAGGGGGATAGACCACGTCAACGCCGCAGCCCAACACGCCTATTGTCCGTCCTCCTCTTGACAGCGCGCCCTTATGCGCTAGTGAGTCTATTCCCCGTGCAAGCCCGCTTACTACGGTAATTCCCCCATCAGCTAGGTCCCTGGACAGCTTTTCAGCCATCATCTTCCCGTAGCGCTTAGGGTTGCGCGTACCCACCACAGCCACTGCCGAGGAATCCTCCTCCTTTATAGTTCCCTTCACAAACAGCATAGGCGGAGGATCGTATATGTTCTTCAGCAACTCGGGATAATCTGTATCGAAACACGTGATAGGACGAACTCCCTTTTTTTCTATGGCCGCCATCTGTCTTTCTATCTCCACCTCGTTTTCGTATCCCTTTATAGCGGCTGATATCTTTTCGTCTATAGTAGGCACGGACATCAGATCAGAAGTGCTCGCCTCAAGAGCCGCCGCGGGAGATCCGAACTTCCCTACAAGAGCCCGAAAGCGGTTCGGTCCCACACCCTTAATGTTAAATAGGGTCAGCCACGATTTTAGATCATTCATATGTATGTTATGGTTTATCAACAGCATACGCAATAGTATCCTGTTTCTACCTGCCCTCCAGTTTTTGCTCGGTGTCCAAATAGTGTCCACCAAGATTCAGTTTATTGATAGAATCTTTTAGATGATCTGGGGTAAGATGGGCATAGTGTAATGTCATCTCGATGGTCTTGTGTCCCATAAGTTTCTGAACTGTAGGAAGATCAACGGATTCGACTGTTTTCTTTTCTTCTTCAGCAAGTAGAATTAACTGCTCTTCATGAATAGTAAATGAGGCCGGCAGGGTTCCATGTCCACTAAGAGGGAATACCACAAACTTTTTCACGTAAATCCTCCTCCAGATATTTCTACCTTGCTCATAGGTGATACGTACTAATATACTAAATCCTTGAGCAGATAACAAGGAAAAGTCTTCTGTTTCTAACAAGATTAAATCCTTTCCATATGTCCCACCCAGAGAACTTAACCGGTCTTTCAACATTAACAAAGAGTGTCTTCCTCCGCTGGATCATAACTTTTGTAGTAAGTTTTTCACATCAGCCCAGGAAAACTTTCTGATACATGCCAGGAACTGAGGAAGTTAAACAATACTTCCAATTTGCTCATGGATGTACCGAAGCAAAAGTTAGGGGCATGAATGAGGACGCTCTTTACTTCGATCGCGAAGTGGGACTTCATTTTGATCCTCTTGTTTTTGGCGAAGGTGCCGAAACTCTGCCGAAAGTCGTCTTTTTGCTGCCATCGGCATCGTATCTTCTTACAGTAGAAGACGCTGCGGCATACCGCTCCCCTTGACAGAGCGACAAATATTTTGCAAATTGGGGTTTGAGGCTTGTCCCCGAGTGATACTATCGGGGAAAGGAGGTCAAAGTGTCAAGCCCCGAAGTGAAAGATAGTAAGCGCTGGACGGTGACCCGAAAGGCAGAGGTGGTGCTGACTCTTTTGAAAGGAGTGGATGTATCGGAAGTATGTCGGAAGAATGGAATCAGCCAGTAGCAGGCGTATGCTTGGCGTGATAGTTTCTTAGAAGGAGGCCAGGAGAGCCTGAAGTCTCGGCGTGGTCGCAAGGATCCGAAGGAGCAGGAGGTTGATCCCTGATAGATTCAATCGGGGACAACAGCGCCAGGGAAATGTGTAAAATTGTCCCTCGCATTTCAAGCCTCCTTGGCAAGTATGTATCAAACTGCAACGACTCTGTAGTGCGAGGATAATGGTTGAGCATAGGAAAAAGGGCGACCATCTCTTTGACAGTCGCCCAGTGGCTACCGGTTGAATATCAAATGAAATCGGTGCACCTAATTTGATCTTTGTTTAGAGTATTAGTAGATTAAGTTGAGTTGATTGTCTTAACTTTAATCTACGGAGTCCTATGGACAAAGAGAGATTGGCCGTATTAAGACAAGAAGTCAACGAGATGTATTTTAAGAAAGAAATGTCAAAGCGAGAAGTTATCAAACAAGCGAGAGTTTCCAATGATTTCGTTACGGCTTGGACTAAATCTCTGGATCAGGATTTTGCCATGGATAATCGGGGTTGGCCAAAAGGAAAAAGGCGAAAATTGGCTAAAGTTGACGAACAGAGAATCAAAGAGATTTACCATAGCTTAGAGGACGATCCTTATCAGTTCTATTCAGGAGCCACTGTTATTGAACAAGAATGGAGGAATCGATATTCTAGCACCCCTCCTCCGTCGTTGCCGACTATCGGCAGAATGCTTTCAGATTTAGGACTTTCCCAGAGAAGGAAGAAAGGTAAAAACAAGGGTGCATCTCGTTATCTTTGTTATCCAGAGTATACCATTTACTATCTTTCAGGAGGCAGAGTCCTAGAATCAGACTTTATTGGTAAAAAGTATCTTACCGGCAGAACTGAGCCGGTCAACTTCGTTGGATTTTCCTTTAAGAAAGAGCCTAAGTTAAGGTATTTTCGGCGGGTTGACGGTCAAACAGCAACTAACTTTATCGAGAAGTGTCAGTCTTTCTTTGACAGGTTTGAAAAACCAGATTTCGTTAAGGTGGACAATTGCTCGGCGACTATTGGCAGTGTTTCAGGTAAAAGGAATGTCAGCAAAGCAATGCAGTTTCTCTTGAAAAATCAAGTGATTCCGATATTTGCCGTTCCCAGAAGGCCCTTTTCTCAAGCATCTATAGAAGGCAACAATTCTGTATTTTCAAGGAAGTTCTGGAACAGAATTCAGTTCAAAAGCTTACAAGAAGTTGATCAGAAGTTAGAATGGTTTAATCTTTCATCACAGAGATACACCGGCTACCGTCCACCTAAGCAAGAGAAGTCAAACGAGAAAGATTTCATTCCCAAGACCTATTTTATCAGACAAGTCAAACAGGACACAGAACAGACAGATAAAGCCTTTATCGATGTCCTAAATGAGAAAGTATCTCTTCCCTCCTCTTACACCAACTACTTTGTCCTGGCTGAATGGAACCTAAAAGAAGAACAATTATACATCCATTTTGAAAAAGAACAGAAACCAAAGATTGTCGAAAACCTATCATTCAAGATCAATCAAAGATCGAAAGAGAAGTGCACCGATTTCATTTGATAAATAACCGCTACAGTATACTGAGGCAGAACGCCGCAACTTTTCTGTTCGTTCTTACATCAGTCCCAGCTCCACAAGTTTCTCCTCCCTCGGCTCTCCGTCGGGCGTCCAGCCTCGCTCTTCGTAGTACTCGGGCAACATCTGGTCTAACTTGACGGTGACGCCCTCCGACGGTCCCGATTTGTGCGCCTCGGTCATCAGACGCTTGGGCAGGGTATCGTCCTTGGAAGTCAGCCCCGCTTTGAGGTTCCAAAGGCGCTCGATGTTCCAGATGCGCTCACCGGCTTTGACGAAGTCGTCCCAGGTGTAATCGATACCTGTAGCTCCTATAAGGCAGGGCAGGAGGTCCTCAAGCGAAGAGCCCGCTGTGATGAACAGGCAGATACCCGTCGCATCGTGCACCGTCGTCCTATCTTGCTCGTCTACTACCCATTTGGATTTGCCCTCGGTCGTATGCGGGTCCATATCCCCTAACGCCTCTACAGCGGGCGTCCAGGCTCGAATGTGGCATGCGCCGCGGTTGCAGGTGGCATAGGCGACTCCCATGCCCTGGAAACCCCGCGGGTCATAAGCCGGAAATTCCTGGCCCTTGACGCCCATAAAGAATTCGGGATGCTCGAATTTTTCCGTCATGAGTTTGCTACCCTGGGCAAGTTCGTCTCCGAAGCCTTCTCGGTAGCCCGTCGCCTCTGTCATACGCACCAGGGCGTCGCCGCTTCCGAACTCCAGGGGAATTTCAACCATCGAGTCATTGATGAAGCCCTTCTCGTAGAGTTCCATCGCAGCGGCAAGTGTCGCACCCATCGAGATGGGGTCCATACCCAGATCATTGCAAAGGAAGTTAGCCTTGATCACCGCGTCCAGGTCACCCACACCCGTATCTGCGCCGAGCGCCCAGACCGTCTCGTATTCGGGGCCTTCGCCGGCTACGTCCCAGTTGCGCGGGTGAGTGTTGACCAGGAACTTGCCCGATCCGTCCCCCAACTGCGTCACTCGCCCGCAGGCGATATTGCACGCAAAACAGGCTTTATTTGTTACAAGCCGCTGGTCTTTGATGCTGTTGCCATTGAGGTTGTCCGCCTGCTCGAACTGTCCCTCCTGAAAGTTGCGCGTCGGAAGGCCGCCGAAGGCGTTGACAAGATCGATAGTCGGAGGTGTGCCTAATTCTGTCAGGCCTGCTCGCTCCTGGCTTTTGGCAAGCTTTTGGGCAAAGTCCCACATAGAGCGCATAAAATCCTCAGGGCGCGCGACCCTGACAGCTTTTGTGCCCCGCACGGCGATAGCCTTCAGGTTCTTGGAACCCATAGCGGCGCCCACACCGGAGCGCCCCGCCGCACGGTGCTTGTCGTTGATAATGCAGGCGAACCGAACGAGATTTTCTCCTGCAGGGCCTATGCCCGTCACACGCGTGCCCGGAACGCCCAATTCCGCACGGATAAGGTCTTCAGTCTCAGAGACCGTCTTGCCCCATACGTTCTTGGCATCGCGTATTTCCACGCGGTCGTCGTAGATGAAGATGTAGGACGGCTTTTGTGCCTTCCCCTCTACGATGACCATATCGTAACCTGCGAACTTGAGCTCCGGTCCCCAGTGTCCGCCGGAGTTGGATGTGGTAATAGCCCCTGTCAAAGGCCCCTTGGTCACGACCATATAGCGCGCACCGCAGGAGACGGGCGTGCCAGTAAGGGGACCCGTAGCCAGAATCAATTTATTCTCGGGACTTAAAGCGTCCACCATAGGGTCCATCTCCTCGTATAGGTACTTGGCCGCCAGCCCGCGTCCGCCGACAAAATCGCGCATCCACGCTTTCGGCACATCCTCAACCTGCCACGTGCCGCGCGTAAGGTCAACGCGCAGAATCTTTCCTGTCCATCCGTACATAATCTATCTCCTTGACTATGATGCAAATTAAAAAAACACGATTATCTATCAGGTGACGATCTCATTTAGGTAACAATATACCCCAAACTGATCCGAAAATCAAGATATTTTTGCATCGCCTCCTATCTCCGAGGATAGTCTACCTTAGCTACAAGATATTATCTCTTTTGAACGGATCCTATCTCATCAACACCAGCTTTTTTATCTGAACAAACCCATCTGTCTCTAACCGATACAGATAGACTCCGCTGCCAAGGCTCCTTCCACTATGATCTTTACCGTCCCAGACGATAGAGTAACTGCCTCCATCCATCTCCTCATTCACCAGTGTGGCAACTTTCTGTCCCACTATGTTAAAGACAGATAAGGTAACGTGACTTCCAACAGGAAGGTCGTAACGGATCACAGTCTGGGGATTGAATGGATTGGGATAGTTTTGCTCCAGCGCGTACTCCTTCGGGACATACCGGACCCTTGCAGCTCCCAACTCCTGCTCCAACTCCTCGTTCACTGACCCTACACCGCGAATCGTCACCTCTGCCTCCCGTTCGCTCATCAGCAACCGGAGCGTAGCTAAGCGTGCGTCAGATATACGTGTGAGACCAGCCATCGCCACTTTTAGCTCACCGTGGGAGAAACTATGCACCATATGCCAGTCCTCCGGAAGGTTCGAAACCACATCTACTACCTTTGCAAAACTCGTGTCGATCTGCACGGTGAACTGTGCGGAGATCACATCTCCCATCTCACTGTCCCACACGATCGGCAGATCGACGTGTCCGGGCACATCTCCTGACCGAGTCTCTGACCAGGCAAGTGTGCCTGCAACGGCTTTCCCCTTAGCTAATACTCCACAGTCTGGGTCAGCCGGGAGGCACGGGATAGCCGACACGACAAAGCGCAGCACCAAAGCGGCGTCAAAGGCACTGATCCTGCCGTTGTCGGAGACATCTGCAACGCGGGCAAAGGGATCCGTCAGTGTGATCAGCCCCACCGTATGCTGCAAGATCAGCACCGCATCGAAGGAGGTGATCTCCCCGTTGCCCGATACATCGCCGAACAGGAGTGGCGTGTTCAAAGTAAAGTTCCCGTTTCCATTGGTCGGACCGGAGGTCACGATGCCATCTGAGGCGACTACCAACCACGTCACAGGAAGCTGGGCCTTGGGCAGCTCAAACGTTCGGAAATAGACCGCTAACATCGTGTCTTCCACGACAAAGCTCGTATCGATCTGAGCGAAGGAGATATTTATCGTATATTCCACCGTATCCCTGTCCGCATCGGACGCTGCTGTCCAGAGGAAAAGGACAGAATCGAGCTGGACGAGGCTACTGTCTGCGGGCAAGAGCCGGAGAAAGTCCCCCGGCGCGTCGTTCACCGGTTCCACTGTCACCGTGACCGTGGCTGTGTCAGTCAGTGCGCCATCTGTTAGCACGTACTCGAACGTGTCTATACCGTTGAAGTCGGCCTTGGGCGTATAGGCTACCGTAGTATCGCCGGGATCGACGACGACCCTTCCTTCAGTGCCGGTCGTGTCGACCGAGTGGACTTTGAGCGTGTCTCCGGCCACGTCAAAATCGTTGGAAAGCACAGCGATTACAATCGACGTGTCCTCAGGCGTGGTTACGGTATCGTCCACGGCAACCGGAGGGGCGTTTCCGACCGTAAATGAGTGAACGTACTCCAAACTCCTTCTGCCGTTCTCAGCTATGCCGTAGATATGCCAATTGTAGGCACTATTATTATCCAAGGCTGATATATCCGCTACGAAATTGGCCCCAACATCTGTTGCGAATGTGAAATTCGTGTAAGTACTGACCTGGGTCTTTGCCCCGTCCTTAATGAAATAGTATTCAACAGCAGTGATATTTGGGGCAATGTCACGACGCACCTTTGTAAAAGGCTTGGCATGAGATAAGCTCCAATTCCCATTTTGATCCTTAGCTCGAATATATAGAACGTGCAGACCATCTCCTTGACCGCTCAAGTCTACTGTGAGACTTTGTGTAATGTCAACACCCGGTGTAGCAATAGGCACATTCGCCCCTGCTCCAAAGCCAGGGTCTGTGTCTATGTAATACTCCATCTTAACAATATCAGACGCCACAGCTAAAGTCACCTTCGTAAAAGGCTTAGCATAAGATAAACTCCAATTCCCATTTTGATCCTTGGCCCGAATATATAGAACGTGCAGACCATCGCTCTGAACGCTCAGGTCAACCACAAAACTTTGCTCAACGTCAACACCCGCTGTAGCAATAGGAACATTCGCCCCTGCTCCAAAGCCAGGGTCTGTGTCTATGTAATACTCCATCTTAACAATATCAGACGCCACAGCTAAAGTCACCTTTGTAAAAGGCTTAGCATAAGATAAGCTCCAACTGCCATTTTGATCCTTAGCTCGAATATATAGAACGTGCGGACCATCTCCTTGACCGCTCAAGTCTACTGTGAGACTTTGTGTAATGTCAACACCCGCTGTAGCAATGGGAACATTCACAGCTGCTCCAAACCCAGGGTCTGTGTCTATGTAATACTCCATCTTAACAATATCTGAAGCAACTGCCAGAGTAACCTTCGTAAAAGGCTTAGCATAAGATAAGCTCCAACTGCCATTTTGATCCTTAGCTCGAATATATAGAACGTGCAGACCATCTCCTTGACCGCTCAAGTCAACTGTGAGACTTTGTGTAATGTCAACACCCGGTGTAGCGATAGGCACATTCACACCTGCTCCAAACCCAGGGTCTGTGTCTATGTAATACTCCATCTTAACAATATCTGAAGCGACTGCCAGAGTAACCTTCGTAAAAGGCTTAGCATAAGATAAGCTCCAACTGCCATTTTGATCCTTAGCTCGAATATATAGAACGTGCAGACCATCTCCTTGACCGCTCAAGTCTACTGTGAGACTTTGTGTAATGTCAACACCCGCTGTAGCAATAGGAACATTCACACCTGCTCCAAAACCAGGGTCTGTGTCTATGTAATACTCCATCTTAACAATATCTGAAGCAACTGCCAACACTACGCTCGAAAAAGCCTTGGCATGAGATAAGCTCCAGTTACCACCTTGGTCCTTGGCTCGAACATATAGAACATGAAGTCCTTCGGATTGACTGCTTAAGTCTACTATGAAACCCCGCGTGACATCATTCCCAGGTGTAGAAATAGGCACGTCCACACCTGCTCCAAAGCCAGGGTCTGTGTCGATATAATATTCCATCTGTACAACTTCAGGCGAAACATCCACAATGACAGTAAAGCTCTTGGCTAGGGACAAACTCCAATTGCCGCTTTCATCCTGCGCTCGAACATACAAAACGTGAAGTCCTCCGCTCTGACTGCTCAAGTCAACTGTGAAATCCTGTGTAATGTCAGTCCCCAGTGTAGTAATATGAATTTCTACACCATTTCCAAGGCCAGGGTCTGTGTCTATGTAATATTCGGCCTTCGTGATGTTTGAAGTAACTGCGAGAGAGACCGTTATGAAGGGCTTGGCGTACGACAAACTTCAACTGCCACCTTGATCCCTGGCTCGAATATATAGAACGTGCAAGCCTGCACTTTGACTGCTCAAGTCAACTGCGAAACTTTGCGTAATGTCACTTCCCGGTGTAATCGGCACATCCACACCCGCTCCATAGCCTGGATCTGTGTCTATGTAATATTCTACCTGCTCAACATCAGGCGCAACAGTCAAAGCAACTGTTATGAAGGGCTTAGCATAGGACAAACTCCAATTGCCACCTTGATCCCTGGCTCGAACATACAAAACGTGAAGTCCTTCGCTTTGGCCAGTCAAGTCAACTGTGAAATCCTGCGTAACGTCACTTCCCGGCGTAATCAGCACATCCACGCCCGCTCCATATCCTGGGTCTGTGTCTATGTAATATTCTACCTGCGCAATATCAGCCGCAACAGTCAAAGCAAGTGTTATGAAGGGCTTGGCATAGGACAAACTCCAATTGCCACCTTGATCCTTGGCTCGAATATATAGAACGTGCAAGCCTGCACTTTGACTGCTCAAGTCAACTGTGAAATCCTGCGTAACGTCACTTCCGGGTGTAATCGGCACATCCACACCCGCTCCAAAACCTGGATCTGTGTCTATGTAATATTCTACCTGCGCAATGTCAGACGCAACAGTCAAAGCAACTGTTATGAAGGGCTTAGCATAGGACAAACTCCAATTGCCACCTTGATCCCTGGCTCGAACATACAAAACGTGAAGTCCTTTACTTTGACCGCTCAAGTCAACTGTGAAATCCTGCGTAACGTCACTTCCCGGGGTAATCGGCACATCCACACCCGCTCCAAAACCTGGATCTGTGTCTACGTAATATTCTACCTGCGTAATATCAGACGCAACAGTCAAAGCAACTGTTATGAAGGGCTTTGCGTAGGACAGACTCCAATTGCTACTATCGTCCTTGGCTCGAACATACAAAGAATGCAAACCTGCGCTTATGCCTGAAAGATCTGCATTGAAGTTCAGATCCAGTTCGGGGGCAGGCGTAATGCTCATTTGTGTTGCATTGCCAAAACCGGGGTCTGAGTCGATGTAGTACTCCACCCGCACAATGTTCTGTGCGTAAGGCGCCTGTGGACCGAGCAAGATGGCAAGAATTACCGCGCTGAGTGCATACTGCACCCTACTCATCTCTACACTCCTGTTATGGGGAGGGGCCTGTTCTGTTAGCAAATAGGGAGAAGGATGTGTCCCCTACCTACTGGGCGAACACATGAGCTCGCCCCTACTGATTACTTTTCATTAGAAAAAAGTCTTTGAGCTTGGTTCTGGTTCCGCTTCGCGTCTCCTCGGGGTCGTAACTCCTGACGGAGTCGGGGTTCCACCCCTCTCAATGATCGAAGGCAAAAGTACACCGTGTCATTGCGAGCGACCCCCGATTGAATCTATCGGGGGGAAGCAATCTCGTAGGCAGGGCACCTTCTCTTCTACGTATCACCTATCGTGTAAAGGCTGGGTTACCCGACCATTGGGTGGAGAAAAGCTCGACCCTACAAATATGCTGTCTACTTACGTGTGCTGTTTACTATCAGTTATGCGATTTAACTTTCACTTGAGCCGGAAGGCCGCTGGTGTTTGAACCGGGTACAGGGGCGCTGAAAAAGTAAATTGCAGGAATGGCAGGCATCCCGGAAAGGATATAAGGATCAAGTCCACCGAACATTCCAATATCATTACCACCTAAGCCCGCACCGATTGCAGGACAACCTGTTGTCAATTGCCATTGGCCATCGGTGCTGCCGGTGCCCACAAAAACAGTCGCCATATCTACGTTGGTTTGATTGCCCTTGGTTGTATCAAACTCCGCAGGCGCCGTACTTGTGATGTTATTGAATATGGCATTATTAGTACCGGAAAAAGTCCCCTCTCTCCATACGTTATTGTTAAAACCCGTATTATATACTATCACGTCTCCGCGGATAACATTTGCTCAACGGTGATACCTGAGGTGCTACTTGCGTTGATTGCGTTTTGCCCTGTGGTGACAGCCTCTATGAAATTATTATTGATGAAAGTAGAGCTGACACCAGGATCTACTCGGATTGCGTGGTTGCTAGAAGAAAGACCAGTTTGACGGATATAATTCTGTGTAACGAATATATTGGTGGCATTGTCGTCTATCAAGACAACCGGATTACTGCCGTGGACTATTCTATTTCTCTTGATAGTAACGTTGCTCACACCAACATTAACTTCCAATGTAAACTTTACATCTAAACCCGTGACGAGTGAACTATCCGAACCCGAGTCGAATCTAATATTGTCAGTTTTGGCAGAGGATAGATTTGCCTGGGTTTTGGGATTTTCACCCAGGAGATAACCGGGTCCGAAGATAAAGAGTTTCTTTAGAAGCAAACAAACTACCATAGCTAATTGCAGCACCCGAAACATAGAGCGTATCGCCGCTTGCTGAGCCGTCGTGAGCCGCTTGTATGGTCCTCCAGTCCGCCGCGTTACCAAGATTGTTATCGACCCGCCAAATCTTCGCCGTGGCAGACGTTGCAAGCGCGCAGATGGCTATGACCAAAATGACTAAGCAGAATGTCTTGGCAGCCATTGTTAAAACCTCCTTTAGATTGACAAAACTTCGACTCTATTTAAGCCCGGAAAATTTGTTTCACCTCCTCATCCGTGGGCTGAAGATGGCTTCTTGGATATACGTTCCACTACAATCCTATAGGGGCGGGATAACCCCGCCCCTACATTTAATTATCTCAGTTAAGATAATCAAACCTTAGCGTCCGTACTGTGATATGGATCACAAGATAAGGAAAAACGAAACAGATGTCAACAATAACTTCATCGGCCAGATTCAGTTAGACAAAAAACCGAAGCCCTTATAAACTGAGCTCCGGCTCTGTCGCATCACTTAAAATAAGAAGGTCTATCTCATTAATATCAGCTCCCTTGTCTTCAGAAATCTATCTACCTCGATCTGGTAGAGATAGACTCCGCTGGCGAGGCTCTGTCCGTCGCTCTCCTTAGCATCCCAGACCACTGAAAGCCTGCCCGCGGATCTCTCCAGCCACCAACGTCGCCACCTCCTGCCCCATCATGTTGAAGCCAGATAGCTCAACGCGGGTTCAAACAGGAAGATCATAATAGAGCACCGTCCCAGGGTTACAGGGATTTCGATAGTTCTGCGAGATGGCATAAGCTTCGGGAATATCTGATAATGGTTCTTCATACTTGATTACAGCAGTGACGCCAGCAGTGGGAATATCAGAGCGATTCAAAAACACTGAGACACTACCGCTCTCAACATTAGCCACAGCCAAGTCATTATCTCCATCTAAATCTGCACTGAATGCTGATGTGGCATCCAGCCCAACGGTATAGTACACCTTGTCTGCAAATGTCCCATCTCCATTACTCAATGATACAAATCTTATTGTACATTAAGCCAGCGTGCGTATCTAATAGTTCACTTAACAGAGATCTTGTAAGGCGACTTAGGATTAAGAGAAGGAGAAAGTTATCAGAAAATGAGAGAGCACAAGTTTCCTGCAACCTTAACCAATTTTAGAATAAACCTTCGGCTAAGTAGGGGGGTCAGCCTCATTTTCAACTATATCAGTTAGTATGGGAAATGTACGACTGAGGCAAAGAACGCAAGTTTATACTTAAATTTTCTTTCTTGCTCCAATCGAATTTTCTTCTTGTCTATAATGAATCAAGGTCTTGCAAAAAACACATTTTTCTTTCGTCACTTTCTTGTTCTTAATAATTTGTACTTAGTCAGTCCAACCGGAAGTGATTTATCTTTCTTATCATATTTAATGGACACAGGAACTCCTCCAGCATCTAAACTTTCTCTTCCTGCTTCTAAAATTGCGGTCATTTGGGTTGTCCTAGCAATTGTGGGAAGTGTTTTATCATAATCTTTTACAGTCTTTTGTTTATTTAGTATTTGACCGATAGCTTCAATAAAAGCTGCAATGCATAAACACCCGTAACCGCTACTATCAAAGTACCCTCCTTCATTGGGTGTGTACTTCATATAAAAGGGATTTAGTGACTTAATGCCTGGACCATCTTCTGATGTCATGTAACCTCTACGACTTTGGTCAGCATCTATTTTGTACCCTGGTACATTGATTTTAAATCCTTGTTCTGTATAGACATCACTTGTTGGATCTACCCATCCTGCTATGTACACAGCTATCCCATTATTTTTAGGATCAGAGAAATTTTCCCAATCAACAGTTAAAATAATCATATCTTCTGTCGGCAAATTATGCGGAGGGTTATTAGCAATACCTTGAGCAGCAGTAGCATAAACCTTAACGGGTCTAGCAATATCTTCCATAGTCCACACATGCCAGTCAATATGATGTGAATTCAAATAATAACTAACATCGCTCGACTTTCCAGCCCAAGGGACATGATCCAGTCGTTTTTTTTCAATGGTCATATGTGCCTGTAGGCTAGTAAAACGTCCATGTTTTTGTAATTGTCCCCTTATTTGTTGCCTTGCATCAGCATACACTGTATCATATCTTTTATGAACATCAACAGCACCAAGTACATCATGTTGTTTTGCAATATTAATCAGTTCAAGATGCTCTTTAAGTGTCTTTACTGGAGGTTTTGTAATCAAAAAGTGAAGACTTTTTTCTATAGCAGTTTTTGCGATTTTGAAGTGGGTATCATCTGGTGTGGTAATTATAACTGCATCTCCGGGATGCAAAGTTTCCATAGCTTCCAAATATGCCAAAGGATTACTTTTAACGTCATCATTTGGAAATGATCTAAAAGAAGTATCCATGTCTCTATAGACCTGTGCAACATGTTCTTCTAAATGTGATCTTATCTCAGGGAATCTTGTTCCATTCGTTCCAACCATAGATAAATTTCCTACATTACCTAATCTTCTTTGATCAAAAAGAACAGGAGCAATAACACCTATCTTCTTATCTGATTTGTTTTGTTGTCCTTTAACCCAACCAGTGGTATAATGACCTGAGCCTACCATTAAAATATTAGGAACTAACTTTCCACTAATGTTGGTTGATTCTCTATGAATTGGCATTCTATACACTCTTTCTTATCTATTTTTTACCCCATGGATAGTTTGAACTAAAAGCTCAGGATCCATAACTGCATGAGCCATATTTACACATTTTAATAGAGATTTATTAGTCTTATCACACCCTTAATGTTCAATAGGGTCAGCCACGATTTTAGATCGTCCAAACAGATCATCCCCGTATATCATTCGTTGCTACTGGAAAGACAACAGCCTGTGTATATAATCGGGCAGGAATATATAGAACATCAAAATCGTCACTACCAGTGAGGCCAAAACTGCTCCCAGCGACTGCGCAAGATTGTGCCTCCCTCTCGAGATCCTCGCCCACGATATGAGAGGAAGAGCAAGAAACGAAAAAGACATCTTCCATCCGCAGAACACGGTCACCGCTGTAAAACAGCACGTCGCCGCGGCTACGTGCAGGCTCACTTTCCAAAAGGGTGTGATCGCCGCCAGAACAATACCATTAGCTATAAATGTAATAGCCAAAACGATAAGCTCAAGCGGAGCATCGAAAAGATAAAAAGACCCCAGACCGAGGCACACGCTTAAGATCGCCACTACAAAGGGGAGCTTGCGTTCACCTTTATCCATAATGTGTATGCTCGTTATCTTCCCCTTTACGAACAGCATAACAATAGAAGCCAGAGGAACCATAATTACAAAGACAAGAGTCAAAAAGAAGAACAGCAGAAAGGGACCGAGGGAAGATGTATGCAGATAGACTATAGGGATTGAGGTCAGAAAGAGCAGGATAAACGGGCTGCACATCCCCGAAATCAAGAAAGCCACTCCCTTTTTGTTGACCTTCATGTTTGGTGTAGTCCTTCTTCAGTATTAATTCAGCACAAAGGATTCTTCAGGCATCAGGACTATTTGCTGTCGCACTTTTGGAGATTCTTACTTAAAGAGCTCAATCAATTGGACAGGGCATCTGTTATGAGTCCCAAAAGCAGAAAACCGGTACCTATTACAATACCGGTCATTATCGCCGCCACGCGAAGGCTGCTTCTGGTCTTTTCCTCCTGTGAATTGGATTCGACTCTTGCGATCTCATCCCATCTGTAAGATATGAACTTTGCTCTTTTCCCGCCTTTTTCGTAATCTTGATACACAATTTTGAGGGTTATCTCATCTTCATTCGAGGAGATAATCGTGCCCTCGGCTGTGGTCCGATCCTTGAGGATAATCTTGGCTTCCTCACCCTCTTTTATATCTTCTGGTAAAATCGAATCGACCGTCTTTATCGGCCTTGTCTGAGAGCATCCAGTGTAAAGGATCAAAGATATTATCGCGAGAGTAGTCAGAAAGCGTCTGTACATTCTTTCGCCTTGAGCAGTCGTGTTCTTACCGATCGTAACACGGATGGCACGGAACCTCGCCTGCAGCCTTGCCGATTATTTCAAGTAGAGTTGCGAGAGACAGATATGAAGTAATATAAGGAATTCGTGATAGAGTGTCAACTATGTACTACAAGAACAGATACATTTTTGACGGAAGACTTTACTGCACCTATCTTCAATTGACTATAAGATTCGCGGGGAAAGTTTGCGGCTAGGTAGTCACTCCTCTTAGTATTGCCCTATTATTAGTTCTGTAGTATCTTAGGCGGCAGGAGGTGAACGCTATGGTGAGGAAACCTTCCAGTGACAATCCTGTCTGACCCACTGCCAAGAGAAGCATGTGATCAAACACTGCCACACGGCGTCAAGCTTAGTTTATACACGGGCTAATATCCTATTCCACCATCAACCCTGATCGTCTCTCCGATTACGTAGTCGCTTTCGTCTGAGGCTAGATAGACTGCGGGGGCTGCGACTTCTTCCGGCTTTCCTAATCGCCGTATGATCTTCCTTTCATGGCCGCGTTTACGATGCGATTTGTAGTGGGGATTCTCAACTTCCATGACAGCGGGCGTTTCGATAACTCCCGGGGCGATGCAGTTTACGTTGATGCCGTGGGGTCCAACCTCTCTGGCCAGAGCCCTTGTGAAACCAATTATCGCGGCCTTCGTAGCAGCGTAGTCCACCAGCCCCCAGCTGCCTTCTATGCCGGCTTCTGATGATAAGTTGATAATCTTGCCCTTCTTCCTTTTCATCATATCCTTGAGGACGGCGTGGGTGCATAGTAGGGCACTCTTGAGGTTCAGGGCTATTATCTTGTCCCAGACCTCTTCTTTCGAGTCGATGAATAGTGATGCCTCCGCCCTGGCACTCCCACCCGCATTATTGACGAGGATATCGACTCTCTCAAATTCCCCTATGACTTGTTGAACCATCCCGTTTACATCCTCACTCTTAGTCACATCGGCGTAGATGCTTATTGCGTGGCCTCCGGATGACGCTATCTCACTAACTGCTGATTGCGCGGCCTCCCTATCGATATCAATTACGGCTACCGATGCTCCTTCTCTGGCAAAAGCGGCTGCAATGGCACGACCTATACCTTCACCCGACGCGGTTACGATTGCGACTTTTTCCTTAAGCTTCACGGCTCCATCCTGAGTTTTGTGGCCGCTGTTATTGGCCTGGATTGGAAGTGGAATTCGGATTAACTCTATTCTCGATTGTTTTGGCAATCACTCCATATAGTGTTAGTAAGAAAATAGGCGCTGTAGGGCGTGATATTTCTAATACGGAATGACAAATCCCCTTATCTTGCCTTGCCGAAGCGGAGCCAGCCGGGATATGAAGTCCCTTACCGCGGGTCTGATAGTCGAAACGATCTGGCTCTCCGCGCCGCCTCCGAAAAGCTGAAGCACTATCGGCTGGAACCTCGAACGTCTGAATTCCTTTTGCCAGATACTCCCTCCCGTCTGTGTGTTTAAAATATCGAACTTTAATACTACGTGCATAGCAATTCCCGGAACTGCTTGGGGGTATACTCTTCCGTATCTGTCTCTTGCCGGAACGAACCTTTGTCGAAGAGCAGCGTCCATATGGTCGATCTCCACAAGAACCAGACCGTCCATCTTCAGTTCGTCGTGCAGCCTCCGCAAATTCCTAACGTTCCTGACCGCCGACGAATCTACCTTCATGCCCCTGAACACCCATTCTATCTCATCGTGCTCTATTATCGTTTTGATCTCGAGCTGCCTCAAGCTGGAAGCTACCTCGTCAGATATCTTGTTGCGTATCTTGTCTATGTCTATCTGCCCTCTGGGCTTTACATTTACTACAGATATCACGCCAAGGCTCTGGATGTTGCTCAGATTTACCTCAGAGGAATAGCCTGTGTTGAAGGTGACCAGCTTGACTCCTTTTGGTTCCTTGCTGCCTGCACAGCCCCAAAATATAGTAGACAGTAGACAGTAGACAGCAAACAGGGCATATCCTCCCCTCCCCTTAAACATAAGTTTCACAGTTCATCATTCCCTTTGTCGTAACCTCTACATACAGGGGCGAGGTTCCTTTGCCCAAAATGTATGGTGGGTCAGACATTCCTGTCTGACTGTAGAACAGACAACAATGTCTGTTCTACCAAATCAGGGGGTCCCGAGCCTCTACGAAGACAATGTACCTTAAAAACTCAATCCAAAGCTGAAGTGTGTCTCTCTGTCGAAGAATCTTCTTAGATCTGTCTCCTTTGCAAACTCGATATTTATGGGCAGGATGAAGTTTACTATAATACCCAAGCCCATGCTCATCTTCAGGTCCTTGAGTCTGAATTCTCCGTCCGTCGTCCATAGCTTTACATCGTCGCCCTCATTCCAGACCACCCCCACATCTGTAAAGACTGTGCCCATCAGACCTCCAAGAGAGATATTCCCGGGCCATCCGAGCGTCAGATTCCTCACAAAGGGAACTCTGTACTCCATGTTCATAAGAAATAACCTGGTCCCTGCTAACTCGCTGAAATCAAAGCCCCTCAGAGGCCCAACGTTCACCTCGTGTCCGAATCCAAAAATCGTGGCTATGTTTGGACCGCCCAGAAAGTGCGTTATACCGTCCTTTGCTAAAGATGCGAGTCCCTTGAGTCTGAAAGCAAAGACGGAGTTCCTGCCGGCGTAGAACCTTAAGTCCGCGTCCAGATGGGTAAATTGCCTGTGGCCCTCTGTGAACTTTACCGCCTGACCGGCGGAGAGGTAGAACCTCTTGCCCCTTGAAGGCCCCAGCCAACCGTACTCTACGGAGTCGTTTACATAGACAGTCTGGAAAAGATGCGTGGTTTTCTTTTCAATCCTCTCCTTCTCCGGGAACACAAATTCCCTGTTCTGATCCACAAACGTATATTTAAATTCCACTCTCCGATATAGATCTATCGGATAGGTCATCCTTGCAAATAGCCCGGACTGCCTGTCGGACCCCAGAGCACGCATCAACCTGCCGGTCCTCAAATCCAAGAAGCGACTCTTAGAATCTGTGAAATATTGCGTCCAGCTGAAGATCCCGAAGTCTAAGTTCGTCCTCCTTCCGTAATATCCATATA
Organism: Candidatus Latescibacterota bacterium; assembly: GCA_965237525.1. GTDB lineage: Bacteria > Latescibacterota > CBDEFO01 > CBDEFO01 > CBDEFO01 > CBDEFO01. The sequence continues at coordinate 232,120 of CBDEFO010000003.1, read as the reverse complement.
TGACCGCAAAGTTGAGGTCATTAAGCCTTCCATAGCTTGTAAACCCTGAGACGAAATCCGTCGTTATTCCCAGGTTATGATTTCCCATAAGATCGCTGAACGAAATCTGGGCTACAGTGCCGAAGAAGTTGTTAGATAAGGACAGCTGAGCGCTGATTCCATCTAATTGAAGACTCGGTTTATATCTGCTCCTTTTGTACTTTGTCCTTACCTTCAGGCTATCCCCGATTGAATCTATCGGGGATGCATGGTCTCCATCATCATCTACATTCACCTTATCATAATCACCATTGCTCTCTTCCTCCTTGACGTGCAGCGATAAGATCATCTCACCACCGTCTGCAGCAGGTGTCTCATATTTCTGCGCGTCTTTTTCATCATCCGTTAAGGCCAGCTCTTCTTGTGATGGGACATCCATCACGTAGATCTTCCTTCTACCGTTGTAGTAAGAGGCAAACGTTATCTTTTTTCCATCCGGAGAAATCGACGGATTGGAGAGTCCGCTTATAGTCTTGGTCAGTCTGCTTTCTTTTTTGCTTTCAAGGTCCAAGACAAAAAGATCATTTATGCCATCCCTGTTCGATACGAAAAGCAATCTTGCACCGTCAGGGAACCACCGGGGCCAGGTCTCGTCCGACTTTCCAGAAACTATCTTTTGCACCTTTGTCAGCTCAAAATCATAGACCATAAGATCGACACTTCCGTTGGTCCTATAGCTGAACGCAAGTCTGCTCCCATCTGGAGACCACGAAGGCTGAGACTCGCGATCGGCAGTATGCATCAACTTTGTGGAAGCTTTTGTCTTTATATCCAGTATATATATGTCCGTCTGGCCGCGGCTTGAACCCGAAAATGCCAATTTCCTGTTATCAGGCGCCCAGGCCAAGGTGGATATTTCCTGAACACCTTCCACCTTCAACACATCCATCAGCTCAGATCTATAGACATTCCACACGAGTACCAAATCGGAAGGTCCCTTTCTGGCTATGAAAGCTATGTACTGCCCGTCAGGAGACCACGCCACACAACCTTCTTCCACCTTCAGATCTGTATAGACAGAAGTCTTCATATCTTCTGTTATTCGCTCCATCAGCTCTCCGTCCTTTACCCGTATCAGGTCAATATTGAAGGAAATACCATCTGTAGATACGACTGCCAACATCTCCCCGCCAAGGGACCCGCTTGGACTTAAGTACGAAACCTCTTCTGCCGGGACTTCCTTTGCTATTTCGAAGTTATACTTCCTTTCGGTGAGCAATGGCCAATACTTTCTGCGCACATGGGAAGACCAACTGTCGCTTAAAGTTTGAATGTCCGTACCCAAGACTCTTTTTATGGTATGCCCTGTTCCCGTGCTCCCTTTCCAGTCCCGTAAGATTCTTCCAACTTTATCCTCACCGTACTCCTGCGATATATACTGCATCAGAGAGTGGCTCTGTTTATACGCTAAAAACACATTCCTTACCGCCTGGAAATTGTCCAAAGACTTTATGGGTATTACAGTATTCGTCAGCACAGCGTCTCTTAGCACCATCTCATCCACATCGTTCATGTCGCCCGCCTCGTACTGCGCCATCCCCTCCATGATCCAGGTTGGCGGGGAATTGATTCTATTGGTCAGGGACTTTACAGGCCCCTTGTACAGAATATCATACTGAAAAAGATGAGTCAACTCATGGACCAGAACGCTCCTGAAATCCTCCAGGTCTCCGTTGAACGGGATGACGGCCCTAAACTTCAGGCTCTCGGCGAACCCGCCAACGCCCGGAGGCAGGATATAGGGCACTATATTCGTCTGTTCAAACTCGTAGTGAGACTGAAAGATAATGATCGGAGGAACGGTCGAAAGGTCATGGTGAAGGCTTCGGCTGATCTTCTCGTAGCCATCCTCAAGTATCTCTGCTGCTGAGAGGGCAAGGCCAAGATACTCGGGATTGTAGTAGATTTCCAGATGCTCCGTTTTCAACTTCCACCACTGGAAATTCTTATACTGAATCTTATTCTTTCCAAAGCTCTGAGAAAACTGTGATAACAAAATGTCCTGAGCCCTAACGATCCCGGGCGCTGCAGTCGCTACAACCAGAACTGCTATCATAAGTAGACAGTAGACAGTAGCCCCCGATAGATTCAATCGGGGGAGACAGGGCATTCTCTTCCGCCCTGTATAGGGCATCTTTCTGTATCTCGTCAAAGTCATGCGTCTTATTGCTCAGGCTGCTCGGTAGCCAGACTCTCTTCTTCAATCATAGGTTCATCAGCTACCTTTGAGCCTATACTCCTTTTTAAGAGGATATAGTTTCTCCTGTAGACAACGTTTCGGGAATCGAGTCGCATGGCTGTTTGATAGGCCCGGCGAGCCTCGTGCTCCATCTGAAAGTACTCATAGACTATGCCCAAATTGTTATAGATACTCGCCGACGTCGTGTCCAACTTTGCCGCCTTCTCCAGATGTGCCTTTGCCTCGCTCCACATCTCCTGGTCTATGCACCAAAAAGAGTATTTATTTATCTCTTTAGCGCTCCTTTTTTTGGAGGGATCTACGGAATATAATACTGCGTTCATCTTTTTATCTTCTGCTTCAACCCGTGCTGCGATCGTTTGTTGAATCTCCCCTTCTGGTTCGACCATCTTTGTAGCGAGCGTATCTCCAGATGGACTTACTATCTCGGCAGAGGGGAATCGCGTCCGGTGGGACTCTTTATCCCCTGTATCTCCTTCTGTCCTCTCTGTCGATTTTTCGGAACTTTCCTCCTTACGTCCCTTTGTCCTAACTGTCTCCTCCCTTTTCCCCTCGTCATCATCCGGTCTCTTTCTAATAAGCTCCAGACAGCCTCCAAAGATCAGAGCAGATACTATAAGGAATAAAAAGGGGATCTGACCAAGACCTGTTTTCATCCTGAACGTCTCCGATAGTCTATGAATGTTCATCTTGGGAATGTTCCTTGGTATTTTCTCCTAATCCTTGTGACTCTCAAAGCTATCTGCCGTTCCTATTTTCAGCTAACGTTCTCCCGAAAAGGCAGTAGTCAGGGAGGGGCAGGGGAAGTCCCTGTCTACTGTTTGCTGTCTACTGTCTACTTAATTTTCCCGTGCCTCTTCATGATCTTCACAACCCTGTCCAGAGGGAGAGCGTAGACAGTATTCCCATGTCTCCCCACTGTAGTATGAGCCATCGTAAGGGCGTTGATTACCGACTCCTCGGTCGCCTCCACAACCGCCTGATAAAGGGGAGTTATCGCCTCATCATTCAATACCTCAAATTCATATGCCTCAGACCTATTATAAACATCTACTATATTCCCTGTCGAAAACGCTAAAATTATGTCCCCGCTTGAATGCATAGAGGTCGCTCCCGTCCTTGAGAGCCCCAGTGCAGCCCTCTTTGTCAGGCGATTCAGCTGAACGGGCAAGAGCGGCGCGTCGGTTGCAACCACTACGATGATAGACTTATGACCCACTCCCCTTTCCGCTTTAAGATCTGTGATTTCCCTGCCTACAGGAGCACCGTCTATAATCAATTGATGTCTCCTGCCGTGATTTGCCTGAACTAATACTCCTGCAGTATATCCCTCCTTAATGACCCTTGATGCAGTCCCTATTCCCCCCTTGAACCCGTAGCACACCATCCCCGTTCCACCTCCCACACATCCCTCCCCCACACGTCCCGATTGAGCACTATTGATAGCCCCTAGGACGTGTTCTTCCTCTACGTGCCTCCCCTCAATATCGTTTAGAAAACCGTCCCATGTCTCTGCTACAACTGGGGATGGAATCCTTGTGCCCTGATATTTCTCCATAAAATACTTCAAAGCGGCGTCGTAAACCATCCCCACGCTGGACGTATTTGTAGTAAAGACGAAAGAGCCCAAAAGTCCCGTCCTCCTTATCCTCGACATCCCCGTCATCTCACCGTTGCCGTTCAATGTCAGACAGCCTGCAAAGAGATTGTATCTGAAAATATCATCGCTGTGGGGAATCACAGCAGTTACTCCTGTCCTGACATCCCCTTCGTGTATGGTAGAATGTCCTACCTTTACTCCTTCCACGTCCGTTATAGCATTGAACTCTCCCCTGGGCATAGTCCCGATCACAATTCCCAGCTCCCTTGCCCTTTTTCGTCCGTAGCCCTCAGGAGTCGAAATCGCCTCTTGCTCTGGACGTGCCCAGGCGAATCTGTACAGAGTCAGGGATGCAGTTCCGAGAGCAGCAGATTTGAAAAAATCCCTGCGCGTAATATCTTTTATCATACCCCCAATCTCTCCTCCATTTCAATGTCGTTCCCTCCCGCGTCTGCTAAAGGAAGGGGCACAGAACTCCTCTGAGTCAGAAGCCCCACTGCGAACATAGCTACAGCTGCACCTGCTACGCCGAATATGTCCGACGGCAGTTGGGGAGTTATGAATTTGAAGGCTATCCAGAAGACCAACCCGACCCCCATGCTGGCTAGAGCTCCCGTACTATTTGCCTTTCTCCACCATATTCCCGCAGCCATGGGCACGAAAAGAGATACTAATAGAACAGAGAAGGAATCTATCAAGAGTTGATATATATTCTCAAAATACAGGGCTATAAAGAGGGACAGAATGCCTATTACCGGAATGGAAGCCCGCGTCCACAAAAGCACTTCCCTGCCGTCTGCATTCGGCTTGAAATACCCCAGTACGTTCTTGCCGATTATGCTTGAGGGAGCCAAAATCGCACTGTCCGCACTGCTCATTATGGCCGATATGAGTGCTCCGAAGAAAAGGGCTATCGCCCACGTCGGAAGATACTCCATAGCTATCCTTGGAACTATATGCTCAGGGTCATCTATCTGGGGTATCAAACTCACGCTTATGATCCCTATGACTACGGGAATAATCCCTACGGTCAGATACAATACCCCCGAAAGATATGCGCTGTTTTGAGCCACTTTCTCATCCCTTGCGGAAAGGCTCCGCTGCATGAGGTCCTGTCCAGGGATGTTCCCGAACCCTATCACAATCCAGGCCTGGATGTACCAGAGCCACTCTTTAAAACCTCCCTGTGGGAGCATATCAAAACTCCCCGGTCTGACAGATGAGAACGCCTCACTCCATCCCCCCGCCTTGCTTACTACGATTGGAAATACCGCAAAGAGTCCTAAAAGGACTATGATTATCTGCACAAGATCGGTCAGCGACACAGCCCACATCCCGCCAGCAGTCGTGTACACAAGTACTATCAATGTCCCTATTATTATCCCCGTCTCTGACGAGACACCGATCAGAGTTTCAGATATCTTCCCTATAGCCACAAAGAGGCTCCCGACCCATCCCACGTAAGCCGCTACCAGACATAGACTCGAAATAACGCTGGCCCCTCTGCCGAACCTCTGCTCGAAGAAGTCCGACACCGTAAGGATTCTCATCCTCCTCATCGTCTTTACAAAGAAGAGTCCCGCCAAAAAGAGACACAAGGCCGCACCGAAAGGATCGGCTATCACACCCAAAAATCCCCTCTCGTACGCAGCCCCCGCCGCCCCCATGACGGTTCCACCTCCAAACCAGGTTGCAAAGAGCGTAGCCGTGCAGAGCCAGGTTGGGAGTCTCCTGCCCGCCACGATGAAGTCCTCCGCATCTCCCACCCTTCTGCTTGCGTAATAGCCCACTCCAAGCATGCCCAACATATAAACCCCTACGCCCAGAAGAACTGCTGTTTCCTTATCCATGTCGTACAGCGACTGGAAGATCTCCAACATTGAGTATCCCCTTGACTCTATATCATCTATCTTGTTATATTCAATATTGATCCCCGATAGATTCAATCGGGAATAAACATAAAGATAAAGATTTTCACTCCAAATATCCAGTAGATTTTCAGGGCAGACACACGGGTCTGCCCCTACCGTCTTTGTCAATCATGTGTAAGGGCAAAGCTGTGTGTCTGCCCAAGTATTCCGTTGTGTCTTCTACAGTAATACCGCTGGGAGTTGAGCTTATGAAAATATTTGATAATATAACCTCAGTAATCCTTGCTGGAGGCAAAAGTTCCAGGATGGGAAGGGAGAAGGCGCTCTTGCCTCTTGGGGACGCCACTTTCATAGAGCACATACTGGATATAGCAGCCAGGGTCACACAAGAGGCCTTCGTAATCACAAATACTCCCGATAAGATGAGCCACCTGAACGTCTCTATGTACCCGGACATATTCCCCGATAGGGGACCACTGGGAGGGATATACACCGGCCTATTCAGGGCGAACACAGAATACTGCCTCCTTCTGGCCTGCGATGCTCCGTTCATAACGCCGGAATTTTTGAGCTACTTGTGCGGTCGCACTGGTGATTCAGACGTTATCATCCCAGAGGACGACAAGGGCTTTCATCCCCTGTGTGCGGTCTATTCCAAAAGATGTCTCGAACCCATAAAAGAACAGATAGAAGCAGAAGATTTAAAGATCGTCAGGTTCTTTAATAAGGTTAAGGTGGACATCGTTGGCTCAGAGGCGATAGACCCCTTCGACCTTCACGGGAACCTCCTCTCCAACATCAACACCCCGGAAGACTACCGTAACGCTCTAAACTTCTTCCAGTGTAACGCTTAAGCTATAATCTCCTTTATCTCTCCCTCAAAAAGAAAAACTGACATTTGCATCCCTGATCCTCAGCAATATATCGATTTTCCGCTCCTAAATCAAGTAAATACGATAACTAAATCGTTTTGATTTTTCCCTTTTATTTATTATCTTTATCATCGAGAAGTTTTCACGGAAAAGAGGGCATTAGAGAGGGTGTTTTCTATGGGAGAGTGCATGACCCCAGAAGAGGTTAATAGTATCCGAATCTTACAGGAGGGGATTAAAATGAAATGGGAAATCTTCTATGCTTCTTTGATTCTGTTACTGGCTTTGAATGCGCCTGCCTATGCACAAGTCCTGTTCGGACCTGCTGCCTATGGTGTTGGGGAGTCGCCCTCTTCAATTTTCATTGCAGATTTAGATGGGGATGCAGATAATGACTTCGCTGTGGCTAATATGCTCAGCAATACTGTATCAGTGTTGTTGAATAATGGAGATGGTACATTTGCACCTAAAGTGGGTTATGATGCTGGGTTTCAAGCCCTTTCAGTATTCGGTGCAGATTTAGATGGAGATGGAGATAATGACTTGGCTGCAACTGATTATATCAGTAATATTGTATCAGTGTTCTTGAACAATGGAGATGGAACATTTGCACCTAAGGTGGACTATAGCGTTGGGCAATTTCCCAAATCAGTATTTATTACAGATTTAGATGGAGATGGAGATAGTGACTTAGCCGTGGCTAGTGGTAGAGGTGTGTCAGTGTTGTTGAATCTGTCTGATATACCCATTACTGATAGCACTGCTGTAACCGAGTATGAAGAACCATCATCAGATGTTCCTGAGATTTATTCCCTCACCCAGAACTATCCTAATCCGTTTAACCCCCAGACAGTGATCTATTACGATCTCCCTGTCCAAAGCCACATTAACATATCTGTCTATAATATTACGGGACAGATAGTTGCGACATTGGTAGATGGTCACAGATCAGCCGGTAGTTACTCCTTAGTCTGGGATGGAAAAGACGACAACGGGAAACGTCTTGCCAACGGAGTCTATGTTTATCGGTTGCTGGCAGATGGCTTTGTGAAGACAAGAAAGATGGTTTTAATGAAGTAGACTCCTTCCAGAGATAATTAAGATAATTAAATGAGACAAGATATCTTATATACTGCTCTGATCCTGTTAGTCGCCTTGAATGCGCCTGCTTCTTCGCAAGGCCTTTTCGGACTCAAGACCGACTACGATGCTGGGGATGGTCCCCATTCTGTATTCAGTGCGGATTTGGATGGGGATGGCGATAGTGACTTAGCGATAACTAATGCAAACAGTGATAGCATATCGGTACTGTTGAACAACGGAGATGGGACATTCTCAGCCAGGGTGGACTATGCCGCTGGATTTGAACCTCTTTCAGTTTTCAGCGTGGATTTGGACGCAGATAAAGATAACGATCTGGCTGTAGCTAATGGCTTCAGCGATAACGTGTCTGTATTGTTGAATAAGGGAGACGGGACATTTGCAGACGCTATGGAGTATGCCGTTGGAATCAATCCCCGTTCAATATTCAGTTTGGATTTGGATGGCGATGGGGACAATGACTTAGCCGCACCTAATGCGGGCAGCAACAGTGTATCGGTGCTGTTGAACAACGGAGACGGAACATTTTCAGACAAGGTGGACTATGGCGTTGGATTTGAACCCATATCACTCTTCAGTGCGGATTTAGACGGAGATGGCGACAGGGACTTAGCTGTGGCTAATGCTGGGTTCATCAGAGGTACTATATCGGTCTTGTTGAACAATGGAGCCGGCGCATTTGCTAATAGGGTGGACTATGATGCTGGGAGTAGTCCCTCATCAGTTTTCATCTCGGATTTCGATGGCGATGGCGATAATGACTTAGCTGTGGCTAATGAGAGGAGCGATAACGTGTCAGTACTGCTGAATAATGGAGATGGAAAATTCGCAGCAAAAACGGACTATAAGGCTGGAGGTAGTCCCCGTTCATTATTCGTTTCGGATATAGATAGCGATGGGGATAATGACCTGGCTGTAGCTAATAGCAACAATAGTGTATCGGTACTGTTGAATAATGGAAATGGGGAATTTGCGCTTACGGGGATCTATGTTACTGGAGATAGTCCTCATTCAGTATTTATTTCGGACCTAGATGACGATGGTGATAACGACTTGGCTGTGGCTAACCAAAAGAGCCATAATGTGTCAGTGCTTTTGAACCTCTCTGCTACTCTTGTGACATCTGTTAGTCCCACCCCCGATCGCCGATTGAGTCTATCGGGGATCAATCGAGCGCAAGACACAGAATTAAGTGGCATACCTGAGGCCATTGCAGATAGCACTATGCACCGTGAAGCAACGCTTGCTTTCCAGGATAGTGTGGTTACTGATGTAGCCGTGTCCCTTGATACCATAGTTGCTGAGACTCCCGCTGATCCTTCTGACACCGTAGATGTAACAGCCACAGAACCCCATAGTCTCGCAGACACGCTCCTCAGTGGAACTTCTTCTGTTGACACTCCTTCTATCTCTGAGCTTCAGGTTGACCATGCCCTCGAGGATAGTCTCCATGCAATTTTCGTTTTCGAAGATACCTCAGCTTGGGACGTAGCCGTGCCCCTTGATACCATCACTGCTGAGATTCCCGCTCATCCTTCGGATACTGTGGATGTGATAGCCACTAAGCCCGATGGTCCCACAGACAGACTCCCTGGCGGATTTGGTTTTATTCATATTCCTGCTATCTTTGATCTTAAGGCTGACTACGCAGTTGGGGATGGTCCCCACTCAGTATTCATTTCGGATTTAGATGGAGATAGAGATAACGACCTGGCGGTAGCTAATCAGAACAGCGATAATGTGTCAGTGTTGCTAAATAATGGAGATGGGCAATTTGCTGATAAAGTGGACTATGCCGTTGGGGATGAACCCATGTCAGTTTTCATTTCCGATTTAGACGGGGATGGGGATAACGATATAGCTGTAGCTAATAAAAAGAGCGGTACTGTGTCAGTGCTGCTGAATAATGGAGATGGACAATTTATAGATAAGGTGGACTATGCCGCTGGTAACGACCCTTACTCAGTATTCGGCGCAGATTTGGATGGCGATGGCGACAAGGACTTAGTTGTAACAAATGCAGGGAGCGTCAAGAGTGGTGTATCGGTGTTGATGAACAATGGAGATGGGCAATTTACAGATAAGATGAACTATAGCACAGGAGCTGATCCCCGTTCGGTGTTCAGTGCTGATTTAGATGGGGATGGTGATAATGACTTGGCTGTGGCAAATGTTTTCAGCGATAATGTATCAGTACTATTGAATAACGGAGATGGGCAATTTGCAGATAGGGTGGACTATGCTGCTGGGGATGGCCCCTATTCAGTTTTCATTTCGGATTTGGATGGTGATGGTGATAATGACATAGTTGTGGCCAATAAGGGCAGCGATAATGTATCGGTGTTATTGAATCGTGGAGACGGGACATTCACACGCAAAGTAGACTACGGTGCAGGGAATCGTCCGTATTCAGTTTTCATTTCGGATGTAGACGGCGATGGGCATAATGACATAGCTGTCGCCAATTCTTCCGACGATAATGTATCGGTGTTGTTGAATCCTCTTGCTCAACGATGAGATAGCGATCTATCACGTTCTTCCTTTGCGATCCCGCATGGATATTTCAAAGGAGCAGTCCAACTGACGAAGCTGAATTTCAAGTGTCCAAAGTGTGAGAACACCGATTCTGAGATAGGGGAAATCCGAGTGTTAGCGGTCTCTGGAGCGCTATCTTCGATGCGCAAGGCAGGCGCTTTTCTCGGTGACTCGCGCTCGCTGCAAATATACGGAGATGTATAAGACTGATGATGTCAGCAAGTTCGGGAAGCTATTCGAACTTTTCACCAGCTGACCTAACAGCAGAAAACCGAGTCTAAAAAATGCGCAGAATTCCCTTTACGAGAGATAATGAATCTGCGCCATTGCCGAGGATGCAAAAAGATGCGATCATTGCGCATCGAAAACACAAGGAGACCTACCTATGCAGCCCATCATAGACTCCCATCACCATCTTTGGGACCTTAAAAGGCTCAGATATGACTGGCTAAATGAAGTTCCTCCCATCAATCGGAGCTATTTCATCTCTGACTACCAGGAGGCGATCTCCGGTTTGAATGTAGTCAAATCGGTGTTTGCCCAGGCCAATGCCACTCCAGAGTGTTCCCGTGATGAGACTTTATGGATCTTGTCTCTGGCCGACAGCCCTGATACTCCTATCGAGGGCGTGGTAGCGTGGGCGCCGATTGAGGACACTGAAGTCGAAGCGTATCTAGAGCAGTTGCCAAGACATCCTAAGCTGAAAGGCGTCCGACGGTTGATTCAGAGCGAGGAAGATAGCTATTTCTGTGCCCGTCCGGCATTTGTCAACGGCGTTCGGCTCCTGGAGAAGTTCGGTCTCTCCTTCGACATATGTATCATACATCATCAACTTCCGGCAGTCATCCAGTTAGTGCGTGGGGCGCCGGACGTATCCTTTGTTCTGGATCACATCGGCAAACCCGACATTAAAGGATACGTTACGGAGCCCTGGGCTACCCGCATCCGCGAGCTAGCGTCTGAAGACAACGTAGTCTGCAAGCTATCTGGCCTGGTGACCGAAGCCGATATGGAAACGTGGACGGCGCAAGACCTCAAGCCCTATATCGATCATGTCATAGACGCCTTCGGCTTCGACCGTCTGATGTTCGGCAGCGACTGGCCGGTTTGCACACTAGCGTCCGACTACGGTCGCTGGCTGGGGGCCGTGCAGGAGGCTACAGCCGAAGCCTCCGATAAGGAGCAATACAACCTTTTTTATGGCACCGCTGAACGTTTTTATCGGCTTTAAGAAAACCCGAGAATGACCCTGATGATCTCCTCCTTTGCATCTTCCAGCGTCAAAAGGTCGGTTCTTACGTTCCATCCTGAAGATCTAAGGCTCGTCAATATCTGTACGGATTCTGGCGGTCTGAGTCCAAGCGCATAAAGTTCGTCACAGCGCGAGAGTATGTCAGACGTACCTCCCTCCATCTTAACCTCCCCACTGTCCAAAACCACAATCCCTACGGCAGTCTCAGCTATAAGATCAAAGTTGTGAGAGATGATCAAAACGGTTCCTCCAGAGCTGTTAAACTCTTTCAATATGGAAATTATCTTTTTAGCACCCTTAGGATCTAAACCGGCAGTCGGTTCATCCAAAATCAGAACTTCAGGGGACATTGCTAAGATCCCCGCAATGGCGACTCTGCGCTTTTCCCCATCGCTCAACGATAAAGGGGACCTGTCCAAGTAGTTTGCAGAGACTAAATCTACAGCCTCAAGGGCGCTGTGGACATTCTCCTTTACCTTCTTTTCGTTCCATTCCAGATTTCTGGGGCCAAAAGCCACATCGTCAAAGATCGTCTTATCGAAGAGCTGAAGTTCGGGAAACTGGAAGACCAGGCCGATCCTTTGGCGGATTTTGGAAAGATCGCTTCCGAGAGACCAGATGTCTACTCCGTCCAGAAGGATGCGCCCCGATGTGGGCTTTACGAGACCGTTGAAGTGTTGAACGAGCGTCGTCTTACCCGAGCCGTTAGGTCCCACCAGCGCCATAAAATCCGATCTTCTGACGTGGATAGTCGCATTAGAGAGGGCATTTCTCTGGGTGGGCAGACCCATGTCATAGATATAAGATACACCTTCAGCAGATAGTTTCGTCAGATGATCGTTTTCCCTTCCCAGGGAGCGGCACGTGGAACGTCCCATCCGTGATGTAGCAGGTGTCATATCAGAGGATGTCAATAAGGGCTTATACAGGTGTACGAGTTGCCCTACTATATCCGAAGACCTGAAAGGAGAACCATCCAGCGTAATCCCCCCGCTTCTGAGGGCTGACGCCAATCGAAAGGGAAAAGGGGCTTCAAGCCCCAAGGTTTCCAAGAGTTCCGACTCCCCAAATACCTGTTGTGGGGGACCATCCATCCTAATCCTGCCAGATTCGAGGACTATCAGACGATCGGCTTCGGCGGCTTCTTCGGGGAACTGAGTGATCAGGATCGTCGCTATCTCTCCTTCTTTCCGAATGTCGTTAAGGATCCCCCGTACCTGGCTTTGTCCATCCGGATCTAAGAGGGATGTCGGCTCGTCCAAAATCAGATAATCGGGACTCATAGCCAGAACAGACGCTATAGATAGGCGCTGCTTTTCTCCTCCTGATAGCCGATGCGGCGGATGATGGCGATATTCTCCAAGATGGAACCTCTCCAGGGTATCCTCTACTATTTCGACCATTCGTTTGAGCTCGATTCCCAGATTTTCGAGTCCGAACGCTATCTCTCTTTCGACCGTTGTGGAGACTATCTGGTCATCGGGGGTTTGGAAAATCATTCCCACCCTGCGCCTGATCTCCCAGATATTATTCTGATCAGAAGTGGGCACGCCCTCCACCGTTACCTCCCCGATCTTCGGGATCAAAAGACCGTTGATGCACCGGGCAAGGGTAGTCTTTCCCGAACCGTTAGATCCGATTATGGCTATGGATTCTCCGGGATATATACAAAGATTGATCTCCGAAAGGACGTTCCTTCCGCCTAGCTCAAGAGTGATGTTCTTTATCTTTATCATTCAGGGACAGAAGTTGGATAACCAATAAGATAGTAGGGGCGAGGGCACTTCATGGTTTGCTGCCTCCACTCCATCCTCCCTAACAAAGCGCCCACGGCGCCTCGCCCCTGCATTTACAGGGACGACTGTGTACACTTTAAGCGATCATCCCCTTGAAGTCAAGAAAAAAGAGGCGTCAACGGGAATTGGAGCTCCCACCGCCGCCTCTTCTGCACCAAACTTGTCCTTGATTGCTTGAACTTCGTCTTTGACTATTTCCCTAATAGTCTCGGTGATCTTAGCTTGTTTCACAGGTTTGATGAGTAATTGGCAATTTCAGTGTAGCACAAATTATTCAAAGTGTCCATTTATACCACGTTCAGGGGGAGAAGTAAATGTATTCTTTATCGAAAATCACTTTTTATGAACCTATCTCTGTTGCTTTGACGCAAAACCTAGAGAATTGAGATAACGCACAAATGCCCGTTTACTTCGCAAAATGCTCTTTGTACGACGAGTCTTTTTATACTTGCAAAATTCAGCATGACCTTCCGGTAGTTGAGCCAAGAAATCATGGGCTCTTGCAGCGCCCCCAGATTTCAAAGCAGTAAGGATATGTAAACTCTTTCTGGCACGGGTCAAAGCTACATAAAAGGCATTTTTCGTTATCCATTTCATATTTACGTCATCAAAACCTATGATTATCACGTGATCCGCTGATAACCCTTTAGATCCCAGAATAGTCATAAGTTCAACTGCACACATTTTCTTAATTTGTATTTCCTCTAGCTCCGCTTCTTCCTCTTCGTCGTGCTCCAACTTTGTTATTTCATCCTGGTTGATGGCTTTCCTGTCCATATCATTTCTTAGACGAAGTTTATCACTTATGGATATGCACTCTGAGAGCTTGTCTACTTTTTCATCTGTGGAGCTTTCTGTTTCAATGATATTTTTGACGTCACTACACTTCCTCAGTATATCTCTGATCTCTTCAGCATCCAGGCAAGAAAGATTCTTATTATGTTGCATCGCCTCAACAATCCATGTGTGAGTTTGCTCCTCAGAAAAATCTTCGTACCAAAGAACTTTTCTAAAAGTGAAATTGTTCCTCGGATGTTCTGCAAGCGAGTAGTAGTTCAAGACCTTGTAATAGTCGTCTGAAAACTCTCGACTTTCCGTGTGCCATTTGGATACAATTTTATGGAGTGTCTCTTTTGCCTCCCCATAAAATTTGGCTTTTCTCTCTGGTGTCAAAATGAGCAAGAACGCATCCTGTGCTTCTTCCTCTGATAATTTGGTCTTTCGTTCATCAACCTCCCTTTGGTTGTCTGAAATAAATTTCTCAATATAATCAATCGCAGTAGCTGGAGTAGCACAAGCAATGACTTGGACCTTGGGTGTATCTTGACCTGCTTCCAGTGGCAAATAAATCTTTTCTATGCAATCTGAATCCCTATGCTTTCCAATGAAGTATTCCGCAAGTTTCGTAATGTGGTAACAGCTTCTTGCACAGAAAGGTAACATAGCATTTACGTAGTCTTTCTTTTGATTGTAAAGTCTCCGGACTAACTTGGCTTTCCCTGATTTGAGTTTTTCGTAGAGAACTTGTTCATCATCTCCAACAATAAGAAGTCCCTTTGCTTTATTTGCCAACTGAAGGATCAGTTGTTCCTCTGCAAGATTGAAGTCCTGATACTCATCGATGATAAAGAAGTCATCTTCGTTGAGTTGGGGATTTTCTCGCAGCGCATCCTTCGCCCGTATAATCAAATCAGCGAAACCAGCAGCGTTATAGAATGCACATAGTTCAAAGTAGATTTGATTGAGCTTTTGCCAATCTTCTGATTCTGCAAACTCATTGTTGTGCAATTGCTCTTCGAATTTTTTCCAACAATAACAACCTCCATCAAGATCCGGATAATGTGTAAGAACATCTTCCCAAACCACTTTTTTCCATGCTTGCCCTATTACCCTGAAGTAACGTTGGAATTTCCACTCAGATGTTCCATTATTCTTTTCAACAATACTCCGAGCAAATTTGTGTAAGGTGTATACTGTAGTTTGGTTTTTCTGCTCATAGGATAGTTTTTCATTTTTATTAATGTCGTTCCGCAAATCCGTAACCAATTTTCTGACAAAACTTGTTACAAATATACTTGCCTCAGGATTGTCTTGAAACCAATGATCAATTCGATCTAAAAACAGGTGGCTTTTGCCTGTTCCGGGCCCAGAAACGATTAGAATCTTTGCCGCGCTATGCTTCGCGATAGTCCCGGCATTTTGATTTCTATATCTTGTGCGGTCTTCACCGTTAAGCCGGTCTAAGTGACAGCTTATTCTTTGCAATTCTGATGAATCAAATGGAGTGCCGTCTTCGTTGATTAAGTGACGTGTATTCATTTCTGGGTAGAAATTAGGGCTGCATTTAATTATCTAAGACCTTAAGTATTCCTGTGATCAAGATCGCCGAGAATGAAATATGTCACGGAGCTTGCAACATCTTGGATCCCCTTTTCTTATAAGCCCACTTTTTGTAATATTTTTCGATCAGATTGTAGGCTATAAGGACGAGGAACAAGGCGGCGATGATCCACGTAGGGAAGGGGAAGGTATATGCCAAAAGGGATAAGAGATAATAGCGGGGCGTCCTGCCCAAAAAGATGGATAAAAGATATTTCTTAAAGGGATAACTGCTCGCTATGCTCAGAACCCTGAAGGGAAAGAAGGGCACAGGAGAAAAAGACGCTATCACTAAGCTTATAAAGGGGGCTTTGCCGAAGTATCGGAGTGAAATCTTATATATCGTCTGTTTTTTTAGGGCTTCTGCCTTTTCGTTTGTTAAGATAGGGGTCAAAACGTGGTAGTCTATGATCGCGGCTATGCAGGTCCCCAAAGAGGCAAAGAGGGCGACTTCTAGCGGATGGTAGAGCGTTCCGGCGTAGATGACCGCAGGCTCGTGAGGTATTCCGGGTATGAAAGAGTTGGAGGGTATAGAATAGAGGGTCAAAAAGAGCAATTTCTTGTATAAAGGAGCGAATTTTACGATAAGGAGAGATATTACACCAAGTGAGGCCAGTAAAGACGCTACAACCTTCCAATTAGATTTGAAGCGATAGCCCATCTTCAATCTATCCCCTTCGATACCGAGGGGATCGAGCCTATTCTCGTTCTGATCGCAGTTCATAGTTTTCGTAGAGACGAGTAACTCGTTACATTAGATGTGCAAATTGTAGACACAATCGTAAGAAATATAGTCTATAATAGGCTGAGTGGACACCTTTGTCAACAGAAACCTGGATAGAGGAACCGCGTGAACTGCACTCCATTCTAAAATCCCTGGCAGGCGAAAACATTTTGACAAAATGTTTGACAAGAGAAGCCTTATTGTGTATATTTACAAATTAAGGATTTTGATGCATATTATTGGAGACACCCTTTGCATAGAGTTTTCTAAATGGTTTTATTGCGCATGGAATTTTTACACCTACTTTTAAGAGGGTAAGTGCGTACGCTTGCCTCGTTAGGAGAAGGTTGCAGAAAATGTTAAATATTACGGTAAATAAATATATAATTTCCAGTCTGCTTAATGAGGCAGTCCTCTGTGTACCTCCTTCGGGAGAAGATCCTCCATGGTGAATATATTGCCATAGAGACGACTTTATATACAAAAAGAGTCGCGGGGTTCTTCCCCTGCGGCTCTTTTTTATTGAACTTGTTTAATCCATAGTCCTTTCTTACTTTTGGAGCAGACAATGAGATTCCAAGAGGCGATGCCTTCCTACATAGAAGAGAAGTTCAAAAGGATTCTTCAAAGGGACGAGACTGTGACTATCAGCGTCTCCACCGATTTGGCGGAAGATCGAACCTACGGTGAACGCTGGATGGTAGTCACAGACCGAAGGGTGCTGATATTCTCGCCGGATGGGCGCAACGGGACGGTTGAACTCCCGTTGAAGGAGATCACCGAGGCTAAGACGGAGCCGTTGGTGGGCGGCGGACGGCTGGAGCTTTCGGTTAAGGGGAAGCAAACTGAACACCTTTACTACTCCAGCAGCCTGAAAGAGAAGTTTTCAGAGGTGACGCGGGGAATCCAGCAGCTTTCTGGTGGGGAGCCGCTACGTCTTTCTGAAGAAGAGGACAGAACTCGCTGCGATAAATGCGGCCGCCTGCTGCCGGAGCGGAACGGTATCTGTCCCGCCTGCGTTAAGAAGTGGCAGGTCTTTGCCCGGCTCTGCCGGTATCTCAAGCCCCATACAGGCAAGGCAGTAGGTGTGGTAGGCGTCTCGCTGGTCAGCACCGCCGCGGAACTGATGCCTCCTAAGCTCAGCCAGTGGATCATAGACGATGCGTTAAAGCAGGCAAATGCACACCTCCTTCTGTTACTGGTCTTGGGGTTAGGTGGGGTCAGACTCCTGACCTGGGGAGCAGAGATGATCCACGGCTGGTTAGTCGCCTGGCTCGGCGCCCGGGTCGTAGCGGACATACGAGCCGACGTCTTCAGACAGTTGGAGCTCCTCTCCCTGCAGTTCTACGATAAGAAACAGATCGGGGCTCTAATGTCTCGGGTGACCAACGATATACGTACTCTCAAATACTTCCTTGTCGACGGACTGCCTTACATAGTTCTCCGGTGTCTCCTCTTCTTCGGGATCGTCGGCATGCTCTTCCATCTGAACTGGGTCCTGACCCTCTACTTGATGATTCCTGTTCCCTTCATCGTCATGTGGAACGGCCTGCTCTGGAAGCGCCTGCGGGGCTATTACCGAAAGTGGTGGCGCCTATGGGCACAGTTCTCCGCTCGGATAGAAGAGTCACTCTCCGGGATCAGAGTGGTCAAGGCGTTCACGCAGGAAAAGCGTGAGATCGACCGATTCGATGAGAAAAGCGTCGACCTGTTCAAGATAGGTTACTTCACCGAGCGCAAATGGGCCTTATTCTCCTCGACGGCGGGCCTTATCGCCGGAGCTGGTACTCTGATCATCTGGGCCGTGGGAGGAAAACAGGTGTTGGGAGAAGAACTGACGCTCGGCCAACTGTGGGCATTCTACAGCTACTCGTGGCTCTTATACGGCCCTCTGCGCTGGCTTACCCAGCTGAATAGCTGGGTGACGCAAGCCTTCTCCGGCGCTGAACGTATCTTCGAGATTATAGACACAAAACCCGAGGGCTATGAAAACCCCAAGGCGATGCCTCTACCCGATATGAAAGGACAGGTGACCTTTGAGGACGTAACGTTTGGCTACGATAAGAGCAAACCGGTGCTGAAGAACATCGACCTAGATGTAAAGCCGGGAGAGATGATAGGACTGGTGGGCAAATCGGGAGCGGGGAAGACCACCACCATCAACCTGATCTGCCGATTCTACGACGTGGATAGTGGCTCCCTGAAGATAGACGGAATGGAGGTCAAGGACATAAAGTTAGAGGACCTCAGAAAACAGATAGGAGTCGTCCTCCAGGAGCCGTTCCTGTTCAATGGCACAATAGCTGAGAATATCTCCTACGGCAGACCAGATGCGACCTTTGAGGAGGTAATCCAGGCCGCCGAAGCCGCAAACGCACACAACTTCATAGTCGCAAAGCCTGACGGCTACGACACGCAGGTGGGAGAACGGGGAGGTAGACTCTCAGTGGGAGAAAAACAGCGCATCTCAATTGCTCGTGCCATATTGCACAATCCCCGCATATTGATATTAGACGAGGCAACATCCTCGGTGGACACTGAGACGGAAAAGCAGATACAGGAGGCTATAAAACGGTTAATTAAAGGCAGGACGACGTTTGCTATTGCTCACAGGCTAAGCACCTTAAGATATGCAGATAGACTTGTCATATTGGAGGACGGAAAGGTAGCAGAGGTAGGAAGCCACGAGGAACTGATGGCTAAGGGAGGTGTGTTCGACAGGCTTGTCGAACTGCAGAGCCAGACCTCTCAGATTATAGGTATTAAGGAGTAGGAAAAGTAGACAGCAAACAGGGAAAGACAGTCTAAGTGAGATTGTTTCCCCCTGACCCCCGATTGAATCTATCGGGGGCTCCATCGGGGACAATCTCAAGGTAGAGGAGGAGATGTCCCTGTCTACTGTCTGCTAATTTTAGGAAATAGAAGATGACTTTCATGGAACCGTTGCCCGAGAGCATCGAGCAGAAATTCAAAGAGGTTATGAGTGACGGGGAACGGGTCCGCATCAGCGTGGAGACAGACGTGGCGGAGGACAGGACGTATGCATCTGTCTGGCTGATAGTGACCGACCGGCGAGTGCTCAGGTTTTCTTTCGATGGAACCGACGGAATAGCCCAGATCCCACTTGAGGACATCAGCTCAGCAAAGATAGACGCCCTTATCGGCGGCGGATGTTTACAGATAAGCCAGAATGGCCATACCACGGACTTTCTCTACTACTCCAGCGCGCACGCCGATAAATTCGCCGAGGTAGCCCGGGGCATTCAGCAGTTGGCAAAGGGAGAGGAGCTTTCCATCTCGACTGAGCAGGAGCGAACCCGCTGCGAGCGGTGCGGACGCCTCCTTCCAGAGCGCGACGGAATATGTCCCGCATGTATCCGTAAAATAGCTACCCTGCGCCGCATAGCCGGGTACCTGGTGCCGTACAAAGTGCAGACTGCCGCTATGGTGCTGGTCAGCCTCCTTATGACCGTAATCGGACTGGCCCCCCCGCTTTTGGTCAAGAGGATCATCGACGACGTCCTGGTGCCGCGGGGGAGTTTTTCCCTGTTGATTTACCTTGTACTGGCACTTTTGGGTCTGAAAGTGCTCACCTGGATCACAGAGATCCTGCACTGGTCGCTGTCCGTGTGGTTGGGCGGGCGAATGACAGTGGACATCCGGCGACGCCTATACCGACAGCTCCAAAGGATGTCCCTGAGGTTCTACGACAAGAAGCAGGTGGGATCCCTGATGTCCCGGGTCACCAACGACACGGAGAGCATGGAGGAGTTCCTGATTAACGGACTCCCCTACATCGTAAACAACACCTTGATGATGGTCGGGATCCTGATCTTTCTGTTCTACATGAGCTGGCATCTGACCCTATATGTGCTTCTGCCCGTCCCCTGCCTGATCTTCGGAGGCTGGTTCTTCTGGAGACGGCTCCTGAAGTACTTCCGCAAGTCCTGGATCCGCCGGGCAAAGTTCACAGCGCACCTTCAGGAGACGCTCTTGGGCATCCGCGTGGTCAAAGCCTTCGCACAGGAACCCAGAGAACTGAGGCGCTTTCACAATCGGAACGACAGCCTCTTCAACATCGATGTGACCACCGAACGAGTATGGGTGCTCTTCTTCGCCACTATGAACTTCTGCACCGGCGCCGGGCTCCTTTTAGTCTGGTACGTGGGAGGAATGGACATCATAGATGAGAAGTTCCAGTTGGGGAGCCTCGTCGCCTTTATCAGTTATCTGTGGATGCTATACGATCCCCTTCAATGGTTCGGGGAGCTGAACAGTTGGATGACATACGCCTTCTCCGGCGCTGAGCGGGTCTTCGAGATTATCGACTCGAAACCCGAACCGTATAACGATCCGAACGCCCGCCCGATGCCGAATATCGAGGGTCGGATCACATTTGAGAGGGCATCGTTCGGGTACGTCAAGAGCAAGCCAGTGCTCAAGGAGATCGACCTCAACGTAGAACCGGGAGAGATGATAGGACTGGTGGGAAAATCAGGTGTGGGAAAGACCACTATGATCAACCTGATCTGCCGATTCTACGACGTGGACGGTGGCTCGCTGAAGATAGACGGAGTGGACGTCAAAGACATAAAGTTGGAGGATTTAAGAAAACATATCGGTATGGTGCTTCAGGAACCGTTTCTCTTCAGCGGAACAATTTCGGAGAATATCTCTTATAGCAGGCCACAAGCGACCTTTGAGGAGATATTCCAGGCCGCCAGAGCCGCCAACGCACACGATTTCATAGTGGCAAAGCCCGACGGATACGACACACAGGTAGGAGAACGGGGAGGCAGACTCTCAGGTGGAGAAAAACAGCGAATTTCCATCGCCCGTGCGATATTGCACGATCCCCGTATATTGATATTGGACGAGGCTACATCATCAGTGGACACAGAGACGGAAAAGCAGGTACAGCAGGCTGTCAGGCGGTTGGTAGAAGGCAGGACCACATTTGCCATTGCTCACAGGTTAAGCACCTTAAGATATGCAGATAGACTGGTCGTATTGGAAGATGGAAAGGCGGTGGAAGTGGGAAGCCACGAGGAACTGATAGCTCAGGAGGGCATCTTTTATCGGATGATAAAGACCCAGCAGGAAACGTCAGCAGTCATAGCCGTCGGCGGCGGCAAGGACGATCCGAACAAGCAGACGGGAGAGAGAACTCAGTAGTCAGGACACCTCCTGCCCATGCCCCCCAAAGGCAACTTATCATATCAAAAGAACCAAAGATGCCAGAAGACAAAATTGCAAAGACAGTCATCCAGCCCGGTGTGGAGGAAGGACCCAGAAAGCCTGTAGATCCTCAGAGCATTCGACTCCTCCGTCAGCCCGCCTGGGATCTGTGTATGACGCTGGAGAAGGACCGCACGTACATCAGGGTCAAAGTAGTCTTGGCATCGCCCCTCTCACGGCCGGACACTCACATCTCTATCCTGGACATCAAGGACCAGGAGATATGTATGATCTCTGATCCTTCGGAACTGGACCAGGAGTCCTATCAGATCATCCAGGACGAACTGGAGAAGCGCTACCTGACGAGCACTGTCTACAGAATCAACTCGGTCAGAAGCGAGTTCGGCACCTCCTACTGGGAGGTGGAGACCGACCGCGGGAGACGAGAATTCGTGATCAGAGGGACGCAAGATAGCGCCCTTTGGCTCGGCGACCACCGTCTTTTACTGATCGATGTGGACGGCGACCGCTTCGAGATCCCGGACTATACCAAGCTGGACCCCCAAAGCATAGGCTTTGTGGAGACGATACTGTGAACTTCGGTAGATAGCGGGTAGTATACAGGGCACCTCTCCCATCCCTCTATGCTGTCTACTGCAAAGGATGTAAAGTCTTCCTTTGGATTTCCAACTTCTGAACCCTTCCGTTCCCGGTGTCCATCACATAGAGAATGTCCTGCCCACTTAATGTCAGGTCGAAAGGACTCTCGAACGATGCAGGTCCATCCCCGCGCGCTCCGAAAGTTGTAACTACTTTCCCTTTGCGGTTGAAGACGACTATCCTGTGGTTATCCGTGTCGGCGATGAATAGCAATTTGTCAAGACTGATGTCTATACCGTGGGGTCTGAAAAGCTCACCTTTGCCTATAGATCGATCAAATGAGCCGAACGAGTCGAATTTTACGATCCTGTCGTTGTCCGTGTCGCAGACATAAACGTTCCCGTCCCTGTCCACAGCGACGCCTGTGGGGCCACTAAGCTCGCCGATTCCGTACCCAAATCCTCCGAAACTTCGTTCTACTTTCCCGAACGAGTCGATTCTATAGACCACGCCGTTGCCTCGATCTGTGAGATAGATGTCGCCGTGTCTTGAGACAGCTACGCCCGTAGGGAGGCTAAATGCTGGTGCACCCTGACCGTTGCCAGAGAGAAATTGAATCGTCCCTATAGTGCTTAAATACCTGTCGTATTGTTGTATCCTTCTGTTCTGGGAGTCCACTACGTATATCTCCAGGCTGGTCCTTGCCCATACGTCTGTTGGCTCCCGAAGTCCTTCCTCCTCCCCTCCGAATCCCCCTATCTGTTTGAGAGGCTTCCCCTGTGGGTTGAACTTCTGGACCCTGTTGTCTCCAGTGTCAGCAACGTAGACATTGCCGGATTTGTCTACAGATATGCCCCTTCCGTCTACGAAGGAGCCGACCCCACCTCCGGGAGATCCAAACTGCATTATGTATTTAAGCTGGACGGAGATATTCTGGCTGACAGCCGTTACCCCGGCCTTTTTGCCCGCACAGCTAACTAACATCGCCGCAGACAACAGTAGAAACAAACTCTTCATGGAATCCCTCCTATGTGGGGGCGAACCTATGGGGTATTGGACAGGGAGATGTGGCAACAAGCCACGAAGTGGTTCGCCCGATTTGTGGTATTTTCAGAGCAGACACGCTTGTCTGCGTCTACCGTTTTCCTTACCTACTGTCTACTCTTTTTATAGTTAAATGCAGCTGTCGAATATTCTGGCTAATTCTTCCGTTAGCCTTTTCCTATCATACTTCTCTATTATATGAACGGGAGTAAGCCTAAGTTGTCCGTCTGCATACTTACTATAGTATGAAAGCAGGGCTTCTTTAATAGCCTGTACGTCATCGGGAGGGACCACCATACCGTTGCCTGTGGAGCGGACGACCCGAGCGTCAACTCCTCCTCTTGGGACGCAGGCGAGTATAGGCTTTCGGGAACCTATGTATTCGTAGAGCTTGCCTGCAGATATGGTCTCGCTGAGTTTACCTCTCCCCACCATCATCCACAGAAGATCTGACTCCATAAGGTAATTTACGCTTTCTCTGTGCTTGACGTAAGGGATTACTTCTACTATATCCTGAAGCTTGAGCTTCTGGACTAATTCTTCGTTCTCCTTTCTGAACATCCCGACAAAGAGTGCCTTAATCTTGTCGGCAAAATCAGGATTTTCGTCCAGGATCTCTCTGAGGGCTAAGAGGAAATACAGTGGCGTTATCCGCTCGTAGAAACTACCTGTGTAAGTGATGGTAAATTTCCTGCCCTCGATAGATTCAATCGGGGGGTCGCACTTTTTTTCGATACGGTCAGCCCTCCCAAAGTCATCAGGATCAAAGCCGTGGCTTATGACCTTGAATCTTTCGGATTTTATAAGGGGATGTCTCCTTTGGAGGTTAGAAGACATCAGTTCGTTGGTCGCAATTATGGCGCTGGCTCTCTGGAGAACCTCTCTTTCGAGCATGCCGTTTGCAATCTTATGGACAAAAGTGGGATAGACAATAAACTGATTCTGCGTCCAGTCATCCCTGAAATCCAGGACTAAAGGGGCGCCTCGAAGGGATCTCAATACGCACGCTATAAGGTGACAAGTGTAAGGCGGAGCCGATGAGTAGATGAGATCAAAGTGTTCGTTCAAAAGGAGTCGGTTTCCCTTCGATAGCGCAAATGGGAGCCACCCTATCTTGTTGTCGGGTATGAAGAAGAACTGGCTCATCATGTGAAAGAGACCTCTAACTCTTTCTGATGGAACAACTCCGATTCCACCCTGCTTATCTTGTCTATTATTAGTTAGCAGACTCATCAAGCTTAGGACATCTGCAGAAGCAGTCCTCAAAATCTCCACTTCTTCGGGCAATTCATCCAAAAGAGACGGGTCAAAGGCTAAGTATTCTGCCCGGGATATGGTCAGGACTGTGGGGAGCCATCCGAATTGGGACAGATATTTTACAAACTTCTGGGTCCTTTGGACTCCTGAAAGCCCCATCGGGGGAAAGTAGTAGCTTACGACGAGTACCCTTTTCATACATTTACCTCAGATAGCTCTGTAAAGCTGGGCAAGCTTCTTAGATTCTTCTTCCCAGTTGTGTCTCTTCGAGGCCGAGAGCGCATTGGCGGAAAGTTCGTCGTAAAGACCCCTGTCCGAAAGGAGTCGAGTTACCGCTTTTGCTATTGCATCAGGATCATCAGGATCTACCACAAGCCCTGTCCCCTCCCCTTTCACTATCTTCCCTATTTCGGGGAAATCGCTTGCGACCGTGGGTATCCCCGCCATCATGTATTCGAACAGTTTGTTGGGGAGTGAGTTGTAGTAGCTAAAGCCCACATTTTCGATTATGCATAGTCCTATATCGGCTGAGGCAGTGTAGTCTATGAGTTCTTCCACCGGGACGCAGCCGGGGAAGAATGTCCTGTCCGATAGTCCGTGTTGTTGAGAGTATTCCTCCAATTGCTTGAGAAGTGGACCATCGCCTAAGGCTACGAAGGCGCATTGTGGAAGACGTT
The DNA here is from genome assembly GCA_965237525.1 of Candidatus Latescibacterota bacterium. Taxonomy (GTDB): domain Bacteria; phylum Latescibacterota; class CBDEFO01; order CBDEFO01; family CBDEFO01; genus CBDEFO01. The sequence continues at coordinate 206,995 of CBDEFO010000003.1, read as the reverse complement.
TTAGGCTCTCGAGCACGGTAAAGAGGCCACGCCCACGGGACATAATCCCCTGATAGAGGAGTATCTTGCGATCCTCACCTATGGAAAATCTTTCTCTTAGGAGATTAGTCCTCTTGACGTCCTTTTTCTCATGACAGTTTCTGATCACTACAGGCGGAGGGATTCTGTATCTTTTGCTCAGTTTTTCGGATATGGCGTCGGAGACGGTTATGACCGTTTGTGCTCTTTTGATGAATATCCTCTCAACAAGAGACCATACCGAGCGTTCTAAGGGTCTTGCGACCAGAGATTGCATGCCGGGATAATACTCATGAGAGTCGTAGATCAACGGAGCATTGTTGAAAATCGCCCCGATCCAGGCTACGGGCAGACTGTAGAGCTCCTGCGCGTGATAGATGTCCGCTTTGGCTCTGATGGCTTTTAAAGGAGTCTTCAAGTAGAACTTCAAAAATCTGAGCTTCCCCGCTCTCTTTGTACCCAGATAGACCCTCTCCACCGCTAAATCTTTGAGAGATTCAGGCTGACTATTATAGTCTACAGCGCTTCCGCATATTACGTGCATATCGTAGTCTAAGCCCTTGAGAGTCGAAAGCTCCCTGTTGACCCGCCCGTCGTTTTCTATGTCGTCGAACGTTGTAAAGCAGACTTTCATAACTGCTGCTAATCCTATGGTTCATTCTTTAAAAGCCTTGTGAAATAGTTATGTCCCAGGCAGCGTCTGAAGCGCCGATTATGGGTCAAAGAGAAGCATATCGTATCGTTTTGCTGTGGAATAAGCAAAATAGTCTTATCAGAGTTCTGGTCAGCAAGGAATAGGAGCTGTTTGAAGAACAGGATGCACTGTCTTTGACAGACAGGGCACACATAGACGCTTTCCCCCTTCTTATGAAAGATACAAGCCTCTTGAGATTCTGTACTGTTGCAACAAGATTCAACTGTTCATTCAGTGAGGCTAGTCCTCTGTAACGGGCTCGTCCCATACCGTGTTGTTGCCTGGCTTCAGCAAAGATATGTTCACTGCGTTTACGGAGTCTCCGGGAGAGTTTGTAGTCAGCTGTTAATGAGATAGACCGTGCATGATTTCTGGCTTTCGCCTCTCGCACTTTTCTATCCCGTTCGGCCTGAATATGTGCTGGATTTGTCTTGTTTTTCCATGTAGGAATCGGTTCAATCTTCTCATCGGCTCGCAGAGGAATATGGGGTATGATTCCCCGGTCAAGTACATCAGCGATAAAATTACCAGAACCGTAACCGGTATCGGCACTAAGTGTCTGAATGTCTTTGGGCATGGTCTATGTTTCAAGGTCATCTACCATCTTAAGGGCACTTTCGGGCTCTGCTGTCCCTGTCGCCTGCGTGCCCTGAGTCTCAAGGATTACTCTGCTTTTTGTGTCGATCAGATCATGGCCCATAAACGAGAGAAAAGCCCCTTTGCCCTTCGATTTGCTGTATAAGCGCGCGTCGGGGTCTGTAGTCGAACGGTGTGTTTGGTTCGTCCACTTTTCACCATAAAAGTCTTTATCCTGAGGATGCCCGGACCTACCCTTTGTCTTATCACCTTCAAAACCGATTCCCTTGAGATAATCATCAAGAGAAACAGGGGGTTCTATCGGCTCAATACTTTTCACTGAAGCATCAGCTTGTATCTGAGTGCCGTCGACACTAAGGTGTTTACCGCTCACAAGACCGACATCTATGCAACACTGGACTACCTGACGCATTATCCGTTCAAACAACCCACTGGATGCCCACTTGTGATTGCGAAGCTTGTTGATCGTGCTCCTATCCGGAACCGCATCATCAAATGTCTGATGACAAAACAACCGATATGCCGCATGCATCCCCACTTCCTGACAGAGCCGATTCTCACTCAAATTATACAGATAGCCAATAAGGATCATTCGAACAACTAATTCAGGATCAATACCGGGTCTGCCATTGTCAGGGCAATAACAATCTGATACAACGTCTCGTACAAATGAAAAATCAACTGCCTCATCAATCTGACGAAGGATATGATCCTCGGGAACTAAATCCTCCATCTGAAAATAGTGAAACATCGGATTTGTCTGTTCCTGCTTTTGTGGGGTCATTGTTTCCTCCATGTATAATATTATCAATAACATAATATAATACATCGGAACTGCTTTATCAATGCTTGTTCTATACTACTTTCTGAATCTAAGGGTTTTTCACAAGGCTTTTAAGTGCCCCCTGTTTTTTTGGGTTAATGAAACTTTTGGATTGATGAAATTTGCACTAAAACCAGGCTAACTTGTGTCACCTCTGTATCTAGCGGGTAAATATATTTCCAAATCCAATACGAGAGGGCGAGACAACCGCGCCCTACATATAACTGTGAAAAGATAACAAAATCTAAGTGTCTTTACTGTGATACAGGTCACAAGATAAGGGAAAATGAAACAGATGTCAACAAAAATTCTCAATTTAGTTCAGCTCCCCACTTTCGTGAGGACAAGCTTGAGATTACCTCTCATGGCTATAACAGCACACCTGACAATCCCCAATCTGCATAAAGTAGATACAAAAGATTGACAACCCGATTAAAATGGTTATATTTGGTTATGTAGATAGTCAGCAGGACCCGTATTTGGAGGGAAAGATGGCTTACAAAGATCTTAACGAATTCGTCGAGACGTTGAAAAAGAAAAATGAGCTAAAGGTGATAGACGTGGAGGTGGACGCGGAGCTTGAGATCAGTGAGATAGCGGATAGGACGGTCAAAAATGGTGGGCCGGCTCTTTTGTTTACCAACGTGAAGGGTCACAGCGTCCCTGTGCTTATCAATACGTTTGGGTCAATGGAGCGCATGGTACTGGCGCTGGAGTCGGACAGTTTGGAGACGATAGCCGGGGAGATAAAGGAGCTTCTGGAGCCGAAGGTGCCCGCCACGCTCATGGGAAAGCTGGAGATGTTCCCCAAGTTGAAGCGTCTGGGCGATCTTGCCCCCAAGACGGTGAATAAAGGGGCATGTCAGGAGGTGGTTGAGACCGAAAATCCCTCATTCGACCAGTTTCCTATCATCAAGTGCTGGCCCGGAGATGGAGGACGATATATTACGTTGCCTCAGGTGATTACAAAGCATCCGACCTTGGGCACGCGCAATGTGGGCATGTACAGGTTTCAGGTGTTTGACGAACGCACCCTCGGGGCGCACTGGCAGAGGCACAAGGGCGGAGCGCAACACTACAGGGTGGCAGAGGAGTTGGGACAGCGACTTGAGGTGGCAATTGTCCTTGGGCCTGACCCTGCTACCATCTACGCGGGGACTGCGCCGCTGCCAGATGAGATAGATGAGTTTATGTTCGCCGGTTTTCTGCGCAGGAAGCGAGTGGAGCTTGTAAAGTGCAAGACTGTGGATTTAGAGGTGCCTGCAAACGCTCAGATCGTGTTCGAGGGATATACGGAGCCAGGCGAGCGGAGACTTGAGGGTCCCTTCGGAGATCACACCGGGTACTACTCGTTGGAGGACGATTATCCAGTCTTTCATCTGACCTGTGTGACGCACAAGCGTGACCCCATATATCCGACCATAATCGTAGGACCTCCTCCGATGGAGGATGGCTATCTGGGAAAGGCTACAGAACGGCTCTTCCTCCCGCTGGTCAGAACGAGTGTGCCGGAGATAGTGGACATGCATTTGCCTATAGAGGGTATCTTCCACAATCTGGCTATAGTCTCCATGGACAAGAGATACCCGGGACACGCCAAGAAGGTGATGCATGCTCTGTGGGGTTTAGGACAGTTGATGTTTACAAAGGTGATCATAGTTGTGGATAAGGATTGCGATGTTCAGGACTTGAGGGAGGTGGTATGGAAGGTCGGAACTCATATTGATCCCAAGCGGGATGTGGTATTCAGCGAGGGTCCCGCTGACGTTCTGGACTTTGCGACACAGCTTCCGGACTATGGTACGAAGATGGGCATTGACGCTACGAGGAAGTGGAAGGACGAGGGTTTTCTGAGGGAGTGGCCAGATGTGATGGAAATGTCCAGGGAGGTAAAGGATAGGATAGATCAAATATGGGAACAACTGGGAATCTGATCCCCGATTTAATCGGGGAAAGAATGATAGAAGGGGCTGGACTGGGGGATATATATAAAAAGGTGATGGGGGGAGAGCGGCTTTCGTTCGATGACGGTGCCCAGCTTTATAGGTCGGACGATTTAAGCGCCGTCGGGTATCTGGCTAACATCGTACGGGAACGGAAGAACGGCAACAGGGCTTACTACGTCAGGAATCAACATCTCAATTACACAAATGTGTGCAACAAATTCTGCAAGTTCTGCTCGTTCTACGATGTGCCGAAGGGTGAAAACGCCTATACGCTTTCGCCAGAGGAGATTCAGGCCACGCTATTAGAACATATAGACGTGCCTATCAGGGAGATACACATGGTGGGAGGTGTCAATCCAAAACTGCCGTACGAGTACTATCTGGATATTTTGAGGGCGATCAAACAGATTCGGCCCGATGCGTACCTGAAAGCCTTTACAATGGTGGAACTCGTCCAGATAGAGCGAGTGGCCAAAAAACCACTGGAAGAGACGCTCTTAGAGCTTAAAGAGGCGGGGATGGACGCTGTCCCCGGAGGGGGGGCAGAGGTGATGACAGAGCGCGTGCATGAGGAGCTCTTTCCGCTGAAGATAGGGGCGGACGAATGGCTCGGTATGGCTCGTTCTGTGCATCAGGTGGGATTGAAGTCCAACGCTACGATACTCTACGGACATATGGAGTATCCTGAGGAAAAGGTGGAGCATCTGATTAAACTTCGGGAACTTCAGGACGAGACAGGGGGATTTTTGAGTTATATACCACTTTCCTTCCATCCTGAGAACACCGAGCTGGACTACCTTCCGGGTCCGACGGGATGTATGGATTTAAGGGAGGTGGCTTTAGCCCGTCTGATGTTGGATAATTTTGATCACGTAAAGTCGTTCTGGATTATGACGACGCCCGAGGTATCCCAGCTCTCACTGTGGTACGGGTCTGACGACATAGACGGGACGATTGTTGAGTACGAGATCACGCGTCCGGAGGATGGACGAAAAGAACAGGCACTAACGCGTGAGCAGTTGATAGATATGATAACAGAGGCGGGACGTGAACCAACTGAGCGTGATCCTATGTATAATGTGATCAATGAACCAGTAGACAGTAGACAGGGCACTGCTTCCCCTCCCTTGTCCCCGACCCCCAATTGAATCTATTGACGCTTCAATGGGGGATTTCTTCGGGGTATTTGTCCCCATCGCAATGAACCAGCTAAACGGCGTCATTGCGAGCCGAAGCCCAGAGCGAAGCGAAGGGTCAGCTAAGCAATCTCATTCCCTATTCTCTGTTTACTCTATAAGGCGAAAAGCTTATGAAAGACATTTCAGATATAACAGAAAAGGTCTTCTCCCAAGAGAGATTGGAATTTAAAGACGGCATCAGGTTGTTTAAGCATCACAACCTCCCGGAGTTGGGAATGTTGGCCGATTATGTGAGGCTCAAGAAGCACCCCGAAAAGATGGTGACCTTTAATATTGGTCGGAACATCAACTATACGAATGTTTGCTGGGTGAGATGTTCTTTCTGCGCCTTCTACCGCCCCCCCGGATCTGATGAGGGATATCTGCTCTCAAAGGAACAGATATTCGACAAGATCCAGGAGTTGGTAGATGTAGGGGGGGCCGAGCCCTACTCATGTGAAATCCTGATGCAGGGCGGACTCAACCCCAAGTTGAGGATAGATTACTATGAGGATCTGCTAAGCTCCATCAAAGAGCGCTTCCCCGTGCATATACATTCTCTTTCAGCCACGGAGATTATATATATAGCCCATATCTCGCGCCTATCTATAAAAGAGACGATAGAGAGGCTAAGGGACGCAGGCCTGGATTCTATCCCCGGAGCGGGGGCGGAGATTTTATCCGACGATGTTCGGGATCAGATAGCCTTCAGGAAGGATACGACCCAACAGTGGCTGGAGGTGCATCAAACGGCGCACAATTTAGGTATAAGGACGACTGCGACGATGATGTACGGGTCGGTGGAGACCGACGAACAGCGCGTGGAGCACCTTCTGAGGATAAGGGAGCTTCAGGACGAAGCAGGAGGTTTCACGGCGTTTATAGCGTGGAGCTTTCAGCCGGACGAAACCGAGCTTGCCCGGAGCGGCGGCTGGAACGGAAAGAAGGCCACCGGCTACGATTATCTGAGGACCATAGCTATCGCACGCCTTATGCTGGATAATATAGACAACTTTCAGGCGTCGTGGGTAACTCAAGGGGAGAAGATAGCTCAGATCGGGCTTAAGTACGGGGTCAACGACTTCGGCAGCACAATGATGGAGGAGAACGTGGTGAGTGCGGCAGGAACCAGATTCCAAATGTCGATTGAGAAGATACATCATCTTATAACTGATGCGGGATACGAGCCGCGCCGCAGGAATACGAAATATCAGATATTAGATTCTTCCGAGGAGCGATGCCAGTCTTAGGCGCTGTAAGTTTTCTAAATTCCAAGCCGCTTTTATACGCTTTAGAAAGATGCCTGATCAGTCACGACTTCCAAATTATCTACGACGTTCCATCCGCCTGTTCGGATAAACTTGCGCGCGGCGAGACCGAAGTGGGCCTGATACCTTCTATTGAGTACGCCAGGAGTCCCGACCCTTATCATATAGTCCCCCAAATATGCATATCTTCGTATGGTCCTGTAGGGAGCGTGGGGGTTTTTGCCCCACAGATTGAACAGATTGGCAAGATCAAAACTGTGGCGGTTGACAGAAATTCCAGATCGTCTGAAGCGTTGACAAAGATCGTTTTAAAGGAAAAATACGGGATAGAGCCTCATTTTATACGATGCCGTCCTGACCTGGATTCGATGCTCCAGAAAGCCGATGCAGCATTGATGATTGGAGACAGTGTGCTGGACAGTCTGACTGAGATCCCAAGACTCGATATGGGAAAGGAGTGGACGGAGCTTACGGGACTCCCCTTTGTCTACGCCTTCTGGTCGGGACGCAGGGACGCTCTGCCTAAAGAGGATGTTCAAACGTTGATTCAGGCTGCAGAAGTCGGAACTGGTCATATAGACGAAATATCCTCCGAATACGCCCAGCATCATTCCGGATCATCGGAGGTTTACAAGGATTATCTAAAAAATAAGATAAATTACATCCTCGGTGACAGAGAGGTTGAGGGACTTAGAGAGTTTTTTAGGTATAGTACCCGTCTGGGATTAATCCCCGATTTAACCGGGGAACGGATGCCCGAAATCAGGTTTTACAACAGCTAAGGAGTTCCATAGAGATCTCGGAACAGATCGAACAGATTTACACCGCCAAGTGGGTGCTGCCCGTCGCGACTCCGCCGATAGAGGACGGAGCCGTAGTTATTCGCGATTCGACTATCCTGGATTTTGGAAAGAGACGGGATATACTGGGGACATACAGCGGAGAAATTTCTGACTTTGATGATTCGATTATCCTTCCGGGTCTTGTCAACGCCCATACGCATTTAGAGCTATCTTCTCTAAAAGGAGAGATAAGAAACGAAGGGGATTTCGTCGATTGGATTAAGAAGCTCGTACTAAAAAGGTGGAGGCGCAGCCCGGAAAAGGATGAAGAGGCCATAGAGCAGGCTATTTCCGAAGTGATCTCTACGGGGACTGTGGCTATTGGTGACGTGACTAATACGGGGTCTTCTGTCCCTTTGATATACAAAAGCCGGCTTACAGGCGTAATTTTTCACGAATTGATCGGATTTGCTGAAGATAAGGCGTATGAGGTTTTTCAAAAGGGCACGAAGCTTCTTAGCGACTTTCCCGAAAGCAAACGCTTAAAATATGCTCTGAGTCCACATGCTCCCTACTCTGTCTCACCTCAGCTTTTCAGACAAATAAGGGAGCGTGATCAGATCAGGACTGTTCACCTTTGCGAGTCAGAGGAGGAGATTCTTTTTATAGATACGGGGCAGGGCAGATTCAAGAGACTCCTGCAGTTCGCAGGCGCATGGAACAGTGAATGGGAGATCCCCGGAACCACACCTGTGCAATATTTGGATAAGCTGAATTTCTGGGACTTTCAGACGCTGGCTGTGCACGTTGTGTATCCTACAGATGAGGATATCCAGATATTAAAGAAAAGAAAAGTAAGCGTGTGTCTGTGTCCCCGCAGCAACAGGAACTTGAGGGTCGGCGTGGCCCCCCTCGGTCGGTTTTGGGATGCTAATATAAACGTCTGTATAGGGACGGACAGCCTTGCCAGCGTGGAAGACCTGAATCTGTTCAACGAGATGAAGGCTATGCATGAATTGTATCCGGACGTAGTGCCCCAAAGGATTGTGGAGATGGCAACGTTGAACGGAGCTGCGGCTTTGGGGCTGGATAAGAATATGGGGAGCATACGGAAGGGCAAAGCAGCGAGTATGATTGCCATAGGTTTAGACGGTAGAACAGTGAAAGATCCTTACGAATATTTAGTCGAATCGGTTGAACAGAAGATGATCGAACCTCTATGGTCCTGAGAATCATGGACCATAGGCCCTGCTTCCCTCAGGAGAATGCAGGATTGGCCTGCGTTGAGGGATGCCTCTGGACGATAATCCAACAGGCTTACTGGTAAGTGTGCTTGGAACTTCGGCAGATCGGTTATAAAAGTGATGAACGGGTTGACGAATACTATAGTCACCTACGGGAGGATGATCAAGTTCTCCCACAGCGTCTTTGCGCTCCCTTTTGCCTTATCTGGGGCAGTTTTGGCGGCGGCAAAAGTGGGAATAAGTTCACAGCAGGTGTTCTGGATAGTTTTAGCTATGGTGGGAGCGAGGAGCGCGGCGATGGGATTCAACCGTCTGGTGGACAGAAGGATAGATGAAGTAAATCCCAGAACTCGCAATCGGGAACTGCCGCAAGGACTCCTGTCGCCTCCCTCTGTGGTGATATTTGTCTCCATTTCGTCACTGGTGTTGGTATTTTCGGCATATAACCTGAACCGGTTGTGTTTCTATCTGTCGCCCCTGGCTCTGGCGATTGTCTTTCTTTACTCTTATACGAAGAGGTACACCTGGGTGACTCACCTTTTTTTGGGCTTATCGTTGAGCCTTGCCCCCATAGGAGCTTGGATAGCTGTGACGGGCACTCTGGACGCCGCGCCGCTTATATTGGGTCTCGCGGTTCTGATGTGGGTTTCGGGCTTCGACGTTATATACGCCTGTCAGGACTACGAGTTTGACACTTCCAATAAGCTCTGCTCCATCCCTCAGAGATTCGGAATCAGATGGGCACTAATAACAGCGAGGATATTTCATATAATCTCGCTGTTATTGCTTTTATCTATCAAGCCTCTGTTAGGGCTGAACAGTATCTATATTGCAGGGGTGATAATCGTCGGGGCAGTCCTGATCTACGAACATAGCCTTGTAAAGTCAGATGATCTTTCCAAGGTAAGTGTGGCCTTTTTCAATATGAACGGAGTTATCAGCATCCTCTATTTCGCATTTACTTTGGGGGATGTCTTGTGCAACAGCAAAATTCCTTCTCTGCTCAATGGTTAGCTAAAGACAATGGAAAAAGCCTACGAAATAGTCTTGTCATTTGCAGGTGAAGATCGGGAGTACGTAGAAGGGGTAGCACAGTATCTGACGGATAATAATGTCGAAGTTTTCTATGACAAGCACCAAGAAGTAGTCTTGTGGGGTACAGACTTATCAGAATATTTTGATAAAATTTATAGAGGAGGTGCTCGATATTGTGTAATGTTCATATCAAAGCATTATGCTAATAAAGCATGGCCTATTTATGAAAGGCAAAGTGCATTGGCAAAGGCAATAATAGAAAAAATTGAATATATACTTCCTGCACAATTTGATGACACTGAAATCCCGGGAATACGACCAACCATGGGATATGTGGACTTATCAGAAAAGACCCCTGAACAACTCGGCACAATGATCTTGCAAAAGTTAGGAAAACTGAATGGACAAACGGGAAAAACTGTATCTGAGCCTTCCTTTGCTGATGACGATCTCTTTTTGTCCAAATGGGAAAAGCTTTCTCCAAATTCGTGTAAAGTTATAGCTGCTCTTCGGGACTTGGGCGGCTCTACCGTCAAGGAATCTGCAATCAAAGTACACCTTAGGGAAAACTATGGGTTCTCCAAAATTGGGGCTAGTCGAGCTGTGTCTGATGCGAGGCTCGAATGTAGGGATTTAGTAAAGTTGAACTATAACATCTATTCTGGGCATGAAATGACGCTCAATCCCACATGGGAACGTCACTTTTCCCAGAAGTAAAGACAAATCATCGACGTGGGAAAAGCAGTTACTAAAAGAAATAAGCCAAGTTTCCATGCAAGTAGAAGGAAATTGGACACGACAGATAATATATTATTTGCTACCAGTAAAGCCAAGTATCCTCCTCGATACGAGTCCATCCAAGCATTCGTACAAACCTGAATCACAGGTAAAGGGTATTAAGATGAAACTTGTCAGTTCTTACATCGAAGGTGGGCGTTGGTTTAAGGGAAATCTTCATACGCATACAACGCTGAGCGACGGAAGTTGTCCTCCTGAGGAGGTCATCGCCGATTATGATTCGAGGGGATACGATTTTTTGTCTATTTCCGATCACGATAGATTTGTAAAGCCTGAGGATTATCAAAGTTCTACGAAGATGACGCTAATTCCGGGTGTGGAAGTCACTGCAAACGGTCCTCACATCCTTCATGTGGGGACGAAAGAGAGGATTGAGCCCGATTCCGACAGGCAGCCTGTGATCGAAAAAATAAACGCTCAGGGGGCGATGGCTATCCTGAATCACCCGAATTGGCTGGAAGATTTCAATCATTTCCCGCAGGAGTTGATGGAGGCGTTAGAGGGCTATGTCGGGATAGAGATCTACAACGGAGTGATCGAGCGCGAACGCGGGGCTTCCCTTGCGATAGACAAATGGGATATGTTGTTATCGCACGGAAGGAGGGTATGGGGATTCGCCAATGACGATTCACACAAGCCCGATGACGTGGAGAAGGCGTGGATTGTAGTCAAGACGAACGATAATAGCCTGGAAGGCATATTGGAGGCGATAAGGAGTGGTTCATTCTATTCATCCACAGGTGTGGAGATTAGGGATTTTAGGGTGGATGGAGATACGATCTTTGTCTCTACGGCGAACTGCCAGAGGATATGCTTTATAACAAGACACCGTTGGATTCGCTCCACCGTAGATGCTCCTCAGGCTTCGTTTTCGATCTCTGAGTTTAAAAATATAGAGTCAGACGAGGTGGTCTATGTCAGGGCTGAATGCTACGGCTCCGGCGGAGCGATGGCGTGGACTCAGCCTATCTTTATCGAGTAAAGAATGAAACATATTGTTGTGGCTATAACAGGAGCCAGCGGGGCAGTCTACGCGTTGAGGCTTCTAAGATCCCTCCTTGTGGGGGGTCACCGGGTGGGACTTGTTATATCCAAGTACGGACGTTTTCTGCTCCAGGACGAGACCGATTTTGAGCCGTCCAAGGAGAAGTTCAGCGATTTTCTGATACGCTTGTACGGGAACGAAGTCACAAACGGCATCCTAACGGAGCACAACATAAACGACCTCTCGGCGACTCTGGCAAGCGGCTCTGTCAAGACGGACGGCATGGTTGTGGTTCCCTGCTCTGCAAAGACGCTATCTGCAATAGCTTGTGGGTCTTCAAGCACACTGCTTGAAAGGGCTGCGGATGTGACGCTCAAGGAGGGCAAGCCCTTGATCATCGTCCCACGGGAGACGCCGATGAACCTGATACAACTCCGCAATATGGTATCTGTAGCTGAAGCCGGTGCAAGGGTGGTGCCTGCGATGCCGGCGTTCTATCAAAAGCCCAGAACCTTCGACGACCTCGGAGATTTCATCGCAGGACGCGTGCTGAGTCTCCTGGGAATAGAGCATAAACTCTACCCTGAGTGGCAAGGTTCGAAAAGTTCGGGAGAATAGTAGATGAAAGATGCCATAAGACTCGGACACAGCCCCGATTCGGACGATGCGTTTATGTTCTACGGTCTGGCTGAAGGGAAGATAGACACCTGTGGACTTGAGTTTGAACACGTGGTGGAGGACATAGAGTCCTTGAATCGAAGGGCTCTCAGAGGTGAGTTGGAAGTGACGGCTATCTCAATCCACGCTTACGCCTACGTCTCGGATAACTATTCTCTCTTGACCTCTGGGGCGAGCATGGGGGACCGCTACGGTCCACTACTGGTTTCTTCGGACTTTACTACTGCAGATGAGATTGTGGCAAAGAAGATAGCGATACCGGGGACTATGACTACGGCTTTCTTGACCTTGAAGCTCGTTATCAAAGAATTTGAATATATCGTAGTTCCGTTCGATCAGATATTAGAAAGAGTAGCAGATGGGAAGGCAGATGCGGGTCTTATCATACACGAAGGCCAGTTGACGTACAAAAAGATGGGACTCCACAAGATTATAGATTTAGGAGAGTGGTGGCATCAAGAGACGGGACTTCCACTGCCCTTAGGGGGAAATGTGGTGAGGAAGGATTTGGGCGAGGAGAAGATGAAACTTATCGGGCGGATAGTGCTTGCAAGCATACAATATTCGCTGGATCATCGAAAGGAGGCCCTGTCTTACGCTTTAAACTGGGCAAGGGGTATGGATGAGAACTTGGCCGATACGTTCATCGGGATGTACGTCAACGATTACACACTCGACTGCGGACAGAGAGGCAAAAGGGCTATAGAGACGCTCCTCGGACGGGGCTTTGAGGAGGAGGTGGTCCCCAAGCAGATTCAGGTGGAGTTTGCCGACTAAAACAACTTTTTTCCTTACTTGACTTTTGAGTTTCTTTTCCCTATTTTCTCTATCATCCAGATGAAATCAAAATGATACCGCCCTTGTTTTGAGTTCAGTAGAAAGATGAGTGGCTGGATTTCGAGGGAATCGATTTGTGCTTTATCGTTGCCTGCAGACAAAGGACAGGAAAGAGGACGGACTGCTGCTCACATCTGTCTTCAGGGACTTGCGCCGGTCGAGCTGAAATTCAAAGTGTTACGCCGCTTTGGTTATTCTGCCGGAGCGTATGCATCGGGTGCAGACTTTTATCCTTCTCGGCGATCCGTCCACCACAGCTCTTATTCTCTGTAGATTAGGCTTGAAAGTGCGTTTAGTGATGCCGGTGATCTTCCTTCCGGCTCCGCCCTTTCTCTTAGGTGACCCTCTGCGCGCAACAGTATTGCCGCTGACAGGACCTTTGCCGCAGATTCCACATCTCCTTGCCATGTTAAGTTGACCTCACTTTCTATTTTTCTGAATTGTTCTAAGAAAGAGATAAAGATAAAATCTAACAGATATGCTGGTTTAAAGCAAGCACTTTTTGACGTAGAGTTGCGTGGGGTCGGCCCTGAGTCTGTGCCTGATTTAAGCATATTTAGAGGGTAGAGGTTGAATATCAAATGAAATCGGTGCACCTAATTTGATCTTTGTTTAGAGTATTAGTAGATTAAGTTGAGTTGATTGTCTTAACTTTAATCTACGGAGTCCTATGGACAAAGAGAGATTGGCCGTATTAAGACAAGAAGTCAACGAGATGTATTTTAAGAAAGAAATGTCAAAGCGAGAAGTTATCAAACAAGCGAGAGTTTCCAATGATTTCGTTACGGCTTGGACTAAATCTCTGGATCAGGATTTTGCCATGGATAATCGGGGTTGGCCAAAAGGAAAAAGGCGAAAATTGGCTAAAGTTGACGAACAGAGAATCAAAGAGATTTACCATAGCTTAGAGGACGATCCTTATCAGTTCTATTCAGGAGCCACTGTTATTGAACAAGAATGGAGGAATCGATATTCTAGCACCCCTCCTCCGTCGTTGCCGACTATCGGCAGAATGCTTTCAGATTTAGGACTTTCCCAGAGAAGGAAGAAAGGTAAAAACAAGGGTGCATCTCGTTATCTTTGTTATCCAGAGTATACCATTTACTATCTTTCAGGAGGCAGAGTCCTAGAATCAGACTTTATTGGTAAAAAGTATCTTACCGGCAGAACTGAGCCGGTCAACTTCGTTGGATTTTCCTTTAAGAAAGAGCCTAAGTTAAGGTATTTTCGGCGGGTTGACGGTCAAACAGCAACTAACTTTATCGAGAAGTGTCAGTCTTTCTTTGACAGGTTTGAAAAACCAGATTTCGTTAAGGTGGACAATTGCTCGGCGACTATTGGCAGTGTTTCAGGTAAAAGGAATGTCAGCAAAGCAATGCAGTTTCTCTTGAAAAATCAAGTGATTCCGATATTTGCCGTTCCCAGAAGGCCCTTTTCTCAAGCATCTATAGAAGGCAACAATTCTGTATTTTCAAGGAAGTTCTGGAACAGAATTCAGTTCAAAAGCTTACAAGAAGTTGATCAGAAGTTAGAATGGTTTAATCTTTCATCACAGAGATACACCGGCTACCGTCCACCTAAGCAAGAGAAGTCAAACGAGAAAGATTTCATTCCCAAGACCTATTTTATCAGACAAGTCAAACAGGACACAGAACAGACAGATAAAGCCTTTATCGATGTCCTAAATGAGAAAGTATCTCTTCCCTCCTCTTACACCAACTACTTTGTCCTGGCTGAATGGAACCTAAAAGAAGAACAATTATACATCCATTTTGAAAAAGAACAGAAACCAAAGATTGTCGAAAACCTATCATTCAAGATCAATCAAAGATCGAAAGAGAAGTGCACCGATTTCATTTGATAAATAACCGGTAGACGCTCGCGTCTTCCCCTACTAACGGGGACAGTAGTATTTGCAGGAAAGGAGCATGGGAAACCTCTCTTTCAGATAGAGGGGACAGCCTCAATGCCTTCTCTTATGAGCACGGAGCGGAAATTGCAGATAGGGGTGATCGGAGCGGGATGGTTCGCCTCAAGGAGGCATATGCCTGACCTTGCAGCATCGCAAGATGCCGAGATTGTGGCTATCTGCCGGCGCAGCGAGGTTCAGCTCAAAAAGATGGCCGATCACTTCGGTGTGGAGCGCACATTCACCGATTACAAAGAGATGATCGAGTCGGTGGAAATGGACGCTGTTGTGATCGTCACGCCTCCATCGCTGCACTACGAACAGACGGTATTAGCCCTGGAAGGAGGCCTGCACGTTTTATTAGAAAAGCCGATGACCTTAACCTCTGATGAAGCCAAAAGGCTCGTAGAGCTTTCAGATGGGATGGGATCAGTTCTTATAGTGGCTCTGAATCCCCCTTACGGGGCTCATACAAAGTATGTTAAGGAGCTTATTGAATCTGGCGAGTTAGGAAAGATAGAGGCTCTAGAGTTAAGTTGGATGGGCAACGTAGGACATGTCTTCGGAAAGGTCCCTGCTCCCGAATCGCTTCCGGGAGTCGTCCCTCCTACGCTCTACAGAGCCGATTCCTCCTTGAGCGGCGGAGGGTACTTCATAGACGGCGCTTCGCACCTTGTTTCGGAGGTTCTGTGGACGACCGGCCTAAGGCCAGTGGAAGTTTACGCCTTTATGGACAATCCGGATATGGATATGCGTTCTGCCGTATCTATGAAAATGGAGAACGGTTCGATCTGTTCTATTCTGGGAGTAGGAGATAGCGAAATAATCGACCGCAGAGTGCAGAAGAGCTACTTCGGTTCTGAAGGCACCCTTGAGGTAGAGGGACTCCCCTTTAGAGTTACGTTCCAAAAGTCCGGATCGTCCCCGGTGACGCTCGAAGAATCGGATATGAGGCAGGTGGAGGGGCCGGTGGCCAATTTCCTGGATGTCATACTTGGGAAAGCGGAGCCCTTATCGCCCGCAACCCATGGCCTGGATGTGGTGGAAGTAGTGGAAGCGGCTTATCGATCGGCGCGGACGGGGCAGGCTGTGAAGCTTTATCAAAAATAGAGATCTATGAACGATTCGACCAAAAGAATCGGTTTAGTCTTGGAAGGCGGCGGGCTCAGAGGCGCGTACGTCGTCGGCGTCTTGAAGGCCCTTTCCCAAAATGGTCTTACAGGGTTTAACTATGCCTTTGCGACGTCATCAAGCGTCCCTACTTTGGCCTACTTTTCCAGCGGGCAGTACGATGACATGGTCGAAATATGGGAGAACCACCTGCACGGGGACAGATTCGTCAGATATTCCAATCTGATCTGCGGTCTTACGCAAAGATACAAAGAATATCCCCTGCTGAACCTGGATTACCTGGTCTATAAAGTCTTTGCCGAGAGGGTTCCCCTTCGCCTTGAGGAGGTCAAGGGCTCCAACATCGAATGCTTTTTTACTGTTGCCGATGCACGGACGGGAGAACCGGTATATTTCACAAACCGAAGTGAGGATCTGCTTAAGGTAATCTACGCCTGTCTTTCGCTTCCGGGAGCCTGTCCCTCGGAAGTTGAAATAGATGGAGCCTTCTACACAGATGGAGGCATAGCCGACGTCATACCCGTCAAGAAGGCCCTGGACTTGGGATGCACACACCTTCTTATTGTACTGACACAGATGAAGGGGTACAAGAAGAAGAGACTATCAGATGCAGAACTCTTGATATTTAGAAATTACTTCAAGAACGCATCGGTTGGGGTTATGAGGGCCATACAGAACAGACACATTATGTACAATGAAACGATTAATTACATATCTCAACGAGAGGCTGGGACTCTACTGCCGAATGGAGGTGAAAAAAGTACCGTAGTATTGCGTCCCAAGGCTAAGCCGCCTGCAGGTAAAATAACGAAGGACCGAAAAAAGATAGTCGAAACGCTGAATATGGGATACGAAGACGCGCGCGAAATGCTGGACTCTATTGAAAGGCTTTTTAATTGAGAAAAACGTTCACAGCGAAAGGGACGTTGCAATGTTATCTTCGAAAGGCAAGAAGGGTAAAGGTATTGAAGAACAGCAAGAGTCCCTCCAGAATGAGCGAAAAGAACGCGCTCTATTGAGGGCGCTCGAATATCTGCGCCGCTATATTCCTCATCCTTACATTGTGAATCAAAGACTTAAAAGACAGTCCGCCAGATCCCCTTCTGGGAATAAAAGAAAATGATCATAATCGCTTCGATCACCTTCGGCCTGATCGGATACCTGGCTCCGAAATTTGGCGATTCGACTGCAAAGATAATGATCACCGTAATTCCGATGTTCGTCGGCGGAATGGCAGTAAAACATTTTACCGAAAGCGTCGGCGCGACGGGGCTCTATGTGCTCGGACTCTTTGTGGGCATCATCTTGTATTTTGTGATCGTCAGGAGGGCAAAAAGAGGATACGACGGAGAAATCAGGTAGACAGCAAAGCGTAGACCTCTGATTGAATCTATGGGGGTAGACAGGGGCACCTCTCCCGTCCCTTTAGGGGCTCGGGATACCAAAAGTAGGACAGGAATTCTTGTCTGTCCTCAAAGTATCCATGTCAGACAGGAATGTCTGTCCCGCCACACTTTTTGGGAAAAGGCTTACCTTGGCGCTACGCTGAAATGATGTCCTTTAGAGATCCCTACTGAACTTTTACCGTTATTTTCATCTGTTGAAAAACGTCAAGGAGGAGAACATGAATATCATAGAAATTTATGATGTGTGGAAGACATATACAATGGGCGACGTTAAGCTGGACGCTTTAAAGGGTATCGATCTTACGGTGTATCAGGGGGAATATCTTTCTATTATGGGTCCTTCCGGCTCAGGAAAGACTACTCTGTTCAACATGATCGGTGCGCTGGACCGACCGTCAAAAGGGAAGGTGCTCATCGGTGGGGCGGACATCGGCGGCCTCGATCAATACCATATTGCATACCTTCGCTGTCACAGCATCGGCTATATCTTCCAGACGTTCAACCTGATTCCCGTTATGACGGCGCTGGAAAATGTATCACTTCCTATGGTCTTTGCCGGGTTAAGCAGGGAGGAATATGACCGGAAAGCAGCTCGGAAGCTTGAACAAGTGGGACTTGGAGATCGCCTGCACCATAAACCCTTTGAGCTATCAGGCGGCCAGCAACAGCGCGTCGCTATTGCAAGGGCTATGGCTAACGATCCCAAGATCATCCTGGCGGATGAGCCCACGGGAAATCTGGATCTCCAAACGGGCGCCGAGATCATCGAATCGTTGAAGGAGATGAGTAAGGAAATTGGAACGACAGTTGTAACTAACACTCACGACCACAAGATGTTAGTAGCCTCCGACAGGGTAGTTGATCTGAGAGATGGAGCTATTGACCGGGTAAGGAACAGGGACGAGATCGATATCCACGAGGGGACGATCCAGACCAGGTGATAGCCTTTGTAGTTTCTCTTTTATCTGCCCTGCCAGATCTTACGGAAATGGCTCTGTTCCTTTATCAGTTCATCTGGCAGTTCATCTGCAAGGTTCTCATCTTTCTATCTTTAGACAAGCCTCAGTCTGTTCGGCTCCAGTATCCAAATATCTCCCAGATCTTATAAATATGATAGGTCGGAACAATAGCACTTACAGGAGGTTAAATCTTGGACGAGGACAGGGATACTGGTGAAGATAGACCGATGGTGGAAGTTAGAGATAAAGTCTATCCTGACGTATCAAACTGCATATTTCTCATATTTATAGGTTGGGGTGCATCTACCGTACTGGGGTTGATGCTTTTCCCTATTCCTGTTCTGACGGATGACCTGAAGCTTCTGCTGATCAGCTTGGGGACTATAGCTTTCTTGATCGGTTTGGGCTTGAGAAAAAGGGGTCATGCGACGGTTTGGGAGGTTTTGGGCTTAAGAGAATTTCCATTGAGGATACTTTGGCCCGTAGTGCTTATCTCCTTGTCTTTATCGGTGTTGATAAGCGAAGTGGATAATATAATACAGGAGTTTTTCCCTGCGCCCGATTTTGTGACCCAGATGTTTATGGACCTTATGACAGCAAATAGCTGGACAGGGGTTCTGGAACTGGTATTTTTCTTTTCCATTGTGGCTCCTGTGGGAGAGGAACTGTTGTTCAGAGGACTCTTCCAATACGGACTGGTTAAGAATAGGGGTAGACTCAAAGGGGTTTTCTATGCGAGCCTATTTTTCGCCGTGTTTCACATGATTCCCTGGCAAGCTTTCGGAGCATTTCCGGCGGGGTTGACCCTGGGATTTATAGCTTTGAAGGCAAATTCGGTGTTCCCTTCGATTCTGGCTCACGGTCTGTTCAATCTCCTTCCGATAGTGCTCTTAAATGCTGGGGATTCGTTCGCTATCCCAGGTTACAATGTTATTCCTTGCACAGAGGAGGTCGTTCACACTCCGCTTTCCCTTGTGAGCACAGCCGCGTTTGTTTTTTCTGGAGGAATGTACATGTTTTCAAGGGGACTGGAGGACGCAAATTTAGAAAAGATAAGGTCTTAAGAAAAGATGAGGTCTTAGATTATGACAGGATATTCCCACTATTGCGGAACGTGTGCTACAACGGATTTGTGTCAATAGCGTTAGAGGGAAAAACGAGCCCGCTAAGGCTGCTGGCCCGCAGGAGGTGAAGTATCTAAGGTCGTTTATGAGGCAGTAGCTTAGACTTTAAAACTGAACGGGAGATAGATTGAAAGTCTCGCTTTTTATCACTTGTCTGGCTGATCTGTTCTATCCTCAGGCAGGAGTGTGCTCTGTAAAAGTGCTGAAGGGCCTGGGCGTGGACGTGGATTTTCCAAAGGGCCAGACGTGCTGCGGTCAGCCCGCTTTCAACAACGGTTTTTGGGATGAGACGAGAAGGCTTGCCAAGAGGATGATAAGGGTCTTTGAAAAGAGTGAGTATGTCGTGGCTCCTTCGGGGTCGTGCGTCGCTATGGTGAAGGAGTACTATCCTCTGCTCTTTGAGGACGACGACAGGATGAAAAGAGAAGCCGAAGAGTTGGGGAAAAAGTGCTATGAATTTGCCGATTTTCTGGTAAATGTCCTCGGTGTTGAGGATGTGAATGCGCACTTTGAAGGGAAGGTGACCTATCATTTTTCCTGCCATCAAAGGGCAATAGGTCTTACCGATGAGTCGGTCAGATTGATAGAGTGCGTGAAAGGCGCAGAGTACATCCAGATGGAGGGAATGGATAGATGCTGTGGATTCGGTGGGGCGTTCTCCGTGAGGTACCCCGAGATCTCCGGTGCTATGTTGAAGGATAAGACTGACTCGATTGCGGGATGTAAGGCAGGAGTGGTAATTGCAAACGATGCGGGCTGTATGATGAATTTAGCAGGAGGATTGAAAAGAAGGGGGATCGAGACAAGGGTAATGCATATTGCGGAGCTTTTAGTAAAAGGGAGAGGTGTAGAGTCAACTAAAGAGTAGACAGGGAGGGGTGAGGTGCCCCCGTCTACTGTCTGCTTGTTTGCTGGGAGCTATACTTGAACAGACATAACTTTACACAGGAAAGCTCAGAAGCTATCAAGGACGAGCTTCTTCAGGTTGCGGTAAAGAGAGCGACTGATAAGTTTGTGGATGGGAGGATAAAGTCCTTTGCTGAGATTCCCGACGGGAAGGCCTTGGTTAAGAGGGCAAGGGAGATTAAGAGGAAGACTATCGAGGGTCTGGATAGATATTTAGATGAGCTTGAAAAAAATGTGTCTCGTGCCGGGGGAGTTGTCCACTGGGCCTCAGATGCCGATGAGGCGAGGAAGATTGTCGTTGAGATAGCTAAAGAGAAGAAAATCAAGTCTGTGGTGAAATCGAAGTCTATGACGACCGAAGAGATCGAACTCAACGGAGCTTTGGAGAGTGTGGGAGTTGAGGTTTCAGAGACAGATCTTGGGGATTTCGTCATTCAGCTTGCGGGGGAGCGACCATCTCATCTTGTGGCTCCTATGATCCACAAGACGAAGGAACAGACTGCAGAGCTATTTTCTCAAGAATTTGGAGAAGAATTTCCCCCTTTAGCCGATGCGATCGCAGGCCAAGCGAGGAAAGTTCTGAGGGAAAAATTCAAAAACGCCGATATGGGGATCACGGGAGTGAACTTCGCTATCGCCGAGACAGGGACGGTTTTGGTCATCACGAACGAGGGGAACGCCAGGATGACCATGACTCTGCCTGACGTTCACGTAGCGATTATGGGCATGGAAAAGGTTCTACCGAAGTTGGAAGACGTTCCTGTGTTCTTAAAGCTTGTAAACAGGAGTGCAACCGGTCAAAAGATGTCGATATATGTATCTTTTGTAACCGGTCCTAAGGCTCCGGATGAGTTGGACGGCGCAAAAGAGTTTCATCTTATCGTTATGGACAACGGCAGGTCGCAGATCTTGGGGAGCCCTTTTAGAGAGTCTTTATATTGCATAAGGTGCGGGGCGTGTCTTAACGTCTGTCCTGTGTACGGAAAAGTCGGAGGTCACGCCTATGGAGGCGTCTATTCGGGACCGATAGGTTCAGTGCTGACCCCGTTTTACGAAGGAGATGAGGAGTTCTTTGAACTTCCGCATGCTTCTTCTCTATGCGGTGCGTGTCAGGATGTCTGCCCTGTGGGAATACAGATTCCAAGGATGCTTATTACGTGGAGGAATCAGCTTGTAAAGAGGAAGATCGCATCCTGGGGCGAAAGGTTCATATTTAAGCTGTGGGCGATGGGCCTGTCCTCAAGCGTCCTTTATCGTCTGGGCTCATGGGCTTCCAGACTCCTTTTTGACCTGTTTTCGCAGGACGGATGGATAAAACGGCTCCCACTACCAATTTCAGGTTGGACGGATAAGAGGGATTTTCCGGCATTTGCTAAAAAGCCGTTTCGAGCAATGTGGAAAGATATAAAATAGTAGACAGTAGTTAGTAGACAGGGCATGCCTACTCCTCCCCGTCTACTGTCTACGAGATTGCTTCGCTTTGCTCGCAATGACGGTCGTAGGGGGGAGGATGGGCTCCTGTCTACTGATTACTGTTTACTTATTAAGGGGGTAGATGCTATGTTCGACTCTGTAATAGCAATTGTGGTCCTTATATTGAAGATCGCTCTTCTGGCGACGGCTATCTGGGCTTACGCTACACTGCGTCTCAAGGGACTTATACTCTTTGTGGTCTATATAGTGTGGACGGATGTGATAGGTTCTGGGATAGATAATGTGTTTTATAAAATAGCTGCCGGCCAAATGAGCGTCCCCTGGGGTGAGTCGGCCGGAGCTTTCCACGCCCGGATCAGCTATTTCCATAGCATCGTGGGAACGATCATTCTGGGATTAGGTCTGCTGATTTTGGCAATGGAAATAAAGAAACTCAAGCGATAGAAGGATAATTACGGATACCAGTGGTTAAGCGCCATCATAATCAGATGATTTTTAGTGAAATACCTATTTACAGACACGGAATTAGCAGCTCAGCGACTTAAATATCTCGCTGAAGTATATGCCGAAACGACACAAGATTTCATTGTTGATGTGATCAACTATCGGCCCCAATTAGCTTTAGACCTGGGATGTGGCCCAGGTTATACAACTCACTTTTTAGCAAAGCTTACTGGGTGTAGACAGGCTGTGGGGCTTGATAACTCAGCACATTTCATTTCCTTGGCAGAACAGGGCAAGACAGATAAGGTCACATTCTATCTTCATGACATCACCTCCCTGCCATTCCCCGTGGGGCCAAGCGATTTTCTCTATTGCCGCTATCTACTAACTCATTTAAAGGATCCTTTCTACATTATCGAAAAATGGGCTTCTCAGTTGCAACACAAGGGCCTCTTGCTTATAGAAGAGGTAGAGTGGATTCATACCAAGAATGATATATTCACTATCTATCTTGATATAGTTGAGGCCATGCTGGTGGATCAATCGAATCAGCTTTATATAGGGCCGATCTTAAACAGTCTGGAGAGAACAGATCTCCTGAAGAAACGATCGAGTCAGGTAAGACGCTTGTCCGTTTCGAGACATCAAGCAGCTACAATGTTCTATATGAATATCCAGTCCTGGAAGCATCAGCCTTCCATTCGAGACAGTAATGCGAGGGAGATGATTGCTGGGTTGGAAGATGACTTGAAAAAGATGACAACGAATGAAAATGAAACCAGCGAGATTGAATGGGGGTTGCGGCAACTCGTCTTTGAACGATTTTAATCGGTGAGGATTAAAAGGTGAGCACGTCTAAGGACATGTTTTTAGCCAGAGTGAAGAGGGCTTTGAGCAGGGGGACATTCGACTACGATCACGATCACAATGTGGATGAAAACGCGGGCTACCTGGGAGCGGGAGACGACATTTTAGAACATTTTGCGTCTGAGGCACAAAAGGTGGGGATGAGGGTCTATAGAACGAAGGATAGGGATGAGACCATGGATGTGATGCTGAAAATCATAAAAGAAAGTAAAGTCGAGTCCATTATCAGGTGGGATTTCCCGCTTTGGGATAGGTTGGAAACGGAGGGTGCCTTAAAGGCCAATGGCGTTAAAATATGGAGGTGGGACCAACTAAAGGGTGACGATAACAAAGATGAGATAATGTTCAACGCGGACATGGGGATTTCAGACGTAGATTGGGCTGTCGGCGAGACAGGGACACTGGTGTTGGTGTCAGATTCCCACAGAGGACGTTCTGTGAGCCTCCTTCCTCCGATTCACGTTGCGTTTGTGGAGCCAAAACAGGTGGTCCCCGATCTTTTCGATCTTTTTGCCGTTTTTAAGGATGAAGGACTCGTCCAAAATACACCGAACTGCATAAATTTCATTACGGGGCCAAGTAAGACTGCGGATATTGAGCTTACTTTAGCTACAGGTGTGCACGGTCCCAAGGAGGTTCACGTTATATTGTTTGAGGGTGGTACGTGAAAGTGCACGGAAGGCAAAAGGCAAGCAACGTCATAAAAGCAAAGCGAAGCGATCCCAATTCTGTCGTTTTTGGAATCCAAGATAATCAAATGGGGTAATTCATTTATGTCAGATGAGACTTCAAAGCGGGACAACGTTCTGCTGATGTCAAGGATAGTTGGGGTTTTCTTCTCGCCTAAAAGGACGTTTGAGGCCGTAAGAAATGAAATGTATTGGATCGACTGGGCAGTTCCGCTTCTTATTGCTGTGATTGTGGTAATCGCTGCGGGAAATGCTTTAAGACCGCTTATGGTAGAGCAGCAAAGAGTTGCAATTGAGAAGAATGAGAGTATGTCTTCTGAGCAGAAGCAGGAGATGTTAGAGCAGTTGTGGCAGGCAGAAGGCCAAATGGGTGCGATGACTGCGGTCGGAGGAGGCATAGGTGTTATCTTTACGATTCTTGTGCAGGCGGTTGTGTTTTTGTTTATGGTGAATGTGGTACTGGGAGGAAAGACGAACTACACACAGATGTTTTCAGTCGTGTCTTACAGTTGGTTGATAGTAACTGTGGAGACAGTCGTTAAGACACTTTTGATGTTGAACAAGGGGACAATGGAGGTCCTTACAAGTCTGACTTTCCTGTTGCCACCCGATATGGAGGACTCCGTCTGGTACGCTGTCGCATACAAGATCGATATTTTCACAATCTGGTATCTTTGTATCCTGGCAATAGGGATAGGGATTGTAGCCAGAATGTCCACGAGCAAGGGGACAAGCATCGTATTTGGACTGTGGGTTCCTTATGCAGCGTCAGGTGTGATTTGGGTGTATTTCTTGAGCAAGATGGGCTAGGCAGGCAGAAGAAAGTCGGATAACCTTATACTTGCCGATTTTCCGCTGTGTGGTTGAACGAAGCAGATCACCGGCGCATCTATTTGTGATTGAAGAATAATCGTTCTTGAGCTATGCCCCGAGATATGGGACTTTCCTTACGCTTAGTAGTTCATGTGTCTGGCTTCCGATTTTCATTCTTGACTTTCCCTGCCGTCTATCTTATACTTCAAAACTGTAGTTATTCGCCTCAAACTTAACTGAGTAAGCCGAAAAAGCCGTGGGAATAAGGGGACAATGAAGAAGGTCAAGATCTACACGACGGAATACTGTTCTTACTGCGACAGGGCTAAAAACATACTCGATGGATTGAAAATCGCCTACCAGGAGATAAATATATTTGGAAATTTGGAAATGAGGGAAAAGATAATGGAGCTAACAGGGGGCCGCAGAGACGTCCCTCAGATATTCATAGACGATAAGTACGTAGGAGACGATGACGATCTTTACAACTTAGCAGTCTCAGGGGAATTAGACGATATGGCATCAGACCAAATAAAAGAGGAAAGCCGGGGGAACGGCAATTCAAAGTCGACAGACATCCTCATAATAGGCTCAGGACCTGCCGGACTGACCGCTGCGCTCTACAATGGAAGGGCGGAACTCGATACCGTAGTGGTTACGGGTAAGGAGCATGGAGGACAGATATCTATTACGCAGGACATAGAAAACTATCCGGGTTTTACAAACGGAATAAAGGGACCCGAACTTGTTGCGGAGATGACAGCGCAGGCGGAGCGATTCGGAGCTAAGATAGTGTACGACTACGTGCACAAGGTGGATTTCTTGAGCTATCCCTTCAAGGCGTGGACGCATGACACTGAGTATATCGCAAAAGCTGTGGTGATAAGCACAGGCTCATCCCCCAGAATGCTGGAGATTCCCGGAGAGCAGGAGTACATAGGAAAGGGTGTGTCCTACTGCGCTACGTGCGACGGGTTTTTCTTCAAGGACAAGGAGATCGTGGTGGTCGGAGGAGGAGATGCCGCCGTGGAGGAAGGGATGTTCCTGACAAGATTTGCCACCAGGGTGACCATGATCCACAGGAGGGACAGACTGAGAGCCAGCGAGATCCTTCAGACCAGAGCCAGGAAAAATGATAAAATAGACTTCATCTGGGATACAAAAGTCACTGAGATTATCGGGGACGGAAACGGTGTTACTTCCAGCCGTCTCTTGAACGTCAAGACGGACGAGGAGGCGATAAGGCCTATTGATGGAGTGTTCATCTTCGTCGGCCACTATCCCAACACGGAGATCTTCAAAGGTCAGATCGAAATGGACGAGATGGGTTACATCATAACTGACAGGGTCCAGCACACGAATATCGAAGGTGTCTTTGCCGCCGGGGATGTGCAGGATTACGTCTTCCGCCAGGCTATTACGGCGGCAGGGACGGGAGCGGCGGCTGCCATAGAGGCTGAGAAGTTCATCGCTGAGCTTGAAAACAGGGCGTATCCTGGAAGATAAGGTCTCACACGGAGAGATCAAATGATCAGACTTTCAGGGTGCATAGAGTCTTTCTATAAGCACCTTCCGATCAAGGAGAGGATAAGAAAGCTGGGTTCTGCTGGTCTTAAGGCATTCGAGTTTTGAGATGGAGTGATAAGGATCTGGATGCCCTCAAGTCAACGGTTTCAGTATCTGGCATGGAGATAGCCGCTTTTGACAACTCCGACGGATCGCTGGTCGATCCTTCCAAAAGAGAAGACTTCATTGATGAGACACAAGACTCAATAGACGCGTCCGTAGAGTTAAATTGCAAAAATCTCATAGTCGAAGTAGGGCAGGAGAACCCTGATCTGAGCAGATCTCGACAGCACAAATACATAGTAGATCTTCTAAAAGAAATCGTTCCTTACGCCGAGGATAAGGGAGCAACTTTGATCGTGGAACCTTTAAACATTCTCGTCAACTATAAGGGTATTATCTCTCCACAACCCAACAGGGTGTAGAGATTGTAGACGACGCAATGAGTCCTGATGTGATATTGCTCTACGACGTCTACCATCAGCAGATTACAGAGGGCAATCTAAAAGCCTTGTGAAAAACCCTTAGATTCAGAAAGTAGTATAGAACAAGCATTGATAAAGCAGCTCCGATGTATTATATTATGTTATTGATAATATTATATATGGAGGAAACAATGACCCCACAAAAGCAGGAACAGACAAATCCGATGTTTCACTATTTTCAGATGGAGGATTTAGTTCCCGAGGATCATATCCTTCGTCAGATTGATGAGGCAGTTGATTTTTCATTTGTACGAGACGTTGTATCAGATTGTTATTGCCCTGACAATGGCAGACCCGGTATTGATCCTGAATTAGTTGTTCGAATGATCCTTATTGGCTATCTGTATAATTTGAGTGAGAATCGGCTCTGTCAGGAAGTGGGGATGCATGCGGCATATCGGTTGTTTTGTCATCAGACATTTGATGATGCGGTTCCGGATAGGAGCACGATCAACAAGCTTCGCAATCACAAGTGGGCATCCAGTGGGTTGTTTGAACGGATAATGCGTCAGGTAGTCCAGTGTTGCATAGATGTCGGTGTTGTGAGCGGTAAACACCTTAGTGTCGACGGCACTCAGATACAAGCTGATGCTTCAGTGAAAAGTATTGAGCCGATAGAACCCCCTGTTTCTCTTGATGATTATCTCAAGGGAATCGGTTTTGAAGGTGATAAGACAAAGGGTAGGTCCGGGCATCCTCAGGATAAAGACTTTCATGGTGAAAAGTGGACGAACCAAACACACCGTTCGACTACAGACCCCGACGCGCGCTTATACAGCAAATCGAAGGGCAAAGGGGCTTTTCTCTCGTTTATGGGCCATGATCTGATCGACACAAAAAGCAGAGTAATCCTTGAGACTCAGGGCACGCAGGCGACAGGGACAGCAGAGCCCGAAAGTGCCCTTAAGATGGTAGATGACCTTGAAACATAGACCATGCCCAAAGACATTCAGACACTTAGTGCCGATACCGGTTACGGTTCTGGTAATTTTATCGCTGATGTACTTGACCGGGGAATCATACCCCATATTCCTCTGCGAGCCGATGAGAAGATTGGACCGATTCCTACATGGAAAAACAAGACAAATCCAGCACATATTCAGGCCGAACGGGATAGAAAAGTGCGAGAGGCGAAAGCCAGAAATCATGCACGGTCTATCTCATTAACAGCTGACTACAAACTCTCCCGGAGACTCCGTAAACGCAGTGAACATATCTTTGCTGAAGCCAGGCAACAACACGGTATGGGACGAGCCCGTTACAGAGGACCAGCCTCACTGAATGAACAGTTGAATCTTGTTGCAACAGTACAGAATCTCAAGAGGCTTGTATCTTTCATAAGAAGGGGGAAAGCGTCTATGTGTGCCCTGTCTGTCAAAGACAGTGCATCCTGTTCTTCAAACAGCTCCTGTTCCTTGCTGACCAGAACTCTGATAAGACTATTTTGCTTATTCCACAGCAAAACGATACGATATGCTACTCTTTGACCCATAATCGGCGCTTCAGACGCTGCCTGGGACATAACTATTTCACAAGGCTTCTAATATCCACGATACGAGAAAATATCAGTAGGATAGGACACTTCCACGCTGCCGACGTCCCCGGAAGACACTAGCCAGGAACGGGAGACATAAACTACAAGAATGTCTTTGCGGCTATATCCGACTTAAATTACGACGGATCTGTGGGGTTCTTTACGCTGGAAAGAGAACTCGATACGTTGGTGGAAGCTGTGAAGGATATATTTAGAAGGTGAAGATCATAACACAAAACCGGCGCGCTCGGCACGAATACCTTATACTCGACGCAATTGAAGCCGGAATAGAACTAAAAGGCACTGAGGTAAAATCCTTAAGACAGGGGAAAGCCAACTTAAAGGACAGCTATGCAAGGGTCGAAAAGGGCCAGGCACAGCTTTACAATATGCACATAAGCGCATACGAACAGGGCGGAGTGCACAACCACGATCCTGAAAGGGTCAGAAAATTGTTGCTGCACAAATACGAAATAAAGAAGCTCATCGGAAGGGTCCAAGAGCGCGGGCTAACGCTTGTCCCGCTGAAGGTATATTTCAACAGCTCAGGAAAAGCTAAGGTCGAGCTTGCACTGGCAAAGGGCAAAAGGGTGTTCGACAAGCGCGAGGATATGGCTAGAAAAGCAGCGCAGATGGAGATTGAAAGGGGCCTCACAGCAAGTAGACAGGGGCACCGCTCTTCCCTCCCTTGAGATTGGTTCCGCTTCCCCCCGATTGAATCTATCGGGGGCTCCTTCGGGGTCGGGGTTTCACCGCTGGCAATGACAGAAGGTCTCAGCAGCAAATAAACCGTCATTGCTATCTCACTTGGACTATCTACCATCCCTGTATGCTGTCCACTTATCATTGGGGGATTTGAGAGTGTTATGCTAAGGATCATTTCGTTTGCCGCTCTTATTTTTGTTTTTGCGATATTCTGGACAGATGCGCTAGCTGAAGAAGCTAAGGTCATCTATACTGACGGGAGCCAAGAGGGAAAGCTAGACATCGTGACGATTGACGAGGTGACCTACATATCAGCTATATCGCTGGGGCGTCAATTCGACGGTCTGCAGTTGCCCTACTGGAATCCTCTGACCAAAAAGATGGTCCTTAGAATGGGCGATAGCCGTATCACCCTTACAGCGTTCAGTCCTCTGATCATCGTAGACGACAACAGCTTCAACCTATCTCTTCCCTCCCTTCTCCATCAGGGTTCTGTTTATGTTCCAGCCAAAACCTTTGTTCATTTTCTGAGCAAGACTGTTCCCGGGAAGCTCCGATGGCAGGATAAGTTCAAAACCCTTATGGTTGAGACATCTGTGGCCAACATCTCCGCTTTAAGGATAGAGGAAAGAACCAACGGGACGATTGTCTTTATATATACCGAAAAAGATTTTAAGTTAGAAGAGATAGAGGACTACACCAGTAAACTTAAGTGGCTGCACCTAACGGTCTCTGGGGGGAACCTTGACCCTGACAAGATAGCGAGAACTCCCAAAAAAGGCGCAGTTAGAGAGATACGGGCTCTACAAAATAAAGGCTCAGCTCAAATTTCGTTTCGCCTTGATAAAGACATAAGCAACTACGACATCACCACGAGGGACAGTCCCAGACAGATCGTCCTGTCATTAAGGAGGGCTCAGGAGATAGAGATTGACCAGGAGACGTGGTCTATAAATACCGTAATTATAGATCCGGGACACGGAGGCAAAGACGCAGGTTCGATAGGGCCGACAGGACTTAAGGAGAAGGACGTCACGTTGGACGTCGCAAAAAGGCTACGTAAGTTGTTGAAAGAGCGTCTCACCGTTAAAACGGTGATGACCAGGTTATCGGATGTTTATGTCCCCCTTACGGAGCGCTCTCGGATAGCCACAAAGGACAGAGGCAAGGTCTTCATAAGTATCCACTGCAATTCGAATAAGTCGAGGAGAGTCGAAGGGTCGGAGACGTATTTTCTATCTGAGGCTGAGACGGAGGATGCAAAACAGGTCGCCCAGAAGGAAAATTCAGTTTTAGCTTTTGACACGGGAGTCCCCGGGATAGCCTCCGTAGATCCCCAGGACTTCGTGTTGAGGGATATACAGTACGAGGTCCTTTTAGATATGGCGTCCGGCAATTTCCTGAAAGAAAGCCAGGACCTTGCAGCTTTGATACAGGACGAGATGAGTAAAATCCCAAACCTGAAGAACAGGGGGGTTAAACAGGCGGGCTTCTATGTGATGAAGGGAACACTTGCAAATATGCCCAGCGTGATGGTCGAGACAGCGTTCTTATCCAATCCCACAGAGGAAAAGCTCTTAAAAAGGACCTCGTTCCGCCAGAAGCTAGCAAGGGCTATCTATGAGGCAGTCAAGAAATTTAAGATCAAGCACGAATCTGAACTGAGTGAAGGTTAAGCCCGGCCTTGTTCTAGTCCTTGCGACCTGTACGTCGTCGAAGGTGAGCTTTTGATGCTCCGCAAGAATTGTCTGGAGCCTGAAGATGTGTAAAAAATGCGATGGCATTGGAATCTACTACCGCAGTGGAAAAAAAGGTGGGATATTCGACATCTGCGATTGCAGCAATGTTATCTGTACGTGCAGCGGAGAAAGCCCCTACCAGTATTTTGAAGGCGATCAGGGTAGATTCTGCCAGTGCCGGGAGTATCGTAACAAGATAGACAAGGTGGAGCGAATATTTGCAAAATCGGCAATCCCCGAAAGATTTAAGTTCAAGTTTCTGAAAGACTATAAAGAAAAGGACCCCACGGGTGCTGAAATTAGGGGAGTCCCTCAATTGAAAGGTCTTATAAGCAACATAGTCGAAAAGTGCGAAAGTGGCGCTCCATATAGGGGACTTTTTTTATGGGGAAACACTGGGAATGGGAAGACGATGGCAGGATGCATCTTATTGAATGAGCTTATGCTCCACTGCCAAAGACAGGGGAGATATCTTAACCTATCCTCTAGTTATTTCCAAAAGCTTAGGGACACCTTCAACCGTGGGAGTGATGATTACGGACGCGCTTTCGAAATAGTAGAGTACGTAAGTAAAGTTTCCTTCCTTGTTATAGACGACTTCGGTGTCCAACGCAATACAGATTGGGAAAAAGAGATGCTTTACGACCTTGTGGATACCAGATACGGGCAGGAGAGGTTGACTGCGGTTACGACTAACCTGAACCTGGACGAGGTGAAATCTTTGGCGGGAGGCAGAATATATTCCCGCTTTGCGGAGATGTGTCACATCGTTAACGTAAAATCGCCCGATTATCGCCTCAAACTGGAAAGATCTTTTGAGATAGGGGGGACGAATTGACTTTTGATGGAGGCTCTGCACGGACGGCTGGAAAACGACCCGACCGGCTGAGGCCTGTTCAGATTACAAGAAGCTATCTCATGCATGCAGAGGGATCGGTTCTGATACAGATGGGAAATACAAAGATTATCTGTTCTGTCAGCCTGGAAGACCGCGTTCCACCGTTCCTTTATAATACAGGAAAGGGCTGGCTTACCTCAGAATACGGCATGTTGCCGCGTGCTACCAAAACCAGAAACTCCAGGGAATCGATTTCGGGAAGGGTCAGGGGCAGAACCTTTGAAATACAGCGGCTCATCGGAAGATCTCTAAGGTCCATTATCGATCTGAATCAGATAGGAGAAAGGACTATCGATATAGACTGCGACGTCATACAGGCTGACGGCGGCACAAGGACGGCCGCCATAACGGGAGCTTATGTGGCCCTAAAGGAGGCCATCTGGGCAATGTTGGAGCAGGAGATAATAGAAAAGGATCCTACAACTGACTCGGTGGCGGCGGTAAGCGTGGGAATAGTCGGGGGAGTTCCGGCTCTAGATCTCTGTTACGAGGAGGATTCTTCGGCCCAAGTTGACATGAACGTTGTCATGACTGGATCGGGAAAATTTGTAGAGGTACAGGGAACCGCCGAAGGTGGGACGTTCTCAGAGGATCAAATGAACAAGATGATAGCCCTTGCCAGAAAGGGCATTGAGGAGCTGACACAGATACAACGGGAGGCTCTGGGACTTCTGGCTAGGGATTAAGACTCTGTCCCTTTACGCTCCGGGCAGCCAAAGCGCCTTGCTCAACATAATAAACACTTCTGAGGGGTCCAGGGTAAACCCCACGGCGAGATTTCCCTTGACTTTTCATTAAATATTTTCTATGTTTCCAGGCAAGCCTTCCTCAATTGGACAAGCCCGTTCCATAGGGGATAGCACTCTTATTCTCGATAGTTATCACCTATCTTTGGGGGGGTACCCAAGTGGTCAAAGGGAACAGACTGTAAATCTGTCGGCGTTGCCTTCGAAGGTTCGAATCCTTCCCTCCCCACCATACTATTAAATAGACCAAAGACTCCCTATTTTCCCAACAGATCGGGAGTCGATCTTTTCGGGGATTCAAAAAGAAAAAATATACAAAAATTTCTTGACATAGGATTCAAATCCACTTATATTATTAAGTCTGGACATGCCTGCGTAAGTTGAGGCTATGAGGTAGCTGTGATACGCGGGAATAGCTCAGGCGGGAATAGCTCAGATGGTAGAGCTCCGGCCTTCCAAGCCGGTGGTCGCGGGTTCGAATCCCGTTTCCCGCTCCACTAAAATATACAAACCCGTGATGGCTTTTAAATGTTGCGGGTTATGTTTTTCCCTTTTTCTATAGCCGAATGGTCCAAAGGCTCGGCATTCTCCTTTAAGAAGGTTGTAGATCGGATAGAAAGATACTCCATCTTGTTCTATCTGGGTGTGACAGTAACATCTCTGCTTTGATAATAGGGCCGACGTAGCTCAGTAGGTAGAGCACATCTTTGGTAGAGATGAGGTCACCGGTTCGATTCCGGTCGTCGGCTCCATTTTGAATCTTTGGGAATCGTAAGTAGTCTCCTTTAAGTATACAAACCTGCCCTTTGTGCCCTCGCAGGCGGCCTTTGACGCTATGCCTATCTTGAATCAGATGTTATTCGGAATCTATATATGCCAAGAGATTTGATAATTTTAGTGTGCGGAGTCTGCAACAGGCGAAACTACAGGACGACCAAAAACAGAAGACTTCATCCCGACAGGGTAGAATATAAGAAGTTTTGTCCACTCTGCAGGACCCACACAGTCCATAAGGAGACTAGATAGACTTTGAAGGCCAGTAGCTCTAATTGGCTAGAGCGCCGGACTCCAAATCCGATGGTTGGGGGTTCGAGTCCCCCCTGGCCTGCCAATTTCTAATACGTAGTAACGAAAAAGGCAAAGATGTTCAAAAAGGCCACACAGTTTCTAAAAGAGGTCAAAAGCGAAATGAGCAAGGTGACCTGGCCAACAAGGGAGGAATTGACAAGCTCTACTGGCGTCGTGATAGTTACAAGCTTAGCGTTTGCAGTGTTTATTGTGCTGGTGGATTTCATATTAGTCTCTATTATGAAACTGGTCAAGTAGGGATACCTTAATAATGGCAAAAAAGTGGTACGTTATCCATACTTATTCTGGACACGAAAATAAGGTGAAAAACTATCTGGAGAACGCTATTGCCATTTCAGAGCTTGAAGAGAGGATAGGCAGAGTAGTAGTTCCTACTGAGGAAGTGATGGAGATAAAGGATGGACGGAGAATGACTTTGACCAAGAAGTTTCTTCCGAGTTATGTACTTGTGGAAATGGAAATAGATAGGGACACCTGGTACTTGGTGACAAACGTACCGGGGGTCACAAGCTTTGTGGGCTCCGGGAAAAACCCCGAGCCATTGAGGAGCAGTGAGGTGGACAGGATCCTAGGACAGATAGATAGAGGTAAGTCCAAGGAGGGTCCTGACGTCCCGTATTTGTTAGACGACAGAGTCAAGGTGATCGACGGGCCGTTTAATGACTTTTTCGGGATTGTTCGGGAGATGAATCTTGAAAAGAACAAGATCAAGGTGATGGTGAGCATCTTCGGAAGACAGACACCTGTAGAGTTAGACATCCTCCAGGTGGAAAGTATGCCAGAAGAAGAGCAAAAGTAACCGGAGAGGGCCTTCAAATTGGCTAAGAAAGTTATTGCAACAGTCAAACTTCAAATTTCAGGGGGGAGCGCAAAGCCAGAACCTCCTATAGCTCCGGCTTTGGGGCCTCACGGCGTGAATATGATGGAGTTTTGCAAGGAGTTTAACGCAAGGACCCAGAGCGATGCTGGACTCCTTATTCCCGTGGAGATTACGATCTATGCCGACCGATCCTTT
The DNA here is from genome assembly GCA_965237525.1 of Candidatus Latescibacterota bacterium. Lineage (GTDB taxonomy): Bacteria > Latescibacterota > CBDEFO01 > CBDEFO01 > CBDEFO01 > CBDEFO01. Next base: position 172,653 of record CBDEFO010000003.1, on the reverse strand, counting down.
TCGTTTGTAACTAAGAAACCTCCTGTGTCGTTCCTTCTGAAAAAGACTTTGAATATCGAAAAAGGATCACCTGAGCCAAATAGGCAAAAGGTGGGAACTATAACGATCGATCAAATAAGGGAAATAGCAGAAGTCAAGATACCCGATCTAAATGCTACAAGTATTGATGCTGCTATGAAAATAGTCATCGGAACTGCAAAGAATATGGGGATTACGGTTGAGGGAGAATAGAGCTGCAGCAAAACTTTGAGGTATGGTTGCAAGAGCTTATGCTCTCACAATAAATGAGGAACTTCGTATGTTCAGGGGCAAAAAATATAAAGAAAACGTTTCGACTTTCGACCGGAAAGACCGTTACGGCCTAGAGGAGGGATTGAAACTATTAAAGGGAATGCATAAGAGCAAGTTTGATGAGACCGTGGAAGTTTCTATGCGGCTGGGAGTAGATCCAAGGCATGCCGATCAAATAGTAAGGGAAACGCTGGTGTTACCTCACGGTACGGGAAGACAGACAGTAGTTTTGGTATTTGCTGAGGGTGAATTGGCTGAGGAAGCCAAAGAGTCTGGAGCAGATTACGTAGGGGCAGACGAGTTAGTCCAGAGAATATCAGGCGGATGGACAGATTTCGATCTAGCTATAGCTGTGCCCGCGATGATGAGTAAGGTGGGAAAGCTCGGAAGGATATTGGGTCCCCGTGGACTTATGCCGAACCCTAAGAGCGGTACGGTTACCCAGGAAGTAGGAAAGGCCGTGAAAGAGGCCAAAGCTGGTCGAGTAGAGTTTAGGGTGGACAACACAGGGAATGTCCACGTCCCTGTGGGCAAAATATCGTTTGAGGATGAAGAATTGAAGGAAAACTCGAAGGCGCTTTTTACCGCTATTCTGAGAGCAAGACCTCCTGCGGCAAAAGGACAGTATGTAAGGTCTATTACGCTTTCATCTACAATGAGTCCGGGAATCAAACTGAGTGAGTCGGTCCTGACCAACAAATAAAGATTCAGGGTAGAGACCTATATCCCGAAAGCTCCTTAAAGTCCAGCACCCAACACACTAAAATAAGATGCCACTACCAGAAATTAACCTTCCAGCAGTTTTCATAGTATCGCTTATTTCTATGTACACCAAGCGTAATAGGAGCATTATGGTACTCTCCAATTCTGTTCGGAAATGCATGGGTAAGACTTATTGGCATGAGTGAAGAGGAGCTGGAAAAAGAAAAAGCAAAGGGAATGGGCAAATCTTATGTGTCAGCGTTTATTGGAGTATTATTAATGAGTTACGTACTAGCCAACATTATTGCGTATACGCATGCAACCTCTTCACTTCAAGGAGTAGAGGCGGGTTTTTTGGTTTGGATTGGATTCATCTGCCCAGTTCTACTGGCCAGCGTTTTGTGGGAAGACAAACCGGTAAAACCCTACTTTATTAATACATTACATTTTAGTTCTACTTATTATTTCAGGTTATTTCAGGCGGAATACTGGCAATCTGGACTTAGATAAAGAGAAAATGAGATCTTCGCGGACAATAAGCAACCCCTCAATGTAAACGGATCATGCTTTGGATTGAAGCTACTTCCAAGATGAGGGAGAACCGTTCGAATCTCTTATCCTGGGAGGTGCTCGGGCAGGTCTCAGCGGGGAAATTGTATTAAGAAAAAGAGAAAGCTATCGTAAATCCCCTGATAATCTCAACCCGCAGAGAATTCGCAATTATTAGCTATGATATCAAAAGATCACTCGGTAAAGATAAGATTCCGCACACAGAGTGTGGGGATGCACACGGAGCGTGGGGATTCTTGACAGATGATAAGTAACCCCCGATAGATTCAATCGGGGGTAGACAGGGGTATCTCCTCCCTTCTCTGTATGCTGTCTATTCTCACGGATAAGTGGCAAGGATAAAAGATCATGCCTGCACCTGAAAAAGAAGCGATTGTGGAAGAGCTGACGAATATTCTTTCTTCGTCCAGCGGCATATTCCTGACGGACTTTACGGGCATAAATGTACAGTCTATGACGGACATGAGGAGGACGTTGAAGGAATCCTCAATCTCTTATCGGGTCGTAAAGGATTCTCTGACGAGGCTTGCGGCAGATAAGGCAGGGCTTCCCCAGTTAAAAGAATTCTTAACAGGCCCTATTGCTATTGCTTATACAGAAGGTGACCCTGTGGCACCTGCAAGACTGTTAAAAAAGTTTGCCACGGACACCGGAAAGCCAACTATCAAGAGCGGACTTGTAGAGGGAAGCTTCTTCAATGTGGATCAAATAGATGCTCTGTCGAAGGTTTTGCCAAAGGATGAGATTTTAGCCAAGGTGGTCCAAGGGGTGCAGTCTCCGATCTTCAGATTAGTCTGGGCTTTGGCTGGGATCTCCTCAAAATTAGTGCGCACCTTGGATGCTGTAGCCAAGAAAAGACAAGAAGAAGATAAATCGGGATGATAATTATACATTTGCTTAACGACAGTAGAATTGGAGGGTAGTAAATATGGCTGTTAAAAGCAAGAGCGGCGTTGAAGAAATTATCAAATCTATCAAGGAGTTATCAGTCTTGGAGTTGACAGACCTTGTGAAGTCTTTGGAGGACGAGTTCGGCGTAACTGCGATTGCTCCCGGCGTATTGTCTGGAGCCGCTGCTCCCAGTGCAGAGGCTGAGGCTCCCCAGGAGGAGGAACAGACAGAGTTCGATGCGATCCTGACCGAGGTCGGAGAAAAGAAGATTCAGGTTATAAAGGTGGTAAGATCGCTGACAGATTTAGGACTCAAGGAGGCTAAGGCTCTGGTGGATGGTGCCCCTAACTCCGTTAAGGAAGGCGCATCCAAAGAAGAAGTCGAAGATATTAAGGCCAAACTCGAAGAGGTCGGCGCTACAGTTGAGATAAAGTAGGAATCTAAAAAGTCAAGTATCAGTTAGAAATGCCTTCTGCCTCTAAAGATGTGAACGGTGAAAAGGGCTGGCCCTTGAAGCCCTTAACGTTCGTTTATGGTTCGTCATTTTCTAACTTAAGGAGCGTGAGCTGATTTGGACGAGATAGGAATTATAGCGCGTAAGTCCTACGCCAAGACGCCTGAGATTATCGAATTACCCGATCTTTTGGATATCCAGATCAATTCTTATGATTTGTTTCTTCAAGCTGATGTACCGCCTGAAAAGAGAGAAAATAAGGGCCTTCAGTCGGTATTCAGGGGTATTTTCCCGATCTCCGATATTCACAATGCATATACTTTGGAGTTTGTCAACTACTCTATGGGCAAACCCAAATACAGCATCAAGGAGTGCCAGGAAAGAGATTCGACCTATGCAGCGCCCCTGAAGGCGACTTTGAGGCTTATTTCCAGGGACCGTCAGGATAAGGAAAAGATAAAGGATATTATAGAACAATCTGTCTTTTTAGGTGAGCTTCCACTAATGACCCAAAACGGGACGTTTGTAATCAATGGGGTCGAAAAGGTGATAGTAAGTCAGCTTCATCGATCTCCCGGCTGCTTCTTCGACGAAACGACTCACCCCAACGGAAAGAACCTCTACTCAGCGAGGGTTATACCCGACAGAGGCACATGGTTCGAGTTCAGCATGGACATAAACGACCTTATGTATGTCCAGATCGAACGAAAAAGAAAGATCCCCGTAACAGTCCTTCTGAGGGCTTTAGGATTCCCCACTGAGGGTCACATCCTTGCTGTGTTCCATGGATCAAGGAAGTCAAAGAAGATAGATAAGAATTTGGCGAACCAAATCTTGATGGATGAGATATTAGACAAGGATTCCGGAGAGGTCCTGATAGACTGGCTCACAAAGCTGGATACAGAGCACCTTGAGATTATCAAAAGCGTCGGGGTAAAGGAAGTTCAGGTGCTCTCCAGCCAAAGAAGGACTGTAGATGAAGACATAATCGGGCATATCTGCCTTGAGGATATCGTGGACGAGTCGAACGGGGAGCTTACTCTTCAAGAATTCGAGGTTGTAACAGAGAATTCCGTAATGTCTCTCCAAAAGTCCGGTATCAAGCGTATAGAAGTCGTCAGTATGGATCCAGAAGAGGTAGAAAATGGGGTCATAAAGAATACGTTAAATAAGGATACGTGCGACAGCCAAGAGGAGGCCTTGTCTAGGATATATAGCCTTCTGAGGCCGGGTGATCCTCCTAACGTTGAGACAGCTAAAAGTCACTTGGAGAAGCTATTTTTTAACCCTAAGCGCTATAACCTTGGAGAAGTGGGGCGCTACAGGATAAATCAGCGTCTGCAACTGGACATACCCCTCAAAAGCACAGTTCTTCATAAGAAGGATTTTATCAGCATCATAGGCTATCTCTCGGAGCTTCACAGGGGCGGCGGCTACACAGACGATATAGATCATCTGGGCAATCGGAGGGTGAGATCGGTCGGAGAACTCGCATCAAAACAGTTTTCAGCTGGGCTCTCCAGAATGGCAAAGACTATAAGAGAGCGAATGAGCTTAAGAGACAGCGATTCTCTAACGCCTCAAGCACTTGTGAATGCAAGGACAGTCTCGACAGGCATAATGTCGTTCTTCGGAAGCGGCCAGCTTTCTCAGTTTATGGCGCAGATAAATCCTTTGGATGAGTTGACGCACAAAAGGAGACTTTCGGCTCTTGGACCGGGAGGCTTGACAAAGGATCGAGCAGGATTTGAGGTCAGGGACGTGCATCACACCCACTACGGGAGGATATGTCCTATAGAGACGCCAGAGGGTCCTAACATCGGTCTTATTGCCTCGTTGAGCACCTATACAAGGGTAAACTCGCTCGGGTTCTTGGAGACTCCCTACAGGGTGGTGAAAAACGGAAAAGTGACCTCAAAGATAGAGTATCTGTCTGCAGATACCGAGGATAGGTACACTATAGCTCAGGCTAATTCGAAATTAGATAAAAACGGGAGGTTTTCTGATTCTTTGGTTAAGGCCAGAAAGAGAGGAGATTTCCCCATCGTGTATCCAAAAGAGATAGACTATATGGACGTGTCCCCCAAGCAGTTGGTAAGCGTGGCTGCAGCACTGATCCCCTTCTTGGAGCACGACGATGCAAATAGAGCCTTAATGGGGTCGAATATGCAGCGTCAGGGCGTCCCTCTTTTGAAGACGCATGCTCCATACGTAGGCACAGGAATCGAGCGCAAGACTGCGATGGACTCCGGAGTTATGATTATGGCCAAAAACTCCGGACAGGTAATAGAGGTGACGGCAGATAGGATCACGGTAAAGAAAGATAAATCAGGTAAAGACGAATCGTCCTCATTGGGGTTCTCCGATTGCGATAGATACCACCTGACTAAGTTCAAAAGGTCTAATCACGACTGCTGTGTAAATCAAAGGCCCATCGTAAGAGTAAAGGATAAGGTGCAAAAGGGAGACGTTTTAGCGGACGGTCCATCCACAGACAGAGGAGACCTTGCGCTTGGAGCAAACGTCCTGGTGGCTTTTATGTCCTGGAGCGGATGTAATTTCGAGGACGCTATATTGGTAAGCGAAAGGCTGTTAAAAGAGGATGTGTTTACTTCTATACATATTGAAGAGTTCGAGATTCAGGTGCGGGATACAAAAAGGGGCGTGGAGGAAATAACAAGAGAGATCCCCAACGTAAACGAACAGTTCGTCAGAAATCTGGATGAAAGCGGGATCATTCGTGTTGGGGCAGAAGTAGGCCCAAACGATATCTTGGTGGGGAAAGTTACCCCAAAAGGTGAAACTGAGCTTTCACCCGAGGAAAGACTCTTAAGGGCTATCTTCGGTGAGAAGGCGGGGGACGTAAGAGATGCTTCACTGAGAGCTCCTGCAGGAATGGACGGCGTGGTTATGGGAAGAGTAGTCTTTTCAAGGAAGGAAAGAGATGAAAACACTAAAAAGGTGGATAAAGAAAAGATAGAGGGGCTGAGAGTAGAAGCAGAAAGTATGATAAAAAACATCAAATCGTTGAGGGATGAACAGATAAGAGGACTCCTGCAACACAGAAGATCTAGGACTCTTTGGAACAAGGAAGATGACTCTGTGGTGGTCAATAAAGGTCGGGTTTTTACTGAAAAGCTACTCAAAAGCATCGATTTTGACCGAGCTCGGCCAGAGGATGGATGGACGGCTGACGATGAAGTAAATCGGATCGTAGAGCAATTGATAAAGATTGCCCAAGACGAGATCGAGTCAGTGAAGGAACGTTTGGACCACAACATAGATAAGATCACAAGGGGAGATGAGCTTCCCCCAGGGATTGTGCAGCTTATAAAGGTTTACGTGGCAAGGAAGCGGAGACTCTCGGTAGGGGATAAGATGGCAGGAAGACACGGGAATAAAGGGGTCGTGTCTAAGATCGTGCCCGAGGAGGATATGCCCTATCTTCCGAATGGAACGCCAGTGGATGTTATACTAAATCCCCTCGGAGTTCCAGGTAGGATGAACTTGGGCCAAATATTAGAGACTCACTTGGGGTGGGCGGCAAAAGAGCTGAACAGGTATGTAGCGACTCCTGTATTCGACGGGGCAACTTTGGATGAAGTCAAAGCGACTCTGAAGGAGGCGGGACTCCCTGAAAGCGGAAAGACTGTCCTTTTCGAGGGAAGAACAGGAGAGCCCTTTGACAAAGAGGTTACAGTTGGCTATCTTTATATGATGAAGCTCTCACACCTTGTGGCAGATAAGATACACGCACGATCTATCGGTCCGTATTCACTCGTAACTCAGCAGCCACTGGGAGGGAAAGCTCAGTTTGGCGGTCAGCGCATTGGAGAGATGGAGGTCTGGGCTCTGGAGGCTTACGGCGCGGCCCATCTTTTACAGGAAATGCTGACAGTCAAGTCGGACGATGTGGCGGGAAGATCCAAAATCTACGAGGCCATAGTCAAGGGTGAAAACTCTCCTGAGCCGGGGATACCGGAGTCGTTTAACGTTTTGATAAAGGAACTTCAGAGTTTAGGTTTAGATATCCGTCTGGAAAACGGCGAAGCTTTACAAGAGTAGAGAGTACTCAGTGAACAATTGAGGACGTGCGCTGTCTACTACGTACTTATTTAGGGGGTATCTTAAGTGATCGATTCTATGCTAAGGAAGTCCAGGGATTTTAATTGTATTAGGGTTCAGTTGGCGTCTCCTGAGAGTATATTGAAGTGGTCACATGGAGAGGTGGCCAAACCCGAGACTATCAACTACCGTTCGTTCAAGCCCGAAAGAGATGGACTCTTTTGCGAGCGGATATTCGGACCTGTAAAAGATTGGGAGTGCCACTGCGGAAAGTACAAGAGGATAAGGTACAAAGGCGTCATATGCGACAGGTGCGGGGTGGAAGTAACTCAGAGTAAGGTCAGAAGAGAAAGGCTCGGGCATGTCAAGTTGGCTGTTCCTGTATCTCATATATGGTATTTCAAATCTCTCCCCTCCAGGATGAGCTATCTTCTGGATATTTCAGTACGAAATTTGGAAAGGATCCTTTACTACGAGTCGTACGTAGTGATCGACAAAGGAGATGCCCCGATAAATGAAAAGGATCTCCTTTCTGAGGATGAGGTGATCGACCTGGAGGAACAAAGGTGTCACTTCGAGGTGGGTATAGGGGCGCCCGCCGTGAAGAAAGTCCTCCAAAAAATAGATATAGAGGAACTTTCGGCCAGCTTGCGGACTCAGGCCAGAATGGAGACCTCTGTGCAGAGGAAGCAGGATGCCCTAAAGAGACTGAAAGTAGTAGAGGCATTCAGGCAGTCCAATAATAGACCAGAGTGGATGATTATGGACGCGATACCGGTTATTCCGCCGGATTTGAGGCCGCTGGTTCCACTAGATGGTGGAAGATTTGCAACTTCTGATCTAAACGATCTGTACAAGCGTGTGATCAATAGAAACAACCGCCTGAAGAAGCTGATAGAGATTAAGGCCCCCGAAGTGATCCTGAGAAACGAAAAGAGGATGCTCCAGGAAGCTGTGGATACCCTCTTTGACAATGGGAGAAGATCAAAAGCCGTAAGGGGCAATGGCAACAGACCCTTAAAATCCCTTTCTGATCTTTTGAAGGGCAAACAGGGCAGATTCAGACAGAACCTTCTGGGAAAGAGAGTTGATTATTCCGGAAGGTCTGTGATCGTAGTAGGGCCAGAAATGAAGCTGCATCAATGCGGTCTGCCCAAGAGCATGGCGGTGGAACTCTTTAAGCCCTTTATCATCAAGAGACTCCAGGAGAAGGGCTTGGTCCAGACAGTCAAGAGCGCCAAGAAGATGGTCGAGCAGGAAAAGTCCGAAGTATGGGATATTTTAGAGGAGATCATAGCCGAGCACTGCGTGCTCCTAAACAGGGCTCCTACTCTACACAGACTTGGAATTCAGGCGTTTCAGCCCGTGCTGGTTGAAGGGAAGGCTATCAAAATCCATCCTTTAGTATGTGCGGCGTTTAACGCTGACTTCGACGGAGATCAGATGGCGGTGCACGTGCCCCTGTCTTTTGAATCACAGACAGAGGCGAAAGTTCTGATGCTTTCGTCGAATAACCTGTTGAAGCCTTCGGACGGTTCTCCAGTTGTGATAGACAAGCCCCAGGATATAGCTTTGGGATGCTACTATCTGACGAAGGTTAGGCCTAAGGATCTGGGCGAAGGGAAAGTGTTCTCAGATAAGGACGAGGCCCTGGCAGCTCATAGCCACGGGAAGATCGCTCTAAACAGCGAGATCAAAGTAAGGATAGATGGAGAGCTTTTGGAGACCACTGTGGGTAGGATTATCTTCAACGAGATCCTGCCTCAGGGTTATCAGTTCGTAAACGAGCTTGTGAATAACAGCAAGGTCACGGAAGTCACATCCCAGATCTACCGAAAGTATGGAGGTCAACAGACCGCCCTATTTGCGGACAGGCTCAAGGATCTGGGATTTAACTATGTGACCAAATCAGGGGTGACCATAGGCATAGACGATGTTGTGATTCCGGAGGTTAAGGATAAGCTCATAGATGCGGCGCTTTCAGAGGTTAAGACCATACAGGATCAGTATTCAAGAGGCATCATCACAGACGGTGAGAGATATAATAAGACAATTGATGTCTGGCAGCACACTACCACCGACGTATCTCAGGCTATGGTTGAGGCTCTTCAAGAGATAGATGAGGGGTTCAATCCTGTGTATATGATGTGGGATTCGGGAGCAAGGGGCAGCAGCGAGCAGATCAATCAGTTGGGCGGAATGAGGGGTCCAATGACAAAGCCTCAAAGAAAGGTCACAGGAGCAGTTGGTGAGATTATCGAGACCCCTATTATAGCAAATTTCAAAGAGGGACTATCTGTGCTGGAGTATTTTATCTCCACTCACGGTGCCAGAAAGGGACTTGCAGATACAGCCTTAAAGACTGCAGAGGCTGGGTATCTGACCAGAAAGATGGTGGATGTGGCTCAAGATATTGTCGTCACGGCGGAAGGCTGCAATACTATACTTGGTATCGAAATTGTAGAACTAAAGGAAGGGGAAGAAGTTGTAGAACCTCTTTCAGACCGCATCGTCGGCAGGACGCTTTTGTACGATGTCTATGACCCATCCACAGATGAACTGATCGCCTCTGCCGATGAGCTTGTAGATGAGGAAATCGCAGCTTCCATCTCGGACGCCGGGATAGAGTCGGTGCACATTCGCTCTGTCCTTACATGCGAGTCCAGAAGAGGTGTATGTGTCAAGTGCTATGGGAGAAACCTGGCCACAGCCAGGCCCGTCGAAATAGGCGATGCAGTTGGGGTAATAGCGGCTCAAAGCATAGGAGAACCGGGGACACAGTTGACGCTGAGGACGTTCCACATCGGCGGAACGGCCAGCAGGATCGCCGAACAATCGAAGATAGAGACAAAAAGGGAAGGGACTATAGGGTTTAAGGATATTGAATGCGTAGAGTACTTAAGCCAAGAAGAAGGAGAAGGCCTGAGGGTTTTGAGTCGCAAAGGAGAGATAGAGATCCTGGACGACTATAAGCGACCGAGAGAAAGACATGATATTGCCTACGGCGCGCTTTTGAAGGTGAAGGACGGGGATTCTGTAAAGGAAAATCAGCTCCTGTATGAATGGGATCCGTACAACAATATTATCCTGACAGACGTTAAGGGGAAAGCCATGTTCGCCGATATAGTGGAGAACGTGACCTTCCGCGAGGAATTGGATGAGACGTCGGGTCTGAAGGAAAGAGTGATCATAGAGCAAAGAGATAGATCCCTGAGTCCCAGAATCGAAATAATAGACGAAAATAGCAACAGGATCAGAAACTACATCATCCCTGTGGGCGCCCATCTGTTCGTGCACGATGAACAGGAGGTTTCTGCCGGAAGTCTTCTGGTCAAAATACCCAGGGAAAGGAGTAAGACGAGAGATATTACTGGGGGACTCCCAAGGGTAGCCGAGCTATTTGAAGCCAGAAAACCCAAGAACCCTGCCGTCGTGACCGAAATAGATGGTATTGTAAAGTTGGGCGAAATGGTAGGGGGCTCCAGAGAGCTAATCGTGGTAGGAGATGACGGCGAAGACAGAAAATATGTGATCCCCTATGGCAAACACCTCAAGGTGAGAGAAGAAGACAGGGTTACAGCAGGAGAAGGACTCAACGAAGGCCCAATAAATCCCCACGATATCTTAAGTATTCAAGGCATATATAAGGTTCAGGAATATCTGGTGAACGAGATCCAGGCAGTCTATAGGATCCAGGGCGTGAAGATAGACGATAAGCATGTAGAAGTGATCGTGCGTCAGATGCTTCAAAAGGTCAGGGTGATAGATCCCGGCGATACAGAATTTTTGGAAGGTGATGAGGTCGATAGATTCAAATTCGCAGATGAAAATAACAAGGTGGGGGAAGAAGGCGGAGAGCCGGCGACATTTGAGCCTATTTTATTCGGGATAACTAAGGCATCTTTGAGGACTGACAGCTTCATTTCGGCTGCCTCGTTCCAGGAGACGACCAGAGTACTGACCGAAGCTGCGATCCAGGGCAAGGTGGATAAACTTTTAGGACTCAAGGAAAACGTGATCATCGGACACCTGATCCCTGCCGGGACCGGGTCCCCACATTACCGAAGCGCGTACTACAGAGCCGCAGAAGGCGAAGGAATAGAGATAGAGGCCCTGACAGAGCCTGACGGCGAACCTGCCCAAGAAGATGAGACGACAGTTCCGGAGGCAGAGGTTCTTGGCGACGAAGGGAAGGACAAACAGCCAGAACTATTGACGATAAACGACTGAAAATAAGTGGATAGCATAAACAAGTAGACAGCAAACAATAGACAGCATACAGGCAATCCCCTTTCTCCGTACCCGATAGTAATCGGCAAGCAGCATAAAGACAGGAGACAGTAAATGGGGAGGGGGAAGCGGTGCCCTGTCTACTACCTACTGTCTTTAAGAAGGGAGTTAGGTTTGCCCACTATAAATCAATTGATCAGAAAGGGGCGCAAGAAGGCCTCCAACAAGACGTCCACACCAGCACTTGGTGGATCGCCTCAAAAAAGAGGTGTGTGCGTTCAGGTAAGGGTGTCAACTCCTAGAAAACCGAACTCTGCACTGAGGAAGACAGCAAGGGTACGGTTGACTAACGGTATCGAGGTGACAGCTTATATACCAGGCGAAGGTCATAATCTTCAGGAACACTCTATTGTTCTTATAAGAGGCGGACACGTTAAGGATCTTGCGGGTGTGAGGTATCACATAGTACGTGGGGTTCTGGATACTATGGGCGTTACTGACAGGAAGCAGGGGAGATCCAAATATGGCACAAAGAAGCCCAGCTGAACTTAAGAGTGCTGCCTTTGAGCGTTCCTGTCTATTGGAGGCTTGTCTTTGTTGCGCAATGTGCCACACCATATTGCCAGCAAAGTCAAGCGACCTCACAAGGAGAATCTGATGGCGAGAAGGAAAAGACCTGAAAAAAAAGAACTCTCACCTGACCCCAAGTGGGGCAGCGTCTTGGTGACGCGTTTTGTCAATTGTATTTTGCGGAAAGGCAAGAGGAGCCGAGCAGAAAGAATTCTGTACAGTGCTTTGGATATTATCGAACGGGGAACAGATCAAAATGGATTAGAGGTCTTTCAAAAGGCCGTGGAGAACGTCAAGCCTGCAATAGAAGTAAGATCCCGAAGGGTGGGAGGACAGACATATCAGATTCCTATGGAGCTCTCACCCGACAGGAAAACAGCCCTTTCGATAAGATGGCTGATCACCTACGCTAAGGAGCGCCCAGAAAAGACTATGGTAGAACGGTTAGCCGCGGAGCTTATGGCCGCTTCCAAAGGCGAAGGGGCGTCAATGAGAAGGAGAGAAGAAATCCATAGAATGGCAGAAGCCAACAGGGCATTTGCTCATTATAGATTGTAGGTCCGATACAGCAAGTTTGAACACTTTACACTTTGAGATAGATGTAGACTATGTCAAAAGATTGCTTTTTATATAATACGCGTAATATAGGCATAATGGCACATATAGATGCGGGAAAAACTACGACTACCGAACGGATTTTGTTCTATACGGGCCGGACGCATCGCATAGGTGAGGTGGACGAGGGGACGACTGTGACGGATTGGATGGATCAGGAGAGAGAACGCGGTATAACCATCACTTCGGCTGCGACCACGTGTTTTTGGAGAGAACACAGGATAAATATTATTGACACTCCAGGTCATGTGGATTTTACCACTGAGGTGGAGCGTTCTCTTAGGGTGCTGGACGGAGCTATAGCGATATTCTGCGCCGTGGGAGGCGTTGAGCCGCAGTCTGAGACAGTGTGGCGCCAGGCAGATAAGTACAGCGTTCCGAGGATCGCTTTTGTGAATAAGATGGATCGGACAGGAGCTGATTTCTTCAGAGTTACGGATATGATGAGCCAAAGGTTGGGAGCAAAGTTCGTTCCGGTTCAGGTCCCGATAGGCGCAGGGGATATGTTTACGGGGCTTTTAGATCTTGTGACGATGAAAGCCATAACTTACAATGAAGAGAACCTGGACGCTGTCTATACGGAAAACGAGATCCCCTCCGATCTTATGGATGAAGCGCTCTTCTACCGCGCAAGGCTCATGGAGACAGTAGCAGAATGCGACGATCACCTTCTGGAAAAGTTTCTTGATGGAGACGAAATAAACCCCAGAGAGATAAGAGAGGCCCTGAGGAGGGCCACTATAGAGATTCGGGTTGTTCCCGTCTTATGCGGCTCGGCCAAAAGGAACAAGGGAATGCACAGGCTCCTAGACGCCGTGCTGGACTACCTTCCCTCGCCTTCGGATATACCATCTGTTAAGGGGCTTAATCCCTATACAGGTCAGCAGGAGGTCAGAGGTCCATCTGAAGAAGAACCTTTCTCTGCTCTGGCTTTCAAGGTTCAAACGGATCCACATGTGGGTACTTTGACGTTTTTTAGAGTCTACTCTGGCCTCTTGAAGGCAAGATCTTCGGTACTCAATGCCAATACAGGGAAAAAGGAGAGGATCGGACGGGTGCTTCAGATGCACGCCAATAAGAGAAAGGCCATAGAAGAGATTCACGTGGGGGACATAGTTGCAGCTGTAGGTCTTAAGAACACAAGCACAGGCGAGACCCTGTGCTCTGAGGATCACCCTATCATATTGGAATCCATACAATTTGCCGAGCCTCTTGTGTCTGTGGCAATAGAACCGAAGACCAGGGCGGATCAGGATCAAATGGGGGTTTCCCTGGCCAAGTTTACGGCTGAAGATCCGGCTCTGAAGGTAGAGTTAGATGAAGAAACAGGACAGACCATCATCCGAGGGATGGGCGAGCTGCAATTAGAAATTATCGTAGATCGCCTCCTAAGAGAGTTCAAGGTGGGAGCCAACATAGGAAAACCTCAAGTTGCATATAAGGAATCTATAAGAGAAACTGTTAAAAGCGAGGGCAGGTTCGTCCGTCAGACGGGTGGAAGAGGCCAATACGGGCACGTACATCTTGAGGTGGGTCCGGTCGAATCGGGAAGCGGTTTGATATTCGAAAATAAGATCAGAGGGGGTACTATTCCTAAGGAATATATCCCGCCTGTTAGAGAGGGCGTCAGAGAGGCGATGACAGGAGGTGTGCTTGCGGGGTACCCGGTGGAGGATGTCAGGGTTACGCTGCACGATGGCTCCTATCATGAGGTGGATTCGTCAGAGGTGGCGTTCAAGATAGCGGCGAGCATGGCTTTTAAAGATGCTGTCAAACGGGCAGATCCGTATCTTTTAGAGCCCGTAATGGATGTGGAAGTGGTAGTGCCTGAACAGTACCTGGGTGGGGTCCTGGGGGACTTAAATTCAAGGAGAGGCAACATCCTAGGTATAATACCGAGACAAGATGCTCAGATCATAAGCGCTGTTGTTCCGCTATCCGAGATGTTTGGCTATACCACCAGTCTCAGATCACTCACACAGGGACGGGCTATCTATTCTATGGAATTTTCAAAGTATCAGGAAGTTCCCAAAGATATAGCAGAGGAAATCATAGCCACAATTCACGGTGTAGCAGTATAGTACCCGATCCCCGATAGATTCAATCGTGGAATCTGTCGGCGACTAGAACAGAAGTTTGAAAACAATAAAGGACAAGGAAACAGAACAGTAGACAGCAAGCAGGCTAAGCGAAGGTAAAGACAGGTAGACAGCATGCAGGGAGGAGACCTGGTGTCCCAGTCTGCTGACTATTGGCTACTTCCTTAAGGAGGGTTAAGGATGGCAAAGGAAACGTTTGAAAGGACAAAGCCCCATCTGAACATCGGCACAATCGGCCACATAGACCACGGAAAGACGACCTTAACGGCTGCTATAACGAAGGTCTTGGCCAGAAAGGGACTTGCCGATTACACCCCCTTCGAAGAGATTGACAAGGCTCCGGAGGAGAAGGAAAGAGGCATCACTATCGCGATTTCCCACGTGGAGTACCAGACAGAAAAGAGGCACTATGCCCACGTTGACTGTCCTGGCCACAGGGATTATATCAAGAACATGATCACGGGTGCCGCTCAAATGGACGGAGCTGTCGTGGTCGTATCAGCAGCAGATGGGCCCATGATTCAGACAAGGGAGCATATCCTTCTGGCACGCCAGGTGAACGTGCCGTATATCGTAGTGTTCCTCAATAAGGTAGATATGGTCGATGATCCTGACCTTTTAGAGCTGGTGGAACTGGAGACAAGGGAACTTTTGAGCGAGTACGAGTTTCCAGGAGACGAGATCCCCGTGATAAGAGGCTCTGCGCTTTTGGCCGTGGAGGCGGAAGAGGACAACGAGAATACACAGTGTATAGACGAGCTGTTGGCTGCTGTGGATGAATATATCCCGGTTCCAGAAAGGGACGTGGATCTACCATTCTTGATGCCTGTTGAGGATGTCTTCAGCATCACAGGTAGGGGAACTGTCGGAACAGGGAGGGTAGAAAGAGGCACGATTAATGTTCAAGATGAGGTGGAAATTGTAGGGCTGAGGGAGACGAGAAAATCGGTAGTGACGGGTGTAGAGATGTTCAGAAAGATTCTGGATCAAGGCATCGCCGGAGATAACGTCGGTCTCCTTTTAAGGGGCGTGGATAAGGAAGAACTAGAAAGAGGTATGGTGATCGCGGATCCGGGAAGCATAACACCTCACACGAGTTTCGAAGCTTCGGTGTACATATTGAACGCAAAAGAAGGTGGAAGGGAAAAGCCCTTCTTTTCCGGATACCGCCCGCAGTTCTACTTCAGAACAACCGATGTGACAGGAGTTGTCCAGCTCCCTGAGGGTGTTGAGATGATCATGCCCGGAGACGACGTCACGATGTCTGTGGATCTGGAGGAGAAGCCCATCGCTATGGAGCAGGAACTCAGGTTTGCTATCCGCGAGGGCGGGAGAACCATAGGCGCAGGCGTGGTAACAAAGGTTTTAGAGTAAGGAGATCCGAGTGCCCACTCAGAAGATACGGATAAGGCTTAAGGCTTACGATCATGTGACCCTGGATCGTTCGGCTGATGAGATAGCAAGGACGGTAAAAAGGAGCGGTTCTACGCTTGCGGGCCCCATTCCGCTTCCCACAAAGAGGACCCTTTACACCGTACTAAGGAGTCCTCATATAGATAAAAAGTCCCGCGAGCAGTTTGAGATCAAGGTGCACAAAAGATTGATCGACATCTACGACTCCACACCTCAGACTGTGGATGCCTTGATGAAGCTGGACCTTCCTGCAGGTGTGGACATAGGTATTAAGGTGATCAACTGATATTACGGAGGATGAATGAACGGCATCATAGGGAAAAAGATCGGGATGACTCAGATATTCGATTTAAAGGGTAACCTCGTGCCCATAACCGTTATCCGGGCGGGTCCCTGCTATGTGGTTCAGGTCAAGAATGCAAAAAGGGATGGATATGATGCTGTACAACTGGGTTTTGAGAAGATACCCGAAAGGAAGGTAAATAAGCCTTTGAACGGCATCTTCCGTGCAGCTCGTCTTGATCCTTTGAGAGTCCTTCAGGAGTTCCCGATTGAGGACGGGGATAAGTACGATGTCGGAGGAGAACTGAAGGTGGACATCTTCAAGGCTGGAGATAAGGTAAAGGTGACAGGGACTTCCAAGGGCAAGGGATTTGCAGGAGTTGTCAAGAGACATGGATTCAAAGGAGGTCCTAAAACTCACGGTCAATCGGACAGATGGAGGGCGCCAGGATCTGTAGGCGGAAGTTCCTTCCCGGCGAGAGTTTTTAAAGGCACAAGGATGCCCGGGAGAATGGGAAACCAAAAGGTGACTGTGAAGAATTTAGAGGTTATTGGGGTGGATGAAGGGACGAATCTGCTCTTTCTTTCTGGCGCTGTGCCGGGGGCCAGAAACAGTTACGTCTCTATAAGGAAATAGAGTTAGATCGAGAGCCGACATGGCAGAAATAAAAACTTACACTAAAGACGGGACTCTTTCGGGAACCGCCGAGGTCTCAGATGGCATCTTTAACATAAAGGCCTCAGAGCCAGCTATCTATCAGTCTGTGGTAGCCTATCTTGCCAATCAAAGGCAGGGGACAGCGTCCACGAAGAACAGGGCAAGAGTAACCGCTTCAGGCAGGAAGCTCTACAAACAGAAAGGCACAGGAAGGGCAAGGACAGGCAGCGCAAGGTCTCCGATCCGTGTAGGCGGAGGGACTATCTTCGGGCCTGGCCCACGGTCATACAGACAAAGAGTACCAAAGAAGGTCAGAAGGCTGGCCCTCAAGTCAGCCCTGTCGCTGAAAGTCCAGGAGGACAAGATCTCGATCATAGAGGATATTGTGCTTTCCGGGCCCAAGACGAAGATAGTGATAGGGTTGTTGAATGCTATGGGGCTTTCTGAGCGTCAAAAGGTGCTCCTCCTGGAGGATATGGCCTCTTCTGAGTTGGTAAAGTCCTGCAGGAACATACAGGGCTTGAAACTAAAACAGGCAGATAGCCTCTGCACGTGGGATGTCTTACAGGCCGATTTAGTAGTATTTACACAAAAGGGACTTGAAAAGCTACGGGAGATCCTATCTGATGAACGATCTGAGATGGGTAATTCGTCGCCCTCTGATAACAGAGAAGGGGACGGCGCTGAGGACGGAAGAGAATAAATATCTGTTCGAAGTGGACAAAAAAGCAAATAAGCTACAGATCAAACAGGCGGTGGAAGAGATATTCGATGTGAAAGTGACAAGAGTCAGGACTATGTCTATGAGAGGGAAGTTGAAGAGGTTAGGGATGAGGTCCGAAGGCAGGAGACCGAATTGGAAAAAGGCCATAGTGACGCTCCAAGGCGGAAATACTATAGAAATTTTTGGAGGAGTATAAATTGGCAATCAAAACTTTAAGGCCAACAACACCGACACAGAGGTGGGCAACTGTATCTTCCTTTGAGGAAATCACAAAGACTAATCCAGAAAGACGGCTATGTTCGCCCTTGAAGAGTTCAGCAGGCAGGAACAACAGGGGCAAGATAACTATGAGGAGGAGAGGAGGAGGCCACAAAAGGCACTATCGGATTATAGATTTCAAAAGGGATAAGGACGGAGTTCCTGCTTGTGTGCAGGCGATTGAATACGATCCGAATCGCTCGGCAAGGATAGCCCTCTTAGCGTATGCTGATGGAGAGAAAAGATATATCCTGGCCCCCTTAGGGTTGAAGGTAGGAGATAGGATAATGTCGGGCCCTGACGCTCCACTAAGCCCGGGAAACGCCCTACCTCTACAGAACATCCCCCTGGGAATGGCACTTCACAACATTGAACTAGCAAGGGGCAAAGGAGGACAGATAGCAAGGGGGGCAGGGTCACAGGTTCAATTGATGGCTAAAGAGGGAAGATGGGCGCACCTGAAGCTGCCTTCCGGAGAAATAAGGGTGGTGGATGTAACGTGCTATGCAACTGTGGGACAGGTCGGCAACCTAGATCACGAGATTATTACCGTTGGCAAGGCTGGAAGGTCGCGCTGGCTCGGAAAGCGGCCCAAAGTCAGGGGTGCGGCCATGAACCCCATAGATCATCCCCAAGGAGGAGGCGAAGGTAAGAGCAAAGGAGGGCGTCCTCCGATGACGCCGTGGGGTAAACCTACCAAGGGTTATAAAACAAGAAAACCTAACAAGAAGTCAGATGATCTTATCGTTAGGAGAAGGAAATAGATTATGCCCAGATCGGTTAAAAAGGGTCCCTTTATAGATGACAGCCTGAAAAAGAAGATAGATGAAATGAACAGGACAGGAGCAAAAAGAGTTATCAAAACGTGGTCCAGAAGATCCACTATATCTCCTGACTTTGTGGGACATACCCTTGGAGTGTACAATGGTAATAAGTTTATGCCTGTTTATATAACCGAGAGTATGGTTGGATATAAGTTGGGGGAATTTGCTCCCACAAGGACCTACCGGGGACATACAGGGAGAATAACCGAAAGGTCCACGTCCCTCAAATAAACAAGTGGACAACAAAAGCGAAAGGCAACTGCAAGTAGACGACACACAAGGACGAGAGGCAACGCCTCCTTCTACTGCAGTTTAGGCGGTGAGGGTATATCAGATGGAGGCAAAGGCCAAGGAAAGATTTATACGCATATCACCAAGAAAAGTCAGACAGGTGATGGACTTAGTCCACGGGGAAAGAGTCGAGGACGCTTTAAACATCCTTCACTTTTCACCTAAACGCGCAGCAAAACTAATAGAGAAGGTAATAAGGAGTGCTATAGGAAACGCCATGCAAAGCGACAGGGAGGTTGACGTGAATCTGGAAGACCTTGTAATTAAAGAAGCATACGTGGACGCAGGCGTAACGCTCAAAAGGATACGCCCAAGGGCCAGAGGAATGTCAACAAGAATAAGGAAAAGATCTAGTCATATTACTGTGGTAATATCAGATAAGGTTGCTGATTAAGTATCGGATCAAAATCGTCTGGACAAAATTATAGAAATCCAAAAAAGAAGATAACATACAGGCCAATGCAGTCTATAGTGAGATTGCTTCGCAGACCCTTGGCTGCACTCTGGGATGAAGACTCTGGGCCTTGGTTCAAACTGACAGTCTGCTCACTGGTGAGACCTTCAGTTATGACCTGCTCTTGCCTTTTGTCATTTCATTGCTAGGAGGGAAAACCGAAGTAATCCCCGATTGAGCCCACAATTAAATCTATTGGGGTCGGGCATAGGGGAGGGGATGAGATGGCCTGTCTACTAGCTTTATAAGGAGATGCACATTGGGACAAAAGACAAATCCTATAGGATTAAGACTCGGGATAGTTAAGGACTGGAAGTCCAGATGGTTTCCGTCAGAAGAGGGGAACTTTGCAGATCTTCTTGAGGAAGATATAATGCTCAGAAAGTACGTACAGAGCAGACTTCAAAGGGCGGGGATTTCGACTATCGAGATCGAAAGGGCACCTAAAAGAGTCACAATAAACATTCACACCGCAAGGCCGGGGATCGTGATAGGCAGGAAAGGGGCTGAGGTGGACAAGCTGCGGGATGAGCTTAGGCACATCACAGACAAAGATATATATATAGCCATTCAGGAGATAAAGTCGCCTGAGTTAGACGCAAAGTTGGTAGCAGACAACATAGCCCGTCAGCTCGAACAGAGGGTGTCTGTGAAAAGGGCTATGAAAAGGGCTGTTCTATCAGCTATGCGTATGGGAGCCGAAGGGATCAGGATCGAATGCGCTGGGCGTTTGGGGAACATAGAGATAGCGCGTAGGGAACAGGAATTGGAGGGAAGGGTCCCTCTCCACACGCTGAGGGCAGATATAGATTTCTCCAGATCCACGGCATTTACAAAATCGGGAACCACCGGTGTGAAGGTATGGATATGTCACGGTGAGATCTTAAAACCCTCCCCAGTTCCCGAAAGCAGCGGGGATTCTTAATGCTTTAAGATCAGTTCTGTTGGAAGTGATCTTTGGCACTTCGTGATTCTTTAAGGACTAAAATATGTTAATGCCTAAAAGAGTGAAATGGAGAAAGCAGCAAAGGGGCAGGATGAAGGGTAAAGAGTCAAGGGGTGTAAATATCTCCTTCGGAGAGTACGGGATCCAGGCCATAGAACCGGGGTGGGTCACCAACCGCCAGATAGAGGCGGCAAGGGTAGCCATAACAAGGCATATGAGCAGGGGCGGCAAGGTGTGGAGAAGGATATTCCCCGATAAGCCTGTGACGGTCAAGCCAGCTGAGACAAGAATGGGAAAAGGCAAAGGATCGCCTGATCACTGGGTGGCCGTGGTAAAGCCCGGAAGAATTATGTTTGAGATCGAAGGAGTCGACAGAGAATTAGCTAAAGAAGCAGTAAGACTTGCCGGCCACAAGCTCCCTATTAAGACTAAGTTCGTTGAAAGAGGTGAATGGGACTGATGAAAGCTTCCCAAATCAGAGATATGACCTTGGAGGAGGCAGAAAGACAACTCCAAGACTCTCAGGAGGAGCTTACCAATTTGAAGTTTCAGTTAGTGACGAAACAGCTGGACAACCCCTTAAGGATTAGACAGGTCAGACGCGATGTGGCAAGGCTTACGACTATTATCCACGAGCATAAGCTGGGAATAAGGAAACTTGCATCTTCATCCTCCGAATCTGAACCTGTCGTGGGAGAGGAGGGCTAAAGTTTGGAGCGAGGACACAGGAAAACTGCAGTAGGAAAAGTACTGGGCGACAAAGCCGATAAGACAATTATGGTTGAGGTAGAAAGGACCATAAGGCATCCTGTCTATGAGAAAGTCATAAGGCGTCGCAAAAAGCTGAACGTGCACGATGAGGAAAACTCAGCGAAAGTTGGAGATACTGTACGCGTAATGGAAACGCGACCTTTGAGCAAGACTAAAAGGTGGCGCTTGCTAGATATTGTCGTAAAGTCGAAATAGCGCGTCTTTTTGTCGGGGCCCCAAAGAATGATACGTGAGTACACAAGATTAAGGATTGCGGATAACACCGGTGCAAGGACAGCCATGTGCATAAGGGTATTGGGAGGATCTAAAAAGCGCTATGCGCGTGTCGGAGACGTCGTTGTAGTGGTAGTCAAGGACGCCATACCAGACGGGACAGTCAAAAGTGGAGAAGTCGGGAGGGCTGTGGTGGTTAGAACCCGAAAAGAGACAAGAAGGAACGACGGATCGTATATAAGGTTCGACGACAACGCCGCTGTTTTGATAGACGGTCAGGGGGAACCGAGAGGAACAAGAATATTTGGACCTGTTGCAAGAGAGCTCAGGGAGAAGCGCTATATGAGGATCATATCTTTGGCGTCGGAGGTCATCTAAGGATTCTGGAGGTCTTCAAAGGTGATTAAGATCAGAAAAGACGACAGGGTCGAAGTGATAGCAGGGGAAGATATAGGTAAAAGAGGAACTATCCTTAAGGTCTTTCCCAAAAAAGGAAGAGCTATAGTTGAAGGAGTAAACTTTATAAAGCGGCACACCAAAGCCAGAGGGACTCAGCAGGGAGGAATATTGGAAAAAGAGGCATCTGTGCAGGTATCAAATCTGATGTTGGTGTGCCCCAAGTGTGACAGTAGGGTAAGTCCCGGAGTTTCGGTTTTGAGCAGTGGAAAGAGGGCAAGGGTATGCAGAAAGTGCGATGAGATGATCAGTTCAGCCTAAAGGAGAGGGTATAGACTGTGTCAGTAAGATTGAAAGAGTTCTATGATAATAAGATAGTTCCAGCTCTGATGGAAAGGTTCGGTTTCAAGAATAGAATGCAAGTTCCCCGTATAGAGAAGATTGTCTTGAATATGGGCGTGGGAGAGGCAATTGGAAATTCAAAAGCCTTAGAAAAAGCAGTGGCAGATATGACGATCATCAGCGGTCAGAAGCCTATTCTACGGAAATCCAAAAAGTCAGTATCCAATTTCAAGCTGAGAAAAGGCATGAACATAGGATGTAAAGTGACTTTAAGGGGAGATAGGATGTATGAGTTCCTGGACCGTCTTTTGACTTTCACTATGCCGAGGATAAGGGACTTTAGAGGTGTGTCTTCTGGCTCTTTAGACGGAAGAGGAAACTACTCCATAGGAATATTAGAGCAGATCATCTTTCCCGAAATAGACTACGATAAGATAGATAAGATCCGCGGTATGGATATTACTATTGTGACCACGGCTCGGATCGATGAGGAAGCGTTCGAGCTCTTAAGAGAATTCAAAATGCCCTTTAGGGCTTAAAATAGAGGGTTTCTTATGGCAAGTAAGGCTTTCATGGTCAAAGCAAAAAGAAAGCCCAAGTTCAGCACGCGGCATCGAAACAGATGCATAAGATGCGGCAGGCCAAGGGGCTATATGAGGAAGTTTAGGATATGCCGCATATGCTTCAGGGAACTCGCCCTGGAGGGGGAAATCCCTGGAGTTACCAAAGCAAGCTGGTAAGTTTATGTAGACAGATTCAGAAATAGTCAACATGGTAGTTAAGCTTAAACGGAACTTCTCAAATAGAGGACGATCTCTATGTCTATGACCGACCCTATCGCCGATATGTTGACCCGCATAAGGAACGCTTGGAGAGCTGGATACAAGAGGGTGGACATGCCTGCGTCCAAGCTGAAAAGAGAGATAGCCAGGACACTAAAAGATAATAAGTTTATCGAAAATTACATCTACGCTGAGGACAAGAAGCAGGGCGTTTTGAGGATATATCTTAGGTACAACTCCGAGGGCGAAAGCATAATAAGAGGAATTGAAAGGATTAGCAAGCCGGGGCTGAGAAAGTACGTCACAAGGAGAGAGATACCCAGAGTCTTAGACGGACTGGGAATAGCTATTCTGTCCACTTCTAAGGGTCTGATGACGGACAGGGAGGCGAGATTGGCCAAAGTGGGGGGGGAGGTCCTCTGCTTTGTCTGGTGATATTACTTTTCGCCCCAGAAAGTTCTTCGCTCACTTCGTGCGCTCCGCGCTTTGTCATCGCGTACTCGTCACTACACACGGAAAGGGGTAGTAGAAATGCACGCAGTGCCCACGCCGACTTTTTGGGGACCCCGAGAAAGGATATTTCAGTGTCGCGGATAGGCAAAAAACCTGTCGATATTCCCCAGGGAGTGAGTTTAAACGTAGACAAAGATCGGGCTATGGTCAGGGGACCAAAGGGTGAGTTGACCGTAAAGTTGAACAGCAAAGTGGAGCTTAAGCTTAAGGACGGTCGAGTCGAGGTTTACCCTCGTTCTGACGATAGAGCAGGGAAGGCGCTCCAGGGACTGACTCGCTCCTTGGTGGCAAACGCTGTCTTTGGGGTCACTCAGGGATTTGAAAGGAAACTCCATGTGATAGGAATAGGATATAGAGCCGACGTAGAGGGAAAAAACTTGAGGCTCCTATTAGGGTTTTCCCACCCGGTCACAGTTCTCGCCCCTGACGACATCGAATTTGAGGTCCAAACAGCAAGTCCCAGTCAGCTGAATATAGTAGGTGGTGAGGTGGAGGGCACAGTCACAATTATCACCGTCCGTGGCATAGACAAAGAGGTAGTAGGTCAAACGGCAGCGAATATCCGATTCTTGAGACCACCTGAGCCATACAAAGGGAAGGGAATCAGGTACGACGGTGAGTTCGTACGACGGAAAGCTGGCAAGACTGCAATATAAAGGAGATAGGATTGAAGGATAAGAATATCAAAAGGACGCTCGCAAGACTAAAGAGGCACAAGCGCATCAGAAGGAAGGTTTCCGGAACAACTGAAAGGCCGAGGCTCTCAGTCAGCAGGAGCCTGAAGAATATCCAGGCTCAGTTAATAGATGATACAAAAGGAAGATCGATTTTGGGAGTGTCGAGCCTGTGTGCCCAGATCAGGAATATGAATAAAATAGAGAACGGAAAATGTGGAATAAGTAAAGAAGTAGGAAGACTTCTGGCCGAAAAGGCCCAAGAACAAAAAATCACCCAAGTTGTGTTTGACAGGGGTGGATATCTGTATCACGGCAGGATCAAGGAGTTGGCAGAAGGTGCAAAGGAAGGCGGTTTGGAGTTCTAAAGAGGTAGACGCTAGAACAGTTATTCTTTCTAGTCAGACAGTGAGCAGGACGCCTTCTCCCTTTCTGCCGTGTATAATCTTGTCCATACTATCTTGACCCAACACTTCATTTTCTTCTAAAGGAGAATAGTTTTGGCGCGTCGCGTAAAATCAGATGATTTGGGAGAATTGGTTGAGGCTGTAGTTCCTCCTATCCATAGGGTGGCTCACGTAAGGAAGGGGGGACGCAGGTTCTGCTTCAACACTTTAATTGTCGTAGGGGATAAGAACGGACACATAGGCTTGGGATTGGGAAAAGCAGGTGAGGTTTCAGAGGCGATCAGAAAAGGTACAGAGGCGGCAAAGAAGAATATGTACATCATACCCCTGGTGAACGGTACTATTCCACACTGGATCGTTGGGAAGTTCGGAGCCGGAAAGGTGTTTTTGAAGCCAGCTTCCCCAGGTACGGGTGTGATAGCAGGAGGATCAATAAGAGCTGTCCTGGAAGCTGCAGGGATTCAAAACGTGCTGAGCAAATCTTTGGGGTCGAAGAATCCGCACAACGCAGCCAAAGCAACTATGGAGGCATTGAAGGTGCTCAGAGACCCGGAAAGCGTTGCCCTTGAGCGCGACATTGACCTGAGGACATTGCATCATAGAGCATAAGGAACGTAGCCCTTGAAATTAAGAATAACACAGGAAAGAAGCACAATCGGAAGGAATCAGACCCAAAAGCGAACGATGCGGGCTCTGGGGATAAAGAGGTTGAGGGGAACGGTACTCAAAGAAGATACTCCCCAGATAAGGGGAATGATAAGTAAGGTGTCCCATCTAGTCGAAGTCCTAGAAGTCAAAGGATAAAGCCAAAAATGAAATTGGACAGTCTGAAGCCACCCAAAGGTGCAGTCAAGAATAGAAAAAGGGTCGGAAGGGGAGTAGGGTCGGGTCACGGAAAAACTGCTGGAAGAGGTGAAAAAGGCCAAAAATCCCGGTCTGGAGCCAAATCAAGAAATTGGTTTGAAGGTGGCCAGATGCCACTGCAAAGGCGACTGCCCAGGAGGGGCTTTAACAACAGATTTAAGGTGGTTTTTCAGATAGTCAACGTGCAGGATATGTCGCGCCTGGACGGGGACGTTACTCCCCAGACTATGAAGATGGCAGGGCTGATACGCAGTCTCAACAAACCCGTCAAGATACTGGGAGACGGAAAGATAGATAAGGCCTTAAACGTCAAAGCCAATGCCTTTTCAGAGTCAGCTCAGAAGAAGATAACCCAAGCTGGCGGAAGCATTGAGGTGATATAGTTGCTGAAGAGCTTTCAAAATAGCTTCAAAATCCCAGAGTTGAGAAAGAGGATCCTGTTTACCCTAGCTATACTGGTAATATATAGGTCCGGGGGATTAGTGATAATTCCGGGGATCGATTCTGGTGCTCTTTTGGAGTTTGCGCCAACGTCGGGGATATTCGGGCTTTACGACATGTTCGCAGGGGGAAATTTCTCCAAGGCGACTATATTTGCCCTCGGGATCATGCCCTATATCAGCGCTCAGATTATATTGCAACTTTTAGGTTCCGTGATGCCCTATTTCCAGAGGCTTCAGAAGGAGGGAAGAGAGGGACAAAATAAGATAAATCAGTACAGCAGATACGGCACAGTGCTGTTGGCGGCGGCGCAGTCTCTGGGACTGGCTGTCTACTGGCAGAATATTGGAGAAGGACGGGTAGTACCGCATTCGGGCCCCGTGTTTACGCTTTTGACGATGTTGACTATCACGGCAGGGACCGTACTTATCATGTGGTTGGGAGAGCAGATCACAGAAAGAGGCATAGGAAACGGCATATCTCTGATCATATTCATAGGTATCGTGGCAGATTTTCCCTATGCGCTGAAGGAGGAATTCAACTATTTCCGAATAAACGATAAGGGCATTATCCCTGAGCTACTTCTTTGCGCTTTGTTGGTAGGCGTAGTAGGCATGGTGGTGCTGCTAACCCAGGGTCAAAGGAGAATCCCGATCCAGTTCGCCAAGAAGATCGTGGGGAGAAGAATATATGGCGGACAGAGCACGCATCTTCCTATGAAGATAAATGTAGCCGGGGTTATACCCATAATCTTTACCCAGGCTATTATGTTCTTACCTTCTACTGTCGGAACCTTCTTCCAGGGAAACGAATTTATAAGCTGGCTGATGGAATTTTTTGAGACTGATTCGCCCTTCTACTGGTTCCTCTACGGACTTATGATAGTCTTTTTCACCTATTTTTACGCCGCTATCGTCTTTAATCCTGTGGATACGGCGGACAACCTGAAAAGCCGGAGCGGTTTTATTCCGGGCATAAGACCCGGCAAGAGGACAGCCGAGTACATAGACCAAATTTTAACGAGGATTACGCTACCAGGGGCGCTCTTTTTAGCCGCTATAGCCATATTCCCATTCTTTGTAACAAAGTCTATGAATGTCGCCCAAAAATTTGCACAGTTTTTCGGCGGTACGGGTCTTTTGATCATAGTGGGAGTGGCGCTGGACACCCTTCAGCAGGTGGAATCTCATCTGCTTATGCGCCACTACGACGGCTTTATGAAAAAGGGCAGACTGAAGGGCAGGAGATAGGGTTTGATTCTTGTTCTATTGGGACCGCCTGGCTCCGGAAAGGGAACTCAGGTTAAGAAAGTGTGCAAGGTTCTGGGTATACCCCAGATATCCACAGGAGATATTCTAAGGGAAGCTGCCAGAATAGGGACAAAATTGGGTCTTAAAGCACGTTTTTACGCAGATAAAGGGGAACTGGTTCCCGACGATGTTATGCTGGATATTGTAAGAGAAAGGCTCCTGAACGCTGGCTGTAAGGATGGATTTGTGTTAGATGGCTTCCCCAGAACCATCAATCAAGCCCAGGGTCTGGAGCGTATCTTAAATGATTTGGGGTCGAAAATAGAGTTCGTTCTCAATATCTCTGTCGCTGAGGATATTCTGGTAGAGAGGCTTGAATGTCGCAGGCAGTGCGAGGTCTGCCGCCAAGATTACACCGTCAAAGATCCTATATCTACCGATGTATGCGATCTATGCGGGGGAAAGGTGACGTCCAGAACGGATGACATAAAAGAAGCGGTGGTAACCAGACTCAAGGTCTATCACGAGAAAACTGAGCCTTTAAATGTGTTCTACAGAGACAGGGGGAATCTTCTGGACATTGATGGTGAAGGCACGATAGAACAGGTTCACGATAGGATCTTAAAGAGTCTTTCTGTTCGATAACGTTCGATAACGGAGGCGTTTTTGATGCCAAAGGAAGAGGCAATCAAGGTTGAAGGAACAGCTATCGAGGCGCTCCCAAACGATATGTTCAAGGTGGAGTTAGAAAACGGACACACCGTCCTGGCATACACATCCGGGAAGATGAAAATAAAGTTTATCCGTGTCCTTCCAGGGGACAAGGTGACTGTAGAACTGTCTCCTTACGACCTGGACAGAGGCAGGATTGTGTATCGCTACAAGTGACGTCTATGACAAGTTTTCCCGAAAAAGTTCTCCGACCACTTCTCCATTTCGTGGGCTGTTGACAATGTTGCTGGTACTTCGTGCTCCGTGCAAGGACGAATGGAGGAATTCACGCAGTGCCTACGCTGCCTCTGCAGTGCGTATGCCGCCTCTTTGGGGTCCTATAGGAAAGATAAGAATCTATGAAGGTTAAGGCGTCTATAAGGAGGAGATGTACCTCCTGCAAAATAATAAAAAGGAAAGGTGTCTTAAGGGTTATATGCAGCGCCAATCCAAGGCATAAGCAGAGACAGGGCCCAGGGTCATTCAGCTCTGCGCAGAGAAAGAAGTAAGTGAGTGTCGTTTAAACACCACATTGATCCTGTCGAAGCGTAGGCGTAGAGACGCTTTTGCGGAAACTGAATAGCCCGCCAGGTTATAGAGCGATTGGCAACTTTGCAGCGGGTTATAAAGCAGGTTGAACTTCAACTTTAAGGAGGGGATTCATCTTGGCAAGGATAGCTGGCGTTGATTTGCCCAGGGATAAGAGGGTGGAGATAGCTTTGACCTATATATACGGTATAGGCAGATCCAGTTCCAATAAGATTTTAGGCCAGGCAGGTTTAAATCCAGATACCCGAATCGTAAACCTTACGGAGGAGGAGATTAATAAGCTCAGGACGGCTATTGAGTCCAATTATAAGGTCGAAGGGAGCCTGCGGGCCGATGTGGACATGGATGTAAAGAGGCTTATGGACATCGGTACCTATCGGGGTTTGCGGCACCGCAGGGGATTGCCGGCCAGAGGTCAAAGGACACATACAAATGCCAGGACGCGCAAGGGTCCAAGACGCCCGATTATAAAGGGAAAAAGATGAGGAGAATGAGATTTGTCACCGCCTGAGAGGAGATCAAAGAAAGCCAAGAAGGTGGATGCCGATGGGATCGCTCACATAAAGGCGACCTTTAACAATACCATAGTCACTCTAACAGACCGGGACGGCCATGTGATAGCGTGGGCATCCACCGGTAAGGTGGGATTTAAGGGCTCAAGGAAGAGCACACCTTACGCAGCTTCACTGGCAGCGGATGCTTCTGCTAAGGAAGCTATGGCCTTAGGCTTAAGGAGAGTAGAGGTCTGGGTAAAGGGTCCAGGTGTAGGCAGAGAATCGGCAGTTAGAGCGCTTCAGACCGCCGGACTTGAAATCACAGCAATAAGGGACGTAACACCTATTCCTCATAACGGATGTCGTCCCCCCAAAAGACGGAGGGTGTAACATATAACAAGGAGACAGCAAACAGTTGACGGGGCCCATCTACCCACCCACGAAAAGTTTAGCAGGGGCGACCGGAGTGTTAGCCCAGTAGGCAGTCAGAGATAGGGGTAGTTCCTGTATGCTGTCTACTGACTACTGTCTACTTAATTAGGGGATCTTAAATGGCAAGATACACTGATGCCAACTGCAAGTTGTGCAGACGTGAGGGAGCCAAGCTCTTCTTGAAGGGAGAGCGATGTTTCTCGGACAAGTGCGCTATCCAAAAGAGAGCCTACAGTCCGGGCCAGCATGGTCAACGTCACGGAAGAAAACTTTCCGAATACGGAATCAGACTGAGGGAAAAGCAGAAGGTCAAAAGAACCTACGGGATATTGGAGAAGCAATTCAAGAAGTATTTCCAAAAGGCGTCCAGACAGAAGGGAGAGTCGGGAGAGAATCTGTTGAGACTGCTTGAGAGACGTCTGGATAACATCGTCTATAGAGTTGGATTCGCGCCTTCCCGGAAGGCGGCCAGGCAATTAGTGAGACACAGGCATATTCTGGTAAACGACAAGTTGGTTGACATTCCATCTTATCTGGTCTGTGTAGAGGATACGATCAAGGTACAACAGAAAAGCAGACAGATGGAGATGATCCATGCCTCTTTGAGTAGGATGGTTCCGGAACAGGAACTTTCATGGTTTTCTGTAGACAAGGCGAATCTGACAGGCACTTTGCTTGCGATCCCCACCAGGGAGGACATCCCAACTCCGGCCGAAGAACAGCTGATTGTGGAGTTCTACTCAAGGTAGCGATCTTTGATCGGGAATCCTCGACTTTAATATCATAGATGTAACAGAATCTTACCACATCGACCACAGAGGCGCGAAAAGCTGCAGAACTAAACTACAAAGGTTGAGTGGATGCAGCGTTTTTGCACAAAGCATCGATGCTAGATAGAGGTACTGAATTTCCGGGAGATAGATCCGTATGAAATTGAAAAGTATTCAGATGCCCAAGGCAGTTGAGTTTGATGAGTCCGATTTTTCCAATAATTACGGCAAGTTCGTGGTTCAGCCGCTCGAAAGAGGATTCGGAATTACTCTGGGAAACGCCCTTAGGCGCGCTCTGCTTTCATCGATCCAGGGAGCCGCAATCAAGTCCGTGAGATTAGATAGCGTTCAACACGAATTCTCCGTTATGCAGAACATCGTTGAAGATGTACCTGAGATCATATTGAACCTGAAACAAGTAAACGTTAAGCTACACTCAGACGAGGATAAGGCGATAATAGTCGAAAAGGGCGGTCCGGACGACCTTAAAGCCGTAGATCTTCAGGTAGATCCCGAAGTAGAGATATTAAATCCCGACCTTCATATAGCAACGTTGGGGAAGGACGCTTACTTCGAGGCGGAGATCGTGATAGGAAGCGGTAGAGGGTACGTCTTTGCAGAGGAGAACAAAATTGAAGATGATCCCGTAGGAACTATAACCGTGGACTCTCTCTTCTCCCCGATACAGAAGGTCAACTACCATGTGGAAAATGCAAGGGTAGGCCAAAGGACAGATTACGATAAGCTGATCTTGGAGATCTGGACGAATGGAACCATGCAGCCGGACGACGCTTTAGCGTTCGCGGCCAAGATATTGAAAGATCATCTGGAACTGTTCATCAATTTTGAGGAGGAACCGGAGGAGATAGAAGAGGAAGAAATAGACGAAGAGGAAGAAAAGATACGGAATCTTTTGCGGATGTCTGTAGATGAACTGGAACTTTCGGTTCGGTCGGCTAACTGTCTGAGAGCTGCGGGGATAGAGACTTTAGGGGATCTGGTCCACAAGTCAGAAGAGGACATGCTCAAATACACGAACTTCGGCAGGAAATCTCTCAACGAGCTGGTCTCCACTCTGGACGAGTTGAGTCTGAGCCTCGGCATGGATGTGTCCAAGTACCAACTGGAGTCAACAGACAAGGCAGATTGACACGATATACAGACCTGGTAAACTATAGATGAGACATCGTAATAGAGGAAATAGACTGAATAGGACCGCCAGTCATAAGAAGGCTATGTTATCAAATACGGCCACGTCTTTGGTGAACAAAGAGTCGATAAGGACTACGGACGCCAAAGCAAAGGAACTAAGGCGGGTTGTGGAGCGATTGATAACCTTGGCAAAAAGAGGTGATCTGCACGCCAGAAGACAAGTTCTAAAGGTCATCAAGGACAAATCTTTGGTGGCAAAACTGTTCGATGACATAGCCACAAGATTTGACGATCGAAACGGAGGGTATCTCAGGATTGTTAAATTAGGTCAGCGGAAGGGCGATGGGGCAAAGCTCTCAATAATAGAGTTCGTAGAGAGCAAGGCGGGAGATGGAGAGGAGGCAGTCCAGAAAACCGAAGCAGTGGAGGAAGTTGAAACAGTCGAACAGGTTAAAAAGGAGACGGAAAAAGGGGATGTCGAGACGGTAGAGGGGGAAGAAAAGGAGAGTAAAGTAGCCGCTGTCCAAGAGGAGACCCAAGAACAGGAAACCGATGAAATAGAGAAAGTAGAGGACAGCAAGAAGAAAGCTCCAGTTGAAGCCGAGGCGAAGAAAAAGCAGGATAGAGCATCCATTTCGAGCGGAAGAAAATCTACCGGGAGTAGAACGTCCACTACTAAGGGTGATGCCGATAAAACTTCTGACAAAGATTAGGTCGGTTCTTCAAGAAGAAAATATGCTAAGGGCGCAACATTTCTAAAGTTAGCAAAGAAGGGCAAAGCGGACATCGTTCGAGTTGCCCTTCTACATTTGATGCCATATGAAAAGACTGGTAGAACTTACAATCGAGGATATTTCTACAAAGGGCGATGGAATAGGAAGTATAGATTCGCAGATCTTCAGGGTGAAAGGGGCTCTGCCGGGGGACGTGGTAAGAGCTAAAATCAAAAGGAGAAGAAAGGGCTTTGTAGAGGCTGAGACTGTAACCATATTGAAGGAGGGCATCCCCCGTATAGAGCCCAGATGCGGACATTTCCATGAATGCGGCGGATGTAAGTGGCAGGATATTGAATACAAGGAGCAGTTAAAGCTCAAAAGCAGGGTAGTGAAGAACGCCCTGAAGAGAGCAGGTTTCGATGGGTTGGATGTGGCCGAGCCTATAGGAAGCAAGAATATATTTTTCTACCGCAATAAGATGGAATTCTCGTTCGGGTCAGACAAGGAGAACCGACCTGTTTTAGGACTGCACGTCCAGGGAAGGTACGACTTGGTCTTTAATCTGGATAAATGCTATCTCCAGTCGGAGGAATCGAACTCTATAGTCGAAGACATAAGAAATTTTGTCGAAAGCAAGAAACTTTCCATATATGACCTTAAGAGCCACGAAGGCCTTCTAAGATTTGTGACTATAAGGGAGGGAAAGGGGTCAGGCGAGGTGATGGTAAATCTCGTAACGTCTGATGAGGAATTCAAGGATAAGGAAGATTTGGCGCGTTACATTACAAAGCGACACGACGTAAAGAGCCTGCTTTGGAACGTCAATCCTGAGAAGTCGCAGATCGCTGTGGGATTAAGGGAGGAGATCTTGGACGGACGAGGTTATATCGTCGAAAATATCGGGGGACTATCGTTCCAGATTTCAGCGAACTCTTTCTTCCAGACCAACTCGTTTCAGTCTGAAGAGTTATACGATATCGTTCTGGAATTCGCCGATTTGAAGGGGGACGAGGATGTATTGGACCTTTATTGCGGGACTGGGGCTATCTCCCTATTCCTTTCGAGGAAGGCAAAGAGTGTGGTCGGAGTGGAACTTGTAGAAAGTGCTGTTGAGGATGCAAGTCAGAATGCAACGCAGAACGAAATCTCTAATTGCGAGTTCATATATGGCGACGTTAAGGAGATTCTGCCCCGATTTTTGCAGACGGGAGAGTTCTTCGATGTGGCAGTAGTTGACCCTCCCAGAGAAGGGATGCATAAGAAGGCGTGCAGGGCACTTTCGAGACTGTCTCCCGCCAGGATCGTCTGTGTTTCCTGCAACCCAGAATCCCTAGCTGCCGACTTGAGGATACTCAGTTTTTCAGGTTATAAAGTTGAAGTCCTTCAGCCTGTGGATATGTTTCCCCACACACCGCACATTGAAGTAGTAGCGAAACTTGTACGGGTTTAGATGGATATCATGTTGTAGCGTGTGGGGAAATTGGGAAGGGCTAAGGTTGGTCCCTGAGCCATCGGTTCGCCTGACGCAACCCGCGTTGCCATTCATAGGAGCTGATCCGCTCCCTTTTTAGAAGACAACTCTAGCGGCAAGAGATTCTTGCCCTTTCCTGATCTCCAGCCTAAATCCAAGACCAGAAGAGAGGGAAATTCAGTGCTAAGAGCCACTTCTAGCCCCCCGCTATGGGAGGGTACAAACTCACCGCGTCCCCCTCTTCGAGCGTGTGATCCAAAGAAGCCTTCTGGCCGTTTATGAGTATGATAAACGGGAGATTCGTATCGTTATCTATCAGTGGAACGGGCAAGCTCAGTTTTTTGAAGATACCCCTTACATCTGAGTTATCGGGCAGATCTAACCTTGCTTTTCCCCCATTACTTCCCTGTGGAAGATAGTCCCTAAAGTAAGAGAAAAGCCTTACATCCACTCTCATTATAGTTCCTCCTGAATGTCGGCTATAACCTCCTTTTCTATCTTGGGCCACTCCACTGAATACTTAACCTGAAGATTAAACTCCTCCAGCATTACCCTGATATTAGGATAGACCTTTTCAACCACCACGTCCCTTATTTTACTGAAGGCGTCTCCCGTCCTTAAAATGCTGTATTGATCCGGCTTTGTGGCATTTGTAAGCTGTCTTTTAGCCTCTTTAAAGCACCGTTCATATAGGCCGTTGATGGCTCTTACTCTGTTGGTCTGGGGGGACACTATGCTCTTTACGGCCGTTTCGTACTCGTCAATAAATTTGTACATCGGCTCCAAAGTGGCTATAGAGTCAGGCATCTCCTTCAACATCTTATCGTACTCCTCCAACTGCCTGGGATATTTTTCTATCCTGGAAAGCTCTTCCAGATAAGCTATAAGGTCTATGTCCTCACCCTTGCTACAGCCTGTAATGATGCCTCCTGCCAGGGCCAGAACGAGCAGACCGAACGTCAAAAATTTGTTTCCTGTCATATCTGATCCCCCTGAAAACTTAGCAATTTTGGTATAACTTGAAATTGAAGTTATCCCTCTATTTGTGAGGACGGCCATTTGAGCGGATACTGATCCTGAAGACCGTGCACCCCCAAGAGCGTTTGAAGCTGAAGATGTATCCTACCTTCTACGCTCTTTCTGGCTCGCGATAGTGCGATTCCCGCTTTATAGATGTTATTCTCGGTCGGTTCAGGAGATGGCATAAAGGACTTTTGGGCGTCCGATAGGAACCTCTCATAACTGTTGTGAATTGACCTGATCTTGGTAGTTTTGGGAACCGTTATCTGCAAGAGAGCCTCCTTGTAATCCTTGAACAGTTTATATATCGGTTCTAAACTCTCTATAGTGATCGTATCCTTCTGAGCCTCAAGGAGTTCAGCATACTGCTGAAGCTTTCCGTTGTACTCATCCAACTTAGTCACCTGATCCATATACTCGATCAGGTCGTCTTTTTCACTTACCCCGCACCCGTACAGGGACAAAATACCAACAAGAACTATTGCTGTTTTCATTCCTTTCATTGCTTATCCCCCCTTATGCAGGAAAACCGTCCTGCTGACAGATGCAAGCTGCTGCTGTGACCACGCCTTTGTAGTCTCTCTTTTGAAAGAGAGTTTCTGGAGCCTCTCATCAGAAGTACATAGACATCACCTACCTAATTTCTTACATTGCCTGATCTTGTAAATATCTATTGCTAACACAAGATACAAAAAAGATCCTCGAATGTAAAGGATAATTTTACAGATAAGTATTTTTTGCGTTAAGAATAGGAGGAATTCGCAGATGAATGGATCGATCTCTTAAATGGTAAATTCCTTTTTTGTGATATGACGATTTTTTTCGTTGTCCCTGCTTTGCAGGTTTCTTATATTTACCTGTCTATCTTAGTGTTAGTTTCAAACGTCTGAACGAGCCCGAGCTACGAAAGAGCCCACAAGCATAATGTGCCTTGTGTCAGGGAAGGATCCTTGTACATCGTTGAGGACAGTACATATCTATAGGAGGGAAAACAGAAATGAGAAGTTTCATTCCGGCAAGCACTCTTATTTTGACGATGCTTCTTCTGGTCGGATGTGGCTCTGTGCAGTCGATAAGATTGCCGGAGACTGACGATATGTTAGTGACGTCTGAGGACATTGACCTGCCCTACGAACCTATCGGGATGATCAACCCTTACAGGGTGGGGTTCTATCTTTTCGGGGTTGTGGATATCAACTCGCCGGCTTCTGATGAACTCCTTATCGATCTTCTGAACAAGCAGCTTATCGCCGAGGCGCGCAAGCTTGGAGCAGACGGGATAATCACCGTCAGATATTCCCTGGATCATCCGAACTTCTTCAATTGGTCCACCGAATCGAGGGCCACCGGAACAGCTATAAAGTTCAAATAGTTCTTTTGAGGAGTAGGTACAGCTTCAGGATGAGGCTACAGCCAAGGAA
This sequence comes from Candidatus Latescibacterota bacterium, assembly GCA_965237525.1. Lineage (GTDB taxonomy): Bacteria > Latescibacterota > CBDEFO01 > CBDEFO01 > CBDEFO01 > CBDEFO01. The sequence continues at coordinate 136,927 of CBDEFO010000003.1, read as the reverse complement.
CAGACCTAAAATACAGCGGACGTCAATCCGGAAGGATAGCCGAACAGGTTAGGGATAGGAGCGCAGAAAGACCGACTTGCAATCGGCAAAAATCCCTTTACTTTAGGCCATCTTTTTCATATTTTATTGATGTTGAGAGATTTCCCGTGCCGGTCTACCGAGCCAGAGATGGATATGAAAGGAATTAAATTTTGAAGCCTATATAGTAGAAAGAACAGTACTTCAACGAGTTCCTTTGGCTCACCCGGTAGAATCGGTCATGACTCCACTAAGTTTTACAGCAGTAGATTATATAAAGGGCAAATAGTCCCTACAGATGTAAAATACGTTGAAAACCCCATAGATGCGTCTGTTCTAGACAAGGTATATTGTAAAAGCAGTGAGGCGATGGAGGAGATCCCTGACTACAGCATACACCTTATGGTGACATCGCCGCCCTATAACGTAACGAAAGAGTACGACGAAGATCTGTCACTGGATGAATGCAGGGATCTGCTCAAACGGGTCTTCAGAGAGACCTATCGCGTTCTTGTCACTGGAGGCAGGGCATGTGTGAGCATAGCGAACCTGGGACGAAAGCCTTACATTCCTCTTCACAGTTATATTATTCAGGATATGCACGAGATTGGCTTCCTGATGCGGGGTGAAATGATCTGGAACAAGGCGACAAGTTCCAGCCCATCAACGGCATGGGGAAGCTGGCAATCGGCAGCGAATCCGACTTTAAGGGATATTCATGAGTATATCCTAGTTTTTTCAAAGGATTCCTTCAGCCGAAAGAAGAAAGGTAGGGAAGATACAATCAATAAGGCAGAATTCCTGGAGTTGACAAAGAGCGTGTGGACATTCTCCGCCGAATCTGCGCAAAAGATCGGACATCCCGCCCCTTTTCCGGTTGAGCTTCCACATCGGCTGATTCAACTTTACACCTTCAAAGATGAAGTTGTGTTAGATCCTTTCTGCGGGAGCGGGTCTTCCTGTATTGCTGCGATAAAGGCAAAGAGACGCTACATAGGCTACGACATCAAAGAGGAGTATGTGAAGTTGGCAGAGCAGAGAATAAAGGAATACGAACAGCAACTTACCATTCCTTTTGATGATAAGGATTTGAAAGGAGCAAAGAGAAAACAGGCCTGAGACAGAGCGAAGAGTTTTAGACAAGGACTGTCAAATGACACACTTAACCGAGACAGCGCCGATATGGGCCGTAGTGCAGCCGCGAATGTGAAACTATGGGCGATTTATGCCCTTTTTACGGTCTTCGTATCGTCGGCGACGTTCTACAATATGGGGTTTCACTCGTTTACATTCGATGATGAAGACTACGTAAAAAATGCCCGGCTGGCCCAGAGCGATCCCAAGTATATATTCTCTCCATCTTTCTCCAAACCCTGGGCGAGCAGGCTCGGAGTCCACACGCTATTTTATTTTCTCTACAAATCCTTCAAGGAAGACGCGAAGTCGTACCACCTCTTCAACGTCTTTGTGCATACAGTCAACGCCCTCGTTTTTGCATATCTTGTGAGTGTCTTCTTCAACCACCCACGTAGTGGCCTGCCAGCGAGGTCCTACCCGTGCGGCACCCAGATGGGATTACTGTCGGGATTCCTCTTTCTCCTTAACTGCTCTCACTACAGGGCGACCTATTGGATTTCAGCAGTGTCGATACTTTTGGGAACCACCTTTGTCCTCACATCGTTTATATTTGCACAGTATTATGTAAATCAAAAGAAAACGGGCTGGATTGTCCTTTCTGGGATCTCATTTTTGGTCTCGATGTTCATGCATCAGTCTATGGGGATAGCGATAGTTCCTCTGTTTGCTTATCTTTTCTGGATAGGCAAATTGAGGGGGATTAGGTTCTTCAAGTCCGTCCTCCCCTTTATACTGTCAGCAGTTGTTTTCTGGTCGGTCGATAGATTTGTGTACAATAGCCCCTTCTCGAGCAATGAGACGTACGAAATGGGACTCCATGTCCTCCAAAACTACTCAAGTTATCTCTTTTGGCTCTTAACGGAGGCTCACTGGAATCTGATCGAATTGAAGAGCTCTTTATACTGGGTGTGGAAGTTGGGCTACGTTCTTTTAGGGGTTTCGATCTTCTTCTTGTGGAAGGCAAAACCCAAAGTGTCGTTCTGGATAGTGTGGATACTTGTCTGTGTGTTTCCCTATGCGCTTTGGAACAGAGGCTACAACGTTCCGAGATACAACTATCTTCCGGCTCTGGGAAGTTCCATTCTCCTATCATTTCTTTTATTGTGGATGTGGAACAGGGAAAGAGTGTCTCTGAAAGCACTGACGGCAGTTTTAGTTGTGCTCATAGGAGTATCGAGCTTTTCAAGATTAAAGACTTTAGAGGGTGTACAGTATAGAGATTCTGGAAAATATTTTCTCGTGAAAGAGGACTATAAAAAGGCAATTGAACACCTATCTAAGGGGATAAATATCTATCCCAGGCAGGATAAGAAGGTGTATCTTTTCCTGGCTAACGCCTATATGGAGGAAAATAGATCGGACGACGCTGAAAGAGTTCTGAGAGATCTTCTAGAGTGGGATCCAGAAAACGAACAAGGGCGTCATTATCTTAATAAGGTGTATCTTTCAAAAAGTGCTTACAGATGAAAAAGTTTCTTTCAAAAGTAGTTATTATGCTTGTCGGAATTCTATTGGGCTTAGGCGGGTTAGAGATCGGAACGAGGATTGTGGCCCCTCAGATATTCCCCAATCCGAAGGTCTGGAGATACGAGGCGAATCTGGGATGGGAGCACATTCCGGGAGCCGAAGATAGATGGCTTCACAGGGACTTTGATGTGAGTATCAAGATCAACTCCAAGGGACTAAGGGACGTCGAGAGGGACTACGCCAAGAAAGATAATACATTTCGCATCTTAGCCTTTGGAGATTCCTTTGTCGAGGGATGGGGAGTGGAACTTGAGGATTCTGTGACAAGGAGGCTCGAAGAGATATTAAATCTTCAAGGAGGCGATAAAAAGTACGAAGTTGTAAACTGCAGTGTGGCGGGATACGGGACAGATCAGGAGCTTTTGTTCTTTCAAAGAGAGGGCGTAAAGTATTCGCCCGATCTGGTGATCGTATTCTTCTACCTAAATGACGTGGGGAACAACGCTTCAAAGATCGGGATAGGCACTGAGAAGGGATTCAAGCCTTATTTCCAATTGAGAAATGGTAAGCTCGTCTTAAAGGGTGTTCCTGTTCCGAGGTCCCTCTTCTGGGATGAAGATCGGCCGAAGCCTCAGGAGATAGTGCGACGAATCGACCTGATCTTCTGGGACAGCTCCCATCTTTATAACCTGGTACGCTCACAGTTCACTGAACAGAGAATAAGAGATTTGTCCGTAAGATACTATGTCCGTCTGTATTCGGATGTGTATCATCCTAAATTAAATTATACTTGGATGCTGACCAAGGCTCTTATAGGTAAGCTCTCCGATGAGGTGGAAAGCAGAGGGGGGAAGATGCTTGTGGTGACTGTCCCGGCTAAAATGCAGGTTCACACGGACGAATGGGAAAAGAGAAAGCGAGAGTTGGAAATGGAAGGGCAATACGATCTATATAGACCTAACAGAATGATCTCCGACTACTGTCAGAAGGCTGGTATACCGATTCTGGACCTCCTTCCAGAATTCGTAGAACAAGTCAGGGATGGAAAGCATCTCTTCTATCCCCGAGACACTCACTGGAGCCCGGAGGGACACAAACTGGCGGCGGAGCTTATAGGCAGTTATCTAACAGAGATGAACCTTATATCTATGGCCGGAGATACGTGGTAGACAAAAAGATATTGGAAGATCTGAAGAAAGTCAGCACGGACTCTCTATGGAGCATCTTAGACCGTCTGGGTTACCCGGACACGTTTATGACTGGGCTTGAAGTAATACGTCCCGAGCTGATGATGGTCGGACAGGCGACAACTGTCAGATACGTCCCTGTGCGTAAGGACATCCAGGAACAGTTGCAGAAAAAAGGCTATCCCGTCCATCAACAGGCTGTGGAGGCAGCTAACCCAGGTGATATTTTAGTTGTGGACGCCGATGGCTGCACGGAGGCTGGATTTGTGGGAGACGTAATCATGACGCGATTTGTAGTAAGAGGCGGCGGAGGGTTAGTCGTGAATGGAGCAATCAGGGATCTTTCTGCGCTCAGCAAAATGGATCTTCCCCTGTACATCAAAGGAGCACATGCGTCTGGAAGCGCCAGAAGAATAGTGGGGATAGAGATGAACGTGACCGTAAGCTGCGGAGGAGTCGCGGTAGTTCCCGGGGATGTGCTGTTGGGCGATGCGCAGGGAGTGATTGTAATTCCTCAAGAATTGTCGTCCCAAGTGGCCCAAGAGGCCCTTGCGTTAGAACACACGGAGAGTTTCCTGAAAGCCAAGCTCAAGGAGGACGGGCATCGGAAGATCTTCGAGACATATCCTCCCGATGAGGCGACCTTAAGGGAATATGAAGAGTGGAAGAGAAAGGGGAAACAGAGCATTTCAAAGGGTCGGTGATGACTACAAACTGATAGGTGAGGACATCATTTAAAGGAGACAGTCCAGCAGTCGGAGCGGGAGTTTGAAGCCTATGAGCCATACTATACAGCTCAGATCAAAATATGCTGAAAAGCTTCATAAAACACGGAAATGTTACTTAACTATGCATTAATATAGATGCGGGAGGAGTCTGAGCATGAAAGAGATACTTAAAGACATATATACATGGTCGTGGTATTCCCAGGAAAAGGGGATGGATTTCAACGGCTTCCTTATAAAGTCTGAGGGCGGAAACGTTATGATAGATCCGACTGAGATGACACCTTCGGATGAGGAGGAGATAGATAAGATAGGCGCGCCGAAGTATATCATCATTACCAACAGGGATCACGAAAGGGAGGCGGCCCACTTGAAGCTCAAGTACGACGCCCAGGTCTACATAAACGAATTGGACGCTCCACTAATGGAGGAAGTGGAGGCAGACAAAACCTTCAAAGATAAAGCTAAACTCCCCGGAGGCTTGGTGGTTATCCATGTTCAGGGCAACAAATCCCCGGGGGAATCCGCCCTGCTTTTGGAGAGAGAAGAACCGGTCCTGATATTGGGAGATGCTCTGATAGGAAAGCCGCAAGGTCAACTTAATCTCCTTCCACCCGAGAAATATAAGGACATAGAGAAGACCAAGGAGGGCATAAAGGTGCTTTTAGAGTACGAATATGGGTCGGTCTTAGCGGCTGATGGCGCGTCCATACTGGAAGACGGCAAGGTGGCTATCCGAGATTTTATCCGGAGGAATCAGTAGTGCTTCCTGCTTTTGAAAAAGGTGTTGACAAATGAAAAGGATTGTAGTAAAATTACGGTGGAGAATAATAATAACTTAATCCTGGATAAGATCAAATGAAAGCAGCAGCCAAATATGCCACCTTTTTGGCCCTGAGTCTTATGCTCCTTCTGCCCGTTCATGCCTTGGGGAAGAGCGTTTCTGTAGTTCCCATCAAGGATGTAGTTGACAGGGGCTTGGCCGCCTTTGTGGAAAGAGCGATCAAAGAAGCTGAGAAACTGGGCGTTGATGCCATCATTTTCGAAATAGATACGCCCGGAGGCAGAGTAGATGCGGCCTTAATAATTAGGGACGCTATTTTATATACAGAGACTAAGACCATCGCCTTCATCAATCCGAGAGCCATCTCCGCCGGCGCTCTAATATCGTTAGCTGCAGATCACATAGTTATGTCCGAGGGAGGCACCATAGGGGCGGCGACTGCTGTTGATCTTCAAGGCAAGAAAGCCAGCGAGAAGGTCATCTCCTATTTCAGAAGTGAGATGAAGGCCACGGCCGAAAAGACCGGCCGTCCTACCGACCTGGCTGAGGCGATGGTGGACGAAGATGTGGATATTCCTGATCTTGCCCCGAAAGGAAAGCTCTTAACCCTTACCACAGAGGAGGCACTACAGTATAAAATAGCTGACCACAAAGTTGAAAAGTTGGACAGGGACGAAAAACTCCAGGAGGTTCTGGGTCTATATGACCTGTCGGGGGCAAGGATAATCAGGGTCGAAACAAACTGGGCGGAAGTTTTAGCGCGCTTTTTTACCCACCCTATAGTCAGTTCGCTCCTGATGAGTTTGGGTTTCTTGGGACTCCTGTTCGAGTTGAGAACTCCAGGTTGGGGGGTCGGCGGGAGTGTAGGTCTCATCTCTTTGGGACTCTTCTTCTGGAGCCATTATCTCGTCCATCTGGCAGGGTGGGAAGGACCTTTGCTGTTCGCAGCGGGAGCTATAATGCTCCTTATCGAGGTTCTGTATATTCCGGGCTTTGGACTGGTGGGGCTTGCAGGAATCGTGTCTATAATGGCGGGACTCTTTGCAAGTTTAATGGGCGGAGTCGAGTACATGACCTTTTGGACAATGAAGGAAGTGTCAAGAGCCGTAACCTCTATGGGGCTTGCATTTATCCTTTCGATACTCGTTTCTATCTTAGTACTCAGGTCTCTTCCCAGAATCAGCTTCTGGAACAAGCTTATACTTCAGGCTGCGGAGAAGACAGAGGAAGGTTTTAGATCCTCTCCGTCCGAGTACGAGCATTTGGTGGGGGCTACAGGCCTCGCCTTAACAATGCTTCGACCGGCGGGAACAGGGACCTTCAGCGGAAGACGGCTCGACGTAGTTTCCGAGGGTGACTACATAGAGAAACACAAGGTGATAAAGATCATAGCTGTGGAGGGAAGCAAAATAGTCGTAAGACAAGCGTAAATTGCAGGTCTCCTTCTTAAATCGGGGGACTTGCCATTATCTGTAGGACTAAACCCCAGGAGGTGGAACTGATGGCAGAATTAGGTTCGACAGTCATATTGATAGTAATAGCGGTTCTCATAACATTTGTGCTTATCTTTCTACATTATGTTCCGATAGGATTGTGGATCACAGCCTATTTTTCCGGCGTGAAGGTCAAGATCTTTGGAGATCTTTTTGGTATGAGGTTGCGCAAGGTTCCCCCTCAGGGTATCATCAGACCCAAGATCAGCGCCACGAAGGCCGGATTAAGTGTGGATATAGACAAGATGGAGGCGCACTATCTGGCAGGCGGTAACGTTCATGCCGTAATCAACGCCCTCATATCCGCTGACAAAGCGAATATAGCCTTGAACTTCGAAAGGGCCGCTGCCATAGACCTTGCAGGCAGAGACGTGCTTGAGGCTGTCAAGGTAAGCGTGAATCCCAAGGTGATAACTACCCCCAGAGTGGCCGCGGTGGCTGTTGACGGGATCCAGGTTGTAGCCACTTCAAAGGTAACTGTCAGAGCCAATATAGACCGGCTGGTAGGTGGAGCGGGGGAGGAGACCATAGTAGCCAGAGTCGGAGAGGGGATAGTCACGACTATAGGATCGTCTCAGACCCACAAGCAAGTCCTGGAGAATCCAGATCGCATCTCCAGGACAGTGCTTGAGAAGGGGCTCGATTCGGGGACGGCTTACGATATACTCTCCATAGACATCGCGGATGTGGATGTTGGAGAGAATATCGGCGCCAAACTTCAGACGGATCAGGCGGAGGCGGACCTTAAAATAGCCAGAGCCAAAGCAGAAGAAAGGCGCGCCCTTGCCGTAGCCCAGGAACAGGAGATGCTGGCGAGAGTCCAGGAAATGAGAGCAAAGGTGGTGGAGGCCGAAGCCCAGGTTCCTCTCGCTATGGCAGAGGCATTCAGGAGCGGCAACCTGGGAATTATGGACTACTATCGTATGAGGAATATCGAGTCGGACTCAGATATGAGGACCTCTATATCTGAGAGCGCGTCTGATTCAACTCCTCCTGGCGGAGATCAGGACGGTTCCTCATAGAGTTCTATAGTTGCGATATGGGGTATCGAAGTAGGGGCGAGATTATCTCGCCCCTACATTTAGGGAAAACATGTTGACTCTGTAACAAGCAGTTCAAAAAAGAAAGATCGTGTAATGGATAGTTTCTGGTTTGTCATCATTCTCATCGTAATATCCTATATATTCAGCAAGATCCGGCAGGCGGAGAGAAAGGCGAAGGAAGATTCCACAGCTGGGCCGCCTGCTGTTCCTATTCCCAGGGCACTGCGGGATATAATGCCGGCGGATGAAATGGAAGAAGAATACGATTTTGAAGCTGAAGATCAGATACACAAGCGGGAGACTTTAGCGCGGAAAAGGACTGAAATGTTAGAGGCTTTAAGGTATGTTCAGCCAGAATCGAGTGGACAATCCGAAGTGGTCGTTCCACCCGCTGTGCACGTTGCACCTTCAAAACCTGCCAAGTCTCCTGAAAAGAAGGTTGCTCAAAAAGCAGAATATAAAGCTCCTGTGCGTCTGCCGATTCGATTTAACTCTAAATCTGTCGTACAAGCGGTCGTCTTCTCAGAGATCATAGGACCGTGCAAGGCAAACGCCCCTGGATTTGATCGGGCTGATAGTTTTTGATTCAAGGGTGTCGCGTCAGACATTCCAGTCTGGCGCTGGCTGCTTACCCGCATATTTGGACAATCTGAATACAGGTGCCGAAGTGGTGAAACTGGTAGACACACGGGGCTCAAAATCCCGCGGGCTTTAACGTCCATCCGGGTTCGACTCCCGGCTTCGGCACCAATGTTTATACGAAAATATGCCGATCACCCCAGAACAGATTGAAGTTGCTCAATCCTTCCAACACGCAGCTGCCCATGACACGCATAATCAAGTGCGACTTGTCGCAGGTCCCGGAACGGGAAAGTCTTACTCAATTGAAGAAAGAGTACGATGTCTTATCGCTGACAAAGATGTCAATGCTGATTCCGTTTTCGTGGTATCGTTTACCCGAGCCTCGGCTCGTCACCTTCGAGATCGAATTCAAAAATACTGCTCTAATGAGGGTGTTCCCAAAGGTGCACGGGTAAGTGTAACCACTCTCCATTCACTTGCGTTGCGCGTTTTGCAATCGGCTAGCATGCTGAGCGCTTACCCAACTGATCCGATGGTGATGGATAAATGGGAACTTGAGGAAATCTTTGATTCGGAGTTTGCTCAGAATTCCGGTTTTCGCCTCGGTAGATGCAAAGAGATCAGAAAGGCGCATGAGGCATTCTGGAGCACGGGGAAACGGATACCTCCAAACTATATCCCTCCTGATCCGCCAATTACCGAAGATGAACTGACATGTTTCAATGAGTTTCACGGACATAGGACACAGGTTTACTCCTGCGTATTACCCGGTGAAATTGTTCGTCAGTGTGTAAAGCACATTCGCGCCGGAACGCTCGATCCGGTAAACCAACTTCGCACAGAACACCTAATAGTTGACGAGTTTCAGGATTTGAACCCTTGTGACTTGGAGTTCGTCGATCAGTTTATCCAGAACAGAGTTATTACCTTCGTGGCCGGGGATGATGACCAGAGCATCTACTCTTTCCGCTCTGCGTTCCCTGAGGGCATACAAAGTTTTACAGAGAAATATCCCAATGCTGGCAAACACGTCCTCAAAGATTGCTTCAGATGCACGCCTGATATTCTTGACCCCGCAAGATCAGTTATCGAAGCGCATCCGCTTCCCAAACGGATTCCTAAGATGTTGAAATCCCTTTACGTATCCGCAGAGCCTCCGTTGCAAGGACGAGTCTACCGATGGATTTTTCCCAGCGGAGCCGCGGAAGCCCGTGCCATCGCAGAATCCTGCTGTGACCTTATCCAAGCAGGAATTCCCTCAAGTGAAATCATCATCCTTGCCAGTGATACAAAAGTGATAGGACGGGAACTGACAGGAGCTCTTGATAAAGCTGAAATTCTATACGAATACAAGTCCGATGGCTACATCAACTCACCGGAAGGCAGATTAGCACTTGCGTGTCTGCGAATTATTTGCAAGGAAAATGATTATGTGGCCCATCGGATAGTGCTTGGACTTCACCCAGGTGTAGGCCCTGGTACCTGCCATAAAATCGCTGCTGCCGTCATGCATAACAATCTTAATTTCAGAGATATGTTCTTCCGACCCTTGCCAGCCGATGTATTTCAGGGACGGGAACTTAAAGCTCTCGAAGCTGCTCGGAACGCTTTAGCGGAGCTATCAGAATGGCAACCAAACGAAAGTTTGGCTCAACGCAGTGACGATATAGAAAACCTTCTTGGCGGAATCTTGGGAGATGTCGCCCGACAGAGTTGGATGGAAAACACGTCTCATTTGCCAAGAGATACTACGTTGGAGGAAATACGAGACTATCTATGGGCTGATACTGCTGAACAAAAAGCGGAGGTTCTGAATACTGTCTACCAACGGCTCGGCCAGTCTCCACCAGATGAAGGGGTTCATCCCCAGCGGGTTCAGATAATGACGATGCACAGTGCAAAGGGACTGTCTGCACAGGTTGTCTTTATCCCTGGTCTTGAGGAGGAAATTTGTCCCGGCAAATGGAGGCGACCATATCCTGGCCTTGTTCTTGAAGCTGCAAGGTTGGTTTACATGTCGTTGTCGCGAGCTAGGGCCGCGTGCATCTTGAGTTACGCACGTAGCCGATTCACGTACGGCAAGCTTGTACGGAACGCGCCGTCTCGCTTTGCTACTGACTTGGGTGGTACATTCACACTGCGGTGTGAAGGTCTTTCTCAGCAGGAAGTGTCATCAATTGTTAAAGATTGTAATTTGCTTTGAGGGGCTACCTAGCCTCTATCCCTTTTCAATTCCTCCCGCGCTACTGCATCAGATCAATCTCGATCCCGCACAGATTTGACACCACTTCGATATCCTGGAGATTTTCCTTTAGGTTCGGTTATTTGCAATCATCTGCCAGTAGAGCAAGATTGAGAAGAAGAGCGGATTGTTAGATTAAGATGAAGGATTACAGGATGTCCCGCGAAAAAGAGACTCCTGAAAGGATATTTTCCTCTGTAGATGAGGCGGAGATGGTCTTGGTTTCTTCGGGAGCGTTCTTCTATGGCAAGGATAAGAAGGGGTTAAATATAGAATGCGTTTTTTATGTAGATAAGTATCCCGTGATAAACCTGAAGTATAGGAAATTCGTTGACTTCACCGGGCACCCTGCGCCTGACAATTGGGAAGGGGGGGCATATCCAAGCCAAAGGGAAAATCATCCGGTCACGCACATCAGATGGGAGGACGCCTCGGCTTACGCCGATTGGGCTGGCAAAGAACTTCCCACTGAGGAGGAATGGGAAAAGGCAGCGCGCGGAACTGATGGAAGGACTTATCCCTGGGGTGATGAATTTGACATGTACAAGTGCAACACCTGGGAGCGTGGAACAGGGGATACTACTCCAGTAGATCAGTTTCCAGAAGGCGTTAGCCCGTACGGATGTTACGATATGATCGGAAATGTTCTGGAATGGACTTCAAGCGAAGAGGAGCCGGGAACTGGCGTCTATATCTTAAGGGGCAGCTCGTGGGGAAGCTACAAGGACGACTGTCTGTGCTATCACCGTCACAGTCTTAATCCTGCCTTCTGGCTCGATACTATAGGGTTTAGGTGTGTCTTGAGACCGGGTTAATGCTAACGTGTCCTTGCACTTGCTGAACTCAGCTTTAAGGCTATTCACCCTCCGGCCTCATGTTCCTGACCGATTCGTACGCTGATTTAGCTATAGCCTCGATGTATCTGCATATCTCATTGCGTCTGGCTTGGTGTCCCTTGGGAAACGAGCCGATAGATAGCGCTCCGTTGTTTATGGAGACAAGGACGATCTGAACGGCCTGTTCCCTCTGCACAGCCAAATCTTCATAAGTTGTATCGTTCGCCATTATCTCCCTCCGTTCCCCACTTTCGTGAGGACAAGTTTCAAGCTATCTTTTTCTCTATGGTACCTTTTGTGCTCATTTGATCCGATGTAAGATAAAATAGGACATTGCAACAGAATACGCAAGGGGAAACACAGCTCTATGAACGCTATACTCAATTGTGAGAAACTTCTCCTCCAAATGGATTGAATCGGGGGTTGACTTTGAAATCGATCTTGGCTATATTGGCCCATGTATCGTTTGGACGTAAATAGCAATGTAGAGTTATGATAGGAAAGCATGTCGTTTGGGCAAGCTGCCAGAAGGAAAAACTGCGATTATCGTGGGAAGCAGGATCGGTGTAGGCAAAGCTATCGCCTTAACTGTTGCAGAAGAAGAGGCGAAGTTGGAGCTGGCTGCTCGGAGCCCAAAAGAGCTGGAGGGTGTATGTGCCTGAACTGCTTCTTCTGCCGAGCGATCTGTGATGCGTGCTTATTGTGTTCAGATAGACTCCGTCTTCTATTCCGATGGTGCCGAGTCGCTTATTTTATCGCGATGTAGCTACGTATGCTGCGGAGGACTTGAAAATGCCCCGGAAGGTGGGGATAGGGGTCATAGGTTTAGGTTGGCTTGGACAAGAACACCTGAGGCACTATAAGGCTATAAAGAAAGTTAAGGTGGAGGCGCTGTGCGATATTGACGCAGTGCTTGCCCAACGGATAGCTTCGGAAAATGATGTGAAGGAAGCTTATAGCGACCACGAGGATCTGTTGAGAAATGAGAAGATCGATGCTGTGAGCGTCTGCCTTCCGAACTACCTCCACAGCCCGGTTACTATTGACGCCCTGAAAGCCAGCAAGCACGTTTTATGTGAAAAGCCTCCCGCACTGAACGCCAGAGAGGCACAAAAGATGGCAGATGTGGCATTGGGAAACGGCAAGATCCTCATGTATGCCCTGATGCAGCGCTTCAGGCCCGACGTCCAGATAGTCAAGGATTTTGTGGAGTCGGGAGATTTAGGCAAGATATATTTCGCCAGGCCAGGTTATGTCAGAAGGAGAGATATCCCCTTAGGTTCAGGAGGCTGGTTTCTGGACAAGTTGAGAGCGGGAGGGGGAGCACTGATTGACATCGGGGTTCATGCGCTCGACAGGGCATGGTATATGATGGGAAATCCCAGGCCAGTATCTGTGTCGGGATCGGTCTATTCAGAGTTCGGAAATACCCTCCCCAAGAAGGTCAAATTTGACGTGGACGATTCGGCGTTTGGACTCATTAAGTTCGAGAATGGCGCCACGCTCTATGTAGAGGCTACCTGGGCGGTCAACTATGAAAGCGGATCGTTTAATACTATCGCTGGAACCAAAGGTGGAGCGCAGTTAGACCCGCTTGTGATATACACAGAGCGGAAGGGCACTTTGATGGACATCACTCCCAATGTGAAGGACTTAAACCCATTTGCCTTGGAGATTGAGCACTTTATAGATTGCGTCACCAAGGGTAAAGAACCTATGCCGTCAGCCGAGCAGGGGATTATGCTGATGCGGATGCTCGACGGGATTTATCGCTCATCTAAGATGGGAAAAGAGGTCAAGATTAAGTAGACACCAAACAATAGATAGCATACGGGGAGCACATCTTCCTCCTTCCGAGATCACTTCGCTGACCCTTCGCTTCGCTCTGGGCTTCGGCTCGTAATGGCGTTGCTTATTCTTTAACGTCGTTGCGAGGGACACCCGGCTTGAGTCCCCGATAGATTCAATCGGGGACTCAAGGGATGGGAGGCGGTGCCCTGTGTACGCCCGATAGATTCAATCGAGGGTCTACTGCCTTTGTGGGGAGATATCACATGCAGATGAAAGACAAAACAGCTATTATAACGGGAGGAGGAAGGGGAATCGGGAGAGCCATAGCCTTGGCTTTTGCCAGAGAAGGTGCAAATATTGTCCCTGTGGCAAGGACCGAGTCAGAAATAGAGAAGGTGGCAGTGGAAGCGCAGTCATTAGGAGTCGAGGCACTCCCGTTGACAGCCGATGTGTCGGAAGAAAGCGACGTTTACGGTATGGTCGAAAGGACGAGGGATGTCTTCGGCAGGATTGACGTCCTTGTAAACAGCGCTGGAGCGATCTTCAGGGAGACCCTCAAGGACACTACAGTCAGTCAGTGGGACAAAACTATGGCTGTGAATGTACGAGGGACGTTTCTCTGCTCAAAGGCTGTGATAGAGGCTATGATGGAGCAGAAGAGCGGACATATAATTAACATCTCGTCTTTGGCTGGAAAAATAGGTTTCCCGAAGCGGACGGCGTACTGTGCCTCCAAGTTCGCCGTTGTAGGATTTACACATTCCCTATCTGAGGAGGTCAAAGAGTTTGATATAAAAGTCAACGTGATCTGTCCGGCAGTGGTGGCGACTGAGATGTCCAAAGCCGGTTTCCCCGATGAGGATTGGTCCAAGTGGATGGACCCTGAAGATATAGCCCATGCGGCTGTCTTTTTGGCTGTGCAGTCCCCCAAGGCGGTGACTGTGGAAGTGGTGGTTGACAATATAAAGCCGGTCGGTGTGGTGGTGGCCTCGCGATAGGTAGATGGTAAATGAAATCGTGCTCCAGGAAAATGATCAGATTTGAAAAAGATAAAATAAAGTTCACTTATCGAGTAGCCGGGATCGTCCTGAATGGCGGTCGAGTTCTGCTTCACTGAACAAGAATAGATGACTCCTGGGTGCCTGCTGGGAGGGAGATGTGAGCTACTGGAGCCCGCAAGAGATGCACTGAGAAGGGAGATGCGAGAGGAACTCGGTGTTGAGATCCAGGTTGAGAGATTGGTCTGGGTTGTCAAAACTTCTTTGAACATGACGGCAAATCCAATCACGAGTTAGGGTTCTATTTATTGATGACCTTTCCAGACGATCCCCATCTGTATATGACAGATGAACCGTTTCCAGGAGATGAAGAAGGAGTGGTACTGATCTTTAAGTGGTTTCAACCTTCCGAACTTGACAAGATCCCACTATGCCCGACATTCCTGCAAGAATCCCTCAATTCGATCCCTGAGGTGACAGAGCATATTATACATAGTATTATACATAGAGACGGTAAAGAGTAGAGTTCCTCGTTGCCATCGCGGGACGATTTCAAGTACTTGTGTTCTATGCACTTCAAAAAGTTCAGAAACCAAACGAGGCCTGATTAGTCTAACTTAAGGCTTCCATTAGTTCATAAAATAAGGCAAACAGACGACTTGCAAACATATTGATCCCTGACTCCCAATAGATTCAATCAGGGGCAGGGCACTCCGTGCATTGCTGCTATCCCTCTTCTGCAGGAGGCAGGATGTGGCAAGAAAGCGATAAGCACACGAAGTCGTCTGAGCTACCAACGGATAGAAAGGAATGGAGATGGATCGTTCTATTGATCAACCCTGCCCCCGAGTAAAGCGCCGATTAAATCGGGGGTCCGGGATCAGAACTCTCTTGGCGGTTATATTCTTTTTAGCTTCAGGAAGTGCGTCGGGACAGGAGGTGTCTATAGACAATTTCTCGGGTGTGGGGGCGAGGGCTATGGGGATGGGAGGAGCCTATATCGGAGTCGCAGATGACTTTTCCGCCACCTACTGGAACCCCGCCGGATTGGCTCAGATAAAAAGAGCCGAAATCTATGGCGCTATCATCCAAGCCAGACACGAAACGGAAACGACCTTCTTTGGGACCAAAAGATCGGATGACATCTCCAACACGCCCCTCGGGTCTTTGGGGTTTGTCTATCCTGTCCCCGTATATCAGGGGAGCCTGGTCTTCGCTATAGGCTATAACAGGATCAAAGATTTCGATTCGAAGATCCGATATAAAGGTGTGGATGACACCATATTTGAATATGAGAACGATGTCCAGCAAAGAGATGAAGGAGGATTGGGGGTCTTTTCCATAGCAGGCGCGACGGACATTTCGCCGTCTGTCTCTTTGGGACTAGCCCTGAATATATGGGACGGCGGCGACGAATTTTCACAAATAGCCGATATTTCCGCCAAATCATTCGTCAATGACCCTGACACCAATCCAGACATAATCGGTCTCTTTAACGCAATATCCCGATCCGATGAATACAGCGGATTCAACGCCAGGCTGGGGATACTTATTAAAGGAGGGAAACATTTTCGCCTTGGAGCTGCCGTTTCCAGCCCCGTTACCTATAAGATAAAGGTGGAAGGTCGGAGTGAATTTGCGGATACCCTTTGGTTCGAGGAAGAACCAGACAGCGTAACCATAGATTTCAGGGACCCTACGCCCTTTTTAGGAGAGTATAAAATCCGTATCCCCTTCGAGTTCGGAATTGGAGGTTCGCTGTCCTTTCCGAGCTTCATTCTAAGCGCCGATATGAGCTTCGCATCCTGGGATGAGACCGAGTTCAAAGAGGACCCTATCTTTACCTTCCAGGATGAGTTCCGTGAAGAGATCTCCTTTGTAGAGGACATAGATGGGGACGGAAAAGCTGACTTCGATAAGCAGTACAAAGGAGTCACCAGATTCCACATAGGAGCCGAATATTCACTTCCTTTAGTTGAGGTCAAACTGCGGGGAGGATTCTACAGAGACCCGCTATCTTTCGTAGGTCCGACCTTGACCGTGCTCGGAGAGCTTCCTGTCGATATAAAGGACGACCGGGACTTTATCACATTAGGAGCAGGAGTCCTGATAGATCAGTCGCTTCAGTTGGACTTTGCGTGGTCGCGTGCAGTCTTCAGACAGATAAGATCTGAAGTCGACCGGGACGAGGAGACAAGGAGGTTATTCTTCTCCGGAAGCTATAAATTTTAAGTAGACAGGCCCCCGATTAAGTTGGGGATCACAATGACATTGTTTGGCTTGGGGCCCCCTAGTCATTGCGAGGGGCAAAGCACCGAAACAATGTCCTTTTTTGATGTCTGCTGAATACTTTATGTATGCTACTCCTCTTGAAATACATCGGCTGAAAAGATCCATATTTCTGCTTCGGGGTCTTTCCAGGAATCTTTCGGGAGATTGGCTTTAAGGCACGTGTGTTCGAGGAACGTCGTGCGATCCCAGTCGAACTCAGTCGCAACTTGAGGAAGAAGAAGCCCCTGGTTTACTCCTTTTCTTATCACTATCCCGTCTCTTCCGACTTGGATCTCGTCTACATTTTCTATCTTCTTTAGGGGAGAGAGGACGGAGATTTCGAGTTTTATTCTGCCAAGTTCTCCCTTTTTTAGGGGGGAGAATCTGTGGTCTCGTGCCGCTGCGGCTTCGGCGGCGTTTCGGACTGTGATGTACAGGGGATCACAGGCGCGTATGAAGCCTACGCATCCTCTTAAGTCTTTGCCCTTGTGGATGCTGACGAAGGCGCCGCACTCCTTTTTCAGCGCCTCCGATTCGACTTCAAAGTCAGGGATTCCTTTCCCCTTTGCGACCTGCTCTACAGTGGTTCTGGCGATTTTGAGGAGTTTTTCCTTCTCATCTTCGGAAAATCCCATTTTCTTTCCACCGGTTTTCGCTTACAGATCGGACTTATAGATGACAGAGGCCCCGTAGCCAACGACGTATCCGAACCTTTGACCCGTCACGTCATTGGAGTTAGTCCTTGCGATTATTTGGGCCTTGTCAGCTCCTATCTTCCGGGAGGTTAAAAGGGCTGTGGTTATAGGCCCTGCTCCACAGGCCTGGTAGTCCTCTTTCTGGATTCCTTCAAAAAAGCCCTCAGGGTCGAACTCTTCGATCTTGGAGAGGGTCTTAGAATCGGATCGTAAGCACTCTTTATATGAGTAACCGTGATAGAGGTCAGAGCTTGCGACGATGAGGAGTTTCCTGCCCTTTATAGCGGAGGCAACAGCGTCGGCGAGGCGTTTTACAAGATCAAGAGAAAGCTCGCAAAGGACTATGGGGACGATCCTGAAGTTTTTTAGGGTTTCCTGCAAAAAGGGAAGTTGAACTTCTAAGGAGTGTTCATCCTTGTGCCCGTCGTCTCCGAGACGGAATATGTCAGGATCTTGCTGGGCCATGGCACAAGCAAGTTCCACATCCACAGGAATAGTCCCCAATGGGGTCTGGTAGGCTCCTCCGTTGTAGATGGAGGCCCCCTGGAAGACATCCCTGTGGCTTGGCGCTGTGACTACGACTGTGTCTATGTCCTGTCCCTGGATCTGTTTGTAGGCTGATGCGGCTATCCTGCCTGAGTAGGGGTATCCCGCGTGTGGACACATAAGGGCAGTGATTTGTCCCTTGACATCGGCGTCATCGGCGTGCTCTAAAAGTTCCACAACCTCTCTTTTTAGGACCTCAGGGTCGCCAGAGTAGAACTGACCCGCAACTGCAGGCCTCCTGATTTTATCTTTTGATACTTTCATTCTTATCACCTTCTTTAGGGTTATCGCATAAAATAGTTTAATCTGCGATTTGCAGTGCCTATAGCCAAGGTTCTACTCATCACGAAAGATAAAACAGCAAAAGATGATTGTCAACTATAAACTTAAGCTTATGCGTAGGGCTATCTATATGTGCGTCAAATCTTCCTTGACATTTGATATTTTATGTATTAAATTGCTTGTGTTATCGAGGGGGCGAAAGAGTAGACCTTCAGGCGATGGGTTACAGCATCTGTCGCTTTTTATTTGAGAAGGATGATTACGGGAGCTAAGAATGAGGTCAATTCCTATTTTCTGGACTGTCAACGTCTTGTGGCTCTGCGTTCCTGGCTGCGCCTTTTCCTCTGACAGCCAATCAAGCAAGGAATGGAGCGTCTCAGCCCTCAGGGGAGAGAGGATATACAATAAGGCGTGCGCAGCGTGTCACAGCCAGAGCGGGAACGGAAGTGGACCCGCTGCGAAGTATCTTGATCCCAAGCCGAGAGACTTTACCAAGGGGGCTTACAAGTTCCGCTCTACGCCATCGGGATCTCTTCCTGCAGATGAGGATATATTCAGGACTATATCCAGGGGAATTCCGGGTACTTCCATGCCCGCCTGGGGAGATATTCTCTCGGAGGACGAGCGGATGTTTGTAATTCAGTACATCAAGACCTTTTCAAGTAAGTTTGAAAAAAGAAGGCCTAAAGCGCCGATAGATATACCACAGGAGATGCCGGTCACCCAGGAGACGATAGCCCAGGGTGAAAAGATATACATGCTCATGCAGTGCTGGAAATGTCACGGCAAGAGGGGAAAAGGCGATGGCCCCTCTTCCGATAATCTCAAAGACAGCTGGGGAAATCCGATAGAGGCTTATGATTTTACAAAGGGAGAGTACAAAGGCGGTCGGGCGAATAAGGACATCTACAGGGTGTTTAATACGGGCTTGAGCGGAACTCCCATGCCCTCCTACGCCAGGAGTTTTCTCTTTACGAGAGAAAGCTATCAGGACCTTGTGACCTTTGAGGGTTATTACTCTGATGATGAAATCAAAGGGGTTAAGGATTACATAAAGAGTCTGATTACAAGGCAGGAAAGGGACACTATGTCAGATGAGGAGAAGACCGCTATAGAGGTGAGTAGGAAGTGGTCTTTGGTTCACTACGTTCAGTCTCTTACAGAGAAAAAGGGATTCTTTTACAAGCTGTTCTGGGAGGATAATGAGAAGACGAAGGACGGGGACTATCAAGGCGGAAAATAGGGTAGTTTGGATTTTATGTCTTTTGTTGGGGTTCGCTATTTCTGTTCTGTCCTGCGCCGGAGACGGCAGCACTTTGGATCCGCAGGGGAATCCCCTCGGTCCGCCTCAGATCCAGGTGGCGCCTGGGCAGGTCAGCCTTTCGCTGACTCAGGAAACGGTCGACACAGTCTCGGTGACGGTCACAAACGTGGGAGGGTTTCCGCTGACTGTCTTGAGTGTCAGCTCGGACGTGCCGTGGGCCACGACGCTTGTGGCCTCCAAAGCTCTGGGCCAAGACGAGTCGCTGGAGATCCTCATTAGGATTGATGCAACCGATATCCCTCTTGGCTCATCAGAGGGGACGCTTACGATCCTGAGCGACGACGCAGAGAGTCCATCTGAGACAATCGCAATCGTCCTGACCGTCACAGAGATGCCGCTGCCGGAGATAAATGTTACCCCCCTTGATCTCAGCGCAGAGATAGTGGAGGGAGAGTCGGACACTCTTACTGTGACTATCCAGAACCTGGGAAGCGCCGATCTGGCGTTGAGCAGTCTGGTCTCAACTGTCGACTGGATCACCCCCCTGGCGCTATCTGATGAAACAGTGCCACCGGGTGGGTCAGTGTTCCTTAAGCTGCTGATCAACACATCCCTCCTCCAAGCCACCTCAGCTGAGGGTGCGGTAGAGATTATAAGCAATGACAGCGACGAGTCGAGTGTGGTGGTCAATATCATGGTCAGCGTCCAGATGTCCGGACCCTTCCCGCCCACGCTGTCAGCTATTCAGGAAAATGTATTTAGCGCAATATGTATAAATTGCCACGTCCCAGGAGGGACAGGGCCTTTCACCCTTGAGGAGGGCGAGTCCTTCGATAATTTGGTCGGGGTCGACAGTTCGATAGGAATCCCGAGAGTAGATCCGGGCGACCCTGAGAACAGCTATATGATCTGGAAGTTGGAAGGCAGGAACGGAATCGTGGGAGACCAGATGCCGCCTTTCTTTTCCGGTGAGCCACCCCTGCCCCAGGAGCAAATAGATGTGATAAAGGAGTGGATATTAAGGGGAGCCAATAACGATTGAACTCTTCTACGAGTCACAGGCGGGAAGGTGAAAAAAAAGTTAAAGGCTGTGTGTCTGATCTGGATACTAGTTTCAGGAGCTGTAGTTCTTCCAAAGTTCTGCCGCGCTGAGCCTTATCTGGCAGCGAGGACGGGATACAAGTGCAGCCAGTGCCATGTGAATCCGACGGGAGGAGGAAAAAGGACCGATTTCGGCCTGATGTACAGCTACACGCGTCTCCCCCACAGATTCGTCAAACGTTCTAACGAAGCCCTTTTTGACAACAGGCTAAACGATTATATATCTCTAGGCGCGGATTTGAGGGTTAATAACCAGACGATATTCGGAGTGGATAGAGAAAACGATAACAGCATAGAGATCAGAACCGCGAACGCTTATGTGGAGATGGAGCTCATAAAGGATTTGCTAACTTTGTATGTTGATGAGAACTTAGGTCCGTCTGGGGCAAGCAACAGGGAGGCATACGGGATCTTATACAATCTGCCCTTGAGGGGCTATTTCAAGGCGGGAAGGATGCTGCTCCCGTTCGGATTAAGACTCCTGGACAATGCTGCATTTATAAGGGAGAAGACGGGGTTTAACTACAATATACAAGACTTCGGTATAGAAGGCGGCATAGAGCCCGGGCCTTTTTCTTTTAGCGTAGCTCTAAGCAACGGGTCCGGACGGGGATTATCTGATGACAACAGGAGTAAGCAGGTGTCCTTGATAGGTTATGTTGTTTTCAGACATTTCAGGTTCGGAGGATCGTTTTCAAGGAACAAGTTTCCCGGAACGACCAGGAAGGTATATGGACACTTTGCAGGAGCAAATTTCGGAAGATTGACTCTTTTAAGCGAGTTAGACTTTATAGATAGTGACAGGGACGACCGTTTTGGAAAGGAACTTGCCTTTTTGGGGGAACTTGACTTTTTGATTACAAAGGGTATCAACCTCAAGGTGACTTACGATTTCTGGGACCGATTTTTCGATGCCGATCCCCAAGTTGATGAGGACGAAAGCGAAAGGGTAACTATTGGCTTGGAACCCTTCATAACCCAGTTTCTTCAGTTGAGCGTGTTTTACCACATCAACGATAGTGTCCCTCAGAGACCCCGGGAAAGTGAAGATCGGTTAACCTTTGAACTTCACGTATTTTTCTAAAGGGCTGAACTCTTGTTGGTGGAGGTGTTTGAAGAGTCGATATAATCTTTGACAGAGTCCGTCGGCCTTTTAACGCCTTTTTTTATCATAGGTTCCGAAGATGGAATATCTATGGCTTCCATTATTGATGTTGGTAATCCTGCTTTTTTTGTCAGCGTTCTTCTCATGTTCTGAGACAGCGCTTTTCTCTTTGAGCCAGGTGAGATTGGAAAGGTTCGAACAGGAGGAGGATAAGAAGGGTAAGCTCATAGTGGAACTTTTAAAGAACCCACGGAGACTCTTGATCTCTATCTTGTCGGTGAACATGTTTGTAAATATCTATTCTGCAACTATAGCCGAGCGTATAGCTGAGCGGGTTTTAGGCGAGATGGGGCTGGAAATATCTATCGTCGTTATGGGCTTTTTGATATTAGTGTTCGGCGAGATCGCCCCCAAGACAATAGCAATTCATAATGCCGAGCGAATTTCTTTTATAGTGGCACCCATCATAAGCACAGTGTCGAAAGTCATATTTCCGGTGAGGAGATTGGTAAGAGCGATTGTGGACCTTATAATCTGGCTGGCAAGCATGGGGGAACCTCCCCCTGAATCGGGAATTACGGAGGAGGAATTGAAGGTTGCTCTTGAGGCGGGAGGGCAGGAAGGTGTGCTCGATCTAAAGGAAAAAGAGATGATGCAACGGGTGATAGACCTGGGAAAAAAAAGGGCCGCGGACGTGATGAGTCCCAAGGCTCAGATGTTCACGCTGGATATAGACTCCCCTATAGATGAAGTTATAAGTTCGATAAGGGAGAAAAGATATTCCAGGATACCGGTCTACAAGGGTGATTTTGACAATGTGGTCGGGATCCTGTACGCTAAGGATCTTTTAGGAGCTAAGGGCAAAGATGACTTTGATATGAGCAGGAGACTGCGCTCTGTGTCGTTCGTGCCTGAGCAAAAGCGGGCAGGAGAGATTCTGAGGGAATTCAGGCGGGATAGAATCCACATCGCCTTGGCGGTGGATGAGTACGGCTCTGTGTCGGGTTTAGTCACTATGGAGGACCTTTTGGAGGAAATATTCGGCAAGGTAGCTGATAAAGAGGAAACGGATACTTTGTTTGAAAGGATTGATTCGATGACCGTGAGGGTAGCCGGCCAAATAGAGCTTGACGCCTTCAACGAGGTATTTGGAACGAATCTTCAGGACGAGGCTCATAAGACAATTGGAGGATTTATAATTGGTCGCCTGGGAAAGATACCTGATGTAGGGTATAAGTTAGTGCACGATAATATGGAGTTTGTGGTTACAGAGGCAGAGGCAAACAGGATACATGTGGTTGAAGTCAGAAAGCTAAAAGATCAGGGGGAACTTTCTTCAGAGGACACAGATTGAACAAGTAGACAGTACGCAGGGATGGTGATGTCCTGTTTAAGAAATAGCTTAGCTGTTGCTCGCAATGACATCGTTTGGCTTTCACTTGGGTCATTGCGAGGGGACCTAAGACCCAAGCAATCTTAGCGGCGGGGGCACGCCTGTCCACTTACTTGTTAAAAAGGAGAGCGCCGGATACTTTGAGTGAACTTACAGGAATAATCATCATCCTTATGTGCCTGGGAGCACAGGCGTTTTTTAGCGGAGTTGAAATGGTTATGCTCTCCTGCAACAGGCTAAAATTGCGCCATCTGTCCGAAAGCGGTAACAAGCTGGCAAAGGTTGCCGTGGATTTTTTGGATGAGCCACAGAAATTCTTGGCAGCTACGATGGTGGGAGTGAACTTGCCTATTGTCGCAGGGTCTGCAGTCGCTGCGAGCCTGGCGGTCGAATGGGTGAGCAAGGACCTTGTGGCTATAGTCTCTGCGGCGATTATGTGGCCTCTGATCCTTATCTTCGGCGAGATAGTGCCGATGTCCCTGGCAAGGCAGTATGCCGACAGGTTGGTCCTCGTAACAATCTTTCCTCTGAAGGTGTCGTATTTTGCGATGCTCCCCATTGTGGCGATTGTTACTTCTATTTCAAATCTTATTGCCAAGATAGTTGGCGGCGATGTCAAAAATGAAAGCCCCTTTGTCACCAGAGATGAGATTCAGATACTCGTAAGGGAGGGTGAAAGGCACGGAGCTCTGCACAGAGATGAAAGAAGAATGATCCACCATATATTCCACTTTGGGGAGCTCAGAACTAGGGAGATTATGGTCCCCCTGATAGATATTGTGGCTGTGTCTGTGTCTGAAAATGTTGGTCATACTGCAAAACTGATGATCCAGACAGGACATTCGAGGATTCCGGTCTATAGAGACAGAGTGGATAATGTGGTGGGCATGGTTCACGCCGTCGATCTAATTGGGTTGGACGAAAATGCCCCTGTTGAAGAGGTCATGGACGATGTCTATATCGTGCCTGAGACGAAAAGCGCCGAGGAAGTACTGGCCGATCTCAGGGCCAACGGGAAGCATGTGGGCACGGTCGTGGATGAGTATGGGGGAATCTCCGGGATAGTAACCTTGGAAGATATTGTAGAGGAAGTCGTGGGAGAAATAGAGGATGAATACGATAGATCAAGTGGAATTGAGCTCACAAGGGATGCAGTAGTCGTAGAAGGTAGGATGGAGATAGATGAATTGAACGAAAAACTTGGCTTGAAGATTGAAAAGGAGGATTACGAGACGATAGGCGGAATGCTCATCTCGTTTTTCGGAAGGCTACCCAAGGTAGGGGAGATTATGTCACAAGAGGGCGTATGGTTCAGGGTTGTGGATGCGACCGACAGGAGGGTTTTGAAGGTGGAAGTCAGGAGGGGGAAATAGCGTGGATGCTTCGACAAAATCGGGGCATCCGCTCTATGTGGCGTTTTTGTGGCACATGCACCAGCCATTTTATAAGGACCTTTCCTCAGGGGAGTACATTCTGCCATGGGTGTATCTGCACGGTATTAAGGATTATTACGATATGGCAGCTATCGTGGATGAATGCGAGGAGGTGAGGGTGACGTTTAATTTGGTCCCATCGCTTTTAGTCCAGTTGAAGGATTACGCTGAGGGAAAGGCCAGCGATAAATTCTGGGAGCTGACGAAAAAGGAAGCCGAAGAACTCTCTTTGGATGATAAGGTCTTTATCTTGGAAAATTTCTTCCACGCAAATTTTGAAAATATGATAAAACCCTTTAAGAGATATTATGAACTCTACGCGATGAGACGTAGAGACGGGGATAATCTGGAAAGGGCAGTACAGAGGTTTAAGAAGGAGGATTTTCTGGACCTTCAGGTCTGCTTCAATCTGGCGTGGTGCGGGAATAGTCTGAAAGAGAAAGATCAGATAGTGGAACTTTTGAGGAAGGGAAGGGGCTATTCTGAGGACAATAAGAGGGTCCTCCTTGAGTTGGAAAGAGAGATTATAGGCAAGATAACCCAGATTTACAGAAGATTGTGGGATGAAGAAAGGATCGAAATATCTACTAGTCCCTTTCATCATCCCATATTGCCGCTTTTGTGCGATACTGATTCAGCAAGGGAGGGTCTTCCGCAAGCTAATCTCCCCCGCTTGAAGTTAAAAAGGCCAGGGGATGCCAGGGCTCAGATTGTGGAAGCTTTAGAGTTTCACAATAGGATTCTTGGAAAAACTCCTTCTGGAATGTGGCCATCTGAAGGTTCGATAAGCCAGGAAGTTGGGAATATCGCCGCCGGTTTGGGGATAGATTGGATGGCAAGCGACGACGGAGTTTTGAGGGAGTCTCTCAAGCTAAGCGGAAAAAGTGGAACGCCCTTTCGGATGTACAGCTTCGGAGATGGAGACAAATCCCCCCCCCCCGATTTAATCGGGGGGGGGTTCAATCGGGGACATAAAGCTCTTCTTCAGAGACCACAGATTGTCCGACCTTATAGGGTTTGTGTATCAAACATGGGATGCCAAAAAAGCGGCGGAGGACTTCGTGGGGCGCCTTTTGAATATAAGAGACGGCATTGAGGCAGACAGTGGAGCGCACATAGTTTCGATAATATTGGATGGTGAGAACGCCTGGGAGAATTACAGGGAAAATGGAGCCGAGTTTCTAAGGGCGCTGTACAAGAAGTTGAGTAACACCAAAGGATTAAAGACTATAACTTTTAATTCTTTTCTAAAGATGCACCCTGAAGGGACGCGTTTGAAGAGGATCTTTCCGGGTTCGTGGATAGACGCCAATTTCGGGACCTGGATAGGCGACGAAGAGGAGAATAGGGGCTGGGAGTATCTAAAGATGGCTGGTGATGAACTGGACAGTCTAAAAGAGGATCCCTCCCGATTAAATCGGGTGGGATCTCCTGCAGTAAGAAGAGCGCAAGATGAGATCTATATGGCCCAGGGAAGCGACTGGTTCTGGTGGTACGGGGCAGATCATTCGTCATCACACGATGAGCAGTTCGACAGTCTCTTCAGAGGTCATCTGAAGAATTTCTACCAGTTGATAGGCAAAGAACCGCCGGGATATCTGGATGTTCCTCTTACAAAGGTGGAGAAGCGACTGCCTTTCAAGGAGCCTGTGGATTTCATATGCCCCGTTATAGATGGAAAGGTGACAGGGTACTATGAGTGGTTGAGCGCAGGATGCCACAGCATGGGTGGCGAAAGGGGTTCGACGCATCGAGGAGGAACGATCTTAAAGAACGTGCATTACGGCTTCGATCTAGAGAATCTCTATCTGAGAGCGGATACGACAATAAGTCCCGACCAGATGAGAGATGAAGGCATCTCTGTCGCGATAGAGGTTGTGGGAAAAGATAGATTGGGACTCGATATGTCCCTTGAGAACAACAATAAGAACTTCCCAGATATCGAAGTAGGAGTAGATAAGGTGTTCGAGGTAAAAGTGCCGTTTGACACCCTGGGAGCGTCGAAGGGAGAGAGCGTTGGGGTAAGGATATACGTTGTGAAGGGTGGTTCACAGATGGAGGTGTGGCCTCTGCACGGAGCCATGACAGTAGAGGTCCCCGGGAAGGATTTTCTGGAGAGGATGTGGTACGTATGAAGAGGATAAATCTTATATTCGGGATACACTGCCATCAACCAGTGGGGAATTTTGACTCTGTCTTTCAAATGGCCTACAAAAAGTCGTATCTGCCCTTTATCCAGATCCTTTCAAGGCACCCCTCTATAAAGATGGTTCTGCACTATTCCGGCTGTCTTCTGGAATGGATAGAGCAAAAGAGACCTGAGTTTATCGCTATGCTGAAAGAGTTAGTAGATAGAGGACAGGTCGAGATGATGACCGGGGGATTCTACGAGCCTATTATGCCTATTATCCCCGACAGGGATAAGATAGGTCAAATAGAGATGTTGACAGATTACATCAAGGATAGATTCGGGTACGAGGCAAGGGGGATGTGGCTGCCTGAAAGGGTATGGGAGCCTCACCTACCCAAGCCGCTGGCTGAGGCGGGGATAAAGTATGTAGCCCTCGACGATTATCACTTCAAAAGCGCCGGATTCAACGAAGAGGAACTCTACGGATATTTCAATACTGAAGAACAGGGGTATGTGCTCTCTATCTTTCCGATAAGCGAAAGGCTGAGATACGGAATTCCGTTCAAGTTACCAGAATTTACAATCGATTATCTACGAGACATGGGCACTGAGAACGATCCGACCTCTCTGAATCGAGACAGGTTATCGGTGATCGTTGACGACGGAGAGAAGTTCGGCCTATGGCCCAAGACTTACGATTGGGTCTATAAGGAGAAGTGGCTGGAGAAGTTCTTCTGTGCTCTGGAGGAGAACAGCGATTGGATTAATACCACTACCTTTTCGGACTTCACCGATAAGCACCCGGCTTCAGGCAGGGCATACCTCCCGACAGCCTCTTATTTTGAGATGAGCCAATGGACTCTCCCATCTCAAAAGGGAGCGGAGCTTGAGGATATTGTGGAGGATTTGAAGGACAAAGGAGAGATAGAAAAGTATAAGGTGTTCTTAAAGGGCGGATTCTGGAGGGGGTTCCTGGCCAAGTATGATGAGAGCAACAATATGCACAAAAAGATGCTCTCTGTGAGCAGGAAAGTCGATTTAAAAGGGGAGGGAGAAGCTATAAGCGAGCTATGGAAAGGACAGTGTAACTGTGCTTACTGGCACGGCGTGTTCGGAGGTCTCTATCTGCCTCATCTAAGGGACACCGTTTACAGACACCTTATAAGGGCCGAAAGGATCTCCGATGAAGAGGAAAAAGGTTCAGGAGATTGGATTGAGTCCGAGGAGTTGGATTTTGACGGGGACGGAAAAGATGAGATTATCTTGAGCAACGGCCTGCTGAATCTGTATCTTGATCCTTCCTACGGCGGGTCACTCTTTGAATTGGACTACAAGCCGAGAGATTTCAATCTGGTGAACACTCTGTCAAGGAGGCCTGAAAGCTATCACAGGGATATCATAGAGGGCAGGTATGAGGTAGAAGTGGAGGGCAAACAGTATGAAGGGCCTGGCAGTATTCACGACCTGGCTAAGGTGACGGAGGAGGGAATCGAGCGTTATCTCAAATATGACTGGTACAACAGAGTGTGCTTTCTGGATCATTTCCTGGGAGAAGGGACCTCACTTGAAGGATTCAAGGCGTGCGAGTACCGGGAGTTGGGAGATTTTGTGAATCAGCCTTATTTGTACGATATTAAGGATCAAAATGGTGGCAAAGAGGTATCAATGCGAAGAGATGGGGGGATATACGGACAAAAGAAACAACCTTTGACGGTGTCCAAGAAGCTTAAGATGTCTAAATCTAACGCCCAAGTGGATGTGCGCTACGTTATTGAAAACCCTCTGGATGCGGACGTAGAACTCTGGTTCGGCGTGGAGTTTAATTTTTCATTTCTATCAGGAGAGGGACCAGCAAGGCACTACGAGATCCGTAGTCGAAATTTACAAGTGGACTTAAAGGATTGCAGTTTAGGGAGCACAGGAGCTGTTGAAGGAATAGATAGGATAGATTTAGACGACGATGATCGGAATTTGACTGTGTCGTTAAAATTCGATAGAAAGACAGACGTATGGCGTTTTCCTGTGGAGACAGTTTCGCAATCGGAAAAAGGCTTTGAAAGGACATATCAAAGCTCCGTTGTGTTTCCCAATTGGAAGATAGGGATAGGTCCTAAAGATAGATGGGAATGCAACTTTGAGTTTTGTGTTTTGGTCCTCGATTAAATCAGGGGTCGGGGATCAGAGGTGTTAATATGCCAGAATTGAGGCACGACCCCATACAGAGAAGATGGGTTATAATATCTACAGAAAGGGCAAGGAGACCCTCAGACTTCAATATAACCGCCGAGGAACCGATACCGGATTTCTGTCCATTCTGCGGTGGAAATGAGGATAAGACGCCTCCCGAGATATTCGCCTTCAGGGATAAAGGGACAGAACCTAACTCTCCGGGGTGGAAGGTGAGGGTAGTTCCCAATAAGTTTGCAGCTTTGAGAATCGAAGGAGATCTGGACCGAAGGGGCGTCGGTATATTCGATGTTATGAACGGCGTTGGTGCACATGAGGTGGTGATCGAGACGCCTGACCACACTGTGAATATGGCAGATATGCCTGTAGAGGATCTAGAACTTGTGGTGAAAGCTTACAAGCTCCGATTGAACGACCTCAAGAAGGATCCAAGGTTCAGGTATATCCTGATATTCAAAAACTACGGGGAAGTTGCCGGAGCGTCGCTTTCTCACCCTCACACTCAACTGATAGCAACTCCAGTTACTCCTAAGATTGTTGCTCAAGAGCTCGATTCGGCAAAGAATCACTACATGTTAAAGGAAAGATGTCTCTTCTGCGATGTGATAGATCAGGAGATCTCGTCAGGAGAGAGGCTTATCTTCGAAAACGGCGACTTTGTGGCGATAGCCCCTTACGCGTCCAGGTTCCCCTTTGAGGTCTTTTTAGCTCCAACCCGGCATTCTCACGATTTTGGGGATATACAAGAGGACCAAATAGGGGCACTATGTGAGAGTCTGAAGGATGTGTTAGCCAAATTGAAGGTAAGTCTTTCAGATCCGCCGTATAATTTTATGCTGCATACGGCTCCGAACACGGAGGCAGGACCCAGAAGACCCGGCTACTGGGGAACTCTGGAGTTCGATTTCCACTGGCATATTGAGATCATCCCGAGGCTGACAAAGGTAGCAGGCTTTGAGTGGGGAACCGGATTTTACATCAATCCCACTCTGCCTGAAGACGCCGCAAGGTACTTAAGGGAGGCGGAAGTCGAACTTCCTGTAACATAGAAGCTATAGTCGTAGGACAAGCAGTCAGCACACATTGGACAGCACAAAGGTGGAGGCAGTATAACGCAGATTGCTTACCCTACTTCGTGGCTTGCCCTCGATTGAATCTATGGGGGGCTTGCTCCTGCGTCGCCCTGCAAGGACGGCTAAAGTAGAAGGAGGTGCAGTATCTACTGGTTATTGGTCATATGAAATGAGAACACTTCTCTTTGGATCTTTGATTAATCTTGAATGATAGCTTTCTGATAACCTTTGGTTTTTGCTCCTTTTCAAAATGGATGTATAATTGTTCTTCTTTTAGGTTCCATTCAGCCAGGACAAAGTAGTTGATGTAAAAGGAGGGAAGAAACACTTTGTCATTTAAGACATCCCCGATAGAATCAATCGGGGATCACGGCTTTATCTGCTTGTTGTGTGTCCTCTTTAACTTGCCTGATAAAATAGATCTTAGCTGTGATTCGGAAAGGCAAAACATTTTGGTCTCAGTTTTTCCAGGAACGCTTTGCCCCCCACATGCGTATTCGTAGGGGCAGGGTAACCCTGCTCTTGGGGCGAGTCAACCGCGCCCCTACATTTAATTTCAGGTTGTAAGGGCAAGAAGGTCGTCCAACGTGTGACAAATTCTTGAGAAGAGCAACCTTTCCGAATCACAACTGAACAACTGTCTAGCGCTCTCATTTCATTTGGCATTCAACCTCTACTGACTGACTATTGTCTGCTGCGTTTCTGCTGGAACGATTCCGGACTTTCCTTATTTTTGTTCTGTTACGATAGACGTTGGCTTTACGAATATGATTTTTTCATATTGTAATGCATAGCTAAAGTTGCACTGATTAATCTGTTTTCCGCACCGCCTGGATTCCCTATCGCGGTCGCATGCCCGTAATCTAAAATGTGAATCTTGCTGTTCTGTTCATGCAGACGACCAGAATACGCGCTATGTTCATACTCCGTTATTCCAGATTGGCGTGTCTTTCGAACATGGCATCCTTGTCTCTCCGGGTTTTGTCCATCAGCATAAGGATGATCGCATCCAGGGTCAACAGGAGGCTCTGTTCAAACAGAGACCCCATGGGTTGGAGCGACATAAAGCCGAGGTCTCTATCTATCTTGGGCGTAGGGGCGGGTATAGTGAGGATCAGATCTGCCACCCGACCGATAGGTGAGTCCTCCTGAATAGTTATGAGGCCAACTGTAGCGCCAATTCTATGGGCTTTGTCGGCATTTACTACTATGCTTTCAGTTGCACCGGAACCTGAGCCGATCAACAGCAGATCTTTGTCCGTTATATTAGGTGTTATGGTTTCTCCCACCACATAGCTGTCAAAACCCAGGTGCATCAAACGCATAGAAAAACTCTTCATCGCCAGACCCGACCGGCCTGCCCCTGCAACAAAGACAGTCCCGGCATCTACGATAGCCCTGGCAAGTTTTTCCCCCTGATCGTTGGATACGTGAGCCAGGGTTCTTCTTAGCTCGTCGAGTATCTGATCGATGTATGTTTGTATGCTCACCGCATCTTCCTCTCTAGTTCAGCCCTTCCCTTATTGCAAGGGCGGCCTCGCGTGGATCCGGATGACCGGTTATGAAACTACCCACAACTACGATTTCCGGACGAAAAGTCACAATCTGAGATAGTATCTCTGGTTTTACTCCACCAGCTACCGCCAACCCAGCATGCTCCAAGAGCGGATGCACAAGTTCAAGTTCGTGCAAAGGGTTCAGGCCCAGTTTCTGAACATCGGTGGAGGTGTGGACACAGACATAATCGGCTCCCATAGCGTCTATTTGACGGGCGCGCTCGGGTAAATCAATGACCGCCATCATATCCACCATCACCTTTTTATCATATGCGCGGGCCTGATTTACGGCGCCCTGAATCGTGACGTCATTAGTCACACCA
Organism: Candidatus Latescibacterota bacterium; assembly: GCA_965237525.1. Taxonomy (GTDB): domain Bacteria; phylum Latescibacterota; class CBDEFO01; order CBDEFO01; family CBDEFO01; genus CBDEFO01. The sequence goes on along the minus strand of CBDEFO010000003.1, from coordinate 105,264 downwards.
AGCACGGTTACGATATCGGCTCCGGCTTCAAACGCTATCTTTGACTCAAGCGCTCCTTCATCCATGATTTTGAGGTCGGCCAGCACTTCAAGTTCAGGATAGGCCTTCTTGATCTCCGTAACAGCGTTCACGCCCTCGTTTATAACGAAGGGGGTCCCTATTTCAGCTATGTCTATCAGATCAGCGACCTTTTCAAGCAGGGATCTTGCCCCCTGGATATCGACAAGATCTAAAGCAAGTTGTAGCTTCACTGCGTTCTCTCCTTCCCAATTTCGTCTTGACCGGGCTATTACTTGAACCGCAAAGGGCACAAAGGAGGGGCTAAGATCGAAAAGAATCTACTCTCTCGGAACTTTGGGCCTTCTTGGCGGACTCTGATGTTTTCTTCTATCCAAAGGAGGAGATTTGTGCTTGAAAGCACCGTGCAACTCTTTCGCTAGCTGGATTTGCGCTCCCCGGCGCTGCACCACATAGGTGCCCACTTTACAGGCGACCTGCAAGGTATACTTCAGATCGGCGCCCAAGATCACCCCGGAAGCCAGAGCTGCGCTGAAAGCATCTCCGGCGCCGACAGTGTCCACCACATCTACCTGGGTACTTTCCGCCTCGTACCCTTTGCCGGGTACATACAGAACCGCCCCTTGGCTGCCCCGGGTCAGGGCTATGATCTCCAGACCGAAGGTCTCCAAGATCTGGTCCGGCGCCTCCAGAGAGGTAAGCTGTTGGATTACTCTCCACTCCTTGTGGTTGAGTTTCAAAATGGTGGCCGCTCTGAGCCCGTCCAGGACGATTTCACCAGAATAGTGGTCCTGGCGCAGATTGACGTCGAAGAAAGAATGGCGGGGTTTGAGCGTCCACAGTCTTCTAAGGGTAGAACGATTCACCTGGGTCTTCTGCGCTGCCGTACCAAAATAGAGCAGCGTTGGCTGAATCTTTCCCAGGTCACTCGGAAGCTCTATGTATTCCCAAGCTGTACCTTCGTTGATCGTGTATCTTGGCTGGCCATCCAACAGCTGGATATCCACGGTACCTGTGGGCTCTGATCTACGAGAGACCCAGGATGGGTCGATATCCGCCTCATGCAGCAGGCGCAGCGCGGTATTTCCGAGCTTATCCCGGCCGACTGCACTCACTATGGCCACTGAAATGCCAAACTGGCGAAGATACCAGGCAAAGTTCAGCGGAGCACCTCCTATACAGCTGCTGTCCTCGAAACAGTCGAAGACGATCTCTCCAAAGGCAACGGCTTGTATGTCCATCATGTGCGAAGAATTCGCTCCTTTCCTCCATTTTAATCTGTTAAAATAAACGTTGACTTTCGTAATATGAGTTTCATATATTGTCTTTATGATCTGTGTTCACTCCCTTTCCAGGGATTCACCACAAATTTAATATATACCATAAATTTTGTCAAGACACTTGCTTAATCACATCAGCACGCAGAACACATCTGCATGCAACAAGAGTATAGTGGAGGAACAGCATGGCGACAAATGATAAGAAAGCGGCATATTGGAGGAAGAATCTCCATTATCTGGGTATCCTTTTAGCTGTGTGGTTTATCGTGTCTTACGGATGCGGGATACTCTTTGTTGAACACCTCGATCGAATTAGAATTGGCGGTTTTCATCTCGGCTTTTGGTTTGCGCAACAGGGTTCGATTTATGTCTTCGTCGTGCTGATTTTCATCTATGTTCAACTGATGAATCGCCTGGATAGAAAGTACAGCGTGGACGAGCAGGAGCCTAATGAATCATGAACGTACAGGCCTGGACATTCTTGTTGGTTAGTTTGTCGTTTGCGCTCTATATCGGTGTTGCGATCTGGTCAAAGGCCAGATCCACAAGCGAGTTCTACATCGCAGGCAGCAACGTACCTCCGGTTATGAACGGCATGGCGACAGCAGCGGACTGGATGAGCGCTGCCTCGTTTATTTCGATGGCCGGCCTCATCTCGTTTATGGGCCGGGATGGATCCGTCTATCTTATGGGTTGGACTGGCGGTTATGTATTGCTGGCGCTGCTGTTAGCACCGTATCTGCGCAAATTCGGCAAATATACCGTGCCGGATTTTGTCGGCGACCGGTATTACTCTCGAGCGGCTCGCTTGGTTGCGATCGTCTGCGCTATCTTTGTGTCGTTCACGTATGTTGCGGGACAGATGCGCGGGGTGGGGATCGTATTTTCGCGGTTTCTGGACGTTGATATTGCCTCGGGTGTGCTGATCGGAATGGGGATTGTGTTCTTCTACGCTGTGCTGGGAGGAATGAAGGGCATAACTTACACGCAGGTTGCACAGTACTGCGTATTGATCTTTGCCTACCTTGTGCCGGCAATCTTTATTTCCCTTCTGATGACAGGAGAAATCGTCCCGCAGATCGGTTTCGGTGGGAGGTTGGCTGACGGCTCGGGTCAATACCTGCTCGACAGGCTCGATGGACTCAGTCGCGAGCTCGGCTTCAACGCGTACACGGATGGTCGCAAGGGCACGATCGACATCTTCTTCATTACTGCGGCACTGATGGTCGGAACAGCCGGATTGCCACACGTAATTGTACGTTTCTACACCGTGCCGAAGGTCGCTCAGGCGCGCAGTTCTGCCGGTTGGGCATTGGTGTTCATCGCGCTTTTGTATACGACGGCACCTGCAGTGGCTGCATTTGTCCGGACTAATCTGCTCACAACGATCTCAAATATACACTATGAGGAGGTTCCGGACTGGTTTGAAAATTGGGAGAAGACCGGTCTAATCCGATTCGATGATAAGAACGGGGACAATGTTATCCAATATCGTGGTCCCGGATCGGATGTCGAAAATGAACTGACGATAGATCGAGACATCATGGTGCTTGCAAATCCCGAGATCGCCAAGCTCCCGAACTGGGTTGTGGGTCTTGTTGCAGCGGGAGGACTGGCTGCAGCGCTCTCGACAGCTGCAGGATTACTGCTGGTGATTGCCACATCTATCGCGCACGACCTGTTCAAAAAGGAGATTTATCAACAGATTAGCGAGAGGGGGGAGTTGATTACTGCACGAATATCAGCAGGGATTGCTGTGTGCATTGCCGGTTACTTCGGTATGAACCCACCCGGCTTCGTCGCAGAGGTGGTTGCGTTTGCATTCGGTCTGGCTGCTTCTTCATTCTTCCCGGTGATCGTAATGGGCATCTTCTCGAAACGCATTAACAAATACGGCGCCATCAGTGGGATGATCGCCGGGATTACGTTTACGGCAGGTTACATCATCACTTTCAAGTTTATAAGTCCTGAACTTAACTCAAAAGAACACTGGTGGTTGGGCATATCACCCGAGGGTATCGGGACACTCGGCATGGTGCTGAACTTCCTGGTGGCGGGTGTTGTATCTCTGGCATCGCACGCGCCGCCTAAAGAGATACAGGAGCTTGTAGAGGAGATTCGCATTCCCCGAGGTGCCGGTGAAGCACACGAATTGTCCGGCTAATCTTAATTTTCCGCTGAGGCTTGGCTGAGGTCTTAAAGGGAGATGAATAAGCATGAATCGTCGCACAGGCCTGCTGTTGGTAGGGGGTCTGAGTTTAGCAGTTGTAGTGAGCGTTGCAGCTCTGCCGCGTATTCCTCAAGACCCGGAATATCACCAATTTGCCGACCGACGTACCTTTTTGGGCCTTCCTAATTTCTTCAACGTTGTCTCCAATGCTCCCTTTGTTTTAGTCGGCGGGCTCGGTTTATGTTTTGTATGGGGGCGAATTCTATCGAGTGATCGCAAAACCTCCGCCGATAGATGGGTATACTGGCCCTATGTGGGGTTTTTCTTCGGGGCATTTCTCACCGGCTTTGGATCGGCCTATTATCATCTGTTGCCAAACAACGGACGACTGGTCTGGGACCGCCTGCCGATGGCCATTATCTTTATGTCTTTCCTAACGTCAATCATAGCCGAAAGGATTAGCCTAAAAACCGGCTTGTTCTCACTCCTCCCTCTGTTGATTTTAGGCACCTCCAGTGTGATTTATTGGCATATGAGCGAGCAAACAGGTGCCGGCGATCTGCGTCCCTACATCCTAGTCCAATTCTATCCTTTGCTGCTTATTCCCTTACTCTTATTCTTTTTCTCCCCTAAATACACCAGGGGTGGAGATATTTGGGGAGTATTGGCATGTTACGCGTTAGCAAAGACAGGTGAGATACTGGATAGGCAGATCTTCGCTTTAGAGGAGATAGTCAGCGGTCATACTGCAAAGCATCTCTTTGCTGCTGCAGCCGTATATTGGGTTTTACGGATGATTCGCAAGAGAGATTATATGCCTGCAAAGGATGACTGATGCGGATTTCTAGCGAACTGGGTCGTTCCGCGAACCCATCAACGACCCTCGTCAATCTATCTTCGTTCGACAGACCCTCTCACCTCGTTGACAGGCGCACCACCAAGACAGCGTTCGCCGGAATCAAACTAGTTATTGTCGTTTGCATCCACAAATACATGCCCCGGGGCCTGCACCTCGAGCGGTACCAGCATGACGAGTGGATGAGTTAATGGAAGGAGGTGTCGCCAGGTTCGACTGCCTATGTATCTGATGCGGATCAACGGCAGTGCGGAGTTAGCTGGACAGGAATCCCACCGTCGATCAGAAGCGTAGCGCCGTGGATCATGTCTGCCTTATCGCTCAGCAAATAGACTACTGTATGTGCCACATCTTGCGGTTGTGCAAAGCGCCCCAGGGGAATTTTGGCGAGCATATCCTTCGATTTGGCCGGATCACCCCAAGCTATCTTGGCCATCGGTGTCATCGTCACAGTCGGATTTACCGCGTTGACACGGATGTTGTGCTTTCCAAGTTCCAAAGCCATCATGCGTGTCAGCTGGTCTAATGCGCCCTTTGAGGTACAGTAGGTCGTGTGGTCGGGCAGCGCGGCCTTAGATGCTTGGCTGGAGATATTCACAATTGCACCGCCCCTTCCTCGTTTAATCATGCCTCGTGATACCACCTGTGAAACAATCATCGCCGCGCGCACGTTGACGGCCAAAGTCTGATCGAACACCTCGACTGTGGTTTCAAGAAATGGCTGCGGGATGGAGATCCCGGCATTGTTCACCAACAGATCGATCGCTCCAGCCTTCTTTGCTGCGGATTTTGCCTGGTCGGCATCCGATAAATCGGCCTGGATGGTCTGGCAGCCGATTTCATCTTTCAACGATTCCAGATCTGCAGATGTGCGACTGATTGCGACCACCGAAGCGCCGCTTTCGATCAACATCTTTGAGACGACTCGGCCGATCCCTTTGCCCGCACCGGTGACCAATGCACGCTTATTATTTAAGTTTATTTCCAATGACTGCCTCCAAGATTATTTTTGAATATAGGTGGTGCGCCCACCTCGTGGCTTGTTGCGGACGCATCCTCCGCTCCGCCCACTGCGTGGCTTGTTGGCACTTTGTGCTTTGATGCCTCCACTCCCCAGAAAAGCGCCCACGGCGCCCCAAGCAAAGCGGACGTGCCGCCCACTCCATGTAGTTGTCTTTATCCTGCCATTTCTATTTGCGTCTTGATAGAAGTTACGCGCATATCGCATGAAAAACCAAATGCCTCGATTGACTGTTCAAACTTGAATTTGTCTGTAATCAACGGCTTCACATCTATCTGACCACTCCCCATCAAAGCCAAGGCGCGCGGGTAGACGTGGGCGTAGCGAAAGATCGTCTGGATGTGTGCCTCTTTGACCTGAGCAGCGACCATATCTATCCGGATCGGTTCGACTGGCATGCCCACGTACACCAGGCATCCACCGGGGCATAGCAGTTCGAAAATGCCCGCAGCAACCTCCGAACTACCGCTGCACTCAAACACGATATCGGCGCCCCAACCTTCGGTTGTGTCCAGCACCACCTCGCCCAGATTCTTTTGTATAGCATTGACCGGCGTGATGGGACCGAGTCTTGCGGCCAGATCCAGCCTGGGCTGCTTTATGTCAGACATGATGACCCTGCTGCATCCACCGGCCAGAGCCGACATAGCAGTAACCATGCCGATTGGACCGGCCCCGACCACCACCGCCACGTCGCCGGGATTGATCCGGGCCACCTCCGCCGCATGCATGCCCACGGCCAGCGGTTCGACCATAGCCGCTTCACCCATGCTGATGTTATCCGGAATCTTGAACGTGAAATCCGCAGGGTGTACAACTGTCGGTCGAATGACCCCATGGACCGGCGGTGTTGCCCAAAAGCGCACAGCCGGGTCGAGGTTGTACATACCTAAACGCGAAGCTCTGGAGTTGGGATCGGGGATGCCCGGTTCCATGGTCACCCGATCTCCGACCTGGAGGTTGGTCACCTCTGATCCGACCTCGACCACCACACCCGATGCCTCGTGACCAAGCACCATCGGGGCGTTGACCACGAATGGCCCGATCCGACCGTGCTGGTAGTAGTGTATGTCCGAACCGCAGATGCCGACGGTATGGACCTTGATCCGCACATCGCGCGGCCCAAGCGGTTGGTCCAGTTCAATATCCCTCAGGTTCAACTTCAGGTCTCTTTCGAGGACTAAGGCTTTCATTACTCGCTCCGTAGGTTAAGGATATCTGAAGTCCAAGATCGAAATTTTCGCCAGTCATAAGTCAACTCGGCTATCAAGTTTTGGTAACATCATATAACACATTCGGCGCGACGCGCAGACTTGCAGAGATCGACTTCCCAAACGGATTCAGCGTATCGATCGCCTTTTGCGTCACAACGACACAGAAGGGGTTCAAAACGTGGCTCGTGACTACTCTGCCGCGCATGGGCAGATGCCGTGTATTCCTCGATGGACAGTGAGTGTATAGGTCGGAGTGTAGGCAGGAGGCGTAGCGGACAACAGATCGCTGGGATCGATCTTGATCAGTGATGGTGGTTCAGGTCTCGTGGATTAAGTGAACTTACCAGATGTTGAAATCTACTTCTCTGCTTTCATTTCAAGCACCTTGCTCCGAATACTACTTAAGCCAAAAACATAGTCTTTCTTTGCCGAACAAAAAAGAATTCCTACTCTTGTTTAGCCCGAAACCTAAGCACTTTCAAGCCGTTGAAGATCACCAAGAGCGACGCACCCATATCCGCAGCTACAGCCATCCACAAGGTCGCCATCCCGCCTATTGCAAGAGCCAAGAAGAGGGCTTTGATCAGAATCGAAAGGAATATGTTCTCCTTTATAGTGGTGACTGTCTTCCTTGAAAGTTCCACAGTGTAAGGCAGTTTGGAAAGATCGTCCGACATGAGCGCTATATCAGCCGTCTCTAAGGCCGTATCTGTCCCTATTGCTCCCATAGCTATCCCTACGGTCGAGGCCGCTAAAGCAGGAGCGTCGTTCACGCCGTCCCCGACCATGGCCACATTACTGTACTTAACTCTTAGCTGTTCAACTGCATCAACCTTGTCCTGCGGCAGAAGCTCAGCTTTATATTCATCTATCCCCAATTCTTTGGCGATGGCATCAGCGGTCCCTTTGTTATCTCCAGTTAGCATGATAATCTTTTGGATTCCGCTCTTGTGGAGTTCCTCTATAACCTCCTTAATCCCCTTTCTGACCCTATCAGAAATAGACATAATCCCTATCACTCCCTCCTCATCTCCCAAAATCACAGCCGTCTTACCCTCCGATTCCAACCGATTCAAATGAGCCTCTACCTCGGGGTTGCATAGTCCTTTTTCCTCTACGAGACGGTGATTTCCAATGAAGAATCCCCCCTTTTTATCCCATCCCTTAACTTCGGCTTGAACCCCCATACCCGATATGATCTGGAGATCTTCGCCCTCCTTAATGTCTATGCCTATTTCTTTACCCTTCTCTACGATAGCCTGTGCTAGGTGATGCTCAGACCTCGACTCCACAGAAGCCGCGATCTCTATTATCTCCTCGTGGGAGAAAGAATTTATCGAAATGATCTCGTCTACGTACGGTCTTCCTTCGGTCAGCGTACCTGTCTTGTCAAAGGCTAAAGCCCTTATTGTTCCTGTGTTCTCTAAATGTAGCCCTCCCTTGATCAGCACGCCTCTTTTTGCCGCGCTCATAATGCCTGAGACTATTGACACCGGAGTCGAGATCACCAAGGCACACGGACACGATATAACCAGAAGCACCAAGGCCCTGTAAAACCAGTGGCCAAAAGGTGCTTCGAAAAAGAGCCAAGGCACTGTTGCCACTCCTACGGCCCCCGCTATCACAGTCGGAGTGTAATACTTTGTGAACTTATCCACGAAGTTCTGAGATGGAGCCCTTCTGCTCTGCGCCTCCTCCACCATATGAATAATCCTTTTTAGGGTAGTATCCTTCGATAGCTTAGTCACCTTAACATCAAGGGATCCTCCCTCATTTATGGTCCCCGCATAGACTTCATGTCCCTTTGACTTCTCGACAGGGATCGACTCCCCCGTCATCGGTGCCTGATTCACAGCCGAAGTTCCAGACAGAACAACTCCATCCAGGGCTATCTTCTCACCGGGCTTTAGCACCATTACATCTTCTATCTGCACGTCCTCAACCGCAAGCTTCATCTGTTCGCCGTTTCTCTTGACCGTAGCCTCAGCCGGCGACAGGTCCATCAGCGAACCGATGGCATTTCTTGCTTTGTCCATGCTGAGACTCTCAAGCAGCTGAGCTAAAGAGAACAAGAATATAATCATCGCACCCTCAAGCCATTCCCCTAATGCAGCGGCTCCTATCACGGCAATTGTCATAAGGAAGTTCATATCCAATGAAAGATTCCTCACCGCAGCCAATCCCTTCTTTGCAATTTGCAGTCCTCCCAAAGTCATAGCCAGGACATATATCGGAAGAACTATGTTTTCTTCGAATCCGGAGTACCAAAGCGCAAACCCCAAAAGGGTAAATATCCCAGATCCGATTGTTAAAACCGTCTTTTTATGCTTCTCCCAAAACGCTCCTTCATCTTCCTTATCACTTTGAACTGTCGCCTGGAAACCTATTTCAGCTAAAGCCCTTTCTATGTCCTCATCCTCTATTTTGTGCTTCACCGTCATCGTCCGAGCCACAAAATTGAAGCTAGATTCCTCTACACCTTCCAAAGACTTCAATTTTCTCTCTATCAGAAAGGCCTCATCTGCACAGTCCATATCCTCCACCTTAAATACGGAAGTTGTGGTGCTACCACTCTGTGAAAAATCGCCCTCCTTAATCACATCGTAACCCAACTTTTGGATCTGAAAGGCGATCTTGCCCATATCGATTTTTGCCTCATCTATTTTCGCCTCTAGACTTCCCTTCACAAAATCGACTCTGGCGGACTCGGCGCCATCCAAAGACAAAACACCACGCTCTATCTTGGAGGAGCAAGCGGGACAGTCCATGCCCTTAATCTTAAGGCGCAAATCACAGACATCTGATAGAGACATCATAATATCTCCATACAAAATCAATTGAACAACTATTCAATCGGTAATTATAAAAAAACTACTCCTCCATGTGTTTCAATCCCTCGCCTATCAGATTTTCGATGTGGAAATCATCCAGTGAGTAATAGACCATTTTACCCCTTTTTTCATACTTTACCAGCCTGAGATTTCTCAGAATCCTCAACTGATGTGATATGGCAGAATTGCTCATGCTCAAAAGGTTCGCAATGTCGCAGACGCAGAGTTCAGCATCGGAAAGAGCCAGCACAATCTTCAGTCTCGTCGGGTCGCTCAGCACACTGAACGTCTCCGAGAGGCTGTTTATTATCTCTTGGGACTTCATATTGGCTCTTATGCTGTTGATCCTCTCCTCGTCCACAAACACCACATCGCAAGTATCTATCTCTTTTTCCTCAACTATATCCATCTTATTAGGGACTCCAATCTGTAAAATTGAACTTTCCTCATGAATATGATAATGGGGAAAACTGCTTTTGTCAAGGAAATTTTATTGCCCTGTTATAGAGCGGACATGCACAGATTTCCAAAGTGTCCTCTTGATTCAAGAGGAACGCCGAGACGGTGCCTGTACGTGTAGACCTATGTAACTTTAGCTAACATATTATAAAATATCAGGATATAGAAGATTGTGTTTTTACTTGACTTTGTGGATAATGTGTGTTATTTTTGTTCCTATATAAGCTTTCTAATTTGTTGCTCTTGGGATTCACCGAAAGCCTTGCTGGCAAAATCTTGTGGTACGAAGGACAGAGAGTATAGCTATGGAAGTTTTTGTGGCCAGACAGCCGATCTTCGATAAAAAACTAGAGGTCTGGGCTTATGAGCTACTATTTCGCTCCGGGCTTGACAACTTTTATGAGAACCTGGACGGGGACCAAGCCTCATCAAGGGTTATCACTGACAGCTTTCTTTTGATCGGTATGGATCAGCTTACCGAGGGGAAGAGGGCTTTTATCAATTTTACGCGCAATCTGTTGGTCGGTGAGTTTATCAGTGCTATACCAAAAGAATTGGTAGCGGTGGAGATTCTGGAAAATGTGGAACCCGATGAAGAGGTTATAGCCGCCTGTAAGAGTTTGAAGCAATCGGGTTATCTTATGGTCCTGGATGATTTTGTCTTCGAGGAAAAGTTTCAACCCTTAATCGAAATGGCCGATATTATCAAGGTCGAACTTGCAAATTTAGAAGCTGAAGAAATTCAATCCCTTGTTCAAGAGTTCAGTTCCCGGGGAGTCGAATTTCTGGCGGAGAAGGTGGAGACCAGAGAAGAATTCGACCGGGCATTAGAAGCCTTGTGAAATAGTTATGTCCCAGGCAGCGTCTGAAGCGCCGATTATGGGTCAAAGAGTAGCATATCGTATCGTTTTGCTGTGGAATAAGCAAAATAGTCTTATCAGAGTTCTGGTCAGCAAGGAATAGGAGCTGTTTGAAGAACAGGGTGCACTGTCTTTGACAGACAGGGCACACATAGACGCTTTCCCCCTTCTTATGAAAGATACAAGCCTCTTGAGATTCTGTACTGTTGCAACAAGATTCAACTGTTCATTCAGTGAGGCTGGTCCTCTATAACGGGCTCGTCCCATACCGTGTTGTTGCCTGGCTTCAGCAAAGATATGTTCACTGCGTTTAGGGAGTCTCCGGGAGAGTTTGTAGTCAGCTGTTAATGAGATAGACCGTGCATGATTTCTGGCTTTCGCCTCTCGCACTTTTCTATCCCGTTCGGCCTGAATATGTGCTGGATTTGTCTTGTTTTTCCATGTAGGAATCGGTTCAATCTTCTCATCGGCTCGCAGAGGAATATGGGGTATGATTCCCCGGTCAAGTACATCAGCGATAAAATTACCAGAACCGTAACCGGTATCGGCACTAAGTGTCTGAATGTCTTTGGGCATGGTGTATGTTTCAAGGTCATCTACCATCTTAAGGGCACTTTCGGGCTCTGCTGTCCCTGTCGCCTGCGTGCCCTGAGTCTCAAGGATTACTCTGCTTTTTGTGTCGATCAGATCATGGCCCATAAACGAGAGAAAAGCCCCTTTGCCCTTCGATTTGCTGTATAAGCGCGCGTCGGGGTCTGTAGTCGAACGGTGTGTTTGGTTCGTCCACTTTTCACCATGAAAGTCTTTATCCTGAGGATGCCCGGACCTACCCTTTGTCTTATCACCTTCAAAACCGATTCCCTTGAGATAATCATCAAGAGAAACAGGGGGTTCTATCGGCTCAATACTTTTCACTGAAGCATCAGCTTGTATCTGAGTGCCGTCGACACTAAGGTGTTTACCGCTCACAACACCGACATCTATGCAACACTGGACTACCTGACGCATTATCCGTTCAAACAACCCACTGGATGCCCACTTGTGATTGCGAAGCTTGTTGATCGTGCTCCTATCCGGAACCGCATCATCAAATGTCTGATGACAAAACAACCGATATGCCGCATGCATCCCCACTTCCTGACAGAGCCGATTCTCACTCAAATTATACAGATAGCCAATAAGGATCATTCGAACAACTAATTCAGGATCAATACCGGGTCTGCCATTGTCAGGGCAATAACAATCTGATACAACGTCTCGTATAAATGAAAAATCAACTGCCTCATCAATCTGACGAAGGATATGATCCTCGGGAACTAAATCCTCCATCTGAAAATAGTGAAACATCGGATTTGTCTGTTCCTGCTTTTGTGGGGTCATTGTTTCCTCCATGTATAATATTATCAATAACATAATATAATACATCGGAGCTGCTTTATCAATGCTTGTTCTATACTACTTTCTGAATCTAAGGGTTTTTCACAAGGCTTTTAATGATCCCTCTTTTTGAGCCTGCGGTCTCCACAAGTCCCTCAGCCTCGACGGCACTCAAGGCGCTTTCTCGGAGTTCATCCTTCCATCTGCTAGTATCATCAATAGCCGCAAATCCCTCCGGGGGCAGTTCGGGTTTTCCCTTTTTAGGGAGCATCTCAACAGCCACTTTGGGGATTGAAGGTTTTTCCGCAGGATATAGAGGCTTTGCAGGAGCAGGCCCATAAGGTCTGAACTGCACCTTATATACCTGATCCTCCCTTTCACCTCTCAATATATAGGCGAGAAAAAACACTATGGAGTGTAAGATCACAGAGGCAGTAAGCGATAATACAAGGTTCTTATGACTCTTGCGGGACATATTCAAGCGTCCTGGTAAAAATTGCTTGCACCTTCAGGTTGCGATTGGTAATATTGTATAGCGAGAAATATGTCTATTTATTAGTGTAACGCCCGATAGGGAGCAAGGTTGCCCTGATCTGCTAGCTGCAATATAAAGAAAAACGGTGCCAAAGTCAAATCTCATAATCCCTCTCTTTCTGTTGACGGTTCTGATCTCAGGGTGCTCTATCGTGCCCTTCTTGTCCCGGCGGGACGACGCCTACAGTCTTCTTGCAGAATCTCTGGATGATCTGGATGTGTCCGCGCTTAAGGGGAAGATCATAGTCATAGACCCCGGACACGGAGGCAGGTTCTCAGGCGCTGTGGGCAAGAAGGACCTGAAGGAGGCGGACGTAAATTTAGGGGTGGCTTTGAAGTTAGCTCGCCTCCTCTTGGAAGGCGGGACTTACGTTGTTCTGACGAGGTACAGCAAAGGAGATCTCTTGCCGCTTGGAGGAAAAGATGTGGATACCCCCGTTTTGAAGGAAGACCTTCAGGTGCGGGTGGATATTTCCAACAATATAGAGCCCGATCTTTTCATCTCCATACACCATAACGCCGATGCAAAGACGAACAGGGACGTCAACAATACAAAGGTCTTTTACAAGATGTCGGACGAAGGGCCATCTTTAGACGCGGGCAGGGACATACACCGTCATTTGGTGCAGAACTTAAGGATCACAAGCCCGGACAACAAGGTCCTCCCGGGAAATTACTTTGTTCTCAGAAACAACAAGGCCCCGGCTATTTTGGGGGAATCTTCATATATATCCAACCCCAAGATTGAAAAGAAGCTGAAAACACAGGATGCACAGTTGCTTGAGGCGCAGAGCTATTTTCTGGGGATCTTGGACTATTTTGCGCGGCAAGTTCCTCGGGTCCTTAACCTCTCTCCCCGGGATACCACCATTTCGGATGTAAGACCCACAATAGAAGGATTTGTCACAGACGGAGAAGGAGGAGCGGGGATTGACCCTCAGACAATAGTTATGACGCTGGACGGGGAAAGGATCGCACACATCTTCGATCCTCAAAGAGGGACAGTCAGCTACAGGCATCCTGATAGACTCTCCAATTCTCTTCATACAATATCTTTGTCTGCAAGGAATCTGCGTGGAAATTCTTCAAATCTTGCCAGTGCCAGCTTCTACGTATCTCTTCCTCCCGCCCGGATCGACCTTTCTGTCCGACCGGAGATGGCTCCTCCTGAGAGTGGAATCCCCCTTATGATACGGGCTTTTGTAACCGATAAAGACAGGATACCTGTCGTGGATGGCACCGAGGTTGTTTTTGCTTCAACGTTGGGGAGATTTGAATTGGATACGCTCACGACGGAGAACGGAATTGCCAGGGCGTATCTCTTTTCGTACCGGCCGGGCGATGTGCAGATAACTGCTTCCTATGGGAATATAGAAAATCACATTATTGCGAGTTTCGACTCGATCGGGGAACTTCTGGCCATAAGGGTCAAAGACGACTTAGATAATCGCCCGTTAAAGGGAGCAAGGATAACTGTAGACTCCGACATGCCTTCAAGGAGTGAGCGACCCACCTTCTCAAATGCAGAGGGCTATCTGATCATAGAGGATTTTGAGTCGGGGATGCATCGGGTCTTCGTGGAAAAAGATGGATACGTACCTCAGAGTCTGAATATAAATATAGACGACGGCAAATCGTCTTTTTTGAAAGTTGAACTTTCTCCGGTATCAGGCGGAGTCCTTTTGGGTCGAAAGATAGTGATAGACCCCGCTTTCGGAGGCGAAGAGACAGGTCCGACGGGTTTTTGGGGGACGCGGGCTTCGGACATAAATTTAGGCGTAGCGCGGTTCGTAGCGGAATATCTTAGAAAGGCAGGCGCGATAGATCATCTGACGAGGGATGGCGACAAAAGCGCGACACCTCTTCAGAGAGTTCAGGTCGCCTCGCGTGCATCTGCTGACCTTTTTATCTCAATCTCATACGAAGCTTATGGAAAGGAAAATCCAGCCCGGAGTAGTCGAACCACCCGGACAGGACACTATCCCCAAAGTACGGAGGGTAAAAGCCTGGCAGAGGCTATTCAAGAGGAGGTAGTATCGGCCCTAAAAACTCAGGACGGTGGGACATATCAGGACGCAAGCTACGTGGTTCAGCAGACATCTTGCCCGGCGGTGTTGATCACTCCATCTTTCTTTTCCGACCCACAGGAAGAGTATATCCTCATGGAGCCCTCCCGGCTTAAAAAGACGGCGTACGCTATCTATAAAGGAGTACTACGGCACTACGATACACCCGATTCTTCTACTATCTCAGGTAAGGTATTAGACAATCTATCCAGGCCGTTAGGGGACGCCTTAGTAGTTTTAGACGATTATCTTCCGCTTCAAACAGAAAAGGACGGGGCGTTTTCATTCGGTTATATTGAGGGTGCAAGCCATAAGATCAGAGCAAGCAGAGGAGGATATAAAGGTGCTCAGGTAGAAGTAAATGTGGAGAGGGGAGAGCAAAGACACATAGAGATAAGTCTCCAGCCAAAAGGAGCAGAACCCGGCTGATAAGATATACAATAGAAAAAGCTTTGGTTTTTTTATATAACTTCGCTTATATTTATATTGGAGACCTCACTGATTTTGATCTTAAGGAAGGATAGAAACTGTCGGTTGATCAGGGAATAGATGGACACTCGACACCGCTGATTTCAAAACGGAATAGGCATTACGCGCGCGAAGGCCTTAGGCTCGCTCGGCGTCGAGACCGTCGAAGATCTTCTCTATTACATCCCCAGAAGGTATATAGACAGGAGTTTGATCATATCAATATCCGATCTGCCCTTCCACAAGCAGGTCACAGGAATAAGACAGGTGGAAAAGCAACAGATTTCGGCGGTAATGGAAGGCAATTCGTCATGACCTCAGGGGACGGAATGGCCTATTTAAGCTGTGTGTCGTTTGGGGGCATCGACTACGTAAAACGGGCGTTTTAGAGCCAGTAAAGAGGCGTTTGATCTGATAGAAAGTGAACCCAGGTTGGAGAACTCCGAAAACCGGCATTTAAAAGAGATCCTTAAAAGCCTTGTGAAATAGTTATGTCCCAGGCAGCGTCTGAAGCGCCGATTATGGGTCAAAGAGTAGCATATCGTATCGTTTTGCTGTGGAATAAGCAAAATAGTCTTATCAGAGTTCTGGTCAGCAAGGAACAGGAGCTGTTTGAAGAACAGGATGCACTGTCTTTGACAGACAGGGCACACATAGACGCTTTCCCCCTTCTTATGAAAGATACAAGCCTCTTGAGATTCTGTACTGTTGCAACAAGATTCAACTGTTCATTCAGTGAGGCTGGTCCTCTGTAACGGGCTCGTCCCATACCGTGTTGTTGCCTGGCTTCAGCAAAGATATGTTCACTGCGTTTACGGAGTCTCCGGGAGAGTTTGTAGTCAGCTGTTAATGAGATAGACCGTGCATGATTTCTGGCTTTCGCCTCTCGCACTTTTCTATCCCGTTCGGCCTGAATATGTGCTGAATTTGTCTTGTTTTTCCATGTAGGAATCGGTTCAATCTTCTCATCGGCTCGCAGAGGAATATGGGGTATGATTCCCCGGTCAAGTACATCAGCGATAAAATTACCAGAACCGTAACCGGTATCGGCACTAAGTGTCTGAATGTCTTTGGGCATGGTGTATGTTTCAAGGTCATCTACCATCTTAAGGGCACTTTCGGGCTCTGCTGTCCCTGTCGCCTGCGTGCCCTGAGTCTCAAGGATTACTCTGCTTTTTGTGTCGATCAGATCATGGCCCATAAACGAGAGAAAAGCCCCTTTGCCCTTCGATTTGCTGTATAAGCGCGCGTCGGGGTCTGTAGTCGAACGGTGTGTTTGGTTCGTCCACTTTTCACCATGAAAGTCTTTATCCTGAGGATGCCCGGACCTACCCTTTGTCTTATCACCTTCAAAACCGATTCCCTTGAGATAATCATCAAGAGAAACAGGGGGTTCTATCGGCTCAATACTTTTCACTGAAGCATCAGCTTGTATCTGAGTGCCGTCGACACTAAGGTGTTTACCGCTCACAAGACCGACATCTATGCAACACTGGACTACCTGACGCATTATCCGTTCAAACAACCCACTGGATGCCCACTTGTGATTGCGAAGCTTGTTGATCGTGCTCCTATCCGGAACCGCATCATCAAATGTCTGATGACAAAACAACCGATATGCCGCATGCATCCCCACTTCCTGACAGAGCCGATTCTCACTCAAATTATACAGATAGCCAATAAGGATCATTCGAACAACTAATTCAGGATCAATACCGGGTCTGCCATTGTCAGGGCAATAACAATCTGATACAACGTCTCGTATAAATGAAAAATCAACTGCCTCATCAATCTGACGAAGGATATGATCCTCGGGAACTAAATCCTCCATCTGAAAATAGTGAAACATCGGATTTGTCTGTTCCTGCTTTTGTGGGGTCATTGTTTCCTCCATGTATAATATTATCAATAACATAATATAATACATCGGAGCTGCTTTATCAATGCTTGTTTTATACTATTTTCTGAATCTAAGGGTTTTTCACAAGGCTTTTAAAGAAAGGTATATAGGGAAAATTGGGCTAGCTGAAGTGGGTGGATCAGACTTAATCGGCATATTCACAAGGTGCGGCTTTAAAGCTTATGTCTGAAAAGCTTATGCCTAAAAAGTTTATGTCTAAGAAAATTGCAGTCGTCGGCACGGTCAACAGGGATACGATACGGGCGGCAGACGGAGTTGTAACTGAAAGCTATGGAGGTCTATTGTACAGTGTCCTGCCTTTGGCTACCATATCTGAGTCCGATGCCGTCATATTTCCCCTGTGCAACCTGGGAGAGGATGTCTCCGAAAAGGTATTAGGCTTCCTAAAAAGGTACGACTCTATTGATATAAGCGGCGTTGAAGTGGTGGCAGAAAAGAACAACCACTGTATCATACAGTACTACCAGGATGGGCATAAGGACGAAACGCTGTTGGGAGGTGTGCCTGCCCTTACGTTCGAACGATTGGAGCCATTTTTGGACTGCGACGCCCTCTGCTTTAACTTTATATCGGGATTTGAGATCAGCATTGATGATTTAAAGAAAGTAAAGAGATTTACTGATGCACTCATCTTTATGGATGTTCACAGTCTTACCCTGGGGATAGACAGCAATCGCAAGAGATTTCAAAGAAAGCCCGATTTGTGGGAAGAGTGGCTTTCAAAGACAGATGTTGTTCAGATGAACGAGACCGAAGCGGAGCTCCTATATGGGTCAAAGATAGAGACAAAAGAGGACTTTGTAAAGTTCGGTCGGAAACTATTAAATCTTGGCTCTGATGGAGTCATAATTACGCATGGAGGTGATGGCTCAATATGTATGTATAGGGGTGTGGGGGGCAAGATGGAGTTAGAAAAGACCGATGCGTTCAAATTTGAGCAGGACGGAGTGGTCGCACCACTTCTTGACCAGACAGGTTGTGGAGATGTGTTTTTTGCAGCCTTTGCCTGGGAGTATCTCAAGACCGGGGATTTCCCGTCTGCATCGGTCTTTGCAAACAAGGCAGCAGGATCCAACTGCTGTCTGAGAGGCATCGAGGAGACATACAAGATCAGAGATTATCTGACTTTAACAACAAACGCAGGAGAGTAAGAAAACGTAGAGCTCTCCAGCACAGAAGGGAGTGTTTTAAACTATGCAGCAGTACGATTTTCCAAGGAATCCGTTCAACTTCGAGCTGACAGCCAGTAAGATCTACATCGGATTGGGAATATTGGTGTTTATCTGGTTGGCCAGCGGGATATATATAGTCGACCCTGGTGAGCAGGGGGTCGTAAGGAGGTACGGGAAGATGGTAGGTGTACCCGTGGATGCGGGACTGCACTGGCACTTTCCGTCCCCGATAGAGACAGTGGATACGCCGACTGTGGACCGCATCAGGAGGATCGAGGTAGGCTTCAGGACAATATCCCAAGGGCCACCTGCTCGGTACCGTAATGTTCCAAGTGAGGCGGAGATGCTGACAGGCGACGAGAATATCGTAGGTATTTGGATCGCAGTTCAGTACAGGATAAAGGACGCAGCGAACTATCTGTTCAAGATCAAAAATCCTGAGATTACGATAAAGGTCGCAGCTGAGGCGGCGCTGAGGCAGGTGGTAGGGAATCACAAAATTGACGAGGCGCTCACAGAGGGGAAAGCCCTGATTCAGACGGAGACCGAGCAGGAGCTCCAGAGGATCCTGGACATATACGAGTCAGGCATAGCGGTAGTAACCGTGAAGTTGCAGGAGGTGTTCGTCCCCAAAGAGGTAGATCAGGCCTTTAAAGATGTTGCTTCGGCAAGGGAGGACAGGGAGCGGCTAAAAAGAGAAGCCGAGGGCTACCAGAACGATGTCATCCCTAAAGCGAGAGGAAATGCAGAAAAGCTGATCAAGGGGTCCGAAGCCTACAAAGTGGAGAGGGTAAACAGAGCCCAGGGCGACGCCCACAGATTCCTCCAAGTTCTGGCAGAGTACAAGAAGGCCAAAAAGGTCACAAAGACCAGATTGTATTTAGAGACGATGGAGAAGGTGCTCCCCGGCCTCCAGAAGTACGTGATTAAGGCGGAGGGAAATAGCGGAATTTTGAACGTTCTGCCGCTGGAAAGAGCAATAGGAGAAGGAGGAGGAAGATGAAAGGCGCTGTAGTTACACTGGTGATATTGATCGTATTGATCATAGCCTCAAGCTTCGTCATCTACACTGTGGATGAGAAGGAGCAGGTCGTCATAACTCAGGTCGGAGAGGTTGTAAGGGTGGTCAAAGAGCCCGGACTCTATTTTAAGCTCCCGTTCCCGATGCAGAAGGTGAACCTGTTCGACAAGCGGATCTTAGAGTACGATGCCGATCCTAAGGTTATCTACACGAAGGATAAGAAGAACCTGATAGTAGATAATTATGCGCGTTGGAGGATCGCAGATCCCAAGACGTTCCTAGAGAAGATAAGGACCGAAAGATCCGCCCAGCCCAGATTGGACGATATAGTCTATGCAGCTTTAAGGGAGGAATTGGGAAAGCACACGTTGATAGAAGTGATCTCCGAAGAGCGTAAGAACATCATGGAGACTGTAACGACTCTATCTAGAAAGAATGCCCAGGACTACGGGATAGAGGTGATAGATGTGAGAATAAAGAGAGCGGACCTTCCGCCGGAGAACGAAAGGTCGGTCTTCGACAGGATGAAGGCGGAGAGGAGCCGTCAGGCCAAGCAGTACAGATCCGAAGGTGAAGAAGAGGCTCTCAAGATACGTGCCCAGACAGATCTGGACGCGGCGACGATCAGCGCGGAGGCATACAAAAAGGCTCAGGAGATGAAGGGACAGGGAGACGCTGAGGCGCTCAAGATATACGCCCAGGCGTATCAACGGGACCCTGCTTTCTACGAGTTTGTAAGGACTCTCGAGGCGTACGAAGTGTCGATAGACGCCAACACTGTACTTGTGCTTCCGCCCGAATCCGATTTCTTCCGGTACTTGGCAGACGGTATAAGCCCGAGGTAGGCTTGAGGATCGCAAAGGCACTTTTAGCGACACTTCTCCTTACTGTCCCGGGCTCCTCCACGGAGTCGGTGACCGACCAATCTTCAAAGTCGATCCCCGATTTAATCGGGGGCGATTCCGTGTGGAAAGGGGAGGAGTCCGAACTGATAGGTGTATTCTACCACGGAGCGGACCCTACTCTTGCAAAAAGGGTGCTCGATGAAGCAAAGTTGAGTCTGATAGACGTATCTGAAAGGATAGGGACAGACTCATACGGATATACTAAGATATATCTCCCCTCGTCCGACGAGGAATTCGAGAAGGTAACAGGCGGAGCCATACCCGAGTGGGGAGCAGGTTGCGCATTCCCCCAAGATAGCCTTATCATCTTAAAGCCCAAGGCTATAGGTGCAGGAAATATGAGAGAAATTTTGACTCACGAGCTAACGCACGTAGTGCTGGAACGGACCCTCAAAGAAAAATGGTCCGACCACTCGGTGAGAGTCCCACGTTGGTTCAACGAGGGCCTGGCTATGTACCTTTCAGGGGAATGGAGGTTAGGTCAGAGTGTTAGTATGGCTTTCGCTGCCCTGACCGGGGGCATTATTCCACTGGACAAGATAGATTCGGTTCTGACATTTTCATCCTCCAAAGCACAACAGGCTTATATGCAAAGCTTCCTTGCCGCCTTATATCTTGTAAAGCTTTCAGATGAAGATGTCTTCAGGCGACTTGTGGCAGAGATGACCGCTGGAGCTACGTTCGAGCTCGCGATAGTAAGTGTGTTACGCATATCGCTCGATGAGTTTGAACGAGGATGGAGAAGATATGTGGAAGACAGATTCGGCTTCGTGTCCTTGGCTACAGATTCGTTCACGCTGTGGGTAGGCATAAGTCTGCTCTTTATACTGGTATATGCGCTGAAAAAAATGAGAGCAAAAAGGATTATGAAAGGGTGGGAGATCGAGGATAATAGAGAAGCGGGATACTAAAGATTAAGACGAAAGACGAGATCGGGTCTCTGCAGACCGCCGTTCAACCATGTCTGTAAAATATTTGGCCGAATATACAGGTGTCGAAGTTCTAAAAGTCTTGGCGAATGTCCTCCCACTCAAAGCGGCCCTGTTCTTCGGAGCGATCTTGGGAGACCTCTCGTTCTATGTGATAGGAATCAGAAAGAAGATCGTATTTCAGAACCTAAAAAGGGCGTTCGAAACTGAGAAGAGCGACAGGGAACTGAAAGATATAGCAAGGGGCACGTACAGGAACTTCGGCCGGACTCTGATCGAATTCCTGAGGCTCCCGTATATGGGTAAGGATGAGATCAATAGGTCTGTCAGGTTCATCAATTTTGAAAAAGCAAAGGAAGCTGCCAGCTTAAAAAGAGGGGTCATCTTAGTGCTAGGGCACTTCGGGAATTGGGAGATGACGGGAGCGGCGATCTGTAATTTAGGTTATCGCCTTTCTGCACTGACAGCTCCCATGAAGAACGAATTGGTTGAGCGTATCGTTGTACACCATAGAGAGGCGGTCGGGTTAAAGGTGATTCCGAGGGGGAGTAGTTCGGTCAAGGAGGTCTTTAAGGCCTTAAGGCGTGGAGAGTTCGTGGGCTTTCTGTCCGATCAGGACGCCGGTCCCGATGGTGTGTTCGTGAACTTTTTTGATAAGTGCGCATCGGCCCCTCCCGGACCGGCGGCAATAGCTCTGAAGAGAAATATCCCTCTTGTGCTCTGTTTTCCGATAAGACAGAAAGGGGGGAGACACAGGGTAATAGTCGAAGGCCCGATATATCCGTCTGAGTTCGCAGGGTCAAAGCACGGCATAAGGGAACTAACGCAGAAATATACATCTGTTCTGGAGGAGTACATAAGGAAATATCCAGATCACTGGCTGTGGATGCACAGAAGGTGGAAGAGCAGTGGACAGCAAACAGTAGACAGTAGACAGGGCACCTCCCCTCCCTCCTGACTACTGTCTACTGTCTATCAGGAGGAAGGATGATTATAGGTGTTACGGGAGGGATAGGTTCGGGGAAGACGACAGTATCTGGCCTCTTTGAGAAGATGTCTGCGTTTACGGTGGACGCTGATCGAGTCGGAAGGGAAGTGGCCGAGGATCAAAAGGTTCTGTCGAAACTTGTCGAAGCCTTCGGCCCTGACATCCTAGATCAAGACGGAAAGCTTGTTAGGAGAAAGTTGGGTCGTCTGGCCTTTTCCAGCCCCAAGAGGCATCAGAAGCTCAACGAGATAGTCCATCCGCCGCTCGTAAACAGGTTATGGAAGACGGTCGAAAAGGCGTTAGACGAAAACCCACACAGGCCTGTGGTTATAGATGCTGCGCTCATAGTCGAATGGGGAGAGTTGGAAAGGTTCGATGTTCTGGTAGTAGTCGCGGCGGATGAGGATAAGGTGAAAGAACGATTCCTCGAAGATACCAGGTTATCTGCCGAGGAGGTAGATGAAAGATTAAGGGCACAGCTACCCCTGAGAGAGAAACTTCAAGTGGCGGACTGCGTCATATACAACAATGGATCCTTGGAGGATTTGGGAAAAGAGGTATCCAGGGTGTGGAATAAGATAATGTCTCAAGGGGGATAACGACTTATGAGCAAAGTCATTGCATCGTGGAGCGGTGGGAAAGACAGCTGTTTAGCCTGCTATAAAGCGATGCTCAAGGGCTGCAAGGTTTCCTATCTTGTAAATACGATCTCCCAAGAATTTCGGCGAGTGCGATTTCACGGTACACAGGACATACTTATCCAGAAACAGGCAGGAGCAATCGGCATTCCTCTCTTGCAAAGAGAAACCACCGCTTGTGGCTATGAAGCAGAGTTTAAGGAGACCCTTGGAAGCGTCATCCCCGAAGGTATAGATGGCGTGGTCTTTGGCGACATCCACCTGCAGCACTGCCTACAGTGGGCCAAGAAAATCTGTGGAGAACTCGGCGTTGGCGCTATCGAACCCCTCTGGGGCCTGAGTCCTGATGAAATTCTTTTAGACTTTATAGACTCAGGCTTTGAAGCGATTGTCGTCAGCGCTCAAGCTAATCTCCTCGGAAAAGAGTGGATCGGACGCAGACTGGACAAAGCATTCCTTGAAGACATAAAAGAATACAAAGATATCGATGCCTGTGGAGAAAACGGCGAATATCATACGTTCGTGACCGACGGACCGCTGTTCAGAGAGAGAATAGACATTTGTGAATTCCAGAAAGTTCTAATAGACGGTTACTGGTTTTTGGATATTCGCAAGTATCAGTTGCTCCACAAGGCTCCTTTACCCGCCCCTGAACGTTCCTAAATCGAGGTGCGAAAGATTGTACTGCAAAAGATGCGGATATAAGATGACGGAGCAAAAGCGCAGCTTCCACAAGCGTAGAAAGTGGATATGTCGAAGATGCGGCGCTGTGAGGATGCAGACTCAGCGATCTAACTCCAGATAAAGGGAAAATTTGAGGAGAAAAGGCATGTCAAGGATCCCCGTAATAGGCGGGAACTGGAAGATGAATAAGGTTGTGGGAGAGGCAGTAGAGACATCAAAAAAGATCGTGGACTTAGTGAAGGATGTAAGTGACAATGCAGAGGTTTTCATTGCCCCCCCCTTTACGGCTTTGGATGCGGTAGGCAAGGTAATAAAGGGATCAAACATCGGTTTAGGAGCCCAGGACCTGTTCTGGGAGGACGAAGGAGCCTTCACAGGAGAAGTGTCACCGTCTATGCTTGAAGATATTGGATGTAGCTATGTGATAGCGGGTCACAGCGAGAGGAGACAATATTTCAAAGAAAGCAATGATGAGGTCAATAAGAAGGTTATGGCTATATTGAGACATAACCTGACCCCTGTTATGTGCATCGGCGAAAAGTTGGAGGAGAGAGAAGAAGGAAAAACGTTCGATGTGGTGAGGGATCACATATCGAACGGGTTGGCAGGGATCTCCTCTGATGAGGTCAAAAAGCTTGCGATAGCCTACGAGCCGGTCTGGGCTATCGGAACGGGCAAGACAGCGACGCCCCAACAGGCCGAGGAGGTGCACTCCTACATAAGGTACTTGCTTTTGGACATGTACGACAGCGAGACAGCCGACGCAGTGAGAATAATCTACGGAGGGAGCGTCAAGCCTGATAATATATCGGACTTGATGGAGGAGGATAATATAGACGGCGGGCTGATAGGCGGAGCCTCACTCGACCCCGAATCTTTCTCAAAGATCGTTCATTTTCAGCAATAAGGCGACCTGCGCGGATGACAGTTATAGAAAAGTTATTCTGGGGTGTCTTCACTTTAGTCTTTATTACTCCGTTGTGCGTGTTTATCTTCAGGTGCGGATGCACCTGGCTCTGGTCAGGGGCAGTGTCTTGCTGTAATATCAACCATCCTCAGACACCGAATTGTCCGTGGTGTACAGCCTCTGAACGGGTTTTTCTCTTTCTTCCGGGAGTGGTAGTATTCTTGGACAGATAAAAATTGTATCTAAGGTCACCAACAGATTCGGAAAGCCCGCAGGATTCATATCGGGAGTAGCGGCTTTTGTGATACTGGGAATAGTGGTAGGCTTCATTTACAATCTAATTGTTGATTATCCATATTTTCTGTGGTGGAGTATATAGGTAACACCAAATGTAAAAACTCCGACCTAAAGGCCGAAGCTTTCCACCTACTGAAAATCCTCTTTGAATCCCTGAGGGATTAAAACAGGGCAACGATGTTGCTGTTGACATACACCATACACGATGTACACACAATCAGACTTATACCTTCTATCAGCATTAGAAGCCTTGTGAAAAACCCTTAGATTCAGAAAGTAGTATAGAACAAGCATTGATAAAGCAGCTCCGATGTATTATATTATGTTATTGATAATATTATACATGGAGGAAACAATGACCCCACAAAAGCAGGAACAGACAAATCCGATGTTTCACTATTTTCAGATGGAGGATTTAGTTCCCGAGGATCATATCCTTCGTCAGATTGATGAGGCAGTTGATTTTTCATTTGTACGAGACGTTGTATCAGATTGTTATTGCCCTGACAATGGCAGACCCGGTATTGATCCTGAATTAGTTGTTCGAATGATCCTTATTGGCTATCTGTATAATTTGAGTGAGAATCGGCTCTGTCAGGAAGTGGGGATGCATGCGGCATATCGGTTGTTTTGTCATCAGACATTTGATGATGCGGTTCCGGATAGGAGCACGATCAACAAGCTTCGCAATCACAAGTGGGCATCCAGTGGGTTGTTTGAACGGATAATGCGTCAGGTAGTCCAGTGTTGCATAGATGTCGGTCTTGTGAGCGGTAAACACCTTAGTGTCGACGGCACTCAGATACAAGCTGATGCTTCAGTGAAAAGTATTGAGCCGATAGAACCCCCTGTTTCTCTTGATGATTATCTCAAGGGAATCGGTTTTGAAGGTGATAAGACAAAGGGTAGGTCCGGGCATCCTCAGGATAAAGACTTTCATGGTGAAAAGTGGACGAACCAAACACACCGTTCGACTACAGACCCCGACGCGCGCTTATACAGCAAATCGAAGGGCAAAGGGGCTTTTCTCTCGTTTATGGGCCATGATCTGATCGACACAAAAAGCAGAGTAATCCTTGAGACTCAGGGCACGCAGGCGACAGGGACAGCAGAGCCCGAAAGTGCCCTTAAGATGGTAGATGACCTTGAAACATACACCATGCCCAAAGACATTCAGACACTTAGTGCCGATACCGGTTACGGTTCTGGTAATTTTATCGCTGATGTACTTGACCGGGGAATCATACCCCATATTCCTCTGCGAGCCGATGAGAAGATTGAACCGATTCCTACATGGAAAAACAAGACAAATTCAGCACATATTCAGGCCGAACGGGATAGAAAAGTGCGAGAGGCGAAAGCCAGAAATCATGCACGGTCTATCTCATTAACAGCTGACTACAAACTCTCCCGGAGACTCCGTAAACGCAGTGAACATATCTTTGCTGAAGCCAGGCAACAACACGGTATGGGACGAGCCCGTTATAGAGGACCAGCCTCACTGAATGAACAGTTGAATCTTGTTGCAACAGTACAGAATCTCAAGAGGCTTGTATCTTTCATAAGAAGGGGGAAAGCGTCTATGTGTGCCCTGTCTGTCAAAGACAGTGCATCCTGTTCTTCAAACAGCTCCTGTTCCTTGCTGACCAGAACTCTGATAAGACTATTTTGCTTATTCCACAGCAAAACGATACGATATGCTACTCTTTGACCCATAATCGGCGCTTCAGACGCTGCCTGGGACATAACTATTTCACAAGGCTTTTAGTAATGTCACAGTTGTCACAGTCTTTCACCTCTCTTATACGATTTAAAGTTGAATTGTCTGTGTTTCGTGCCGCTCAATAATATTGGGCAATCTACAACCCTGATCGGTTAGAACAGGGCAGCGAGGCTGTTGTAGGCATACATCTCAAACGCTGCTACTGCCACAATCAGACTTATACCTTCTATCAGCATTAGTAATTTCACGGTCTTTCACCTCCCTTATATGATTTAAAGTTGAATTGTCTGTGTTTCGTGCCGCTCAATAATATTTCAGCAATCTACAACCCTGATGGGTTAGAACAGGGCAGCGAGGCTGTTGTAGGCATACATCTCAAACGCTGCTACTGCCACAATCAGACTTATACCTTCTATCAGCATTAGTAATTTCACGGTCTTTCACCTCTCTTATATGATTTAAAGTTGAATTGTCTGTGTTTCGTGCCGCTCAATAATATTTCAGCAATCTACAACCCTGATGGGTTAGAACAGGGCAGCGAGGCTGTTGTAGGCATACATCTCAAACGCTGCTACTGCCACAATCAGACTTATACCTTCTATCAGCATTAGTAATTTCACGGTCTTTCACCTCCCTTATATGATTTAAAGTTTGAATTGTCTGTGTTTCGTGCCGTTCATAATAGTATTAGTGCAACATTTGTGCCAACAGTTGAACAGCAACCTCTAATCGTAAAAGGTCATATTAAAGTCCTCATATCTCGTCAGAGTAAATAGTGTAATAACATAGAGTTACAGCCTTTTAGTTTACTTATAGTGATCGCCTGAATATCGAGTTATACCGCGCTTGTAGATGCGCAATGCAATAGAAATATTTCATTATGAAAATATGACGGCACTGTACATTTCATATTGGAATTCGCACCTAAAGATGCTTCCAGAGAGTCTGAAGATCTTCTGTGATCTTGTCGAAAGCGGAAGCTTTTCCAAGGCAGCAAGTAACAATTTCGTCTCCCAGTCGGCTGTCAGTTAGCATTTTATGTGGTGGAGCATATAGGTAACACCAAATGTAAAAGCTCCGACCTAACGGCCGAAGCTTTCCACCTACTGAAAATTCTCTTTGAATCCCTGATGGATTATAACAGGGGAGCGATGCCCCAACAGGCCGAGGAGGTGCACTCCTGCATAAGGTATTGCTTGGACATGTACGATAGCTGTACATCCGACTCCGTGAGAATAATATACGGCGGCTCTGTCAAACCTGATAATATATCGGACTTGATGGAGAAGGATAATATAGACGGCGGGCTGTTAGGAGGAGCCTCACTTGACCCCGAGTCATTCTCAAAGATCGTTCATTTTCAGTAATAATGCGACTGCTGGTATTGAGATCTAAAGTTTGAACTGTCTGTGTTCTGTATTACCAATTTTAAGTCTATCTGCACTTTCAGCTTGACGAAGAGACGACTTTTGCTTAATTTTCATATTAATTGTCGGCTAGAAATTCACCAACATATTGTTTTGTTTGCGTTAATTTGACAGTTTCGGCACAAAGTAGGGAACTATCCTACATTGGGAGTTCCCCGACGGGTTATGTGCGAAACTGTTTTTTAATAGGGACAAGAATAAAAAAATGAACAACGATCTTATAGTCCTCTCTTCTCAAGATGGAATCCCCAAGGCCATCCGGAAGCGCCTCGACCAAGCCCAGATTAAAGAGGACGACATCCTTATCGCCGCAGAGGGAGACCTCAGCCAGCACGGCCAGATGACCTGCGTCTGGCTTGTGGCTACCTCGGAACACGTGGCCGCTATAGCAGAATCCCCAGAAGTTCCCATAGTCGGACCCTTCAAGTTCAAAGAGACAGAGAACTTTAAACTTCGAAGCACTGTGGGGAGTACCTGCCTTCAGACTTCAGTGGACGGCCTTCACCTGGATCTGGTTCGCTTCTCCAACGGCTATCGGGAGCGATTCGGTAGGGTCCTTTCACAGCTTAAACGTCTCAAAGATAACAGGGATATTCAAAAGGAGGCTCTGCTTGCACCCGATCCAAATGTCTGTCCCGAATGTGGCTTAACGCTTCCCGATCCTAACGCTCCCTGTCCGAAATGCATAAAGCAGGGAGCGGTTCTGTTCAGGATCATAAAGATGATGCGGGGACACCTGATGTGGGCAATTGTCCTTTTCCTGTTGGTGTTTGCAGGAGTCGGTATGGATATGCTCCCTCCATATTTGACGAAGATACTGGTAGATGACGTTCTGACAGAGCAGACTCACACGGAGTGGCTACTGCTCATAGTGGCGGCGCTGGCCGGGGCGCATGTTTTCAGAAACTCTGTAAATATCCTCATAAACCGCCTTTCGAGCAAGGTGGGGACGCAGATTGCATACGATGTCAGGAGACAGCTTTTTGACAAGCTCCAGAGGATGTCCGTGGACTACTACGACAAGATGCAGGCGGGAGACTTAATGAGCCGCGTAAGTCAGGATGTAGAGGAACTGCGGGGATTTATAGATCAAGCAACTCAGGGGTTCCTCGTCAATATAATCCTTATCTTTGCCATAGGAGGGATGCTCTTTCATCTCAATGCGAGCCTTGCTTTCTACATATTGATCCCCATCCCGTTCGTCATACTTGGGACGGTAGTCTTCTGGCGATACATCTATCCCAAACAATTCAAGATCAGGGACAGCCGGTCTAAGTTTTCCTCGATGCTGTACGGCGTCCTCTCCGGGATCCGTCTGGTCAAGGCGTTTGCCCAGGAAGACAGGGAAAAGAGTCGCTTTCTAAATAGAATCGGCTATCTGAGGGATAGCAGCCGTAAAGTGGAAATGAGCAGTGGGACGTTCTACCCTATGATGGCTTTTGTATTCAGTCTCGGTGGACTCATCGTATGGTACGTCGGCGGAAAAGACGTCCTCGGGGATAAGATAACGCTGGGGACCCTGAT
Source organism: Candidatus Latescibacterota bacterium (assembly GCA_965237525.1). GTDB lineage: Bacteria > Latescibacterota > CBDEFO01 > CBDEFO01 > CBDEFO01 > CBDEFO01. Next base: position 75,974 of record CBDEFO010000003.1, on the reverse strand, counting down.
GGCGTTTTTAGGTTACATAGGGATGTTCTACAGTCCCCTATCCAGACTTACGTTCTTTTCCAACTGGCTGACGTCCTTTATGACTTCAAGCCAGCGCATCTTTGAGATATTAGATACAGAACCAGGAATCAAAGACGATCCAGATGCCGAACCTATGCCGGAGGTCAAAGGCGACATAGAATTTGACGACGTCGTCTTCGGATACGATCCCTACAGTCCCGTTATAAAAGGTGTCTCCATCTCCATAGAGTCAGGAGCGATGATAGGAATAGTGGGCAAGAGCGGAAGCGGCAAGACTACGCTCATAAACCTTTTGTGCAGATTTTACGATGTGCAGGAGGGCTCCGTGCGCATAGACGGCAAGGATGTAAGAGACGTATCAAGTCATGACCTCAGAAGCCACGTTGGGCTTGTGCTCCAGGAGCCTTTTCTGATCCGGGCAAGCGTGGCGGAAAACATCGCCTACAGCAAGCCGGGCGCAACTCCGGAGGAGATAATAAACGCTGCCAAAGCCGCCAACGCCCACGACTTTATTATGCGTCTCCCATCCGGATACGACACTATGTTGGGGGAAAGAGGATCGGGGCTTTCAGGGGGAGAGCGTCAGCGCGTTTCAATCGCTCGCGCCCTTCTCTGCGATCCCGCCATCCTTATTCTGGACGAAGCCACCTCCAGCGTGGATACAGAGTCGGAGCGACAGATACAGGAGGCTTTAGCGGTCCTTTCCAAAGGTCGTACGACCATAGCTATTGCTCACAGACTCTCCACTTTAAGAGGTGCCGATCGTATCTACGTCATAGACGACGGGACATTAGCCGAACACGGCAATCACGATGAACTTATGGCAAAGGAGGGCATCTACAGTAGATTGGTTCGAATCCAGACTGAGCTTGCGGCTATTGAATCTGATTAAGACCAAAGAATCGGAGAAAAAGGGAGATGATAGAAAGCCACCGACCGAGGACGGGGGTGTACATACTAACCCCCGAAAACTGCGAAATTTTCAAGGGCATCTTCAGTCTTCTTCACACCCACGTCAAGGATGAGGATGGTCAGGGAGAACTCTACAGAGGGGTCTTTGCTGTCTTGGCCTTTCCCGTGTCCTCTCCTGATCGTTATATTTCTCTGCGTTATCACGACGAGAACAATAAAGAAAATGAGATAGGGGTTATAATAGACCCTAAACCCTTTTCAAGGGAGGCTGAGGAACTCCTCCTTGAGTCCTTATCGCGTCACTACTTTGAGTATGAAATAACAAAGATTTACAACGTAGAATGGAAATATGGACTCCTCTTTTTCGATGCGGAGACACAGCAGGGGCGGCGCGGCCGCTTTGATGGGGAGCAAACAAGCCACGAAAGTGGCAGAAGACAGTTTGAGATGCTCTGGCAGCACAATAAGACTCAAGATCACGGCGATAAAGGCAAGATTCTTCTGGATGTCCTCGATAATCGCTACGTAATTCCCGATCTTGAAAAACTTCCTCGAGAGGATTTACGGAAACTGACCCGCTATATTTACTGGTAGGAGCTCTGCCCAGATTATCCTTCCTCTATTTCTATTCATATTCAGGTCTTCCTGCACATTTTCTCTCCGTATTCTGATCTACACACGGGATCCCGTGGATTAAGTATCGGTTCAAAATAGTTTTGACAAGATCATAGAGGGTAGTCAGCTTACCATGGGAAACCGCACTGTCTACGAGATCACTTGGCGGACCCTGCGCAGCACTTTGCTTCGCTCTCGGCTGAAGGCTCTGGGTTTCCCCGACCCCCAATTGAATCTATTGGGGCTTCAATCGGGGACAAGTTCCATAGTCACATAAGCGTTCAAAAAGGGCCCGGATAAAGCGGGTGCCATCTTGACAAAACGTCGTATCTTTACGTCTGAGTTCGAGCCTGGCAGGAATCTCCCAGCGCGGAATTACGTTTCATCGTCTTAGTTCTTAGCGAAGCGCTTCGCAGAGTTCTTCAAAGGTGTCCGCTACGAATACTCCCGCCTCACGCAGGGCCTTCGCCTTGCCTCGAACGGAGCCGCGTCCTCCTTCGACAATCACTGCAGCATGTCCGAACCGCATGCCTTCCAGATCATCCACGAAACGGCCGGACAAAAATGCGATGATGTGCAGTCGACTCGGCTTCTTCCTTAGCCGCTCTGCCAGCTCCTCCTCCGCGGAGCCGCCGGGTTCCCCATAGATGACGACGGAGTCCGTGCGCGGATCGTCTTCGAGCAGTTCGATCAGATCTCTGAAATCGGAACCGACAATCGAGTCCCCACCCACACCGATCGCTATGCTCTGGCCGATGCCGCGACTCGATAAGTAGCTGGCGATCTCCGTAGTCATGCCCCCGCTGCGGGAGAGGATGGCTACACGACCCGGAGTGAACGAACGGCGCACATTGTCCACGCGCCCTCCGATGGTGCCCAGTTTGACGATGTCCGGACGGATGAGCCCAAGCGTATTGGGGCCGATGACTCTGCAGCCCGCTGCCCCTGCCGCTGCCAGTAATCTGCTCGTGTCCAGGCGCGGTACCCGTTCGGTCATGATCAGACAGAGCCGAATACCAGCTGAGAGGGTTTCTAATGCTGCGTCCAGCACGGCGGGAGCCGGCACGGAGATGATGCTGACGGTCGGATGCCACCGATCGACGGCCTCCGCAACCGTATCGTACACAGGCACCCCATGAACGCTCTGTCCGCCCTTTCCGGGCGTTACACCGGCCACAATTCTGCTCCCGTAGGCCAGCGAGTCCTCCACCATCCCCCTCGCCTCTCTGCCCGTAATGCCCTGCACCACAATTCCCGCCTGTGGGTCAAGCAACATGAGCCATATTTCCTTCTACGGCCAATCTGGCGGCCTCATTCAACGATACGTCGCGCCCCTGCGCCTCGACCCCAGCCGTGGCCATGATCTCCCGCGCCTCCTGTTCCCACGAGCCGGGGACGCGAAAGACGCTGATGGTATCGGAAGGGTTTCTCCCCGCCCTCTCAATTCCCATGAGAACCCCGCGGGCCATGACGTCTGAACGAGTGTTGTTGACCACATTCATAATAACGGCCATCCGCTTAACTTCTGGTTTGGATAATAAAAGCGCACTTAAAGCGGCCACCTTCTCCTCAGTCGGGTTTCCCCCCACCTCGCAGTAGTTGGCGGGTCTCCCCCCATAGAGCTTGATCGCGTCGAAAACGGTCAGACTGGCGCCGCCCCCACCGATAAGCAGGGCCAAGTCGCCGTCAAATTCCACAAGGCGGCCCGCAACACCTCGGTGATCCATTGCATCGATACGCTGTGCCTCAAGCTCCAGAGGCGTTGGAGGGTGGCCCGTTGCGCTCTGCGTCAGATCACCTAACGGTTCTAATCTTTTATTCTGCCGATATGCAGCGTCGTCCTCAATTTCCACGTGCGCATCGAGGCCCACCGAAGCGCCATTTTCGGCAATAACCAGAGGATTAATCTCCATAGTGACCGCATCGCATGCCAGGAAGGCTTCGGACAGCGTTGCGAGGACCTCTCCCAACCGGACGAGCGTTTTCCCCCTCAGGCCGAGTTGGGACGCCATCCCTCGTCCTTCATACGGCGCAAGCCCCCTCCACGGATGAAACGAACGGCGTACAAGACGATCTGTCTGGGAGGATTCGACATCGACCCCGCCGCTGGGACTCAACAGGGCAAGGGGCAGCTTTTCTACCGTGTCCCAGGCGATGCCGACGTAGAACTCCTGATCAAAATCCAGCTTGGGTTCAATCGAAACCCTCCCCACCCTGGTGCCGCGCAATTCCATTCTAAGCAGCTCCCCGGCTCCGGCTTCGACTTCGTCCAAGGTCTCCGCGAACTTCACCGCCCCGGCTTTACCGCGTCCGCCGAAAGGCACCTGCGCTTTGAGAACGGCGGGCAGCCCGACGCCCTCGACGGCCGCCTGCGCCTCCTGAAGGGATTCGATCACCTTCTGTTCGGTGAAGACCAGACCGAAGCTTGAGAGCAGTTTCCTGCTTTGATGTTCGAGCAGTCTCATCTCATCATCTCGTGCAATCTGAGAACTCGTCGGGCCCTCTCCACGATCGGCAGATCGACCATCTGGCCTTCCACCACGATCGCCCCTTGTCCTGCGGCCTCCGCCTTCGCGAAGGCCTCCACCACACGTTGGGCGTATTCCACCTCATCGGCGGTCGGAGAGAAGACATCGTGAACGGCCTCGATCTGGCTCGGGTGAATCAGAGCTTTGCCCGTAAAGCCGAGCTGGCGGGCCCGGCGCCCATCCGCAAGGAGCCCGTCGGGATTCTGGATATTCGCGTATATCCTGTCCACAACCTGAAGTCGCTGGCTGACCGCCGCGACGACGAGGGCCGAGCGGGCGTAGACCATATCTGTGGCTTCACCATCCCGGAGGGCAAAAATCCCCAGATCCAGGGCGAAATCTTCCGCTCCAAACATCAGCCCGACCAGTCGCGGACAGGAGGCCGCGATAGCGGACGCCTGAATGAGCCCGCGGGCACTTTCAATTGTAGCCAGCAGTCGAACGCTTCCAGGTTGGAGTCCGGACCTGGATTCCCGTTCTCTCAGAGTCGCGTCAACCGCAACCACGTCTTCGGGACATCCCACCTTCGACAATGTCAATCCATCCAACCCGGGTCTAACGGCGGTCTGCAGATCCGCATCCATCTCAGCGCTCCGGGCGGCGTGGATGCGGACATAGCGGGACGGCCCGCCTAGAGGACGCCCAAGGGCCGCAGCCACCAGATCCCGGGCGGCATCCTTCTCGGCTGGCGGCACACCATCCTCCAGATCAAAGATCGCGACATCCAGCTTCAGGCCGAGAGCCTTATCGATCATCCTACTCCGATTCCCGGGCACGAACATCCAAGACCGCATAATCTGCATATACACCCACTTTCCTTTTTTATCTGCGCGCGGAACCCGCCTGTTGCAGCGACGCACCGTAGCGGACCAGCCGGACACCAATCCACAAGCCCATCAGAGCGCCGGCCCCTGTCAGGTATCCCAGCCATACCGGCACCAAACGGTCGATGGGAATCACCTTCGGCAGGAGCAACTGCGTAGCCATCTGGCGCCACGCTTCCATAGTCGGACCTTTGCCCCCTGGGCCAAGGGTTGCCGTCAGCAACCGCTCCGTCGACCACACAGATCCGTAGTATGCTAAAACACATATGCCCGGCAGGAAAGATAAGAGCCAGAATGCAGCCCTCAAGCCGCTGTGCTTACGGAGAGAATAGAAGAATAGCACCGACGTAACGATCCCGAATAGGACTACCGCTCGTCCAAATCCCGAAAAGAAGGTGATGAGCAGCAACACACATAGACAGAGCCCGATGAATATCCACCCGTTCAGAACATATCTAGCTGATGTGATGTAGCAATGCCCTGTTTTCCGCTTTTTCTGGATAAATTCGACTATCCGCTCTTCGAGGGGTGTGCCCGGCTTTGGAGTTTCCCGCGAAATCTCGTAACCCACCAGGATTTCTCTTTCACGGGCCTTCTCGTGACGCTTTCTGGTGTTCTCCCTGTCCATATACACACCCAGACGTGGCAAGCTACTAAGGATCTATAAGAACGATCATCCCTACCGCGCAACGTATTCGAGATCCTCTCCTCAACTCCACGTCTCGAAACGCATCAGCTTTCTACCGTCATAAGATGGATTTTACCCCTCCCGATTGAAGGAATGAGGTCGCTATCTAGAAAGCTAAATCGCTATATCTACCTTCGTCTAAAAAGAAAAGCGCGGAGCATGGGCCGCCGCGGGGGCAGCAAGCAACAAGGACTTTAGGGGATAATATTCACCCGTAATATACGATACTCACCCCAGAATGTCAAGCCAAACGAGTGTGCAAAACAGAAGAGATCGTCAATGAGCCTTACGGTAGGGGAGCCTGATCAGCCACAGCTCGGGGGAGGAAAACCCTCCGAGACGACATTGTCTTACCGCAATCAGGATATATCGCTTCACTACAATTTTGATTTTATTAAGTAATTTGACAAAACTTTTCGTACATGCTAAGTCGGTGGAAAGGTGCGATTGGTCCCGCTTCGCGACTTCTTCTTGTGGGGAACAGCGAGGCATTCTCAATTGGATTCATCTCCCTGTATGTTGGCTGCCTTTTGGATCTCTACAATTTTGTGCAGACTGTTTTGACCTGATACATTGTAAGAGTCCAAAGATCACAGGAACTCAGATGATCACTATTTTGGAGTTAACGTGAAAATCTTTCTTGACATCGCTAAAGTTGTTTCTTATATTCTATATACCCTCAGGGGGTGGGGGTGTAAACGAAAGGAGACAAGATGATCGTAGAAATCAAGCTAATCTCACAAGATCGCAAGGACCAGACAGTCAGACGCCTTAAATCTATTGAAGGCCAGATGAGAGGATTACAGGGCATGATAGAAAAGGAGCGCCCTTGCGTGGAGGTACTGACCCAAATAGCAGCGGCAGAGGAGGGTCTAAAGCAGGTGGGAAAGATTATGATGAGAAACTACCTGGAAAATTGTGTCACCAATTCCATCAGGTCGCAAGACAGCCAAGAGGCTGATAGAATATACGACCAATTGATGGACATCATCTATAAGTTCGCAAGATAACGAAATGTCAGAGGGTCTTAGGAGTAATCTTAGGAAGGAGGTGTCTATGAGAAGATACATCGTTTTGTTATCTGTTATGTGCTCTGTTGTTCTTCATATGGTTTATCCAAATGGGACATTTGCTCAGGGGCCACCGATCAACACTGAGACAGCGTTCGTGGTCGGCCTCCAGGGTGCTGCGCTCAGGACGTTCGTTAAAACGACAAAGAAATCGAAGCTCTTAAAGGGTAGTACGAAAGTCTCTGATCCTTTGGACCGTGAGGTACAAGTTGTGGCTGTTCCTATTATAATTCCCTACGAATTGATTCCAAACAGAATGGTAGTCGCCGCAGCGATCCCGTATCTGGATAAGGAGATGAGTCTCGTTCAGGGCGGGATAAGACGCACTCTGTCTGACAGCGGCTTTGGGGATCTTTCTCTCTTATTCAAATATCAACTCCTTCAACGGGACGCTCATCGAAAGACGACCAGAATTACGTTTAAGGGAGGACTGAAACTTCCCATCGGAGACCACGACGAGATCGATGAGTTGGGCGAACCTCTACCCAGAGGGCTACAATTGGGAACAGGCTCCATAGATTACTCAGCCGGACTTATCTTAACCCACAGCGTAGGAAGACTCGGGATCAACACAGACGCCATCTACACATTCAAAAGGGAGGAGGACGAATACAGATTCGGAGATGCTTTAAATTACGATCTTGCGGTCGGATACAGAATATATCCTTCGGTCTATGAGACCTATCCATCGTCTTGTGCCACTCTTTATTTAGAGGCAAACGGGCAGTTCAACCGGAGGAACGAGGCAAGTGGACAGACAGTCGAGGACTCCGGCGGACACATTTTGTCTCTCTCCCGGGATACAATACATCCCTCTGAGCACATTAATCATCGATACATCGATACAGATCCCCCTGCTCCAGGACCTGAACGGCACCCAACTTGGGAGGGACTTTGCCTTTGTAAGCGGGATTCGATGGCTGATCTTTTAGTCCTAAAGTCTCAATATTAACCTGTAAAGTTAAAAGGAGGTCGTTTCAAGATGACGATAAAAAGAATTCTTTCTTTGTTGCTCTCAGTTATTATTGTGTCGGCTGTACCTGTGGAGAGTCCGGCTCAGATAGAAGAGGCTACAGTTAAGGTGGACGGTCTTTCGTGCCCTTTTTGCGCCTACGGCTTGGAGAAGAAGCTCAAGAGAGTAGAAGGGGTTGAGAAGTTAGAGATCAAAGTGGATCAGGGAGTAGCCAAACTGACTGTGAAGGAGAAAAAGAACCTCTCCATCGAAGATGTAAAGAAGGCTGTGGTGGACGGCGGCTTTACCCCAAGAGACATCGCGATTACGGTTAAAGGCCGTATATCCGAGCATAATGGCAGAACAGTTTTAAAGTTTGCAAAGAACGCGAACGTCTTTCTGATCGCTCAGAACGAGCAGTTGAAGAAGGTCAAAGAGGCGCTCAAAGGCGAGGACAAGCTCCTTCGGATAACTGGCACGCTCTCCAAGGAAAAAGTCGAAGGCCATGCGGGGCATCCTTATGTCCTGTCTATTGGACAGTTTAAGATGTTGTCCTCTGCTACTAAGTAAGGTATTAGAACAATGAAGACAAAGGCATCGAGCCTGATGGCCCTTCTTGCGGCACTGCCCTGGTGTTGAATAGTCCCGGCGATCTTTGCCCTGCTCGGGTTAGCAGGGGTAGCTACTGCAAGGTTCCTTGCGATAAAGTTTTATCCTTTCTTGCTTACTCTGTCTGTCCTGCTTTTGGCAAGAGCGCACTATCTGGTGTACGTAAAGCGGCACGGGCACAGACTGAGCGTGCTTGTAGTATGGGTCTCCACCGCCTTGGTGATCGTCATGTGGTTGCCGAGGATACTTTGACAAGAGGGAAAATATGAGACAACCAATCTTGTCGCTGATAATATTGATCCTTTCGACAGGCCATCTTTACTGTTCCAAAGAGGACAAACTGCAATTCGTCTTCGTCCAGAAATGGGGAACAGAAGGAGAAATGCCAGGGCAGTTCCAGGGCCCTATAGGGATCGCTGTTGACGATGTCGGAAGTGTCTATGTCTCCGATAGTGGGAACAATCGCATTCAAAAGTTTGACATACTGGGCAATTTCCTAGCCGAATGGGGAAAAGAGGGCAATGCCCGTGGAGAGCTTGCGCGTCCCATGCATATTGAAATGAAGGATAGTAAGCTCTATGTAGCAGAATATTTCAACGACAGGATACAGGTCTTCAACCCCTCCGGGAGTTCTATCGGGACTATTGGCCGGCGGCAAGAGGAGGACACTTATTTTGACGCCCCGGCGGGCGTATCTGTGGACAGCCAGGGGAATATCTATGTAGCTGATTTCTACAACTACAGGATAGAAAAGTTTGATAGAAATGGCGAATTCGTCCGTCAATGGGGAGAGCACGGAGAAGGCGACGGACAATTTAATTACCCCACCGATCTAGCTGTCGGTTCTGACGGTACTGTCTACGTGGCTGACGCCTACAATCATAGGATTGTCAAGTTCACGCGTGAAGGGCAACTTCTTACGAGCTGGGGAGGTTACGGAACAGATGAAGGCAGGTTCAACGTGTCCACCGGTATAGGCTTAGACGGAGAAGATAGGATCTACGTAGCGGATTTTTACAATCACCGCATCCAGGTCTTTGGCAGCGATGGACACTTCCTTCTCCAGTGGGGAAGGAAGGGGAACGGCGACGGAAAGTTCGAACGTCCGACAGATGTGGCAACAGACAAAGACGACAACGTCTACGTAACAGATTGGGGGAATAACCGCATTCAGAAGTTCCGACTCGTCAAGCAGGTGACAGAGTGAAACCACGTCGCCTACCGCCTACGGCGCGGCTCGACATCGGCACTCCGCGGGCGGGGCTTCAAACCTCACCCTTGGAAGATGCCCTCCTCCTCCAGTGGTATTCATCCGCCACGCACGAGTGGCGGTGTTCTGCCATAATCTTTATAAAGAAAGATTGAGAGTCAATTACGGCGGTTCAAATGATACTGCTCCGACAAAAAAGACTTGACAGTATTCTGGATTTCTTGTATACTGCTGTAGTATTTATAGAAGCAGAGATATATGCTACAATTATCGTACTTGCCGAACGGAGTAGAACCGACACAATTGGCTTGTGTCCACCGAGTGAGCGTTCAAGATGGGATAATGCTATAGAACCGTCCGATCCATCAGGAACTAGCTAATATGTCAGCAACGACGAGAAAGATATTCTCCAGAGTCCTGAAGAGATTAGAACGTCAGGGCTTTATCGCAACTTGAGGGAAGAATGTAGTAATGCCTGAAGAATAGGGATACCAAAGTAAGATTTAGCTCTTGAACTTGAAAAGTCTTTTGTATATCGCAGTTGAATAACATATTGAAAGTTTTAGTAGTGAAGCGTGACGGACACGTGAGGAGGTCAATATTTTCAAAATTTGAGGAGATGGTTTAGTAGGTGTTCCCCTCCCAGATGAGAAAATGGTACAAGTCTCCTCTTTCAAACTGGGGGTACATGTGAACGACATGACTGAATTTCTGAGAGCCACAGATTTAGGCCGAGGCCTGAACGATGAAGAAGCGGATAAGTTAGCAGGACTAGCAAGGGACGTGGAATACACTGCGGGCGAAAAAGTCTTCGAACAGGGAGAGCTAAATGACGCCCTCTTTATTGTTAGATCAGGGGTTGTGGACATACAGATAAATAGAGGCGAAGGCATGAAGTTTGTGATTTCAATGCACCAAGGGCATATGTTCGGAGATATGGCGTTCGTAGACACCCGAGCCCGCAGTGGCAAAGCAAAAGCTGCTGTGGACTCCCAGATCCTTATATTCAATAGGAAGAATACGACAAATTCGCCCAAGAGGAGCCGAAGGCCGCACTTAAAGTCATGACAAACATAGCAACAGTCCTGTCCGCAAGAATCAGATCTATGGACAAGTGAATACCTGATAAGCGAGACTGTGTCACGGGAGCAATAGCAGAGGTTGATCACACTGAAAGCTACAAGATGGAGCCCGAAGAAGTATTGGTCTTTGTGACTTGAATGACCGCTATACTGAGTTCTTGAAGTGTAACCGCGAACCATTTCTCACCCCAAGCAAGTAACATAGATAGAACCTTCGGAGTGGTGTTTGCGTTTCTCAGCACCAAGAAACACGGTAGGTGAATCCAGCCTCAACCGTCGAGGCTCCATCGCGATCCCGTATTTCTGGCTCAGAGTTGACAGAAGGCGTTGGAAGAAGTTAAGTGTTCCTCTCACGCTGACTTGACTTGTAAGTTATGGATTTCCACGTGACCGGGCGCCTCAAGTGATATGGCTTCACCGGCTACCCTCAGAGGTTTTGAAGACCCATCCCATTGGCTATCGTCACGGAACGGATACCGAGGGCAATTGTGAAGCTCCCAGCAAACGAGCAATGACGAAAGGTAAGAGCCGAGCCCCTCGGGTGAACCTCCTCACAATGACACCTTCTGCCATCTGTCATTGCGAGAAAAGCGAAGCAATCTCGGTTTTGAGTATACAGAATGCAGGAGCTAGGTTCACTCGCCCAGTAGTCAGCAGCTAGGTAGGGCCACTACTCAAACGGGGCATATAGTAGCACAAGGCGAAGAGAAAGATGTCCTTCAATGAGATCACGGGAAAGGAGGCGTTGCAGGCGTTTACGGACGGGCTCTTTTTAGGTGTTAGTGGATCTCTGGCGGGAGGATGTACTGTGGGCCACGCTTTGTAGGCCTGCCCCTCCTATCCCTGGGTAGCACAGTCACCACAATCTTTGGCATCCTGGGAAGCTGGACCGTGGGATATTTCGAGATGAAAAATAGTAGATAAAAAGGTAAGTTCTGATAAACGTAGGGGCAAAGTACCCCCCCCGATCGGACAGCTTATATTATCTGTGTCCGAAAAGGGGTATAAAGTTCAGTCATCATTGTCAATTGGTGGAACTGAGGGGGATCGAACCCCTGACCTATTGTCTGCCAGACTGCTCAGGGTTTTCCTTCCTGTTTCGTGTTACTTTGTGATGTTCCAGCCTGTTACAGTAGAGATCTCGTAGAAACTAGTGGGAAATGCAAGGTCAACATTGCCTCGCATCTGCTCCGATTCTTTTGAAAAATTAGTGCACGGATAAACAGAACGATTGTGGGTGAAGTAACTGGTTTGTCCGAACCACTTTTTGCAGGGTATGGACACTATTTGGACACCAGCGGTGGTAACTACGGTACAAGGCATGTGCTTCACTGTAAAGAGTAGGATTTTGTTGTGAGCCCTTCACCGAACAATTTGATTGACGTCCGCCGTCTTATTTTGTATCATCCCACCAAATTGATCGGTATCGTACCTTTGTATCTTTCCTCTCGAACATAAGCTCACCCTGCCATAGATTCACTATATAGTTTGTCGAAGAAAGGGAATCTCTAATGATGATATGGAAAGTCTTCTATACTATTATGATCCTGCGAGTTCCTTTGAATGCATCTGCCTTGCACAGAATCTTTTCAAAACCAAGATCGTCTTTTGTGTCATGCTATGCTGGAAAAAGGGTAATTTATGTGATGAGCGCTGAAGGGGCACGCCAGGCCCGATTGCCGACTACATGGAGGGTTACATGTACTGCCACCTTTCTTGGTCCCGGACGGGAGTAAGATAGCCTTTGTATCAACACGCGGTGGCAATGCTGGTATCAGATGAGTTAAAGAAGGGCCCGATGGAGTAGAGACCCTAACCCGATTAATTCATAAACTTAGTGGAGTCATTGCGAGGAACAAAGCGACGAAGCAATCTCAAGGTTTTATAGTGGTCTCCTATGAGAGCCCGAGAGTATTACATCTACCACAGAATCGAGATTGCTTCGCCTTCGGCTCGCAATGACACCGAACGTGGTTAAACGGCATAACTATAATACAATCCCTTAATTAAAAGCCTTGTGAAAAACCCTTAGATTCAGAAAGTAGTATAGAACAAGCATTGATAAAGCAGCTCCGATGTATTATATTATGTTATTGATAATATTATACATGGAGGAAACAATGACCCCACAAAAGCAGGAACAGACAAATCCGATGTTTCACTATTTTCAGATGGAGGATTTAGTTCCCGAGGATCATATCCTTCGTCAGATTGATGAGGCAGTTGATTTTTCATTTGTACGAGACGTTGTATCAGATTGTTATTGCCCTGACAATGGCAGACCCGGTATTGATCCTGAATTAGTTGTTCGAATGATCCTTATTGGCTATCTGTATAATTTGAGTGAGAATCGGCTCTGTCAGGAAGTGGGGATGCATGCGGCATATCGGTTGTTTTGTCATCAGACATTTGATGATGCGGTTCCGGATAGGAGCACGATCAACAAGCTTCGCAATCACAAGTGGGCATCCAGTGGGTTGTTTGAACGGATAATGCGTCAGGTAGTCCAGTGTTGCATAGATGTCGGTGTTGTGAGCGGTAAACACCTTAGTGTCGACGGCACTCAGATACAAGCTGATGCTTCAGTGAAAAGTATTGAGCCGATAGAACCCCCTTTTTCTCTTGATGATTATCTCAAGGGAATCGGTTTTGAAGGTGATAAGACAAAGGGTAGGTCCGGGCATCCTCAGGATAAAGACTTTCATGGTGAAAAGTGGACGAACCAAACACACCGTTCGACTACAGACCCCGACGCGCGCTTATACAGCAAATCGAAGGGCAAAGGGGCTTTTCTCTCGTTTATGGGCCATGATCTGATCGACACAAAAAGCAGAGTAATCCTTGAGACTCAGGGCACGCAGGCGACAGGGACAGCAGAGCCCGAAAGTGCCCTTAAGATGGTAGATGACCTTGAAACATAGACCATGCCCAAAGACATTCAGACACTTAGTGCCGATACCGGTTACGGTTCTGGTAATTTTATCGCTGATGTACTTGACCGGGGAATCATACCCCATATTCCTCTGCGAGCCGATGAGAAGATTGAACCGATTCCTACATGGAAAAACAAGACAAATTCAGCACATATTCAGGCCGAACGGGATAGAAAAGTGCGAGAGGCGAAAGCCAGAAATCATGCACGGTCTATCTCATTAACAGCTGACTACAAACTCTCCCGGAGACTCCGTAAACGCAGTGAACATATCTTTGCTGAAGCCAGGCAACAATACGGTATGGGACGAGCCCGTTACAGAGGACCAGCCTCACTGAATGAACAGTTGAATCTTGTTGCAACAGTACAGAATCTCAAGAGGCTTGTATCTTTCATAAGAAGGGGGAAAGCGTCTATGTGTGCCCTGTCTGTCAAAGACAGTGCATCCTGTTCTTCAAACAGCTCCTGTTCCTTGCTGACCAGAACTCTGATAAGACTATTTTGCTTATTCCACAGCAAAACGATACGATATGCTACTCTTTGACCCATAATCGGCGCTTCAGACGCTGCCTGGGACATAACTATTTCACAAGGCTTTTAATACACGGCCTTTTTGTGTGAATTATTCGGGCTAAGGAGATCCCCCATGAAAATTGCTATTCTTCACGGTCCGAGAGACCTTCGCCTTGAGGAGCAGTCCCTGAACACTGACAATCTGAAGCCAGACGAAATCTGGATCAAGACTCAGATTTCCGCTTTTAAAATCGGTACCGACCGCGGCAACTACGAAGGAGCCGAAAGGGTCCCGGGCGCACCCGACTACCCCAGATGGGTCGGCGACAGCAATCTGGGCATTGTGAAGGATGTGGGCAAACAGGTCACCCGTTTTCAGGTGGGAGATCGAGTGGTGACCAGGCAGCCTCATCAATCCGAATACATAACCGACCAGGCAGCCAGCATGGTCAAAGTCCCGGATGGCGTGGATTCAGAGGATGCTGTCTTTGCCCACCTCTACGCTCTCAGCTCCCTCTGTTATCGTAAAGCCCATTTCCAACCGGGGGAAAATGTAGCGGTCGTCGGTCTGGGGTGTGCTCGGTCTGGGTGCGGTTGCTCTCGGCCCGCTCTTCGGAGCCCGTGTGGTGAGTCTTGGCAATAGCCCCATCCGCCTGGAAATGGCAGATCGGATGGGTGCTCATGCCGCCTACATGTCCGACGATCCTGACCTCGAAGCAAAGCTGGACACCTTTACTGACGGCGTGGGCCTCGACCTGGTTATCCTCACTGCGAATCCCTGGCCTGCTTACCGTACAGCCCTGCAGATCGTGCGGCCAAACGGTCGCGTTTCCATCGTCAGCCTCCTCGGTCGCGGAGAGACCCCGCTGGATTTTAATCCGTTGGCTATGGATCTTTTCTATATCAAAGGTATTTCACTGATCGCTGTCTCGGGATCAGCGGGTTATTTATACCCGAACGACACCCAATACGCTACTATGGTGGAAGACCGCTTCGCAGCGGATCGGGACTGTGCCTATATTCTCTCCCTGATGGAAGAGGGTCGCCTGGAGCCCAAACGCCTGATCACTCACCGCTTCCACTATACGGAGATGGCCCAGGTCTACGAGATGGCCTACCGCAGAGAGAAGTCCATGTTGGGCGTCATTTTCGACTGGCGGGATTAGGGCTTTTAGGAGTTTCAAAAGGTGCGCTTGGATAGTCGGATAGCTTTGGGTTAGCCGGAAGTGCCGAAACCCCTAATGACAGAGACTCAAACGAGTATAGAAGTAACCTAGTATAGCGATGATTCAAGGAAGATAGACAGATGTCAAATGTCTCCTCTCATCATTGCTCTACATGACCTAACTGCCCTTTCCCCAAATCGCTTACGTAGTGAGTCGACTGCTTCTTGCAAGCGCTCTTTCTTTTCTATCTCCTCATCCCACAGCTTCAATTGACGCGTATCTCCACTCAAGTTTCTTACACCTACGCCTAACAACCTCACTGGCTGTCCCGGAATCCAATATCGTTCAAAGAGACGAACCACTTCAGCATAGATCACCTCATCCAGATCGGTAGGATCTCTCATGGTAGCTTGCCTCTTCAGGGTCGAAAAATCGGGCCAGCGCAACTTCAATCTGACTGTGCGACACGTCAGTCGCTTTCGCCTGAGTCCCCTGGCAACTACCTCAGACCAGGCGTACAGAGCCCCTTTCAAGACTTTTTCATCAGAGACATCCGAGAAAACGTCTTCGCCCTGCTGATGGACTTAACCTGGCAGGTAGTCTGTACTGGACTCTCATCTATTCCCCGTGCGTTGAACGCTAACTAACGGCCGCGCACTCCAAACATGATGACCGGATAGAACCTAATATGGACTGTCGCTCCCTTCGATTTCGACAACAACTAAACAACCTGGGGTAGTATGTAAGTCTGTGCGTAAACTTGAATGAGTACTTGCTCGGAGAGACTTGGTGGACTTTGAGGAGGAAGAACAAATTTTAGCTTGACTTCTCAAAGGCAAATCTCTATCTTTTTCAGGCATGAAAAACCAGATGAGATCTGACAAGATACCTAATACATTGCCCACACAGTTCCCAAATCGTTTGGAAAACCATCGAAAAGCGCATAAATGTATACGAACTAGTAGAAACAGCTTTGCTAAGATTACCTTACCTAACATAGTTAAAATAGATTTCTTACACACAGAGGTTCTCACGTCTCAACGGTTTGAAAGCGTTGTCTCAAAACTGTGCCCAAAAGTAAGAGCTTTCGCAGGAGGTCCTGATGTCGGTGGCGGAGAGGCCAAGGATTCAATCCCGCACATCTAAGTCCTTACCTGATACCTATTGAGACGCTGCCCTCAAACATCTCTGCTGCCACAGGGTGGATCCCATTCAAGCACAGAAGTCCAACTATAGTCTAGCTAAGTAGGCAAGGCATATGACGTCACAACTCTGTACGAGCGGTGGCTCCGCCGCGTAAGCAAGGCAGAGGACACATCAGCTATCAACGAGCTGTTAGCCGCGGGTGCCCTATGATCCAGGAGGTCAGCTCATTCGGCTCCGTAAAGCCTGCTCTTATGTCGTCAAATTCAAACCCATTCCAGTGGAGGCACCCCTGATGAGTTCCGTTAATAATGTCGAGCGGTTCCGTAAGAGGCTCGACGAAAACAAGATCTGCGTCGGCACGTCGGTGCAACTGTGTGATCCATTAGTAAGCGAGCTGGCTGCGGAGGCCGGCAACGACTTTCTCTGGATCGAGATGGAACACTCCCACATGGGCCTTTCGGACGCGATGGGACATATCATGGCCTGTCGCGGTACGCAAACGGCTCCGCTTGTGCGGATCTCCCATCCCGATCGGAATCTGATCAAGCCGTTCCTGGACCTGGCGCCGGCGGGAATCATCGTTTCCATGCTCGAGTCAGCCGACCAGACGTCGGAGATGGTTAAGGCATGCAAGTATCCACCGAAGGGCAACCGCGGATTCGGGCCGATCCGCAACATGTACGGGAAGAACTCCATGGCCGAACACCTGGAGACGGCCGACGAACAGATCATGGTCTTCGCACACATCGAGACGATTCAAGCCGTGCGGGATCTGGATGCGATCACGCGTATACCGGGGCTCGACGGGCTCAGCCTTGGCCGCAACGACCTCTCCGGGACGCTGAACAAGCTCGGCCAGCACACCGACCCTGAAGTTCTCGAAGCGATTGACACTGTCATCACGAAAGGAGTCGAGGCTGGACTGCATGTCGGCTGCTCGATCGGGACCGATCTGGATCAAGTCAGGGAGTGGCGCGCAAAGGGCATGAAGTGGTTCGCGCTGGGCGAAGAAGTCGGCCACATCTTTGACGGTGCCAAAACCATTGCAGACGAGGTGCATGCAATGCAGTAGGTGATCGTCTTCCCACATGGTCGACGCAAACCAGAGCGAACGCTTAACGATCGGCTGGGTGCCTTGACCAGACGGGAATTTGGCAAGGACACAAAAGGCTGAAAAATACACTTGTCTTGACGTCACTGCTGCTCTGCGCCGCAATATCTCAGGTCCGAGAGAGCCTCTTGGGTTACTAGCGGCTTCCCCGATAGGTTCAATCGGGGAGGACTTCTCGAAGGGTGCTTTTGACGCGGCGGGTGCGAACTTCTATGTGTCTTGCGGTGAGCGCGCTCAGATGATACGCACGTGGGACGTCAATAACGACGGGGATATCGATCTGTATTTCGGTAACTCGCACGATCTGATAGAATACGAGCCATCATGGGTCTATCTTCAGCCAGATGGCAAGCCGAGTCCTGACGCAAGATTAATGTTGCCCACGCGGCATTCATCTTCACAGTGCGTAAGCGACTTGGATGGTGAGGGTTATACAGACGTTATCATACTCAATTATATGTGGGTGCCCGATCCTGTGGTTAGGGTTTCATCTACTGGGGTGGACCTGAAGGTCTGAGCCCTAAGTATCGGACTTCTATTCCGACGTTCTCTGCCCTGTAGGCGTCAGCGCTCGGGATGATGGTGGCTGCTTTCAACCACGACGGCTGGCCCGATCTTTCATTTTGCAATTTTCAAGCATGATCCTGGCGGCAACCATCGGACACTTTGCATTCCCGCGAACAATCGTCTGCTGCTGATCGCCACCGTTGACAAGCCCCACCAGTAGCTGGCGGTTCACTTGGCGCTACGACGAGGTGCTCGCCACCGGGGTATGCGCGGGATCCAGGAATACAGGAGACTGACATGGAATCACAGATGGAGGCACCGGGTACAAGGACAAGCGCTCCAACCGTCCGACCAGTTACGGCCCGAAATATTGTGAACATCGTGCTGGAAGGCTGGAACGTCTGGTCTTCGCGTTTTGTTTCCGCGCCCACGTGGACGTGGGGCGCCATTCCGGACGCTGCGGGCTATGTTGTAAAGCTGGCGATCGGGAAACAGAAGGCGAAGGATTACAAGGTTGATCAGCCGCAGTTTGATATGTCAGATATCTGGGATCAACTGCCGATCGGGCCGATCGACGCGATGATCCTGGGCGTCGGAGCTGACGGAACGGAAGTGTGCAATTCTCAGACGAAGAGTTTCTACAAGGTGCAGGGCTACGATGGTCGCAGGGCCGAGCCGCTGGATTGGGTTGCGGCCGTGCGGCGTAACATGGAGTATTTGCTGGCGCCGCCGCGGGATCGTGTAGAGGATTTCGAAAAAGGTTTACCGCGAGGCATCTGGTCGTGCATGGAGGACAGTGTGACGGGGCAGCGTTGGTCAAGCGTGGCGTGTCCCTGCCTGAACGGCGCTGGACACATCAGGTCGTTTCTGACTTTCTGTGAATATTTCCCCGATGATGAGATGGCAAGCGAAGCCAGACGTCAGGCGAAAGTGTTTGGTGATTGGTTCTTGGTCAGTCGCCATCCGAAAGAGTCGTACTGCAGCCTGTTTCCATACTCGGTGCTTAAAGGCGGAGTACTGAAAGAAGAGGGCTACGGAAATACAATCTTCCGCGCAGCGCGTCTTGGCATCGTGATGATCGCCCTGTTTGAGACTTTCGGCGACGAGGCATACCTGGAATATGCCCGGCACCTGGCCAACGTGCTGGCGAAGATTCAGCGCGACGACGGGTCATGGCCATTCCGCGTCGATCCGGCAGATGGTTCGATTGTTCATGAGTACACCTCGAATATGGCGACGCAGGCTCGCTTCTTTGGCCTGCTTGAAGCGATCGAGCCGCAAAGTGCGTACGAAAAGGCGCGGCGCAAAGCGATTCAGTGGATCATGAATAATCCGGTAAAGACGCGGCGCTGGGAGGGCATGTTCGAGGACATGCCGGAAGCACCACCTTACTCCAACCTGGAAAACTGGGCTGTCAACGAGACGATCAATTACCTAGTACACTATCGCGAGGACGATCAGGCTTACCTGGAGACGTCCGAGGAGCTGAACCGATGGGTCGAGGACCAGTTTGTCATCTGGCAAGAGGGAGATTCGTACGCGGTCGGCGACGGCCATATTGGCAATTCGGCGCTGCGTCCCAACTTGATCACGCCGACGCCTATGGTGCTCGAGCAATATGTCTGCCCGTTCCCGATGGAGGCGCATAACGGCAACTGGCTGCTGGCGCTGCTTGCGTTGCATCGGGCGACGCAGAAGGAAGAGTATTTCAATAAGGCCGTCGCTGCGGCCAATGCGATCGTTCGGGGCCAGCAGGAAAGCGGGGCGTTTTCCACTTGGGGATTCGATCTTCGCTTCGATCGGCCCCTGTCCAGGCTGAACTGGCCGGGTTACAATGCCTGCGCGAACACCGCCTTGATGCATTGTGATCAGTACTGCAAGGCGCGTGCAAAGGGCGAGTCGTTTGACATCGGGCTGCGAGGTGTTTGATTTGCCGCAGTGCGGGTCAGGATAGTGATTGGTCCCCGTTATCTCGGGACAGAGAAGTAGATGCCACACACAGATGCATATCTATGGTTGGTGGACGGGGGCTGAAAGCTGGGCATAATTACTCCCGCGACGGAGGAAATGCTTGAGGCTATTGTATTATGGTAAATAAGGAAGGTTTGGGGTTCCGCTTGTGACCAGCTACCAAACCTCTCTGCAAGGTGAGGTGATCTCATGATAATCCAGCTAATGGTATTGAGTTTCGTGGTGGGTTTTACAGCGTGGGGCTGTAGGTGTGCCTAGCGCTGATCAAGCGATCCAGCCGGTGTTTGAACTCTACATAGAAGAAGTCGATGTCTGGAAGAGCCAGTGGAACTTTCACCGCAGTGTGGATGGAGAGCTAGTTCTGATAGGCTCCGGATCCGCCATAGCCAGCGGCGATGAGGGTCGAACCTGGCAGGATTGGCCGGATATCAGCACGTGGCCGCAGGGTGGTATTGAAGCGATTGCTCGGCGCGGTAAGGAACTGTTCATTCAGGGCGGCGACACGCGCATCTGGCGCTCAGAGGATGAAGGCAAGACTTGGACGGGAGGCCAGCGCCTGCTGATGTGGCCCAAGCACTTTCAACTCGAAAACGGTAAAAAGTTGCTATGGGCACCGGCCGGCGATCGGATTCTGGTGACCAAAGAGAACCTGTTGCTGGTCAGCGTTGATTTCCTGATGGGCGGTGAAGGGCCGGGACCGGAACTTGTCGGCGCGCTTGTCAGCGAAGACAGCGGACAAACATGGCGGCTGTATGAGTTGTTTGGTCCGCCGCCGGGTTATCGTGATCGGCCGGAGGGTTTTGGTGAGCCGAAGCTGGTGGAGCTGGCCGACGGCCGGCTCTGGATGGTCTTTCGCACCTGCCTTGGGCATCTGTGGCAGGCGTTTTCTGAGGATGGCGGGCGAACGTGGGGTAAGCCATCTTCGACCGGCCTGGTTGCACCGCTGGCGCCGCTGAATGCCCAGCGTGTGCCCGGAAGCGACGCGGTCGTGGTCGTGTGGAGTCACGCCAAACCAACCGACTCGACGGTCTGGCGTTCCGAGCACAACTACTGGTTCCCGCGCGCCCCGATGGTCTTTGCCGTCAGCCACGACCACTGCAAGAGCTGGAGCCGGCCGGTCGTCGTCACTGAGACTGAGGGCTTTATGCGGAACATTTACTTTTCCGACAAAGAGATGTTCATCAACTACGAGGAAGGCACCGGTGCAGAGCACTGGGTGGAAGGATTTCGCTACCTCCCGAAGCTTGTGATTTACGACTTGAAAGATGTATTGGCGCTGCAGCCGCAAGAAAAACAATAATCATTGGTCTCTATGCTAATTGAACAGATGAGAAGCATAACCTCTGGTGCAATCGCCCTGCTGATTTACTGCGAATTCTGCCATACGGGCTACCGCACTCAGCCCGATGTGAACGAGGATGGCCGCCTCTCATCTCAAACCAATTCAGCCTAAGAGACGTCGGGGTTGTGCACTGGCGTACCAGCTCTGAATCCCTAAACGCCGATCGGACATTTCGTGATGCAGTATTTGACTCTGATCACCGCAACATCTTTGATCCGTCGCCATGAGGTCAATACGATCTTTCATGGCAAAAGCGCACCGGTCATTGGTGCAGTGGTCCTGGATAGCCCTACCAAAAAACAGAAATGGGAGACTTGCTGACTGACAAACTGGCATTGGAAGGCGGAAAACCGGCGGTTCCGATGGATCTGATGGCCCACGATTGGGAGCGCTACCGCAAGGCCAATGACGAAGAGATCGAAGCTGTGGCGTCGGTTCTGCGAAGCGGGCATTTAAGCATAGCCTTGCCCGTCGGCATGCCGCAGGCTGACGCGCTCGAGAAAGAGTTCGCCCGGTGGACGGGTGCCGAGTACTGCGTGGCGGTCGATTCAGGCACCGCGGCTCTGCACTGCGCCGTGTCGGGCGTCGGCGTCGAGGCAGGCGATGAGGTCATTATGCCAGCTCATACCTTTATCGCCTCGGCCATGGCCGTGCTGCATCAGAACGCCATCCCCGTCTTCGTGGATACCGATCCTCAGACCTTTCTGATCGACACAAATAAGATCGAGCAGAAGATCACGGCCCGGACCAAGGCCATCATGGTGGTACAACTGTTCGGGCTTCCGGCCGACATGGACGGCAACCGCCAGATCGCCCAACGACACAACCTGAAAGTCATCGAAGACGGTTGCCAGGCCTACGGCAGCCTCTATCACGGGAAGAAGGTCGGCACGCTGGGTGACGCAGGCGGCTTCTCCATGTGCACCACCAAACAGTTGATGGTCGGTGAAGGTGGGTTGGTGACCACCAACAGTAAGGATGTCTATGAACGCGCCGCCACGCTTCGCCTTTTCGGCGAGCAGGGCAGCGATATGAAGGCCGAAGATCGAAAGTACATGTCCGAAACGATCGGCTGGAACTACAAGATGGCCGAGACTCTTTCGGCACTGGCGCGAGTCAGGTTGAGGCATCTGGACGAATACATCAGCGGTTGCCAGCGCAATACTGAATACCTGACGCAGCAGCTTCAGCCGATAGATGGTGTGGAGCCGCCTTTCGTGCCGGAGGGCAGGACTCACACCTATTACATCTACTCGGTCCACGTCAATCCCGGACAACTCAACCTGAACATCGAAGCGGGCCATTTGCGCGATGCCGTGTTGAACGCCCTGGCGGCGGAAAACGTGGACGTGGCACGCTGGCAGAAGGCCCCTGTGCCCGCTCAGCCGCTGTTCCAGAGCCGTAATGCTCACGGCAACGGCAGCCCGTGGAGCTGGCTGGGTTCCGAGGTTACGTATGACCTGCACGACTATCCCAACACGTTTGAGTCACTGGACGATTCGTTCATGGTTCGCCGAATGTGCCCGCCCAATGACGCTGAATTGATGGATCGCTACGCCGACGCCTTTAGAAAGGTCTTTAGCCGGATCGATCGCGTCGTTAAGCAATACGATCAGACACATCGATACGAACCACTTGAACAGCGGATCGCCTCCCTCAGGGGGGCCGTGATCGGTCCCGACAAAGCCGCCGAGAATACCACCAGGACAGGATGAACCCGATAACCGAAACTGCCAATGACCCGCAGCGCGTACAGTGGGGCGTCCTCGGCTGCGCCACCGTGGCTCGCAAGGTCATGGTGCCGGGTATCCAGAGATCAAACAACGGCGAAGTCCTGGCCGTCGCCAGCCGAAGGGTGAAGAAGGCAGATGACTTTGCCCAGTCGTTTGACATTGAACGCGCCTACGGGAGCTACGAGCAGCTGCTGGATGACGATGACGTGCAGGCTGTCTACATTCCCCTTGCCAATTCTCTGCATTGCGAATGGACGATTTACGCTGCCAGCCGGGGCAAGCACGTACTTTGCGAGAAACCGCTCGCGTGCAGCGCCTCCGAGGCGCGCGACATGGTAGAGGCCTGCCACAAGCACGGCGTGCTGCTCATGGAGGCCTTTGCCCACCGGTTTCATCCACACAACGTGCAAGTCAGGCAACTGATCGACGACGGCAGGATCGGCAAGGTGCTGAGGATGTCGTCGGTGCACTCCTCGGCCCGACCGGCTGCCGATGACATCCGGCTCAGCAAGGAGCTCAGCGGCGGCGTGCTGATGGACAAAGGTTGTTACTGTGTCAACACAGCGCGTTTCATATTCGGCTCAGAGCCCGTTCGCGTTTACGCCACAATGGAATTCGGGGAATTCGGTAGAGACAGCGGCGTGGATGAGCGGGTGGTCGGCACGCTGGAGTTTCCCTGCGGCGGTGTTCTGCAGTTCGACTCCGGCTTTAAGTTAGCCGAGAACAACATCTACCAGCAGGGCTACGAGGTCTTCGGAGAGCACGGCCACATCTACATGCCCACAGGCATTGGGCAGGTTGAGACCTATCGCACAGGGAAGCTGGTGGAAACCTACTTCTTTGTTAGCGATGACGCGGTCGCAGGCGCGATAAATGAGAAGATCCATTGTCCGCCTGCGCACCAGTTTCAGTTCCAAGCGGAATATTTCGCCGACCGCGTGCTGAAAGGTAAACCGATTGAACAGCCGGCTGAAAACGGTCTGGCCAACATGAAGGTCATTGATGCGCTCTACGATAGCGCCAGACAGGGCCGGTCTGTCAAAGTTGCATGTCAATCCAACAAAATCAGAAGGTGGTACAGACCATGAAGAAGCTTCGCGTTGCATCCGTACAGATGGACCACACTCCGGGCGACAAGGAGGCCAACTTCGCCAAGATTCGTGACTTTGTGCAGCAAGCTTCGCAGCAGGACGTGGAGCTTATCTCCTTCCCGGAATGCTGCATCAGAGGCTACTGGCACCTGCGCCATCTTTCGCGGCAGCGTCTGGTCGAGCTGCCCGAGCCGGTCTTTGACGGCCCGGCATCTCAGCAACTGCGCTCACTGGCAATGGATCACAAGATGACCGTCGCCCTCCCAATGACGAATGTCACCGTCATCGCAAGCTGCACTGTTTTGTCAGCGAATATATGTCCTCGGGTTCGGAATTTACCGTCTTTGATTCGTCGCCCTGAGATCAATACGACTTGTCATGCCAAAAGTGGACCAGTCATTGGTGCAGTAGTCCTGGATATCCATTGACCTGTGCGAGAATCTCTGGAAAAAACAATTTACAACTATTCAACCCCTTTATTAGCTGGGCTGCCAGATTAACTTAGGCTCCGTGAGCACGTCATTAGGATCAAATTCCCTATCAGCTCTTGAAAATGTCTTGTCGAAGTTCTACTGGTAACGCCTACTAGCCAACGGCTCGCCCGTTGAGGATCGCAATCACATGCCCGCGAGGACGATAACACATACACGCGAATACGAATTGTTCTGCCAGGGGAGGCTAGCCAATCCCTATCCACTCTATCACGAGCTACTGAGCGATGCCCCCGTTCACTGGTGTGAACCCTGGGGCTGCTGGGTGGTCACCCGTTACGACGACGTCCGGCAGGCACACGCCAACCTGCACCTCTCTTCGGACAAGCCGCGGGCCAAGATGAGCGTCCTTCCAGAGCTGCTGCGGAGCAAGGTAGACGCCCTGGGGCAGCATCTGTCCAAATGGGTATCGCACAGTGATCCGCCGGACCACACGCGTCTGCTGGGGCTGGTCAACCAAGCGTTCACCCCACGCTCCATCCAGGCGATGCGGAGTCGTATCTCCACGATCGCCAACGAGCTCATCGATACTGTGGAGCCGCGCGGCCGGATGGATCTGATCGGCGACTTCGCCTACCCCATGCCTGTGACGGTGGTCTGCGAGCTCCTGGGCATCCCGGCAGAGGACCGCGCACAGTTCGGGGTGTGGATCGAGGACATCGTGGCCTTCCTCGACGGTCCGGCGTCGCAGCTTGCTGAAGTGGCCGAGCAGTCACTTTCAGGTCTGACCGACCTTACAGAATACTTCGATCAGATCATCAGCCGCAAGCGCGCTGAGCCGGGCGACGATCTGATTAGCACGTTGCTTGGCATTGAGGAGGCCGGCGACAGACTCACCGATGAGGAACTGCTGGCCATGTGCGTTCAGATGCTCGTTGCAGGGAACGACACAACAACCGGTTTGATCGGCAACGGCATCTTCGCGCTGCTCCAGAATGGGGAGGAGATGGAGCGATTGAGCGCACATCCCGAGATGATCAAATCGGCCGTTGAAGAGTTTCTACGCTACGAAAGTCCCGGCCCGCGAAATACCAGGATCGCGACGCAGGACATGGAGATCGGAGGGCTTCGGGTCAGGGAGGGACAGACGGTCGCCCTGATGGTGGGGGCTGCGAACCGCGATCCGATGCAGTTTCCAGATCCGGACAGGCTGGACATAGGCCGAAGTCCGAACAAACATCTGGCGTTCGGCTGGGGCGTACATTTCTGCCTCGGCGCGCCCCTGGCCCGACTCGAAGGCCAGATCGCGGTTTCGTCGATCCTTCGCAGGCTGCCTGGTCTTCGCCTGGCAGATGAACAGATAGCCGACCATCCGCCCTGGCGGCACTCGTCCGGCCTGCGCCTGCTCGACTCGTTGCCGGTAGAGTTTGGAGTATAACGGAGATCTGGCGTGGCATCTCACGCCAACGCCGGTGCAGTTGTTATTGCTGTTGCGCGGATACAGGATGACTTCACACGGAATAGCTGTTCACCCCGACGGCGCTATAGGTAACAAGGACACAAAAGCACTGAAAAGTACACTTATCTTGACGTCACTGCTGCTCTGGGCCGCAATATCTCAGGGGGCCGAGAGGGCCTCTTGGGTCACTAGCGGGTTCGAGGACTTCTCAAAGGGCAACTTTTGACGCGGCAGGTGCGAACCTCTATGTGTCTCGCGGTGGGCGCGTTCAGATGATACGCACGTGGGACGTCAATAACGACGGGAATATCGATCTGTATTTCGGTAACTCGCACGATCTGATAGAATACGAGCCGGCACGGGTCTATTTTCAGCGAGATGGCAAGCCGAGTCCTGACGCAAGCTTAATGTTGCCCACGCGGCATTCATCTTCACAGTGCGTAAGCGACTTGAATGGTGGTGGGTATACAGATGTGATCATACTTAACTATATGTGGGTGCCAGATCCTGTGGTTAGGAGTTTCATCTATTGGGGCGGGCCCGAAGGTCTGACCCCGAAGTATCGGACCTCCATTCCGACGTTCTCTGCCCGACAGGCCTTCGCTGCCGACTTGAACGGTGACGGATTAAAGGAAATTATCGTGCTTAACCAGGAACGGGAGCGGTTCGATCTCAAAGGGGGCTGCATTTCCATTTATTGGCAGACAAAGGCCGGTGTTTTCCCTCTCGACCGCCGGGATGACATCGTGGCACCCTCACTCGGGTGGGCAGACATAGCCGATATTAACGGCGATGGTTTTGCCGACCTAGTTTTCTACGGCAGGCCTACGGAAGATAGCCTCGGCCCTGCAGCCGTGCCTGTTCTTGAGGCCATCGGCAGCTCCAAGGAGGCGGAGAATGTCTTCCTTCTGGCCGGAAGAGAGGGGGGATTCGAGCCGATGCAAGTCCTTGCGATCAGCGGTGACCGATCTGGTAGACCTCGTTTGCTGAAGCTCAACGGAGCTTATCATCTGGGAATGTTGACCGAAGAGACAATAGATCTGTATCCCTTTTCCGGACTGCAGGTGGCAGAACCCAGACAGATCGAACTTTCCGGCGAAAAGCGTCAAGTGGTTGTGGCTGATCTCAACGCCGACGGCCTCGATGACCTGATCTGTGTTCGATCTGGAAAGATCCACTTCCTGTGGGGATCGGATACCGGGTACGACCCCAAGCGGGCATTCACCTTACCAATCCAGGCAACAAACATTGCCATCGGAGATGTTACTAACGACGGATTACCGGATCTGGCTGTAGCAGTATATGAACACGGTAAAAGCTACACTGCCCAATCCCGGGTGTACATAAACAGCAAGGACGGTCTCGATAAGGATCGTTTCATCGCACTGGAGACCTCTGGCGCTACGGAAGTCCACGTTGCGGATTTGAATCACGATGGGAAAAAAGATATCATCTTCGCCTGCTCTCTAGGAGGACACTCCTCGCTCGATCCGCCTGTTCGGGTTTATCTAGGCAGTTATGACGGCATCTATAAGCCAGGTTGCCATTACGATCTGCCCGCCGTCAGTGCCTACGGAGGGTTCATGGCTGACTATAACGACGACGGTTTTGTCGATTTGTTAGTCTCGAACCAACGTGAGGGTACCCGCGCCCTTGGCGAGCAAACCAGCTCAATCTACTGGGGCGGCCAGGATGGCCTGTCCGTAGATCGTGTCTCGAGGTTCCCGACCGAATATGCGCTTATCTCGATGACCGCTGACATTAATCGCGACGGCTATCTGGATATCGTCATGGGTGCAGTCCAGGGGGGCACGACATACGTATATTGGGGCGGCGA
The DNA here is from genome assembly GCA_965237525.1 of Candidatus Latescibacterota bacterium. Lineage (GTDB taxonomy): Bacteria > Latescibacterota > CBDEFO01 > CBDEFO01 > CBDEFO01 > CBDEFO01. The sequence continues at coordinate 48,224 of CBDEFO010000003.1, read as the reverse complement.
GACGGGGTTTTCGGCAGAGCGGCGACAGGCCGTCAAGCTGGGTGATGTGTGGGGAATACACCTGGCAGACGTGGACAGAGACGGCTGGCTTGATTTGGTCTATACCGCTATCGAACACAACGCTACCTATATCCTTCTGGGTGATAAGAAGGGTTTTGATGTGGACCGTAAAATCACACTTCCCATGCCCTCCGGCGGAGCAGGAGTGGAGACGGCTGACCTGGATGGCAACGGCTGGCTTGACCTGGTTCTCACCGGCTGGTCCAATCCTCGAAAGGGCTTTGCCGGGACCAACGTACCGAGCTATATTTGGTGGGGTTCCGAGTGGGGTTTCTCCGCGGCCCGACGGACCGAATTTATGTTGCAGGGCGCTGATCACGGCGTCGCCATCGCCGATCTGAACAGAGACGGACATCTAGACATTGTTTGCAGTAACTACGATCAGGGTATCGAGCGCATTTTTGATGCTTACATATTCTGGGGAAATCCAGAATCCATATACTCTATGGACAAGAGGACACGACTACGCCAGGCCGCATCGCTTGGGATGATGGTTGCTGATTTCAACCACGACGGTTGGCCCGATATTTCATTCTGCAATCACAATCCAGGCGGTGACCATAATACCCTTTCGCGTGTTCACTGGAACCGGCAGGGTAAATTCACCGATGACGATGTGACCTTGCTGCCCACCCTTGGTCCGCACGGCTCGATCGCCTCGGACCTCGGCAACGCCTATACCCGAAAGCTCGAAGAAACGTATACCTCGACCGTGTTCCAGCGCCCGGCGAACGCTAGCTTTGATAAACTTTCATGGAAGGCCCAGAATAAATTCGGTACGTCCGTCGTTTTCGAGGTCCGAACCGCCCCTACACGCAAAGGCCTAAGTAGTGCAGCTTGGCTCGGGCCTGACAGCGAAGGTTCCTACTTCACTAAGCCCGGTACAAGCCTGAATATGCTGCCAGCCCAGCATCCCTGGATCCAATACCGTGCTGTCCTGAGAACCCCGGATGGTGCGGCGACCCCTATTCTCACAGAGGTACAGATTGCCCTATGCCCTGTGGATTAGGAGTTATACCAGTCCCAGAGCCAGACGTAGAACAAGGAACCTGCCTGATGACAATCATAATCTCTGCTACAATCGCCCTATTAATTCTTTCCGCATTCTGCCTTACCGACGATTCTGTGGCGTTGCCCAGGGCCTCGTCGGCGGTCGTGGTGGGATGGCAGCCACATACGGTCCGACAACTCAACGGCTCGGCCCAGCAAATCCGGCTGTCTTCAAAGTTCCAGACCATCTCTGCCAAGAGTCGCCATCGGGTAGCGACCATCCCCTACCTTGTCTATATGCCGGAGAAGGATCGGCTGCTCATGCTGGCCAATTATGGTTATCCGCATCGCCCCTTTACTATGACCAGCGACGATCATGGAGACAGTTGGACTGCTCCGCGTCCGCTGACTGTCGACAAGGATGGCAAGCCTGCCGGTGGCCTGGGACTGGGTCTAGCTTATCTTGACGATGGGAATGCACTCTTGTACTCGGGCCGCGACCGCTGGTTCAGCAGGGACTACGGTAAGACCTGGGGCGACACGTCTCGGATAGCCCCGCCTTCTGACAGAAGCTATTGGGCCCCCTGGCTCCCACCGTTGGTCGAGCGAGACCACAAGACCGGCAAAGTCAGCCGGATTGCGGAGACGGGCTACGCCTGGTTCAAACCTCCCGAGGTCAAGCACGACTATCAGCAGGGCTACATCCGCTTCAGTACTGACAAAGGGAAAACCTGGAGCGAGGACATAAAGGTGCCGCAATGGAAAGAAGTCAGTGAGGTCGCCCTCTTTCGCGCCGGCAACGGTAACCTGCTCGCTGCTTGCAGGACCGACCTTCCACCCGGGGTCACAGGAAATGACCACTACGAAGGGCTCGGGATCTCCATCTCCAAAGACGATGGCCGCACTTGGTCAACTGTCGAGAAACTCTATAATTGGGGTCGCCATCATCCGTCCCTGCTCCTGATGCCCAATGGGGACATCGTCATGACCTATGTCGTCCGCGAGGGATACGTCAAGGACAAGAACGGGTTCAAGCAGTTCGGCATCGAAGCTATCGTCAGCCACGACCACGGCCTGACGTGGGATCTCGACCACAAGTACATCCTCCACGCCTGGGTAGGTAACCGTACGGGGGAGAAGGACTACTGGCCGGCCCCCTATTGTGCCTCGTCGAGTCTGCTTCCGGATGGGTCAATCATCACCGTCTTTGGTACCGGCTACCGGAGTGAGCCCGGTCCGCCGGAGGCGCCGAACCAGTTCGCCCCAAGAGACCTCGGGCTGGTGCAGTGGAGGCTGAACCCTGAACCTGTAAACGCCGATCGGGAAATTCGTGACGCCCCATTCGACTCTGATCTCGGAAACATCTTTGATCCCTCGCCTTGAGGTCAATACGCCCCGAGTGCTACCTATGCGACTACTTGGAGCCGGGAGCGTTCTCCTGCCTGTTTAATAAGAGTAATTATAGGTAGTTTGTTTTTGTTCTTTGACTGAACTTTGAAAACTGAAAGGACTCCACATTAAAGGCAATTGTCTTTGTGTAATAGCTGTTATGTTTTGCATCGCGGCCATTGTTCCTGACGCCAGTGCGGTGGACCCTGCGGCAGCGGAAGAAACCGATATCCTCAAGATCACCGTGGGTGAACCGACTCTGCTCGACCCCCGGAGCCAACAGAATACCGCCAGTCTCGCCGCCTCGCGAACAGGAGCACTGATCGTCTTTTATCCTTTCGGGCCCAGGGAGTATCGCAAGTGTCGCATTTCAAAAGACGCCGGCCTGACCTGGGGCAAGCCGACGGATCCTCCGTCTCATGAGGGTGGTGCTCAAGAAATCGGGCTGCGCGATGGCGGCGTGCTCAAGATTGGCAGTGACGCTACTCCTACCCCAGGAAAACCAGGCTGGTTTGATGCGAAAACCTTTAAAATGGTCGACGAGTTCAGGATCAATAGTGACACGGGGAAAGTCGATCATGAAACATTTACAGCCAAGATACATATGCCGAATTCTATAGCCTCTCTTGACTCACCATATCCAGGTATGTCCAAAGGCCCAATCATCCAAGTACCCAACGGGGATTTGTTAATGCCGATGCATGGCGGCTTAACGGGTGATCGCGAAGATGTACACCGGGCATACCTTGTCCGATCTACCGACCAGGGCAGGACCTGGTCGTATCACGCGAGCATCAATCATACCCCCAAGGATCCCAACCCGGAACTTCCCGGTCAGTACACCGGTTCCTGCGAGCCGAGTGTCGGGCTTTTACCCAACGGTCAGATGTTGGCCATGCTCCGCGAGCAGGGTGCCCATTACCCGGGCGAATACAAACCCATGTACGTGTGCTGGTCTAATGATTTGGGCAAGACCTGGACCAAGCCGACGCCCACCAAGCCGCACCTTATGAATATCTCGCCGACCCTGCAGGTGCTGGACAATGGCATAGTGGCCTGTCAATATGGTCGGCCGGGCTTTCATGTAGCCTTCAGTTTAGACAACGGACATACTTGGCAAGACCGCGTTAGTCTCTCACCATTCCCTGTCCGGCCAAGCCTTATCAATCCAAAGACAACGTCCGGGCCGACCGGTACAGGCCAGTATGACATGGAAAAAGCTGGTCCCAACAAATTGGTGGTAGTAGGCAGTGACGCCGAGGGCACAAAGGTTTGGCCAATCACGGTGGAACGTGTGAAGGTATCGCCGGCTTGCGTAGCCTTGACTGGCTGGGTGTTGGCCCAGCAGGGCGGCCCCGATCCCGATCTGATGGCGGGTGTGAAGGTGGAACTGAGCCCGAATCGCTACACCCTCGACTCCTGGCTGGAGGATCCCACACGACTGGACGCCTGGAAGGTTGCCCCCAGGACAATCGGCTTACCCCAATTGAGCTATCTGTCGATCCGTAAAGAAAACGGCTATCCGACGGTGCAGACGGACGCCAAGGGAGACTTCCGCTTCGAGTCCGTCAAACTTGGTGAATATGTCCTGACGGTTGAAGCTGACGGTTACGCCCCCCAGCATCGACACATCAAGGTCGGATCCCAAGCTAAACCACAGGAGTTTCGCTTGAATGCTGGCCGAAAGATTTGCAACCAGGTTGTAGATGAGAAGGGTAAGCCGGCTGCTGGTGCATGTGTGGTGCTGAACAATTGGCACATGCACACAGATGCCCAAGGTTCCTTTCACTGGTCGTTGGAGAACCCGCTTCCGGAACAGGTATCGGTCAAGGTTTACAAGCGATATGGTGGTGGCCCAGTTCGTATACCTCTGAAGCAGCATTACACGGTTCCGCTCTCGCAGATCGAGAGTCAACCGATGATCCTGAGCCGCTAGAGCTAGGGTAAGCGGTTTTCTTGCTTGGGCGTATCCCATTGCTCTATAGGCTATGCTTCAGAGATTTTATCGGATGCACTAGGCCCTCCGCTTGAATTTTGAAGAAAAAACAGTGCTTGCAAAACAGCACGGCACGCGTATATTGTCAAACAGATTGAGGATTTGGCGTTTTGCCGCCGAGTACGCTGCCCGGTCAGGCAAAACGCTGCAGGTCCCAAAGGGCCTGAACGGTTAAGGATATACAAAGTGACTTGGGAAATCCCAGTTAGTACTTGAGTAGTCTGTTTTTGTTCTTTAGCTGAACTTTGAAAACTGAAAGGACTCGACATTAAACGCAATTGTCTTCGTGTAATAGCTGTTATGTTTTGCATCGCGTCCATTGTAGATGATGCCGGTGCGGTGGACCCTGCGGCAGCGGAAGAAACTGAGATCCTCAAGATCACCGTGGGTACGCCGACCAAGCTCACTCCTCAGATCTTTCAGAATACCTCAGCCATAACCGGGTCACGAACAGGAGTAGTGGCCGTCTTTTATCCAAAGCCGCCACGCGGGGTCAAGAAATACCGCGTTTCAACAGACGCTGGTCTGACCTGGGGGCCGGAGATAAACGCTCCGGCTAATTGGAGTGGTGCTCAAGCAATCGGACTGCGCCAAGGCGGCGTGATAAAGCTTACGACTTACGTCTTTCCTATCAAAGGGGAACCCGGCTGGTATGATGCGGAAACTTTTCTAGGCACCGACAATTTTACGAATTGGAAACAATTTTTAGCCAAGATATATATGCCGGATCATATAACCTCTACTGACGTAAAATATCCGGGTCCGTCCAAAGGCCCGATCGTCCAAATGCACAACGGGGAGTTACTGATGCCGATGCATGGCGGCTTAACGGGTGATGACCGCACCGTAGACCGGACATACCTGGTCCATTCGAGAGACTTGGGCAGGACTTGGCGGTATTACGCGAGCATCCATTACGCCTCCAAGGATCCCAACCCGGAATTACCTGGTCGGTGGGCCGGCTCTTGCGAGCCGAGTGTCGGGCTTTTGCCCAATGGCCAGATGCTGGCCATGTTGCGCACGCAGGGCACCCAGTACCCGGGAGCATACAAGCCCCTGTACGTCTGTTGGTCGAATGATCTGGGCAAGACCTGGACCAAGCCGACGCCGACTAAGCCACATCTGATGTGTATCCAACCGACCCTGCAGGTGCTGGACAACGGCGTAGTGGCTTGTGTATATGGTCGGCCGGGCTGTCACGTAGCCTTCAGTTTAGACAACGGACGTACCTGGCAAGACCGCGTTAGCTTCTCGGACCTACCAACCCCACCCATTACGGGCCAGTTTGATATGGCAAAAGCTGGTCCCAACAAGCTGGTGGTAGTAGGCAACGACGCCGAGGGCACGAAGGTCTGGCCAATCACCGTGAAACGGGTGAAGGTATCGTCGGATCGCGTAGCCTTGACTGGCCAGCTGGTGGACCCACACAGTGGCAATCCGATTGCGGCTGCGAATGTGGAACTGGGCCCAAATCGCTACGCCCTCGATTCTTGGCTGGAGGACCCCAGACGACTGGACCACTGGGATGCTGGGCCCAGGACAATCGGCTCACCGGTACTGGGATATAGATCGATTCGTAAAGAAAACGGCCATCCGACAGTGCAGACGGACGAGCAGGGAAACTTCCGCTTCGAGTCCGTCAAACTTGGCGAATATGTCCTGACGGTTGAAGCTGACGGCTACGCCCCCCAGCATCGGCACATCAAGGTCGGACCGAAAGCCAAACCACAGGAGTTCCGCTTGAAGCCGGGCCTAAAGGTTTGCAATCAGGTTGTAGATGAGAAGGCTAAGTCCGTTGCTGGTGCATGTGTGGTGCTGAATAATGAGCACATGCACACTGATGCCCAAGGTTTCTTTCACTGGTCGGTGGAGGCAGGGAATTTTGATAAGCTGACGCGGTCTCGCCAGGTACGTCCGTTGTTTAATTCGCTACCGAAAGAGGTGTCGGTCAAGGTTTACAAGCGGTTTGGTGATGGTGGCCCATTTCGTGTGTCACTGAAGCAGCATTATAAGGTTCCATTCTCGCAGATCGAGAGTCAGCCGCTTATCCTACGCCAGTAGATGGCCGGTTGCCATGCCGCAAGACGTCATTCCGGTTTCCGTTCGGACCAACGGGCCACTGTTTGGCTGAGCTTTAAAAACTGAGAGGACTCGGCATGAAACGCAATTTTCCTTGTCTGATAGCTGTTATGTTTTGCATCACAGCCATTGTTCCCGATGCCGGTGCGATGGACCCTGCAGCAGCCGAAGAAACCGAGATCCTCAAGATCACCGTGGGTACGCCGACCAAGCTCACCCCTCAGCGCTATCAGAATACCTCAGCGGTAACCGGGTCACGAACAGGAGTCGTGGCTGTCTTTTATCCAAAGCCGTCCCGCGGGATCAAGAAATATCGCGTTTCAACAGACGCCGGCCTGACCTGGGGGCCGGAGATAAACGCTCCGGCTAACTTCCACGGTGCTATGAGCATCGGACTGCGCCAAGGCGGCGTGATAAAGCTTACCACTGAGACTCCTCCTGTCGAAGGGAAACCCGGCCGGTATGATGCGGAAACTTTTCTAGGCACCGACAATTTCACGAATTGGAAACAATTCATAGCCAAGATATATATGCCGGATCATATGAACTCTACTGACATAAAAGCGCCGTCAACGGCCAAAGGCCCGATCATACAGCTTCCCAACGGGGATCTGCTGATGCCGACGCAGGGCGGCTTGACGGGTGATGACCCCAAACGCAACCGTGCATACCTGCTCCATTCGAAAGACCAGGGCAGGAATTGGCGGTATTACTCCAGCATTGATTACACTCCCAAGGATCCCCACCCGGAACTGGCGGGTGCGTGGATCGGCTCCTGCGAGCCGACTGTCGCCCTTTTGCCCAATGGCCAGATGCTGGCCATGTTGCGCACGCAGGGTACGGAGTACCCGGGCGCATACAAGCCCCTGTATGCCTCTTGGTCGAATGATTTGGGCAAGAACTGGACCAAGCCGACGCCCACTAAGCCGCATCTGATGTGTATCTCACCGACCCTGCAGGTGCTGGACAACAGCGTAGTGGCCTGTCAATATGGTCGGCCGGGCTCTCACGTAGCCTTCAGCTTAGACAACGGACATACCTGGCAAGACCGGGTTAGCTTTTCAGACCTGCCGGAACCGATTATTACCGGCCAATTTGATATGGCAAAAGCTGGTCCCAACAAACTGGTGGTAGTAGGTTCCGATGCCGAGGGCACGAAGGTTTGGCCAATCACCGTCGAACGTTTGAAGGTGTCGTCGGATAACGTAGCCTTGACTGGCCAGCTAGTGGCCCCACACAGTGGCTATCCGATTGCTGATGCGAATGTGGAACTGGGCCCAAATCGCTACGCCCTCGACTCTTGGCGGGAGGACCCCAGACGGCTGGATCACTGGAATGCTTCAGCCAGGGCAATCGGCTCACCGGTACTGGGATTTAGATCGATCCGCAAAGAAAACGGCCATTCGACGGTGCAGACAGATGCCCAGGGAAACTTTCGCTTCGAGTCCGTCAAACTTGGTGAATATGTTCTGACGGTTGAAGCCGACGGCTACGCCCCCCAGCATCGGCACATCAAGGTCGGGCCGGAAGCCAAACCACAGGAGTTTCGCTTGAATGCTGGCCGAAAGATTTGCAACCAGGTTGTGGATGAGAAGGGTAGGCCGGTTGGGGGTACATGTGTGGTGCTGAATAATGAGCACATGCACGCTGATGCCCAAGGTTTCTTTCACTGGTCTCTGGAGGCTCCGCTACCGAAACAGGTGTCGGTCAAGGTTTACAAGCGGTTTGGTCGCGGTAACGAAACCCATGAAGGTGGCCTAACTCGCGTAGTTCGTGTGTCTCTAGATCAGCATTATGCGGTTCCGCTCTCGCAGATCGAGAGTCAGCCGCTCATCCTACACCAGTAGATGGCCCTGTTGCCATGCCGCGAGACGTCATTCAGGTTTCCATTCGGACGAACGGGCCACTGTTTGGCTGAGCTTTAAAAACTGAAAGGACTCGGCATGAAACGCAATTTTCCTTGTTTGATAGCTGTTATGTTTTGCATCGCAGCCATTGTTCCTGATGCCGGTGCGATGGACCCTGCGGCAGCGGAAGAAACCGAGATCCTCAAGATCACCGTCGGTACGACGACCAAGCTCACTTCACAGAGCTATCAGAATACCTCTTCAGTGCTCGTGTCGCGAACGGGAGTGGTGGCCGCCTTTTATCCAACTCCGCCCAGGGGCCGGCCGATGTATCGGTTTTCAAAAGACGGCGGCAAGACTTGGGGCAAAGAGTGGGATGCCGCCGGATCGCATTGCGGAGGCGCAGTGCACGTCGGGCTGCGCGATGGCGGCGTGCTCAAGCTTCGGAGTGACACGCCGCCAACCAAAGGAAAAACCGGGTGGTATGATGTGAAAACGTTTAAGTTCACCGACGATTTTACGAGTTGGGAAACCATTATGGGCAAGATGTATATGCCGAATCATATGCCATCTCTTGACGTAAAAACTCCGACTGCCGCCAAGGGCCCTATCATCCAGCTTCCCAGCGGCGACCTCTTGATGCCGATGTACGGCGGTTTTAAGGGCGATGAGAAAGATGTACACCAGGGATACCTTGTTGATTCGACCGACGAGGGTAAGACGTGGCGGTATTACGCAACCATCGACTACAGCCCAAAGGATCCCAACCCCGAGCTGCCGGGTCATTACGTCGGCGCCTGCGAACCAAGTGTCGTTCTATTGCCGAATGGCCAGATGCTGGCCATCATGCGGAAGCAGCTTGCACATTTCCCCGGAGAATACAAGCCCCTGTACGTGTGCTGGTCGGATGACCTGGGCAAGACCTGGACCAAACCGACGCCAACCAAGCCGCATCTGATGAATATCTCGCCGACACTGCAGGTCCTCGACAACGGCGTGGTGGCAGTTGAATATGGTCGGCCGGGATTTCACGTCGCGTTCAGCCTCGACAACGGCCATACCTGGCGGGACAAAATCAGCTTCTCCGATCTGCCGGAGCGGCCCAGCCTCATCGACAAGAAAACGCAGTCCGGCCCAGGCATCACCGGGCAGTTTGACATGATAAAGGTTGGCAAAAACGGGCTGGTGGCAATCGGCAGCGACGAGGAAGGCACGAAGGTCTGGCCGATCACCGTCGAACGTGTGAAGGTTTCACCGGCACGTGTGGCGCTCGAGGGCCGCATCCTGGATCCGGAGGGTAATCCGATTGCGGGCGCGACTGTTCAGCGCGGCCCCAACCGCTACGCGCTTGACTCGTGGCTGGAGGACCCCAAAGTACTGGATGCCTGGCAACGTCGTCCCAGAACAGTTGGCACACCGGTAATGGGATACCGACCGATCAAAAAGGCAAATGAATATCCGGCCGTAAAGACGGACAAGGAGGGACATTACCGCTTTAAGTCCGTCAAGCTGGGTGAATATGTCCTGACGGTTGAAGCCAACGGTTACGCCCCCCAGCATCGGCATATCAAGGTCGGACCAAAGGCCAAGGCGCAGGACTTCAGCATGAGAGCCGGCCGGAAGATTTCCAATCGCGTTGTGGATACAAAAGGAAAGCCGATTGCCGGGGCCTGTGTTGTGCTTAACAACTGGCACACCCATACCGACCCCACTGGTTTCTTCCACTGGTCACTGGAGGATCCGCTGCCGAAAACGGTGACGTACAGGATAGACAAGCGGTACAGTGCCGAAATCCGCGGTTCGACAGCCATGAAGTACGGGACGTTGAAAGGTACGGTGCCGCTGTCGACGATCGAGCTACAGCCGATGATCCTGCGCTAAGACGTAGGATGACATGAGGCCAGACGTCATTCAGGTTTCCATTTTACCTGTAGTTGCACTGTGCATAGGCAATACAGTGTTACATAGTTCGACTGTTTCACCTCGCATGAGGCCCAAAACTGTAACCTCTTATTTGAGAGTGACTTGCGAATCAGTGCGTAATTGCCCTCCGAGTACCATAAGTGACTTGGCTTAAATGCGTTAGCAACAAAATGCAGTTGTCGAAGTAGGTAACCGTAAGGAGTCGCATCACTGGAAGGCAAGCAGCCAGGCCACCTCGTGGACGCTGCTTCCGGACGGGTCAATCATCACCGTCATCGGCACCGGATACCGTAGTCATGCCGGTCCGAAAGTGGAGAACCACTTCACCCCGAGAGACATCGGGCTGGTGCTCTGGCGGCTGAACCCTGAACCCGTAAACACCGATCGGACAATTCGCGATGCGGCATTTGACTCTGATCTCCGCAACATTTTTGATCCGTCGCCGTAAGGTCAATGGGACCTGTCCATGGCGAACAACACGTAGAGTGCTAGCTATGCGATTTTTCAATAACCAATGAATCAACTCTCTGTTTGGGACTACTTCGTTATTGTGGGGTATTTGATCGGTGTACTTGTGCTTGCGATCGTGTGTTCCGGTCGGCAAAAGTCACTGAAGGAGTACTTCCTAGCCAGCGGCTCTCTACCCTGGTGGGCGGTCGCACTGTCGTTATACGCTACCACAACGAGCCCGATTAGTTTTCTGGGAATATGCGGCTGGATATACCAGAAGGACAGCCGATGGTTTTTCGGCTCTACCTTGCTGGTCATGGTCAGCCTGCCCCTTGCAGCATATTTCTGGGTGCCTATCTGGGACCGACTGCGGATGTTGTCTATCTATGAGTATCTGGAGCGACGTTTCCACCCGGGGCTGCGCACCTTTGGCGCCACGATATTCCCGATTCAGATGATCTTCTGGGTTGGCAATGGTCTGGTGGCTGCCTCGATGGCATTCAATGCAGTGACCGGCGTGCCGGTCGTGTATTGCCTCTTTGGAATCGTTGTATTGGGTACATCTTACACCATGCTTGGTGGCTCACGCGCGGTCATCTGGACTGATGTTGCTCAGGCGACTATTTTCGTCTTTGCTTACATCGTGATAGGTTTGTTGTTACTTAAATACTTTAACTGGCAACCAACGGAAATCTACAACATCGCTTCCTCTGTGATATCCGAAGAATCAGGCTATCCAAAGACAAAACTCTTTTCCGCTGAATTCAGCCTGCACGTGGAAGCGACGATATGGGCCATCTTGCTTTCAAAGATAGTGGAAGTGTTCATGTTCGGTTCCAATCAAGTCCGCATTCAGCGACTATTGGCGACAGGCACAAAGCGAAATATGTTCAAGGCGCTCGTAGGACTCGCAGGTGTCGAGGTGATCTTTATGCTCCTGGCTGTGTCCGTTGCCTGGGGATTTATCGCGTATTACCAGGTGAATCCGGAGGCCAAGGCGATGATCACACAGGCCGACGAGGTGATGGCCCGCTATGTCGTCGGTCATCTGCCGATTCTGGTGCGGGGTGTGATTATGGCGGGCTTGTTGGCGGCGATGATGTCCACATTTGACTCGGCGGTGAACTCGATGAGCAGCATAACGATCAGCGACTTTTACAAGCGGTATTTAGTGCGCAGTGCCTCTGAAAAGCATTATGTATCCAGTTCTCGCTACGTCACGCTCGGTTGGGGCCTCCTGGTGCTGCTCTTTGCTCTGTGGCAAAGTGGCCACAGCGATACAACAGTACTTGAACGAATGGGCAAGCTCAACCTCCTAGTTCTACCCGCGATGGGGGTTTTCTTTATCCTCGGCGTCTTCACAAAGCGCTGCAACACAGCTGGGGTGCTGATCGGCGCATTTGCAGCAGTCTTGCTGGCATTGAGTTTCAGCGGATTTCCAGGACTTATGAAACCGTGGATAGACCCCGATGCGCTTTCTATCAACTGGGTCTGGCTCGATGGACTCTGCACGGTCACAGGTTGCCTGGCAGGCTATCTAGCGAGCCTGCTCTTTCCCGCACCTCCTGAAGACAAATTGAAGGAACTCACGCTTTACGCGTAATCGTTTGATGACCAACTCCTCTAAATCCTATGCAAGCTAAGTCTGACGAAAGGACCACCGAAACTGGTAGGCGCCCGCTTGTCTATCTGAACGACAGCGCACCCGAGTTTGACCTGCCCAAGTACCAGGGAGAGCGATACGAAGCTACCGTTCCGGACACCTACGATATTCACGAGCGGGCCCTTGCGGTGCAGAACGTGATGACGCGGGCCGTGGATCGGGACTGGGACTATCAGATGTATTTCCGGGTCGAATTTGCCTGTAATCCGGCGGTCATGTGGCACGGGCTGGACGACATGTGCCAGCAGAAATATTTGCAGGCCTTGCCGCTGATCCGTCTCATCACGGGCGACGATAGCAATATGGAGATCGACAGGTCCTGGCTGGAGGCGGCTTTCAAGCAGATTGGCGCCGACGGTCTCAACTACTTTCCTCGGTACCCGTTTGATATTTGGAGATTCTCTGCGTTGCTGGAGGATCCGAAAACTGAGCATTTCACCACAGGCTCCGTCAGCTTCCTTCCTCCGTTCGTCCTGCAGCATCTGCTGCGGCCGAACGATCTGTGGCTGGAGTATATGCGCCGACAAATTGACGGGCTAAAACTGCTGGCTGTTGATGAAGGAGACTATGCCTACATCCCGTACCGTTTATTCCCTTACGGCGGTAACTGGGACGAGCAAAGCCCTGTCCCACCCGGAGGATCCGCAGCATCAGAAGGTATAGGATTCTGCCTGCAAGGTGTTGGGCAGTGCTACCGTGTGAGTGGATATGAACCCGCTGGTGAACTGGCGCGAAAGATTTGCTATTACCTGAAAGATCACGCGCACCTTTTCGATGCAGAGGGCAAGTTTCTGCCCAACGATCCGCCCAAGATGAATGAAGGGCAATCTTTTGCGGATATGGGCGGCGGCGGCGAAAGCCATTTTCACGCTCATACGCTCTGTCTGTTGAATATGCTGGAATACGCCCTTCCTGCCAATGACCAGACACTCCAGGAATTCATTAAGAAGAGCTTCGAGTGGGCCCGGGGACAGGGTGAACGAACCCTGATAAAACCTTCAACGCAGCTCTCATCAGCCCAATATGTGTCGGAATGGCATCTGGGATATTTCCCGGAAAACCTTTTCGCAACCTGCCACGAACAAGCCGAGAGCTGTGAAGTCGCCGACATGATTGGTATCGGGCTGAAGCTGTCAGCATCCGCCTTGGGCGATTACTGGGACGACGTGGACCGGTGGATCCGCAACCAATTTGCCGAGAATCAACTGATGGACACCCGGTGGGTGCACGAGCTATCGGAGTCTTGTTCGTCCAGTGATCGGCCCATCGACGAGATAACCAGCAATGAGGACGTGATTGAGCGCAACCGAGGTTCCTTTTCCGGGTGGGCGATGCCGAACGCCTGGATGGGAGAGGGGCCCTCCAGTCGCACGGGGATTATGCACTGTTGCACAGCAAACGGCGCCCGCGCCATCTGCTACATCTGGGAGCACATCCTACACTATGAGAGCGGCAACTTGCGGGTGAATCTGCTGATGAACCGAGCCTCCCGCTGGGCTGATGTTGACAGCCATATTCCTTATCAGGGCCGAGTGGATATTCGAGTCAAAGAGACCCTGGATCTACAAATCCGGATTCCCAGGTGGACAGATCTGAAACAGGTGCGCTGTATGGTCAATGGCACCGAGCGCGCTGTAAGCTCCTTGGGACGCTACCTCCAGGCAGGTCAGGTCCGCCCGGGTGATATGGTAACGGTTAGCTTCCCCATAGCTGAGACAAGCAAACACCTGGAGATCGAAAAGCAACTCTACCACGGCGTGATCCGCGGGGCAGATGTCGTCAACATGGATCCCCCAGGGTCAAGGGGGCCTTTTTATCAGCGGGACCACTACCGCACTGGCCAGACCCACTGGCGCAAGGTTCAGCGATTCGCTGCATCCGAGGAACTGAACTGGTAGCCGGAAGATTTACTACCTCCCAGATGCAATGCAACATCTTGCAGTACTAAAGTGCTATGAAAAGCTAAATGGCCGTCCGAAATTGGATGGGTTTAAGTCCGATTGCCCTATCACCCGATTGCTGAGGGCGGAGTAGCTGAGCTTATGGGCAGGATGAATTGACCGAAAGTCTGGATACCGATGATGGCCTGTGACACTCTGAAAGGGGAATCGAACAAGTTCTAAATGCTGCCCAACCCACAGTCAACATCCTCCGTCTTATTAGCGGATGGATCGATTCTGATGGTCTTCGGAACCGGCTATCGCAACCAGGGTTCAAGCAGCCGTGGATGGGACATTGCGCTGGTCCGCTGGCGCACCTGTTCGAAGAGGTTGGATTCTGACCGACATATCGCCGACGGTCCTAGGATTCGAATGCGCACAACGTCTTAGTTCAGGATGTCGGCGACTGCATCATCGGAGATACCGCTGATCGCAAGAACCTGCGTGCATGTCACCCTCAGGTTAAGAGAACCAAGGGGATAATGAATTTTTCGCTGCAGAAGCCCGCTAGATTATGGCGTTTCTTTCACCGAGAGCTTCTTAAGGAATGCTCCGCTGTATTTTCACCTGGTCATTTGCATTAGAGCACCTCAATGGAGATTTCTTTAGAACTCGCATATTTCTGAAAGGACTCAAAATGAAGATACCCAGCAACCGCTCACTACAGACAGCCAAGGACTCAGAGCTCTTTCCGCACTTGGCCGGTTGGCTCAACGCTGATAAGCAAGACTACGTCGGGCCGAATTTCCTGTCCGTCTTCCCCGAATGCATTCACCCGGTTCGGGAAAAGCTGGCGGGTGATCCGCACCGACCCGGGTACCACTTCCTGCCACCGACCGGCTTCGGGTGGGACGTGGAGGGACCGATTCAGTTCGACGGCCGATACCACTTGTTCTATCTTATCACACCCCACGGTGCGAAGCCCTCGGGTCTGAGCCAATGCTGGGGGCACGCCGTCAGCGAGGACCTGGTTCACTGGCGCGACCTTCCCATAGCACTGGCGCCGCAGGATGAGAACGGCCCTCATGGCTATGACAACGCTGGGATCTATACCGGCTCGACAGTGATCAATAACGGCGTGCCCACCATCATATACACTTCGCCCAGAATCGGCGGCAAGAGTATAGCCACAAGTCACGACGGCATGGTCACCTGGAAGCGCCACCCTGATAACCCCGTGATCCCGGCAAGGGGCGCCGATGGAGAGCGTCTTAACCTGGATGTGTTCGCCTGGTGGGACGAGGACGATCAGACCTGGTACGCGCTGATCGGTGGGCTGGCCGGCGATGCGCAGAACGACGCCGGGCAGAACGTCGGCACTACCTATCTCTTCCAATCCGACGATCTGGTGAACTGGAGATACCTCAACCCTCTGCTGAAAGGCAAATCACCCGCCGTCTCCGGCGAACAGTGGGACATGTCGCACATGTTTAAGTTAGGCGATAAACACGTGTTGGTGATCACCGCCTACCAGCCGGAGAAGGCAAGAATAAACCCGGCTTTCGATATGACGAGGGAGTTGGGATGGGTCGGCCGCTTTTCGGATCATCGTTTTATCCCCGATTCGGGCCCGCTTGTTCTCGACCCCGGCGGCTACTTCGGCTGTGCGATGAGCTTCGAGGATGACAAGAATAGGCACATCATCTTCGGGTTGGTCTGGGAGGGTAACAGCCCGTGGTGCCGCGCCAGAGACGAAGCGGCAGACCTAGGACAGGAGAATGAGTGGCCCTCCAAGGAGGATCCGGAGAACAAAACGCCCATCGAGTGGTGGAGTAACATCTACTCTTTGCCCCGCATGCTCACGCTGCGACACGACGGCACATTAGGCCAGGAGCCGGTGGAGGAACTCAAGAGTCTGCGGCGGCAGCACTGGCAGTACGAGCGGATGCCGATTACCGAATCCGGATCGAACTTCGTACCCGATCCGCAGGGAGATATGCTGGAGATCATCGCGGTGATCGACCCCGGTGACGCCGATGCCGTCGGCATTAAGTTTCTCTGTTCGCCCGACCGCAAGGAGCAGACGCTATTCATCTACGACCGCAAGAAGAGAGAGTTCATCGCCGATCAGACCCACGCAAGCCTCGACCCCGAAACGCTGGTCATGAGAAAGGCCGGCAGTTACCCGAACCTGCCGGTGTACAGCGGCGACCTGGATCTGCCCGATGATGAGCCCCTTGAGTTGCACGTCTTTGTAGATCGCTCGGTGATCGAGGTCTTTCCCAACAGACGGTTCTGCATGACGCAGCGGGTGTACCCGACGCGGTCGGACAGCACGGGGATCGACGTGTTCGCCCGCGGCGGCGATGCGACGCTCGTCTCGCTGGATGCCTGGCAGCTCGAGCCGATCTGGCCGGTCACCCCGGGACGGTGAGCGACAGCGGTTTGGCGATCATTGGGCAGGACACTTATTCGGTCGAATCTGGCAAGCCCCTACCCATTGCAAAGAGGTAGGAGCTCAGTACGAGGAGATGGGATTCGGGGATACAAAAAGGCAGAGGCTGTTATAGTTACAGATAACACAAGGTAATGCTACAATATTAGGCACCTTTATATGTTGCGAAGAGTCAATTACGCTGCATTTTAAGGTTTGCGAATATGCAGCTAATGCAGATGTACCAAATGTTGGAGATTATCGGACGGTCGATATCGTTGTCAACTTGGACATGCGTCCATCACAACGACGCTGGATCGGTATGTTCATCTGATGCCGGAGGTTCACAGGCAGGCAGCGGAACAACTGGATGATCAGTTGTCTGGCGGGTTTGGTAGACTTATATTAGAAAAAGAGCAGAAAAACGCAGCAAGGAGTTACAATGATTTTTGTAACTCCTTGTTTTTATTGGTGGAGCTGAGAGGGATCGAACCCCTGACCTATTGTCTGCCAGACTGCTTTAGGTTTTCCTTCCTCTTTCGTGTTGTTTCCTTACTCTTTATTTGGGCTAACAACCCTTCACCTTTTACGGTGTTTCTTTGTTTTTCGCGGTGTTTTGGCTAATTCCAGTAGAAATTCAGTAGAAGTTTGGTAGAAAAGTAAAGGACAAAATTCCCCAGGGCTATTGAGTGTTCCCAGAAGTGTTGTTTCGGTAGGAGCGAAGCAACGTATCATGGCCAAGCAGGGCTCTCTCATCCCCGAACTGAGAACTGTAATCTCTGTGGCAACTTACAATCATCTATTGACATTCACCATCTTATTTTGTATCTTCCCTCCTGATTGATCGACACCTTAGGTAGCTACGTAATCCATCAGATCTCCTGTAGAATTACTTATCAGGAAAATAACGCAGTGTTGTATGGACTGTGACAGAAGTGGAATATTTTAGGGAGTAGAAGATGGAACTTGAGACGAGAAGAATCTACGATGAAGCGATCGTCATAGACGGTCTGAACGTGAGCAATTGGAATAGCGTCGCCGTTTTCGAAGCCCTGCGCGCCGGTAACGTTACCGCCATAAATGCAACTGTGGCGACCTGGGAGAACTTTCAGCAGACCATGGACCACATCGCCGCCTGGCTGCGTCGCTTCCGCGAACGCCATGACATCCTGAAGGTAGGGAGCACCTATGATATCCGCGCTGCCAAGGAAAGCGGTAAGACAGGAATCATACTCGGCTTTCAAAATGCTTCCCCCATCGAGAACGATCTGGACCGACTTGGACTATTTCACGCTTTAGGCGTACGCGTTATCCAGCTCACGTACCACGAACGGAACCTGCTCGGCAACGGATGTTGGGAGCGACGCGACGAGGGGCTCAGCAATTTCGGCATTGACGCCGTTCGGGAGATGAACGCACTGGGTATCGTCATCGATCTGTCCCACGTGGGTGACCAGACCACCCTTGAAGCCATCGAAACATCCGAGCAGCCAGTTGCCATCACCCATGCCAACGCGCGCAACTTTTGCGATCACCCGCGAAATCGAACAGAAGAATCGCTGAAGCTGCTGGCCGAAAAGGGTGGAGTGGTGGGCGCCTGTTCTTTTGCAAATTTCCTTCCCACTGGATTCGATTCCACCATAGACGATTTCGTCGACGCCATTGACGACATGGTGCAGCGTGTCGGAATCGACCACGTCGGAATCGGCACTGACAACACGCAGGACCAGCCCCTATGCTTCTGGCACTACCTTGTCTCGCAGCAGGGCACGAAATACCCCGCCACTTTCGCCGACACATCTCTGCGCTACGACGAATTGGTTTTCCAGCCGAAGGGCATGGAGACGCCCGCCGAATTTCCGAATCTCGTGGTCGCTTTGATAAATCGCGGCTACGAGTCGGAAGACATCACCAAGATCCTCGGTGGCAACTGGCTACGGCTGTTTGAACAGGTGTGGAAGGTGTGACCGGAAGAGGATCGTAAGAGGCAAGCGTGTGGAGTTCATCGTATCGGGACGGGATCCAGAAAGGATTGGTGTTCCTGGTTTCGGCAACGGTGAAGAGCCGGTGGCCTATGCGATCGGTAAGGTAGGCGGTTCCGTGGGCCTGTCCTCTTGGGGCACCCGCCGATAGAATGTAGGATAGTCAAACTTGCCCTTCCATAATTTAAGTAAACTATTTTTAGTCTTTTCACTAACAGGAGGCGTCGTGCTTAGAATCGTGTTTTTACCTGTATGTATCGCAGTTTTCCTGGTGTTTGGTGTAAGCGAGGCTCAAGCTGCTGAGCCGCGCGCAATAATTGAAAAAATGATCAAGGCTATTGGTGGCCAAGACCGGCTTCATGAACTGCAGGACGTTGAGTATACTTACACTTATCACGTGCTCAGCGAGAATAAGAAGGATGTTTCGCTCGAAAAATATATTTTCAATGGAGAACTCTCGTGGGCGAAATACACGACCCGTGAGAAGTATGCCTTCCCGCAGATGAGCGATGAGATTGTTCAAGGTTTTGACGGCGAAAAGAGCTGGATGCTCCGTGACGGGTCTGCGGTTCATAACAGCGATCCTCAGATTTACAAATTGGTCGACTTTGCCAGGAAGACAAATTACTATTGGTTCACGATGATGTTCAAACTGCTGGACCCTAGTATTATTTATGAAAATCAGGGTAGCAAAGAGGTGGATGGAAAAGATTATGATGTCGTGAAGGTTTCCTACGAAGAAGGTGTTGGGGACGCTCAGGATACTTACATTCTTTATGTTAGCAAAGAGACCCACCTCGTTGATCATTTCCTCTTTACTGTGATGGATTTCGGCCTTGCTGAGCCATTTTGGACGAATGTTTCTTACGAGGTGATTGAAGGCGTGAAATTTCCTACAAAGAGAAGAATTGTGGCTTCTAATTGGGAAGGAAAGCCTAAGGATGACAATTGGGTTAAGGCGACGTGCACGAACATCAAATTCAAGAATGGTTTCGATCGGTCGTTGTTTTCCGAACCGATGAACTAGCGTCGCGATTCCTAAACGTATAGGTATCATAAAGCAGGTTTATCGATGGTTCGGTCAAGGATGTCAAGGGTTGTTTGAGTGTCCCTTGTAGTCTGCCCCCACCCTTCCCTGGGCTGGCACAGCGCACAACATCGAGTGCCCGCCTTCGCTTCGCTCCGGAGAAACAAGCTGCGCAGTTTCGGGAACTCTTGAACGTTATGCGAAATTGCAAACGAGCTATTAATTCTCAAAAGTACGCTGTCACCTATCAGGTTATACGAAATGGTAAAAATAACTCTTGACTCAGAATACAAAAAATCACTGCTATATCTAACAAAATGGGTGGTTATTGCAATTCTCTCCGGAGTTATTGGAACCTTCATCGTACGATCATTCACCTATCTACTGAAAACTATAAGCAGTTACTTGCTAAGCACACAACTACCTCTTCCCCTATGGAGCATTTTAGGTGCTGTTATAGTAGGAGCCTCAATCTATCGTATTGAACCCGGAGCATCAGGAGAGGGAATTCCTTCATATTTGAGGGGTATTAGTTATAACAAAGGTAAGCTTCCCTTCTCCGAAACTTTCTTTAAATTTTGGGCTGCCCTTGCAACAATATCAACGTTTGGAAATGGGGGTATTGTTGGCCCCTTAGGAAGGGTTTCGTCTGGTCTTATGTCATCAATTGGGGAAAAACTTGGATTTTCTGATTATGATCTTAGAACTGCATCCATTTGTGGACTTGCTGCAACCGTGGGTGCAATATTTCACAGTTCTTAGGAGGAGGCATTTTTGCTGTAGAAATAATACAAAAATCTGAGATGAGATATAGTGATCTCTTTCCTTCAATTTTGGCTAGTTCGATAGCAGTTTATATATGTAAAGTTTTTGGATGGGAGACCTTTTATCCAATCAAAGCAGTAAATGAATTCATGGACGTGAAAATACTTGGTTGGCTCTTAGTGTTGGCTATTTTAAGCGGCTTACCTTGGTAAAGCATACACAAATTTTTATGCAAGAATATCCAAGCTCATGAAAAGAGAAAAGGTTAGCAATATTTTATTGAAGGTAATCCTTGGTTCATTTGTAGCCTCCTCGTTTGCATGGGTTGTAAACCCTGATCTTCTTGGAACAAGCGAAAATAGTATTGTTTCTATATTTAACAATGATAAAATAATCTTATTTGGAAATCTCAGCAACTCAATTCCAATTGCTCTTATTCTTATAATCATGCTGATAGTAAAAGCTATTGCAAATTGTATAACGGTCGGATCAGGGATGAGTGCAGGCTTCACTGGTCCAGCAGCTATCATTGGGATGCTTCTTGGAGCTTCCATGGCTAATTTATTAGGTATTGATAATTGTTCAGCAAGTTATTCTGCTTTTATTGCTGGGGGATTTTGCGGTGTGCTTGCAAGTAGTATGAATATTCCAATAGCAGCAAGCATAATAACAATCGAAACTTTTGGTTTGCAATACAGTTTTCCAGCAGGACTTGCTGCAGTTGTTGGTTTTCAGGTGAATAGACATAATACCATTTATGATTATGCTTTTATCACTAAAGATGATGAAGCAAGCGACGATTATGATAAACGGTAGAATAATGTAGAAGATATTATTCCTTTATGTTCAAGTAATTAGACATGAGAAAGATACATTCATACCGCTCCCCGCTCAGGCAAAGCATCACGGCCCACAAAGGGCCTGAACGGTTACTAAGATTGGAGGAATCGATATGGAATGGAATTGTCTTTGTGTAATAAGTATTATGTTTTTCCTTGCGGTCATTGCGCCTAATGCTGGTTGTGGGGCAAAGTCTGCGGCAGCGGAAGAGATCGAGATTCTGAAGATCACCGTCGGCGAGCCAACCTTCCTGCACCCTATGAGGTATCAGAATGCCGCGAGTCTGTCCGTCTCTCGGACTGGGCTTGTCGCGGCCTTCTATCCAAAGGGGCCGAAGTATTACCGAACGTCCACAGACGGCGGGGTCACCTGGGGGCCGCAGATGGATTCGCCGGCCCAACTGGGTGGCGGCAGCGCCAGCGTGGCCTTGCGCGACGGCGGAGTGCTCAAGATCCTCACCACTGATGAGAAAACTATAGGTGAAGCGGAGTTCCACAAATCCCCGATGACGGGAGAATACAAGGACGGCTGGTTCACGCTTCACTCGACGTTTGCCTGGTTCAACGACGATTTTACCGAATACGAGGTAGCGCCGGTCCAGGTCTACATGCCCGACGCTGTGACCACCAAGCAGACCCACCTGCCCATGTCAACTTGGCCAATCTTCGCCGATGACAAGATGATCCAGCTGGCCAATGGCGATCTGTTAGCTTCGATGCAAGGTATCTTCAAAGGCGACACGACAGCTCGTACGATACTTTGCCTGTCCAGTGATCGGGGCCACAAGTGGCGTTACTATGCGACTGTTGCGGTTGACCCGCAGGACCCGAACCCGGAGCTCCCGGGATGGTACCTCGGCTACGCTGAGTCGACCATAGAGCTTCTTCCCAACGGACAGATGATCTGTGTCATGCGAACCCAATATGCACACATAAACGCAGAATACCGACCGCTGCATGTGAGCTGGTCGGATGATCTGGGCAAGACGTGGACCAAACCGGTGGCAACCGAGCCGCACCTGATGAACATCTGCCCGGAATTGGCGGTGCTGGACAACGGCGTGGTGGCATGCGAGTATGGCAGGCCGGGCTTCCACGTAGCCTTTAGTCTGGATAACGGGCATACATGGCAAGACCGGATCAGCTTCTCACATCTGCATGAGCCGTTCATTACCGGCCAGTTCGACATGATCAAAGCTGGTCCGAACAAACTGGTGGTGATTGGCAACGACGCTGAAGGCTTGAAGGTCTGGCCGGTCTCCGTGGAGCGTGTGAAGGTATCGCCGGCTTACGTGAGTCTGGAGGGCAGCGTGTTGGACCATCAAGGCAATCCGATTGCCAATGCAGAGGTCGAGCGCAGCCCCAACCGCTACGCGTCCGACGACTGGCTCGAAGACACTGAACTGGACGACTGGGCTAGTCCAAACTTAATCGGCAATGCCAAGCTCGCGTTCCGATCGATTCAACCATCCAACGAGTATCCAATCGTGCAGACGGACGCCCAGGGACGCTTCCGTTTTGACGATGTCAAACTGGGTGAATACGTCCTCACCGTGGAGGCGGACAGATATGCGCCGCAGTATCGGCACGTCAGGGTTGATCCTCAATGTGAGGCACAGCTATTTAAGCTCAAGCCAGGACGACTGGTCCGCGGGCGGGTCGTGGATCCGAAGGGGCAACCGATCGGTGGGGTGTGCGTTGTGCTGAATCGCTGGCACTGCCACACCGACCCATTCGGGTATTATCACTGGTCAGTCGAAGCTCCGGAGCCAGAGCGGGTGACGCTGCGAGTCTACAAGCGCTACAGCGGTCAATACGAGACACTCAAGGCAACAGTGTCGTTCTCAGAGCTGGAGCGCCAGCCGATCATCCTCCGGCCCAAGTAGGGTCAAAATACTACGCATTACCGTTGGAGTAAGGATTTTTTAGAAGCAGGTAAGAAACGCTTGCGTGGAGATACGGTAAGAGAAGCCAATGCATCAGGCGTCAAACATATTCGCCAGGAGAACGCTCATTTAAAGCAATTGGTTGCTGATCTGTCATTGAAGAATGATGTATTAAAAAAAAGCTTGAATCGTTTGGAATCAGACGGGGCAGACAGAGGTCTCGGTTCTTTATTTGCCTGCAAGCAATTAAATATAGTACAACTCAGTAAATAAAAATTTAGAGCGTAAAAGATGAACATAGATTTATTAATGGTGGTCTTATACTTTGTCGTAATATTCATAATTGGAATATATAAAAGCGCTGTCCAAAAAAAGGATGCGACCAACTATTTCCTCAGCGGTAGAAAACTGCGTTGGCCCTCCATAGCAATGTCTACGATTGCCACGAATATTCAAGCGGGTCATTTTGTCGGTATGGGAGGTGCTGCATATGCTTACGGATTAGCTCAGGCAAATTTTGAAATTGGTGCCGTTTTCGGTATACTGTTAGCCGCATTCTTTTTTGTCCCACTCTATTTAAAGTTAAAAGTATTTACCCTGACACAATTTTTTGAAGACAGGTTTGGTCCTTTTCTGGCTACTTGCTATTCGGTTTTTTCCATCATCCTTTTTGGTGTTATCTATCTAGGTGGCGCTCTCTATTGGGGAAGTTATGCCATTAATGGTATCTTTGGTGATCAATTGAGCATGCTCCATCCGGATCCTATAATCAGGCTCTACATTCTTGTGGTTCTTATGGGGGTATTTTCGGCCGTCTATGTTTATTTTGGTGGGCTTGCGGCTGTAGTGCGAACCGATGTGATCCAGATGATTACGTTGTTGGGGGGCTCCACCATCATCCTGGTGTTGGCGATCAAAGCACTTGGTGGTGTGTCTGAACTCTATAACCCTGATCTTTATGACGGCAT
This sequence comes from Candidatus Latescibacterota bacterium, assembly GCA_965237525.1. Classification (GTDB taxonomy): domain Bacteria; phylum Latescibacterota; class CBDEFO01; order CBDEFO01; family CBDEFO01; genus CBDEFO01. The sequence continues at coordinate 24,046 of CBDEFO010000003.1, read as the reverse complement.
TAAGACAGGTAAGGATCATCTGATGCATCTGTTTCTTTCTTCTGATCATGAGAAAATTCCATGGACAGCGGTATTTTTTGGGATGTTATTAATGCACATTCAATATTGGGGAGCAAACCAGGTGATCCTGCAGAGATCTCTGGCAGCACGTTCGCTAAGGGATGCTCAATTGGGATTAGTTGTAGGTGGCTTTTTGAAATACTTTGTGGCAGCGCTCATTATTATTCCACCCATTGCCCTGGTTGGTTTTCATGAACGGTTGGAGGACCCTGATCAGGCCTACATTGTATTAGTGAACACCCTGTTGGCACCGGGTGTCCGTGGTTTTGTTTTGATGGGACTTTTTGCTTCTCTTATGAGCACGGTCGATTCCATAATCAATTCGGTGAGTACGCTCTATTCTTTTGATATTTACAAGAGACGAATTAATAAAGATGCGACGGACAAACAATTGATCCGGATCGGGAAGAATACCATTGGAGTATCAACCCTGGTTGGAATTCTGTTTGCATTTTCACTCATTTACATTAAGTATCACGGGCTTGATTTTCCGCTTTCCCATCTGACGAATGAGATTTCATATCACATCAAAGCCGGTTTTACCATATTAATCCTGGCAGCAGTATTTTGTACTGGAGCACCCAAGAATCTTGTGGCAACTGTTTTCGTGGCAAGTGCTGTTGTTTCACTTGCATTTAAATATCTCATCTTTCCTGATATGAACTACCTGAACCGAACCGGATGGGTGATTGTCTTGTGTTATGGTATTATTGCCGGAATATCGTATTTCTTACCAGGACAAAAGATCAAATGGGGAGAACTGATTATTGTTGATTCCCGGACTGTCGGTTACTTTGGCATGATTCTTGCCGTAATTTTGATTGGACTAAACATTATTTTCAGGTAATCGGTCGATACACAAATTCTTTCATACTTTAACTTGAGACGTAGCGAAGCATACCGCTCCCCTTGACAGAGCGGGTGTACCCGACGTGTGCCGACAGCAGGGGCATCGACGTGTTCGCCCGCGGCGGCGATGCGACGCTCATCTTGCTGGATGCCTGGCAGCTCGAGCCGATCTGGCCGGTCACCCCGGGACGGTGAGCGACAGCGGTTTGGCGATCATTGGGCAGGACACTTATTCGGTCGAATTTGGCAAGCCCCTACCCATTGCAAAGAGGTAGGAGCTCAGTACGAGGAGATGGGATTCGGGGATACAAAAAGGCAGAGGCTGTTATAGTTACAGATAACACAAGGTAATGCTACAATATTAGGCACCTTTATATGTTGAGAACAGTCAATTATTGCTGCATATTAAGGTTTGCGAATATGCAGCTAATGCAGATGTACCAAATTTTGGAGATTATCGGACGGTCGATATCGTTGTCAACTTGGACATGCGTCCATCACAACAACGCTGGATCGCTATGGTCCTCTGATGCCTGAGGTTCACAGGCAGGCAGCGGAACAACTGGAGGATTTGGGAGATTTATAGTAGAAAAACGAAGAAAGAAGCTACAATGATTTTTATAACTCCTTGTTTTTATTGGTGGAGCTGAGGGGGATCGAACCCCTGACCTATTGTCTGCCAGACAATCGCTCTCCCATCTGAGCTACAGCCCCACTTGCTCTTTATGATAATAAAAATGGCTCTAAATGTCAAGAACAAAATGTACCGAGGTAGAATGTGCAAGAATTTAGGTTCACGTTTCCCAGTTCTAGGCAAACCACGTTAGTCGAGTGAAAGAAAGGAAATTAGGCGGAATGCGATGAAGACGTTCGCCCAGCGTAGGTGAAGAACCGCAGATAGATCAATCGTATCCACAGTAGTAATAAGTAGATCCAGTGCTTATGGCAGCTCTGAGTCTCGGTAGAATGAACTTCAGATGCGACTTGTATTTCGCAGCTTTTTCCGTACGGAGGACCTGTTCATAATAAGCCATGGCATTTAATCTGCTCAATTCACTATAAGCCTCGTATTTCGTCCACTGAACATACGCAAAGTCTTCGCTCTTAGTCAAGCCCAAGCAAAAAAGAGTCTCTTCTGCCTTGCCCAGAAAGAACAGCACATCAGGTGTGAATTCGGATTCAGTATAGTGTTCCAGAAAGGCTTGTCCCTCCGACAAAACCTTCGGCCATTGTTCCCTTCCCTTACGGCATCTAGGCGGTGTATCGAAACCCCCCATCATCATTTGAACAAACGCAAAGTGTCCCCAATATGAATCCCCATAGTTACTAGCCAGATTTGCGAGGAGATTCTGGTCGTAACTATATGACCTTCCAAGTTCGCCATAATAATATTCCAGACCATAGCGTTTCAACCATGGCTTGTGAGGATCTACATTTTCACGCAGCCCAAATCTGAACATATACCTGACCACATACTCCTGGAAGAGAAGAAAGAGTGGCCTATCTTCTTCACTCATCATCTCTTGGTCTATCGTTTCGTATATTGCCATAAGATCGGGGACACTCATTCGCTTACCCTTGGGCAGATAATATTGTTGACTGGATCGGGATATCTCCTTGATTCTCTCCCACTGCGCCGAAGTAATAAGCTGAGCGATATTTCTTGCCTCAAGCTCCTCGACAAGGTTTTCGGGCATCTTAAGAGGCTCCCACCAGATCAGCTTGTCCTGCCCTGGAGACCACCGTCTGTGATCGTACTCGTGGAATCTCCTATGCCGCAAGACGGTTTTCACATACCTTTTCTTCTTGTACTTGTCGTACGCATAGTATACTAATCCGCTCAGCTTCCCCTTCTCTATGCTCAAGACATTTTTCCAATGCCCCAGCCCAAAATGACGATAGCTGTCGTTTGCACCAGCTTCGATACTGAAATCACTATTTTTCAGCGATTGGAGGATACTTTCACCCACACTCTTGCCTTCTTCTTCAGACTGAACAGATATTCGCAGATACCCCATCAGCACTAACTCTATAACCGCATGAAGAGAAGGCTCAGCATAAGTGAATAGTCTCAACCGGCTGTTCTGATCCTCTTGCGTGAATGATCTCAACGCATAGCCTTGAGCCTCCTTGAGATTCATTTCTCCATAGTGTTCTGTCCTCCAAGAAGAATCCTGCAACAAAGCAGAAGAGCTATCCGCCCATGGAGCATCGAGCAACTGGTTCAGCATCCCTTCAGGCCCTGTATCGCCATAAACCGGCTGATATACCAACAGAAGCAATAGTACGACACGGATTTTCATCACATTTACTCTCCACTTTCTACGGTTTTTGGACTTCTATGGAAAAGACAGTGAGAGCAAAATCTTCAAAATCTGGATCAGCGTCCTTACGCCTGTATTGATGCTAAGAAAAAGAACACTGGAGACAGAAGGTGAATTCCTTTCATTCCCTCTTGACTATATGTGTTCTCGCCATCTTCTCCAGGACCTTGCACACCGCCGAAAAGTCCTTCGTTCCCAGGTCCATCGCGCTGGCCGCCGCATATAACTCATAGGCTATGGACCCTAAAGGCATCGGTATATCCATTTCCTTGCCCATCGCCATAGCCAGTCCCACGTCCTTTTTCATCAGGTCCAGCATGAACCCCGGCTGGAAGTGGTCTTCCAATAAGAAACCGGCAACTCTCGCCTGAAAGAGCGCCGAGTTTCCCGAACTAGCGCATATTCTGATGAACAACGAGACGTCCTTGGCCGGAGGCTTGAGCTTGAAGTCGAACGGCTTCTTCCTGACGCTTAAGACCTTATACCCCATCTTCTGGAGGGCACTTTCGACCTCCTCCTTGCTAAAGGCCGGCTGTTCCCCTTTTATGGGCTTTTCATTTCCCTTTTGAATCTTGTAGGTGAACGTAGCTTTCTTCTGAATGCTGATCAGACGTACCTGGCGCTTTCTACATATTTCTTCCAGCGTCTTTTTGGCCTCCGCTTTATTATTGGCTCTAAGGACACCCTGCACCTGCCTTCCCGAGGCACTGGCTCCCTGATAGCGAAAATCGGCCATTTAAAAGCCCCCTTTCAAAGACAAAGGCAGGTTCGCGCAGAGAACCTGCCCCATGTCAACTAACATTCTTGAAGCGTAGCTTGGTTCTTTTTAGATCAGCTGGCTGTAGCCGCAGCTGTTGTCCCTGCCGCAACTTTGGTTATGGCAATGGTGGTCGACGAATCAGTGGCATCGTAGTCCATGTTTACCTGGGCCACATTTCCGTCAGAGTTAGGCTCAAGGCCTACCCCAACAATCTCAAGGTCGGTGCCCGACCCGTCGATATCATACGAGCCAGTGTCGTCTGAGGAGGCCATATTCAGCGTGGTAAGTGTTATACCAGTAAAAGTGCGTTCGCCACCGCCCATACTAGTCGGCTTACTGTAATGCTGCGCAGCGGCCGATACCATCCGCTGACAATTCGCAACCACAGCGTCCTCGTTAGCCTGAACGGCACTTTCACCACACTGTGTTGTTATCCCTACTGCGACAACGATTCCTACGATGATCACCGAAAGGACGATCATCAAGATCTGAGTTTGACCCATCTTTACATCCTCCTTACTCTTTACTTTCCACTAAGGAAAATCTGTTTAAACGTCGAAAATGTCCACCGAGTAGAGCTTTCACCTCCTTTTCTAAAACGGTATGACAGAAAATACCTCTAAAATTACATTTGCACCTCGATGTAGGGTCCTTTAGGTTTGCGCTTGAGCCCCAGTTCACAAAAATTCCTGTATAAGTATATCTATAACTGACCCGTTTGTCAAGAGTTTTGTGAATTGAGGTAAACCGCACCCTTTGAAGGAAATATATGACATATGCGATAGACTCACCGTGAGCACTATCACAATTCTGAAAAGAAATTTTCAACCGTGCCTATAGTGAAGTGCCTTATGCGTTCCCTGTAGCAAATTCTTACCGTGTTAATCGTCTTCATCGTCGCCTCCCCAATCGTCCCATTCCTCATCCCAATCCTCCTCTTCCTCGAATCCCTCGATCCCAAATACGCTTAGAGTGTACGGATAGGTAGTCACTATCTGAACGATCATATCGAGTAAATAATCTTTGGAGTTCCCTCTTAGACCGTCCATAAGCTGATTGATATTGAAAAAGCTTTCCGGATCTTCAATCCATGTTAGCCCCAAAGCCACAGCGTGTTTACAGAAATCCATCTCAGCAGGACAGGTACACTGGGCGTTCAAATTGTCCTTTTCCACCTCAATTGACACCTGATAAATACCGTAGTTTCCCACAATCTCTGCTCCTAAGAGGTTCTCCCATACTATCCGCTTTCTAAGTTCAGCCGAAGACACGTACTCGTACGCCCTCTCAAAGGTCTTCCATTCACAGGAATCCCTGATATCGTCAACATCTATAGATGGGTAAACGCCCCTTGATTCTTTCATCTTTTGCGAACTCCTATTAAAAGATTCGGGACTAAGACGGGGCATTCTCTTCAAATTGCCCAGCCCTGTGAAAGTGGAAATCATTTATAAAGCTGAAAAGCTTATCTCCTTTCTTAATTGAAATACTCGACGACTGTTAAGTTCCACCTTTCTTCCGGTATGATCACTGCGAGGCCTGCCTGACGCAAATATAGGATAAGAACGCCTTATCGCAAGTCAAAAATCTAATTGTATTATTTTTTCATACAAATCTCAAAGTTCAACTCTTTTAAGATCTTCAGCCGTCCAATCACTCCAAAATCGGTCCTGACATGCTCGATCTTCTCACCGATCTGAACAACTCTTTCTTCGTCTACATTTCCCAAAAACCTCTGGGCGAGATCCATATAGGCGATCCTTTCAGGATTAATGTTCATGATCCTTGTGCAGGAAGCATCTACAGCGGCAAGGTCCGTCCCAAAAACTAAAACACTGCACTTTTTCGGAGTTCCATTTATGGGACCATCTCCTTCCATGCCCACGATTCCGTCGACAATGGCAAAAGATGGTCGCGACACTTTGACTATATCTATTATGCTTTTCTCAAGTCCGCGCCAGTGCAGGACGTTCTTGGGCCAGCCGTACTTGACACCGGGCACGACGCCGAACATGTTCTTCATAGAGAGCGTGGTGCCTACCCAATGATGAGTCTTGATCTTGGGCATGGAGACGATGATGTCAGCTCTGGTTATCGTCTCAGGCAGCCAGATATGATTTTCATCTCTGTAGAAAGACCGAAGCCGGGTCTTTACAAGATTGTCCACGTTCAGGTCGATATATTCTGCAGACAGTTCCTTTAAGATAGAGACAAGTCCCGTTGAATAGACGAGGAATTCCGTGTCCCGTCTGTGTCCTGGTCCCTCAGCTACGACCACACTTTTTGCATCCAGACGTTTAAAGGCCTCGAGCGCGGCCCCGATTACGGCAGGATGGGTATTTATGACCGTATCGGGGTCATATTCCACGATATTGGGTTTTAGGACGACCGATTTGCCTTTCACGCTCAGATTGCAGGCTTTGATACCTTCAAGAACGATGCCCACAAGGTCCGATTCGTAACTGTTTGCCTTGAGGACAGCAACCTTAGAGGGTGGCCATCTATGAACAAGCGCTGTCTTTCTGCGATCCAGATCAGGCTCTTCTCCCTTGCAGGAGTAAAGTCCGAAGACCGTCGACGAGAGGGTAAGACAAGAAAGCGACTTTAAAAATTCTCGTCTAGTGTGCATATATCCTAAAATTCCTCTTTAAAGACTAAACTCTCTATATATATGAGATCAAAATAACCCTACAACACAACTGAAAACGTTCGGAAAAAAGGCATTCAGTGAGATTGCTACGCTGCCCCGATTGAATCTATCGGGGATAAGGGGGGAGGCAGTACCCCTATCTGCCTATTTATAGTTCCTCCATTTCTGACCGTTAATTAGTGTAAATAAAGAGATTACGGGTTAATTTCAGGTCAGCAACAGAAAATTTGGACCTTTATCCACCTGAAGAGAAAAAGCGGCCAGAGCCGTCGTACATATACTCCCTAGGAAGCGGCCTTCGACATAAATTCTCTCCAGTTTTTCCTGAAGTTCGTCGTAGGGAACACCGAAGATGTGAAAGCAGAGGATAGCCCAGCCCAAAATTAGACCTGAGGATTGAGTTCGCAGTTCATTTTTGAGGCGCTCAAGGCTGAGCTCAACTTCTGGCAGTTCCCTTTTATCCTGCAGTGCTATCAAAGCTATAGCCGTAGGAGGGAGAAATGGATCTAATTCGGCGCCCATGACATTAGCGTTTCCGTAGTTCCACCCGCCTTTTGAGCACATTCTGTCTATAAGTAACTTTTCCGCCTCCCGGATGCGGTACTCTATGGCATCCAGGCTGTCCAAGTAGGGTCTCATTTTCTTGAGAGCAATGATGGCGTAGCTGGTCGGCTCAATCCAGCTGAAGGTACCTCTATACCAGGGCCATCCTCTCAGGCTCCCATCCAGCCTGCTCGGCCCCGGATCGCTTATCTGCTCGCCGTAGGCGCCAAGAAGATAGTCTGCACCGCGCTTACAGGAGTTCTGGTATTTGTTGAATGAATTCAAGGACAAAAGGGCCAAAGGGGTGGTCCAGGAAGGCTCTTTGTCCCCAAGCCAAGTAGGCCAGCTCCCATCCTCGTTCTGCGCATCTAAAAGCCACTCAATCCCTCGCACTGCAGCTTCTTCGTACTGGCGATCTCTCAGAAAGCAGATCGCCATCAGCGACAGCACGGTGGGCTCAGTCGAACTTATCTTGCCCGGAAAATATCCCCATCCGCCGTCGGAGTTCTGATTTTCGATGAGGTTTCGCCACATACCGTTGAGATTATCTTCTGACATGCCAGCAAAGTGCTACAGGTGTGACGCAGAGTGCCACAGTGCTGATCTAGTGCTTGTTTTTTTCAGAAATGTGGCTTCGGCGCCGATGACAATGGGGATATTTCCTATTGCCTTCAGGTTAGGGGGGAGCCTCTCGCTCTCGTACCACCTCGATCATCCCCTATAACCCACATAAGGACTCTTCACTTGAAGTCATAGAGTTCCCTCTCATTAGACAGCTACTCTGGAAAGGGGACTTCTATCATCCAAACGAGAAAACAGCCCCTGTTTACAAGTATGCTCACCCTTCAAAAAACAATAATACAAAATTTCATGTCGAAAGTCAAGTCGAACGATAGACTGCAGAAGAGTAAAGACACATGGTATCCACCCTCATGGGATAATTTTGCCTATATTTAGGTTAGGATCGAAAAAAGGAGGGTAGATACACATGGAGAATGCAATTACTTATAGCGATGTTCTTGCTCTTAATCCTAATCCTGTTGATCTGCGTATCAAGATGGTTCAGGCTGCTCAACAATACGGTGTCTCGTATGCTGCAAGGGCTTTTAATACAACACGCAAGAGTATAAGAAAATGGGTGAAACGTTATCTTGAAGACCGATCCATAAAGAGTCTAGAAAATCATACGAAAGCACCCATAAACCCTCACTGTTTGTTACCGGAGGAGATCAGAAAGCTGATTGTAAAGTTCCGACAGACCCATCCTTCTTTGGGATATCCGTATCTATTGGGTTTTCTCCAAAAACAAAATGTTCCAACTGATCAAATTCCCTCCAAGCCGACTGCCTATGCTATCTGGAAAAAAACAATCTCATAAAGAAACGCAGGCGAAGATGGAAGAGAAAGAAACTTGCCTGCCAGTGGAAAGATAAACTACGCCCCTTTGAACATATTCAGACCGATGTCAAACATCTGTGCGATATCCCCAACTACTTGAAACAACATTACAAAACAGGTGCCACTCCGTACGTTCGAGTATAGTGCCAGAGACGTCAAAACAGGGGCTCTGTTTGTAAGCCTGAGAGACGAACAGGGCCTGATCAACTCCTCTATCTTGGCCTGTGCTCTGCTCCAACACCTCCAAAACCACAAGGTCTATCCACGAAAAATCCAGACCGATAACGGAACAGAACTCGTCAATACATAAGGATGCCCTCAAAAAGACCCTCTTTACCATCCTTATCGAACGACAAGGCGTAAAACAAAAACGCATCCCACCTGGAGCAACTACCCAGCAATCCGATGTAGAACGCGCCCACGGCCTAATCGAAAACGAATTCTACGACACCGTCCAGATTATCAACCTTTACCTAAAGCTCCAAACCTATCAATGGTTCTTAAATACCCAAAGACATAATAGCCATAAAGACTTAAGACCCCTTTACAAATAGCCAGCTAACACAAACCCACAGAAAACCTCAATCCTCAACTTTTTAACTTCCCTGTCTTGATTCTCCATTCTCTTCTCTCTAACTTTATCAAAGATGGATACCATGTGCCTTTATCCGACAAATTTTAAAAGCCTTGTGAAATAGTTATGTCCCAGGCAGCGTCTGAAGCGCCGATTATGGGTCAAAGAGTAGCATATCGTATCGTTTTGCTGTGGAATAAGCAAAATAGTCTTATCAGAGTTCTGGTCAGCAAGGAATAGGAGCTGTTTGAAGAACAGGATGCACTGTCTTTGACAGACAGGGCACACATAGACGCTTTCCCCCTTCTTATGAAAGATACAAGCCTCTTGAGATTCTGTGCTGTTGCAACAAGATTCAACTGTTCATTCAGTGAGGCTGGTCCTCTATAACGGGCTCGTCCCATACCGTGTTGTTGCCTGGCTTCAGCAAAGATATGTTCACTGCGTTTACGGAGTCTCCGGGAGAGTTTGTAGTCAGCTGTTAATGAGATAGACCGTGCATGATTTCTGGCTTTCGCCTCTCGCACTTTTCTATCCCGTTCGGCCTGAATATGTGCTGGATTTGTCTTGTTTTTCCATGTAGGAATCGGTTCAATCTTCTCATCGGCTCGCAGAGGAATATGGGGTATGATTCCCCGGTCAAGTACATCAGTGATAAAATTACCAGAACCGTAACCGGTATCGGCACTAAGTGTCTGAATGTCTTTGGGCATGGTGTATGTTTCAAGGTCATCTACCATCTTAAGGGCACTTTCGGGCTCTGCTGTCCCTGTCGCCTGCGTGCCCTGAGTCTCAAGGATTACTCTGCTTTTTGTGTCGATCAGATCATGGCCCATAAACGAGAGAAAAGCCCCTTTGCCCTTCGATTTGCTGTATAAGCGCGCGTCGGGGTCTGTAGTCGAACGGTGTGTTTGGTTCGTCCACTTTTCACCATGAAAGTCTTTATCCTGAGGATGCCCGGACCTACCCTTTGTCTTATCACCTTCAAAACCGATTCCCTTGAGATAATCATCAAGAGAAACAGGGGGTTCTATCGGCTCAATACTTTTCACTGAAGCATCAGCTTGTATCTGAGTGCCGTCGACACTAAGGTGTTTACCGCTCACAAGACCGACATCTATGCAACACTGGACTACCTGACGCATTATCCGTTCAAACAACCCACTGGATGCCCACTTGTGATTGCGAAGCTTGTTGATCGTGCTCCTATCCGGAACCGCATCATCAAATGTCTGATGACAAAACAACCGATATGCCGCATGCATCCCCACTTCCTGACAGAGCCGATTCTCACTCAAATTATACAGATAGCCAATAAGGATCATTCGAACAACTAATTCAGGATCAATACCGGGTCTGCCATTGTCAGGGCAATAACAATCTGATACAACGTCTCGTACAAATGAAAAATCAACTGCCTCATCAATCTGACGAAGGATATGATCCTCGGGAACTAAATCCTCCATCTGAAAATAGTGAAACATCGGATTTGTCTGTTCCTGCTTTTGTGGGGTCATTGTTTCCTCCATGTATAATATTATCAATAACATAATATAATACATCGGAACTGCTTTATCAATGCTTGTTCTATACTACTTTCTGAATCTAAGGGTTTTTCACAAGGCTTTTAAGTCACTTTTTACAATGGAGATTAACGATGACGACTGAGAGAATTCTTAAATCGCTGAAACAGCCCTGTGCTATAACTATCATTAGCATTTATGTGTTGCTGGCCGTTTCTACCGTAGAAGCAACAACGTGGCACACTACATCGGAAGACTTTTTTATTTCACATTCCGATTTTGTAATACGCGGAACAGCCACTAATCAAGAAACGAAACGGGATGAAGAAACACGCTGGATGTATACTTACACCTCCTTCACGATACTTGAGGTTGTGTTAGGGGAAGTTCCCCAGCAGGAAATTATAATTAGGACACGAGGAGGCCAAATTGGAAACGAAACACATTATACTATTGATGCGCCCTGGCTTGATGTCGGGGCAGAATATTTTCTTTTCCTTAAGAAAGGCACGGAAAACAACTATAGGGTTGTCGGAATGACGCACGGCACGGTCCCAGTTGTTAATGGTCGGATTTTGAAGATAAAGAAGGTCCATGGAAAGGATAGGAATCTGTCCCTTCAGGAGTTTAGAGACAAAGTAAGGGCAAGTGCCCGTGGTGAAAAAGTAGGATGGGAGGCTCCATTCGCCGCGAAAGTTGCTAAGGCACTCGATAATAAATTTCGTGTTTTCCATGAAGGCGGGGCATACTCAGAATAAGTAACACTTTGGGATGATTCCAAGGCTGAAGCTGGAATCGATTACTATATTAATCCGGATAGTTTATCCGGAATCTCCGAAGGTGATACTCGAACTGCAATAGAAAATGCTTCCAATACGTGGAACAACGTCCCGGACTCTTATGTCAAGCTTAACAACGCCGGTGATACTACACTGGGGTTTGCTGTTGATGACACAAATACCATAAGTTTCGTAAGTAAGGGAAGCCAAGTGGGTTGGGCAGCCCTAGCGAATCCAAGAGTGAAAACGATAGATGGGTATTTACAAATTGTAGAATTCGATATACAATTCAACACTTATTATACCTGGAAGATTACTGGGCATTCGGGTAGCGATAAAGATCTGCAGAGCACAGCCACTCACGAATTCGGACATGACATTGGCCTGCAGCACCCACATGTAGCAAATGAAGACTCACTGAATACTATGTATTGGACAAGTAATACAGAACCGGCTTGTAATTACACGTGTAGGAGAACTCTGGAGGATGGAGATGCTGCTGGTGCCTCCTGGCTCTACAGAGTAGCGTCTGGTACTCTGTAGAGCAACTCGGATCTGAGGGAATTCGAGTGGAAGTCTCCGAACAAGTTCGTACAGATGACAGGAAATGTTACAGTACCCTTTGGAGTAACCCTGACCATAGATCCAGGCATGACAGTCGAGGTCTCTACAACTAACTCAAAGCTTATTGTTAATGATGGTGGTACGCTGAAAGCGAACGGTGGAGCCTCTAGTAATATTATCTTCAGGGACGAGACTAGTAGTAACACGAAGGAAACGTGGTACGGCATCGTCTTTGAGAAGGATGCAAGCGCCGCCAGTTACGTGAAGTTTTGCAACATTAAAAACGCGAAATACGGTGTCTATGTCGATAATGCTGCTCCGGATATCCATGACAACACCATCACGTACTCGACAATAGGGATCAAGACCGTGGGAATGGGCAGCGGAGGTAAAATCAGGAACAACACGTTGAAATTTAACACCACTGGCCTTTCCCTTAACTCCAGTTCAGTGCCTAATGTTCATGACAACAAAAGTAAGGACAACGATAACATAGGGGTATATATGGACAGCAGTTCTCCTTCTTCGTTCCATGACTGTGAGATTGATACCAACACCTTTGAAGGAGTGTACCTCTTTAACAATGCTAGTCCCACATTCGGGAACAACGTGATTACTGGAAACAGTTGGTGGGGGCTCCGCTTGTGGAACGATTCTGATCCGATACTCGAGGGCACGGGTACAACTGGAAGAAAAAACAAGATCGTCAACAACGGGGGCAGCACGAAAGCAGAGATCTACTGCCAGAAGGACTCAAACCCTAAGCTTGGCCTTAGCTCTAATCCCGGTGATAATGATATCTACGATACTGCGGGGGGGAAAGCTATATTCATCGACACAGGATACTCTTACGCTTCTATTAATGCAGAATTCAATTGGTGGGGGACTGATTCTCCAGATCCCGCTGTACTCTTTTCTCCTAGTTCTGAAGTTGACTACGTGCCCTACGACACAGCGACAAACTTCAAACCTGTCGCGTTGGCCAGAGAAGTGTCCTTGCAAGAGGAGCGTCTGATACAAGCACTGCTGGCAGAGGAGAATCGGCAGTACGACGTTGCCGTAGGACTTTACGATCAGCTTTTGCTGGAATCCTTTGAGGTGGAAATGGTAGAGCGTGCCGCCGATGGCCTTTTTCGGGCTGCACTCCATAGAGGAACAGATTTAAGCTCCGTAATCAGTCGGTTTGACGCCCTGGCTTCGAGTCATCCGGCAGCCTCCGTGCGGCGCAAAGTAGTTGCTCTGTGGCGTCAGGCCCTGGTAGCTGATGGGCAGTACAATGCCGCTATAGCTGCGTATGAGCAGGAGATGATAGAAGCAGAGGATTTTGGACGACCGGCTCTCTGCACAGAAGTCCCTGGGTGAAGTGTACATGTACTACATGAAAGACGAGACACGAGCTCGACAATTGTTAGAACCGATATTGCGAGATTATCCGAATCACCCTGTGGCTTATGGCGCTTGGATGGTTCTTCTGGGCGTAGAGGATTTGCCTCCACCGCCTGCGGGAAGAGAAGCCTCTCAACCAATCGCCTCAGCTTCAACAGCATCAGGAGCATCTTCAGATATAGGTCTGGAAACATCACCTAATCCGTTCAATCCGACTACTACCATAAGGTTCCAGTTACCGGAGACAGCCCGGGTACAGTTGTCCATCTACAATTTGTTAGGTCAACGTGTGCAGGTGTTGATGCCGGAGGAATTACAGTCCGCAGGAGAGTATGCGGTAATTTGGAATGGACAAGACGAGAGTGGGCAACTAGTAGCGAGCGGCATGTATATAGTCCAATTGAAAATCAATGAACGGACATATACATTGGAAACCAATGAAAGGACATATACACGGAAAGTGATGCTGATGCGTTAGGCTGGCGGTACCATCTAACAAAGATCAGGGCCTCGGTTCATAGCAGAACCGGGGCCTTGTCATATTCCTACATCTACTATCCGGGCCGATGGAAACAGAAGTTTCACAAAGATCATTTTACCGGTGCTTCCTGCCTTTCCAGCTGAATCCTCCCAGGCTTCCGAAGATCCCGGCAGACACTATATACGGTATTTCCAGGACAAACCACAGTGGAAAATACTTCAGAAGGTCAAGGCGTCCATGTACGCTTCCTCCTTTGAAGATGACAGCAAAGTCCGCAAGCGCTTTGACAGCTAAGCATACAAGTGGATGTGAAAGTGCCACTCCGCCTGAGAGGAGCGGCGTGTTCACAGCGGAGGGAACACTAAGGAGTAGGCCCAGATTCAAGAGGAACACTACGACCAGGTGAAGGAAGAACAGTTTATTCAGTCTATGTTGGTATGGCGCGTTCGAGGCCCATCTTTTTCTCTGGCTTACGAATCCTTTGAAGGTCTTTTCGGCTGAAGTCCTATTATAGACCCCTTTAGAAGATGCAAACACGATTTTGCAATCTGTCTTTTTGTTGATAAGTTGAAGCAACAGGACATCGTCGCCCGAGACCCTATTTCCTATGCTCTCAAATCCTCCCACTTCCTCGAAGGTTTTTCTCCTGTAGCCCAGGTTCTGTGCGGATGCTGCAAGGGGAAAGCCCACGTTTGCGGCTCCAGCGGCAGCGGACATCAATGCGAGAAAGTCGAGCGCCTGAATCTTCTCAAAAAGGGTCTCTCTGTTGTTTTTCTCCTTATCCCCATACTGAGAAAATCCGATGACCATTCCGACATCGTCGTCGAAGTAGCTCACCATACTTTCTATCCAGGTCTTCTCCACTCTGCAGTCCGCGTCGGTGGTAAGGATGATCTCCTCTCGGCTCTTTTTAATTCCGGTATTTATAGCGTTCTTCTTGGGAGAAAGCCCGCTTTCAGTTTCGTCAGCGTTTATCAGCCTGACGTTTTTGTATCTTCGGCAGAAATCTACCACAATTTGGTAGGTTCTGTCCTCTGACCCATCGTCCACCACGACAATTGTGTAGCTTCCCTGGGGATAGGTCTGATTTACAAGGTCGCTTAAACACTCTCCTATGGAGTCCTCTTCATCTCGGGCTGGAACGATTACACAGACGCTGTACCTTTTTCGGCTGTTGCCATTATAGGAGAAAAAGAGTCCTATGAAGAAGACTGTTGCGGTGACAAGATATAAGAGTGTGAGAATAGCAAGCGGAATTGAAAGGGAGGACATATCTGCAAGCGGAATCTATACGTATGTTTTGGGGGATGTGACAGATTCGATGCTGTGGAAAATACCTTTAAGTCCCTCGGTGCAGTTGCTGCACATAGGGATCGCTGCTCTGTCTTTGAGGATCTGATCTCTAAAGGCTCTATAGTTTTCCGCTCTCCAGAGGTCTTTAAAACTTGTGTCGCCAAGGACACTGCCCATAGGGTAATCCACATCTTTGTCGAAGCAGCAGGCGGAGACATCGCCGTTCCAATTGATGACACAGCTATACCATATATGATTGCAGAAGTTTATAATTTTGGACTTTGTCCTCAGGGTGCCCTCGTCCGTGACGTAACGTCTGTACTGTTGATCCTCGGGGAGGAATTCTTCTGCCTCATCTTGAGTATAGACCTGGGCGGTCTTTATAGCTAATTTATCGACCTGGAGGCCCTCTGCAATTTCTTTTATGCTCTCGATCTCATTTTCGTTGTGTCTCATAACGATGAACTGGAGATTTATTATAGGCGTTCTGCTTTTAAGTCTCCTCTTGGACTGACACAGGTTTTTGACTCCCTGGATGACCCTGTTGAAGTCCCCTCCTTTGCGGTAGATCGCATAGCTTTCGGGAGTGGCTCCATCAAGGGATACAATTATTTCATCCAACCCGGACTTGACGACATCTTCAGCATCTTGGGCTTTTCTTAAGAAATGACCATTTGTGCTGGTTATAGTGGGAATGGCCTTCGACTTGGCATATCTGATCATCTCTGTAAATTCCCTATTTATGAACGGCTCTCCCTGGTTCCAGAGCATCAGCAGGATCAGGTAATCTGCCATTTCGTCTACGATCCCTTTAAATTCGTCCAATCCCATAGTACCCCTTGCACGGGTCAGACCCCCATTCCCGGAAGGACATAGGGGGCATTTCAAATTGCAGATATTGGTGGGTTCGATCATTAGCATCAATGGATATCCCCACACTATATTCATCCCTGTTAATCTGGATATAGCCATCGAAGAGACGACCTTGAGGAAGTTGAACATCCTCTTGAAGGAAAAGGCGTATCTGTAATCTATTGCGACCTGTAATTTTGAGAGCTTAGATAGCATAACGATAGGTTCGATTACCGGAACAGCAATTTAGGATTGCCAAAGCATCTGAACGTCCACCTATAATAACTCTTTAACCTTACCATGTCAAGTGTTTTCGTTGCATGTCCATTACGATGTGGAAAGGTTACATTTTCAAGAATCTGTTGCACTTATGGAGAAAAAGCTGTTGGAAAAGCCTTGGCGAGGTATGCGTCATGTCTCCTTCGGGATCGGATCTCCTGATAGGGTCGAGGCGTGGTGGGCGCTTTACCGGGGTAGCAACAAGCCAAGAAATAGGTGAAGTTATCTCAACTACCGAAGCGACCTTGAAGACACCAAATAAACAAGGTCATCCCCCGAGTGCTTTCTGTCGTTGTTTCACGTAAATATAGATAACCTCTATGTTATTAAGTAAGTTAGGGGAATTAATTCACGTCTCATGAGGCTACTCCTTAAAGGTTAAGTACATCTTGAAGGACATCTCATCAGCATCATTTAGACGCTACCTTTCCGAATCAAAGTTAGGGGCTTGATATTATCCTGAATGTACGAGAGAAGCTACAAGAAAAGCGCTTAGAAGTTTTCGACCATAAGCGCTTATTTTCTTATTAGTGCCGGGGACGGGACTCGAACCCGTATGTGATTATGTCACGAGGGATTTTAAGTCCCTTGCGTCTACCAGTTTCGCCACCCCGGCAAAATCGCATGGCGACATATCTACAGGCTAAAATAACCAATGCCCAACACTTTGTCAAGGAGTAATTAATCTGTAAAATGGCATTGTAATAAGATATGTGCAGGCGGCATGAGAGGAAATTGTATTTGACAAAAGCTCTGCCTGCTGTTATATTTTTTTGACCGTTCTTTCGGATTCGTTGGTCCTTAGGCTTGTTGAGAATGGAAATGGAGAATAGACATAACAACAGAATAGTCGTGGGAATGAGCGGTGGAGTCGATAGCTCAGTTGCAGCGGCTCTGTTAAAGGAGCAGGGGTACGATGTGGTGGGCATAACCATGCAGCTCTGGGACTTTGACAGTGGGTCACATAGCGTGTGCTGTTCCGTAGACTCCGTAAAGGACGCTAGCTCTGTGTGCCGTAAAATCGGTATTCCGCACTATGTGATAGATCTCAGGGAGCAGTTCAACAGGGCTGTCGTAGATAACTTTATAAATGAATATATAAATGGACGCACGCCAAATCCCTGTGTAGTATGCAACAACGAGATAAAATGGGGAAGTCTCCTCAGGAAGGCCCGGGAGCTTGGAGCCGACAGGATAGCTACTGGTCACTATGCTCAAATAGCAAGGGAGAGGAGATTTTCTATCCGATGCGGGCTGGATAAAACGAAGGATCAGTCGTACTTCTTGTGGGGTTTGAGACAGGAGATGTTGAAAAGGACACTATTCCCCTTAGGTGGACAGACCAAGGAAAAGACGCGCAAAATAGCCGAAGATCTCGGCCTCAACACAGCCCACAAGGCTGAAAGCCAGGAGATATGTTTTGTGCCCGATGGCGATTACAGAAATCTTCTGCTGGAAAGGGCAAAAAGGATGGACAGCATTCCCGCCTCACTTCAAAATGGGCAGATAGTCGACAAAGATGGACAGATTGTGGGCCGTCACATGGGAGTGTCGTTCTATACTGTAGGCCAACGGAAAGGGGTAGGAATTGCGCTTGGGAAGCCTGTTTATGTTACCGATATAGATGTCCAGAGCAATACTCTGAGGATCGGGGATGTGGAAGATCTCAGGCAAAGTGAGTTTACTGCAGCTTATACAAACTGGATTTCCATAGATCCTCCCCAAGGTTCTATCCAAGCTAGGGTCAAGATCAGATATGGGAACGAAGGTGCCCCGGGGGTAGTCACAGTCTTAGGGGACGAAAGGGTATCTGTCCAATTGGAAGAATCACAAAAGGCTATTACGCCGGGACAGTCGGCTGTCTTCTACGATGGTGACATATTGTTAGGAGGCGGCATAATAGAGAGTTGATCGCAGCTTATGCATCTTTTGACAGTAGAATGTCAATCTCGTGAGTATATGCCACAGCCCTCTGGAGATATCGGAAAAGAAGGAGCAGATGAGAATCTCGGGGAAGGAGGTACAGCTTGGGGTAAAGCGAAGCGGGAATGTCAGTGTCATGCACATAGTTCTTGCGCTAATATCGGGATTTCTTCTTACCCTATCGTTCCCTCCATTTTGGACAGGCTTTTTGGCTCATCTCGGATTAGTGCCGCTCTTGGTGGCGATAGATGGAAGAGACCCAAGGCAAGCCTTCCTTCTAGGATTCGTAAGTGGAATCGCCTTCAACCTGGGAACCCTGTACTGGATTTCGTGGATAACACTGATCGGGACGTTCGCCGCTGCGTTTGTTTTAGCAATCTATATGGGCGTCTTCTGCTTGCTTTCTGCCTTGATCCTCAGGACTTTCGGATACAGAGGGGTAGGGGTGATCCCTTTCGTCTGGACAGCTATAGAATATCTCATGTCCTTCGGCGATTTGGGATTTCCCTGGACAGCTTTAGGGAACACACAGACATATTATCTTAGACTCATACAGTTTGCGGATATAACGAGTGTCCATGGCGTCTCATTCTGGATTGTAACGGTAAATGTAGTTATCTTCTCTTTAATTGCCAACATGTACAACAAAAGGAGAGTGATTCTCCTTTTGTGCACAGTAGCCGCTCTATTTGTCCTCCCTTATATTTATGGGGTCGTCAGGATTCCGGATGATGTTACAGAAAAGGAGGAAGGAAGGGGTATAAGGATAGCGATCGTTCAGCCAAATATCCCCCCCGAAGTCAAATGGGGTCTGAACGGAAGGGACCGGTCGTTTGAGATCTTAGGCCAGATGACGATCGAAGCAGCATCCCAAAATCCCGATCTGATAATATGGCCCGAGACGGCAACGCCGTGTTACATACGCTCAAACGGGAAATACAGAAATATTGTCCATTTTCTATCTGATTCTCTGGGAGTACCTATACTGACAGGGGCACCTGACTATGAGCCTGAAAAGGAGGAGTCGTATAACTCTGCGTTCCTTTTCCAGCCCGATACAAAAGTGTTACAAGGATATAATAAAATAAAGTTGGTGCCTGTCTCCGAGACCACTCCCTTTAGAGGCCTTCTTCCGTTTATGGGCAGAATCAGATGGGGAAACCTTGGAGGATCCGAATGGGACGAATCCAACTTTGAACGGGGCCAGGAGCTGACTCTCTTTTCTTTTGCCAAGGGGAACTTTTCGACTTTGATATGTTTTGAGTCCGTCTTCCCCGATCTTGTGAGGGACTTTGTAAAGAGGGACGCCTCATTTTTAGTGAACATCACGAACGATGCCTGGTTTGGAAAGTCATCTGCGCCCTATCAGCACGCCCAGATATCCATCTTCAGGGCAATTGAAAACAGAATATGGATTGCGCGGTGCGCCAATACGGGGGTCTCGCTTTTTATAGACCCGTACGGGAGGAAGTACAAAGAGACTCTGATCTTCGAACCTGCGATGATAGCTCAAAATATCTCCCCCCAAAAAGGGGAGACATTTTTTACAGAGTACGGAAACGTCTTTTCTAAAACTTGTGTGGCTTTAAGCATTATGCTTGTCGTATATCTGCTTGCAGACTCCCTTAAACGGAGCAGGAGAACAAAGGGGGAAGAAGCTCTATGCTGAAGGCTCGCAGTGGATTCGAAGTAGTTACGAGAATATTCTGCTCAAGCGTGATCTTTATAGCCTTAGGTCTGATGGGATGGAAGTCTTCCTTTGGGCAGACGTGGACCAATTTCACGAGTATGAACGAAATAAATGACCTTGTCGTACAAGATGGTGCAATATGGGGCGCCACCAACGGGGGCGTCTTCAAGTTTGATCTAGCAAAGGAGGAGTTTACTGCGCAATATACGAACCTCGACGGCCTGGCAGGCAACAGAGTCTTATCTATTGATGTGGACGACCGAGGAAATATCTGGTTCGGAACCGCTGGCAACGGATTGAGCAGATTCTCCTTGGAGTCGGAAAGGTTCGAGGAGACCATCAAGGATTTTGAGGGTGTCAGGGTCAATGCCATCTTCTCTTATCAGAACAAGCTCTTTGTGGGGACAGAACAGGGCATAAGCGTCTTTCTGCCCGATAAAGAGGAGATAAAGGAGAACTACCGTCAGTTGGGACGACTCGAAAAGGACCCGGAGATTCTATTCTTGAGTGTCCTTCTAGGGAAGCTATGGGCCGGGTCCGAAGAGGGATTCGCCTGGGCGGATCTGACTAAGCCTAACCTTAAGGATCCTCTAAGCTGGAAGTCCAGGAACATAAACTCCCGTGATGCTGTTTTGATCGATTCGACGGTCTTTGTCAGCGGAAAAAAGTCGATATGGACGGTAACGGAGGTGTCTGTTGTGGGGACAAGATATAAGGTTCTTACGATCCCTGGACTGTCAGATCCAAGAGATAGATCCAATCTTATAGGGGTATACTCAGCAGCAGGATCATTAGTGGCGGTGGCATCCAGGCGGCAGTATTCGGTGGCTGGAGTGACCTTCAGCAGGATGACCAAAATCTTTGAGAAGAGCGAAGATGTCTGGACCGAGGGAACTCAGCTCAACGGTGTTGAGGCCACCGCATTTGCGGTCGGTCCAGATGGAGCACTGTGGCTTGGCACGAAGGGCAATGGACTCCTGAAGTTTGTCTTTGGAGTAGAGAGCAGAACATTTGTGCCGAACGGTCCCGATTTGAACCACTTTACCGATCTTACGATAGACCAAGACGGTTCCCTTTGGGCCTGCTCTGACGAAAAGGATCTGACATTGAACGGGATCAGACGGTTCGACGGGAGGAACTGGGTGCAGTTTTTAGACAACCTACGAGGCGCCCAAAGGGCGATAGTGGCGGTAGAGGTGGATAAAGAGAATAATATATGGGCGGGAAGCTGGGGAGGAGGAGTAACTGTCGTGACAAATAAGGGTCAGAAAGTAGCCCGATTTGATGAGAGCAACAGCATTTTGAGGCCTTTCAGGCCCGGGTCTCCGGAATTTGTAGTGACAAACGATATTATCAGCGACAACGTAGGCAATATATGGATTTTGAACTTTAATGTGGGACTCGCGGTCTTCGAGAGCCTATCTGGAGGAAGACATGCCCTTTACACGCCGTTAGATGGCATCCCTGATCCCCAGTCTGAACTCAGGTCGATAGATATAGCTCTCGACAACATCAAATGGATCGGCACTTTCACGTCTGGAATCTTCCTCTTCGACGATGGAGGGACTCCCTTCGAAAAGGGGGATGAGGTCTTTATCGTGTTCAATACTGCAACCAATCCCGACGACATTCCGAGCAACAAGATCAGTGATATAAAGGTGGACAGGCTCGGAACGGTTTGGGTAGGTACAGACAACGGCGTCAGTGCGATAACAGGCTCATATTCCAGAGTACAGAAGCAATTTGCCGTAGATCCGAGAAAGACAAGGGTCTATACCACCGATGACGGCCTGCCTTCAAATGCTATTAACGTGATCGAGGTGGATGGGAAGAATAACAAATGGATCGGCACAGATGGTGGTTTAGTTCAGATCCCCGCAGACGGCGGATCACCGATAGTTTTTAACACTTCAAATAGCGGGATTGTGGATAACAGGGTCAAATCCCTAATCTTCAACGATAAGACGGGGGAGCTTTTTATAGGTACTCTGGGGGGAGTAAGCAAGCTCAGGACATTGGGAGGAAAGGAGATGACAGTTCAAGTCAAGGTCTTCCCGAATCCCTTCATAGTGGGCCGAAGTGGTAGAGTGCTGACTTTTGAGGGTCTGGCAGGTGGATCTCAAATCGAGATATTTACCTCATCTGGCCAGGTAGTGCGTTCTATTGGCGTGCAGGGCCCTCTGGGCGAAGATGTCACGTGGGACGGTTTGAACGAATCGGGGTTCTTCGTCGGATCGGGCGTCTATTTCTTCACTGTTACAGATACCGAGGGGAACTTCGTCACAGGCAAGATAGCCGTCATCCGCACTCTATAGGAAGAGTCCTCACCTTTCGATCCAGCGTTAGAGCGCCTTACATGCCCCATTTCAATAATGTCATTGCGACCGCTGCAGAGCGATCTGCACAAACTCATGTTTGAAAAGATAAAAGGATTGGCGCGGCACACGGCCGTCTACGGCATTGGAGATACGGCAGGGCGCGCTATTGGACTAATTCTCCTGCCCCTGTACACGTCGGTGTTTTCCCGTGAGGTGATAGGAGCGATGACACTGGCATTTTCCCTGGCGGCGTTCGCGGGCATCTTTTACACGTTAGGGATGAACTACGCTGTCCTTCGCTATTTTGCAGGTGATGTGGAGAAGGACGATCGCATGAGGATACTCAGCACAGAATTTACCTTTCTGCTTCTCGTATCGGCCATCCTATCGCTGGTGCTGTGGAGATCTTCCGAGTCGGTGGGGAACATCCTCTTCGGAGTCCCCGGATGGGACCATCTTGTAAGGATGGTTGCAGTTATACTCTTTTTAGACACATTGTCCTCTATGTGCATGGTCGTCCTCCGAGCGCAAGAGAGGTCCGGCACGTATACTATCATCACACTCCTTAAGCTCTTTTCCAGCCTTGCGCTCAATATATATCTTGTGACCCTCAGAAGAGAGGTAGATGCGGTATTTGAAGCTAACATTATTACCTCTGCCCTCGTGTTTTTGGTCTCTTTTCCCTTCGTAGCCAACTATCTTAGACCTTACGTCTCCATCGTCTGGCTGGAGAAGCTCCTCAAGTTCGGGCTGGTCTTTGTCCCTTCGGTCTTTTGTGTGATGATTATCGAGGTTTCGGACAGATATCTTCTCCGAAGGTTTCTAAATTTAGAAGAGGTCGGAATCTATTCAGTATGCTATAAGTTGGGTTTGGTATCGTTATTTTTGGCAAGGGCGTTCAGCTTGGCTTGGCCGACCTTTTTTCTATCGCTGTCACAAAATGCGAATGCTCCAGATACTGAGGAGGCAAAGAGCGTTTACGCAAGGGTGATGACGTATTTCATTTTAGCCTCGGTCTTTGTGATGCTAGCAACGTCGGTCTTTGCACGGGACATCGTACGCTTTCTTCCGACTCCTGATCCCCTCACAGACTACACAAGGGGCTGGAAGGTGATACCTGTAGTCTGTCTGGCTTACACGTTCTACGGCGTCTATATCAATCTGATGGCAGGCGTGTTTATAAAAGACAAGACAGGTTACCTTCCGTTTATCACTGGAGGAGGGGCGTTGATAAATGTAGTTTTGAACATAGTTTTGATACCGATTATCGGAATGATGGGGGCGGGCTCTATCGACCTTGGCGGCTTACGCAGTTATGGCAGGCTCTCTTTACGCTGTAACGCACAGGGTCTATCGTATCGTCTATGAGTTCGACCGGATCCTCAAGATAGCCCTGTCAGGAGCCGTAGTCCTTGTTGTAGGGGTTATCCTGCTGGTGGAGGGCGGAGCATCGGGCAGTTTATTTAATACAGGTTTTAAGATCGGATTGCTCGGGGGGTATTTCCTGCTGTTAGGAGCTTTCGGGTTCTTTTATGAGGAGGAGAAAGCTTTGATCAGGAGAAGATTGAGGATCTAAGGTAGGTTATCGGTATTTCTAGCATCACCTTGAATAGAGCTTCCTGCTCTTTATATAGTTCAAGACCTGATCGGCGACCATATATCTTATCGGCTCTTTTTGTCTGATCCGGCGGCGTATGTCAGTGGAGGAAATCTGGATGTGCGGAACGTCAATAAACTCCATATTTTCAATAAGATCAGGATCGGCGCCTTTTGTATTTTTTGCGTGGAGCCCACTACGAC
>CBDEFO010000002.1:0-25431 GCA_965237525.1 Candidatus Latescibacterota bacterium | reverse complement strand
TCCCAGTCTTGATCCTTGACTCTCTTCTCTCTATCTTTATCAAGGGTGGATACCATGTGCCTTTACCCGACAATTCTG
Source organism: Candidatus Latescibacterota bacterium (assembly GCA_965237525.1). Lineage (GTDB taxonomy): Bacteria > Latescibacterota > CBDEFO01 > CBDEFO01 > CBDEFO01 > CBDEFO01. The sequence continues at coordinate 25,353 of CBDEFO010000002.1, read as the reverse complement.
ATAGTTCTTGTGGTTCGGAACGTGGAGTTTTCTTACGAGTTTTCAGAAAATCATTAGCCCGATTAATTCATAAACTTGGTGGAGTCATTGCGAGGAGCAAAGCGGCCCCCGATTGAGTCTATCGGGGAAGCAATCTCAAGGTTTTATAGTGGTCTCCTATGAGAGCCGGAGAGTATTACAGCTACCACAGAATCGAGATTGCTTCGCCTTCAGCTCGCAATGACACCGAAGGTGGTTAAACGACATAACTATAATATAATACAATCCCTTAATTAATACACGGCCTTTTTTTGTGAATTATTCAGGTTAGATTTGTTCCGCGTTGCGTCTCCGACGGGGTCGGGGGTTTCCAGCGCGCAACACCCAAAGATTTCAACAAGCTATGTCATTTAGAGTCCCCAATTGAATCTATCGGAGAAGCCCGGAGCGAGTCGAAGGTCAGCGAAGCGATCTCAACCATCGAGCAATTTCAATTGGGTTAAACAATAGGTCATACACGATTAAGGTTGAACTAAACTTGCTCTTTGACAATTTGCTGATTAAGTAACCTTCGAAGCAGTTTTACTAAGGTATTCGTTACGAAGATTTAATCGCCATTGTACCTCCTTTCGGTAGAGATGGAAATAGTGAGTTGGCACACCTCGGCAGTGATAGACCCAATGCTTGGCGCACTATCAAAACTCTTCAATACCATTTATTCGCCATTCCCCATCTTAGACCCCAAAAATGTTTGTAAAGTCCCCAGAACATCTTATACTATATACGGATAGATATTGATCATGCAGAGGGTGAAAGCATAAATACAGAGATACTGGCGCTGCTCGAAAATCTCAACAGGCTGTCAGATATAAGTGGACTGTGGATTCAAGAAGGGACGAATCATTCTGGATTTGGACAGTTCCGAAAGCCCTGTACATGGCGAGCAGGACTGGTCAGCATACAACTGTCAATTCCGGTGCACATGTCTCCATTGAGAGGTGTCTCTAATTGGAAGATATAAGCACAAAAGAAAGTAATAATTCAGAGGAGAATGCTATTTTGATTGAAAAAAGTACTTGTTGAAAAATGTAAAAGTGGCAATATTCATTCACGAACAAGATGCTAGCTAATTATAATCCCTTATAAATTTGATATGGGGAATGTCGGATTAGAGGAGAGAGTGACCGTTTTGTTCCATGCCAGTCTCGATTTCGCCGTGAACTTCCGCAGAGGGCGCTCGCCAACAAAGGTTAGGAATAACACCTGTGAACGGCAACGGCGTAACGGCTCCGTAACGAGGTTGGCAACCGGAGTGGAGCGATTGGGGGACCGCTACGCCCAGGGTTTCCCCACTGGGAATTGACTGTTAGATTTGTGATCATTTCCCCTATCAAGACTTACCGGCTCGTTGCACCCATGAAATTACCTGCACGATTAAATCTATGCTGTTTCGACGGTGTTTGGAGCCAGGCATTGTCCAGGTTTCGGTGGGGTGCGGGCCTCTCTTTTAAGGTATTAAAACACCCTCTTGCCCTGTGTGCTGCTTTCTTGGAGCTCTCAGGTGACTCGGCCTTGGCAGACGAGGCGGTGGCTCAAGTGACCGTGATAAGAACTGTCGGCCTGCAGCCCCTGGATTGGGTGCTGATCGCAATTTACGCGATTTCCACGATCGGTCTGGGAGTCTACTTCAGCCGCAAACAGAATTCCACCGAGGAGTATTTCGTCGGTGGAGGCAACATAAACTCGCTCCTGATAGGCGTTTCGCTGTTCGCAACGCTGTTGAGCACGATCTCCTACTTGTCGATCCCCGGCGAGAGCGCTGGCAAAGGACCGGTTATTCTGTTCAGCCTGTTAGGCTACCCGCTGATCTATTTCATCATAGCGCACGTCCTGCTGCCAGTTTATATGCGACACCGCGTCACCAGCGCCTACGAGTTGCTGGAAGAAAGGCTGGGGTTGAGTATACGCCTGTTAGGCGCGGTGATGTTCATTACGCTGCGTCTGTTCTGGATGACGCTGCTGGTTTATCTGGCCGCCAAGGCACTTACGGTGATGATGGGCGTTGATCCCAAATGGATACGGTTGATCGTGCTTGTAACCGGAGTGGTGTCGGTGATCTACACCACACTGGGTGGTCTTCGGGCGATCGTGGTAACCGACTTCATGCAAACCATGCTGCTTTTTGGCGGTGCCTTGTTGGTGCTTCTGACCGTCAGCTGGAGTCTTGGTGGATTGGGGTGGTTCCCCACCACTTGGCACCCGAATTGGGATACGCAGCCCTTCTTCAGCTTTGATCCACAGACCCGTGTCACCGTGTTGGTACCATCCTTTCGGTTCTTACTTGGTACGTTTGTACTGCTGGCGGGGATCAGACGGTCATCCAGCGTTTTATGGCGACGACTGATCCCCGCGCGGCCCGCCGAGCAGTGGCCACGCAACTGACGGTTGGCGTGATCGTCGGGTTGACGCTGACCTTGGTCGGATTCGCTCTGTTGGGCTACTTTCAAGCGAATTCCGGTGATCTGCCGGAGGGCATGGACCTGAAAGCCAACGCCGATGATCTATTTCCGCACTACATTGCCTTTTATCTTCCCATGGGCGTGTCCGGGCTAGTCGTCGCGGCGATGTTCGCGGCGGCCATGTCGAGTATCGATTCGGGAGTCAACTCGGTCACGGCTGTCGTCATGACCGATTTTCTGGATCGATTCGGCTTGAAGCCAAGAACCGAAAAGGGTCACGTGCTCGTGGCGCGGCTGTTGGCGCTGGGCATTGGCCTGACTGTGGTGCTGGGCAGCTCCTACATGGGATACATCCCCGGCAACATTACGGCCATGACGAACAAGACGGTCAACCTGCTGACGGCACCCATTTTCGGGCTCTTCTTTTTCGCCCTGTTCGTGCGGCGTGCGACGGCGCCGGGGGTCTGGATCGGAACAGTGCTGGCAATCGTTTCCGCAGCGTTGATCGCTTTTTCCGGTCCGCTGGTCTATTGGCTACACACGCAATTCGGTGTTGATCCGGCAATGTTTAACGTGGAAGTCATTACCAAGATCGACCCGGTCAGCGGCGAACCTTGGAAGACGTGCGTCGACCCGATCAGCTTTCAGTGGATTGGACCGGTGTCGCTGACGGTGAGCATCCTGGTGGGAACGGCGGTCAGCCTCATCCTCCCACGGCGCGATCTGCAGAAGGTGGAGCTCAAGTGAGATTCTGGTCGTTCGACGAATTCGCTGCGGTGGACCTTCGTGATGGGACATTGCCGCATTCATAAGTAAGTACAGACTCAAGGTGACGAAGCTGCAGCCAAAATGAGGGTGAGTATGTAAAGGTTGTGATGAACACGGCCTTTTCTCTGGTAGATGCCAAAGAACATACGTCTTCCTGAAGCTACCCGAACTCACTTACCAGATCGCCTACCACCAAAGATAGTCTCATCCATCTCAATCTGTCCTAAGAGAGTTAAGAGTTCCTTTGCCTACTGATCGTAGATTGTCACTCTAGGGATTCTAAACCATCGTTGAATCGTCTTAGGATCTAAAGGCACTGGGAATCTCAATAGTAATTGCTGATACACCTAAAGAGAAAACGCTACCGGCCCGCCCCTCCAATAGGGAGACACTCTGGTTTTCTGCCAGCTGGTTTCGGTAAACCTTCTGGTTAAACCACACCGCTAGCATCGTCTCTGGCCAGTAGAAAGTCTCCGAAATTTCTTACTGTCGCAGCAACGACGGATGAGCATGCATCAACTATACAGTAATGACGCGAAGATCGCAATGTACTAGCTGCAATTCTGCTGGTTAATTACTATATACTGAAAGGCTTGCCCGCTATCAGAACAGCGATATGTCCTCCAAAGCCATAAGACAGGGACATTATATTTTTTAAGGTCCTGGCGGCACCTTCGTTGGGTGTATAATCGAGGTCGCATTGGGGATCTATATTTTCCAGATTTATAGTTGGATGGACGTAGTTGTTTTCCATACAGAGTAAAGATACGATAAACTCGACGCTCCCAGCGGCCCCCAGTAGATGCCCCATCATAGATTTGGTCGAACTTATGGCTACACTGTAGGCATTTTCTCCCAGCGCTCTTTTCATGGCTAAAGTTTCAGCTATATCCCCTTCTACCGTCCCTGTCGCATGAGCGTTAACATAATCTATATCTTTCGCGGAGAGATCAGCCCTCTGTATAGCGAGTTGGACAGCTCGACCTATAGTCTTTCCTCCGGGTTCGATAGCTGATACGTGATGGGCTTCAGACATTGCCACGGTAGAAAGTATCTCTCCATAGATACTGGCCTTCCGCCTTTTCGCTCCCTCCAAGGATTCCAAGACGACGATGCCGCATCCTTCACCGAGGACGAATCCGTCCCTTTCGGCATCAAATGGGCGGGAGGCTTTTTGGGATAACGCTCCCATCTTGCTGAAGCCCCCTAATATCAGGGGAGTCAAGGAGGCGTCGCTGCTCCCGGCTATCATTAAGTCGGCTCTTCCCTCGCTTATCAGGTGGGATGCCGAGATGATGGAATGAGCTCCGGTGGCGCACGCAGATACTATGCCGTAGGAAGGTCCCTCTAAACGTCGATCATCCCCGATTGAATCTATCGGGGATGATAGAAGTTTAGATACAGCTTGAGAGGCGGACGCCTGGTTTATGTTGAACCAGAGGTTTTTCGGAATCGATGAAGGGCCAGATCCCAAAAGGCGGGAGTGATATTTTTCGAAGGTGGATACGCCGCCTTTGCTGGAGCTGATAAGGACGCCTGTGCGCTCTTTCGAATCGGAGTCTAAGGCAAGTCCCCGATTGAATCTATCGGGGGCAAGCCCTGCGTCTTTTACTGCCTGTCTTGCTGCCGATAGGGCAAATTGGATAAAGCGATCATATCCGCTATCGCCGGGATCGGGTTCAAAATCACCAACCTGTGCTCCGATTTTGACGGGGAAGGGGTATTTCGCCCATTTCAGATGGGAGATGCCTGAGATTCCCTGTGAGACGTTCTTCCAGACTATCTCTTTTGAACATCCCAAGGGCGTGACGAGTCCGATGCCTGTGACTACAACTCTTTTCAAGTGGTGTGACCACTCCGTTGGCATTTAGGGTCTTCGGATTGAGGATCAGAGTGTGGACCTCTATGGTCGGCTTTCCGCTTTCGAAATGGGAGATTCATAGGGGCCAGGTAAGCTTGTCCCCACATTTAAACGATACGGAAAATCGGGCATGATGTAAAGGGAATTCTTCAGATCTTATGCGCCAGGACAACCCTATCTATCCCATTGAAGTCCTTGACGATCTTTGGAGGGGTAAAAGCACGAAGTGGTCGCACCACTTTGAGGTCTCTGATTATCTGGAATACGGATTCTGACTGTCCTAACCCTATCTCTAAGGCGAGGATCCCGCCGGATTTGAGGTATTCAAGGGACTGGGGGATAAGCCTCCTGTAGAAGTCGAGTCCGTCGTATCCGCCGTCAATGGCTCTATGGGATTCGTGATTTCTTATCTCGGCGAGAAGGTGCGGTATATCCGACCTCCTTACGTATGGAGGATTGGAGATTATAAGGTCAAATTTGTTCTGGAGGTCGTATCTTTTGAAGGGATCGAAAAGGTCGCCGTGAAGGAACGTTATTTTAAAGGCGGTATCGTTGAGTCGGGAATTGTATCGGGCAAGTCTGAGAGATGGGAGGAATATGTCTGTGGCGTAGATGTGGATGCCGTGGATGTAGCGGGCAAGGGATACAGCTATGTTTCCTGCTCCTGTACCTATGTCGGCTGCCAGAAGTAGACGACTCTCTTTGCCTTTGAATCTGTCGAGGACGGTTTCTACGAGAATTTCAGTCTCAGGGCGCGGGATTAAGATCGGGGACTCGACTTTGAAGGGAAGGGACATAAACTCCGTCTTCCCAACGATGTACTGGAGTGGAATCCCTTTAATCCTTTTATTGAGTAGATAATGATAAGAGTCCAGTTCGTTCTGAGATAGAATACTATCGGGCTCAAGGTAGAGAGCAAACGAACTGTCAACGTCCAGAACATGACAAAGGAGCCTCTCTGCATTGAGCCGGGGACTTTCAATGTCTCGGGAACTTAAAAACTGGATTGCATTGTTGAGGGCATCCCGGATAGATTCAATCGTGGAGAAGTTCTTATTCTCCGCCATCGTCTAATTGCGCTATCTTCTCGGCTTGGTCAGCTATGCGCACAGCGTCTACAAGTTCATCAATTGCACCTTCAAGGATGCCCTCGAGCTTGTGGAGCGTCAGATTGATCCTGTGGTCGGTAACTCTGTTTTGAGGAAAGTTGTATGTTCTGATCTTTGCGCTCCTGTCTCCTGTCCCGATCTGTCTTCTCCTGTCGGACGAAAGTTTTTCCTGTTGTTCTCTGGTAGCAGCATCCAGGAGTCTGGAGCGGAGGACTTTGAGGGCTTTTGCTCTGTTCTTATGCTGGGATTTCTCATCCTGGCACTGGACGGTGACGTTTGTAGGAAGGTGCGTGATTCTGACCGCTGAATCTGTGGTGTTAACACTCTGACCTCCGGGGCCTGAGGAGCGAAAGAAGTCTATTTTGAGGTCTTCAGGGTCTATTTCGACATCCACCTCCTCAGCTTCGGGGAGGATTGCGACGGAGGCTGCGGACGTGTGGATGCGCCCGCTCGATTCTGTTTGGGGGACCCTTTGAACTCTGTGGACCCCACTTTCGTATTTCAGATCGCCATAGGCGTTTTTGCCCGAGACCGAAAAGATGATCTCCTTAAATCCACCTATTCCCGTCGGGTGTGAGCTTATGTGTTCGATCTGCCATCCTCTGTTTTCCGTATATCTGGAGTACATCCTGTAGAGGTCCGCCGCAAATAGGGCTGCCTCTTCCCCACCGGTTCCAGCTCTTATTTCGACTATAGCGTTCTTCTCATCAGCGGGATCTTTAGATATAAGGAGAATCTTGAGTTCTTCTCCAAGCCGCTTTTCCTTTTCCTTCAATTCTTCAGCTTCTACACGGGCAAGTTCCACAAGCTCACCATCTTGAGAATCTTTGAGAATCTCCTTGGCTTCTAAAAGGTCATTTGAGACGGACTTATGTTCCCTGTAGACTGAGACAGTCCTGCCCAGGTCACTATACTCCTTGGCCAGCTCCTGATAGCGGTTGTGGTCATTCACAGCCTGGGGTTCACCCAGGAGTTTTTCTATCTTTTCGTAGTGTTCCTCTATTTTATGAAGTTTTTCAAACACTTCCTGTGCCCTTTTTAGCCCGATTAATTCATAAACTTGATGGAGTCATTGCGAGGAGCAAAGCGGTCCCCGATTAAGTCTATCGGGGAAGCAATCTCAAGGTTTTATAGTGGTCTCCAATGAGAGCCGGAGAGTATTACATCTACCACAGTAACCCCCGATTAAATCTATCGGAGGGATTGCTTCGCCCTCGGCTCGCAATGACACCGAAGGCGCTTAAACAACATAACTATAATATAATACAATCCCTTAATTAATACACGGCCCTTTTGTGTAAATTATTCGGGTTAGTAACGATCCTCCCAAGCGCGGCTTTGAGCGCCGTGAGGGTCACCTCCAGCTGAGAGTAAGGAAGCTCATTTTGAGATCAGCTATCTGGAGCTTACTCCGCTTCTGTCTTTTCTTCCTTGTTCATTCCGTACTTACGCTTGAATCTTTCGACTCTGCCTGTCGAGTCCACAAGCTTCTGCCTGCCTGTGTAGAAGGGATGGCACTCAGCACAGATTTCAACTCTCAAGTTGGGAACTGTGGAGCGCGTCGTTATGCTATTCCCGCAGGCGCAGGATATTGTGGTCTCTATATATTGAGGATGAATATCTTTTTTCACTACGAGATTCTCCTTTCACGGAGACCCAAAAAGTATCGAAGAACTTCTTGGCGAAAAAGTTTTAACAGTTTAAAACTTCGACCTCTGTGTGCCCCATTACTCATTCATAATTTCCAAAAATTCGTTGTTGCTTTGCGTAGCACTTATCTTTCTAAGGAGGAGTTCGATGGCCTCCGGAGGCGGCATCTGGTTGAGGATTTTCCTTAGTATCCAGGCTCTATTGAGCTCGTAGTCGGTCATCAGGAGTTCCTCTTTTCTTGTCGAAGACTGCGTCACATCTATAGCGGGGAAGATGCGGCGATTGGAGAGCTTTCTGTCGAGTTTAAGCTCCATATTTGCCGTCCCCTTGAACTCTTCGAAAATGACTTCGTCCATTCTGCTTCCGGTCTCAATAAGAGCGGTGGCGACTATTGTAAGGCTGCCTCCTTCTTCAATCTTCCGAGCAGCGCCTAGGAATTTTCTGGGACCAAGGAGAGCTGTGGCGTCCACTCCACCTGTCAGTATCCTCCCGCTGTGGGGAGTGACTGTGTTATGAGCCCTGGCCAGGCGCGTAATGCTGTCCAGGAGTATGACCACGTCTTTCTTATGCTCCACGAGTCTTCGGGCTTTTTCTATGACCATGTCGGCGACCTGGACGTGTCTTGTAGCGGGCTCATCGAATGTGGAGCTTATGACCTCTCCGTCAACAGAACGCTGCATGTCGGTGACTTCCTCAGGACGTTCGTCTATTAGAAGAACAATCAGGATCATGTCGGGATCGTTTGTTGTGATGCTGTTTGCGATCTGTTGTAAGAGCACTGTCTTGCCTGTGAAGGGGGGCGCTACAATAAGGCCCCTTTGTCCTTTCCCGATGGGGCACAGAAGATCTATTATGCGCGTGGAATACTCTTTGGGATCCCGTTCAAGCTTTATTCTCTCGTTAGGATGTACAGGCGTAAGGTTGTCAAAAAGGGGCTTATACTTGGCGACTTCAGGGTCTTCAAAATTTGTAGCTTCGACTCTCAAAAGAGCGTAGTATTTCTCACCTGCGCTCTCTTTGGGCGGACGTATCTGACCGGAGACGGTGTCGCCAGTTCTGAGGTTGAAGCGTTTGATCTGGGAGTGACCTACGTAGATATCGCCGGGGCCCTGAAGATAGTTGGAACTGGGCGAGCGGAGGAAGCCGTAGCCGTCCTCGTGAACCTCAAGGACTCCTTTTGCAAAGATGAGACCATTCTGCTCCGTCTTCGTTTGCAGGATCGAAAATATCAGATTCTGCTTTCTGAGTCCGCTGTGTCCCGGTATTTGGAGCTCGTCTGCCAGTTCGTTCAGTTCAATGATGCTCTTTTGCTGGAGCTCTGCAATGTCCAGGTTTTCCATGTTTATAGTAGGGGACATAACTCTCCTGCGGGGTTACTAAAATTAGATGAGATGACAAGCGCACACAACAGCACAGGGATACCGTGCCTTTGATAGACAAAAGGGATCTCGTGCCTTTGAAAGACAAACTTGCACACTGCTGTTGGATGGTTCAACTATATATATCGGTATTATTTCGGAATAGTTTAGTTCTATAGGAAACCGAGAGAAGAATTGATCGGTGAAGTTACGGAGTACCTGTGGAAGAATGCCAATTGTGAGGTATTTCCAAAATCACTAATCTAAAGCTTAAGAGAATTAAGACAGTTTGTCAAGTCTTTTTTCTGGATTGGGCACTATTTTCAAGATTTGACAGGACAAAACTAGGGTAGATAGGTGAGGGGAAAGACAGTCTAAGTGAGATTGCCTGGCTTTCCCCCAAAAGTTATTCAGTGCTTTTTGGGGATCCTTTCGCTGGCAATTACAGTTCAGAGACTATCAGGGAAGTTGCGAGTCCTTTTGCGTTCCGGCATTGCGCAAGTGAACAGCCAATAATGTCTATCCTCCCAACCGCATTATGAACACGCAGGTGTAATGGATCAGACCATTTCGTGGTTTGTTACCATCCGCCACAGCAAAGAGGTCGTCCTTATCTGTCTGACGAAGCAATCTGAGAGACCTCGCTTTGCGTACAATGAGGGTTTAGGAAGGGTTTAGGTTGGAACAGGTACCCTTATCTACTTTATTCGGGAATTGCCCTTCGAAAATCTTCCGCAAGGGATCTTGCAGCACGGTGCAACATTCCCAACTCATCCGTCCCTTCAAAGAATCTGGCTCCCATGTCGCTCCACTTCTTTGTGTCCTCGTAACCGTGAGTGTATATCCCCGGTGTAGAACCGTGCCTTTGTGCAGCCTCGAAGATCGCCTCGACGGCATCGGTGAACTTAGTGGTATCGAATCCACCGGGCACTCCAAGAGAAATTGACAGGTCATAGGGACCTATGAACACCACGTCCACCTGTGGATTGGACGCTATAGCGTCAGCGTTTTCTGCGCCCTCCTCTGTCTCGATGTGAGCCACCACCAGAGTGGTTTCATCGGCTTCCTTTATAAAATCGGATATGTTGATCTGGCGATAGTCAGAATTGCCGTATCCCGCGGCGATAGCGCGATCTCCGACGGGAGGAAAGTTCATCCAGCTTACGAGCGTATCGATGTCATCTCGTGTGTTGGTGCGGGGGAGCTGTATTCCGACGATCCCACAGTCTAGGAGCCTCGCGGTCTCCCCGCGATCCAGGCATCCGACCTTGGCTACTGCAGGAAGGTCATTATCCCTTCCTGCCACCACTATATCGGTCAGTTGAGTCGGAGAGAAGAACCCATGCTCGTTCTCGATGAAGACGAAGTCAAATCCCGCCTGAGCGTAGATCTTAATCAGAGATGGCCGGGAGTACTCAGCTAAAGTAGCTCCTATCACTGTCTTGCCTTCTTTCAACATGGCTTTAAGATTCTTCATTGCAACTCCAGTTCGGGAAGGAAAAGTTGAAAGTTCAGAAAACCGAAAGATACGTCAGTAGAATATACAGATTTTCAATGTTCACGTCAAGCCGAGAAAAGACAGGGCAACTACGACGTCCTGTCCCCCTCGGGATGCCAGCGCGTGACAGACACGTGGGTTATGGCATCAGGTTGCGTAATGTAATAGGCTGTAAGGATAGAACCATCGTCCAGCTCCGTCGAGATCGGATAGCCCACATCAGAACTTCCGGACCCGGGCTGCGCGTGTTTCTCTGCAGGCCAAGAACTCGAAGTGGTACCGGCGTCGTCTCTTAACACATACTCGTGATCTAAATCCCAGGTGTTCCCTCTGTCTTGGCTAATGAGCGCACGCACTCCCATAGGTTTACGACGATAGCCGAATGTGCACAAGATGCGTCCATCGTGCAACTTCAACAGATGGTTCGGATAACCCTGGAACTTCGTTTCCACCGGTTGAGTCCACGTTGTACCGCCGTCCTCGGACCACACCTCCAGGGTGTATATCCTGTCATTCTCCGGATTTCCCCATCTATAGCCCCAGCGGAGGTGTCCCAGCAAACGTCCAGGTGCTACCTCTACCAATGCCCACTCGTTGCACACCCTTGGGACTGCTAAATAGAGCCTCCACGTCTCCCCTCTGTCGGCAGACCGGAAGATCAGACCGTCACCGCCTCCATCCTTCCGACTCGTGTAGACGGGGAAGAGCCAGGTTCCGTCCTCAAGGACCGTGCCGCGCGGGAATCCAATCAGACTAATGTATCCCGGCACTGTCCAGGTTCGCCGATCCCACGTGGCGCCCTTATCCTGTGACCTTATCACCACCAGCCGATGCCCCGACACGACAAGCTTTCCGGGGAGTTGCTGGGAGATTATCTCGTCCTCTATTATTCTCAATCCACGAGCATCAGCTTCGGCGCGCCGACCGAAATCCCAAAGCTCATGTCCTACCGATCCCACTGCCATAAAGCTGCCGTCGGGCATTATACGGGAGAGTCTATCGTACTTCTCACGCGGGGTAGTCCCGGGCCAATTGGGAGGCAGCGTCGGATCGTCCGACCGCTGCCAGGTAGCACCGCTGTCCGATGACACAAACACTGCCCAATCCCCCATTCCCATATGATCGCCAACTGGCGAGGAGATGAAGCCCAGTGTCAACCGTCCGTCCGGGAGGTGGTCCAAAACGGGAAACGCGTTGTAGCGCCCCTTTTCCTTCAAAATTATCGTGTGTTCCATTGAGTAGAACTCCCTGTTTTTATCACATCGAGTGAATTTCCAGCTTACTTCTACAGCCTGTCCCTGTCGGGATGCGAACGCGCGCATGCAACGTGAGTTATGGCGTCAGGCGTCGTGATGTAATAGACAGTCAAAATCGAACTTTCCTCTAACTCTACTGAGGTTGGATAACCCACATCGGAACTACCGAACCCGGGAATCTCATACTGCGGAGGACTCCAAGCGTCTGAAGTGGTGCCTCCATCATCTCACAACACATATTCGTGATCTAAATCCCAGGTGCGTCCTCCATCCTCGCTTATGAGAGCGCGCAACCCATAGGCTTGCGGCGATACCCGAACGTGCATAAGATGCGCCCATCTCTTAACTTCAATAGATGATTCGGATAGCCCTGAAAGGACGCCTCCACAGGGTATGTCCACGTTAACCCGCCGTCCTCCGACCAGACCTCCAGAGCATATATCCTATCCCCGATTGAACCCCCGATTAAATCGGGGGTTGGGGACCTCGGATGTCCCCAACGATAGCCACTGCGGATGTGTCCTAATAGCAATCCTGACTCCACCTCCAAAATCGACCACTCGCCGCCTGCTCTCGGGTACGCCCCATGCAATCTCCACGTCTCTCCCCCATCGGTCGACCGGAAGATCAGACCATGTCTGGTCCCATCCTTCCACATAGCGTAGATGGGATAGAGGAAGGCCCCGTCCTGAAGCATCATAAGGAGTAGATGGAGCGGAACACCGTGGACATTCGTGTATCCCGGCACTGTCCACTCACGACCCTCCCAAGCAGCACCCTTATCCCAAGATCGCGTCACTAATAACTTATAAGCCGACACCATGAGTTTCCCTGGGAAGTGCTCATGCTCCCGGGATCTGAATCGGCGCGCCTCAGCTTCGGAGCTCCTCAGCTTCGGAGCGCCGATCGAGGTTCCAAAACTCATATCACGAAAACCTCACCGCCAGGAAACTCGCATTGCACACTATCCCGCAGGATCGGCTCATCCTCTGACCGGACGTCTTTGACGGTCAATTGTCAGGCAGTGTCGGATCGTCTGATGGATTCTGAGTTGCTCCGTAGTCTTTTGACACAAAGACTACTCAACCTATTCCCAAATGATTGGCAGACCTAAAGCCTGACAGCCTATCCTGAACTGACCATCAGGAAGGTAGTACGATCCCTGGGAAACGAGCCGCAGCGCCCTTTCTTCTTCACTATGATCTTGCGCTCTAAAGGGCAAACCTCCTTTCCAGATCGGTCATCCTGAGCACAAAAAAATCCCCGTCCGGAATTCTCCTGAACGGGGAAGAATTTATGAATGCCAGATGCTAAGGCCGCCTTCCTTCAGTCTGAAACTCATCAAATGTCGGTTACACGATGATTTTGCAGTAACGACCACTTCTGACCTGCCGATCTCTCACCGGCTTTTCTGCTACTTTTGTAAGCATCGCTACACAATTTTTCAAGGTTGTGCAGCCGTGCTCGGTTCTCTATAAGAGTAGACGTTCCACAAAGCTTTCTCTCACCATCTGTGACAGCAGCTTTATGATGGAGACCTTATCAAGCAACCTCTTCAGGTTTAGTCAATACCACTTTATGAAACAGTGTTATCCTCTCAATAAGGCTAATTCAAACCTATGCGGGTTTGACTACATTAGACGCTTGGAGCCCTTTGGGACCTTGTACGATCTCAAACTCGACTTCTTGTCCTTCGCTTAGAGTCTTGAATCCGTCCTGCTCAATAGCTGAGAAATGGACAAAGACATCTTCTCCATTATCCTGTTCAATGAAGCCGTAACCTTTGCTATCATTGAACCACTTCACCCTACCGATAGGCACATAAATCACCCCCTTTTTACTTGGAATTTCAAGGATGGAGCTTATGACCTCTTGCCAATCCTGTCCTCACTAAAATCGATCCAGACAAGACCTTGCTCCAACCGCTGAAAGCGTACAGTAAGATAAGCTACTTAACTGTATCTGTCAAGTATTTTTTGAATAGTTTGATATTTTTTTCCGCCTATAACTTGGATATTCGATCGTAATTCGGTTCAAAATGACGTGAATGGTATCACTTATATATTGACTTTCAAAGTTGTGTTGCATATATTTTCGTTACCGACAATTGGATCAGAATTTTTCATCAGGCAAAAAAGCGGTCCGTGTAAATAGAGGCAAAGGAACTCCAGATGGCGCTTATAAAGATCGGCAATTCTCTTCAGTGCGGCCTCAGAGCAGTTCGAAATTCTGTCGAAAAGCTATTCAGCGACGATAAATTGGATGTCTATGAAGGCAGAAAGCATGTTTTGCATGTGATAAACGAACAGATAGAAGCCGGAGCAGATTATCTGCTTGTAAACGTGGACTCGTTTAGTTCGGATAGAAAAGAGGGCACAAAGCGCGCCATTGAAGGGGTGTCCAAGATCGCGGATATGACAAAACAGGTCACAAAGCCCGCTCCGCTCTACATTCAAAGCTCAGATGCAAATCTTCTCAAAGGGGCGTTGGAAATCTACTGCAGTGAAAATTCGTTAAACGCACCACTTTTGGGACCTGTTTCGATATCGAGCTTGGACCTTCTATCCCTCAGGGATCGCTATAGCTTTTCGGTAATGGGGACACTTCTGGAAAAGATAGACGGCAGTTCGTCTGGACGCACAGAAATAGCAGCGGCAGAATCGTATCACAAAACCGCAACTTATCTGTTCCAAAGGGCGACCGAATCGGGCTTCAGTCCAGACCAGATATTCCTGGATCCTGTCATAGGTCCCATAGGGGCCGACTACCTGGGATTTACAAGAATGGGCCTTGAGGGAATCAAAATGGTTGTGGAAGATAAAGGTATGTCGGGTCTCCACGTCGCCCTTGATCTCTCAAGCTGTTCCGAGGGATTGCCGAGAAGATCGAGCGTAGAAAAGGCTTATCTCAGAGTCGCTATGGAGTACGGTCTGGACGCGGCTGTTGTGGACGCAACTAAGATAACGGAGAAGGACCTGGTAGATGGAAGACTTTTGAGTTTAATAAGGTCTGTGATAGATTCTGGAGAAGAGGATGCCCTTGCGGCTCTGGTCGACTTCTGCAAGGCGTCTCCCAGAAGGAAGAGAAGCCAACCTAGGAAGCTCATAGATAACCTCTTGAAAAGAGATCTATATACCGAGGGCAAACTCTCCTATGGAGTTGAGATGGTCCCCTCTGAGGGGGAGTTGGATAATCTCTATACCTTTGCAGAGAGGGCCAAAGGTTCCAACATTACGGTGAGTCTGACAGATTCACCAAGCGGCCACAGACAGCCCAATCCCGACACAATAGCCTCGGATATAGGCAGACTGATGGGGCATCAGCCGATGGTTATCATGTCCTGCAAGAGCGAGGACAGGGACAGCTTAATAAGGAGAATCGTATCTTTATATGAACATGGAATCGAGAACATATTCCCGGTGACAGGGGACTATACGAAGGCGGGGAAGGCCGTGTTTGATGTAGACGCTGTGGGTCTCCTGTTAGCCATAAGGTGTCTTGGCCGTGGTCTCGATTTCCCGAGCTTCCTGCCCAGAATTGAAAAGCCCCTGAGCAATCTCTTTGCGGGGACGGGTGTATCGCCGTTCAAGTACACTGAAGCGGATGTCTGGGGCCAGTATATCAAGATGTGGAAAAAGTGGAGGGTCGGATGTAAGTTCTTCATAACCCAGGTGGGCTACGATGTAAAGAAGTTTCACGAGCTTAAGCTCTATATGAAAAATGCGGGAATATCGGACGTCCCTGTCTTCGGAAACGTATATGTCCTGACGCCCGACACGGCGTCGTATCTGAATAGAGGCGGTATTCCGGGGGCGCACGTCTCGGACGATCTCAGAAATAAACACAGGAGGGGGTTCGTAGCCAAGGAGGAGAGCGACAGGATCAAGGGAATGGGCTTCGAGGAGTTAGCCGAGTACGACAGGAAGGTGAGCTTTCGCAGGTCTGCTCTGCTTATGGACATATTAGTAAGGGGTCTCGATTACGAAGGCATATATATAGGTGGGGTCACCGACTTTGACGATCTTTCTGAGATTATAGAGCTTTCAAAAGAATTAGGCGCAAGGGACTGGAGGGAGAACTACGAGGAGTACAGAGCGGGCGACGGGAAAAGAGAGATGGAGTTTGCCCCTCCATGGGGATTCTATTTGTTTCGGGAAGGGGGCGATAATCTACTGGAGGATGGACCCTATCAAGTTGCAGACCGCAGTTCGTATGAGGGGCGAAAGAAGAGCATGGAACTGATCCACAAGGCATTCTTCGAGCCGGGGGCGATAGGCTATGAGTTCTTGGATTGGTCTTTGAGAGAGTCGGAAAACCACGGAGCGGGCAGGTTCGTCAAGTTTATGGAGAGAGCTATAAAGACCGAGACTTTGGGCTGTGAGATGTGCGGCGATTGCCGCATCGCGGAATTGGAGTACCTCTGCCCCGAACCCTCCTGGGGCTGCTACAAGAGCCTGATAAATGGACCCTGCGGCGGAACCACACTGGACGGTATGTGCGAGGTTGATCCTGAAAGAAAGTGCTACTGGGGCAAAGTAATTGAAAGCGCGCTGACATCTGGCACTATAGATGAACTCTATAGAATTCAGCTTCCGAAAGATTCCAGCTTGAAGCATACGTCTTCGTGGAGAAACGAGATTCTGGGTAAGACGGGGGAATCGATAGTTATTAAGTAAGTCAAGCACCTCATATATAGTCGGGCAGAAGCAGTAGACAATGAAATTTGATGATTTTGATACCCAGAGCTTTGAAGCTCTTGCTGAACTTATATGTGGTGATAAAGAGCCATGGTACCGCGCAGGATGGGAACTGCCGGAGTTCTTTCAAAGGGCAGGATTGACATGCCCCGACCACGACGGAACAACGCGGAAGCGGTGGACGCGGACACGGCTCGATGAATACAAGGACAACCCTAATGACATGCAAGCCATTATGTTACGTCTTGCAAACCCTAAAGAGTATAAGGGGAACTCTGAGGCACACTTGTCCGCGGTCAAGAAACTGAACGACATCCTTATCGTGGAAGGTTTCTCAGTAAGTCTGGCTGGCGTCAAACCGAAGGTATCACAAGTCGAACCAGATTCTCCTTCTCCTTCACCAGACAAAGCCATATCACAGCCGCCCGATTTCGATAAACTGACTAACGATCCACAATTAGCGTCAATCCTTCGCAATCGATGGAAAGAGGCACAGGTTTGTTCGCGTGCCGGTGCCCATCTATCAGCCATTGTAATGATGGGTAGCGTTCTTGAAGGCACTCTATTAGCCGTCGTTAAGTGTAATCCGGAGAAATCAAATAAAGCTAAGGCTGCGCCACAAGATCATGAGTGTAATCCGGAGAAATCAAATAAAGCTAAGGCTGCGCCACAAGATCAGATGAGAAAGCCTCTCAGTTTTGGCGATTGGCATTTAAATGCTCTCATAGATGTTGCTCATGAGTGCGGCTGGCTTCAGGTCGATGTCAAACGCTTCTCTCATTTTCTGCGTGAATCGCGCAATATAGTTCACGTACAGCAGCAACTTGCTCTTGACGAATACCCCGACAAGGACACTTGCAATATCTGCTGGGAGGTTGTCCAGGCAGCTGTGAATGATTTGGAAAGGAGCATCATACAGCCGTAAAGACGAATTACCCCTAAGGGTAGAAAAATGAGAAGACCCGCCCTTATATCAGCCGCAGCGTTAAGCTGCGGCATTTTATTTGGCTACTACGCAAACCCTCCCATTCTTCCTCTTTTTATATCCTTTGTCGTACTATTTCTGCTGTGCTTGCTTTTTACGATCTTCAAAAGATCGGGAAATCTTCCCATCAGTGCGATTTTCCTCTTGATGTTGGCCTTTGGCGGAACTTTGCGCTATGAGACAAAGACACGTCTACTCCCTCAAAATCACATCTCCAAATTCCCTTATTTCGACCGCGAAATCATCTTGAAAGGAACGATAGGCGGTGAGCCTGACGAAAGGAAGTGGAATACCAGGGTCGTAATGAATGTCTCCGATGTCGAACATAGCGGAGTCTCCTATCAGGTTCAGGGAGATGTCTTGCTGGTTCTGAGCAGCAACGCAGACTATATAGGATACGGAGATAGAATCGTCCTGAAGGGCGATCTGAATCGCCCACGTCCCGCAAGGAATCCCGGAGAGTTTGACTACCGCAAGTACCTCTTAAGGAGAGGCATCTTCGGCGCGGTCTATATCAACGATGACGATCAAATCCTGGATATCTCGGAAGGAGAAGGGAGTTTCATCCTTTCAAAGATAGTCTATCCGCTTAAAAGGCATATTAGAGAGTCGATAGAAAGGAACCTGTTAGGAGAGCACCGCGCACTTATGAAGTCCCTCATCTTGGGAGAGAGAGGAAGACTTTCAACTGAGATCAAAGAGGCTTTCATCGCTTCAGGGACAGGACATATCTTAGCCATTTCAGGGCTTCATGTCGGGATAATAGCCGGTTTTTTTCTAACTATCTTCAGTTTCTTTCTCCCACGCAGATGGGCTTCTGCTACCGTAATCCTTATATTGTGTCTCTACGTTCTGATATTGGATTTCAGGCCATCTGTCGTAAGGGCTTCCATTATGTTCTCGCTTATTATACTAGCCTTTGCACTGGAGAGAAACAGTGAGTCTGTCAACAGCCTCGGCGTCTCAGCGCTGATTATCCTTATGGTGTGGCCCCAAAGCCTCTTTGATGCTGGTCTCCAATTATCGTTTCTGTCCCTGCTCTTCATGCTCTTGTTTTACGGTATGATGTTGAACCTTCGGCCTGAAGGTACTTCATCTCATCGGTGGATTGAATGGATCATAGGAATATTTATAGTTAGTACGGCTGCTTACTTAGGAACTGCTCCAATAGTAGCTTCTAATTTCAATAGACTATCACTCATCTTTCCGATTGCTAACCTCGTCATAGTCCCCACAGCTATAGGAGTCATAGCTTCAGGCCTTGTATCTGTGATTTTGGGCCCCTGTCTCCATCTAATAGCTACAATATTCAACGCCGTGGGCTCGTTATTCCTCAAACTTATGTTATCGGAGGCCTATTTCCTCTCAAGTTTCTCTTTTTCTTCTGCAACAGTTCAGAGTCCCTCCTGGTTCTTCTTTTTGAGCTATTATCTGATCCTATGCATAATAGCATTCGGATGGAGATCTATTCGCGCAAGGAAGATCGCTCTCTTTCTCGTTCTGATAGTGGTCAACGTCTATGTCTGGAAAGGGATATGGGAGAAGGATAGACTGGAAGTAGTCTTTTTAGACGTCGGTCAGGGGGATGGAATATTCATCAAGTTCCCGAACGGAAAAGTTATGCTTATGGACGGAGGTCCAAAGAAGAGGTCTTTTGGTAGATCAACTATCGCCTCCTTCCTTCGACATCGAGGTGTAGATAAGATAGATGTAGTCGCTGTGTCTCATCCGCACAGCGATCATATAGGAGGGTTGCTGCCTGTTCTGCGGAATTTCGATGTGCAGCATCTGTTGGAGAGCGGTCAGGTCCACGATTCTAAAATGTGGAGCCAGTTCGAAGAGATCCTCCGAGAGAAGGGGATCAAAAGGCATTACGCCTCTTCCGGAGACAGCCTTGCCGGTCTGGGAATCGGGGCCTTAGTCCTTCATCCCACATCAGAATTCGTATCAGACTACCCAAAGGCGAGCTATGGTCTGAATAACAGCTCTCTAGTTATGACTTTGACGTACGAGGGGCAATCTCTGCTTTTGACGGGCGACGTCGAAAACGCAGCTGATAAATCGCTTTTGAGATGGAAGGATCGCCTCTCTTCGACCGTTCTGAAAGCCCCGCATCACGGGTCGTCCACATCTTCGAGCGAAGACTTCATCCGATCGGTAAATCCGCGGATAGCTGTAGTATCTGTGGGGCAAAAGAACAGGTTCGGTCATCCATCTGCTGATGTATTGGAGAGATACGAAAGCTCAGGGGCGAAGATATACAGGACAGACAAAAGTGGAGCGGTGACGATTAAGATTTGGGAGGATAAAGTAGAAGTCGAGACCATGCTGGACTGAAAGATGACCGTTCATCCTCCAAAGGGCAGGGTCATTTAGTTGTTTTCGTTTGGACGTTAGGATCGTTTCAACAACAGAATTGAGATTGCTTCGCTTCGCTCGCAATTACACTGCTTAGCTTCGTCTTTGGGTCATTGCGAGGGGGTTCACCCCGAAGCAATCTAAAAGGCTTTCCAGTGCTTCTCCGAGAAAACTAAATAGCTCTGGCCAAAGGGAGAATATCCTTGACAAATCGTTTCAGATGTATTATAGTTTCACCAGTCGGGGCGTGGCGCAGTCCGGTAGCGCACTGGCATGGGGGGCCAGTGGTCGCTGGTTCAAATCCAGTCGCCCCGACCATTCCCACCCATAGCTCAGGGGGCCCTCTGCTGGCTCGAAGACTTGAAATAAAATCCCAGGAAGTGATCAATACGAATGACTCTGCAAACCAGTGTGCTGGGTAGCCTCCCCAGGAGCGATGAGGTTCTGAACCAGTTCAGAGACTACGAAAATGTGTATCGAAACCCAAGAGCGTTAGCCGTCCTGGAGGAGGAGGCTAAGGAGATTGTCCTGAAACAAGAGAGCCTCGGCCTGGATATCGTCAACGACGGAGAGATACAAAGATCAGGCTATTTCTCGGTTTTCTACGATTGCTTCGATGGATACATGCCAACGGGTATTAACGTGCCCACCCTGTTGGACGACGGCCGTTATTGGGACCACCACGTCGGCCAAGCTTACAGGGTCTGGGAGCAACCCAAGGCCTATGGAGCTAACCCCGCTTGGCTCAAATATGGTGCAGTTATCGTCGATAAATTAGCAAGAAAGAGTGGCGACATTGGCAATAGTGTCTTCCATCGAGAAGCCCAAGTGATGAAAAAGTACGCTTCAAAAGTAGTGAAGCTGACCATGCCTTCACCTTACCAGATCATGCGCGCAAGCTGGCATCCCACTTTTTCCCGCGATGCTTATTCTACTCAAGAAGAGTATTTGGATGACATCGTAAGACACTATAAGCCCATTATTGAAGACTGTGAGCTCTTGGGTATCGAGGTGATTCAATTCGACGATGATCGCCTCCCGATGTTGCTCGACTCCCGACTCCGGCAGCTGCTCAACTTGGAGAGAGAGGCCGATCTCTTCATCAATTCTTCAAACCAACTCTTCTCTCACATGCGCTCAGCGGCCTCAGCCGTACATTTTTGCAGATCCATTGATCACAAAAGTATTCCATGGAGCGAGGCTGGACTTCTTGAAAGAATCATAAAGACACTTCGGTGTGACCAGTTCAGCGTAGCTCTCAACGATACAACGGCGGATTTGGAGGCGTTGAAACATTTCCCGGCTGAAGCTCGCCTGCTATTTGGAATTATCTATTCCAATGACTACACTTTGGAGACTCTGGATATCATGTTTCGCAGGCTCAAGAGCGTCATGGAATACGTCTCCATAGAGCACATCATTTTGACGTCAAACTGTGGTTTCAGCCCTTATGCCCGAGAACGGAAACTCCTCCCTCTGGTCTGGAATAAACTCAGCCAGCTGGTTAGATTTGCTACCGTCGTCAACGAGTCCGGGCTGTCTGAGGAGGCGATTGCCCAGGCAGACAAGGATTCCACTCCATTCAGGGAGCAGCATGAAAAATTGCTTCGGCATCTTGAGGCGCCGGGATAGATAGCTGTCACTAAGACCAGATGTGCTCAGGGATGAAGAACGAGGAGGAAGCATCCGGTGGCACTGACGCTGACTAGCCAGCAGGATGTGGAGGACTTTGTGTGGGGCCTGACCTTCCTCGCCACCGGGGGCGGGGGTGGCAAGGCCTCTGACGGTGTCGAGATGCTGGAACAGGAACTGAAGGCTCGGGGAAGGATAGAGATCCCAGATATAGACAACCTGCCGGATGATCTCTGGACGGTGACAACCATTGTCCTCGGCGGCCGTGATCCTGACACTCCACCGCCGTCGGAGGAACTGGCCGAGTTCGGTCTGACCAGAGTCGCTCACGGTCCCACAGATTACATGGTAGCAGCCGTCCGTGAGTTAGAGGAATACGCTGGAGTGAAAGTAGGTGCCTTGGTCTCGGCCGAACTGGGCAACTCGAATACCGCTCAGCCTATTGCCACCGCAGCGCGACTCGGCGTGCCTATCGTCGATGGTGACTACGTAGGCCGAGCCATCCCCGAGGTACAGATGATGAAGCCCGAGATATTCGGGTGCACTTTCTGTCCGGCAGCCTTTGTGGACCGCTGGGGAAACACTCTCATCCTTAAGGAGGAGGCAAGCACGGCGATGGCGGATCGCGTTGGTCGAATGCTTAGTGTCGTAACCTATGGGGGCGGCATCGGCACGGCAGGCTACCTACTGCACAGCAGAATGGCCAAGCGGTTCCTGGTGCGGAACAGTTTCAGTGTGTCGTTGCGCCTGGGACAAGCCATCCGCAGAGGAAGGGAACAGGGTAAGCCGGTCGGAACCATCTTGCACGCTATTGACGGCTGGTTACTATTCCAGTGACAGGCGACCGATGTGAAGTGGGAGAGTCGCGAGACGTACACTTTCCGCTACTTGAATTACTACCTAAAGGGCAGCGGGTAGTTCACCGGACAGGTATGTCGCATCTGGGTGAAAACGAGCAACATATCTGCTGGCTGGACGGCCGTGTGGTAGCGACCACCCTGGATTTGATCATCCTGGTGGACCCGAGCGGATGGGCCCACGGCGCTTTGGTTTCGATATCGAATACATTCCCATCGAGGAGTTGGCAGGAAAGCCGTAGCTTGTCTCTTCTCTTTTAGAAATTCCTGAAGCTTTATAAGCTACTTCCCATGTGCCTGGGAGACTGCCTCTCTTACATCAAGTCGTATTTGTACTTCACCTCAAGAACTGAACACTTTCTTGGAGGCTTTTTGCCAAAAATTTTGTACTGGCATGGGAGCCAGTGGTCGCTGTTTTAAATCCAGTCGCCCCGACCATTTAGTAAGTAAGTTGAAAATTTGTTAAACTGCCAACAGTTGGTTTCCGAAGTTAGTCGTGGAAGGACAAATTTTAATTATTGCCAAAACTCGAAGAGATATCCAGCATCTGACAAATGTAAAATCCATTTTATAAAAATTCCCTTCAAATAAGCGAGATAAAAAGAGGCTGAATCTTGATGTATAGAAAAATTGTAATCACTGCAGTCATTACTTCAGCTCTATTTTTAGATGCTGGAGGATATCCACTCATAACAGAATATCTATCACCAAAAATTTCGGATAATAAGATTATTTTCGAAAATGATCTGGTCTCTTATGTGATAGGGGTTGACGGATTGAACAAATCTTTTATAGACAAAGATTCGGGGAGGGATTACCTCGATAAGAACTTAAAATCAAATTTTATGTCAATTAACATGGGGAGCGGTTATATCGGTGCAACAAAGGTCGAATATGAAAACAATTTTTTATTTGTTACGTTTGGTATTGCTGATGTTGGCGCACGAATCCATGTACGTATTTTGCAAAGTTACATAACATTCGAATTAATTTCGATCAATGATCATAGTGTGAGCGAATTTCAATTGGCGAATATTCCTCTTACAAGTGCAGAATTCATGAGTACAACTTTGACCTGTACAAGGGATGAGGATTTTGCAGGTTGTATTATTCCTCTTAACATCGAAACGGTATCAAGTGCAACCAGGAATGTTTATAACGAAGCAGCACTTTCAAATAGTCTTGTCGCCTGGTGTGATAGTCGTGTCAGGTTAGAAGGAGGGAAAATTGCGCTGATCGGATGTCCTACAGAAAATATCCTGGATATTGTTGAACAGGTAGAGGTTGAAAATGGTTTACCTCATCCGACCTTAAATGGAGTATGGGCAAGAAAGGCAAAAGAAATTCGTCAGTCATATCTTTTTATTGATTATTCTGAAGATAGCATTGATGAAGTAGTTGATTACGCTCTGGAAGGTGGGTTCGGGTACATTATGGTTTATGATGGCACCTGGTCCAGTTCGCATGGATCATATCTGATAAATAGACAAAATTTCCCGAATGGAGAGGCTGGACTGAAAAGAGCAGTGGACAAAATTCATGCCGCCGGGCTTAAGGCAGGTGTCCATTTTCTTGATAGAATAATTTCAAAGACTGATTCTTTAGTGCATCCAATACCTGATCCGGGTCTTCTCAAGCGATGGGAGAACAAACGTATACTAGAAAGAGATATAGAAGAATTTGAGACATTTATTCCTACGACAACCTCTCCCAAAGGGCTTCTTGATAAAGCGGGTAAACACAGGCATTACGGTCGAGAGTTGCTGATTGATAATGAGATAATCACCTATGATGATATACAGACTACTTCCCCATATGGGTTTGTTGGCTGTACAAGGGGGGCTTACGGTACTCATCCTGTCAAACATGAAGAAGGCGCGGAAATCGAAAATTTTGCAGAATTCATCGGTCTTTTTGAACCGGATGTCGAATCTGACCTGTACGACAGAGTTGCAAGAAAGATGGCATGGGTTATGGATTATTTCGGATTCGATATGAATTACCCTGACGGAATCGGAGAAAACCTCCGTTTTTATGGGAAAGAACCTATGTGGTATATTAAAAGCCTTGTGAAAAACCCTTAGATTCAGAAAGTAGTATAGAACAAGCATTGATAAAGCAGCTCCGATGTATTATATTATGTTATTGATAATATTATATATGGAGGAAACAATGACCCCACAAAAGCAGGAACAGACAAATCCGATGTTTCACTATTTTCAGATGGAGGATTTAGTTCCCGAGGATCATATCCTTCGTCAGATTGATGAGGCAGTTGATTTTTCATTTGTACGAGACGTTGTATCAGATTGTTATTGCCCTGACAATGGCAGACCCGGTATTGATCCTGAATTAGTTGTTCGAATGATCCTTATTGGCTATCTGTATAATTTGAGTGAGAATCGGCTCTGTCAGGAAGTGGGGATGCATGCGGCATATCGGTTGTTTTGTCATCAGACATTTGATGATGCGGTTCCGGATAGGAGCACGATCAACAAGCTTCGCAATCACAAGTGGGCATCCAGTGGGTTGTTTGAACGGATAATGCGTCAGGTAGTCCAGTGTTGCATAGATGTCGGTCTTGTGAGCGGTAAACACCTTAGTGTCGACGGCACTCAGATACAAGCTGATGCTTCAGTGAAAAGTATTGAGCCGATAGAACCCCCTGTTTCTCTTGATGATTATCTCAAGGGAATCGGTTTTGAAGGTGATAAGACAAAGGGTAGGTCCGGGCATCCTCAGGATAAAGACTTTCATGGTGAAAAGTGGACGAACCAAACACACCGTTCGACTACAGACCCCGACGCGCGCTTATACAGCAAATCGAAGGGCAAAGGGGCTTTTCTCTCGTTTATGGGCCATGATCTGATCGACACAAAAAGCAGA
>CBDEFO010000001.1:0-123569 GCA_965237525.1 Candidatus Latescibacterota bacterium | reverse complement strand
GAGTCAGGCCAAAAAGACGTCTTGGTACCAGATTTCTTACTCTTTCCGACTATCTCAACTTTGGTTTTAGGTATTCCCCTTTCGTATCTTTGTCTGTAGATGTTCCCATCTCTGTAGACTTCCACCTCACACAACTTTGAAAGGGCGTTGACTATCGAAACACCCACGCCGTGAAGTCCTCCCGAAACCCGATAGGTCTTTTTGTCGAACTTGCCCCCAGCATGGAGCGTGGTCATAACCACCTCCAACGCAGCTTTCCCCTCACCGGCGTGAATGTCCACCGGTATCCCCCTGCCGTTGTCCTCTACTGCCACACTTCCGTCCTGATTTATCGCCACATCTATCTTGTCGCAGTATCCGGCCATCGCCTCATCTATGCTATTATCCACCACTTCATCAACAAGGTGATGGAGCCCGCGCAGAGCCGTATCCCCGATGTACATAGCGGGCCTTTTGCGCACCGCCTCCAGACCCTTCAAAACTTGAATCTGCTCAGCGCTGTAATCGTCAGTTATTCCCATTATCTGTTTTCCAGTAAGTTCTGCCTCCTTAGCCATACTCCATTTCTCCTTTTCTCAAGTAGACAGTAAACAGAGCACTGCCTCTTCACCCCCGATTGAACCTATCGGGGGCCTGTCTACTGTTTGCTGTCTACTGCTTTTCGTCCTCGGTTCACAAAGAAAATATCTTCGACTACGTTTCTGCCCACATTCTCGTTTAATTTAGCTATCAAATCGGGCTTAAAGAGCGTTAATTGCTGCTTCCAGGGGGCCGTCTTTACAGCCACAAATAGTGTTCCTCCCCTCATACTGAGCACAGATGTCATCTGGGAAATTCTCTCTCCCACTGAGTCGTCCCAGAGGACTTTGGCCCTTGCTTGATAGAACTTTTTCGTCAGCCCCAGCTCATCTAACACCCTCTGGACTATTCCTCCTATATCCTTCGGATAGCTCGACTTCCGATCAGGCTCGCTACGGATATTCATCCTTTTTCTCCTCTATCCTCATCTCTGCAAAGCCTTTATCTTTCATCGAAAGGTTGGGGCACCTTGCCGAAGTTACGATGACCTGGTCGAAACCCTCTATTATCTCCAACACCCTCTCTTCCCTTTTGCTGTCTAACTCAGAAAAGGCGTCGTCCAAGAGCAGAACAGGCACCTCTTTCCTTGTCTCCTTAACAAACTCCGTCTCAGCGAACTTCCACGCCAAAAGGGCACTCTTCATCTGTCCGCCCGAACCGTACCGTTGAATGTCCCGTTCTCCTATGAGTATCTTCACGTTGTCCCTGTGTGGTCCCAGGATCGTGTATCCCAATTCCATCTCCCTTTTTCGCTTGCTTTTCAACTGCTCCATAAAGCAGTCCGATATTTCCTGCAGATCTTCAAATTTCACACTGGCCGAGTAGGACGCCGTGATGTTCTCTTTTTTATTTGAAAGCATGACGTAAAACTTATACAGGCCCCTCTTTATATGTTCTATCGCTTCTATCCTCTTTTTAATGATCCGGCTCCCTACCCTTACAAGTTGAACGTCCCACGCGTCTAACAGAGAATTTTTAAGTTTTCCGTACCCAAGGAGCCTGTTCCGCTGGGACAGGATCCTGCGGTAGTCCTGCAGGTCCGCGAGGTACGATGGACTGGACTGGGAGACTACAATGTCCAGGAGTCTTCTCCTTTGAGAGGGGAATCTTAAAACGAGGTCTACATCTTCAGGGGAGAACAGGACCGAGTTGAAAAAACCGACAAGGTCCAACAGACGGGGGAGAGGATTACGATCCAGATAGATTCTCTTTCCTACATTCTGATGATAATAGATCCTTAAAGAAAACTGGTTAGGGACCCCTGGCGACTTGGGCACCGATTGAAAACTCATCTTTACCCTCCTTTGCCACCTCCTTATCCTTGGCACCTTTTGAGGACTTTCCCAGAGAGAGGAAGTGGAGGGCTTCTAAAAGATTTGATTTCCCTGCACCGTTGTCACCAGTTACTATAGTTTTAGATTCTGGAAAGTTGAACCTTACATTGGGGAAATTCCTGAAATCTTTAAGCGTGAGTTCTCTTATGAACAATCGGGCATCTCCCCCTGCTTGCTCAAGTAGAAGTTGTCAGGTAGGAGCAGGGATGCCCTGCATGCTGTCTGCTGGTTTAGGGACCCCTTCTCAACTTGTGATCCTGAGAGGCATAATTAGGCACAGATAGTCTTCGTCCTCGGGCTGTTCCAGCGGCTTTATTACCCCGGCTTCTGTGGGGCTTTCAAGCTCGAATACTATATTTTCAGAATCTATCTTCCTGAGTATCTCCATCAGATAGGAGGCGTTGTATCCTAATTCCATATCTTCGTCCGTGTAGTTTGCCGGAATCGCCTCGCGGGCTTCGCCTCCCAGCTCCTGACTTGTTGCCGAAAGCTCTATCTCATCTTTTTTTAACGACATACGTATTTGATGCGTCTGCGCGCTTGACAGAATGGAGACCCTTCGCACTGCGGGGGAGAACGCGCCGTTGGAGACTACGAGCCTCTTCTGGTTTTCCTTGGGTATCACCTGATCGTAGTCTACGTAGGGCCCCTCTATCAATCTTGAAGAAACGATCGTATTTCCCAGGTCGAATATTATGTACCTTTGGCCAATGGTCACAGATTTCAACTCATCTGAGCCCGACAAAAGCTTGCCCAGGCGATCCAATCCCTTGGGTGGGACGATGGCCTCTATCTTTCCATTTTCTCCTGTGGACGGAAATGTCACCTTCTTTGTCATCTTCACTAACCTGGCTCCGTCCGTTGCCACCATCATCATCCCATCCTGTCCGATATGCCAGTAGACCCCGCACAAAACAGGCCTTGCCTCGTCGCTGGAGGCGGCATAGGACGTCTTGGAGATCATCTCCTTCAGGACAGCGCCGTCGGGGCTATCGGCACCGTTAAAGTTCAAGACGACTCCCTCCTCCGCTGAGGGAAGAGCCGGAAAATCGTCTGGAGGCATTCCAGAGAGACTATATTCGCCCTCAGACTGTCCACCATCCTCCGCCTTGGAAGTCGAAATAGATATCTTTTCCTGTGAAACCGAGATAGAGACCGGAACCCTGGGAAGTTCCCTGACAATTTCGGCGAACTTGCGCGCAGTGACGGTAATAGCCCCCTCCTCTGATACCTCCCCAGAGGCTGTTGCAGAAATGGATATATCCAGATCAGTGGCTCTGAGCTTAAGCTTCCCCTCCACGGAAGCCTCAAGCAGTATATTGCTGAGTATAGGAAGGGCAGCCCTGGTCGGAACAGCGTCTAACACTTTCTCCACAGCATCGTAGAGATCATCCCTCTGTATAACTACCTTCATGTCCGCCTCCATAAGCCCACGTCAGGGCTGTACATTTATGCGAGCTCAGGCCATAGTGCAGTAAGATGTCCTGTTTCCCGACAGCTCTCTACATACTGCACTTTGTGTATATAGAAAAATATATACAGCATAACGTTTACGTCCTAATGTATACGTCGTTCTGTGTATATATAATAACAATTATAGGCGATTTTTGCAAGGAAAAAATTGAAAATAATCACTTATTTTAAGGGCAAGTTTCAGCTAATAGACTCAAGGGTCAAGGGGGAATTTAATCCTTGCAATTGTATGGCAAATAGAGTAAATTAGGGCACAAGAACCTGTAGTCTTGACGACTATTTTTATAAAGAAATTCTGAAGGAGGATTCAAGTGAAGATTCTCGTGACTATGAAAGCCACAAAAGAACACATCAATCAGTTAAGTTCTGTATCCCGAGACGTGGAGATATTTCACGCAACCGATAAAGAGGAGATAAAAATACAGATAACCGACGCCGATGCTGTCTTTGGCGTTACGGTCTCTCCCGAAGAGTTGAAAGTAGCAGGGAAATTGAAGTGGATACAGTCCTTAAGCGCTGGTCTGGAAATATATCTTACTCCTGAGCTAATTGAAAGCGACATTATCTTCACCAACGGAAGCGGCCTTCACGCAGTTCAACTATCCGAGCACGCGTTCGCATTTATGCTCAGCCTCGCAAGGGGATTAAATCTGTACATACGGAACCAACTGCAAAGAAAATGGCAAAATATGACTGTAAGTCAATTAGAAGGTGCGACCGTCGGAATCCTGGGTCTTGGCGGTGCAGGAACGGAGGTGGCAAGGAGGGCCCGCGCATTTGATATGACAGTCCTGGCTGTGGATATATTAAAGAGACGTAAACCTGACTTTGTAGATGAGCTTTGGGGACTTGAAAGGCTGGATGATCTTCTGGCCCAGTCCGATTTTGTGGTTTTGACCGTTCCTCATACAGATCGGACACATCATATAATAGATCGTCAGGCGCTAAAAAAGATGAAGCCCACAGCATATCTGATAAATGTAGCAAGGGGAAAGCTGATAGACAAAATGGCCTTGGTAGAGGCTCTTAAGAACAAGCAGATAGCAGGAGCGGGTTTAGATGTCTTCGAAGAGGAGCCGCTTCCAGAAGACAGCGAACTCTGGGCATTTGAAAACGTTATCATAAGCACACACGTTGCCGGCTACGCTCCTTCAAGACCCCAGAAGATTGTGGATCTCTTCTGCGAGAACCTGAAAAGATACTTATCTGGAGAGCCGCTCATAAACGTGGTGGACAAAAAAGACGGATTCCCTGAACAGCCCTTAATTAAATCCTGATAGGAGATAATAAAATTAGATATGTGATTGTATATACTGCTCTGCTGCTGTTGGCCGCTTTGAATACACCTGCCTACGCACAGGCTCTTTTCGGGCCTAAGGCTGACTATGCCACTGGGAATGAATCCACATCAGTATTCACTGCGGATTTAGATGGGGATGGAGATAATGACCTGACTGTGGCTAATGGGCACTTCCGCAGCACTACTGTCTCAGTGTTGATGAATAATGGAGATGGAACATTTGCAGCCAAGGTGACCTATGGTACTGGGAGTAACCCTAAATCAATATTCAGTGCAGATTTAGATGAGGATGGAGATAATGATCTGGCTGTTGCTACTAAAAGCAATACTGTCTCAGTGTTGCTGAATAATGGGGATGGTACATTTGCCGCTAAGGTAGACTACCCTGCTGGGGATAGTCCCGTTTCAGTATTCAGTTCAGATTTAGATGGTGATGGAGATAATGACCTGGCTGTGGCTAATGTTGACGGTGTGTCAGTGTTGTTGAATCTCTCTATCCGTGGTGTGACACCTCCTCCTATTGTGACATCTATTAGTCCCATTTCTGGTGTGGAAGTGGGCGGTACCCGTGTGAGGATAACAGGGAGCAATTTTCAGAGCGGGGCGACTGTTACTTTCGGAGATATGGCACCCACAAATTTAGTGGTAGAGGCCACTAATATCATTACTGCTGTGACTCCTGCTCATCCTGTCGGTAGTGTGGATGTGATAGTAACAAATCCCGACGGTCTGGCAGACACGCTTTTTAATGGATTTGAGTTTGTTGAAGCCCTTTTCGGACTCAAGACTGACTATGACACTGGGTTTGGTCTCAAGTTAGTATCCATTGCAGATTTAGATGGAGATGGAGATAATGACCTGGCTGTGGCTAATAGTGTAATCCATATTGATTTCTTTTTAGGGAAATACATCAATAGTACTGTACCAAAAGTACTGTACCAAACTGGTACTGTATCAGTGTTGTTAAATAATGGAGATGGGACATTTGCACCTAAGGTGGACTATGAGGCTGGGGAGTTTCCTTGGTCAGTCTTCAGTGCTGATTTAGATGGTGATGGAGATAATGACCTGGCTGTGGCTAATTCTGCTTTATTTGGTGAGATCAGTAGTATATCGGTGTTGTTGAATAATGGAGATGGTACATTTGCACCTAAGGTGGGCTATCTTAGTGGGAATAGTCCCTGGTCAGTCTTCAGTGCGGATTTAGATGGAGATAAAGATAATGATCTGGCTGTGGCTAATTTCGGCGGCAGTGTATCAGTGTTGATGAATAATGGAGATGGTACATTTGCACCGAAGGTGGATTATGCTGTTGGGGAGCGTTCCTTCTCAGTCTTCAGTGCAGATTTAGATGGAGATAAAGATAATGACCTGGTTGTGGCTAATGGGGGAGAGTGGCCCGACTACATCAGTAGTATATCAGTGTTGTTGAATAATGGAGATGGAACATTTGCACCTAAGGTGGACTATAACGCCGAAGGTACTTCAGTATTCAGTGCGGATTTAGATGGGGATGGAGATAACGACTTAGCTGTGGCTGGAGGCGGTAAAGTATCAGTGTTGTTGAATCGCACTATCATCACTGCTGTAACTGAGTATGAAGAACCATCACGAGGTGTTCCATAGATTTACTCCCTCTTCCAGAACTACCCGAATCCGTTCAATCCTCAGACTGTGATCCATTATGACCTTCCTATTCCAAGCCATGTTGAGCTATCTGTTTTCAATTTAATGGGTCACAAGGTTGCGACATTGGTGGATCGCAACAGATCACCCGGTACCTACTCTGTAGTCTGGGATGGTAAAGATGATAATGGGAAGATCCTTGCGAGCGGCCTGTATCTGTACCGAATAGAGACAGATGGATTTGTGCAGACAAGGAAGCTGGTCTTGATGCGGTGAACCCGGTAGCGACGTAAGGAAGGAGACTGGTTATCCGACAAGACCCTGTGTTGGAATCTGATGAAGATGTAGCTGTTCAAACGAGCGCGGATCACCTTGAAGACGCGAGACATCGGGCAAAATAAGGAGATACTTCATGACACGAGAGGAAATGAAATACTACTTCCAGGGGCCGCTTGCCACCGTTCCGACCCCCTTCGACGATCAATACGAGATAGACTACGGTCTGATGTACGAGATGACCCAGTGGTGGGTTGAGCAGGGCTTGGTAGCGGGTAAGTCAGCTATCAAAGTGGCGGCTGCTATGGGCGAGGGCCCGTCGCTTCGTGACGATGAGTGGCCTTACTTGCTGCGAACCGTCGTCAACGCGGCCAACGGCAAGGTATCTGTCCTCTGCGGCACCCAGCACAAGGACACAGTGCGGTCGATAGAAGATGCCAGGCGGGCGCAGGATATGGGAGCTATGGGATTGCAGGTTCCACTGCCGGTATTCAATCATCCGACTCAGGACGATCTGTACCGCCACTACGCTGCGATCTCAGATGCGATTGACATCGGCATTATGCTCTACAACACCTTCTGGTACGGATGTGAGAGCGTGACCATAGAAACACTGCAGCGCATGAAGGATATTGAGAACCTGGTGGCAATGAAATGGGAAGTTCCGGAGACGATGAATTACGAGGACATGGCGAAGTTCTCCGACCACTATAACATAATCTGCGACAGCTGGCGGCCGGTGGACAACCATAAGCTGGGAGGTCGCGGCTACATCGATTGGACGGCTGATGTCCATCCTCCGCACGATCTGAAGCTCTGGGAACTCCTGGAGTCGAAGCAGTACGACGAGGCGGGTGCGATGTATCAGAGGGTGAAATCTACGTTGCGTGACTTCGCCCAGAGCTGTACCAAGTCAGGTGGACAGTCCCGGCTAAAGAAGGCGATGATGAAGATCATGGGGCGTCCGATGGGCGACCCGCGACCGCCCTCCATGCCTCTGAGTGACGATGAGATGGGAAGACTCCGTGAGATCATGATAGGGTTCGGCTGGCCTGTTCCCCAAAGCTGAGGCATTTCCCAAACGAAAACCTA
The DNA here is from genome assembly GCA_965237525.1 of Candidatus Latescibacterota bacterium. Classification (GTDB taxonomy): domain Bacteria; phylum Latescibacterota; class CBDEFO01; order CBDEFO01; family CBDEFO01; genus CBDEFO01. The sequence goes on along the minus strand of CBDEFO010000001.1, from coordinate 115,889 downwards.
ACACTGCGGAGGATGCATAAAAACGATCTCTGCGGCTATATTTGACAGTGCCAGACCGCAGAGAAGAGAGCGTGGCGTTGACAAGCAGGGTTGTATATCCTGCCGACGGGAAAGCTGCCATTGATCAAATAGGCTTATTTCAAAAGCAGAGGGACGACAGATGCCTGTTGACATCAGCGACATAGAAAAGATCGTAGTGGAACAGGACGAATGGCGGGGGAGAAAGACGATAAACATCATCGCCAGCGAGAACTCCTTAAGTCCTGCTGCAAGGAGCTTGTCAATATCTGACTTTGGCGTTCCAGCAACAACACTGATACGTTATCGCTGGTCTCATTAGCCACAGCTACTTGAATGAGGAGGTATTCTCATGAAGCATTTGATTAATACTCTTTATTTACTGGTTATGGGTTGAATATCAAATGAAATCGGTGCACCTAATTTGATCTTTGTTTAGAGTATTAGTAGATTAAGTTGAGTTGATTGTCTTAACTTTAATCTACGGAGTCCTATGGACAAAGAGAGATTGGCCGTATTAAGACAAGAAGTCAACGAGATGTATTTTAAGAAAGAAATGTCAAAGCGAGAAGTTATCAAACAAGCGAGAGTTTCCAATGATTTCGTTACAGCTTGGACTAAATCTCCGGATCAGGATTTTGCCATAGATAATCGGGGTTGGCCAAAAGGAAAAAGGCGAAAATTGGCTAAAGTTGACGAACAGAGAATCAAAGAGATTTACCATAGCTTAGAGGACGATCCTTATCAGTTCTATTCAGGAGCCACTGTTATTGAACAAGAATGGAGGAATCGATATTCTAGCACCCCTCCTCCGTCGTTGCCGACTATCGGCAGAATGCTTTCAGATTTAGGACTTTCCCAGAGAAGGAAGAAAGGTAAAAACAAGGGTGCATCTCGTTATCTTTGTTATCCAGAGTATACCATTTACTATCTTTCAGGAGGCAGAGTCCTAGAATCAGACTTTATTGGTAAAAAGTATCTTACCGGCAGAACTGAGCCGGTCAACTTCGTTGGATTTTCCTTTAAGAAAGAGCCTAAGTTAAGGTATTTTCGGCGGGTTGACGGTCAAACAGCAACTAACTTTATCGAGAAGTGTCAGTCTTTCTTTGACAGGTTTGAAAAACCAGATTTCGTTAAGGTGGACAATTGCTCGGCGACTATTGGCAGTGTTTCAGGTGAAAGGAATGTCAGCAAAGCAATGCAGTTTCTCTTGAAAAATCAAGTGATTCCGATATTTGCCGTTCCCAGAAGGCCCTTTTCTCAAGCATCTATAGAAGGCAACAATTCTGTATTTTCAAGGAAGTTCTGGAACAGAATTCAGTTCAAAAGCTTACAAGAAGTTGATCAGAAGTTAGAATGGTTTAATCTTTCATCACAGAGATACACCGGCTACCGTCCACCTAAGCAAGAGAAGTCAAACGAGAAAGATTTCATTCCCAAGACCTATTTTATCAGACAAGTCAAACAGGACACAGAACAGACAGATAAAGCCTTTATCGATGTCCTAAATGAGAAAGTATCTCTTCCCTCCTCTTACACCAACTACTTTGTCCTGGCTGAATGGAACCTAAAAGAAGAACAATTATACATCCATTTTGAAAAAGAACAGAAACCAAAGATTGTCGAAAACCTATCATTCAAGATCAATCAAAGATCGAAAGAGAAGTGCACCGATTTCATTTGATAAATAACCGTTATGCCTTCAATCACACCACTCCTCACCCAAGCACAGATATTGCAATTTTCTTCCACGGCCGTACCAGCTGGCAACGGCCCACGCTCGGCAATTTTAATTGACCTGGATCGCGACGGCAATCGTGATCTGGCCGTTGCAAATATACGTGGTTCAACGATTTCGCTTCTTTCTGGAGATGGCTCCGGCTCTTTTACACCTCAGGATAGTATTGCTACCGTTCATAAAGCACCGCATGCCATTGCCTCTGGCGACTTTAATGAGGATGGTGTGCTGGATGCAGTCACTGCTAATCGAGATAGCAACACGGTTAGCGTGTTTATGGGAGACGGTACAGGTGGCTTCCTCACCCCAACTTTCTTTGCGACCGGGGCAGGACCTCGCTGGATTGCGATTTCTGATTTCAATGAAGACATGCATATCGATCTTGCAGTCACCAATCGTGATGACGACAACGTCACCGTCTTGTTGGGCGATGGCGATGGTAATTTTATGAAAGTAGGCGACTTTTACACCGGCGATGGCCCCGTGCCAATAGAGGCATCTGATTTTAATGGTGATGGCTTCATCGACTTAGCAGTTGGCAACGATCTCAGCGATACGTTGGTGGTGCTGGCAGGAGATGGGGCGGGTAGATTTGCTTTAGAATCGGCGATTCCGGTTGGCAAGGCACCCAAGAACATCGCTGTAGGCGATTTGAATCAGGATGGCATTTCTGATATCGCGGTAGCTTGTTTACTGGATGGGACGGTAACCGTACTTTTTTCCGATAAGCAGGGAAGTTTTACCGGCTCCTCCTATGCTGCAGGCGACGGCTCATTTGCGGTCATCATCGAAGATTTTGATGGCGATGGGAAAAGTGATTTGGCGGTGGCTGATGGCGTCAATGATAACATTGCAGTGCTCTTGAACAATGGCATGGATAGCTTCGCTGAAGCGCAACTTTTCCCGGTTGGTTTAGCACCACATGCCATCGTCTCCGGCGACTTCAATGGCGATGGTCGACCTGATCTTGCCGTTCCAAACACTGGCGATAACACAGTAACGATTCTACTTAACGAAACTCCGGCGCAGGAGTCCGTGCATGTAGTATCGGTAATTCAAAAGCTCTATACGGATTTCTTTCCTGATCCTATTATCTCGCCTTCTGGTCAACCTTTGCGGCTTCTGGTCACCACTGATTCTCGTGAACACGTCAATCGTCTGCGCATTCTACCCTTTATCGATGCGACAGACATTGTGCGCGTAGGTGAAGTCATGACTGTCGAGTTCACGCCGCAAGATGTTGGAACCTACCAAATCCAGAACATCGGTCACGGGTTTACGGGGGACATCATAATTAGTGAAGATTCGATTTCGGTCGATGCCAAGAAAATAGAACTGGGTCAGCAGGCCGTTTCGCTCATTCACAGCAACGCACAAACGCAAATTTTCCCTTCTACCATTCGCGTGCTGCGAGGTATTCCCCTCACAATTTACAATATCAGCCTTGATGACGAGCATTGGGTCAGTATTGAGCCTTGGATGACGGCTCCTCTTTCCATCGAACAGGGCAACGTGTTGCCGCGGGCTGTCACAACTTTTGAGTTCACACCCACTGATACCGGGAGTTACGTCATTCAGCATACCATACATGGCTTCACCGGTACACTGATTGTGGAAGATCCCCTTATGACTGATGGTGGTGTCCCTGGCCTTGTCGGAGATTTCGACGGGAACAATGAAGTAGGTCTTTCCGATTTTGTCCTTTTTCTAGATGCGTTCGGGGCAACGACCAGTTCTGCCGATTGGGATCCTACATTTGATTTGGATGGTAATGACGAGATCGCTCTGTCCGACTTTGTGATCTTTCTGGATAACTTCGGCATGACAAGATAGCTTTACAGTTAGAGGCGGTTGTATTCGTAGAGACAACGAAGCTGACTTTGATGAAATAGGCTTATTTAAAAAGAGAGAGAAAAAGATGCCTGTTGACATCAGCGACATAGAAAAGATAGTAAAGGAACAGGACGAATGGCGGGGGAGAAAGACGATAAATCTCATCGCCAGCGAAAACTCCATAAGTCCTGCTACAAGGAGCTTGTCAATATCTGACTTTGCCCACCGATACGCCGAAGGACATCCGGGATCCCGCTACTATCAGGGCACAAAATATATAGACCAGATCGAATCTGTGGCATCAAAGGAACTTAAAGAACTTCTAAACTGTAAACAGGCCGATGTCAGACCCACAAGCGGAAATCAGGCCAATATTGGAATTTTCTTCACCTTCCTTGGGGGTGGAGACGCAGTCATAGCCAACTCCACAGACGCCGGAGGACACATCAGTCACAACAGGATAGGCGGCCTTGGGAGGCGGATTCAAGTCTCCGGGCAAAAGATAACAGATGTCAACCTCCATTTCTTCCCACTTACAGAGGACGGCTACCACATAGACGTGCCCGAAGCCCTCGACCTGATAGACGAAGTAAACCCCAAGCTCTTGGTATTCGGAAGGAGTCTCTTTCTCTTTCCTGAGCCGGTAGAGGAATTCTTGGACATATCGTCAGAAAAGAGGATACCGATCCTCTACGACGGGGCGCACGTATTCGGGCTGATTGCGGGGGGGAAATTTCAGGATCCCTTAAAAGAAGGAGCGCACCTTCTAAGCGCCAGCACTCACAAGACCTTTCCCGGGCCCCAGAGGGGCGTGATCACAAGCGACCTCGACTCAGAAAGCGCATGGTGGAAGAGAGTTGACAGAGGTGTCTTCCCCGGATCGTCCAGTAATCATCATCTCCATACACTGCCTCCTTTGGTCGTGACCATACGCGAGATGAAAGCTTTCGGAGCCGACTACGCCAGAGAGACAGTATCCAACGCCAAAGCCTTGGCGAAAGCTTTAGATCAAGAAGGCTTCCACGTGGAGGCAAAAGAGTTCGGTTACACCGAAAGCCATCAGGTCGCCGTGGATGTCTCCCGCCTCGGCGGAGGCAAAATAGTCGCCCAGAGATTGGAGGAGAACGACATTATCTTAAATTACAATCTCCTTTTCGGAGACCCAGATCCCAGAAACCCAAGAGGCTTAAGAATAGGCGTCCAGGAGATGACTCGCTTTGGGATGAAGGAAGATGAGATGGGAAGAATAGCCAAACTGTTCAGGGAGGCGGTAATAGAGGGCAAAGACGTTAAAGGCGAGGTCAATAGCTTCCGGTCAGATTTCACGAGGATATGCTACTGCTGAATAAGTAGGTAGTAATAGTAGGTAGAGAAAAGCTGTAGGGGCGAGGTCCCCTCGCCCAGGGGCTGGGAAACCCAGCCCCTACATTGCCGTTTGATATGTATTCGTAGGGGCGAACCTATGTGTCCGCCCCATCTATCCGTATTTTCAGGGCAGACACACGGGTCTGCCCCTACTTTAGTGTGCAAATATAAGGCAAATTTCTGTACTTCTGAGCGTAGTCGAGACCGTAGCCGACCACGAACTTGTCGGGGATTTCAAAGCCTTTGTAGTCTATCTGCACCTCCTGTATCCTTCGGGAGGGCTTGTCCAAAAGTGCACAGACCTTGACGCTCTTTGGTCTTCGGGCGCTGATGTTCCTGATGAGATAGCTTAAAGTAAGGCCGGTATCCACTATGTCCTCAACTATGAGAACGTGTCTGTCTTCGACTGCCTCGTCGAGATCCTTCACCAGACGAACTTCACCTGAAGTCTCAGCGGAGCTTCCGTAGCTCGATATACTTATGTAGTTTAATTCTAAAGGGATCCGGATCGAGCGCGCAAGATCGGACATAAAGACAGTCGCTCCCTTTAAGACGCCGATAAGGAGGGGATATTTACCCTCATAGTCACGCGAAATCGCCTCTCCGAGTTGGAGAACTTTATCTTGAATATCCTTTTCCGTGATGAGAATCTTGTCTATATCGGCCTGCATATTAGATCCGGAGGCTTCAAATCGTTTCACCCATTGAATAATTTACCACCCGTTTTCACTGTAAAATATTCTATTTTTGATATTATCAATTGCCTGTTTTACATAAGGGATTATATTCTTTGGAAGATTGTCCAGCTTAAACCAGCCTAAATCATCGCATTTATTAGGTTCCATAATCTTAGGTTCACCTTCCCCGTTATTTGCCTTGATAAAGAAATCGATTCTCTCTTCATTTGGGACTTTTCTGTACATTACTATGGATAACTTCCAAGTCTTCTGGTTTTATATCAATACCAGCTTCTTCTCTTGCTTCTCTTATCATAGCTTGAATAAAAGTTTCATTTCCGTCAAGATGACCAGCAACAACGCTATAATTTCCATCTTCATACCCTGTATTAAAGCGTCTAAGCAGCAGGATTTTATCATCTCTTATCAACATTAAATGTGAGGTCGGTATTAACTTAAATTTTTCTTTTGTCATAAATGTCACTTTTTATGAGGTCGACAGAATGTCATACAACATCATATCCTTGAACACCTTCAAAGTATATCGTTCCGCGGGACATTGTCAAGCGGATAATGGAGATGAAATTACACTATGAAGATTGATGCAGCCGAACTTATATGGCTAAAGATGCCTCTAAAACATCACTTCGAGACCAGTTGGGGCAGGTACGACTCCACAGAACACCTGCTGGTGAAGATGTTCTCTGGGAACCTCGTCGGCTACGGAGAGTGCGCCACATACGCCGATCCCTCCCACTACTTCGAGAGTTCATTTGTATGCTGGCACATATTGGAGACTTACATACTCCCCGAACTTGTCGGCGCAGAAATGGACGGGACCGAGGAGCTGCAGAGAATCTACAGTAACATCGCCTCGTACAAGATTGCAAAGACCGGGACAGAAGAGGCGTTCTGGCATCTTCTGTCGTTGAAGGAGGGAAAGCCGCTGTACCAGCTTTTAGGCGGGAGGAGAAAATCAATCGAATCGGGCGTCAGCATCGGGATACAGGATTCCATATCCCAGCTTATCGAGAGGATGGATAAGTTCCACTCACAGGGCTACAAGCGCATAAAGGTCAAGATAAAGCCGGGCTGGGACGTCCAGATTATAAAAGAGATACGAAAGACCTTCAGCGACATTCCCCTTACAGTGGACGCCAACTGTGCATACAGCCCCGATCAGATCGATATTTTAAAGGAATTGGACAGATACCACTTGATGATGATAGAACAGCCCTTCCGGGAGGACGACCTCTACAATCACGCCCTTCTTCAGAGCCAGATTTCCACTCCTGTTTGTCTGGACGAAGGGATAGGCTCCGCTGAGGACGCCCTTCAGGCTATCAGATTCGGCAGCTGCAAGGTGATAAATATCAAACCTGCAAGGGTGGGCGGACTGTGGGAGAGCAAAAGACTGCACGATGTCTGCCAGGGCGAGGGAGTCCCGGTGTGGTGCGGAGGGAAGCTTGAGACCGGAATCGGACGGGCGCACAACATAGCTCTATCGTCCCTGCCGAATTTCTCGCTGCCCGGAGACATCTCAGGCAGTGACAGGTACTACGATGAGGAGATAGTCGATCCGCCGATTGTATGCGTCAAAGGGCAAATAGAAGTTCCCCAGATACCCGGCTTAGGATTTGAGGTAAACGACGAGAGGATAGAAAAATACACTGTCAAGGAGGCTAAATTTTAGACTCCAAGGAGGTTCAACAGTTGAATCTGGATTTGACACATAGAACGGACGCGCTCAACAAGGACGAGCTATCCATCATCGGATATATAGATAACAAGAAAGACGAGATGGTATCGCTGCTAAAGGAAACAGTGAACATCAACAGCGGCTCTGATAACTTCGAGGGCATATCCAAGGTGGGAGAACTCCTTATCCCCCACCTTGCGGAGATTGGATTTTCCGTTCAACTTATCAAGCCAAAAGGCGCCGTAAGACACATCGTAGCTAAATCCCATTCTGATAACTCACCAAGAATTATACTCCTGGCTCACATGGATACCGTATATTCTAAGGAGAGCCCTTTTCAGAGATTTCAGAGGAAGGGCGACATTGCAACGGGTCCTGGAGTAGTTGACGACAAGGGTTCCGCTGTCGTTATGTTGTACGCCCTCAAGGCGTTGAAAGCCTTCGGCGACCTGGACGATGCCGATATTTCCGTTATCCTCAACGGCGATGAGGAGATAGGATCCAGATCATCCAGAAAGATAATAGAAAGGGAAGCCGAAGGCAGGGATATCTGTCTGGCCTTTGAACCTGCCAGAAGATCGGGAGCCATAGTTAAAGAGAGGAAAGGCGGAGGGCGTGTAAAGATAACTGTCCGTGGGAAATCGGCACATTCGGGCATAAACCCAGAGGACGGGATAAGCGCAATCGAAGAGATCTCCCACAAAATCATCCGGATTCAAAGGATAACCGACTACGATAAACGTCTGACAGTCAGCGTCGGAAAGATAGAAGGGGGTTCAAAGGTGAACATCATCCCCGACGCAGCCACTGCCGAAGTGGATATTCGCTTTATCGATGGGGAGGATGGAGAGGAAGCTTTAAGGAGGATAAGAAAGATCGTCGAATACTCATATGTCCAGGGCACTAAGTCCGATTTTGACGGAGGAATAACCAGACCGTCGATGCGCGAGACTGAAGATACAGCCAAACTCGTGGACTTCTGGATTGGAATCGGAAAGCTATTGAAAGTGGAGATAACCGCCGAGTCCACAGGAGGAGGAGGCGACGCCAACTTTACCTCTGCACTGGGAGTGCCGACTATTGACGGCCTGGGTCCTGTAGGTGGAGATATGCACACGTTCGATGAGTACATAGAGCTTTCGACGCTCTATGAGCGCACAAAAGTAGCCGCAATAGCCTTAGCTAAGCTGTTATCTGCTGTCAACGAATAAATCGGGCGAACACACGGGTTCGCCCCTACATAGACGGTTAAATCAGGAAAAACACCGTAGGGGCAGACCTACGTGTAGGACGAACACACAGAGAAAGTTCCCTACTGTCTACATGTTTAGGTACTTCTGAAGATCGCCGACCCGATAGAGAACACCTAGATTCTCTCTTCTTTTTTCGTATTTTTCAACGACCGTGCTGTGGAAGTCGACCAGCACATAGCCGTTGTCGAAATAGTGTTGAAATATGCGGCGGGTCTTCCGTCTCCAATCTAAAAGCACATCAAATTTCCCCTGCTGCTTTACCGTCTGGAGGTCGCCGGGGATCTGCACGATTGCATAGGGAGTCTCGACAGCCAGGTCAATTTGATCGCTGCAAACCTGATAATCACCCATACGATCGACTCTATTGACGACCACAGCTTTCCCCGATTCGATAAGCTCCTTCGGATTCGTTCTGTATGCCTGGGGAGCACAGGTGTGACTCCTACTTTGCAGGATACTTTCTACTCTCTTGCTTCTGATCCACCACTCAAGCTGAAATCTGTCCGCTATATCACCCTCATTCCTTTCCCCTGGGTTCAATGCTCCCCGGTAGGGGTCTTCGAGATACTCTCTGGCAATCCCGCCCAGGTTGGATACGTTGAGACTGGTATTCCCCCCCTCTAAGGGATCAAAGGTCCATCGAATTTCGTCAACTCCAGACAAAAGGGCGTGTTCTCTTTGGGCAAGCTTCAGCTTGAATCCGACGCCCTTATTCCTGAACGTTCTATCGATCCCTAATATCTGAGAAAACTGATAGTATTTCTTCTTTTCGGGGTCCCAGGCGGCAAGTGCAAGGGCAAAGCCGACCACTTTTCCTTTATATAACGCTATCTTGGCAGAGCCGCCGATCTTGCTTTGGATCAGATAGAGCTGAGGGGGATAACACTCCCGAAAATCGGAGTAGCCCCAGACCGCCTTCTGGAGTTCTGGACATTCGACTCTGACCTGCTCGGGGTCCTGTATATCTGTTATTATGACGTCATCTTCAACCATGATACTGTCAGTATATATTGAAACGTTCAAATGGTCAAGGACATTTTGTCCCACCTTCCATTGGGGATCTTGCTCTTATTTTCCTTGACGTTCTACACAAAATTTAGCATTTTTTTACTATAGGCAGAATCCTATTTGAACTGATAGCTGAAATATCTCAGGTCGCTCCGCCATTAGTGAGTGACTGCATATGAAATTATCATAGATAATATTGACACCACCATGACAGATAGATTCATTACCTTATAGAAAGTTAGCCGACATATTTGAAATGAATTGAAGATATTTCTCCGAAGGAAGAGTGTTATGCCATAGGCTATTAAAATGAAGAGAAAATACCCATAGGGCAAATAGGGCAAATATGTTCTGCCTTCACTCAATATACCTTCACTTAATATAATAGCAAGGACTGGTAAGGCAAGCAACAAGGGCATGAAGAGACTTCTATCTGATCCACCGCTAAGGACAATCAAAATACAGAGTCCTACAGCGTCAACAAGAAACAGGAGCGGAATCACTTGATCTGTTAGGTTCAAATTCGTAGGTCCTGGTCCCAGGCCGAAAACCAACCGAACAGCTTGCCAGCCATCAGTAAATAGGAACACAACAATGGCAATGCAGCCAACAATCCCGTCAGTGAGTAACATCACTAGGATAGCACGGTCCGAGTTATTAGTCACCCGATAAAAATGGAGAATTATAAGTAATATCCCCACAGCACCTAACCCTATCATCTCAACAAGAAACGTAAACCCATACCTATATAATTCCATCTGGGTACTCTCTAAGTACTATTTGCCCACAACTTTAGACGGCTCTTCAAATATGGTTATAAAAAAGCAAAAGGATGTAGTTCACCATGCGTTGTTAACGTGTCAGCACAGCACAAGCATTTACTATTACAAATACTTAGTTGTTCTTCCATCGCTTCCTTATCTAAAGGCCATTTTTCTTTCTTTAAGTTACCCCATTTTTCATTATCTTGCCATATAAGGGCAAGACAAGGAGCAAACTTGCCTTGTATATTGATAAGGAGAGTATGCTGTCCCGCCTGACATTTCCATCCTGAGTGGTTTCCATCTTTGACCATTTCTTTCATCCGCTCAAAGTACCAGATTGGGTTAAGTATCGGGTACCCTTCTGGCTTTTTCTCTATCAACCAGTTTGATAATGTTTCTATGGTTGGATAGTCCTGACTTCTGAAGTGCCAATTATCCCTAAGCCATCCGTATTGCTTCTGTGGTGTCTGGGGCATTGGTCCGTCAATTAAATGCAGGGATATAGGCATCTTTTTACTTCGTGAGAGCTCCACGAGTTGATAAACATCATTCACATTTTCACGGGTGATGACGGTATTAAGTTTGACATGAACCCCATACTTTCTACTGTTTAAGACGAGATCAAAGTTTTGTTGGAGTTCCTCTACGTTTTTGTCGAATCCTTCCTGCTTTTCAATAGAATCTATGGCTATATCAATTATCCCCACCCCAGCGGTAATTAAATCTTTTAAGAACTCCTTGCTTAAAAGCGATAAATTGGTGAGAAGATAACTGGACATCCTTTTGCTAGTTGCATATTCAATTATTTCTATTAGGGAATCTCCTAATAGTAAAGGTTCCCCACCCATTAAAGCCATAACTCTGCAACCTTGCTTGTGCATGAAATCGATTGATTGTTTTGCTATGCTCCAGTCCATTGAAGCTCGTTTTGGTTCGATGACAAAACAGTAACCACAGCGCATATTACACGCGGTCGTTACATCAAGGAAAAACCAAAAAGGAATAGGTTTTCCTATCTTACTTTTCAGCCACGGGCCAAGAAACGCCCATACCTGCTCCCATGTACTTAATGCCGTGCCATTTCATTTTCTCCTTTGCCTTAGCCATTTTTGAACAGCTAAGTTATTCTCAATTTTTGAGAGTATTACAATAAGGGTGTAAGCTGATATCGCCTGTGTAGTAGTTTCCATCACTCTTAATAAAGGGGAATATATTAACTTTTCTATGAGTATAACCACCAATGCTAAACACTATACAGAATGTCCTAATCGCGTCTGAAATGGATAATCCCTGCCTTGGGGCATTTGGATTTCCTCTGACTATCTGTCAATGCGCCGAATGTCGTAGATCGGGTTTTCTTCAAAGTCAGTAACTATTTGGTCTATGAATGCGTCAATACGCAAGTCAACATCGACGACCATCATTGCCTTGATTCCCTGTGGGATGAAGAAAACACGTTGGAGCAATCCGAGTAGTCCTCTCTTCTTCCCCCCTACGCCGTGAACGTTCTGAAAACCGAAGCTAGTCTGTCCATAATAGACGTCCGCGGTGACGACATAACCTGTCTGTGTCACGCCGTCCCTGAGGTAAGTGACCGTTTCATCCGCACCGATGACTAAATCGGCGTCCAGGATCTCTTTTTCGAAGCGATGGACATACCGGCGTGAGTAGATCACCTTGAGGTGCGCTTGAAAGACTTCCTCGGTTATCTCAGAGTCGGGAATGTACAAGAGGTGATCTATGTTCTCACGCGGTAGGGTCAGACCGAGGGTAAAGTGACCCTCAATTGTCTCCCTGATCACTTTACCAGATAGGTAGACGCTGCATTTGTGAGTCTTACTGAATATACCTATGAAAGCAAGCATCTTAAGGGCGGTTATATTATCTTGCGCAGCAGCATCCAAAAGGTGTGTTAATTGGTCGGTATTGACAACAAAGACACTTCGGTCGGGAACAAAGGGAGCTATTTCGGGACTTGGAGTTGTCAGAATAGGAGATATAGGATCAAGGTTTTTGAAGAACTGATCCATGTGGGAATACGCTTTGTAGGATGCTATTTTGTTGCCTAACGAGCCCCCCTGCGTCAGCACTGATATGGACCAGAGGCAGCTGCCTACCAGAAAGTCGAGAGGCAATCTCCATTTTCTTATCTTTAGCCCAACCATCTTATAAACTGTCGCTATTCTCGTCGGTACTAACCCTTTTTGACATCATATAGGATATTACTGTAAATCCCATTGATATTATCGCAACTAATAGAAACATTCCCTTATACAAACCCATCCGCTCTATTCGAAATAATGCAGTACCGCAACCAAAGAGCGCTATCAAATAGGCCAAGAAAATGAATACAAAATACAGATACCAACGTGTTCCAACTTGACTCAATATACTAGCAAGGACAGGCAAGGAAAACAACAAGGGTGTGAAGAGGCTTCTATGAGCTCCACCGGTAAGGACAATCAAAACGCAGAGTCCCGCAGCGTCAATAGTAACTAAAAACGGAATCACCAATCTTGTCAGGTTTGGATCTATAGGCCTTGGATCCACGATGCCTAGACCCGACCCAACAACATGCCAGCCACCACTTAGTAGGAACAGAGTAACAGTAAAGCAGAAAGCAGTTACGATAATGTACCCCATCAAGTAGAGGTTATTTATCAAATGAAATCGGTGCACTTCTCTTTCGATCTTTGATTGATCTTGAATGATAGGTTTTGGACAATCTTTGGTTTCTGTTCTTTTTCAAAATGGATGTATAATTGTTCTTCTTTTAGGTTCCATTCAGCCAGGACAAAGTAGTTGGTGTAAGAGGAGGGAAGAGATACTTTCTCATTTAGGACATCGATAAAGGCTTTATCTGTCTGTTCTGTGTCCTGTTTGACTTGTCTGATAAAATAGGTCTTGGGAATGAAATCTTTCTCGTTTGACTTCTCTTGCTTAGGTGGACGGTAGCCGGTGTATCTCTGTGATGAAAGATTAAACCATTCTAACTTCTGATCAACTTCTTGTAAGCTTTTGAACTGAATTCTGTTCCAGAACTTCCTTGAAAATACAGAATTGTTGCCTTCTATAGATGCTTGAGAAAAGGGCCTTCTGGGAACGGCAAATATCGGAATCACTTGATTTTTCAAGAGAAACTGCATTGCTTTGCTGACATTCCTTTTACCTGAAACACTGCCAATAGTCGCCGAGCAATTGTCCACCTTAACGAAATCTGGTTTTTCAAACCTGTCAAAGAAAGACTGACACTTCTCGATAAAGTTAGTTGCTGTTTGACCGTCAACCCGCCGAAAATACCTTAACTTAGGCTCTTTCTTAAAGGAAAATCCAACGAAGTTGACCGGCTCAGTTCTGCCGGTAAGATACTTTTTACCAATAAAGTCTGATTCTAGGACTCTGCCTCCTGAAAGATAGTAAATGGTATACTCTGGATAACAAAGATAACGAGATGCACCCTTGTTTTTACCTTTCTTCCTTCTCTGGGAAAGTCCTAAATCTGAAAGCATTCTGCCGATAGTCGGCAACGACGGAGGAGGGGTGCTAGAATATCGATTCCTCCATTCTTGTTCAATAACAGTGGCTCCTGAATAGAACTGATAAGGATCGTCCTCTAAGCTATGGTAAATCTCTTTGATTCTCTGTTCGTCAACTTTAGCCAATTTTCGCCTTTTTCCTTTTGGCCAACCCCGATTATCCATGGCAAAATCCTGATCCAGAGATTTAGTCCAAGCCGTAACGAAATCATTGGAAACTCTCGCTTGTTTGATAACTTCTCGCTTTGACATTTCTTTCTTAAAATACATCTCGTTGACTTCTTGTCTTAATACGGCCAATCTCTCTTTGTCCATAGGACTCCGTAGATTAAAGTTAAGACAATCAACTCAACTTAATCTACTAATACTCTAAACAAAGATCAAATTAGGTGCACCGATTTCATTTGATATTCAACCCTTAGCTCATACTTTGACTACGTATCAGAAGGTTGGGGGTTCTAGTCCCTCTGGGCGTGCGAAATTCGTTCTAGAAACTTACTGCACCTAAAGTTGATAGCAGTGTAAATGATCAAGAAGAAAGCCCGTCATTTCTCACGGGCTGTGCGTTCAATCCTGTACGCGCCACAAAAGGGTCTAGAAACCTACCGCATCAATATTAGCTTCCTTGTCTGCGGAAAACCAACTATCTCCATCCGATAGAAATAGACTCCGCTCGCAAGAACCTTTCCAATATCGTCTCTGCCGTCCCATACAACCGAATAGAAACCGGGATTCATCTTATCATCGACCAAAACCTTTATCCTTTGCCCAATAGCATTATATATGCTTAGCTTCACAGGCACTGTCCCGGAACCAGGAGGAATAGCAAAGTCAATTGTAGTTTCAGGGTTAAACGGATTGGGATAGTTTTGGTTTAAGGATGCTTCCTTAGGCAATAGTGCAAACCGTTCGTTTGCAGGATATAGGTCTATTGCTCTTATAGCATCTGAGATCACCGTCCTGGTAACTGTGAAGCCTGCTTCATTGGGCTTGCCTATAATCTCAAACTCTATCTCAGCCAAAGCACCTTCAAACGGCCTAGCACTGGCCATCACAATATCTATTCGACCATCATTATTCAGATTATATACTAATAGATACTTACTGTTATCTTCAATCATTCTGACCTCTTTCACATCTATAACCCCAACAGGATATTCGATCCCTACGTCAATCCCAAAGACACTATCTGGTCTATTAACTTCTACTTGGACAGTCCATCTTTTGTAGGACTTATGCTCTGAGTTTCCCAAAGAGAGTCTTATGCTGGACGGTTCAGGTTTCACAGTATTAGCAGTAGGAGGAAGGACGTTCTTGAAATCACCATCTACATCACCTACAAGGATGCCGAGATAAGCCTGTGCAGTCTGATCAGCACTCAGATTGAGATACTCTTTACTTGAGGGATCAAACCTCCAAAAGCCTGGAGGGAACGGCAAAGATCTAAAAGCCTTGTGAAAAACCCTTAGATTCAGAAAGTAGTATAGAACAAGCATTGATAAAGCAGCTCCGATGTATTATATTATGTTATTGATAATATTATACATGGAGGAAACAATGACCCCACAAAAGCAGGAACAGACAAATCCGATGTTTCACTATTTTCAGATGGAGGATTTAGTTCCCGAGGATCATATCCTTCGTCAGATTGATGAGGCAGTTGATTTTTCATTTGTACGAGACGTTGTATCAGATTGTTATTGCCCTGACAATGGCAGACCCGGTATTGATCCTGAATTAGTTGTTCGAATGATCCTTATTGGCTATCTGTATAATTTGAGTGAGAATCGGCTCTGTCAGGAAGTGGGGATGCATGCGGCATATCGGTTGTTTTGTCATCAGACATTTGATGATGCGGTTCCGGATAGGAGCACGATCAACAAGCTTCGCAATCACAAGTGGGCATCCAGTGGGTTGTTTGAACGGATAATGCGTCAGGTAGTCCAGTGTTGCATAGATGTCGGTCTTGTGAGCGGTAAACACCTTAGTGTCGACGGCACTCAGATACAAGCTGATGCTTCAGTGAAAAGTATTGAGCCGATAGAACCCCCTGTTTCTCTTGATGATTATCTCAAGGGAATCGGTTTTGAAGGTGATAAGACAAAGGGTAGGTCCGGGCATCCTCAGGATAAAGACTTTCATGGTGAAAAGTGGACGAACCAAACACACCGTTCGACTACAGACCCCGACGCGCGCTTATACAGCAAATCGAAGGGCAAAGGGGCTTTTCTCTCGTTTATGGGCCATGATCTGATCGACACAAAAAGCAGAGTAATCCTTGAGACTCAGGGCACGCAGGCGACAGGGACAGCAGAGCCCGAAAGTGCCCTTAAGATGGTAGATGACCTTGAAACATACACCATGCCCAAAGACATTCAGACACTTAGTGCCGATACCGGTTACGGTTCTGGTAATTTTATCGCTGATGTACTTGACCGGGGAATCATACCCCATATTCCTCTGCGAGCCGATGAGAAGATTGAACCGATTCCTACATGGAAAAACAAGACAAATCCAGCACATATTCAGGCCGAACGGGATAGAAAAGTGCGAGAGGCGAAAGCCAGAAATCATGCACGGTCTATCTCATTAACAGCTGACTACAAACTCTCCCGGAGACTCCGTAAACGCAGTGAACATATCTTTGCTGAAGCCAGGCAACAACACGGTATGGGACGAGCCCGTTACAGAGAACTAGCCTCACTGAATGAACAGTTGAATCTTGTTGCAACAGTACAGAATCTCAAGAGGCTTGTATCTTTCATAAGAAGGGGGAAAGCGTCTATGTGTGCCCTGTCTGTCAAAGACAGTGCATCCTGTTCTTCAAACAGCTCCTATTCCTTGCTGACCAGAACTCTGATAAGACTATTTTGCTTATTCCACAGCAAAACGATACGATATGCTACTCTTTGACCCATAATCGGCGCTTCAGACGCTGCCTGGGACATAACTGTTTCACAAGGCTTCTAATACCTCCCAATTTCTGGAGAAGAAACACCGCATCGTTAATGGTAGGAACAAGGTCACCATCAACGTCAGCCGCAAGTGTGTCTTGACGGTTGAATGATCTTATGCCACCCAATTTCTGGAGAAGAAATACAGGATCGTTAATAGTTATAGCACCAGTTGCAGCCCCTTCAGTCTCAGCCCTCAAAGGCGTAGCCCGGTAACCCTTTCCAGCAGGAACCAGTAGCAAGTCATAGGATCCGTCAGTAATGGCCGTGTCCGAGTCGACAAAAGTTTGGTCGGGCAGTTCCGCAAGCCTGATTACTACATCAGGCACATTCTTAGTAGTATCTGCAAAGTATTTTACAGAACTTGAAATATTAAACCCTGCGATCTTTCCAACACCCGTCAAATTTACAACAAACACGCTATCCGCATCCAGATCATTGCTTACAATCGTCGCAGTCGCAGTAAAGAATCCCGTATCGGGCGATGTGAATCTCAGCGTAATGTCCAGGCTGTCCACCTTAAGTATCGGACTCGACGGAAGAGGATCTACCACCGAGAAGACGGAAGGATTCGAGGAAATTATCTGGGCCACGATCAGGCTGTCTCTGTTACCCACGTTAAACACCCTCAGAGCTGCAAACGAGGTATCGTTAGGCGGCGATTCAGCGAAGACCATTGTATCTGGTCCCACATCTATATTCATCCCAAAGAGGATCTCAATCGACCCGTCTAGAGCCACAGAGTCAGGCGTCAAAGTATCCCCTGATGCTCCTGTAAATTTGACATTCTCAAGGTCCAGACCCACAATGCCGGCAGGAACGCCGGCGTCCACATCGAACACCAGGACAGCTAAAGTGTCAAGATCTTGGTGAATCGGAACCAGATTAGTGCCCTGAGGAATATCCAAAATCACCCCATAAGGAGGCGTAAGCGACGCAGCCAGTCCGAACCTCGGTTTTACATCCACTAGCGTCAGAGAATCCGCATCGAATATCAGATCGAACTCCACGCCCCTCAAGGTGTCATTATTCAATATAGATAGCGACACTTCCACGTCCATATCGCCTGCAAACGCCTGAGCGTCACCTACAGCCAACACGTTAATCAATATACCTCTACCCACCAGAGCCACCTTCAAAGTCTCAGATGAAGAAGGAATCCCGTTCACAACTATTAGAGTATCCTCAAATAGCCCAGCAGAAGGAGGCCTAAACGCCACATCTACCCTCACAGAATCGCTCGGATTTATTACACTATCGCCAAAAGAAGGCGTAAATATAGACGTTCCAATCTCTACAGACAAAATCTTCGCAGGTGTATCCCCTACATTTTTCACAAACACAGAATCCACCTTCACACTATCCTTGGGCATTCCCAGAAAATCTATCAAACTCCTTGAAACCTCATTAACAGGAGCTATACCTACACCTGTCAAATTCACAAACACAGTATCCTGTAGGGCGTCAGGATCATTGCTTGGAATCGTCAGAATCGCGGGGAATGTTCCCCTTTCCTCAGGCTGGAACGTCACGACCACCGTAATGCTGTCACCAGGAGCAATAACCGAATCGGAAACACTGACAAGAGGCAGATTGAAAGCGTAATTGACAACATCATCCACCGTCAAGATCCCAAGGGTCAAACCTGCGTCCCCTGAATTCCTGATCACCACCAGACCCTCCGAAGTGTTCCCAACCTCCACAGAATCAAATTCGATAGCAAGGGTGGATGCATCTATGTAAGGTGCTATACCCTTACCCTCCAAAGGAACACCTAAGACCAGGTTATTGATTGTATTGCTGAATATATTCAACTTCGCTCTATTGGTGTCCATACCATCAGGAGTATACTCAATTACAGCGAACAAAGTGTCTCCAACAAGGAGAAATGTGTTCCCAACGGTATCGATCAACACGAACGTAGTACCCTCTGTCACAACCAGACTATCTATCACCAAAGACGTACCCACACCCACACTTATTATACCCACAGTATCCCTCTTTGACAGACCGAACCGAAGGTTCCCAAAGTCCAGAGTATCGGGATCGACATCAATATTGGCAAAACCTTCGGCACTGCCCAGAAGGACCACACTCACAGCCGGTACCCTCAAAGCATTGCTGAATATAGTCAGTGTTCCCTCATCAGAACCGACATCTTTCGGACTATACTCGACCGAAATCTTGAAACTATCCCCAAAGGCTATGATACTGTCACCTATGCCAACAATCCCCACTATCGAATACACAGAATCACCGGATGTCACAACTACACTGTCTATTTCAAGTGCCAAAATCGACCCCACGCTCTTGACCACGACAGTATCCGTCTTTGAGGTATTCACAACTATGTCCCCAAAGTTCAGTGTATCCGGCACAGCGTCTATAGCCGGGAAGCCCCCTCCCGTTCCTGTTAAAGACATATCCAAGCTCGAATCGTTATTGGAATTGCTGAATATAGTCAAAGTATCGCTGAAGATCTTCGCCGTATCGGGAATAAATGTCACCTCCACCTCAAGACTTTCACCTGGAGCTATGCTAAACGGACCCGAAGGAGACGAAAAGACGGGATTACCGGACACCACAAGGCTATCTAACCGAAGCGAAACCGTCCCTGTGTTAATCACAATGAGAGTATCACTTGCCAGATTTCCTATCTTCACAGTGTCGAAATCTATCGCTGTAGGACTCACCGCTATTGTAGGTACAGGATGAGAAAGAAAAATAAATCCATTAGATAGTGTGTCTGAAAGACCACTGGGATTTGTGACTATCACATCCACAGTGCCAGCAGGATATAAGGAAGTCTTAGCGGTGATGATGGTGGAGGATACTACGACTATATCTGTGGCTGAGCTATCCCCGAAAGTAACGGTTAATCCACTTTGGAAATTGCCCCCTACTATCGTCACAGATGTACCGCCTAATTCTGTACCAGAAGAAGGATTAATAAATGTCACTTCAGGATGAGAAAGAAAAGTAAGTCCACTAGATAGTGTGTCTGAAAGACCACTGGGATTTGTGACTATCACATCCACAGTACCAGCAGGATGAGCAGGAGTTACAGCAGTAATGGTACCAGAGGATATTACGACTATATCTGTAGCTGTGCTATCTCCAAAAGTAACAGTTGATCCACTTTGGAAATCGCTCCCTGATATTGTCACAGATGTACCTCCCAATTGCGTGTCTGAATTAGGGTTAATAGATGTTACAACAAGAGGAGGAATAAAAATAAATCCATTAGATAGTGTATCTGCCAGACCATTGGGATTTGTAACTATCACATCCACAGTGCCAGCAGGATATGAGGAAGTCTTAGCGGTGACGATGGCGGAGGATACTACGACTATATCTGTAGCTGTGCTATCTCCAAAAGTAACAGTTGATCCACTTTGGAAACTATTCCCTGATATTGTCACAGATGTACTGCCTAATTGTGTGCCTGAATTAGGATCAATAGATGTCACAACAGGGGGAATCCCAATAAACTCAAATCTATTAGATAGTGTGTCTGAAAGACCATTGGGATTTGTGACTATCACATCCACAGTGCCAGCAGGATGAGCAGGAGTTACAGCAGTAATGGTACCAGAGGATATTACGACTATATCTGTTGCTGTGCTATCTCCAAAAGTAACAGTTGATCCACTTTGGAAATTGCTCCCTACTATCGTCACAGATGTACCGCCTAATTCTGTACCAGAAGAAGGATTAATAAATGTCACTTCAGGATGAGAAAGAAAAGTAAGTCCACTAGATAGTGTGTCTGAAAGACCACTGGGATTTGTGACTATCACATCCACAGTACCAGCAGGATGAGCAGGAGTTACAGCAGTAATGGTACCAGAGGATATTACGACTATATCTGTAGCTGTGCTATCTCCAAAAGTAACAGTTGATCCGCTTTGGAAATCGCTCCCTGATATTGTCACAGATGTACCTCCCAATTGCGTGTCTGAATTAGGGTTAATAGATGTTACAACAAGAGGAGGAATAAAAATAAATCCATTAGATAGTGTATCTGCCAGACCATTGGGATTTGTAACTATCACATCCACAGTGCCAGCAGGATATGAGGAAGTCTTAGCGGTGACGATGGCGGAGGATACTACGACTATATCTGTAGCTGTGCTATCTCCAAAAGTAACAGTTGATCCACTTTGGAAACTATTCCCTGATATTGTCACAGATGTACTGCCTAATTGTGTGCCTGAATTAGGATCAATAGATGTCACAACAGGGGGAATCCCAATAAACTCAAATCTATTAGATAGTGTGTCTGAAAGACCATTGGGATTTGTGACTATCACATCCACAGTGCCAGCAGGATGAGCAGGAGTTACAGCAGTAATGGTACCAGAGGATATTACGACTATATCTGTTGCTGTGCTATCTCCAAAAGTAACAGTTGATCCACTTTGGAAATTGCTCCCTACTATCGTCACAGATGTACCGCCTAATTCTGTACCAGAAGAAGGATTAATAAATGTCACATCAGGATGAGAAAGAAAAGTAAGTCCACTAGATAGTGTGTCTGAAAGACCACTGGGATTTGTGACTATCACATCCACAGTACCAGCAGGATGAGCAGGAGTTACAGCAGTAATGGTACCAGAGGATATTACGACTATATCTGTAGCTGTGCTATCTCCAAAAGTAACAGTTGATCCACTTTGGAAATCGCTCCCTGATATTGTCACAGATGTACCTCCCAATTGCGTGTCTGAATTAGGGTTAATAGATGTTACAACAAGAGGAGGAATAAAAATAAATCCATTAGATAGGTATCTGCCAGACCATTGGGATTTGTAACTATCACATCCACAGTAGCAGGATATGAGGAAGTCTTAGCGGTGACGATGTACTACGACTAATCTGTAGCTGTGCTAGGAAAAGTAACAGTTGATCCACTTTGGAATAAATTGTCACATGTACTGCCTAGTGTGCCTGAGGATCAATAGATGTCACAACAGGGGGAATCCCAATCTGCAAATCTATTAGATAGTGTGTCTGAAAGACCATTGGGATTTGTGACTATCACATCCACAGTGCCAGCAGGATATGAGGAAGTCTTAGCGGTGACGATGGCGGAGGATACTACGACTATATCTGTAGCTGTGCTATCTCCAAAAGTAACAGTTGATCCACTTTGGAAACTATTCCCTGATATTGTCACAGATGTACTGCCTAATTGTGTGCCTGAATTAGGATCAATAGATGTCACAACAGGGGGAATCCCAATAAACTCAAATCTATTAGATAGTGTGTCTGAAAGACCATTGGGATTTGTGACTATCACATCCACAGTGCCAGCAGGATGAGCAGGAGTTACAGCAGTAATGGTACCAGAGGATATTACGACTATATCTGTTGCTGTGCTATCTCCAAAAGTAACAGTTGATCCACTTTGGAAATTGCTCCCTACTATCGTCACAGATGTACCGCCTAATTCTGTACCAGAAACAGGATCAATGGATGTTACATCAGGATGAGAAAGAAAAGTAAATCCACCAGAAAGTGTGTCTGCCAGACCACTGGGATTTGTGACTATCACATCCACAGTGCCAGCAGGATGAGCAGGAGTTGTGGCATTAATTATACTTTCTGACAGTTCGAATACATCTGTAGCTACACTATTTCCAAAAGTAACAGTTGATCCACTTTGGAAACTACTCCCTGATATTGTCACAGACGTACCGCCTAATTCTGTGCCAGAAACAGGATCAATAGATGTTACATCAGGATGAGAAAGAAAAGTAAGTCCACTAGATAGTGTGTCTGAAAGACCATTGGGATTTGTGACTATCACATCCACAGTGCCAGCAGGATGAGCAGGAGTTACAGCAGTAATGGTACCAGAGGATATTACGACTATATCTATAGCTGCACTATCTCCAAAAGTAACAGTTGATCCACTTCGGTAATCGCTCCCTGTTATTGTCACAGATGTACCTCCCAATTGTGTGCCAAGAACAGGATCAATAGATGTTATAGCAGGATGAGAAAGAAAAGTAAATCCATTAGATAGTGTGTCTGAAAGACCATTGGGATTTGTGACTATCACATCCACAGTGCCAGCAGGATGAGCAGGAGTTACAGCAGTAATCGTATCAGAAGATATTACGACTATATCTGTCGCTGCACTATCTCCAAGAGTGACAGTTGATCCACTTTGGAAACTACTCCCTGATATTGTCACAGAGGTACCGCCTAATTGTGTGCCAAGAACAGTATCAATAGATGTTATAGCAGGATGGGAAAGGAAAGTAAATCCATTAGATAGTGTGTCTGAAAGACCATTGGGATTTGTGACTATCACATCCACAGTGCCGGCAAGATGAGCAGGAGTTACAGCAGTAATCGTATCAGAAGATATTACGACTATATCTGTCGCTGCACTATCTCCAAGAGTAACAGTTGATCCACTTTGGAAACTACTCCCTGATATTGTCACAGACGTACCGCCTAATTCTGTGCCAGAAACAGGATCAATAGATGTTACATCAGGATAAGAAAGAAAAGTAAATCCATTAAAGAGCGTGTCTGCCAAACCACTAGGATTTGTGACTATCACATCCACAGTGCCAGCAGGATGAGCAGGAGTTACAGCAGTAATGGTATCAGAAGATATTACGACTATATCTGTGGCTGCACTATCTCCAAGAGTAACAGTTGATCCACTTTGGAAACTACTCCCTGATATTGTCACAGACGTACCGCCTAATTCTGTACCAGAAACAGGATCAATAGATGTTACATCAGGATGAGAAAGAAAAGTAAATCCATTAAAGAGCGTGTCTGCCAGACCACTAGGATTTGTGACTATCACGTCTACACTTCCGATAGGATGAGAAGGAGTCGCAGCCGTAATGATGGTATCAGACACTACGATTACATTTGTAGCTGCACTATCCCTGAAAGTAACAGTTGCCTCACTTTGGAAATCGTTCCCCCTTATCGTCACAGGCGTACCCCCCAATGCTGTACCAGAAGTGGGATTAATAGATGTCACAAGAAGTTTAGGAGGAGAGATCATGACGAGGATGACAGCCGCTCGATTGAACACATTATCAGTGACAAGGCTCAGATTTGAGCCTGCAACCGATGGAGCGAACGAAATAGCATCGCTTCCTATGTCCTGGATATGAAAATTCTCATTTACGTAGATTATAACAGACTCATCGGCTCCATTGGTAGCTGCTCCTTCGCTGTCCACAGAATCGATGCCTGTAGCATTGACTGAGGCGTTGAAATTGTTCTGATAGAAGAAGTCAGCCGCAATTAGGTCACTTCCAGTGCCAGTGCCGAGAACGGGTTCGGAAAATCTCACAAACAATTCTCTGCTTTCGACCCTGCCTTCCGCAGAGACGAGAACGGGTCCTGCTCCATCCACCTCCGTAACATCAGCACTTCCGATATCCACCAACTCCAGCCCGGCAGGATCTAAGATGGCCCCTGTCGCTGAGTTATACAAAAAGTCAGGCACAGCTTCGGTGTTAGGTGGATCGCCTGTAGCTACCGCCAGTGTATAGACCACCTCGTCGGTCACAGCCGGTGTCCTCGACGCTGCGGAAATAGTGAAGCCTTCGATAGTGACTCCACCGATATAAACGTCAGTACCGCTTGGCATGATCTCGGTAAACTCCACGACAACCTGATCGATTCTGCCATCACTGTCGCTGTCTCCCGTAACAACAGCATCACCGCCGACAGCTCCTGTAGCCCTCCTCTGTATCAAGGGCGGGGCGCCGTCGAGTCGCTTTGCGTCAGGCACTAGAGGTTATTTATCAAATGAAATCGGTGCACTTCTCTTTCGATCTTTGATTGATCTTGAATGATAGGTTTTCGACAATCTTTGGTTTCTGTTCTTTTTCAAAATGGATGTATAATTGTTCTTCTTTTAGGTTCCATTCAGCCAGGACAAAGTAGTTGGTGTAAGAGGAGGGAAGAGATACTTTCTCATTTAGGACATCGATAAAGGCTTTATCTGTCTGTTCTGTGTCCTGTTTGACTTGTCTGATAAAATAGGTCTTGGGAATGAAATCTTTCTCGTTTGACTTCTCTTGCTTAGGTGGACGGTAGCCGGTGTATCTCTGTGATGAAAGATTAAACCATTCTAACTTCTGATCAACTTCTTGTAAGCTTTTGAACTGAATTCTGTTCCAGAACTTCCTTGAAAATACAGAATTGTTGCCTTCTATAGATGCTTGAGAAAAGGGCCTTCTGGGAACGGCAAATATCGGAATCACTTGATTTTTCAAGAGAAACTGCATTGCTTTGCTGACATTCCTTTTACCTGAAACACTGCCAATAGTCGCCGAGCAATTGTCCACCTTAACGAAATCTGGTTTTTCAAACCTGTCAAAGAAAGACTGACACTTCTCGATAAAGTTAGTTGCTGTTTGACCGTCAACCCGCCGAAAATACCTTAACTTAGGCTCTTTCTTAAAGGAAAATCCAACGAAGTTGACCGGCTCAGTTCTGCCGGTAAGATACTTTTTACCAATAAAGTCTGATTCTAGGACTCTGCCTCCTGAAAGATAGTAAATGGTATACTCTGGATAACAAAGATAACGAGATGCACCCTTGTTTTTACCTTTCTTCCTTCTCTGGGAAAGTCCTAAATCTGAAAGCATTCTGCCGATAGTCGGCAACGACGGAGGAGGGGTGCTAGAATATCGATTCCTCCATTCTTGTTCAATAACAGTGGCTCCTGAATAGAACTGATAAGGATCGTCCTCTAAGCTATGGTAAATCTCTTTGATTCTCTGTTCGTCAACTTTAGCCAATTTTCGCCTTTTTCCTTTTGGCCAACCCCGATTATCTATGGCAAAATCCTGATCCGGAGATTTAGTCCAAGCCGTAACGAAATCATTGGAAACTCTCGCTTGTTTGATAACTTCTCGCTTTGACATTTCTTTCTTAAAATACATCTCGTTGACTTCTTGTCTTAATACGGCCAATCTCTCTTTGTCCATAGGACTCCGTAGATTAAAGTTAAGACAATCAACTCAACTTAATCTACTAATACTCTAAACAAAGATCAAATTAGGTGCACCGATTTCATTTGATATTCAACCACTAGATTGAAGGTAACTGCGCCAGAGGTTACTGTAGTTGCTGAAGGAGCAACCAGACCGTTCGAGGCATTCGCTCCTAACCTATCCTTGGCGAAGTCTACAATACCTGCATTCGAACTAGTTACTATGTCTATATTTACGCCGAGCCCGGGTCTGATTCCCGTATCGATAAAGCCTGTCTCCCTTATTACAAGAGTAAGCGTGCTGGTTAGGTTGTCGTTCAGAGAGGCAACCGCAAAGTCGTCCAAAAGGATAAAGTCGGCTTCTCCACCTCGCGCTTCCACAGGTTCGGTGAATCTAATCACGTATCGATCAATCTGACCTCCGGGCGGGGTAGTGATAATGTCTCCAGTTTTCGCATCGATCAAAATCGGACTGGCTCTGTCCACCTCCGGAGCGGTTCCCACAAACATGTTATCAAGCTCGTTAGGCGAAGTCGATAGATCTGCTACATCGCCAAAAGCCGCGCTGTAAGTCACCTGGTCTACTGCGAGATCTATACCGGTGCTGAAGTCAGTCTTCTCTTTAAGCAGGAGCCTGACGGCATCTGTAGTATCTCCAGTTGCTGTAGTCGGAGGATCTGCAGAAGAAGCCGCACTTATGAGGACAGGTGGGTCAGTGGTAAAGTCTTTGAAATTAAACCCAGCGACAGTCCAGCCGTTGTTGTTGGCAAAAGCAGCACGATCAATGTTCTCGGAAAATTGGACCTGCACCTCATCTATCTTGCCATTACCGTCGGCGTCCAGATAGAGGCTCTGGAAGATGACAGGAGGGGCTTTGTCAATCGAAGCAAGTGCGACAACAGCGTCGATGGGGTTGCCTGCAAGGTCGGTTACAGTAAGCCCAGCCATATCTAAATTGGGAGTCGCCTCCGTATTAAGCTCATCGAGGGTCTTCGTCGCAGGTGTCGTGTCTTCCCCAAAGATGATGAAGGTGATGATGTTGTTTATGGTATCCGAAGTGCGAGGAGGACCGTTCGGATCTATTTTGGGCAATCTATTCGCAGTCGTGAAATCCCCCGTGTCCCCATCGGCATCAGCGGCTAATCCAGCATCTATAAGTGTAGTACCCGCTGTTATGTCAAAAGTAGCCGTGGCACTGGCAAAGTTGGCAAAGGTCACATCGGCGATGCTCTCACTCCAGGTTATCTGTGCGCCGTCCAAAAGTCCATCGGCGTCATCGTCCAGAGTCACCGCGTTGCCCGCAGCTATAGTAGGGGCTGTTACATCGCCGGTTGTGGTACCAGACGTATTAGTAGCAGTTCCTGCCGAACCCTTGCTGAATACCCAGTTTGAGAGGTTCGTGCTGACCGCAAACTGATCGCCGTCAACTAACCCAGCTCCACCTCTCACGACGATAAAGAGCGTCAAGGCGTTGGGATTTATGACCAGGTCGCCAACAGAAGGAAAGTCTATGGTGACTGTATAAATGCTGTCAGCAGCGACACCGCCCACAGTATCGGTAAAAGCGATACTAGTAGCGGTTACACTGTCATCGACCGCCCTCTCAAAGACATTGTCGCCGTCGTCCACGTATATGGCAACGCCGCTAAGGGTAGCATCCACATTAAGGCCATCCACATATACGCTGGGGATATTTCCAGCAACCACGTCTACCCTATTGATGTTCACTCTGATAGTGTCAACCTGCTCGGCTGTTGAGTCAGAGTGAAGGACGACCCTAAGGACAGAAACCGGCCCCGTATTGGCCGCTACACCGAGAGTCGCAACACCGTACGTCACATCAGCGCCTTCACGAGTCGGAGCGGTATTTACATCGTCCACAACGGATTGACTGGTTATGGCAGCATCCGCATAAGTAGTCATCCCGAATAGACTAGAGACAACTACCAAGAGGCTAATCAGAATCTCTTTAAAAGCCTTGTGAAATAGTTATGTCCCAGGCAGCGTCTGAAGCGCCGATTATGGGTCAAAGAGTAGCATATCGTATCGTTTTGCTGTGGAATAAGCAAAATAGTCTTATCAGAGTTCTGGTCAGCAAGGAACAGGAGCTGTTTGAAGAACAGGATGCACTGTCTTTGACAGGCAGGGCACACATAGACGCTTTCCCCCTTCTTATGAAAGATACAAGCCTCTTGAGATTCTGTACTGTTGCAACAAGATTCAACTGTTCATTCAGTGAGGCTGGTCCTCTGTAACGGGCTCGTCCCATACCGTGTTGTTGCCTGGCTTCAGCAAAGATATGTTCACTGCGTTTACGGAGTCTCCGGGAGAGTTTGTAGTCAGCTGTTAATGAGATAGACCGTGCATGATTTCTGGCTTTCGCCTCTCGCACTTTTCTATCCCGTTCGGCCTGAATATGTGCTGGATTTGTCTTGTTTTTCCATGTAGGAATCGGTTCAATCTTCTCATCGGCTCGCAGAGGAATATGGGGTATGATTCCCCGGTCAAGTACATCAGCGATAAAATTACCAGAACCGTAACCGGTATCGGCACTAAGTGTCTGAATGTCTTTGGGCATGGTGTATGTTTCAAGGTCATCTACCATCTTAAGGGCACTTTCGGGCTCTGCTGTCCCTGTCGCCTGCGTGCCCTGAGTCTCAAGGATTACTCTGCTTTTTGTGTCGATCAGATCATGGCCCATAAACGAGAGAAAAGCCCCTTTGCCCTTCGATTTGCTGTATAAGCGCGCGTCGGGGTCTGTAGTCGAACGGTGTGTTTGGTTCGTCCACTTTTCACCATGAAAGTCTTTATCCTGAGGATGCCCGGACCTACCCTTTGTCTTATCACCTTCAAAACCGATTCCCTTGAGATAATCATCAAGAGAAACAGGGGGTTCTATCGGCTCAATACTTTTCACTGAAGCATCAGCTTGTATCTGAGTGCCGTCGACACTAAGGTGTTTACCGCTCACAAGACCGACATCTATGCAACACTGGACTACCTGACGCATTATCCGTTCAAACAACCCACTGGATGCCCACTTGTGATTGCGAAGCTTGTTGATCGTGCTCCTATCCGGAACCGCATCATCAAATGTCTGATGACAAAACAACCGATATGCCGCATGCATCCCCACTTCCTGACAGAGCCGATTCTCACTCAAATTATACAGATAGCCAATAAGGATCATTCGAACAACTAATTCAGGATCAATACCGGGTCTGCCATTGTCAGGGCAATAACAATCTGATACAACGTCTCGTACAAATGAAAAATCAACTGCCTCATCAATCTGACGAAGGATATGATCCTCGGGAACTAAATCCTCCATCTGAAAATAGTGAAACATCGGATTTGTCTGTTCCTGCTCTTGTGGGGTCATTGTTTCCTCCATGTATAATATTATCAATAACATAATATAATACATCGGAGCTGCTTTATCAATGCTTGTTCTATACTACTTTCTGAATCTAAGGGTTTTTCACAAGGCTTTTAAAGTGACCCTTTCTCATGGCGTACATCTCCACAATGTTCTTATGACTAAAATCGTCAACTCTCAAGAGCATAGTCCAAACGCATTAGTGGTTACATATCTTATATCGGCAACGATTTAGCAACTATCCAATAAGCCCTTTCGATGCAATAAGCGTCTTGGTGAAATAACACGAGCTGTTAATTAGTCTTTTCAACACGCGCATGGACTTTCTACCTATCAAAGCCGATCCATTGACGTACCACCAATCTGCTTTTTGCTCTGATCAGGATAGGGAAACACAGTAAAAGCTATTGCCCAGCAATATATGAAAATTCTAACTCTATGTCAAATTGTTGTGATCATATATTTATATTTTACTACTCTTTATTAGCCCGATTAATTCATAAACTTGGTGGAGTCATTGCGAGGAACAAAGCGACGAAGCAATCTCAAGGTTTTATAGTGGTCTCCTATGAGAGCCGGAGAGTATCACATCTACCACAGAATCGAGATTGCTTTGCCTTCGGCTCGCAATGACACCGAAGGTGGTTAAACGGCATAACTATGATATAATACAATCCCTTAATTAATACATGACCTTTTTTTGTGAATAATTCGGGTTAGTTGTCCGCTATTCTACAACTACTACAAATGAATATGTCATACCGTTCCCCTTGACAGAGCGACAAATATTTCGCAAATTGGGGTTTGAGAAGGGAGGTCAAATTGTCAAGCCCCGAAGTGAAAGATGGTAAGCGCTGGACGGCGACCCGTAAGGTAGAGGTGGTGTTGGCTGTTTTGAAAAGAGCGGATGTATCAGAGGTGTGTCGGAAGAATGGAATTAGCCAGTCACAGGCGTATGCCTGGCGTGATAGTTTCTTAGAAGGAGGCCAGGAGAGTCTGAAGTCTCGGCGTGGTCGCAAGGATCCGAAGGAGCGGGAGGTCAGCCGGTTGGAGCGTAAGGTAGGGCAGTTAACCCTCCAGTTGGAGATACTCGAGGAGGTAGCCCGTCTAAAAAAAACGAAGCGGTTGCCTTGAGTGGGCGGTTTTTGGTCGAGGCTATTCCCGTAAGGTGGTAGCTTTGGCTTTGGGTTTGCATCGTTCGACTCTGTATAGGCTTAGGGATAGAGGTGTCAGTTCTTCTGTCGAAGAGTCTGTGATAGATGAACAGCTTGCTTTTCGTGTTCGAGGGATACTCGACCAAGAAGAGGCATTTGGTCACAGGGGGGTTTGGGCGCATCTTCGTTTCAAGGAAGGGGCATGTGTCAACATCAAGAAGGTTCATAGGATAATGAAGCTTAAGGGGTGGCAGTGTAAGCTGTGGAATCCCCGATAGAATCAATCGGGGACCCCGGGAGAAAGGGGCCACAGGTTGCCCAGAAGCGTTCTGTGATGGATCGTCCTGACAGTCTCTGGTCGGCTGACTTGACCCAAGATCTATTGTGGGGAAGACGGTTGGTGTCCTCTTATTGCGGTGGTGGACAACGGGAGTCGGGAGGTTCCTGGGTATCGTTTTAGTCGAAAAGGGAGGGCACTGGAGGCCACAGATGCCCTGGATCGGGCCGTGATCTCTCGATACACTTCCAAGGAGGTTGTCCCCCAGGGTCTCACTTTGCGCTCTGACAATGGTTCCATCTTTTTGGCTCGGGCCTATTTGGCGA
The DNA here is from genome assembly GCA_965237525.1 of Candidatus Latescibacterota bacterium. Taxonomy (GTDB): domain Bacteria; phylum Latescibacterota; class CBDEFO01; order CBDEFO01; family CBDEFO01; genus CBDEFO01. Next base: position 84,922 of record CBDEFO010000001.1, on the reverse strand, counting down.
GTACCGAATATTGGGGAATTCGTCAGGAATACATACCAAGTGGTAAGCCCGATTGGAACGGTGTTGTAGAGCGTTTTTTCAGGACCCTCAAGCAAGAGTGTGTTTGGCTTCACAAGTTTGAATCCTTTGAACAGGCTGAGAAGATCATATCTCAGTGGATCGATAATTACAACAAGACCAGGCTTCATTCATCTCTGGGATACAAGACCCCGGAAGAGTGGAGAAAACAATTTTATCTGCTACCCCAAGTTGCTTAATTGATGTCGCTTTTCTGGGGGGCAGTACAAGTTGGTCAATGTGGTTGCGGGTAAGAGAAGGCCGCTCTTCTGGGCGATGATGTTATCCATCGTTGTGAGTTTGGCAGGATCGATGTGGATGGTGCTGAAGCTTGCATACGAAGAAGGCGGAATAAACCTATACGACTTGTGGTTCATCGGGGCTCCGCAAGCACCCTTCGATTACATAACTACAAGGGTGGAAGGTGCCCTTACTCCCAATATCGGAGGATGGATATCCACGGGCATAGGAGCATTTGTTATGGGTCTCTTGACCTTTATCCGCTAGCGCTTTATATGGTGGTCTATTCATCCCATCGGTTACGTAATCAGCGCCATTTTCTATGTAAATCAGAAATGTCTTAGCGTCTTTTTAGCGTGGTTCATCAAGGAAGTGATGATCAAATACGGCGGCGCTGCAGTATTCACAAAAACGCGACCTTTCTTTTTAGGTCTTATCTTGGGGACGATGGTGGTGACAGGGACTTGGCTCATTATAGATTTCTTCACAGGAATGAGGGGTAATGGCATCAGGGTCTTATGAAGGACTATTCGGTCTCAGTGTCGAGGTGTTGATTAAACACAAGACTTGAGCTTGTCGAACTGGGGCCGACGGTGTATTGAGATCAACAAACAGGGTTGATCAGGTCTCTCGCCTGGTCTTGGAACATCCTTTCGCTCCTACTCAACCGACACTTTCGCGATAATTAAGTAGCCCTGTGTCCAGAGATTAGTTCTTGACACATAATCCCTTCTTATATACTTTAACGTTATTGTTGAATCATTCGTTGGTAGATTCCATCACAACACTTACCAAGAGGGTCGTGATGATAAGAATTTGGCCATGTCGTTCTAACGTATGAAGAACCTGTCAGTTTATTAGAATTGATCCGCAGTGACAAGCCATTGGATCGCAAAGTTACCCATGTGCATATTTTGCTGTTAAGCGCAATTCCAGTTTGGGGCATATTAAAAAGCAGAAGGCTGCAGAGGCATGTCACTCCCTTGCACCTCCACATCAGTATGGTCAATCCTTTCAAATCAACAGATAACCGATTGTTTTGCTGATGCGTTAAGCCTGGAGGTACAAGATGGAAAACATTTTTCTGCGATGGTCGGGGTGTGGGGCCTTTGAGGTGCGGCTGGGTGATGTCAACTTTGCTTTCGATCCCTTTCTCTTTGGTGAGAAGCTGGAGAAGGCGGAGCCGATATACGATTACATCTTCATCAGCCACGAGCACTTCGACCATTGTCAGCCCAAGAGCCTGCGCCAGCCCTGCCGCGGGGATCGGTTCAAGAAGCTTTTTATAATTCCCGGGTGCCTCAAGCCGGCCGGGCCAGCGTCCTTCGATCGGGATCTGCCTATCACTAAACACATAGCCGAGGAGAAGCTCCAGGTCATTTATCACAAGTACCTCAACAACAGCAAGGGCGACGAACGGACTTTCCCAGGCCCTGTCGAGGCGGATCTGGGGAATTTCCGCGTGGAGACCATTGAAAGCGACGAGAACCAGAGTCCTCAGCTTCCTACCTGTGGGTACCTGGTTGCCCATAAGGAGAAGGAGTCTCGTTCCTGCACACCGGAGACCTGCACTTGCCGTATCCGGTGCTGCAGAAGATCCAGGGAAGGGTGGACTTTCTCATCCACATGAAGATGGGTCTGACCGAATGGCAGGGCCCCGATCTGTCGGAGAAACTCCAGCAGTTTCTGGACTTCGTACAGCCGCGGTTTATGATCCCGATACATTACCGGACGTACAGGGTCTCGGAGCCGATTCCCGAAGGGCATTGGCCTCCTAACGTGACTGACGTGGCGGGTTTTATCGAGTGGGTACGGGAAACGGTCGGCGACCGGACTACAGTGCTGCCTTTCAGCTCGGGTGTTGAGTACGAAGTGGAAATGCCAGCCAAGAAGGTTCTGTGGAAATGGAATTGGCTCAATTCCTGGAAGACCGTACCTCCTGACTTTGAGGAGTAAGGGGAGTGGATGATGGGGCGAAATCGAGATTGTTGTAAAGATCCAAGAATACGTTCTTGAGTACAGGCAACCGTTTGCATGGCTCAGGGGTCATGTTCAGAAGTTTATGTCAGCTAGCTCAGGAGTATCATACGGAAGGACACAGAAGATTAGCTGATAACTCTACGCAATAGAGGGTTATAGCCGCCAGTGTTGTCTGTTTGCTATCCCAAAACCGCCGCAGGCGCTTAACTTTGGCTTTGCAGCTTACGTCTTTCGCACAAACTTGACTTGGGTCGCTTTGCATATCCAGAGGACGTTATCGGCGTAGGACATCTGCTAGGATGGCCGCTTTGACAGATGATGTTTGGAACAGATGATGTCTGGAGTTGAGAGAGTCCTTACTCATCAGAATAATCAATGCTATATGGAGGGACTACCCAATATTGATGTCTCACTGCAATATCATAAAGGCGAACATGGGGGCTGAACTCCATTAGGCTATCAAAAAGGAGTGATACCATTATGGGAACACGATGGACCTTTCATCTCATAGCTCTGTTGAATCTCCTGTTGTTTCCGGTGCTCTCGGGCTCTGGTCAGGAGAATGCCGCAGATCAAACACAGTCCAGTCTGTCAAAGTCGAAAATCGCTTTTGTGTCATATCCCCAAGGCAGCTATTATTACACCATTTCTACAATCCCCGAATTTAGAACCTCTGAAATTTACGTGATGAACGCTGATGGAACAGACCCAATAAGACTGACCTTCAACACGGTGAAGGACTTCCTGCCCTCCTGGTCTCCGGACGGGAGAAAGATCGCATTTGTCTCATACCGCGATGGCAACGGGGAAATCTACGTGATGAACGCTGACGGGACAAACCAGACACGCCTCACCGACAACGCCGAGTACGACACCGCGCCTTCTTGGTCTCCGGATGGGCAGAAGATCGCATTTCGGTCACACCGCGATGGCAACTATGAGATCTATGTGATGAACGCTGACGGAACAGACCCGATAAGACTGACTGACAGCCCGGCGCGTGACGGCTTTCCTTCTTGGTCTCCGGATGGGAGGAAGATTATCTTCATGTCAGATTTAGATGGCGACTATGAAATCTATCTGATGAACACTGACGGAACAGACCTCATAAGAGTGACCGACAACACGGCGGATGATTTTAGACCTACCTGGTCTCCGGATGGGCAGAAGATCCTCTTTTGGTCACACCGCGATGGCAACTATGAAATCTACGTGATGGACGCTGACGGAACAAACCAGACACGTCTGACCGATAACAGGGCGATGGACGAGCTGCCCTTTTGGTCTCCGGATGGGACGAAGATCGTCTTTCAGTCAACTCGCGATGGCAATGGGGAAATCTACGTGATAAACGCTGATGGCACAAACCCCATAAGGCTGACCGACAACCCGGCTGAGGACCAAATGCCTTCTTGGTCGCCGCCACTGTCCCTCGAATGAATCTATTGCGGGGTCTACAATACGCTTTATGTCTGTCGTTCAACTGGTTGGCTTCGACCTAGTCTTAATGCGAGGGGGTTCACCACGAAGTAAACACACCTATCTTGTGACTTAAGATATCCGACGAAGTTTTGCAAGCTACTAAATTACAGGATTACCGAATAACGGAACGGAGATGAAAGTCTTGGCATCAACAGTAGGTAGTGTTTTATGTAAGCTGACAGGATTGACTTGTTGGGACGACCCGCTTCGACACCACCCATAGTTCCGCTTGAGGTGGTCACCTCAGCGCGCTGCCTCTTAATCTGTCTTTCCCATGCCTTAACACTTTCACGGTGCCATCCGCTGTGTCACACCTGCTCCTCGAGCCACTCCATGTTGAACTGCGCGAGGACGAGTTGGCCGTAGTTGTCAGCTTCATAGAAGCAGAAGATGTGCCCGTCGGCGGGGATGGCGAGGTCGGAATAGGCCGACGACCCCGGCTCAAGCACCCTCGCCACGGACCAGGTCCGACACTCATCGCGGCTCAGGCGCACGGTCAGACAGGTGCGTTCGTGGGTGTGGCTCGGATGTACGAGCAGGATGCGCTCGGCGTCGAAACGAACGATGCTGCCCTGGCAGGAGGGCTCGGGAAGATCGGGTTCGTATTCGACCTCCGACCAGTTCTCTCCGCCATCTCGGCTCCAGGCGAAGGCGCGGCACTTCCGCCCCTGTCGACTTCGCATGGTCATGTAGACGGTGCCGTCCGCAACCTCCACGGCTTCGCACTCGTCGGACGCGTCGGTGGTCATCTTCGCACCGCGTTGCCAGCTCTCCCCGTGGTCGTCGCTGAAGAAGGCGACCGATGACTGCACCTGTCCCCAAGTGGCAGGCGGCTCTCGCCAAGTAGGAGGTCCGGGGCTCTCGTCGGCCCACGCCGGGACAAGCAGCCGGCCGCTCGTGAGCTGGATGCCGTGGCCCGGCCCAGTGCCCACGTAAGTCCACGTGGCGTCCTTCACATCTGGGATAATCTCCACCGGTGCGGACCACGTCTCGCCTTCGTCTTCGCTCCGGGACAGGAAGACCTGCTGGTAGTCCTTGCAGAAGAGCAGGAAAATGGTGCCCGTGTGATCATCTACTACAGGACAAGGATTGTGGCATGTGCGGTCCCCGGCGGAGACAACCATCTGTCGAGGCTTCCAGGTCTGGCCTCCATTGAAGCTGCGCCGCAGCAGGATGTCTATCTCGTCGTCGTCGTGGCCGTTGTTCCTGCGGGCCTCGCAGAACGCCAGAACCGTGCCGCGAGGGGTGATCGCTAAGGCGGGGATGCGGTACGTATGGTAGCCTTCCTCGGTAGATGTGAAGAGATCGCACTTATTCATTCAGATCCTCCTGGATGTCGAACCCAACGGACGTTTCAGTTACGCCTGCACGCTCGTGGCGCGACTCTCATCCGCCAGGGCTTACACGTTCATGCATAGGACATCGTGGACGGTTCGGCCCAACTAGGGCTTATACAGTTTTCTATGCTATGAACCTATATACAGCTATTTGAGCTATATAAGGCCCCACTTAAATATTAAGAAAAACCTGTAATATTAAAAAATCATTCTCTTAAGTCATAATTATCATAAGTTTTGTAGGAATTATATACAGAACTGTCTGCTTTCTTCTGTATAAGCCAATTCATAGCTCTCGATGGAGCTACACGTCCAGCCTCTTAACGTTCTAAATCCACGCGAACTTCCTCCAGCTTCGGCGAACGACAACCGTTCAGGTAAACCAGTGTCGCCTTGTACTGTAACCACCTGGCATCCCTATCCACTCCATTGATCTGCTCCCCTGACTCTTCATAGAAACTTCCCACAGATGCTGGCCCTTTCCAGTGGGCGCTTTCAAGCTTGTCTTGGCTCTCCGCCCAGCGAAGCTGGAACTTGACCTGCGTCTTTTTAGGGGTATCCGCCTTCCAGCACAACCTGACCGGCTTGGCGCCTTTCATATCGTAGGCCGGGGAAAGATAATTCTCAAGCGGCTCGCGCGTGTAGGCATTTCCGAAATCCCGTGGAGATGCCAGATGGGGTCCCAGACCCGGCAAACGGGTGACCCGGTCGAATGAAATCCCCTCAGGTCCGTTCCAGAAGAGCAGGGAGTCCACCTGGTGTCCGAGATCGTTGCGATGGCAGACCGTAAACAGGTCGAGATATCCATTGCCAGTTATATCAACAGCCATGAAAGCACACGAGGAATCGCAGGGGATGAGCAGGGGATTGTCGAAGTCGAAACTCTTTCCATCACCCCAGAAGATGTAGGCTGGCAACTCCCGGGAGAACTTAGTCGAATAAGCCGGGACGAGCAGGTCCAAATTCCCGTTGTTGTTGAGATCCGCAACGGATATCCGGATGCCTGAGGCGTCTGTGGAATGGAATTCGATCCTGTCCTGGCAGTAACCATCCGGGCCCCCATAGAGGAGGTAGAACCCGCTGTCCTCGCGGGCGTAGTGGCCCGTGACCACCACGATTAAGTCCAGCCACCCATTCCCGTTCAGATCGGCGCAGTTTATGGCTGCCACGCCGTCTGGACCGGATCCTTTGATGGGGACCTTCCACATTCTTTCTTCAGAGTATCCGTCAGGACCTCCAAGGTACATTGAAAGGTAATCCCGTTTGTTATAGACGATAATGTCGAGCCAGCCGTCTTTGTTGACGTCGGCGAGCAGGGCGTTTCCGCCGCAGTAGGTCGGCACGACTGTCGAACGCTCGGGCGAAAACCCTGAAGGCGAGCCGTAGAAAATCATTGAAGAGTTTACCATGGTCTCGGGCTTGTCGTCGTATGTGTAGGCTACTGCAAGCAAGTCCAGCCATCCATCACGGTTGAAGTCAGCTACGAGCACGTAAGCCAGGGACTGTCCCCGGCTGGGCAGGATGGAGTACCTGTCCGGCAGCAGTCCGTCGGGGCCGCCGTGAAAGACCCGGAGGCCTTCCGGCGACGTAAACACGAGATCAGTATAGCCGTCCAGATCCAGATCCGCCAACGCATAGGTGTTGCTTTCTCCTCCTGTTGGAAGCTCCAGCCTCCGGGAAGGGTCGTACTCGCATTGCTTGTTACCGAGATAGATGTAGACAGGAAAGTCAGGATCGAACTGGGAAGGGCCGCGAAGTGTATTGTTGAAAATGATCTCTGGTCTACCATCGCCGTCCAGGTCGCCCGCAGTACAGCCCACAGCACCTGTTGTCGACAGCCAAGTCACCCGGTCGCACGAGAATCCTTCGGGGCCGTTCCAGAAAACAGCCGATTCGGACTCATATGTCTTTCCGTTCTGGTACCTGGACGTTAACAAGTCGAGCCGTCCGTCACCGTCGAGGTCAGCGCTCTCCACCCAGCTACAGTACTTCATCGGCAGCAGGGCCGCCACGTTGTGCAGGTCGTCCTGTGCCCGTATCTCTACTCCTTCCAACGTGGCGAGGACAAGCTCGTTCCTGCCGTCGCCATCCACATCGGCTACTTCCACACGTATTGCGCCCCGGCTGAACATGGTGGTGTTGCCTTCGGCTTCCAGAACCGTGAGGTCGTCGGGACGAAAGCTGCCTCCCCTGTTCCAGTAGATATAGATCCTGTTCCCTCCGGTGAAGATGACCTCCTTAGCCCCGTCTCCATTCAGATCGCTCAGAACAACCTGCATAGCATAATGAGAGGGAAGCATGAGAGGCGAAATAGTGTCAAAGCCGTCTTCTGTTCCCCAGTAAATGAAAGAGTCGATATCGTACTCGAATTCCTCGCGGTAGTTGGCCACAACAAGATCAGGCCAGCCGTCTCCGTTCAGGTCTTTGCAGGCGACCGAGAGGGCCGCGACGCCGAGGAGCCCGTAGCGCTCTGATGCGTCTCTGAACCTGCGTGGCTCTACCTGCTCATACACGTGCATGAGTCGGGGTTTTCCCGCGTTGTGGTGGTCGACCCATGCCGATGGCAGGATGATGTCTAAGCACCCGTTACCCGTGAGGTCAAAGAGGGCCACATCGTACGCGCCTGCAGTAGGAAGCTCGGTGCGATCTCCGCTCAGCCCGTCAGCGCCGCCCCAGTAAATGTACGAGTCCAGCTCCGATGTAACGCCGTTCTCCGCATTCACTACGATCAGGTCGAGGTACCCGTCGCCGTCGACATCCACGACCCGACTCATCCACCCACTGTCGTTAGGCAGCTCGCGCCTTTGCCAGTCTCTGCCCTCTGCCTGGGTGTAAATCCATGTTGGTCCGCGCTCGATGTAGCCATGCGAGTTGGGGAACACAATGTCCACATAGCCGTCGTCATTGACATCAAACCTGTGGATCGTCTCTATGGTTCCCCTGGCGTTCACATAGAGGTTATCTCCCCCATTCTCGAAGGATCCCCTGGAAAACTCCTCAAAGCCTCTATGTATCCAGGCAAGTTCTTCAGTGTGCCTCATAGTGCCTCCCTATATAACTACTTCATCTATAGCCATTATAGCCATAGCCAATCTACATAGTACCATATCATAATATGGTGCTTGATAAGATCTATTCCATGTTCCGGATACAAGGATAAAAACTATAGAGGATGTGTGGTAACTCCAACAGGTAGTAGACCTCATCCTCCCAGGTTTCACCTTCATCGCGGCTGATCATCGCCCGGCTACCGGCCGGTCCGGGGCCGTATCGCGTGTCCTGGATCACAATTACGGTGCCGGCATCAGATGCGACGCGTCAGCGCTGTCAGCTGGATGCCGTTGTTAGGCGGCGACGGTACCTCTGCATAGCTTACACAGGGCGTCCCATGTCGAAGACGATCTCCCGTGAAATGTTCCCGTCTCGCATCTCAAAGATGTGAACCAGCCGCATTTCAATCTTGCTGCCGACTGGAAAATATCAGTATCCATCCTTGGCCACCTCGAACGTGACGATGCCGTCATCCACAACGCGATCTTCGATAGCGAACCGCTGAAGAAACTGGAACTTCGCATCACGCATGGACGCAAAGAGTTCCTGGTAATTCGTGGCAGCAGCTTCCTTCCCGGAGAAGGATCAATCAAGACCATTCGGGGCAGGTGCTTCCCAAACGATGTCGTTGGTAAACGTCTCGAGCGCCGCTTCGACCTCATTCAGCGCTTCGCTGTGGAAGTAGCTCTCCACAGCCGCCAGATTTTGGGCTACGCGCTCTCTATCCCTCTTGTTTCCTCGATCTCTTGGTTCACTTCGTGTTGCCGCCTAACTAGGGCCTATACAGTTTTCTATGCTAAGAACCTATATACAGCTATTTGAGCTATATAAGACCCCAATTCAACATCATTTCCTACAAGGCTGTACTTCCGATATGGTGGACCGCTAAGCAATTGTTGGCTAGCTTCTGTCGAACTCTGTTGGCCTCGACGTCAAACATTGAAGTTGGGATTCCCCATTTGATTTGGACAATGATGGAGAATTCGGCCTGTCCGACTTTGTGATCTTTCTGGATAACTTCAGCAGGACAAGATAGTTTTATGTCGGATCGTCCCAGAGCCTGCCGATTGCCCGCTCACCGAAGTTACACCCCAGGGTCTGCTGCAAGCCATCGCTAGCTGTCTGGCCGTGGTATTCATCAGTGTTGGTCGATCAGGTGGGAAGATATAAAGATACGGATCAAAGGTGTTGTCCCTGACCTTGTTATGGTGTATGTCCTTACTTGGACGGCAGATGATAGCCTTCTTTCATCATCTTGATCTTATAAAGACTCTCCCCTGCTGTGATGTATAGGGTCGTGCTCTCTGCTCCACGGCCAAATGCGACGTTGGTCGGTACCTCAGTTGGGATAAACGCCAGCTCCTTGCCTTCAGGTGAACGGATGGCAATCCCCGGGCGTTTCAGATTACGCTCGGCCACATAGAGATTCCCCTCCACGTCCACGATCAATCCGTCTGGTCCATCCTCTGGATAGTAGTCAACCAGCACTCTTCTAAAGTTGGCGGTTCCATCCAAGGCTAAGTCATGCGCCATCAACGCCATTCGCCCTTTGTGGGTCTTCGCTCCTTGGGGAAGCCGGTCAAAGCCTATTGTACCATTGTCGTTACTTACCACGTATAATGTCCTCTGATCAGGTGAGACAGCCACACCATTCGGCTTTCCCGCATCCGTGATAATGAGGTGGACCGAGCCATCCAGATCAATTCGATACACCCCCATCACGGGCTGATCGACCGGTTCATGCCCGAGATACCGGGGGTCACTGAAGTAGATCCGCCCCTTCTCATCAATGGTCAAGTCATTTGGAGAGTTGAACGGGCGCCCATCATAGAAGCCGGAGAGGATTTCACTCTTGCCCGTTGTCATATCCGTGCGGATGATGCGGCGCCCCCCAAAGTCCGCTCCTTCTGCCACCACCATGCGTCCTTTAGCATCAAATTTTATTCCGTTGGACATTCCGCTGGGAGAGCGGAAAATGGTGGTCTTACCGGTCTTGGGGTCAAACTTCCAGATGTGACCTGCTTGCATTCCTGACGCAGACGTAAAGGTAATGTCGCTGAAGTAGACAGTGCCATCCGGTGCCACAGCAGGTCCTTCTGTAAGAAAAGCTTGGTCGAACAGTTTTTTCAGCTTGGCACCCGGAGGGAGGATGCTCGGATCTCCCGTCGGCACCTGTTCTGCACCTCCCACCGCTGGCATGTTGGTGAGAGCAAGACCGATGACGAAAGCTGACACCAAACAGAAATTCCAGTGTCGAAGAGGGTGACTGCTCAACAAGTTTCGCTCCTTTCTTGTCAGGGCGCGGCAACTAACTCCTGTACGTGGCCTTTGGTTTTTTAGCTTGATGTATCGGTAAGGCTAAAGTTACCTCAGTGCCTTTCCCCACTTCACTTTCTACGGTTATGGTCCCGCTATGCTTTTGAATGATATTGTAGCAAATAGATAAACCCAACCCTGTGCCGACACCCATACGTTTAGTTGTAAATCCAGGTTCAAAAATTCTATCGAAGTGTTCAGGTGTAATGCCTTTCCCTGTGTCAGAAATTCTTATATAAACATGCTTATCTGCTGCAAATGTTTTAATCTTGATAATTCCACTATCTTCGATGGAATGGGCAGCATTTACGATCAAATTCATGAAGACTTGGTTCAGCTGGTTCGGATAACAGTTGATCTGCGGAATGTCTCCATATTCTTGGATCACCTCGACTTTATCCTTTAATTCATGCAGAACCAGCATTAGAGTACTATCAATGCCCTCATGAATATCCGCTTTTTTGAATTCTGCTTCATGTAACCTGGCAAAATTTTTCAGATTCTGTACCATTTTGGCTATGCGCTGACCTGCAATGACAACCACTTGATTGTTTTCTGCCAATAGCTTCAAGGCCTTCTGAAATTTGGAATTCCCTTTGATTTCGTCAATGGTTTTGCTCTTTGCGACAACATCGTTGATATTTCCGATGCAGCGCGCTAAAACGTCTGCTGCGCTATTGACAGCACCGATGGGATTATTCACTTCATGAGCAACGCCTGCCACCAGATTTCCCAACGCGGCCATTTTCTCCTGCATGACAAGCTGATTCTCCATCTTCCTGCGTTCTTCAGTAATTCGGATCAAGGTGTACGTCATTCCTACATGCAGCGCGTAAATGGTACCCAATGTATTCAACATGGCCTGGTCTGTTTCTTGGATTGAGGCCATTACAAAGAGAATTACTCCACTGTTCTTTCCTTTCACCATCATCGGGAGGACAAAGAGCATGTCCGGTCGGTCAGCAAAGAGCCAGGTAGTGAGCTCATCTGTTTCTTCGTGGAACTCTTTCCAGTGTTGCGTGAACCACTGAGCATTGCTTCTTGCCAGCACACGGCCCAACTGATTCTTTCCTGCTATGTATTGGGCGTCCGCTGGTTTCTGAAGTTTGCCGTGCTCGAACATTCCTTCAATTTCAAAGATATCTTCTCCAGTGCGAAGTAAAATGCACATGCGCTGGGAAGGTATAAGCCAGCGGGCATTTTTACACACTGAAGGCCAGAATGTTTCAAAGCGCTCTTGACTGGAAAACGCAAGTATCGCTTCATACAATGTCCCCAGCGTGAGGCTACTGACGGAAACCTGAAATCCATCTGACTTCTCGGGGCCAAACACGACATCTGGCATCATGATATCTCCTCTACATCTATTTCAACGCCACTTACTTCTGCCCAGGTATTGATAAAGTTGGTAAAGGCAGCCATCATGACCACTTCCATGATCTCCCCATCACTTAAACCATAATCCTGCAGGGTCTGGAAGTCGGCATCGGTTATTGATTGGGGTTCCTGTGCCGTTTTGAGAGCAAATTTGAGAATCGCACGCTGGGGAGGGGTGACTTCAGCTAGGTTGAGGTCTGTTGTGAGGCTGTCGATCACTTCTGTGGGAACTCCCATGGCTTCCAGCGCCTGGGTATGGACAACTGTGCAATATCGACAATTGTTGTCTGTCGATATTAACACGATGATCATCTGCTTTATCGTAGGAGGAAGCAATCCCCCCAACAGTATTCCTTTAACCAGCGTCCAAGTCGCTGTTAGGATATCGGGTCGCTTACATTGGGCCGTGAACCAGTTAACGGGAGCGTCTTTCCCAAAACCGCTTTCGACAATTTCCTTGTAGAGAATTTCGAGTTCCGGGCTATTTGATGGACTTTGAATCTGTTGAAATCGTGACATCTTTTTCTTCTTTCATCAAGATTCCTCTTCTCCGTCTACCTGGATTCTACTCATGTCTGCCCAGAGATCAATGAAGTTGGTAGAGGCAGCCATCATAATCACTTCCATGATCTCTCCGTCGCTCAAGCCCTGATTCCGAAGGGTTTGAAAGTCATCATCAGTCACCGATTTTGGATTTCGCGCGGTTTTGAGGGCAAATTGGAGAATCGCGCGCTGTGGAGGAGGAACGTGAGTCAACTTGGGATCGCTCGCACAGCTTTGAATTACCTCTGTGGGAACTCCCATGGCTTCCAACGCATTCGTATGCGCCACCTTGCAATATCGACAATCGTTTTGCATGGCGATCGTCATACCGATCATCTGCTTCACTGTAGGAGGAAGTTCTCCCTGCAGTACTACCCCTTTGAACAGTGCCTATGTCGCTGCCAGAAGATCTGGACGTTCGGATAAGGAGGTGAAAAAATTCTTGGGTGCGTCACCCTCACTGCCAACAAAACCAAATTCCATAACTTCTTTATAGAGGGCTTCTAATTCCGGGTTATCCGGACGTTCGATCTGTTTGAATCGCGACATCGTTTTCTCTCCCTTTCATTTATCTATTATGGGTTGATCGATTGGTAGCACCACTGTAAACCTACTCCCACTCCCCACTGTGCTTTCCACCCTGATATCTCCACTGTGCTTTTGAACAATACTATAAGAAGTCGATAAACCCACTTGCATCTTTACCCGCGATCTGTCTCTAGAAAAACCAAAATCAAAAATCTTTTCTAACTTTTCAGGAGGAATACCCTTGCCGGTATCGGAAATCTGCACATGAATATGGTCGTCCTCTAAGAAGGTCTTAATACGGATGGTGCCAGTATCCTCAATAGCCTCGGCTGCGTTAAGCAGTATACTCATAAAGACCTGGTTGATTTGAGCGGGGGAACAATAGATTTGCGGTATACTTTCATATTCTTTCACAATGGCAATTCGCCCGTGCAACTCAGACTGAATCAGGGTCAGTGTGCTGTCGAGACCGTCGTGGAGATCGAACCTTTGAAACTCTGCTTTGTCCAGACGGGCGAAGTTCTTCAGGCTTTTTACCAGAGTGTCAATACGTTCTCCGGCGGTAAGCGTGACCTCCACGCTGTCTCTCAACAATGCCAACGGTTTTTTAAACTCTTCGTCGCTTTGAGGAGCTAAAACGGATTCGATTTTGGCGATGCATTGCTGAGAGACATCCGCTGCGCTGTTCACCGCGCCGATGGGGCTGTTGATTTCGTGGGCGATGCCGGCGACCAGATTGCCGAGAGATGCCATCTTTTCCCGCAGGACAAGCTGATTCTGGGTTTCCGTCAGTTCCCGGAGAGTATTGGAAAGTTCCCTGGTTCGTTGCCGCACTCTTTCTTCGAGGCTCTCGTTAAGTTGAGCAAGAGCATCATTAGCCTTATTCAACTCCCTTAGCCGTTCTTCGGCAAGCATATACGAGCGTGCGTTTTGAATCGCGCTGGCAGCCTGATTGGCTACGATCGTTACCAAAATCTCGTCGCTCTCACTGAATGTTCTCTGTTGGCTACTTTCGATGGAAAAGACGGCGATGAGCGTGTCCTTAATCATGAGAGGGATTGCGGTCTGGCTCTCGGCGTTTGCCAGCCCTGGGACCTGAACAACCTTGTCAAGTTCCTGAACCCTTCCGGCCTGCTCCATCTGCCTGCGGATAGTCGAAGCGTACGCCCGCTGCCGGCTCATGTTGCTGAGCCGCATCAGCCTGCGCCTTTTGGCGACCATACCGATGACCCCGGTACCTACTGCAGCCTCTGCACCGAGTGCCTGACCCTCGTAGCCGCGGCTTGCAACGACCCTGAGCGTTTCCCCGGAGTCCTCGAGCAGTAGGATAATCGAATGGTGAAAATCGAAGAGCTCGTCCATCGTGCGCAGGACAATGTCGAATATCTCGTCGCGGTTGAGCGTCGAATTTATCTCCAACGAGACCTGTCGAAGGACGCTGACTTCCGCCGCCTTTCGAGCGAGTTCGTCTAGGAGTTTGTCGCTATTTGCTTTCTTTTCAGCCATCGGACATTACCCAGAAGACGTCGGCCCGTAGGCCATCTTCTCGACGGATTTCACCCGGTAAATATCCGCCGCTTTCAGCTTGAAGATTCCGGACATTCCCGTCGCCGAAGCGATGGCTTCGATCTGCATGTCCATCTCATCGAATATCGGCCCTTCGGTCTCCGAGTGGTCGTATTGGATATAGAGGATCCAGTTGGCGTAGCCCTCTAAATCGTTCAAACAAACGCACGCGTGCGGGTTCTCCATGACATTGCGGCTTGTCTTGTTGAAGAACTGAAAGGAGAGCGCAACATGCGTCCTATCCACGTAATACACCTGGGAAAGAATCGTCGCGTTGGGGATGCCTTCTGCCGAACAGGTTGCCAGCAATGCGGGTAATCCGTTCTGCATCACCGGCTTGATTTCCTCCGGGAGCTTGGCCTCTTTCATCATGCCTCCGCCGCCGGTACGAGCTTGTGACCAGCACCGGGTCCAGGCGTTTGAAGGAAGATCTCCCGCACTTTGAAACTTATGACAATGCTCGGTTTTTGGATGTAGGCCTGGGTTACTTCCTCGGATAAACCGAATAAACTGCTGACGATTTTTCCGAACCGCTCCCTGCATTGCTCGAAGGCGACGATGTCGGCTTCGTCGCACGGCCCGGAGTCAACATATTCTCCCTTGAATTGATAGGTCTCGTGTGAACCGATCTGTTCGACCGTCAGGGCGAACTGACCGTTGTCTTCGAGCGAGCTGATCAGATCTTTGGTAAAGTTTTCCGGGATGGAGCAGCTGATCGTTTGCTGGTCTGGATCGACGCGCCATCCTGACACTCGGTGAAGATGCGGGATGAGGTACTCGTCTCTGGTGCCACAGATGGCAACCGTCGCCTGGTCTTCTAAGAACTTCATAATCTTGCCGGTAATCATGGTCGACTCCTCTAAATGTACTGTGCTATCCGCTCGGTTTGAGATCCCTACTGTTGATTTGGACTTCTAAATTCACAGGTTGCTACTCTAGTCGTTTGAGAAGCTTCGGGGCAAGTGCTTCAGATATTTTAAGTATGTAGCTGATCAATTTCTTAGAAGATACAGATTTCTTGCCCGAGCCAAGCTGAATGTATCAGGCATGAAAATAGCTCTCCTAAGTAATAGTGTCAAGCTTTTTTTACACCTTCTTCCGACCACTTCACCAGCCCGGCGCGCTATACTAATCCCCTCTCTAGTACAGGAGTAATGCCGCTGTATCCCTTGCAGAAGGTGTCAACGAAGTTAAAGAACAGGCTCGCAAACCGCAGAAGCATAAATAGGCATTTGTCAACGATGATGAGCAACCTGAATAGGATAGACAGTTTTCAGTTTAAGGTTTGGGATTTGAATCCCTCTGGGCTTGATATCAATATCCAGCGGGAAGCATCATTCAGATTCGAGACAATTATGTAGGAATTGACTTGACTTTTGCATGAGAGGAACGTATGTTCTGACCTTGGCATATTAGGCAATATTAGGAGTAGACAGAGGAACTATCAGAACTCTGTTGATCCAGATTGTGGGATGACAAAGAGCATACCTTTGGAAGCAGGAGGACTACGTGAAGATACTGATAACAGGAGCATCCAGCCGCCTTGGGCGTGCAATTGCGGAGGAATTGGGCAAAGACCATAACCTGCGTCTTGTGGACACTGTCCCGGTTGATACTGAGGGTGATAATTTTGAATGTGTACAGGGAAGTCTCCTGGATCCTGACGATGCTTGGAAAGCTGTGCGAGGGATCGACGCCTTGATTCACACAGGGGAACCTCCACCAGGACATCCAGATGATGAACTGAAGCGAGAAGAGATGTTGCTTGATCTTGCGACAAGGGGAAGCTACAACATTTTCGATGCTGCCATTTCGGCTGGTGTCAAGAAGCTGATCTGTACAGGGACCTTGGCAGTCTTTGGCACCTATCCCGACGATGTCTATATCAGTGAGATGTGGAAGCCACTTCCCTCGCCTGAAATGGAAGAGATGACAACATATCTGGGGGAATTGACCTGTCGAGAGTTTGCGCGAGATTACATGGTCACTGTGACCTGTCTCCGACTCGGAGAGTTAGTAGTGGAGGAAGAAGTGGAGCAAGATACCCCTGACCTGATGTGGCTCGATTTGAGGGATGCGGCGCACGCATTTCGATGTGCCCTCGACCTAGATACCAGCAACTCTATCAAGTGGGCGGGTCGCTGGGGTCTGTTCCATATCTGTGCCGACATTCCCAATCCTAAGTTCCTGATAGATAGCGCGCAGGGGCTCGGGTATCAGCCCACTCACAACTTCAGCGCGCATTACGACTCAGAATGAACAGGTCGCACAGATAGGGAGTTATTGATATGAAGGATGTCCTTGTACTGGGAGCATCTGGTTTGATAATGCCTTATGTCACGCCGGGACTCGAGTCGGACTATCGCCTGCACCTTGCTGATATAAAGCCACATTCTGACGGAAAGCCCATCAAAACCGTTGACGTCACATCTTACGAGCAGGTGTTGGAGGCATCTCGTGGCATGGACGCAATTATGAACTTTACGGTGGTTCGCCACGATCCCGTCTTGAGCTTCGAGGTGAACACCAAGGGTGCGTATCATGTGATGAAGGCTGCGGCAGAGCACGGAATCAAGAAAGTGGTCCATACGGGTCCACAGATGATCCGACACACGTACGGCCACGAATTTGACATAGACGATGTACCGAGAACACCGGGCACGGGATACTACTACATCACCAAGTATCTCAGCTTTGAAATCTGCAAAATTTACGCACGGGCTTACGGCATCCAGACTGTCTGTTTTGTGTTCAACGGCCTCGATTTCAAGCCGAAAGAACCTGTGTTAAAGAAGGACTTTCCTCCCTTCACGATTGTGTGGGAGGATCTTCAGCACGCTTGTCGTCTGGCACTGGAGATAGAGGAAGTACCCGATCAGTTTCAGATATTCAACATGTTGAGCTATCTTGGTCACGGGAAGTACCTTGTGGACAAAGCTTGGAGAATTCTAGGGTATCAGTCACTGGAACAGGTTGAGCAGTACTTCAAAAGACCGACAACTTCTTAAGATCAACTAATCGTCCATCTTACGACGCTGGATGAGCAGATTGCATAAGTAAGGAGGCAATCATTGCTATGAAGGATGTCCTTGTACTGGGAGCATCTGGTTTGATAATGCCTTATGTCACGCCGGGACTCGAGTCGGACTATCGCCTCCACCTTACTGATATAAAGCCACATTCTGACGGAAAGCCCATCAAAACCGTTGACGTCACATCTTACGAGCAGGTGTTGGAGGCATCTCGTGGCATGGATGCAATTATGAACTTTACGGTGGTTCGCCACGATCCCGTCTTGAGCTTCGAGGTGAACACCAAGGGTGCGTATCATGTGATGAAGGCTGCGGCAGAGCACGGAATCAAGAAAGTGGTCCACACCGGCCCAGAGCTTGTCATACCTGCCTATAACCTCGAATTTGAGATAGACGATGTGCCGCCATCTCCGGGCACAGGCTACTACACAATCACCAAGTATCTCAGCCTTGAGATATGCAAGATTTACGCACGAACCTATGGCATACATACCGTCTGTTTTTTGTTTCATGGCCTCGGTGCTAAGCCGACAGAGCCTGTGTTGAAGAAGGACTTCTCCTTCTTCACGATTGTGTGGGAAGATCTCCAGCACGCCTGTCGCCTGGCGCTGGAGATAGAGGAAGTCCCCGGTTATTTCCAGATATTCAACATGCTGAGCTATCTCGGTCAAGGAAAGTATCTTGTGGACAAGGCTCAAAGGATTCTGGGGTATCAGCCACTGGAACAGCTTGAGAATTACTTCAAAAGGCCGACGGGCTGAATCATCTGTCGTGAGCAGGGTCAACGTTGCTATGACGCTGTACAAATAGAGCGCGTAGATAGGGAGATGGAGGATATGAAGATCACAGACGTTACGACCTTTCTGATGGAGGGAATCGACCGCCAGTGGTTGTTCGTCAAGATCATAACAGACGAAGGGATTTATGGCTGGGGTGAGGGCACGCTTGAGGGTCATGAGCTTGCCGCTGAAGCCGCGATCCACGCTATTTCGAACCGCATTGAAGGGCGCGATCCTACGCAGATCGAGAAGCTGTGGCAGGCGCTGTACCGCCATGGCTTCTGGAAAGGCGGCGTCGTGCTTGGCTCTGCGATCTCCGCGATCGATCAGGCCCTGTGGGACATCACCGGTAAGGTATATGGCCAGCCCGTTTACAAATTGCTCGGCGGCGCTGTGCGAGATCGCGTCCGGGCGTACTCCCACGCACTGGATCCGTTAGAAGCGTGTGAGGTTGTTGACAAAGGCTTCACAGCGTTCAAGACCGCAGGGTGGATTACCGACACAGATGAAACTAAGGAGAAAGAGATTCCAGACGCGCTGCGCGAGAAGATCAAGGCGATGCGTGCCGAAGTCGGCCCCGACATCGACATCATGATCGACAATCATGGCCGATCTCGTCCGAGTGCAGCAATAAGACTGATCAAGGCGATTGATGATTTAGATGTCCTCTTCTTTGAAGAGCCGGTGCCGCAGGAGAACCTCGACTCGCTCGAACTTGTCCGCAGGGCCAGGTTACACACTGATCTGGCGACAGGAGAGCGCCTCTACTTCCGATGGGACTTTAAGGACCTTCTTGCGCGCAGGCTGGTCGACGTGATTCAACCCGATATCTGCCATGGCGGTGGCATCTCGGAACTCCGACGCATTGCGGCTGCGGCTGAAACGGAGCACATCACCTTGGCACCACACAATCCCAATGGCCCGGTGGCCTGCGCAGCCAGCCTGCATCTCTGTGCGGCGGTGCCGAACTTCCAGATTCTTGAGACGGCGCATGACATGCCCTGGCACGACAAGGTCCAGAAGAAGCCGCTTAAGATTGTGGACGGTTACTACGAGCTACCGGTTGAATATCAAATGAAATCGGTGCACCTAATTTGATCTTTGTTTAGAGTATTAGTAGATTAAGTTGAGTTGATTGTCTTAACTTTAATCTACGGAGTCCTATGGACAAAGAGAGATTGGCCGTATTAAGACAAGAAGTCAACGAGATGTATTTTAAGAAAGAAATGTCAAAGCGAGAAGTTATCAAACAAGCGAGAGTTTCCAATGATTTCGTTACAGCTTGGACTAAATCTCCGGATCAGGATTTTGCCATAGATAATCGGGGTTGGCCAAAAGGAAAAAGGCGAAAATTGGCTAAAGTTGACGAACAGAGAATCAAAGAGATTTACCATAGTTTAGAGGACGATCCTTATCAGTTCTATTCAGGAGCCACTGTTATTGAACAAGAATGGAGGAATCGATATTCTAGCACCCCTCCTCCGTCGTTGCCGACTATCGGCAGAATGCTTTCAGATTTAGGACTTTCCCAGAGAAGGAAGAAAGGTAAAAACAAGGGTGCATCTCGTTATCTTTGTTATCCAGAGTATACCATTTACTATCTTTTAGGAGGCAGAGTCCTAGAATCAGACTTTATTGGTAAAAAGTATCTTACCGGCAGAACTGAGCCGGTCAACTTCGTTGGATTTTCCTTTAAGAAAGAGCCTAAGTTAAGGTATTTTCGGCGGGTTGACGGTCAAACAGCAACTAACTTTATCGAGAAGTGTCAGTCTTTCTTTGACAGGTTTGAAAAACCAGATTTCGTTAAGGTGGACAATTGCTCGGCGACTATTGGCAGTGTTTCAGGTAAAAGGAATGTCAGCAAAGCAATGCAGTTTCTCTTGAAAAATCAAGTGATTCCGATATTTGCCGTTCCCAGAAGGCCCTTTTCTCAAGCATCTATAGAAGGCAACAATTCTGTATTTTCAAGGAAGTTCTGGAACAGAATTCAGTTCAAAAGCTTACAAGAAGTTGATCAGAAGTTAGAATGGTTTAATCTTTCATCACAGAGATACACCGGCTACCGTCCACCTAAGCAAGAGAAGTCAAACGAGAAAGATTTCATTCCCAAGACCTATTTTATCAGACAAGTCAAACAGGACACAGAACAGACAGATAAAGCCTTTATCGATGTCCTAAATGAGAAAGTATCTCTTCCCTCCTCTTACACCAACTACTTTGTCCTGGCTGAATGGAACCTAAAAGAAGAACAATTATACATCCATTTTGAAAAAGAACAGAAACCAAAGATTGTCGAAAACCTATCATTCAAGATCAATCAAAGATCGAAAGAGAAGTGCACCGATTTCATTTGATAAATAACCACTACCCACTGAACCTGGTCTTGGAATTGACCTCGACGAGGAAGTAATCGCCAGTCGGCCGTTCAACCGAAACCGCGGATACTTCGGATCCTGGAACGCAGACGACAACTCTGTCGCCGATGTCTAGAGACACCTTCAGGATGACAACGACAAAACGGCCTGCTTCACTCCTGTCGTCTGGCACTGGAGATGGAAGTGGTGCCCGATTATTTTCAGACGTTCAATATTCGGAGCTATCTCGGTCACGTCAAGTACACTGTGAACAAAGCTCAAGGGATTTTGGGGTATCGGTCTCTTGAACGGCACGAAGAGTACTTCAAAAGGCCGACGACTTCTTAGGAGTTGGGAATGAGGTGACGGATAATGCAATTCAAGCATCTCAAACTTTCGAATTGGCGAAATTTTACTGTGGTTGATGTCTCACTGGCATCGAGGATGTTCCTTGTAGGTCCCAACGCCTCAGGAAAATCAAATCTACTGGATCCCTTTCGCTTTCTCCGAGATATAGTAAAAGCGGGAGGAGGCTTTCAGAAGGCAGTGGAGGATCGCGGTGGCGTCTCAAGTCTTAGGTGCTTAGCCGCTCGCAGGTATTCAGATATTGCCCTGGAGGTTCAGGTGGGAGATCCCTCAGATCCTAAAGATTGTCCTCTCTGGCAATATCGGATTGAGTTCAACCAGGATAATAACCAAAAACCCTTCCTCAAACGGGAACAGATATGGAAGAAGGAGGAACAGCTTCTAAATCGTCCGGATGAACAGGACAAAGATGATCCTGCGCAACTTACACAGACTTACCTTGAGCAAGTCAACGTAAACAAAGACTATAGAGAGCTATCCCGTTTCTTTGAAAGCATTCGGTATTTGCACGTCGTTCCTCATATTATTCGAGATCCTGAGCGATTCAGGGGCCAAATTGGTGACCCTTTCGGAGGAGATTTCTTAGAGGGGCTGATGACCACACCGAAGAATACACGCGCAGCACGACTTCGTAGAATTGAAGAGGCTCTTAAGATTTCCGTCCCCCAGTTGAAAGAGCTTCAATTAGAGCGCGACCCTCGCGGCGCTCCACACTTGAAGGCGCTCTATGAGCACTGGCGCGGGCAAGGAGCTTGGCAGTACGAGAAGCAATTTTCAGATGGAACACTTCGCTTAGTGGGGTTTCTCTGGTCCTTGTTAGATGGCCAAGGGCCGCTGTTGCTTGAAGAACCGGAACTTTCTTTGCATCCCGGTATAGTCCGACACCTTGCTGGTGTCATATACCGTCTTCAGAAAAAATCAAAACGTCCGCGTCGACAGGTTTTGGTGAGCACACACAGCTCTGAACTTATCTCGGATAAGGGAATTGGAGGCGAGGAAGTTCTAATGCTAATTCCTTTAAAAGAAGGGACAGAGGCAATTGTCGGTAAGGATGATGAGCAGATAAGAGCACTTCTCGAAGCGGGACTAAGTATTGGGGATGCGGTATTACCTGCAACTCAGCCAAAGGACACACAACAGTTAGAACTGCTCTTTCCATTGTAAAAACGATGACAAACAGTCCGACTGTAAATATCGCAGTAGAAGGAAATTTGGATGAAGTTGTTTTGAAGAAAGTCCTTATATCTGTCGGCATCGAAGTTGGCAGGTCCTATGGGAAACGGGGCAAAAACTACTTGAAAAAGAATGTACCCGGGTACAACCAGGCGGCACAATATGGAAGATGGGTGATTCTGGTAGATTTGAATAATGAGGCCGAATGTCCACCTCCATTTATCAGCTCATGGCTTCCCACGCGGAATCAGAACCTTCAATTGCGCGTTGCGGTAAAAGCTGTAGAAGCCTGGTTGTTAGCAGATAGGAGCCAGATAGCCCTTTTTCTTGGAGTTTCAGAACAAATAATTCCAATGCAACCTGAAAGCGAGGAAAATCCGAAAATAACCCTGATGAATGTTGCACGTCGCTCCAGGAGCAAGACGATCCGCGAAGATATTGTTCCATCAGAAGGTAGTACAGCCAGGCAGGGGCCAGCGTACACATCGCGTTTAATAGAGTTCACTACGGAATACTGGAATCTAAAAAGAGCCGCCACTCGTTCTGAAAGTCTGAAGCGAAGTTTAAATTCTTTGTCGCAATGGATGGCAGGTAAACACTAATGAGAGGTGTTCAAGAGCACAGCCCGATAGTACCTACTAGAAAAGCTTGAGCAGTACGTAAAAGGCGGATGACCTCTTAAGTAGTATAATAGCTTTTCTATCACAGTTCCGCTGTGAGAATTATTTTTTGACTCTTGTTGAATCTTTTTGTTATAATTTACGTCTTAAGCCAAAGCGGATCAAACATCTTGAAACCGGGGGTGTCTATGCGCCTTTGTAGCATTATGATCCCCCCTTTTGTTGGGAGAGCCAAATGTCAATCTTGCTTGTTATACTCAGCCTACTGATAGCACAACCTGCGTGGTCAACGACTGTCCTGAAGCTCGACATATCCGAAATGTCCGAACTTGCCCAGACCATAATTACAGGACACTGTCTCTCGAAGCGGACCGAAATTGACCCCAAGGACAACAATATCTATACCTACGCTACCTTTAAAGTCAATCAGGTTCTCAAAGGCGACTTACCAGGCGACTCCATCACCGTTCGACATCCCGGAGGCAGGGTAGGCGATGAAATCTCCATAGTGCCTGGGGTCCCTGATTTCAATCTCGATGAAGAAGTGCTCCTGTTTCTCTCATCTGAAGACGATGCGGCATATCCCTGGGTAGTCGGACTTTCGCAGGGCAAATTCCACATACAAAAGGACAAGATCTCCGGCAAAAAGATCACGTTCGCAGATCCTCATGGACTCTCGCTCTACGATAAGAAAGAAGCGAGAATATCCCCGTCTGCCAAAAGAGTCATTGTCCCTCTTGATCAGCTCATAGAAAGTATACAGACCATCCTCAGGACAGAGGCTGACTCTGAGACCGACCCTAGGAAATAGCTTGCCCATCCCGGAGTAGACCTTATGCAAAACGTCCACTGCAAAATGAGGGAAAAGAAAAGGATGTCACCGCTGTCTACTGTCTACTTGCATTATGCTCTTTGCGCTGACGCAAAATTCCCAGGCTTTTGTCAGACAGACCTTCGAGACGGGATTGGGCAGAAATGTGAACTTCTTCTGGTCCAACGCCGAAGCCGGGGTCCCCTACAGCATCAACTCCAGAGGGTCTGACGACATTGGGGACGAGGGCGCATTTGAAGCTATAAGGAGGTCGTTCAAAACGTGGCAGGATGTTCCCACAGCGTTCATATCTTTCAGAGATCAGGGCCTTACTGAAAGATTTGCGTCTTCAAACGATCGGGTCAACCTTATCCTCTTCGACGAGACCGGGTCCATCATCGGTTCCCCACGGGGAAGCGGCGTCATAGCCATAACCAGAACAAACTCGGCCAGCTTAAGCAGTGGCGCTCTACGAGACGCCGATATAATTTTCAACGGAAGAGACTTTACGTTCACTACCGACGGGGTAGGCGGTATAGATGTAGAAGATACGGCCACTCACGAAATAGGGCACTTCCTCGGACTCGACGACACAGGACTTATAGGCTCTCCGCAGTTTACTCCCACAATGAATCCGTTCAGTTCTGCCACTGGCCAGACCCTCGGCAGGACATTGGAACCCGACGATATAGCAGGCGTCTCTATCATCTATCCAACATCTCAGTTTCTCTCCTCTACAGGAACTATATCAGGCAGAGTCACACAGTTCGATGGATCTCCCATCTTTGGAGCCAACGTCGTCGCCCTTAATCCCGTTACAGGACGCTTTGTAGTAAGCACTCTTTCCGGAGCAATTTCAGGAAGAAGAGGGTCAGGCGAATACATAATCTTTGGACTTTCTCCGGGACAGTATCTTGTCTCCATATCTCCTGTAGATGGGCCGATAACAGATGCTAACTTCGGAGGCATCTTTCAAAACTTCGACACTGACTTTGAGAGAGAATTCTTCGACAACGTCCCGAACAGCCAAGATGCCCTTCGAGTAACTGTAGAAGCCGGAGGTGAAATCGGTAATATCGATTTTGTAACGGGCTTTACCCTTCCTGGCCTTCCTCTGATCAGCGGTGTTTCCATCCTCTCCAACGTAGCAGGGATTCTGGACTCCGACCAAGTGGGCGCCACAGTAACCGTCTCTATACGAGACGATGAAGGTGTACAGAGCGCCTCGCTATTCTTCACCACGGGGAGGATGACTTTGATGAAATACCCCTGCTCCGATCCAACGACCACATTTTTGGCGGACAGATCCCTCCCCAAATTGCAGGAACACAGATAAGATACTATATCCTTGCTGAGGATACTGACGGAAACATATCCACATTGCCCCCTCAGGCTCCAGAGCTGACCTTTCAATACCGTATATTTCCCCCCACAGGAGAACCTCTTGCCTACATAGCTGTCAGACGCTCCAACCTCGTCTCAATCATAGACACGGGTTCCTACAACCACGTCGCCCGCATACCCGTAGGTGACAACCCGATCGGAATAGCTATCACTCCCAACGACAGCCTGGTCTATATATCCAACTCCCAATCGGATAACATAAGCGTGATAGAAACTGCCACAAATAGAGTAAGAACCACCATTCCCGTGGGAGGCTCTCCTCTTGACCTCGTCTCCACATCCGACAGCAGATTTGTCTACGTCAACAACTCCGATTCGAACTCCATATCGGTCATAGATACAAAGACAGATAGAGTATCCCATACTATAACCAATGTGATGGGTCCGTTCGGGATCGCTATCTCACCCGACGATGCGCGCCTTTATGTTACCAACATCAACTTTAACACGCTCACTGTAATAGACACAAGGTCAAACACAATCATTGGCCAAATAGCCGTCGTGCCCAGCCCTCGCTCGGTTGCTGTGACTCCCGATGGAGAAAAGGCTTACGTTACGAGCTTTACGGGGGATGGCATATCGGTAATTGACACGGAGACCAATACGGTTATTACCACAATAGACATCACTCCTGCGCAATCCTCCTTCGGAGTCGCTATTTCACCTAATGACGGGAAAGCCTACGTGACAGATTACCAGGGTGGAAACATCGTGGTCATTGACACACAGCTGGACATAGTCGAAAAGACAATCCCAACAGGGGGGACCAATACCCGGGGGGTCGCAGTGACTCCCGATGGAACGGCTGTCTATGTCTCCAATCAGGATTCGGACAATATTGTGATACTTGGTACAGGTCAGGACGAAATCGTAACTACGCTTGAGATAGGAGAAGGTCCAAGAGGCATAGCAATCAGGAAAAATCCTATTAGAACAGACATAGCAGAAGAGAATAAGACCGCAAGTCTTCCCCGAGACTTCTCCCTCGAACAGAACTATCCCAACCCCTTCAACCCTCGTACTACCATCACATATGGACTTCCAGTGAGAACGCACGTACGTCTTGCCGTCTACAACGCTCTCGGACAGAAGGTAAGAACCCTTGTGGACCAGGAGCAAATATCCGGTGTGCACACCGTAGCCTGGGACGGCCTCGACGATGGGGGAGGACAGCTCGCCTCCGGCATATACTTCTACCGCCTCAAAACACAGGACGGATTCACAGCCACAAAGAAAGCCGTTCTGATTAGATAGATTCTTTTCCATTGACATATTCTAAAGTATGGATATATATTCTTAGGTAGACGACTACGCAAGCAGCCCCGATCTCCGATAGGTTCAATCGGGGATAGATTCAATCGGGTTAGACAGCAAACAGGGGGGAACGATATCCCGTCTGCTGTCTGCTACCTACTGTCTACTTGTCTGAGGAGGTGTTGTTATCATGCTGGACCTGGTTAAAAAGGCCATGCTCGCCGGAGTAGGGGCTATCACCATTGTGAGAGAGAAGATCGAATCCGTAGCCGATGAACTCATCAAAAGAGGAGAGATGGCAGAGGGAGAAAAGGCGAAGTTCGTCGTAGATATGACGGATAAGATGGTCAAAGAGGCACAAGAACTCAAAGAGACCATCGGCAGAACTGCAGAGAGGGTCTCATCGAGCATAAGGGGCGCCGGAGAGGAGAAAGCGGGGGAGATCAAGGCCCTCAGGGAGGAACTTGAGACACTAAAAAACAGGATTGCTCATCTTGAAGGGGAAAGTCCCAGAGAAGAAGATACGACCGAAGGCTCATAGTAGAGGTCACCCAGCGGAATCACAAAATCCCCCTGCGCAGGCAGAACGAGTCCCTTCCATTTCGGCTTGATCATCATCTGCTCCGACTGATAGTAGATCACAGCCCAAGCGGCGTCTCTTGTGGCCAGACGATCGGCCTCCTTATACAGACTTATTCGCTTTTGGGGATCGGACGTAACCCTTGCGTCTTCCACGAGTCTATCGAAATGGGGATTGCTGTAACGGGAGTAATTGCCAGATGCTCCCGTCTGGCTTGAATGAAGCAGTATATAGAGAAAATTGTCCGCATCTGGATAATCAGCTACCCAACCCAGCCTGTAGAATTCCGGCTCATTGTTCTCGCACGCCTGTAGATACGCGGCCCAATCCAGATTTTTGAGTTTCACCTGCACACCTATCTTCTTCAGATTCGACTGCACGAACTGAGCCATCCTTTCGTGATGCTCGTTCGTATTGTACCACAGTGTGATCTGCGGCAGTCCCATCCCTTGTGGATAACCCGCCTCCTCAAGGAGTGATTCTGCCCTGTCCAGGTCGAACTCGTATCCTTCTATTGTCGGATCGTGGCCCGGAATCCCCGGCGGGAGTATTCCTTTAGCTGGAGTAGCCGCTCCCTCCTGGATAACCTGACAGATACTTTCTCTGTCTATCGCATAGCAAATAGCCTGTCTCAACTTGAGATTATCCTTGAAGGGCGGCTTAGAGTGATTGAACCCTAAATAGTAAATGGTTAGCACGGGCCAGACCGCCACCTCATCTGGATACCGATCCACTGTCGCCTTCAACTGCCCAGGCGGAATCTCATTTAGCAGATCCAATTCTCCTGCAAGGTACTTCTGGTACGCCACACTCACGTCAGGGACCACAACATACTCGACGCTCTTTAAATGCGGAACTCTGTCATAGTACTCGTCAAAAGCCTCTAATTTTACGTTTACGTCGTGATTCCATTCCACAAATCTGTAGGGTCCGCAACCTACAGGATGCGATGTGAAATCCCCACCCCAGCGCTCTACTTCTTCCTTTGGCACAGCGCTGGCTGCCTCCATACACAGCTGAGCTAAAAAAGGCGCAAACGGCTTTTCGAGACTTATCTTAAGGGTATAATCGTCAATGGCATTCACGCCGTAGAGGTTATCTGCGTTGCCCTCTATAAACTCTAGTGACCCCAATATCGGCTCTAACACCCATGTCCTCGGCGACCCCGTTTTTGGCGACAGCACTCTTTCAAACGAATACTTGAAATCCCCGGCCTTGACCTCCCTTTTGTTGTGGAACTTCACACCTCTTTTCAGATGAAATACATAATCTAAACCGTCCTCTGAAATCTCCCAGCTTTCTGCAACAGCCGGGATGACGTCCATCGTCTCGGGGTCGAACCGAACCAGACCGTCGTATATATGCAGCACAATTGCCGCAGAGGAAGTATCTGTCGAATAAGCAGGGTCCAGAGTAGGCGGGTCTGTGCCCAACCTGTAGCGGAAACTTTTGGGAGTGTAAGTTTTATCCCCTGAACAACCGGTTGAAATCAAAATAGCTAATACCCAAAAACACCATTTACGAGTGCAAAACATCCTTTACCTCTTTTTCTATTCCAAGGTTTCATGATCGCCGGTTTATTGTGCAATAATAACCGATGTAAACCATGAAGTCAATAGAAAACTCAATTAAAGAAATTCTTGACGGAAGCCGTAGAAATGCTTATTATATAGCCTCAATCTCCCTGTCGGGAGTTTTTACCTCGCCACTCTTATCCTCAGGGTCGGGTTGAGTTCTCAACAAGCGGATAGTATGCTTTTTATATCAGTTTTGAAGACACTGTACACAAGTCATAAAAGCCTATCTATGGTGGTATGAAACCAGAAGAAACAGCAAGACAAAAGATTGACGAATTACTGGAAGCAGCGGGCTGGAAGATTCAGGACTATCGAGAATTGAATCTTGGAGCTTCTCTGGGTGTGGCTGTCCGAGAATTCCCTGTTGAATCTGGACCTGCGGATTATCTGCTTTTTTTGGAAAGAGAAGCCGTCGGAGTCGTGGAGGCAAAGCCAGAGGGAACCACGTTAAGCGGTGTAGCTGAACAGTCCCAGAAGTATCTGAAGAACATTCCCGAAGATCTACCGCAAGTCCAGGATCCACTGCCATTTGCATATGATACGACAGGTATTGAAACGTTTTTCAGAGATTTGAGGGATCCACAGCCACTGTCTCGGAGGATTTTTGCCTTTCATAAGCCAGAAACACTTAAAGAATGGCTTTCACAAGGAGATACACTTAGAAAACGGCTGGCCGAACTGCCTCCTCTTAGGGAGGAAGGTCTAAGGGAATGTCAGATCGAAGCCATTAAAGGACTCGAAGAATCCTTTGCACAGGCAAAACAAAGATCGCTCATTCAGATGGCATCTGGAAGCGGGAAAACTTATACTTCTGTGAGCTTTATTTATCGCCTGATAAAATTCGCAAATGCAAAGAGAATTCTTTTCTTAGTTGACAGGAACAATCTGGGACGTCAGACGAGAAGTGAATTTCAAGATTACAGCACACCTGACGACCGTAGAAAGTTTGCAGAGCTTTACAACGTCCAGCATCTGACCTCCAATACCATTGATCCAGTGAGTAAGGTTTGCATTACCACTATTCAAAGGCTCTTTTCCATGCTGAAAGGAGAGCCGGAATTTGATGAGGAGATCGAAGAACACTCCATTTTCGAAATATCACCTCAGGAAGTGGGGGCACCAAAGGAAGTTTCTTACAATCCTCAAATACCGATAGAGACCTTTGATTTTATTGTTACGGATGAGTGTCATCGCTCAATTTACAAGCTCTGGAGACAGGTACTCGAGTATTTTGATGCCTTCATTATCGGATTGACTGCCACTCCTTCTAAGCAAACCCTCGGCTTTTTCAACCAGAACCTTATTACAGAATACAGCCACGAGCGGGCAGTCGCAGATGGTGTGAATGTCGGCTACGAGGTCTATAGAATAAGAACTAAAATTACTGAGGAAGGTAGCTATGTTGAAGCGGATTATTATATAGATAAGAGGGACAAGCTCACACGAGCAATACGATGGGAACAGTTGAAAGAGGATTTGGAATATTCCTCTGCCCAATTGGATCGAAGCGTGGTAGCTCCCGACCAGATAAGGACAGTGATAAAAAAGTTCAAAGATAAGCTCTTTACCGAAATATTTCCCGGCAGGAAAGAAGTGCCAAAAACTCTTATTTTTGCCAAGGATGATTCTCACGCAGAGGATATTGTTCATATTGTTCGAGATGAATTTAGCAAAGGGAATAACTTCTGCAAGAAGATTACCTATCGGACAACGGGTGAAAAACCCGAAGATCTTATAGCCAGCTTTCGGAATGCCTACTTCCCACGGATAGCCGTCACAGTAGATATGATTTCAACTGGCACGGATATTCGACCGTTAGAGTGCATTATCTTTATGAGAGATGTGAAATCAAGGGTCTACTTTGAGCAGATGAAGGGACGCGGCACCAGAACTATTTCTGACACAGACATTAAGGCTGTCACTCCGGATGCTTTGCATAAAACACATTTTGTGATTGTGGATGCTATTGGCGTGTGTGAAAATGACAAGACAGATTCCCGACCTTTGGAAAGCAAGAGGAGCGTGCCCTTCGACAAGCTTATAATGTCCGTAGCTTTAGGCGACAGAGATGAAGACACGCGCACCTCATTGGCAGGAAGACTTGCAAGGCTCGACAGAGAAATAGATGAAAAGGATAGGAAGGAGATTGAAGAGACTGCGGAGGGCAAATCTCTAAAGCACATAATCAACGGTCTGCTGGATACAGGCGATCCAGATAAAGAATTTGAGAGAGCAAAGGAAAGTTTCAATACTGAAACGCCGACCGAAGAGAAGATTAAAGAGGCTTCCCAGCAGTTAGCCAAAATTGCCTGCGCTCCTTTCGATAATCCTGAACTGAGAAACAAACTAATTGGCCTCAATAAAAGAAGCGAACAGATCATAGACACAGTAAGCATAGACACTGTGACTCAGGCGGGATTTGATGAGCAGGCTAAAGAGAAAGCCAGGACAATCGTTGATACTTTCAAAAGGTTCATAGAGGAAAACAAGGACGAGCTTACAGCTTTGCAGATTATATATAGTTTGCCCTATTCCAAGCGTCATTTCACTTTCGAGGAGATCAAACAGCTTGCAGCGACAATAAAAAAGCCTCCTTACAATCTTACTCCAGAAGTATTGTGGAAGGCTTACGAGCAGCTTGAAAAATCAAAGATAAGAGGGGCAGGCCCCGAAAAACTTCTGACTGATATTATCTCTCTCATGCGTTTTGCAATTGGAGAAAGTAGTCTCCTTGAACCATTTTCCGACTCTGTAAACCGAAGATTTAACGACTGGATGGAACAACAGGAGAAAGTTCGGAAATCATTTACGCCGGAGCAGAAAGAGTGGCTTGTGATGATAAAGGACCACATCGCTACTTCGCTCTCGATAAGTATAGACGACTTTCAATCTGTGCCGTTTAACCAAAGAGGTGGAGCGATTAAAGTCTATCAACTCTTTGGGCAGGATTTGGACCGTATTTTAGAAGATCTGAATGAGGTGTTGGCGGCGTGAGCGAAAATTCAAAAAGCAGACAGAGCACAGAAAACCTGCAAACACTTCCCAAAAGGTGGGTATCGTCGAGATTGGGAGATGTTGCGGAAATAGTACTTGGACAATCTCCTCCGTCATCAACTTATAATGAAAACGAGAATGGTCTTCCTTTTTATCAGGGCAAATTAGAATTTGGCAATATCTATCCTTCTCCGCAAAAGTGGTGTACAGAACCTAAGAAAATAGCTGAAAAAGGAGATGTGCTCATTTCCGTTAGAGCTCCAGTTGGTCCAACTAACATATGTCCAGAAAGATCGTGTATAGGCAGAGGACTTGCAGCTATTCGCGGTCTAGGAGAAATTAAGACATTCTTTATACTTTACTTAATGCGTGCATTTGAGCATAATCTAACGGGGAAAAAGACAGGAACAACCTTTGATGCTATAACCGGAAATATTCTTAAGGAGTTTGTGATCCCCCTTCCCCCTCTTCTTCAACAAAGAGGAAGATAATTTCATCGGGTCGTTGCCAAGATTGAAGAGCTTTTTACCAAGCTGGATGCTGGTGTAGCAGCATTAAAGAAGGCAAAGGCCCAGCTAAAGCACTATCGCCAAGCGGTACTTAAGGCGGCGGTGGAAGGGAAACTTACGAAAGAATGGCGGGAGGCTTGTGAAGTGGAATTGGAGCCGGCGTCAGTGTTGCTGGAACGGATAGAAGAAGAACGGAAAAAGAATGCAAAGGGGAAATATAAAGAGCTACCGCCGCTCGATACCTCGAATTTGTCCCAGCTTCCAGAGAACTGGGTTTGGACAAGGCTGGGGGAGGTTGGTTCTATAGCCGCTGGCGGTACACCTTCTACCAAAGAGGAAGATAATTTCAATGGAGAAATACCCTGGGTTACACCCGCTGATCTTTCTAATCTCAATGCTAAATTGATAAGTCGCGGTAAAAGAAATCTCTCGGAAAAGGGGTTAAATTCATCTTCCGCTGTGTTGCTGCCGAAAGGTACCATACTTTTCTCATCTCGAGCACCAATTGGATATGTGGCAATTGCAGCTAATCCAATTTCAACTAATCAAGGTTTCAAGAATCTGACCTTAAGTCAAGGTCTTTATAACGAATATGTGTTTTATTACCTGAAAGCGAGTAAGGAACTGGCGCAAAGTTTCGGGAGTGGAACCACTTTCTTGGAAGTTTCAGCGTCAAGATTTGGTCAAATTCCTATTCCTCTCCCTCCTCTTGTTGAACAGCGCAAGATCGTCGAAAAAGTCGAACGATGTCTATCCATCGCTGAGGAGGTGGAGGCTATTATCGAGGACAATCTTAAGCGTGCCCAGCGTCTGCGCCAGTCCATTCTCAAGCGGGCTTTTTCAGGTAAACTTGCTCCCCAAGATCCAAGTGATGAGCCAGCCAGTGTGCTTCTGGAAAGGATAAAAAAGGAGAAGGCAAAGCGTGAGGCTGATAAGAAATCGAAAAAGATAGGTAGAAAGAAAAAGAACGCAAAACAGATGGAGTTGATACTAAATGGGAAATGAAGCGCCAGCAATCGTGCAGAGATTATGGAACTACTGCCATTTATTGAGGCATGATGGTGTAAGTTACGGTGATTATGTGGAGCAGTTGACCTATCTATTGTTCTTGAAGATGGCTGATGAACAGACAAGACGTCCTTTTAATAAAGAACCTTTTATTCCTGAAAATCTTGACTGGCATAGCCTGCTCGAAAAGGATGGGAGCGCTCTTGATGACCAATATAGGCACATTCTTGAAACTCTAGGTAACGGAAAAGGATTGCTTGGGGTCATCTTCAGAAAATCCCAGAACAAAATTCAGGATCCAGCAAAGCTAAAGCGTCTGGTAGAACTTATCAACTCAGAGACCTGGATTGGAATGGATATTGATGTGAAGGGAGAAATATACGAGGGGCTTTTGCAGAAGAATGCACAGGATGTAAAAGGCGGTTCAGGTCAGTACTTTACACCGAAGACAACTTATCAAGGCGATGGTCGAGGTTATGAGACCAGAGCCTGAAATGACTATTTGCGACCCTGCCTGCGGCACAGGTGGTTTTTTCCTGTCGGCTCACGATTACATTTCAAATAACTATCCGTTGGACACAGATCAGAAAAAGTTTCTCAAATCTCATACCTTCACAGGAAAAGATATTGTTGACGGTGTCGCAAGGCTGTGCGTGATGAACCTTTACCTGCACGGCATTGGGGGAGAGGAAAGTCCTGTTGAGGTAGGAGATGCCCTTGTTTCCGACCCTCGAGACCGTTTTGATATGGTGCTGACTAATCCGCCCTTCGGCAAAAAGAGCAGCATTACGATAGTAAACGACGAAGGAAAGGCTGATAAGGAATCGTTGATTTATGAGAGAGAGGATTTCTCGGCAACAACCTCCAACAAACAATTGAACTTCCTTCAGCACGTAAAAACTCTCTTAGAGATAAATGGAAAAGCTGCTATTGTTGTGCCTGATAATGTCCTTTTTGAGGGAGGTGCTGGAGAGACGATAAGGAACAAAATGCTTCAGGTATGTGATGTTCACACCCTTTTGAGACTCCCTACAGGGATATTTTATGCTCAGGGTGTTAAAGCAAATGTTCTCTTCTTTGATAGAAAACCGGCAAGCGAAAACCCCTGGACAGAGAAACTCTGGATATATAATTTGAGAACAAACAAGCACTTTACACTCAAAACAAATCCTTTACGTTATGAAGATCTTCAGGACTTCATCAAGTGTTATAATCCACAGAACCGACGTGACAGGAAGGAGACAGAGCGATTCAAGGCCTTTACCTACGATGAACTTATGCAGAGGGACAAGATAAGCCTTGACATATTGTGGTTGAGGGATGAAAGTCTTGAAGATGCTGAAAACCTCCCAGATCCAGGTGTACTTGCTATGGAGATTACAGAAAATCTTGAAGCCGCTTTAGAGCAGTTCAGCAGTATTTGCAACGATTTGGGTAGTTCTGATATACAGAGATACTGACCTATGCCCAAAACACTCCTCGTAGTTCTCTCGTTCACAATTCTAACCTTTTCAGCTTCCTTTTCAAAAGCCCAGGACAGATACCGGTGGCCTATGGACATTGAGCGCGGGGTCACCTCCACCTTCTGCGAATACAGGGGGGGACACTTCCACGCCGGACTTGACCTTAAGACCTGGGGTAGAACTGGTATTCCTGTGCACGCCGCAGAATCGGGCTACATATACAGGATCAGGACATCTCCCTGGGGATACGGAAGAGCTGTCTATCTGAAGCTTGAAGACGGAAATTTGGCCATCTACGCGCATCTTTCTAAATTCGCCGCAGAAATAGAAAAGGTCGTCAAAGCCAGGCAGAGGGGAAACGGCTGGTATACTACAGATTTCTATCCGGAGGAAGGAGAATTTCCAGTTGCTAAAGGACAGATCATCGGCTCCTCGGGCAGGAGTGCGACCAAATTCCCACACCTCCACTTTGAACTCAGAGACCCGGACAATCGCCCCATCAACCCCTTGGCCGATCATATTGTAAGCGTCAAAGACTCCAAACCGCCTGTTCTCGTCAAGATCAGTCTGTCGCCCATTGGGCCCGATTCCTACGTCAACAGCTCGCATACTCCCTATATGCTCAATCTCCACAAGGACAAACAGAAGAAGATCTTTATCAACGATGAAATTCCCCACTTAGAGGGGACAGTTGGCCTGGGAATCTCCTCCTACGATATCGCGGATGTCGCACGAAATAAGCTGTCCCCCTACCGATACGAACTATACCTCGAAGACTGCCTTCTATTTAGGTCTGAGTACAACACCTTCTCATACGAGAAGGCACACAAGATTGAACTTAATGCTGATTTTGGCCTCAATCGAAAGGGATTAGGTCATTTTCAGAACCTCTTCGTAGCCCCCGGAAACGATCTTCCCTTCTACAAAGATCATAAAGAAGGAGACGGCCTGTTAACATCCGAATCGCTCCCTGCGGGGATCCATCATATCACTGTAAGGGTCTTTGACGTCTATGACAACACATCCTACGCTCGCTTCCGAGTCATTGTCGGCGAAAAGCCCCAGATAGACAGTGTGGAAGTGACGAGAGTTACAGAAAGGACAGACTATGTCCACCTGTCGTTACAAATATCCGACAGGGACAGCGAACTTTCAGAGATAATGATCGAGACATCTTACGACAGAGGAGAAAACTGGGAATTCCTCCTCCGCAAGGCCCTAAGCGGAAAAACCTACCAAGTTTCGGACTCCTTAAAGATGAAAAGGCGGTCTGGGTGGACGAAAAGTCCAGACGGAGTGGACGCACCGTTTATCTTCAGAATATCAGTTTTAGACGAAGGCGAAATAAGTTCTGAACCCCGCTTCTGCGTTTTGCCTCCAAAGGAGATTAAAAGGGGCTGGCCACCGCTCTTTAACTGCGAGCAGATAGGATACCCCGATTTTATAGAGCTCCGGATTGTCTCAAGCGATATACTATCTGGGCTTCCCTCTGTGACCCTACTTTCAAAGGCCAAGAGACTTCGTGTACGGCAAAGGGACATTAGAACCTACGAGGCGGTAATTCCCTTCCATATCAGACAGGAAGGCATAAACACCGTTTGCATCGAAGGAACTTCTCTTAGCGGCGAAAAGGGGAGCTACAGGACGGTCATATCCTACTCACACATCGGCAGACACACAGGAGGTAAAATAGAATCCTACGACGGAAAAGCCGTAGTAGTTTTCGATCCCGGAAGCGTGTATGATGTCCTCTATCCCCGCGTGGGTTTATTCGACACGGACTCGCCCTCCCCGATTGGTTCTATCGGGGATCAATCGGGGGTCGACCCCGAGGTGCCCGATGGTCTCCAGTTAATCGGGACCGGCTATGCTTTCCAGCCCTATGACGTGCCCTTCAATGGAAAGGCCAGGATCTCTTTGTCCTATCCAGAGGATTTCCCCAATCCTGAAACGTTAGGAGTCTATTTCCTGGACACGGAGTGGGCGTCCCACCCTGAAGAGGGCTGGAAGTTCATAGACAACAACCTGAATGCTGATGCAAGGACCGTCTCAGCCGATATTTCTCACTTTTCCAGATATACCCTCCTTTCAGATCAGATCCCTCCAGATATACACATAGTCTATCCCCGAGATGGAGCCGTCATAAAAGACTTAAATCCCCAACTGCGCGCGAGAATTCAGGACAAAGGATCGGGAATAAAAAGAGAACAGGACATAGAAATGAGGCTCGACGGTTCTCTTGTCATATGCCAGTACGATCCGCCCGAAGAATCCGTCTTCTACAGAGTTGAAGATTCCCTGTCTTCGGGAGAACACACCCTGGAACTTTGGGTAAGCGATATGTCAGGCAATAAAGCTTACGCCCGAAGTCGCTTTAAGACAAGGTAAGTAGAATATGCTCCTCCCGTACAAAGACGACAACCCCACAAGGACATTTCCCTTCATAACGCTTACTATTATAGCTGCCAACGTATCTGTCTTCCTCTACCAGACTTTCCTTCTCAATCTGCAGCAGGAACATGATTTCATCCTCAAGATGGGGCTTATCCCCTATGAGATCACACATTTGAAGGACGCTATTTCAAATACTCCTATACCTCTTT
The DNA here is from genome assembly GCA_965237525.1 of Candidatus Latescibacterota bacterium. Classification (GTDB taxonomy): domain Bacteria; phylum Latescibacterota; class CBDEFO01; order CBDEFO01; family CBDEFO01; genus CBDEFO01. Next base: position 47,918 of record CBDEFO010000001.1, on the reverse strand, counting down.
ATCTTACGCCGTTTACCTCTTTATTCATGCATGGAGGCCTACTTCATATAGGCGGTAATATGCTCTATCTTTGGATATTTGGAGACAACATCGAGGACGCGTTGGGACACTTTCGATTCCTCTTCTTCTATCTGATTTGCGGCATCTTGGCAACTTCTGCACATATAATCTCCAACCCCAGCTCTGAAATTCCTTTAGTAGGAGCAAGCGGAGCCATAGCCGGAGTGTTAGGAGCCTACTTAGTCAACTTCCCTTCCGCCAGAGTCCGTGTCTTTGTTTTCTTCTTCTTTTTCATAAATACAATACGGATTCCAGCCTTTATAGTCCTAGGGATCTGGTTCCTTATGCAACTTTTGAACGCCACTGCTGCTTCGGGAGGCGTAGGAAGTGGTGTTGCGTGGTTCGCCCACATCGGAGGGTTCGTAGCCGGAGTTATTCTTATACTCAGATGGGGAGGGCGAAGGTTAAGGACGCCAAGAGCCAACTGGTAACCAGAAACAACGTCATTGCCAGTCCCCGATTGAGCCCCCAATAGATTCAATTGGGGGTCGGAGAAGTCCAGTCTGAACCTAATGGTCAGCGGAGCCATCTCACTGTAAAGACAAAAGCGATTTCGTTTGAGCTGCACAATCAAACAGATGTAGGGGCGGGATTACCCCGCCCCTACGAAAATAGACTGTCATTTCCTACAAGAGGCCATTCTTCTGCTACACGCCTCTCCTTACGCCTACGATTCTCCTTCAGAGGTGCCGCCTCCGAACACCTTCCCAATTGCTATGGCCAGGAGAGCGCAGGCTATCGAAAGCTCTACATAGCCCTTGGGAGTCGCTAGGAGCGTTATGTGTAGCGGAGAGAATATAACTCCGAGCACAAGCGCTATAGCCGATATGACTACTAAGATCTGGGCGATGACCTTCATGGTATCCCTCCTTCGTTTGGGGTAATACGATGGGTTGACGAACGCTTCCAACTGTTCTTTAGATAGGATTTATGTCGAAAGCTGCACGAGATTTACTATCCTCCCTACAACTGCCACATCCGCTATTAAGATTGCTCGGCTGACCATTAGTATAGCTCTGGGCTTTGGCTTCATCGGCAAGCGATCTCATTGGTACTTAATTTCTAAAGCTGCCCGGGATCTGATAACCGCACTTGGGGCATTTGCCGTCATCCACAATGTCTAACAAAACCGCATGCCAATCTCTCCGGATGAGTACTTCCCCGCATCCAGGGCAATAGGTGCTCTGTCCGTCTCTATCGTGGATGTTTCCCACATAGACATATTGCAGTCCCATGCTTATTGCCAACTGGCGTGCTCTGGTCAACGTCCGGGCGGGAGTAGGCGGTTTGTCCATCATCTTAAAATCTGGATGGAACGCCGTAAAGTGCAAAGGCACATCGTCGCCCAAATTATCTAAAATCCAGCCGCACATCCTCTTGGTCTCATCAATATCGTCATTTTCACCGGGTATCATCAGGTTGGTGATCTCAAACCAGACGTCCGTCTCGTGTCTGAGCCACTTGAGGGTGTCCAGGATGGGGTCTAAGTGGGAGAAGGTCAGCTTGTGATAGAACTTCTCAGTGAACGCTTTCAGGTCTACATTGGCAGCGTCTATGTATTGATAAACGTCCTCCCTGGCCTCCTCTGTGATATATCCGGCTGTGACCATCACGCTCTTTAGTCCCCGCTCTTTAGCGATTCTGGAGATGTCAATGACGTATTCTCCCCAGATTGTGGGGTCGTTGTAGGTAAAGGCGATACTGGGACAGTTGTAGGAGAGGGCTAAGGACACCACTTCCGAAGGAGTGGTGTCCAAGCTCCTTTTATCATCTAACTTGGCCTTGCTGATACTCCAATTCTGACAGAACTTGCAGCCCAGGTTGCAGCCCGCCGTCCCGAAGCTGAGTATGCCAGTGCCGGGGAGGAAGTGATTCAGCGGTTTCTTCTCCACAGGATCGATAGCGAATCCCGTGGATTTCCCATATCCGGTCGAGTAAAATTTACCTCCGATATTCTTGCGGATGAAGCAGAATCCCACCTGTCCCTCTCCGATGTGACAGTATCGAGGACAGAGCGTGCAGAGGATCTTACCCTTCTGGTCGTACTCCCACCATTTAGCCTCCTTCAGATCCACCTCATCCATCAAAGTAGGTTCGTCCATTATCTATCATCTTCCAGCAAATAAGTACGCAGAAGCATCACCTTCTATCTCTGCGTGTTATCTACTATTTTGGATCTCTGTAATTTGTCCGGGCTATTTTGACCCGATACTCAGCTTTTACAAGCTGTCTCTAAGTCTTTGGAATCCTATGAGTTCCTGCATTACATCCGACTCCGAGTACTCGGTAGCCCAATATGCCGCGCCATGAATTAGCATCAGCCGATGCTCCAGCGCATACGCTTCCGTCTCTGCATTCCGCCATCCAGGTTTGCATACCGATCGATAGGTTTCCAGAAACGCGGACTCCAACTCCGGATCCAGATCCTCATATCGCTGCGGGTCCCCACGCGACGCCCGGCTCGTCCGGTCGATGTAATAGACAGCTGTTGCGAGGTCAAATACCCGGCGGCCGCGCACTGCATGGCTACAGTCGATAAACCAAACCTCTCCATCTGCCGTGAGGAGGATGTTATCGGGGCTGGCATCGAGGTGCAGGCCTGTCTGGACAAGTCCAGGCCGAAGCTTCTGGAGCGACTCAACGAGCATCTCAGCATCGGCCAGATAGTTATACAACAGTGTCTCAAATATACTGCCTGCTGAGGTGGTTCTCGCCCTGTTAACACCTATCTTCAACCGCTCCAGGCCCACGTGATTTATATCGCAGCTCTCCTCCTCTGGGAGATCCTCATACGGCACTCCAGCATTGTGAAATCGAGCTAAAGCCGCGGCTACACGTCGTGTATCCTCAATATTTCCGCTCTGCGGCGAGCGTCCCTCTATATACGGGAAGACTTCAACCAGCTTGCCTAATTCCGGGTACACAGCATACGTCTGACCTTCACACGTCCGCAGCGGTATGGGAGTCCGTACTTCTCGTTCACTCATATACTCCAAGAATCGATGCACCTGAGCCAGACGCGTCCCTCCGATTCGTGCTGGATCTGATATACGTATAACCAGTTGTCGATCGATCCTCCCATCGTGGATCTTGGTTACTTTCGCCAACTCCCCACCAAGAGCCTGCAATTGCCCCCTCAGTTGGATGCCATACGTGTGAACAAGCCACTCCGGATCAGGTACATCCTCTTGGTAAAGCGATGCTGGTCTAGCCATATTATCCTCTATTATTCACAACAACTTCCGATGCGCGAAGCGCAGTCTCTTGCACGAGCAATTCGTGATCGAGCGAGCGGGCCTCTTTTCTCCGCTATGTCCGCAACGAAGGCTTTCAGGCTCTCCACATAGCGGGGAAGATCCTCCACTTCGACCGTCCACCATCCTTTGACGTGGGTTTCGTTTAACCCGGGAGACGCCGCCCCGGTATCTTTATCTGGATCCGCCAGAGATATTCTGCGCCGGTGATGTAAAGTAGAGTAAGGTCGGGTCCGGCAAACGAACAGTTCGTGGGATGGTCAGGAGTCTTAATAACCGTCAAGAGTTCCCCCCGGGGCGAGAAGATATGGACACCTGCTTTTTCGTCCCTTCCCGCTGTAGCCCAGATGTTCTCTTCTGAGTCAAGTTTCATTCCATCTACACCTCGACCGGTCCCGAAATCGTGCAGGATTTTTCCGTCCGACAAGGTGAGATCCTCGTTTACTTCAAAAGAGACAAGAGCGCGCTTTCTATTCGGATCGTGCGGGCTGTCCGCCACGTAGAGGGTCTTATAGTCAAGAGAGAATAGGATCCCATTCGGACGCGACAGGCTTTCGATGACTCTGGTGAGACTCCCGTCTTGTTCTATCCGATATACGGCCTCGCAATCCTGCTCCACGCCTTCGTAGCTTCCGTACCGAGGATCGGTAAACCAGATCCGTTCTTCTTTGTCGATAACCAGATCGTTGGGGCTGTTGAGACGCTTCCCCCCATAGCGATCCGCCAGCGTAACGACCTGTCCGTCTTTCTCCGTCCGCGAGATTCGTCTTCCGCCGTCTTCAGTGTTCCCCTCACAGGCTGTAAGCCTCCCCTCCAAGTCGAAGATTAGCCCATTTGAGCGATGGCTCGGCTCCCGGTAGACGCTCAGGCTGTCCCCGGCAGAAAGCTGCATAATGCGATTGTTGGAAATATCGGAAAAGTAGAGTACACCCTCAGAGGAACTCCACACAGGCCCTTCAGTAAAGCCGAAGCCTCATCCAACTTCCTCAAGTTCTGCGCCATCCGCTAGAAAGTCGTCAGCCGATGCCATTTCACTATTCCCTTTCTCATTTTCTGGGCAGGCACACGGTTCTGCCCCCACAGATCTAAGTATCGGGTCAAAATACTGTGCACAAGATTATAGAGATCTAGAATATTAGAAACCATACCAGGGGATGAAGTGCTCTCTCTACGAGGTTGCTTCCCTCCGCCCCCCGATAGAGTCAATCGGGGGTTCAATCAGGGGTGCTGGCAATGACGGTTAAGAGGACTTGCAATAGAGTTGCTTGGTGAGGCCTGCGGTCATTGCGAGGGGTGGAACCCCGAAGCGATCTCCCTGTATGCTTTCTACTGACCACTGTCTATTGCCTTATGCCACACCTGTTCGAATCTATCTTTGGGCGAAAAACCGAGTATCCTTTTGGCCTTCGAATTGGAGAATTTGCTGTGGGGAATGTCGGTAGATATATAGAATGTCTCGTTCTTTGAGGGAAGATCGTTCAGATCGATTTCAAGTCCTAAATAGAACGCCTGGCCCGCGTCCCTCCAAGACACTATAAAAGGAGTTAAATCTGTCCCCGGCTTCGTCTCATCAGGATTGTTTGGATCTCGGAAATTGTAGAACAGGAAGGACATCACATATACATCGTAATTCTCCGTAAATACCCTGCATATCTCCTGACCTACAGACTTCGTCAGAGCGTATAGATTCGTTCCCGAATGAGACGTGATCTCCTCATTTATCATAAAATCGTAATTCTCATAGGTAGGTCCGGAAATCGCAAAAAACGGGCCGGTGTTTATCACCCTTTTGATATTATGCTCAACTGCCGCCTTCATGGTGCTATAACAGCCAAGGGCGTTCACATCAAAGGCTATCCTCCTGTGCTCGCGAAGGACAGAGCAGTTGATGATAGCGTCCATCCCCTCTGCCGCCTTCACAACCTGATCTATCGAGGACACATCTACAATGAACGACTCGTGCTTTGTATCTTCTACAGGTTTAACATCGGTAATCCTCAGATTGTGATAAGGCTCGAGCGCTTTCACAACGTGAGGACCCAAGTAGCCGTTTCCACCTAAAACCAATACGTTCATCGTCTATCCCTCGAAGTTGAACTTAGGATTGTAGCCTATAGAACCTTTAGCTCTGGCGACGCAGAAGCGGGAACTGGGCGATTCGGCCTGTATGTGAAAGACCGACCACTCCGAGTTGAACTTGGGAAGGTCAGCATTCAAGGCGCAGTCAAAGGCGTGAACCGCATCCTTTATCTCGACCCAAGTGGAATCAAACGGTTCTCCTCTGACCTCATCTTCTCGCACGACTTTCCCCAATATCAGACATATGATGTCAATGTCTGCCGTCCTGGCGAATTCCTTGCAGATAAACTCGCCCAGATGCTTCCCCAGAATGTATGGATCTGTGGAAGGAAGCGGCTTCCAGTTCTCATTTACAGTTAAGTCCTCATCGTACTTATGGAATAGCTTGAGAGTGCTTGTATAGATCGCCTTTTTGACCCCTTCTTCCATTGCCGCCCACATCAAATTGTAGGTGCATCTGGTGAGAAAGTCCATCTGCAACCTCTCCGAATCGTCAGAAGCACTGGGAGGAAGTTCTGCCATATGTATAATGGCGTCCATTCCTCTCACCAACTCGTTTGTCTTTTCATCGTGGCCCAGATCGCTCTTAACAAACTCAAAATTGGTCTGGACATCTACTATTTCGGTCAATCGGATTTGATGGTCTTTGCTAAGGTATGCAGCTAATTCCTGAGATAGATTTCCTGCTCCCCCCGTAATAAGGACGTTCATAGCATCATCCCCACAAGTTACTTATGGTATTAGCACACCTAATTGTCAATTGTTCTCTTGCAGATTATGAGAAAAGTAGATACCACTGCTATTATAGATATATTATTAAGCAAAGTCAAGCCCTTTTTCCATTTCTCCCGCGCCTTGTTTTGGCTTATGCCACAACTTTTCAAATCCATCTTTGGGCGAAAGCCGAGTATCCTTTTTGGCTTCAAGTTGAAAAATTGATTGTGGGGCATGGCGGTGAATATATAAACTACCTCGTTCTTCCATGGAAGATCGTTCAAGTCGATCTCAAGTCCCGGACGGATCGCCTCTCCCGCGTCCCTTCAGGACACTGTAAAGGGAGTTAAATCTGTCCCCGGCGTTAAACCGGGATGGTCCGGTACCAAACGATGATAAAGGCAGATGTGATTGCAATAATAGACATCTTATTATGCTAAATCAAACTCTTTTCTCCAACTGTTCACGGATATGAACTCTACATATTGTTCAGTTGTGGTGCTTCATTGATAAATCTGTTGACATCTTCTCCTTTTGATAGTAATATCAAGTTAGCACAAAATCCAACCTTGAAGAAAAGGGGATATACATCTATCGAGCACGAGGCCAACAGCGAGGTACAAGAAGATGTCCTAAATCATTGGGATATTGCGAACGACTTATGGTTTGAAGAATGCGCTTGAATCTAGCGCCGTTTTATATTATCATGTGTTCTTAGACTTAGCTTGTAAAGTCGTAATTCGGTAATCCTATCGGTAATCCTACAGGATGTAGAGGATATGAACATAAAATATTTCACTGTGGAAGAGGCCAATAGACTCCTGCCTCAAGTTGAAGACTGGCTGAAGAAACTGGATTTAAGACAGGAGGAATTGGAATCAACAAGGCAGGCGTTAGGCGACATAGAGGATAAGATCTCAGGCAACGGCGGGAATAAGAAAGGCGCCCCTGTTGTGGCCGCTCAATTCAAATTTAACGAGGCTGTGGAGAAGCTCCACAATATCGGATGTGTTCTGAAGGACATCGATGTGGGGCTAGTGGATTTCGCCGCCTTGAAGGATGGGAGGCAGATCTGGCTCTGCTGGAAGAGGGGTGAAAAAGAGATAAAGTTCTGGCACGAGATGGACAGCGGGTTCTCCGGACGACAGCCGATAGAAGATCTGTGATCGTCGTAGATGACTGTGGTTGGTGTTGTGGGGCTATTCAAAGTACAAAGCCGTCTAAAGCCGATCAAAAGTATAATGGACCACAAAAATATCGAAGAACTCCTGGGGGAAAATCCGAGCAAAACTGAACTTCGAAGGAGGCGAAGTAGATGGCATTTAGCGATACTTTCAGATTCTATTCCCCTACACGGATCACCCTGGGAAAGGGAGCTGTAGCCAGACTTCCGAATGAGTTGAGAAACCACACCGAGGATACGGGATTAGTCGTCACGGATAGGGGTTTGGTTGAGGCCGGGATCGTGGAGAAAATTACCCGAATATTGGACGAGTTTTCCATCGCTTACGAGGTGTTCGACGAGGTCAAGGCCAATCCTCCCACCCAGAACGTGCATGCTGCCTGTGAGAGATTCAAAAGCAAGGGATGTAGCTTTATTATAGGTTTGGGCGGTGGGAGTTCGATGGATGTTGCAAAGCTCGTAGGAGTCTTAGCGGTGAAGGGCGGAAATATACTGGATTACGTGGGTGTTAAGGAGCAGGTGGGAGTAGATATTCCTTTCTTGGTGTGCATTCCCACCACCTACGGGACGGCCAGCGAGGTGACTCCTTTTGCTGTCGTGACGGACGAGGAGAAGCACACAAAACCAGTTGTGACGAGCCCGCATATTATTCCAAAAGTGGCACTGATCGACCCTGAGCTTTCAGTGGAACTCCCTATGGATGTCGGCGCTGCAACGGGCATGGACGCCCTCACACACGCAGTGGAATCTTATGTGAACTGGAATTCAAATTTGATCTCCGGGGCTTTGGCCCTGGAGGCGATAAGGATCATCTCAGCGAACATAAGGCAGGCTGTGTCCAGCGATAAGAACATTGAGGCGACGGAGAACATGCTCATAGCGAGCACTATGGCCGGGATGGCGTTCTCCCAGACTGGCTTGGGGAACGTGCACGCTATGTCGCACCCACTGGGAGGGCACTTCGACTGCCCTCACGGTGAGGCTAACTCGGTCTTGCTGCCGCATGTTATGGAGTACAACCTTATAGCGTGTCCTTCCAGGTTTGCGGATATAGCCTCGTCTATGGACGTCTGGACGGACGGATTAGATGATATGGCCGCCGCGGAGTTGTCCGTTGAGGCTGTAAGGACGCTGTCCTTGGAAGTGGGGATACCGGATAATCTGGCTCAGCTGGGGATAGAAGAAGATAGGATACCTCAGATGGCCGAGGACGCCATGGGGAGTCGAAACGTGATAGTAAATCCAAGAAAGACCACCCTCGACGATATAATTGATCTTTAATAGGAGAGCTATGTAGATACGGATCTGCAGGTTCCAAATCTATGCTGTGACAGATGGAGACTTCTCGGCAAGAACGATACCATGCGCCGCTTGCACACGCTCAAACATACCCCCGGAAATTTGGCTAAACTCCAAATGAGGAGCTGTGCGATTAAGGAGGCGGCAAAGTAGACCGGTTCGGGGGTATATTGCATTGGGTGACAAAGGACACCGACCTTCAAGGCTACACTGCGCAGCATCACGCTGATTCCCTCCGCTCAGCCGAGGAGTGCTTTGACCACAAGTTGTTCCTCGAAACATTCGACTGTTCGGAGATCTTTGTGCAAAATGTGGCAAGGTCGGCGCAGCGGTAGGAAGGAGGTAACCTTCTACAAGACGCTGATATAAACGTAAGATTCTGCTATTTAAGAGCCGATCCTTTAAGCCAGAGTGTAATGAACGCAGATACAATAGCCCAAGTCCCTGGAATATGCTCTATGCAACAAAGAGGTGCATGCTTTTATGGAAAACCTCCACACGTTCTTTGATCAGATATGGAGTCAGACCACACTCTACCGACTTGGAATCGCCTTCGGCATCATCCTCGGTGCTCTGGTGGTGCGCACGCTCGCCGTATACCTCCTCAGCCACTACGTATTTCGCCTTACCCAGGTAACTGATACGGACATAGATGACCTGGTGATCAAAGCGCTGCGAAGGCCGTTAGATGCGGGCATCGTCCTGATCGGCATTTATCTTGCCGTACAAAGCTATAAGCCTTCACCGCAAGTTCTCGAGTGGACTGGTACTCTCTTTTCCGCCCTCTTTTTGGTTCTCCTGGCCTGGCTTATGCTAAGGCTTGTCAATGTCCTTACCTATTGGCTGCAAGGCTGGGCGGAAAGGGTCGAGTCTCCCCTGGCCGATCAACTGGCTCCCCTCATCGGTCAGGCGGCAAAAGTACTTATTGGTATATTGGCTTTCCTTATGATCATCCAGAATATGGGCTACTCAATATCTGGTCTTATCGCTACTCTCGGAGTCGGAGGTTTGGCTGTGGCTCTGGCAGCGCAGAAGACGCTTTCCGATTTTTTCGGCTCTATTATGCTCCTGATCGACCGCCCCTTCGTGGTAGGCGACTGGATCAAATCTCCGGACAGCGGTATCGAGGGGACCGTTGAACGAATAGGTTTTCGGAGCACTCGCATCCGCACCTTCGAACAGACCTTAATTACCGTCCCAAACAGTCGTTTGGCGGACTTTGTTACCGACAACATTTCCCGTCGCGGTGGACGCCGCGTCTGGATTACTATAGGTGTAACCTACGACACGAAAGCCGATCAGATGCGAGAGGCCGTCAAACGGATCAAAGATATTTTGAAGGAACATTCTGAAGTAAGCAAAGAATTCTTTCTTCTTGTCTACTTCACCGACTTCGGCGACCATTCCTTGGAAATTATGGTCTACTACTTTACAAAGACCATAGCCTGGGCGGACTACTTGCGCATCCGAGAGGATGTCAACCTCAAAATAATGGACGCGCTGGAGGAAATGGGACTCTATATCGCCTTCCCCACCCGTACGGTACACCTCATAGATGAATCGGATAAAGACAGAAACATGCGTAGATCGCAACAAACAGAGGTAATAGGGACTGATACGGATACAGAGTCTCTTGGCTCAGACCTCGGATCTGTTTAGGGTTAGGGAGAAGATTCAGAGTCCAAAGAGTAGTCTGCATCAATCCCAATAGTTCGGACAGAACGACCTGTTTGTCTCTGTGTCCAGCCTACAGCTTCAGATTCCTTATCTTTCCTGCAGCCTCCACCGTCTTTTCTACGCTCGGCACGAGGGCAAACCTGACATATCGGTCGCCGGGGTTGAGTCCATACTCTGTGGAATCGCTTATCCAGGAGCCGGGCGTTGTGACTATCGCTACTTCGGGAGAGAGCATCTTTGTGGCAAATTCGACCGATGTCACCCCTTCGGGGATTTCTTGCCAGATGTAGATCGTCGCCTGAGGTGCGCAGTTGGGTAGTCCCGCATCTACAAGCGACTCCACCATTATGTCTCTTTTCGTCCTGTAGTCCTTCCGCATTCCTTCGACGTGCTCTTCGTCCCAGAGTGCGGCTATTGCCCCGTCCTGTACGAACGTAGGGGTGCCTGAGTCTATATTGGTCTTGACCTTCTTGAAGACATCTATTACCCTTCTGTCGCCTGCCACCCATCCTATCCTGTAGCAGGTCATCGCGCTCCTCTTTGAAAGGGAATGAAAAGCTGCGACTCCCTCTTTTGTTATCTCAAGGATGCTGTGCGGTTTTTCGTCGAAATAGAGTTCAATATAAGCTTCGTCCGAGGCGATCATGATATTGTGTCTGTGTCCGAACTCGATTATCTTTTCGAGGAAATCCTTGGGGGCTATCGCACCCGATGGGCTGTTGGGGTAGTTTACCCACATGATCTTGGCTCTACCCAGGACTTCCTGGGGGATAGAGTCGAGGTCGGGCATAAAGCCGTTCTCTTTGAGGAGAGGGACGAAGTAGGATCTTCCCTCTGAAAAGAGGACTCCCCTTGCTAATGGAGGATATCCGGGTGTTGGGACTATCACGTAGTCACCGGGGTTCACGAAGCCCTCTGAGAAGTTGAAGACCGCCTCCTTGCTTCCGATTGTGGAGGCTATTTCGGTTTCGGGGTCAAGCCGGACTCCGAATCTCCTCGCTGTCCATTCAGCTACCGCCACTCTGTACTCGCGGGCGCCGATGTAGCTCGGATAGCCTGATCTTTTTCTCTTTTCTATCCCCTCTATTGTGGCGTTTCGGACTATTTCGGGCGTGGGGATAGTGGGGTCTCCGACGCCGAAGTCTATGGGTTCTATTCCGGATCTTCTGAGCTTTTCGACTTCTCTGTCCACTTCAGCAAAGGCGTACGGCCCAATTGACTGAACCCTATCCGATGGTGTAATCTGCATATATATTCCCTTCTAAAGTAAGTAGACAGGGGCATTTCCTCCCCTCTCTTGTCCCCGATAGATTCAATCAGGGATTAGTTCCGCCCCGTGTCTACGCCGGGTCGGCTTTGGCACATCACGACGGCGTTACTTGTCCAAAGCTTCAGTCATGGCGAAAGGGGTATCTAATAGTCTTCGGGGAAAGCGGCTGAAACCGCCGAAGCAGATTCATAGGTTGGAGGCAGTTTGTCGCTCACAACATATTCAACGGGTCAACATCAACACTCACACTTACTCCGCTTTTAAGTGTTCCTATCTCCTTTGATGCGTCCTCGACTAACCTGTGTATAGCCCTTGCGCTCGATGATTTCAAGACCACCTGATAGCGGAAGTTGTCCTTGATCTTACCGAGCGGGGCCTGAGCAGGGCCCAGGATCTCTATCGGAGGATCGTCTATTCTCCCTCGCAGAAAAGAGGCGTGTGATTCTGCTAACGAACAGACTTTGTCTTCATCCGTCCCCTTAAATACTATATTAATCAGCCTCCCGAAAGGAGGGTAGCCCAACTCCTCTCTATTCTTTGCTTCTATCCCCCAGAACGCTTTGAAATTGTGATCCTTGGCGCACAGGATTGCTTGACTTGAAGGCTGATATGTCTGAATTATCACTTCGCCGGGAACGTTGCCCCTTCCGGCTCTGCCCGCCACCTGAGTCAGAAGTTGAAATGTCCTTTCGCTCGATCTGAAGTCCGGAAGATTCAGCGCCGTATCGGCGGAGATGACACCCACGAGCGTAACCTCCGGAAAGTCGAGCCCCTTAGAGATCATCTGCGTTCCCAGTAGAACGTCCGCCTCTCCCTTTCTGAAGCTCTCCAATATCGTGTCGTGAGCGCCTTTGAACCTGGTTGTGTCAATGTCCATCCTCAGCACCCGAGCGTTCGGAAAGTGTCCTTTCAGGACATCCTCCACTCGCTGAGTCCCCACGCCCCTGTAGTTCAACCTGTATCCGAGACAGTCAGGGCAGGTCGTCGGGACTCGGCTTGTGAACGCGCAATAGTGGCATAGTATGCACTTTATGCTTGAGGTGGAATGATACGTAAGTGAAACCCTGCACCTTTTACACATGAAGACGAAGCCGCACTCACGGCACTGTATGAAGGGGGAATAACCCCTCCTGTTCTGGAGGAGTATGATCTTTTCACCTCTTTCTAAGACGCCGGAGATCTTCTCCATCAGAGTCCCCGAAAAGATGGCGCTACTCCCACCTTGTGACTCCTGCTTCATATCTACAACCGTCACCTTCGGCAGTATCCTGTTATCTACCCTGTCCGGCAGTTCCACACGGAGGAGCTTCCCGTTCTGGCTATTGTGATACGATTCCAAACTGGGCGTCGCCGATCCCAGGACCACCACGGCATTTTCGATCTTGCCCCGCATCAACGCCACGTCTCTGGCGTTGTACCTCGGAAGTGTATCCTGCTTGTACGACGAGTCGTGCTCCTCATCAACCACTATCAGACCCAATTTTTTCACGGGAGCAAAGATCGCAGAACGCGCTCCAACAGCTATCGGACGCTCGCCATCCTTTATCTTCCTCCACGCATCGTATCTCTCTCCATCGGACATGTGGCTGTGCAGGACCGCTACCTTATCCCCGAAATTAGACTTGAACCTCCTGACAGTCTGAGGGGTCAGTGAGATCTCCGGAACCAAAACGATAGCGCCTTCGCTTCTTTCGACGATCCTTCTGATGGCCTCTATATACACAAGTGTCTTGCCGCTGTCCGTTATCCCGTGAATCAGGATGCCCTTAAATACGCCCTTATCTATCGCATCCGTGATCGCTCTCAGAGCACTTCTTTGCGCTTTTGTAAGCTTCAGGTCTGGAGGCTCTTCCACATTTAGATGGGCGAACGGATCTCGTACGATCTCTTTAAGATGGATCTCTACTAAGTTCCTCTTTTTCAGACTCTTTATCGTCCCTGTACCTATCTCCTTTTGCCTTAGGTGTCTCCACGACATTGTCCCGCCGTTTTCCCATAATATGCGCAGACACTCTGCTCCCTTAGGAGCCCTGCGCTCTATGCCTGCAATCTGTGCTTCTATCGTCTCCGCATCCCCTGCGACCAGAGATACCACCTTTTTGCTTTTGATCTTAACCCTGGGTCCCCTAATCTCGTGTTGTATCTCCACGTAGCCCTTACGTTTCAAGTCGTAAGCTGCAGAATAGAGGCCAGGACTGCCAGCGAGCCTCCTCAATTGATGGAAGCTTATCTCGTTCTTTTGAGAGGCTGCCTTCAATATATCAGCCTGCCTGGGAGACCGTTTCCTGCACTCTTGGATTTCCTCATTCGACATGTCCTTTAAAAGCATGAGCTTTCGCCTACTCTGGCTGTGTATCCCGGAGGGTAGAGCCGATTTCAAGACGTCTCCCCACGAACAGAGATAGTAATCTGAGATCCACTTTGTGAGCTTGAGCATCTCTTCATTGAAGAGGGGTATCTTATCAGGAGCTTCCAGTATGTACTCATGATTCCTCATATCGGACCTGCCCGATATACCAACTATAAACCCCGTCACTATTCGCTCACCCAAGGGCACGACCACACGGCTGCCGACTTTGGTTCTATCTTCTAATGACACGGGGACTAAGTAGGTGAGCTCTTCTTTTAAAGCCAGAGGCAAGACCACCTGCGCGTATATTTTCGTATCCGTGTGCATTGCTTTTCGATCAATCACCATATTTCGTAGCCCATCTTCCTGAGCATCAGGACTAACTTGGAGATAGGCAGACCCATGACGTTGTAATAACAGCCGCAGACGCTTTCGATGAACACGGAGCCTTTTCCCTGAATGCCGTAGGCTCCCGCTTTGTCCAGGGGTTCCCCCGTATCTATATATTTCCTTATCTCACCCGTTGACATCTTTCTCATCCTGACTGACGTGATGACAACGTCCGAAACGCATTCGTTCTTGTCCGTATCTAAAAGTGTAATTCCTGTGAATACCCGATGCTCGTTTCCCGAGAGTCGGGAGAGTATATCCGCTGCTTCACCACGGTTTTGGGGTTTTCCGATTATGCTTCCCTCCAGGACCACGATAGTATCGGCACCCAGGACAAGGCTCCCTGCTACTTTCTGCGCTACCATCTCCGCCTTCCGTCGAGAAAGCTCTAACACGTGCTCTACAGGGTTGTCAAAGACATCTTCGTCTTCGGAGATTCCGCTCGGGACGACAATGAAAGGGATACCTGCCAATTTAAGAAGCTCTGCGCGGCGAAGAGAATCTGAAGCCAGAACTATCTTATCTATACGGAGTGGTGGCACCACCTTTTGACTCATTTTGTCTCTTTCCCGGTCCACAAGATTGCATGGCTTCGAGCTTAAGTCATTGCAAAGGGCTCAAAGCGCCGAAGCAATCTCCCTGTCTATTGGGAAAACACGTGGGTTTGCCCCTACATACGTTCTATTGGTGTTCGTCTTTCCCTGTCTACTATCTCTGATCCCCGATTGAATCTATCGGGGACTGTCTGCTTACTTTGGGCTTTCCACCATCAGTGTCACAGGCCCGTCGTTGTGTATCTCCACTAACATCCTTTGCCCGAAGACTCCTGTCTCCACCTTAAGGTCTCTCTTCTTAAGAATGTCCACGAATCTATTGTATAGCTGTGACGCCTTCTGAGGAGGAGCCGCATCCGTGAAGTTAGGTCTCCTGCCCTTCTTCGTATCCGCGTAGAGTGTGAACTGTGAGATAACCAAGAGTTCACCACCGATGTCCAGGACAGAAAGATTCATCTTCCCGCTATCGTCTTCAAAAATCCTTAAGTTTGAGCATTTGTCCGCTGTAAAATGGACATCTTCTATGTCATCTTCCATCCCCACACCTACCAAAAGAACCAGTCCCTTACCGATCTTGGAAACGGTCTGTCCATCTATGGCGACGCCTGCCCTTTGGACCCTCTGCACTAAAACTTTCATTGGAACCTTCCCACCCCCTGTCTCCTTTCGAATTTGACCTGTGGAAGCTCCTTGATATTTATCTTGAAGAAGTACCCGTTTCTCACGCCGGAGGGCGTCCAGCGGAACCGCGCCTCCCAGCCGTGAAGGTCTCTGTAAAACGAATAGCTCTGTCCCGTGATTCTATCCTCGCCACGGTCGGGACTCAAATTTACGTTGAACGAGTAGTCCATACGCCAGTTGCGGGTCAGATTTAAGCTTATAGAGCCTTTCAACCACGACGTTTTGATCGTGGTATCTCTGGTTGCAAAGGATGACGTGAAGAGCGATCTCCTGTTTACGGAGTACGTGTGGGAAAAATTGAGGCGCCAGGGTCTGCCTCCTTCTAGAAAATTTTCGTTGAAATTATCCTCAAACGTGGCCCCTGTGGAGTTGACGCCGTAGCGAGGGGCTATCAGAGCATCGCTACGGCTCGAATCAAATTCCTCGGCGTCTTTTCTCTCCTTCGTCTTCCTTCTTCCTCCACCATTCAGCCTCAAAACCGAAGTTACACTCAGGCGCTTCAGATCGGGCAAAAAGAGATCCCGTCGGTCATTGGGGTAGAAATCGTACGTAGCCCTCATACGGACGTCGAACCTTCTGACAGGTTTGATAGAAAGAGAAGTGTTTAAGTCTCTAAGTCTTTCTTCTGCAAAGTCGTAGCTGGTCGAAAGATCGTAGGTTATAAGATCGAATTTTCTCTCTCTTCCCTCCTTTTCGGTCTTGACCTGAAGTATATTTCCCAACCGCATGCTCAGGGTCTTTCTGGGATCGCCCACGTTTCTTTTTCCGCCGAAGCCGAATTTATCCCCCGTCTCAGTTACATCTCTGGAGTAGCCGAACGAAAGACTTGGCTTGGCTACGTGCCTTACTGCCTTGAGCTGCCCTATGCTTATATTGAAGAGTCCGTAGAGGGTGGTGTTAGAAGATGCGGAAGTCGAGTACGACTCACTCCTGGTATAAAGTCCGTCCGGGCTTCTTGTCCACCGTTGTCTCGTACTGAAATTGGGTGTTACGTTGAGCCACCGCAGGAGCTTCTGCTGACTTGCTATGTTCAGTCTGTGATCTGTCCGAAACGTATTTTGATCCGTTAGTTGATTTTCGACCAGCCTTGTCCTTCTGGTATTATTTATGTTTCCGCTATAGGAATAGAAGATCGAATTGTACCATCTGGGGCGATCCGCGTCCCCATTGTTCGACTTGGAACTCAGTGAGTGCTGATAAAGTCTCCCGAATATGGGCTTTCTATTTTTCCTGAACGATAGAGTCGGAGCCTCAAAGAGCGTCTCGGACGTTGTCAGGTTCTTCTCGTGCCTCATCCTGATCTCTACGCTGTTTCCGGAGGTCCTCCATCTTTTATTGAACGTAATATGGGATCTCAGCGTCCTTTGCAATCTGTCGAAGAGATTATGACTGTTTTCACTGTTGAAATTCCTGTTGCTGACAAAGCTTCCGCTCCCCCTCAGGCTCATTGTCCTGCCTATAGGCTGTGAGTGCTGGAAGTTCAGCCTCCATTCTCTCGTTGTGGTCTTGCCACCTCTGGTCCTGTTTTCAAAGTCGAAGTTGAGCGATCCTTTGAAGTGGTATCTCAGGGCGTATCTTAGATCCGCCTCAAGAAATAAGCCCGTTTTCTCCCTGAAGGTGCTCCTGAAGGTAGTGTCCCAGTATTGGTTTGCCGCCCAGTAATATCCCAAATTCTTTATAAGCCTGCCATCCAGACCATTGCTCCCGTAACTGGGGGTGGTAATTCCCGAATGTCTACCCTTCTTTATGGGAAATATGAGAAAGGGAAACCACATAACCGGTACGCCGTCTATCCTGAACATCACTGACTTGGCTATGACCTTATCATCTTCTATTATTTTCATCTTGCTGCTGTAGAAGTCATAGTGGGGCTCTTTATCCCCCACAACCAGATCGCACGTCGTGAATTTCCCGCTATCCACATTGAGCACCCTGGGCGCTACCTTCCTTATCTTCTGTCCCAGATAGAATCCCTTTTGAAACTCCGTATTACCCTGAATGATCGTGCCCCTTTCCGTTTTCAGATTGTACTTTATCTCCAGACCGCCGAATGTCTCACTCCCGTCCCTGAAGACAGGGGTCCCTACCATCTTTCCGGTCGAATCCTGGACCCCCTTTGCCTGGATGGACTGATCGTTCACATAATAAGTGATCCTCTCGGCAGAAAGCTCCATTTTTCTGTATTTTACCTTGGCTTTACCCTTAAGATATATTACGCCTCTTTCTATGTCATAGAGGACGCTGTCCCTTGCAGAGTATTGGGCATCAGTCGATAACCCCCTACTCACTTTTTCGCGCTTTCTTGCGTCATCCGCGTATCCTTGAGCGCAGGCCGATTCATACATCAAAGGTTTTGAAAGGAGAATTATTAGCGCTATGAGAGTCCAAAACGGCAAACAGCTATCAACTCCTCTCAAAAAAAGTAGACAAAAGTCAGGGAAAAGCAAAAAGCAGATATCAGAATGTAGGGGCGAGTTTTCCTTGCCCATGTCAGACAGGAATGTCTGACCTACCGCCACCATCTTTGTGGCTAAAGGGCCGACTCGCCCGTCTCGCCTGTGCGGATGCGGATGGCCTGCTCAACGGGGATAACGAAAATCTTGCCATCCCCGACCTCGCCAGTCTTTGCAGCTGCTATGATCCCATCTATGGCCTTTTCGACGTTCTCGTCAGAGACTACTACTTCTATCTTAACCTTGGGGAGAAAATCCACGTGATACTCCGTCCCCCTGTAGAACTCGGTGTGACCTCGTTGACGTCCGAAGCCCTTGACCTCCCCGACGGACATACCGATTATTTTCACCTGTGACAGGGCTTCCTTTACTTCGTCCAATTTGAAGGGCTTGATAAAAGCTTCTATCTTTTTCATAGTTCCTCAACCTTCACCAGTATATAGGGTTAGTATGGTTCTGGTAATTGTAGTTGGAGTACAGAATTAATTTAGTTCCAGAGAACCTGTATGTCAACAGATTTTCGTTATGAAGTCCTCTCATTCGGGAAGATTGCATTCTTCAAGAGTCTGGTGTACATCTAGCCTCTGTAGGGGCAGACCTGTGTTTCTGCACTGATAATGCGCGCGAACCATTTTGTGGCTTGTGCCTACATTCCCAGAAAAGCGGCCGTGCCTCCCACGCCGTGGCTCGTTGCCAGACCTCCCTGTCCACCGCCATATGAGTGCGCGCGCCGGGCCCTAAAATAAGCAACTCAGATCAAATGTAAGGTCGAGGTTACCTCTCCCTTGGGATGAAGGCAGTGTGGGCGCTTCGTCGGGGAGGATGAGGTGGAGGTAGCAAAGCACGAAAAGCCTTTGCCCCCGCGCATAGATAGGTTGGGCCAAACTATTATCTCTTAACGAAACTTAAACGTTACCTTTCCAAATCACAAATTTGAGGTCGTTAAATCTTCAGAGCAAGACCTTACTCTTCTTGTAATTATTTATTGTACTTGACACCATGAAAAAAAGTTCTTACTTTTAACTGCTCATGAGATATGGCTAAAGCAGATTCTTGATAATTCGTATTAAAAAACTTTTTTGGGAAACACCTGTAAAGTTTCGGCCTTAAACAAGAAAAGTCAATGGATATTCTCTCCCACGATATTCTCATCATTGGCGGCGGTGGGGCTGGTCTGCGCGCTGCAATTGCTGTTGCAGAGACCGATCCAAAATTAAGCATCGCTGTCATCTCGAAGGTTTATCCTATGCGCAGCCATACGGTAGCCGCGGAGGGCGGATCTGCGGCAGTCATTAAGCCCAACGATAGCTTTGAGGATCATGCCTACGATACGATCTCAGGCGGTGATTGGCTCTGTGATCAGGATGCCGTAGAGGTTTTTGTCGAAGAAGCGTTGGAGGAAATGTTACAACTTGAGCATTGGGGCTGTCCCTGGAGCCGGGAGAAAGATGGAACCATTGCCGTGCGTCCTTTTGGCGGCATGAAGATCGAACGCACCTGGTTTGCGGCGGATAAAACCGGCTTTCACATGCTCCACACTCTGTTTCAAACGTCGCTGAAATACAACCCTATTCAAAGATATGATGAATGGTTTGTAACCGAACTGCTTTTAGATGATGGGCGCTGTCAGGGTGCCGTCGCTATCGAGCTTGCAACTGGAAGGATACAGGCTATTGCTGCCAAAGCTGTCATCATCTGCACCGGTGGGTGCGGAAGAGTCTTTCCATTTACTACCAATGCCAGCATAAAGACTGGTGATGGCATGGCGCTTGCCTATCGCGCCGGCATGCCGCTGAAGGACATGGAGTTCGTTCAGTACCATCCTACGGGACTGCCATTTACGGGCATTCTCATTACTGAAGCCACTCGCGCCGAAGGTGGATTGTTGCTCAACAAAGATGGTTATCGCTACTTGCAGGATTACAATCTTGGGACACCGCAACCCAAACCGGTTCTACGCTCCATGGAGTTGGGGCCTCGCGACCGGCTGTCTCAGGCCTTTGTCAAAGAGCAGGAAAAAGGACGGACACTCGAAGGGGAATACGGTCCGTATGTCCATCTGGATATTCGCCATCTGGGCCAGGAGGTAGTCAATACTAAACTACCTTTTGTCCGTGAACTCTGTCTTAAATATGTCAATCTTGATCCGCTGGTAGAGATGATTCCGGTGCGGCCCGTGGTGCATTACATGATGGGCGGCATCCATACGGACATTCAGGGGGCGACCCTGCTTGAAGGTTTGTATGCGGCAGGTGAGGTGGCATGCGTCAACATCAACGGAGCGAATCGTCTCGGTTCCAATTCTCTTACGGAGTTGTTGGTGTTTGGCGTCAGGGCAGGCAAGGCGGCCGCCACCTTCGCATCGGATCAGAAGGAATGCAGCTTGAGTGTAGAGGCGCTTGCAACAGATGAGGAAAGACGGATTGAGAGACAGTTTTTCAAAAATGAAGGAGGAGGCGAGTCTATCGCTTTGCTTCGAAGTGAAATGAACCGTGCGATGGAAGAGGGCGCCGGTATCTATCGCGATCGAGCCTCCTTGAAGAAATCAGAAGAAATCATAAGGGATCTCCAAGAAAGATTTTTCAATATTTCGCTTGCCGATAAAAGCTACACCTTCAACACTGAACTCATCTCTGCCATCGAACTTTCGTATATGTTAGATGTTGCCGAGACTATTGTGCAATCGGCGTTGCAAAGAACGGAGTCTCGGGGTTCACATCAGCGCACGGATCATCCAGAGCGAGACGATGAGAAGTTCCTGGCGCACAGTTTGGCGTACAGAGACGAAACCGGACCGCCTCGAATACATTATTTGCCAGTGACTATAACCCGCTGGCCGCCGGGAGAGCGGGTTTATGGGAAGTAGGTAGTGTGCTATGATGGTTAAACCATTTAATTGACAAATGACATGTAAGCTCGTTCTTCGAGTAAGTTGAATCATTGATTGAAAGGTTAAGTATCCTGACCAAAGCACAAGAGAAGCGGAGAGGATATGGCAGAGAGCTCGCTTACAAAGAAAATGAAACTCAAGCCCGGCCTTCACGCCGCCATCATCAATGCACCGGATGGTTACATGAAGGAACTTGGTCCCCTGCCCGCTGGAGTCGAAGTAGCGGAAAAATTGGAGAGCAAATTTGATTGGGTGCAGATTTTTGTGAAGAACAAGGCCGAGTTGGATAAGCTGAGCCCCCGAGTTGTCCGTGCGCTGAAGCCAGAAAGCCTGCTGTGGATTTCTTTCCCGAAAGGGGCTTCAAAGATTCAGACTGACTTGACTCGTGATAAGGGGTGGGATACAATTGAAGAGGTGGATTTGAAGTGGGTGAATTTGGTCTCAGTAAATAAGACGTGGTCGGCATTCGCGCTACGTCCCTACAAACCCGGCGAAAAACGCCAATCATTCCGCTAAAGTTTATGACTGATGTGTCAAGTCTAACAGTAGCTGCACAAAAATATCTGACGAGGTCTTATGGCAACCAACATCACATTAGACATTTTTCGCTATCGCCCTGAAGAGGAATCAGAGCCTGTCTACCAGAGCTACGAAGTTCCTTTTCGAGAAGATTGGGTTATCCTGGATGCGCTGAATTACATCAAGGACAACATAGACGGGACTTTATCGTACCGCTGGGCATGCCGAATGGGGGTCTGCGGTAGTTGCGGAATGATGGTCAACGGGATACCTTTCCTCACCTGTGCAATTTTCATGGAAAAGTATCTTCCGGGTCCTATCCGTGTGGAGCCGCTCTCCAATTTCCCCGTCGTCAGAGACCTTGTCATCGAGATGAGTGATTTCATGGGGAAATTGAAACGCGTAAAGCCCTGGATCATTCGAGAACAAGAGAAGGAGGTTTCAGAAGGAGAATACCTTCAGTCTCCTGACCAGCTTGCCGAATACAAGCAATTCAGCATGTGCATCAACTGTATGCTATGCTACTCAGCCTGTCCGGTTTACGGCCTGGAGTCGAGTTTCATCGGTCCGGCGGCCATAGCGCTGGCGCAGCGCTACGATTTAGACAACCGGGATCAGGGGAAAGAACAGAGGCTCCAGGTGCTTTCACAGGAGGAAGGCATCTGGCAGTGTACTTTAGTGGGGGAGTGCTCTGTGGTTTGCCCCAAAGATGTAGATCCAGCGGCTGCGATTCAGCGATACAAAGTGTCCAGTACGGTAGATTGGTTCAAATCTATGCTCCTGCCCTGGGCAAACCGATGATAGCAGCTGAAACTAGGTCCATCATCCAGCTCGAAAGGCGGCGTGGGCACTGTTGTGCGCTTTTGTAGAGCGAACGAGGTGTCAGCAGAGCAGTTAGGGGCCTGCATGGCCACTTTCTTGACGATGTAGCAGGCACGAAGTAAGCAGTGGGCGAAGAACTCTTTGGGGAATAATTGGAGCAAAGATGGCGATGCCTCAGAATCCGCAATATATCAAGTATCATCCCAAGTGGTATCGCGCCCGCATACCGATCCTTTGGTGGGTCCGCAAGTGGGCGTATTTAAGATTCATTCTGAGGGAACTAACCAGCGTATCTGTTGCATTTTATGCGCTCGTCTGTCTCTTTCAAATTAGGGCATTGACCCAGGGGCCAGAGGCCTACGAAATCTTCACAGCTTGGCTCAAGGGGCCGGTCTCCATCGCGTTGCACATAGTTGCCTTTCTGTTTGTGGTCTTCCACAGTGTCACCTGGTTTAATCTTGCGCCGAAAGCCCTGGTGCTCCATCTCGGGGTAAAACGCGTTCCAGGCACGGTTATTGTAGTGTTGAACTATATCGCATGGGTAGTTTTTTCTGCAGTGATCGTGTGGCTAATGTTGACAACTTAAAAGGATCGTGCAGAAGGCGGCGTGGGCACTTCAGTGCATTTCTCAGGAGGCACGAACGGCCGACGATCCACCAAGTGGCTGAAGAACTTCCGGGGAAATTGGAAAACACGGGAACATTACATGAAGAAACCTATTGAACCTTTCTGGTGGGCGCTCTTTGGCGCAGGCGGCACGGTTGCCGCTATCTTCATACCGGTTCTACTTTTCCTGAATGGTCTGGCTAGCCCTTTGGAATGGATCCAGGCGCCATCTCATGAAGACTTGCTGACTCTTGTGAAGCACCCTCTGAGCCGTATTTTTCTCTTTGTTCTCATATCCACTTCTCTTTTTCACTGGGCACATCGTTTCCGGTTCACACTCTACGATGCCTTGCAACTTAAGCACTTGAATAAACTCATCGCGGTTCTTTCTTATGGGGGTGCGATCTTTGTAACACTGGTGGCAGGCTATACGCTCTGGAGGATTTAGTAACGTCGGTAGACAGATCATTTCATGCCCTATATCACGTCTACTTGGCTCTTGTCTGTCGGAGGGCCCTTATATTACGTCTTGTTCATATCTTTGATCTGATAATCTGGCGAAAATGAAGAGGCTTTCTTAAGCTGGCTGGACGCAACGCTCTTTCAGAAGGCGAAAGAATTTGGCTGTATAGAGCGAAAAAGCTGGGTACTTCTGGATGGATTTGGAGGACCCTCACGGAAACAGTAAGAAGGAGAAGAAGCGTCCTAAGTACATCAACGAAGCCTTTTGGGAGAGCGAAAAAGGGGCCGAAGATTTTCGACAGTGGCTCCTAAGTGGAGAGGTAGCGAAGTATCGCACGATCTGGAAGGAGAGTGTGATCGACCATTCTGTCCTGCGCTACGTCGAATATGCGCCGCCTCAAAATTTAGGCTATGATTAGGGCTTAGCTCAGGGCTTCGCTCAGGGTTTCACTTAGGGCTTCGCCTATAACAAGCTTGCTTGACCGCCGAATTTCTACAAGCCAATGCTGCCCAATGCTGCCAGCTGGGCTACACTTTTTCCGCTAACTTGTCATCACCACGTTTCTTTACAAATATCCCTTTTAAAAAGTGAGGTCAGAATATGGGTGAGATTAACGGTGTCGTTCCTGTTGTCCCGATACCCTTCCAGCCAGATGAGACAATTGACGAGGTATCTCTTCGAAAAACGGTTGAGTTCACAGCCGGGCAGAAGATGGCGGCGATGTGCTTGCCGGCCTACGGCAGTGAGTTCTATAAACTATCCGAGGCCGAACGCGAGCAGGTGATCGGCATTGCCATCGAGGTAAACGCCAAGCGTATCCCGATGATCGCGCAGGCCAATCACGGCTCCTCCAGGATAGCTGCTAAACTGGCCCGGCACTACGAAGATATGGGGGCGGACGTGATCAGCTTTGCCCTGCCCCGGCAGTTCAGAACTACAGATGCGGACCTGCTTCGTTTCTGCGGCCATATCGCGGACGCTGTAGCGTGCCCCATCCTGATCCAGGACTTCAATCCGGGAGGGCCGACCATCGGGGCTGACTTCATACAGGCACTCCATAGACAGCACCCCAATTTCCGGTACGTCAAGCTGGAGGAACCCCTGATAGTGGCGAAATTGGTGCGCATCCGGCAAGAGGTCGGCGATAGCGTGGGCATCCTCGAAGGCTGGGGCGGGTACTACATGCTGGAGGCGATACCGGCTGGGATCTGCGGCATTATGCCGGGCGTACCCATCTGCGACCTTCTGGACCCGGTCTACCAGGCGCGTCAGGCCCGGGACGACGAGCGTGCCTACGATCTGCTTGCTGCACTTTTGCCCTTCATCAATTTTTCCTTGCAGGACATCGAAGTGTACCTGCAGGTCGAAAAGAGGTTGCTGGTGCGCCGCGGCCTGTTCGCACATGCTACCTGTCGTTCGCTGACCTATACGCCCAGCCAGGAAATTGACACATACATCGACTTTCTGATGGACCAAATTGTGCGCATCCTGGAACGCGAGGGGATTCACACACGAGTAGATTGAATATGGCGGATTACCTCATGGAAAACTGAACAGCTCTGCCAGTGCACAAACCCTATTGACATCCAAGAACCTCTGTTGTATTCTCTTTCCTAAGTGTTCTGCACCTTTGTATCATCCCTTTTCGAATATAATGTACACGCTGCCACAGATGTATAGACAGCAAACACAGAAGTTATGTAGAGAATGTCTTTTGCATTGCTCAGATCAGTAACCATACATTACATGAGATGATCCCATAGAGATAGTTGACAAGCAGTAATCAAACATCATGCCATCAAACAGAAGATCGTAAATTGTCGCAGAGGCCATGTCACGCCCTTTTCCATCTGTGGGATGGCCCAAGAAAATGTGTAGAGACTGAACGGGCTTGCACTTAGATTTGGGTCCACAAAAAGTATTGCAGAACTTTCTTGTGAGAAAAAGGAGAGAAAGATGCTGAAAAAAGGAAGATCAGGTGGGATATACATCCATCCCTGGGACATCACCGAAGAGGGGATCGATAACTGCTTCGACTATCTGGATGAGGTCTGCGGTCTCAACGAGCTTTTTGTGGCTGCTGTCTATCACGCTAACACCTTTTTGCTTTCGCACAACCCTAAGAGAATTGTGCGCTGGGATGACGGCTCGGTCTTCTTTGCGCCAGAGCATCCTCGCTGGAGAGATACACGTATCAGACCGATATTAGGGGATTGTGTGGATACCCCTGGTTTTCTCCACAACATTATGGATAGTGCCAGAGGACGCGACTGGGGGGTACTCTTTTTCGTCGTTTTTCATTTCAGCCATAGCACAGCGCAGGCCTACCCGGATGTCTGCTGCGTGGATGCGATGGGGGAGCGCCAGCGTGCTTATCTATGTCCGTCCAATCCTTCAGTCCGCGCCTATGACCTTGCTATTGTCGAGGAGCTTATGGGGACCTACGGAGGCGATGGGATTAGACATGAATCGCTAGGTTTTGGCCTATGGAACGATGGATTTCTGGTGGATAAAGTGGAGGTACCACCTTCTCCGCGGGATCAATATCTACTAAATCTCTGTTTCTGCGGTAGTTGTCTCCACAGGGCCAGGGATGAGGGATTCGATCCTCTTCCCCTAAAAAGAGAGATCAGACGGCATCTGTACGAATCGCTTGCTGAACCTCCCTCAGAGCGGGACATGGGTCCTGCAGACGAGGAGTGGGCAAGGAATGTCTTTGCTGGCGGGCTCTGGAGCTATCTGGAGGTGCGTTGTAACACTGTAACCAGCCTCTTTTCTGACGTTCAGGAGATCGTCACCAGGTATGACGGCGCTTTTATGCCCTTCGGGATACGCAACGAGCGGAGTGTTATGGGTTGTCTGGACTCTTCAAAGTTGTATCCTCACTTTAAACGTGTCAGTCTCGGCGGCAGTGGAGATACTATCCAAGCGAGGGAGAATTCATTAGTTGAGCAGATCAGTAAAGTCCCCGAGTGGGCAGAGCCCGAAATGATGCACAATCAGCGAGCCTTCAATTCGATGGAGGAGCTGCGTGATGAAGTGATGATGGTCCGAAGGGCGGGCATACGGCATCATTCTTTTCACTACTACGGTATGACGCCTCGCTATCAGCTTGAGTGGATAGGTCAGGCAAGGGCAGCGTGGGCCTGAGAGATACGGAATGGCTAGCTGATCTGAAGGTGATGAATTCGTACCGTTGGACCCCATGTGCAGTGGGTTAGGGAACGTGGGCGCCGTGGGCGCTTTGTCCGGGAGGATAAGGTGGACGTAGCCAAACAGAAAGTGGTTGTCCGGATTTATCCAAGGTGAGTCGCGCGTCTCTGGCCGTTCGGATTGTAGAAGGGACCAGTAACATGATACAATCGGAGATCAAACTTAGCGAGGGGATGATGAATATGGATCAGATGCTGCTTCATCTGCGGATTGACGGCTGGTGTGTCCTCGAGGGGATTATCCCTGACAGCAATGTAGAAGCCGTGCGCAAAAGTGTGGAGGCAACAGTCGCTGCGCACAGAAGCTCCAATGCACCCGAGGGCATCGGATTCGTTCCTGGGCTTATCGGGCTCGATCAATCGTTTGCTCCCTACTTAGCCGACCCACGCCTGATGAACATTGCCGAGGCTCTGTTGGGCCACCACGTACGGGTTTCTTTCACTTCCGGTATGATCAACTACCCGGGGAATAAGCGCGGCGGTTGGCACGCGGATTGGCCGTTCAATCAGAAGAACGCCGGGCATATTCCAGCGCCTTATCCAGATGCAGTCATGCATCTCACTACGCTGTGGATGCTTTCACCCTTTGGCTCCGAAAACGGCGGCACCTTTATCGTTCCCGGCAGCCACCGGACAGACAACAATCCGAGTGGGGACAACGGCATTGACGCTCTTGAACCTTACCCCACTGAGATGCGGGTGGAAGGTGCGGCGGGCAGTGTGCTGGTTATGGACAGTCGCCTCTGGCACGCAACGGCGCGCCCAATTGCTCCGACCGACCGCGCTGCGCACTAGCGGTGCGCTACGCTCCGTGGTGGCTCAATGTGGATGTGCTAATGCCCGATTCCGATGAGCGCACCCGTATGGTGGACGAGACGGGTAGTAAAGAAAACGTAGTTCCCCGCCAGTCCCGCCGCATGTTTACGATGCTCTGCCTGACAGTGTAAAGCCGCTCTATCGGCACTGGGTGGGAAGTAGGTGATCGCTGCGAAAGATAGACCGCCTGTCAATCTCAAAACGAACCGTCAGCTTGCTCGTGTTGTACTGCTGGATCGCCGCAGCAGAGGTTGCCACACGGCTGTTGCAGGAGCCTGCAGGAAGGGGACAAGCTGCGGAAGGTTATGCTGAGGAATGTCGAGTATATCATCTGCTGTAATTCCATTTCGCCAGAGTTTGTAGCAACCTGTGAGGTGATAGGGAAGTAAGGTCTCTTGAGAGAGGTATTGTAGATGGCACAAGCGGGAAAAAGTCCACCCGGATTCACACTTCGGAACACCCTACAGGGGCACGAGCGCAGTAGAATCCGAATCGCGTGGTCACCAGATGGGCAAACGCTCGCCTCGGGATCTGCTGACAGCACTATCCTGCTCTGGGACACGGAGATTGGAGAACAGAGCGGGAAACTTAAAGGTCATTCCAGTGATGTTAACAGTGTGGCGTGGTCGCCAGATGGTCGGATGCTCGCCTCAGGCTCCCATGACCAGATCATCCTGCTCTGGGATGTGGAGACAAAGGAACCGTTTCGGATACTCGAATGGTTCTCCGACCATGTCAACAGTGTGGCGTGGTCGCCTGATGGGCGAATACTTGCTTTGGGAGTCAGTGCTACTAAGGCTATCCTGCTCTGGGATGTGGGGTCTAGATCCCTGCGCCAGAGACTTGAAGGACACTCTGGTGCAGTTTTCAGTGTGGTATGGTCGCCGGATGGTCGGATGCTCGCCTCGGGGTCTCAGGATAAAACCATCTGTATCTGGGGTGCCAAGACAGGACGTCAGATAAATGTCCTCAAAGGCCACACAGGTATAGTCACTTGCGTTTCCTTTTCCTTTGACAGCCGTTTTCTTGCCTCCAAGTCCACCTCTGACAACACTGTTCGTCTCTGGAACTGTGATAACTGGGAAATGGTAGCAGTCCTCGATGAGCCAGTTTCAAGTCATTATTGGGCTTCTGGACTTGCGTTCCATCCGAAGGCGCCTGTTCTGGTCACACTGGGCGAACAGGACAAGGTCATCCGCATCTGGGACCTGGACGTTGATGAGTTGCTTGGAACCTCTAGTCGAAACGGAGAATCTATTATCGCCGCTAGTGTTGGAGATCAACCCACATCAGACGATGTCCTCGGTTTCGAACCCTATGTCAACGCTATTGCTGATTTCCTCACTAATCCCTCTACAGAAGCTCCGCTGACATTGTCCATTGAGGGCGAATGGGGCAGCGGAAAATCTTCGTTTATGTTACAGCTCGAAGAAGCGCTCCGGGACAGAAACCAACTTACTGTTAAATTCAACCCCTGGAGACATGACAAAGAAGATGCACTGTGGGCGGCATTTGCTCTTGAATTTGTCCGTGAAATTTCCCGCCGGCTTTCCTTCAAACCCCGCTGGAGTGGACACGTGAGGCTGTTCTTTCGTCGTTTCAGTTGGAGAAACGGCTGGCTAGACGCACTTCGTGTAATCGCCATGGGATCTATCATTCTTTGCATCTTGGCAGCGATCCCCCTTCTTCTATATCTAAAGGGATTGGAGTGGGTTCAAGAATTGTCTTCCAAGCTAACCATGGAGGGGTCGTTGCAAGATATCATCAAATGGGTCATTGGTTTTGGAGGCATCGGTGCTGCAGTTGCAGCCATCGTAACGCTGTTGATAAAAATCAAAGGTTTTGTTGGTAGCCCACTGGATATTGATTTGAAGAAGCATCTCCGGTCACCAGATTACGTAGGCCGCATCGCCTTCATCGAGAACTTCCACAAAGATTTCACCAAGATCGTGAACGCCTATGCTGGTCAGGACAAAGTGTACGTGTTCATCGATGATCTTGATCGTTGCGAAGTTCCGAAAGCTGCTGAGCTCATGCAGGCCCTGAATCTAATGATATCGAACGATCCTCAGCTCATTTTCATTATCGGCATGGACCGCGAGAAAGTGGCTGCTGGTCTCGCTGTGAAGTATGAGAACTTATTGCCATACCTCTCTTCGTTGCAAACTATGCCCGATGATTCAGTGAGCCCGACCTTGGACCAGTTGAGAGGCTTGGAATACGGCTATTCATTTATCGAGAAGTTCATTCAACTACCTTTCCTTGTTCCAAGACCCGTTGAGCTCAATTTACAGAGTCTTTTGAAGAAAATATCCTCTCGCCCCAAAACTGATGAAGCTAAGTCCGTTTTGCGAGGTCTTTTCGGAAAGATCCTATATTTCACCAAACTGAGAAGGGCCTCCGACCGTGGCAGAACTATACGTGACTCAGAATCTTCTTACCCTGCCGAAGCGGGCCCGGAGATGTCCGAAGAGGAGAGAGTTGCTTTACTACCTGATCAAACGGAAGACGACATAGTACCACTGACAGAAGAACAGAAAGCACGCCGTGAACGTATTAGGGTTACAGTTACTCAAGATTCCGATTCGCAAACTGTTCATGACATCGTGCTCGTGGTTGCTCCTGCTTTAGATAACAACCCGCGCCGCATAAAACAGTTCATCAATTTGTTTCGGCTGAGGACATTCATCGCCAGCGCAACTGGTCTCTTCGACTTGCCTGAAGACTCATCTTTGGATGAAAGTTTGACGCTGGAGCAGCTCGGCAAGTTCGTAGTCATTAACTTGAAATGGCCTTTGTTGCTTGCTGATTTGGAGACAGATCGCAATCTGCTATCGATGCTACAGAATGTGGCAATAGGCGTCAAAGTGGATCAGAGTGCGATTGAAAATGATAACTTAAAACGTTGGTTTGAACGACAAGACCTGATGCAGTTTCTTCGTTCTGGCTGTTTTAACGAACAAGGCCAATCTGATACAGAAAAGGAACCAATATGGAGCCTCGCCAAGCTGAACGTAGAAAAACTCTTGCAGGTTTCACCACGAATTGTCTGAACCGTGCCAAGGCCCACAGGCTTATGGTACACCTGAACTGGCTACGCATTAAGTAAGGTAACACGCGGTGATAGACAAAGGATATCCACATCCACCACCACATAGGCAACTTCAAAACTGGCGCATGAAACATGAAAATAATGGATTCGCTTGGTTGGAACGAAGTTACCGATGACAGGTTGAACTTCTTCAAGGCGACGGGCGTCGATTGCCTCCAAATTGTACTGAGTCCGGAGATGTCCGACGGTCAGGATCACACCGAGGACTTCAAGGGTCTAAAATCGTTCGTGGAAGCCCACGGTCTGGAACTTCACGTCCTCCGTTCGGACGTTGGGGACAGGGTCATATACGATCTTCCCGGACGAGATGAGCAGATCGACAACTGGTGCGAGATGCTCCGAGCCATCGGCGCGGTGGGCGTACCTAAAACCGCAATGACTTTCTTCGCTATCAGCCATTTTCGGACGGATTCGAGCCCGGGTCGCGGTGGTTCAAGCTACAGCAGCTTCAACTACGAGGAGTTTATGAAGGACCCACCTCGGCATCCCGGCAAGCAGATCACGGCCGATAGGCTATGGGAGAATCTGACCTATTTCCTGGAGCGGGTCATCCCTGTTGCGGAGGAGGCAGGAGTCAAGATCGCCGTGCATCCGGACGATCCGCCGATCCCTGAGGCACTGGGAGGCGCTGACCGAATCGTTGTGAGCGTGGAGAACTATCAGAGGATGTTCGATATCTTCCTCAGCGAGAACATCGGAATGCTCTTCTGCCAGGGCTGCGTCGCCGAGATGGGAGTCGATGTCGTGGACACCATCCGCTACATGGGGGAGCGGGACAAGATATTCTACGTCCACTTCCGAAATATTCGCGGTACTCCCTACGACTTTCAGGAGGTATTCATAGATGAAGGTGAAGTAGATATGCTCAAGGCGATGGAGGCCTACCGCGACGTCGGTTTCAACGGTCCCTTCATGATGGATCACACGCCTCACATCCAGTATCGGTCGGGAGATGATATCGGTCACGCATACGCCAACGGTTATATCCGCGCCCTGATTCAAACCGTCTATAGATGAACCTTGGATGCACTGCCCAGTCATTGCGAGGGGATTCATCCCGAAGCAATCTCGCCTCTACCTGTCTGCCGACTACTGGGCGAGTAGACCTCGCCCCTACATTCTGTATATTCAAAATCGCGTTGTTCATGCTACATGGGGTTAGGTTCAGAGATTGCTTCCCCGATAGACTCAATCGGGGACCGCTGCGCTCCTCGCAATGACACTCCTCAGTATAATTAACTTGGAGGAGCACTAGCTGAGAGTATTGGGAAGGGTCAGCGAAGCTATCTCGTAGATAGCAGTCAGCCGAAAGTGGGGGAGTCCCGGCCTGCAGTCTGCTATGCTGGCAACCTCTGCACGATAGCGCCGCCTGGCTTCTGCTCGAAGGGGCAGACTAGATTCAACACAGCTTCAGCGACCTGGTCCGGCTTCATAGCATGGGGAAACCGTGCACCGGTCTGTTGGGTGATGCGCTCGGTCAACTCGGTGTCCACCGCGCCCGGGCAGAGGGCAGCCACCTGCACATTAAACGGCGCTAACTCCTCCGCTGCGACCTCTGAGAGCATTATGACCGCAGCCTTGGAGATGCAATAGGCGCTCCATGCTGCGACGGGTCCCAGGCCCGCGGCCGACGCTATGTTGACTATTTTCCCTCCTTTTTGTTCTTTCATCGCCGGAGCGACCGCCTGCGTGGCGAAGAGCACACCTTTCAGATTAACATCAAAGACCCGGTCCCACTCTGCTTCTGTTACCTGGCTGAGATGCCCATGACTCCACACGCCTGCATTGTTTACGAGAATGTCCACTTTCTCAAAGGCGTTCTCCACGGAGGCGATGGCTCCTTCAACCTGAGTCTTTACGCTCACGTCTGCGCACAACGGCAAGATCCGCCGTCCAGTGCTCTCTCCGATTTCCCCCGTGGTTTGCCCGCACTTCTGATTCGTCTATGTCCAACAGAGCCACCTCAGCGCCTTCCTGCGCCAGAGCCTTTGCAATCGCCTTGCCAATACCTCGCGCCGCGCCGGTCACCAGCGCCGCTCTACCTGTCAGTTCCATACTATCAACTCCTTAATATCGCAAGAGCCTAATCGTTATCCCGGATGCGATTCAAATCATCGGTACTGCGCCGTCTGAATCGTAATACTCTCGAATTGCAAGTGGCTGGTACGGATGCTGTGCTATGAGTTCTTCGTCCAACTCCACGCCCAGCCCAGCGGCCGTCGGCAGTTCGGCATGACCGTTGGCAATCTCAATTCCCTGCTTCTGCACTTGAAAGAAGAGGGGCGTGCGGCGGCAATATTCCAATATCAAGAAGTTACTGGTAGCGGCGGCGAAATGGACGGCAGCTGCAAGGGCGACAGGACCGTAGGGGTTGTGCGGCGCTACCTTCACGCCGTAGACCTCTGCCATCGCTGCAATCTTGCGCAGTTCACCGATGCCGCCCGCGTGGCAGATATCAGGCTGTACCACGTCTACCGCCCGCCGCTCCAAATATTCGCGGAACGCCCAGCGCGTGGAGAGCCGCTCACCCAACGCCAGTTTAATGCCTGTCCCCGCCTGATGCAGCCGCTCCATCTCGTTGAGGTTGTCCGCGCACACGGGTTCTTCCACGAACAGCATTCGATAGCCCTGCAACCCTCGAATCAGGCGTATTGCACCTCCCAGCGAAAAGAGCCCTGCGCAATCCACCATCAACTCGAGGTGCAGCGAGCAGTCAATCTGGTCACCTGTCGCTTCTGCGATAGCGCTTACAGTCTCGTGCGCTGCGCGGATGTTCACCTCCTCATCGAACGGCTTACCCGTCGGTCCATAGCCCCATTTGAAGGCTGTGAAACCCTCGGCGATGGCCGCTTGAGCTTCCTCAGCCTCTGAAGATAAGCCCAGGTCGCCGCGCGCATAGAGCCGGACGCGGTCCCGGCACGGCCCTCCGAGCAGGCGGTAGACAGGCTGTCCATAGGCCTTGCCCGCAATGTCCCACAACGCCTGCTCGATACCGCTGATAGCGCTTGTCATCACTACGCCCTGCCGCCACCAGAACATGCGGTACATGACCTGCCACAGACGCTCGATCCTGGTGGGATCTCTGCCGACCAAGAGTGGGGCAAAGTGCTGTTCGATGGAAGAGACAACAGCCTGCTCTTGATACTCAGTGGTGGCCTCTCCGACTCCGGTGATGCCCTCATCAGTTTCGACGAAGACAAAGATCCAGTTGCGACCCGGTGTGCCCATAACACGGGTTCGGACGGCGGTGATCTTCATTTTCCCGCCTTTTCCGCTTCTAATGTGTATTCCTTCGACTGCGCCACTATGTCCACGCCGACCATCTGGCACCAGCCGTCCAACAGGCGGCGCGTTACGGGACCGACCTTTCCCCCTCCAATCGGCTGCCCGTTGAACCGCGTTGCGGGCATCACAGCATACGATGTTGTAGTGAAGAAGGCCTCTTCGGCCATCGCGACGTCGTAGGGCTCAAGATTGCACTCATTGCAGGGCACGTCTAATTCTGCTGCTAACTCTATGGCCGCCTGCCGCGTCACACCGCGCAGGATATTGCGCGGCTCTGAGGTGAACAGTTCGCCGCGCATCACGACGAAGAAGTTGGAGCCTGTCCCTTCGGTGATGAAGCCGTCATCGTCAGTCAAAAGCGCCCATGCCTTTGGATCAACCTTCTGCGCTTGCAGGTTGGCGACCTGGTAGTAGACGCGGCTGCGATTCTTGATCTTCGGGTCGATCAGACGCGAAGGTACGGACCTCTGCGGTGTGATGACAGCGTGGACACCCGCCTCGTACATGTCTGCAATGCCGACAAGATGCCAGGTCAACGGCCAGCAGTTGATGGTAACTGTCGGACGCAGGCCCTCCGGAAAGACTGAACTGTAGAGTGCAAGCGGTCCGCGTGAGACGTTGTGCATAATTTGAAAGTCCAATCCTTCATAGAAGCACGGGCGGTTCACCTCCACCGTCTGCATCGTGACATCTTCCATCTCGTCAAGCGTCAACCCGCAGTCGATCTCCAGTATCCTGAGTCCGGCGTAGAGCCGTTCGAGGTGGTGGCGAAGACGGAACGGTTCGCCGTTGTAACTGCGCGTCATCTCGAACACCATATCCCCGTACATCAGTGCCGAGTCGAAGATGGAGACCCTGGCCTCGGTTTCTGACACGAACTGGCCGTTGAAATAAACTTTTCGCTGCTGTGTCATGCTTCCTTACCTCCCTTTATGATGTGTCAACTGTCTGGGGCAGACACGGGTCCCCGACCCCCGATAGAGTCAATCGGGGGCTCAATCGGGGACAGGCCCCTACTGTCTGATAGGTCCAAAGACCTTTTCCAGAGTCTCCTGCAATTTCTTGCGCTGTTCGGCGGTGTGCGAAACGGCTGGTGCGCGGAGCCGATGATTGGGATATAGCCCGTATATGTAGAGCGCGGATTTGATGCTGGGTCCCCATTCCAACGCTGTAGCAGTCTTGAGCCAGGGTTCCTCATAGCGGAATACGATTGCCCACGCCTCATCGCTTTGCCCGGTGGTCAGAAAATTGTAGAAGCTGAGCGCTATGTCCGGACGGAAAGGCGCGATGGGGCAGAGATACGCCGGAGATCCGATAGGGTAACCGAACATGAAGCTGCGCATCTGTCCACCGCTGATCACGGCGAAGTTCTCAGTATCGGTAGCACGGATAAAGTCGTAATAGTCATAGAAGGCGTCACCGTCATTCTTGATGCCGACCACTTGAGGCCGTTGTGCTAACTCAGCCACTACATCCACCGTAAAAGGGGCTGTCCCGATACTCCAGACCAGCAGCGGAATCGGAGCGGCGTCTTGAATGCGGTCAAAGTAGCCCAGAAGCACATCACGCTTGGCACCCAGCCAGGGGTGAATCTGAACCTTGACTGCATCTACTCCTGCACTCTCGGCGTGTTTCAAAAACTCCCGGCATTTCCCCGGCCACCACCAACCGGTCGATGCGATGAACAGCGAGCGCCCGGCGACCTCCTCCGCCACTTCGCCGGTCAGCCTCCAAATCTCATCCTCAGTCAGGCTGGAGAATTCGCTGCTGCCATAAGTGAGCAGTATTACGGGTACGTTCTGCTCGCACAGCCAGTTGACGTACCCGCGCGTCGCCGCAAAGTCCAGGTAATCTTCATCGGCAAAGCAGACGTTAACCGGAACAATTGGGCCTTTGAGCTGTTCTATCACACGAATAGATCTTTCCATAAGGGTATTCTCACAAAATTAGAGGACAGAAGGAGAAGGGGCACCCTGTCTGGTATCTGCTATCTTTTCAGGCATCCCAGCTGGCTATGAAGTCTTCGACCTCGAAATCGGCGGGCATCTCGGTGAACAAGTATCGCATCGGTCGAGATCCGAAGTCAGACACACACCGCTCCGCGTCTGATTGGAGTTTAGCAAAAAGCGTCGCAAACCGCTGCCACAGGACCTCAGCTTCCGACTGCGAGAAACGTCGGGCAAAATCCTCGTAGAGGTAGAGATTCAGCGGATCCTCTGAAATGGCTCGGGCACGCTCGGGCAGGGGTAGACTGAGGACATCG
Source organism: Candidatus Latescibacterota bacterium (assembly GCA_965237525.1). GTDB lineage: Bacteria > Latescibacterota > CBDEFO01 > CBDEFO01 > CBDEFO01 > CBDEFO01. Next base: position 11,966 of record CBDEFO010000001.1, on the reverse strand, counting down.
GGACGTTTCAGTTTGTGGGTCTTGTCTGCCCACTTAGACAGCAGCACTACGCACACCATCGGTGTATACTCGCCGGGGTGGAGCGCGGCGAGTCCATCGCGGAAGGCAGGTGCGTCCCTATTGAGGATCGCACGGAAGGTGGATTCAATTAGATCGCACTGTTGTATGTGTAGTTGGAAAAAGTGCTCAAAACACCTCCGTATCTTTGGCGGCAAGCGCTTCGTGAAATCCAGGTTCCAGTAGAAGTGGTGTACATAGGGAAGGATGGCACCACCGAAGGAGCGGTAACCTAAATGAATTGCTCGCCTCAACCTGGTGCTGTAGTTGCTGCCCCAGTGCAGGATGAGGTTGCTGTAGACGACGCCGTCACCTGCTTTGAGTTCTACGGGCACGCCACCCGGCATCGGCTTGCGCGGGCTTGTGAGTAAATGGTGCTGTTCTTCTTCGGTGTTAGGGCGTCGGTGACTGGATGGCACCACCCAGAGCACGCTGTCATCGTAGAGCGGAATGTTCCACTGTAAGTAGCCGGGGGCGTTTCGGATCATGTCCATCTGCAGACCGCTTAGGGGCGCTTGTGTAATTGGATCGGTGTCGCGGTGCCAGTCAGCGGGACCGTGATCCCGCACCGGGCTGCACATAAGCGACATTTGCGTGACGGCTGCTTCCGGCGCCTGCATGAGCTTGCGGCTGACGCCCAACGTGTTTTCGTGCAAGCAGAACTCGACCGTGTTGCTGGTCGTCTCGTCAACTACGGTTTCAAAAAGAAGCCGCGGCTGAGCGGAGTTCTCCCATTCACCGCCGGGCGGGTCTTCAGGTTTGCGCTCACGAGCCCAGATAGACTTCTGCCGCTCTACAAGGACTTCAAAACTGGCGCGCAACTCCTCCAACTTATCGGGCGGGATGACCTCTCGTAAAATGATGAATCCGTCGTCCAGCAGTTGTTGTGGATCGACTTTCATCGTCGGTTTCTCCTTTTGTCGTTATGCTATGGATTTCCACAGGCCAAACAAATATGGTGCATGCCTCCTTTTCTGATTCGAAATAGATAATCCGAAGAATTAGCTGGAGGAGCTACATATTGGGGATACCTTTAGAGCAAAATTAACAAGATATTGTAAAACTGGCGTTCCAACTCCCTCTTTATGGGGATATTTAATATAGAGTTTCTTCACCTGTTTAGGCATCCCAGCTGGCGATGAAGTCTTCGACATCGAAATTGGAGGGCATCTCGTTGAAAAAGTATCGCATGGGCCCAGACTGAAAGCCGGGGACATATTGCTCTGTCTCCGATAGAAGTTTAGCATCCAGAGTCGCAAATCTACCCCAGAGCGTCTCAGCCTCCTCTGATGTGAAGCGGACGGCAATATCTTCCAGGAGGTGAAGACTGGTCGAGTGTTCCCTTAGGGCGCGTGCTCGTTCGGAGCGCGGCAGACTAACGATGTCGGGGCGTTTGATTTTTCGGATCTTATACGCCAACTTGGACAGCAGAACCACACAGACCATCCGCCCACACTCACCGGGATGGAGTTCAGAAAGGCCTTCACGAAAGTCGGTCACATCTCTGTTGAGGATCGCGCAGAATACGGACTCGATGCAATCTCGTTCGTGGGCGTGCAGTTGTGCAAAGCGTTCAAACCTCTTGCGCGCAGGGAGAGAAAGATGACGGGTGAAGCCCAGGTCCCAGTAGAAGTGAGATACGTAGGGAAATATAGCGCCCCCGAAGGATCGGTAGCCCAAATGGATCGTTCGCCGCAACTTGGTGGTATAGTCGCTGCCCCAGTGCAGAATGGTGTTAGTATAGGCAACCCCATCTCCCGCTTTGAGTTCCACCGGGGTACTCGCAGGCAGCGGCGCGAGCGGATTTTGTTCCAACTTGCGATTCTCATCGTCGGTGTTAAAGCGACGATGGCTTCCGGGCACCACCCAGAGCACGTTATCATCGTAGAGCGGAATGTTCCACTGTACGTACCCTGGCGCATTTTCCAGAAGGTCAATCTGCAGACCTCCCAGCGGCGCCTCATCATTGGGATGGATATCGCGGTGCCAGCGGGCTGGACCGTGGTCGCGAATTGGACTGCACATGAAGAACATCGCTGTAATCGCCGCTTCTTGAGCGCGCATAAGTTGGCGACTTACACCCAGTGTATTTTCGTGCAGGCAGAACTCCACGGTGTTGGCGGTCGCCTCGTCCACTACCGTATTAAACACCAGCCGCGGCTGAGCTGAGTTCTCCCAGACACCGCCGGGCGGGTCATCGGGCTTGCGCTGGCTTGACCAGATAGACTTCTGCCGCTCGACAAGGACTTCAAAACTGGCGCGCAACTCCTCCAACTGATCGGGCGGGATGACTTCTCGCAAAATGACGAAGCCGTCGTCCAGCAGTTGTTGTGGATTGACTTTCATTGTCGGTTACTCCTTTTAGAATTGTCGGTTGCTCCTTTTAGACAAGTAGAAGCAGCATCCCCTTCTCTTGCTTTCTGCTGTTATTGTTGTTTCTCACGGCGTAAACTTCGGCTGGCGCGGAGAACGGTCGCGCTTAAGCTTCAGTTTGCAGTCCTTCAGCGGTAAGTGCACCAGCGCTCCGCCGCGCCGGTGTGACTCTATAAAGGCGAAGATAAGTTCCGTGCTGGCACGGGCAGAACGTACGCCTCCCCGTGCTCGTTGGCCTGTATCCAGTGCGTGGACGAGGTCTTCAATAAGTCGAAGTGCTGAACTGGCGCGATCAAAGTCAGGGAAGTCGTCGATTACAAATGCCGTCCTGCCTTGCGGATCTATCTGGACGCGGCGGCGCAGTTGCCATTCGAGTCCGTTGTTGAAGGCAGTCATTGCGCCCCGTTCACAGATCGCTTCATACTCGTTTCCGCGCGGAGTTAGAAGGGCATACGCCGTGACACCGTTCTCAAACTGGATGATGCCATGCCCTCTCGGGTCTTCGCGCAGGGAATCACCGTCCCCGATAGATTCAATCGTGGATGATTCTTCGGCCCCCGGCAAGTGCGCCTGCACCCACGCAACGGGACTGTCGTCGTTCAGACGCAGGATGAGGTCGAAGTGGTGGCTGGACATGTTGAAGAGTAAACAATTGTCGTATATGATGAGCGTCTTGAGAGCTCCCAGTTCGCCGCTGTCAATGACCTCTTTCATCTTATCGAAGCCCGTATTCCAGCGGCGATTCGTGCCCAGGTTAAAGACAACCCCGTTTCGTTCGACAGCCTCCACCATGGCGTCGGCCTCCTGCAGCGAGGCAGCCATCGCCTTCTCGGCGTAGATGGCCTTTGCACGGTGCTCGGCGGCGTAAATGACGATCTCCGCTCGCTGCTCCGGCTGAGTGGCAACGCTGACGATGTCAGGCTCTTCCACCTCTATCAACTGGCGGTAGTCGGTGTATTGCCGTTCTTTCGGAACATTGTAGCGTTCGCCGAACTTTTCCATTACCTCAACGCGTAAGTCCGAGCATGCCACCAAATCTGTCCGGCAGCAGGCGTAAAAACCCGCCCCGTGAGAGAAGGGCGGTACATCTGCCGGCGCACGGATCCGCTCGTTGTCGATGAATCCGCCCATTCGACCGCAGCCGATGACGACTGCACGATAGGTTTTCACTACAAGCTCTCCTCGTTTTCAAGTAGACAGTAGACAGGGACATCACCTCCCATATCCGTATTCTTGTTGCTTTTTTCTACTGTTGTGCCGACTTCGTCAAAGTCTCCGCCGGCACGCACGCACTGGAACGTCGATTGCTTGACGATGGAGAAATAGATATCTGCATGGAGTCCCCCTGCTACGGGATCAAAACGTTGGAAACTTTGAAAAGTGCTTCAAAGGGCTTATGGATCCTTACTCACAGGAATCCTGATGTCGATCTCGTCCACGTTCCCGAGGGAAGAGAGCGGCTGTCGAAAATCTTCCTCGTTGCCGATCACTAAAATGCGCACTTGGTCCGGCTGCAGATATTTCCCCGCGACGCGCAGCACATCGGCTTTAGTCACCTTCTCGATATTCTCTTTGGTCTTTTCGAGAAAGTCCTTCGGATAGCCGTAATATTCGTAAGTCATCAGGCGGCCGACCACTTCAGATCGGGTATCGAAGTTGAACACAAACGAATTCAGGTATCCCTCCTTGGCCAGCTCCAATTCCTCATCGGTAACTTCTTCCTTTTTGATTGTCTCGATTTCGTGAAGTAGTGCGTGCACTGCTTTGACTGTGGTCTCGGATTTGGTCATACAGCCTGTGTAGAACTGACCGGGGTAGTTGAAGTTAGCACCGTAACGGCCGAAGACGGCGTAGGCCAGTCCTTGGTCCGAACGCACGTGTCGGAAGAGTCGGCTGGAGGCGCCACCGCTCAAGATATCGTTCATTACCTGCAGGGCAAAGTAGTCGGGATTGTTCATCAGCCCGCCGATGTGGCCGAGCAGAATAGTGCTCTGGTTTACATCCTCTTTGCGGATGAAGTTGACCGAATAATCGAAGTTGTACGTCACCGGAGGTGTCTGCGGCCTCTCGAATTCCCCTTTTTTCCAGTCTTTAAAAACGGCTTTTATTCTCTTGATCATCTCCTTCTTCTTAAAATCGCCCCAGACACCGAGCATCACGTTGTTCGGATGAAAAAACTTTTTGTGAAAAGCGACTAAATCGTCGCGGGTGATGGCGTCAACAGTGGTGTATTCCGTATGTCGTGCGTAGACGCTTTGCGGACTGTAGATGAGCTTTCTGAACTGGCGAAAGGCGATGCTGTGCACGTTGTCGTTGCGCCGCGCGATTCTGGATCGCTCCTGAACTCTCTGCAGTTCAATCTTCTCCTCTGGAAAAGCCGGATTCATTAATATGTCGGAAAGAATTAAGAGGCCAGTGTCCAGGTTCTCTTTGAGCACCGACATGGAGGCAAAGCCTGTAGTTAAGCCGATGCCGGTTTCTACCGAAGCGGCGATGTTCTCCAGCTCTTCGTCTATCTGGTCGCCGCTCTTTGTCTTGGTGCCGCCCGTGCGCATAACAGCGCCGGTGATGTCCGCAAGTCCAATCTTATCGGCAGGTTCATCAATTGAGCCGACGCCGATGCGAGCTGAAAGATTGATGAGCGGAAGTTCGTGATCTTCCACCAGATATATGATCATGCCGTTTTCAAGCTGAATCCGCTCGATAAAGGGCACCTTAATTTTGTTAAGCGGCGGGTATGTAAGCTCTGTATAGTGCTTCTGGGCTAAGGCACAATGACTCACAAACACGGTGAGCACCAAAAGCAGCGTTAGACCTATGGAGCGTACATGAAATCCCATAGATTTATCCTCTCATTCATGTGCAGAGGCGGATCTGGTGCCTTCCCTGAAAATGTCCAGAGATCGGGCGAGCACATGGGTTCGCCCCTACTTGCTGCTGTCTACTGTTGTGATCACCGCAACGGTGCGGTGCCTGGAGATCAGATATTGCTTGGCCACGCGCTGGATATCCTGTGCTGTTACAGCGTTGATTCGATCCAATCTGTGGAACAGATTGCGCCAGTTTCCGGTCAGTGCTTGATAGAACGCCAGTTGGCCGGCAATTCCGGAATTTGAATTGAGCTGGCGAATGAGGTCGGCGCGGGCGCGTATTTTAGCTTTCTCCAATTCTTCGGCGGAAACCGGCTCGTCCTTTAATCGTTCAATCTCGTCGTAGATCACTGCCTCGCATTCTTCTGCGGTGTGCCTCTGGCTCGGAACGGCGTAAAAGACTATCAGGTTCGGATATTTCGCGCCCGGATAATCGGAAAAGCCCGAAGCGCTGACGGCGATCTGTTTCTCCTTGACCAGATTCTTGTAGAGTCTGCTGGTTCGGCCGCGGCCAATAATATCCAGAATAACCGCAAAGATCGCGTCATCCGGCTGGTGAATGCTGCCCTTGTGATAGCCGAGAAGGAGAATCGGTTGGGCTTTGTCTTCGAGGAAAATGCGGCGTTCGCCCAATTGCTCCGGCTCTACGGTCTCCACCGGATCGGGTTTGGAAGCGGAAGGCAAGCGTCCGAAGTATATGTCTGCCAGTCGTTTCACCGTCCGGGGATCAACGTCGCCGACAATGGCGATGGTGAGATTATTTGCGCCGTAATATTTCTTGAAGAAGACTCGTGCCTCATCACGGGTCATAGTCTTCAGGTCGGACATGTGACCGATCCCAGGTTCTCCGTATGGATGGGCCTTGAAGGCGGCGGCGCGAAACTCCTCAAACAGACGGCCGGAGGGACTACTTTCAACGCGGAGCCGTCTCTCCTCCATCACCACGTCTTTTTCAATGTAGAATTCACGCAGTACGGGATTCAGGAAGCGGTCAGATTCGAGCGAAAACCACAGCTCTATCTTGTTGGAAGGTAAACTGGAATAGTAGTACGTTGCATCCGAACCGGTGCTGGCGTTGATGCCGACACCGCCGGCATACTCGTTAGCTCGGTCCATCTCGCTGCTTTCCGCCCACTCCTGCGCGGCCTTACTGGCAGCGTCAAATTCCTCTTCTAATTGTTCGATCAGCACAGTATCGGCAAGTACGCCCTTATTCCGCTCACTGCGAAACCGACTGAAGACGTCGTCTACTCTTTGGATAGCTTCTAACTCTTTCTCAAGATCCTTGGTGCCCACCGTAGCAGTGCCCTTAAACGCCATGTGCTCAAAGACGTGTGCCAATCCGGTGATGCCCGTTACCTCGTCCACAGATCCTACATCGGCATAAGTGTGAAATGAAGCTACCGGCGCTTCATGACGCTCCACAACGATAAACTTAAGACCGTTGTCGAGAGTAAATTCAGTAACCTTTTTTTGGAACCCAGCCAGATCCTGAGCAGGGCTGACCTGCACGAAAAAGAAACTGATGCAGACCAGCGCTAACAGGCATTCTGGCGCAGCCTTGTAAGGCATGGCATTTATCTCCTGTGATGAAACAAATGACGGTAGTACATATCATATGAAATCGACCCTTAATATAACACTCGATGCTCGGTATTACAACATTTTTTGATTTGAGAGATGCAGAAAAAGTACCAGTGGTACAAATCATCAGGATGGGCAGATCAAATGGGAGGTGGATCACTGTAGAGAGAACATCTATCAGAGGGACAATAGATAGCTGGTAATTATTGTTCAACAAAGAGTTGCGTGTTACTATTGACGGTTAAGAACTATGTAGATGCACAGAAGATTCATCAGTACCAGCACTCCCAATGCAGCGTAATCCTTAAACTGCATCCTGAACTCCAGATAATAGGATCTTTCCCTCGTTGCCCCAAATCCTTTGGATTCCACAGCCATAGCCAAGAGGTCCACGTTCCTTATCCCATATATGAATACAGGGATGAGGAGCGGGATGTATTTCCTTATTCTCCGTATGATGCCTCCGCTTTCCATATCCAATCCTCTCGCCTTTTGAGCCTGAGCGATAGTCGAGGCTGTGCTGAAGAAAAGAGGAACTAGTCTGAAGGACAAAGACAGGGCGAAACTCATCGAAAAGGGGAGTCCCATTTTGTTTAGACCCATCGTAAACTCCTCGATCCTCGTGCAGGAGAGAAAGACTAAACCTGAAATCAGGGTTGTATTCAGCCTCATAGCCATGCCCAGGCCGTACAGAATCGACTCCCTCGAAACCGACAGTGGGCCCCAAGACAAGATAGCTTCTCCCTCCTTGTGAAAGACGGACCACAAGAGAGCGCTGAATAGTCCTAACATTACAAAAAAGAGCCACATCCTGCGCAGATTCGGGATCGCTCTGGCCCAGAGTGTCAGAACAAGCACTAGGCACAACGCGGCCGCAAGCTGCAGCGGGTGGGTAAAATATAGCGGAATGGCAAATAGTAATATGAGTCCGATTATCTTGGTAATCGGGTTTAGGTTATGCAGAATAGTATTCTCTCTCACATAAAGATACAAAGGTTACCTCCTGAGACAGAACATCAGTTCATTCAATGAAAGAATTACTCTACTAGAAGTGGTAGCACCACCTAAACTCTTACTCAGTCTCACAACCTCCGGCGGCTCAAGTTGCGCAGAGGCCATCACTTCCTCATTCCCGAGCACGTCTCTTGTACTGCCGTCTAATATGATCCTCCCATCCTTCATAACCACGCACCTTCTGGTATATTCTGCCACTATCCACATAGTATGAGTGATAATAATTATGGTATGTCCCTGTTCGTTTAAGTTCTTTGCAAGTTCCAGCACAGATCGTTGACCCCAATAGTCCAATCCAGTAGTCGGTTCATCCATAACTATAATCTCCGGTCCAGCAGACAGGACAGAGGCTATAGCTACCCTCTGTCTTTCGCCCTTTGTCAGTGAGAAGGGATCCTTGTCCTGGTAGCCTGACAGCCCCGTGGCCTCTAATGCCTCATTTACTCTAAGTGAGATCTCCTCCACTGGAAATCCGAAGTTTCTGGGTCCGAAGGACACCTCTTCACTCACCGTACTTGCAAATATCTGGTGATCAGGGTTTTGGAACACGTATCCGACATTCCTTGCCAGATGGGATACCTTGCACTTTTTAGCATCTACTCCGAATATCTTTACAGATCCCTCTGTCCCTTTCAACAGTCCGTTAAGATGCTTGGCAAGAGTCGTCTTCCCGCATCCGTTGGGTCCCACTAAAGCTACCATCTCTCCTCGCCTTATACTTAAAGAAGCGCCATCTAATGACCTGATATCATTCTCATAAACATGGCTTAACCTGTCTACTTCAATCACAATTTCTCCGTACCTATCCCGTTTCTTCTTATCCGAGTCCTGTATAAGTTTCTCCTTCTCATAGTCTAATGACCATCCTTTTGATCTTATAAACTCTCCTGCTTTCTCAGCCTCTAATGGAATATCGTCTATCTTCAAATCTCTTCCAATGACCGCTGTCTGAAGAGGGCGGATGCCGCACTCATCCAGCAAGTCATTGTTTCCCAACATGATAGACGTTTGTCCTTCGGCAACGATTCGTCCACCTTTCATAATGACCACTCTATCGGCACCTAAGAGTTTCTCCGTTTCGTGCTCCACCACTAACATTGCCCCTGTCTTGCCTTTCAACTCTTCCCATAGTCCCAATATCTCTTTTTTCCCCACAGGATCAAGATCGGTCGTCGGTTCGTCCATGACAACAATTTCCGGCTCCATCGCCAGTACAGAAGCGATAGCCAATCTCTGCTTTTGTCCTCCCGAAAGAGTTGAAGGATCTTTTCCCTCAAGGCCTTGAAGACCAACAAGATGGAGGACTGTCTTAACCTTCTCTATCATTTTATCTCTTGTGATATTCTTGTTTTCCAGGCCAAAGGCCGCCTCCAGCTCTACATTCGTGCAGAAGAGCTGAGCCTCGAAGTCCTGAAACACAATACCGATCAACGGAGTCAGATGGAAAGTCCTCTTGCCCCTTATGTTCTCATTTAGCACCATCACATCCCCTTCAAAAGTTCCTTTCACAAGCTGTGGTATGAGTCCATTTAAACAACGACAGAACGTGGATTTTCCCGCTCCTGTTGAGCCCATGATCGCCACAAACTCGCCTTTGGTTTGTTGAAAATCTACGCCCTTGAGTGCCCTGTCCTCCTGCCCCCGATATGTAAACGTGAGGCCCCTGGTTTCAATAGCGAACTTAGTATCGGCGACACTGTTTCCCATAGTTTCTGCACCGAAGACGGGGATTGCTTCGCCACCCCTGACTGAATCTATCGGGGGCTACTGTCTACTTGTTTCCCCTGTCAGATCAAAAGGGTTCCGACTATTAGCAGAACCACAGATGCTCCCACGCCTGTGCTGACCGCCTCCGGATTCCCCGCTGTGATGTTGCCCAGGATCAGCCCTCCAAGCGAGCCTATCCAGAGCAGCGCTTGTCCTATATGCTCAGACCTACCTTTGTGCAGATCATCTTCAGACATTATTTCTGTGTATATCAGACCCAACTTTTTTACTCTACTGTATAATACCCGCAAAAGCGCGGGGCCTAAAACTGCAGATACGAGGAAATTATTTATAAGAATTATATTGCACAACACAGCAAACGGAACCAGTCCCAATATGTGTACGCCCCATGCAATGCTAACGCCGCACGCCGTACTTGCGATTAAGGCCGCAGCCAGATACTTTATCGTAGACCCGAAAGATCTGATGGATGGTCCATCGTTGGAAATCGCCTTCCATACTCGGTACGGAATATAACCGTAGAGGAAATTCCCTACAAATCCGAAGATGCTGCCCGGGCCCAGAGTCCCGAAGAAATCGCCAATAAGATTTCCGAAGGCTGCTCCCCAGGCGGCCGCAGGCCCGAACATCAAGGAACATACTACGGGAAACACATTTGCCGGTCTTATCTCTGTAAACCCTGGTATGATAGGTATCGGCTTGAACGGGATTAAAAGAGCGGCGTATATCGCCGCAGTAAGTCCCACCAGCACTACCATTCTGGTATACCGCCACATCGTTAAAGCTTCTTTCAACTTTTCCCCCTGTCTTGAGATTTAGCTTTACATTTTTTGGCATTGTTTGTATTTTAGTACGTACGAAAGGCCGGAGAACCTATTCCCCATGTCAGGAGATCGGTATTTGAAAATATCAGATGTACCAGAAAAAGTGGTGCGTTGTGCACTTGGTGTATGACCACTTGGTGTATGACCACCTGCTCTGTGACCACTTAAAGAGGAGAGAATAGATGTTAATGGAAGGCAAAAGTGGAATTATACTCAACGTGGCGAACAGACACAGTATAGCCTGGGCGATCGCTCAGGCGCTCCACAGAGAAGGTGCACATGTCGCCCTGGCATATCAGAACGAGCGGTTGGAAAAGAACGTAAGGGAACTTGCTGGAACCCTCGAAAGGAGCACAGTTGTGGGGCCCTGCGACGTTACGGATGAAGGGCAGATTGACCAGGTATTCAGCATCCTTTTGGATCGTTTCGGGACCATAGATTTCCTCGCTCACTGTATAGCCTTCGCAAAGAGAGAGGAACTTGACGGAGCCTATCTGGACACATCCAGAGATGGCTACTTAATCGCGCAGGAGATAAGCTCTTACTCTCTTGTCGCCCTGGCCCAGCGCGCCGCTCCCCTTATGGAAGAGAGGGGGGGAAGCATTATGGCTCTTACCTATCTGGGCGGAGAGAAAGTAGTTCCGCACTACAACGTAATGGGCGTCGCTAAAGCCGCTTTGGAAAGCAGCATTCGCTATCTTGCCTACGACCTTGGAGGCAAGAATATAAGAGTCAACGGCGTCTCCGCCGGACCTTTGAGCACCCTTGCTGCAAGGGGCATAGCGGGATTTAGCGATATGCGGTCCAAGTTCAAAGAACGTGCTCCCCTCGGCCGCTACACTGAACACGCGGAGGTGGCGGATACAGCTCTTTTCCTCGGCAGTCATCTTTCCAGGGGAATAACTGGAGAGGTTATCTATGTAGATTGCGGCTATCACATAATGGGAATGTGAGCGATCAAGAGGAAAATTCCCCCTCGAGCATGTCCAGGGCTTCCATCAGTTCCCCTTTGGCATGCATATCCCCTCCCTTATCAGATACCGCAATCCCTTTTTGGTAGATCTCTTTAGCCTCGTCTTTTCTGCCCGCATGCTCAAGTACCCCTCCCAGATGATAGTACACCGCCACGTAATCGGGATCGGTCTCGGCTAATCTCTCAAAGGTCTCAATGGCTTTATCTATCCTGTCCAGATTCATATATTCCTGACCAAGGGCGTAGCGCGAAAACGAATCGTGCGGATCGTTCTCCACAAACTCCTGAAGTATCTCAAGTCTCGATTTCTCCATAATAGCATTCTCCACCTTTGTCTTAATTACGATGAACCGGATACGAGGTCAAGTATCAGATTAGAATAGTCTGGACAAGACTATAGGTTCCAAAATAGTAGATACTTTAGAGGAAGAAGCGATCTAAAGGAGATTGCTTCGGGCGAGGGCCCCCCGCAGTGCCACATGCCCATGCAATATCATTTAAAGCAAAGTGGTGCCATCTCACGTGTCTACTGACTCAGTATAT